>NZ_JANINP010000006.1:0-912500 GCF_024508665.1 Sphingomonas sp.
CCGACCTCGGCACCGATGCCACATGGCATGGCGGCGGCGCCGCGGTCTCGATGCTGCACGGGTGAGGGATAAGCGCGCTTCAACGACCGATCAGGTGTTCGCCCACAACCGCCGGGCTCTTAGCGGGGCGGTGCGTGGGCGTTCAACCTGACCCAGCAATATGCCATCAGCACCAGGCACGCCGCGCCCGCCGTCAAATAGGGCAGCGAGTGCCAATATTCGTACAACCCCACCCCGATCGATGGACCCAGCACGAAACTGGCGCCGTTGACCGAGGTGACCTTGCCCGCGACCGAGCCCTGCGCCGCCGACCCGACCGCCAGCGACGATCCTGCGGTGAAAGCCGGGCGCGTGAAGCCGAAGCCGATGCTCGCCAAGGCGTAGGCCGTCGCCAGGCTGTAGAGCGAGGTGGCGAGCCCGGTCAGCGCGCAACCGGCGGCAGCCAATAGCAGGCCGACCAGCATCATCACGCGCGGGCTCAGGTTGAACAACGGGATCAGCCCCCATTGTACCAGCAACGCCGCGCCCGCGCCCATCATCAGCACGATTCCGGTCGGCTGCAGCGCTTCCGCGGGCGGGAGATGCAGGCGGTCGATCACCAGGAAGCCGATCGCCTGGCCGGTCATCGCCTGGGCATGGCCGAACACCAGCCCGGCGATCATCCAGGCGCGCACGCGCGGGTCGAGAAAGCCGACTTCCTCGATATGCTGGCCGGTCGCGGCGGTGATGCTCGCGCCCGACGATTGCCCGCCGATCGACGGATAGGCATTGGCGGCGCCGTGCGCGGCGGGATCGTCCATCGCCGCTTCGGCGCGATCGTTGGGCAGCATGCGCAGCACCGCGAGGAACATGCCCGCCCCGAACAGCGCGAACAGAAAGGCCGGGCCGGACAGACCGATCACGACGCCCTCGACGCTGCCGAGCAGGAGATAGGGAGCGATCGCCGGCCCCAGGATGGTGCCGAGCCCGAAGGCCGAGCCGAGCAGGGTCAGCGCCTTGGTCCGCTCGTCGCGCGTGGTGCGCCCGGCGACGATCGCCTGCACCGCCGGCGGCGCAGCGGCACCGAACGTGCCGTAGATCAGCCGTCCGACGATGAAGAGCATGAAGGCTGCCGTGCCGCCGATCCAGCCGTTGATCCCCGCCGCGAGGAAGATGCCGCACAAGGTCAGCGAGATCGTGAACCCGCCCACGCCGAGCAGAATCATCGACCGCCGGCCGCGCCGGTCCGATCGGCTCGCCCAAAACGGCGCGGCGATCACCCATAACAAGGCCGAGACCGAAAATGCCGCGGCGACCGCATTGTCGCGGACATGGAGCGAGCGTCCGATCGCCGGCAGGACCGATTGCAACGCGGTGTTTCCGGCCGCGATCGTCAGCATCACGGTGAACAACAAGGCGAAGTCGCGATCGAACCTCGCCGTCATTCCTTCTCCCAATCGTAGCTGCGTCCCACTTCGGCGACATGAAGCGAATACCATCGGTACCAGCGCCCGCGCCCGGCCTCGCGAATCTCGCCGTGCCGGGCGTGTCGGCGCCAGGCGACCGCCGCCGCCTCGTCCGCCCAATAGCTCACCGTGATGCCGAGTCCTTCGGCACCGCGTGTGCTGTCGATGCCGCGATAACCGGGCTGCGCGGCCGCCAGCGCCACCATTTCGTCCGCCGCCGCGGCATAGCCTTCCGGGTCCTCGCCGGTCACTTCGGACACGAAGATCACCGCAATTGTTCCGGGGGCGAACGTCGTCATGACGCGTCGATGGACCGGCGCGCGGCACGACGCAACCCGTCGGAATGACCCAGGGAGCATAGTCATGACCGGCAACGCCCTGGATTGGGCTTGGAGGCGCGCTGGCTAGGAGCGCAGCGCAGTTGCGTAGCCTTGAGCTACGCGCAAGCAAGCGACGATGAGCAGGTGAAACAGCCCCCGGCTGTTTCAGCCATGTCCGGGGGACATGGCGACCTGCTCATCGGCGCTCGTCGGTCACGATGCATCGACATCGCTCCCCTCTCGCTCCTCGCCCTGCACCAAAATCCACTCCGTCCAGGGCATTGTCGGTTATGACTATGCTCCCTAAAGACTTGATCGCGCGTTACAGCTTTGCGACAGGGGTTTTCCGGTCGCGCGAGATTTGGCGCACAGCTACAAGGAATATCATGTCCCAGCCCCGCTTCGCTCTCGACAATGCGGAGACGCGCGCGCGCAAACTCCCGTCTCCCTGGGCAATGTTCCTCAGCGGATTCATCAAACGGCCCGTGATGGTCGGCTCGATCATCGCCTCGTCCAAGGCGCAGATCAACGCGATGCTGAAGGTGCCCGACTGGCCCAACGTCAAATTGTTCGTCGAATATGGCCCGGGCGTCGGCACCTTTACCCAGGCGATCCTCGATCGCCTGCCCGCCGACGGCACTTATATCGCGATCGATACCAATCCCGACTTCATCGAGTATCTGCGAATCAAGTTCACCGATTCGCGCTTCATCCCGGTCCATGGATCGGCCGCCGACGTCGAACAGATCGTTGCCCAACACGGTTTCGAACAAGCCGATTACGTACTGTCGGGTCTGCCTTTCTCAACCCTGCCCAAGGGCGTCGCGCCCGCCATCGCCGCCGCGACGCACCGCGTGCTCAAGACCGGGGGCGCGTTCCTGGTCTATCAATTCCGCCCCAAGGTCCGCGACTTCCTCGAGCCGCATTGGGACCGGATCGACTATTCGATCGAATGGTGGAACATCCCGCCCTCGCACAATTTCTTCGCCTGGAAGGACTGAGGCGCAGCGATACCTGCGCTGCTACCTCCGCGGCGGCGGATTTCTCGCGAAGCTAGTCACTTGGTCGGGCAGGCCGACCCAGTCATGCCCCTCCTCCGCCCATACCGCCTGGTCCGGCATCGGGAAATCGCGGTCGGCGAAACCACCGAACGCAACGCCCACCAACGCCGGCATCCGGGCCGGATACCATAACAGGTTCGACCCGCAGGCAGGGCAAAAGCGGAAATCGACCTCGAACCCGCTCGCCGACGGGCGCATGAAACTCGAAGTCGCGCCGCGAACCGCGACCTGCTCGCGGGCATAGAAGACCGCGACGCTGAAGGCGCTGCCGGTGCGGCGCTGGCATTGCTCGCAATGGCACAGCGACACTTTGCGCGGCTCGCCCTCACACGCGACCTCAAGCGCGCCGCAATGACAGCGGGCGAGGTGCCTGGTCATTTCCTGAACCGCCGTTCCGGTCCGAAATTCAGGCTCCGCGTGACGTTGTAGTCGAGCACCGTCATCACGAAGAACGCCACCGCCTGCTTGATCCGCGTCCACCAGCCGGTGCGCGATCGATAGAGCTCCGGCGTGATCCGCTCCGATTCGGAGACCTCGCCGTCGACATAGGTCCGGACATGATCCGCGAACGCCTTGTTTTCGACGCGCAGCATCAGCTCGAGGTTCAGGAACAGGCTGCGAATGTCGTAATTGGCCGAGCCGACATAGACGGTGTCGTCGATCACGAAGAGCTTCGTATGGAGCTTGGTCGGCTGATATTCGTAAATCTCGACCCCTTTCCTCAGCAGCCCCGCATAGGTGAAGCGCGACGCCCAGATCGCCGCGCCGTGATCGTTCTTCGACGCCAGCACGACGCGGGCGACACCGCGCTGGCCGATCCGATCGAGCCGGCGCAGCATCCCGGGGCTGGGCGCGAAATAGGCGCTGATCAGGTCAACCCGCATCGCGCGTTCGAGATCGGCGCGGACCGCCTTGGCCCAGGGAGACGGCTTGCGAGTCGGCCCGCCGAACAGCCAGCGCGTCGCGCCCTCGGGCTCGCTCCATTTCGACAATAAGGCGCGCAGCGACCTGAGCGGCGCGTGATCCTGCTTCGCCCAGCGATCGAGCGCGTCGAAATAGCCGGTCAGATGGGCGGCGGAGGGCCCCTCGATATAGAAGCCCAGGTCGCGCCATGCCTGATCTTCGTTGGTGCCGAAATAGCTGTCCTGGATGTTGAATCCGCCGATGATCACCCGGCGCTCATCGGCGAGCGCGAGCTTCTGGTGGTTGCGCAACAGATAGCGGCGTCCCCAGCGCGGCACGAAGCGGCAGACGTCGATGCCGGCAGCTTTCAGCGGATCGAAAAAGCGGTGATTCTCGGCATGTTCGCTGCCCAGCCCGTCGACGATCAGCTTGACGTCGACCCCGCGCCCCGCGGCGTCGATCAACGCCTGGCGCACTTTCGCCCCGGCATCGTCATCGACATAGATGTAATAGAGGATCCGCAACGATCGCTCGGCCGTCGCGATCAGGTCGAGCAGCGCCGTCAGCCGCTCCGGCCCCTCGGTGATGAGCCGCAGCGTGTCGCCCTCTATCGTGAAGCTGGGTTCACCGGCCATCGCTCCTCTATTGGAGCGGGGCGCGGCGCGGGGCAAGCAATCGGCGCGGTCCGTGGCGACAATAGGCGAGAAAGCCGATTTCCTTGACTCTTTGCGGCCCATTGCCCTAAGCGCCCACGCTTCCCATCTTGGTGTTTTGCTGAAGGAAAGCGTTTCATGGCGCGCGTCACCGTCGAGGATTGCGTCGACAAG
Source organism: Sphingomonas sp. (assembly GCF_024508665.1). Classification (GTDB taxonomy): domain Bacteria; phylum Pseudomonadota; class Alphaproteobacteria; order Sphingomonadales; family Sphingomonadaceae; genus Sphingomonas. The sequence goes on from NZ_JANINP010000006.1 coordinate 4,557, forward strand.
GTTCCCAACCGTTTCGATCTGGTGCTGTTCGCGGCCCAGCGCGCCCGCCAGATTTCGGGCGGCGCCGAACTGACCCTCGATCGCGACCGCGATAAAAACCCGGTCGTGGCGCTGCGCGAGATCGCCGAGGAAACGGTGCGCCCCGATCATCTGCAGGATGCGGTGATCAGCGGCATGCAGAAGGTCCAGGTCGACGACGACGACACGCCCGACGAAATCGGCTCGCTGTCGCAGTCGGCCGAGGCCCTGCGCCTCACCGCCGCCGCGCCGCCGCGCAATCAGAATCTCGGCGGCGACTACGACGGTTGAGCACGAGGCCTGGATTTAGCGGACGCTAAATCCGGACAAGCCGAGTGCGGGCCGCCAGGCCCGACCGACGTCGCGGCTTCGCCGCGGCGGCTTGCGAAGAGATAGAGGCCTGTGGAGCGATCCGCAGGCCTTATTCTTTGCCCAGCGCCGTCCGAAACCCCGCCATCTGCTCGATCGCCGCGTCCAGCGTAGCGTCGCTCTTGGCGAAGCACAGTCGAACCACGTTGGTCACCGGATCCTCGGCATAAAAGGCCGAAACCGGAATCGCCGCCACCCCGGCTTCATCGAGCAGGCGATTGCAGAAGGTGACATCGTCGAGCGCGATGCCCGAGGCGTTCAGGTCAATCGAGAGGAAATAGGTCGCCGCCGACGGCAAGGTGACATAGCCCGCCTCGCGCAACCCCGCCGCCAGCCGGTCGCGCGAGCGCTGGAAACCGGCGCGTTCCGCATCGAACCAGGTCTTTTCCTTGGCGAGGCCGTAAGCGGCCGCCCATTGCAGATTGGGAGGGGTAGTGAAGGTTAGAAACTGATGCGCCTTGGCCAGACCGCGCGCGAGCGCCGGCGCGGCGCACATCCAGCCGACTTTCCAGCCCGTCAGCGCGAACATCTTGCCCGCCGACCCGATTTTGACCGTGCGCTCGCGCATCCCCGGCTGCGCCATCAGCGGCACGTGGCGCGCGCCGTCGAATACCAGTTCCTCCCAGACTTCATCACAGATTGCGGTCAGGTCGCGCTCGACGCAGAAGCGCGCGATCACCGTCAGTTCCTCGCCGCCAATCATCGAAGCCGAGGGATTGAGCGGGCTGTTGAGCACCAGCAGCCGGGTGCGGGGCGACCACGCCGCCTCGAGCATCTCCGCCGTCACGCGCCAGTCGGGCGGGCTCAGCCGTACCAGTTTCGCCACGCCGCCGGCGCGTTCGACCAGCGGCAGATACGCGTCGTAAAGCGGCTGGAACAGGATCACTTCGTCGCCCGGCGATACCAACGCAAGCAAAGCCGCCGCGATCGCCTCTGTCGCGCCGGACGTCACCACCACTTCGTCGGGCGACAGATCGAGTCCCTGGTGCTCGGCATAATGCGCGGCGACTGCCTGGCGCAGTTCGGGCAAGCCGACCATCGGCGGATATTGGTTCGATTTCTCGACCAGCGCTTTCACCGCCGCGTCGATAATATCGGCCGGCCCCTGCGCCTCGGGAAACCCCTGGCCTAGGTTGATCGCCCCGCTCGCCCGCGCACGCGCCGACATCGCTTCGAAGATCGTGGTGTCCATGCGAGCGTAGATCGGATTCATGCGAGCTCTATTAGACTCTGTTTCAGCAAAGCTGAAACGATGCCGCACCGGCCCGCTCCCCCACCCGGCCTCCCAATCAGGGTATTCTATGGGAGGCCGGGTGGGGGAGCGGGCCGGTGCCGAACAGCGAAGCTGCAAATGACGCAATCGGAGCAAAAGTCCACGGCATCGGTTAAACCAGCGTACAGGTTACGAGGCACTAACCCGGTGTCCCTTGTCCGAAAAGGTCGCCTATCGTGCCCGGCAACGTCTATCTCAACGCAATCGGCACCGCGGTGCCGGACCATGAGGCACACAGCGCGTTCATCGGCTGGGCCCAGCCCAAGATCGCCGATCCGCGCCTCGCCAAGCTCTTTGGCCGGATGGTCGCACGGTCGGGGATCGAGCATCGCTGGACCGTGCTGCCGCGCGCCGATGACGGCGGATCGCCGATCGGCCCCGGCGGCTTCTACGAAGGCGGCTTCATGCCCGGCACCGACGCCCGGATGCGCGTCTATGCCGAGCAGGCGCCGGCGCTGAGCCTGGCCGCGATCGACCGGCTCGCCGGACAGGTCGAGATCGACCGCATCACGCACCTAGTAGTGGCGAGTTGCACCGGCTTCGTCGCTCCGGGAGTCGATCAGATCATCGCCCGCCGGCTCGGGCTCGCACCTTCGGTCGAGCGACTGCTGGTCGGCTTCATGGGCTGTTATGCCGCGGTCGCCGCGTTACGCAGCGCCCGCCACATCGTGCGCTCCGAGCCGGGTGCGCGCGTACTGGTGGTCTGCGTCGAACTCTGTTCGCTCCATCTGCAGGATACCGGCGAGATCGAGAAATTGCTGGCGATGCTGCAGTTCGGCGACGGCGCGGGTGCGGCACTGGTGACAAGCGACGCCAGCGGCTTCGAGCTCGAAGCGCCGTTCGCGACGACCCTGCCCGATTCGGACCGCCTCATCCGTTGGGACATCACCGACAAGGGCTTCGAGATGCATTTGTCGGGCGAAGTCCCGCAACGCATCGCGCAGGGGCTGACCGACCCCGATTTCGCCGCTGCCGCGCTCGGCGGGCGCGATGCCGAGGAGATAGACGGTTGGGCGGTCCATGCCGGCGGGCGCTCGATCCTCGACGCGGTCGAGACCGCCTATCGCTTGCCTCAGGGCGCGCTTTGGGCATCACGCGAGACGCTGCACGATTATGGCAACATGTCCTCGGCGACGTTGATGTTCGCGCTCGGCAAGATGCTCGAGGGACCCCGCATCGACCAGGGCATCGCCCTGGCGTTCGGACCCGGCCTGGCGGCGGAGGGTTTCGGGTTCCGGAGCGCGGCGTGAGCCTGGCCCAACGCGCCATCGCCGACGAGCTGATGGACGCCGACGACCTCGATGCGGCGACCTACGCCGCCGTGGTCGGCGATCTCGCCAAGGTCAATGTCGTGACGATGGCCGCGCGCCCGACCTTGTCCTTCATCGAGCGTGCGCTCCGCGGCCGCAAGGCGTTCAAATTGCTCGATGTCGGATTCGGCGACGGCGATATGTTGCGCAGGATCGCGCGCTGGGCAGCCAAGCGCGGCATCGCGGCCGAGTTGGTCGGGGTCGACCTCAACCCGCGCAGCGAGCTGGCGGCGCGGCAGCACAGCACGCCCGACACCGGAATTCGCTGGATCACCGGCGACTATGCCGATCTCGCGGGGCAAGACTGGGACATGGTGATCTCCAGCCTGGTCGCGCATCACATGACGCACGACCAGCTCGTCGCCTTCCTCCGCTTCATGCAGGCCGAGGCGCGGATGGCGTGGCTGGTCAACGACCTCCACCGCCACGGCTTCGCGCATTGGGGATTCCCGTTGCTCGCCCGCACCTTCGGCTGGCATCGTATCGTCCGGCTCGACGGCACCTTGTCGATCGCGCGCTCCTACCGCCCCGGCGAATGGCCTCCGATTCTGGCCGAGGCTGGCATCACCGACGCGCGCGTCTATCGCGCCTTTCCCTTTCGCCTGTGCGTCGAACGCCTGCGCTGATCGTCGGCGGCGGGCCGGCCGGCGCGGTGGCGGCGCTGCTGCTGGCGCGCGCCGGCGCGCCGCACCTGCTGGTCGAACGCAGCGCCGAGACGGGCGATGCCTTGTGCGGCGGGTTCCTGAGCTGGCGGACGCTCGAGGCGCTCGAACGCCTTGGCATTCTCCGCGACACGCTCAACCACGACGAAATCCGCCGGTTGCGGCTGTTCGCGGGATCCCATCGGGCCGAGGCGTGGCTACCGCGCCCCGCGATCGCGGTGTCGCGGCGACGGCTCGACATCTTGCTACTCGGTCACGCGATCGCCGCCGGTGCGGCGGTCGAACGCGGCGTCGCCGTACGCGCGCTCGAAGGCGATTGCGTGCGCCTGGCCAACGAGAGCGAAATCACCCCGGACGCCCTGTTCCTCGCCACGGGAAAGCACGATCTGCGCGGACTGGCGCGCGGTGCCGAGCGCAGCGACGACCCGACCTTGGGCCTGCGCGTCCGGCTGGGGCCGAATGCCGCGCTCGACCGGATGGTCGGCGATGCGATCGAGCTCCATCTGTTCGACCGCGGCTATGCCGGGATCGCGCGGCAGGAAGACGGCACCGTCAATCTGTGCATGGCGGTGCACCGGTCGCGGTTGAGCGCGGCGGGATCGCCCGGCCAATTGTTAGGCGCGCTGGCGCTCGAATCGCCAGCGCTGGGGGAGCGGCTGGCCTTTCGACATGGCGACGCCACGATCGATGCGGTCGCCAACGTTCCTTATGGCTGGCGCGCATCGGACGGCACGGCCGGTCTGTTCCGGCTTGGGGATCAGGCCGCGTGCATCCCCAGCCTGGCGGGCGAAGGCATGGGAATCGCGATCGAAAGCGGTGCGCGGGCGGCGGCCGCGTACCTGCGCCATGGCCCGGCGGGCGCGATCGCCTATCAACGGCGGCTCACCCGCGACTTGGCGACGCCGTTCGCGATCGCCAACCACATCCGCGCCGCCGCCGAGCGGCCCGCCTGGGCCGGCGCGCTGATAGCAGCGGTAAGGCTGGCGCCCGGACTCGCCGGAATCGCCGCCCGTCTAACCCGGATCAGCCACAAGCCGCTTGACGCGTGATCGCAGCGTAACGATCTTCCTGCACATGGAACATCTCTCGCTCTCCGAATCCGAATGGCGCAAGCGCCTGACCCCCGAGCAATATCATGTGCTGCGCGAGGCGGGGACCGAACGCGCCTTTGCCGGCATCTACAACGATAACAAGGCCGACGGCATCTATGCCTGCGCCGCCTGCGACCTCGACCTGTTCGACAGCGCCGACAAATATGATTCGGGATCGGGCTGGCCGAGCTTCACCCAGCCGATCGCCGAGGATCACGTCACCAACCACACCGATACGAGCCATGGCATGACGCGAACCGAAACGCGATGCGCGCGCTGCGACAGCCATCTCGGCCACGTCTTTCCGGACGGGCCGCCACCGACGGGTCTGCGCTATTGCATGAACTCGATCAGCCTCGACTTCCATCCGCGTGCGGATTGATTGGCGCGGCGAACCGCGTGAAGCCGCGCTTGTCGAGGCACGGTTAACCCTCTAAGCCCTCGCCCATAACGATGGCCAAGGCGTCCAAAATTGTCCCCCGATGGCGCCGCTGGCTCGTGCTGGGCCTGCGCCTTACCGGCGTCGCCGCCTTGCTCGGCATCATTGCGCTCGTCGTCACCGTCTATGTCACCGAATCGCAGCTGCCGAGCTTCGACGAGCTGAAATCCTCGCCCAACGGCCAGATGATCCGTGTGCTGGCCGATGACGGCACGCCAATCGTCAGCCTGGGGCCGAGCTATGGCGAGTGGCTGCCCTACGCCCAGATCCCGCAAGTGATGAAGGATGCGATGGTCGCGGTCGAAGACCGACGCTTTCGCAACCATCCCGGCGTCGACCCGATCGGTATCGCGCGCTCGTTCCAGGTGCGCATCACTTCGGGCCATTGGCGCCAGGGCGGCTCGACCATCACCCAGCAGCTGGCGCGCAACATCTTCCTGTCGTCGACCAAGAAGTTCGGCCGCAAGGCGCGCGAGATGGTGCTGGCGCTCGCGCTCGAGCGCAAGTTCAGCAAGGACCAGGTGCTCGAACTCTATCTCAACAAGGTCTATTTCGGCGGCGGCGCCTATGGCATCGACGCCGCGAGCCGCAAGTTCTTCGGCCATGGCGCCAGCACGCTGTCGCTGGGCGAAGCCGCGATCATCGCCGGTCTGGTCAAGGCGCCATCCAATTATTCGCCGACCGCCGACGCCCAGGCCGCGGTCAACCGCGCCGGCGTGGTGATCGGGCTGATGAAAGAGACCGGCAAGATCTCCGCCGCCGAAGCGGCCTCGGTCGATCCCAGGACGGTCAAGCTGGCACCCGAGCCCAACCAGAACAGCGTGCGCTACTTCACCGATTGGGCGCTGCCCCAACTCGAAAACCTGATCGACGAGCCGACCCGCCCGCTCGAAGTGTGGACGACGATCGACATCCGCATGCAGAAGGCAGCCGATGCCGCGATCGCGGCCTATGCGCCCCGGAATGCGCAAGGCGCGCTGATCAGCCTCGACCGTGACGGCGCGGTGCGCGCGATGGTCGGCGGCAAGGATTACGTCACGTCCAACTATAATCGCGGCGTGACCGCTTTGCGCCAGCCGGGATCGTCGTTCAAATTGTTCGTCTATCTGGCGGCGCTGGAAGCGGGCCATCGGCCGAGCGACCGCGTGGTCGACGAGCCGATCACGATCAACGGCTGGAGCCCGCGCAACTCGTCGGGGCGCAATGCCGGCGAAATGGATATCCGGACGGCCTTTGCCTATTCGGTCAACACCGTCGCGGCCAAGATCGGCCAGGAAGTCGGCTTTTCGACGGTCGCCGACATGGCGCGGCGCTTCGGCATCTCGACCCCGATCTCGACCGTGCCGTCGATGGTGCTGGGATCGAACGACGTCCATCTGATCGACATGACTCGCGCCTTTGCCAGCGTCGCCAACAAAGGCGTCGCAGTGACCCCCTATGGGATCACCAAGGTGACCTCGATGGGCGAGACGATCTACAGCCATGAGGTCGACCGCAGCCATGTGCTGGTAGCACCCTATGTCGCCGCCGAGATGACCGACCTGTTGCAGACCGCGGTCGCCACCGGCACCGGCAAGGCGGCGCAGATCGGGCGTCCGGTCGCGGGCAAGACCGGCACGACCAGCTCGAACAAGGACGGCTGGTTCCTTGGCTTTTCCTCGGGCCTCACCACCGGCGTGTGGATGGGCCGCGACGACGCCAAGAGCATCCCCGGCCTCCAAGGTGGTACCTTGCCCGCACGCGCTTTTGCCGCCTTCATGAAAATCGCCACCGCCGGCCGGCCGGTCGAGGCGTTCGACACGCAGGTGACCTTGCCCGAATGGCAGCTCGACAACGAAAGCGACTTCGGCCAGCCCGACAACGGCTTGTTCGTCGACCCCGACGGCAATCCCATCCCGCCCGACCAGATCGCGCCGGACGCGCCGATCGGCGGCGGCGACGCCGGCCTGCCGCCACAGTCGGAGAACGACCCGCCGCAGACCGCGCCCGATGGAGCCGATGATGGCGCGCGGCCGGACGAGCGGCTGGACCGCAAATGGATCGATCGCATGACCGGCAGTCCGGGGGCCGATCCCAACCGGCCCAAGCGCGTCGTCCCGAACGGATCGGCCCCGGCCGATCGCCCGCGCGAGGTTCAGCAGTCCCGCCCGACCCAGTGAAGCGCCGCGCCGTGACGGCGCAGCCAGGCGCGCGCCGGCGCCGGATCGGTTCCCAGCAATTGCCGGTACGCTGCGTGGAAAGCCGGCGAATGATCCATATGCAGGCGGTGCGCCACTTCGTGCGCGACGGTCGAGCGGCGGACGTAAGGCGGCGCGCAGATCAGCCGCCAGCTATAGCGGATCGCGCCGGTCGACGCGCAGCTGCCCCAGCGGCCTTTGGGATCGGCAACCGTCACGCGGCTGACGGTGACGCCGGCTTTGGCGGCGAATTCGGCGGTTTCCTCGCTCAACACCGCGAGCGCGCGGCGCTTGAGCCAGGTCTCGATACGGCGGGGCAGGCCCTCCAGCGGGCCGCCGCAGACTAACCGCAGGTCACCCTCACCCTTCCCACCCGGCTGCGCCGGGCGGGCCCCTTCCCTCTCCCATTGGGAGAGGAAGGGAGCGCCGAAGGCGCGGAAGGGTGAGGGTGTCTCGGCTAGCTGAATGGCCCGCGACCGGTCCGGCGACCAGTCGATCACGACATCCTCGCCCTCGACCGGGATCACGGCCCCCGGCACGAACGGCCTGCCCTCTGGCAGTCTCGCGCGCTGCGCTTCGATCCATCCGCGATGATCATTGGCCCAGGCCATTGCCTGTTTGAGCGAGGCACGCGGCGGGATGGTCAGCCGTACGCGCCCGCTCGCCGGGTCGACCGACAGCCGCATCCGCCGGGCGCGGGCATGGCGGACGACGTCGAGATCGCCGGTCACAGCTTGCGGTCGACCAGATGGAATTCGAGTTCGCCGGCATCGTCCTCGCTGACCGTCCAGCCGCGTGTCGATTCGCCGGCGCGGTGCACTGCTTCGCGATCGCCGCTGACGAGATAATGCCAGTCGGGCAGCTTCTCGCCATTGGCACGCAGGCGATAGGCGCAGGTCGAGGGCAGCCAGTCGGTGGTGAAGACGTTCTTGACCGTCAGCCGAACGCAATCCGGCACATAAGCGCGGCGGTTGCGGTAGTCCTTGCATTGACCCGAACGGCGATCGAGCATGCGGCATGCCACGTTGGTCGGATAGAGCTCGCCGGTCTCGTCATCCTCGAGCTTGTGGATGCAGCATTTGCCGCAGCCGTCGCACAACGCCTCCCACTGGCCGCGATCGAGTTCGGCCAGCGTCTTGGTTTCCCAGAACCTGTCGGTCGTCACGTGTTAGTCTTCACCCAGCGCTTGATCTCATTGGCGGTCGCTTGCGCCCCCTGTTCGGTGGGGAGCAGCACCAGCGGCCTGCCGTCACCGTCCATCAGATAGGCAGCGTTGGAATGTTCGACCAGATAGCCGCCATTGGGAGTGGTCTTACCCTTGGACGCGAACACGCCATATTCCGTCTTGACCGAATCGATCGCGGCCACGCTGCCGGTCAGGCCGACGAAGCGGGGATAGAAAGCGCGGACGAACTGCTTGACCACTGCCGGCGTGTCGCGCTCGGGGTCGACCGTCACGAACACCGGCACGACCTTGGCCGAGACCGCGGGATCGCTCTTGTCGAGCAGCCGCATCGCCGCGCCGATCGTCTGCGCCGTGGTCGGGCAGACGTCGGGGCAGTAAGTATATCCGAAATACATGATGCGATATTTGCCCGCGAACGCCTTGTCGGTGATCGCCTTGCCGTCCTGATCGATCAGCTGGAACGGGCCGCCGATCCTGGCGCCGGCCAGCGGCGGATCGGCCGGGGTGGCGTTCGAGCAGGCGGCGAGCGCCATCAGCAGCGAAATCGGAAGCAAACGCAGGTTCATCGCGGCGCCAGCCTTGATCTTTTACGGGCGGCTACGCAAGTTGATCCCGACTTTTCCCGCAGGGCATCAGATCATGATCGCACGTCTTTCCCGCATTGCGTTTATCGGGGCGCTTGCCGGCGCGCTGGCCGTCACCGCCTTCCCCGCCGCGGCGCAGCTCGCCAGCGGCTCGCCCGGTTATCAATTCCTCGACGCGGTCAAGAACGACAAGGGCAGCGACGTCGAATCGATCCTGGCCAAGCCGGGTTCGCGGATCATCGACACCCAGGACCCGTCGAGCGGTGAAGGCGCGCTGCACATCGTCGTCCGCCGCGACGATTCGCGCTATCTGTCCTATCTGCTCGCTAAGGGCGCCAATCCCAATATCAAGAACCGCCAGGGCGACACGCCGCTGCTGGTGGCGGTCGACCGCGGCTATGGCGACCTCATTCCAATCCTGCTCAAGAACAAGGCCAACCCCAATTTGGCGGGCGACGGCGGTCAGACCCCTTTGATCAAGGCGGTGTTGCGGCGAGACGAAGACATGGCGCGCGCTCTGATCGAGGGTGGTGCCGATCCCGACAGGCGCGATTACCTGACGGGCAAATCGGCGCGCGAGTACGCCAATGGCGATTCGCGTAGCCCGGGCATGATCAAGCTGTTCGCCGATCTGCCGGCCGCCCCAAAGCGCGGCGTGTCCGGCCCGACGCTTCGTTGAATCGGTCCCGGCCGCTTCAGCTCGGCTGAAATGGAATCGAGCTAGCCGGCGCCGGCGCCGGGCAATTTCTTGAACAATGCCCGGTCCTCTGGCCGGAACGCCCATTTCCACAGCACGAACAGATAGGTCACCAGGATCGCAGGCTCGCCGACCGAGAGCTCGATCCATTCATAGCTTTTGGGCAGCGACGTGAACGCCGCCCCGACCAGGATCGTGACCGCCGCGGCGGCGAGCAGCGACCAGCGCCATCCCGCCACCCGCGCCTTCAGCAGCCGGGCGAGGAAATTGGACTTGATCACCGAACCGACGCTGAGCGCGACGAACAAGGCGATCGCGACGCTGACCCCCTGGACCGAGTCGCGCGTGCCCAGCCGCGCCAGGATCGAGCGGTCCCAGTCGATCGACCGCATCACCGCGACCAATGTGAAGCTCAATACGATCTGCAGCACCAGCACGCCGATCGAGATCATCAGATTGCGGTGGCGCGCAATATAGACCAGCGCCGATTCGCACACCGCGCCGGTCGAAGCGAACACCTCCGCCCATAACAGGAAAGCGAGCGCGGCAGTGCCGGCGACGAATTGCTTGCCGACCAAGCCCATCACCGCCTCGCCCGGAATCGAGGCCATCAGCGCCAGACAGGTCTGCAGCGCCATGATCCAGAAACCGACCTGGCGCACCTGATCGGCGATCGCGGCCTTGTCGTCGCGCGCTAGGCTGGTGGCGATCACCGGCCCCAGGATCGGGTCGAAGCTGGTCTTCAGTTTCTGCGGCAGCGAGGCGACCTGCTGCGCCATGTAATAGATGCCGACGATCGCCGGCGGGAACAGCAGCCCCAGGATGAAACGGTCGACATTGCGCGTCGCCCATTCGATCGCGTCGGCACCGGCCAGCGGCGCATTGCGCCGGGCCAGGGTCGCGACGTGCGCGACGTGCGGCGTCCAGCCGCGCGGAAGCCCATAGCTGCGGATCAGCGGGATCAGCGAGGCGACCATCGCCGCGACCATCGACAGCATGTACGCGAGCACGAGTCCGTCGCGCGCGCTGACGAAGTAGAAACCCAACGCGGCGATCGAGATCGTCCACGGCTCGACCACCGCGCGCGCGGTGACGCTCGCCTTGATATTGTGACGATAGGCCAGCGCCGACAGGGCGACATCCGACCAGGCGCTGGCAACGATGATGCACGGCAACAATCGCTCTATCAGGCTGATGTCGCCGTGCGGGTACATCACGCGCGGCAGCGCGATCAGCACGGCGCCGGCGATGGTCGAGGCGAGCATCGCCACCGCCATCCCATCCCACACGACATGCGGATGGGGACGATCCGTCGTGGCGAGCGCTTGCGCCATGCCGCGCTTCAGCCCCAGGGTCGCGATCAATGCGGCGAGTTCGACCACGACGACCGCGAGCGCGAATCGCCCGACCGCATCGGGCCCGTAGAGCCGGCCTGCGACGAACAGGAACGGCAGCCGTGCGACGAGCCGCAGAATGAACCCACCGATATTGGTCCGCCCGCCCTTGGCCAATACGGCAAGGTCGTCGGTCGGGCCGGTGGGGGGCACGACCGGCGCAGTGGCGGCGGTGTCAGTCGACACGCGCCATCCCTTCAGCCATGCGCCCGGCAAGCGGGAAATCGATCAATGCGCCGCGCCCCAGCTGGGGCCGGTGCCGATCTCGACTGCGAGCGGCACCGATAGCGGCACGGCGGGTTCCGCCGCGGTCGCCATGACATGTTCGATCACCGGCTTGGCCGCCTCCACCTCGGCCTCGGGGACCTCGAACACCAGCTCGTCATGGACCTGGAGCAGCATCTTGGTGCCGGTGAGGCCGGCATCGGTCAACGCCGGCCCCATCCGCGCCATCGCGCGCTTGATGATGTCGGCGCTGGTGCCCTGGATCGGCGCGTTGATCGCGGCGCGCTCCGCGCCCTGGCGGACGTGCTGGATCGGCGCGCGGATCTGCGGGAAATGCGTCTTTCGGCCGAACAGGGTCTCGGTATAGCCTTTCTGCCGCACATGCTCGAGCGTCTCGTTGATATAGGAGGAGATGCCGGGGAAGCGGTCGAAATAGCGCGAGATCATCGCCTGCGCTTCTTCCGCATCGATCTCCAGCCGGGCGGCCAGGCCCCAGCGCGAAATGCCGTAGAGGATGGCGAAGTTGATCGTCTTGGCGCGCCCGCGCGTGTCGCGATTGACCTCTCCGAACAATTCCTTGGCGGTCGCGGCGTGAATGTCCTCGCCGCGCAGGAAAGCATCGCGGAGCGGCGGAACGTCGGCCATGTGCGCCGCCAGCCTGAGCTCGATCTGCGAATAGTCGGCGGCCAGGATGACGTTGCCCGGCTCGGCGACGAAGGCGTCGCGGATCTGGCGGCCGATCTCGGTGCGGATCGGGATGTTCTGCAAATTGGGATCGGTCGACGACAATCGCCCGGTCTGCGCGCCGGTCAGCGAATAGCTGGTATGGACGCGCCCGGTGTCGCGATCGATCTGCTGTTGCAAGGCATCGGTATAGGTCGATTTGAGCTTCGACAGCTGGCGCCAGTCGAGCACCAATCCGGCGATCGTCACGCCCTCCGCCTTCATCTTCTCGAGCACGGTGACGTCGGTCGAATAGGCGCCGGACTTGCCCTTCTTGCCGCCCTTCAATCCCATCTTGTCGAACAGGATCGCGCCCAATTGTTGGGTCGATCCGATCTGGAACGGCTGCCCGGCCTCGGCCTGGATCTCTTCCTCGAGCCGCGCCATTTCCTGCGCGAAGCGGCTCGACAGGCGCGACAATTGGTCTCGGTCGACCTTGATCCCGGCGCGCTCCATCGCGGCAACGACCGGAATGATCGGGCGATCGACCATTTCGTAAACCCGCGTCGCGCCTTCATAAGCGAGCCGCGGCTTGAACCGCGTCCATAGCCGCCAGGTCACGTCGGCATCCTCGCCGCCATAGCGGGTCGCTTGGTCGAGCGGCACCTGGGCGAAGCTGATGGCTTTCTTGCCGGTGCCGGTCACGTCCTTGTAGCTGATGCAGGTGTGCTCGAGCGTCGCGTGCGCCACTTCATCCATGCCGTGCCCGGCGAGCGACTGGCCGGCGTCGAGATCGAAGCTCATCACCATCGTGTCGTCGATCGGCGAAACCGGCAGGCCGTGGCGGATCAGGACGTTGATGTCATATTTGATATTGTGCCCGATCTTGAGCACGCCGGGCGCGGTGAACAACGGCTTCAACCGGCTCACCACATCCGCCAGCGGCAGCTGCGGCGGGACCTCGCCAAACATGTCGTCGCTGCTCTTGTGCCCGACGGGTATGTAGCAAGCCCGCCCCGGCGCGGTGGCGAGGCAGATGCCGACCAGATTGGCGGCCATGCTGTCGAGCGAATCGGTCTCGGTATCGATCGCGATCGTGCCGCTGGCGTGGCTTTCGGCGATCCACGCGTCCAGCCGCTCGATGCTGGTCACGGTTTCGTACGTGTCGCAATTGATCGGCGGCAATTCGATGAAATCGGGCGTGACCGGCCCAGCGGTCGCGACTGCGGCGGCGACCGGATCGGGCTGCTCGCGGCCCGGCGCATGTGCCGCCATACGCGACAACAGCGTCTTGAACCCCTGATCCTCGAGGAACGCGCGCAATGGCTCGACGGGAATGCCGTCGAGCTTCAGCTCGTCGAGCGTGTGCGGCACCGCGGTATCGACATGGAGCGCGACGAGCTGGCGCGAGAGCCGGGCCATCGCTTCATGCTCGATCAGGTTGTCGCGCATCTTGCTCGGCTTCATCCCGGGCGCGGCGGCCAGCACCGCATCGAGATTGCCATATTCCGAAATCAGCTTGGCGGCGGTCTTGGCGCCGATCCCCGGCACGCCGGGAACATTGTCGACCGCGTCGCCCATCAGCGCGAGTACGTCGCCCAATTGGTCGGGCCGCACGCCGAACTTCGCCTCGACATATTCCGGGCCGCGGCGTTCGTTCTTCATCGTGTCGAGCATGTCGACGCCGGGCTGGATCAATTGCATCAGGTCCTTGTCGGAACTGACGATGGTGACGTCCCACCCGGCCTCGACCGCGCGGCAGGTATAGGTGGCGATGATGTCGTCGGCCTCGAACCCCTCTTCCTCGATGCACGGCAACGAGAAGGCGCGGGTCGCCTCGCGGATCAGCGGGAATTGCGGGACCAGGTCTTCGGGAGGAGGCGGACGCTGCGCCTTGTATTTGTCGTAGAGATCGTTGCGGAAGGTGTGCGAGCCCTTGTCGAGCACGACCGCAAGATGGGTCGGCCCCTCCGCCTTGTCCAGTGCGTCGGCGAGCTTCCACAGCATCGCGGTATAGCCATAGACCGCGCCCGCCGGCGTGCCATGCCGGTTGGTCAGCGGCGGGAGCTGGTGATAGGCGCGGAAGATATAGCCCGAACCGTCGACGAGATAGAGATGAGGCATCGCCAAAGGAGATAGCGTCCCGCGCGCGCGGGAACAAATGGTTAGGTCAGGTGGCGGGCGATTCTGCCGCCTAACCCGTCGCCCTGGGCTCGTCCCGGCGTCCAAGGTGCCTCCAGCGTCGGACTCGAACCTCTTGCTTCACGCCTGGCTCGCGTTGGACCCCGGGACAAGCCCGGGGTGACGTTGGGAGTTGTGCTAAGGCCGTCCGTCCCTCCGGCGGGGCGCTCCCTACGCCGCGTCGTGGAAGATGATTCCCAAAGTATGCCGCCGCCCCGACCGCAACGTGCTGACGCCATGACGCATAGCTACGCGATAATCGCCGCGCGCCCCGGCTACCGGCCGGTGGTTGACCGCAAACACCACCGCATCCCCTTGGGCGAGCGGCACCACTTCGACCCGCGACTGCATGCGCGGGCGCTGTTCGGTCAGGACGAATTCGCCGCCCGCGAAATCCTGGCCCGGGCGCGAGAGCAGGATCGCGACCTGGAGCGGGAAGACGTGCTCGCCGTACAGATCCTGGTGCAGGCAATTATAGTCACCGGGACCATAACGGAGCAGCAACGGCGTCGGCCGCGTCTGACCCGCTTCATGGCACCGCGCGAGGAACGCGCCATGCTCGGCGGGGAAGCGCGTTGGCAGGCCGAGCCGCTCGTGCCAGCGATTGGCGATCGGGGCCAGGCGCGGATAGAGCGCCGCGCGCAACCCGCTGATGGGATCGGGCAGCGGATAGCGATAGTAACGATATTCGCCGCGCCCGAAGCCGTGGCGCGCCATCATTACGTGACTGCGAAACTGTCCCGGATCGTCATAGCCGACGGCAATCCGCCTACAGTTGTCGGAATCGAGCAGGCCGGGCAGCACCGCCCAGCCGCGCGCATCAAGGTCGCCGGCGAGCGCGGCCCAATCGTGATCATCGTTCATGCAACCGCCCATAGGGCGCGGCTTTGCCGGACCGCGCCCCGGGGATTGCGGTCAAAAAATTACCAACGGTGGTTGGTCACCACGCCCGTCACCACCGCCTGCATCAATTGCTGGCGCTCGGGGATGGTCTTTGGCGTGTCGCCGATCATCACAGCGATGGCATAGGCCTTGCCGTTGGGCGCGATGAGGAAGCCGACGTCGTTATAGCCGGCGGTCCGGCCGCTGAAATCCTGGCCGGTCCCGGTCTTGTGCCCGAACGTCCAGCCTTCGGGCACCGCACCGCGCAGCCGCTGGCGCCCGGTATGGGAGGATTCCATCGTCGACATCAGATATTGGGTCGAGGCCGGCGAGAGCAATTCGCCCTTCTTCAACCGGGCGAGCGCGGTCGCGATCGCGCGCGGCGCGGCGCCGTCGGGCGGATCGGCGATATAGCGCTCGAACGCGTCCATCCGCGTCGATGCCGGAATTTTCGAGCGCGCGGCCTCGAACGCGCGGCCGGTCGAATATTGCGGTTTCCATTCGAGCCCGGCGGTGAAGCTCTGCAACAGGCGCTCGCCCGGTCCGAAACGGATATCGGCGATCCCCTTCTTCGCCAGGAAGGCGCGCACCGCGGTCGGCCCGCCGGCCAGCCGCAACAGGCAGTCATTGGCGGTATTGTCGCTCTGCGTCAGCGCGCGCTGCAGCAATTCGCCGACGGTGGTCTTGTAGCCGTCATCCTTGACCAACGCCGCGATCGGCTGATGGAACAAGGTCAGGTCGTCCTTGCGCACGGTATAGGGGTCGTTGAGCGTCAATTTGCCCTGATCGCGCAGGTCCAGCACGGTCATCGCGACCCACAATTTCGACACGCTTTGTTGCGGCAATTTCAGATCGCCGTTCGACGTGACCGTCCAGCCGTCGTCGATGCTCGTCACCGCGATGCCGACCTTGCCACCGAAATTGCGCGTCAGCGAAGGCACCAGCGCGGTCAGCGCGGCGGGCGCCGGCACCACCGGCTTGGCCACCGGGATCGGCTGCACCACTTCGCGCGGCGGCGCATAGGCCACCGGCGGCGATACGGCGCGCGCAACTCTGTTGGACTGGCTGTCGGAGACGCAGCCCGCGATCGCGAGGCCGGCGATTGTACCCAACGCTATTTTACCGAAACGCTTCACAGAACGACCCATGACCCCCGCCCGTGTTTTCTCGACGACGAGAGTATCGCAGGAAACCGGTTGCGGAATCCCTGAGATAGGGTCTCCGCGATGAACCGCACCTGAAAAGCGGCGGGCCGAGCAACCAACCCGCTGAGATTCCGTGAGATCACGTTTTAGCGATTCTGCTGCGCAGAATCGGATGCGGTGCCAGCCCGCTCCCCCACCCGACCGCCCAATCAGGATATTCTATGGGCGGTCGGGTGGGGGAGCGGGCTGGTGCCGTCTACGGAACAAGAACCGTGTCGACCGCGACCGGCAAGGTTTCGGGATAATCGAGCGTGTAATGCAGGCCGCGCGATTCGTGGCGATGCAGCGCCGAGCGCACGATCAGGTCCGATGTCTGGAGCAGATTCCTGAGCTCGATCAGGTCGGGCGTCACGCGGAAATGCCCGTAATAATCCTCGACCTCGCCGGTCAGCAGCTTGATCCGGTGCGCCGCGCGTTCGAGCCTTTTGGTGGTGCGGACGATGCCGACATAATTCCACATGAAGCGGCGGATCTCGGTCCAGTTCTGCTTGATCACGACCTCTTCGTCCGAATCGGTGACGCGGCTTTCGTCCCACGGCCGGATCGCGGGCGGCGGCGGCAAATCGTCCCAATGCGCGTTGATGTGCCGGGCGCAGGCCTCGCCGAACACGAAACATTCGAGCAGCGAGTTGGACGCCAGGCGGTTGGCGCCGTGGAGTCCGGATTCGGTGCATTCGCCTGCAGCATAGAGGTGCGGGAGATCGGTACGCCCATCCAGATCGATCACGATCCCGCCGCAGGTATAATGCTGCGCCGGCACGACCGGGATCGGCTCCTTGGTCATGTCGATGCCGAGGCCCTTGAGCTTCTCATAGATCGTCGGGAAGTGATGGGTGACGAACTCGGCGCCCATATGGCTGATGTCGAGATGGACATAGTCGAGACCGAGCCGCTTGATCTCATGGTCGATCGCGCGCGCCACCACGTCGCGCGGCGCGAGTTCGGCGCGCGGATCGAAATCGGGCATGAAGCGATAGCCGGTTTCGGGAATCTTGAGCTGCCCGCCCTCGCCGCGCACCGCCTCGGTGATCAGGAAGTTCTTGACCTCGAGATTGTAGAGACAGGTGGGGTGGAACTGCATCATCTCCATGTTCGAGATGCGGCAGCCCGCGCGCCACGCCATCGCGATGCCGTCCCCGGTCGCGCCGCGCGGCGCGGTCGAGAACAGATAGGTGCGCCCCGCCCCGCCCGTCGCGAGGATCGTGGCATTGGCGGTGAACAGCTCCACCCGCCCGGTCGCGCGGTTGACCGCATAGACGCCCCAGACGTTGCCCGCGCCCGAATAGCGCTCCTCGTGCTTCGAGGTGGCGAGATCGACTACCACCATGTCGGGGACGAGGGTGATGTTGGCGTGCGCTTGCGCGGCATGCAGCAACGCCTCCTGCACCGCCCAACCGGTGGCGTCGTTGACATGGACGATGCGGCGATGGCTGTGCCCGCCCTCCCGCGTCAGATGGAGGTCGCCGCCTTCCTTGTTGAACGGCACGCCGAGCTCGATCAGCCGCTCGATCGCGCGCGGCGCGTTCTCGACGACGAATTCGACGGTCTTGCGGTCGTTCAATCCCGCGCCGGCGATCATCGTGTCCTCGATATGGCTGTCGAACGTGTCGCCCGGCTCGAGCACCGCGGCGATCCCACCCTGCGCCCAGGCGGTCGAGCCCTCGGCGAGGCCGCCCTTGGCCAGGACGGTGACGCGGAAACGATCGGCGAGGTTGAGCGCGGCGGTGAGGCCCGCGGCACCGGAGCCGATGATCAGCACGTCGGAATTGTGGGGGTCGGTCACGTCGCTCTCCGCTGCAAGCTGCGCCGGACTAGTCGCGGAAAGGGCGCTATTGCAAATTCAGCCGCGTGATACAGTCGCTCGCTGGGGAGAGGACGATGGACGATCGCCTACAGGAAGTGGAGCGAGCCGCGACTCGCTGGATGCAGGCATGGGTGGCGCTCGACCGTGCCACGCTCGACGACAGCCTAGCCGAGGATTTCACCCTGACCGTCTCCGCTTTTCCGACACGCCCGATGACGCGGCAGGCATGGCTCGACACGTGCGACCGCTATCGCTGTTCGCGCTTTGCCTATCGCGACGTCCAGGTGCGCCCGATAGGGGACGGCCTGGCAGCGATGTCGTCGATCGCCGAGCAGGAGGCCGAGCTCGACGGCCACGATCGCTCGGGGGCTTTCTGGCTGACCGACCTGTGGCGCCGAGAGGATGACGGCAAGTGGCGGGTGTTCGCGCGGTTCAGCGGTTATCCGGAGCCAAGCCGCGCCTCGGCCGAGGCGCTTGCGAGCCTCCGCGAAAGCTAGGCAGCGTTCGACTCGCGCGTCAAGTTGAGGAACACGTCCTCGAGATCGGGCTCCTTGGTCGAGACGTCGATGATTGCGTAACCACCCTTCTGCACCGCATCGAGCACTTGGCCGGCATTGGCCTGATCCTTACGATACGTGATCTCGAGCACACGCTCGCCCTTGAGCTCGACTTTCTGGAAACAGCTGGCTTGTGGCGTGGAAGCGATGTCGCGGTCGACTGTCACCTCGACCACCTTTTCCTGCGCCATGCCGACCAGGTCGCGGGTCGGCTCGTTGGCGATCACCTTGCCGTGGTTGATGATCGCGATGCGGTCGCACAGCTCTTCGGCTTCCTCGAGATAATGCGTGGTCAGCACGATCGTCACGCCGCGCTGGTTGAGTTCGCGGACATAGGCCCAGAGCTGCTGGCGCAATTCGACGTCGACACCCGCGGTCGGCTCGTCGAGCACCAGCACGGGCGGGGAATGGACCATCGCCTTCGCCACCATCAGCCGGCGTTTCATGCCGCCCGACAGCGTGCGCGAATAGGCCTTGGCCTTGTCTTCGAGATGGACCGCGCGGAGCAGGTTCATCGAGATGCGCTTGTTCTTCGGCACGCCGTACAGCCCGGCGGTGATTTCCAGCGTCTCCAGCGGGGTGAAGAAGGGGTCGAAGGTGATCTCCTGGTTGACGATACCGATTGAATATTTGGCATTGCGCGGATGCTCGTCGACGTCGAACCCCCAGATTTCGGCGCGGCCGGAAGTCTTGTTGACCAGCCCGGCGAGGATGTTGATCAGCGTCGACTTGCCCGCGCCATTGGGACCGAGCAACCCGAACACCGATCCGCGCGGGACCTCGAAACTGACGCCATCCAGGGCGCGCTTGCCCCCCGCATAGGTCTTGCACAGCTGGTCGATTACGATGGCGGCGTCGGTCATAGCCCGGACTTAGGCGCGCTGACGCGCATCGCCAAGCCTTCGCACCGGTATTCGCGCGCCACGGCAGCCGCTAGAGCCTGTCGCGCATGAACGCCTTCGTCATCGCGGACCCCGGCATGGCCGCCGCACTTCTCTCTCGAGGCAAAAGCGAGATGCGCGTTCCCGCGCACAGCCCGCTCGCGTCTGTCGTGCCCGGCGATCGCATCCAGGTCCGCGAGGCATGCATCCCGGCGCGGATCGTCGGCGGCAAGCTCCACGCGACGGCCCGCCGCCGGGCCGAGCTGGTGGTGTTCGCCGATGGCTGGCGGCAGCATCGCGATGGCAGCCACGAGCGCGGGCGGCGTCCGACCGACAGCTACAGTCAGTGGCTCGGCGCGATGCATATGCCGGCCTGGGCGACGCGGCTGACGCTGGCGGTCGAGTCGGCGCGGCCGGGACGATTGCGCGAGATGACCCGAGCAGATGCCCGCGCGGAAGGCGTAATGCCCTCCTTCGCCGGCCTGCTGTGGCGCTGGCCCAAGCCGATCAATGGCCATCATCTCGACCCGCGCCGGGCATTCCGGGCGCATTGGGACCTGATCCATGCGCCCGGCGACCGCTGGGACGACGATCCGGACGTCGTGACGATAGCATTCCGCGTCGAGCGAGGCGTGACCGCAATTCCTCCCCGGCACGGGGAGGGGGACCAAGACGCGTAGCGGCTTAGTGGAGGGGGTCGCCCCCAAGCGATGACGTAGGTGTGGAGGGCCCCCTCCACCACTCGCTGCGCGAGCGGTCCCCCTCCCCGTAAACGGGGAGGACTTTTGACCCTACTTCACCTCTGGCGTGGCGAGCGCCGGAGCGATCGTCAGCGTCTGCTCGGTCGTGACCGATGTCCCCGCCACCTTATCCGTCACGGTCGCGACCACCCGATAGTCGCCGAACGGCCCTTCGGAATCCACGCCATAACCGAGTGCGCCATCGCCGATCATCGGCTTCTTGGAATCGGCCGGCGCGGTCTTGTTCCAGATGACGACGCCCTTGTTGTCCTCGTTCACCGTCCCGTCCGGCCGGGTGATCGCGAAATCGGCGACGATGTCGCATTTGCCGTCGGCATCAGCCTTGCAGCCACGGAAGATCAAGAGCGTGAAGAGCGGTTTGTCCGCGACCGTGCGCGTCGTTTCGTTCTTCGCGCCGTCACCGATCTTCCACGCGGCGATGAACGCCGCGGCGTCGGACGCCGCGACCTGCATGACGGCGAACCCATCCTTCTCGGCGATGTTGAGCGCCGGCGGTGGGAGTTTGGTCCTGGCCTTCGGCTTGGCTTTACCCTTGGCCGCGGTCGGTTTGGCCGGCGTCGGCTTCGCGGCAGCCTTGGCCGCACCGGGCTTGGTCGCCGCTTGGGGCATGGCGGCGGCCGGAGCCGCCACGATCAGGGCGGCGATCGCCGCAAGCTTTACTAGGATCATGGGGGGCATCGTGCGTCGCGGGGTCGAGCTTGGCAAGGCAGCGGGAGAGATTGATGCCGCCGACGCGCCTTGCTATCGCGCCAGCATGATCGCACCGCCCGAAATCGTCCGCGTCTCCCATCCCCGCGTCGCCTGCGACGGCGCGACCGACATTCCCGGCGGCGCGGCGCTGGGCCACCCCCGCGTGTTCCTGCAGATCGACGAGGCCGGCTATGTCGATTGCGGCTATTGCGACCGCCGCTTCGTCCTGATCGGCGGCCCCGCCGACGGCGCCGACCAGAGCCAGTTGCCGGATCACCCGGCGGGTGCCAGCCTCTGATGTCAGGCGCCGTGGCAGAGTTGGCCTCCGAGTTACGGCGCTCTTACGATTCAGCCCCAAAAAGTCGCAAGGCGGCGAGCATTCATTTGTTCGGCATCGCGCATGCGGAAACCTTGAGAAGTGTTAGCAAGGCCGAGGTCGTTGAACGCGCGGGCTTGCCGGTGTCTTATGTCACCGAGCTTAATAAGGGTACGAATCTCGCCGAATATGTTCAGATCGTGAAGCCGCTGGCTTGACGGATTAGGCGCCCTATATTGGCGGGCATGACCAGTCCCGCCGACCCCCGCCAGTTCCTGTATCGCGACCAGCTCGACCCTGAAGAGGCCAAAAGGCTGACCGCTGCAGCGCTCGACCATGCCGATGACGGCGAGCTCTATCTGCAATATGCCCGGTCGGAGGCGTTCGGGTTCGACGACGGGCGGCTGAAGACCGCCAGCTACGACACGCATTCGGGCTTCGGCCTGCGCGCGGTGTCGGGCGAGACCACCGCCTTCGCCCATGCCAATGAGATCAGCGCGCCGGCGATCCTGCGCGCGTCGGAGACGATGGCGCTGATCGATCCGTCGACCGGCCCCAAGGCGCCGCCGCCGCAGCATACCAACCGGCATCTTTATACGGATGCCGATCCGCTCGACATGATCCCGTTCGCCGACAAGGTGAATTTATGCCAGACGATCGACGCCGCCGCGCGCGCCCGCGATCCGCGCGTCGCCCAGGTCTCGGTCAGCCTGTCGGGATCGTGGAACGTGGTCGAGGTCGTGCGACCCGACGGCTTCACCGCGACCGACGTGCGGCCGCTGGTCCGGCTGAACGTCTCGATCGTGGTCGAGCATAATGGCCGGCGCGAGACCGGCACGTTCGGAATCGGCGGCCGCTATCTCTACGAGTCGCTGTTCGATCCCGCGACCTGGAACCGCGCGATCGACGAGGCGCTGGCCCAGGCGCTGGTCAATCTCGACTCGGTCGCCGCTCCAGCGGGCGAGATGACCGTCTTGCTCGGGCCGGGCTGGCCCGGCGTGCTTCTGCACGAAGCGATCGGCCATGGGCTGGAGGGCGATTTCAACCGCAAGGGCACGAGCGCTTTCTCAGGCCGGATCGGCGAGCGCGTCGCGGCGCCGGGCGTCACCGTGGTCGACGACGGCTCGATCAATGCGCGGCGCGGGTCGCTGTCGATCGACGACGAAGGCACGCCGACGCGCGAGAATATCCTGATCGAAGACGGCATCCTCAAGGGCTATATCCACGACCGCCTCAACGCGCGGCTGATGGGCGTCGAGCCGACCGGCAACGGTCGCCGCGAATCGTTCGCGCACGCGCCGATGCCGCGCATGACCAACACCTTCATGAAGGGCGGCCAGGACGATCCCGCCGAATTGCTCAGCCGGGTCAAGAAAGGCATCTTCGCCAAGTCGTTCGGCGGCGGCCAGGTCGATATCGTCTCGGGCAAGTTCGTGTTCAGCTGCACCGAGGCCTATCTGATCGAGAACGGCAAATTGGGCGCGCCGATCAAGGGCGCGACCTTGATCGGCGACGGGCCCAGCGTGCTGACCAAGGTCACCGGTATCGGCAACGACTTCGCGCTCGACGAAGGCGTCGGCATGTGCGGCAAGGGCGGACAGAGCGTGCCTGCGGGCGTCGGCCAGCCGACCTTGCTGGTGTCGGGGCTGACGGTGGGCGGAACGGCTGTTTAAAGGCCTGGTTTTTCCGCCATGCCGGCCTTGTGCCGGCGTCCATTGTGCAGCGCATCCGTCGGTCCTTGGATTTGCGGCCCGGTGGACCCCGGCACAAGGCCGGGGTGACGATTTGACTTGGTCGTATCGATTCTAAGACTCGGGGAGTCATATGGGCGTTTTGTGGACGGTTTGGCCTCTCGACGAACAGATGCGTGCATGGCTCGACGATCAGGGAATAGCATTCCCTGACAAGGGCTCGCGGTTCCCGACAGGTATCGAGATTAAGCAGATGCTTGCAGCCTTTCCCGGCTCCGCCAAGATAACCGACAACGGTATCGGCGCTTCTTACTCTGCCTTCCTTACGCAAGGAGCCGCAGACGACGAATTGTGGACGCTGCTTCAGATCACCGAATTCACCGGTGACGATGAGCCACAACAGCTTTGGTTCGAGAAAGGCCATGAGCAGTTGATTGCTGATGTCCTTCGTAAATTGACGCCGGCTTGCGGCCCGCTCGCGCTGATTGCCGATGTCGGCGATCCCCCGCAAATCATCGATTGAGGCATTATATGAACAGCTGGCCGGCTCTCGATTGGACCCAATGGCGCGAGACCGCGATCGGGCTGCAATTGCGCTGCCAGATCGTCGGCAAGGTGCGGCTCGCGCTGACGCCGTGGCTCAACCATAGCTGGCACGTCCCCTTTTACCTGAGCGCGCGGGGCTGGACGACCTCGGCGATTCCCTGCGGCGAGCGCATCCTGCAGATCGACTTCGATCTGACCAGCGATGCGGTGACGTTCGCGACCAGCGATGGTGGGATGCGATCGATCCCGTTGGCGGCAGGAACGATCGCCGACTTCCATGCCGACGTGGTCGCCGCGATCGAGGCCTTGGGCAGCGCGTCGGACTTCGACGGCAGCCCGAGCGAGATGCCCGGCTATCCTCCCTTCGCGGACGACCACGAGCAGCGCCCCTACGACCCCGACGCCGCCCGCGCGTTCTGGCGCGCGCTGATTCAGGTGCAGCGCGTCTTCTACCGCTTCCGCACCGGCTTCCTCGGCAAGGCGAGCCCGATCCATCTGTTCTGGGGCAGTTTCGACCTCGCCGTGACGCGCTTTTCGGGCCGCACGGCGCCGAAGCATCCCGGCGGCATGCCCGGCCTGCCCGACGATGTCGCGTGCGAGGCCTACAGCCACGAGGAAGCGAGCGTCGGCTTCTGGCCCGGCAGCGACGCCTTTCCGCACGCCGCCTTCTACGCCTACGCGTATCCCGAACCCGCCGGTTATGCCGCGGCGGCGGTTCAGCCCAAACAGGCCGCGTGGAACGCCGACATGCGCGAGTTCATCCTGCCTTATACCGCGGTTCGCGCCGCCCCCGATCCCGACGCCGCATTGCTCGCCTTTTGTCAGTCGACCTATGACGCCGCCGCCGACCTCGCCGATTGGGATCGCGATGCGCTCGAATGCCCGATCGGCCGCCCGCGCGTACCGCGCAAAGTCTAGGGCAGGCCCGTGCCCAAACCCGTCACCCCAGCGAAAGCTGGGGTATCAGGCGATGGTGTGATACGGCGTGAGATCCCAGCTTTCGCTGGGATGACGAGATAGAGAGCTGGATGACGGATAGCGAATGGCCGAGTTCTTCGATGCGCTGAGCGACAAGCATATCACGTTCGTCGAACGCCAGCCGATCTTCTTCGTCGCCACCGCCGCGGCCGACGCGCGGGTCAATCTGAGTCCCAAGGGCATGGACAGCTTCCGCGTCCTGTCGCCCAACCGCGTCGCCTATCTCGACGTGCAGGGGTCGGGCAACGAGACCAACGCGCATTTGCTCGCCGATGGGCGCATCACCATCATGTTCTGCGCGTTCGACAATCCCGCATTGATCCTGCGCCTCTATGGCCGCGGCCGGCCGGTGCTGCCGCAAGACGCCGATTGGGCCGAACATGCCGCGCTGTTCGACCTGCTGCCCGGCACGCGGCAGATCTTCGTGATCCATGTCGATCAGGTCCAGACCAGCTGCGGCTGGGGCGTCCCGCATATGAGCTTCGAGCGCGAGCGCGACACGCTGAGCAAATATCATCGCCAATATGGCGAGGAGGTGCGCCAGGCCAAATATGCGGTGCGGCTGAAGAGCATCGACGGCTTGCCGGTCCGCAATCCGACGCAGGGCCCGCCCCAGGTACCGCGCGCGAGCCAGCAACAGGAACAACAACAGCAATGAGCCTGGTAGAACTCGGCGGCTATTCCTATCCGGAAGCGCATATCATCGTCGGCCGGCTTGAATCCGAGGGCATTCCGGCGATCACATTCGACGCTGGCACGCATATGGCGGAGGGGTCGTTCCGGCTGATCCCGGTGCGGGTGATGGTGGACGAGGAGGATCTTGCCCCTGCGCGGCGCCTGCTCAAAGAATGGGCAGACGACTCTGCCTGAAAAATAAGCATGCCTTCGCAACTGCACAAATTTTAACGCGGCCGTAACATTTCGTTGCGCGATTCCGCGCCGAAACGCGCGGATTCGAATCTGGCACGCCCCTTGCGATGCAGCATTCCGGGACAAAACGGAAAGGGGCGCGATGAAACTCGTCATTGCCATCATCAAACCGTTCAAGCTCGACGAGGTGCGCGAAGCACTGTCTGGCGTGGGCGTCGCGGGCATGACCGTGACCGAGGTAAAGGGGTTCGGCCGACAAAAGGGTCAGACGGAGATTTACCGCGGTGCGGAATACAGCACGAACATGGTGCCGAAGATCAAGATCGAGGTCGCCTGCGCATCCGACATGGCGGGCGCGGTGGTCGAGGCGATCCAGGCATCCGCCAACACCGGCGCCATCGGCGACGGCAAGATCTTCGTGCTCGACGTCGGTCAGGCGGTGCGCATCCGCACCGGCGAAACCGACGACAGCGCTCTCTGAGATGGGGGGAATGATGAAACAATCGACCAAGATACTGGCCGGACTGGGAGCCGTCGGCGTTGCCGCGCTGATGTGCCATCCGGCCTTTGCCCAGGCCGCGGCGGCTGCACCCGCGCCTGCCGCCACACCGGCCATCGCTACGCCGTCGCTCGCCAATATGAACAAGGGCGACAATACGTGGATGCTGGTGTCGACCTTGCTGGTGCTGATGATGTCGGTACCGGGGCTGGCCTTATTCTATGGCGGCCTGGTCCGCACCAAGAACATGCTGTCGGTGCTGACCCAGGTGCTGATGATCGTCTGCATGGTCGGCGTGATCTGGGTATGCTGGGGCTATTCGGAGACGTTCACGACCTACAATTCGCTGGTCGGCAATCCCTTCACCAAGCTGTTCCTGAAGGGCGTCGATGCCAATTCCGCGGCGGCGACCTTCTCCAACGGCGTCTATATTCCGGAACTGACCTACGTCCTGTTCCAGATGACCTTCGCGATGATCACGCCGGCGCTGTTCGTCGGGTCGGTGGCGGAGCGCGTGAAGTTCTCGCCGCTGATGCTGTTCGTCGCGCTCTGGGTGACCTTCGTCTACTTCCCGATCGCGCACATGGTCTGGTGCTGGGACGGTCCTGACGCCATCGCCGCGGCCGCGCTCAAGGGCAAGGAAGCGCTCGACGCTGCGAATGCCGACGCCGGCCTGCTCTTCCAATGGGGCGCGATCGACTTCGCGGGCGGTACCGTCGTCCATATCAATGCGGGTATCACCGGCCTGGTGATGTGCCTGCTGCTCGGCAAGCGTCTCGGCTATCCCAACGAGCCGATGCCGCCGCACTCGCTGACCATGACCATGATCGGCGCCTCCTTGCTGTGGGTGGGCTGGTTCGGCTTCAACGCCGGCTCCAACCTCGAAGCCTCGTCGATCGCCTCGGTCGCCTTCATGAACACCATGATCGCCACCGCCGCCGCCGGGATGAGCTGGCTGCTGACCGAACAGATCGTGCGCGGCAAGCCGTCGCTGCTCGGTGCCGCCTCGGGTGTCGTCGCCGGTCTCGTCGCCGTCACTCCCGCCTCGGGCTTTGCCGGCACCATGGGCTCGGTGATCCTCGGCCTGATGGTCTCGCCGATCTGCTTCTTCTTCGTCAGCGTGGTGAAGTCGAAGTTCAAGTATGACGACTCGCTCGACGTGTTCGGCGTCCACTGCATCGGTGGCATCACCGGCGCGCTGATGACCGCGATCCTTGCCAATCCGGCGCTGGGTGGTCAGGGCATCGCCGACTATGCCTCCAAGCCGGGCACGCTCGTCGTGGCGCCCTATGACTGGGTCCATCAGCTGATCACCCAGGGCTGGGCCGTCGGCTTCACACTCCTCTGGTCGGGCGTCGGCGCCGCGATCCTGTACTTCATCATCGACAAGCTCTGGGGCTTCCGGGTCTCCGAAGAAGTGGAGCGGGAAGGCCTCGACATCGCCGAGCATGGCGAGCGGGCTTACCACTACTGACACGATCGGGGCGCCGGTCGACCCGGCGCCCCCAACCTCGTTCCTCCTGCGGACGACCTGGGCCGGTGACGAAAGTCACCGGCCCTCTTTTCAAGCGTCAAATGCCAAGGGCATTTGAAGCGCAGCCCCCGCGAAGGCGGGGGTCTCGGGCCGCAAGCGGCCCCTTGCTCAACTCTCGTTAATCTGCCGGATCAGCTCGCGATGCGACGGCAAATCGTCAACCGCCTGGTCACCGAAATGCCGTATGCGGGCAAAGGCGTTCGCGGCGCGATGGGTGTCAGCTGCTCCGCCACTCGGCGGCTCGGTCCGAAAGCCCATGCCATAGAGAATGTACTGATAGTTGAAATAGGCGAAGGTCTCGACATCGAGCGTGAAGTCGAAGCGGCTGGGCGGGCGCGAACGCCAGCGGTCGAGCATTGCCGCCAGCGCGTCGGGGATCGACGCAAGATCGGCATTGTCACGCCAGAACGGCTCGTCGCGCCGGCTGAGGCAATAATGCAGCTTCAGAAAATTGACGATATTGTCGAACCGCGCGGCCATCAGCGCATTGAAACGATCCGCAGATGCGTCGACCGGACCGCTTGGCGGGAGCAGTTCGGCGATCATCGCCGCCGCCGCCTCGATCAGCACGATGCCGGTCGATTCGAGCGGCTCGAGAAAGCCTGCAGCCATCCCCACTGCGACACAATTGCCGACCCATTGCCGGCGGCGATAGCCGGGTTCGAAGGCGATCAGCCGGGCGCCGGCGGCTAGTTCGGGTCGGCCGATATAACCGCCCAGGACGTCGCGGGCCCGCGCCTCGTCGATATGGTCGCTCGAATAGACCGAGCCGACCCCGCGCAGGTCGCGCAACCCGATGTCCCAGATCCAGCCACCCTCATGCGCTGCGGCAATCGTATAGCTCGGAAAAGGCGCTTCCGGATCGCCGCGTGGCACCCGGCAGGCAAGCGCGCGGTCAGTGAACAGATAGCGGCGCACCGACACCAGCGGTTCGCGCATCGCATTGCCGATCAGTTCGGCGGCGAGCCCGGTGCAATCGACGTACAGATCGGCGGTCAGCGCGCCCGAGCGCTCGAAGTCGAGATGCCCGATCCCACCGCGTTCGTTCAATCTCGCGCCGAGCAGGCGATCCTCGATATGCGCCACGCCCAATTGCCGCGCGCGATCGGCAAGCAACCGCGCCAACGCCGTGGCGTCGAAATGATAAGCGTAATTGAGTGGCGCGGCGAATCCGTCCTCCTCGGCCCGCTTGGGCCCGCGGCGCTCTTCGGCGACCCGGTGCTGGATCGTCACCGCTTGGGCGAAGGGCGGGCGCGTCGTCTCGTCCTCGGCGAGCCACAGCGACACCAGGCTCGCGTCGGGCGTGTAGAGCGGCGCTTCGAACGGATGGAAGAAATGGTCGTGCTCGCCCGGCGCCGGCGTCCGCACCCAATGGTCGAATCGGATCCCCTGCTTGAACGTCGCGCCCGTCGCCCGGATGAAATCGCGCTCGTCGATATCGAGGAATTGCAGCGTGGTGCGGATCGTCGGGAACGCGCCCTCGCCGACGCCGACGATCCCGATACCGGGCGATTCGACCAGGCTGATCGACAGATCGGATCGATTGGCGAGGTCGAAGAATTTCGCGAGATAGGCAGCCGTCAACCAGCCCGCGGTGCCGCCACCGACGATCAGGATGCTGCGCTTTCCCTCCATGTTCCTTCGCTACAATCCTCAGCTGCGGACGAACAGGCCCTTGATCCACGCCGGCGCCGCGCGCGATGCCTGGCGCCAGTCGCCGTCGGGCGCGTCGGCGACGTAGCGTGACGGATCGAACAGCTTGACTCGGCCGGCCTTGAACGCCCGCGGTCGCAAGGTCGCCAGCATTAGGCCGTGTTCGAGCGCAGTCCCGGCGATCAGCGCGTCGCGCGGGTCGGCATAATCCAGGCCGGCGGCGCGACGCACGATCGCGGCGTCGATCGCCAGCACGCGCCCGTCGAACGCGCGCATCACCTGATCGTCGAGCCAAGTGCGCCATGAGGCGCCGGCCGCGCGATCCTTGCGCGCGGAGCGGGCGGCGATGCCCTCCAGTTCGTGGAGCGTGATCGCCGAGATGAACAGGCTCTGCGGCGCGACGCCTGATGCCCAGGCGGTCAGCGCGGGGTCGGCCCGCCCGCTGCGCGCGTCGCGCAACGCGACCACGACGGGCGTGTCGAGCAAATGCATTCAGCGGTCGCCATCGCGATGGCGCCAGGGATCGGCGCGCGGCGGCGGATCATGTTCCGGCAAGGCATTGGCCGGCGCATTGGGCGCGGCGAGCAGATCGACGATCGTCTCGCTCTGGCCCGACAGGCGGCGGAACGCCTCCATGCTCATCAGGACATGCGTCGGCCGCCCGCGATCGGTGACGAACACCGGCTCGAATCGCGCCAGCCGCTTCGCCTGGCTGACGTCCTGATTGAATTCGCGGCTGGAAACGACTCGCATTTTTGGTGCTCGCACGGCCGGTTTGGGCGGTTGATTATGTAGGTACGTTACTACCTTGTAGCTCACTCGCAACACATTTCCCCCGCTCGTCGGAAAAATGACGCCGCGGACCAACAGGCGCTCAAAAGCCCATTGCTAACGTTCCCAATCGGCCCTCCCTTGCCCGCGATAGGACCCGCCAAAGGGTCGGAATTGGGGATGGGGAAGGCGCATGCCGCAGCAAGGTGTGATCGACAGTCTGGTATCGACGGTGACCGGAATCCTGGCACCGCATGGCCCTGCGGTGCAGGCGGTCGCCAAGAGCTACACGCCGGGCGATTTCAGCGTGCATTTCTTCCTGCAACTCGCGGTGATCCTGCTCGCCTGCCGTGTCGTCGGTTGGGCTGGGCAGAAACTGCTCGGCCAGCCGCAGGTGGTGGGCGAGATGATCGCCGGCGTCGTCCTGGGACCGTCGCTGCTCGGGCTGCTGTTCCCCGATTTCCAGCTTGCCTTGTTCCCCAAGGAAACGCGGAACGTGCTCTATGCCGGCGCGCAACTCGGCGTCGGGCTGTACATGTTCATGGTCGGGCTGACGCTCAACCTCGATCACTTCAAGGCAAAGGCGAAGAGCGCGGCTGGCGTCTCGGCCGCGGGTATCGCCGTGCCGTTCCTGCTCGCCGCGCTGATCACGCCGATGCTGTTGACCGTGCCCGGGCTGTTCGCACCCGGCATCAGCAACGCCAACGCGACCCTGTTCATGGGCGCGTGCATCGCCTTGACCGCATTCCCAATGCTGGCGCGGATCATCAACGAGCGCGGCCTCGCCAATTCCTCGCTCGGCACCTTGTCGCTGACCGCAGGCGCGTTCGACGACGCCAGTTCGTGGTGCGTGCTCGCGGTGGTGCTTGCGACGTTCGGCGCGGGCCCGGGGGTCGCGGTGCTCGCGATCGGCGGGGCGATTCTCTACACCGCGTTCATGCTGCTCTATGGCCGGCGCCTGCTCGCGCCGCTGGGCCGCGCGGTCGAGGCGCGCGGCGAGATGAGCACGACCGTGCTCGCGATCACGATGATGCTGTTCTGCACCTCGGCGTTCGTGATGGACGCGATCGGCATCCATGCGATCTTCGGCGGCTTCCTGCTCGGCGTATGCATGCCGCGCGGCCTGTTCGTCGAGGAATTGAAGCGCAAGGTCGAGCCGCTCGCGGTCGTGCTGCTGCTGCCGATGTTCTTCACCTATTCGGGGCTCAACACCCGGATGGACATGGTCAATTCGGTCGAGCTGGTACTGATCGCCCTTGGTATCCTGGCGGTATCGGTGCTGGCCAAGTTCGGCGCCTGCTGGGCAGCGGCGCGGCTGTCGGGCGAGGACAATCGTACCGCGCTCGGCATCGGGGCGCTGATGAACTCGCGTGGACTGATGGAGCTGATCATCATCAATATCGGGCTGCAGAAGGGCATCATCGGCCCGACCCTGTTCTCGATGCTGGTGCTGATGGCGATCGTCACGACGATGATGGCCGGACCGCTGTTCGAATTGGTCTATGGCCGCAAGGCGCGCGCCGACGGCGAACTCGGCGCGCTGGGCGGCGGCCTCGCGATCGACGCAGCGGAGTGAGCGTTTTGCATCGTCGTACTTGGGGCGCGTTCGCGCTCGCCGCCACCGGATTGGCCGCGTCCGGCGCGCATGCCCAGGACATTACGCTCAAGCCGTTGATCGACGCGCGACTGCGCTACGAACATGTCGACCAGGACGGCATCGCCGACAGCGCCGACGGGGTTACGCTGCGCATTCGCAGCGGCGTTCAGGCGACCGCCGGTCCGATCAGCGCGCTGGCCGAGGCGGAGGGCAATATCCCCTTTACCACCAGCTACAATGACGGGTTCAACGGCCGCGCACTGCCGGTCGTCGCCGACCCCGGCAACATCGAACTCAATCGCGCCCAGCTTGCCTATATGGCCAAGGGAATGAAACTGACCGCCGGACGGCAGGTGCTCGACTTCGCCGACCAGCGGTTCGTCGGACCGGCGGCGTGGCGGCAGAACGAGCAGACGTTCGACGCGGTGCGCGTGCAATATAGCGGGTTGGGCGGCCTGAAGGGCGTGACCGTCGATGCGGCCTATTCCTGGTCGGTGCGCACGGTGAACGGCATCCAGGGCACGCCCGCGCGGCCGCAATCGATCGGCGGCGACAATTATTTCGCAATCATTGGCTATGCGACGCCGATCGGCACGCTGTCGGGCTTCGCCTATCTGGTCGACCAGGATTCGGGGGCACTCTCGGGCTTCCGCCTATCGAGCCAGACCTATGGCGTTCGCTTCGCCGGTGGCCGACCGCTGTCGAAGAACCTGAAGCTCGGCTATATCGCGAGCTATGCGCGACAGAGCGATTATGCGCGCAATCCAAACCACTACGCCGCCAGTTACTGGCTGGGCGAAGCGAGCCTGACGGCCAAGGTGCTGAGCGCGACCGTCGGATACGAAGTGCTCGGCGCGGACAAGGGGGTGGCGCTGACCAGCGTCCAGACCCCGCTCGCATCGTTCTTCAAGTTCCAGGGCTGGGCCAGCAAGTTCACCGTCACGCCGCCCAATGGCCTGCGCGATTTTTATGCGACCCTCGGCGCCAATTGGAAAAGCAAGGGCTGGGTGTCTGGCTATGGCGTTGGCGCGACTTTCCATCGCTTCGACAGCGACCGGTCGTCACTTCATTATGGCGACGAACTCGACCTGATCGCGTCGGCCAAGGTCAAGCGCTACACGCTCGCCGCCCGCTTCGCGCATTACCGCGCGGATCGGTTCGCGACGGATACGGACAAGGTGTTTCTGACCGTCGACTGGGTTTATTGAGGGTATTGCGTACGGGAGTTCCTCAATCCTCCCCCGCCAGGGGGAGGTGTCGCTGAAGGCGACGGAGGGGGAGGAAGCACGACGATAGCCGACTGCCGCCCGCCCCCTCCGTCACGCTTCGCGTGCCACCTCCCCCTGGCGGGGGAGGATTTGCGAAGGGCAGCGCCGTCTGCAATTTAGACCCTCTCGCCTAGGGATGTGGGCTCTACCCCTTCAAATCCGCCTTCACGAAATCGGCACAGCGCTCCCCGATCATGATCGACGGCGCATTGGTGTTGCCGCTGATCAGCTTGGGCATGATCGAGGCATCGGCGACGTAGAGGCCCTCGACCCCGCGCAGGCGCAGCTTCGGATCGCACACCGCATCATCATCCGCCCCCATCCGCGCGGTACCGACCGGGTGATAGACGGTGTCGGCGCGCGCGCGGATCAGGCGCTCAAGCGCGTCGTCGTCGCCGAAGTCGATCGGATAGCGGTCCTTGCCGCGATGCGCGCTGAGCGGCGGCGCGTTGAGGATGCGGTACATCGTGCGCACGCCTGCCTTCAGCACCGCCATGTCGCGCGGATCGGTCAGGAAGGCGGGATCGATCAGCGGCGTATCGCGCGGATCGGACGAGGCCAGCCGGACAGTGCCGTGGCTTTCGGGCCTGAGCACGCAGACGTGACACGAAAAGCCGTGCGCCGTGACCTTGGTCCGCCCGTGATCCTCCAGCACTACCGGCACGAAGTGCAGCTGTACGTCGGGCGCCGGCGCGTCGGGCATCACCGTGAGGAAGCCGCCGGCTTCGGCGAACGGCGTGGTCATCGGGCCCGAGCGGCTGCGCAGCCAGCGGAGCACCGCTCCAGCCATGCCGAGCGTCCCTGCCAGCGACTGACCCATGAAGAAGCGCCCCGGGACTTCGAACGCCGCGACGTAATCGATATGATCCTGCAGATTGGCGCCGACGGCGGGGCGATCGATCGCGACCGGCAGGCCGTGCGCCGCCAGGTGCGCCGCGGGGCCGATTCCCGACAGCATCAGCACTTGCGGCGTGCCGAACACGCCGCCGGCCAGCACCACCGCCTTGCGCGCACGGATGACATGGCTTTCATTGCCGCGGCGATAGGCGACGCCCCAGACCTTGCCGTCCTCGAACAGCACGCGCTCGGCCAGCGCCTCGGTCACGACATGGAAATTGGGCCGCGACAGCGCCGGCTCGACATAAGCGCGGCTAGACGTCCAGCGCTCGCCGCCCTTTTGCGTCACCTGATAGATGCCGACGCCATCCTGCCGCGCGCCGTTGAAATCGTCGTTGCGCGGAATTTGCAGCATCGCCGCGGCTTCGACGAATTCGGCGCTCCCCGGGTGAGACCAATGCTGGTCGGAAACCGATAGCGGCCCGTCGCCGCCATGATAGTCGCTCGCGCCCCGCTCGTTCGATTCGCTGCGCTTGAAGAAGGGCAGGACATCGGCATAGGACCAGCCGTCGCAGCCCATCGCCGCCCAATTGTCGTAATCCCAGGCATTGCCGCGCAGATAGAGCATCGCGTTGATGGCGCTCGATCCGCCCAGTCCCTTGCCGCGCGGCTGATAGCCGCGGCGCCCGTTGAGGCCCGGCTGCGGCACGGTTTCGAGCCGCCAATTGGTCTTGTCGGTCTGGAGCGCCATGAAGCCGGGGACGCGCGTGCGCAGTCCGGTGTTGCGCCCGCCCGCTTCCAGCAACGCTATTGTGTGGCGGCCGTCCTCGCTGAGCCGTCCGGCCGCGGCGGCGCCGCCCGATCCTCCTCCGACGACGACGATATCGGCTTCGTCCACTCCACTCTCTCCCGTGTGCGTTCGCGCTCTTCCCAGAGCGCTTTTATGGTTTCTGACGTCTCGCGGCTGCCGTCGTGACTCCAGCCCGGCGGCTTCGCGATGTAGTTCCATTTCGCCTTGAGCCCGGGCGCCGACCACACGTCCTTGGCGATCCCCACCCATTCGTGGAACGCCGCCCAGATCAGGTTGAAGCTGCCCAGGTTCTTGACGATGCCGTAGCGCGGCGCCTCGTCGTCGCGCTCCGGCTCGAACGTGCCGAGCCAGCGGTCCCAGACGATGAACACACCAGCGTAGTTCTTGTCGAGATAGCGCGGGTTGGTCGCATGATGGACGCGGTGGTGCGACGGCGTGTTCATCACCGCTTCGAACCAGCGCGGCATCCGCCCGATCACTTCGGTGTGGATCCAGAATTGGTAGATCAAATTCACCCCGCCGACGAAGATCACCATC
Organism: Sphingomonas sp.; assembly: GCF_024508665.1. Lineage (GTDB taxonomy): Bacteria > Pseudomonadota > Alphaproteobacteria > Sphingomonadales > Sphingomonadaceae > Sphingomonas. The sequence goes on from NZ_JANINP010000006.1 coordinate 39,514, forward strand.
GCCGGCGGGAACACCAGGAACAAAGGCAGGCGGAAGATGAAGGCGATCGAGATAAAGCCGGTCCAGGTCTGCCTGAGCGCGGTCGACAGGTTATAATGCTGCGAGCTGTGATGGATGACGTGGCTCGCCCAGAACCAGCGCACACGATGCGCGGAGCGGTGGAACAGGTAATAAGCGAAATCGTCGATCACGAAGCACAGGACGAACCAATACCAGGCCCAGGGATTGGGCAGGTCGACGATGCGGAAATGGCCGTAGAGCCAGCTCGCCATGGCATAGATCGCACCCGCGGTGATCGCCCCGGCAACGGTGCTGCCGGTGCCGAGCGCCAGGCTGGTCAGCGTGTCCTTGGGTTCGTAGCGGCTCTTGTCCCTGGCCCAGGCGACGAGCATCTCGGCCAGCACCAGCAGCACGAAGCCGGGCACGGCGAGCGAGACGATATCGGGCAAATGCGGCGCGGCCATCAGCATCCTTTGGGGCACGTTTACCCCATTCTCCGCGGCTTGCTTACACTAGTGTAAGTGGCGCTTCCAGCCCCCGAACCTGATCGGCGGTGATGCCGAACAAGGTGACCGGTCCGAACAATTTCTCACCGGTATCGACCGTCGCGCCCTCGATCGCCTCGCGGACCCGGAGCGGCGGCACCAGCCGGCGCACCGCGACCTTGGCGCCATGGCGTTTGAGCACCGCGATCGTGCCTTGTCCCTGGACCAAAGCCGCGCCGCCGTCGCCCGATATCAGCGCGCGGCCGCCCTCGAACCCGGCCAAGGCCTCTTCGGCGAAGCGGCGGGCGTCGTCCTCGGTGGAAATCCGGCTCTCGCCCAGCTTGAGCCAGCGTGCCACCCCGGCCAGCGCCAGAATCGCGATGATCGACCCCGCGAGCTGGACGAGCTGCGCCTGCGTCATGCCTGGGCCTTCAACTGATCGAGCAATGGACGCAGGCCGTCGAGATTATAGCCCGCGCCGGCACCCTTCGCGATCAGTTCGTCGGCGTCGGCGCCATTCTTCGCCTGGGCCAGCGCCCACAGGTTGCACGAGCGCGTGCCCGAGCGGCAGAAGGCGAGCACCGGGCCCTCAGCATCCGTCAGCACATCGGCCATCGCCGCGATCTGCGGATAGCTGAATCCGGCATGGGTGATCGGGATCGCCGTATAGCGCAGTCCCGCCGCTTCCGCCGCGGCGCGAATCGCATCGCCCGGGATCTGACCCGCTTCCTCGTCGTCGGGACGATTGTTGACGATTGCCGTGAACCCCGCGGCCTTGATCTCGGCGACATCCTCGACCGAGATTTGCGGCGCCACCGAAATGCTGTCGTCGACCTTGCGGATCATCGTCACTGGGACCTCATCGCTTGCTGAAAAAGAGACTCACGCCGCTTCCCGGATCACTTGCAGGAAGGCGTCACCATAAGCGTCGAGCTTGCGTTCGCCCACGCCCGAAATCGTGCCGAGCGCGGCGCGGGTGCCCGGTTTGAGCTCGGCCATCGCGCGCAGCACCGAATCGTGGAAGATGACGTAGGGCGGCACGCTCGCTTCCTTGGCGAGTTCGCGGCGCTTCTCGCGCAAGGCTTCGAACAAAGGATCGCCGATCGGGTTGGTACCGCCGCCGGTAGCACCGCCGCGCCGCCGCCGCTCGCGCTTGGGCGGCAGCACCAGTTCGACCTTTTCGCCGCCTTTGAGGATCGCGCGCGCACCGGGGCCGAACTCCAGCCCGCCATGCGGGTTGGTGCGCAGCGCGTCGCGGACCTGGAGCGCGCGGCCGACCGGACGGAGCAACGCGGCTTCCTCGCCATCGACGATGCCGAACACCGACAAGGCCTCATGCCCGTTCATCAGGCTGCGCTCGCTCGACTGGCCGGTCAGGATCGCTTCGATATAGCCGCTGCCGAAACTCTGCCCGGTACGGAACACTGCCGAGAGATATTTCTGCGCGACAGTCGTCGCATCGACCGCCGCCGGCGGGGCGAGGCAATTGTCGCAATTGCCGCAGCGATCGGGTGCGTCGCGCTCGTCGAAATGCGCGAGCAGCAATTTGCGGCGGCATTGCGCGGTCTCGACCAAAGCGCCGAGCGCGTTGAGCCGCGCGCGCTCGCCCGGCTGCCGCGCGGCCTCGACCTCGCCGATCCGTTGCCGAGCGCGGGCGAAGTCGTCGGCGCCCCAGAACAGATGCGCGATCGCGGGGTCGCCGTCGCGCCCGGCGCGCCCGGTTTCCTGATAATAGGCCTCGATCGACTTGGGCAGGCCGGCATGCGCGACGAAGCGGACGTCGGGCTTGTCGATGCCCATGCCGAACGCCACCGTGGCGACGATCACCATATCTTCCGACGCGACGAAATCGGCCTGGTTCTTCGCCCGGATCTTCGGTTCGAGCCCGGCATGGTAAGCACGCGTCGGCCGGCCGGTCTTGGCCAAAGCCTCGGCCAGTTTCTCGGTGCCCATCCGGGTCTGGGCATAGACGATGCCGGGGCCGGGCGTCTCGGCGATCAGATCGGCGATCTGGCGCGTGGTGTTGTCGCGCGGGCTGATCGCATAGCGGATATTGGGCCGGTCGAACCCGGCGACGATCAGCCCGTCCTGGGGGATGCCGAGCTGCTCGAGGATGTCGGCGCGGGTATGCGCGTCGGCGGTCGCGGTCAGCGCGAGCCGCGGGACGCCCGGAAATCGGTCGAGCAGCGGGCGGAGCAGCCGGTAATCGGGGCGGAAATCGTGTCCCCATTCGCTGACGCAATGCGCTTCGTCGATCGCGAATAGCGCCACCCGCCCGCGTTCGAGGAGATCGCGGAAATCGCTGTTCGAGGCGCGTTCGGGCGCGACATAGAGCAGATCGAGTTCGCCATCCAAGAACCGCCCGCGCGTTTCCGCCCGGTTCTCGTCGACGCTGGTCAACGTCGCGGCGCGGATGCCCACCGCCTCGGCCGCGCGCAGCTGATCGTGCATCAGCGCGATCAGCGGACTGACCACGACGCACGTGCCGTCGAGCATCACCGCGGGCAGCTGGTAGCAGAGCGACTTGCCCGCGCCGGTCGGCATCACCGCGAGCGTATTCTCCCCCGCCAGCACGCGCGACACGACCGATTCCTGCACGCCGCGAAACGCCGGGAAGCCGAAGGTCGAGTGGAGTACTTGAGCGGGATCGGTCACGGGGTGCGACATAGGACACTTGGCTGCAAACGCCAGCGGGGAGGCCCGTTATACTGCTTCCGGTCCTCACAACGCTGGCCAGCGGAGAGAACGATGCGCCCGGCTTGCATGGCGCGGTGCTACCGTTAAGCGGAGGCTGTAGCTAGCGGAGAACCAGCATGGAAAACGTCGTCACCGACAATCGGGCCGAGAATGAGTTCGAGCTGGAAGTCGACGGCCATCGGGCAATTGCCGCTTATCAGCTCGAGGGCGACACGATCACCTTCACCCATACGTTGGTGCCCAAGAAGCTCGAGGGACGTGGCATCGCTTCGAAGCTGATCCGTGCGGCGCTCGATTCGGCGCGCGACCGTGGGTTGAAGGTGATCCCGATCTGCCCGTTCGTGAAGGCGTTCATCGAGCGCCATCCCGAATATCAGGCACTGGTCAAGCACACGGCCTGAGGGGCGGCGATGAGCGAGCCCAAACTCCATCCGAGCTGGCTCGAACCGCTGCGCGGCGAATTCGCCAGCGATTATATGGCAAGCCTGCGCGCCTTCCTGGTCGCCGAGAAGCAGGCCGGCAAGGCGATCTTCCCCAAGGGGCCCGAATGGTTCCGCGCGCTCGACCTGACGCCGCTCGACAATGTCCGCGTCGTCATATTGGGGCAGGATCCCTATCACGGCCCCGGCCAGGCGCATGGCCTGTGCTTTTCGGTCAAGCCGGGGACGCGCACCCCGCCGAGCCTGGTCAACATCTACAAGGAAATGGAGGCCGATCTCGGCATTCCGCCGGCGCGGCACGGTTTCCTCGAACATTGGGCCGAGCAGGGCGTGCTGCTGTTGAACGCGGTGCTGACGGTTCAAATGGGACAAGCGGCGTCGCATCAGGGGCGCGGCTGGGAACGCTTCACCGACGCGGTGATCCGGCTGGTCAATGCGCGCGAAAAGCCGGTCGTGTTCATGCTGTGGGGCAGCCACGCGCAGAAGAAGGCGGCGTTCGTCGAGTCGGTCGAGCGCGGCGGGCGGCATCTGGTGCTACGAGCGCCGCATCCGTCGCCCTTGTCGGCCTATTCGGGATTCTTCGGCTGCAAGCATTTCTCCAAGGCCAATGCGTTTCTCCAGGCGCATGGCGAGAAGCCGATCGACTGGGCACTGCCGGCGATCGGGTGAGGCGGCTCAAAATCCTCCCCAAGCTCGCTTGGGGAGGGGGACCGTCCGCGAAGCGGATGGTGGAGGGGCCGCAGCCGCGCAGGCGGCGAGGATTGGATTTCGCCCCTCCACCATTTGCTGAAGCAAATGGTCCCCCTCCCCGAGCAAGCTCGGGGAGGAATTGTGTCACTGAAACAACGGCAATTCCGGCGACAGCGTCCATCGCCCGATAATGTCATGGCGCGTCTCGCCGACATGGCTGTGGACCAGCACGAGTTCCTCGACCTGCCACAGGATCGGATCGATCGCGCGCGAGAAGGCCGCCTCGTCGCGATAGCCGAGCGTCATGTGCGGGTTGAACGTCCAGCCGTCGCGCGGCTCCAGCCCGGCTTCGGTCACGCGCTCGCGGATCGCCCGCTGCAGCAGCGCGAGCCCGGTCGAGCGGCCATTGGGCCTGAGCGCTACCGACCGTGTCGTTCCCACCACGCGCCCCATCGACAGCAGGAACCCGGGCATGTCGATATCGTTACCCACCGCGATCAGCTGTTCGACGAGCATTTCGGGTAGGCCGATATGGTCGTTGAATATCTCCATCGTGACGTGGAGATGCTCGCTCCTGACCGGGCGGCCGGGACAATGGAGCCGGCGCGCCGCCTCGATCGCGGGAATGGCGTGCATCGCCGGCTTGATGGCGAAGAACAGGCGGTGAAGCGTTTGCACGAGCATGACAGTCCTCCGAATCGAGTGATATGTTCATGATATGTTCTCTGAACGAAGGAGTCGATCCATGACCGACGATCCGCGCGACAATCGCGGTGCGTTCCACCACATCGACTTGAGCGTCAGCGACGTCCCCGCGGCCAGGCGCGTCTATGCGCCGGTGCTCGAGTTTCTCGGCTATACGATGGTCAAGGATCGTCCCGACGGCTGCGAATGGGATCTGAAAGGACGTGAGCCGTTCGGCGCCTCGCTGGGCATCCGCACCGCGACCAGCGGCGGATCGCACGACCGCTATGCGCCGGGGCTGCATCATCTCGCCTGGCGGGTGGAGAGCCGCGACGCGGTAGACGCCGCGCACGCTTTGCTGGTCGAACACGGCATCCCGGTGCTCGATCCGCCGGCGCATTATCCTGAATATTCGGGCGATTATTACGCCGTGTTCTTCGCCGATCCCGACGGGCTCAAGCTGGAGATCGTCCATGCTCCGGGCTGGATCTGAGCCGGGGCGCGAAGGTTCGTCGCCGCTCGCCCGTTGATCCTGCCGGGGACGATACCCCGAAAGGAGAAGTGACATGCGTACCAAGCTCTTTTGCGCCGCGTTGATCGGCGTGACCGCACTGACCGCCGCCGCGCCGGCCGAGGCGCGGATCAACCAGCGCCAGTCGCGCCAGCAGCAGCGCATCCAGAACGGCGTCAATTCGGGCCAGCTCAACGCCCGCGAAACCTATCGGCTCGAACGCCGCGAGGGCCATATCGCCAATTACGAAGCGCGCGCCCGCGCGTCGGACGGCGGGCTCAACGGCCGCGAACGCTATCGCATCGAACGGATGCAGGACCGCACCAGCCGCGCCATCTATCGCCAGAAGCACGACGCGCAGGTGCGTTGAGCTGCGCAAAGCCCCTCTCCTTTAGGGGAGGGGTTGGGGTGGGGCAGTCACGGGCGATACGCTCTGCGAGGCATCCCCCACCCCCGTCCCCTCCCCTGAAGGGGAGGGGCTAGTGTGCTGACGTGCTCCCTGCGCTACCAGATCAAACAGCCGGGCGCCGCAATGTCGTCCAGGCGAGATACAGGACCACGATCGCAACCGCGCCTTGCGTCGCCAGCAAGGCCGGTTCGTTGCCGAGCGGCGCCAGCGCGTGGAGCGCGGGGATCTTCTGGTAGCTCTGCACCACCAGCACGACCATGTTGAGCCATTGTGCGAACAAGGCGGTCGCCAGGAAGACGCGCCGCCATCCGCCCGCGAGCTTGCCGCCGTACAGCGCATAAAGCGCCACCGCGAGCACCACCAGCGACACCACGCCGAAGATGAACGGCGGCCCGATCGGCTTGGGTGGGAACAGGAAGCCGGTGACGCTGGTCAGGATGGTGAAGACCAGGAAGAGGCCGTTCATCAACGACAGCCAGCGCCCGCCGGCCAATGCGACGAAGAAGACCAGTCCGGCGGCGATGCCGACCAGGCTGATGACGACGTGCAATTCGGTAAAGGCCGCAAGCGACAGGCCGAGGTTCGTGAGCATCGCGTTTCCCCAATCGATGACGATTCCCGCAGCCTAACCGAGCTGGCCCGGCCCGACGAGTCGAATCGGTTTCGCAACGATTTAGGGGTTTTCAGCTCAACCCGCCGCCCTGAACTCGCCGATAACGATCGCGCCGAGATCGCGATCGAAGGTCTCGGTCGTCGCGGTGCCGTTGCCGCGCATGGTGAAGGTTCCGGCGTCGACATAGCCGCCGCTCCCGGTCGGATCGGACAGTATCTTGTACGTCATCGGCCCCGATGCGCTGGTCACCGTGATCGCCGATTTTCCCGCATTGTCGGCATAGGTGACCGAGATCGCGCCGGGATCGTCGATCGCCGCAGGGACCAGCAACTGATGGTGCCCGCCGGGGCGCAGCACGAAGGTCCGGGCTTCGCCGGGCTTGAGCCCGATCGTCTCGACGGCGACGTCCGGGGGCGGAGTCGTCTCTTCCTGGGCAATCGCGGCGGCGGGCAGCAGCGCTAGGGCTACGGCAAGGAAATGCAGGCGCATGGTGTGTCTCCAGCCCCCGGTCGGGTGGAGAAACGCGCAAGGGGTGGAAGGGTTCAGCCGGAGGCGGGCGGGCCGAAAAATCCTCCCCGGCACGGGGAGGGGGACCGCGCGCGTCAGCGCGTGGTGGAGGGGGCCCAAAATTCGCTGGCCGTTTCGCTTTGGCGGGATCCTCGCGGGACCCCTCCACCATTGCTGCGCAATGGCCCCCCTCCCCGATCCGGGGAGGAATTAGGCCGCGTTCGGATGCCCGGCCGCGAACTGAATAAGGTCCCAAAGATTGCCGTACAAATCCTTGAAGACCGCGACCCGCCCATAGTCATAGGTCGCCGGCGCCCGCACCCACTCGACCCCGGCGGCGGTGAAGGCGGCATGATCGCGCTCGAAATCGTCGGTCGCCAGGAACAGGAACACGCGCCCGCCGGCCTGATCACCGACATAGTTCGCCTGATGCTCGTTGGAGGCGCGCGCGAGCAGGATCGTGGTGGCGCCGTCCGGTGCGCCCGGCGGACGGATCGTCACCCAGCGCTTGTCCTGTTCGGGCTGGTAGCTGTCCTCGACCAGGGTGAAACCGAGCTTGCCGACATAGAAGGCGAGCGCTTCGTCATAGTCGCGAACGATCAGGGCGATATGGGCGAGGTGAGGCAAGGCGAGCTCCGGTCTGGCTGATCGCGCCGGTCCCCATGCGGTCCGGCGGTTCGCCACATTGGGTGCTCGACCCGCCGCGATGCCGCAACCCCCGCTTGACTCAGGCGCCCGCCGCTCCGCTAAATGCTTGCAAGATAAGGACAGGAGAGGTGCGGATGAACGAGATCGCATCGCCGCGCGCGCTGACGCGCATTACGGTCACCCCGCTGACGCCGCAGATCGGTGCCGAGATCCATGGTGTCGATCTGTCGCAGGAGCAGGATGACGCGGTCATCGCCGAGATTCGCGCGGCCCTGCTCCAGCACAAGGTGATCTTCTTCCGCGACCAGCACATCACCGCCGCCCAGCATATCGCCTTCGCCCGCCGCTTCGGCGCGCTGGAGATCCACCCGGCGACGCCCAAGGACCAGCCCGATCCCGAGGTGCTGCACATCGCGCACGGACCGAAGTCGCGCGGGACCGAAAATGCCTGGCATTCGGACGTGACGTGGCGCGCCGAGCCGTCGCTCGGATCGATCCTGCGCGCGATCGAGGTGCCGGAGGTCGGCAGCGACACCCTGTTCGCCGACATGGGTGCGGCGTTCCGCGGCTTGTCGCCCGCCTTGCAGGATTGGTGCCGCACGCTGACCGCGTCGCACGATATCGCCCGCGTGTTCGCGAAGAAGCTGGGCGTGCGGCCCGAGGAATTGCACGAGAAATACCCGCCGCAGAGCCATCCGGTGGTCCGCACGCATCCGGAGACGGGCGAGCAGGCGCTTTACGTCAACACCGCCTTCACCAGCCATATCGAGGGGCTGTCGGCGAGGGAGAGCGACTGGCTGCTCCAGCATCTCTACGCCCAGGCGGCGATCCCCGAATATCAATGCCGTTTCAAATGGCGCGCCGGCTCGATCGCCTTCTGGGACAACCGCGCCGCGCAGCATTACGCGGCATCGGACTATTTCCCGGCCGTGCGGCGGATGGAGCGCGTGACGGTCGCGGGGGACCGGCCGTTTTATCGGGATGAGCGGTAGGGGCGACGCAGTCGCCCATCTTGAAATATTGTACCGATTGTTGTACATCCACGCCATGCGAACCATGAGCGTTTCCGAAACCCGCGCCAACCTCAAGGCGGTGCTAGACCAAGTCGTCGCCGATAAGGCGCCGATCGCTATCACCCGCCATAAGGGCGAGGGCGTGGTGATGGTTTCCGAGAGCGAATGGGCCTCGATCGAGGAGACACTCTACCTCCTGCAATCGCCGGCCAACGCCAAAAGGTTGCTCGAAAGCGTCGCCGAACTCGATGCCGGCAAGGGTAACGAACGCAGCTTGATCGAGCCGTGAAGCTCGTCTTCTCGTCGCGCGCCTGGGAGGAATATCTCCAATGGCAAGGCGACGACCGGCGCGGGCTCGACCGCGTGAATGCGCTGATCAAGGAAGCGATGCGCGACCCGTTCCGCGGCACCGGCAAGCCCGAACCGCTTAGCGGCAATCTGTCAGGTTGGTGGTCGCGACGGATCAACCGCGAGCATCGGCTGGTCTATCGGGTGAGCGGCAAGGACGACGCGCAATCGCTCGAGATCGCGCAGTGCCGGTATCATTATTGAGCGAGGAAGCGGTCGGCCGGCCACCTCCTTCGGTCCCTATCGACTATCCCCACGCCAGATGCTGAACGACAAGGTCCTCGTCCTCGGCAAAAGATGCGGTCCGTTTTTTCGCTTCCCGTAAAGCTGCCTTGTGTATTGTGGGAGTGGGCCGAACGATCTCGTTAAATTCGTCGAGATACAGCTCTCCCTGACCGGGATGAAAGCATTCAGGAATTGGTACGACTTCTACGTTGTCGGAGTTCAAGATCGCGAACTGAAGTAAACCGTTCTGATAGCCACTAAAATAGGCTATGTCCCAATAGTTTTTCGTCTTCCTGTACTCGGCGATTTTTAGATCGTAGCCGGCTATCCGCCTCTGCACGTTGTGAAGATCGGAAAACTCTCCTGTCATCGAGCGATCCAAGATACGCTCTAAAGCATGTAACACGCCATCCTGATAGGCGGTGGCGAAAATCAAATGAGGCTGTTTTTTTGGATGATAGGATTTCACAAAATCAAGATGCATATCGTGAAATTCATTCCAAATTTCGTCGATTTTCTCGAAGACTTCATCTTTTGCGAAACAAAACTTCTCCGACATGTGATCTTTTATGGTGTCGACAAAATGAGCAGCGTCGGTCTTTATCGCAATAATTCCGAACTCGTCGCGCAGGCTTTCCGCTTCTTCCATCGATATGAAAGGAGAAATTAGATAGTGGACTCTAGCAAACTGCCCAAGGCCTTCACGGATAGTTTTAAATATCCTACGAAAATCACTGTCTTTTGCTGAGTATCCGCAAAATACGCATGTTTTAGTCGCAAAAATTTGCTTTACGACCGCGCCCAATGCGCCCTCTCGCAAACGCCTTTCACATTGATCATAATCTTCCGAAGATGCAACAATGGAAGAAAAGTTATCGATGGAGCCGTGAATTTTAATGACTGATCGCTTTGCGGTATCCCAGAATGGGATATCACTATCGTAAACAAAAGGGATAGCCTCGATCAAATTCTCAAAATATCTATCCCAGTTGGTAGTTATTATCGTTTTAAAATAGGGAGCATTTCCAAGTTTCCGATGGAATCGGGTTGCACTCCATCGGAGGTCTCTAAACGAATCTATATAAGAGAATCGTTCTCTCACAAGTTCGATAAATTTCTGCCTCCCGTTGGGCTGGGCTTCGTATTTATCCACTAACTCGCAGAACTCCGGATTGCCATCCGCACCGACTTGAAATTTTATGGTCTCATACAGCGTGTTGGGATGAGTGCCGCCAGTCTCCGTACTAATTCCGGCTCCCGCGAAGATGACGCAGTTCTGCTTTTCAATTTCGCTAAGCAAGTGCTGATCAATCGCGAAATTGATTTTCAATGCACAAATAGCGCAGCCGCACGGGTTTGGCTCATCAACCAACCGGTCATCCTCTTCAGACTGAGCGCTTAAGTAGCTATCACGACCGCCGGCTCCGTTCAATCGTGCTCCCGCCCGCCAGCACCCATGTACAACTCCCGCCCGGTCTCGTTGTACAGCTCGCTCATCTTCGCCATCCCGGCTTCCGCTTCCTCGGCGGCAATGAACGTCTCCGGCGCCGAATTCTGCTTCGCCGCGAAGTCGCGCACCTCTTGCGTGATCTTCATCGAGCAGAATTTGGGCCCGCACATCGAACAGAAATGCGCGGTCTTGGCGCCTTCCGCGGGCAGGGTCTGGTCGTGATATTGCTCCGCCGTGTCGGGATCGAGCGACAGGTTGAACTGGTCGCGCCAGCGGAATTCGAAGCGGGCGCGGCTGAGGGCGTCGTCGCGCATCTTCGCGGCCGGATGGCCCTTCGCCAGATCGGCGGCGTGGGCGGCGAGCTTGTAGGTCACCACGCCGACCTTGACGTCGTCGCGGTCGGGGAGGCCGAGATGCTCCTTGGGCGTGACGTAACAAAGCATCGCGGTGCCGTACCAGCCGATCATCGCGGCGCCGATGCCGCTGGTGATATGGTCGTAGCCCGGCGCGATGTCGGTGGTCAGCGGCCCGAGCGTGTAGAAAGGCGCCTCGCCGCACGCCTCGAGCTGCTTGTCCATATTCTCCTTGATCTTGTGCATCGGCACATGGCCGGGGCCCTCGATCATCACCTGGACGTCCTGATCCCAGGCGCGCTTGGTCAGCTCGCCCAAGGTATAGAGCTCGGCGAACTGCGCTTCGTCATTGGCATCGGCGATCGAGCCGGGGCGGAGGCCATCGCCTAGCGAATAGGCGATGTCGTATGCCTTCATGATCTCGGTGATCTCGTCGAACCGCTCGTAGAGGAAGCTCTCCTTGTGGTGCGCCAGGCACCATTTCGCCATGATCGAGCCGCCGCGGCTGACGATGCCGGTGACGCGCTTGGCGGTCAGCGGGACGTAGGGCAGGCGGACGCCGGCATGGATGGTGAAATAGTCGACCCCCTGCTCGGCCTGTTCGATCAGGGTGTCGCGGAAGATTTCCCAGGTCAGGTCCTCGGCAATGCCGCCGACCTTTTCCAGCGCCTGATAGATCGGCACTGTACCGATCGGCACCGGCGAGTTGCGGATGATCCATTCGCGCGTGTCGTGGATGTTGCGGCCGGTCGACAGGTCCATGACGGTGTCGGCGCCCCAGCGGATCGCCCAGACCATCTTGTCGACTTCGCTGGCGACGTTGGAGGCGACCGCCGAATTGCCGATATTGGCGTTGATCTTGACCAGGAAGTTGCGGCCGATCGCCATCGGCTCGGATTCGGGATGGTTGATGTTGTTGGGGATGATCGCGCGACCGCGCGCGACCTCGTCACGGACGAATTCGGGGGTGACGAAATCGGGGATGGCGGCGCCCCAATCCTGGCCGTCGCGAACATATTCCGCCAGGCGGGCACGGCCCAGATTCTCGCGCTCGGCGACATATTCCATCTCGGGCGTGATGATGCCGCGGCGGGCATAGTGCATCTGGCTCACGTTCATGCCGGGCTTGGCGCGCAGCGGACGCTTGACGACATTGGGGAAAGGCTCGACGCCGCCCGACCGGTCGGGGCCGAGCTGACCGTTATCCTCGGGCCGGACGTGGCGCGCGTCATAGCTCTCGACATCGCCGCGCGCCTCGATCCACGGACGGCGCAGATTGGGCAGGCCGGCCTGGATGTCGATCCTGGCATTGGGGTCGGTGTACGGGCCCGACGTGTCGTAGACGCGCAACGGCGGCTCGCCGCAGCCGGGCTCGAGGTCGATCTCGCGCATCGCGACCTTCAAGGGACCGACATGGATCTTGCGGCTGCCCCGGATGGGACCGGTGGTCACGCCGATTTCGGTACGCGCTGGGATGTCGGCCATGGATACTCACTCCATTGTCGGAGCGAGGACACGGATTTCGAGTGAAAGCCGCCCACTCCCTCCGCCGGTCTCAACCGGATCAGGTTCAGCGGGTCGGAGGCTGCGGCCTCCCTCTCAACCGCGACAGAGCGGTCCCCCGGGGATGCCCGACACGCTAGGCGCTTGTGACGGCGAAGGAAAGGCGGTTGTTTCGAAACGGCATTTGACGCGTGCCACGATCGAGCCGTGCTCTACCCGAGCGTTCGATTTCCCTGAAGTTCGGATATTCCACCGTCACCCCGGCCTTGTGCCGGGGTCCATCGGGCCGCAAGCGCATGACAAGCGGTTCGACGGTCGGGCCTAGCCGCCCGGTGGATGCCGGGACGAGCCCGGCATGACGATAGCGTGGGTGGACCGCGACGTCAGACGGCCGACGCTTCGCGCCAGCCGCTGGCCGCCACGGCGAGTCTTGTGATTGCGATCGCAATCACAAGCCGCCCGCACCCTAGAAAGTATACGCGATCCCCGCGCCGCCCAGCCACTGGTTGCGGTTGCCGGCGATCGAGACGATCGGCGAATCCGCGAAGTCGTTGAGCAGGCGCTTGTAGCTGCCGCCGGCCATCAGCTTGAACCCGTGGAGCAGGTCGCCGGTCAGCGACACCGTGGCAAAGCCGCCCACCGACCAGCTCTTCCAGCCGGCGCGGGTGTTGAACTGGGGCAGGCCGCTGGCGAGACTCCCCGCCGCGTCGACGTCGAAATAGGCGCGGCCATATTTGCGGTCGGCATGTTCGGCCGAGGCGAACAGCCCGACCGCCGCCCTGCGGCTGAGCGGCGTGACGTAATTGATCGTCGGCGACCAGATCGCGCCACGCTGCGCGCCGGTCACGCCCTTGCGATAGCTGACCGAGACCGACAATTGGTCATACTGGCTGGTGATCACGCCGGTCTTGCCGATTCCGACATAGCCGCCGACTTCCAGCGAACGGTCGCGCTTGCCCAACGCGCGGACGCGGGGGTCGTCGATATACGACAGCAACGAGCGGTTGAGGTCGAGCACCGCGACCGGCCCCGCCTGCAGGTCCCAATTGGGGCCGGGCTTGTTGGGGATGAGGTCGATCGAGGCACGGTTGCCGATCAGCTGGAAATTGAATCCCGACACCGATCCGATCACCAGAGGCGCGGCGGAGAAGCCGGAATGATCGGCGCCTTCGTAATCCGGCATATAGACGCCGCCGATACCGACGGTGACATTATCCTTGCCGGTATCGAGCTGGTCGGAAGCGGCAGGAGGTGGGGCTCCGGCGTCCTGGGCGAAAGCCGGGACGGCGAGCAACAGGGCGGGAACGATCAGCAAAAGACGCACAGGCAGGCTCCGATCAGGATGACGTTTGGGTAAAGCAACGCCACCCGGGCGTTTTGTGTCCGTGCGCCAGATACTAAAGCATATAGCGCATCGTCACCTGTTGCGTTTCGGCAACGGCGCCGAGCGCGAACTGAGCGGCGGTGAAGCGCGGCGGGCCGAAGCCGATCGGCGGGTTGCGGCTGAATCCGAAGCCTTCGCGTGGGATGCCCATCAGCGTGTCGAGCTTCGCATTGGAATTCTCGTCATGGATCAGCGCCGCGGCGTAATTGCCGGGGGTCAGGCCCTCGAACCGGATGATATGCTGACCCGCCGGGACCGATCGCGTGACGGCGCGCTTGTCGTCGACGCAGCCGGGGAAGTTCTTGGGGTCGGCGGTCAGGCAGACGCGGATCAGGCCCCGCGCCGAGCGCATCCCGGCGACATCGATCTCGAGACTCCCGAACTCATTGGCGGCCGGGCCGGCGACCGGCGCCGCCGCCGGCAACAGGACCCCCAGCACGAGCAGGGCGCCGGCGTTCGCCGCGCGCGAACGCACCGACCCCGCGGTCGGTGCCGCAAAGGCGATCCCAGAAGCGGAAATAGAGCCCATAATTACACCTATACTCGGCATGATGCCGCTGATGATGGCTGGCGGTGATCAGCCATGCCCCCAATGGTCCCCGCCACAGGAAGCGCGGAAAGATTTCCCACCCCATGTGATTGGTCACCCCCATAAGCGTCATGATTCCAAGCACAAAGGCCAAAGCGCCGATATGGATCGGGATCACGAAGACCAGCGCCGGGATGACGATCGCGCCGGTCAGCGCCTCGATCGGGTGGAACGCCATCGCCGCCCATGCGGTGGGCGGGCGGCTGGCGTGGTGGACGGCGTGCGCCAGCCGGAACGGCGCCGGCCGGTGCATCCAGCGATGCGTCCAATAGAACCAGGTGTCGTGCGCCACGAGATAGAGCAGCACCGATAGCGGCAGATACCAGAGCGGAAAGGCGTGGAGGTCGGTGTAGATCCGGGTCCAGCCGCGGTTCTGCCAGCCCCAGGCGACCACGCCGGCAGGCACTCCATAGATCGCCGCGGACGCGAGGCTCCAGACGATCTCTCGCCGGATTTGCTTGTCGAGCCCGGCATAGAGGCCCGGCCGCACCGCCCGCGTCGCCAGCGCGAAGGCGCCGCTGGTGGCCAGATAGCGAATGCCGACGATCAGCGTCATGGCGATGGCGGACAGCGCAATGGCGGCAAGCATGGTCACGCCTCAGTGGTACGCCATCGCCGTTCGCGATTGAACCCGCCGCCGCCATCGACCCGCGGAGCGGTTCGCTTTTGTCAGTTTATTCCAAGCCAGCCCGCTGAAATCGCGTCCATATCCCGCGCATAACTGACAGCGGGGGGACGGGTGATGAAGCGGATGATGGGTTGGGCGCTGGTCGCCGCATTGGCCGGATCGGGGATGGCATCGGGATTGCGGGCCCAGGCGGACCCCTTCGTCACCGCGCAATATGACATCACGATCAAGCACAATGCCGACGCGCTGGCGATCGTCGATAGCGGCCAGTTCGACATCAACATGCAGAGCGAGGAAGGCTATACCCTGCTTCACTCCGCCGCGGACGCCGGCAATCTGGAGATGGTCAATGCATTGCTGGCGCGCGGTGCGAACCCCAATCTGAAGACCGCGGCCGGGCTAAAACCCTATGACGTCGCCACCGGCACGATGGTCAAGGCGGTGCTGGCCAAGGCGATGAAGGCGCCGGCAATGGTGTCGACACGCCCCGCGGACCGGCTGGTGCCGGCGACTGGCGGCGCGAACGGCTCGTGCGCGGCGGTCGTCGCGGAGCGCGCCAATAACGGCCGGTCGGCGGCGATGCGGCCGATCCTGAGGGCGCGCGACGACATCTGGTACAACCATCCCGACGAGCTGGCGTTGTTGCTGGAGGATTGCGTCGGCGCCAACCAGAAGGACGATGTCGGGTCCGGCCTGCTCCACACCGCCGCGTCGCGCGATCGCATCGAGGCGGCCAAGGTGTTGCTGGCGCATGGCGCCAGCCGCTCGCTTCGCGACGCCGCCGGGCGCATCCCGGCGGATTATGCCAGTTCGCCCGAGATGAAGGCCCTGCTCGGCCCGCCCAGCGCAAAGGCGGATACGACATCGGCGGCGATGGCCGGCAAGGGCGACAGGAAGGAATGCGCGCAGAAATACCAGGCCGATGTGGCGCTGTGCTCCGACGGCACCTGCCGCATGCGCGCGATGTCGCACTGGCAGAAATGCCTGAAGACCGGCAGCTATTATTGAGCGGGCCCGATCGGCGGTTGGCGGCTTGCTCCGGCGACTCCGGACGGCTTTAGCCGCCCGCCTGCCACGTCCGGATCGCGTCGACCGGATGGACCAGCATCAGCACGTTGAGCGTGAGATTGTCGCGGATCACCACCAGCGCCAGCAGTTCGAAGAATATCGCCAGCGCTACCGTTCCCCAAACCGGCAACCGTCGCGCGATCGCGAAGCCGATCATCATCATGGCGATGTCGCTCATCGAATTGAGGATCGAATCGCCCGAATAGCCCACCGCGATCGTCGCCGCGCGGTACCGGTCGATGATGATCGGCGAGTTTTCGAGCAATTCCCAGCCGCCTTCGATCATCACCGCCAGCGGCAGCGCCCAGAGGCGCAGCCGTCCGGGCAGCATCGACCATAGCAGGCCATAGAACAGGAAGCCGTGGATGATGTGGCTGAGCGAATACCAGTCGCTCAATTGCTGGCTGTTCTCCGGACTGTTCGGGTCGCCGGCCCATAAGGCGACATGGCCGCACGGGCAGATCGGCGGGCGTCCCCAGGCGATTTCGATCGCGGCGAACAGGGCGACGGCGCCGATCGCGGCCACCAAGGCACGGCGATCGACGGGGAGGGAATGGCGGATCACGTCCCGACGCTAGGGCAAGGATCGACCGCCGTCACCGGGGATCAATTCCCCTCCCGCAAGCGGGAGGACAATCGCATATGGTGCAGGCTGGCTCGTTGCCGCTCTCCGCGGTCCTCGTTCCAGCAGTGTGCCGCCCGAAGTTGAACGCGATTCCGCTTCCCCGCTCGTCATGCCGGGCTCGTCCCGGCAGCCACCGTGGTACTTGACCAACGGCCGCTGGGAGCGCGGCATGGTGGATGCCGGCACAAGGCCGGCATGACGGCTGATACTGATTGAAACTGTTCAGCTCACTCGCAGCGACTCAATGCATATGCGGTTGCCCTCCCATAAGCGGGAGAGGAGACTCACCCGGCCCCGGCGATCAATGCGACGCAATCGGCGGCGAGAGTCTCGAGTTCCTCACGCGTGGCCCCGGCGCGGGCGCGCACGCTGAGCGAGTGGATCACCGATGTCGCCACGCGCGCATGGGCCGCGGCACGCGGGTCGCCGCGCGCGGTCAGCAATTGCTCGATCTTGCCGTCCTCCAGCGCGACAAAGGCCGCCAGCCGCGCACGGATCTCGGCATCGTCCACCGCGCTCGTGGCGGATGTGGACACCATGATGCAACCCGACGGCCCGGTCTCGCCGGTCAGGAATCCGTCGATCACGGCGCGGAACATCACCTTCAGGCTCTGCTCGAGCGGCAGATCGGCCTCGATCAACTGGTCGAGGGCACGCCCGGCGCGGTCGATCGTGCGCTCGAGCGTCGCCAGGTAGAGCGCGCGCTTGTCGCCGAACGCGGCGTAGAGGCTGGGACGCTGCAGGCCGGTCGCATCGACGAGATCGTCGAGCGAGGTGCCGGCATAGCCGCGCGTCCGAAAGCGCTCGGTAGCAGCGCCCAGCACCTCTCCCGCATCAAAGCTCCGGGGCCGCCCGCGGCGCGGCCTGGTTTCTGATTTTTGTACCAACTTGCAAAGAATCCTTGACGTCGGATTTATTTATGCGGATTGGTACAAAAATAAACAAGCCCCCAGGAGGATCGTCATGAAGCTCTATTTCATTCCCTTCGCCTGCAGCCTGGCGACTCGCATCGCGATCAACGAAGCCGAACTGGATGCCGATTTCATTCAGGTCGTACCGGACGGCAGGTTGCCCGACGGCCGCGCCTTCAGCGAGATCAGCCCGATGGGCTATGTCCCGGCGATGGAAGCGGGCAGCGTGACCCTGACCGAGGGGCCGGCGGTGCTGACCTATATCGCCGATCTCGCCGCCGAGGGCGTGCTGGCGCCGCCGCCCTATACGCGCGAGCGCTATGAGCTGACCAAATGGCTCAACTTCATCTCGACCGAGATCCACAAGGGCGTGTTCGCGCCGCTGATGTCGCGGCACTCGACCGAGGGTGCGCGCGACTGGTCGCGGGAACTGGTCGACAAACGTTTCGGGCTGCTCGAAGCGCATCTGGCCGGGCGCAACTATCTGCTCGACACCTTCTCGGTCGCCGACGCCTATCTGCTCGCCGTGCTCAACTGGACCGAATTTGCCGGATTGAGCCTGGAGGGCTGGCCGGCGCTGAAGGCATGGCGCGCCGCGATGCGCGCGCGGCCCTCGGTCGCCGCGGCGATGGCGACCGAAATGCCGCTACGCCAGGCGGCGTGAGAGGTCGTTTGGAAATGCGCCGCGGCGCATTTCGCGGTGCCGGCCCACTCCCCCACCCGACCGCCCAATCAGGATATTCCATGGGAGGTCGGGTGGAGGGGCGGGCCGGCACCGCCTTAAAACTCGCTCTACCGCGAGTTTTCAAAAAACTCTCTAAGCACGATCTGTCCACAGGCGATTCGTTCGCGGGGCTCAAACGCCTCGCGCCATGGGTTGCGCTCCCGACCAAAACGGGTAGCGATTCGTCATGGCAGGCCAAGTTGAGTGTGACCTAGCGATTGTCGGCGGCGGATTGGCGGGCGGATTGATCGCGCTCGCGTTGCGCAGGAAGCGCCCCGACCTCGATCTCAGGCTGATCGAGGCGAGCCCGCAAATCGGCGGCGACCATGTCTGGTCGTTCTTCGAGCGTGACGTCGCCAAAGAGGACCGCTGGCTCGCCGCGCCGCTCGTTTCCTATGGCTGGCGTGGTTACGAAGTCGCCTTTCCGGCGCATGCCCGAACGCTTCAAACAAGCTATTATTCGATCGAGTCCGAACGCTTCGATCGCGTGGTGCGCGCGAACCTCGCCCCCGGCCAGCTGATCGCGCAGAAGGCGCTGGGGGTCGGCACCACCGCGGTCGTGCTGGCGAACGGCGACCGGATCGAGGCTAAGGGCATTATCGACGCACGCGGGCCGGGAGACATGTCGGCGCTCGATCTCGGCTGGCAGAAATTCGTCGGGCGCGAATTGCTGTTGGCAGAGCCGCACGACGTGACGCGACCGACGATCATGGACGCGAGGGTCGAGCAGATCGACGGCTATCGCTTCGTCTATTCGCTGCCCTTCACCGCGACGCGGATGTTCGTCGAGGACACCTATTACAGCGACACGCCGGCGATCGATCGCGATGCCCTGACCGGCCGAATCCACGAATATGCACTGAGCCGCGGCTGGGTGACCGAAGCGGTGTCGCGCGAGGAAACCGGCGCGTTGCCGGTCGCGATCGGCGGCGATTTCGACGCTTTCTGGCGCGCGGGCGGCGCGAAAGTGCCAAAGGCAGGTCTCCGCGCCGGACTGTTCCATCCGACCACCGGCTATTCGCTGCCCGATGCGGTACGGCTGGCGGCGCGGATCGCCAGCGCAAGCGATCTTTCCACCCCGGCTTTGTGCGACTTGACCTATGGCATGGCGAGCGGCGCCTGGGCCGACCGCGCTTTTTACCGTACGCTCGACGCGATGCTGTTCCGCGCCGCCGAACCCGAAGAGCGTTATCGCATCCTTGAACGCTTTTACCGGCTCGGTCCGGGCCTTATAGGACGATTCTATGCGGGACGATCGAGCGTGATGGACAAGGCCCGCATCCTGAGCGGCAAACCCCCGGTGCCGGTCGGCCGCGCCATCGCCGCGATCCGCAGGCAGCACGCATGAAGCGCGCGATCGTCGTCGGCGCCGGCTTCGGCGGGCTCGCACTGGCGATCCGGCTGCAATCGGCCGGAGTCGCGACGACCATCGTCGAGGCGCGCGACAAGCCCGGCGGCCGTGCCTATTTCTGGGAACGGCCAACCGACGCCGGCACCTTCACTTTCGATGCCGGGCCGACCGTCATCACCGATCCGGCGGCGCTCCACGAATTATGGGCACTGACCGGGCAGGACATCGCGCGCGACGTCGAATTGATGCCGGTCATGCCTTTCTATCGGCTCAACTGGCGCGACGGCACCAGCTTCGATTATTCGAACGACGACGCCCAGCTCCATGCCGAGATCGCCCGGCTCAATACCGACGACGTCGCTGGATATCGCCGCTTTCTCGACTATTCGGGCAACGTCTATCGCGAAGGCTATGAGAAGCTCGGCTCGGCCGCGTTCCTCGATTTCGGCCAGATGGTCGCCGCCGCCCCCGCATTGATACGCTATCAGGCGTGGCGATCGGTCTATTCGGTGGTCTCGGGCTTCGTGAAGAACGAGAAGCTGCGCCAGGCGCTGAGTTTCCACACCTTGCTGGTCGGCGGCAATCCGATGACCACCAGCGCCATCTATGCGCTGATCCACAAGCTCGAGCGCGATGGCGGCGTGTGGTTCGCGCGCGGCGGGACCAACAAACTGGTCGCCGGCATGGTCGCCTTGTTCGAGCGGCTGGGCGGCACCTTGCGGCTGGGCGATCCGGTGGCGAGGATCGAGACGCTCGGCGATCGCGCGACCGGCATCACCACCGCGAGCGGCTGGTCGGGCGAGGCCGATGCGGTCGCGACCAATGCCGACGTGATGCATTCCTATCGCGACCTGCTGGCGGGATCGCGCAGCGCGCAACGCCGCGTCGGCCGGCTCGAGAGCAAGCGCTGGTCGCCCTCTCTGTTCGTCGTCCATTTCGGCATCAAGGGCGCTTGGCCGGGCATTCCGCACCACATGATCCTGTTCGGGCCGCGCTATCGCGAATTGCTCGCCGACATCTACGACCATGGCGTGCTGGCCGAGGATTTCTCGCTCTATCTCCATCACCCGACGGTGACCGATCCCAGCCTGGCGCCCGAGGGGCATTCGACCTTTTACGCGCTCGCCCCCGTTCCGCATCTCGGCAAGTTCCCGGTCGACTGGGCGGAGATCGGGCCGATCCTGGAGAAGCGCATCCTCGACGAGATCGGCGCGCGGCTGATCCCCGACATTCACGAGCGGATCGTCACCAAGTTCAGCTACGCGCCGTCGGACTTCGCGCACGACCTCAACGCGCATCTCGGCAGCGCCTTCAGCCTCGAGCCGATCCTGACTCAGTCCGCCTTTTTCCGCGTCCACAATCGCGACGCCAACATACCCAACCTCTATTTCGTCGGCGCCGGCACCCATCCCGGCGCGGGCATTCCCGGCGTGGTGATGAGCGCCAAGGCGACCGCCAAATTGATGCTGGAGCAGAAGTGATGAGTGCAACGCAAGAAGCCCCTCCCCTTCAGGGGAGGGGTCGGGGGTGGGGCAGTGCGGCAAGCGCTTCGCCAGTGGATAGGCCCCACCCCAACCCCTCCCCTGAAGGGGAGGGGCTAAAGTGATGAACCGTCTCGCCGTCTATTGCGGCTCCGCCTCGCCGAGCGATCCGCGCTATGTCGAGAACGCTCGCGAAGTCGGCCGCACATTGGCCGAACGCGGGATCGGCGTGGTCTATGGCGGTGGTCGGCTCGGCCTGATGGGCGCGGTCGCCGATTCGGCATTGGCGGCGGGAGGCGAAGTGATCGGCGTCATTCCTGAAGCCCTGGTCGCCGCCGAGGTCGCGCATAAGGGCCTGACCGAGCTCCATGTCGTCGGCACGATGCACCAGCGCAAACAGGCGTTCACCGATCTGTCCGACGGCTTCGTCACCCTGCCTGGTGGCACGGGCACGATGGACGAATTGTGGGAAGCGCTGAGCTGGGCACAGATCGGCTATCACGCCAAGCCGGTCGGGCTGCTCAATCTCGACGGCTATTATGACGGGCTGATCGAATTCTGGGAAACGATGGCGCGGGTCGGATTCGTGCGGGCGCAGCACCGGGAACTGCTGATCGTGGCCGACACATTGCCCGACTTGCTCGACAAGATGGCCGCGTTCCAGCCCGCCACCACGATCGGGCAGATCGGCGCGAAGGACCTGTGAGCGCCTCGTCCTTCGCCCGACGTGGACGGACGAGGACATGAGCGCGAGCGGCGAGCGTCCCAGCCGCGCGGCGATCGTCGCGACCGCGCGAGAATCGATCGCCCGGGGCTCGAAAAGTTTCGCCGCCGCGTCCCTGCTGTTCGACCGCAAGACGCGCGAGCGTGCCTGGCTGCTTTATGCCTGGTGCCGGCGCTGCGACGACCTCGCCGATGGACAGGAATTCGGCCACGATCTCTCCGTCGTTCCCGACCCCGCCGCGCGGCTGGCGCAGATCCGCGCAATGACCGATGCCGCGCTGGCCGGCGAGATGGTGGGCGATCCCGCGTTCGACGCGCTGCGCATCGTCGCCGCCGAAACGCGGCTGCCGCGCCGGTTCGCGCATGACCTGATCGAGGGATTTCGTCTCGACCTGGAAGACTGGCGGCCGCGCAGCGAAGACGATCTCTATCGCTATTGCTACCATGTCGCCGGCGCGGTCGGTTGCATGATGGCGATCGCGATGGGGGTCTCGCCCGACGACGAGGACACGCTCGACCGCGCCTGCGACCTGGGCATGGCGTTCCAGCTGGCGAATATCGCGCGCGATATCGAGGAAGATGATCGCGGCGGGCGCTGCTATCTGCCCCAGGAGTGGCTGGCGGAGATGGACATACCGCCCGGACAGCACATGAAGCCGCCCTTCCGTCCCCGCCTGACGGTGCTGGCGCGGCGCCTGGTCGATCGCGCGGCGGCGTTCGAAGCGAGCGCGCGTATCGGCACGCGGCGACTCAGCCTGCGATCGGCCTGGGCCGTGCTGGCGGCGGCGGGCATCTATGGCGCGATCGGCCGCGAGGTCGCGGCGCGCGGCGACCATGCCTGGGATCATCGCGCCGGCACCTCGGCGGCCGCCAAGCTCGGCTGGATCGCGCGGGCGCTCGGCCAGGCGGTGCAGCGCAACCGGCTTTATCCCGTCGCGCCGCGCGATGCGGATCTGTGGCGGCGGCCGCGCGGTTAGCCCTGCGTAAACCCTGCTCGGTCAGGACTCGGCAAGCCCGACAGCCTAGCTTACCCATTATGACGAAATTGTCCGTGAAGTTCTCACGTGCCTTGCAGCGCGGCCGTGCCGAACCGGCGCCGCCGCCGACGCGCGCGGGGCTGTTGCTGACCTTGCTCAGGAAGCGCGCCGCCGCGCACAATGTCGGCGCCGAGGATCTCGAGGCGATGCTGCGCGACCAGATCCGCTGGTCGCTACCGATCCGCCGCGGCGCGGACGCCGAATTAGTTGATTAAGGGATCACCCGGCCGAGCGCGGTGAAAATGCCACTCGGCGAGCCACATGCCGGCGAGGGGCAGGATCAGGGTGGCGCCCTGGAGCCACAAGGGTTGCGTCAGCTGGGTCAGGTTCCATACCCCGTCGGCCACCAATATGAGTGCGACAATCCATCCAGCCGGTCGCCATTGACCGATCCGCAGCGCGGCGAAAGCACCCACCAACCCGGCGAGCAGCCAGCCTATCGCGATGATTATCTGACCGGCGAGCGGCATCGCCATGACGAAGCGCGCAAGCATTTCCTGCGCGCTGGCGTCAGGCGCGATCGCGGCGGGGAACCAGCGTTCGGCGAGCTCCCAGGCGCCATCGATCAGCGCGATGGCAATCGCCAGCCCGACGATGGTTCCGACAATCCTGCGCATGACATCCCCTGGCTGTTCCGGGGGCAATCATTATCGGCGCGGCGAGGTTCGCGCCAGTTCAGCTGCGGCGCGCCTGAGCCTTATTGTTGTCGGCCATCGACTGGCCGACCTGGCGGCACGCCGCGGTAACCGTCGGGAAATCGATATCGGTGTTGCGGATCAGCGCCGCGGGCATCGCCGCCCGGCATTGCGCCGCGCTGTAATACCGGACCGGCTCGATCCGCTGCTGCGCGCATTGCGTCTGGCCATCGCCGCAGCCCATGATCGCGATGACGTAGAATACAGAACCCATGTCTTCCTCCGTCGCGTCTATAATCCTTGGGCGACGACGACGGTTCCCTGAACGCCCGCGGCACCCTACATAAAGCGACGATGCCGCCCGCCGAACTTCCGCCGACCAAGGATCGCCCGCTGATCCCGACGCTTCGGCGTTTCCTCCCCTATCTGTGGCCCGCCGATGCCCCCGGTCTGAAGCTGCGCATCGTCGTCGCGATGACCTTCGTCGTCCTGTCGAAGGTGGTGCAGGTCTATGTCACCGCTTATGCGCTTCGCTACGCGGTCAACGCGATGGCCGGGCGCAACGAATGGGGCGTCGCCAACGTCCCGCAATTCGTCATGCTGATGGTGATCGGCTATGCCGCCGGGCGGCTGTCGGGCGTCGTGTTCGACAATCTGCGCAACGTCGTGTTCGAGCGCGTCGGCCAGGAGGCGACCCGCCAGCTCGCCGCCACCGTGTTCCGCCACCTCCACCAATTGTCTCTTCGCTTCCACCTCGAACGGCGCACGGGCGCGGTGACCAAGGTCGTCGAGCGCGGCACCAAGAGCATCGACACGATGCTCTATTTCCTGCTGTTCAACATCGCGCCGACCCTGCTCGAACTCTGCTTCGTCATGCAGATCTTCTGGTCGAATTTCGGCGTGTGGCTCGACGTGGCGACCTTGGTGATGATCGTCGTCTATATCGGCTTCACCCGCGTGGTGACCGACTGGCGCAATGCATTGCGCACGCGGATGAACGACCTCGACACCGGCGCGGTGGCACACGCGGTCGACTCGCTGCTCAACTTCGAGACGGTCAAATATTTCGGTGCCGAGGAGCGCGAGGCGAGGCGCTACGAAGCCGCGGTCGGCGCCTATGCCAATGCCGCGGTCAAGAGCGAGAACAGCCTTGCCTGGCTCAATATCGGCCAGGCCCTGGTCACCAATTTGATGCTCGGCGGCGGGATGGTGTTCATCGCCTGGGGCTGGGCGCATGGTCGTTTCTCGCCCGGCGACGTCGTGTTCGTCTCGACCTTGCTGACCCAGTTGTTCCGGCCGCTCGACCTGCTCGGCATGGTCTATCGCACGATCCGGCAGGGCGTGGTCGACATGGCGGCGATGTTCGACTTGCTCGATACCGGCGCCGAAATCGTCGACGCGCCCGACGCGCAGCCGCTCAAGATCGACCGCGGCCATATCCGGTTCGAGGACGTGCATTTCGGCTATGAGCCGGGGCGCGACATCCTGAAAGGCATCGATCTCGATATCCCGGCAGGCAAGACGTTGGCAGTGGTCGGGCCGTCGGGCGCTGGCAAGTCGACGCTCGCGCGGCTGATGTACCGTTTCTACGATTTGACCGGCGGGCGGATCACGATCGACGACCAGGATATCGGCCACGTCACCCAGGCAAGCTTGCGCGCCGCGATCGGCATCGTCCCGCAGGACACGGTGCTGTTCAACGACACGATCGGCTACAATATCGCTTACGGCCGTGAAGGCGCGAACGAGGAAGACATCGTACGCGCCGCCAAGGGCGCGGCGATCTCAAGCTTCATCGAGCGCCAGCCCGATCAGTACGAAACCCGGGTCGGCGAACGTGGTCTGAAATTGTCGGGCGGCGAGAAGCAGCGCGTGGCGATCGCGCGCACCCTGCTCAAGGACCCGCCGATCCTGATCCTGGACGAAGCGACCAGCGCACTCGACAGCCGCACCGAGGCCGAGATCCTGGGCACGCTCCAGGCTATCGAACGCGGGCGCACGACGATCGTCATCGCCCACCGCCTGTCGACCGTGGTCCATGCCGACCAGATCGTCGTGCTCGAAAACGGCCTGGTCGCCGAGCGCGGCACCCATGCCGAATTGCTGCGCAAGAACGGCCTCTACGCCGATATGTGGGCACGCCAGGCACAGGAACGCCAGGAAGCGCTGGCAGCGGAATAGGTTGACGGGAACGACGGCCAGGCGATCAATGCGCCTATGATCCGCCTGATCCTCGCGTTCGTCCTTGCGCTCGTCGCAAGCCCGGCCCTCGCCGATCCGGCGGACGGACTGCAGCCGCCGATCACCGTCCAGTCGAAATTCGTTCCCGCGCGGACCGTGCAGGTCTGGCTGCCGCCCGGCTACGCCACATCGAAGCGGCGCTATCCGGTGCTCTATCTGCATGACGGACAGAATGTGTACGACACGCCGTCGCCCTTTTCGGGCAAGAGCTGGGAAGTGCATCGCGCGCTCGATCGGTTGATCGCGGCGAACAAGGTGCGGCCGGCGATCCTGGTCGCGGTGTGGAATAATGACAACCGGCTGGGCGAATATATGCCGCAGGCCGCTGTGCCGGCGGCGGGTACGAAGGGCGACCCGGGTTCGGCCGACCTGTTCAAAAAGCTACCGGTCGAGCGCGCCAGGATTGTCGGCGACGCCTATGTCCGGTTCCTCGCCACCGAGCTCAAGCCGTTGATCGACCGCCGCTACCGCACGTTACGCGGCGCCCAAAACGCCATGCTGATGGGATCGAGCATGGGCGGGCTGATCTCGGCTTATGCAGTGGTCCGCTATCCCAGGATCTTCGGCGCGGCGGCGTGCCTGTCGACCTCCTGGCCGATCGGCGACGGCTTTGCCGAACGCTGGTTCGAGGCGCATCTGCCGCCCCGGACCGCGCGGCTCTATTTCGATTATGGCACCGGGACCAATGACGGATCGATCGAGCCGTACCAGCGCAAGCTCGACGCCGCGGCGGGATCGCGTGGCGGTGCCTGGGTCAGCCGGGCGTTTCCGGGTGCCGAGCATAGCGAACGCGCCTGGCAGGCACGGGTCGCAATTCCGCTGACCTTCCTGCTCGGACGCTGAGGCAAAAAGAAGGGGCCGCTTCCCGGCCCCGGCGCGGCCGCCCTATCGCGGCCGCCGGTTGGCGAGCTGGCTTGCCTGACCCCCTCCCGCTCGCCGCGGAGGAGGTGCGTCCCGGTCAGGCGACCGGGACGAACGAGGTGGCGGCGTTGACGAGAACCATGGTGCAAACGAGCGCGCTGAACACCGAAACCGCAACCTGCTGAGCCGAAGCGAAACGTACCGACATGATCTTAACTCCCTATCTTGGATGGCTATCGGACCATCCGACGACCATGCCGACACGATTGCAGGGAGTGTGCCAGTTTTATAAGTTATTGATTATAGGACATTTGAAATTTTCGAAAAGCGATAAGTGGCGCTTTTCACGTATCCGGATCGGCTATTTCTGCCACATGTCGGCAAAAATCACCGATCCGATTGGATACAATTGCGACCGTCTTCCTTGGCGGCGTAGAGCAGGCGATCGGCGCGGCCCATGGCGGAGTTGATCGTGTCATCCGGCTCGACCAGCGTCAGCCCGGCGGAGAAGGTTACGGCCCCGAGTGGAGCGTCGGTTTCGCGCAGGCGGTAGCGTTTGGCGGCGACCGCTGCACGCGCGCCTTCGAGCGTGGATAGCGCGTCGTCAGGGCTCAGCCCAGTGAACATCACGACGAATTCCTCGCCGCCATAGCGCGCGACGAGATGCTCGTCGCAGCCCGTGCGCAACGCCTCGGCGATCGCCTTGAGCACGCGATCGCCGACCGCATGGCCGAACCGGTCATTGACCGACTTGAACTTGTCGACGTCGCAGATCGCGACGCAGACAGGGTCGCTGCTGGTCACGGCCGCGGCATAGGCATCTTCGAACGCGCGACGATTGGGCAGGCCGGTCAGCGGGTCGCGGCGCGCATCGTCGCGCGCCAGTTCGAGCTCGCGGCGGAGCCGGTCGGCCTCGTGCGTCGCTTCCTGCAGCCGGGCCTCGGCCGACGAGACGCGGTCGAGCATCGAGCTCGCCATGCGCACGACCTCGTCGATCGCGCTGGTATCGCGCGAGGCACGGATCGCATCGCGCGAGGCGCGCAAATCCTGGCCGAACCCGCGCGTATCGGCGTGCATCGCGCGCACCGTGTCGCCGAAATCCTCGACCTGCATCTGTGCCCGCGCGACCAGCGACTGCGCCTTGGTATTGTCTGCGACGACGGTGAGTTGCGGCGGCGAGGAGAGGTTGGGGGCCGAATCACCGCCGACACTTGCCGGAGCGCCCATCACCGCCCGGCCGCCAAGCTCTTCGATATCGCGCGAGCTCAGCCGCACGCCGCCGTCGGTGATCCGCGCGACCTCGGCCGCCAGCGGCCCGCGTTGATCGCTCAACACTTTGTGCGCAAATGCATAATGCACCGGGTCGACGCTCAGGCGGTGCCGCGCGAGGAATTCGCCGATCGCGGCATAGAGCCGATCCGACGCCTTGGATGAATTGTCTACGGCGCTCGCCACCGTCCGTTCCCCTTGCCAAAATCGCGCTTGGGCGACGGCATGGAGCTACAGGCGATAGGCTAAGATCGCGTTTTCGAACCTATCAGATAGGTAGTCGCTCGGGTACCGTCCGCTTCGGCGATATTCAGCGCATCCCAGTTTCCTCGAACCCCAGGATCGCATATGCATTGAACCACTGATAGGAGCCGGAACCGCCCAATCAGCATCGTCCGTCATGCCGGCCTTGTGCCGGCATCCACCGTGCCGCGCACCCAGCGGCCGTTGGCCAGGTACCACGGTGGATGCCGGGACGAGCCCCGCATGACGAAGAGGGAGGCGGAATCACCGTCAACTTCGAGCGCGTTTCTTGGGGCGAGCGCGCAGAACGCCCTATTTCAGCGCCTTGACCGCTTCGAGCGTCAGCTTGACGTGGTCGACGTAGGACAGGTCCGAATGGACGAACCGGATCTTGCCGTCGCGGCCGATCACATAGCTGGTGCGGTTGGTGATATCGCGCGCCTTGCCGGTCTTGGGATCGGTGAATTGCTTGCCGAGCGCGACATCATAAGCGCTGACGATGCGCGGCCCCGCGCTCGCCACCGGGAATTTGCCCGCGCATTTCTCGGTCGAGAATTTGACCAGCGTCGGCACGGCGTCGGTCGACATGCCGATCACGGTCGCACCGGCGGCCTTGAACTCGTCGATATGCTCGGAGAATTCGTGCGCCTCGGCATTGCAGCCCGACGTGTAGGCCGCCGGGAAGAAGTACAGCACGACCGGCCCCTTCTTGAGCTGATCGGCAAGATGCAGGCGGAAGACCTTGCCATTGATCGCGCCGCGCGTGGTGAAATCGGGCGCGGCGGCACCGGTCGACAGCGCCGCGACGGCGGGCATGGCGATCGCGGCGAGCGAAAGGGGAAGAAGGCGAAGCGGCAGGCGCATGGACGACTCTCCGAAGGACGTTGCTGGGGGCGGCAAGGCGAGCGTTTTCTAGACCTGTGGGGTGGCGGGCGCCAGCGCGGAGATGGCCGTCCCTCCCCGACAAGCTCCGTCAACGCCCGGCGAGAGTCGAAAGGCCGGTGGACACCAGCCGCCCTTCCCGGCGTGGCGCGAGAAGCGCCGCACGCGTGGCGGCTAACAAGTATGACGCGAGCACGGTCGGCAGGATCCACCCACTGGTCGTCGTGGGCAGACTGGCGATCCCGACCGCCGCCACTGACAGGATGAGCAAGGCGAACACGATCGTGACGAACCATGATCGCACCGGCCGCGTCCTATCCCATTGGTCGAGCGGCACCGGCAGCTTCCCGAACATCAGGGTCAACACGATTCCGGCAACCAGCAGGGCCGGGGTGATAACCAAGGTGGAATAGATCGATAGGGTAACGGGAATGCCCCAGGAATCGGCGCAGGCGGGAAGATACAGACGATAAGCGTCCGTCATGAAGCTGTAGGCGGTGACCACCTCTCCGAGCGCGATCACCGCTAGTCCCAGTACCAGGAATGGCCATCGCGCCGAAGGCGTGCGTAGCCATGGCCGTCCTTCTCCCGCGGTCCTCCGCAACGTCACAGCGAGGATCGCCAGTGCCGCCGCGCCGAGGATCAGGCCAAGACCCGTATCCTTCCAGGGATAATGCTCGGTGAAGAGCGCCTGATAGCGCGCTCCCGCGGCGTCATCGATCCGGGCATCCGCAGTGCACCATTGCGCATGAAGCCTGCCGGCTTCGGCCACGCTTGCCGAATAGATCGGCGTGGACACACCGCGCAGCGCCACACCGGCACCGACGAGCGCGGTCAGACCGCAACCGGCAAGGACCGCTCGAAACGATCGCGTGCCGGTCGCGTCCAATGGTCAGTACACCCGCTTCTTCGGCTTGATGTAGTCGACGTCGTCGGTCAGCGTGTAGTCGTGCACCGGGCGGTAATCGAGCGAGACGCTGCCGCCCTTGCCGCCCCAACCGTCGAACGTGGCGATGGTGTGCTTCATCCAGTTCGCGTCGTCGCGCTCGGGAAAATCCTCGTGCATGTGCGCGCCGCGGCTTTCCTTGCGGTTCGACGCGCCGCGAATCGTGACGACCGCCTGCCCGAGCAGATTGTCGAGCTCGAGCGTCTCGACCAGATCGGTGTTCCAGATCAGCGAGCGGTCGGTGATGCCGACATCGGCCAGCGATTTGTAGACCATATCCATATGCCCGACGCCTTCGTCGAGCAAAGCCGTGTCGCGGAACACCGCGCAATGCTTCTGCATCGTGCGCTGCATGTCGGCGCGGATCTCCGCGGTCGGCCGGGCGCCCTTGGCGTTGCGGAAATGGTCGAGACGCGCGATCGCCTGGTCGTCGGCGGCCTTGACCACGGTGCCGTGCTTCGAATCCTTGCGGATGATCTCGGCGATGCGCTTGCCGGTGGCGCGGCCGAACACGACGAGGTCGATCAGCGAGTTCGACCCCAGGCGGTTGGCGCCATGGACCGAAACGCAGGCCGCCTCGCCCACCGCGAAAAGGCCGGGGACGACCGCATCGGGATCGCCGTCCTTCAGGTGAACGACTTCGCCGTGATAGTTCGTCGGGATGCCGCCCATATTGTAATGCACGGTCGGCGTGACCGGCAGCGGCTGGCGGGTCAGGTCGACGCCGGCGAAGATCTTGCCGGTCTCGGTGATGCCGGGCAGCCGCTCGTGCAGCACCTTGGGATCGATATGATCCAGATGCAGGTAGATATGGTCCTTGTTGGCGCCGACGCCGCGGCCTTCGCGGATCTCGGCGGCCATCGAGCGCGCGACGACGTCACGGCTGGCGAGGTCCTTGGCCGAGGGAGCATAGCGCTCCATGAAGCGCTCGCCTTCGCTATTGGTCAGATAGCCGCCCTCACCGCGCGCGCCCTCGGTGATGAGGACGCCGGCGCCGTAGATGCCGGTCGGGTGGAACTGGACGAACTCCATGTCCTGCAGCGGCAATCCCGCGCGCAGCACCATGCCGCCGCCGTCGCCGGTGCAGGTATGGGCGCTGGTCGCCGACTGATAGACGCGGCCGTATCCGCCGGTCGCCAGCACCGTCGCATGGCTGCGGAAGCGATGGATCGAGCCGTCTTCCATGCAGAGCGCGATCACGCCCTTGCACTCGCCGCCTTCCATGATGAGGTCGAGCGCGAAATATTCGATGTAGAAATCGGCGTCATACTTCAGGCTCTGCTGATAGAGCGCGTGGAGCATGGCGTGGCCGGTGCGGTCGGCCGCGGCGCAGGTGCGCTGCGCGGGCGGGCCCTCGCCCATATTCTGCATCATGCCGCCGAACGGGCGCTGATAGATCTTGCCCGCCTCGGTCCGGCTGAACGGCACGCCGGCATGTTCGAGCTCGTAGACCGCGGCGGGCGCCTCGCGCACCATATATTCGATCGCGTCCTGGTCGCCGAGCCAGTCGGAGCCCTTGACGGTATCGAACATGTGCCAGGTCCAGTGATCCGGACCCATATTGCCCAGGCTGGCGGCGATACCGCCCTGCGCCGCGACGGTGTGGCTGCGCGTCGGGAACACCTTGGTGATGCAGGCGGTCTTGAGCCCGCTTTCGGCGACACCCATGGTCGCGCGCAGCCCGGAGCCGCCCGCGCCCACCACGACGGCGTCATAGGTGTGGTCGATGATCTTGTAGCTGTCGCTCATTACGCCCCCGCCAGCGCCGCGCGCAGGATCGAGAAAATGGCGGTGACCGCGATCACCGCGAGGAAGAATTCGATGAGGACGAGCGCCACGACGCGGCTCTCATTTTCCTGATAATCCTCGATCAGCACCTGCAGGCCGAGCCGCGCGTGCCAGCAGACCGAGATGACCAGCAATATCAGCGGCACCGCGACCCAGGCCGAGCCGATCCAGGCATGGACGCTGTCATAATCGAAGCCGGTCAGACGCGTCAGCGAGATCAGGAACCAGACCAGCAGCAACAGGTTCGATCCCGCGGTGATGCGTTGGCGCCACCAATGATGCGCGCCTTCCTTGGCGCTGCCGAGACCGCGGACGCGGCCGAGTTCGGTGCCCTGGCCCATTATTTGGCGACTCCGAGGATGACGTCCTTGAGCAGCACGCCCCAGAACAGGATGGTGAGCAGGACCGACGCGACGATGGTCAGGATCGATCCCGTCTTGTTGGCCTTGAGCTCGAAATTCGCGCCGGCATCGAGGAAGAAGTGGCGGATGCCGCTCATCATATGCTGGAACAGCGACCAGGTGAGCCCGACGCCCAGCACGTATCCCAGGATGCTCCAATAGCCGCCCGAGAACCAGGACACGAACCAGTCGTAACTTTCCTTGCCGCCGCCAAGCGCCGCCAGCCAGCAGGTGAACAGCAGCGCGCCGACCACGGCGAGACCGTCGCCGGTGGCGCGGTGCAGGATCGACACCAGCATGTGCGGGCCCCACCGATAATGCGACAGGTGGGGCGAAATCGGGCGGTCGGGTTTGGACGGCGTGGCCAAGTAAAGTCCCCTGCGAAAGCGCTGCGCCCTCTTAGCCCCGGAGCGTGGGGATGCAAGGGTTGGGCTAACACCTAAATCTTCGATCGGGTCGATGAGAAAGAAGAAGAAAGAAGACCCTCACCCAACCCTCTCCCGTAAACGGGAGAGGGCTAGTAGGACTCGTTGCGACGGAAGCGGACTATTTCCCCTCTCCCGCTTGCGGGAGAGGGAGGGGCCCGCGAAGCGGGAGGGTGAGGGTCTTCTTATTCTTCTCGAGTCCGCCGGACCAGCGCCTCGCGAACGATGTGGATGACGCCGTCCAGGTTGCTCAAGACGTCGTTGTTCCAGAAACGGAGGATCTCGAATCCATTGGATTCCAGGAAGGCGGTGCGTTTGGCGTCGCGGGCTTCGTCATGCTGCCCACCGTCGATCTCGACGATCAGCATCGCATCGAGACAAGCGAAGTCCGCGACGTACGGCAGCAGGCTGTGTTGGAAACGGAGCTTGAACCCGTCGATCTGGCGGTTGCGGACGGCTTGCCAGAATTTCTCCTCCGCATCCGTTCGGTTACGACGGAGTTGCGAGGCGTGGTGACTGATCTGGCGTCGGACTGCCGGCATGCTTTGGATTTTAGAAGGAAGAAGACCCTCACCCAACCCTCTCCCGCGCGCGGGTGAGGGCTATCGGCTCCATTTTGGCGCCAGTTCCCCAGCCCCATCCTAACCCCGCTTTAACCAAGTCGACGCTAGCTCTCGTCGCCAACCGGCCAATCCCCTCCCAGCGGCCGGTAAGGCGGAGAAAAATCGTTGAGCACGCATGACTTGCCCGTCCCCGGCACCATCGCCGCGAAGATCGACCTTCGCGCGCGGTTGAGGGTGTTCGATTTCGACGGCACGCTGGCGTCCGCGAGCCGCGAGGCCTGGGCCGTCCTCGAGCCCGAAATTCACGCCATTTCAGAAGCCTATTGGCAACAATGGCTGCGCTGTTTCGCCGACGAGCGGATCTGGGCGACGCACGAGACGCAGAAGATGATCGACATCGGCTGCGACTTCCTCCGCAACCGCTTCCTCGACACGTCGGGCCGCGCCTGGATCGAATCGATCGAGCGCTCGGTCGCCGCGGCCTTTTCCGCCGACGTGTCCCCGATGGCGTTGCTGTCGATGATCTCCGCCAGCGACCGCGCCGCTCTGGGCGTGATGGTGGCCCGAGTCGATCGCGACGATCCCCGGCTGCCGATGCTGCTCGACACCTTGATGCGTCTGTCGGCGCTCGAAGGCGAGATCACCGTCGACATCTACAATTCCTATCGCGAACATCAGGCGCAGATCGCGCGCGACCGGCTGTCGGCCGAATTCCGCGACGGCATCGCCGCGATGGTCGAACGCGCCACCAGCGAGGGCGTGACCCTGCGCGACCAGGCGGCACGCAGTTCGGGATCAGCGCGCGGCATGATCGACAAGACCGCCGAAGTGGCGGCGGCGGCCGAGCAATCGGCGGTGGCGATGCGCGAGGCGGCACAGACCGCGGCTGGGCTGATCCGCGCGATCGAGGACGCCCGGACCGAGGTCGAGGCGGCCGCCGAGATTGCCACCCGTGCCAGTTCGCAGGCAGGCCAGGCGGTCGAGACCAGCGGCGCGCTCAGCGATCACGCCAAGTCGATCGAATCGATCCTGGGGCTGATCCGCGACATTGCCGGGCAGACCAACCTGCTCGCGCTCAACGCGACGATCGAGGCGGCGCGCGCCGGCGATGCCGGCCGCGGCTTCGCGGTGGTGGCGCAGGAAGTGAAGAGCCTGGCCAACCAGACCGCGCGCGCGACCGACGACATCGCCGCGAAGATCGCCGCGATCCAGTCCGCGACCCGATCGACCGTCGAAACCAATGCGTCGATCAAGACTACGGTCGCCGAAGTGCAGGAAAGCGCCAACCGCATCCGCTTCGCGATGGAAGCGCAGGCGCAGACGGTGACCGCGATCACGGCCGCGGTCGACGAAACCGCGCTTGCCGCCGATTCGATGTCGAACACCATCGCCACGATCCGCGAGGACACCGAAGCCGTCGCCAACGAGATCGACGGCGTCGGCAAGGGATTCGATTCGCTCGACGGTCAGCTCGGGCAGCTCAAAGCCAGCGCCAGCGACTTCGTCGCCAAGGTCGCGGCATGAATCCATGGGAGGAAAACGTGGGAGATACTCCGCCGGTCGTCTGGCCCGACGATTTGAGAGCAGCGCTCAAGCGTGACCTTCCCCCGTTCGACTGGGATGGCCAGGTCGGGCCGATCTGCGCGGAGATCGTGCCGATCATCGAGCCGCATTACGAGAGCATCTGCCGCGTCTTCTGGGATCATTATGTCGCGCATCCCGCGACCGCGCATGTCCGCGCCTATTACACGCCGGAGAAGTTCGCCGCGCAGGTCGCGGGCAGCGCCGCCTATATGCGCGCCAAGTTCGAGCATCCGCTCGGCCGCGAATGGAAGGCAATGGCCTGCGCCCATGCTCGCGACGCGGACCAAGCCGGCGTCCCGCTCGCTCCGTTGCTTTCGTCGCTCGCCGCAGCGCACCAGGCAACGTTCCTCGTCGTCGGCGAAGCCTGCGCCCAGGACGGCGCGCGCATGGCGCGTTATGCCGATGTGATGCAGCGCGTGTCGCTGGTCGAAGCGCATCTGCTGACCAGCTATGTCAGCCATCTGGTCAGCACCCGCGCGCAGGAAGCACGGCTGGAAAGCTCGCAGAAATTCCGCGAGTCGATCGCCGCGTCGATCGAAGGCACTGCGCAACTCGGCAACAAGATTCGCGGCCAAGCCGCGCGCACCTCCAATTCGGCGCAGGGCATGCTCGACAAGACCGCGGAAGTGGCGGCGGCGGCCGAGCAATCGGCGGTGGCGATGCGCGAGGCCGCGCAGACCGCGGCTGGGCTGATCCGCGCGATCGAGGACGCCCGGACCGAGGTCGAGGCGGCCGCCGAGATTGCCACCCGTGCCAGTTCGCAGGCAGGCCAGGCGGTCGAGACCAGCGGCGCGCTCAGCGATCACGCCAAGTCGATCGAATCGATCCTGGGGCTGATCCGCGACATTGCCGGGCAGACCAACCTGCTCGCGCTCAACGCGACGATCGAGGCGGCGCGCGCCGGCGATGCCGGCCGCGGCTTCGCGGTGGTGGCGCAGGAAGTGAAGAGCCTGGCCAACCAGACCGCGCGCGCGACCGACGACATCGCCGCGAAGATCGCCGCGATCCAGTCCGCGACCCGATCGACCGTCGAAACCAATGCGTCGATCAAGACTACGGTCGCCGAAGTGCAGGAAAGCGCCAACCGCATCCGCTTCGCGATGGAAGCGCAGGCGCAGACGGTGACCGCGATCACGGCCGCGGTCGACGAAACCGCGCTTGCCGCCGATTCGATGTCGAACACCATCGCCACGATCCGTGAGGACACCGAAGCCGTCGCCAGCGAAATGGGCGCTCTGGCGAGCGACGTCAGCGATGTCGACGACCGGCTGGGCGGGCTGAAGGACGCGGCCGACCAGTTTTCGACCAGCGTGGCCGCGTAGGACTCTAAATTCCTCCCCACTTTGTGGGGAGGGGGACCACGCGACGCAGTCGCGTGGTGGAGGGGGGGCGCCACTCCGGACTCGCTCGCCGCACTCCCCCTCCACCACCGCCTTCGGCGGCGGTCCCCCTCCCCGTAAACGGGGAGGATCTGAGTCACCCCCCTCTTCCGAGGCATTGCCGGCCTCCCCGACACCCCGTAATCGCGGGCGCATGACCAATATCCTCCTGACCGGCAGCAGCCGGGGCATCGGCGCGGCGATCGCCGACAGGCTCTCCGCCCAAGCCGGCATCCGGCTGGTCGGCCATGGCACCGCCAGCGGCATTGCCGCCGATTTCGCCGACCCGGCCGGTCCGCGCTTATTGTGGGACAAGGCGCTCGCCGAACTCGGCAGTATCGATGTCGTGATCAACAATGCCGGGATATTCGAGGATAACCCGATCGACCGGTCCGACGACGAGTGGGTCGCCGGCTGGGAGCGCACGATGCGGATCAACCTGACCGCCAGCGCCGAATTGTGCCGCTTCGCGGTCCGGCATTGGCAGGAGCGCCAGTCGGGCGGGCGTATCGTCAACGTCGCCAGCCGCGCCGCCTATCGCGGCGACAGCCCCAATCACTGGCATTATGCCGCGTCCAAGGCGGGCATGGTAGCGATGACCAAGTCGATCGCGCGCGGATATGCCGCCCAGGGCATCCTGGCCTTCGCGGTCTGCCCCGGCTTTACCATGACCGGCATGGCCGAGGACTATCTGTCGAGCCGCGGCGGCGACAAATTGCTTGCCGACATCCCGCTCGGCCGCGTCGCCGACCCTGAGGAAGTCGCCAACGCCGCCGCCTATCTCGCGACCTCCGCGCCGTCATCGATGACCGGCGCGGTGATCGACGTGAACGGGGCGAGCTATGTCCGCTGAGGCGGAGCGCAGGATCGACAGCTGGCGGCTGACCCTGCCCTGTACGCGTGCCGAGGCCGAGGCGATCGATGCCGCCGAGATCGCGATCGACGCGGTGCTGATGACTACGGAGGAGGTCGAGGACGATGTCGAGCGCTGGCGGCTCGACGCCTATAGCGAGGCCAAGCCCGACGCGGCGACGATCGCGGCGATCCGCGCTTTGGTGCCGAGCGCGGCCGAGGTCGAGCCGGCAATCGAGCCGCTGTACGACGAGGATTGGGTGACCCTGAGCCAGGCCGGGCTCGAGCCGATCCGCGAGGGGCGCTTCGTCGTCCATACCAGCGCGCACCCGATCGATCCGCCCGCGGGAGGCCGCGCCTTCCTGATCGATGCCGGGCGCGCATTCGGCACCGGGCACCACGCCACGACCTCCGGCTGCCTGGCGATGCTCGACGCAATGGCGGAGCGGCGCTTCACCAATATCATCGATGTCGGCACCGGCACCGGCCTGCTCGCTTTCGCCGCGCGGCATTTGTGGCCCGAGGCGCGAATCCTGGCGACCGATATCGACCCGATGGCGATCGAGGTAACGCGCGAGAATGCCGAGGCCAACGCGGTAACAGGCATTGACCTGATCGTTGCGGACGGCGCGCTCGACGACGCGATCACCGCGGCCGCGCCTTATGATCTGATCATCGCCAATGTGCTCGCCGGGCCGCTCGTCTCGATGGCGCCGGAGCTCGCGGCGATCGCGACGCCGGGTGCGACGATCGTGCTCGCCGGCTTGCTCGAAACGCAGCGCGGCCAGGTGGTCGATGCCTATGCCGCTTGCGGTTGCACTCTGCTACAGACCGAGAGGCGTGGCGACTGGACGATCCTGAAGCTCGAAGCCGGCATGGTGCGCTATGTGCCGACCAAGCCGTTCGACCCAAAGGGCCGTGACGGCTGGGCATTGGACATCTGAGTTCTCGAAAGGGGGATTTATGACGCGTGCCTTCCCGCTGACGCTGGCCATGCTGATCCTTGCCGGATGCAGCGGCGGCGGTCCCGCCGGCAATTCGAGTTCGAGCTTCGACAAGGGATTCGTCGATTCGTTCCGGCCGAAGTTCATCGCCGAGTGCCAGGCGGGTGCGCAGAAGACGTCGGGCACGACCAAGGACTTTTCCGTCGTGTGCGGCTGCGTCGCCGACAAGTTGATCGCCAACAAGAGCGTCGGCGAGTTGATGACCGGCCCGTCGCAGGAAGACACCAAGCGCTATGCCGACCAATGCTTCCGCGAGCATCCGGTCAGTTAGGCTGATCCGCTCAGCTTGACCCTCCCCGACGAAGGCCGGGGAAGCGTTGATTCAACCGACGATCGCCGGACCCTTGCCGCGGGCATAATCCTGCGTGCCGCGAGTGATCACGCGATCCTCCGGCAGGATTTCCGCGATGCGGATATCGGGCTGCGCCTTGAGCGTCTCGTAGAGCGGCGCGAAATCGGTCTCGACCGTCACGCGCAGCAATTCGTCGAAGCTGGGGATAACAAAATAATTCTGCTGGAAATCGTCGATCCGATACTCGGTCGCCATCACCCTCGCCAGGTCGAAGCCGATCCGGTTGGGGCTGGGGTCGTCGAGCGCGAACTGGCTTTCGGCATAGCTCGACACGATGCCCGAACCATAGATGCGCAAGCCCTCGGGCTCGGCGATCAGGCCGAATTCGACCGTGTACCAATAGAGCCGGCCGAGATATTTGAGCGCGTCCAGGCCCAAGGCGCGCTGGCCGCCCTGGCCATAGACGGCAAGATAATCGGCGAACACGGGATCGGCGAGCATCGGCACGTGGCCGAACACGTCGTGGAAGACGTCGGGTTCCTGGAGATAATCGAGCTGGTCGGGGCGGCGGATGAAATTGCCCGCGACGAAGCGGCGATTGGCCATATGGTCGAAGAACACGTCGTCGGGAACGAGACCGGGAACGGCGACGACTTGCCATCCGGTCAGCTTCATCAGCCGCTCGGACAATTCCTCGAAATCGGGAATGCCGGGCTTGCTGAGCTTGAGCACGTCGAGCCCGCGCAGATAGGCTTCGGACGCACGGCCGGGCAGCAATTTCGCCTGGCGCGCGAAGAGCGTATCCCAGGTGGCGTGTTCCTCCGGCGTATAATGCTGCCAGTCCTGGGGAATCGTCCAGTCGGGCGCGGCACCCGGCGGCGGAGAATCGAGGACGTGCGTTTCCGTTTCCATTGAAACCATCTATCACGACGGCCGTGGGGAAAGAAATCCTGTCGCGCGCCGCGAGCGTCCTGGGCTGGGTCGGCCGATCGCTGATCCTCGTCATCCTGGCTTATGTCACGGCGGGGATGGTCGGCGGGTCGATCCCGGCCAATGCCGGCTGGACACCCCCGGCGCGGGGCGTGCGCATCCTGGTCGAGGATAACGGCATTCATACCGGGCTGGTCCTGCCGGTCCGCGCCGCCGGAATCGACTGGAGCCGGGATTTTCCGCCGGGCGACATCGCCGATCCGCGCTATGCCGGGTTTGGTTGGGTCGCGGTCGGCTGGGGCGACCGCGCTTTCTATGTCGAGACGCCGACCTGGAGCGACGTCCATCCGCTCACCGTCTTGCGCGCGGCGATCGGCAGTGCCCGCACCGTATTGCATGTCGAGCATGTCGACGAGCCGCCGCTTGCGCCGGGCACGCGCGCGATCCTGCTGAGCGAGGAGCAATATCGCCGGCTGGCCGGCTATATCCGCGCCTCGCGCGGGCCGGGTGGCAAGGTCGCGGGCGGATATGACGTCAACGACGTCTTTTACGACGCTCGCGGATCGTACGATGCGGTGCGGACATGCAACGAATGGACCGGTCGCGCGCTTAGAGCGGCGGGAGTGAGGATCGGCATATGGACCCCCTTTCCGATCGACGTGATGGCGTGGTTCTGACGCCGCCGAGCAAGGCGCAATGGGCGGCCGAATTGCCGCGCATGGTCGGCACGATCGCGCGCATTCCGGTCGAATGGCCCGAGCTGATGAAGGCGCCGGCGGGCGACGGGCGGCCGGTCATGCTGCTGCCCGGCCTGTT
The DNA here is from genome assembly GCF_024508665.1 of Sphingomonas sp. Classification (GTDB taxonomy): domain Bacteria; phylum Pseudomonadota; class Alphaproteobacteria; order Sphingomonadales; family Sphingomonadaceae; genus Sphingomonas. The sequence continues at coordinate 79,722 of NZ_JANINP010000006.1, forward strand.
CAACTCGGACCGCTCTAATATCGTGATGAAGCGCTATCTGATCACGCTCGGCTATCGCGTCGAAGGCTGGCGGCTGGGGCGCAATCGCGGCGCCAAGGCGATCGGATCGGAAGGCGAGAAATTGCTCGCGCGGCTTGAGGCCTATCATTCAGACGCGGGCCAGCCGGTGACCTTGATCGGCGTCAGCCTGGGCGGGATCATGGCGCGGTTCCTGGCGCATCGCGCGCCGGACAAAGTACGCGAGGTGATCACCGTCAGCTCGCCCTTTGCCGGCGATCCGCATGCTACCAATGTCTGGCGCGCGTTCGAATGGCTGACCGGCGAAAAGGTCGATTCGCCCGACGTCGTCGCGCGCCGCGAGGAGATCGCGCGGCCGCTGCCGGTCCCGTCCACCGCGATCTGGTCGGCGAGCGACGGGCTGGTCAACGGCGCTTTGTGCCACGACCCGCAATGCCGCGAGGTCGAGATCGTCAGCAGCCATATGGGCGTGCAGATGCACCCGGACACGCTCCGCGCGATTGCGGGGGTATTGGGTGGGGAGTGATCTCCTTAGCCCCTCCCCTGAAAGGGAGGGGCTTAGAGACGACCTAGTCTCGCGCCCCCGGATCGCCCGCGCGGTAACCATCATACTGCCCGCATTGCGACGGGTCCTTCTTGCAGCGCTCCGCCGCTTTCTTGCGTTCGCGGCCTTCGCGCGCTTCCTGCTTGCGCATCTTGCGGCCGTAATTGCGGTCGGCTTCCGACTGGCTGGTCGTCGTCCAGTCGACGGCCTTGCCCGTCGCCTTGACCGGCAGGGTGACGACGTCGACTGCGGTCTTGGCGAGGCATCCGCCGGTCAGGAGCGGCAAGGTGGCTACCGCGGCGATCAGGATTGTACGCATCACTCGTCCCCAGGGGTCATTTGCCCGCGCCGGCCCGATAGGCTGCACGCGCTCTGACGCCAATTAGCGGAAAATCGGTGAAAAAGCCATCGATCCCCGCCGCGAGCTGGCGTCGGATTGCCGTGTCGACATCGCCATGCGCACGCGGGTTCAGGCCTTTCCTGAGCGCGGCGGGCAGGAAGAAATTCTCCGCGCGGAAGGTCCAGACATGGACGCGCAATCCGGCGGCATGGGCATCGGCGACCAGGGTCGACGGCTCGCCTTTGCCCTTGTCGACCATGTCCTTGTTGGGGCCGATCCCCCAGGCATAGGAGGCGACCGCCTTGAGGCCCGCGGGCGTGGTCATCGCGGCATAGCTGGGCGCGGCATTGTCGGCGGGACCTCCGCTTGAATCCATCAGCTGGATCAGGCGGATTTTGGTGATCGAATGGAGCAGCTTGAGATTGTTCACCTCGAAGCTCTGGATGAACACCGGCGCATCGGCCGAATCCCAGCCGGCCTGTTTGAGCTCGGCGACGAGCTGGCGTTCCATCGGCTTGCCGATCGAGGCGAAATAGGTCGGGTGCTTGGTTTCGGGATAGATGCCGATCGTCCGGCCGACCTCTTTCGACCGTTTCTTGGCGAGCGCGATGATCTCGGCGAGCGTCGGAATCTCGAACTTACCGTCATAAGCGGCGTTGGCCGGGCGCAATTGCGGCAGGCGTTCCTTGGCACGCAAGGTCTTCAGTTCGGCGAGAGTGAAATCCTCGGTGAACCAGCCGCTATGCTTCTCGCCATCGATCACCTTGGTCGTCTTGCGGGCGGCGAATTCGGGATGATCGGCGACGTCGGTGGTGCCGGTAATGTCGTTCTCATGCCGCGCGACGAAGACATTGTCCCTGGTCAGGACCAGATCCGGCTCGATGAAATCGGCGCCCTCGTCGATCGCGAGGTCATAACTCGCCAGCGTGTGTTCGGGACGTTCGCCGCTCGCACCGCGATGGCCGATGACGATGGGATCGGAGAGCGGCTTCATCGCCCCACCCTGCCCTGCCATCGCCGAAGATGCCAGTGCGGCGATGCCCAGCACCGTTACGGCGCGAATTCGCTTGAAAACCGTCATGCGCGACCCGATTCCTCTATCTGCAGACGCCCAGCCCTATCGGCGTTTTGTGACCGGGAGGCGACGATGAACGAGCATGCCATGGACGCCCCCTATCGGCCGGCCGCGCTCGACAACGGGCAGCAGGGGCTGATCGGCAAGGGCGTCGACCGCTATGAAGGCCCGCTCAAGGTCAGCGGCGCGGCGCCTTATGCGGTCGAGGGCGCGCCCGACGGCACGCTTTACGCCCATATCGTCGGGGCGGCGATCGGCGCCGGCAAGGTGCTGAGCATCGACACGAGCGCCGCCGAGGCAATGCAGGGCGTGGTCAAGGTGATCGCCGAGCATCCCGATTTCCCGTCGAGCGGCGGCAGCAGCCGCGAGCCGATGAGCGACTGGAGCGATGAAATCGATCATTTCGGCCAGCCGATCGCGTTGGTCGTCGCTGAGAGCCTGGAAGTCGCGCGCGACGCGGCGCTGACGGTGGCGATTACGTATGAAAGGCGCGAAGGCCGGTTCGATCCCGCCGAGCAGCCGGTGGTCGCCGACCATGGGATCGGCTTCCTGCCCAATATCGTGAAGGGCGATGCCGATGCGGCGATCGCCGCCGCGGACATCCGTTTCGACCAGACCTACACCACTCCGCCGCATTTCCCCGCCGCGCTCGAACCGCACGCGACCACGGCCTGGTGGGAAGGCGAGGATCTGGTGGTGCGCGCATCGCTGCAGGTACTGAACGGCGCGCGCGAGACGATCGCCAATCAGCTCGGCATCGACCAGGCGCGTGTCCGGGTGCTCGCGCCCTATGTCGGCGGCGGGTTCGGCGGCAAGACGGGGGTCGGACCGGAAACCATCCTGGCCGCCGTCGCGGCGCGCGAAATCGGCCGCCCGGTCAAGATCGCCCTGCCGCGCCGCCAGACCGCGGCTTTGGTCCATCATCGCGGCGACACGGTGCAGCGCATCCGCATCGGCTGCGATGCCGACGGCCATATCGCGGCTTTCGTGCATGACAGCGTGACGTCGCAAAAGCCCGACAAGACTTTCCTCGAGCCCGTCCATTTCGGCACCATCCCGCTTTATGCCGGGGAGAATCGCCGCCTGACCACAGCGCTCGCCGTGGTCGACTTGCCCTCTTCGGGCGCGGTGCGCGCGCCGGGCGAGGCGGTCGGGACCTTCGCGGTCGAATGCGCGATGGACGAACTGGCCGAGCAACTCGGCCTCGACCCGATCGAACTGCGCCGCCGCAACGAGCCCGAGACCGACCCGACCAGCGGCAAGCCGTTTTCGACCCGGCTGATGCTGCAATGCTATGACGAAGGGGCGCGGCGGTTCGGCTGGGACCAGCGCAACCCGGTGCCGGGCCAGAATCGCGACGGCGAATGGCTGATCGGCCATGGCATGGCGGCGGCGCTCCGCGGCAATTTCACCGTCAACAGCGAAGCGCGCGTGACGCTGACCGCCGAGGGCCGCGCGGTGCTCGAGACCGACATGACCGATATCGGCACCGGCACCTATACCGTGCTGGCGCAGGTCGCGGGCGAGATGCTCGGCCTGCCGGTATCGGCGATCGACGTGCGGCTGGGCGACAGCGACTTGCCGGTCAGCGCCGGATCGGGCGGATCGTTCGGCGCGGGAAGCTCGGGATCGGCGGTGGCGCTGGCCTGCGAGGACATCTTGGCCGAGCTCGCGCGGCGGATGAACGCGGCGCCCGAGGAATTGACGCTGAAGGACAATGTGGTCAGCGCCGGCGGACGGTCCTCGCCAATCGCCGACCTGGTCCGCGGCAAGCCGATCGTCGCCCACGGCAAGACCGGTCCCGGCCAGGTCAGCCGCCGCACCAGCCAGGCAAGCCATGGTGCGCAATTCGCCGAGGTCGCTGTCAACGCGGTCACCGGAGAGATCCGCGTGCGCCGGCTGATCGGCGTGTTCGATGTCGGCCGCGTGCTCAACGAGAAGACCGCGCGCAACCAGATGGTCGGCGGGATGATCTGGGGGATCGGTTACGCGCTGAGCGAGGAGGCGGTGGTCGACACTCGCACCGGCCAGTTCGTGAACCCCGATTTCGGCGAATATCATGTCGCCGTCCATGCCGACGCGCCGGCGGTCGAATGCCATTTCATCGAACAGGTCGACGACCAGGCCAATCCGGTCGGCGCCAAGGCGGTCGGGGAGTTGGGCATTTCCGGCGCGGGCGCGGCGGTGGCGAACGCGGTGTACAACGCGACCGGAGTGAGGGTGCGGGACTTTCCGATCACGCTCGACAAGCTGCTGCCGGGGTTGCCGCCGGTATGAGGGCGGCGAACTCGAATCCTCCCCAAGCTTGCTTGGGGAGGGGGACCGCCGGCGCAGCCGGTGGTGGAGGGGCCGCAGCCGCGCAGCGGCGAGGACGACTGAGTCCAAACGCCCCTCCACCAAGCTTCGCTTGGTCCCCCTCCCCGAGCAAGCTCGGGGAGGAATTGGGGAGTGACCATGGCCGATAACGACGCCGTCATCGCCGCCGCCTTGGCCTGGCGAGGCGCGCCGATGGCGTTGGCCACGGTTGTGTCGACCTGGGGCTCCGCGCCCCGCCCGCGCGGCAGCCATATGATCGTGCGCGACGACGGCCGGTTCGAGGGATCGGTATCGGGCGGCTGCGTCGAGACCGATATCCTGACCGTCGCGGCCGAGGTGATCGCCGGCGCGCCGTTCCAGCTCAAACATTACGGCGTCGCCGACGCCGCGGCGTGGGAAGTGGGGCTTCCCTGCGGCGGCGAGATCGCGGTGATGGTCCAGCCGGTCGCGGCCGACGGCTTCGATCCCGAATTGTTCGACCGCATCGTCGAGGCGCGAGCGACAGGCACGGCGCTCGACGTCGTCACCAATCTCGACACCGGCCAGTCGAGCCTGCGTCCGATCGAGGGCGCGGCGTTCGTCAATCGCTACGAGCCGCCGCGCCGCTTGCTGATCGTCGGCGCGGTGCAGATCGCCCAGGCGCTGACCGGGCTGGCGCGCGAACTCGGCATCGCGACGACGGTGATCGATCCCCGTGCGCGCTTCCTGACCCCGGAGCGCTTTCCCGGCGTGACGCTCGACGACCGCTGGCCCGATGAGGCGGTCGCCGCGCTCAAGCCCGACGCCGCGACCGCGGTCGTCACCTTGTCGCACGACATCAAGATCGACGACCCCGCGCTCGCCGCCGCGCTGGCGGCGCCGACCGGCTATGTCGCCGCTCTGGGATCGCGACGGAGCCATGCCGCGCGGCGGGAGCGTCTGGGCGCGCTGGGCGTTTCAGACTCCGACCTCGACCGCATCGATGCGCCCGCCGGGATCGACATCGGCGCGGTCGGCCCGGCCGAGATCGCCTTGTCGATCGCCGCCGGCCTGGTGGGAGCGCTGCGTGATCGAGCCTGAAACCACCGCATTGATCCTGCTCGCCGCGGGCAAATCGGCGCGGTTCGGCCTGTCCGACAAACTCACCGAGACGTTCCTGGGTCAGCCGCTCGGCATGCATGTCGTTACCGCGTTGGACGCGGTGCCGTTCGCCCGGAGAGTGGTGGTGCGCGACGGCGTCCAGCTCGATTACGCGGCGCGCGGTTATCACGAGGTGCACAATAGCCGCCCCGAACAGGGATTGTCGTTGTCACTGAAGATGGGCGTCGAGGCGGCGCGCGGTCCGGGGATCGAAGCGGTGCTGATCGCGCTCGCCGACATGCCGCGCGTGACCGCGGCGCAGATCCATCGCCTGTTCGAGGCCGCGACCGGACCTGACTCGGTGGTCGCGTCGAGCGACGGCGTGCACCCCAAGCCGCCTGCCTTGTTCGGCGCCAACCGCTTCGACGCGCTCGAAACGCTCGAGGGCGATGCCGGCGCGCGCGACCTGATCCTGGCCGGGCGGCATGTCGTCACGCATCCCGACGAGCTGATCGATGTCGATACCGAGGAAGAGCTCGACAAGCTGATGGCCAAGTTCGGCCAAGTGCGGGGGCGCCTCGAATCCTGATCCGTCACTCTCGCGAAAGCGGGAACCCAGCTCCAACATCATCCGCGCATCACGTCGGTGCGAACTTGCTGCCCGTCCGGGAGATGGGTCCTCGCTGTCGCGGGGATGACGGTATGGGTCGCGTCTGTCGCGCCGCCCTATTCGTGGCGCAAGGCGTCGATCGGGTTGAGCGAGGCGGCGCGGCGCGCCGGGAAGAAGCCGAACACGACGCCGATCGCGCCCGAGATCAGGAAAGCGATGACGTTGATCTGGACGTCGAAGATGAACGGCAATTGGCCGAGCACCGACAGCAATATCACCGCGACCTGCCCCAGCAGCAATCCGATCAGCCCGCCCAGGCACGACAGCACCACCGCCTCGACCAGGAATTGCATCAGCACTTCGTTGGCGACCGCGCCGATCGCCAGGCGGATGCCGATCTCTCGCGTGCGTTCGGTGACCGAGACCAGCATGATGTTCATGATGCCGATACCGCCGACGACCAGGCTGATGCCGGCAACCGCGGTGACGATGTTGGTGAGGAGCGTGGTCGTACTGCTGAGCGTGTCCGAAATCTGCTTGGTGTCGAAGATGTTGAAATCGTCTTCCTTGCCGCCGGTGATGTGGCGGCGTTCGCGCAGCAGGTCGGTGATCGACGCCTGGACCTGCGCGGTCGAATAGGCCTGGTCGACGCCGACCAGGATCAGGCGGACGTCGGTATTGCCCGTCATCCGCCGCTGCACCGCCTTGATCGGCATGATCACGACATCGTCCTGATCGCCGCCGAATCCCGACTGGCCCTTGGTCGTCAGAACACCGATGACGTCGCACGAAATGCCGGCGATCCGCATTCGCGTGCCGAGCGCATCCTTGGTCTTGTAGAGGTTGGTATAGACCGTGCTGCCGATGATGCAGACCGCCTTGCCCGCGCTTTCCTCGGCGGGCGTGAAATAGCGGCCGCTGCTCAGCGGCCAGGGCTGGACCTCGAAATAGCCGTTGGTCGTGCCGTTGACCGTGGTCGACCAATTGGCGCCTTCATAGATCGCGGTGCCGGTCGACTGGGCTTGCGGTGCGACCGCGGTGACGCCGGTGATCTGCTTGCCGATCGCATCGACATCCCGCGGATCGAAATCGGGCGGACGCGGCCCGCCGCCGCCGCGGCCGAACCCCTGGCCGGGACGGATCTGCAGCACGTTGGTGCCGAGACTGGCGATCGATTTCTGGACCTGGAGCGTGGTCGCCTTGCCCAGGGTCACCATCGCCACCACCGCGGCGACGCCGATGACGATGCCGAGCACGGTCAGGAACGAGCGCAGCAAGTGGCGCCGGATCGAGCGGATCGCGAGGATGAAGGTGGTGCCGAGCATCTTAAATACTCCCCTCCCCTTCAGGGGAGGGGTCGGGGGTGGGGCCGTGCGGCGGGCGATATGGCCTGCGGATAGGCCCCACCCCAACCCCTCCCCTGAAGGGGAGGGGCATAAGAGTGATCACGCCTCTCATCCCACCTTCTCCCCTTGCGCATGCCCGGCCTCGATCCGCTCGACCAGGCCGTCCTTGAAATGGACGATGGTCTTGGCGAAGGCGGCCATGTCGGGTTCGTGGGTCACCATCAGCACGGTGATGCCGGCCTGTTTGTTGAGGTCGCTCAGCAATTCCATGATCTCGACCGAGCGTTCGCTGTCGAGATTGCCGGTCGGCTCGTCGGCGAGCAGAACGGCGGGCTTGGTGGCGATCGCCCGGGCGATGGCAACGCGTTGTTGCTGCCCGCCCGACAATTCGCCCGGCGTATGGTCCCACCAGTCCTTCAATCCGACCTGGTCGAGCGCCGCGAGCGCCATCTCTCGCCGCTCGGCCTTGGCATCGCCGCGATAGAGCAGGGGCAGCTCGACATTCTCCAATGCCGAGGTGCGGGCGAGCAGGTTGAACCCCTGGAATACGAAGCCAAAATATTTGCGCCGGAGCAGGGCGCGCTGGTCGCGGTCGAGGCTTTCGACATGATGCCCCATGAAGATGAATTCGCCGGCGCTCGGCACGTCGAGGCAACCGAGGATGTTCATCGTCGTCGACTTGCCCGAGCCCGATGGCCCCATCACCGCGACGAAATCGCCGGTCGCGATGTCGAGGTCGACGCCCTTCAACGCCTGGAACGCGGTCGCGCCGGTGCCATAGGTCTTGGTGACGCCGCGCAGCCGGATCAGCGGGTCGGAGATGCCGTCAGCCACCGCGCTGCCCGCCGCCCCCATTGCCGCCACCGCCAGCGCCGCCCGCGCCCGAGCGCCGCCGGCTACCGCCCGCGCTGTTGCCGCCCGATCCGGCGAGCTGACCGGTCACGACCTGCATTCCCGGCTGCAGATCGCCGCCGGTGATCTCGGTCATCGTGCCGTCGCTGTCGCCCGTCGTGACCGATATCGCCTTCAGGCTGCCGTCGGCCTGTTTGACGTAGACGGTCTGCTTGGAGCCGCGTTCGAGCGGCGCCGCGCTGTCGCCACCGCCGCCACGCCGCCGCATCCGGGGAGTCAGCGCGCCGGCGATTCCGCCGCTCGCCTGCGCCGCGGGCGCGCCCGTCGCCTGCGGCTTGAAGCGCAAGGCGGCATTGGGGACGAGAAGGACGTTCTTCTTTTCCATCGTGACGATATCGGCGGTCGCCGTCATGCCCGGACGCAATTGGAAATCCGCGTTCTGCACCGCCAATTCGGCGGCATAGGACACGACCTGCCCCGCGGAGCTCGATGTCGTCGAGCTGCTGGAGGTGGAGGTTTGCGCCGACAGGTTGGAGCCGACATCGACGCGCGTGATCGTCGCGGGGAAAGTCTTGCCGGGAAAGGCATCGACCGTGAAGGTCGCGCGCTGGCCCTGTTTGACGCTGCCGACATCGGCCTCGTCGATCGCCACTTCCAGCTTCATCTGGCTGAGATCCTCGGCGATGACGAACAGGGTCGGGGTGTTGAAGCTCGCCGCGACGGTCTGGCCCGGCTCGATCTGACGCGCGAGGACGACGCCGTTGACCGGCGAGCGGATGATCGTCTTGGTCAGCTGGGTCTGGTTCGACGACAAGGTGGCCTGGGCGGCGATGACATTGGCTTGCGCCGCCTTGAGGTTGGCGACGGCGCGATCACGGTCGGCGATCGCCTGGTCCATCTCGGTCTTGGCCGGGACGCGGCCGCCCGACAGACGGCTGACTTCCTGGAACCGCGCCAGCGTCGCATTCGCCTGGGCAAGCGTCGCCTTGTTTTGCCCGACCGTCGCCACCGCGGCATCGAGCGCGGCCTTGGACTGGTTGACCGTATCCTGGAAGCGGCTGGGATCGATGATCGCGAGCGGCTGGCCCTGCGCGACGCGGTCGTTGACGTCGACCACGACCTTGGTCACCAGCCCCGACAATTCGGAGCCGACATCGACCTGATTGGTCGGGGCGAGCTTGCCCGTCGCCGACACGGTGACGGTCAGATTGCCCTTTTGCGCCTGTTCAGTGGCATAGCCCGACGTCTCGGCGCCGCCGAACAGCCGCATCAGCAGCAGGATGAGCAGGACGACGCCGATCGCGATCCCCGCCCATATGGCATAGCGCCTGAATTTGGACGGCGGTCGTCCGCCGAGGAATTCGTCGAGTTCGGCCTGGTTCGTCGCCATGTTCTTATCCCTGCGGGAGTTCGGGCGGCTTGGTGGCATCCCACCCGCCGCCGAGCGCGAGGTAGAGCGCGACCATCGCCTGCGCCTGGTCGCCGCGCGCGCCGTTCAAGCCGTTCTGCGCGGACAGCAACGCCGCCTCGCTATTGTTGAGGGTGGTGATGTCGGTCAGCCCGGCGCGATACTGGCTGCGCGCGAGGATCGCCGCGGCGTTCGACGCATCGAGCGCGACCGCGAACTCGCGCTGGCGCTGCTTCGCCGCCTGGAGCGCCTGGAGCGCGTTTTCGACGTCCTCCAGGCTGGTCAGCACGGTCGATTTGTAGGAGGCGAGAGCGCCCTCCGCCGCCGCTTCCTGCGATCGCACCCGGCTGCGCGTGCGGCCGCCGTCGAAGATCAACTGGGTGAGCCCCGCGAACAGGCTGCCGGTGATGACATTGGCGATGCTGCCGAGCGCCGAGGCCGAAGTGCCGATATTGCCGGTAATGTTGAGCGCCGGATAGAGCGCCGCCTTCTCCACGCCGATCTGCGCGGTCGAGGCGGCCAGGGTGCGTTCGGCGGCGCGGACGTCGGGGCGCTGGCGCAAGATGTCGCCGGGGATACCGGTCGGAATGTCGGCCGGGCCCATGGGGATCGGCTGCACCGCCTCCAGCTCGGCCTTGAGCGCGCCCGGCGCCTGGCCGGTCAAGACGCCCAGCCGGTTCACCGCGGCGGCATAATTCTGTTCGATCGTCGGGATCTGCGCGGCGGTCTGGGCGCGTTGCGCGCGGGCCTGTTCCTGGTCGAGGCTCGACACCAAACCCGCCTGGACGCGGAAACCGGCAATCTCCAGATTGTCGTCCTGGATCGCCAGGCTGTCGCGCGCGATCTTGAGCGCGGCCTGATATTGGCGGGCCAGGATATAGTTGCGCGCGGCTTCGGCGGCGATCGAGGTCTGGACGGTGGCGAGATCGTAGCCCGAGGCCTGCTCGGTCGCCTTCGCTGCCTCGATCGAGCGGCGCGTGCCGCCGAAGATGTCGGCCTGGTAGCTGGCGTCGGCGCCGATCGAGAAATTGTCGCGCGGGCCGACCGAATCGAGCAGGCTGCGGCTATAGCCGGCCGATCCGCTGACCGTCGGCAACAGCGACGCGCGCGCCTGAACCAGTCCTTCGCGCGCCTGTTTCAGCCGCGCCACCGCCTGGGCGATGTCGAGATTGCCGCGGCGCGCGCGGTCGATGATGCTGGTCAGCTCGGTGTCGCCGAACGACGTCCACCAGGTCGAGATGTCGGGCAGTGCTCCGGTCGACGCGGGCCCGGAATAGGCGTCGGGCACGCCGAGCGAGGCGCTCGCCGGCGGCTTGTAGTTCGGCCCCACCATGCACGCCTGAAGCGGCAGCGCGACGGCGAGCATCATGGCGATACGCGACCGTTTCATTCCGGAAAGCATGGCGACCGGTAGGACAGAGGTCCATCCCGAATATGTCGTATTTTGTCGCAATCGGGCCGGTTCGGTTCATGTTTCCCGCGACGGGAGGGGCTATTCGAGCTCCAATATGACCTGATCGACCGCCAGACTGTCGCCGGTCTTGGCCTCCACCGACTTGACCGTCGCCGCCTTCTCGGCGCGCAGGATATTCTCCATCTTCATCGCTTCGACGACGGCCAGCGGCTGGCCCGGCTGGACCTGGTCGCCTTGCTTGACGTCGAGCCGCACGAGCAGACCCGGCATCGGCGCGATCAGGAACTTCGACAGATCGGGCGGGATCTTCTCGATCAGGTGCGCGGCATAAGGCGCGACATGCGCGGGCAGAGTGCGCGCGACATGTGAGGCACCGCGCGTCGTGAGCCGGAATCCGGTTCGCGTCCGCGCGATGCGCACGGTCAGCTCCTCGTCGCCAAGCTCGGCCGTCACGATGTGATCGCCCGGCGTATATTCGAGCGCCAGGTCGAGATCGTCGCCATCGACCGTCACGCCGTCGGTCGAGATTTCGACCTGGTGATCGACGCCATCGATCCGCACCGTCCAGCCCGAAGGCGGGCGCAAGCGCTTGCCGAGCTGGCCGTCGATCCGCCGCGCGCGATCGGCCTCGGCCGTGGCGGCAAAGGCGGCGACCGCGGCCAGGGCCTTGAGCAGCCCGGGCGAGGCCGGCGCGCCAGCGAAGCCTTCGGGATATTCCTCGGCAATGAAGCCAGTGGTCAGCGCGCCTTCGCGGAAGCGCGGATGCTGCATCAGCGCCGACAGGAAATCGAGATTGTTGCCGGGCCCCTCGATCACGAATTCGTCGAGCGCCGCGATCTGGCGATCGATCGCTTGCTCGCGCGTCGGCGCCCAGGTGATCAGCTTGGCGATCATCGGGTCGTAGAACATGCTGACCTCGCCGCCCTCGAGGACACCGTCGTCGACGCGGGTCTTGGCTCGCCCCTCCCCTTCAGGAGCATCAGGTAAACCGCGCCCCGCGCGGTTTAGGTCAGGCTGGGAGCCTGACCGACCTGATGCTGGGATGGGGGTGGGGCCTCTCGTCTCGGCCGATCGGTCTGTGGCACCGCCCCACCCCAACCCCTCCCCTGAAGGGGAGGGGCTGATGGGGAACGGCGCCTGATGGGCATCAGCCTCAGGGGGCTCGTACCGCACCAACCGCCCGATCGAGGGCAGGAAGCCGCGATAGGGGTCTTCGGCATAGACGCGGTTCTCGATCGACCAGCCGTCGATCCGCACATCCTCCTGCCCGAACGACAGCTTCTCGCCTGCCGCGACGCGGATCATCTGTTCGACCAGATCGAGCCCGGTGATCTCCTCGGTCACCGGATGCTCGACCTGGAGCCTTGTGTTCATCTCGAGGAAGTAGAAGCTCTCGCCGGTCGTGTCGGCGCCCGACACGATCAGCTCGACGGTGCCGGCCGAATAATAGCCGACCGCGCGCGCCAGCGCGACCGCCTGCTCGCCCATCTTGCGGCGCATCTCGGGGCTGACGAACGGCGACGGCGCTTCCTCGACCACCTTCTGGTGGCGGCGCTGCACCGAGCATTCGCGCTCGTTCAGATAGACGATGTTGCCGTGCTGGTCGCCGAGCACCTGGATTTCGATATGGCGCGGGCTTTCGATGAACTTCTCGATGAACACGCGGTCGTCGCCGAACGAGGCCAGGCCCTCGCGCTTGGTCGCCTCGAAGCCTTCGCGCACGTCCTGCTCGCTCCAGGCCAGCCGCATGCCCTTGCCGCCGCCGCCGGCCGAGGCCTTCATCATCACCGGATAGCCGATGTCGGAGGCGATCTTCACCGCCTCATCGGTGTCGGCGATCTCGCCGAGGAAGCCGGGGACGACATTAACCCCCGCCGCCTTGGCGAGCTTCTTCGATTCGATCTTGTCGCCCATCGCCGCGATCGCGTTGGGAGGCGGGCCGACAAAGGCGATGCCGGCTTCGGCGCACGCCTTGGCGAAGCTTTCGCGCTCCGACAGGAAGCCATAGCCGGGATGGATGCAGTCGGCGCCGGTGATCCTGGCGGCATCGAGGATCAGTTCGGCCTTGAGATAACTCTCCGCCGCCGGCGCGGGCCCGAGCCGAACCGCTTCGTCGGCCATCAGCACGTGCGGGCTGCGCGCGTCGGCATCCGAATAGACCGCGACCGTCGCGATCCCCATCTTCTTCGCCGTGCGGAACACGCGGCAGGCGATCTCGCCGCGATTGGCGACCAGGATTTTCTTGAACATTATTGCTTGCCCCAGTTCCGGAAAGTCAGCCATGCGAGCACCGCCCAGGCGGCGATTGCGGCGAAGATTTGGATCGTTACCCGGCGATGGGCACTTTCCTCGCAGGCCGGCGAGCTGACGAGATCGGCGCAGTCGAAGCTCGCCATCGACCAGACGTACCAATTCGCGAAGAGCCACCAGACGAGCAGCAAGGTCGCGAGCACGAAGCCGGCGATAGCGATCCGGCGCCTGCTCACTCCGCAGCTTCCATCACGCTGCGTTGTTCCGCCGCCATCGGCGCCAGGCCCAGCTTCGCGAACAGCGCCGCATCCTTGTCCTCGCCGGCATTGCCGGTGGTCAGCAGCTTCTCGCCGGTAAAGATCGAATTGGCACCCGCCAGAAAGCACAACGCCTGCGCCGCTTCCGACATGCTCTCGCGCCCGGCGGACAACCGCACCATGCTGCCGGGCATCGTGATCCGCGCGACCGCGACGGTCCGGACGAATTCGATATCGTCGATCTTGGCGAGCGGCGTGTCGGCCAGCATGTCGCCGAGCACGGTGCCCTTGACCGGCACCAACGCATTGATCGGCACGCTCTCGGGATGGACCGGCAGGCTGGCCAGCGCATGGATGAAGCCGACGCGGTCGGCACGCGTCTCGCCCATGCCGACGATGCCGCCGCAGCAGACGTTGATCCCGGCGCTCCGCACATTCTCCAGCGTCTCGATCCGGTCCTCGAAGCTGCGCGTCGAGATGACGTTGGCGTAATTCTCCGGCGAGGTGTCGATATTGTGGTTGTAATAATCGAGCCCGGCCTCGCCCAGCGCGCGCGCCTGGTCGGGCGTCAGCATGCCGAGCGTCATGCAGGTCTCCATCCCCATGTCGCGCACGCCCTTCACCATCTGGACCAGCGCGGGGATGTCCTTGTCCTTGGGATTGCGCCACGCCGCGCCCATGCAGAAGCGCGACGAGCCATTGTCCTTGGCCTGCGCAGCGGCCTGCAGCACCGCGCGGACGTCCATCAGCTTGGTCGCCTTGAGGCCGGTCTCGTGGCTCGAGGATTGCGAGCAATAGCCGCAATCTTCCGGGCATCCGCCGGTCTTGATCGACAGCAGCGTCGACAGCTGCACCTCGTTCGCCGCGTGATGCGCGCGATGCACCTCGGCCGCGCGGAACACGAGCTCGGTGAAGGGAAGGTCGAAGAGCGCGGCGATCTCGTCGCGCGTCCAGTCGGAACGGGTCATGCCTGAAGGGTCCGGGAAAAGAGGTAGATGAACATGCCGACCCCGACCGAAAGCAGGATGGGGGCAGCGATACGGCAGAAGTCGATGCTCTTGCCGAGGGGCTGGCGGCGGTAGCGCGTGCGGACGATCTCGCCCGCGCCGGTAAAGGACAACAGGGCCGCGCTGCCCAGGACGACGAGCACGGCGATGATCGCCGCGCGGGGCAGATCCTTGGCATTCTGCACCAGCGCCAGCACGCCGCCGAGCGACACGATGCACAGCGAGGTGAGGTGCTTGAAATAGTCGTAGAGCAGGGTTTCGGCGTCTTGCGCCGCCTCGACCAGTTCCTCCTCGATCTCGGTCATTCCGCCGCCTCCGCCTCGGGGGGCATGTTATGGCCGAGCAGGCGGAGGACATCCTCCGCCGCCTTTATCAGATTGGTGCCGGGACCGAAGATCGCCTGGACGCCTGCGTCGCGCAGGAACTCATAGTCCTGTGCGGGGATCACCCCGCCGGCGATCACCTTGATGTCGGCGCGGCCGGCGTCGCGCAAATGGCCGATCAGTTCAGGGATCAGCGTCTTGTGCCCGGCGGCGAGGCTCGACGCGCCGACCACGTCGACGTCGCTCTCCAGCGCCAGCATCGCCGCTTCCTTCGGCGTCTGGAACAAGGGGCCGGGCACCACCTCGAAGCCGAGATCGCCGAACATCGAGCTGACCAGATTGGCGCCGCGATCATGCCCGTCCTGGCCCATCTTGGCGACCAGCATGCGTGGTTTGCGGCCGAGGCGTCGCTCGGTCGCCGCGACGCCCGCGAGCAGATTGTCCCAGCGCGCGTCGTGATCATAGGCGCCGCCATAGATGCCCTTCACCGGCGTCGGCTTGGTGCCGTAGCGGCCGAACACGTCCTCCATCGCCGAGGAGATCTCGCCCAAGGTCGCGCGCTGGCGGGCGCACTCGACGGCAAGGGCGAGCAGATTGTTCTCAAATCCTCCCCGAGCTTGCTCGGGGAGGGGGACCGCCGGCGTAGCCGGGGGTGGAGGGGAACTTAGCCCGCCGACTGCGTCGGCGACCCCTCCACCAGCCTCCGGCTGGTCCCCCTCCCCGAGCGGAGCTCGGGGAGGATTTGCGTATTTGCAGCCCTCTCGCAACGCGTCGAGCGCGGCCTGGCACTTGGTTTCGTCGCGGCCCGCCTTGACCCGCTTGATCCGGGCGATCTGCGCCTCGCGCACCGCGTGGTTGTCGACGTCGAGGATGTCGAGATCGTCTTCCTCGGCAAGCCGGTATTTGTTGACCCCGACGATCACGTCCTCGCCGCGATCGACTCGTGCCTGGCGCGCCGCCGAGGCTTCTTCGATCATCGCCTTGGGCCAGCCGGCGGCGACGGCATTGGCCATGCCGCCCTCGCCCTCGACGCGCTCGATGATCTCCCAGGCGCGGTCGTACAATTCCTGAGTCAGCGCCTCGACATAATAGGACCCGCCGAGCGGATCGACGACATGGGTGATCCCGGTCTCTTCCTGCAGCACGATCTGGGTGTTGCGCGCGATGCGGGCGGAGAAATCGGTGGGGAGCGCGATCGCCTCGTCGAGCGCATTGGTGTGGAGGCTCTGCGTGCCGCCGAGCGCCGCCGCCATCGCCTCGACCGTGGTGCGGATGACGTTGTTGTACGGATCCTGCTCCTGCAGCGACACGCCACTGGTCTGGCAATGCGTGCGCAGCATCTTGGAGCGCTCGTCCCTGGCGCCGAGGTCGCTCATCACGCGGTGCCACAGCTTGCGCGCGGCGCGCAGCTTGGCGACTTCCATGAAGAAGTTCATCCCGATCGCGAAGAAGAATGACAGGCGGCCGGCGAACTTGTCGATGTCGAGCCCCGCCGCCATCGCCGCCTTGGCATATTCGCGGCCGTCGGCGATGGTGAAGGCGAGTTCCTGGACCTGCGTCGCGCCGGCTTCCTGCATGTGATAGCCGGAGATCGAGATCGAATTGAATTTCGGCATGTTGGCCGAGGTATAGGCGATGATGTCCGCGATGATCCGCATGCTCGGCGCCGGCGGATAGATGTACGTGTTGCGGACCATGAACTCCTTGAGGATGTCGTTCTGGATGGTGCCGTCGAGCTGCGCCTGCGGCACGCCCTGTTCCTCGCCCGCGACGATGAAGAAGGCGAGGATCGGGATCACCGCGCCGTTCATCGTCATGCTGACCGACATCTCGCCCAAGGGAATGCCGTCGAACAGGATCTTCATGTCGTCGATCGTGTCGATCGCGACGCCGGCCTTGCCGACATCGCCGACCACGCGCGGATGGTCGCTGTCGTAGCCGCGATGCGTGGCGAGATCGAACGCGACCGACAGGCCCTTCTGGCCGGCGGCGAGGTTGCGGCGGTAGAAAGCGTTCGATTCCTCGGCGGTTGAGAAGCCGGCATATTGCCGGATCGTCCAGGGCCGGCCGGCATACATCGACGCGCGCACGCCGCGGGTGAAGGGCGCGAAGCCGGGCAAGCCGGGATCGACGCCGGCGACGTCCTCGGCGGTGTAGAGCGGCTTGACCTCGATCCCCTCCGGCGTGTGCCAGGTGAGGTCCTTGCCCTTCACTTCCTTGTCGGCGAGCGCTTTCCAGTCGTCGCGGGTCGGGTTGGTGGTCATGATCGTATCCGGCCCCCGAAAGGGCGCTCCTTCCGTCTCAGGCGCCCTTGAACGCGGGCTTGCGCTTCTGGAGGAAGGCCATGCCGCCCTCCATCGAATCGTGGGTGGCGCGCGCGGCGCGCTGGTTGTCCGCCTCGCGCTGCATCGCCGCGGCGTAATCGCCTTCGAGCGCGTCGTGCAGCTGGCGGCGCATCAGGCCGAGCGCAACGGTCGGCCCGGCGGCGAGCCGCTCGGTCAGCGCCAGCGCCTCGGCATCGAGCGCATCGTCGGCGACCGCTTTGTAGATCATGCCCCAATCGACCGCCTTGGCGGCGGGAACGCGTTCGCCGAGCATCATCATCTCGGTCGCGCGCGGCCGGCCGATCAGCCGCGTCAGCATCCAGCTTGCCCCGCCATCGGGCACCAGGCCGATATTGACGAAGGCCTGGAGGAAATAGGCGGTGTCCGAGGCGACGCAGAAATCGGCGGCGAGCGCGAGGCTGCAGCCGATCCCGGCGGCGGGGCCGCGCACCGCGCTCACTACCGGCACCGACAGATCGGCGATCGCGGCGAGCGTCGGATTGTAGCTGCCGGTCAGCGCGTCATAGGTCGCCTGGCCCGGATCGAGCCCGCGATCGGCCGCGGTCAGCGCGCCGCCGCCGACATCGGCACCCGAACAGAACGCCCTCCCCGCCCCGGTGATCAGCACCGCGCGCGCGCCGCCGAGATCGGCCAGCGCCTCGCGGATCTCGACGAACATCGCCGGCGGCGCGGCATTGAGGCGGTCGGGACGGTTGAGCGTGACGACCAGCACGTCGCCTTTGCGTTCGGTCAGGATGTGTTCGTAGGCCATTCGGTTCCCCTCAACCCACCCTCTCCCCTTGCGGGAGAGGGATACGGAGACTTGGCCACGCGGTGGCCTAGTCGCAGTTGGGAGAGGGTGCGAAGCTGAAAGCTTCGCGCGGTCGCTGGGCGACCGCTCACCCTCTCCAAGTTCCGCTAGCGAGCAAGCTCGCAAGCTCCACTATCCTCTCCCGTCGAGGGAGAGGATGTCGGTATCAATGCCCCTCCTTGGGCGTCTCCATGATCTCGGTCAGCACCCCGCCCATATCCCTGGGATGGACGAAGAAGATCGGCGTGCCATGCGCGCCGATCCGCGGCTCGCCGAGCACCCGCGCGCCTTTCGCCTCGAACCAGGCCTTGGCCTCGTGGATATCGGGCACTTCGTAGCAGAGATGATGCTGGCCGCCGGCCGGGTTCTTGTCGAGAAAGGCGCGGATCGGCGAGGTGTCGCCCAGCGGCTCGATCAGTTCGATCTGGGTGTTGGGCGTATCGACGAAACACACTTTCACGCCCTGCGCCGGCAGATCGAACGGGTCGTGGATCACGGTCGCCCCCATCACGTCGCGCCAATAGGGAATGGCGTCGGCGATCGAGGAGGTCGCGACCCCGACATGGTTGAGGCGGCCGAGCTTCACTGATCCGCCTTCTTGTCGTCCTTGGGCTCGGGCGCGCGAACCGGCGGCTGACCGAGCGTATAGCCGCACGCCGCCAGCACCGCGGTGATCGGCTGCGCGCTGGCAGGTCCGGTGAAAGTCGCGTCGACCGGCTCGCCGGTCGTCGTCGTGGTATGGACCTTGATCGTCTTGGCCGCGGCCAAGGCGGTGGTCAGCGTGGTCACCGCGACGTCATCGCGCTGAAAAGCGCCCTGGGGCACGAATTCCCAATTGTCGATCATCGGCGTGTTGGCGTCGAAGGTCAGCGACACCGGACGCGCCGGCGGCCCGCCGAGCGGCGTGCGGCTGAACAGCTGGACCGACACGACCTTGGCCTTGCCGGAATCGCAGCGCACGACGAGCTTGGCATTGCCGTCGGCCGAGGACGCGCCGGTCACCGTCGTGGTGATACTGGGGTCGCTGCTCGGGCGCGGGGTCACCGTCCACGGCGCGGGCGCCGCCGGAGCCGGAGCGGCCTGGAGCAGGAGGGCGAGGATGGAGATCATGAGGGGCGGCCTTTCGTCAAAGCGGAATGTTGTCGTGCTTCTTCCACGGATTCTCGAGGCTCTTGTTGCGCAATTTGCGCAAGCCCAAAGCGATGCGCCGACGCGTCGAGTGCGGCTGGATCACTTCGTCGATGAACCCCTTGGCCGCCGCGACGAACGGGTTGGCGAAGCGCGCCTCATATTCGGCGGTGCGCTCGGCGATCTCCTCCGGCGTCTTGCCGCGGAAGATGATCTCGACCGCGCCCTTGGCGCCCATCACCGCGATCTCCGCGGTCGGCCAGGCGTAATTGAGGTCGCCGCGCAGATGCTTCGACGCCATGACGTCATAGGCGCCGCCATAGGCCTTGCGCGTGATGACGGTGATCTTGGGCACGGTCGCCTCGGCATAAGCGAACAGCAATTTGGCGCCGTGCTTGATGATGCCGTTATGCTCCTGCGCGGTGCCGGGCAGGAAGCCCGGCACGTCGACGAAAGTGATGATCGGAATCTCGAACGCGTCGCAGAAACGGACGAAGCGCGCCGCCTTTTTCGATGAATTGATGTCGAGCACGCCGGCCAGCACCATCGGCTGGTTGGCGACGATCCCCACCGTCCGCCCCTCGATCCGGCCGAAGCCGCAGATGATGTTGGCGGCATGCTTGGGCTGGATCTCGAAGAAATCGCCTTCGTCGACGGTCTTCCGGATCAGCTCGTGCATGTCGTAGGGCTGGTTGGCCGAGGCCGGGATCAAGCTGTCGAGACTGTCCTCGATGCGATCCCACGGGTCCGAGGACGGGCGTTCCGGCACCGGCTCGCGGTTCGATGCCGGGAGGAAATCGATGAAATCGCGCGCCGCCAGCAGCGCCTCGATATCATCCTCGAACGCGACGTCGGCGACCGAGGTCTTGGTGGTGTGGGTGATGGCGCCGCCGAGCGCTTCCTGCGTCACCACTTCGTTGGTCACCGTTTTCACCACGTCGGGGCCGGTGACGAACATGTAGGAGGAATCCTTCACCATGAAGATGAAGTCGGTCATCGCCGGCGAATAGACCGCGCCGCCCGCGCAGGGGCCCATGATCAGGCTGAGCTGCGGCACCACGCCCGAGGCGAGCACATTGCGCTGGAACACCTCGGCATAACCGCCGAGCGAGGCGACGCCCTCCTGGATGCGGGCGCCGCCCGAATCGTTGAGGCCGATCACCGGCGCGCCGACCTTCATCGCCATGTCCATGATCTTGCAGATCTTTTGCGCGTGGCGCTCCGACAGCGAGCCACCGAACACGGTGAAGTCCTGGCTGAACACGAACACCAGCCGGCCGTTGATCGTGCCCGATCCGGTGACCACGCCGTCGCCGGGGATGATCTGGTCCTGCATGCCGAAATCGACGCAATTATGCTCGACATACATGTCGAGCTCCTCGAACGAGCCTTCGTCGAGCAGCACGTCGAGCCGTTCGCGCGCGGTCAGCTTGCCCTTGGCGTGCTGTGCGGCGATGCGCTTCTCTCCGCCACCCAATCGGGCCGCGGCGCGCTTCTTCTCGAGTTCGGCGATGGTCGACGACATGGAGACTCCTGATACGGACCGGGCTTCTTTCCCCTAGCAGCGCGCCTCCGCAACTGTAATGTTGCAAACTTGCCGATGCCGGGTTTGCAAACTATTCCCTCGGCATGTCCGAAGGCATCCGCCGCATCTTTGCCGGACACCGGATCCGCGCGCTGCGCCAGCGGCTGGGGCTGAGCCAGCGCGCGCTGGCCGACCAGCTTGCGGTATCGGTCAGCTATCTGTCGCAGATCGAGAATGGCGACCGCCCGATCACGCCGTTGGTGATGGTCGCATTGGCCCGCGCTTTCCCCGCCGATTGGGAGACGATCGCGGCGGCCGACGAAGGGATGCTGCTGGTCGATGCAATCGAGGCGTCGAGCGATCCCAGCGTGCCCGATGCGCGGATCGACGAGGCGACGTTGCGGCGCGGGGCGCGGCAACAACCGCAACTCGCGCGGCGGATGGTCGCGCTCCACGCCGCGTTCCGCCGCTCGCAGGAGCAATTGCGCGCGTTCGACGACCGGTTCGAGGCGGGCGCGGCCGAAGCGGCGCGCTTTCCGTGGGAGGAAGTGCGCGACTGGTTTCACGCAGAGCGCAATTATGTCGACGCGCTCGACCGCGCGGCCGAGACGATCGCCGAAGAGATGGGCGAGGGCGCTATCGATGGCGCCGCCCTGGAGAACCGGCTCGGCCGGCGCTTTGGCATCACCGTCGCCGCGGATCGCGAGCTGGGCGGCCCGGTGCGCGCCTACGATCCCGGCGCACGCCTGTTGCGGCTCGACCCCGCCTTGCCCGAGGCGAGCCAGCGTTTCGCGCTCGCGCACCAATTGGCGCGGCTGGAATTCGCCGATCTGATCCGCGACATCGCCCGCGAGGGGATCGCCTCCGATGCCGGCCGCGCCTTGCTCGCCGCCGGACTGACCAATTACGCCGCGGGCGCTTTGGTCATGCCCTATGTCCGGTTTCGCGCCATCGCACGCGAGCTGCGCCACGATATCGACCGGTTGAGCCTGCGCTTCGGGGTCAGTTTCGAACAGACCTGCCATCGCCTGTCGACCTTGCAGCGTCCGGGCGCGGCGGGCATTCCGTTCTTCTTCTGCCGGGTCGACATGGCGGGCAACATCACCAAGCGGCATTCGGCGACGCGCTTCCAGTTCGCGCGGTTCGGCGGCGCCTGTCCGTTATGGGGCGTGCACGAGGCGGTCGCGATCCCCGACCGCATCGCCGTCCAACTCGCGGAAACGCCCGACGGCACGCGCTACGTCTCGATCGCCAAGGGATTGGTCAAGCCCTCGGGCAGTTTCACCCGCAGCCCGCGCCGCTATGCGGTGACGCTCGGCTGCGAGGAAGCGCATGCCGCCGATTTCGTTTATGCCGACGGCATCCGCGCCGACGATGCCGCGACACCGATCGGCGTGTCGTGCCGCATCTGTCCGCGCACCGATTGCGACCAGCGCGCTTTCCCGCCGGCGGCAAGCGAGATCCATATCGACCCCGACGCACGCGGGCCGGTGCCGTATTCGTTCGGGTAGAGCTCCCCTCCCTGCAAGGGAGGGGTTGGGGGTGGGTGCGCGCGTCTGCGCGCCCAAAAAGACTCATTGCCTGGTCGTCAAAACAGCGTCGGACGAGGCATCGAGCCTCGTCCGCGCTCACCCACTCCTAGCCCCTCCCTGCTTGCAGGGAGGGAAGTGGACAATCGACAGCCCCCGTTCACCTACCTGAACGAACCTGACGCGCTCGCGATCATCCGCGACACATTCGGACATTTCCCGGCACAGATCGGCGACAGTTGGGGCCGAAACAGTCTCTCGACCGCTCGATCGGTCACCAAAGGAGTGAGAGACATGAAGAAGCTGACTGTTATGCTGATGGGGCTGGGCTTTGCCACCGCCGCGTTCCCAGCCGTTTCGGTCGCCGCGCCGTTCGCGCCGCTCAATCAGCGCGCGCAGATGATCCAGTCGCGGATCGATCAGGGCATCCGCTCGGGCAATTTGAATCGCCGTGAGGCTTTCCAGCTGCAGGGCCAGCTGCGCGGGATCCAGAAGCTCGAATATCGCTATCGTGTGTCGGGCGGACGGATCGACATGCGCGAACGCGCCGACCTCGAGCGCCGCTACGACGCGCTGAGCGCAAAGGTGCGGTTCGACAAGCATGACGGCCAGCGCCGCTGGTAGTCGCAGTTGCGCGGAGGGGCGCAATGAGAGGGGCCGGGAAACCGGCCCCTTTTTTAGTAAGCCCTCTCCGCGAGCGGGAGAGGGTTAGGTGAGGGTCTTCTTTCTTTTCTTTGAGGCATGAACCACTTGGAAGAAGAAAGAAGACCCTCACCCCCCCACCGCTTGACGGCGGTGGGCCCCTCCCTCTCCCGCGCGCGGAGGGACTCCATAGACCTTGCCTATCGCTAACGACGGCGTATCGCTCGCATCCTTCCTCCCATGGAGTCGCCGATGCGTCTTGCTTTTGCCGCCGTCCTGCTCGCCGCCACATCCGCACCCGCCATCGCGGCGCCGCTTCATTCCTATTCGGGGCTGGCGCTTTCCGCCGCGGGGGACCGGGTCGCCAGCGTCGAGGAAGAGGAAGGCACCTTTGCCAAGCCGGCACACGGCCGGATCGTCGTGCGGTCGGCCAAGGACGGCAAGATCCTGGCGACGATCGATCCCTGCGCGCAATGCAGCTATTCGGGGCTGACCTTCGGACCCGGCGGCGCGCTCGCCTATCTGCAGCGCGATCGCGGGACGGGCATCGTCGCGCTCGCATTGGCCGACGGCAAGACCACGCGCACCATCGCCAATGTGAAGGGCATCGCCCAGACGCCGCGTTTCTCGCCCGACGGCAAGAAGATCGCGTTGCTGGTGACGCTCAACGCCGCCAAGGAATCGGGCGCAACCCAGCCCGGCGTCCGGCAAGTCGGAGAGATCGGCGAGACAAGCGACGAACAGCGGCTGGCGGTGTTCAACCTGGCGGGCGCGCCGGTCACCGACGTCAAGCCGGTCTCTCCCGCCGACCGGTACATCTACGAATATAGCTGGACTCCGGACAGCGCCGGCTTCGTCGCGACGACCGCGCTCGGCAATGGCGACAATAATTGGTGGGTGGCGACGCTCGACGCGATCGATGCGTCGACCGGCGCGGTGCGCAATATCGCCCGGCCCAAGACCCAGATCAACGCGCCGCGCGTCTCGCCCGATGGCCGGAGCGTGGCCTATATCGGCGGGCTGATGAGCGACTTCGGCGCGGTCGGCGGCGACGTCTGGACGGTGCCGTTCGCCGGCGGTGAACCGGTCAACGCGACCAAAAACGACAAGGCGACGGTCACCTCGCTGACCTGGACCAAAGCGGGCATTCGCGACACGCGATTGATGGGCGCCAACGCCCAGGTCGCCGCGCTCGGCGCCAAGGGTAGCAGCATCCTGTGGTCCAAACCCGCGAGCTTCGCCGCCGGCGACGGCCGCGTCGCCTATAGCGCCGACGGGTCGGTGATCGCGACGGTGGTGCAGGATTATGAGCACGCGCCGGCGATCTATGCCGGGCCCGCCATGGCACCGCGCAAGATCACGAGCGACAATGATGCGGTCGCCGCGATCACCAAGGCGACCAGCGTGACCTGGACCAATGACGGATATTCCGTGCAGGGATGGCTGCTCGCACCGCTCACCGCCGAACCCGGACGCAAGGCGGCGATGGTCACGATCGTCCATGGCGGCCCGTCCTCCGCCAACACGCCCTATTTCTTCGGCGACAACGGGCCGGCCGACATGATCAAGGCGGGTTATTACGTCTTCCTGCCCAACCCGCGCGGCAGCTTCGGCCAGGGCGAGGCGTTCACCGCCGCCAACCGACGCGATTTCGGCGGCGGCGACCTGCGCGACATCCTGGCCGGGATCGACGCGGTCGAGAAGATCGCGCCGGTCGACGATGATCGGCTCGGCCTGACCGGCGGCAGCTATGGTGGGTTCATGGCGATGTGGGCGAACACCCAGACCAATCGCTTCAAGGCAATCGTGGCCGGCGCGGGCCTCAGCAACTGGATCAGCTATTACGGCACCAACGGCATCGACCAGTGGATGATCCCGTTCTTCGGCAAGTCGGCCTATGACGACCCCAAGCCCTATGTCGAGGCGTCGGCGATCACCTATATCAAGAAGGCCAGGACCCCGACCTTCATCTATGTCGGCGAACGCGACATCGAGGTGCCCCCCACTCAGTCGATCGAATATTGGCATGCTCTCAAGGAACTCGGCGTGCCGACCACGCTGATGATCTATCCTGACGAGGGCCATGGCATTCGCCAGCCCGAACATGTCGCCGACCTGCGCAAGCGGGTGGCCGCGTGGTGGGAAAAGTATCTGGGAAAGTAGGGGCAGGGATATTCCCGCCGACGTCCCGCCAAGGGCAGGCCGGACGCTTGTCCTGGCTCCGCCGGGAGATTTTCGCCCAGACGCGCCGTCGCCCGTGGCATGACGCCTGTCGTGAGGCGTGGCGCGTCCGTTAAGCTGATATGGATTAGCGCAAAAACCCGATCATCTTAAACGCTCTTCAATACTGCCCCTTGCATAGCGTCCGGTGGAAGGGGGCGTCGCGTGATTGACGATTTGGTGAAATTGACGCGCCGTATGTTGCGGTTTCTGGCGCTGAGCGACGAGCCAGAAGTCATCCTTGCGCAGCATCGGGAAATCACGCGCCAGATTCCGCTGCTTTACTCGTTGGTGATCGTCAACACCGCGGCGGTCGCCTTTACCCATCGAATGGTCGCGCCACCGTTCCTGGCCTATGTCATGCCGGCGGGGCTCTGTGCGCTCTCTTTGTCGCGGATGGTGCAATGGCTCCGGCCGCGCAAGGAGCCGATCGGCGTGCTCGCCGCCCGTAAGCAACTGAAACGGTCGATCTTCTTCGCCGGCGGGTTCGGGCTGACGGCGGTGTTATGGGCGCTGAGCCTGGCCCATTATGGCGGCCCGTACGAGCAGGGCCATGTCGCCCTGTACATCTCGATCACGGTCATTGCCTGCATCTTCTGCCTGATGGCCTTGCCTCAGGCGGCGCTGCTCGGATGCCTGTTGGTGACCGGTCCCTATCTCGCCTATTTTTTCTATCAGGGCAGCACGGTGTGGACGGCGATCGCGCTCAATATCGCGCTCGTCTCGCTCGTCATGATCCGGGTACTGCTCAACAGTTACAAGGGCTTTGTCGACCTCATACGGTCGCAGCGCGACATCGCCGCCAAAAGCGCGGAAGCCGAACGACTTGGCGAAGAGAATGCCAAACTGGCGATGACCGACAGCCTTACCGGGCTACCGAACCGGCGCTTCTTCTTCGCACGGCTCGAGGCGGCCATCGAAACGGCGAAAATGGCGAATACGCGCTTTGCCGTCGGCGTGCTCGATCTCGACCGGTTCAAGCCGGTCAACGATACCTATGGCCATGTCATCGGGGACCGTCTGCTCGGGGAAGTGGGCCGCAGGCTGGCCGCGTTCGCGAGCAGCGACATCGTGGTCGCTCGCCTTGGAGGCGATGAGTTCGGCGTCATCGTGTTCGGCGATTGCGACGCCGCGGAAGCGGTCGGCGAAAGTCTTTGTACCGTCATCAGCCAACCCTATCGCGTCGACGAGACGCGCGTCGCGATCGGATGCTCCGGCGGCTTCGCCATCTTCCCGGACGCCGGACAATCGGCGCACGCCCTGTTCGACCGCAGCGATTACGCGCTTTACCACGTCAAGTCCGAACAGCGCGGACGTTGCGCGCTCTTCTCCGTCGAGCACGAGACCAGGATACGATCCGCGCGGGCGGTCGAGGCCGCGCTGCAGGCAGCGGATCTCGACGTCGAACTCACGATTCACCTGCAGCCGATCGTCGACCTGAGCTCGATGCGGACGCGGACCGCGGAGGTCCTCGCGCGCTGGCACAATCCGGCGCTGGGCAACGTTCCGCCGGATATCTTCATCGCCGCCGCGGAGCGTCTGGGCCTGATCCACAAGGTCACGCTGGCATTATTCCGGCAGGCGCTCGACGCGCTTGCCGACCTGCCGGAGGATCTGCGTATTTCCTTCAACCTGTCGGCGCACGACATCGTGTCGAGCGAGACGATCGCGTTCCTGCTCGGTGAAATCAGGCGCCGCGGCGTTTCTCCCGCGCGCTTGAAGTTCGAGCTCACCGAAACGGCGCTGATGCGCGACTTCGACCTGGCGATCGTCGGCATACGCGCATTGCGCGATCTGGGGTGCAAGATCGTGCTCGACGATTTCGGCACCGGCTATTCGAGCCTGAGCTATCTGCGCAGGCTTCCGGTCGACAAGGTGAAGGTCGACCGCAGCTTCATCGAGGCAAGCGATCGCAGCGACAAGGACGTGCTCGCCGCGATCAAGGGCCTGTGCGACCATCTCCATCTGCATTGCGTCGTCGAGGGAATCGAAAGCCCGAGCCAATTGGAGCTGGTCCGCGAGCTTGGGTATCGCGAGGCTCAAGGCTATCTGCTCGGACGGCCGATGCCGCTGGCGAAATTCCTGACCGAGACCGATTCCCTCTCGATCGCCGTGTCGGACCGGGCGGCGGCATGATCGATGCAGCGCAGGCCTGGCCGGCCCGGCCGACCTATCGCAGCGGCTTGCCCGAATCCTTCCAGCGGTCGAGGATCTGCGACGTGCCGGGCAGAGTGTCGTCGGCCGCCGGCGGCACCGCGCGGGCGACGCTGGTGTCCTGATATTTGGGCTGGATCAGCGCCAGGTTGGTGCTTGGCGCGGGCGGCACCGGCAATCCCGGGACGACCGGCGCCGCGATTCCCGGCGTATAGGCCGCGAACTGGGTCGATGGCAGCGGCGTGAGCGGCGGCGCGATCCTGGCGTGCGGTCCGGGCACCGGTTCGCCGCCGTGATAACGCGCGTTGCTGAACGCGGCCGGCGTGCCCCAATAGCCTTTCCAGCGATGGAAGAAATGCATGCCGATCGCATCGGTCATCACCAGGCTGCGGTTCCAGGCCGGCGTGACTTGATAGGTGTGGTAGTGCGTCGCCAAGCCGACCGCCTTCACGACATAGCCGTTGAGCGCGTCGAGCGCGTAGCGGCGCGCGCGGTCCATCGCCGCGCGCATCGGCACGCGCGCCATCGATCCGTCACAGGCATAGCTGAACTGACAGCCGGTGGTCTTTTCCGACCCCTGATAGACCACGCCGCACACGGTCGAGGGAAAGGCCGGGTGGCGGACGCGGTTGAGTATCACCTGCGCGACCGCGCGCTGCCCCTCTTCGCTTTCGGACGCCGCCTCGTAATAGATCGCGGTCGCCAGGCAATCGAGCGCGCGCGCCTTGTCGAGCGTGCTGGCGCCGGCCATCGAGAAGGGCAAGGCCGGGCGGACGGTGCCGTCGGTATCGGGCGTCAGGTCGGCATTGGCCGGGACCGGCAGATCGGGCAGCGCGGTGGTGCCGGTGGTCCCGGCGCTCGGCGCGGCCTGCTCCTCGGCGACGTAGAATAGCGCCGCGCCGGGGAAATGATCCTCGCTCTCATAGCCGATCGGCGGCAGCGGCGGCGCCTCGGCCCTGGCCTGCGCGGCGTAATAAGCGACCACCGCAGCCTTGGCCGACACGGCGAGCATGGGCACGCCGACCAGTCCCGCGAGCAATGCCACGCGAGTCTGCCGGACGGTCCAGTTACGCCAATCGATCACTTGGGTGCGGTGTCCTTCGCTTGTGCCGGCGCGTCGGCCGGGCGCGAAGCGCCTTACCGCGAAAAGCTTACCGAAGCGCCCCCCGATTCAGCCGTGTCCCGCGACGAAACGATTGATGGTTAATGTAATTTTGCGGGGCGGAGGCGCGGCCACGCCCGCGCCGGTGCGCCTGCGCACCGCCCCGCACGGCCGGCGGACGAGGTGCAACCTCGATCCGGCCGACGGCTTCGCCGGCGGCCCTTGCATGCGGATAAATCTACTTGCTTCGTGCCCTGCTTTCGCAGCCCCGCGAACCGTGGATCAGAGCTCGGAGCTCACGCCTTCTCCAGCGTGCATTGCAGCGGGTGCTGGTTCTGCCGCGCGAAGTCCATCACCTGGCTGACTTTGGTCTCGGCGACTTCGTAGCTGAACACGCCGCACACGCCGACGCCCTTTTGGTGGACGTGGAACATCACCCGAGTCGCTTCCTCGGTCGACATGCGGAAGAAGCGCTGCAGGCAAAGCACGACGAATTCCATCGGCGTGTAATCGTCGTTGAGCATCAGCACGCGATAGGGTGTCGGCTGCTTGGTCTTGGTGCGAGTGCGCGTGGCGAGACCGACGCCGGTGCCCTCATCACCGTCGTTGCCGTTGCCGGCCCCATCGGGGTCGTTGGCCATCATGATATCGGGATCGAACATGTCAGGCCGCAAAATATGGCATTGCGGCACGCCGGGGCAAGAGGGTGCGGCGTACGTTAAGTGCTTTTCGTCGTTGGAGGCGACGCGGAAGGTGGATTGCCCTGCGGGTTTAGGTCTTAACCCGTGAAAAGCGGTTTATCGATGCACGACTCTATTGCGCACGCCCGATGCTGCGCCCATCCTGATTGAATGATGCGTTTAGCGCTCTGCCTTCCGATTGCTCTGGCGAACTGCTCTCCCGCTCAGAACAATCTATCCACTCGGGCGCCCGGTTGGACTACAACTCGCGACAAATATCGCAACGCAGTATTCTACCGCTTCGCCGACACCGCTGACACTCACTTCGGCGGTCTGTGTGATTCACGCCCGATATTTGCTCTCTATGGAGGTGACTACCCGGCATTTTCGAGGCGGTTCACGGTGACTATCGATGGCAAGACGTGGGAGCGGGATGCGTTTCAAGGGGAGCATGGCCGAAGCCTCCCCGTAGATGATCCAAACTTTGTGGATATATTTCGAAACGCGAAGCAACTCATCACATTCCGTGTCGGGAAACACTGGATACGATCATTCAAACCAAGTCCGGTACTGCGGACTTTCATCGACGAATGCCGAGCCATGAGGATCAGAGATCCCGATGCGCGAGGCATATGAAGGAAACGTGATGTTCGCTTATCACCCAAGAACGGCGAAAGGGTGAGGGCGGCACTCTCCCTCCCTGCCCTCACCTTCCCACTCGGCTTTGCCGAGCGGGCCCCTTCCTCTCCCAAGGGGAGAGGAGATTTGGATGGCCCGCGTTCACCCCAAACAAAAAGGGCGGCCGCCGGATGGCGACCGCCCTTTCGATGTCTCTTGCGAGAAAGGGGACGCTTACGCGGCGACCTTGATCTTCTCGGCGGCGAGCGCGACGCGGTTCGAAATCGGCTTGGCGACGTCGCCGGCCAGCTTCAGCATCGCTTCGGTGCTCTTCGAGCTCTCGGCAACGAACGAGTCGAACTGGCCACGGACGAAGTCCGCCTGCAGCTTGAAGAACTCGGTCGGCGACTTGACGGCGGCGAAGCCCTTCAGCGCCGCGGTGGTGCCTTCGAACTGCTTGCGCGCATAATCGGCATAGTCCTGGCCGAGCGTCTCGAAGCCCTTGGCCGCGATCTTGCCCGACTCGACGAGCGCTTCGACATTGCCCTTGCCGAATTCGTTGATGTCTTCGAACGCCTTGGCGCCCTTTTCGGCCGCGGCCTTCGCCTTGGCGCTGAATTCCGCGAAATAGGCCTGGCCCTTTTCGGCGGCGTCCTTGATGGTGTCGTTCATCTTGGTCACTTCCTTCTTGATGGTGGCCGGCGCCTCTTGGGCGACTGCGGCGACGGTTTCTGTCACTGTTTCGATCACGGTCTCGACTGCGGGGGTCTCGACGGGTGCGGTCTCGAGGACGGGCGCCGCCGGCTGCTCTACGGCAGGGGTTTCGGCAACCAGCACGGCGGGAGTCGGCTCGGGCTTCGCCTTGACGGGAACCGAGGCCGGCTTGGTGGATTTGACCGGCGTGCGCTTCACCGGCGCCTTGGCCGCGGGTTTCGCCGCCTTGGTCTCGGGGGTCTTGCTCACCATTACATCCTCCGCCGCATGATTGCTGCATTGCACAAAATAGTGCATGGAAGCCAAAGGTCAAGCGATTTTTGTGCAGTGCAACATAGGCGTAACAACCGCCACAGAACGGTCACTTAGCGTTTGAAAAACTCGCGGTGGAGCGAGTTTTAGGCGGTGCCGGCACCGCAACCGTTTCGGTTTCGCTGAAACGAACTAACGCGCCCGCACATAGTCTCCCGGAGCATCGGCGAGCGCAGGATGCTTCTTGCCCTGGCCGGGCACGCGCGCGCCCTTCACCTTGACCTCTGTCGCGTCCTGGCCGCGCAGCCAGGCGATCCAGTCGGGCCACCAGCTGCCCTTGGTCTCGGTCGCGCCGGCGACGAACTCGGCCAGGGTCGCGGCGGGCTTGTCGTTGGTCCAATATTGATATTTGCCGGCGGCCGGCGGGTTGACCACGCCGGCGATATGGCCGGAGCCCGCCAGCACGAACTTGAGCGGCCCGGCGAACAGATGGGTGATCTTCCACACGCTCTCGGCCGGGGCGATATGATCCTCGCGACCGGCCTGGATGTAGCTCGGCGTTGCCACCTTGGTCAGGTCGATCGGCGTGCCGGCGATGGCCAAGGCGCCCGGCCGCACCAGCAGATTGTCGCGATAGAGATCGGTCAGATACGACAGATGCCATTTCGCCGGCAGGTTGGTGGTGTCGCCATTCCAGTGGAGCAGGTCGAACGGCGCGTAATCCTGGCCCAGCAAGTAATTGTTGGCGACATAATTCCAGATCAGGTCGCGCCCGCGCAGCAGGTTGAACGTCATCGCCATGTAGCGCCCGTCGAGATACCCTTCGGGCGACAATTGCCCGATCATGTCGAGCTGGGCGTCGTCGACGAAATTGAGCAGGTCGCCGGCATCGGCGAAGTCGACTTGCGCGGTGAAGAAGGTCGCGGTCCTGACCTTGTCCGCTTCGCCCTTGGCGGTCAGATAGGCCAAGGTCGCGGCGAGCGTGGTCCCGGCGACGCAATAGCCGATCGCGTGCACCGCCTCGACGTCGAGCTGGTCGCGGATCACGTCGATCGCCTCGATCTGGGCGAGCACGTAATCGTCCCAGCTGATATCGGCCAGGCTGGCATCGGCGGATTTCCACGACACCATGAACACGCTCAGCCCCTGGTCGACCGCCCAGCGGATAAAGCTCTTTTCCGGCGTCAGGTCGAGGATGTAGAAGCGGTTGATCCAGGGCGGGAAGATCACCAGCGGCGTCGCCAGCACGCTCTCGGTCGTCGGCGTGTAGTGGATCAGCTCGAACAGCGGGCCGCGATGGATCACCTTGCCCGGCGTGGTGGCAAGATTGCGCCCGACCTCGAACGCCTGGTCGTCGGTATGCGTCAACTGCCCCTTGCCCAGATCGTTGAGCATGTTGGCCAGGCCCTTGAGCAGGTTCTCGCCGCGCGTCTCGATCGTTTTCTGGATCACGTCCGGATTGGTGAAGGCGAAGTTGGACGGGCTCATCGCGTCGACGAACCCCTGGGTCGCGAAGCGGAGCTGCTCGCGCTGTTTGGGCTCGAGCCCTTCCAGCGCGTCGACCTGTTTGAGCATCTGGTCGGCGATCATCAGATAGGATTGGCGGATCCAGTCGAACACCGGATTCTGCCAGGCTTCGGACTTGAAGCGCTTGTCCTTGACTGGCGCGCCGCTCTCTTCACCTGCTTTCGGGTCGAGGAAGCGCTGCCACAATTTGAGGCTGTCCGACCAGAAATCGCCGACCCGCGCCAAGGTCGCCGGGTCGTTGAACCCCGGGACCACCGGCACGCCCGCGCCTAGTCCGGCTTCGAGCATCATCTGCTGCGCGCGGCCCATCACCCAGGTCCAGTGCTGCATGTCCTCCAGGCTGGGTGCGTCGATCTGGTCGGCCATCGTCATTGTTCCCCGGCGAAGGTCATGCGCGCGACGCGCCGTCCGTCCTTACGGCAGCGGCGCTCCGCGCGAAAGCGTCCTGCGGCGGCGA
Source organism: Sphingomonas sp. (assembly GCF_024508665.1). GTDB lineage: Bacteria > Pseudomonadota > Alphaproteobacteria > Sphingomonadales > Sphingomonadaceae > Sphingomonas. Next base: position 112,224 of record NZ_JANINP010000006.1, read on the forward strand.
CGGCGTCGTTCTTTGGGTCGTCGTCACGCCGGGAAACGCGGCAGGCCGGCTTTTGTCTCCGCTTTTCGGCACGGATCGCCGCATCCGGAACAACGCGGTTTCGCCGCCGCCCGCTTATGCCCTAAGGAGGGAAGCGAAAGGAGTTTTGAATGTCCGACGAATTCTACCGCATCAAGCGTCTGCCGCCTTATGTCATTGCCGAGGTCAACGGCATGCGGGCAGCAGCGCGTGCGGCAGGCGAGGACATTATCGACCTGGGCATGGGCAATCCCGACCTCCCCCCGCCCCAGCACGTGATCGACAAGCTCTGCGAGGTCGCGCAAAAGCCCGACGCGCACGGCTATTCGCAGTCCAAGGGCATTCCCGGGCTGCGCCGCGCCCAGGCCAATTATTACGGCCGCCGCTTCGGTGTCGACCTCGATCCCGAGACCGAGGTCGTGGTGACGATGGGGTCGAAGGAAGGACTGGCCAGCCTGGCGACCGCGATCACCGCGCCGGGCGACGTCGTGCTCGCGCCCAATCCGAGCTACCCGATCCACACGTTCGGCTTCATCATCGCCGGCGCTACGATCCGCGCCGTGCCGACGACGCCCGACGAGCATTATTTCGAGAGCCTGGAACGCGCGATCGCCTTCACCGTGCCGCGGCCGTCGATCCTGGTGGTGAACTACCCGTCCAACCCGACGGCCGAGACGGTCGACCTGGCCTTTTACGAGCGGCTGGTCGCCTGGGCGAAGGAGAACGAGGTGTGGATCCTGTCCGACCTCGCTTATTCGGAACTCTATTTCAACGGCAAGCCGACCGTGTCGATCCTGCAGGTCAAGGGCGCCAAGGACGTCGCGATCGAGTTCACCAGCCTCAGCAAGACCTATTCGATGGCCGGCTGGCGGATGGGCTTCGCGGTCGGCAATCGCAAGCTGATCGCGGCGATGACCCGGGTGAAATCCTATCTCGATTACGGCGCCTTCACCCCGATCCAGGCCGCCGCCTGCGCCGCGCTCAACGGGCCGCAGGACATCGTCGAGAAGAACCGCCAGCTCTATCACAAGCGCCGCGATGTGCTGGTCGAGAGCTTCGGCCGCGCCGGCTGGGATATTCCCAGCCCGCCGGCGAGCATGTTCGCCTGGGCGCCGCTGCCGCCCGCGCTGACGCACTTAGGCAGCCTTGAGTTCTCCAAACAATTGCTGACTCACGCCAAGGTCGCGGTCGCGCCAGGGGTGGGATATGGCGAGAATGGGGAAGGGTTCGTACGCATTGCGATGGTCGAGAACGAGCAAAGGCTCCGCCAGGCGGCGCGCAACGTGCGGCGGTACCTCCAGTCGATGGGCGTCAACACTCCGGCGAGCAATAGTGGCTGAACGGGCGCAACCCGTTCTTCCATCCCCGGTCCGCCCGGTCGCCGCGCCGGCGCCTGCCGGCCCAGTCTCGTGACGCAGCGCAGCTCGCGATGACGATCAACCTGCTCTATTCGCTGGCCGGCGTGCTGGTCGGGCTGGTCGTCGGGCTGACCGGCGTCGGCGGCGGATCGCTGATGACGCCGTTGCTCGTCCTGGCGTTCGGTTTCCACCCGACCACAGCGGTCGGCACCGATTTGCTCTATGCCTCGGCGACCAAGACGGTCGGGACGACGGTCCATGGCTGGCGCGGCACGGTCGACTGGCGGGTCGTCGCGCGGCTGGCGCTGGGCAGCGTGCCGGCGACGCTGGTGACCCTGCTGATCCTCAACCGCGCGGGACCGGAATCGTCCGGCACCGGCCATGCCATGTCGGTGATCCTGGGCGTTACGCTGGTGCTGTCCGCGGGCGCGACGCTGCTGCGCGCGCGGATCGTCGCGTATCTGACCCCGCGCTTCGGCACGGTGAACCAGAAGCGGCGCGCCGGCTACACCATCCTGCTCGGCGCGGTGCTCGGCGTGCTGGTGTCGCTGACCTCGGTGGGCGCGGGCGCGCTCGGCATGACCGCCTTGCTGATCCTCTACCCGACCCTGCCGGTCAACAAGCTGGTCGGATCGGACATCGCGCATGCCGTGCCGCTGACCCTGCTCGGCGGCATCGGGCATTGGATCCTGGGATCGGTCGACGCCGCTTTGCTCGTCTCGCTGCTGATCGGATCGATCCCCGGCATCATTGTCGGCAGCCTGTTGGCAAGCCGCATCTCCGACCGGGTGCTCGGCCCGATCCTGGCGGTGGTGCTGGCGTTGGTCGGCGTACGGCTGCTATTCTAGGCTGCAGAGTTCTGCGCCGAACCTCAACGGGTTCGGCTCGCCATGCGATCAGAATGGGTTAGGCTGGAGGTGGATGTGCACCGGTCCGCCGGCCGCGCGGATCGCAGCAACGACCTCGGGACGCTTCCGTACTCGGTTGGCCGAGGCGGCGAAGGGCGATTTCGGCATGCGCGGGTCGGGAGCATCGTAGTCCGCGAGATCCATCATCGCGCTCCTGCGGGATACGGGCGCCGCCAGCCGGCGAACATAGGAGGCCGCGGCGGCATCCTCGTCGCCTAGGCAGAGGTAAAGCGCCGTGACGGTCGAGGGATCGTCGCTTTCGTGCGCGACGGCATAGGCGAGGTCGGCGCGGGCCTTGTCGAGCTGCCCCAATTCCGCATAGGCGCAGCCGCGTACGAGGCGCACCTGCATCAGGCCATAAGGGCTGGCATCGGGTGACGTGCCCATCCGGTCGAGCGTCGCGAGCGCCTCTTTCGCATGCCCGAACACCACCTGCTGGTCGGCAAGATTGATGATCTGGCTGACGTTGGGCACGCCATTTTCCTTCAACTGGCCGCCCCTGGTGAAGGCATCAACCATCTCGTCATATTTGCCGGTCGCGAGATAGGCATAACCCAGCGCATTCCAGAACCAAGGCAGCTTGTCCTCGATATCATCGAACGCGTCGGGCGTTGCGATACGCGGTTCGGCCGCCTTGAGCAGTGCGATCGCCTCGTCGTTGCGGCCAAGCCGGTGGAGATCCAATGATTCGGCGTTTATCACCGCGAGCGCGTGCGGATAGCGATCGAGCATGGCGCGATGACGGGCGAGGTCGGCTTCGACCACCGCGCGGAAATCGACCGGACGACCGCGCAGAGCGAGCAGACCCGGATCGAATGCGACCTCCATCATCGCTTCATAGCCTTGAAGGTCCGCGATCATGGCGCGCGCTTCGTCGCGTTTCCCCGCCGCGAGCAATTTGCGCGCATACAGCGCCCGCATATAATCGCCCCAGCCGTCGATCTTCGCCGAGATATCGTCAGGATCGTAGGCGGGATTGGCGAGAATCGCGAGCAGCCGCGTATCATTGGCCGCGTCGCCGGCCCGCTCTATCTGGTTATGCATCTGCATGAACAGGGAAGGGGGGAAGGTGTTGAGCGTGCCGCCCCGGCCGGCCGCAGGCATGCGTTCAATCGTGTCAATTGCCGAGGAATAACGCTTGCCCTCGAAATCGGCGATGACCGCCGCGCGCCAGGCAAAGTCCGAGCTCTCGGCAAGCGCAATCTCACGCTTCGCATAGTCGCTGGCCTTGGCCATATCCTTCGCCTTCCAGGCGCAATCGATCGTGATGTCGTAGGCGAGCGAGAGATCCTTGGGGGCGGCGGATGCCGGCGCGGCGATGACTGGCGCCACCAGCGACGACGCCTTGGCGCAATCGTTGTCGCGATATGCCTGGATCGCCTCGGATAGCGCCTTGTTGGCATCCGGCGCTGCGTTATCGGCGGCGGCGAGCGGCGCCGCCGGCGCGGCAATCAGCGCCGCTCCAGCAAGAACAATAAAATGCCGCATCGGTTCGCCCCCATGTGTCCCCTGGCTGCGACGTTGATCGACTTGGCAAAGAGGCGCAACCCGCCGTCTGGTCCATTTCGATCTATAAAGCGTGGTCAGGATCGTACCGCGGTAGCCGTATCGTCGCTGCCGCGATATGGCGCACGCCATGACACGCCCCGGCTTCGCTTTCTCCACCCCGATCAAGGTCCGTTATGCGGAGATTGACGGGCAAAAGGTCGTCTTCAACTCGCGCTATCTCGAATATGCCGATGTCGCGGGGACCGAATTCTGGGAGTGGAGCGGGATCGCCGACGCGCTGGGGCCGGTCTGGACCGAGACCGAATTCCACGTGCGCCATGCCGAGGTCGAATTCCTCAAGCCGTTCTTCTACGGCGACGTGATCCAGGCCTATGCCAAGGTGGAACGGCTCGGGTCGACCAGCATGACGCAGGTATTCGAACTCTGTCACGCCGCAACCGGCGAGCTGCATTCGATCGTGCGGCTGGTGACGGTCAACGTCCATTTGCCGACCGGACAGCCGGTGCCGATCCCCGACGCCATCCGGGAGTTTATCGGCAAGCTGGGCTGAAAAATAAGCCCCTCTCCTTTAGGGGAGGGGATGGGGGTGGGGCAGTGCCTCAACCCCTGTCGCCTTTGGATAGGCCCCACCCCAACCCCTCCGCTGAAGGGGAGGGGCTTTAATGCGCGTTATTCCGCCGCCGCCTGCAGCGGCTCGTCGTCGCCGACCACGTCTTCGGGCAAGGCCCAATGCATGTCCATCTTCCCCAGGACGCGGCCGTCGTGCGACAGCACCTCGACCGGCCGGACCCGCCGCATGTCGCGCGCGTCGACCAGCACCGGGGTCGCCGGAACGCCGGTTTCCCACCGCTCGCCCCATTGCCGCAGTGCAACCATGGTGGGCAAAAGCGCCATGCCCTTGTCGGTCAGCCGATACTGGATCTTGCGGCGATCCTCGGGCAAGGCCTCTCGCGTCAGGATCTCGTGCTCGACCAGCCGCGCCAGTCGATTGGCCAGGATGTTGCGGGCGATACCCAGCTCGGATTGGAATTCTTCGAAATGGTGCAGGCCGTTGAACGCCGCACGCAAGATCATGAAACTCCAGCGTTCACCCATCGCTTCGAGCGCCGCCGGCAGGCTGCATTCGACGAGGTCGCGCAGCGGCTCTCTCAGATGTCCGCCCATCAATATTCCTCTCTTTGCATCGAAGCGTAACCCATTTCCTGCGTCATGAAAATGCCATGCGGATTTCCAGTTGCAACTGAAAACCTATAGGAGTAGGTGGTGATTCGCAACCTATTGTGCGTTGCAACGTACACAGGAGGAAATCATGTCCCGCATCGCCCCCAGGATTCTCACCGCCGCCGCCGTCGCCATGTTCGGCAGCACCATTGCCTTCGCGCAGCCCCAGGGTCCCGGTTACTATACCGCCACCCCCGCCGCGGCGCCGACCAAGACCAGCCTGATCACGCGCGACACCGTGTGGAAGTTCCATGACGGCGCGTTCGCCGCTGCCAAGGCCCCCGAGCGTGACATCGTTCTGTGCCAGCTCGTCGCGCAGCGCGTCGGCAAGCTGACGTCGTTCACCGTCGGCGGCCAGGCGCTCGACGCCGACACGCTGTCCAAGTGCAACGCCAAGGCAAACTGATTGGAGAGCGGTGCCAGCACCGCGCTCCCCTAAACATCACCATCCCCTCGTTGGCCGCGCGCCTTTAATTGCTCGCGGCCAACATTTTGTTGCAAAGCAGCGCGGTCCGGCCCCATCTTGAGCGGTAATGCTGCGCCAGTACGAACTCGTTGATCGGGTCCTGTCCTACGACCCCGAGGCTGATGAGGCCTTGCTCAACCGCGCGTACGTCTTTTCTCTCCAGGCGCATGGCTCTCAGAAGCGCGCATCGGGCGATCCCTATTTCAGCCATCCGATCGAAGTCGCGGGCATCCTGACCGACCTGCATCTCGACGACGAGACGATCGCCACCGCGATCCTGCACGATACGATCGAAGACACGGTCGCCACCCCCGACCAGATCCAGAAATTGTTCGGCGACAATGTCGCGCGGATGGTCGACGGCGTCACCAAGCTGTCCAAGATCGAGGCGCAGACCGAAAGCGAGCGCGCCGCGGAGAATCTGCGCAAGTTCCTGCTGGCGATGTCGGACGACATCCGCGTGCTGCTGGTCAAGCTGGCCGACCGGCTGCACAATATGCGCACGCTCCACCACATCCCCAATCCGGACAAGCGCAAGCGCATCGCGCGCGAGACGATGGACATCTATGCCCCGCTCGCCGAGCGGATCGGCATGTACGAGTTCATGAAGGAGATGCAGACGCTCGCCTTCGCGCAACTCGAGCCCGAGGCGTATGAATCGATCCAGAAGCGCCTGGACCAATTGCAGGAAGGCGGCGACCGCATCGCCAAGATCGGGTCGGGCGTGAAATTGCTGCTGTCGCGCCACGGCGTCGACGCCGACATTTCCGGCCGCGAGAAGCACCCGTACAGCATCTGGAAGAAGATGCAGGAGCGGCACATCAGCTTCGAACAGCTCTCGGACATCATGGCGTTCCGCGCGATCGTGCCGACGGAGGAGGATTGCTATCGCGCGCTGGGCGTCATCCATCGCCGCTGGCCGTTCGTGCCGGGGCGGTTCAAGGATTATATCTCGACTCCCAAGCGCAACGGCTATCGCTCGCTCCACACCTCGATCATCCACGCCGGCGATACGCGCGTCGAAATCCAGATCCGGACCCAGGAGATGCACGCCGAGGCCGAATACGGGCTTGCCGCGCATTGGGCGTACAAGACCGGCAAGGTCCGCGCCGACGGGCAGCATAGCTGGATCACCGACCTGGTCGAAATCCTCGAAACCGCCGAGACGCCCGAGGAACTGCTCGAGCATACGCGGATGGCGATGTACCAGGATCGCATCTTCGCCTTCACGCCGAAGGGCGAGCTGCATCAGCTGCCCAAGGGCGCGACGCCGATCGATTTCGCTTATGCGGTGCACACCGATCTCGGCGACCAGGCGGTCGGTGCCAAGATCAACGGGCGCCACGTGCCGTTGCGCACCGTGATCGAGAATGGCGACCAGGTGCAGATCCTGCGTTCCAAGGCGCAGTCGCCGCAGCCCAACTGGCTCAACTTCGCGATCACCGGAAAGGCGCGCGCCGCGATCCGGCGCCATCTGCGCGCGATCGAACGCAAGGAAACGCTGACGCTCGGCCGCAAGCTGTACGACGAGATCGTCGATCGCCTGCCCGCGCCATTGTCGGTCGATGCGGTCAAGACCGCGCTCAAGAAGCTCAAGCTGCCCGACGAGGATGCGCTGATCGAGGCGGTCGCGCGGCGGCGGATCACCGATGCCGAATTGATGGAAGCGCTGATGCCGGGGTCGGCCGGCACCGAGGCGGGGCGCGCGCTGCCGCAGCAGTCGTCGGCGATTTCGATCACCGGCCTGACGCCCGGCGTCGCCTACAAGCTCGATACCTTGTGCCATCCGGTGCCGGGCGACCGCATCGTCGGCCTGCGGCGGCCCGACCAGGAGATCGAGGTCCATCGCATCGACTGCCCGGTGCTGGCCAGTTCGGACGATGTCGATTGGGTCGACCTTGCCTGGGGCGACAAATCGGAAGGCGGCCTGGCGCGGATCGAAGTGACGCTGAAGAACGAGCCCGGCGCGCTGGGCACCGTGTCGACGATCATCGGCCAGCACCGCGCCAACATCATCAACATCCGGTTCGACACCAGCGATACCGGCTTCCACACCAACCAGATCGACCTGGAAGTGCGCGACGCCGCGCATCTCGAGAAACTGATGGCGGCGCTGCGCGCGGCGGATGCGGTCAATGCCGTGACGCGGGTGTAGAACGATCCCATGACCCTGATCCTTGGCCTCGAATCCTCGTGCGACGAGACTGCGGCGGCATTGGTCACCAGCGACCGCCGCATCCTGGCGCACAAGCTCGCCGGGCAGGAGGCCGCGCACCGGCCCTATGGCGGCGTCGTGCCGGAGATCGCCGCGCGCGCGCATGTCGAGGCGCTCGAACCGCTGATCGAGGCCGCGCTGGCGGAAGCCGGCGTGACTCTGGCGCAAGTCGATGCGGTTGCAGCCACCGCCGGCCCTGGGCTGATCGGCGGCGTGATGGTCGGGCTGGTCACCGGCAAGGCGCTGGCCCATGCGGCCGGCAAGCCGCTGGTCGCGGTCAATCACCTCGAAGGCCATGCGCTGAGTCCGCGGCTCGCCGATCCCGATCTCGATTTCCCCTATCTGCTGCTGCTCGTGTCGGGCGGACATTGCCAGTTGCTGCTGGTCGAAGGCGTCGGGCGCTATCGCCGCCTCGCCACCACGATCGACGACGCGGCGGGCGAGGCGTTCGACAAGACGGCCAAGATCCTCGGCCTCGGTTTTCCCGGCGGCCCGGCCGTCGAGCGGGCCGCCGCCGCCGGCAAGGACGTCGTGCCCTTGCCGCGGCCGTTGCTGGGATCGGCCGAGCCGCATTTCTCGTTTGCCGGACTGAAAAGCGCGGTGCTGCGCGCGCACGACACCGGGCAGTGGCGCGTCGAGGACATAGCGGCGAGTTTCCAGCAAGCCGCGGTCGATTGCCTGGTCGACCGCACGCGCCGGCAATTGGGCGATACCGACGCGACCGCCCTGGTCGTCGCCGGCGGGGTAGCGGCGAACGGCGCGGTGCGGATGGCGCTCGAATCGCTGGCGGGTGACTATGGCCTGCCGTTCAGCGTGCCGCCGCAATGGCTATGCACCGACAATGCCGCGATGATCGCCTGGGCCGGCGCCGAGCGCTTCGCGGCCGGCCTGACCGATCCGCTCGACGTGGCCGCGCGTCCGCGCTGGCCGCTCGATCCGGACGCGGAAAAGGTGCGTGGCGCGGGAGTGAAAGCGTGAGGATAGGCGTGATCGGCGGCGGCGCCTGGGGCACCGCATTGGCGCAAGTAGCGGCGGGCGACGGCCAGCGCGTCACCTTGTGGGCGCGCGAGCCCGAAGTGGTCGAATCGATCAACGCGCGGCACGTCAACGAACTGTTCCTGTCGAGCGTGCCGCTGTCCGAGCGCATCGTCGCGACCGACGATCTCGACGCGCTGCGCGATGCCGACGCGTTGCTGGTGGTGGCGCCGGCGCAGCATGTCCGCGCGGTACTGGGCGGGCAGGATTTCGGCGCCACGCCGCTCGTGCTGTGCGCCAAGGGGATCGAGGCGGGCAGCAAGCTGCTGGTCGGGGAAGTGGCGCGCGCGGTTCAGCCGGCGGCGCCGATCGCGGTGCTGTCGGGGCCGACCTTCGCGCATGAAGTCGCGGCCGGCCTGCCCACCGCGGTAACCCTGGCCTGCGAGGACGTCGCGCTGGGCGCGGCGCTGGCCGAGCGGCTCGCCTCGCCGACTTTCCGGCCCTATGCGTCGGACGACGTGACCGGGGCGGAGATCGGCGGCGCGGTCAAGAACGTGCTGGCGATCGGCTGCGGCGTGGTCGAGGGCGCCGGGCTGGGCCAGAATGCCCGCGCCGCGTTGATCGCGCGCGGTTTCGCCGAGATGACGCGGTTCGGCCTGGCACGCGGCGCGCGGGCCGAGACGATGGCGGGCCTGTCGGGACTCGGCGACCTGGTGCTGACCTGCTCGTCGACCAGCAGCCGCAATTTCTCGCTCGGCGTCGGGCTGGGCGAAGGACGATCGGTCAAGGAGTTGCTGAGCGAGCGCCGGACGGTAGCCGAGGGCGCCTTCACCGCGCCGGTGCTGCTCGAAGCGGCGGCCGAGGCCGGGGTCGACATGCCGGTGACGGAGGCCGTGTGCGCTCTGCTCAACGGCGCGCCGGTCGGCGGCGTGATCGGCGCGCTGCTCAGCCGGCCGTTGCGCGACGAGCGCGAATAGGGCGCGGCGCGGCTAATCCGCGGCAGGGTGCTTAGAGCGTGATGGTATGGACTTAGCCGGTTCACCCTCACCCTTCCCACCGCCTACGGCGGCGGGCCCCTTCCCTCTCCCATCGGGAGAGGGAGGGAGGCGCGAAGCGCCGGAAGGGTGAGGGTGAGTGAGATCGCTCAAGCCGATCCCATCACGCTTTATGGCCTGCGGAATTTGAAAATGAACTGATCGGTGTGCCCGCGGATCGACTTGTCGAACACCGGCTTGCTGTGATCGTCCTCCGCATTGGCGAGCAGTTTCGACTCGCCCTCGAACACGAATCCCGCGGCGGTCACCTGTTGCTTGACGGTCGCGGGGTCGATCCGGTGCAGGGTGTCGGTATCGCGCATCCCCGATCCCGCGGCGGCGGCGTGATCGATGATCAGATAGATGCCGCCGGGCTTGAGCGCATCGAATACCGCCTTGTTGAGCACGGCGGGGTCGATCGATCCCATGAACTTGTCGGGATAATCGTGATAATTCTGCGAGGTGAAGACGAGGTCGACCTTTTCGGGTGCGGCCAGGCTGGTTGCCGGCTGGGTGCTCGCCGATACATTGGCGAAGGCGGGCGTGCCGGCGGCGGCGGCATAGCGTTTGACGTCGCTGCCCGATTCCATCGCATAGGGCTTGGGCCAGATGCCGTAGACATGGCCCGACGGCCCGACGATGCGGGCAAAGGTCCGCGTCCAATAGCCGCCGCCCGGAATCAGGTCGATTACCTTGTCGCCGGATTTCAGCCCGGCGAAAGCGGCGATCTCCGGCCCGTGACGCCGCGCGTCGAGCGCGACGTCGCGCGCCAGCCGCGTGTCGGCGGTGGCGCTATTGCCGGTGTCCCATTTCTGCGTGCAGCCGCCGAGCGCGGCGGCGCCCAGTAGCACCGCCAACCCGGCGCGGATCACTTGAGCGGCTTCCGGAATTTGTAGACGAACTGATCGGTGACGCCGCGAATCTTGGGGTCGAACACCTTGAGCGTATGATCGTCCTTGGGATTGGCCAGCGCCTTCGATTCGCCGACGAAGGTGAAGCCGGCGGCGAGCACTTCCTTTTTGACGATCGCGGGATCGATCCGGTGCAGCGTTTCGGTGTCGCTCAATCCGCTGCCCGCCGGGGCGGCATGGTCGATCACGACATAGGTGCCACCGGGCTTGAGCGCCTTGAACACCGCGGCGTTAAACGCGTTGAGCGCCGCCTCGCCGCGGCCGTTATTGGGGATGTCGTGGTAATTCTGCACGGTCCAGACCAGATCAGCCGGCGCGTCGAGCGTGATCATGGCTGGGTCGCGCGCGGCGGTGACGTTGCCCAGCTTGCGCCCGTTCAATCCTTCGATCGTCGCGTTGGCGCCTGGGCCCGCGACACTCGGCCAGATCGCGTAGACATGGCCGCTCGGCCCCACCACGCCGGTGAAGATGCGCGTCCAATAGCCTTGGCCGGGCAGATAATCGACCACCCGCCATCCCGGCTTCGCGCCGGAGAAGGCGACGACATCGGCGGCATGGCGCCGTGCGTCGTCGCCTGCCTGATCGGCGCGTGCCGGGTCGGCCAATGCCTTGGCGATGGCGGGCGCCACGTCCGATTTTGCCACCACGCCGACCGGCACCCCGATCGCGGCTGCTGCCGCCAACATCACCCCAAAGCGCATCGACCCTCTCCTTCAACGATTATCGTTACGCCAATGATCTAGACCTGTCCGGCGACGGTTCAATGACCGTCGCCGTGTCACACGTCGAGATTGGCGACGCTCAGCGCATTCTCCTGGATGAATTCGCGGCGCGGCTCGACCACGTCGCCCATCAATCGGGTGAAGATCTCATCGGCGACATCGGCCTGGTCGACCGCGACGCGCAGCATCGACCGGTTGGTCGGGTCGAGCGTGGTTTCCCACAATTGCTCGGGGTTCATCTCGCCCAGCCCCTTGTAACGCTGGATCGACAGTCCCTTGCGCCCCGCCGCCAGGATCCCCTCGAGCAATTGCGACGGCCGCGCGATCAGCGCCTCGCCCTTGCCGACGGTGACCGGCAGATCCTCGTCCTCGCCACTCTCTGCCGGCTCCTCGCTGGCCGTGGTCGCGCTCTTGAGCGGCGTCAGCTTGACCGCGCTGGTGAAGCTGTCGATCTGCTCGGCGGCCAGGCCGTGCAGCTTGCGCGCCTCGGCCGAGCTCAGGAACGCGGCCTCGATCACGTGGTGGTCGGTGACGCCGCGCCACAGGCGCTGAAAATGGAGCGAGCCTTCCTCGGTCAGTTGCGCGGTCCAGGTCGCCTCGGGATCGCCGCCATCGAGCTTGACCGTCGTCGCCTGCAGCCGCTCCGCGCGCTGTGCGGTGCTGGCCTCGGGATCGAACACGCCGCCCATCGCCAGCGCCTCGATGATGCTCGGGTCGTAGCGCCGCGGCACGAACCGCATCAGCGAGCGCATGCGCCGGGCATGATCGACCAGCGCGCGCAGCGCGTCGCCGCTGCCGACGCCGTCGAGCGTGCTCGACGCGACGCCCGCCGCGACCAGATATTCCTCCAGCGCGGCCTCATCCTTCAAATACACTTCGGACCGCCCGCGCGTCGCCTTGTAGAGCGGCGGCTGGGCGATGAAGAGGTGCCCCGCCTCGATGATCTCGGGCATCTGGCGATAGAAGAAGGTCAGCAGCAAGGTGCGGATATGCGCGCCGTCGACGTCGGCGTCGGTCATGATGACGATCTTGTGGTAGCGCAGCTTTTCGAGATTGAAGTCGTCGCGGCCGATGCCGGTGCCCATGGCCTGGATCAGCGTGCCGATCTCCTTCGACGACAGCATGCGGTCGAACCGCGCGCGCTCGACGTTGAGGATCTTGCCGCGCAAGGGCAGGATCGCCTGGAAATGGCGGTCGCGGCCCTGCTTGGCCGAGCCGCCCGCCGAATCGCCCTCGACCAGGAACAGCTCGGACTTGGCCGGATCCTTTTCCTGGCAATCGGCGAGCTTGCCCGGGAGGCTGGAAACCCCCAGCACCGACTTGCGGCTGGCTTCACGCGCCTTGCGCGCGGCCTCGCGCGCGGCGGCGGCGTCGATCACCTTCTGGATGATCTGGCGCGCATTGGCCGGATTCTCTTCAAGCCATTCGGCCATCTTGTCGGCGAGCAGGCTTTCCAGCGGCTGGCGCACTTCGGACGAGACGAGCTTGTCCTTGGTCTGCGAGCTGAACTTGGGATCGGGCAATTTGACCGAGACGATCGCGGTCAGGCCTTCGCGCATGTCGTCGCCCTGGAGCGTGACCTTCTCCTTCTTCATCAGCCCCGATTTCTCGGCATAGGCATTGAGCGTGCGGGTCAGCGCCGAGCGGAACGCCGCCAGGTGCGTGCCGCCGTCACGCTGCGGGATGTTGTTGGTGAAGCACAGGACGTTCTCGTAATAGGAATCATTCCATTCGAGCGCGACGTCGATGCCGATATCGTCGCGCTGGCCGGAGATCGCGATCGGCTCCGGAAACAGCGGCGCCTTGGTGCGATCGAGATATTTCACGAACGCCGCGATGCCGCCTTCGTAATAGAGTTCGATCGTCTTGGGCTCTTCGTGCCGCGCGTCGGTCAGGAACAGCCGCACGCCCGAATTGAGAAAGGCGAGCTCGCGATAGCGATGCTCGAGCTTCTCAAAATCGAACTCGGTGATCTTGAAGGTGGAGGGCGACGGCAGGAACGTGACGCGCGTGCCCTTCTGGCCCTCGGCGGCCTTGCCGACGACCTTGAGCGGAGCGACCGCGTCGCCATGGGTGAAGCGCATGTAATGCTCTTCGCCATCGCGCCAGATCGTCAGGTCGAGCCATTCGCTGAGCGCGTTGACCACCGACACGCCGACGCCGTGCAGGCCGCCGGACACCTTGTACGCATTGTCGTCCGACGTGTTCTCGAACTTACCGCCGGCGTGGAGCTGGGTCATGATGACCTCGGCCGCCGACACGCCTTCCTCGGCATGGATGCCGGTCGGGATGCCGCGGCCGTTATCGGTGACGCTGACCGATCCGTCGGGGTTCAGCGCGATGTCGATGCGGTCGCAATGACCGGCCAGGGCCTCGTCGATCGCGTTGTCGGAAACCTCGAACACCATGTGGTGGAGACCCGATCCGTCGTCGGTATCGCCGATATACATGCCGGGACGTTTGCGGACGGCGTCGAGCCCTTTGAGGACCTTGATCGAATCGGCGCCGTAATCTGAATTCTGAGGGGGTGTTGCCATAGCGAGCATATAGGGATTCGCCCCCGAAAACGGAAGCAAAATGGCGAGCGGGTGGGCCCGTTGCTGGCGAGCTGGTAACGAGCCCGCACACCGGTCGCGCGGAGCCATTCGTTAGGGTTGCGAATAGCGTTCGGGAAACGATCCACCGTAGCGCGGTTCGACCTGGTGCGAAGATCGTGGATGCTTGCCAGCGCGTGGTGCCGGGCTAGGCTGCGGACATCGAAAAAGGGAGAGAGAACAATGAAGTGGATCGTGATCACGGCGGCTTTGGCCCTGGCGAGCCCGGCACTGGCGGAGGGGCCGGCCGCGCAGTCGATGCCGAGCTATCCGGGCGTTCCCGCCGATCTCGCCAAGGCGGCGGCGGAGTTCGACCTCGGCCAGGTCAAGGGCGACGCAGCGATCCTGCGGCGCGTGCTCGCCGACGACTATCTGCTGATCAACAGCCAGGACAAGCGCGAGGACAAGGCGCAGTTCATCGCCGATTACACCGCCAAGGGCTTCACGATGGAGCCGTTCGCGATCGACGATCAGGTGATCAAGGTATGGAGCGACGGCGCGGTGCTGGGCGGTGCCGTCACGATGAAAGGCATGTCCGAGGGCAAACCCTATTCGGTGCGCATCCGCTTCTCCGACATCTGGGCGAAGCGCGGCGGCAAGTGGCAGGTGATCTACACGCACGCCAACCGGGTGGCGGCGGGGAGTTAGGACGGTTTCCCCTCCCTGCAAGGGAGGGGATTAAGGGGTGGGTAAGCGCCGGGCGAGGCTCGATGCCTCGTCCGGCGCTGTTTTGTCAGATGGCTGATGAGTCTTGGTAGGCGCACAGACGCGCGCACCCACCCCCGACCCCTCCCTGGAAGGGAGGGGAGAGTGATGAGTCATCAGAATTCGCTGGCCCGCCGTCCCAGCAAGGTCACTTCGACCCTGCGGTTGAGCCGCATCCCCGCCGCGGTGGCGTTGGTCGCGACCGGATCGCGTTCGCCATGACCGGCGACCGAGAAGCGGGCGCGAGTCACGCCCATCGCATCGAACGCGCTGCGGACGCTCGCCGCGCGGCGTTCGGACAGATCCTGATTGTGCGCGTCGGTGCCGCGCGAATCGGTATAACCGTCGATCGCCACGCGCACCCCGGGATTGGCGCGCAGATAGCTTGCCAGCGGGCGCAATTTGTCGATCGCGCCGGGGCGCAGCACGTCGCTGTCGGTGGCGAACAGCACGTCTTCGTCGAGCCGCATCATCGCGCCGCGCGCGGTCTGGCGGAAGCCGTAGCCGTGCATCGCGCCACGATCCCAACCGCCCCGGCCGCCGCGCTCTTCCACGACATAGCCGCTGTCGCGCGCATCCCAGTCGAACCCGCGCAGCCGCGGTCCGGCAATCTGGGCAAAGGCGCGGTTGGCCTGGCGCGCCTCGAAGATCGTCAGGAAGCGATCATGGTTGCGATCGAAATTGCGCATGACGAAGGCGCGCCCGCGTCGCGTCTCGCGCAATTCGGGATAGAGGATGCGGACGCCCGGGCCGACCATGCGGAAATCGGTCATGCCGGGGCGACCGCCCGACCAATCCCAGCGATCCTGCGCGACTGCCGGACTGGCGATGGCGATCAGCGCGGTTGCGGCGGCAAACATCATCTTCATGGCTATTCTCCCTATGATGATCGACGCGTGCTAACGGCGCGGGACTGAACCCGGCCTTAGACGAGCCGACAGGGAGCGTTCAGGCGGCGGAGACGGTTCCGTCGGCGACGGTAAACCACGACGCAGCGCCGATATCGTCGAACGGCGCCCGTTCGGTGCCGGTGATCCAGACCTGGCTGCCGGTCGCCGCCAGCCGGTCGAACAGAGCCGCGCGGCGCACCGGATCGAGATGTGCCGCGACCTCGTCGAGCAGCAGGATCGGGGCGCGGCCGACGCGGTCGGCGACGAGTTCGGCATGGGCGAGGACGAGGCCGAGCAGCAGCGCCTTCTGCTCGCCGGTCGAACAAAGCGACGCGGGCTGGTTCTTCTCGAGATGCGTGACCGCGAGGTCGCTGCGATGTGGCCCGACCAGCGTGCGGCCGGCGGCGGCATCGCGCCGGCGCCCCTGCGCCAGGTCGGCGGCGAGGGTATCGGCGCCGCTCCAGCCTTCCAATGCCAGGCCGGCGCGCGCAAACGGCCCTTCGGGCTGGCTCGCCAAACGTTCGGCCAGCGCCGCGACCGTTTCGCGCCGCCCGGCATCGATCGCCGCGCCGTGCTCCGCCATCTGCGCCTCGAGCGCGGTCAGCCATTGCGGGTCGGGACGGTCATCGGCCAGCACGCGGTTGCGCGCGCGCATCGCCGCTTCGTAGCGATTGGCATGCTGGGCGTGGTCCGGCCGCAGCGCCAGTGTCAGCCGATCGAGGAACCGCCGCCGCTCGCCGGCGGGCTCGACGAACAGCCGGTCCATCGCCGGGGTGAGCCACAAGACGGTCAGCCATTCGGCCAGTGCGGTCGCGGCGGTGGTGGCGCCGTTGATGCGAACGATGCGGCGTTCGGGGGCGGAGGGCTGGGTGCCAGTGCCGATGTCCACCTCCCCTCCCACTTGTGGGAGGGGACGGGGGAGGGCTTGTCGTGACTCTGCAACCTTAGACGCCGGAACGATATCCGACACGCCCTCCCCTAGCCCCTCCCACAAGTGGGAGG
This sequence comes from Sphingomonas sp., assembly GCF_024508665.1. Lineage (GTDB taxonomy): Bacteria > Pseudomonadota > Alphaproteobacteria > Sphingomonadales > Sphingomonadaceae > Sphingomonas. Next base: position 128,752 of record NZ_JANINP010000006.1, read on the forward strand.
GGGACAAGGTCGCCGCCACGCCAAACCCGCCTTTACCGCCTTGCCGCGCCATATCGCTCAGCGCCGCGCGGCGCAGTCCGCGCCCGGGTGCCAGCAGCGACACTGCTTCGAGCACGTTGGTCTTGCCCGCGCCATTCTCGCCGGTCAGCACGACGAAGCCGCGCCCCGGATGGAGCACGGCTTCGGCATGATTCCTGAAATCGGTGAGGATCAGGCGCGACAGCATCGCGCCCGTCCCTAGCGGAATTTTGGGTTAGGCCGCCAGCTTGGCAGGTTCGGCCGCGCCCGATTGCTGGTTCTTCGCACTCAGATACGACGCCATTTCGGCGCCCAGTTCGCGTTGCGCCTTGAGATAGGCCACCGGCTCGCCGAGCCCGAGCCGCGTGCGCGCCGCATCGATGGGCTCGTGCATCAGCTGCAGATAGTCCTCGGCGGAAATCCACTTGGCCTTCTTGCCGCGCTTATAGCCTTCCCACACCGCCTTCGCGAACAAGGTGTTGCCGGTGACCTTCAGGCTCTTGAGCGAGGCCGCGGCGGCGATGAACGCCCAGCCGAGTCCGCCGACCTGGGCATAGCTGAACGCGACCAGGGCCGCTTCGCCCAGGCTTTCGTCGGCCTTGTAGCCGGTCAGGACGTGCCAGATGTCGTGCGTGTCGCGCACCCGCCGCCCGAACCAGGCATAAGGATGCGCCATGTCTTCCTCGCGGTTGATCTTGCTGACCTCGGCGAGGCCATCGGCCGAATAGCCGGTCGATTCGAGGAAATGATTGTAGGCCGCGCCGACCGTGCCGGGGGCGAATTGCTTGGCGAAGCCGGGCTGCGAGAACAATTGCGCGAGCTCGATCCGCTCATAGGCCATCCGCCCGCCCTCTTCGGTGGCGATGAACCGCGCATAATTCATCGGCGCGTTGCCGACGTTGAGCGCACGCATGATGCGAAACACCTGCGTCGTGTCGTCGCCGTTCGCGAGCAGCTTGCGAATCGCGTCGAACGCGGTCTTCCAGTCGCGCTTGCCAGTGGTGCCGGGAAAGGGAGGGAGCTTTGCGGCCATCGGATGATTCCTTATTGACACACATGTAAGTAAGCAAACTGATGCGCCGAGTCAAGCGGGTGTCGGCCACGTTGTGCGTCGGGTCGATGACGATATCGTTGACGCCCGCAAAAACCCTCTCCCGCCGGCGGGAGAGGAGCGAGACTTATGAGCGAAGCGAATTAGTCGCAGCGGTGAGGGTCTTCTTCTGCCCGGCCGCAGAAGAAGAAGAAGAAGAAGAAGAAGAAGAAGAAGAAGAAGAAGAAGAAGACCCTCACCCTCCCACCGCTTCGCGGCGGGCCCCTCCCTCTCCCGCACGCGGGAGAGGAGTGTGAGGACGTGCTTCTACCGTCGCCGGCGTCACACCCGCATCGGCATCAGCACGTAGAGCGCCGGCGACTTGTCGTTCTCGCGGATCAGGGTCGGCGCGCTGGCGTCGGCCAGATGGACTTCCACCGTGTCGCCCTCGATCTGGCCGAGGATGTCGAGCAAGTACCGGCTGTTGAAGCCGATATCGAACCCCTGCGCGGCATATTCGCCGGGGACTTCCTCGGCGGCGGTGCCATTTTCGGGGCTGGTCACCGAGAGCGTGATCTTGTCGCGATCGAGCGACATCTTCACCGCGCGGGTCTTTTCGGTGGCGATGGTCGACACGCGGTCGACGCCTTCCTCGAAGCTGCGCGGATCGATCTTGAGGATCTTGTCGTTGCCGGTCGGGATGACGCGCGAATAATCGGGGAAAGTGCCGTCGATCAGCTTCGAGGTCAGCAGCGCCTGGCCCATGTCGAAGCGGATTTTCGACGAGGACAGCGACACGCCGACCGATCCGTCGATCTCGTCGAGCAGCTTCCTGAGTTCCGCCACACACTTCCGCGGGATGATGATGTCCGGCATGCCCTCGGCGCCGTCGGGGCGCGGCAGGGTGACGCGGGCGAGGCGGTGGCCGTCGGTCGCCGCGGCCTTGAGCACCGGCTGGCCGTCGTCCGCGACGTGCCAGAAGATGCCGTTGAGATAATAGCGCGTCTCTTCGGTCGAGATCGCGAACCGCGTCTTGTCGATGATCTGCTTGAGCGTTTCCGCCGGCAGTTCGAACTGCACCGGCAATTCGCCTTCCGCGATCACCGGGAAGTCGTCGCGCGGCAAGGTGCCGAGTTGGAACCGCGCGCGGCCCGCGACGATCGTCATCTTGCCCTCGGCCGCGCTCAGCTGGACCTGGCTGCCCTCGGGCAGCTTGCGCGCGATGTCGAACAGGGTGTGCGCCGACACGGTGGTCGCGCCCGGCGTGTCGACCGCGGCGGGCACGCTCTCGTTGATCTGCAGGTCGAGGTCGGTCGCCATCAGCTTGAGCGATCCGTCGCCCGTCGCCTCGATCAGCACGTTCGACAGGATCGGGATCGTGTTGCGGCGCTCGACCACCGACTGCACATGGCTCAGCCCCTTGAGGAGCGTTGCGCGTTCGATCGTCGCCTTCATGTCCTAACCCCCGGGCCGGTGCCCTGATTTTCCGACCCGCCAGACATGAGAGAATCCGGGGGCAATTCGCCTACCCTCTTCCTTAACGCGAAAAAGGGCCGGAGCAAGCGCCCCGACCCTCCTTTCACACCCTGTTTTCCCCTGTTGTTGTGGATGAATCGCTTTGGTGAGTGAATCGCTTCAGAAGCGAACACCAACCTTAGAAGCGGACACCCACACCGGCGACGACCTGATGCCGGTCGGTATCGACCGAGAAATTGTTGGTGTTGCCGCCGTTGGGATATTCCAACCGGGCCTGGCCATAGTTGGAATAGCGATATTCGACCTTGGCATAGGCCTTGCCGCCGAGCGACTGCTCGACGCCGGCGCCGGCGCGCCAGCCGTCCAGGTTGAAATGCTGGCCGGTTTCGGTGGTGCCGTCCGAGGCGACGAGATCGAGCCGCTGGTTGGTGTACCCGCCCTTGGCATAGATCATCGTCCGCGGCGCGACGACATAGCCGACGCGCGCGCCGGCATAGAGGTCGCGGCCCGCCTTGACCCGTCCATAGCCCAGCGCCCCCGCTGCGGACGGATTGTTGGTCACCTTGCTGGTCGACCCGGTCACTTCGCCTTCGGCGCCGAACACCCAATTGCCGCTGCGCGCGTCATAACCGACGTCGCCGCCATAGGTTAGGCCGTCGGCCGAGTTGCTGCTGTCGATCGAGGAATTGGGCACCTGGCCCGGTTGCATCCGGTCATAGCCCAGGATGACGCCGGCACGCGGGCCACTGAACGCGGTGTCGCTATCCGGGTTCGGAGGGCCATCCTGCGCGAAGGCTGGAGCAGCGACGGCAAGCGCCGCGAGGCTGGCGGTGGCAAGGATCAGCTTACGCATAAATAACTCCATTCACTCAATTCCCGCGGAGCACCGGGGGGTCGGTGGCGCGGGAAGGGGCAAATGGGTGATCGCGCGAGAGGTTGCATGAACCTCAGATAAACGAGAAATTCCGTTGCTTTCGCGCCACAGGGGGTTGAAAGCGCGGGAGATGATTACAAGGCGGGGGCGCGACTTCATCGCGCGGCACGGCGAGACGGTATTCAACGCGGCCGGGCGGTTGCAGGGCGACCATCCGCATACCCCGCTGACCCGCGCCGGATTCCGTCAGGCCGACGAAATGGGCGAGGCGCTTCGCCACGTTTTAGGCGACCAGCCGGCGCTGACGCTGTGGGCGTCGCCGACCGGACGCGCGCTGCAGACCCTGGCGGTGATCGCCGAGCATGTCGGGCTCGACTGGCACCAGGCGAAGACCGACCCACGCCTGACCGAGATCGGCATGGGCAGCTGGGGCGGGCGCTATTATCGCGACGTCATGGCCGAGGTCGGCGACGTGATCGATCGGCCGAGCGGCCTGTTGATCAGCGCGCCGGACGGCGAACTCTATCCGCAGATCGCCGAGCGCGTCTCGGCCTGGCTCGCGGAAACCAATGACGATCCGGGCGACCGATTGGTCATCATGCACGGCATTTCGAGCCGGGTGATGCGCGGCGTGATGACCGGGCAGCCGGTGGTCGAGCGCTTCGGCGCACCCGCGGCCGGCCATTTGCCGCAAGGGTCGCTGGTGATGATCGAGGGCGGCGTCGAGACGATCGTCCGTCTCGGTGGCGGCGGGGAGACGGTGTGAGGGGAGGGGCGATCGCGGCAGCGCTCATCGCGACCGCAGCTGGGGCGGTACCGGCGACCGCGCGCGATACGATCGGCGTGTGGAACCGCTGGGGGGCGTTCAGCGATCCCAGCCCGCGGCGCTGCTTCGCGATCGCACAGCCGGTCGATCCCGATCATCGCGCGGGATTCGCCAGCATCGCCAATTGGCCCGGGCAGAATATCCGGAGCCAGCTCCATATCCGCCTCAGCCGCGGCCGGGCCGGCAATGCCCGCGTGACCTTGTCGATCGGCGAGCGCCGCTTCGAGCTGATGGCCGGCACCGACGACGCCTGGGCACCCGACGCTCGCACCGACGCCGCGATCGTGTCCGCGATGCGCAGCGGGCGATCGATGAGCGTCGAGGGGTTGGGGCGGGATGGTAGCGCCTTCGCCGATGTCTATGCGCTCGCCGGCGCGGCTACGGCAATCGACGCGGCGGCACTGGCGTGTAGGGGATAGGGACCATTCCCTCTCCCTTTGGGAGAGGGAGGGAGCCGCGTAGCGGCGGAAGGGTGAGGGTGTGGAGCTTTGCCCTCGCAGCACCCTCACCTTCCCACTCGGCTACGCCGAGCGGGCCCCTTCCTCTCCCAAAGGGAGAGGAGATTGTGTCGGACGCTCCGCCTTTCGTCGCTTCACGGTTCTCCGGGCCGAAGATACTCCTGCAACCCCGCGACCAGCGCATCGAACACCGCGCGCACGGGAGCCGAGGTTCGCAAATCCTCGTGCATCACCACCCAGGTGTCGAGCGCATGGCTGAACGCGTCGGGCAGGATGCGGACCAAAGCCGGATCGCGGGCCGCGAGCGGCACCTGGCACACGCCGATCCCCAGCCCGGCGCGGAGCGCCGCCAGCTGCGCGAGATCGCTATCCGATCGAAAGGCGAAATCCTCGACCCGGATCGGAATGCCGCCGGCACGCATCGCGCGGGTCACCGCATTGTCGTTCTCCACGCCGATCAGGCCGAACGCGACCACCTCTTCGAAATTCGCCGGCGCGGGCCGTCCGGCGAGCAAATCGGCGCGGACGTGCAGCCCGACATGGATATCGCCGATCCGCCGCGCGACCAGGGCACCTTGTTCGGGCCGCACCATCCTCACCGCGACATCGGCTTCGCGCCGCAACAGGTCCTCGTTGCGATTGTTCGGGCTGAGCGCGACGACCAGCCGCGGATATCGCCGGCGCAGATCGGCCAGGATCGGCGGCAATATCTCGACCGAGATCACGTCGCTCGCCGAGACGCGGACCAGACCGGCGATTTCGCTCCCCTGCGTCGCGCCGCGGGCGAAGGCGGCGGCGGCAATCTCCATCGCCTCGGCATGCTGACGCAGCCCGAGCGCAGCATCGGTCGGTACCAGGCCGTCGGGCGCGCGCGTGAACAAGGCGACACCAAGGCCCGCCTCGAGATCGGCGATCCGCCGCCGCACCGTGGGCTGCGCCAGCGCCAGCCGGCGCGCCGCCCCCGACAGGCTGCCTTCGCGCAATACCGCGAGGAAGGCGCGGTGACGTTCCCAGTCTTCGCTCATCAATTTTGTATAGGCCGCCTGTAAGATTGCGGCAATTTTATACAGCCTCGCCCCGGTCGATATCGCCTTCCTCAAGTCAAGGAGACGAACGATGGCGAAGACGGCGTTGGTGCTGGGAGCAAGCGGTGGCGTGGGCGGCGAGACGGCGCGGGCGTTGATCGCGCACGGCTGGACGGTGCGCGGGCTGACGCGGTCGCCTCGCGAGGGCGACGGAATCGACTGGCGGATCGGCGACGCGATGGACCGCGCGGCGGTGCTGGCGGCGGCGGAGGACGTGGATGCGATCGTCCATGCGGTCAATCCTCCGGGGTATCGCGATTGGGAGAAGCTCGTCCTGCCGATGCTGGAGAACAGCATCGCCGCCGTCCGCGCCAACGACGCGCGGCTGGCGCTGCCCGGCACGATCTACAATTACGACCCGCGCACCTCGCCGGTGATCGCGCCCGACAGCCCGCAGCATCCGAACACCAGGAAGGGCGCGATCCGCGTCCGGATGGAAAGCGCGATCGAACATTCCGCCGTGAAGGCCGTCATCCTGCGCGCCGGCGACTATTTCGGGCCGCGGCCGGGCGGCAGCTGGCTGAGCCAGGGGTTGGTGACGCCCGGCAAGCCGGTCGGCCGCGTGATGGTGCCCTGGAAGGCGGGTGTCGGACACGCCTGGGCCTATCTGCCCGATGTCGGCGAGACATTCGCGCGCCTGCTCGACAAAGGCGATGCGCTACCACAATTCGCGCGCTATCATTTTGGCGGCGTCTGGGACGATGACGGCACGCGCATCACCGGCGCGATCGCCCAGGCGGTGGGGCGCCCCGTCAAGACCTGGCGGATGCCCTGGGCGCTGCTCCCGCTGATCGGGCTGTTCAACCCGACAATGAAGGAAATGGTCGAGATGCGCCCGTTCTGGGAGCATCCGGTGCGCCTCGACAATGCCGACTTGGTCGCCGCGATCGGGGAGGAACCGCACACCCCGCTCGACGTCGCGATGGCGACCAGCCTGAAGGCGCTGGGTTGCGGTTGAGCGCCACCTAGCAAAACGACGTCTTTTCCCCTATGTGCGGCGCCATGCAGACAGAGTCGGCCGCCCTCATGCCCATCCCCGGGCACATCGATCCCGTGCCCGTGCCGCGCCAGACGGTGGCGCGCGAGGATGGTCGCGTCGACCTGGTTGGCCTGTCCAAGACCGAGCTGCGCGAGGCGTTGCTTGCCGCGGGCATGGAGGCCAAGCAGGCGAAATTGCGCGCCAAGCAGATCTGGCATTGGATCTACAATCGCGGCGCGACCGACTTCGCTGCGATGACCGACATCGCCAAGGCGCAGCATCCCTGGCTGGTCGAGCGGTTCGTGATCGGCCGGCCCGAAGTGATCGAGGCGCAGGTGTCGACCGACGGCACGCGCAAATGGCTGCTGCGCGCGCCCGACGGCCAGGATTACGAAATGGTGTTCATCCCCGATGCCGATCGGGGAACACTGTGCGTGTCGAGCCAGGTCGGCTGCACGCTCAATTGCCGCTTCTGCCACACCGGCACGATGCGGCTGGTGCGCAACCTGACCAGCCAGGAAATCGTCGGCCAGGTCATGCTGGCGCGCGACGCGCTCGGCGAATGGCCGTCGCAGCCGGAGGGCCGCATGCTCACCAACATCGTGATGATGGGCATGGGCGAGCCGCTCTATAATTTCGACAATGTCCGCGACGCGCTTCGCGTCGTGATGGACGGTGATGGTCTCGCTTTGTCGAAGCGCCGCATCACGCTGTCGACCTCGGGCGTGGTGCCGATGATGGCGCGCGCGGGGGAGGAGATCGGGGTCAATCTCGCGGTGTCGCTCCACGCCGTGACCAAGGAAATCCGCGACGAGATCGTCCCGATCAACCGCAAATACGGGATCGAGGAACTGCTCCAGGCCTGCGCCGATTATCCCGGCGCCAACAATGCCCGGCGCATCACGTTCGAATATGTGATGCTCAAGGACAAGAACGACCGAGACGAGGACGCGCACGAGCTCGTCCGGCTGATCCGCAAGTACAAGCTCCCGGCCAAGGTCAATCTGATCCCGTTCAACCCCTGGCCCGGCGCGCCGTACGACACATCGACGCCCGAGCGCGTGCGGCGGTTCAGCGACATCATCTTCGAAGCCGGCATTTCGGCCCCCGTGCGCACCCCCCGGGGGCGCGACATCGACGCGGCGTGCGGCCAGCTCAAGACGGCGGCGGAGAAGAAGAGCCGGGCGGAACTCGACCGGCTGGCCGAGGAAAAGCTCGCAGCGCTCGGCTAGGATCGTCGCCATTCGATGTTCGCCCGCGCGGTACGATGGCTTCTTTCCCCGCGGAAAAGAGAGCCAAAGGTGCTCGATCACTTCTTGCCTGAGTCGCCTAATTCATAACCGTCATGCCGGGCTCGTCCCGGCATCCACCGGGAGGCTGAGCCCGTGCTTGAACGTCTTGCTCCGCGCTCCGGGCACGGTGGATGCCGGGACAGGCCCGGCATGACGAATGGGAAATGGTGAAGGTCGATCCGTCCTAATTGGCCGCCGGCACGCCGGAAGCTTCAGGCGAGTACCGAATCCGCGACGAACGGGTTGGACTTGCGCTCCTGGCCGAAGGTGCTCGGATCGCCATGGCCGGGCAGGAAGAAGGTGTCGTCGCCCATCGGCCAGAGCCGCGTGACGATCGAGTCGATCAGGTCCTGGTGATTGCCGCGCGGGAAGTCGGTGCGGCCGATCGATCCGCGGAACAGGACGTCGCCGACGATCGCCAATTTCGATTCCGGGTGGTGGAACACGACATGGCCCGGCGTATGCCCCGGCGTGTGGTGGACGGCGAACTCCACCTCACCGACGGTTACCGTATCGCCCTGATCGAGCCAGCGCGCCGGCACGAACGACCGGCCGGGGACCCCGAAGCGCAAGCCGTCCTCGTCGAGCTTTTCGAGCAGGAACAGGTCTTCGGGATGCGGCCCCTCGATCGCCACGCCGAGATCGTCGGCCAGCTGGGCCGCGCCGCCGCAATGATCGAAATGGCCGTGCGTGACCAAAATCTTCTCGATGGTGACGCCGTGCTTTTCCATTTGCGACTTCAGCAGGGGCAGGTCGCCGCCGGGATCGACGAACGCGCCGCGCATCGTCTTCGTGCACCATAACAAGGTGCAATTCTGTTGGAGCGGAGTGACGGGGATAATCGCCGCGCGAAGCGGCTGCGCGGTGCTGGCCATGACCGAGACCTAAGACCTGGACTGCCGAGCGGCAATGCCCCGTACGACGTGCATATGAATGTGGATTACGCCATGCCGGTAGAAACCGGGGGTTGCCGAAGCGTCCGGCGCGGTTGCATGACCGAGGAAGTGATCCGCCGCGACCGCCCTTTCGTCCTGCTCGACGACGCCCGCACGGCCGGTGCCGCGCCCGCACGGCTCTATCGGGCGCCGGTCGAGATCGTCGAGACGCACGAGGTCGCAGGCGTCAAGTCCGCGCTCGAGCGGCTGCGCGCGGCGCGGCATCGCGGGCTCCACGCCGCGGGGTTCCTGGCGTACGAAGCGGCGAGCGCGTTCGAGCCGGCGGTCGGCCAGTTGGCTCAGGCGGCAACCCCCTTATTGTGGTTCGGGCTGTTCGAGCGGTTCGACGAGATCGCGCCCGACGACGTCGCCTCCCGTCTGCCCGACTCCGCGGCCGCCTGGCTGGGCGCGCCCGTGCCGGATGTCGACCGGGACGCCTATGCGGAGCGTTTCGGGCAGGTGCATGCTCTGATCGAGGCGGGCGATCTTTATCAGGCCAATCTCAGCTTTCGCGCGCGGGTGCCGGTCATCGGCGATCCGCTGGCCGCTTATGCGCAACTGAGGGATAGCGCGCGCGCCGGCTATGGCGCGGTGGTGTGGACCGGGCGCGACTGGCTGCTGTCGCTGTCGCCCGAATTGTTCTTTGCACTGGACGGCGGGCGACTGACGACGCGGCCGATGAAAGGCACTGCCCGGCGCGGCGATACGCCCGAGGAGGACCGCACGCTGGCGGCCGCATTGCGCGACGACGCCAAGCAGCGCGCCGAGAATCTGATGATCGTCGATCTGCTGCGCAACGACCTGTCGCGCGTCGCCGAGCCGGGCAGCGTCGCCGTGCCCGACTTGTTCGCGGTCGAGACCTATCCGACCATCCACACCATGACCTCGACCGTCACTGCCACCCTGGCGCCCGACCAGGATGCGATCGACGTGCTGGCGGCGTTGTTCCCATGCGGATCGATCACCGGCGCGCCCAAGATCCGCGCGATCGAGGCCCTGGCCGGGATCGAGATGGGCAGCGCGCCGCGGGGACCCTATACGGGCGCGATCGGTCGGCTCGACGCGACCGAGGGGGCGATGTTCAATGTGGCGATACGGACCTTGGTGATCGAGAATGGCGCGGACCATGCGCTGCTGGGCGCGGGCGGCGGCATCGTCGCCGATTCGCGGATGAGCGAGGAATGGGACGAGGCACAGGCCAAGACCGCGTTCGTCCGTGCCGGCGCGCGCCATTTCGACCTGATCGAGACGATGGCGTTCGATCCGATCGAGGGAGTCGCCTTGCTCGAACGCCATCTCGCACGGATGAAGGCGAGCGCGATTGCTTTCGGCTTCGCGTTCGACCGCCATGCCGCGCGCAACGAGCTACAGGCCGCGACCTTCCGGTTGCGCGCGGCGTCGCGTATCCGCCTGGTGCTGGCGCCATCGGGTGCGGTCGCGATCGAAGTCGCGGCGATGCCGACCATGCCAGAGACGCCGGTCACGGTGACGATCGCGCCGCTGCCGGTTGCGCCCGACGATTTCCGCCTGCGCCACAAGACCAGCGACCGCGCCTTTTACGACCGCGCGCGACAGGGATTCGAGACTGTGTTCGAGGTCGACGGCCAGCTGACCGAAGGCAGCTTCACCAATCTGTTCGTCGAGCGCGGCGGCGTGCTGCTGACCCCGCCGCTCAGCGCCGGATTGCTTCCCGGCGTGTTGCGCGCCGAGCTGATCGACAGCGGCCGGGCGGTCGAAGCGACGCTGACGCGCGCCGATCTCGCTCATGGCTTCTTCGTCGGGAATGCGTTGCGCGGGTTGATACCGGCGACGCTTTAGAGTCGTTTTTCAGCTTCGCTGAATCGGTACCGGCCCGCTCCGCCACCGTTTCAGCTTCGCTGAAACAGAGTCTAATCCTCCGCCTCGACCCAGCCGCGCTTGAGCGGCTTGATCGCGAGCAGCGCGAGCAAAGCGGCGACCAGATAGAGGCTCACCCCGATGATCGCGGCGTAGCGGAGCGAATCCGCGCCGTAGCTCGCCTTCAGCGCGTCCGACAGCGTGCCCATCAGCAGCGGTCCCAAGCCGAGCCCGAGCAGGTTGTTGACCAGCAGGAAGCTGCCCGAGGCGCTTGCCCGCATCCGCGACGGCGCCAGATGCTGGGCCGCGGTGACGATCGGGCCAAGCCACAAGGTGTTGAGCGCGTTGGGGATCAGCAACAGGAACCAGGCCAGTACCGGGAGAGGCGTGAACAGCCCGAGCATGAAGGTCGGCGCGGTGATCAGCCAGGCGATGGCGGGCAAGCGCGCATACCAGGCGCGGTCGACCGTCCCGAGCCGGTCGGCGAACACGCCGCCGAGGAAAATGCCGGTGGTGCCGCCGATCAGCAGCAGCGAGCCCATGAACTGGCCGACCTTGATCAGGTCGTGATTGGCGGTCCAGCCGTAATGGACCGCGATGATCTTGGGCACCCACAAGGCGAGGCCATAGCCGGCCATCGAGCTGCATCCGGCGCCGATCGACAACAGCCAATAGGCCGGTTTGCGGGCGAGGATCGGGATGACCGACAGTACCGGAACGTGCTCGGTGTCGATGGCCGCCGGCCGCGGGCGATCGCGGACCAGCCAGAGGAAGACCGGCGCGACGACGATGCCGGCAATGCCGACGGTAATGAACGCGGTCTGCCAATTCACCAGCGCCGCGATATAGGCGCCGAGCAGCACTCCCGAGCCGAGCCCGATCGGAATGCCCATCGAATAGATGGCGAGCGCGCGGGCACGGCGCTCGACCGGGAAATAATCGGCGATCAGTGCATAGGACGGTGCGACGCCGCCCGCCTCGCCGACGCCGACGCCGAGCCGCGACAGGAACAGCGACCAGAAGCCCGTCGCGGCGCCGCACAAAGCGGTGAATCCGCTCCACACCACCAGCGAGCCGGCGATCACCTTCGTCTTGCCGACGCGGTCGGCGAGCAAAGCGAGCGGCACGCCGAGCACCGAATAGAGGATGGCGAAGGCGGTGCCGCCGATCGCGCCGAACTCGGCATCGCTCAGGTGCAGGCTGGCCTGGATCGGCTTGGCGAGGATGCCGAGGATCTGGCGGTCGAGGAAGTTGAACGTATAGACGACCAGCAACATGGCCAGCACCAATGCCGGATAGCCCGGGCGTTCGGTCCGCGTCGTCATGCCCTCTCCCACTCTTATAGATGGAGCCGGGCACGCGGCTGGCGCGCCCGGCTCATCCCCCTTTTAACCTGCCATCAGAATTTGAGCGAGAAGGTTCCGAACACCTGACGCGGATTGCCGTAGAAGGCGGTGGCGACGCCTTCCTTGCCCAGCGTCGGCGTGACGCCGCCGGTCGGGGTGTAGATGATCTGCCCGGTCGCGGCGTTGGCGGCGAGATATTGATAGCCGCCGATCTTGTAATGCACGTCGGTGATGTTCTTGGCGTGCACGCCGAACGAATACTGACGCTTCGACCCGAAGCTGTAGGTCAGGTTCGCGTCCCACAAGGTATAGCCCGGCTGGTCGAGGAACGGGCTCGCCACCTCGAACTGATGCGTCAGGCTGCGATACGACACCGTGGTCGACGCATTGAGGTCGCCGCTCGCCACTGGCACCGTCCCGCTGAGCGTCCCCGACACCGTCCATTTCGGCGTGTTCTGGAACTGGCGGTATTGCGAGACCTCGGCGCCGGTCGGGCCGATATAATGCTTGTACTTGGGATCGATATAGCCAAGCGCGCCGGTGAAGGTGATGTTCGAACGCGGGCCGGCGAAATCACGTGCCAGCACTGCGTTGGTTTCGAGCTCGATGCCCTTGATCTCAGCCTTCGCGGCGTTGGTGGTGATGCCGCAGAAACTGGCGACGCCGCCGATCGTGCAGGCGACCGAACCCGGGATCTGGACGTTCTTGTAATCGGAATAGAAGCCGTCGAGCGCCCAGGTCAGGCGCTTGTCGAACGCCGAGCCCTTCCAGCCGATCTCATAGCTGTTGACCGATTCGGGATCGAACGAGAGGTAGTTGTAGATGTCCTGATACGTCCGCCCGACCGCCGGATTGCTGATCGGCGCCGAGGTGCCCGAGCCGCGCGGATCGAAGCCACCGCCCTTGAAGCCTTCCGAATAAGACACGTAGAACAGGTGATCGGGGCTCGGCTTGAACGACAGGCTGGCGCGCGGCGTGAAACGCTTGAAGTTGGCCTCGCCGCGGAAATTGGTTGACGCGCCGAGATTGAGCGTCGGATTGCCGCCGAATTCGCTGGTCGCGCCGTAGAGCGGACCACCGAGGAAGTTCGCCTTGTAGACGAACGACTTGCGTTGATCCCAGGTGTAGCGGCCGCCCACCGACAGGCTCAATTGCGGGGTGAAATCGAACGTGAAGTCACCGAACACCGATGTCGTCTCGGTCCGCACGTCGCCGGCGGTATAGGCGTCGAGATTGGCGAGCGTCGTGTTGAGCAGCACGTCGAATCCCGTCGAGGCCTTGGCGCCGAGATAATAGAAGCCGACGATGCCGTTGACCTTGCTGCTCGACCATTGGAACTGGAATTCCTGGCTGGTCTGCTCGTTACGATAGACCGCGGGCACATCGACGTCGACCGACGGCGTCGAATCGAAGTCGATCGGGGTGAAGCTGCGGTCCTTGCGCCACGCGCTGATCGACTTGAACGTCAGATTGTCGGTCAGCTTCGCGGTCGCGGTCATCGACAGGCCGCCCGCCTGGATATCCTGTTTGGGGAAATTGAGACCGGCATTGGTGTCATAGACATTGTCGAGCACCGGCGACCCGGTCAGCTTGCCGGCGAACAGGCGATGGCCGTTGCGCGGCGCCGACTTGTCATGCGTGTAATCGCCGGTGATGCGGACGAGCAGGCGGCTGTCGGGCGTTTCGAACTCGATCGTGCCGCGGCCGGCCCAGATGTCCTTGTTGTAATTGTCGATGCCGAGATTGAGGTTGCGGCCGAAACCGTCGCGCGTCAGCCGCGCGCCGGACACGCCGACCCGGAGCATCGACCCGATCGGGGCGGACAGGCTGACGATGCCGTCGGCCTGATTGTACGAACCATAGGTGCCGCGCGCGGCGACCTCGAAATGGTCGGGCAGCCGGCGCGTGACATATTTGACCGCGCCGCCGATCGTGTTGCGGCCGTACAGCGTGCCCTGCGGCCCCCGCAGCACCTCGATCCGTTCGACGTCATAGATGTCGAGCACGGCGGCCTGGGGACGGTTGAGATAGACGTCGTCGAGATAGATGCCGACGCCGGCCTCGAAGCCCGGCACCGGATCCTGCTGGCCGACGCCGCGGATGAACGCGGCGAGCGTCGAATTGGTGCCGCGCGCGTCCTTGATCGTCGTGTTCGGCGTGGTGTTCTGGATGTCGGTCAGGTCGACCGCGCCCATCTTGTCGAGCTTGTCGGCGGTGAAGGCGGTGACCGCGATCGGCACGTTGAGCAGCGTTTCCGACCGGCGCCGCGCCGTCACGACGATGTCGGCCGGCGCGTCGGCATTCGCCTGGGCATCGACCGCGGCCGGCTGCGCGGCCGGGGCGTCCTGCGCGAAGGCCGGGCTGGCGAACAATGCGGTGGCGGCAGCGCCGATATAGAGCGCGCGCACATGACGGTGACGAATCATCCCTTCAAACCCTCCCAATGGTCTATCGTCCGTGCGGGAAACGACCCGGTTGAACGCTTGTTGATCTGCCCTATACTGAAACCTGAACCGGGTTTCAACTTCCGGCGAGACGGGGAGGCAAAAGAATGGTCCAGCGTGGCTCAACTGCAACGCCTGTCCTCGGGACCGGCGTTGCCGGTGCCCGGGGGCTTGACGCTACCGCGAGCGAGGGCAAGGCGCCGCGCACCGAGCGCGGGCGGCGGACGCTGCGCGCGTTGCTCGACGCCGCGGCGGTCGAATTCGGCGAAAAGGGTTTCCACGAGGGGTCGATCAGCGGGATCACGCGCCGCGCCGGCGTCGCCTTGGGCAGTTTCTACACCTATTTCGATTCGAAGGACGCGATCTTCCGCGCGCTGGTTCGCGACATGTCCGACCAGGTCCGCGACACCGTCGCCCCGGCGATTCGCGCCGCGCCCCACCAGATCGCCGCCGAGCGCGCGGGCCTGCTCAGCTTTCTCGAGTTCGTGCGCGGTCACAAGGAGATCTACCGAATCATCGACGAAGCCGAGTTCGTCGATCCGGCCAGTTTCCGCGCGCATTACGCGACCACCGCCGAGCGCATCGAACAGCGCCTTAAGGCCGGTGCCGACCGCGGCGAGATCCGCGACGACGTGTCCGATGTCCATGCCTGGGCAGTGATGGGGATGAACGTGTTTCTCGGCCTGCGCTACGGCGTGTGGGATGAGGACAGGACGCCGGAAGCGGTGGCGGATGTCGTGGCGGAGCTACTGCGGGACGGGTTGCGGGCGCGGTAGGGTTCTCGCCGCACAATGTTCACAACCGTCATCCCCGCGAAAGCGGGGATAACGGGTGGTTTTAACCCTCGAGCGCACGCACCAATTGATCGCGAATCGCCTTGAGTACGCTGAGATCAACCGGCGATCCGGGCACCGGAACCGGCGCAGCCGGCACCTCAGCCGCTGGTGCGGGTGCTGTCGCCGCAGCCGCGCCGCCGCGCCCCTCGCTCGCCAGCAATTTCTGCACGCCGCGGATCGTATAGCCCTGCTGGTTGAGCAGATCGTCGATCCGCCGGATCAGCGCGACATCCTCGGGCCGGTAATAGCGGCGCTTGCCGGCGCGCTGCAGCGGGCGCAATTGCGGGAAGCGCGTCTCCCAATAGCGCAGGATATGCTGAGGCAATCCAGTGTCTTGCGACACCTCGCCAATCGTACGAAATGCGCCAGCCGCCTTGTCGAGCGCGGCCATGCGCTGCTCCGTCAGCCCGCTTCGACGATGCGGTCGCGCATCATCTGACTGGCACGGAAAGTGAGCACGCGCCGCGGCGCGATCGGCACTTCCACGCCGGTCTTGGGATTGCGTCCGATGCGCTGACCCTTGTCGCGCAGGACGAAGGTGCCAAAACCCGAAATCTTGACATTTTCGCCGCGCGCCAGCGCGTCGCACATATGATCAAGGATCTCTTCGACCAATTTGGCCGAATCGGCCCTGGATAGCCCCACTTCACGCTGCAGCGCGTCGGATAGATCAGCCCGCGTCAACGTACCTACACTTGCCATTCACACCCTCCCTTGCGTGGCAGAAACTTGCCGTAACACAATGGAGGAAGGCATGAAATGGGCTTAATTACCCTTAATGGGGCAGGCCGTGGTGCCGCGGAACCGGTTACGGGCACATGATCAAGCTATGGCCGGACCGGCACGACCTCAGATGCGGACGACCGCCGCGCCCCAGGTGAAGCCGCCGCCCATCGCTTCGAGCACGACGATCTGGCCCGGCTTGATTCGCCCGTCGCGCATCGCGGTGTCGAGCGCGAGCGGGACCGACGCGGCCGAGGTGTTGGCATGCTGGTCGACCGTCACGACGACCTTTTCGGCGGCCAATCCGAGCTTGCGCGCGGTCGCATCGAGGATGCGGGCATTGGCCTGGTGCGGCACCACCCAGTCGACATCGCCGGGGACCAGTCCCGCCGCGACGAGGGATTCGTCCATCACGCTGGCCAGGTTGGTGACCGCGTGGCGGAACACTTCGCGTCCCTTCATCCGCACCTTGCCGACCGTGCCGGTGGTCGACGGCCCGCCATCGACATAGAGGAGTTCGTTGTGGCGGCCATCGGCATGGAGCCGGCTGGCAAGAATCCCGGGGCCGTCCTCGGCGACGTCCCGCGCCTCGAGCACCACCGCGCCGGCGCCATCGCCGAACAGCACGCAGGTCGTGCGGTCTTCCCAGTCGAGGATACGGCTGAACGTCTCGGCGCCGATCACCAGGGCGCAATTGGCGGCACCGGTCTTGATCAGGCTGTCGGCGACCTGGATCGCGTAGAGGAAGCCCGAGCACACCGCGCCGACATCGAACGCGACGCAATCGTCGATCCCCAGCATCGCCTGGACCTTGGTCGCGGTCGCCGGAAAGGTCTGGTCGGGAGTCGCGGTGGCGAGGACGATCAGGTCGACATCGTCGGCCGCCTTGCCTGCCGCGGTCAGCGCCGCGCGCGCCGCGTCGGCGGCCAGCGTGCCGGTCGTCTCGTCGGGGCCCGCTATGTAGCGGAAGCGGATGCCGGTGCGCTCGACGATCCATTCGTCGCTGGTGTCGACGGTCTCAGCCAGTTCCGCGTTCGACACGCGCCGCATCGGAAGCGCCGACCCGGTACCGCTGATGACCGCACGCCTCACGCAACTGCTCCTTCGGGTTCCCGCGTCTCGAAAAATTTGAGATCCTCGGCGATCTTGCGCGCCAGGTCGTCGCGCACGCTCTTGGCCGCGACCGCGATCGCATTGGCGACGCCGGTCTCGTTGGCGCCGCCATGGCTTTTCACGACCAGGCCGTTGAGGCCGAGAAAGACCGCGCCATTGTGATTGTTGGGATCGAGATGATGGCGCAGCAATTCGGTCGCCGGGCGCGAGATCAGGAAGCCGATCTTCGAGCGCATCGAACTGCTGAACGCGCGACGCAGCAGGTCGGCGACGAATCGCGCGGTGCCCTCGGCGGTCTTGAGCGCGATATTGCCCGAAAAACCGTCGCACACGATCACGTCGACATCGCCGCGCGACAATTTGTCGCCCTCGATGAAGCCGGCAAAGGTCAGCGGCAAATGGGTCGCATCGCGCAGCGCCTGGGCGGCATCGCGAATCTCTTCCGTGCCCTTCTGATCTTCGGTGCCGATGTTGAGCAAGGCGACGCGCGGGCTGGCGAGATCGAGCTGGGTGCGCGCATAGGCCGCACCCATCACCGCGAACTGCATCAGGTTACGCGCGTCGCATTCGGTATTGGCGCCGAGATCGAGCACGACCGTGTCGTTGGCGCCGAGGCTGGGCATCAGTCCGGCGAGCGCGGGGCGATCGATCCCCTTCATCGTGCGCAGCGAGACTTTGGCCATCGCCATCAGCGCGCCGGTATTGCCCGACGATACGGCCGCGGCGGCGCGGCCCTGCTTGACGAGGTCGATCGCGACGCCCATCGACGTCGTCTTGGCGCGGCGCAGCGCGGCGCTGGGCTTCTCGTCGCCTTTGATGACTTCGGGCGCGTGGACGATTTCGGAATTCGCCGTCAGATTGGGGTGAGTCTTCAACCCCTCGGCGATCTTCGCCTCGTCGCCGACCAGGAAGAAATGCGTGCCGTCGAAGCGGCGCCGAGCTTCGGCGACGCCTGCCAACATCACCGCCAACCCCTCGTCACCGCCCATCGCGTCGATGGCGATCCAGGAGTTGGTGGTCACGCGTCAGTCCCCCCTCAATGGGCCCCGATCAACCTTCGACCGAGACGACCTCACGGCCATTATAATGGCCGCACGACGGGCAGAGATTGTGCGGGCGCTTCAGCTCGCCGCAATTCGGGCACTCCTGGAACGCTTCTACCGAGAGCGCATCGTGCGCGCGGCGCATGCCACGGCGAGAGGGCGAGGTCTTCTTCTTGGGAACGGCCATTGCGGCGACAACCTTCAAAAAATCGAATTGATCAGGACGACTAGGCCCGGAAACGTACCGGCGCAACCGAGGGGTCGGCCACGCGCTACAGAGAGTCGGGATGCATCGCGAAGCGTGCGCCTATAGCGATTTGGCGCGCCGTTGCAACCCGCGCGGAGTCGCGGCACGGCGACTAGGCGGCCGCGCGCTTCACTGGCATAGCATCGCCGCAACAGGAGGGGCAGGATGATATTACCCGTAACGCTCGTGATCGCCGCAGCCACCGGCCTGATCAACGTCTGGTTGGCACTGGCCGTCGGGCGCAATCGGGTGAGCAGCAAGATCAATCTGGGCGATGGCGGCGAGGCGGCGATGACCGCCAGGATCCGCGCGCATGGCAATCTCACCGAATATGCGCCGACCGTGCTGATCCTGATGGCGCTGATCGAACTGGCGCGCGGCCCGAGCCTGTGGCTGTGGATCGTCGGCGCGCTGTTCATCCTGGTGCGGCTGGCCCATGCCTTCGGCATCGTGCGGCCGGCGCCCAGCGTGTTGCGGATGATCGGCGCGGTCGGCACCTGGGTTGTGATCATCGTGCTGGCGATATGGGCGCTCGCGATCAGCTATCAGGCCGAGTGGACCCCGCCGGTCAGATCGATGCAGATCGGCCAGCCCGCGGCGTGATTCGGGCTTCGGCCTGAACCGCAGAGCGATCGGATGAACAAGTTTGCCGTATCCGACGAGCGTTTCGGAACGCATTCCCCTCACGCTTGCGGGAGGGGTTAGGGGAGGGCATGTTCATAGCACGTCGGGCAATAGACAGGCCCTCCCCCGACCCCTCCCGCAAGCGGGAGGGGAGAAGAAGGCCTCTTCCTTTACCCGAGTGCCTTGGCTTGAACCGATTGCGGCCTCGACTTTTGCTGCCAACGCCTCAAGGGAGCAGGCGATGAATCCGGCCCTCTCCCTCCTCTTCGCGTTCGGCGCAGGCACCGTCGGCGGCGCAATGAATGCGCTGGCCGGGGGCGGGACGTTCGCGACCTTGCCCTCGCTGCTCGCGCTGGGTGTTCCCGCCAATGCCGCCAACGCGACCTCCAACGTCGCCTTGCTGCCCGGCGCCGGGATGAGCGCCTGGGCGTTTCGCGACGAACTGGGGCCGGTCGGCGGCGTCGGAATTCGGACATTGTCGGCGATCACCTTCATCGGCGGGCTGGCCGGCAGCGTACTGCTGGTGCTGACCCCCAGCCATGCCTTCGACGTGATCATTCCCTGGCTGGTGCTCTATGCCTTCGTCGTGCTGGCGTTCGGCAAGCACGCCGCGGCCTGGTTGCGCGACCGCGTGACGATCGGGCGCGGCAGCTTGATGGTCGTGCAGATGCTGCTCGGCATCTATGGCGGCTATTTCGGCGGCGGCGTCGGCCTGATGACGACGGCCACTTATGGCCTGCTCGCCGGGCACAGCCCACGCGAATTGTTCGCGCCGCGTACCCTTATGCTGGCGATCGCCAATTTCGCCGCGGCGATCGTATTCATTGCCGCAGGGATGGTGCGCTGGATCGCGTGCCTGCCGATGTTGGCGGGATCGATCCTCGGCGGCTGGGCCGGCGCGCATATCGGCAAACGCTTGCCTGCATCCGCGGTACGCGTGTGGACGTTGCTGGTGACGGGCGTGACGACGATCGTATTCTTCGCGCGCGCTTATGGCTAAAGGGAACGTCGATCGAGTGTAACCGATCGGGCGTATCGTTCGAAGGAAGCGATGATGGACGACCCGACCGCTCTTGCCGATCCCCCCACGACTGCGCCGAGCGCGCGGAGTGAGACGATCTATCGCCACCGGCTGGCAACGCGCCTGTGGCACTGGATCAACGCGATCACGATCTTCATCATGATCGGCAGCGGCATCGGCATCCTGAACGCGCATCCGCGGCTCTATTGGGGGCAATATGGCGCCAATTTCGACCATGCCTGGCTCGATCTCCGGCCGTACGGCAACATCCTGCGATCGGGCTGGCTGACGATCCCGGCGGGGTACAATCTCGCCATCTCGCGGCGCTGGCATTTGCTCTTCGCGCTGGTGCTCGGCTTCGGGCTGCTTGTCTTCATGATCGCCAGCCTGATCAATCGCCATTTCCAGCGCGACCTGCGCGTGCGCGCCAAAGAAATCGGACCGCGCCATCTCTGGGCGGACCTGCTCGCGCATCTGCGCCTCGACTTCCACAATCCCGACGATCCCGCAGCCTATAATACGCTGCAAAAGCTCGCGTATGTCGTCGCGATCTTCATTTTGATCCCGCTGATGATCTTCACCGGGCTGACGATGTCGCCGGGAATGGACGCGGCCTGGCCGTGGTTGATCGAGCTGTTCGGCGGGCGCCAGTCGGCGCGCTCGATCCATTTCATCGCGGCGAGCGGAATCGTGCTGTTCGTCATCGTCCATCTGGCGCTGGTGGTCCTGGCCGGCCCGATCGGGGAAGTGTGGTCGATGATCACCGGCCGCTGGACATTGCCCGCCGCGCGGCCGTCCGAACCGCCGCCCACGCCGCTCGCCGAACCGGAGGCCGCCGAATGACTCTCCTCACGCGACGCACGCTCGTCACCGGCGGCGCGCTCGGCGCCGGGCTGCTGCTGTCGGGTTGCGACAAGCTTGCCCAGCAACCCGGCTTTCGCCGCATCCTGTTCTCGGGCGAGAAGATCAATATGGGGCTGCAGCGCGCGCTGATGGACCGCAATGCGCTGGCGCCCGAATTCCGCCCCGACCAGATGTCGCCGGTGTTCCGCACCAACGGCAATTCCAACCCCAACACCGCCGACTATAACCGCCACGTCGCGGAGAATTTCGCCAATTGGCGGCTGGAGGTCGGTGGGCTGGTCGACCGGCCGCTCCGCCTCAGCCTGGCCGATATCGGCGCGTTCCCGCAACGCGCGCAGATCACCCGCCACGATTGCGTCGAAGGATGGAGCGCGATCGGCAAATGGCAGGGGCCGATGCTGGGCAATGTGCTCAAGGCGGCGGGGGTGCGCAATTCGGCGCGGTACATCGTCTTCACCTGCGCCGATCTGTGGAGCGGGGCGCCCTATTACGAATCGATCGACATGGTCGACGCTTTCCACCCCCAGACGATCCTGGCCTGGGCGATGAACGACAAGCGCGTCTCGGTCGGCCATGGCGCGCCGATCCGGCTGCGGGTCGAACGCCATCTGGGGTACAAGAACGCCAAATACGTGATGCGGATCGACGCGGTGGCGAGCCTGGCCGGGATCGGTCTGGGCAAGGGCGGCTATTGGGAAGATCATGTCAATTACGACTGGTATGCCGGTATTTGACGCGGTCGGAGGTGTTTCCGGTCTTTTCGTGGCCGCAATCAACCGATAGCAGCGAACGCCTATGGCCCTGATCGATCTGTTCTTCGAGCGCGCGTTCAAGCGCGGCACGCTGTCCGTCACCTATGCCGACGGCACGACCAAGTCGTTCGGCACCGCGGATCCCGAGTTTCCCGATGTCGCGATCCGCTTCACCACCAAGAGCGTGCCAGGGCAAATCCTGCGCGATCCCGCCTTGGGCGTGGCCGAGGCGTTCATGCACGGCCGCGTGGTGATCGAGCGCGGCGACATCATGCAGCTGCTCTCGCTGGCGAGTAAGAACAATCGCTGGGAAGACGCGACCGGTGCGCTCGATCCTGGGCTCGCCGCGAAAGCCGTGGTCGGGGTCAAGCGCAAGCTCGACCAGTTCAACCGCGCGCGCGCCGCGCGGGCCAACGTCAAGCATCATTACGACATCGGCAACGCGCTCTACGACCTCTTCCTCGACGCTGACCGCCAGTATAGCTGCGCCTATTTCGTCGATCCCGGCGAAAGCCTGGAACAGGCGCAACTCGACAAGAAGGCGCATATCGCCGCCAAGCTGGCGCTCAAGCCCGGCATGCGCGTGCTCGACATCGGCTGCGGCTGGGGCGGCATGGCGCTCTATCTGCACAAGACCTATGGCGTCGACGTCGTCGGCATCACGCTGAGCGACGAGCAGATCGCCACCGCCAAGCAGCGCGCGGCGGAGGCCGGCGTTTCGGACCACGTGAAGTTCGAGCTGATCGACTATCGCCATATGACCGGGACGTTCGACCGTATCGTCTCGGTCGGCATGTTCGAGCATGTCGGCCCGCCGCAATATCGCACCTTCTTCCGCAAATGCCGCGATCTGCTCAACGACGACGGCGTGATGCTGCTCCACACGATCGGCCGCGCCGGCGGGGCGGGCGTGACCGACGAATTCACCGCCAAATACATCTTCCCGGGCGGCTATATCCCGGCATTGTCGGAGATTACCAAGGGCTATGAAGGCCTGCGCTATTACATGACCGACGTGGAAGTGCTGCGCCTCCATTACGGCTACACGCTGCAGCATTGGTACGACCGCGCCGTCGCCAATCGCGAGAAGATCATCGCGATGTATGACGAAGTTTTCTACAATATGTGGATCTTCTACCTCGCCGGATCGTGCGTCAGCTTCCTCTATGGCGGCATGGTCAATTACCAGCTCCAGTTCGCGCGCAACCGCGACGCGCTGCCGATCACGCGCGATTATATGGGTGAGGAAGAACGGCGGATCGCTGCGAAGGTTTGAGCTGGGATCGTTCGCGATCAGGCTTGCCCGTCATGCCGGACTTGTTCCGGCATCCAACGTGCGACAACGGCTGGATTCCATTGTGGAGGATTGGACCCCGGAACAAGTCCGGGGTGACGAGGTAGCTTAATCGCCTTCGATCAAAAATAGGCGCGTCATGACCCGGCCGCTTACGCCGCCTTGCGCAGTTCCAGCTCCAGCCGGTTCCAGATTTCGAGGAGTGCCTTGGTGAGGTCGCGCATCATGGTTTCGTCATGGGCGGGGCCTGGGGTGAAGCGCAGGCGTTCGGTGCCGCGCGGCACGGTCGGGTAATTGATCGGCTGGACGTAAACGCCGTATTCGGCGAGCAGGATGTCGCTGATGCGCTTGGCCTTGACCGGATCGCCGACCATCAGTGGCACGATATGGGTGTCGCCCGGCAGGACGGGCAGCCCGGCTTCGGTCAGCATCGCCTTGAGCATTTTGGCCGAGGCCTGCTGGCCGTCGCGTTCGGCGCTCGACGCCTTGAGATGGCGCACGCTGGCGAGCACGCCGGCGACCAGCACCGGCGACAGGCTGGTCGTGAAGATGAAGCCCGGCGCGTAGCTGCGGATGACGTCGATGATCGTCTGGTCGGCGGCGATATAGCCGCCCATCACGCCGAACGCCTTGCCCAGCGTGCCCTCGATGATCGTGATCCGGTCGGCGACGCCGTCGCGCTCGGATATGCCGCCGCCGCGCGGGCCGTACATGCCGACGGCATGGACCTCGTCGAGATAGGTCAGCGCATTGTACTTGTCGGCAAGGTCGCAGATCGCGGCGATCGGCGCGATATCGCCTTCCATCGAATAGACGCTCTCGAACGCGATCAGCTTGGGGACGTTGGCGTCCTCGGCCGCCAGCAGCTCTTCCAGATGCGCCAGGTCGTTGTGGCGGAACACGCGCTTCTCGCAACCCGAATTGCGGATGCCCGCGATCATCGAGGCGTGATTGAGTTCGTCCGAGAAGATGACGCAGCCAGGCAGGATCTTGCCCAAGGTCGCCAGGGTCGCCTCGTTCGAGACATAGCCCGAGGTGAACAGCAAGGCCCCTTCCTTGCCGTGGAGGTCGGCCAGTTCGCCTTCGAGATCGACATGGTAATGCGTGTTGCCGCCGATATTGCGCGTGCCGCCCGAGCCCGCACCGACATCGTGCAGCGCTTCTTCCATCGCCGCGATCACCTTGGGGTGCTGGCCCATCGCCAGATAATCGTTCGAGCACCACACCGTGATCGGCATCGGCCCGTTATGGCCGGCAAAACACCGCGCATTGGGGAACATCCCCTTGTTGCGCAAAATGTCGATGAACACGCGATACCGCCCCTCGGCATGCAGCCGGTCGATCGCCTGGGTGAATACCCGCGAATAATCGACGGGCCGCGCGGTGGAATCGCTCATGAAACGCGCCAATAACGCGGGTTTCGGCGATTTTCCATGGGTAAGAGGTGCAAAAGGCGCAATCGCGACGCTGCTCTGCGTCAACGCAAGTGTCGCATTGCTGTGGTATGGAGCGAGTCGTCGTCGGCGTTCCGGGTCCGAGCAAGCCGGCGATTGAGAGCAGCAGGAAAGCTCCCGCTTGAGTCGTAGGAGCAAATGCGATGGCCGATCAGATTGGCCCGACAGGCCAGGATGTAGAGTATCTCGCGCGGCGGGAAGCCCAGGAACGGATGGCGGCCGAGCAATCCGCCGATCCCTCCGCGCGCCGCGCCCATCGAGCGCTGGCCGAGCAATATGCCCGGCGGTTGCGCATGCCGCCGGTGCGGGCGGTTTGAGAAGAGTTAGAGCGACTCGGCGCGATTGATGCCGTAGCGCGCGAGCGCCGGGGCGAGGTGGCGTTCGGCGTCGCCGAACCGGGTGAAGACCGCGCGGTGCAGCGGCGTCTCGGGCCAGTCCTGGCCTTCGGTCAGATGCGCGACCCGGCGCGCGATCCCGGGCGCGCCGTCGATGAAGCGCACCGGATGCGGCGCGGCTTCGGCGAGCTCCTCGGCAACCAGGGGGAAATGCGTGCAGGCATTGACCACGACATCGATCCGCTCACCGCCCGGCTGGTCGAACAGCCCGGCGATCGCCGCACGATACTCCGCGATCGGCCGCCTTTCGCCCTGGAGCTTGGCTTCGGCGAGTTCGACCAACGCGGCCGATCCGTGGCGCAGGACGATGCAATCGCCGGCAAAGCGCGCCGCGAGATCGTCGACATAAGGCTGGCGCACCGTCGCGTCGGTGCCGAGCACGCCGATCACGCGCGTCTCGCTGATCGCCGCGGCGGGCTTGATCGCCGGCACGGTACCGACGATCGGCAGATCGAGCGCGGCGCGTACCGCGCCCAGGGCGATCGTCGACGCGGTGTTGCAGGCAATCACGATCAGCCGCGGGCCGTAGCGCTCGGCCAGCCGTCCGAGCAAGGCCGGCACGCGCGCCGCGATCTCCAGCTCGCTCTTGGTGCCGTAGGGGAAGCCCGCCGAATCAGCGACATAGACCAAGGGTGCGCGAGGCAGCAGCGTTTGGGTGGCGGCGAGCACCGACAGCCCGCCGACGCCGGAATCGAACAACAACAACGGGCGATCGTCCATGTACGGCCTCTAGGGGGATGCATCCATTCTGATCAAGATAAGTGGAAACACGGGTGCGGCTAGATTATGTATCAAAACGACAGGGGAGCGTTCACGTGGCGACGGAATATCTATGGGCAGCGCCGGCCGGCGCCGTGCTGCTCGGTTACCTTCTCGGCTCGATCCCGTTCGGCGTCATCCTGACCCGCGCCTTCGGCGCCGGTGACCTTCGCCAGATCGGATCGGGCAATATCGGCGCGACCAACGTCCTGCGGACGGGTCGCAAGGGTCTGGCCGCCGCGACCTTGCTGCTCGATCTCGCCAAGGGCGCCGCCGCGGTGCTGATCGCCGGCTGGCTGTTCCATGGTCATCAGATCCCCGCCGCCGCGGCCGTCTTGCTCGGCCATTGCTACCCGGTCTGGCTGAAGTTCAAGGGCGGCAAGGGCGTGGCGACCCTGATGGGAATCGTGCTCGCGCTGCACTGGCCGATCGGGCTGGTCTATGCCCTGGTCTGGCTGGGATTGCTTGGCGTGCTCCGCATTTCGTCGGTCGCCGGCATGACCGCCGCGATATCGGCGCCTGTCACGGCAGCGGTGCTGGGCGATTTCGATGCGGTATTCCTGCTGGTCGCGCTGGCGCTGATCGTGCTCTGGAAGCATCGCGCCAATGTCGAGCGGCTGATCCAGGGCAACGAGCCGAGGATCGGCGCCAAGAAGGATGGCTGACTCCCGCGTCGCGCGATTGCGGCTGATCCGTACGCCGACGATCGGTCCCGTCACCTATCGCCAGTTGCTCGCACGGTTCGGCAGTGCCGAGCGCGCGATCGAGGCTTTGCCCGATCTCGCCGCGCGCGGTGGCGGCAAGGCGCCCAGGATCGCCGACGCCGCGGCGGTCGAACGCGAGATCGCGCGGGTGGAGACACTCGGCGCGCGCTATCTGTTCGTCGACGACATGGATTATCCGCCGCTGCTCGCCGAGCTCGACAATGCGCCCGCGGTGATGACGATCCGGGGCGATACCGGACTGTTTGCGCGCACCAGCGTCGCGATGGTCGGCGCGCGCAACGCGTCCGCAGCAGCATGCCGCTTTGCCCGCGGGCTGGCGGTCGAGCTTGGGCGCGAGGGCGTGGTGATCGTCTCCGGCCTGGCCCGCGGGCTCGATACCGCGGCGCACCTGGGATCACTGGCGACCGGCACGATCGGCGTGATCGCGAGCGGCATCGACATCGCTTTCCCGCCCGAAAATCGGGCGCTGCAGGATCAAGTCGCCGAGCAGGGCCTGCTGATCGCCGAGCAACCGCCGGGGAGCGAACCGCTGGCGCGCAATTTCCCGCACCGCAACCGCGTCATCGCCGGGCTGGCCACCGGCACCGTGGTGGTCGAGGCGGCGCCGCGATCGGGATCGCTAATCACCGCGCGGCTGGCGGCGGAGGCGGGACGTGACGTCATGGCGGTGCCCGGCAGCCCGCTCGAGCCGCGCGCGCAGGGTTGCAACCTGTTGATCCGCGAGGGCGCGACCCTGGTCCAATCGGCCGCCGACATTCTGGAGACGATCCGTCCGATCGACCCGCGCATGGTGCGCGCGCCGGTCAGCCCGTTCGAGGAGCGATCCGGCGGCGAGCCCGGCGATGCCGAGCGCCGCGCGCTGACCGGGCTGCTCGGCCCGGTGCCGGTCGCGATCGACGAATTGATCCGCCAGTCGGGATTGCCGCCCGCGACGGTCGCGCTGATCCTGCTCGAACTCGAATTGGCCGGGCGCATCGAGCGCCATGCCGGCGGGCGGGTTAGTTTGATCCAATGATCCTGTAGGCGCTCGTTCCGAATATCGCTGACGAGTTGAGATTTGGAGTCGTTCGACCCGAGCTAACGTCACCCCGGCCTTGTGCCGGGGTCCACCGGGCGGCAAGGCCCGGAAAAGAAGCTCCGCTGTTGCGCTAACCTGCACAGTGGATGCCGGGACAAGCCCGGCATGACGGTCAAGTCCAATTATGCTCAACTACGGACAGTTCCTCAGGATCGGATCGAGCGATGCCAAGTGTCGACTTCAACGCAGTGATTTTGATTTTGGACACGTTGACTGAAGATCAATTTTCGTTCGTCGAACTCGACGACTGTATCGGCAGGCACTATGGTCGCGACGTTATTTCCCACGCCCTCAAGCTCCTGGGCGACCGCGACCTGATCAGGATCATTGTGGGCGCCGATGCGTCGTCTGAAGCTCCACGGGAATTTTGGGCTGGCATGTTGGAAGATTTCTTCGTTTTAGCGCAAAGAGATCGTGCCGAAAGGGCGACACACTTCCTCGAACTCAGCACACGGGGACAGGAAATCATGAGCCTATTCGGTATAGGTGCCATGTGAGCTCAGATAATACCCGGTTAGCGCGGCAGTTGAGAATTGGCGGTGATGTGCGCCACGCCAGACAATTGGTAATCGACCCGCTTCAACGCCACCCAGACGAGGTTTTCGCGTGACCCCGAATACCGCCCGCTTCCTGTTCCGCGGCGCCGCGATCTACGGCCTGATCGTCCTGTTGCCGCTCTATCTCCTCGAGCGTCAGGTGGCGGCCCCGGCCGCAGCGCTCGCCCATCCCGAATATTATTACGGTTTCATCGGCGCGGCGGCGGCGTGGCAGTTGGTCTATTGGACGATCGGCGGCGATCCGGTCCGCTATCGCGCGTTCATGCCGCTCGGTGTCGTCGCCAAGTTCGGTTTCTGGATTCCGACATTTTTGTTGTGGTTGAATGGACGCACGCCGACCTCCACCTTTGCGGTGACGAATGTCGATCTCCTCCTGGGGATCGGCTTCTTCGTCGCCTGGCGGGGGCTCAAGGCACCCGCTTGACGGGCATCATCGGGGCTCCCCATCCTCGCGCGTACACGTAAGGACCGCTTTTCACCGCCATGCAGCTTGTCATCGTCGAATCGCCGGCCAAGGCGAAAACCATCGAGAAATATCTGGGCAGCGACTATCGCGTTCTCGCGAGCTACGGCCATGTCCGCGACTTGCCGCCCAAGGACGGATCGGTCGATCCCGATGCCGGCTTCGCGATGGATTGGGAAAATTACGCCGACAAGGCGAAGCAGCTCAAGGCGATCACCGACGAGGCCAAGAAGGCCGATCGCTTGATCCTGGCGACCGACCCCGATCGCGAGGGCGAGGCGATTTCGTGGCACGTCCAGGAAGTGCTGCGCGGCCGCAAGGCGCTGCCCAAGCAAGTCGAGCGCGTCACCTTCAACGCGATCACCAAGGCGACGGTGACCGAGGCGATGCAGCATCCGCGCGAGCTCGACGAAGATCTGATCGACGCCTATCGCGCCCGCCGCGCGCTCGATTATCTGGTCGGCTTCACGCTCTCGCCGGTCCTCTGGCGCAAGCTCCCCGGCGCCAAGTCGGCGGGCCGCGTCCAGTCGGTCGCCCTGCGCCTGATCGTCGACCGCGAGCGCGAGATCGAGGCGTTCGTCGCGCAGGAATATTGGTCGGTCGCCGCGACGCTCGAACAGGACGGCACGCCGTTCACCGCGCGCCTCGTCAAATGGAATGGCGAGAAGCTCGACCGCCTGTCGATCGGCAAGGAAGGCGATGCGCTGAAGGCCAAGGCCGACGTCGAGAACGGCCGCTTCACCGTCCAGTCGGTCGAGACCAAGCCGGCGACGCGCAATCCACCGCCGCCCTTCACCACCTCGACCCTGCAGCAGGAAGCCGCGCGCAAGCTCGGCTTCTCGGCCAGCCACACGATGCGCATCGCCCAGGCGCTCTACGAGGATGGCGCGATCACCTATATGCGGACCGACGGCGTGCAGATGGACGGGTCGGCGATCTCGACCGCACGCAAGGCGATCACCGAGCGCTATGCCGCCAATTACGTCCCCGACAAGCCGCGCCAGTACCAGACCAAGGCGAAGAATGCGCAGGAAGCGCACGAGGCGATCCGTCCGACCGACTTCTCCAGGGATCGCGCCGGATCGGGCGATCATGCCCGGCTGTACGAACTGATCTGGAAGCGCGCGATGGCGAGCCAGATGGCCTCGGCGCAAATGGAGCGGACGACGATCGACCTGGCCGACGGCACCGGCCGCCACGGCTTGCGGGCGACCGGGCAGGTCGTGATGTTCCCCGGCTATCTCGCGCTTTACGAAGAAGGCCGCGACGACGAAGCCGATGAGGAATCGCGCCGCCTTCCGCGCTTGCGCGACGGCGACGTCCCGGCCAAGCGCGACGTCAGCGCCGAGCAGCATTTCACCCAGCCGCCGCCGCGTTTCTCCGAAGCGAGCCTGGTCAAACGGCTCGAGGAACTCGGCATCGGGCGCCCGTCGACCTATGCGTCGATCATCCAGACGCTCAAGGACCGCGACTATGTGCGGGTCGAGAAGAACCGCTTCTTCGCCGAGGAATCGGGCCGGCTGGTGACCGCCTTCCTCGAACGATTCTTCGAGAAATATGTCAGTTTCGACTTCACCGCGGGGCTGGAAGACGAGCTCGACGAGATTTCGGGCGGCCGCGCGCAATGGCAGGCCGTGCTCGAGGCCTTCTGGCGCGACTTCAAGCCGCGCACCGCCGAGGTGATGGAGTTCAAGCCGTCCGAAGTGACGCAACAACTCGACGAATTCCTCGCGCCCTATCTGTTCCCCGACAAGGCGGATGGCGGCGATCCGCGGCTCTGCCCCAATTGCGGCAAGGGCCAGCTGTCGCTGCGTGGTGGGCGGTTCGGCGCGTTCATCGCCTGCTCCAATTATCCCGAATGCAAATATACCCGCCGCTTCGCCCAGGCGGGCGCGGCGAGCGGGGAAGATACCGGCCCCGAATCCTTGGGCAAGGATCCGGAGACCGGCCTGGAGGTCGAGCGCAAGGCGGGGCGGTTCGGCCCCTACATCCAGCTTGGCGAGGGCAAGGACGCCAAGCGCGCGTCGATTCCCAAGGATATCGAGCTCGACCTCGACTGGGCCTTGAAGCTGCTGAGCCTGCCGCGCGAGATCGGCGCGCATCCGGAGACGGGCAAGCCGATCACCGCCTCGATCGGCCGATACGGCCCCTATCTGGCGCATGACGGCAAATATGCCCGGCTGCAATCGACCGCCGAGGTGTTCGAGACCGGCATGAACGCCGCGGTGGTCAAGCTGGCCGAGGCGGCGGCGAACGGCGGCCGCCCGGCGCGCGGATCGCAGGCCCCGCTCAAGGTGCTGGGCGCGCATCCGCGTACCGAGGCCGAGATCAAGCTGATGGAAGGGCGCTATGGCGCCTATGTCACCGACGGCACGACCAACGCGACCCTGCCCAAGACGATCGACAAGGATCAGCTGACCCTGGAGGAAGCCGCACAATTGATCGACGCGCGTGCGGCCGCGGCGCCGGCCAAGGGGAAGCGGGGAGCGAAGAAGGCGCCTGCCAAGAAAGCAGCGGCGAAGAAGGCACCGGCCAAGAAGAAGGCCGCGGCAAAGACGTAATCGTCACCCCGGACTTGTTCCGGGGTCCAATCCTCGACAACGGAATCCTTCCGTTGTTGCACCTTGGATGCCGGAACAAGTCCGGCATGACGGTGGAGGATAAAGGGCTTAAGCCGCGCTGCGGCTCGTTGCGTTCAACCACGACCGGGCGCGGGTCTGCGCCTCGGCGATTTCGCGCGCGGTCATCTCGTCGGCTATTTCGGCGCGGCAATGGCGTGCGCCTTCATGGCCACCACGCGACGCGGCGAGGTTGAACCATTTGTGCGCCTCGATCAGGTCGAGATCGACTCCGTTCGCACCGGTCGAATAATCGACCCCGAGATCGTAACAGGCGTTCCAATCGCCACGCGCGGCATCGATCAGCCGGCTCTCGATCAGAAATCGCGCATTCTTCAGGCTGCTGCCCATCTCGCCAACCCCTTTATCCCTTTGGCCGGGCTACCTTGGAGGCAGAGGGGTCAACAAATGGTTAACGGCATTTAACCATGAAATTCAGGGCGCTGTTTGGTTCGGCCGCGCCGAACGTGCGGCGCCTACAAAGGCGCAGCTATGTCGAGATTGTCGATCAGGCGGGTCGTGCCGATTCGCGCCGCGGCCAGCAGGCGCCGCCGTTGGCCCGGCCGCGGCTCGCCAAGGGTCGCTGCATCGACCAGCGCGACATAGTCGGGAACGAACCCGGCGCCGGTCAGCGACCTCGTGGCGGCGTCGAGGGCACCCGGCTCCCCCGCCTCGATCGCGCGCTTCGCCTCGGCCAGCGCGCGCGGCAGCGCCACCGCCCGGCTCCTCTCGTCGGGCGAGAGGTAAATGTTGCGCGACGACAAAGCGAGCCCGTCCGCCTCGCGTACCGTCGGCACGCCGACGATCTCCAGTCCCATGTCCAGATCAGCGACCATGCGGCGGATCACCGCCAGCTGCTGAAAATCCTTTTCGCCGAAGAACGCGATATCCGGGCGCACCTGGTTGA
The DNA here is from genome assembly GCF_024508665.1 of Sphingomonas sp. Taxonomy (GTDB): domain Bacteria; phylum Pseudomonadota; class Alphaproteobacteria; order Sphingomonadales; family Sphingomonadaceae; genus Sphingomonas. The sequence goes on from NZ_JANINP010000006.1 coordinate 160,824, forward strand.
ACAATTTGGTCACGACCGTCGCGACGCCGTCGAAATGGCCGGGCCGCGCGGCGCCGTCGAGCCCTTCGCTCACCCCCGAGACCGACACGTTGGTGGCGAAACCCGCCGGGTACATGTCGTCGACGCCGGGCATCCACAACAGGTCGCAGCCATGCGCGATCAGCAGCGCCTTGTCGGCCTCCGCCGGGCGCGGATAGCGTGACAGATCCTCGTTCGGTCCGAATTGCTTCGGGTTGACGAAGATCGAGGCGACAACCTTCGCCCCGGTTGCCAGCGCGGCATCGACCAGCGCCATATGGCCTGCATGAAGCGCGCCCATCGTCGGGACCAGCGCGACGCGCGCGCCATCGCCGCGCAGGCCAGCGACGGCGCGTCTCAAATCGGGCAGGTGATGGACTATTTGCATGGGAGTTGCCGCTTCGATAGACGAGGGTTCGCCTGTAAAAGGCGCGGGGCATCTCAGGCAACCAGGGTCTTTACGTGGCGGACGCCAACAAACCACATATGATCGTCTTCGCCAACGAGAAGGGCGGGACCGGCAAGTCGACCACCGCGGTCCATGTCGCGATCGCGCTGCAATCGCGCGGCGCGCGCGTCGCGGCGTTCGACCTCGACCATCGCCAGCGCACCATGGCGCGCTATTTCGAGAATCGCGTCGCCACCGCTAAGCGCACCAGCCGCGAGCTGCCGACGCCCGTCTTCGCCGCGCATGACGGCGAGAGCCTGGAGTTCTTCGACGACACGTTGGGCCGGCTGTGCGACGACGCCGATTTCGTGGTGATCGACACGCCCGGACGCGACGACCGTTTCGGGCGGCTGGCGGCGAGCCGCGCCGACACCCTGGTCACGCCGATGAACGACAGCTTCGTCGATTTCGACCTGATCGGGCAGGTCGATCCGGATACCTACAAGGTGACCCGGCCGAGCTTCTATGCCGAACTGATCTGGGACGCGCGCAAGGCTCGCGCCAAGGCCGACGGCGTCGCGATCGACTGGGTCGTACTGCGCAACCGCCTTCAGCATATCGAGGCGCGCAACATGCGCCGCGTGTCCGAGGCGCTCGACCAGCTCGCCAAGCGGGTCGGGTTCCGCATCATCCCCGGCCTGGGCGAACGCGTGATCTATCGCGAATTGTTCCCCAAGGGGCTGACCATGATCGACAGCCGCGATTTCGGCGAAATGGGCCTGGCGCATGTCGCCGCGCGGCAGGAATTGCGCGAGATGATGGCGGCGCTCGCACTGCCCGAGCCGGTCATGCCGCTCTTCGCCTGACATGGCCAAGCTCATCCTGGCATTGGCCGTGGCCTGGTTCGGCTGGTGGCTGTGGCAAGGGCCCAAGAAGGTCTGGACCGACGGTCGCCGCAAGCCGGAGCGCAGCGACGACGAGATTCGGGCGTTGGCCGTGCTGGGGCTCGACCTCGGCGCCAGCCGCGAGGACGTCCGCATCGCGCATCGCCGCCTGTTGCGCAACGTTCATCCCGATCATGGCGGCACCGACGAACTCGCGCGGCGCGTCAACGAAGCGCGCGACGTGCTGCTGCGATCCAAGGATTGAACTTTTCCGCGCTCGGCGGATTGGGCGCGCATCACCCTCTGACCGGAGACTCCATGACCCATCGTTTCGACCCAACGTCCTTGCGTGAATACGATATCCGCGGCGTCGTCGGCAAAACCCTGTCGACCGACGATGCCGGCGCGATCGGCCGCACCTTCGGCACGATCGTACGCCGCGCCGGCGGTACGCGCGTCGCGGTCGGGCGCGACGGCCGCACCTCGTCGCCGGCGATGGAAGCGGCCTTGGTCGACGGGCTGCTCGCCTCGGGCGTCAACGTGATCCGCACCGGCATGGGACCAACCCCGCAGCTTTACTGGGCGGAGGCCGAGCTGGAAGTCGATGGCGGCATCCAGATCACCGGCAGCCACAATCCGGCCGAATATAACGGCTTCAAGATGGTGCTGCAGCATCGCCCGTTCTTCGGCGAGGATATCCAGAATCTCGGCCGGATGGCGGCCGAAGGCGATTGGGAAGAAGGCCAGGGCGAGGTCGCCGATGCCGATATCGTCGACGATTATGTCGGCCGGCTGATGGCCGGCTATTCGGGCGGCGCGTACCGGATCGGCTGGGACGCGGGCAACGGCGCCGCCGGGCCGGTGATCGAAAAGCTGACCAAATTGCTGCCCGGCGAGCATCATCTGATCTTCACCGAGGTCGACGGCACTTTCCCCAATCATCATCCCGACCCGACCGAGGAAAAGAACCTGGCGCATCTCAAGGCGCTGGTGGCGGAGAAGGGACTCGATTTCGGCGTCGCGTTCGACGGCGACGGCGACCGGATCGGCGCGATCGACGGCAAGGGCCGTGTGATCTGGGGCGACCAGATCCTCTCGATCCTGGCCGAGCCGGTGCTGAAGGAAGTGCCCGGCGCGACGATCATCGCCGACGTCAAGGCGAGCCAGGCGCTGTACGACCGCATCGCCGAATTGGGCGGGCAGCCGCTGATGTGGAAGACCGGGCACAGCCTGATCAAGACCAAGATGAAGGAAACGCACGCGCCGCTCGCCGGCGAGATGTCGGGCCACATCTTCTTCGCGCACGATTTCTACGGCTTTGACGACGCGCAATATGCCGCCGTCCGCTTGATCCGCGCGGTGCACATGATCGGCAAGTCGATGACCGAGATCAAGGACGCGATGCCGGTGATGGTCAACACGCCCGAGATGCGCTTTCAGGTCGATGAGAGCCGCAAGTTCGCGGTGATCGACGAAGTGCTCGACCGGCTCGAGACCGAAGGGGCCGACGTCAACCGCACCGACGGCGCGCGAGTCACCACGCCCGACGGCTGGTGGCTGCTCCGCGCGTCGAACACCCAGGACGTGCTGGTGGCGCGCGCCGAGGCGAAGGACCAGGCGGCGCTCGACCGCCTGCTCGCGCAGATCGACGCGCAGCTGGCCGCAAGCGGGCTGGAGCGCGGGCCGCAAGCGGGGCATTGACCAGGCCGCTCGACGACAAACCCTAATTCGTCACCCCGGCCTCGTGCCGGGGTCCACTCTTCCACAACCGAAATGAGGCGTTGTTGCGCGGTGGATGCCGGCACAAGGCCGGCATGACGGGGAAAGTTCGGCGACGGCACCCGATCGCCACGACAGTATCGGCCCGGAGTCGCTTTTCGGCGCCGAAACGCCCACATATAGGCAATGGCATCCCCCTCGATCATCCGTGTCATCGACCTCGAAACCACCGGCAATGCGCCGCCGCAGCATGGCGTGTTGGAAGTGGGCTGGCAGGATGTCGCGCTCGGCGCCGACGGACGCTGGGAACTCTATGGCGAGGGCGGCAGCCGGATGGTCAATCCGGGCCGCCCGATTCCGCCGATCACCCAGGCGATCCATCACATCCTCGACGAGCAGGTCGCCGATGCGCCCTATTGGATCGACGTCGCCCGCCCGGTGCTCGATCCCTATCCGCGCCGCCTCGCGCTCGCCGCGCATCGCGCCGACTTCGAGGAGCAATTCTGCACGCCGGCGCTGACCCATGGCGCCGACTGGATCTGCACGTGGAAATGCGCGCTGCGATTGTGGCCAGACAGCCCAAGCTTCTCCAATCAGGTGTTGCGCTATTGGCGCAAGCCCGAGGGGCTGGTGCATGAGCGCGGACTGCCTGCGCACCGCGCCTTTCCCGATGCCTATGTCACCGCCCACCACCTGCGCGACATGCTCAACGAAGCCTCGGTCGCGCAGCTGATCGAATGGTCCAAGCTGCCCGGACTGCTGCCGCGGGTCCGCTTTGGTCCCGATCGCGGCAAGGAATGGAGCGAGATCGCCGAGGACAGCCTGGCCGGACTCCTGACCGACCGCGACCCCGACGTGCGCTTCACCGCCGAGACCGAACTCGCCCGGCGGCGCGGCGGCGGCGCAGTGGGACGCGCCAACCTGCAAGGCTTGCTGCTGTAACGTCCATCGATCGGGCAGCCTGTCTAATCCTCCCCCGCCAGGGGAAGGTGGCAGCCGCAGGCTGACGGAGGGGGCGGACAGCCTCCAACTGCCGTTGTGCGTCCTCCCCTTCCGACGCGCTTCGCGCGCCACCTCCCCCTGGCGGGGGAGGATTAAGGGGGATGTCGTTACGCCCTGCGAGAAGGTTTTCGCCTACGGGAGGATGACGTTTGGACGATTACCCCGCCGCGGTCTTTACTGCGTCGCAGATGCGGTCGACCACCGCCTCGACCTGAGCGGAATCCTCGCCTTCGGCCATTACCCGGATCACCGGCTCGGTGCCCGACGGGCGGATGATCAGCCGGCCCTTGCCTTCGAGTTCGCCCTCGGCATCGGCGATCACGGCCTTGACGCCGACATCGTCGAGCGGCTTGCCGCCCTTGAACCGCACATTCTTGAGCAATTGCGGCAGCGGGTCGAAACGGTGGAGCAATTCGCTCGCCGGAATCCCCGAGCGGACCAGCTCAGCAAGGATCTGCAACGCGGCGACCAGCCCGTCGCCGGTTGTGGCGTAATCCGACAGGATGATGTGGCCCGATTGCTCGCCGCCGACATTATAGCCCTGGCCGCGCATCGCCTCGAGCACATAGCGGTCGCCGACCTTGGTCCGGATCAGCTTGATCCCTTGTGCGCCGAGATGGCGTTCGAGCCCCAGGTTCGACATCACCGTCGCGACCAGCCCGCCATTCCTCAAATTGCCCGCGCGCGCCCAGCCGGTCGCGATGACCGCCATCAACTGGTCGCCGTCGATCACCCGCCCGGTCTCGTCGACCACGATCAGCCGGTCGGCATCCCCGTCGAGCGCGATGCCGATATGCGCACCCGACGCGACCACGGTCTCGCACAAAGTCTGCGGCGCGGTCGATCCGACCTGGTCGTTGATGTTCTTGCCGTTGGGCGTGACGCCGATCGCGATGACCTCGGCCCCCAATTCCCACAAGGCGGAGGGCGCGACCTGATAGGCGGCGCCATTGGCGCAATCGACCACGACCTTGAGCCCGTCGAGCGTCAGATCGTCGGGGAAGGTCGCCTTGGCGAAATGGATGTAGCGGCCGCGCGCATCCTCGACCCGGCGTGCGCGGCCGATATCGGGCGCGTCGGCGAGCCTGACCTCACCGTCGATCAACGCCTCGATCGCCATTTCGTCGGCGTCGGACAATTTGTAGCCGTCCGGCCCGAACAATTTGATGCCGTTATCGGCGTAGGGGTTGTGGCTGGCCGAGATCATCACGCCGAGATCGGCGCGCATCGACTTGGTCAGCATGCCGATCGCCGGGGTCGGCAGCGGTCCGAACAGCGTCACGTCCATGCCGACGCTGGTGAACCCCGCGACCAGGGCGTTTTCGAGCATATAGCCCGACAGTCGCGTGTCCTTGCCGATCACCACGCGATGCTTGTGATCGCCGCGAACGAAGTGCGCGCCGGCCGCCATACCGACCTTCATCGCCATCTCCGCCGTCATCGGCTGCACGTTGGTGAGGCCGCGAATTCCGTCCGTGCCGAAATATTTTCTTGCCATTCTGACCGTTTCCGTCCGCTATCCCGCGCTCTTGGCCGGGCGTGATAGCGCGGCAATCGGAGAAGGGCGAGCATGTCGCAAGCATTGAGGATTCTGATCGCGCTGGTCGGCGGGTTGGTGCTGGGTATCGCGCTCGCCAATTGGGCGCCGGTTCCGGGCGCAACGATGCTCTATATCACCAAGCTGATCGGCGGGGCCTGGCTCCATGGCCTGCAGATGGTGATCGTCCCGCTGGTCGTCGCCTTGCTGGTGATCGGCATCGCCGCGTCGGCGGAAGCCGCCCGCGCCGGACGGATCGCCGGACGCGCGCTGCTCTTCTTCGTCGTCATCCTGTGGATCAACACGATCATGTCGGCGGTGATCACGCCGCTGTTGCTGCGCCTGTTCCCGCTCCGTGCCGAATGGGCCGAGGCGCTGAAGGCATCGCTGTCGAGCGCCAAGACCGCCGGCCAGGTACCGACCTTGGCCGACTTCTTCGACAAGATCGTGCCGACCAACATCATCGACGCCGCGGCGACCGATGCCTTCCTGCCGCTGACCGTGTTCGCGATGGTGTTCGCCTTTGCCATCACCCGGCTCGAGCCCGACCGCCGCAAGCTGATGGTCGATTTCTTCCAGGCGATCGCCGATGCGATGATCGTCGTGATCGGCTGGGTGCTGGTGCTCGCCCCGCTCGGCGTGTTCTGCCTGGCGTTCGGAGTTGGCATGCAGACGGGCGCGGCCGCGTTCGGCGCGCTGGCGCACTATATCCTGACGGTCTCGACCCTGGGCATCCTGGTCCTGTTGTCCGCCTATCCGATCGCCGCGGTCGGATCGCGGGTGAGCATCGGCCGCTTCGCGCGCGCGGTGCTGCCGAGCCAGATCGTCGCGATCAGCACCTCGTCCTCGCTCGCCTCTTTGCCGACCATGCTCAGGTCGAGCGAGGAGATCGGCGCCCCGGCGCGGGTGTCGGGCATCGTCCTTCCGATCGCGGTCGCGGTGTTCCGCGCCACCAGCCCGGCGATGAACCTGGCGGTGGCCCTCTATGTCGCGCATCTGACCGGAACGCCGATCGGCCCCGGCCAGCTCGCCGCCGGCGTGGTCACCGCGGCGATCACGACGATGGGGTCGGTGTCGTTGCCCGGCACGATCAGCTTCTTCGCGTCGGTCGCGCCGGTATCGGTGGCGATGGGCGTGCCGCTCGAGGCATTGGGGCTGCTGGTCGCGGTCGAGACTATCCCCGACTTGTTCCGAACGCTCGGCAACGTGACGATGGATGTCGCGGTCACCGGGACGATCGCGGCGCGGAGCGGGATCACCACTGACACCGAAAGCGAAACCGACCGCATGATCGAGGAGATCCCGGCATGAAATACCGCACGCTCGGCAGCCATGAAGGCGGCTTGAAAGTCTCGGCGATCGGCATCGGCTGCATGCCGATGATCCGCAACGGCAACATCAATTACGGCCATGCCGACGACGACGAATCGATCCGCACGATTCATGAGGCGATCGAACTGGGCATCACTTTCTTCGACACCGCGGAGATGTACGGTCCGTTCGCCAATGAGGAACTGGTCGGCCAGGCGATCAAGGGCAAGCGCGACGGTCTGGTGATCGCGACCAAGTTCGCGATGCGCTGGAACGGCAATGAGATGACCGGGCTCGACGGCAGCCCGGCCAATGCCCGCCGTGCGGTGGAGGGATCACTGAAGCGGCTGGGGATCGACACGATCGACCTGTTCTACCAGCACCGGGTCGACCCAAATGTGCCGATCGAGGAGACGGTCGGCGGCATGGCGGAGCTGGTCAAGGAAGGAAAGATCCGCCACATCGCCTTGTCGGAAGCGGGACCCCAGACGCTGCGCCGCGCCGCCACGGTGCATCCGATCACCGCGCTGCAGAGCGAATATTCGGTGTGGGAACGCGACGTCGAGGACGAGATCCTGCCGGCCTGTCGCGAGCTTGGCATCGGGTTCGTGCCGTACAGCCCGCTCGGTCGCGGCTTCCTCGCTGGCACTATCCGCAGTCTCGACGAACTGCCCGCCGACGACTGGCGCCGCAACGACCCGCGCTACCAGGCCGATACGCTGCCGCAGAACCTCAAGATCGTCGATGCGATCGCCGAGGTGGCGAAGCGTCACAAGGCGTCGAACGCACAGGTCGCGCTCGCCTGGCTACTCGCCCAGGGTGATGATGTGGTGCCGATCCCTGGCGTCAAGCGCCGCGAGACGATGCGCGATTCGGCCGGGTCGGTCGACGTCACGCTGACCGCCCACGACCTCGCCGCGATCGATGCCGCCGCGCCCAATGGCGGCACGGCAGGGCCGCGCTATGGCGAACGAGGTATGCGGATGGTCAAGCTATAGGCTGAATCTTGGCGGGATCTCCCTCTCCCCGTGTGGGAGAGGGAGGGGGCGCCGAAGGCGCGGAAGGGTGAGGGGGACTCACAGCTTTCGCCGATTCCCCCCTCATCCTTCCGGCACTGCGCGCCTCCCTCCTTCTCCCACAGGGGGAGAAGGAATCAGCCCCCTAACCGCCGATCCACCGCCAGATGCCGGCAGGCACCCCAGCGAGCGGCAGATGGGCCCAGGTCGCGGCCAGCCACAGCACGATCCCGCCGACCGCTGGCACGACGCCGGCGGGCGTGAACTTGACCCGTCCGCCGAGAATCGCGCCGAGCGGCCAATAGCTGGTCTGCTGTTCCCATGCCCGCCACGTCTCGGGCTGGAGTTTTTCCTTCTTCCTGTCCTGCAGCGCGGCACCGACCAAAGCGAGGAGGATGATCGTCTTGGCCAGCACGATATTGGCGGGCGTCGGCATTACCAGGATGTGCGCCACGCCCCAAAGCGCGAAGCTCCACATCATCGGGTGCCGGGTCACGCTGAACACGCCGCACGGTTCGGGCGGCACGCCCGGCGCTCGCGGCGGCCCGGGGAGTGCCGGGTTGCCACGCAGCGACCCCACGAACAGGACGCTCGCCGGCAGCATGATCAGCGTGCCGACGATCCACAATCCGTCGCCCACCGCCCAGAGCGGCGTTTCCGCCGGCACCGCGCGAAACGCCAAGGCAAGCCAGCCGAACGTCGCCAGTGCGACCAGCGAATAGATGCCCTGGAACGGCATCTCGCCGACCGCGCGGACGATCGGGGCACGCAATGGATGCGACAGCAGAAAGTGTGATCCGACGAATGCGACCGCGGCAGTTATTTCCCAGGATAACGGACTCATGGACCCTCTCCCCCGAACCCTTCGAGGGAGAGGCTAGAACATCACTGGACGCCGTGCATCCACTTCTTGAGCGGCCAGGACAGCAACAGCAGCAATACGCCGAGGCCGATCGCGACGAGCGCGATCACCGTGAAGGTGTGGGTATAGGTATCCAGGCTGACCTTTAGGTTGGTCGCCTGCCCGCCCACCGTCTCGACGCTGGCAAATTGCGCGACCAGGCCGGCGACATATTGCGCGACGGAGATCGACAGGAACCACACGCCCATCATCAACCCGACGACCCGCGCGATGGAGAGCTTGGTGATCATCGACAGGCCCACCGGCGAGATGCACAATTCGGCGATCGAGTGGATCACGTAGAGCCCGGCGAGCCACCACAAACCTACCTTGAAGCTGCTGTCGGCGAAGGTCGATCCCCAGACCAGGAACAGGAAGCCGGCCCCCACGCCCATCAGCGCGGCGGCGAACTTGATCGGGATCGACGGCTCCCAGCCGCGGCGCGCGAGCCAGCCCCAGAAAGCGCTCAGCACCGGCGCCAGCAGCACGATCGAGATCGGGTTGAAATTCTGCGTCTGTGGCGCCGACATCACCCAGTCGCCGATGATCGTGCGATCGGTATTGCGATCGGCGAACAGGGTCAGGCTCGACCCCGCCTGCTCGAACAAGGTCCAGAACACGACGTTGAACACGATCAGCACCATCGCGGCGAGCATCATCTGGCCTTCCACCTTGCTGCCCTTGATGAATGACCAGATCAGGATGCCCGGCACCGAGAGGATGAACGTCCCGAACAGCAATTTCCCCGTCAGCGGAAGTGACGCGAGATAGCCGATGAAGCCCGATCCTTCCGGCGGCTTTTCCGCCTGCATCAGATTGACGAAGAGGAAATAGATCACCGGCACGGCCAGGATCGCCAGCGCATAGATCAGCATCGCGCGATCGGGCCCGGTCCTGGCGGGCGGGTTGCCATAAGGGTCGAGCCGGCCGCCGTGATAGCTGATCATGAAGAACGAGATCACCATCGCCACGCCGGCGAGGCCGAGCCCGAGCGGCCAGCCGAAACTGTCGGCGAAGAACGCGCAGAGGAACTGGCCGAGGATCGAGCCGGTGTTGATCCCCATATAGAAGATCGTGAAGCCGGCATCGCGGCGGCGGTCGCCTTGCTCGTAGAGCTCGCCGACCATGGTCGAGATATTGGGCTTGAAGAAGCCGTTGCCGACCGAGACCAAGGACAGCGCCATCAACAGGATCATGGTCAGGAGCGGGCTGCGCTCGGCTTCCTCGACGAAGCTACCCTTGGCGAGACGGCGGACTTCCTTGCCGTCCGCGCCGAGCAGCGACATGCTGCCGTCCTCATTGCCGCGCATCGCGAGCTTCTTGCCGTTATCGACCAGATAACGCGCCTCGGCCGGATCGCTGGTCGGTGCGTCGCGGAAGTGATCGACGACCACTTCATACTTCTTGCCGTCGATCACCTGATAGGGCTTGGCCGGCTGGCCACCGAAAGCGAGGGTGAAATAGCCGATCGCCATCATCAGCGCGCCGAAGCGTACCGCGCGTTTCGAGCCGAGATATTGGTCGGCGAGCAGGCCGCCGACCAGCGGGGTCAGATAGACCAACGCGGTATAGCCGCCGTACAGGCCGGTAGAAGCACGGTCGCCGAGAATGAAATGCTTGGTGAGGTAGAGCGTGAGCAGCGCCCGCATGCCGTAAAAGCCGAACCGCTCCCACATCTCGGTGCCGAACAGCCAGAAGAGGGGCTTGGGATGGCCGAACCACGTCCCCTCTGCCGCGGGGTTGGTGTGGGTAATGTCCGGCTCGCGCGGATTGTCCGCGGTCGGGGTGTCCACCATGCATTCGCTCCCTGAAGTCTTGCTTCCGCCGTCTGAGTACGCGGCGGATGGATGAGCGGAGACTAGCGGCAAAGCGGGGGGAGTAAATATACCGGGGATAGCCGCCGGCCGCCGTTGCCGGTGCGCGCACGCGCTCCTAGATGGCGGCCATGTTCAACGACCTTTCCACTCCGCTGTCGCTGCTGTCGACCCGCCGGTCGGGCAAGCCGCGCGATCTCGTCGCGCCGGGGCCCGATGATGCCCAGCTGCAGCAGATCCTGGAGATCGCGGCGCGCACGCCCGACCATGGCAAGCTCGCACCGTGGCGGTTCGTGATCGTTCCCGCCGACAAGCGCGCGGCGCTGGCGGAGACGATCACCACTGCCTATCGCGCCGAGCGGCCGCAGGCGGCGCGGCTGGAGATCGAGGCGCTCGAGCAATTCGCGACCCAGGCGCCGACTTTGGTGGTGGTGCTGTCGTCGCCCAAGGTCGAAAGCCATATTCCTTTATGGGAGCAGCAATTGTCGGCGGGCGCGGCGTGCATGAACCTGCTTCACGCCGCGCATGCTCTGGGCTTCGCCGGCGGCTGGCTGACCGGCTGGGCGGCCTATTCGGACGCGGTCCGCGATGCGTTCGGCGCGGAACCCGAACGGATCGCCGGGTATATCTTCCTGGGAACGCCGGCAAAGCAACTAGAAGAAAGGCCGCGACCCGATCCGCAAAAGATTATTTCAACGTGGCAAGGGTAATTGACTGGACTCTTTTGGCCGTTGCTGTATTAGTGCACCATGGCACTTAGCAATGACGACAGCCCGGTCTACATCCGGCTGAGGGGCACGATCTCGGCGGCGATCCTGCGGGGCGAATATCGGGCGGGCGACCAATTGCCGTCGGTCCGCGCACTCGCGGCCGAACATGGCGCCAACCCGCTGACCGTCGCCAAGGCCTATCAGAGTTTCCAGGACGACGGTTATGTCGAGGTGCGGCGCGGCGTCGGCATGTTCGTCCTGCCCGGCGCGGCGGAAAAGCTACGCGTCGCCGAGCGCGACCGCTTCGTGACCCAGCAATGGCCGCGCATCGCCGAGTATATCGACCTGCTCGGACTCGACGCCGCCGATCTGCTGGAACGCGAACGCGCCTGAATCTTCGGCTGGGCTCTAACCCTTACGATCATCCAATACATCTCGTTAAGGCCGTCCAACCCGCGGCGTTGCGTCCCATCCCGACGCCTTCACGACGATCCGCTTTGACCTGGCGAGAGCTGCCGGTAATTAGCTGGCCATGGCGGGGCGGGAAACGGGAAGCGGATTAACCGCAGCGCTCAACCCCGGCACGATCCTGGTCAGTCGCGCGGCGATCGCCATTCTGGCGGCGGTGTTCCTCGCCGGGCTCGTGCGATTGACCGCACACGCTTCCGTCGCGCTCAGCTTTCCCTACGCCTTCGACTATGGCGAAGGCGTCGTCTGGCAACAGATGCGCAACATCGTCCAGGGCGAGGGCTACCGGGCGATCGGGATCTATCCCGCGATCGCCTATGAATACCCGCCCGTCTTCCATCTTTGCGCGGCAGGTGTCGCGCGGATCACCGGGATCGATGAGCTCTACGCCGGACGGCTCGTATCACTGGCATCGGCGATCGCCTCCGCGCTGCTCATCGCCCGGCTGACGGCCAATGTCCTTGCCGGCGAGAAGCGGAGAGTGGTCGTCGCCGCCGCGACCGTCGCGGGATTGGCGTTCCTTACGCTGCCGCTGGTCGGGGAATGGTCGCTGTTGATGCGGATCGACCTGTTGGCCTGCGCTTTTTCGCTCGGGGGCATGCTGCTGGCGATTCATGCCCCCCGGTCGATTGTCGCCTGTATCGCCGCGGGCCTCCTCTTCACGCTGGCGCTTTACACCCGCCAGACGAGCCTGCCGGCGCCGGCGGGTGCGTTTCTGGTCCTGCTCGCGGTACGTCCTGCCCGGGCCTGGCTGATGGCAGCCGTTTCGGTCGGCAGCGGTCTAGCGGTCCTTGGGGTGCTGGAAGCCATGACCCAGGGCGGCTTTCTGCTCAATATCGTTTCGTACAACATCAACCGCATCATCTGGGATCACGCGCTCGCGTTCGGCACCGTGCTGCTGGCCAATGTCGCGGTGATCGGGATCGCGCTCTTCGGCCTATTCGACAGCTTGCGCCTCTCGGGCGTGCGGCGGTGGCGCGATCTGAAGGCGTGGCTCGCCACCGATCCGAAAAATGTCGCAATCGCGGTCGTCGCCGCGACCTTGGGCTGCAAGACGCTGATGCTGCCGGCGATCTTGAAATCGGGCGCGAGCGACAATTACCTGATCGATTGGTTTTCCGAGCTCGCCATATTTTTCGGGATCGCGATGGTGCCGGTGCTGCGCGCGGCGTTAGGCTTGCATGCGAAACCGAATGCGATCCTGTTGGGCCTGGCCGGCATCGTTCTGCCGCTGCAAACCGCAGGAGCAGGGCTTTTGCCCGACCAGGGCGCCGTCCACGCTCAGCAGCGAGCGCTCGACGTGATCGTCGATCGCATCCGTCAGGCGAAACGGCCGGTGATTTCCGACGACGCCACCCTCTTGATCAGGGCGGGGCAAGCCATGCGTTGGGAGCCGTCCATCATTGCCGAGCTCGGCAGCGCCGGACGCTATGACGAAGCCAAATTCGTCACGCTGATCGAGGAACGCAAATTCGGATTTTTCGTCACCGATGGCGACCGCGGCGAAATGGTGTTCGATCAACGCTTCAATCCGAAGGTCGTCGAGGTGATCCACATCGCCTATCCTCGTCGCGAACGCATCGGCGGCCGGGTTTTGCACCTGCCGCGTCACGACGCGACTCCCTGAGGCCAATCGACTCAGGCGGAGCATGTCGGCTCTTTTCAATCCTCCCCCGCCAGGGGGAGGTGGCGGCCGTAGGTCGACGGAGGGGGCGGACGGCGACCCATGAGCCGTCGTGCTTCCTCCCCCTCCGCCAGGCCCGCCTGACACCTCCCCCTGGCGGGGGAGGATTATCTGAATGTCGATCCGCCCTAGAACAATCCCAGCCGAGCGACTTCCTCCTCGCTCAGGTCGATCCCGAACAGCAGGCTCAGCCGCATGCGATAGACGCGCGGGTCGTCGATCGTTCCGGCCGTGTCCTCGCCGGCCGAGTGGCGGCGATAGTCGCGGTCGGTTAGCGCGGCGAAACCGTGCGGCAGGACGATGCTGACCACGTTGAGGTCGACGAAACGCGTCCCCGGTGCGGTCGCGGTCCAATGGTTGGACATTTCGAAGTCGATCGGCGGCACCATGTCGAGCGTGAAGCTATATTGTTCGACCCAGCCGTCGCTCTCCACGCGCCCGTCTGTGGCTGCCGGATTGCCGTGGCGCGACAATACCCAGCCGCGGTCGTCGTGAAGCAGCCGATAGCGCGCGCCGTCGGGCGCGGTCGCCTCGGCGCCATCGATCAGCGGCATCACGGGCGAATAGCTGCCGCCGAACCCGGCATCGGCGATCCAGTCCTGGCCATCGATCGTCACCAGGAGCAGCATGTGGGTGCGCCCCGGCGTCGCCTCGGCACCGAACCAGACGCGCGCGAGCAACGGACGGACGGCGAAGCCGAGCGCGGTCAGCGCGTCGCAGAACAACCGGTTCTGCTCGAAGCAATAGCCGCCGCGCCGCCGCGTCACGAGCTTGGCGAAGACCGAGTCGCTGTCGATCGCGATCCCGCGGCCGAGCCGGATGTCGAGATTCTCGAACGGAATGGCGAGGCGATGCGCGCGCTGCACGGTCGCCAGCCCGTCGAGGTCGCAGGCTGGACGCTCGCCGAGGCGGATGCGCTCGAAATAGGCGTCGAGATCGAAACTCATGCGGCGAACAGCTCCGCCGGCAGTTGGTACAATGAAGATGCCGGCGCGGTCGCCGCGGCGTGGAGGCCGAGCGCCTCGGGTACGATCTGCGCGACATAAAAGCCACACACCGCGCGCTTCATGCGCAGGAAATCGTCATCGCCATCGGCCGCCGCACGTCCCTGACGCTCCATCAGCCAGCCGCAGACCGCGACCGACAGCATCGTCAGAAACGGATAGCTCGCCGCGAGCCGATCGTCGGCATCGGCCGTCGCCAGCCGCCGCCCGATTTCGTCACAGGCGTCGATCAGCATGCGCAGCGCCGAATCCTCGGCCTCGGCGCGCATGTCGGCGATGAGCGTCGCGAACGCCGCTCCGTTCGACAGGCCGAGCTTGCGTCCGACCAAGTCGGCGGCCTGGATGCCGTTGGTCCCTTCGTAGATCGGGGTGATGCGGGCATCGCGGAAGAACTGCGCCGCGCCGGTCTCCTCGATATAGCCCATGCCGCCATGGACCTGCACGCCCAGGCTCGCGACCTCGTTGCCAAGATCGGTGCCGTGCGCCTTGGCCAGCGGAGTCAGGATTTCGAGCCGATCCTTGGCCGTTTCATCGCCCAGGCCGGCGCGGTCCACCATGCCCGCCGCGAGATAGACGAGCGCGCGTGCTGCCTGGGTCTGCGCCTTCATCCGCATCAGCATGCGGCGCACATCGGGGTGCTCGACGATCGCGACCGGAGACTTGTCGGCCGAACCGGCGCGCGCCGACTGGATGCGCTCGCGGGCATAATCGACTGCTTTCTGCGTCGCGGCCTCGGCCACCTGAACGCCCTGCAGACCGACGTTGAGGCGGGCATTGTTCATCATCGTGAACATCGCGCGCATGCCGGCATTCTCCGCACCGATCAGCTCGCCGATACAATCGCCATTGTCGCCGAACGACAGTACGCAGGTGGGAGAAGCGTGCAGGCCCATCTTGTGTTCGATCGAGACGACGCGGACATCGTTGAACGCGCCAGGCCTGCCATCGGCATCGAGCCGATATTTGGGGACCAGGAACAGCGAGATGCCGCGCGTCCCCTCGGGCGCACCCGGCGTGCGGGCGAGGACGAGGTGGACGATATTGTCGGCCATGTCGTGGTCGCCGAACGAGATGAAGATCTTGGTCCCCGAAATCTTCCACTTGCCGTCGCCCGCCGGTTCGGCGCGGCTGCGCAGCGCGCCGACATCCGACCCTGCCTGGGGCTCGGTCAGGTTCATCGTGCCGGTCCATTCGCCGGTCGCGAGATGCGGGAGATAGGCTGCCCGCTGTTCGGGCGTGCCGTGGTGGAGCAGCGCCTCGATCGCACCGACGGTCAAGGTCGGGGCCAGCGCAAAGCCCATATTCGCGCTGCCGAGCGTTTCGAGCACTGCGCTCGATAGAACGAAGGGCAGGCCCTGCCCGCCGAAATCGCCGGGCGCGCCGATCGTGCCCCAGCCGCCCTCGACATAGGCCTTATAAGCTTCCGGATAGCCGGCCGGCATCTTCACGCCCTCGGGAGTCCATTTGGGACCGTCGGTATCGCCCGCACGCGCCAGCGGCGCCCATTCGCCCGCGGCGAACGCGCCGGCGCCTTCGAGCACCGCGTCGACCAGATCGGGCGTCGCATCGGCGAAGCGCTCGGTCGCGGCGAGAGCGGCCAGCTGGGCGACATGATCGAGCACGAAACGCTGCTCACGAACGGCGGGATTGAAGGGCATGCGGCTTCCTCTCCTGATCCGACGCGCTATAGCCCCCCGCCATGGCCGCGCAACTCACCCGCATTTTACGTTACGGAGCCGATTCTGTCGCCGAAGCGGCGGCGCTGATCCGGCAAGGCGCCTGCGTCGCGGTGCCGACCGAGACGGTCTATGGCCTGGCCGCCGACGCGACCAACGCCGCCGCGGTCACCGCCGTCTATGCGGCCAAGGGGCGGCCGAGCTTCAATCCGCTGATCGTCCACGTCCCTGATATCGCCGAGGCGAAGAAGCTGGCGGCGTTCGATCGGCGCGCCGACACGCTCGCCGAGGCCTTCTGGCCGGGGCCGCTGACCCTGGTCCTGCCGCTCAAGCCGTCGGCGCAGATCGCCTCGCTGGTCACCGCGGGGCTGGAGACGATCGCGATCCGCGTGCCGCGCCACCGCGCGATGCGAGCGCTGCTGGAGGCGAGCGGGCGTCCGCTCGCCGCACCTTCGGCCAACGCGTCGGGATCGATCAGCCCGACGCGCGCCGAACATGTCGCGGCCAGCCTCGACGGCCGCATCCCGCTGATTCTCGACGACGGGCCGACCAGCCAGGGCATCGAATCGACCATCGTCCGCGAAGTGTTCGGCATGACGCGCATCTTGCGCCACGGACCGGTCACGATCGACGAGGTGCGCGCGGCGATCACCCGGCCCGGCGTGAAGCTCGATCGCTTCGATACCGGCGAGGACGACGGCCCGCCCGAGACGATCGAATCGCCCGGACAGCTGCTCGCCCATTATGCGCCGCGCAAGCCTTTGCGGATCGACGCGCCGCGCGCCGCCGAGGACGAATGGATGATCGGCTTCGGCGCGACCGGGGGCGACGACAATCTCTCGCCGAGCGGCGATATGGCCGAGGCGGCGGCCAATCTGTTCGACGCGCTGCACCGGGGCGATGCCTCGTCGCGGCCCAGAATTGCGGTCGCGCCGGTGCCCAATGAGGGGATCGGCGTCGCGATCAACGACCGGCTGCGCCGCGCATCGCATCGGGAATGACTGCAAAACAAGCGTTTAAGTCTTTACACTCGCGAAACGAGGTTTAGTCTCCGCACCCATCGGGCCGTCCCGGCACTCGTTCCGTACAGGCGGCACGAACAAGGAGAGGGGCGTATGACGAACATCCAACGCGGATTGGCCGAGCTGATCGGCACGTTCTGGCTCGTTTTCGGCGGCTGCGGCGCCGCGGTCCTGGCCTGTAACTTCCCCGCCAGCGGCATCGGCTTTGCCGGCGTCGCTTTGGCGTTCGGCCTGACCGTACTGACCATGGCCTATACGATCGGACATATATCGGGTTGTCACCTCAACCCGGCGGTGACGCTCGGTCTATGGGCCGGCGGACGCTTCCCCGGCAAGGACATCCCGCTCTACGTCATCGCGCAAGTGCTGGGCGCGGTGATCGCCGCCTATCTGCTCTATTTCATCGCCTCGGGACAGCCGGGCTGGGAGCTGGGCGGGTTCGCCACCAACGGCTTCGGCGAGCATTCGCCCGGCCATTATTCGCTGGTCGCCGGCGTCACCATGGAGATCGTCATGACCTTCATGTTCCTGGTCGTGATCATGGGCGCGACCGATACACGCGCGCCGGCCGGGTTCGCGCCGATCGCGATCGGGCTCGCACTGACCTTGATCCACCTCGTCTCGATCCCGGTGACCAATACGTCGGTCAATCCGGCGCGCTCGACCGGCCAGGCATTGGTCGTCGGCGGCTGGGCGATCGAGCAGCTCTGGGTGTTCTGGGTCGCGCCGTTGATCGGCGGGATTTTGGGCGGCGTCGTCTACAAGGCGCTCGGCGCCGACGCGACGGTCAGGCCGCCGGTGGAAGGGGCGGCGCTGTAACTCCCGATTTCCCCTCCCTTTTAGGGAGGGAATCAAGGGGTGGGTATAGCGGCAGGCGAGGCTCGATGCCTCGTCTGCCGCTATTTTGCCGATGCGGAGGATGATTCTTCTGGCGCGCAGACGCGCGCACCCACCCCCAGCCCCTCCCTGCAAGCAGAGAGGGGAGATCGGTCACGCCGCCGCCGTTTCCGCTTTCGACCGCGCCGCGAAGCTCTTGCGGAGCTTCTTCAGCTTGGGCGGGATCACCGCCAGACAGTACGGATTGCGCTGGCCTTCGCCTTCCCAATATTCCTGGTGGTAATCCTCGGCCGGGTACCATTCGCCGAGCGGCTCGATCGTCGTCACGATCGGGTCGGGCCAATTGGCCGCGTTGCGCGCGATGGCCGCCTTGGCCTCTGCCTCCTGCGCCGCATCGTGCGGGAAGATCGCCGAGCGATATTGCGTGCCGACGTCATTGCCCTGGCGATTGAGCGTGGTCGGATCGTGCGTCGCGAAAAAGATGTCGAGCAGGTCGGCGTAGGAGATCTGCGCAGGATCGAAGCCGACGCGGATCGCCTCGGCATGGCCGGTGTCGCCGCCGCATACCTGTTTGTAGGTCGGGTTGGCGACCGTGCCGCCGATATACCCGCTTTCGACACTCTCGACGCCGATCACGTCGTTATACACCGCCTCGGTGCACCAGAAACAGCCGCCGGCAAGCGTCGCATATTCGAGGGACATTCGTCTCACTCCCTTTTCAAGTTGGCCTAAACATAGGTACGGCGCGCGCGGCGGCAAAGAGGCACGCCTGTGTTGGTTTCAGCTGCGCTGAAATCGGTGCCGGCCCGCAACCGGTTCAGCTGTGCTGAACCAAAACTGAAAAGGATTGCGCATGAGCAAAGGCAAGGTGCTGGTGACGGGCGGCGCGGGTTATATCGGCAGCCACGCGGTGCTGGCTTTGCTCGATGCCGGCTGGGACGTCGTCGTGGTCGACAATCTCGTCACCGGGTTCGACTGGGCGGTCGATCCGCGCGCCACATTGGTCGTCGCGAATATCGAGGATGACGACAAGGTCCGCGCCGCGATGCGGGAGCATGACGTCCTGGCAGTGATGCATTTCGCGGGATCGGTGGTGGTGCCCGAATCGGTCGAGAATCCGCTCAAATATTACCGCAACAACACCGTCGCGAGCCGCGCGCTGATCGAGAGCGCGGTGGTATCGGGCGTCAAGCACTTCATCTTCAGCTCGACCGCGGCGACCTATGGCACGCCCGAGCGCGTGCCGGTGGCCGAGGAAGATCCCAAGCTGCCGATCAATCCGTACGGCATGTCCAAATTGATGACCGAGGCGATGCTGAAGGACGTCGCCGCCGCACACCCGATCAATTATTGCGCGCTGCGCTATTTCAACGTCGCCGGCGCCGATCCGCAGGGCCGGTCGGGCCAGTCGACCGCGGGCGCCACCCATTTGATCAAGGTCGCGGTCGAGGCGGCGACCGGCAAGCGCGACCATGTCGGCGTGTTCGGCACCGATTTCGCGACCGCCGACGGTACCGGGGTGCGCGACTATATCCATGTCAGCGATCTTGCCGCCGCGCATGTCCATGCGCTCGACCGGTTGATTGCCGAGCCCAGCGAAAGCCTGACGATGAACGCTGGTTACGGGCACGGCTATTCGGTGCTGCAGGTGCTCGACGCCGTCGACCGCGTCACCAATCACGAGGTCAAGCGCGTGCTGCAGGGACGCCGCGCGGGCGATCCGGCCGAATTGGTGTCGGACAATCGCCGCATCCTGGCGACCTTGCCGTGGCGGCCGCAGTATGACGATCTCGACCGCATCGTGCGCGACGCGCTGGCGTGGGAGCGCAAGTTGGCGGAACGGGGGTGAGTCACCCAAAATCCTCTCCCCTTGCGGGAGAGGATAGCGAAGCTTGCGAGCTTGCTCGCTAGCGGAGCTTGGAAAGGGAAGCGGAGCGAAGCTCCGCGCGGTCGCGTTGCGACCGCACCCTCTCCCAACTCCGACTAGGGTCCTTATGGACCCAAGTCTCTGTATCCCTCTCCCGCAAGGGGAGAGGAAGGCAACACGTCGCTGCAGGAAATGCTGGTGGGTCCGCCGGGATTCGAACCCGGGACCTCTCGATTAAAAGTCGCTTGCTCTACCGACTGAGCTACGGACCCCAGCGTCGCGGCGCTTAGGGGTAGGGGCGCGCCGGGTCAACCATTGCGCGGCTTGGCATCGGGCGCGGCCGCCGCTAGCCATGCCGAATTGCAGCGATAAGGGGCATCATGGCCAGCGATCCCGATCCGATGCGCCCGTCGGTGCGCCCGGTTCCTTATTATCCCGAACCCATGGCCTCCGACGGGTCGGGTGCGGCGACCGCGTCGCTGGTGCTCGGCATATTGGGGCTGGTCTGTTCGATTATTCCGATCATCGGGCTGATCTCCTGGCTGCTCGCGCCCGCCGCGCTCATCACCGGTGGAATCGGACTGAAGAGCACCACCAGCAAGGGGCTTGCGATCGGTGGGCTGGTGACTGGCGGGCTCGCGTTGATTGTCTGTCTGTTGTGGCTGGTTCTGTTCGGCGCCGCGATCGCGTCGGTGGGAAGCGCGCGCAGCTTCTAGAACAGGCGTGCCGCCAACTGACGGATTGTCAGCCCGGTAACGGGGTCGCGCCAATTGGGGACGACCGCGGCAAGCGGCCGGAGCACGAAGTCGCGCCGGCGGAATTCGGGATGGGGCACGGTCAATCCGTCGCTCGACCAAGAACCGCCCGACCACAGGACGATGTCGAGGTCGATCACGCGATCGGTCCAGCGCTGCCCGCGCCTCCGCCCGAACGCGGCCTCGATCGCCTTCAGCCGTGCGAGCATTTCGGGCGGGCTGTCGTCGCTCTCGATCAGCGCCGCGGCATTGACGAAACGGCGCCGCGCCGGGCCGAGTGGTGGGGTCGTGATGAATGGCGACGTCACGACGACATCGCCACCGATTGCCGCCAGCGCCGCGCGCACCTCGTCGGCGGGCGCGCCGTGGCGGCCGCGGCGGTTGGAACCCAAGGCAATGACATAACTGGACGGCATGACGCCACCGCGCCTACCGCAAGCGCATGGACTTTGCACCCGGCCCGATCCCCGACACCGAACCGCCGCACGATTGCCCGCGCTGCCCGCGCCTGGTGACGTTCCGCGAGCAATTGCGGGCCGAGCAACCCGATTGGTGGAACGCCCCGGTGCCGGCGTTCGGCGATCCCGATGGCTGGCTGTGCATCGTCGGGCTCGCGCCGGGCAAGAACGGCGCCAATCGCACCGGACGGCCGTTCACCGGCGATTATGCCGGCGACCTGTTGTTCGCGACGCTCGCCAAGTTCGGCTTCACCCGCGGCACCTATCAATCGCGCCCCGATGACGGGCTGACGCTAGAGGGTGTGATCATCTGCAATTCGGTCAAATGTCTGCCGCCGGAGAACAAGCCGACTCCCGAGGAGATTCGCGCCTGCCGTCCATTCCTGGAGGGGCAGGTCGATGCTCTTCCCAAGGCGCGTGTCTTCATTGCGCTCGGCCAGATCGCGCATCAATCGGCGGTCAAGGTGCTGGGCGGCAAGCTTCCCAAATGCCGCTTCGCCCATCTTGCCGAACATCGCGTGCCCGATGGCCGGATGCTGATCGATAGCTATCATTGCTCGCGCTACAATACGAATACCGGCCGCCTGACCGCCGAGATGTTCGAGGCGGTGTTCGCGCGGGCGATCGCATTGCGCGGCGCCTGACCATCCGATCAGGGCTTGTTGGGCAGCACCACCGTCCCGGTTTCGATCAGTGATTTCAGATTGGAGAGGATTTTCGGCCAGCCGCCGGATACCGCGGCGATGAACTGCGAATCGGCGCGCTCGATGCTGTGCGTGACGCTGAGCTTCACGCCGTCTCCGACCGGTTCCAATTCCATCATGCAGACCGAATAGCCCTCGGCATTGAACTCGGGCTTCCATTCGTTGCGCCAGCGGATGCCGAGGCGCTTCGCCGGTTCGAACGCGACGATCTCGCCCTGATCGGCGATGCGACCGTCTGGGAACAGCAGTTTCCAGCTGCCGCCGAGCCGCCAATCCGCCTCCGGCCGATTGCCGAGCCAATATTGCGCGACGAAATCGGGGTCGATCAGCGCTTCCCACAGCCGGTCCGGGCTGGTTTTGACGTAGGTCACGTAGACGAAGCTGCTCTGCGCATGGTCAGTCATTGTTGTCTCCTTCGAGATTTCGCTTGAGCGCGGATAGCGCGCTCAGGCGCGGCTGATCGAACTTGCCGATCCAGCGTTCAGCGATTTCGTTGATCGGCACGCGGTTGATGAAATGGTGCTTTTCCCGGCCCTGCCGGACCGCGACGACGAGATTGGCGGCCTCCAGGATGGCGAGATGTTTCGCCACAGCCTGGCGCGTCATGGCGAGGCCTGCGCACAAGTCGCCGAGCGACTGGCCGTCGGCCGCATGCAAGCGATCGAGCAGTCGCCGTCTGCTGGGATCGGCCAAGGCCCTGAAGATGTCGTCGTCTGTCGGCATGACAGGCAACCTAATAGTTGCCTTTTTCGAGATATGCAACCCTATGGTTGCATATCTAGCGGGGCTTGGTTGAACTTCGGCCGCGGTCGTCGGTTGTTTCGGGCATGACCCACGAACCGCCCGTCCCGCCCGACAATCAGTCGCCTTATCCGATCGCCGAGCCGCCGCACGAACATCACGCCGCGCCGTTGCCCGCTCCCGAATCCGAGTCAGAGGACCCGTCCGGGCCGCCGCGTATGCTACTGGTCGGCGGCGCTATCGCCGCCGCCGGGGTCGCAGCGATCGGCGGGCTGGCTGCGTTCCTGCTCCGACGCGGCAAATCGCGGCCCAAAGCGGCGCCCAAGGCCAAGCGGAAGCGCTGAAGGCCGATCAGCCGGAGGGCACTTTACGTAAGCGGCGAGATTACCGCGTCGCGAAGCACGTAGCGCGCGTGATGGAAATCGCGCAGGCGGACGATGCGGCCGTCGGCCCAGTCGATCACGATCAGTCCGGTCGGCGGCCCCGCCGGATCGGCGGGATCATGGACGATCGCCGCGGAGCGACCTTCGATCATGCCGACCGAGAGGCGCCATGACGTCATTTCGGTATAACGCGTGAAATAGGTTTCGAACGCCGCGCGGCCGCGCGTCATGCGCGCCACCAGGTCGAACCGCACGTCATCGGCCAGCATCGCGCGAATCGCGTCGAAATCGCGCGCATTGAACCGGTCGACATAGGTCTGCAGGCGGATCACGTCGCCGGGATCGGCGGGCGGCGAGGATGGCGGCGTGTCGGCCAGTACACGCAAACGCGCCCGGCCGCGATGCAGCGCTGCCTTGGTCGCCGCCAGGGTGGTGTCGAGAATCCCCGCCGCTTCATCGTTCGAATAGCCCAGCACATCCTTCAGGATCACGGTCCCGCGCTGCAGCGGCGGCAGGTGCATGAAGACCGCCAGCGCGGCGCCGGCGGCAACCCGGCGCGCGGCCTCGTCACCCTCCGAGACCATATCCTCCTCCTGGATCTCCTGTTCGCCGGCGCGGCGGGCGCGCGCCCGCAAATGGTCGATCGCGGCATTGTGCGCGATGCGGAACGCCCAGGCCGTGCCATCTCCCTCGGGCGGCGTCCGGTCGAGCGCGGCCATGGCGCGCGCGATCGCGTCCTGGACGACATCCTCGCCGTCGAGCACCGATCCCACCATGCGCGCGGCATAACGATGCAGCGCCGGTCGCAGCTCGACCAACATTGCCTCGACCCGGGCCCGATCCTGCTCGTCCGTCATGTCTCTCGCCATCCGCCTGTCTTCTATCGGGATAGACGATGGCGGCCCCGAAAAAGATTCGGCCGCGCGAATCCTTTTTCGCCGAGCCTCCGTCCTTGGCGATAGCGGGCGGCGTTGGGCTGCCCCGTTCTACGGAGACTGACATGAAACTCTATGCGCTGACCAAATCGCTCAATTCCCGCAAGGTTTTGGCGCTGATCCACCATCTCGACCTGCCGGTCGAGATCCACGCCATGACCGTCGAGCAGGTCCAGTCCGACGCCTATGCCGCGACCAACCCCAATCGTCTCGCTCCGACCCTGGTCGATGGCGATTTCGTGCTGTGGGAATCGAACGCGATCGGCGTCTATCTTGCCGAGGGCAGTGCGATGCTGCCGATCGGGCGCCGCGAGCGCGCGGACATGGCGCGCTGGCTGCTTTGGGAAGGCGTGCATTACAACAAGGCGCTCGGCACGATCTTCTTCGAATCGGTCGTGCGGCCGCAATTGGGCTGGGGCGAGACCAACCAGCCGCTGGTCGACGATGCACTGGTACAAGCGGCGCGCCTGCTGCCGGTGCTCGACGCGCATCTCGCGACGCGCGCGTTCATGCTGGGCGACATGCTAAGCTTCGCCGACTTGGCGATCGCCTCGGCCGAGCCGTATCGCGATGCGATGCCGATCGACTTCGACGCCTATCCCAATGTGCAGCGCTTCTACGACACGATCGCGCTGCTGCCGGCATGGCAAAAGGCGCTCGGCACGCCGCGGATGGCGGTCGCTGCCTGAATGCCGTCGGGCGCCGTCACCTCGCGGCGCCCGGCTCCAAAATCGGGACGATCAGATGTCCTGGACCAGCCTGCCGTACAATTCGGGGCGACGGTCGCGGAAGAAACCGAAGGCGGCGCGGTGACGCTTGACGCGATCGAGGTCGAGCGTCGCGGTGATCACGCCCTCTTCCTCACGGTCGAGTTCGGCGAGGATGTCGCCGCGCTCATCGGTGATGAAGCTGGTGCCGTAGAAGGTCTGGCCATGTTCGGTACCGACGCGATTGGCGGCGACCACCGGTACCACGTTGGACACTGCGTGCCCCACCATCGCCCGGCGCCATAGCCGCGCGGTATCGAGGCCCTCGTCATGCGGCTCGCTGCCGATCGCGGTCGGATAGAACAGGATTTCCGCGCCCATCAGTATCATCGCGCGTGCGGTTTCGGGATACCATTGGTCCCAGCACACGCCGACGCCGAGCTTGGCCGACGGTCCGTCCCACACCTTGAAGCCGGTGTTGCCGGGGCGGAAATAGAATTTCTCCTCGTAACCCGGACCATCGGGAATATGGCTCTTGCGATAGACGCCGGCGACCTTGCCATCGGGATCGACCATGGCCAGGCTGTTATAGTGATGCGGGCCGTCGGCCTCGAAGAAACTGGTCGGAATCCACACCTTGAGTTCGGCGGCGAGCGCCTGCATCGCCTGGACCGCGCGATGCTCGGCAGTCGGCCGCGCATTGGCGAACAGCCCCTCATCCTCGACGCGGCAGAAATATTCGCCTTCGAACAATTCGGGCGGAAGGATCACTTGCGCGCCTCTACCCGCCGCCTCGCGGACCATGCGGGAGACGTTGGCGATATTCGCCTCGATATCGTTGGAGAAGGCGAGCTGGAGCGCGGCGACGCTTATCTGGGTCATGACCTCTGCCATAGCGGGGAAGGGCGGAAAGTGGCAGTCCTTGTCGCCGGTTCAAGAGGAACGGCGGATGGAACGCATTTTCGAGACGATCGCGGGCAAGGTCGCGAGCTGGACCGGACGCCCCCCGGCCTTCATGCTGGCGCTTGCGGTGATCATCGTCTGGGGCGTGACCGGGCCGATCTTTCACTATTCGGACACCTGGCAGCTGATCATCAACACCGGCACCACCATCGTCACCTTCCTGATGGTGTTCCTGATCCAGAATGCCCAGAATCGCGACGGATCGGCGATCCAGGCCAAGCTCGACGAACTGATCCGCGCGCTCAAGGGGCCACGCAACGAGTTCGTCGGGATCGAGCATTTGTCGCAACAGGAACTCGAACAAATCAAGGCGAAGCTCGAAGAGCTATGCGGTGGTGATGGCGACCAGGGTAGCGACCATGCTTCGTTCAAGCGGCTGATCTCGCGGTTGTGAGACGCTGCCTGGGGTCGGATCCCTAAACCGTCAGCCCCGCGAGCAGCTTGGGCAACGCGCCCGATTCGCCGCGTGCCTCGGCAATGAAGCGATCCTTGAGCGCCGGCGCGTGCTGCACCGCGGATAGCCCGAACCGCCGCACCGCGCTGGCGGTCTTGCCGGGAATACCGAACAATCGGGTCAGTCCGTCAGTCGCCGCCGCGACCATGAAGGTATCGAGGCTGCGCCACCGTTCGTAGCGCTTCAGCAGCGCGCGGTCGCCGACATCGAGCCCGATCCGCTTGCCGTCGACCAGCACTTCCACCAACGCGGCGACGTCGCGGAAGCCGACGTTCACGCCCTGGCCGGCGATCGGGTGGATGCCGTGCGCGGCGTCGCCGACCAGCGCCAGCCGCTCCGCGGTGATCGTCGCGGCGTGATGGAAGCCCAGCGGATAGGCGAAACGCGGGCCGAGCCAGGTGATCTGTCCGAGGAAACCGCCCATCTTGCGATCGAGTTCGGCCATGTAGCCGCGATCGCCGAGCTTCTGCATGCCCGGCCCCTGCGCACCGCGCACCGACCAGACGATCGCCGAGCGATGCCCGCGTTCGTCGTCGTTGAGCGGCAGGATGGCGAACGGGCCTTCGGGATAGAAGATCTCGTAGGCGACATTGTCGTGGCTGTGCTCGTGCCCGATCGAGGTGACCAAAGCGACATGGTCGTAAGTCCAGCGCGCGACGTTGAGCCCCGCCGCCTCGCGCGTCGGCGAATTGCGCCCTTCCGCCCCGATCAGCAGCGACGCACGCACCTCGCTGCCGTCGCTCAGAGCCGCGCGGACGCCTGCTTCGTCGCGGTCGACCGCCGCAGCGCGCGTCTGCATCCGGAGGTCGACGCCGGGTGCCGCGCCGGCAGCGTCGAGCAAGGCGGTACGGAGATCGCGATTCTCGAACATCGTGCCGAGCGCGGACTCGCCGTCCTGCGGCACGAAATCGAGCGCGCCCGGCTCGAGGCCGTCGGACACGCGGATTCCCTCGATCGGGCAACCCTTGCCCGCCAGCCGGTCGGCGACCCCGATCGCACGCAGCATGTTCATCGGCGCGCTGGCGATCGCCGAGGCGCGTCCGTCGAACCCGGCCGCGGTGATCACCGCCGGATCGGCGGGATCAACCACGATGCTGGTGATGCCATGCGCGTCGGCCGCGACCGCAAGCGCGCTGCCGACCAGCCCGCCGCCGAGGATGAGGAGATCCGCCTGAGACATGGGCAATGCCCTACGACTTGAGGGTCGGAGCGGCAATGGGGGCGAGGAACCCAATCCTCCCCGTTCACGGGGAGGGGGACCGCGCGGCGCCAGCCGCGTGGTGGAGGGGGCCCTCCTCACGTTCGTCGCTTGAGGCCCGCCCCCTCCACCAAGCCGCTGCGCGTCTTGGTCCCCCTCCCCACAAGTGGGGAGGATTTGCGTCAGTCAGCCCGTTCCCGCCCCATCCCATCCACACCGCCTTGACGTCAGACTCCGCTGGCGCGAGAATCCATCGTGAACGCACAGCGTACATTTCGGGGGATTCGAGCATGGCCAGCCGCGCGCAGACGCCGCTCTGGCGGGAAACGGTGAAGGCGGGCGCGGCCCGATCGGGCGCGATGATCGTCGCTGTGGCGGTCGCCGCGGTATCGTTGCTGCTCATCCTCTCGCTCGCCAGCTATCATTCGGGCGACCCGTCGCTCAGCACCGCGGCGGGCGGTCCGGCGCAGAATCTGGTCGGCTATCCCGGCGCGGTGATCGCCGATCTGGCCTATACCGTCCTGGGCTGGCCGGCCTGGGGCATGCTGGCGGTCGGGCCGGTGATCGCGTGGCGGTTATGGCGCGGCGAGGGTGCCGGCGGCTGGGGCAGGATGGCGCTGACCGCTGCGTTCGGCCTCCTGTTGGTCGCCACCGCGCAGGGATTCGTGTCGAGCGGCGCCAGCCTCGACTGGCCGGCGGGCAAGAGCGGGCTGGTCGGCATGCTGATCGCCGACGGCCTCAAATGGCTGATCGCGCTGATCGGCAATCCGGTCGCCGTTTTGTGGACCGACCGCGTGGTCGGCACGCTCGCCGGCCTGTCGGGCGCGGTGATCTGGTTCATGAGCCTGGAGGTCGGGCTCCCGCGCGTGCCGGCGATGCCGCGGATCGGCCGATCGGCCGAGGTGCAGCGCCTGACCGACCAGCGCCCAGGTGATCGCGTGATCGACATGGAGCCGGAGCCGTCGATTCGTCAGCCGCGCGCCGTCGCGCTGCCCGACAATCGTCCGGCGCCGGTGATCGCCGAGCGCAACGCCGCGCCGGCGCCGGCCAAGCCGGCCAAGCCCAAACAGGGCAGTTTCGACCTGCGCGACAATTATCCATTGCCGTCGCTCGATCTGCTCAAGGCGCCGCCGCCCTCGACCGGCGGGCCGATCGACAAGGCCGCGCTGGAGCGCAACGCACGGTTGCTCGAAACGGTGCTCGACGATTTCCACGTCAAGGGCCAGATCACCGCCGTCCACCCCGGCCCGGTGGTCACGATCTACGAGCTCGAGCCCGCCGCCGGGACCAAGGCGAGCCGCGTCGTCCAGCTTGCCGACGACATCGCGCGCAACATGTCGGCGGTTTCGGCGCGCATCGCCCCGATTCCCGGCCGCACCGTGATCGGCATCGAATTGCCCAATGCACGGCGCGAGACGGTCAATCTGCACGAGCTGATGGCGTCGGACGCGTTCGAGGATCAGTCGGCGTCACTGCCGATCGTGCTCGGCAAGAACACCGCGGGCGACCCGGTGATCGTCGACCTGGCGCCGATGCCGCACCTGCTCGTCGCCGGCACCACCGGTTCGGGCAAGTCGGTCGGTCTGAACTGCATGATCCTGTCGCTGCTCTACAAGCTCGATCCCAAGCAGTGCCGGATGATCATGATCGATCCGAAGATGCTCGAACTGAGCATGTACGACGACATTCCGCATCTGCTCTCGCCGGTGGTCACCGATCCGTCCAAGGCGGTGCGCGCGCTCAAATGGGCGGTCGAGCAGATGGAGGACCGCTATCGCATGATGGCCTCGGTCAACGTGCGCGGGCTCGCCAGCTTCAACGACAAGGTGCGCGCGGCCAAAGCCAAGGGCCAGCCGCTCGGCCGCAAGGTCCAGATCGGATATGAGGACGGCAAGCCGGTCTATGAGGAAGAGCAGCTCGAATACGAGCCGCTGCCGCAGATCGTCGTCATCGTCGACGAACTCGCGGACCTGATGATGACCGCGGGTAAGGAAGTCGAATTCCTGATCCAGCGGCTGGCGCAGAAAGCGCGCGCCGCGGGCATCCACCTGATCATGGCGACGCAGCGCCCCTCGGTTGACGTCATCACCGGCGTGATCAAGGCGAATCTGCCGACGCGCATCTCGTTCAACGTCACCAGCAAGATCGATTCGCGCACCATCCTGGGCGAACAGGGCGCCGAGCAGCTGCTGGGCAAGGGCGACATGCTGTACATGGCGTACGGCAAGCAGATCAGCCGCGTCCATGGTCCGTTCGTCAGCGACGACGAGGTGCGCGCGGTCGCCGATCACTGGCGCGCGCAGGGTCAGCCCGATTACATCCAGTCGGTGACCGAGGAGAGCGAGGACGGCTTCGCACTCGACGGCGCGCCGCTCGGCGAGGATTCGGCCGAGGACCAGCAATATCGCGGTGCGATCCAGTTGGTGGTCGAAAGCCAGAAGGCGTCGACTTCGTGGCTGCAGCGCCAGATGCGAATCGGCTACAATTCGGCGGCGCGGCTGATCGAGCGGATGGAGAAAGACGGCATCGTCGGCCGTCCCGATCATGTCGGCCGCCGCGAAGTATTGCGCGATCGCGAGGGCAACCCGCTCTGATATGAAGTCAGCTTCGCTGACCGGCACCGGCTTCCGGTTCGGCGAAGCTGAACCGGACCAAGACTTACGCGTTCAGAGCGGGTTCAAGCCCATGGCGCCACCCTGGCCGCCTGTTTCAGGAGAATATTCGTGACGTCTCGCGCCCTAGCGCTGTTGTTCGTGCCCGCCTTGGTCGCCACCGCGGCCGTCGCCGCACCGGCGGCGACCTCGCCCGATCTCGCTAAGGTCCAAGCGCATCTGCGCGCGGTCCAGTCGATGACCGCGGCGTTCAGCCAATATGACCGCAACGGCAAGACGCTGACCGGCACGCTGTCGTTGAAACAACCCGGCAAGCTCCGCTTCCAATATCAGAAGAACGTGCCGATCCTGATCGTCGCCGACGGCAAGTCCTTATGGTTCCTCGACTACCAGGTCGGGCAGAAGCAACGCTGGCCGATCGGCGGCTCGCCGCTGGGTGTATTGCTCGACCCCAGCAAGGACATCAGCCGCTTCGCAAAGGTGATGCCGACCGCCGACCCATCGGTCATTTCGGTCGACGCCAGCGATCCCAAACACCCCGAATATGGCCGCATAACCCTGGTGTTCGAGCGCAATGCGGCGGGGCCGGCGGGCCTGATCCTGCGCGGCTGGGTGGCGCTCGATGCGCAGAACAATCGGACGACGATCCGACTGTCGGATCCCAAGTTCAACGTGCCGATTTCCGACGGAACGTTCCGCTTCAACGATCCGGTGCGCGGCGGATTCAAAAAATAACGAACCGTTCATCTGGGCGACAGCTTCGCCCGCCTAATACACGTTTCGCGGATGTGGGGCGGTTCGGGATTTTCCCCCTGTTGCCCGAAACAAACCACTTCCCGCCTGCGTGACGAACGCTAGGTCGGCCCCTGTTCCATGCCCCCGGAACAGGGGCCTTTCCTTTGCGCAGAGCGGACGGCGGCGCCCCGCCGCCAACTCGCCCAAGCACGGCCGGCGCCGCGTAGCGGCGTCCGACGACGACGCGGCTTCGCCGCGACGCGTGCAAGGGTGACGAAACCGCATGAACTCCCTAAGTGCGCTTCCGTGAAGATCGTTTCCTGGAACATTAACTCGGTCCGCTTCCGTATCGAGATCGTCGAGAAATTCCTGCGCGAGGTCGCGCCCGACATCTTGTGCCTGCAGGAAACCAAGGTGATCGACGCCGACTTTCCCGAAGGTGCCTTCCGTGCGCTCGGCTACGACACGATCTTCCTCCACGGCCAACGCATGCACCATGGCGTGGCGATCATCAGCCGCGTCCCGCTGGTCGAGGACGACCGGTTCGACTGGCAGGCCAATCGCGAGGCACGGCACGTCGGGGTGCGGTTGCCGAACGGCGTGCGACTGGAGAATGTCTATGTGCCCGCGGGCGGCGACATCCCGGATCGCGAGGTCAATCCCAAGTTCGGCCAGAAGCTCGATTTCGTCGAGCGGATGACCGCCTGGTCGGCGACACTCGATTGCCCGACGATCCTGACCGGCGATTTCAACATCGCACCGCTCGAATCGGACGTGTGGAACCACAAGCAGTTGCTCAAGGTCGTCAGCCATACGCCGATCGAGGTCGACGCGCTCAATCGGCTCAAGGACTCGAACAGCTGGGTCGATCTCGGGCGTCATTTCTACCCCGCGCCAGCACGCCTCCACACCTGGTGGAGCTATCGCTCGCCCGACTGGACCAAGAATGACCGCGGCCGCCGGCTCGACCATATGTGGGCGACCGCCGACGTCGCCGCCAAGGCGCGGTCGCATCAGGTGTTCGAGGATTGTCGCAATTGGCTGAAGCCGTCGGATCACGTCCCGATCATGACCGAGTTCGACCTGTGAGGGCGCCGACCATGAATGCACGGCCATGAGCGCGCGTAACGTCGCCCGTGCGATCGACGCGCTGCGCCGCGGCTGGCCGATCGCCATAAAGGGCGCCGGCGCGCCGGTCGGCCTGCTCGCGATCGAAACCGCCGATGCCGGGCGGATGAAGGCGTTCGACCCGGACGGCGAGTCGCCGATCCTGCTGTCGGCCGGGCGCGCCGCCACGCTCAAGCTTGCCAACCAGCTCGAGGCGGCGATTCCCGATTCGCCCGTGCTGGTAGAGCGCACCTTCTGGATCGATTTCGACTGCGCGGTCGCGCTCGCCGACCCGCAGCTCGACATGGCCACCCCGATGAAGGGCCCGTTCCGCGCGATCCATGTCGACGATCGTGACGTCATGGCGGCCGCGCTGTCGCTCGCGCGTACCGCGGGCGTCCTTCCTGCCTTCTTCGTCGGCCAGGCGCCGGAGGAGATCATCACGATCGCCGATATCGAGGCGTTCGAGGATCCGATCAGCCTGGCGATCGCGGCGCGGGCCAAGCTCCCGGTCGCCGGGTCGGAAAATTCGGAGATCGTCGCGTTCCGCTCCCCCGATTCGCCCGGCGAGCATGTCGCGCTGATCATCGGCCAGCCGGATGGCCGTCCGCCTCTGGTGCGCCTGCACAGCGAATGCCTGACCGGCGACGTGCTCGGCAGCCTCAAATGCGATTGCGGGCCGCAGCTCCATGCCGCGATCCATGCGATGGAAGATACCGGCTGGGGCATATTGCTCTATCTGCGCCAGGAAGGACGCGGGATCGGGCTGGTCAACAAGTTGCGCGCCTATGCGCTGCAGGATCAGGGGTTCGACACGGTCGACGCCAATACCCGCCTGGGCTTCGCGGTCGATGCGCGCGATTTCCGCATCGCGGCGCGCATGCTCGAGCTGCTCGGCCAGACCAGGATCCGGCTGCTGACCAACAACCCCGAAAAGGTCCGCGTGCTCGAAGCAGCCGGGATCACGGTCACCGAACGCGTGCCGATCGCGCTGCCGCCCAATCCGTTCAATGCCAAGTATCTGGCGACCAAGCGCGACCGGACGGGGCATCAACTCTAAAATGGCGGGAGGCGGCTGGCGGGCGATACATGTCGGGATGACGAAGGACGGCCTGACGATCGACGGCGCCGACATTTGGGCGCTGACATGGCACCGGACGCGCGAACCGACGCTGCAACTGCCCCACCCGACCTATCCCGATCAACTCGACTATTTCGATATCTACGAGGTCGACGGTCCCGCCGGCCGACTGCGCTTCGCCGCAGGCGAGCTGTCGGGCGGCGTCTGGGGATTCTACGTCCCCGCCTGAGATCAGCCGAGCAGCGCTGCGACCTCGTCGAAGCTCGACGCCACCGCCGCTACCCCGATCGCCCGCAGGCGCTCGCTATGGTCCGGCGCGCAATGATTGCCCGCGCACAATCCGATGACATGTCCGCCCGAGGCGACGGCGCCGGTCGCGCCGACCGGCGAATCCTCGATGATCGCGCAGTCGCCGATCGCCACGCCGAGTTTGTCGGCGGCGTAGAGGTAGAGATCCGGCGCCGGCTTGCCGCGCTCGACATGCTCGCGGCCCGAATAGAGATGATCGCCGAACGCGTCGGACAGGCCGATATGGTCGAGATGGCGGCGGATCCAGCGCGTCGAGCTGGACGACACCACCGCCTTGGGCAGATCGGCAGGCAGCGAGCGGACGAAGGCAACCGCTCCGGCGACCTCGCCGATCCCTTCCGCCATCACCCGCGCATCCTCGGCCTCGCGCGCGGCGAAGAAATCGTCGGGCAGCGCGCGGCCGATCCACGCCTCGACGCGGTCGAGAAAGTCCTTGCCCGCATACCCCATGAAATTGGCCATGGATTCTTCGGGCGTGGTCGGATGGCCGATCGACGTTAGAAAATCGGCGATATGCTTGTTGCCGACATATTCGCTCTCGATCAGCACGCCGTCGAAATCGAACAGCAAGGCCGCGAACCTGATCGGGATTACGCCGCCGCTCATGCGCGCGCTCCGAACAAAGCGGAACCGACGCGCACATGGGTGGCACCAAGCGTCACCGCGGTCGGATAATCGCCCGACATCCCCATGCTGAGCCCCGCCACGCCGTTGTCGCGCGCCAATTTGGCCAGCAACGCGAAATAGGGGGCCGGTTCGACGTCGAGCGGCGGCACCGCCATCAACCCGACGATCGGCAGCCCGGCGGCGCGCGCTTCGGCAAGCAGACCGGGAAGATCGGCGATCGCGCATCCGCCTTTTTGCGGCTCGTCGCCGATATTGACCTGGACGAAGCAATCCGGGCGGCGGCCGCTTTCCATCGCCCTGGCGAGAGCGGCGATCAGCGAGGCGCGATCGACCGAATGGATTTCGTCGAACAACGCCACCGCGTCGGCCGCCTTGTTCGATTGCAGCTGGCCGACCAGGGCGAGCCGCAGGTCCGGGTGGCGCTCGCGCAGCACCGGCCATTTGGCCTGCGCTTCCTGCACGCGATTCTCGCCGAACACACGTTGCCCCGCGGCGATCAGCGGTTCGATCGCCTCGGCGGGATGCGTCTTGGAAATGGCGATCAGCTCGATCTGGTCGCTGCGCCCGGCGAGCTTCGCCGCCCGGGCAATCGCATCGCGGACGCCGGCGAGCCGCGCGGCGGGGTCGTCGGTCGTCATGCCGCGCGCTATAGGCAGGGTCGTGCCGCATCGCCAGTCCCCGATCCCAGTTTTGTGGCTGATGACCGACGAGCGGCTTGGCGACGGCCTATGGGCGGCGTTGCGGCGCTTGCCACGGGGAAGCGGGGTCGTGTTTCGGCATTACGCGACGGCGGCGCGGGAGCGGCGGATGCTGTTTCGGCGCGTGGCGCGGATCGCGCGGGCGCGAGGGCTGGTGGTGGTGCGAGCCGGGAAGCAGGCCGGATTTGGCGAGGATGGGGTGCATGGGCGCGGCCCCGGCCAAGGGCTGCGGACGGCGCCGGCGCATGACCGGCGCGAGGCGGTCGCGGCGATGCGGCGGGGGGCGGATGTGTTGTTTGTGTCGCCGGTGTTCGCGACTCGATCGCATCCGGGGGCTGAGGCGCTGGGCGCGCGGAAGGCGCGGAGGATTGCTCAAGGGCTACCTGTTATCGCGATTGCCTTGGGAGGCATGGACTCGCGGCGGTTTCGGACACTCGCCGGATTCGACGGATGGGCGGCGATCGATGCGTGGCGTTCGCTGGGTAGCGGCGCGAAGTGAATTCGCGCCGTCGGTCCTCGCTGCGCGAGGCCGGCCGAGCTTCCTGCTTTTCCGTGATTTAGCTGCCGCTAAATCGCGGCAGGAAGCTTAGAACCTGAACGCCGTCCCGACATATACCGCCTGGCTGTCACGCTGCGCGTCGGGCAACGGGGCGAGGCGATCGCGATCCTGCGACTTGTAGCGGACGCCCGCGGTCACATCGAGATTGCGGCTGAGCGAGTAGGACCCGCCGACATCGATCGAATCCTTGGGCTGATAGCCCGTCAGGCGCGTATCGCCGACCGTGGTCCGTTCGCTGGTCGCCTTCAGCCTGGTGCTGCGGCGGACCGAGAAGCTGGTGCCGATATCGATCGGCTTGCGGCCAACCGGGCTCGCGGCCAGATCGATCTTGAGATCGCTCGGCGTGACCACGCGCTTCACCGGCGCGTTGCGGCCAAGATCATAGGCGATCGGTGCCAGGCCGACCGATTCGGTATCGACCGACGGTGCACCGCGCAGCGTCACGACACCGGTCTTGACCGCCGGCGGCGGCGTCACGCGGCGTTGCGTGCCACGCGATTCGGCGGGAGTGAAGCGGAAGGGAGTCGTGTCGAGCCCGTTGCGCGCAATCAGCGCGGCAAGCTTGGGGTCGGCCGAAGCCGGGGTGAAGAAAGACGCGACAGGCCGCGAAATCAGCCGCTTGGCGGCATCGGGCGCGCCGATCGCGGGCACGGCAAACGCGGCGGTGACAGCGACTGCCCCCACGACGGTTCCGAAAATCACCCGCTTCGCGACCACGATTGGTTCCCTGCGACTCCAATAGTCATACGAGCCCTAACACGGTTCGATCCCGACTCGCCACATCTGATCGCGTTTTTCCGCCAAGTGTTGCATCGCGTCCACAGACTCGTTCTCACCTCTCGGCGCTTGCGGCGGGCGGCCCTGTGTCTATAGATGCGCGATACTCTCCCCTTTCGTATCAGGGAACGACCGATGACCCTTCTGCGCCGTGCCGCGTATCTGGCCCTTCCGCTCTCGCTGATGGCGTGCGCGCACCACCGGGGAGGAGCCGCCAAGGCCGACATTGCCGCATCGAAGGTGACGACGATCGGCGTCAATGCCTATCTGTGGCGCGCGACTCTCGACACGCTGAGCTTCATGCCGCTGCTCCAGACCGATTCCAACGGCGGCGTCATCGTCACCGACTGGTACGTCAATCCGCGCTCGCCCGGCGAGCGGATGAAGGTCACGGTGTCGATCCTCGACCAGGATCTGCGCGCCGACGCGGTCCGCGTCGCGGCGTTGCGCGAAGTCAGCACCAACGGCCAATGGGTCGCGGCGCCGGTCCAGGCGGCAACGGTGCAGAAGCTCGAGGACGTGATCCTCACCCGCGCTCGCGACCTTCGTCGCCAGGCGATCGCACCCAAATAAGCAAGAACCCGGCGGGCGGGTACTGCCCGCCCAGCAGGATAGACCAAGATGTCGCGCTTCAACCCGCTGAAAGCGGATGCCCATTGGCAAAAGGTCTGGGACGATGCCCAGACCTTTGCCGCGCGAGACGATTCGCCCAAACCCAAAAGCTATGTGCTCGAGATGTTTCCGTACCCGTCGGGGCGGATCCATATGGGCCATGTCCGCAACTATACGATGGGCGACGTGCTCGCACGCTATCGGCGGATGAAGGGGATGGAAGTGCTCCATCCGATGGGTTGGGACGCGTTCGGCATGCCGGCCGAGAACGCCGCGATGGAAAAGCACGTCCATCCCGGCGGCTGGACCCGCCAGAATATCGCGACGATGAAGGCGCAGCTGAAGCGGCTGGGCTTCGCGCTCGATTGGTCGCGCGAGATCGCGACCTGCGAACCCGATTATTACGGCCAGGAACAGGCGCTGTTCCTCGACATGTACGCCGCCGGGCTGGTCTATCGCCGCGAATCGGCGGTCAATTGGGACCCGGTCGACATGACCGTGCTGGCCAACGAACAAGTGATCGACGGCCGCGGCTGGCGGTCGGGCGCGCTGGTCGAGAAGCGCAAGCTCAACCAATGGTTCCTCAAGATCACCCAGTTCGCCGACGAATTGCTCGAGGGGTTGAAGGGCCTCGATCACTGGCCCGACAAGGTCCGGGTGATGCAGGAGAATTGGATCGGCAAGAGCCAGGGGCTGCAATTCGCCTGGTCGCTGTCCGACGGCGGATCGGTCGAGGTATTCTCGACGCGTCCCGACACGATCTTCGGCGCGAGCTTCATCGCGGTCGCCGCCGACCATCCCATCGCGCAGGCCGCCGCCGCGCGTGACCCAGAAGCCGCGGCGTTCATCGAGCTGTGCAAGCAGGGCGGGACCACCGCCGCCGAGCTCGAGACGCAGGAGAAACTGGGCTACGACACCGGCATCACCGCGACGCATCCCTTTGATCCGGCATGGCAAATTCCGGTCTACATCGCCAATTTCGTGCTGATGGACTATGGTACCGGCGCGGTGTTCGGCGTACCCGCGCACGACCAGCGCGACTTCGAGTTCGCCACCAAATATCATCTGCCGATTCGCCGCGTCGTGTCGGACGGCGACAAGACCGATCCCGATTTCACCGAGGCGGAAGCCTATTCGGGCCCGGGCACGATCGTGAACTCGCACTTCCTCGAAGGCATGGATGTCGAGGACGCCAAGCGCGAAGTGATCGTCCGCGCCGAGGCGGGCGGCTGGGGAACCGGCACCACCGTCTATCGCCTGCGCGACTGGGGAGTCAGCCGCCAGCGTTACTGGGGCACGCCGATTCCGATCATCCATTGCGACCAATGCGGCGCGGTGCCGGTGCCGCGCGACCAATTGCCGGTGGTGCTGCCCGAGGATGTCAGTTTCGACATTCCCGGCAACCCGCTCGACCGCCATCCGACCTGGAAGCATGTCGATTGCCCGTCCTGCGGCGGCGAGGCCGTGCGCGAGACCGACACGCTCGACACCTTCGCCGATTCGTCCTGGTATTTCATCCGCTTCGCCAGCCAGCCCAAGGACAAGCCGTTCGACCGCGATATGGCCGAGCAATGGCTGCCGGTCGGCCAGTATATCGGCGGGGTCGAGCATGCGATCCTGCACTTGCTCTACGCGCGCTTCTGGACACGCGCGCTCAAGCATATCGGCATGCTCGACATCGCCGAGCCGTTCGCCGGGCTGTTCACCCAGGGGATGGTGACGCACGAGACCTACAAGTCGGTCGAGGGCAAGTGGCTGAGCCCCGATGACGTGCGTGACGGCAAGGAGATCGCTACCGGACAGCCGATCACGGTCGGCCGTACCGAGAAGATGTCCAAATCGAAGAAGAATACGATCGATCCCGAGCCGATCGTCGACCAATATGGTGCCGACGCGACGCGCTGGTTCATGCTGTCCGATTCTCCGCCCGAACGCGATCTCGCCTGGTCCGAAGCGGGGATCGAGGGCTCGTGGCGCTTCGTCCAGCGACTGTGGCGCCTGGTCGACGGGATCGAGCAGGGCGAGGGCGCCGACACCGCGCTCGACCGCAAGCTGGCGCAAACGATCGCCGGCGTCGCCGCCGATATCGAGGCGCTGCAGTTCAACAAGGCGGTCGCCAAGCTCTACGAACTGGTCAACGCGATCGAGAAGGCCAAGCCGTCCGCCTCTCGCAGCAACGCGATTCGCACGCTCGTCCGCCTGGTCGCGCCGATGACCCCGCATCTCGCCGAGGAAGCCTGGGCGGCGATGGGCGAATCGGGGCTGGTCGCCAATGCCGATTGGCCGTCTTATGATCCGGCCTTGCTGGTTGAGGACGAGGTGACGATCGCGGTGCAGGTCAACGGCAAGCTGCGCGACACGCTCGTCATGCCCAAGGGCGCCGACAGAGCGTTGGTCGAGGCCGCGGCGCGCGCCAATCCCAACGTCCTCCGCGTCCTGGATGGCGCCGAACCGAAGAAGGTGATTGTCGTGCCCGATCGTCTGGTCAATCTGGTCGCATGAAGCGACTCGCGCTCCTCCTCGCGCTGGCGACTGCCGGCTGTGGTCTCCATCCGCTTTACGAAGGCGGCGCGTCGGGTCCGGTGGCTTCCAGCCTGTCGCGAGTCGAGGTCGCGCCGATCCCGGGCAAGAACGGCTATCTGATGTCGAACGCGCTGCGCGACCGGCTTCCGCAGAGCAGTCGCGAGCCGCCATTGTACCGGCTCGAGGTCAAGCTCGATGATTCGATCACCGGCCTGGGCGTGAAGCGCGACGACACGATCACGCGCGAGCGCCGATCGCTGCGCGCGCGCTATCAATTGGTCGCAGCCTCGAGCGGGGAAGTGCTGCTCGACGCGACCGCGGGGTCGGACGCCGGCATCGACGTGGTCAATTCGGAATATGCCACGATCGCGGCCGAGAATACCGCGCTGGAAAACCTGTCGCAGATCGTCGCCGATCAGATCGTTACGCGGATTGCCGTCTATCAGCGCCGCGCCGCCGCCGCGGAAAAGTGAAAGCGTCTGAAAATCAGTTAGTTAACTCGCTGGATTCGGCGGCTTCGGCGGTCCGGCTCTATTTGCTCCATGGCCCTGACGAAGCCGGCGCGATGGACTATGCCGCGCGACTCGGACGTGCGCTCGGCGCCGATGCGGAGAAGGTCGCGATCGAGGGACCAACCCTGCGTGGCGATCCCGGCAAGCTGGTCGACGAGGCGCGCTCGCTCGCCTTGTTCGGGGGGCGGCGCTGGATCCTGATCGCCAATGCCGGCGACGAATCGCTCGAGGCCGCTCAATTGCTGCTCGCCGAGCCCCAGGTCGAGCATCCGGTGGTGATGATCGGGCCGGGGCTGCGCACCACGTCGAAACTGGTCCAGTTCGCGATCGCCCAGCCGGCGGCGATGAGCTTCGCCTGCTATGTTCCCGATGGCGCCAATGCCGACCGCATGGTGGTCGGAATCGCGCGAGAATATGGGCTCCGTCCGACGCCGAGCGCGATCCGGCGGTTGATGGCGGCATCGGGCGGCGATCGCAGCGTGATCGCGCGCGAAGTCGAAAAGCTCGCCCTTTATCTCGATGCGGCAGGCGACCGACCGCGCGAGCTCGACGACGATGCGCTCGACGCGCTGGGGGCCGATCTTGGCGAATCGCAAATGTCCGACGTGGTCGATGCCGCGCTCGAAGGGCGGGTGCACGATATCGCGCGCGAACTCGCCCGATTCGCCGATTCGGGCGGTGCTGCCATCCCGCTGCTGCGCCAGATCGTCCGCAAGCTGATGACCCTGGCGGCGATGCGCGCCGAGGTCGACGCCGGCAAACAGCCGTCAGCGGTGGTCAAGGCGCGCCGCGTCCATTTCCGCGAAGAACCGGGGATGATTCGCCAGGTCCAGAAGTGGAAATCCCCCGACATCGCCGCCGCGATCGACCGACTGCGGCGTGCCGAACGCCAGCTGATGGCGCCAGGCGGGGCAGGGGAATTGCTCTCCGACGTCGCCATCACCGAGACGACGCGCGCCGCGGCGCGGATGCGGTAATTTTCACGCTAAGGCGCAAAGGCGCAAAGAAAAATAGGTTGATGTTCACGCGGAGGCGCGGAGGGCGCGGAGTCGCCTCTCCTTAAGTTGTGGGCGAATTTCTAATGCGACGATCAGACGCCGAACAACGCCAGATTGCCTGAAAATCTATGCGACCGCTGCGCCTCTGCGCGACAACCTCTTCGCGCCTTTGCGTCTTTGTGCGTGAAAATATTAAAGCGGTTCGCCGGTCAGGCGCTGGCAGACCATGTCGAGTTGGTCGAGAGTCGAATAGGAGACGGTGACCGCTCCCCCTTTTGCGCCATAAGTGATCTTCACGCCCAGCCCGATGACGTCGGTCAATTGGCGTTCGAGCGCCGCGATATCGGCGTTGCGCCCGTGGCTGCCACTACCGCCGCCGCCATGGCCACTGGATGCGCCGTCGTCCTTTGCCACCTTGGCCAGCCGCTCGGTCTCGCGCACCGAGAGGCCGCGCGCGACGACTTCGGCGGCCAGACGTTCGACATCGGGCACGCCGATCAGCGCACGGGCATGGCCCATGTCGATCTTGCCGTCGGTCAGCAGCGACAGAACAAAATCTGGAAGGTCAAGCAATCTCAACAGGTTAGCGATATGACTGCGCGATTTGTGAACCAGCTTCGCCAGCGCTTCCTGGGTATGGCCGAACTCGTTGATCAGCCGCTTATAGGCATCGGCTTCTTCGACCGCGTTGAGGTCGCGGCGCTGGATATTTTCGAGCAGCGCGATTTCGAACGTATCGGCATCGTCGAGCTCGCGGACGATCACCGGGACTTCGTGCAGCCGTGCGCGCTGCGCCGCGCGCCAGCGGCGCTCGCCGGCGACGATCTGGTAATTGCGGCCGTGCGGACGGACCAGGATCGGCTGGAGCACGCCCCGCGTCGCGATCGACTGCGCCAATTCCTCGAGCGCAACGTCGTCGAATACGCGTCGGGGCTGGCCGGGTTGGGGAGTCAATGCGCCGACCGGCAACATGCGGATGCCCGACGGCGTTTCGCCTCCACCCGAAGTCGGTACGGCCTCGGGCGCTATGTCGCCGAGCAGGGCATTGAGCCCGCGGCCAAGGCTGGGACGGGGTTTGCGGGGAGCTTCGGTGGTCATGCGGCAATCGCCGGAGCGGCAGGGGGCAGGCGCCCGATCAGCTCGCGCGCCAAGGCCATATAGGCTTCGGAGCCCGAGCAGCGATAATCGTAGATGAGCGCCGGCACGCCATGACTGGGCGCCTCCGACAGGCGCACGTTGCGCGGAATCACGGTGTCGAACACCACCTTGCCCAGCACCGCGCGAACGTCCGCCGACACTTGGTCGGTCAGGCGGTTGCGGCGATCGTACATGGTCAGCGCCACGCCCAGGATCGCCAGCCCCGGGTTGAATCGCGTGCGGATACGCTCAACCGTCGACAGCAACTGGCTGAGTCCTTCGAGCGCGAAGAACTCGCACTGCAGCGGCACCAGCAGCGAATCGGCCGCGACCATCGCGTTGATCGTCAGCAGGCCGAGAGAAGGTGGGCAGTCGATCAGCACCACGTCCCAACGATCGCTGGCGGCGTCGAGCGCATGATCGAGCCGGTGCGTGCGCTCCTCATAATCGACCAGCTCGATTTCGGCGCCCGATAGATCGACCGTCGCGGGGACGATATCGAGCCCTGGCACGACGGTGCCGATTACCGCATCGACCACCGAACATTCGCCGATCAGCACGTCGTAGCTCGACTTCTTGCGGTCGGCGCGATGGATGCCGAGCCCGGTCGAGGCATTACCTTGCGGGTCGAGATCGATGATCAGCACGCGCTTGTCGGTCGCTGCCAGCGCAGTGCCCAAGTTGATCGCGGTCGTGGTCTTGCCCACGCCACCCTTCTGGTTGGCCACGGCAATGACAGTCATCGCGCTCGTACTCCGCGCGCGATCACGATGCTCGAGTCTGGATCGGTGATGCTCTGTTCCACGTGGAACATTCCATGCCATCTTTGCTTGGCGCGCGCCACCTCTTCGCGTGCCGATCGGCCCTTTGGTAGCAGCCAAAGCGTCTCATTGCTGGCGCATTGCGCCGCCGACGCGATTACCTGTGCTACCTGCGCGACCGCCCGCGCCGAGATCACCGCTACCGGCTGGCGCACATTTTCGACCTTGCCGGTGATCACCTCGACCAAGGGAAGGGCGAGCGTCGCGGCGGTGTCGCGCAGGAAGTCGGCGCGCAACCGGCGTGGTTCAACCAGGATGAAGCGGCGATCGGGCTGCACCGCCGCCAACGCCAAGCCAGGAAAGCCCGCGCCCGTTCCGATATCGAGCCAATCCCCCTGGTCGGGTGCGAGCGGTGCGAGCTGCAGCGAATCGACGATATGCCGCGACCAGATCGTCGCCAGCGTCGACCGCGCCACCAGATTCTGTTGATCGCTTTCGACCGTCACGAGCGCGGCCAGATGATCGAGCCGGGCAATCGCCTCGGCGTCAAAGCGCGCCGTCGCCCAATCGCGCGCGTCTTCGTCGGTCATGCCGCAGCCCGCGTCGCGTGAAGCAGGATCGCGGTCAGCGCCGCCGGCGTGATTCCCCGGATGCGCCCTGCGGCGGCCAGCGTGGCCGGGCGCGCGGCGGTAAGCCGCTCGACCATCTCATTGGACAGTCCAGGGATGGCCGCAAAATCGAGATCTGGACCCAGCGCGATGCGCTCGCTGGCGCGTAGCTCGGACACTTCCGCCTCCTGCCGCTCGACATATGGGGCATAGCGCGCATCCTCGATCGCCTCGTCGATCACCAGGCTAGGCTCGGCTGCAAGGGTAGGGGAGACGTGCGCCAGCTCGACACCTGGGAAGCGCAGCCACTCCCCGGCGGAGCGCCGCGCGCCGTCCTGCGCGACCTGGGCGCCGCGCGCCACCAGCGCGCTCGCCGTGATCGGCTCGGCGAGGTGCGCGTCGATCGCCGAGCGTTCGACCTCGCGCTCCCGGACATGACGCAGCCGCTCCGCACCGAGTAATCCAGCGGCTTCCGCTACCGCGCTCAAACGCGTCTCGGCATTGTCGGCGCGTAGCCGCAAGCGGAACTCGGCGCGCGCGGTGAGCATGCGATAGGGCTCGGTCACCCCCTGCAGCACGAGGTCGTCGATCATCACGCCGAGATAGGATTGCGCGCGGTCGGGGACGAAGTCCGCCAGCCCCAGCGCTGCGGCCGCGGCATTGGCGCCCGCGACCAGGCCCTGCGCCGCCGCTTCCTCATAACCCGTGGTGCCATTGATCTGCCCGGCGCAGAACAACCCGGGCAGGGCGCCGACCGCCAGTCGATGATCGAGCGCGCGCGGGTCGATATGATCATATTCGACGGCATAGCCGAACGCGGTGATGCGGGTCCGCTCGAGCCCCGGAATCGAAGCGATCAGTGCTTGCTGCACATCCGCCGGCAACGACGTCGAGATCCCGTTGGGGTAGACCGTGGCGTCGTCGAGACCTTCGGGCTCGAGGAAGACCTGATGGCCGTCGCGATCGCCGAAGCGATGGACCTTGTCCTCGATCGACGGACAATAACGCGGTCCCACGCCTTCGATATCGCCCGAAAAGAGCGGGGAGCGGTCGAGCCCGGCGCGAATGGTCGCGTGCGTTTCCTCGGTCGTCCGCGTGATCGCACACCATAATTGGGGGAGGGGGCGGCCGCGCGACAGTGCGGACATCGTCCAGCTATCGGCTTCCGACGGTTGAACTTCGGTGCGTGCCCAGTCGATCGTACGCCCGTCCAGGCGCGGTGGAGTGCCCGTCTTGAGCCGCGTCATCGGCAGACCGAGATCGCGCAATTGCTCGGCCATCACCGTCGCAGCACGCTCGCCCAGCCGTCCACCCGCGTCGCGCTCGTCGCCGCGGAACATCTTCGCGCCGAGAAACGTCCCGGTGGCCAGGACGACTGCCGGTGCCGCCATATGCGTGCCATCCGCCATCTCGATACCGGCGACCCGTCCACCATCGATCATCAATGCCGTCGCTTCGTTCGCGACCAGCTGCACATTGTCGTAGCGGGAGAGCAATTGCCGCACGGCGGCACCGAACCTCCGACGGTCGGCCTGGATGCGCGGACCACGCACGGCGGCGCCCTTGGAGCGATTGAGCATGCGGTAATGGATCGCACCGGCATCGGCGGCTCGGGCGATGATCCCATCGCAGGCATCGACCTCGCGAACCAGATGGCCTTTGCCGAGCCCGCCTATACTGGGGTTGCACGACATCGTTCCGATATTGCCCGCGTCGAACGTCACCAGCGCGACCAACGCACCGCGGCGCGCGGCCGCCGCCGCGGCCTCGACACCGGCATGGCCGCCGCCGATCACGATGACATCGAAGCTGTTCATGGCGGCGCGATTAGCAGGGATGTTCCACGTGGAACACTCACTTTCCGATGCAGAACCTCGAGAACAACGCGTCAAGCATCGCCTCGATGCCGACATCGCCGGTAATCCGCGCCAAGGCTATATTGGCGCGGCGCAA
The DNA here is from genome assembly GCF_024508665.1 of Sphingomonas sp. Taxonomy (GTDB): domain Bacteria; phylum Pseudomonadota; class Alphaproteobacteria; order Sphingomonadales; family Sphingomonadaceae; genus Sphingomonas. The sequence continues at coordinate 205,589 of NZ_JANINP010000006.1, forward strand.
TGCGTCAGCGACAACGAGCTCGTCGGTCGCATCCATGTCACCAAGCGCCTCGAGTGCTTCGCGGCAATGCGCCCGCTGGCGCTGATTGAGCGCCATATCGGCCGCGCCAGGAATCAGCGTCGAGGACTTGGCGAGCAATAGCTCCCACAATTGCTCGATCCCGGCTCCTGTTTCGGCCGATACTGCGAGCGCGGCTCCCTCGGGCACAGCGTCGCGACCGGCGATATCGGCGCGCGCATGAATCCATAGCATCCGATCCTCCGGCGGAGGCTCATCTCCCAACCAGAGCACCAAATCGGCGCCGGCGATGGCTTGCCCAGCGCGATCGATACCGATCGCCTCGATCGCGTCGCCGGCCGAGTCGCGCAGCCCAGCCGTATCGGTCAGTACGAACGGGATGCCGGCGCGCGATACGGGGACCTCGATCCGGTCGCGCGTAGTGCCAGCGACCGGCGAGACGATCGCCGCCTCGCGTCGGGTAAGGGCGTTGAGCAAGGTCGACTTGCCGCTATTGGGCGGTCCCGCCAGGACGACCCGAATGCCGTCTCGCAGGCGATCCACCGCCGGAGCGGCCAGTGCTGCCTCGATCGCGGAGGCTATCGTGCGGGCATCGCTCCGAATGCCATCGAGCAGGACGGGGTCGACATCGGCCTCGTCCGAAAAATCGAGCGACGCTTCGAGCCGTGCCGCCAGTCCAAGCAACGCGGCACGCCATTGGGCGATTCGCCGCGACAGCGTGCCGTCAGCCATCGCCAGCGCGGCGCGCCGCTGCAACTCGGTTTCCGCCGATAGCAGGTCGCCAAGCCCCTCGGCTTCGGCAAGATCGATGCGGCCATTTGTCAGCGCGCGCCGGGTAAATTCGCCAGGCTCGGCGCGCCGCAATCCTGGCTGCTGGGCCAGCGCCGCCTCAACCGCGGCAACTACCGCCCGCCCGCCATGGACATGCAGTTCGACCAGATCCTCGCCCGTCGCGGTGTTGGGGGCGGGGAAAACCAGCACCAGCGCGCTGTCGAGGTGATCGCCGCTCGCCGGGTCGCGCAACGTCCGCAACCGTGCTTCACGTGGAACAGGCAAGCTGCCGGCCAGCGCACGCGCGCCCGCGAACGCCTGAGGTCCGCTGATGCGGATGACGGCGATCGCCGCCGGCGGCAAACCGGACGATGGGGCGAAGATCGTGCTCATGGCAATGTCACAACATCGGGCGGACGATCACTCGCTCTTGCCGCTCTCGAACATCTTGCGCCAGAATTGCATCCCGGCGTCGCCCATCGGCATCCAACTCTTCATCATCGTCTCGAGCAGTTCGGGCTTGACCATATTGCCGTCCATCGCCCCCATCAGTGCCTGGACATATTTCTCGTGAATCGGCGTGAGATCGGGCAGGCCGATCGCGCGGCGCGCCTCTTCGGGGGTGCAATCCACCTCGACATTGATCTTCATCGCCGAAACTCCGCTTGAGCGCGCCGGCCGCGCTGCTACCTAGTTGAGCGACCTGTATGCGCGCGACGGACCGTCAACCGCAACCGCCCCATTCGGAGAGAGCCATGACCGCGACGATCAAGATCGAGACGCTCGAAAAGGACGCCAGCTTCGACGCCTATGTCGCCGAGCCGGCCGGCGGCAAGGCGACCGCCGCGATCATCGTCATCCAGGAGATTTTCGGCGTGAATGCCGGCATTCGCCGCAAGTGCGACCAGCTCGCCGAAGCCGGCTATCTGGCGATCGCACCCGACCTGTTCTGGCGGCTCGAGCCGGGAATCGAGCTCGATCCCGATATCCCCGACCAGTTCAAGGCCGCGCTGGATTATATGGGCAAGTTCAACCAGGATCAGGGCATTCGCGACATCGAGGCGACGATCCATGCGGCGCGGAATCGTGTCGGCGGCGGGAAGGTCGGGGCGGTCGGTTACTGCCTGGGTGGCCGGCTGGCCTATATGACCGCCGCGCGCACCGACGTGGACGCTACGGTCGGCTATTACGCGGTCGGGATCGACGGCCTGCTGCGCGAGAAGCATGCCATCGCGCGCCCGCTCATGCTCCACATTGCCGGCGCCGACGGCTTCGTCAGCCCCGAGGTGCAAAAGGCGATGCATGAGGGGTTGGACGACCATCCCAAAGTCACGCTGCACGACTATCCCGGCGTCGATCACGGCTTCGCCACCGAATTCGGCAACCGCCGGAGAGACGAGGCGGCCAATCAGGCGGACGCGCGGACGATGGCGTTCTTCGCCGATAATTTGAAGTGATTATCGTTATATCTTAGGTAGTTGTGGTAATTTTATGTCAACCCCCAGCGCTGGCAGCACGCCCAGGCGCTGGTCGGTCAGGCCGTCATAGATCATCGAACAGGCGACCCAGAGGATCACGACCAGTCCGACATAAGCGATCCAGCGATGGCGATCGATGATCCGCGCGATGAAATTGGCGGCAAGCCCCATCAAGGCGACCGAGAAGATCAGCCCGAAGATCAGGATGGCGGGATGATCGCGCGCCGCGCCGGCGACACCCAGCACATTGTCCAAACTCATGCTGACATCGGCGAGCGCGACCGCGACGACCGCGCCGCCGAAGGTCTTGGCCTTTTTGCCGTCCTTGCCGTCCTGCGTGGCGCGATGCCGCAATTCGCGCCATAATTTCCACGCGACCCACAGGAGCAACAAGCCGCCCGCTGCGAGAACGCCAATGAAATGAAGCATGTAGGTCGCGATCAGCGCGAAACCGATACGCAGCACCAGCGCCGCGACCGTCCCGGCGATGATGACCTTGCGCTGTTTGTCCTTGGGCAGGCCGGCGGCGAGCGAGCCCACCACTACCGCATTATCGCCAGCCAGGGCGAGATCGATCACCACCACTTCGCCCAGGACGGCGAGCGATTGGGCGGAAAAGAGAGCGGCGATGTCCATGCGCGGACTCTACAAGCCCGTCACGGCATGGGTTGTTCCCTGAGGGTTCGAACTCAGATCCAGCCGAACAGCCGTCCCAATCCGATCGAAGGGTCGACAATGCCCTCGTGAATCATCGATCCCGCGACATAAAGGATCACCACCAGCCCGAGATAGGCGATCCAGTGGTACCGCTCGATCAGCCGCGCGATGTAATTCGCCGCGATCGCCATCAGCGTCACCGACAGCGCCAACCCGAACAGGAGCACGGTGGGATGGTCGCGCGCCGCGCCGGCTACCGCGAGCACATTGTCGAGGCTCATCGATAGGTCGGCGAGCGCGACCTGGAACGCCGCCTTGGCAAAGCTCTTCGGCGCGCGGGCCGGGGTGGCCGCGTCTGCCGCCACCGCCTTGTCATGGTGCCGCGCATGCTGCAGCTCGCGGAACAGCTTCCACGCCACCCACAGCAGGAGCACGCCCCCCGCGAACAGCAAGCCGACGACATGCAGCAATTGCGTCGCGACGAAGGCGAAGATGACCAGGCAGAGCAACGCTACGCCGACACCGATCGACAGGACCCGCTTACGGTCCTTGTCCGGCAATCCGGCCGCGAGCGTGCCGAGGACGACGACATTGTCGCCCGCCAGCATCAGGTCGATCATGATGACCTGGCCGAGCGCGGCGAGCCCCGCGGCGGTGAAGACGTCGGAAATGTCGATGATCGGCATGCTTAGGCGTTAGCAGCGGGGAGGGGGGGTGCAAATGAAAACGGCGCGGGGTTGGCCGCGCCGTTTTCTTGGGTTCGGGATTGCGGCGCGAAGTGAATTCGCGCCGTCGGTCGGACCTACGGCCCGCCGGCCGATCAGGAGCGAGTCCAGGGATTAGCGAGCGCTAATCCCGGCCGCTCACTGGTTCATACTGTCGAAGAAGTCCTCGTTGGTCTTGGAATCCTTCATCTTGTCGAGCAGGAATTCCATCGCGTCGGTCGTGCCCATCTGCATCAGGATACGACGCAGCACCCACATCTTGGAGAGCTTGCTCTTCTCGACCAGCAGCTCTTCCTTGCGCGTGCCGGACTTGCCGACGTCCATTGCCGGGAAGATGCGCTTGTCGGCGACCTTGCGGTCGAGCACGATTTCCGAGTTGCCGGTGCCCTTGAACTCTTCGAAGATGACTTCGTCCATGCGGCTGCCGGTATCGATCAGCGCGGTGGCGATGATCGACAGCGAGCCGCCTTCCTCGATATTGCGGGCGGCACCGAAGAAGCGCTTCGGCCGCTGCAGCGCGTTGGCATCGACACCGCCGGTCAGCACCTTGCCCGACGACGGTACGACGGTGTTGTAGGCGCGGCCGAGACGGGTGATCGAGTCGAGCAGGATCACGACGTCCTTCTTGTGCTCGACCAGACGCTTGGCCTTTTCGATCACCATTTCGGCGACCTGGACGTGACGCTGCGCGGGTTCGTCGAAGGTCGAGGAGACGACCTCACCCTTCACGCTGCGCTGCATGTCGGTGACCTCTTCCGGGCGCTCGTCGATGAGGAGCACGATCAGGAAGACTTCGGGATGATTGTCGGTAATCGCCTTGGCGATGTTCTGCAGCATCACCGTCTTGCCGACGCGCGGCGGCGCGACGATCAGCGTGCGCTGGCCCTTGCCCTGCGGGCTGACGATGTCGATGACCCGCGCCGACTTGTCCTTGATCGTCGGGTCGAGCTGATCGAGCGTCAGCTTCTGTTCGGGATAGAGCGGGGTGAGGTTGTCGAAATTGACGCGATGGCGGACCGCGTCGGGATCGTCGAAATTGACGCTGGTGAGCCGCGTCAGCGCGAAATAGCGCTCGCCGTCCTTGGGCGCGCGGATCTCGCCTTCGACCGTGTCGCCAGTCCTCAGGCCGAACTTACGGACCTGGTTGGGCGAGATGTAGATGTCGTCGGGACCGGCGAGGTAATTCGCCTCGGGGCTGCGCAGGAAACCGAAACCGTCGGGCAGCACTTCGATCGTGCCCAGGCCCATGATCTGGTCGCCATTTTCGGCCTGTTCCTTGAGGATCGCGAACAGCAGATCCTGCTTGCGCAGGGTCGACGCGCTCTCGACCCCCAGCTCCTCGGCCATCGCGACGAGCTCGGCGGGGGGTTTCTTCTTGAGGTCTTTAAGATGCATTTCGGGTGTAATCCGGGTGTCTTGGGGGAGATTTTTCGAGCTTCTGTCGGCGAGGATCGCGACGATGCTGGAGGAAGGAGGAGAGCGAGCGTCCCGAAGGGCACCGCTCGTCTCCACGATCTATGGAGCGGATTCCCTCAAGTCAAGGCGATCAGAACGGTTTCACCACCACCAGGATGACGATCAGCGCAACGAACAGCGCGGGAAGTTCGTTGACCATGCGGAGCTGCTTCAACGTCAGCGTCGCCTTGCCGGCGGCGAGCTTCTTCGCATAGGCCGTCATCCAGCCGTGATAACCACTCATCACGATCACCAGCAGCAGCTTGGCGTGGAGCCAGCCCTCGTTCCAATGCTGGCCGACGGTCGCGATGGTCAGGCCGAACACCCAGACCAGGATCATCGACGGGGTCATGATGATCTTGCGCAACTTGGTCTCGCGCTCGACCCATTTCGCCGCCTCGGGGGTGCCGAGCGATTCCTGATGATGGACCAGATAACGCGGCAGCATGAACAGCCCGGCCATCCAGAAGATCACGAAAATGACGTGCGCCGCCTTGAGCCACAGATAGATCGAGGCGAGGAATTCCATCATCGATTCCTTACGAAAGTCAGAAGCTGCTCGACATGCGCGATCGGCGTGTCGGGCAGGATGCCATGGCCCAGGTTGAAGATATGCGGGCGGTCGGCGAATGCCGCAAGGATGCCGCGTGCGGCCGATGTCATGGCGTCACCGCCGGTGATCAGCGCGAGCGGATCGAGATTGCCCTGCACCGGCAATCCGTGCGGCAATACGTCATTCGCCCAGACCGGATCGACCGTCTCGTCCAATCCGATCGCGTCGGCCCGCGTCTCGCGCGCATAAGCGGCGAGCTTCGCGCCCGCGCCCTTGGGAAAACCGATCACCGGCGTATCCGGATGCCGCTCGGCCAGCGCCGCGACGATGCGCGCGGTCGGGGCGATCACCCAGCGCTCGAATTCGCTCGGCGCCAGGCTGCCCGCCCAGCTGTCGAACAATTGCACCGCCTCGGCACCCGCTTCGATCTGCTTCGACAGATAGTCGATCGTCACCGTCTCGATCGCGCTGACGATCGCCTGGAATGCCTGGGGATCGCGATAGGCCAGCCGCCGCGTCTCGCCCTGGTCGCGGCTACCTTGTCCGGCGACCATATAGGTGGCGACCGTCCATGGGCTGCCGGCAAATCCCAGCATCGTCGTTTCGGCGGATAACTGCGCGACCACACGGCGCACCGTCTCGTATACCGGCTCGAGCCGGTCCGGCGCCGTCTGAAGCTCGCTGAGCGCGGTATCGACCAGCCTGGGTGCCAGGCGCGGTCCTTCGCCTTGTTCGAACCACAGACGCTGTCCCAGCGCCCAGGGCACCATCAAGATGTCGGAGAACAGGATCGCCCCGTCCATCCCGAAGCGGCGCACCGGCTGCAGCGTGATCTCGCACGCCGCCTCGCTGTCGGTGGCGAGATCGAGGAACCCGCCCTTCTTTTCCCGCAACTCGCGATATTCGGGAAGGTAACGGCCCGCCTGGCGCATCAGCCAGATGGAAGGCACGTCCTGGCGCTCGCCGCGCAACGTCGCGAGTAGGGGTTTTTCCGGAATCTGGACTGTCCCAAGAATCATATAGAAAGAGAGATAAGAAGGTTGTTGCAGTTGTTGGCCGGTGGATGCCGGGGCTTATGCGTTCATCCCGCAAATGCCAACAGCTTGACCCTCGGGCATCCGCGGAATCGTGCCGATTCCCGTTGGCTCATCCCCGTAATCCACAGCTTGTGCGGGGAAATGTTGCCTGTCGATGACGTTGTGGATGAATGACTCATTTTTCCACGGCCGGGCATCGCTTGGCCGCGGTGGCGACTTGCGCTAGCGGTTTTACCGATGTTGCCCACAGGCTTTTCAGCGCGCCGGTAAAATGCGGCTCCATTTGCACCTCCTGTCCGATTCCACCGGCGAGACGCTGGAGAACATCGCCAAGGCAGCGCTGGCGCAATATGACGACGTCGAGACGATCCGGCATTTCTGGCCGATGGTCAGGAGCGAGGCGCATCTCGAGCGCATCCTGCAGGAAATCGCGCATAATCCGGGGCTGGTGCTGTTCACCCTGGTGTCTAGCGAGATGCGCCGCGCGCTGGAGACACGCTGCCGTGCGCTCGGCCTGCCCGCGGTGGCGCCGCTCGATCCGGTCAACGACGCTCTGTCCAATCTGCTCGGCCAGCAGGCGAAGGCGCGGCCCGGCCGCCAGCACGTGCTCGATGCCGCCTATTTCGCGCGGGTCGACGCGATCCAGTTCACCATCGCGCATGACGACGGCATCGGCTGGGAGAATTGGGAAGAGGCCGACATCGTGCTTGCCGGCGTGTCGCGCACCTCGAAGACCCCGACCTCGATCTACCTTGCCAATCGCGGCTACAAGACCGCCAATATCCCGATCGTTCCGGAAAGCCCGCCACCGGCGAAATTGTTCGAGCTCAAACATCCGATCGTCGTCGGGCTGACGACCAGCGCCGATCGCCTGATCCAGGTGCGGCGCAATCGCCTGCTGTCGCTGAATCAATCGCCGGAGACCGCCTATGTCGATCAGGAAGCCGTGACTCGCGAAGTCGCCTTCGCGCGGCGGATGTTCGCCGACAATGGCTGGCCGGTGATCGATGTCACGCGGCGCTCGATCGAAGAGACCGCGGCGGCGATCGTCGCCTTGATCAACGACCAGACGGGTGACGAATGACGGTGATCCTCGCCTCGCAAAGCGCCTCCAGGCGAGCGATGCTCGATGCCGCCGGCGTCACGTATGTCGCCGAGCCGGCGCGGGTCGACGAACATGGCGTCAAGGCGGCAATGGCCGGCCAGCCGGCGCGCGACATCGCCGACGCATTGGCTGAGCTCAAGGCATTGAAAGTGTCGCAGGCGCATCCCGGCGCGCTGGTGCTGGGCAGCGATTCGATCGTCGCGCTCGCCGACGGCAGGCTGCTCGACAAGCCGCTGACGCGGGAACAGGCCGGCGATCATCTCCGTGCCATGTCCGATGGCGAACACGCCTTGTGGAGCGCGGCGGTGATCGCCGAACAGGGCCGTCCGGTCTGGCGTCACGTCGATCGCGCGCGGCTGTTCGTGCGCCCGCTGTCGGAAGCGTTCATCCAGGCCTATCTCGACCTCGAATGGCCGGCGATCGCGGGTTGCGTCGGCTGTTTCCGGATCGAGGGACCCGGCGTCCAATTGTTCGGCCGGATCGAGGGCAGCCACTTCACCGTCCTCGGCATGCCGCTGCTTCCGGTGCTCGACTATCTGCGCACCCGGGGGGAAATGACGTCATGACATATGCCGAAGTGATCGGCGACCCGATCAGCCATTCCAAATCGCCGCTGATCCACGGTTTCTGGCTGAAGGCGCTGGGACTCGACGGCGACTATCGCGCCACCCATGTCACGCCCGAGGGATTGGCCGACTATTTCGCCACGCGCAGGGCCGATCCCGATTGGCTCGGCTGCAACATTACCATTCCGCACAAGGAAACCGCGCTCGCCTTTGTCGAGGATCGCGGTGGGGTTAAGCAATCGATCGGCGCGATCAACCTGGCGTTCCGCTCCGACGGGGCGCTGGTCGGGACCAATACCGACGCGGCCGGATTCTATGCGCCGATTTCGGGGCTGGATCTTGCCGGCCAACCGATCGTGGTGATCGGGGCAGGCGGCGCGGCGCGCGCGATCCTGTTCGCGCTGTCGCGGGTCGGGGTCGGGCCGGTGACCGTGCTCAACCGCAATCCGCTCAAGGGCGCCGCGTTGCTCGCCAGCTTCGGGCTCAAGGGAGACGCGCTCAAGCTCGACGCGCCGCTGCCGCCCGCCGCCTTGCTGGTCAATGCCACCTCGCTCGGCATGGCGGGGCAACCGCCGCTCGATCTCGATCTGTCGCCGCTCCCGGACGACGCGGTCGTATACGACATCGTCTACGCTCCGATCGAAACCGGATTGCTCAAGGCGGCGCGAGCGCGCGACCTCGATATTGTCGACGGGCTCGACATGCTGATCGGCCAGGCGGCGTTGGCGTTCGAACTGCTGTTCGGTGCCGAACCGCCGCGCGACCGCGACGACGAGCTCAGGGCTCTCTTGACGTCATGAAGACGATCGGCCTCACCGGATCGATCGGGATGGGCAAATCGACGGTGGCGCAGATGTTCGCCGATGAAGGGATTGCGGTCTTCGACGCCGACGCCACGGTGCGCTGGCTTCAGGGCCCGGGTGGCCATTTGCTGCCGGCGATCGAGGCGGCGTTTCCCGGAACCACCGGTCCGCATGGTGTCGACCGCGCCGAACTCGGCGCGCGCGTGTTCGGCGACGACGCGGCGATCAAGCGGCTGGAGGCGATCGTCCATCCGGCGGTCGGCGAGGAACGCGCCGCGTTTCTGGCACGACATGCCGATGACGACATGGTCGTGTTCGACATTCCCTTGCTGTTCGAAACCGGCGGAGACCGCAACGTCGACCTGGTCGTGGTGGTGTCCGCCGACGCCGCCACCCAGCAAGCACGCGTCCTGGCGCGCCCCGGCATGACGCGCGAACGTCTTGCCGAGATACTCGCCCGCCAGACCCCCGATGCGGAAAAAAGAGCGCGGGCGGACCATGTCATCGCGACCGATTGCCCGATGGATCAAACCCGGGCCGCCGTGCGTAGGGTGATAGCTTGCGTCCGTGCCAGCCAAGACCGATAAAAGGACAAATGCGCGAAATCGTCTTCGACACCGAAACCACCGGCCTCTCCTTCAGCGGGGGCGACCGTATGGTCGAGATCGGCTGCATCGAGATGATCAATCGAGTCGAAACCGGGCGCAGTTTCCACCTCTATTTCAACCCCGATCGCCCGATGCCGGTCGAGGCATTTCGCGTCCACGGCCTGTCGGACGTGTTCCTGTCGGACAAGCCGCGCTTCCACGAAAAGGTCGATGAGCTGCTCGAGTTCCTGGGCGACGATTCGCGGCTGGTCGCGCACAATGCCAGCTTCGACTTCGGGTTCCTGAACGGCGAACTCGCCAGGATCGGCCGCGAGGTTATTTCGCTCGACCGTATGATCGACACCGTGGCGATGGCGCGACAGCGCCATCCGGGCGCCAAACATTCGCTCGACGCTCTGTGTGCCCGCTACGGCATCGACCGCAGCCACCGCGTGCTCCACGGCGCGTTGCTCGACGCGCAATTGCTGTCGCAAGTCTATGTCGAGCTGACCGGCGGCCGCCAGATCGGCCTGACCCTGGTCAGCGAAGTCGAGGAGACGATCGAAATCTCCGTGGTCGAGATCGATCCGCGCACCGCCCAACCGCGGCCGATGCGCGTGTTCGAGCCGAGCGCGGAGGAACTGGCGCGCCACGCAGGGTTCGTGGCGACGCTCAAAAACCCTTTATGGGGGGCCGAGGCGTCCGGTTGACGCGCGTTGCGATGGACAAGGCGAATGCGCCGCTATCGCCAAGAATGGAGAAGAGAAAATGGATATCCGTGTCTCGGGACATCAGGTTGAAACGGGCGAAGCGCTGAAAAGCCATGTCCAGGATCGCCTCCAGGGTATTGCGGACAAATATTTCTCGCGCGCCATCTCTGCTCAGGTGACTTTCGGGAAAGGCCCGCACGACAATCGATTCAAATGCGATGTCGTCGCCCACGTCATGCAAGGCCTGGTGCTGAAAGCCAGCAATGACGGCAACGACGCGCACGGCGCGTTCGACGGATCGGCCGACAAGATCGAGAAGCAATTGCGCCGCTACATGCGCCGGCTGAAGGATCGCAAGGCGGCCGGGACCGTCGCCAACGGTGAGATCGAGCCTGACGCCAATGCCGGCTATACCCTGTTCCAGGAATCGACCGACGAGGACGAAGCGGGCGATTCGCCGCTGATCATCGCCGAAACCCGAGTCGACGTGCCCGAGGCATCGGTGTCCGACGCGGTGATGATGCTTGATCTGCGCAACACCCAGGCGCTGATGTTCAAGAATAGCGGGACGGGATCATACAACATGGTCTATCGCCGCGGCGACGGCACGATCGGCTGGGTAGAGCCGCAGCGCGCCAGCTGATCGGACACAAGCGTCGTGCGGAAAAGCGGGCGCCGGTTTTCCGCACGAGGCGACCACGACAAAGTAGAGAGCGGGATATGATCGACTTGTCGGACCTGATCCGGCCCGAGGCGGTGGCCGAGGGGCTGGCGGCGGCGAGCAAGAAAATGCTGTTCCAGCAGATCGGCGCGCTCGCCGCGACGGCCTATGGGATCGACGCCAAGGCCGCGGCCGAGGGACTCGCCCAGCGCGAGAAACTCGGCTCGACCGGGTTCGGCGGCGGCATCGCCATTCCGCATGCGCGGATCGAGGGGATCGATGCGATCCACGGGGTGTTCGTGCGGGTGGCGCGGCCGCTCGATTTCACCGCGGTCGACGATCTGCCGGTCGACCTGGTGTTCGCTTTGTTCTCGCCGCCCGATGCCGGCGCCGCGCATCTCAAGGCACTGGCGCGGGTATCGCGGCTGCTGCGCGACGTGGCCTTCGTCGCCAAATTGCGCGGTGCGGGGTCGAAGGATGCACTCTACTTCCTGCTGACCCAGGACGAGGCACGAGATGCCGCCTGAATCGGGCGGTGTGGATTCGGGTGCCCAGGCGCATTTTCGCGCGCTCGAATCGCTCTATGCCGCGGCCCCGATCAATCAATTGTTCAAATCGCGGTTGGAGATTCCCGAAAGCGGAGTCGCGCGGATCCATTTCGAGATAGGCGAACAGCATTATCATGCCGGCGGTGCTGCGCATGGCACGAGCTATTTCAAGATGCTCGACGATGCCGCCTTTTATGCCTGCAACAGCCTGGTCACCGATCGTTTCCTTCTCACCACCGCGTTCAACCTGCTGTTCACGCGACCGCTGAAAGTGGGCCCGGTGGTCGCCGAGGGGAAATGGGTCAGCGGCCAGCGCCGCGTGTTCGTCGGCGAGGCGCGGTTGATCGACGAGCATGGCGAGGAAGTCGCGCGCGGCACCGGCACGTTCATGCGCTCCTCGATCCCGCTCGCCGGGCTGCCCGGATATCGGAGCTAGCGTGACGCAAGCGCGGCTGGCGACCGGCGCGCTGGTCAATGCGCTGGTACGGCGCGCCAACCGGGCAGGTGGTTTCGCCACCGTTCTGGCCAAGGGCGACGCGACCGCCGGGGCCGTGCTGGTGGTGGCACAGGATCGCGGTCAGCTTGTCCGGCTGTGGGAACGCGGCATTGGTCCGAGCGGCAATGTCGAACTGATCGCGGTCGGCCCGGAGGGCGATGCGCAGGCATTGACTGAGTATTGGGCGAAACGCCGCCGAAACGATCCCGACCTGTGGGTAGTGGAACTGGATATCCCGCAGGCGGAACGGTTCGCCGCTGAAACCCTCATCGGCGATTGACCTGCTGCGTTGCACAATTAAAGGGCTCATCCACCAATTATCCGCGTTGTGCCGCGATGGGGTGCGATCCCTAACGGTTACGCAGTCGGGTGGTGGTCCGGGCGATCCTCTTTCTTGCGATCGCGTCCGCGCCCCAACCGCACTTTAGCAAGTCTAAATGCTGTTTTCCTCTCGCGCCGCGAGCCTCGCGGCGACGTTCATTGCACTAACCACGCTCGCCGGTTTCACCGCATCGAGCAAGGCCCTGGGTGCGGATCGCGACGCAACGCTGATCCCGGCAATCGCCACCACGGCCACCACGTCCGCTATCAACCCGTCAGTCCCCAAGCCGGTTCCATCGATCGAACCAGGCGACAGCACGACGACCTCTCCGAATGAGGTCCGGACGACGGCGCCTGCACCCGCGCAGGGGCTCCAATTCGCCAGTCTGGCCGCGGCGGTCGCTGGGCAGGATGTTGACGAAGGCGCCGATTCCGAATTGTCGTGCCTTGCCGGCGCGGTCTATTTCGAAGCCAAGGGCGAGCCCCTGTCGGGTCAGCTCGCCGTCGCCAACGTGATCATCAATCGCGCCAATTCGGGCCGCTTCCCGAGCACGATCTGTGGCGTGGTCAAGCAGCCGGGACAATTCTCGTTCGTCCGCGGCGGGACGATCCCGGCGATCCGCTCGGCCGCGCAATATCGTACCGCGATGGCCATCGCGCAGGTCGCGATGGACAAGGAATGGGACAATCCCACGCCCGGCGCGCTCTATTTCCACGCCCGCCGCGTATCGCCGGGCTGGGGTCGTCCGCGCGTCGCGACGATCGGCAATCACGTCTTCTTTCGCTGATTTGATGCGTTAGCGCGCATGCGCGGCACCAGCCCGAGCGGGCTGGTACTGCTCGTTTGGCTGACGCCAAACGAAAAACGCGTCTTCACGATGTTCCCGTGATGTTCTAAAGCGGGGAGATGCTTGATGTGTCTCCCCGCTGTCCTCCGACAGGAACCGAGGCGCTGTGTGCGGCCGATGTCGCGCGCGGCGTCATTCGCATGCTCGCTCGCCACGATCTCGCGGCGATGACCGAAGTGCCGCTCGACGGCGGCAGGCGCGCCGACATCATGGCAATCGATTCGCGCGGCCAGATCGTCATCGTCGAGATCAAGGTGTCGCGCGCCGATCTGCTCGGCGACGGCAAGTGGTTCGACTATCTCGACCATTGCGACCGCTTCTTCTGGGCGGTGCCCGACGGTTTCGACCACGGGCCGCTGCACGGCGAGGCCTTCCTGCCCGAACGATCGGGCGTGATCATCGCCGACCGCTACGACGCGGCTATCCTGCGCGAAGCAGCGACGCACCCGTTGAGCACGCCGGGGCGCAAGAAATGCACCCTCGCCTTCGCGCGGCGCGCGGCGCGTCGGGCTAGCGGCTTGGCCGATCCCGAGCTGGGGTTCTTGCTCCAGGCGGAGTAAATTTTACTCGCACAAAGACACAAAGCCACGAAGGTTGTCGCCAGCGTGACAGCGCGCTGCTCACGTCAATCGTCACGGGCGAAAGAAAGAGCCTCGCAAAGCGAGGCTCAATTTTCAGCTTCCTAATCCGCACGGTTTCGGTGGGCAAAGCCCTTCTTCGTGGCTTCGTGTCTTTGTGCGAGCCAATCGGCAGCCTAATCAGTGCCGGAAGTGGCGCATCCCGGTGAACACCATCGCCAGCCCGGCTTCGTCGGCCGCCGCGATGACTTCGTTGTCGCGAATCGAGCCGCCCGGCTGGATCACTGCGGTGGCGCCCGCCTCGACCGCGGCGAGCAATCCGTCGGCGAAGGGGAAGAAGGCGTCCGATGCAACGGCGGAGCCGATCGTGCGCGGCGTCGCCCAGCCGGCCTTGTCGGCGGCGTCCTTGGCTTTCCAGGCGGCGATCCGGGCCGATTCGAGTCGGTTCATCTGCCCCGCGCCGACCCCGGCGGTGGCGCCGTCCTTGGCATAGACGATAGCATTCGACTTGACGTGCTTGGCCACCGTCCAGGCGAACAGGCAATCGGCCAGTTCCTGAGGCGTCGGCTGGCGCTTGGTCACCGTCTTGAGGTCGGCCGCGGTGACCCGGCCATTGTCGCGTCCCTGGACCAGCCAGCCGCCGGTGATCGACTTGACGTCCAACCCGCCCCGCGCCGGATCGGGCAATTCGCCGGTCAGCAGAAGCCGCAGGTTCTTCTTGGCCGCGAACAGCGCCAGCGCTTCCTCGTCGGCGTCGGGCGCGACCACGACTTCGGTGAATATCCCGGTGATCTGGCGCGCCGTCGCCGCGTCGAGCGGGCGGTTGACCGCGATGATCCCGCCAAACGCCGATACGGTGTCGCAGGCGAAGGCCTCGGCATAAGCGGTCTCGAGGTTCGCCGCGGTTGCGACTCCGCATGGATTGGCGTGCTTGACGATGACGCAGGTCGGCGCGGCATCGCGGAACTCGGCGACGAGCTGGAGCGCGGCGTCGGCGTCGTTGAGATTGTTGTAGCTGAGCTCCTTGCCCTGCACCTGGCGTGCCTGGCCGATGCCGCGAGCGGACGGGCCGGCATGACGGTAAAAGGCGGCCTGCTGGTGCGGATTCTCGCCATAGCGCAGCACCGTCGGCTGGTTGAGCACGAGCGGCAGCGTCTCGGGGAACATCTGGCCCTGGTCGGCGAATCCGAACCAGCTGGCGATCATAGAATCATAGGTCGCGGTTGCGGCGAACGCCTTGGCGGCCAGCTTCTTGCGTTCCTCGAACGTCGTCTCGCCCTTGTCGAGCAGCGCATAGTCCGCAGGGTCGGTGACGATCGCGACAAAGGCATGGTTCTTCGCCGCCGAGCGCACCATCGACGGACCGCCGATATCGATATTCTCGACGATCTCGTCGCGCTCGGCACCCTTGGCCACCGTCTGGGCGAACGGATAGAGATTGACCACGACCAGGTCGATCGCGCCGATCGCATGCTCGTCCATCGCCTTGGCATGTGCGGGATCGTCGCGCACCGCGAGCAGGCCGCCATGGACCATCGGGTGGAGCGTCTTGACCCGCCCGTCCATCATCTCGGGGAAACCGGTCAGGTCGGATACGTCGCGGACGCTCAGCCCGGCGTCGCGCAGCGCCTTGGCAGTGCCGCCCGTCGAGACCAGTTCAACGCCCTTGGCGGCAAGTCCCGTGGCCAGCTCGACGATTCCGGTCTTGTCTGAAACGGACAGCAGCGCCCGCCGGATGGGGACGATATCGGTGGCCATGGCGATTTCCTGTGTTGGGCTGGGAAGCAGACGCCGCCCCCATTGCCGATCAGGTCGCGCGCTTCAAGGCCCAGCTGATATTCTCGCCGCCCGCCGCCGCCTCGCCGCTTACCACCAATTGCTGGGTGGAGACCGGGCGGCCGTCGGGATCGATCCACAAACTCTCCTCGATCGTCAGCGATCCGCCGCGGCAGCGGAATTGCCACAGCCGCCCCGACGGCAAGCGCAAAAGTGCCGCCATGCCGTCAGCGGTCGGTGCGGCCTCGACCCCTGCCCCCAGATGGAAGCGGATCGCGAACGGGATCGTGCCGACCTTGCGCTTGCGCCCGGCCGGCAACAGCATGTCGTCGCCGCGCAATTCGCGGCCGTCGCTCGCCAGCAGCAATTGGCGGCGGTGGAGGAAGCCGAAGCGCCGGGCATAACCGTCATGGCTCGCTTCCAGCCGGCTGGCGCCGTTGCTCTCCTGCCGCGCCAGTTCGACCTCGGCGACGCCTTTGCCCAAGGTGCCGTCGGCATGGATCGCGGTCGAATTGCTGTCGCCGACCACCAGAGTCGAATGCGCCGCGGTGGTGCGCAGCCCTTCGGACAATGTCGCCGGGATCTGCGCGATCGCCGAACGGGCGCCGCCGCAATTGACGATCAGCCGTTCGGCGCCATCGGACATTTCGAAGGCCAGGGTCGAGGCGCAACCGCCTTCCGCAAGCCGCGACACAGGCGGCGGCGCGGCATCGACGATGACCACCGCTTCGCCCTGCGCCAGCCGCTGATAGCCCCAGTCGCGCGCCTGGCGCAGCGGCCGCGCGCGCACGCCCGTCGCCGCGACGATCTCGTCGATCCGCTCGCCGCGGATCGGACCGCCACCTTGCCAGCTGGAGAGGCCATGATCGCCATGGCAGACGCCCTGCAGCGCGGGAACCATCCGGCCGAGCGCGGCCGACAAGGCCGCCGGCGGCGCCAGCCGCCGCGCCGTATAGGCCTCGCGCAACATGGTCAGCAGCATGATGATGTCGACTTGCGCCAGCGGCGCGCGCGCGATCACTCCGCCATCCTCATAGACGGCGCTCTCGATCGCCTTTTCGAGCCCATCCTCGCCGATCTGGCGGCGCGGATCGCCGCCCGGGATCAGCAGCCCGGCGCAGATTACGCCGCACCAGGCCGCGATCCGCGCGACTCCGGCGGGCGCCTTGTCGGCGCTGCGGTCGAGGTGCCGCGCGCCGCGCGCCAGCGTGTTGAGTACCTTGCTGCGATAGACCAGATCGGACGACGAGAGGATCAGCGGCGCATGCGCGGTCCAGTGGAGAATGCGCCGGCCCCACAATTCCGGCGTCCAGGCGGGCTCGCTGACCTTATCGGCATGGGCTTCCAGCCACAGCCGCATGATCGTCTCGGCGATCGGAACGCCGACCGGGCGCGTCGCCACCGTCGACAGGTCGCGCAGCCAGGCGAAGCTGTGGAGGTAATGCGCGAGAGGCTTCGACCAATCGGGCTTGGCGAAATCGAGATCGGCGATCGCCACGCTGTCGCCGCGGAACGCGACCCGACCGTCGAGCAGCGCATTGCCGCGCCGCGGGTCGCCGACGAACGGATCCTCGGGCACCGCGACCAGCTTGAGCGGATGGCGGCCACGCAGGCGGAGCGCGTGGAGCGGCGTGCGCCAGGTGAGCTTGCGGAAGCGTTCTGCGACGCGGTCGGCGAGCGACAGGCCGGCGCTGCTGCCGATGCGGATCAGCCGCTTGCCTTCGTCGATCCCGTCTGACGCGCGTTCCTCGCTCACCCGTCCCTCAACGCCGCGATATTGGCGGCATAGGCACTCGGCCCGCCGCGGAAAGTGGCAGTGCCGGCGACCAAGGCGTCGGCACCCGCCGCGATCACCCGGGGCGCGGTCTCGCGATCGATCCCGCCATCGACTTCCAGGTCGACATCCAGCCCCTGCTTGTCGATCATCTTGCGGATGGCTTCGATCTTGCGCAGCGCCGAAGGAATGAAGGTCTGCCCGCCGAAACCTGGGTTGACGCTCATCACCAGCACCAGATCGACTTCCTCGAGCAGGTAATCCAGCGCCTTGGCCGGGGTCTGCGGCGTCAGCACCACGCCGGCGCGCTTGCCCAGGCTGCGGATATGGCGAAGGCTGCGATGGATGTGCGGCCCCGCCTCGACATGAATCGAGATCGTGTCGGCGCCGGCTTCGGCGAATTGGTCGAGATAGGGATCGACCGGCGCGATCATCAGATGGACGTCCAGCGGCTTGGCCGTGTGCGGGCGGATCGCCTTCACCACTTGCGGCCCGATCGTGATGTTGGGGACGAAATGTCCATCCATTACATCGACATGGATCCAGTCGGCGCCGGCGGCGTCGATCGCGCGCACTTCCTCGCCCAGTTTCGCAAAATCGGCACTCAGGATCGACGGCGCAATACGGACGGGCTTGGACATGGCTTGCTCTAACCGGCCCTCGCGAATCGGGCAATGAAGAAGCCGTCGCATCCGCCCTGCTCGGCCAGCGCACCTGGCAGAATGCGTACCCAGCCGCGCGGATCGGGCGCGATTCCGGCCGGCAACTCGTCGGCGCGGACTGGATCGATCGTGAAATCGCGATTGGCGGCGAGGAAGGTTTCGACCTGTTCCTCGCCTTCCTCGCGCTCGAGCGAGCAGGTGGCATAGACCAGCTTTCCGCCCTTCTTCACCCAGCCGGCGGCCTGGACCAGCAATTGGCGTTGAAGATGCGCCGCTTCCTCGATGATCGCCGGGTGGACGCGGTGGAGCACGTCGGGATGGCGGCGGAAGATGCCGGTCGCGCTGCACGGCGCGTCGAGCAACACCGCGTCGACTGGTGCCTGTGGCGACCAGAAAGCGACGTCGGCGGCGACGATCTCGGCATTCAGATGCGTACGCGCCAGATTGTCGCGGAGTCGTGCCAGACGACTCTCCGACGCGTCGACGGCGGTGACCGACCATCCCGCGGCGGCGAGCTGCATCGTCTTGCCGCCGGGCGCGGCGCAGGCGTCGATGACACTCCCTGTCGCCGGGCCGAGCAGGCGCGCCGGGATCGCGGCGGATAGATCCTGCACCCACCAATCGCCTTCGGCAAAGCCGGGCAGGTCAGGGATCGCGGTCCCGCGCGGCAGGCGGCGCTGGCCGGGCATCAATTCCAGGCCTTCCGGCCCTTCTTCCCCGCGCAATGTCAGGTCGACCGGCGGCGGTTCGGCCATCGCCCGCCGTGCCGCCAGCACGACCTCGTCGCCCCAGGCCGCTTGCCACCGCAGGGCGACCGCATCGGGCAAGGCCGGCGGTTCGGGCAGGGTCGCCTTGCGCCGGTCGAGCGTGCCGAACACGCCATGGACCAATTTGCGTGGACCGCCATCGACCAGCGGCAGCACGGTCGAAATCGCCGCATGCCCCGGCGTTCCTAGGCGCAGCGACTGGGCGAGCGCGATGCGCAGTGCGAACCGCGCCTTGGCGTCATGCGGCAATGGCCGCTGCGTCGCCGAGTCGATCAACGCGTCGAGATCGGGCAGATGCCGCAGCACCTCGGACGCGATCGCGCGCGCCAACGCACGGTCGTTATCGGCCTTCAGGCTGGACAGCACGCGCGGCGCGGCTTGCTCGAGCGTCTCGCCGCGTCGGAGCACGGCGTCGAGCAGACGAAGCGCGGCCTGGCGCGCGGGAACGCCGGGGGGAAGCGAGGAATTAGACAAGCAGGAAATATCCAATCGTAATCAGCGCGGAGATCCCGGCAAGCCAGACGATCAGCCCGAGAAGGACGGCGGGCACATAGCCGACCCGACGATCCGGACGAAACGCTTTCAGGATGAGCGCCCCGGTCCCCCAGATCAGGCTGTCCAGGACCGTGTCGATAAAAAGATCTGCTATGAAACCGCCCAACAGGCCCTCCGGCACGATCGGCACTTGCGCCGATCCTTTGCTGCGCCAATGTGGTTCGTCGACGATCAGCGTTCAATCAACGGACCCATCATGCCCCGCCCCCCGCACGTCAAGCCGCCCGCTTATCTCACGCCCAGCCCGCCGGTGCCTGAGCCGGAAAAGGTCGAACCGTCGGAGAAGGATCCGCTCGACAAGGATCCGACGCGGTATGGCGACTGGACGCTGAAGGGCATCGCGGTCGATTTTTAATCTTCGTCACCCCGGCCTTGTGCCGGGGTCCACCGGGCGGCAAGCCAGGAAAAAAGAGCTCTAGCTGCTCGCTAACCTGCGCAGTGGATGCCGGGACAAGCCCGGCATGACGACAAGATTTTGATCTGCTCGATCATGCATAGCCATTCCGGTCGCTTCGACGCCATCCGCACCGGCGCCCAACGGTTTCGGCCAGGAAGGCGACCTACCCCTCCTCCACCCAAGCCGTCAGCAAGGTATGCGCGATGGCATAATGCGGCGGCGACAGGAACGGCGCGGACGGGTCGCCGGCCAGCGACTTGCGGACATCCTCCCGGCTGACCCACATCGCATCCTGCAGCTCATGGGGATCGATCGTGATGACGTCGTCCTCGGCCTCGCCGATACAGGCCATCATCAGCGATGACGGGAACGGCCAGGGCTGGCTGGCGACGTAGCGGACGTTGCGCACGCGCACCCCGGCTTCCTCGAAAATCTCGCGCGCGACCGCTTCCTCGATCGACTCGCCCGGCTCCATGAACCCGGCCAGCGCCGAATAGCGTCCCGCCGGCCATTGCGGCCCGCGCCCGACCAGCGCGCGGCCCGAATGTTCGGCGATCATGATCACCACCGGATCGGTGCGCGGGAAATGCTCGGCGCCGCAGTTCGGACACGAACGACCCCAGCCGCCACGGAACATCGCCGTCTGCGTCCCGCAATTGGCGCAGAATTGATGGCGGCTGTGCCAGTCGAGCACGCTGCGCGCCGCGGCATAGGTCTCGGCTTCCTCCGGCCGCATCAGGTCGAGCGCACGGAACAGGCTGGGCGAGCGTCCAGCCGGCGCGCGCATGCCCGGGACATAAGCGGCGAAATGCGGCTTGCCTTCGATCAATCCCAGCAGGACCAATTCGGCATCGTCGGGCGCGTCGGCCAGGCTGGTCCAGCCCAGCGTGCCGTCCTCCGCCACCTCGGGCTCGAAATTGTCGAGCTTGAGCAGCCTGGCGCGCCAGTCGCCCATCGCCGCCGCCAGTTTCTCGGGATCGTGACGCAGCGGATCGGCCCGGTCGAGCGGGCTGCCGGTAAAGCCGGGGCGAATCATTTGGCCCGGAAACGCTGCATGTCGCTGATCAGCGCCTTCACCGTCTCGTCGCGGATCGGCCATTTGTCGGCGGGGAAGTAATTGACCATGATCGTGCCGCGGATCTTCTTGACCGGATTGACCCAGGCCGCGGTGCCGGCGGCTCCGCCCCAGCCGTACGTGCCGGCGCCCATCGAATTCGCCTTGTCCTCCAGCACCACCGATCCGCCGGCGCCGAAGCCCATCTTGGGCCCCGCGGTTCCGCCGGTGGCGCCAGCCACTCCGCCGAACTCGACACCGGCGGGGAGGAGGTTCGACATGGCGAGCCTGGCGGTTTCCGGCTTCATGATGCGGACGCCGTCCAGCTCGCCATAATCCTGCAGCATGTGCAGGAACCGGTCATAGTCGCGCGCCGACATCACCAGTCCGGCGCCGCCATAGGGAAAGCTGGGCGGCGACAGATAGGCCGAGGTCGCGGCCGGATCGATCGCGAACAGCTTGTTGCCGGGCAGGAAAGCGTAATTGGTCGACAGCCGCCCGACCTCGCCCGCCGGGACCGTCCAATAGGTCGACGTCATCTTGAGCGGGTCGAGGATGCGCGTCTGGACGAACGCGTCGAAGCGCATCCCGCTCGCCTTCTCGATCACCGCGCCCATCAGGTCGAGCCCGATCGAATAGCTCCACTTGGTGCCGGGATCGGCGATCAGCGGAACGCTCGCCACGCGGTCGGCGAATTCCTGCAGCGATGTCGGACGCGTCTTGCGCGCATCGACCTCCATCGCCGCATTGACCTGACCGGGGGTGATGCCCTTGTCCATATAGAGCTGGAGCAACGGGCCCTTGGTAATGATGTTATAGCCCAGGCCGGCCGTGTGCGTCAGCAGATTGCGGACCGTGATCGGGCGTACGGCGGGGCGGCTGTCGATCGTATTCTCGTTGAGCTGGACGCGCATCGTCTTGAACGCGGGCAGGAAGTCGCTGATAGGCTCGTCGAGCTTCATCTTGCCGTCCTCGATCAGGATCATCGCCGCCATCGCGGTGATCGGCTTGGTCATCGAATAGACCCGCCACAGGCTGTCGGGCCCGGCCGGCGCGGCATTGGCGTCGGTCGCGATCTTGCCCGACGCGACGAACGTGGTGGGCAGGTCGCCGGTACCGAACGCGCCGACGATGCCGGGCATCTCGTTCTTGGCGACGTACGAATCGTAGAGCGCCTGAGTGTCCGGAAGAGGGCTTGCCGGCGCGGCCGCGGGCGCGGCGGCCGACATGGGCAAGGCGGCCTGTTGCGCGGCGGCGGCACCGGCCAGCAGCGCGATCGTGGCGGTAGCGATAAACAAGGGGGGCACGCGCATCGTCAAAACTCTCCCGTCGCTCTAGCGGCCTTGGCGAAGACGGTCGGCAGACCGGCTTCTCCAAGCGACTCGATCGGCCACCATTCGGCGCCGTCGGGCGCTGCATGACGGTCGACGACGGCGCCCGCAAGCGCCAGCTGCAATCTGAAATGGGTAAAGACGTGTTCGATGCGCCCCGCCAGCATCTGCCAATCGGCCGAGAGCGGAGCGTCGGCGAGGCCCGGCGCCGAATCGACCCAGGGCCCGGTCGGCAGCGCGCGCATGCCGCCGAGCAGTCCCTTGGGCGGCCGTCGCACCAACAGCACGTCGCCGCCGCTTCGCGCCCAGAAGATGGTGCCGTGGCGCGTCGGCTTGCCTGCTTTTGCCGGCTTGACCGGATAGGCTTCCTGGTCGCCGGCCGCATTGGCCGCACATCCGTCGCGCAGCGGGCAGAGCAGGCATTTGGGCGCGCGCGGGGTGCAGATCGTGGCGCCGAGGTCCATCATTGCCTGGGCGAAATCGCCGGCGCGCTCGTTCGGTGTCAGCGTCGCGGCGGCCGGGCGGATCGCGGCTTTCTCCTCGAGCCGGAACAATCGCGCGACGACGCGCTCGACATTGGCGTCGACCACGGTCGCGGGCGCGTCGAACGCGATCGCGGCGATCGCGGCGGCGGTATAGTCGCCGATCCCCGGCAGCGCGCGCAGCTCGGCCTCGGTGCGCGGAAAGACCCCCTCATGCTCGGCGACCACGGCGCGCGCGCAGGCGACCAGGTTGCGCGCCCGGGCATAATAACCCAGCCCCGCCCATGCCGCCATGACGTCGGCCTCATCCGCCCGGGCCAGGCTGGCGAAATTGGGCCAGCGCGCTATCCAGGCGGCGAAGCGCGGACCGACCGCCGCGACGGTGGTCTGTTGCAGCATCACTTCGGACAGCCAGACGCGATACGGATCGGCGGATTCGCCGGGTCCCGCGCGCCATGGCAGGGTGCGGCGATGCGCGTCGTACCAACGCAGCAATGCCGGCGCGACAAAACCGGACAAGGATGGTGCGGAAGGAAGCTTGGCGGCCACCCCGCGGCTATGGCATGGATAGCCGAATGAGCAAGCGCGCCACTCCCAAAGGCCCCGCCAAACCCGTATCCGAACGGCCCCGGAGCGGACCGGCGCGCGCGGTCGGTGACTTGCTGCCCCAGGTCGGCGGCGCGGCGTTCCGCCGGTTCGGCTTCGTTCAGTCGGGAATCGTCACGCGTTGGGCGGAAATCGTCGGCCCCAAATATGCCGGCGTGTCGTCGCCCGAATCGATCCGCTTTCCGCCGGGCAAGAAAGCCGAAGGTGTGCTCACCGTCACGGTGAAAGGTGCCCACGCGGCAATGATGCAGCATATCGCGCCCGAGATCGTCGAGCGGGTCAATCGCTTCTTCGGCTATGCCGCGGTCGCGCGGCTCAACCTCAAGCAAGGCAGGGTCGCCGAGCGCCCGTCGCGCGCCGCGCCGCCCAGCCTGCGTCCCGCGCCGACCCCGCCTGCCGAACTCGGCCCGGGGCTGCGCGCGATCGCCGATCCCGAATTGCAGGCGGTGCTCGCGGCACTCGCCGCCGGCGTCGCGGGTAATCGCGGCATCCCCGTCCTTGGGCCCGTCAAAGTGCCCGTCATCGGAAAGACCGAAAAATGATCCGTTCGTTGCTGGTGTTGGGATTGATTGCCGGACTGCCGCTTGCCGCCGGTGCCGCGACCAGGGCGCCGGCGAAAAAGGCCGCCCCGGCCAAGCGCGCGCCGGCCAAGGTCAATTGGGTCAATGTCGTCGCCGCGACGCCCGAAGGCGGAATGCGGATGGGCAATCCCAATGCCAAGGTGAAGCTGATCGAATATGGCTCGCGCACCTGCCCGCATTGCGCAGCGTTCGACAAGGAAGGGCTTCCGGTCCTCAAGGCGGGGCCGATCGCCGCAGGCAAGCTCAGCTACGAATTCCGCGATTACCCGGTCCATGGCGCGTTCGATCTCGGCCCGATCTTGCTCGGTCATTGCGTCTCGCCGGCGCAATTCTTCCCGTTGCTCGACGCGATGTTCGCCAACCAGCAGGCGCTGACCGCCAAGGCGCAGGCGGCCGAAGCCAAGGTACAGGCGATGACCAACCCCACACCCAATCAGGTCGCGACCAGCTTCGCGACGGAGCTCGGCTATGTCGATTTCGTCAAGCGCCGCGGCATGGCGCCCGCGCGCGCTCAGGCTTGCCTGGCGGCGCGCGCCGGGGTCGACCGGATCGTCGCGGTGACCAATGCCGGCGAGAAGCAATATTCGATCACCGGCACGCCAACCTTCGTCATCAATGGCACCAAGGCCGATAACGTCTATGACTGGGCGGCATTGCAGCCGTTGCTCGCCGCCGCCGGCGTCTGAATTTTCCCCAAGGGAGTAACATATGAAGATTTCGCCCCTGTTTGCCGCTCTGCCCTTGCTGGCGCTCGCCGCTTGCGGCGGGTCGGGTAACGACGCCAACAGCTCGACCCCGGCCGCCCCGGTCGCCGCCAAGCCAGCGCCCGCCGGCACGTCCTGGGTCGATACGGTGGTGAAGACGCCCGAAGGCGGCTTCCGGATGGGCAATCCCGACGCGCCGCTCAAGATCGTCGAATATGGATCGCGCGCCTGCCCCTATTGCGGCAAGTTCGATCAGGAAGGGTTCCCGGCGCTCAAGGAAAAGTACATCTCGGCCGGCAAGGTCAGCTACGAGTTCCGCGAGTATCCGGTCCACGGCCCGCTCGACCTCGGCCCGATCCTGCTCGGCCAATGTTCGGGCGACACCGCGACCTTCTTCCCGATCCTCGATCAGATGTTCGCCAACCAGCAGACGCTGCTCGCCAACGAACAGCAGGTGTCGGCCAAGGTCCAGGCGGCGCAGGGCGCTACTCCCAACCAGGTTGCCACCATGTATGCCGAAGGCCTGGGCTATCTCGATTTCATGAAGCAGCGCGGCCTGCCCGAGGACAAGGCGCGCGCATGCCTCAACGACAAGGCGGCGATCGACAAGCTGGTCGAGCGCACCAAATTCGCCAACGACAAGTTCCAGATCAGCGGCACGCCGACCTTCATCATCAACGGCGAAAAGCTCAACGATGTCGGCGACTGGGCGACGCTCGAACCCGTGCTCAAGGCACGGGGCGCCTGATCGCCGAACGCGCCGGGGGGCTGATCACAGGATGCAGATCAAACGGCTGAGGCTGTCGGGGTTCAAGAGCTTCGTCGACGCGGCCGATCTCCGCATCGAACCGGGGCTGACCGGCGTGGTCGGCCCCAATGGCTGCGGCAAGTCCAATCTGCTCGAGGCATTGCGCTGGACGATGGGCGAGAACAGCCCGAAGTCGATGCGCGGCGCAGGGATGGACGACGTCATCTTCGCCGGCACCGACAAGCGTACCGCGCGCGACTTCGCCGAAGTGTCGATCCTGGCCGAGATCGACGGCAGCGAGACCGAGGTGGTGCGGCGGATCGAGCGCGGTGCCGGATCGGCCTATCGCATCGACGGGCGCGACGTCCGCGCCAAGGACGTCGCCTTGCTGTTCGCCGATGCCGCGACCGGCGCGCATTCGCCGGCTCTGGTCAGCCAGGGGCGGATCAGCGCGGTGATCTCGGCGCGGCCGACCGAGCGCCGCGCGATGCTCGAAGAGGCGGCGGGGATCGCCGGCCTCCATGTCCGCCGCAAGGATGCCGAGCAAAAGCTGCGCGCGACCGAAGCCAATCTGCTGCGGCTCGACGAGATCATGGCCGACCAGGAAGCGCGCGCCTCGGCGCTCAGGCGCCAGGCGCGCCAGGCCGAGCGCTATCGGTTGCTGTCGGATCAGATTCGCGTCGCCGAGGGTCGGATGATCTTCGCCCGTTGGCGCGACGCCGCGGCGGCGGCCGATGCCGCCAAGGCCGAAGCCGCGCAATGTGAGGAAAGGGTTGCGGCCGCGGCCGAGGCGCAGCGTGCGGCGACCGCGCACCAGCATGCCGCAGCCCAGGCACTGGGCGATGCCCGTGCGGCGGCGACCGCGGCGCGCGAGGCAGCGAGCGACGCCGCCCACGCCCTCGCTGCGCTGCGCGCCGAGCATCAGGGCGCCGAGCGGCGGATCGCCGAACTGGCCGATCAGCGGACCCGGATCGGCGAGGATCGCGCGCGCGAAGGCGCGCTGGCGGTCGACGCCGCCGAGGCACTGGCGCGGCTCGACGCCGAGACGAAATTGCTGGCGAAACGTGCCGACGAGGCGGCGGCGCGGCTGCCCGCGCTCGACGCGACGTTGGCGGAGGCCGAGCGCGCGGCACGCGATGCCGATGTCGCGCTGGCGCAAGCGATGAGCCGGCAGGCCGCCGAACTCGCCGATGCCCGTGTCGCCGACGCCGCGGTGGCGGCGGCCAAGGCGCGGCACGACCGCGCGCTGCGCGACCAGACGACCTTGGCGGCCGAGCAAAGGGCATTGGGCGATGCCGCGCCGCTGCGCGAGGAGCGCGAGCGGGCGATCAAGGCGCGCGCCGACGCGCTCGAATCGACCGAGACCGCGCGCGGCGCCCGCGCCCGCGCCGATGCCGACGAACGCGCCGCGCAGGAAGCGCGCGACGCCGCCGAACAGGCGCGCGCCGCTGCCCGCGCCGAACTCGCCGCGATCGAGAGCGAAGTGCTCGCGCTCGAAAAGACGACGCGGCCGTCGGGACGCGACAAATTGCTCGACCATGTTCGCGCCGCGCCGGGCTACGAACGCGCGTTGGCGGCGGCGCTGGGCGACGATCTCGAAACCGGGCTCGACGCCAAGGCCGATCGCTATTGGGCCGGCGCCGAGCCGCAGCCGGGCGACCCCCCGGCGGCGGGGCTGACCCGGCTCGCCGACCATGTCGAGGCGCCGGCGGCGCTGGCGCGGCGATTGGCGCAGATCCTGGTCGCCGAACAGGACGATCAGCGCGCGCTGGCGGTCGGGCAGCGGCTGGTCACGCTGGGCGGGATGCTTCGCCGTTGGGACGGCTATGTCGCCAAAACCGGTGGCGCGGCCGCCGCCGAACGGCTCGAACGAATCAATCGCCTCGCCGCGCTCAACAAGGCGCGGCCCAAGGCGCAAGCCGCGGTCGAAAAGGCCAATGCCCAGCTCGACGATGCCGAACGCCGCATAGCCGCCGCGCGCGCCGATGCCCAGGCGGCACGAGCCTCGCTCGAACGCGCCGAACACGCCGCGCGCGAGGCGAGCCGCGCGGAGGACCGCGCCACCGCCCAACTCGAACGGATCGAGGCGCAGCGCGCCGATCTCGATACGCGGGCGCGCCGGGTAGCAGCCGAAGCCGGTGAGGCCGAAGCCGAACTGGCGCGTGCGGAAGCGGCCCGCGCTGCCTTGCCTGATGGCGCCGACACGCGCGCCGCGGTCGCGCAGCTCCAGGCCGAGGCGGAGGCGCGCCGCGCTCATGCGTCCAACGCCCGCGCCGACCGCGCCCAGCTCGACCGCGCGGTCGCTGCCGACCGCGAGCGGCTGGCCGCGGCGGAGGCCGAGCAGAAAGGCTGGAAAGCGCGCGCCGGTGAGGCGGCTAAGCGCATCGCCGACATGGACAAGCGCGAGGCGCAACTCGCCGCCGCAGCCGAGACGGCGGAAGCGCGTCCGGCGCAACTCGCGGCGCAGATCGCGGATCAGGAATCGCGCCATGCCGAGTTGCGCGCCGCCGCCGACACCGCCGCACTGACCGAGCGCGAGGCGGAAGCGCGCGTCCGCAATACCGACGAGGCGGGGCGGATCGCTTCGGAAGCGCTGTCGCTGGCGCGAGAGGCGCGCGCCGGGGCGACCGCGCGCGCCGAGAACCAGGATTCGCGCCGGATCGAGATGGCACGGCTGTCGGGCGAGCGGTTCGCCTGCCCGCCGCCCCTGCTCGGCGAACGCGTCGGGTTCGATCTCGAGCAGGTCGGCGACCCACAGGACGAATCGGTCAAGCACGACAAATTGCTGATCGATCGCGAGCGGCTCGGACCGGTCAATCTGGTGGCCGAAACCGAACTCGCCGAACTCGATTCGCAGCGCACCGATGCCGCCGCCGAGCGCGAGGAACTGGGCCAGGCGGTCGCCCAGTTGCGCGGCTCGATCGGCACGCTCAACCGCGAAGGCCGGCAACGCCTGCTCGCCGCGTTCGAGGCGGTCAACGGCCATTTCCAGCGGCTGTTCACCACTTTGTTCAACGGCGGCGCGGCGCGGCTCGAACTGGTCGATTCGGACGATCCGCTCGAAGCCGGGCTGGAGATCATGGCGCAGCCCCCGGGCAAGAAGCTGCAGTCGCTGACCCTGCTGTCGGGCGGCGAACAGGCGCTGACCGCGGTCGCGCTGATCTTCGGCCTGTTCCTGACCAACCCGGCGCCGATCTGCGTGCTCGACGAGGTCGACGCGCCGCTCGACGACGCCAATATCGAACGCTTCTGCGACCTGCTCGACCGGATGACGCAGGAAACCGCGACGCGTTACCTGATCGTCACGCACAATGCGGTGACGATGAGCCGCATGCACCGCCTGTTCGGCGTGACGATGGTCGAACGTGGGGTGAGCCGGCTGGTGTCGGTCGATCTGGGTGGCGCGGAGAGTTTGCTGGCGGCGGAATAGACCTAAGCCCCTCCCCTTCAGGGGAGGGGTTGGGGGTGGGGAAGTGCCTCAAGCACATCGCCAGTGGAGAGGCCCCACCCCAACCCCTCCACTAAAGGGGAGGGGCTAAATAGCCGGGCCCTCAATCCGCTCCGGCAACAACAATTTCCCGAACGCCAGCTTGATCGCGACGAATACCGCCGCGGCGCCCAGGATCGCGCCGACATGGATTCCCCAGAAGCGCCCGGCCGGCATGATCTCCAGCCAGCCGCCGACCACGCCGACCAGATAATTGGCCAGCGCCAGGAACAGATAATAGATGCCGACCACCGTCCCCGAAATCGCCCGCGGCGCGGCGCGCGAATAGAGCGCGAGGCTGACCGGAAAGACGTTGGCGAAGCCGAGATTGTTGAGCGTGTTGACCGCGAGCGCGACCCATAACGCCGGCTTGACGCCGGTGGCCTCGTGACGGCTCGCGACGATCATCACCAGGAGGAAGGCGGAGGACGAGATCAGGCAGCCGATGATCAGCTTGGTGATCTCGTCGGGCTCGCGCCAATGCCGCGCATACCAGCGCCAGAACGCTACCGCGCCGGCCAATGTCACGAAGCCGGTAAAGGCGTCGAAGGACACCAGGAACGAGGTCGGCATACGATGGCCGAACAGCATGAACTCGTAGGACCGGTCGGCCCAGACCAGATAGGCGTTGAACATCTGCTGGTTGCCGATCGCGCTGACCGCCAGCACAGGCACCATGAATAGCAGCAGGATTAGCACGACGATATCCCGCCGCGTCATCGCCGCCCGTGGTGCGGCCGATGCGCGCGCCGCGCGCCGCTCGGTCAGCGGATCGGGCGGCAGATGCCGGCGTCCTGCGAGGTAGATGATCAGCCCGATCACCATGCCGACGCCGGCCGCCCCGAATCCCCAATGCCAGCCGACTTCCTCGCCCAAGGCGCCGCACACCAAAGGCGCGAAGAATGCGCCGAAGCTGATGCCGATATAATAGATCTGGAACGCGTCGGTCGCGCGGCCGTCACCCGGCGCGTAAAGCGCGCCGACCTGGCTCGCGAGATTGCCCTTGAGGCACCCGACGCCGAGCACCAGCAACAGCAAGGCGAACAGGAACGATACGTCGAACGCCATCAGGAAATGACCCGCCGCCATCAACAGCGCGCCGATCGTCACCGTTGTGGTCTTGCCCAGCCAGCGATCGGCGAGCAGCCCGCCCAGGATCGGCGTGACATAGACCAGCATCGTGTAGGTGCCGAAAATGTGCGAGGCGAGCGCTTGGGTATTGGGCGGCGCGCCGTAGATCCCCGCCAGCACGTTGCTGAACCAGCCGAACCCTACGATCCGCTCGACATGCGGCGCCAGCAGCAGCGCCTTGACCATGTACAGCACCAGCAAGGTCTGCATGCCGTAATAGGAGAAGCGCTCGAACGCCTCGGTAAAGGCGATGACCGGCAGGCCGACCGGGTGGCCGAGGAATTCGCGGCGATGCGGCACATCGACGGGCTGCGACCCGGCATCCGGTTCTTCGATCGTCACGCACCCACTCCCACTCGAAAGGACGAGGCTAGGGCGGTGGCGCGGTTGGGGCAATGGGGCAGCATCCTGGGTTCGTTCCCGCCGATGAGCCGAAAAAGGTCACGCGAAGGCGCGAAGGCGCAAAGGGAAAGGGTTTTCGCGCAGAGGCGCAGAGCTGTTTAGCGATAGGCGTCCCCGCGCGATCAAATTCGAACGATCGATTAAGGAGCCTCGCATGGCGAGGCTCAGCCGATGATCTCAGCGCCCTCTGCGCCTCTGCGCGAACCGTCTTCGCGCCTTAGTGCCTTGGCGCGAAAAAATTACGACCGGGCAAGGCGGTCGGTTTCGGCCATCATCCCGGCTGTCTCGCTATGGTTTTCCATCGTATCGTACACCAGCTGATCCGGTGGGAGGTGGGCGGATGATGCGACCGGTACTTCGCCTTGCGTTCGCGATGATCGCGGCGACATTGCTGTCGAGTTGCTGGTGGGTCGGCCCGCCCTTCTACAAAGGCGATCCCGCCGATGCCGGTCCGGTTCGGCCCGGCGCCTACAAGGTCGATCTGCTCGGCGACGGCAAGCCCGCGCACCTCTATCGGGTCGCCTGGCAGCCCGACGGGACGATCCTCGTGACGCCGCTCCGGCCGCGAAAGGACGAGCAGCCCTCCCGCGTGATCATGGTGCGGTTCGTGGTGGCTGGGCGCGATCTGTGGATCGTCCAGGACATGCCCGATGAAGGCACGGCCGAGGTTTCCTACGGACTGGCGGAGCTGCGTGGTGATATATTGTGGCTCTCACCGGTGATCGATTGCGACACGACTGAGGATATCGTTCGCGCGGCGGGCGGAGAGGTCGAAGAACCTGCCACGACCAGTGCCGAGGAGACGGACGCCGCGGCCGCGGACAATTCGACCCAGGCCGAACCGGCGGCCGCCCCCAAGCCGAGCGGCGGGGCGACATGCCATTTCAGGGACCGGGCCTCGCTTGAGCGCGCGCTTCGTGCTTATGTCGCGACGAATCCGCGATTTCCCGAGCGGATCCGCCTCAAGAGGATTGGTGATTGACCGCTGCGACCGACGACACGAGCTTCCTCGGCCACCCGCGCGGGGTCGCCTATCTCGCTTTCACAGAATGCTGGGAGCGGTTCAGCTATTACGGCATGACGTCACTGCTGACGCTTTACATGGTCCAGCAATTGTTTCTGCCGGGTCACGCCGAGCATGTGCTGGGACTGGCGGCGTTGCGGCAGCTGTTCAGTTGGCACGGGGCACTCAGCGACGTCGCTTTCGCGTCGCTGATCTATGGCTGGTATGGCGGGCTGGTCTATTTCACCCCGATCCTGGGCGGCTGGATCGCCGATCGCTGGCTGGGGGCGAAGGTCACCGTGATCATCGGCGCGCTGCTGATGTGCGCCGGGCATCTGGCGATGGCATTCGATGCCTCCTTCCTGCTCGCTTTGCTGTTGCTGATCCTCGGCTCGGGCTGCCTCAAGGGCAATATCTCGGCACAGGTCGGCGAGCTCTATCCAGCCGAGGCGGAATCGCGGCGGACGCAGGGCTACACGATCTTTTCCGCGGGCATCAATGTCGGCGCGATCCTGGGGCCGCTGGCGTGCGGCGTGCTGGCCGCGGCCTATGGCTGGCATGCCGGGTTCGGCGCGGCCGCCGCGCTGATGCTGCTCGCTTTGATCATCTATCTCGCGGGCCAGCGCCATCTGGCCGGCCGTAGCCCGCGCGCCGACCGCGTCGCGCTGCCGCCGATGACCGCCGCCGAGCGCAAGCGGATGTGGCTGTTGATCCTGGTCGCGGCGATGACGCTGTTCCCCAACGTCGCCTATCCGATGATCTGGAGCATCGGCGTGCTGTGGGTCGACCAGCATGTCAGCCTGTCGACGCCTTGGGGTGGTGTCCCGCCGTCCTGGTTCAACTCGATCGATCCGTTCGCCTCGGTCGTCGCGGTGCCGCCGCTGGTCGCGCTCTGGGCGTGGCAAGCGAAGCGCGGTCGCGAGCCGTCCGACGTCGCCAAGATGGCGATAGGATCGTTGCTGGCCGGAGCCTCGGCGTTCGTGCTCGCCGTCGGCGCATTGCTGGCCGGGCCGGGCGGCAAGACCGCCGTGGGGTGGGCGCTCGTCGGGTTCTTCGGGATGGGCGTCGCCTTCCTCTATTATTGGCCGGTGCTGCTCGCGCTGATCAGCCAGGCCGCGCCGAAGCAGGTCACCGCGACCATGATGGGCGGGGTGTATCTGTCCTTCTTCCTGGGCAGCGTGATCATGGGCTGGGTCGGCAGCTTCTACGACACGATGAGCCCCGCCGCCTTCTGGGCGCTCGACGGGTCGATCGGGCTGGTCGGCGGGTTGCTGATGCTGGCGATCGCGCGGCCGCTTGCGCGGGCGCTGGAGCCGGTGCCGGACGGGGACGCCAGCGCGAGCTGAGACTCCGTTCGAAAACGCGCTGAGGGGCGCGTTTCGCGGCACCAGCCCGCTCCCCCACCCGATCTCCCATAGAATAAACTGATTGGGAGGTCGGGTGGGGAGCGGGCTGGTGCGGTCTCAAAACTCGCTCTTTCGCGAGTTTTCGACAGACTCTGAGCACGCGCGAATTCGCTTGGTACAAGACCGGAACGGGCGTAACATCACCGTCATGCGCGGGTTTATCCCCTTGCTGGTCCTCGCCCTTGGCGCGACGGCTGCTCCGTCGTCGGCCGATAGCGGCGTTCCCCAGGATCCGCCGGTGGTTCCGGCGACCGGCGCGACGACGCCGGCGACAGCCTCCGAACTGCTCGGCTTCGCCAATGCCGAACAGCGCATGACCGTTCCTGTGTCGATCGGCCCGAGCGGACCCTATTCCTTCATCATCGATACCGGATCGGAACGCACGGTAGTGTCCCGCGAACTGGCCGATGTGCTCAAGCTCAGCACGGGGCGCCGTGTCCGCGTGACGACGATGGCGGGGCAAAGCGAGCTCGGCACCTACAAGCTCTCCGACCTCCGCGTGAACATGATCGCGCCCGACACGCTCGAGGCGCCGGCGGTCGAGGCGACCAATCTCGGCGCGCCCGGCATGCTCGGGATCGACGCGCTCAAGGGGCACGCCGTCTCGATCGATTTCGACAAGAACGTGATGGAAGTTCGGGCTTCCAAGAAACGCGGCCTGATGGGCAGCCCGGACGATATCGTGATCCGCGCCAAGAATCTCTATGGCCAGTTGATCGTCACCGACGCGCGCTATCGCGGCAGGCGCATCTCGGTCGTGATCGACACCGGATCGCCGGTGACCGTCGGCAACCTCGCCTTGCTCAAGCGCGTGAAGACCGAAAAGTCGCTCGGTACCGTGTCGCTGCAAGCGGTGACCGGCCAGTATCTCCAGGCCGATTATCGCGTGATCGACTCGCTCGACATTGCCGGGGTCGGTTTCCACCAATTGCCGATCGCGTTCGCCGATGCCGTGCCGTTCAAGCGGTTCGGACTGACCGATACGCCGGCGCTGATGCTCGGCATGGACTCGCTCCGGCTGTTTCGCCGCGTCCAGATCGATTTCGCCAACCGCGAGATCCGCCTGACCTTGCCGCGCAACGTGATGGCGAGCTCGGCCCGCATGCGTCCCTGACCGCGGGCGGTTGCGTGCCGCCCGGTTTCGGGCTCTAATCTCCTCCAGTCGTCATATAATCGGGGGGTCGTCATGCGCGCATTGGGATGGATCATCGCGGCGGGGCTGCTCGCCCAACCAGTGGCCGGCGCGGCGGCCGATCTCCGGCCGGATCAGCAGGCGTTTTTCGGCCTGTACAAGGAACTGGTCGAAACCAACACGGTGGTCGACATCGGCAGCTGCACCCAGGCGACCGCGCAGATCGCTGCGCGGATGAAGGCGGCGGGCTATAGCGACAGCGAGCTGACGCCATTCTCGGTGCCCGACCATCCCAAGGATGGCGGACTGGTCGCGGTGCTGAAGGGCAGCGATCCCAAGGCCAAGCCGATGTTGCTGCTCGCGCATATCGACGTCGTCGCCGCCAAGCGCGAAGATTGGGTGCGCGATCCGTTCAAGCTGATCGAGGAAAACGGATTCTATTACGGACGCGGCACCGTCGACGACAAGGCGATGGCGGCGATCTGGGCCGATGCGATGATCCGCTTCAAACAGAGCGGCTACAAGCCGAAGCGCACGATCAAGATGGCGCTGACCTGTGGCGAGGAGACCACTTACGCCTTCAACGGCGCGGAATGGCTGGCCAAGAACAAGCCGGACCTGATCGCGGCCGAATTCGCGCTCAACGAAGGCGGCGGCGGGCGCTACAATGCCAAGGGCGAGCGCGAGATATTGGCGATCCAGGTCGGCGAGAAAGCGGCGCAGAACTTCACCTTCACCACCACCAATCCCGGCGGGCACAGCTCGCAGCCGGTGCCCGACAACGCTATTTACGAGCTCGCCGATGCGCTCGAGAAAGTGCGTGGGTACGAATTCCCGGTGAAGTTCACCGATACGACGCGGGCTTTCTTCACCGCGGTGGCCGGCGCGCCGCAGACCCCCGCGCCGATGGCGGCGGCGGTCAAGCGCCTGCTCGCCAATCCCAACGACGCCGAGGCCGACAAGATCGTCTCGCTTGACAAGGCGATGCATTCGACCTTGCGCACGACCTGCGTCGCGACCTTGCTCAGCGCCGGCCATGCCGAGAACGCGCTGCCGCAAAAGGCGACGGCCAACGTCAATTGCCGCATCTTTCCGGGCGAGACGGTCGACGGCACGCTGGCCACGCTCAAGCAACTGGCCGGACCCAAGGTGACGGTGACCGCCAACCAGCCGGTCCGTCCGATCGGCATCCCGCCGACGCTCGATCCCAAGATCGTCGGACCGATGAAGACGCTGGCCGACAAATATTTCCCCGGCGTGCCGATGCTCCCCAGCATGTCGACCGGGGCAACCGACGGCATCTTCCTCGAAGCGATCGGCATTCCGACCTATGGCGCGCCGGGCGTGTTCATCGAATCCGACTTCAGCGGCATCCATGGACTGAATGAGCGCATCCGGGTGGAATCGCTCTATACCGGACGCGATTATCTGTACGATTTAGTGAAAGCGTACGCGGGCTGACTAAATTCCCTCTCCCCTTGTAGGAGAGGGAAGGGGCCCGCGAGCGTCAGCGAGTGGGAAGGGTGAGGGGAACTCTGAGAGTTCGCCGATTCCCCCCTCATCCTTCCGGCGCTTCGCGCCTCCCTCCTTCTCCCACAAGGGGAGAAGGAGTTGTGCCCTAAACCGTCACCTGCTCGCCCAGCTCAAGCACCTTGCCCGGCGGGATATGCAGGAAGTCGGTCGGGTCGCTGGCATTGCGCTGCAGGAACATGAAGATGCGGTCCTGCCATAACGGCATGCCGACCTCGGCATCGGGCTTGAGCGTATTCCGCCCGATGAAATAGCTCGCTTTCATTGGATCGAGCGCGATCAGCCCCGCCTTGGCCGCGTCGGCCAGAGCGCGCGGCACGTCGGGCGTCTCCATGAAGCCGTAACGCAGGATTACGACGCTGAAATTGTCGTCGATCCGTTTGACCTCGCACCTTTCCTCGGGCGGCACTTGCGGCCGGTCGGCGGTGCGCACCGAAGCGATCAGATTGACCTCGTGCAGCACCTTGTTGTGCTTGAGGTTGTGGAGCAGCGCGCCGGGTGCGCTGTCGGGATTGCCGGTCAGGAATATCGCCGTGCCCTCGACCCGTTCGGGCGCTCGCCGTGCCAGCGCCGCGGCAAGATCGGCGAGCGGCACGCTCTGGCGTTGCTCGAACGTCTTCACGATCGCCTTGCCGCGCACCCAGGTGAAGATGACCAGCCCAATCACCGCGGCGATGACCAGCGGCACCCAGCCGCCTTCGATCACCCGCAAGCTATTGGCGCCGAAAAAGATCAGGTCGAGCGTCAGGAACGGCAGAATGATCGCCAATGCCCAGGGACGCGGCCAGTGCCAGCTGTGCCGCACCACGACATATGCGAGCAACGTCGTGATCACCATCGTGCCCGTCACCGCGATGCCATAGGCCGCCGCCATCGCCGATGAGGTGCGGAACTGGACCACCAGCACCAGCACGCCGGCCAGCAGCAACCAGTTGATCGACGGCAGGTAGATCTGGCCGGCATAATCGGCGGACGTGTTGCGCACGCGGAGCCGCGGCAGGAAGCCGAGCTGGACTGCTTGTTGGGTCAGCGAATAGGCGCCGGTGATCACCGCCTGGCTGGCGATGATCGTCGCCAATGTCGCCAGGATGACGAGCAGGGGGCGCACCGGTTCGGGCGCCATCAGGAAGAACCAGTCAGCGCTTTCGAACTTGCCGCCGGCCGCTTGCACCGCCTCCAGCTTGTTGAGCGTAAAGGCACCTTGGCCCAGATAGTTGAGGCATAGGGCAGGAAAAGCGAGTAGGAACCAGCCGAGACGGATCGGCTTCGCCCCGAAATGCCCCATGTCGGCGGTCAACGCCTCGGCGCCGGTCACCGTCAGGAACACCGCGCCGAGCACGAACAGACCCAGCACGCCGTGCGTCGCGAGAAATTGGCCGGCATGCCATGGATTGAACGCCCACAGGATGCCGGGCTCATCGCTGATATGATAGAGGCCGAGGCCGCCGATCACCAGGAACCACAAGACGCAGACCGGGCCGAACAGTACCGATACGCGCGCGGTGCCGCGGGCCTGGATCATGAACAGGCCGATCAGGATGGCGATAGTGACCGCCAGGATGGTGTGCTCGCCGATCGCGTCGGCGCCGCCCGGTATGGTGCGCAAGCCCTCGACCGCGGACAGCACCGACAACGACGGCGTGATGATCGCATCACCATAGAATAACGCCGCGCCCGCCGCGCCGAGCACCAGAGCGATTCGCGAACGCCAGCCGAGTGCGCGCCGCGCGAGCGCCGCCAGCGCAAGCACGCCGCCCTCGCCCTGATTGTCGGCGCGCATCAGGAAGGTGACGTATTTGATCGAAACGACCAGGATCAGCGACCACAAGGCCAGGCTGAGCACGCCCAATATCTCGTCGGCGGTCAGTCCATCCGCCGCCGCCTGGCTCAGCGCTTCGCGAAACGCGTAGAGCGGGCTGGTGCCGATGTCGCCGAACACCACGCCGATTGCGCCGAGAGTTAGCGCGGCCAGCGCCTTTTTCGACATCGTCTGTTGGGGTGAAGGGGCTGCTGACATGGAGTCGGATGGGCCTGCCGGAAAGGACGGCGCGCTTTACGCCTGTTGGCGCGCCGATCAAGGGGCTTTTGTTGCACCGCCGCAAGCCATTGATCGCGCCCTGCTATTACGGCATGAATGGTGAATGGTTCCCTTTTCGTTCGCCGGCCACCAACTTGCCGCCTTGCCCGACGGCGCATTGTTCTGGCCGGCGCGGCGCGCATTGATCGTCGCCGATCTGCATTTCGAGAAGGCGAGCTGGTTCGCCAGCTTCGGCCAGATGCTGCCGCCCTATGACAGCGCGGCGACGTTGGCGGCGCTGGAGCAAGCCGTTGCGGCGACCGCTCCGGCCGAGATCTGGTGCCTTGGCGACAGCTTCCACGATTCGCGCGGATGCGAGCGCTTGCCCGCGGCCGAACAGGACCGGCTGCGCGCGCTGACCGCCGCGCACCGCTTCGTCTGGGTCGTCGGCAATCACGACCATGCGCTGGCCGATCCGTGCGGCGGCGAGATTGTCGACGATGCCGAGCTCGACGGGCTGGTACTGCGGCACGAAGCCGATCCGCGCGATCCGCGGCCGGAATTGTCGGGCCATTTTCACCCCAAATTGCGCGTTCGCGTGCGTGGACGCCTGGTGTCACGGCGCTGCTTCGTCGCGACCGGGTCCAAGCTGATATTGCCGGCATTCGGTTCGCTCACCGGCGGCCTCGACGTCCACCATCCCGAGATCGTCCGCGCGGTGGGTCGGAGCGGCGAGGCGCTGGTGCCGGTCGCCGATCGGTTGCTGCGGTTCCCGTTGGCGGCGTGATCAAGGATTCGAGGGAAACCCGACCCACTCCGTCATGCCGGGCTCGTCCCGGCATCCACCGTGCAAGTGAGCGCTAAGCTGGAGCCGCTTGTCCTGGACTTGTCGCCCGGTGGACCCCGGCACAAGGCCGGGGTGACGGATGGGAGGCCCTACTTCGCCAACGTCGGAAAC
The DNA here is from genome assembly GCF_024508665.1 of Sphingomonas sp. Lineage (GTDB taxonomy): Bacteria > Pseudomonadota > Alphaproteobacteria > Sphingomonadales > Sphingomonadaceae > Sphingomonas. The sequence goes on from NZ_JANINP010000006.1 coordinate 244,009, forward strand.
GCCGCCTTGAACGCCGCGACCTTCGGCTTGTCCCACGCCACGATATAGGGGTGGTTGGGATTCCTGTCGAAGAAATGCTGGTGATAGGCTTCGGCCGGATAGAAGCCGCCGGTCTCGATCTTGGTCACGATCGGCCGCGCATAGGCCTTCGCCTGGCCCAGCTGCGCGATGTACGCCGCGGCTACCGCGCGCTGCGCCGCGTTTTGCGGGAAGATCGCCGAGCGATAGCTTGTGCCGCGATCGGGACCCTGGCGATCGAGTGTCGTCGGGTCGTGCGCGACCGAGAAATAGATGCGCAGCAACGTGCCGTAGCTGACGACGCGCGGATCGTAGCTGACGCGAATCGCTTCGGCGTGGCGCGTGGTTTCGGTCGACACCTGGTCGTAGGTCGCGGTCGCGGCAGTGCCGCCGGCATAGCCGGCTGTGACGTTGGTCACGCCTTTGACGCGCTCGAACACCGCCTCCATGCCCCAGAAACAGCCACCGGCGAGCACCGCGACACTGGGCTTCACGGTCGCCTGGACGTCGTGCGCCGGCACCGGGATCGGCACCGCGCGTTCGGCATGGGCGAAGGGGCTGGTGAAGATCGCCGCGGCCAGCGCTCCGGCGGCGGCAAGCGGCAGAACATATTTGATCATACGGGGGGCTCCGTTACTCCGACCCTGTAGATACGGAACACGGCGCCCCATGGTTTCAGTCCGCCAGATGCACGATCGCCGCAGGGGCCTGCGGCATGGTTTGCGCGCCGGCCGGATGCAGCGTCAGCACGCCGACTCCGCCCAAAGCGAAGCCGCCGACGAAACGCCAGAAAAAGGAGGAAGTGATGAGGGCCTTCATGGCTCTTGTCCTTTGTTGCGGGTGCGAAATCGGCGTTCGGACGCTTCGCTTCAACCCTGATGGTCGAAACGATAGGTTTCCCGGCCTGAACTTTCTCTGGCCCGCCTGTTCATCGGGGGTTGGAATTCGTTACGCGCTCGGACCCACGCTCAAGGTCAGTTGATCGCCGACCGGATGCGCTCTGTTTGAACTCGTCGTGCCGGGCTTGTCCCGGCATCCACCGTGCAGGCCAGCGAGGTGCTGGAGCCTCTTTCCCCAGGTTTGGCGGCCTGATGGACCCCGGCACAAGGCCGGGGTGACGGTTGGATTCGCTTAGCGCAGCGCGGCGCAGGCCGTCTGGATGCGCTCGCACGCCTCGCGCAGCAATTCGTCCGAGGTCGCGTAGCTGATCCGCATCGCCGGCGAGAGGCCGAACGCCTCGCCCTGCACCGCCGCCACCTTGGCGTCGTCGAGCAGATAACCGACGAAATCCTCGTCGGTCGCGATCGTCCGGCCACCCGGTGTGGTCTTGCCGATCAGCGCGGAGAATTCGGGATAGACGTAGAATGCGCCCTCGGGCCGCGGACAGGTCATGCCGCTCGCCTGGTTGAGCATCGACACGACAAGGTCGCGGCGGCGCTCGAACAATTTGGCATTGTCCTTCAGGAATGCCTGGTCGCCGGTCAGCGCCGCGACCGACGCGGCCTGCGCGATCGAGCAGGGATTGCTGGTCGATTGCGATTGCAGCTTCGACATCGCCTTGATCAGCCACGGCGCACCGCCGGCAAAGCCGATCCGCCAGCCGGTCATCGCATAGGCTTTCGAACAGCCATTGGCGGTCAGGGTGCGGTCGTAGAGCGACGGGCAGACCTGGGCGATCGAGGTGAACTTGAAATCGTCGAACACGATGTGCTCGTACATGTCGTCGGCATAGATCCAGACGTGCGGGTGGCGATCGAGCACCTCGCCCAGTGCCTTCAGCTCGGCCTCGCTATAGGCGGCGCCGGTCGGGTTGGACGGCGAATTGAGGATCAGCCACTTGGTCCTTGGCGTGATCGCCGCCTCGAGTTGCTCGGGCTTGAGCTTGTAGTTCTGCGCGGCCCCGGCCGCGGCGAATACCGGTGTACCGCCGGCGAACAGCACGACGTCGGGATAGCTCACCCAGTAAGGCGCAGGCACGACGACCTCGTCGCCCGGATCGAGCGTCGCGACCATCGCGTTGAACAAGGTGTGCTTGCCGCCGGCGTTGATCGTGATCTGGCTGATGTCGTAATCGAGCGCATTGTCGCGCTTGAACTTCAGCTGCACGGCTTCCTTCAACTCGGGCGTGCCGTCGACATTGGTGTACTTGGTCTTGCCGTCGCGGATCGCCTTGATCCCGGCTTCCTTGATGAAGTCGGGCGTGTCGAAATCGGGTTCGCCGGCGCCCAGGCCGATCACGTCGACGCCGGCACGCTTCAATTCCTGAACGCGGCTGGTGATCGCCAGCGTCGGAGAAGGCTTGATGCGGGCGAGCGCGGCGGAAGGCTGCATGATGGGCTCCTGATGGTCGCACGCGGCTATAGCGATGCGCTCGGCCTTCGCAACCGCACCAAAAGTTTCGCGCGTTTATAGCTTCGCTGTGCCGGCCTTCGCCTTATCGCTCGCGGGTCGCCGCGAACTTCACCTTGGGATAGCGATCCGCGACATAGCCGACTTCCCAGGCGGTCTTGGCCATGAACACCGGATTGCCGTCGCGATCCTTGGCCAGCGCGCTCCGATTGAGATCGAGGAATTGCTTGAGCGCCGCCGGGTCGTCCGACGAGATCCAGCGCGCGGTTTCGTACGGTGCCATTTCCAGCGCCGCCGCGACTTTGTACTCGGCTTCCAGCCGGCTGATCAGCACGTCGAGCTGAAGCTGCCCGACCACGCCGATCACCCAGTTCGACCCGATCTCGGGATAGAAGACCTGAGTGACGCCTTCCTCGGCCATGTCGTCCAACGCCTTGCGCAGCTGCTTGGTCTTGGTCGGATCCTTGAGCACGACGCGACGCAGGATTTCCGGGGCGAAATTGGGCAGGCCGGTAAAGCGCACATCGGCGCGCTCGGACAGCGTATCGCCGACGCGCAAGGTGCCGTGATTGGGGATGCCGATGATGTCGCCCGGATAGGCCTCGTCGGCGACCTCGCGATTCTGCGCGAAGAACAGGATCGGCGAATGCACCGCGATCGGCTTGCCGTGCCCGGTCGGGGTCAGCTTCATGCCGCGCTTGAAGGTGCCCGAGCACAGCCGCATGAACGCGATGCGGTCGCGATGCTGCGGGTCCATATTGGCCTGCACCTTGAACACGAAGCCGGTGACCTCGTCCATCTCGGGCGAGACGGGAGCGGGCTCGGCCGGCTGCGGCCGCGGCGGCGGGGCGTAGGCGGCAAGCGCGGCGATCAGCTCGGCGACGCCGAAATCCTTGAGCGCGGAGCCGAAATAGACCGGGGTCAGGTCGCCATGGCGATAGGCCTCGGCATCGAAAGCGGAATAGCCCGCCTGCGCCAGCTCGACTTCCTCGGCGATCTCGACCGGCAGTTCGGGCGCGTCGTCGACCTTGCCCAGGAATTCGCGGCTGTCGCCCTCGGGCCTGCTGACCTTGTTGGTCGTCAGGTCGAGCACGCCCTGGAACTGCCCGCCCATGCCGACCGGCCAGCTCATCGGCGCGACGTCGAGCGCCAGCACGTCGGCGATCTCGTCGAGCAATTCGAACGGCGGCCGGCCCTCGCGGTCGACCTTGTTGACGAAGGTGATGATCGGCACCGAGCGCAGGCGGCAGACCTCGAACAATTTGCGCGTCTGCGCCTCGATGCCGCGCGCCGCGTCGATCACCATGACCGCCGAATCGACCGCGGTCAGGGTGCGATAGGTGTCCTCGGAAAAGTCCTCATGGCCCGGCGTGTCGAGCAGGTTGAAGGTGATGCCGTCCTTCTCGAACGTCATCACCGAGCTCGTCACGGAGATGCCGCGCTGCTGCTCGATCTTCATCCAGTCGGACCGCGCGCGCCGTGTCTGGCCGCGCGCCTTGACCTCGCCGGCGAGATGGATGGCGCCGCCGAAGTACAACAGCTTTTCGGTCAGCGTGGTCTTGCCGGCGTCGGGGTGCGAGATGATCGCGAAAGTGCGGCGGTCGGAAATGCTCATGGTGCGCGGCTCCTAGGGGGTGGCGGCGCTACCGGCAAGCTGAGCGGGATCAGGCGGCGAGCGCGGGTCGTCGCTCGTCGTCATTGGCGGGCGGGCGCTGTCGCTTGACGCGTGGCCGGCGAGCGCGCCGGCGCGGCGCGATTGTCTGCCGCACCCATGTCCCCACAGCCCGAAAGTGGATCGTCGTGGCCGCGATCACCGCCACCGCGGCAAGATCGAGCAGCGCCGAAAGATCGATCGCGGTGGCGAAACCCAGGAATTCGGGCAGCCCCATCGTCACCAGCATCCGCCCGTCATTGTCGAGCAGCCAGATCACGCTGGCGATGATGGACAGGGTGAGCAGGACGAACAGGACATGGCCACGCGTGATCCGCGACAGCCGTCGTGCGGGCGCTTCGACCAAGACGCGGTGCAGGGTGCCGCCCGCGGGCGTACCGCGCGCCGTGATCATCGCCAGCCACAAAGTGAGCAATAACGCCGTCAGCATCGATGACCCCGTCCGTTTGTGTGGATATGGCGCGCGTCCCTCCGACGGCAAGGTCTCAGGGTTCGAGCGTGATCTCCATCCGGCACGCCCAATCGCCACCCGGCGCGACTTCGAATACCCCCGGCTTGGTCCGGAAATCGCCATCGAACCCGGCGGGGTCGGCATGGCCGTGCCACGGCTCGACACAGACGAAGGCAGCGCCGGGCTTGGTCCAGATGCCGAGATAGGGCGTGTCGGGGAAATCGACCCGGAGCTGCGGGCCGTCTGGCGCGCCATAGGTTACGCTCTGCGAAGCGACCGGATCCCAGATCAGCGCATCGTCGACGAAAAGCTCGTCGGCCAGAATCAGGTCGCGGCCATCGAGCGGAGACGGGCGTCGCGCCGCGAACAGCCCTTCGGCCAATTCGATGATATCCCCCGGCTCGTCGGTGGCGAAGCGGATGCGATGGTCGCCGCGCGGACGGCCATAGGGCAGCGGCCAGGCAAAAGCGGGGTGAAACCCCAGGCTGGCTGGCAGTGGCGCGGTGCCGGGATTGGATATGCGGACGCCGATCGTCAGCGTTGCTCCCTCGATCGAGAAGCTCACGCCCAGTTCGAACTCGAACGGATAGCATGCGCGCGTGTCGTCATTGGCGGTCAGCCGAAACGTCGCGCCGGTGGCGGTGCGCGCGGCCAGCTCGAAGAGCTGACGGCGCGCGAAACCGTGCTGTTTCATCGCATAGTCGCGGCCGTCGAGCCGCAGCGCGTCGCCGTTCAGCCGGCCGACGATTGGAAACAATATCGGTGCATGCCCGGTCCAATAGGCAGGGTCGGCATCGGTCATCAGCTCGCGCCCCTCGGCATCGCGCAGGCTGGTGAGTTCAGCGCCGAGCGGATTGGTCGCCGCCGACAGATGCTCGTTACCGATCGCGATCAAACCGTCCGTCACATCGATTCCCCCTTACGCACTCCGCGCCACGCGGAAACGATCGCGTCGGCGGTAAGGTCCGCGTCATGCTCGGTGGTTGCCGACGAGCTCACCGACAACCGCATCACCCATTGCCCGCGCCACTGCGCGCCGCCGATCCACGCGACCGCATCATCCTGCACGCGCTGAATGGTGGCGAGCGTCGCCGCGTCGTCGTCACCGAAGCGGAACATCGCCTGATTGAGTTCGGGATCGAGGATCATGGTGATGCCCGGCTCTCGGCCAACGCGGTCGGCGATGCGCGTCGCGACCCGGCAGCAGCGCTCGACCATCTCGGCGACGCCGTCGCGGCCCAATTGGCGGATCATCGCCCAGGTCGCGAAGCCCCGCGCGCGGCGCGACAATTCGGGGACATAGGAGGAGGGATCGCGCTCGCTGCCCGCGGCGGGCGGCAGGTAACTGGCCGAGATCGCCATCGCGCGGCGGTGTGCCTCGGCATCGCGAACGATCGCGAATCCGGAATCGTAGGGTGTCTGCAGCCATTTGTGGCCATCGGTCGCCCAGCTGTCGGCGAGCTCGACGCCACGCGTCAGATGCGCCCGCGACGGCGCGGCCTGCGCCCACAGCCCGAACGCGCCATCGACGTGCAGCCAGGCGCCGGCAGCACGCGCCATCGGTGCGATCTCGGCGAACGGATCGCTTGCGCCGCTGTTGATCTGTCCGGCCTGAGCGATCGCGATGACCGGCCCCGACGCCACGTTCAGGGCAGCCTCGAACGCCGCGGGGAGCATCCGCCCTTGCCCATCGGTGGCGATCGTCGTCACCCGCTTGGCGCCGAGGCCAAGATATTTCAGCCCCGAAAAGACGGTGGCGTGCGCATCCGCGCCGATCAGCACATTGATCGGCGGCGCGCCGAACATGCCATCGCCTTCGACATCCCAGCCGGCGCGGCGCAGCACCTCGCTGCGCGCGGCAGCCAGGCAGACGAAATTGGCGACGGTCGCACCGGTAACGAAACCGACCGACGCCTCTGCCGGCAGTCCGAGCAGGTCCAGCAGCCATCGGGCGGCAACCGCTTCGACCGCGCTGGCGGCCGGGGCGGCGACGACGTTGGCGGCATTCTGGCCCCAGGCGGCCGCCAGCCAATCGGCGGCGACCCCGGCCGGGTGCGAGCCGCCGATTACCCAGCCGTAGAAGCGCGGTCCCGTCGAGGCGCGGATACCCGGGCTCGCGCGCTCGATCAGCTCGGCGATGATCGCGTCGGCATCGCCGCCTTGCTCTGGCAGCGGCGCATCGAACGCGGCGAAGATATCGGCATAGCTCGCCGCCGGCGTCGTCTCGGCGGTGGCGGTCGCGCGGCGATAGTCGATCGCGGCTTGGGCGGCACGCATCATCGCGCTGGAATCGGAGTCGTTCATGACCGCGGTGTCGGTGCGCACGCCATCCCGTGCAATCCGGAATCTGTGTTCGAACTTAGTTCCGCGCCACCTGGAACCCCGCGAAGGACTGGCTGACCGGCATCAGTTCGAGCGTGTTGATGTTGAGATGCGGCGGCAGCTCGGCGACCCACAACAAGGTGTTGGCGATGTCCTCGCCGGTCATCGGATTGGCGCCGCCATAGAGCTTGTCCGACGCTTCCTGGTTGCCCTCGGTGCGGACCAGGGTGAATTCGGTCTCGACCATCCCCGGCTCGATCGAGGTGACGCGGACGCCGGTGCCCGACAGGTCCGAACGCAGCCCGAGGCTGAACTGGCGGACGAACGCCTTGGTCCCGCCATAGACATTGCCGCCGGTATAAGGATAGGTCGCCGCCACGGACGACAGGTTGATGATCGCGCCCTTGCGCTCGACCAGGGCGGGCAGCAGCTTGCGCGTCAGCGACACCAGAGCGGTGACGTTGGTGTCGATCATCGTTTTCCATTGATCGAGCGAAGCGGACTGCGCCGGAGCGGTGCCGAGCGCGAGGCCCGCATTGTTGATCAGCAGGTCGAACTGGCGGAAGTCGGCCGGTAGCGCGTCGAGCGCGGCGTCGCGGGCGGCCTCGTCACGCACATCGAACGCGAGGCCCTGGGCCTTGTCAGCGCCAAGCTCTGCGACCAGCGCATCGAGCCTTTCCTTACGGCGCCCCGTCGTGACGACACGCCAGCCGGCGGCGACGAACGCGCGCACCGCGGCCTCGCCGATGCCCGAGGTTCCGCCGGTGATCAAGGCTGTGCGCATCGTCTACTCCTTCGTCCTATCTCGACCCTCACCCTTCCGCGGCTTCGCCGCTCCCTCCCTCTCCCAATGGGAGAGGGAAGAGCCCGCCGCCGTCAGGCGCTGGGAAGGGAGAGGGCGATTATCAACCTCGCAACGTCGCTCCGAGCTTCTCCGCGGCCGCCACGACCTTGTCCGCCACTGCCTTCAAATCGGCATCGGTGAAGCTCTTCTCGCTCGGCTGCAGCGTGACCTCGATCGCCATCGACTTGACCCCGTCGCGCTCGAAGAGGTCGAACACGCGCGCGGAGGTGATCGCCGCCTTGTCGCTGCCGCGTACCGCGCGAGTCAGCGCGTCGGCGGTCAGGCTGGCGGGGACGGTGAAGGCGAAGTCGCGCTTCACCGCCTGGAGGGCGGGCGGCGTGTAGGCCGGGCGCATGAAACCAGTCGACCTTTTGCCCGGGATCGCGTCGAGATAGAGCTCGACCGCGGCGACCGGACCGTCGAGATCGAACGCCTTGGCGGTCAGCGGGTGGAGCATGCCGAACGCGGCGAGCACGGTCTTCGGCCCGAGCCGCAAGGTGCCCGATTGGCCAGGATGCCAAGTCTCGCCCGCGTCGCCCATCACCTGGAGATTGTCGACCGGTGCGCCCGCCGCGGCGAGCAGCGCCAGCGCCTCGGCCTTGGCGTCGAACGCGTCGAACGCCACGGCCTTGCCCGCTTGCCAGCCGCGCGGACGGCGGTCGCCGGCCAGCACCACGCCAAGGGTCGGGCGCTCCGCGTCTGCCAGATAGCGCCGGCCGAGCTCGAATAGCCGTACGCTGCCCGCGCCGCGATTGAGGTTGCGCGCGGCGGCCGACAGCAAGCCGGGCAGCAGCGACGGCCGCATGACCTTCAGGTCCTCGCTGATCGGATTGGCGAGGCTCCACGCTCCGCCGCCGAATGCGTCAGCTTCGGCGTGGCTCAGGAAGCTCCAGGTCACCGCTTCGTCGAGCCCCCGCGCGGCGGCCGCACGGCGGACCTTGCGCTCGAGCTTCTGCTCGGGCGTCGCGGTCGGGCGCGCCACGCCGGGCGCGCGGTCGAGCGGCGTGACGGGGACATTGTCGATACCCTCGATGCGGATGACTTCCTCGACGAGGTCGGCCGCGCCGTCGACGTCGCGGCGCCAGGTCGGAACGGTGACCTGCCAGTCGCTACCGACGGTGAAGCCGAGCCGCTCCAATATGTCCTTTTGCCGCTCGGGCGCGACGGCGAGGCCGCCGAGCGTTTCGGCACGGGCCGGATCGTACTGGATAGTGCGCAGCGTGACGGGCGGTTCGCCGGCGCGCGTGATTCCGCTCGCCGTCCCGCCGCAATGGTCGAGCACCAATTTGGTGGCGATCGCCAGACCATCGTCGAGAAAGGCGGGATCGACCCCGCGTTCGAACCGCTGGCGCGCGTCGCTGGTCAGGCCGAGCTTCTGCCCGGTCCGTGCGATATGGTCGGGATCGAAATAGGCGCATTCGATGACGACGTCGGTGGTCGTCTGCGACACGCCCGAATGCTCGCCGCCCATGATGCCGCCGATATCGTGAACGGCGACGTCGTCGGCGATGACGGTCATCGTCTGGTCGAGCGTATAGGTCTTGCCGTTCAGCGCCAGCACCTGCTCGCCAGCCTTGGCGCGCCGCGCGACGAGGCCGCCCGACAACTTGGCCTTGTCATAGACGTGCAAGGGGCGGCCGAGATCGACCGAGACGAAATTGGTGATGTCGACCAGCGCCGAGATCGGCTTCTGCCCGATCGCAGTCAGGAACCGCCGCATCCATTCGGGCGCCGCGCCGTTGGTGACGCCGCGCACTTCCTGGCCGTAGAAGGCCGGGCAGCCCGCACTGTCGTCGGTCCGCACGTCAGGGCCCGGACCCTCGCCCGCGACCGGCGCGATTGCCTCGACACGATAGACCTGAGCGAGCGGCTTGAGCGACCCCAGTCCCGCCGCGGCGAGGTCGCGCGCGATGCCGCGCACGCCCATGCAATCCTGGCGGTTGGGCGTGATCGACACGTCGATCACCGGATCGTTGAGCCCGGCATAATCGGGGAAGGTGGTCCCGACCGGCGCGTCGGCCGGAAGTTCGATGATCCCGTCATGATCGTCACCGAGCTCGAGCTCGCGCGTCGAGCACATCATGCCGTTCGATTCGACGCCGCGGATCGCCGAGACCTTGAGCTCCATGCCGTTGGCCGGCACGATCGCGCCCGGCAGGCCGAGCACGCCGACCAGCCCGGCGCGGGCATTGGGCGCGCCGCACACGACCTGCAGCGGATTGCCGTCCCCGGTATCGACGGTCAGCACCTGGAGCTTGTCGGCCTGCGGGTGACGCTCGGCGGTCAGCACCTTCGCCACCTTGAAGGCGGCCAGCTTCTCGCCGGGATTGTCGACGCCTTCGACTTCGAGCCCGACGCGCGTCAGCGCCTCGACGATGTCGTCGAGCGAGGCCTGGGTGTCGAGATGCTCCTTGAGCCAGTTCAGGGTGAATTTCATGCCCCTACTCCCCCGCTCAGCGTGGGCACGTCGAGCGCCGCGAAGCCGTAATGTTTGAGCCAGCGGATATCGCCGTCGAAGAAGGCGCGGAGGTCGTCCATGCCGTATTTGAGCATCGCCAGCCGATCGATGCCGCAGCCGAAGGCAAAGCCCTGCCATTCATCGGGGTCGAGCCCGCAGGCGGCGATTACCTTGGGGTGGACCATGCCGCTGCCCAGCACTTCCATCCAGCCGCCGCCGGACCCGCCGATGACGCGCTTGCCCTTCTCCAGCGTGTAGCCGACATCGACTTCGGCCGAGGGTTCGGTGAAGGGGAAATAGCTCGGGCGCAGCCGAAGGACGATGTCGTCGCGCTCGAAGAACGCCTTCAGGAAAGTCTCGAGCGTCCACTTCAAATGGCCGAGCGTGATGCCTTTGTCGATCACCAGGCCCTCGACCTGGTGGAACATCGGGGTGTGGGTCGCGTCCGAATCCGAACGGTAGGTGCGGCCCGGCGCGATGATGCGGATCGGCGGCTTCTGGTTGACCATCGTGCGGATCTGCACCGGCGAGGTGTGGGTGCGGAGGAGCATCTTGCGCTCCCCGTCCGGCTGGTCGGGGAAGTAAAAGGTGTCGTGCATTGCCCGCGCCGGGTGGCTCTCGGGAATGTTGAGCGCGGTGAAATTGTGCCAGTCGTCCTCGATCTCGGGGCCGGTCGCGACCGCGAAGCCGAGATCGGCGAAGATCTCGGCGAGTTCGTCCATCACCTGGCTGACCGGATGGACCGTGCCCGCCGCCGGCACGTCAACCGGGAGTGTCATGTCGAGCGTCTCGCCCGCCAGTCGCGCGTCGAGTGCCGCACGCTCCAGCCCGGCCTTGCGAATGGCGAGCGCCTCGGTCACCGCCTCGCGCAGCGCGTGGATGCGCGGGCCAATGGTCTGGCGCTCCTCGGGCGACATGCCGCCCAAGGTCTTGAGCAATCCGGTGACGGTGCCCGATTTGCCGAGCGCCGAGACGCGGATGTCTTCCAGCGCTGCGAGGTCGGCACCGCCGATCGCCGCGAGCAGGTCGCTCTTGAGCTGGTCGAGATCACTCATCGTTCAATCCGATCGTCCATAGATAGAGGGCGCCGTCCTCGGGGTCGGTGCGCTCGCCGGTGCGGAGGAAGCCATTCCGCTCCAGCACGAGTTGCGAGGGCCGGTTGCCCACCCCGGTCTCCGCGGTCAAGCCGTCAAAGCCGCGCACCCGAACGATCGGCAGCAAAGCGGCGACCGCTGCGGTGGCATGGCCGCGTCCCTGGCGGCTGTCGGCGATGCCATAGCCGATCTCCGGCCGCTTGCCGTCGTGCGGGCGGGTGAAGCTGATCATGCCGACCGCCTCGTCGCCGGCGACCACCAGCCAGGCGACGTCGCCGCCCAATGCCTCGCGATTCTTCGCCGCGACGCCACGGATCAGCTCCACGACTTCTCGCGGAGCCACGCCGCCGTCGCAAATCGCGGGCGGGTTCGCTGGTGCCGAGCGCTCGCCCAGCAACCATGCGAAGTCGCTGTCCTGCATTGCCTTCAACTCAACCACGGATCGCTCCTCTGGGCCCGGAAAAGAAAAGGGCGCCGGTGTTGCCACCGACGCCCCGTATCTTCACTCGCTACAGGTCGCTCAGGCGGCCTGGGGCAGTGCCGCCTTCGCCTGCGCGATGATGGCGGTAAAGGCTTCGCCCTCGTTCATGGCGATATCGGCCAGGACCTTGCGGTCCAGCTCGATGCCGGCGAGCTTCAGCCCGTGCATGAATTGCGAATAGGTCAGGCCCTCGGCGCGGACGCCGGCGTTGATGCGCTGGATCCACAGACCGCGGAAAGTCCGCTTTTTGACCTTGCGGTCGCGATACGCATACTGACCGGCCTTTTCGACGGCCTGACGAGCGATGCGGATGGTGTTCTTGCGGCGACCCGAATAGCCCTTGGCCTGCTCAAGAATGTTCTTGTGCTTGGCGCGGGTGGTCACACCACGTTTGACGCGTGCCATATCTTCTAGCTCCTCAGTTCAGGCCGTACGGGGCCCAGGCCTTCACCGTCTTGGTGTCGGCGTCCGACAGCACCGAGGTGCCGCGGTTCTGGCGGATGTACTTGCCGTTGTGGCTGATGAGCCGGTGGCGCTTGCCGGCGACGCCGTGCTTCAGCTTACCGGTGGCGGTGAGCTTGAAGCGCTTCTTGACGCCGCTCTTCGTCTTGAGCTTGGGCATTTTGGTCCTTTCGGTTTGAGCGAGACTGGAACAGCCGCGGCAGCCCTGATGGCCGGGCCGTTCTTTCCACGCATCGCTCGGGAGGCTGGCGCGCATAGCCGCGAGTCTTGGGAAATGCAACCGCGGCTGGAGGATTGAGATTCACGCGGAGGCGCGGAGGCGCGAAGAAAGCCGGGTTGTGCGCCGGCATGCAAGCCCGACTCTCCGCGCTCTCCGCGCCTCCGCGTGATAATATCAGTGCCCCCGGCAGGCCATCGCTTCGAGAATCTCTTCCACACGCGCCGGGTCACCCACCGCGATCACTTCGCCGTTGCTGGTGGTGGTCAGCGGATCGCCGGACCAGTCGCACATATGCCCGCCGGCGCCCTCGACGACCGGGACCAAAGCGGCGAAGTCGTGGAGCTTGAGACCTGCTTCGACCACCACGTCGAGCCAGCCCGACGCCAAAGTGGCGTAATTGTAGCAATCGCCCCCCAGCACGACCGATCGCACCGCGGCGTCGAGATGCTCGAAGGCATGGAGCTGCGAATCGTCGAACAAGGCGGGGGATGTCGTAGCGAGAAGGGCATGGCTCAATTCGCGGCAGGCGCGGGTTCTGGCCGGCTTGCCGTTGAACAAGGTCGGCCGGCCGATCGCGCCGACCCAGCGCTCCTTCAGGATCGGCTGGTCGATGATGCCGATCGCCGGCCAGCCGTCGATCACCAGCGCGATCAAGGTGCCGAACAGCGGCCGTCCGGCGATGAATGCGCGGGTTCCATCGATCGGATCGAGCACCCATTGCCGCCCGGTCGATCCTTCGGTCGTGCCGAATTCCTCACCCGAAATGCCATCGCGCGGCGCTTCGGCGGCGAGCAAGGCGCGCATCGCCTGCTCGGCGGCGCGGTCGGCGATCGTGACGGGGGAGGCGTCTTCCTTCATCTCGACGTCGAACGGCGCGCGGAAATGCGGCCGGATCGCCGCGCCGGCGGCGTCGGCCAAGGCCATGGCGAGGGCGATGTCGGTATCGGTGATGCGCATGGCACCGGCCGTACGGTGAGTCCGAGCGGGCGGCAATGGCCCTGACTATCCCCTCCCAGCGAGCGAGAGGGACCGCGCCCGTCCACCTTGCCTCAGGCGGCGTTGTCGATGCCGAGTTCGCCGAGTTTTCGATAGAGTGTCGAGCGCCCGATCCCCAATCGCCGCGCGACTTCGGTCATGCGGCCGCGATAATGGCCGATGGCGAGGCGGATGACATCAGCTTCGATCTCTTCCAGCGGACGCATATTGCCGTCTGCGCGGAACAGGGTGACGCCGCCCGAGGTCGCCATCTGGCCGCCCGGCGTCGGGATGCGCGCGGTGCCGAGCGCGGCGATCTGCGGGAAGTCGGCGCGAGTCAGCGCGTCGCTTTCGCACAGGACGGCGGCGCGGAAGAGCGCGTTCTGGAGCTGGCGGACGTTGCCAGGCCAGTCATAGCGACCGAGCAGCGCCAGCGCGTCGTCGGTAATGCCGAGCGGGCGCAGACCGGGCTGGTCGGCGATCCGCGCGAGCAGATGGCGGGCCAGCGCCGGGATGTCGCCGGTGCGTTCGCGCAAAGGCGGGATCGTCACCTGGACGACGTTGAGGCGGTAATAGAGATCCTCGCGGAACCGGCCGGCTTCGACTTCCTCGATCAGCCGCTTGTTGGTCGCGGCGATGACGCGGACGTCGACTTCGCGGACATGGCGCGCGCCGATCGGCTGGACTTCGCCCGATTGCAGCACGCGGAGCAATTTGACCTGTGCGTCGAGGGGCATCTCGCCGATCTCGTCGAGGAACAGGGTGCCGCCATCGGCATCGGCGAACTTGCCGATCTTGCGCTCGAACGCGCCGGTAAAGGCGCCCTTTTCGTGCCCGAACAGTTCGCTTTCGACCAGGTTGGCGGGAATCGCGCCGCAATTGATCGCGATCATCGGCTTCTTGCCGCGCGGAGAGGCTGCGTGGATCGCCTCGGCGACGACTTCCTTGCCGACGCCGCTTTCACCTTCGATCAGCACCGGCACGCGGGCGCGCGCCGCCTTGGCCGCGATCGCCAGCGCGGCGCGGAAATCCGGCGACGCCCCGACGATCTCGTCAAAGCCGAGCAAGGCGGGAATCTTCTCGGTCAACGGGCGAAGCTCCCCCGCTTCGGTGCCGGCGACCGCCGCTTCGAGCGCCGACAGCAGGCGTTCGGACGCGAACGGCTTGACCAGATAGTCGGTGGCGCCCGCGCGCATGGCGGCGACCGCTTGCGCGACCGAACCGTTGGCGGTGAGCATCAGAATGGGAAGCTGCGGACGGCGCGCGCGCAATTCGGTGATCAGCGCCTCGGCCTCGCTTTCAGGACCGAAACTGTCGAGCAGGATCGCGTCGAGCTGCATCCCGTCCTGGGTGCCGAGCATCGCGATCGCGGTTTCGCCGTCGGGCGCGAAGACCGAGCGCCAGTCGCGCCGCGCGGCAATGGCCGAGACCAACCGGCGCTGCGCGGGTTCGTCGTCGATCAACATCAGGAGGCGCTGTCCGTTGCGCGTCATCCCGCCCTCTTCTGCTCCCTGTTCATCAGGTAACCATAAGCCAAGGGGGTAAAGGTCAGCTTAAGCGCGTACGCTAACGATGTTGGCGCTTGCGGGCTTGAGGCGAGGGGCTGCGCTGGCTAAGACCGCGGCACTATCAGGGTGGAGAGAGTAGCGGCATGGCCGATCAGACCGACATGAAGGCACACGAATCGACGTACCATTCGGTGCTGGGGATGCTCAAATACGGCGCCGTGGGGTGCTTCCTGATCGCGGCGATCGTGATCTGGCTCATCTCCTCCGGTCACAAGTAATCCGCGAGTGAAGATCGCCGTCCTGCGGGAAACCGCGCCGGGCGAGCGCCGCGTTGCGGCAACCCCGGAAACGGTCAAGAAGTTCGTCGCGCTCGGTGCCGAGGTCGCGGTCGAACAGGGCGCTGGCCTTTCCGCCAGCTATGACGATGCGGGATACGAAAGCGCCGGCGCCAAGCTCGCCGCGCGCGCCGCGGTGCTAAAGGGCGCGGATATCGTGCTCGGCATCCAGGGACCCGATCCCGCGGAGCTGAAGGACGCCGCCAAGGGCGCCTGGATCGTCGCCGGTCTCAATCCGTTCGGCGAACGGGCTCGCGTCGACGCCTATGCCGCGGCCGGGGTCGAGGCGCTGGCAATGGAATTCATGCCGCGCATCACGCGCGCGCAGTCGATGGACATATTGTCGAGCCAGGCGAACCTCGCCGGCTACAAGGCGGTGCTCGACGCGGCGGCCGAATATGGCCGCGCGTTTCCGATGATGATGACCGCAGCGGGTACCGTGTCGGCCGCGAAATGCTTCGTCATGGGCGTCGGCGTCGCCGGGCTTCAGGCGATCGCCACGGCGCGGCGTTTGGGCGCGCAAGTCTCGGCGACCGACGTGCGCTCCGCGACCAAGGAGCAGATCCAGTCGCTCGGCGCCAAACCGATCTTCGTCGAGAATGTCGCCGGGATCGAGGGCGAAGGCTCGGGCGGCTACGCCACCGAGATGAGCGAGGAATATCAGAAGGCGCAGGCCGAATTGGTCTCCGGCCATATCGCCAAGCAGGACATCGTCATCACCACCGCGCTGATCCCCGGCCGTCCCGCGCCGCGGCTGATCAGCGACGCCCAGATCGCGACGATGCGGCCGGGCAGCGTGATCGTCGACCTCGCGGTCGAAAGCGGCGGCAATGTCGAGGGCGCGGTCGCGGGCGAGGTGGTCGAGCGCCACGGCGTGAAGATCGTCGGGCACAAGAACATGGCCTCGCGGCTGGCGTCGGACGCCTCTGCGCTGTTCGCGCGCAACCTCTATAACTTCCTTTCGACCTTCTGGGACAAGGAAGCCGGCAAGCCGGTACTCGACGAGGAGATCGGCGACGCGGTGCGGCTGACGCGGGACGGGCAGGTCGTGAACGCTAGGCTGCTGGGCTAGTGGGCATCTTCAACGCGACCGCCGTCAATCCTGCCGAGGTCGCGCAGGCGCATGGGCACGCGCTGTTGGCGGAAGAGACTGTCATTTACGCTTTCAAGACGATCCGTGATTTCATCGTCTTCACCAACTGGCGGCTTCTGTACGTCAACGTCCAGGGCCTCACCGGGTCGAAGAAATCGTATCTCACGATTCCCTATCGCTCGATAACGTCGTTCGCGATCGAGAGCGCGGGGACGTTCGATCTCGATGCCGAGATCAAGATTGCTCTGTCCGGCATGCCGCCGATCGAATTCAAGATCGGCCGGAATTCCGATGTTCGCGGGCTGCAAACGTTGCTCGCACAGAAGCTTGATAGATAGGGAACAGCATGGACTTCATCTCGATCCTGTCGATCTTCGTGCTGGCGGTGTTCGTCGGCTATTATGTCGTGTGGTCGGTGACGCCGGCGCTGCACACGCCGTTGATGGCGGTGACCAATGCGATCTCGTCCGTGATCATCGTCGGCGCGCTGATCGCGAGCGCCGCGGTGACGATCGGCGAAAGCGGGGCGACGTCGAAATGGCTGGGGCTGCTCGCGGTGGTGCTGGCCAGCGTCAACATCTTCGGCGGCTTCGCCGTCACGGCGCGGATGCTCGCCATGTACAAGAAGAAGGACCGGCCGGCGGCGGGTCACAAATAGTCGTCACCCCAGCGAAAGCTGGGGTCTCGTGCGGCGTTGCTCCGCGCGAACAACAGGGAGATGCCAGCTTTCGCTGGCATGACGGGGTAGGATAGAATGGAAGAAGCGGTCGCGATCAATCCCTGGGCGGCACTGGCCTATCTCGTCGCCGGGGTGTGCTTCATCCTCGCGCTGCGCGGGCTGTCGAGCCCGACCTCGAGCCAGCGCGGCAACCGCTTCGGTATGATCGGCATGACGATCGCCGTGGTGACGACACTCATTACGCATGTGCCGGGACACGGCGACAGCTTCGGCTTGGTGGCCGAGGATACTGCCAGCTTTGTCTTTCATCTCGACACCGTCACATTGATTGAAATCCTTGCCGCGATCGGCATCGGCGCCGCGATCGGTGTCGTCACCGCACGACGGATCGCGATGACTGCGATGCCGCAGCTTGTTGCCGCGTTCCATTCACTGGTGGGTCTCGCCGCAGTGCTTGTGGCGGCAGCGGCGTTCCTCAATCCCGAAGCGTTCGGTATCGCCGCGGCAGGAGAGATCTTCACCCAGAGCCGCATCGAGATGGGCCTCGGCGTCGCGATCGGCGCGATCACCTTCTCCGGCTCGGTGATCGCGTTCCTCAAATTGAACGGCAATATGGGCGGCAAGCCGATCCTGTTGCCCGCGCGCCACGTCATCAACCTCGCGGTGCTCGCCGGCATTATCGGGCTGGTCGGCTATTTCACCCAGGACCAGGCGCCCTGGATTTTCTGGACGATCACCATCCTGTCGTTCGCGATCGGCTTCCTGCTGATCATCCCGATCGGCGGCGCCGACATGCCGGTCGTGGTGTCGATGCTCAACAGCTATTCGGGCTGGGCGGCGGCGGCGATGGGCTTCACGCTGCACAACACCGCGATGATCATCACCGGCGCGCTGGTCGGCTCCTCAGGTGCGATCCTGTCCTACATCATGTGCCGCGCGATGAACCGCAGCTTCATCAGCGTCATTGCCGGCGGTTTCGGTGGCGACGCCGGCGGTGGCGGCGGCGAGGTCAAGGAACAGCGGCCGTGGAAGCGCGGCTCGGCCGAAGACGCGGCGTTCCTGATGAGCCAGGCCGATCAGGTGATCATCGTCCCCGGCTACGGCATGGCGGTCAGCCAGGCGCAGCACGTCCTGCGCGAAATGGCCGACAAGCTGAAGGAAGAGGGCGTCAAGGTGAAGTACGCGATCCACCCGGTCGCGGGGCGCATGCCCGGGCACATGAACGTGCTGCTCGCCGAAGCCAACGTTCCCTATGACGAGGTGTTCGAGCTCGAGGACATCAATAGCGAGTTCGCCCAGACCGACGTCGCGTTCATCATCGGCGCTAACGACGTGGTCAATCCGGCGGCCAAGACCGACAAGTCCTCGCCGATCTACGGCATGCCGGTATTCGACGTGAACAAGGCGAAGACCGTCCTCTTCATCAAGCGCTCGATGGGGGGCGTCGGTTATGCCGGCGTCGACAACGACGTCTTCTATCAGGACAATACGATGATGCTCCTCGCCGACGCCAAGAAGATGGTCGAGGAGATCGTGAAGGCGCTGGGCTGAATATGGTGGACGGTGCGATGCCGATGGCGCGGCCCGGAGCGCTCGTGATCGGCCGGACCGGCGCGCGCGTTCATCTCGCCGCCGCGGCAGTCCGAGCTGGCGCCGATGTCGTTGCCGAGTCCGACTGGTCGGATGCTGGATCGTCCGGCGCGACGGGCGTGCAACTCGTCATCGCCGCGCTCGAAGACCTCTCGGGCGACTCGCTGAACGACGCGGTCGACCGGCTCGGCCATGTTCCGGAAACCGAATTCGGCCTGATCGTCACGCTGACCGAAAGCCAGATCGACGCGGTCGCCGCGCCGTTGCTCGCCAGGCGGATAACCTTGCTATGCGATCCGCAAGCGGCCGATCTCGCCGCGGCGATCGCGCAGGTTCTGGTAGCGCCGGTCGAACCGACGGCGCGCGTGCTTCCGGCGAATGTTGCCGATCAGCGCAGCGACTATGGCTTGCCTGCCGAGCCGGTACAGGTCGCGGCGGCCGATGTCCGCAAGGCGATCCGCGCGCGGCGGCTGCGCAGCCGGCCCTTTCCGGAGGTGCTGTTCGAGGATCCGGCCTGGGACATGCTGCTCGACCTCTATGCCGCGCATCTCGAACGCGCCCAGGTGTCGGTGTCGAGCCTGTGCATCGCCTCGGCAGTGGCGCCGAGCACCGCGTTGCGCTGGATCGGACGGATGACCGAAGACGGCTTGTTCGTCCGCGAACCGGACCCGTTCGATCGCCGTCGAGCCTTCATGGCGCTGAGCGAAACGGCGCTCGACCGCATGAACCGCTATTTCGCAACATTGGCGCAGAACGGTCTGGCGATCGCCTGACCCCTTGCGTCCGGCGGCGCATCGGGCCACAGGGCAATCCGTACGGGCGGTTAGCTCAGTTGGTAGAGCATCTCGTTTACACCGAGAGGGTCGGCGGTTCGAGACCGTCACCGCCCACCATTCCTTATTCAGAGCACAGGACGCGGGGCTCCGTTGACGGAGCGTAGCGAGTCGACGTCGAGGGCGGGTTGCCCTGACGTCAATATGGTCTTTTGCTACAAAACCTGGCGCCCGCCGAAAGGTCGATCGCGAGCGTCTGGATTTTCGTTCGTGCATATGTAACTCTAGTTTTCATATGCGAGAAGCATCTTAGGGTGTTGCAGGGCCCGTGGAGAGCGACCAATGCTGACGAGACGTGACGCCTTGTTGACCGCAGGAGCAGTAGCTTTGGCGGGTAAGGCCAGTCTCGCGCAGGGTACCGGAAGCGCGCCGTTCGCGGCGGACTGGCAATCGCTGGCGGCCGGCTATCGCCATCCCGAATGGTTTCGCGATGCCAAGCTCGGCATCTGGGCGCATTGGGGGCCGCAATGCCAGGCCGAGTTCGGCGACTGGTATGCGCGGCTGCTGTATATGCAGGGGCGCCAGCCCTGGGAGACGGGCAAGACGGCATATGAAGATCATCTCCAACGCTACGGTCATCCCAGCCGAACCGGCTTCATCGACATTATCGGCGACTGGAAGGCCGAGAATTGGCAGCCGGATTACCTCGTCAAGAAATATGCGGCGGCGGGCGCGCGCTACTTCGTCGGCATGGGGTGCCATCACGACAATCTCGACCTGTTCGCCAGCAAGCACCACGAATGGAACAGCGCGCGAGTCGGGCCGCAAAAAGACATATTGGCGGGCTGGGAAAACGCCGCGCGCGATGCCGGCTTGCGTTTCGGGGTGTCGAACCATTCGGGCCATGCCTGGCATTGGTATCAGCCGGCTTACGGCTATGACGCGGAAGGGCCGATGCGCGGTCGGCGTTACGATGCCTTTTGGCTCCGCAAGCAGCATGGCGCGGGCAAATATTGGCAAGGCCTCGACCCTCAGGAGCTCTATACCGGCCCTTATTATGTGGCGCCCGATGGCATCCAATCCGCCAGGGAAATGTCGGAATGGCACGACAAGCGCGACGGCCAGTGGATCGAGGGTGTGCCTTCGGGCAACATCCGCTTCGTCGAGAAGTGGCTGAGGCGCCAGAAGCAGGTCGTCGAGGACTACAAGCCCGACCTCATGTTCATGGACCATGCCGGTGTGCCGTTCGGCAAATATGGGCTGGAAGCGGTCGCCCATTATTACAACCAGGCGGTCGAATGGCACGGATCGCCCGACGTAATCATGACCGGCGGCGTGCTCGACCCGTTCGCGCAGCGGGCCATCACCTGGAATGTCGAGCGCGGCGTGCTCGACGATATTCACGATACGCCCTGGCAGACCTGCACCTGTCTCGGGGCGTGGCATTACTCGCGGCCGCTCTATGAGAATAACGGCTATAAGAGCGCGAAACAGGTCGTGCAGATCCTGGCCGATGTCGTGTCGAAGAACGGCACTCTGCTGTTCAACGTGCCGGTGCGCGGCGACGGCACGATCGACGAGAAGGAAGAGGCGATCGTCGATCAGTTCACGGACTGGACGCGGCGCAATGGCGAGGCGATCTTCGCCACGCGTCCCTGGCGCAAATATGGCGAAGGCCCGACCAAGCCGCCCCCCGCCGGCGCGTTCGGCGAGGACAAGCAGAAGCCGTTCACCGGGGAGGACGTCCGCTTCACCAAGAAGGGCGAGACGCTCTACGCGATCTTCCTCGACTGGCCGACGAGCGAAAGCGCGATCGCCTCGTTGGGTAAGACCGCTCTGCGCGATGCGATGATCGAGCGCGTCGACCTTATCGGCGGCCCCGAATTACGCTTTCGCCGCGACGCCGACGCGCTGCGGCTGACGCTGCCGACGGCGCAGGATGGCGCGTTCGTGCCGGCGCTGCGTATCAGGGGTAGGGGACTGGTCTAGCGCGGTCTCGTGTTCACAAGGCGCGCACCAGCGTCCGCGCTTCCGCGATCCAGGCAGGATCGCTGACCACTTGCTGACGTTGGCCGGAGCCGAGCGGGAGCAACTGCAACCGGTCGCCCTCGCGCCCGATCAGCCGGCCGAACAGGAACCGTCCGCCGGGGCGTGGTACCAGCACGTCGCGGTTGAGCGCGCGGCCGAACGCTTCGGGCGCCAGCCGCGTACACCAGATCGTGTCGCCCGTGCGATAATCGCCGATCCCCGCGCTGACCGATATCGCCACCGCGCCGGCTTCGGGGCGCGGCGGCGGGATCAGGCTTTCCCGTACGGGCGCGAACACGCCCTCGGCACCCAACACGGCCGCAACCGGCAATTCCGCCTGGTCGGGCAAGCGCACCAGGTCCGCCGCTTCGACGCCGAGCGCAGCGGCGATGCGATTGAGCCATTTGACCGAAACGGTGCGCATGCCCGTCTCCAGCCGGCCGATCGTCTGCGCGGTGGTCGGCGGCACGCAGCGCCGCGCGACATCGTCGAGCGTCATTCCCTTGGCACGGCGCACTTCGCGGATCGCGGTGATCATATCGCCCTCCAGCCAGCCAACCAGATTGGTTCGTGACCTTCGGGCAGAAGGGGCGTTCTTGGCAAGTTCAAAATGGACAGGTTGGTTCGCCCGCTCTCCCGTTCGGGGCAGAGGGCCTTGATGAGAAAACATTAAACCATTCGGTTGACAGTAGCCGCCGGCTGCGAATATAAAACCATATGGTTGAACGACTCGATCTCACTTTCGCGGCTTTGGCCGATCCCACGCGCCGCGCGATGCTCGCCAGCCTCGCGCTGGGCGAGCAATCGGTTGGCGAACTTGCCGCTCCGCATGCGATGAGCTTTGCCGGGGCCGCCAAGCATGTCGGCGTGCTCGAACGCGCCGGGCTGGTCGAACGCCGCAAGGCCGGCCGCCAGCAGCTCTGCCGGTTGAAGGCGGAGCGGCTGCGCGAAGCCGACCAATGGCTGCGGCAGTGGGAACGTTTCTGGATGTCGACGCTCGATCGGCTGGAGGCGATCATCATCGAGGATCAGGAGAAACGGACATGACCGATGCCACGCCTTTCCTGATGTTCGAGGGACGCGCCGAGGAAGCGCTCGACTTTTACGTCGCTACAATTCCGGACAGCAGGACCGAGCATATCGACCGCTACGGCGCCGGCGAGCCGGGGCCGGAAGGATCGGTGCGGCTGGCGCGGGCGGTGGTGGCCGGACTCCCGATCCTGGCCAGCGACAGCTTCGTCCGCCACGGGTTCACCTTCACGCCGTCGATCTCGTTCATGCTCGGCTGCAAGGACGAGGATGAACTCGACAGTCTGGCCGCTGCATTGGCCGAGGGTGGCGGCGTGTTGATGGCGCCGGGCAATTACGGGTTCAGCCGGAAATTCGCCTGGGTGAACGATCGGTTCGGCGTCTCCTGGCAAGTGAATCTGCCATGACCGATCCCATCATCCTCACCGTCAGCCGCGATATCGCGGCGCCGCCCGAGCAAGTGTTCGATGCCTGGCTCGACCCCGCGGTCGCGCGGCGTTTCCTGTTCGCGACGCCGGATGGCGAGATGCTGACGTGCGAGATCGATGCGCGGATCGGCGGGCGTGGGCTGATCGTCGAGCGGCGGCCGTCGGGCGATGCGCGCCACCGTCTGCTGTTCGAGGAAATCGACCGTCCGCGCCGCCTGGTCTTCCTGTTCGCCGCCGATCCGGCGGAGGAAGGGCAATGGACGCGCGTGACGATCGAGATCGCGGCGACCGCAGCCGGTGCTCGACTGATACTTACTCATGAAATGGACCCGGCCTGGGCGGCGTATGAAGACCAGACGCGCCACGGCTGGACGATGATCCTCGACACGCTTTCCGACACGATCGGATCCGACACGATTGGAGACAAATGATGACCGATAGTCTGACCGCAACCGAGCTTCGCTTCGAACGCATTCTGCCCGCGCCGGTCGAGACGGTGTGGAAATATCTGACCGATTCGAAGCTTCGCCAGCGCTGGTTCATGGGTGGGTCGATCGACGGCCGTGTCGGCGGCGAGATCGAATTCGTGTTCGATCACGACCGATTGTCGGATGACGATGTGCCCATGCCCGAGCGCTACGCCGGCAATGTCGGCCGCCGCTGGAGCGAGAAGCTGGTGCGCTATGAGCCGCCGCATGCCCTGGCCTATACGTTCGGCAGCGATGCCGACAGCATCGCGACGTTCGAGCTGAAGGACGCGGGCGACGGCAAGACCTTGCTCACCCTGGTGCATAGCGGAATCAAGAACCGCGACCAGGCGGCGAATTTCGGCGGCGGCTGGGCATCGCATCTGGCGGTGCTGGAAGCGCGGCTCGAGGGACGCGGCGTCCCCGATTTCTGGGCGCTGCATAGGCAGGCCGAAGACCGCGCCAAGGCTGCGCTGGCTGGCGCGGACGCCTGAGCGGCGGCTTTCGCCGGGATTCGTCCCTCTGTCTGCGGGCGGCAAAGCGCAACCGCGCCAGCCGGGGTGCAGCTGCGGGTTGTGCCGAAAAGTGCTGCCCGACGCCTGGCTAGACTACGGACAGCCTGAAACTTGCATCTTGAGGCCGCCTCTTCATGCCTTTTATCATGAACGTCCCCCGGCGCTCGTATCGAGATAGGGCTTGCTACACGCCCATTATCCGATGCGCCGTCTGGTGCCACCAGGGCTTGTCCCAGGCCACGACGACCATCGTCGTCGCAGGAATGTAAAACGCAAGGAACAGCCAATAGGCCTGATGAACCCGGCGGTGCCGAACCACGTCCCAGATGAATAAAGGGGCAAGGCTGGCCAGCACGTAGACGTAACTGGCCCACGGGCTCCCGGGCATGCTGGACGGCAGCCAGGACATCCGGTCGATCGCGGCACCGAGCGGTACGGCGGTCGCGAGGAACATCATCCTCTTGTGCAGTCCCGAGTTCGTTGCGCGCGCTTTGAGTGCAATCGTCATGAAAATGGCGAAGAGCGCGCCCGCGCTTATCTGAAGCAACAGGATATTTTCTACGATCGGCACGACCGGCGCCAGTGCTGCCCGGACATTGGGGGGGCCGAACGTCGCCGCGCCCCAGACCTGGTAGTACATGGTCGGCGCCACGATGAATCCAACGCCGACGAGGGCCGGTACCAGCACATAGGCCGCGATGCCGACCTGCTTGTGGAGCGCGCCGCGTCCCGTCGCGACCATGACCGTTTGCGAAAGCAGCAGCAGCAGAAAGCTGCCCATCAGCACAGCGTGAACGTGGAGAATGAACGGAAAAGGCGCTCTTGCTCCGGCTTTGATCATCGCCACCTTCATCATCGAATCCGGAACGAAGCCCACCAGGACGATGGCGATGAACCAGAGCGCCATACCGACGAAGATCCAACGGTCGACGGAATGTGCGCGCGGCGTGCCCGATGGATGCTCGCCCTGGCGCTCCCCGAATTGAGCGTCTGCGACTGTCGCCATGATTTTCTCCCCCTGTTTCGATCCCGGACCCGATTGTTCCCGCTCTAGGTCCGACCCCCTCCGAAGAATCTGCCTTTGTCCGTAAGCCGGGTCACACTGTAGCTCGCCATCGTTGCCAACGTCGTTTCCCTTGGCTGACGATACGCTCGGCCGGATCCCGGCACCCAACCGGTATCGGCCTGCAAGGCCAGCGTATTGGATCAATGCGACGCTGGCCTTTGTCCGCTATTGGGCCGCCTGCCCAAGGCGGCTTTCCGCGCCGGCAAACAAAATCAAAACGCTGCTTTTCCGCTCCGCCGGGCCTTCGAACAGTAACGCACATGCTATAGGCCCGCGCTCCAGCGACAATGGAGGCGAGGATGGCGCGAGAGGTTCGGTTCGAGAATGCGACGGGCGTGTCGCTCGCGGGATCGCTCGAACTGCCGCCGGGGCGAGTCCGCGCCATCGCCCTGTTCGCGCATTGCTTCACCTGCACCCAGGCGAGTCACGGCGCGCGGCGCGTCAGCACGGCGCTGGCCGCGCAAGGCATCGCGACCCTGCGGTTCGACTTCACCGGTCTCGGCAAGAGCGAAGGCGAGTTCGCCAACAGCCATTTCGGGGCCAATATCGAGGATCTCGTTGCCGCGGCAGCCCATCTCCAGGCGACGATCGGCGCGCCGTCGATCCTGATCGGTCATTCGCTGGGCGGGGCGGCGGTGATCGCCGCCGCAGCCCATATTCCCTCATCGCGCGCCGTGGTCACGATCGGCGCGCCGTTCGACCCGGCGCATGCGCTGCACCATATCAGCGCGGAGGATGCCGCGCGGATCGAGGCCGAAGGTGTCGGCACGGTGGCGATCGGCGGGCGTCCGTTCCGGGTCGGGCGCGACTTTCTCGACGCGGTCAAGGGGCAGGACCAGGCGACACGGCTGGCGCACCTCAAAAAGGCGCTGCTCGTGCTCCACGCGCCGACCGACGCGGTCGTCGGGATAGAGAATGCCAAGGCGATCTACGATGCCGCCAAACATCCCAAGAGCTTCGTCGCGCTGGACGGCGCCGACCATCTGCTGACCGATGCCGAGCGCGCCTCCTATGCCGCGTCGATCATCGCCGCCTGGGTCGAACCCTTTCTGCTACCCGCCAAGTCGCCTGACATGTTGCCCGAAGGCTGCGTCCGCGTCGGTTCGGGCGAAGGACCGTTCGTCCAGCTGATCGATGCCTCGGGGCACACTTTGCTTGCCGACGAACCGCTGCGGTCGGGTGGCAGCGACCTCGGTCCCACGCCATACGACCTGCTGCTCGCGGCACTCGGTACCTGTACCGCGATGACGATCGAACTTGTCGCGCGCGCCGAAGGCATCCCGGTCGAGGGAGTCGAGGTGCTGCTTCGTCACGAACGCCGCCACGCCGACGATTGCGCCGCCGCTGCGGGCGGGCGGCCCCGGCTGGAGATCCTCCATCGCGAGATCCGGCTGGAGGGCAACCTGACCCAGCAACAGCGCGACCGCATGCTGGTGATCGCCAACAAATGCCCGGTGCACCGGACGCTGGAAAGCGGTCCGACCGTGGAAACGAAGTTGGTCGATTAGCCCGGAGCGACTCTAGCTATTTGTGGTCGCATCGCTTGCGCGGAAAACCGGTACCCACTTTTCCGCGCGATGCTCTAGAGGGACGCGATGACTGTCCTCAAACTCGGCACGCGGGGTTCGCCGCTCGCATTGGTCCAGGCCAATATGGTCAAGGACGCGCTGGTGGCGGCGCACGATATCGCCTGCGAGATCCACGTGATCCGCACCACCGGCGACCGCGTCCAGGATCGCGCGCTGGCCGAGATCGGCGGCAAGGCCTTGTGGACCAAGGAGCTCGACCGCGCCTTGCTCGAGGGCGAGATCGACCTCGCGGTCCATTCGATGAAGGATGTCGAGACGATCCGGTCCGACAGCATCGTCATCGCCGCGATGCTGGAGCGCGCCGACGTCCGCGACCGGCTGGTCGGTGCCGACAGCATCGCGGCGATCCGCGAAAATGGCGTGGTCGGCAGCAGCAGCCCGCGCCGGCGCGCGCAGATCCTCCGCGCGCGGCCCGACCTGTCGGTGGTGCTGTTCCGTGGCAATGTCGACACCCGGCTGGCCAAGCTGGCGGCGGGCGAAGCCGATGCGACCTTGCTCGCGGCGGCGGGGCTCGCCCGATTGGGGCGCGACGATGTCGGCGTCGCGCTGGCGGTCGAGGAGATGCTGCCCGCGCCCGCGCAAGGCGCGGTCGGGATAGAATGCCGTGCCGATGACGCCATGACGGCGGCGCTGCTCTCGGCGATCGACCATCGCGCGACCAGCCGGGCGGTCCGCGCGGAGCGGGCGTTCCTCGCGGCGCTCGATGCGACTTGCCACTCGCCGATCGCGGCGCTGGCGACGATCGCCGACGATATCGTGACCTTGCGCGCCGAATTGCTGTCCGAGGATGGCTCCGAGCATGTCGCGGGGGATGCGTCGGGACCGGATGGCGAGGCATTGGCGCGCGACCTGGCGAGCGCGCTGTTCGAGCGCGCGACGCCGGCGATACGCGCGGGGTTTGCCGGATGAGTCGTGCCATCGCGGTGCTGCGCCCGGAGCCGGGCAACGCCGCGACCTCCGCCGCGATCGAGGCACTGGGGCTGACCGCTATCCGCCTGCCGCTGTTCGAAATCCACGCGATCGACTGGACGCCCCCCGAGGTCTCGCGGTTCGATGCGCTGTTCCTCACCAGTGCGAACGCGGCGAGGCATGCCGGACCAGGGCTTACCGGCCTGCGGAGCCTGCCCGTTCATGCGGTCGGCGACGCGACTGCCTCGGCGGCGCGCGAGGCGGGGTTGCAGGTGGTCGCCGCCGGCGATCGCGATGGCGCGGCCATGGTCGCGGCCGCTGCGGCAGACGGTGTGGGGCGAGCCTTGCTGCTCGGCGGCCGCGATCGCGCCCTGGGCAGCGACCCGATCATCGCCGAGGCAATCGCGGTCTATGCCAGCGATCCGGTTGATGTAGGCGGCCAAGCGCTCGACCAATTGGCGGGCTCGGTGGTGCTGGTCCATTCGCCGCGCGCGGCGCGCCGCGTCGCCGATCTGGTCGACCGCGCCGGTATCGACCGCCGGACAATGCGGCTGGCGGCGATCAGCGCCGCGGCCGCCGACGCCGCCGGCGACGGTTGGGAGCGAATCGCAGCGGCGGCTTCCCCTGACGACACCGCGTTGATCGCGCTCGCCCGCGCCCTGGCCGATTGACCGTTCCTGCCCTGCGCAGGATAAGGACGTCATGAGCGATATCGCGCAAAGTCCGCCGGAGCCCGTTCGGCAGCTGACCCTGACCGCGACGATTGGGATCGCGCTCGCCACCTTCATCATCGGCTTGCTGATCGCCGGACTGGTCGTCTGGCGGATGGTCCCCGCGCAACCCGCGCCCGAACCGCAGGCCGCGGCGCCCGCGACCAAGGTCATCGTTGCCCCGCCGGTGGCGACCGATCCAGCCTCGATCTCCGCGCGCCAGCAAATGCTCGCCGCGGAGCTTTCCGCGCTCGAACAGCGCACTGCCGCGGTGACCGGGGAAGCCGCCAATTCCTATGGCAACGCGACTCGCGCCGAGGGCATGATGATCGCGTTTGCAGCGCGCCGCGCAATCGATCGCGGGTCGCCGCTGGGCTATATCGAACAGCAATTGCGCGACCGGTTCGGCGCGACGCGACCAAATGAGGTTGCCGCGATCATCGATGCCGGACGCAACCCGATCACGGTCGAGGATCTTCGGCTCAGCCTCGATCAGATCGGATCGCAGCTCGCTTTGGGCCCCGCGGGCGACGGCTGGGGCGGGTCGTTCGTCCGCATGCTCGGCAGCCTGGTCGTGATCCACCCGCGCAACGCGCCTTCGCCGGTACCGGGAGAACGGCTGGCACGGATTCGCCGCTTCCTGGCCCAGGGACAGGTCGAGGCCGCGGTCGAGGAAGTGAAGCGGCTTCCCGGCGCCGCCCAATCCAAGGCCTGGCTCGACGGCGCGCAGCGCTACATCGCGACTCGCCAGGCGCTCGACACGCTCGAAGCCGCGGCGCTGCAGGGCAATGCCGCGGCGCCGGCGCCGGCCGGACGGTAGCGCCCCGAGGCGAGGCTTCATATCGTCATCCCCGCGAACGCGGGGACCCATCACCGACCCTGTCAACCTTCACAAATGTCGTGTTGCGCTGCTCGCTCGGGAGTTGGGTCCCCGCTTACGCGGGGATGACGGGCAGTATGGAGCGAAAAATCAAAGGCGCGAAATCAGCGCCTGCGCCGCCGCCGGCGCCCGGACCTTGGCGCCGTTGATCATGAAGATGAAGGTGTCGCGCGGCGTCTTCGGCGCGGGGTCGGCGACATAAGGCAATCCGGCGGGCGATCCGCCCGCCGCCCAGTCCTTCGCCACGACCGCCCAGTGATCGAGCGCTTCGGAGGAATAGCCCTGCGGCTCTTCCTCCACTGCGTTTTCGAGCCGCGCATAGACGAAATCGCCGGTCACGTCGGCGATCGCGGGATAGTCGGCCGATTCGGCATAGACGATCGCGACCCCGGCCGTCCGGCATAGATCGACGAATTCGGGGACGTGGAAACTGTCGTGCCGGACCTGCACCGCATGGCGCAGCGCGACACCGTCATGGCTCGCCGGCAGTAGCTTCAGGAACGCGCCGAAATCGTCCGGGTCGAATTTCTTGGTTGCCATGAACTGCCACAGGATCGGGCCGAGCTTGGGGCCGAGCTCGACGATGCCCTGAGCGACGAACCGAGCGATCGATTCGCCGCCTTCGGCTAGCACCTTGCGGTTGGTGCAGAAGCGCGAGGCCTTGACCGTGAAGACGAAGTCGTCTGGCACGACTTCCGCCCAGCCGGCGAAGGTCGCCGGCTTGAACCCCGAATAATAGGTGCCGTTGATCTCGATCGCCGTGAGCTGGCGCGAGGCATATTCAAGCTCGCGTTTTTGCGGCCATTTTTCCGGAAAGAAGGTTCCGCGCCACGGCTCGTAGGTCCAGCCGCCGATTCCGATTCGTATCTTCGACATGAGGGCGAGGATATCCCTCAACGCCGCACGAAGCGATAGCGGTCGCGGATGCGGCGGTTGAAGAATCCGCCCTTGGAGGTCGCGCGGCGCATCGCTTCGACGACGCGCTCGGGCACGTCGAGATATGAGTAAACTCGTCCGCTGACGAAGCGGATATCGAGCCGGTGCGCGGCTTCATCATAATCGAACGAGCGTATCACGCTGGAGGGCATGGGTTTTAAAACGCATTGGGGACGCAGCGCGTTTCATGACTGGAAGGGCGCGCGGCTTGAAACGCACTGCGCGCTGGTGCACACCCGCGACTCGGGTGCGGGGGGCGCCTGTCGCCGCGCATCCGCGGCTGCGCGCGCCGCCAACCCGCCAGGTGAGGGGTAAGGCGTGTTGCGTTTGATGAAGTCCCGGATCGCTCCATTGCTGGCCGCGCTGGGCGGCATGATCAGTGCCAGTGTCGCGCACGCGCAGGATTCGCTGAACGATCCCGCCGGATCGGGCGTGTTGGTGTCCGCGGTGCGCTGGCTGCAGGGCACGTTGCTCGGCACGGTCGCCACCGTCGTCGCGATCATCGCGGTCGCCGCGGTCGGGTTCATGATGCTGACCGGGCGGATCAATTGGCGCTATGGCGCGACCGTCATCATCGGCTGCTTCATCCTGTTCGGTGCCGCCTCGATCGTCGCGGGAATCCAGTCCACCGCCACTCTGGGCAATTGAGTCATGGCCGGGGGGCTCGATCGCGATCCCTTGTTCGTCGCGTTGACGCGGCCGCAGATGTTTGCGGGCGTGACCTATAGCTATTTCGTCGTCAACGGCGTGGTCGCGACCGAATTGTTCCTGATCTTTCACTCGATCTGGGTTCTGGCAGCCGCCGCCCTGATCCACGTCGTCGGCATGATCCTGTGCGTGCGCGAGCCGCGCTTTTTCGACCTGTGGCTGGCCAAGGTCAGCCGCTGTCCGCGCGTGCGCAATTATTCGATCTGGCGATGCAACTCCTACCGCCCCTGACCAACGACCGGCGAACGGTCGCGCGCGAGAAAGCGGCCGGGGTGCATTTGCCCTATGCGCGCCATGTCGACGATCACACGATCGAGACGCGCGATGGCCTGTTGATGCAGGTGATCCAGCTGCGCGGGCTGTTGTTCGAGACCGCCGACACCGACGAGATCAATTATCGCAAGTCGCTGCGCGACGCGATGCTGCAGGCGATCGGATCGTCGCGATTCGCGATCTACCATCACGTCATCCGGCGTGAGGCCGATGCCGAGATGTCGGATAAATTCCCCGACGATTTCTCGACCCGGCTCGACGCGGCGTGGCGCGCGCGGTTGTCGGCGCGGCGGCTCTACGTCAACGATATCTTCCTGACCCTGGTCCGGCGGCCGATGCAGGGTCGCGTGGGGGTCGCCGACCGCATTCGCGGCTGGTTTGGCAGCACCGGCGTCGATCCGGACATCACCCGCAAGCACGAGGTGCACCAGCTCGATACCGCACGCGATGCGTTGCTGGCGCAGCTCGGCAGTTACGATCCGCGTTTGCTGTCGGTCTATGAGACCAAGACAGGTTTCTGTTCGGAGCCGCTCGAATTCCTCTCGGCGTTGTACAATGCCGAAATGCGGCCGGTGCTGATGCCGATGCAGGATGCCGGTGCCTATCTGCCCTATCGCCGGATCAGTTTCGGCGAAGAGACGGTCGAGCTCGGTCCGGCGGGCAATACCGGTCGCAGCTTCGTCGGCATGGTGTCGATCAAGGATTATCCCGCGCAGACCGCGCCGGGCATGCTCGACGAACTGTTGCGGCTGCCGTTCGAGATCACCGTCTCGCAATCGTTTGGCTTCGTCGACCGCCAGGCGGCGCTGGGCAAGATGAACCTGGCGCTCAGGCGCATGCGCTCGGCCGAGGACGAGGCGGTCAGCCTGCGCGCCGAACTGTCCAACGCCAAGGACGATGTCGCCGCCGGCCGTGCCGGGTTCGGCGAGCATCACATGACGGTCGCGGTGCACGGCGACACGATCGAGGAGGTCAATGCCGGGGTTGCCGAGGTGCAGGCGTCGCTGTCCGATCTCGGCATCATCGCGGTGCGCGAGGAGATCGCGCTCGAGCCAGCCTTTTGGGCGCAGTTCCCGGGCAACTTCAAATATATCGCACGACGGGGGCTGATCTCGACCGGCAATTTCGCGGGCTTCGCCTCGAGCCACAATTTTGCGCTCGGCAAGCCCGAAGCCAATCATTGGGGCCAGGCGGTCAGCCTGCTCGAGACGACCGCCGCGGGGCCCTATTATTTCAATTTCCACCAGGGCGACCTGGGCAATTTCACCGTGATCGGTCCGTCCGGCTCGGGCAAGACGGTGGTCGTCAATTTCCTGCTCGCCCAGGCGCGCAAATTCCATCCGCGGATCATCTTTTTCGACAAGGACCGCGGTGCCGAGCTGTTCATTCGCGCTATCGGCGGCCGCTATGACGTGCTGCGCCCCGACATGGCCGCGGGGCTCAACCCGCTGCAGCTCGACGATAGCCCGGCCAACCGTCAGTTCCTGATCGACTGGGTCGCGCAACTCGCGGGCGGCGCCGATATCGACGAGACCGCACGGATCAAGGACGCGATCGACGCCAATTTCGATCAGCCGATCGAGCATCGCCGGCTGCGCCACCTCGCGGAATTGTTCCGCGGCGGATCGCGGCCGACTGCCGCCGATCTCTATTCGCGTCTCAGGCCCTGGTGGGGTGATGGCGAGCGCGCCTGGCTGTTCGACAATGAGCGCGACCTGACCGATCTGTCGGCCGACTCGGTCGGGTTCGACATGACCCAGATCCTCGACGATCCCGCGGTGCGGACGCCCGCGATGATGTACCTGTTCCACCGCGTGGAGGAACGGCTCGACGGATCGGCTGCGATCATCGTCGTCGACGAAGGATGGAAAGCGCTCGACGACGAAGTGTTCGTCCGCCGTATCAAGGATTGGGAAAAGACGATCCGCAAGCGGAACGGGATCGTAGGCTTCGCGACGCAGAGCGCGCAGGATGCGCTCGAAAGCCGTATCGCCTCGGCGATCATCGAGCAGGCCGCGACGCAGATCTTCATGACCAATCCCAAGGCGCGCGCATCCGATTATATCGACGGCTTCGGGCTGACGCCGCACGAATATGAGATCGTCCGGACCTTGCCCGACGATGCGCATTGCTTCCTGATCAAGCACGGCACCGAAAGCGTCGTCGTCCGGCTCAACCTGACCGGCGAACACGACATCCTGACGATCCTGTCGGGGCGCGAACGCACCGTGCGTCTGCTCGACGAGATCCGCGCCGAAAAGGGCGACGATCCGGCCGACTGGATCCCGCCTCTGCTGGAGCGCGCGTGATGCAGGTAGCGTGCCCGGCGATCAACGATTCGCAATTCCTGTCGAGCGTGCTCGGCCATATCGACTGCCAGGCGCAGACCTTGGGCGCCGCCGGATACCAGGCTATGGCGGCGGGCGGATCGGCATCGTCGCTGATCCTGGGCGGCGTGCTGACGGTGTTCATCGCTTTGTTCGGCTATCGCCTGATCCTGGGCGACACGCCCGATGCGCGTGCCGCCATCCTCACCGTGATCAAGCTCGGCGTGGTGCTGTTGTTGGCGACAAGCTGGCCGGCATTTCGCACGCTTGCCTATGATGTCGCGCTCAAGGGTCCGGCGGAGCTCGCCGGCGCCATCGGCGGCGCGTCGGGGCTGCCCGGCGCCGGCGGCGGACTGGTCGCGCGGTTGCAGGCTATAGACGACGAGATCGCGGAGCTGAACGTCATCGGCACCGGACGGCCCCCCAATACCGATCTGGTGACGGGACCGACCACACAGCCGATGACTCCCGAGCAACAGGCACAGGAGCGCCGCCGGCTGCAGGGGCTCGCCAGCCATGCGCGCTGGGATCCGGCGCGCGATCTGTCGCTGCTGGGCAGCGCGCGGACATTGTTCCTGGCGGGAACGATCGCCGCCTTCGCCAGCGTCCGGCTGATCGCCGGGCTGCTACTCGCCTTGGGGCCGCTCTTCGCGATCTTCCTGTTGTTCGAAGGGACGCGGGGTCTGTTCGAGGGCTGGGTGCGCGGCCTGGCCGGCGCCGCATTGGGGGCATTGGGCACCGCGATCGTGTTGGGAGTCGAACTCGCCTTGCTCGAACCCTGGCTCGCCGCAGTGATGGACTTGCGGCATCAGGAGATCGCGACACCCGCGGTCCCGGTCGAACTGCTCGCTTTGTCGGTGATCTTCGCGGTGACGTTGCTCGCGGTACTGGTGGCGGTCGCGCGCGTGGCGCAGGGATTTCGCATACCGACGAGCTGGAAACAGGCTGGCGAGCGGGTTGCCACCCGCTTTGCCGACCGCGCGCCGGTACTGGCCGGTGCGCGCGGCAATGAGGGCGTTATCACCGACCAGCGATCGCGCGCGCTGGCGATCGCTGATGCGGTGACCGCGACGCAGCGACGCGAGAGTCATGCCAGCCAGCCACCCGCTACGTCGCTTGGGCGGCCGGGGATTACGCCCACCAACACCACGCGTGAGATCGCCGTTGCGGCAGCCGTGCCGCTCGGCCAGAGTTTCAGAAGGCGGACGCGGGGGCGCGTGTCGGCCGGGGCAACACGGCGGGATAGCAACAGATGAAACAGGCCGCGCGCGAATCGCTCGACGCTTATTATCGCGAGGCGGACAGCTGGGCCGACGATCGCCAGGACATGCTGCGCGCATCGCGCCGCACCGCGTGGATCGTCGCGAGCGTGGCGGTGGCGGTGGCCCTGTTCGAGGCGATCGCGATCATCGTCTTGATGCCGCTCAAGACCGTCGTCCCCTATACGTTGCTGGTCGACAAGCAGACCGGCTATGTCCAGGAATTGAAGCCGCTCGACGCCGAGAAGATCGCGCCCGATACCGCGCTGACCCAATCGTTTCTGGTCCAATATGTCATCGCGCGCGAGAGCTACGATGCGGGCACGGTGCAGGCCAATTACCGCAAGGTGCAGATCTGGTCGGCCGACGTCGCCAAGGCCGATTATGTCAACGGCATGCAGGCGGCCAACCCGGCCAGCCCGCTCAGCCGCTATCCGCGCTCGGTCGTCGACACCCGGGTCAAGAGCATCACGTCGATGGGCGGCAATCAGGCGCTGGTGCGGTTCGATACCGTGCGCCGCGATCCCGGCGGGCAGACGCAGCCGCCCGAATCCTGGGTCGCGGTGATCAAATACCGTTTCTCGACCGGGCCGATGCGTGCAGAGGACCGTTTCATCAATCCGCTCGGCTTCCAGGTGTTCGGCTATAACCGCAGCCAGGAAAACCTCGCGCCCCAGCCTGTGCCGCTGACCCCCGCAGCGCCATCCGTAGGATCCAGCCAGCCGCAAGTGCTCGCCCCCGGCGCGCCAACGAGTCCGAGTCCTTCGCCGTCGCGCTCGCCCAATGGCGCAGAGGTTACGCTTTGAGGATCGTTTCAGCTCTGATCCTGGCCGCAGCGGTTGCCGCCGCACCGGCGCAGGCGCAGGTCCGGCCGCAACCGGGCGATGGCGATCCGCGCATCCAGACCGTGATGTACGACGCGGACCAGGTCGTCTCGCTCCAAGTGCCGAGCGGGTATGAATTGACCGTCGAATTCGCCCCAGACGAGCGGATCGAGAATGTGGCGGTTGGGGACAGCGGCGCGTGGCAGGTCACGCCCAACAAGCGCGGCGACCGGCTGTTCCTCAAGCCGTTGCAGGGGATCACCACCAACATGACGGTGGTGACCGACGCGCGCTCCTATGTCTTCGAATTGTCGCCGGGCAGCGTCGGCAGCGCGCCGTTCATCGTCCGCTTCCGTTATCCGCCGCCGCCCGCGCCCGCCAATAGCGGGCCCGCGCCGGTCGAATCGGGTCGATACAAATTGAGCGGATCCGCCGACGTGCGGCCCGAAGCGATCTCCGACGATGGGTCCAAGACCTTCATCATGTGGCGCGACAGCCAGACTCTGCCCGCAGTCTTCGTGATCGACCGCGACGGCAAGGAGACACTGGCCGACGGTGCGATGCGCGACGGCCGCTATGTGCTCGACAGCATCAACAACAAGCTCGTGTTCCGGCTCGACAAGAAGATGGCGAGCGCGACGCGCGTGCCCCAGGTGGCGCGCTGATGGCAGTCGCGGGAAGCGATCCGCGCACGCTGCCGCCGCCGGCCGATGTCGAGCCGAGCGCGCGGCCGGTCGTCGCGCGGCCCGGCGGCGGACTGCCCAATTGGGTGATCGCGGCGGGGATCGTCGTCGCCGGTCTGATCCTGTTCCTGATTCTCGACGCACGCCGCCGGCAATTGTCGGCACCGGCCACGCGCGTCAGAACCGCCGATTTACGCAGCGGTGCCGAGCCGCCGCCGCTCTACGTCCCGCCGGTGCCCGAGCCGGCACCGACGGTTATCCCGCCGCCGCCGCCACCCCCGCCGCCGCCTCCGGCCCCACCGCCACAACCGCGCGTCGTCTATGTCCCCGCGCCGCCGCCTCCGCAGCCGGTCGCGCCGCCAGCGCCGCCACCTCGCGCCTCGGCCGATCCGGTGCTCGTGCTCGACACCACGACGGGCGAGGCAGTGGTTCCGGCCGGGCCGACCGGAGAAGGCGGCGCGGGCGCTGTTGCGACGGCCAATCCCGGCGGCGGCGGCGCCACGCTTGGCGGGCGGTCGCGTGCGTCGGTGCTCCGCAACCGCGCGACG
Organism: Sphingomonas sp.; assembly: GCF_024508665.1. GTDB lineage: Bacteria > Pseudomonadota > Alphaproteobacteria > Sphingomonadales > Sphingomonadaceae > Sphingomonas. Next base: position 280,512 of record NZ_JANINP010000006.1, read on the forward strand.
ACGGTCCCGCAAGGGACGCTGATCCCGGCGGTGCTGGAAACCGCGCTCGATTCGACGCGACCCGGTCCGGCGCGCGCGCTGGTGACGCGCGACGTCCGGGGCTTCGACGGCAGCAAGGTACTGATCCCGCGCGGCAGCCGGCTGATCGGCGATTATAAGGCGGACCTGCAACCCGGGCAGAATCGCGCTTTGGTGATCTGGCAGCGGCTGGTGCGCCCCGATGGCGCGACGATCGATCTTGCCTCGCCCTCGGCCGATCCGCTCGGCCGGGTCGGCATCAAGGGCAAGGTCAACAGCCATTTCCTCGAGCGGTTCGGCAGCGCGCTGCTGCAATCGACGCTCAACCTCGGCGTCGGTGTCGCGACCTCGCGAATCGCCGGCAACAATTCCAGCGTGCTGCTTGCCTTGCCCAATTCGGCGGGGAGTTCGACCGGATCGTCGTTGAGCGACAGCCAGCAATTCCAGCGCACCTTGCGCGTTAGGCAAGGCGTGTCGGTCAGCGTGTTCGTGGCCAAGGATCTGGATTTCACCGCCGTGGAGACGAAGCGATAGCCGCCAGCGATCCCGTCTATCTCAAAAGCTATCTCGCTCCCCTGGGCGGGGTGCTGGCGCGCGACGACGTCACCGACATCTACGTCAATCGTCCGGGCGAGATCTGGGTTGAGACATTGGGCGGCGCGACGGAGCGGCATGACGCTCCGGCGCTCGACCGCGCGACGCTCGATCGGCTGTCGCGCCAGATCGCGGCGCTGTCGCATCAGGGGATCAGCCGCGAGCATCCGTTATTATCGGCGACCTTGCCCGACGGTGCGCGCGTCCAGGTCGTGGCGCCGCCGGCGACACGCGGCGATCTGGCGCTGGCGATCCGCAAGCACGTCTCTCCCGATCTCAGCCTGTCGGATTATGTCGCCGCGGGATCGTTCGCCGATACCAGGCGCGGCGAGGTTGGCGAGCGCGCCCCGATCGACGTGGAATTGTCGCGGCTATTGGACGCCGGCGATGTGGCCGGGATGCTCGCCACCGCGGTCAAGGCGCGCAAGAACATCCTGGTGTCGGGCGGCACCTCGACCGGCAAGACGACGTTTCTCAACGCGCTGATCCGGGAGATTCCGCCGCACGAACGGCTGATCCTGATCGAGGATACGCCCGAACTTCATCTCGGCCATGCCAATGCGGTGGGGCTGCTCGCGGCGCGCAGCGCGCTGGGGGAGGCGCAAGTCACCGCCGACAATTTGCTTGCCGCATCGCTGCGCATGCGCCCCGACCGGATCATCGTCGGCGAGTTGCGCGGACCGGAGGCGTACACCTTCCTGCGCGCGGTCAATACCGGCCATCCCGGATCGATGACCACCGTCCATGCCGACAGCGCGGAGCGTGCGGTCGAGCAGATCGCCTTGCTGGTGCTGCAGACCGGCACCCGGCTGGGGCGCGAGGACGTGCACCATTATGTTCGCAGCACGGTCGACATCTTCGTCCAATTGGCGCGGACCGGCGGACGGAGGCATGTCGCCGAGGTCGTGCTGGCGCGGTGATCCCCGCCGATGAGCGCCGGCAGGCATGGAGAGGCCCCGCCAATTACGGCGAGGCCTCCTTTTCCGTCCGATAGCAGTAGCGATCAGCTATGTGGGACCGTCCCCGTGAATGCGCCGAGATTGCTGTTGCCGGTGACGTCGTTGTCACCGAAGCTTTCGAGCTTGCCGCTGTTTACCGCATTGAGCGCCGTGCCGTTGTTGGTGATCGCGGTGTCGCCGACCCGAACCGCCGCACCGGCACCATTCGAATTGATGCCATAAACTGGGTTGCCGGAAATGGACGAGGACTTGATCACGATCGTGGCGGTCCCGGTAGGTGCCTTGGCCACGACGCCGCTCGCGCCCGTGACGCCGCCACCCGCGATCTCGCTATTGGTCATTGTGGCCGAAAGCGCAGTTGCGCCACTTGCCGTCGAGAGGGCGAGGCCAGTGATCCCGTTGCCGAGCAGACGGACATTGTTGAGGTCGGCGCCCGCCGAGAAGCCGGATGACGGTTGGAGGACGATGCCACCGCCCGTATTGTTGTTGATCGTCGTATTGTTGACGAACAGTTGGACGTTCGACGATGTGCTGTCGACGCTGATCCCGCGCCCAGCCCCTGAGCCGAATCCGAAGATGTACGAATCTTCGACGGTCACGCTCTGTGCCTGAAAAATGTGAATTCCGTATGTCCCTGGGGTTGTGCCCGCGCCGTTGATGCTCAGGCCGCGCACGACCACCACGATGTTGGCGCCATTGACATTAATGCCGCTCGTGGCCGACGCCAGAATGCTGCCTTCCGTCTCGCGGCAATCGAGCGTGATCGATTTGGTGATCGTCACCGTGCCGAAGCCGCCCGGATCGAGGCAATCGATCTCGCCTCCGGCAGCGGTCTTCGAAATGGCGCCGGCGAAGGTCTTGCACGGAGCGGTGCGGCTGCAGGGATTAACGTCATCGCCGACGCCCGAAATCCAAGTACGGGTCGCCTGTGCCGCGGCTGGCGAAGCATAAAGCAGGGATGTCGCGAACAGCGCCCCGATCAACATCATCAACCGTCTGGTAATGTGTGACATTATCTACCCCCATCCTCCGTGGCGGACACATGGCCCGTCATATAGGGTAAATATTCTATTGTAGTTTCGGACGGAGTGATAGCCCCCGTTTCTGTCCTGATGGGGTGCGCGATCAAAGTTGATCCCAATCAGTCTCCAGGCGACGCTGCAACGGACAAGTAAAAGGGGCTCCGACCGGCGCGGATCGGAACCCCTCATTGTTCAATCACTTGACGCTTTGGTGATCAATGCAGCGGGATTGTTCCGGTGAACGCGCCGTCGGTCGTGTTCCCGTCGAGGCGGTTGTTGCCGTAGCTCAGCACTTTCGCAGCGCTGAGCACGAGGATACCGGTGCCGTTATTGGTGATTGTGGTATTGCCGACAAACGCGTTCGCCGACGCTGCAGTGCCGTTGGCGATCAATCCCTGACCCGCATTGAGCGTAATCTGCGAATCGGTGAGCATGAGTTTGACCGTCCCAGTGCCGTTGGGCGCTTTGGCCAAGATGCCCGCCCCGTTGTTCGAGACCGTCACGCGATCGATCGACAGGTTGATTACCGATCCGACGATGCCGGTGGTGTCGGCACGGATGCCGATATTCATATTGTCGACGACGTTGCTGTTGGTGATCGTCGCACTGGCGGTGATCCCAGCCGCCGGATTGACTGTAATTCCGCCAGTGCTCGTCGGGCTGGCGGTGCCGCCGCTTTCACTGATCGTTACGTTGTCGACGAACAACTGGCTGTTGCCGCTCTGCGGTGCGAAATTGATGCCGTAACCGTTGCGGAATCCACGGATCTTGGTGTTCCGGACGTGCACGGCGGCCGCGTTGATAACGTAGACACCGTTAATGCCTGCGGTCGTGGGCGCATTGCCCAGCCCCTCCAGGTCGAGGCCGTCGATCACGACATAAGCGCTCGCCGAATTGATGACGATGGCGCTGCTGCCGGCGACGACGACGCCCGCCTCCGTCTTGTCGCAGATCAGCGAGATCGACTTGGTGATCGTCACCGCACCGAAGCCGCCGGGATCGAGACAATTGATCTCACCGCCCGCCGCCGTCTTGGAGATCGCGCCGGCGAAGGTCTTGCATGGCGCTGTGCGGCTGCACGGATTCGCGTCGTCGCCGACGCCTGAAATCCATGTGCGCGTGGCCTGAGCCGCAGCCGGCGCGCTCCACAGCGTGGCGCACGCCGCGATGATCGCGGCGAAAAGTGTCGAACGCTTCAAACCCATGATAATCGTCCCCCCTCCTCAACTTGCCGTCAATGGCGCGAGCCCATGTCTCTTCCGCGTCGTTCGAATCGACCGTAATGTCACTGGGCCACTCGCCCATCCATGCGATAAAAAATGAGCCATGCGATTAGACTGGAAGCACTTTTCCTGCTTTCGTCGCGGGCCCTGCCCCGGAATTAGGATTAAAGGCTTATTATAGTTCTGCTTGATTGTGTAGTCCCGATCCATCAAGCGGCCTCATCGGCTGGCCCCCGACTTCGTTGTTACCCTCGACATTGAGCCCCGCAAGATACGCTCAAGTCTTCTCATCCATGACAGAATGCCGACATTCTGCCAGACTTTCCTCTTAACTGCCAACAAGTTGGCGTGATTCGTTTTTTTCTCACTCCAGGCTTGAGAGAGTTGGTCTGCCCGCCGTCGGGGCTGTGTATGTGTCCGTGGCCGGGACACTTACTGCGCTTGGGCGTCGAATTATTGCTCGGAAACGACATCTCGCGAAACGTTCATATCGGTTGTATTAGCGGCGACAGCAGCTTAGGCTGGTGGTAAATCTGAGATTAGGGGGTTTCAACATGACCGCTTCCCACAAAAGCACGGTTAGCCGCCGTGGCGTGATGAGCAGGATGGCCATTGCCGCCGCGGCGGGCATCGCCGCGCCGACGCTGGCGCCCGTTGCGCATGCTGCCGCGCAAATCGACGGCAATCTCAAGGCATTCAAGGGGCGCTATGCCCTGCGGGGCGGCCGCGTTATCGACGGCTATTTCGTCGCGCCCAGCCATGCCTCCGAGCTCGACGTGGTAGTAGTGCTGCATGGCGAACAGGGCTTCGATGCGGCCGCGCGCGCGCTGGCCCACGACCATGCCCGGGCTGGTAAACTGGCGATCGTGCCCGACATGCCTGCAACCTATCGCGGCATCGCCGCGCTCGCGGGTCGCGACGCGCATGTCGCCGATATCAAGGCGATGCGCGACGCGTTCGGCCGTCATGTGCGCGGCAACGGCAAGGTCGAATTCGTATCGGCCTAACGTTAATCGTACGTCGCGAGGGAAAAGAGCCGTCGAATGCTTTTCGGCGGCTTTTTTCATGTCGCTGCGGCTTGTGCAGAAGCGGGATTCGAAGTGCCAGCCGGAAACTCGGTGGTTAGGCACGGCAAAGCCGCGCCCGTCTGTCGCCGCATGCGGCGCCGGTCGACGTCCTTGCTATGTCACGAAATAGCGCCGCTATTTCGCGGCAAGAACTGGAGCGAGCGAAGGGATTCGAACCGCGCGCGCGTAGCCCGGTAGGGCGGAGCGCCGACAAAAGACTCGAGGGTTCCTGCACGGCAAAGTCGCGCCCGCCTGTCGCCGCATGCGGCGCCGGTCGATGTCCTTGCTCTGTCACGAAATAGCGCCGCTATTTCGCGGCAAGGAACTGGAGCGGGCGAAGGGATTCGAACCCTCGACCCCAACCTTGGCAAGGTTGTGCTCTACCCCTGAGCTACGCCCGCTCTGGCGCCTGCCCGTGAAGCCACGGGCGGGTAAGGAGCGGGGCCATTAGCAGCGCTCCCGCGGGTCCGCAAGCCCCTGTCGCGCATCAGCCAAAAAGCCTTGGCTTCAGCGCCGCGACGCCCACATAAGGGCCTTTGCCGCTGACGGAGAAGAGACTTGGCTACGCTTGGAATGACCCCGGACCAGAAGGAAGCCGTCGAGGCGTTCCGTCGCGACGTGGTCGAGCCGTCGATGAGCAAGCTGGTGATCATCGACTTCTGGGCCGAATGGTGCGGGCCGTGCAAGGCGCTGACCCCGGTGTTGGAAAAGGTCGCCGCCGATTACGCCGACAAGGGCGTGGTGCTGGCCAAGGTCGATACCGACAAGAATCAGTTCATTGCCGCGCAATTCCAGATCAAGTCGATTCCGACCGTCTATGCGATGTTCCAGGGCCAATTGGTCGCCGACCTGACCAGCGCGCGGACCGAATCGCAATTGAAGGCGATGCTCGACCAGATTCTTCGCCAATTGCCGGTCGAGAGTGCCGAGGCGCAACAGGACGCGGAGATCGAGCCTTTGGTCGCCGCCGCCGAACAGATATTGCATGACGGCGACGCGGCGCGCGCCTTGTCCTATTTCGAGCAGATTGCGGACATCGCGCCCGATCATCCCGATGTGGCGTCGGGGCGCGTTCGCGCGCTGGTGTCGCTCGGCCGGTTGCAGGACGCCGAGGCAGTGCTCGCCGCCCTGCCCGAAGATGCCGCCAAGGGCCCGGAGATCGACCGCGCGCGCGCCGCGCTGGACCTCGCGCGTTCCGCCCCGCCCGCCGAGGATCTCGCGCCATTGATCGCCGCGGCGGAGGCCGATCCCGACAATCTCCAGGCGCGGTTCGACCTGGCCAATGCGCAGATGGCGGCTGGGCAGCGCGATGCCGCCGCCGATTCGTTCCTGGCGATCGTCGCCAAGGACCGTGGCTGGAATGACGGCGCGGCGCGCACGCAATTCCTCAAGCTGCTCGAAGTGGTCGGGCTGGAGGATCCCTGGGTGTCGGCGCAGCGCCGCCGGCTGTCGGCGATTTTGTTTACATGATTGGCCTGTTCACGTGACGACGACGCGGCTCTCGATCTTCCCGCTGGCGGGGGCGTTGCTGTTTCCGCGGATGCATTTGCCGCTGCACATCTTCGAGCCGCGCTATCGAATGATGGTGTCGGACGCGATGGCGCGCGACCGCCGCATCGGGATGATCCAGCCGCGCGGCGAAGGCGACCATCCGCCGCTGTTCGACTTGGGCTGTGTCGGCCGCATCGCCGAGGTCGAGGCGCTCGACGACGGCCGCTACAATATCGTGCTCGAAGGAACCGCATTGTTTCGCGTGACGCGGGAGTTGGAAGTCGCCACCCCGTTCCGCCAGGTAGAGGCTGAGTTGCTGCCGATTCCCGACGAGCCGGAAACGCTGTCGCTCGGTCATCGCGCTGCCCTCGAAACCGAATCGCGCCGCTTCGCCGATGCCCAGGGCTATGCGGTAGATTGGGATTCGGTCGCGCGGCTCGACGATGAGGCGCTGGTCAACGGCATCGCCCAGATCGCGCCGTTCGACGCGGCGGCGAAGCAGGCGCTGCTCGAGGCTGCCGATCTGGCCACGCGTGCCGAGTTGATCGTGCAATTGATGCAGTTCTTCGGCCGCCACGACGGCGAGGATCGGGTTACTCTGCAATAAAACGCCGAGCCCAACCCCGTCGGTTTCGTGCCGGGGGGAGCCGCCCCGGCGCCCCTACGCCGGTATCTGCTGCGAGATGCAATGAAAGCTGCCGCCGCCGGTCAGGATATGGTCGGCGCGCAGACCGACGGTGTTGCGCCCCGGAAACAGCGCGCCGATCGCTTCGACGGCGGCCTGGTCATTCTCCGTGCCGTAGAGCGGCACCACCACGCTGGCATCGCCGATATAGAAATTCATGTAGCTCGCCGGAATGATCTCGTCGTCGCGTAATACGCGGCCAGGGGAAGGGATCGGCACCACCTCGATACCGCCATGCTGGAGCGCGCGTGCGGTGGCGCGTTGATAGACTTGCCAATTGGGGTCGTTCTCGCTCGCTTCGGGAATCGCCAGCCGGCGGACGCCGACGAAGCGCGCGAGGTTGTCGACGTGCCCGTCGGTATGGTCGTTGAGCAGTCCGTCACCGAGCCATAGCACTTCATTATAGCCAAGGTCGCGATGGAGCAGTTCCTCGATTTCGGCGCGCGACATCGATCCATTGCGGTTGCGATTGAGCAGGCATTGTTCGGTGGTGACCACCAACCCCTCGCCATCGCCGTCGATCGCGCCGCCCTCGAGCACCCAGTTGAAGGTCTCGACCGTCTTGCCGCGCGCTTCGGCCAGACGCACACCGATATCGTCGTCGCCGGGCAAGTCGTATTTGCCGCCCCAGCCGTTGAACTGGAAATCGGCCGCCACGCCGTCGCCGCGGATGATCGGCCCGGTGTCGCGCAACCAGATGTCGCCGAACGGTTCGATCACGATCCTGGCGATATCGCCGGCGCGCCTGCGAGCCGCGCCGGCGGCTTCTTCATCGGCGGCAACCAGCAGCACTTGTTCGCCTTTGCCGTCGGCATGGACGGCGCGCGCGAATGCGGTCACCTCGTCGCGTGCGGGCTCGAGGTCGAGTTCCCACAATTCCGGATGGCTCGGGAAACCGATCCACACAGCCTTGTGCGGCGCCCACTCGGGCTTGGGAGGGGCGAGCCTGGTCATTGGCCGGCGCCTGCCCCGGCGCGGGAGCGATCGCGGATCGCGCGGAACTCGGCGGTCCTATACCAATTGGGCCAGGCCGAGCCGTCGGCGAGCTGGCGCCCGAATTGGTAATAGAGCGTCAGATCCTGCACCGCGCCCGTCCAGTTCCAATTGGGGTCATATTCGTCCTGCGGCTTGTGATAGCGGTTCTCGATATAGTCGAGAGTCGCGGCATGCCCCTTGGCCACGCCGCCATCGACCAGATCTTCGCCCGACCCGCCGTCGAACATCGGCACACCGAGTTTGGCGAAGCTGAAATGGTCCGAACGGAAATAGCCGCCGCGCTCGGGATTGGGTTCGGGTTTCATCGTCCGGCCCTGCGCCTCGACCAGCGGCTTCATCAGATCCTCCAGCTCGGACTTGCCATAGCCGGTGACGACGAAATCCTTGGCCGGGCCGATCACGTTCAGTCCGTCCATATTGACCCCGCCGACCGTCTTCGCGAGCGGAAAGACCGGGTGTTCGGCATAATATTTGGACCCGAGCAGCCCCGATTCCTCGGCAGTGACCGACAGGAACACCATCGTCCGCTTGGCCGGTCCCGCTTTGGCCTGTGCCTCGGCCAGCGCGATCAGTCCGGCCGAGCCCGAGGCATTGTCGAGCGCGCCATTGCAGATATCGTCGCCCTTGACCGGGGTGCAATGGCCGAGATGATCCCAATGCGCCGAATAGATCACCGTCTCGTCGGATCTTTCGGTTCCGGGCAGGATGCCGATGACGTTCTTCGACGCCTGGCGTTTGATATTGTTGGTGAACCCGACCGAGAATTTCACCCCGAGCGGGACGGCCCTGAATCCCTTCACTTTGGCCGCCGCCTGGAGTTGGTCGAAGTCCTTGCCTGCGCTCGCGAAGACTTGCTTGGCCTTGGCGAGCTGCATCCAGCCGATCGCCTGGCTCTGGTCCATGTGGTCGCCCTTTTCGTCGAGCTCGAGCTGCGCGCCCGACCAGCTCGACCGTACCACGCCCCAGCCATAAGCGGCGGGGTCGGTATCGTGGACGATGATCACCGCGGCTGCGCCTTCGCGCGCGGCCTCTTCGTACTTGTAGGTCCAGCGGCCGTAATAGGTCATCGCCTTGCCTTCGAAGAGGCCCTTGTTGTCGGGCGCCTGCCAATCCGGATCGTTGACCAGGACGACGACCGTCTTGCCCTTCACATCGACGCCGGCATAATCGTTCCAGCCCTTTTCGGGAGCGTTGATGCCATAGCCGACGAAGACGACGTCCGAATTGCGGATGTCGATCCTGGGCGTCACGCGATAGGTCGAGACAACCATATCGTCGCGATAAGCCAGGCTGACCGGCGTCTTGCCGCCGGTGAAGGTCATCGGGGTGATATTCTCGGCGGTCATCTGGACCATCGGCACGTCTTGGTACCAACTGCCGTTATTGCCCGGCTTGAGCCTGGCTGCCTTCATCCTCTCGACGATATAGGCGACCGTCTTATCCTCGGCCGGTGTGGTCGGCGCGCGTCCTTCAAACGCGTCGGAGGACAGCGTTTTCGTGACGTCCTTTAGCGTTTCGACCGAGATGGCGTGCGTGCTCGACTGGGCAAGTGCCGGCGCCGCGACCAGCGCGGCTAGGGAGAGAACGAGGCGGCGCATGGACGACCTTTCGCTTGGGTGGCCGCTGTCTGGCAGCGCCTAGCGAGCGGCGCAAGCCGGACGTCCAGCCGACCGCCACGGCCCAGCACAATATCCACTAGGTCAGTTGAAAGTATTTGATCCGATATGATGCGAAAGGCCCTCATGTACAGCGTCCCTCCCTTGCTTCGTGGCGCGTCGCGGTTATCGATCGCTACAACGGGGAACGGGGCGAGGGGGACTTATGCGGAAATTGTGTTTTGCAATGGTCGTCGGCCTGGCGCCGCTCGCCGTCGCGGCACAGGATAACCCCGCCAAGTCCGGCAACAATCTTGCCGAGACTTTCGGGACGCGCGAAGCCGTACGACAGATCAGTCTGTCACCGGACGGCACGAAGGCGGCGATCATCCAGCCCACCAAGGGCCATGGCTCGGCACTGATGATCGGGGATATGGTCAATGGCGGCGAGCTGAAGGCAATCCTTACATCCAGCGGAAATCCGGACAAACTCGGTGATTGCCATTGGTCTACGGACACGCGGCTGATCTGCCGCATATCCATCACTAGCGATGTTGATGGCGAACGGCTTGGTTTTTCGCGGATCGTTGCAATCGACGCCGACGGCAAGAACCTCAAGATGCTGAGCGCGCGGACCAGCGATCGGGCCCTGGGGCTCATGCAGAATGGCGGCTCGTTGATCGATTGGGGCGCTGGAGGCGATGGATCAGCGCTGATGACCCGTCTGTTCGTTCCAGAAGTCTCTACCGGGACGCATATTGCCGAAAGCCAGTCGGGATTGGGTGTCGAACTGATCGATACCCGTTCGCTGTCGCGCAAACAGATCGAGCCGGCGCGAGAAAGTGCCGTCGATTATATCAGTGATGGCCGGGGAAATGTCCGCGTCATGGGGCTCCAGCCCAAAACCGGCACAGGCTACGATTCGGGCAAGATAGTCTATTCCTACCGGACCGCCGATAGCCGTGCATGGAAGCCGCTGACCACGGTAACGGTCGTCGCCGGGCAAACGGCGGGCTTCGTGCCTTATGCCGTCGATCCGGCGCTCAATGTCGTTTATGGTTTTGAGAACCAGACCGGCCATACCGCTCTCTACAGTATCGCCCTCGACGGCAGCCTGACCAAGAAGCTCGTCCTGTCGCGGGCGGACGTCGATATCGACGACCTGATCGAGGTGGGCCGGCAGAACCGCGTCGTCGGCGCGACCTTCGTCACGGATCGCCGCGAGGCGGAGTTCTTCGATCCGGCGCTGAAGACGTTGCGAGCGGCGCTGGGCAAGGCGCTGCCGGGCAAAATTATCACCTTCATCGACGCCAGCGCGGATGAGGGCAAATTGCTGCTGTTCGCCTATAGCGACGTCGATCCCGGACGGTATTATCTGTTCGACAAGAAGACGCGATCGATGGCGGAAGTTCTGGCGTCACGGCCGGGTCTCGACGGGGTCAAGCTCGCGACCGTCAAGCCGATCACCTATCAGGCTGCCGACGGCACCAATATTCCCGCCTATCTGACGCTACCGGCGGGAAGCGACGGCAAGAATCTGCCGGCGATCGTGATGCCACATGGCGGCCCGGGGGCGCGCGACGAATGGGGCTTCGACTGGCTCTCGCAATATTTCGCGGCACGCGGCTATGCCGTTATCCAGCCCAATTTCCGTGGATCGACCGGCTATGGCGACGCCTGGTACGAGAAGAACGGCTTCCAATCGTGGCGAACCTCGATCGGCGACGTCAACGACGCCGGCCGCTGGCTGGTGAAATCGGGCGTCGCCGATCCTAAGAAGCTCGCCATCGTCGGCTGGTCCTATGGCGGCTATGCGGCGTTACAGTCGTCGGTCCTCGACCCCGATCTGTTTAAGGCGATCGTGGCGATCGCGCCGGTCACCGATCTCGACACGTTGCGGAACGAAGCGCGCAACTTCACCAACTTTCCGCAAGTCGACGCGCTCATCGGCCACGGGCCATGGGTTGCCGAAGGGTCGCCGGCACGCAACCCGGCCAAGATCAAAGCGCCGGTCCTTCTGTTCCATGGCGATATCGATACCAACGTCCGGATCGGCGAGTCGCGCCTGATGGCCGATCGCCTCAAGGACGCGGATCGCAAGGTCGAGCTTGTCGAGTTCAAGGGTCTGGATCATCAGCTCGATGACGATACGGCACGCGCGACGTTGCTGAGCAAGGCTGACGCATTCCTGCGTTCCTCAATGGGGATGTAATCGCCGCAACCCGCGAAGCGGCCGCATCGATGCCAAGCGAGAAGGCGGCCGAGGACAAGCGGCCGCGATCCGGACCGATGTCCAAACGAAAAGGGCGGCCCCGCGGGACCGCCCTTTCCAATTTCGAAATTCGCCAGTCGATCAGCGCGAATAGAATTCGACGACCAGATTCGGTTCCATCTTCACCGGATACGGCACCTCGTCGAGCGTCGGCACGCGGGTGAAGGTCACCTTGGCATTGCCGTCGGGCGAGACGTAATCGGGAATGTCGCGCTCGGCGAGTTGCTGGGCTTCCATCACCAGCGCCATTTCCTTGGCCTTGTTGCCCAGCGTGATCTCGTCACCGACGAAGCAGCGGCGCGACGCGATGTTGCACTTCACGCCGTTCACGCGGATGTGGCCATGGCTGACAAGCTGGCGGGCGGCGAAGATCGTCGGGGCGAACTTGGCGCGGTAGACGATCATGTCGAGGCGCTGTTCGAGCAAGCCGATCAGGTTCTGCGAGGTATCGCCCTTCATCCGGGCGGCCTCCTGATAGCAATGCCGGAACTGCTTCTCGGTGACGTCGCCGTAATAGCCCTTGAGCTTCTGCTTGGCACGCAGCTGGATGCCGAAGTCCGACATCTTGCCCTTGCGGCGCTGGCCGTGCTGGCCTGGGCCGTATTCGCGCTTGTTCACCGGGGACTTGGGACGGCCCCAGATGTTCTCGCCCATCCGGCGGTCGAGCTTGTGCTTGGCGCTCGTGCGCTTCGACATAAATATTCCTTTGCAATAGCCAACAACGACGCCGCCCCAAGGCGACGTTAATTCCGGTCATCGCTCTGCTGAGATCATGGAGATCGGCAGGGCCACCGCTTCACCGGAAATGCGGGGCCGCTCGCGAAGGCGGCGCCTCTCGCAGAGGCGCCTGATCATGTCAAGCCTTAGCGGGGGCTCGCGGCACGGTTGTTGGGATGCGACAGCATGTCGTCGGTGCTCCGCGCGTTCGCGGCATCGATTGCTGCCCATTCGCTTCTGGTATGGCAGGTGGATCGGGCGCCGATGATGGAGCCGGTCGTCGTTTCGCGACGGCACACCTTCTTTTCCTTGACTGGTTTCGGCGCTGCCGGATCGGTGGCCGCGGTCTGGGCGAACGCGGGAGCGGCGAGAGAGATAGCGGCAACGAACGCCATCGTGTTGAAACGCATCAGTAACTCCACAATTTTGGATTGCTGGCTGCTTATCGTTTCCTTGACAGTAACGGAAGGCTAAAACGTCAGCCGCGCTGACGCGGATTGGAAAGTGCGGACAAGACGCCGCGCAATGTCCGCACTTCCTGGCTCGACCAACCGGGCTTGGTCAGCAAGGTGCGCAATGTCCGCTTTGTTGTCGGCACGCGGTCGGGCGGAAAATAGAAGCCGGCGCTCTCCAGCATCGCGTCGAGTTGACCGATCATGCCGTCGAGTTCTTCCTGCGGCGCGGGAAGCGGCAGATCGGTGTCGGTCGGCTGCGCAAGCGCCACGCCCTTCGACCATTCATAGGCGACCAGGATGACCGCCTGGGCGAGGTTGAGGCTGCCGAACTCGGGATTGATCGGCACGGTGACGATTGTCCGCGCCACGGCGACGTCGTCGGTCTCGAGCCCCGAACGTTCAGGCCCGAACAGGATCGCCGAGCGGCCGGGCTGGCCATGTATCTCGCGCGCTGCGGCCTCGGGAGTCATCACCGGCTTGGTGACGCCACGCTTGCGCACGGTGGTCGCATAGACGTGCGGGCAATCGGCGACGGCCTCGGCGACGCTGTCGAACACCCGCGCACGTTCGAGCACCACGTCGGCACCCGATGCTGCTGGCCCCGCCTGGGCATTGGGCCAGCCGTCGCGCGGGGCCACCAGCCGCATCTCGGTCAGCCCGAAATTGAGCATGGCGCGCGCCGCCTTGCCGATATTCTCTCCAAGCTGCGGACGGACGAGGACGATGATGGGCTGAAGGTCGGTAAGTTCAGTCACGAGTAAGGCGCGCGCTCCAGGCATAGCCACGATAGAGCGCGCGGTGTTGCGCGTTCAGTCCGATCTTGTCCACCACGTCGAACAGATCGGCGCGCGGCGTGACGTCGAACTTCGCCAGCCAGGCGAACAGCATCGCGCGGAACCAGCGTGGCAGGCGTTCCTGCTGCCCGAAATCTACGATGTCGAGCCGCCCGCCGGACGCGAGTTTGCCGGCTGCCTCGCGGATCGCTCCGGTCCAGTCGGGAATCATCGACAAGGTATAGGATTGGAACACGCGGTCGAAATCAGTGCGATCGAACATCGCTTGCGCATCGAAGGCGGTCGCGTCTCCCTGCGCGAAGGTGATGCGGTCGCTCAGTCCCGCCTTGGCGACATTGGCGCGCGCGGTCTCGAGCATCGCCTCGGAGATATCGACGCCGTAATAATGCGCGTCGGGCCAGCGCCGCGCGGCGACGATCAGATTGCGCCCGGTCCCGCATCCTGCCTCCAGCACGCTGCCGCCCGGCGGGGGCGCGAGCCCTTCGATCAGCGCGTCGCGTCCCAGCAGGTAATATTTGCGGGTCAGGTCGTAAAAGTGGCGCTGGCTGCGATAGATCGCATCCATATGCGCGGCATGCGGCTGCTCGCTCAGGCGGCGTCCTCCAGCACGTAGAGATGTACGCCGCCATAGATCGAGGATCGGTCGCGCCGGGTGTAATCGAGCGATTCCTCGGCACGATAGGTCCAGCGGTCAAGCACCGCGTCTGGCACGCGACCCGGCAGGATGGTCGGCTCGCCCGCGGTGCGGAACAGGACCCGCGCCCCCGGCCGCGCGGTGCGCGTGATCTCGGTCCAGAGATCGGTCAATTGCTCGTCGGTCATCCAGTCCTGCGCGTCGAGCAGGATGTAGCGATCGAGTGAGGCATCCGCCTGGCGCTTGAGGAATTCGGCATAGTTCGAATGGAGAATCTCCATCCGGTCGAGCCGGTCGACGACGTCAGCGTAATTGTCTGCCTGGAGATAGGGCGGCAGCGGCGCTTCCGGTCCTTCGCCATAACCGCGGCCGAAGGCCTGCCAGGCGAAATAATTGTCCTTGAGGTCGAAGTCGCAGGCTAGCTTTTCGAGCCGCTCGCGCAGCACGGTCGCCATCTTGGCGTCGCCGGCCAGGGCATCATATTGCGCGGGCGGAATGCCGAGGCCGAACAAGGACGCAGGTTGATCGGTCAGCCAGCGTACGAACGCCTTGTCGAAAAAGGGCGCATATTCGCGATCGAAAATCTCGCGCTGCTCTTCGATCGTGTTGGCCTTGAGGATCGCCTTGGGGTCGACTCCATGGAGCCGCGCCAGCACATGTGCCGCTCCGATGAAGCCGCCGAGCAGCCCGCGCTTGTACAGCCCCTTGGCGAACCCGCCGATGCGACGGCGGCCGATCAGGTCGCGGCTTTCCCAATAATGCCGCGTCGGCTCGTCGAGATGCGGACGGATATAGGCCTTGTATGCAGCGATATTCGCCTTGGTGTTCGCTTCGGCGAAAAAGCGATGGAAGGCGTCGTAATCGGGCAGATGCCGCGCCGCCGCGAGCTTCAATTTGTTGAGCGCGATATGCGCGGTGTTGAGGTCGACCGCGGTGATCCGGCGCGGATTGGCGGTCAGATAGCTGAGCGCGTTGCACCCGCCCGAGGCGATCGTCACGACATGATTGTCGGGCTGGATCGCCAAGGCTTCCATGTCGACCGCGGGGTCTTCCCAGATCTGCGCATAGACCAGGCCACGGAACGCGAAGGTGAAGGCGCGCTCGAGGATGCCCTGCTTGGTCAGATGATCGTGGCGGTGGACCGCATCCTGGACGGCGCGGTTCTTTTGCGGAGCAAGGGAGGTGGCCATACTGAAGTGTCCCAGAGGGTGCGCGGCCTTACCGCGCCCGACCTTTTCGCGCTAGGGCAATCCGGTGACGTTTCGATGACGCCCGCACGACTCGCGACGGAATGAGACGAGGGCGCGCCGTGTCGGCCAGCCGCTTCAAAGCATAGAAAAGGTAAAGTCGGGGTGGCATAACGCGCATGGGACCGGTAAGGGCGTCTCCACACGACAGCTCAAAGGACCCGCGCCCAGTTCATGCGCATCGCCATCGCGTCCGATCATGCCGCCATCGCGCTCAAGGCAGTGCTTGCGGAATGGTTGCGTGCGGCCGGCCATGAGGTCGACGATCTGGGTCCGCACGACGGCGCGAGCGTCGATTATCCCGATTATGGCTACAAGCTCGCCGACGCGGTCGCATCGGGCGCGGCTGATCGCGGTGTCGCCCTTTGCGGGTCCGGCATCGGCATCTCGATCGCGGTCAATCGTAACCCCAAGGTGCGCTGTGCACTCGTCTCCGAACCGCTGTCGGCCGCGCTTGCCCGCGAGCATAACGACGCCAATGCGATCGCGATCGGCGCGCGGCTGACCGGCGAGGCGATGGCGATCGCCTGCCTCGAAGCCTTTCTCTCAACGCCCTTTGCCGGGGGCCGCCACCAGCACCGGGTCGACAAGCTCGGAAACCCAACGCCCGCCAATCCAACGAAAGCCTGATCGATGAGCACCAACCCTTCCGCGCTCCACGACGTCCAGCCCGACGGCTATTTCACTCGCGGCCTGGCCGAGGCCGACCCCGCGGTGTTCGCTGGTGTGCGCCACGAACTCGCCCGCGAGCAGAACCAGATCGAGCTGATCGCGTCGGAGAACATCGTCTCCAAGGCGGTGCTCGAGGCACAGGGGTCGGTGTTCACCAACAAATATGCCGAAGGCTATCCGGGCAAGCGCTATTACCAGGGCTGCCACCCGTCGGACGAGGTCGAGCAGCTGGCGATCGACCGCGCCAAGGAATTGTTCGGCTGCGACTTCGCCAACGTCCAGCCGCATTCGGGGGCGCAGGCGAACGGCGCGGTGATGCTCGCATTGGTCAAGCCGGGCGAGACGATCATGGGGCTTAGCCTCGATTCGGGCGGCCACCTGACCCACGGGGCCAAGGCGGCAATGTCGGGCAAGTGGTTCAACGCGGTGCAATACGGCGTCGACGCCACGACTCACCTGATCGATTTCGACGAAGTCGCGGCCAAGGCGCGCGAGCACAAGCCCAGGCTGATCATCGCCGGCGGCTCGGCCTATCCGCGCCAGATCGACTTCGCCAGGTTCCGCGCCATCGCCGACGAAGTGGGCGCGATCTTCATGGTCGACATGGCCCATTTCGCCGGGCTGGTCGCGGGCGGTGCCCATCCGAGCCCGTTCGGCCATGCCCATGTCGTCACCACCACGACTCACAAGACCCTGCGCGGCCCGCGCGGTGGCGCCGTCTTCACCAACGACGAGGCGATCGCCAAGAAGATCAACTCGGCGGTGTTTCCCGGCCTGCAGGGCGGGCCGCTGATGCACGTCATCGCCGCCAAGGCCGTCGCGTTCGGTGAGGCGCTACGCCCCGACTTCAAACTCTATGCCGCGGCGATCATCGAGAATGCCAAGGTGCTGGCGGCGACGCTCGCCGAGCGCGGCGCGGCGGTGGTGTCGGGCGGCACCGACACGCACCTCGCGCTGATCGACCTGACGCCATTGGGCGTCACCGGCAAGGATGCCGACGAAGCGCTCGAACGCGCGGGCATCACCTGCAACAAGAACGGTATCCCCAACGATCCTTTGCCCCCGGTCAAGACCAGCGGCATCCGGGTCGGATCTCCCGCCGGCACCACGCGCGGATTCGGCCCCGCCGAATTCCGCGAGATCGGCAATATGGTCGCCGACGTGCTCGACGGCCTCGCCAAAAATGGCGAACAGGGCGACGCGCAAGTCGAAATGGCTGTGCGTGAGCGTGTTAATGCACTATGTCACCGGTTCCCGATCTATCCGGAAGGCTAAGTCATGAGTGAAGACAATCTGAAGCGGATGTGCACGCATTGCGACGCGGCGCTGCCCGAGGGCGCGAAATTCTGCCCGACGTGCGGCGTGGCGACCGGCGACGGCTCGACGACCTATGAGGAGGCCAAGGCGTTCGTGATGAACAGTGCCGCCGAGGCGGAGAAGACCGCACGCGACCTGATGAAGAACGAAGATGCGCAGAAGATCGCGGGCGCCGCGGCGGTAGGCGCGGTGGCGGCGATCGTGCTGCCGATTTCGATGGCGACCGGTGCGCTGATCGGTGCCGGCATCATGGCGTATAATCGATTCGCCAAATAAAGGGGCTTGGATGAGTTCTTCTGACGACACGCTCGCGGCCGCACGCGCCGCTCTCCACCGCTCGCGCACCGGTGAGCCCGAGCGGGGCGTCGGCGGCGCGCTGAAGCGCGGCGCGGTGCTGGGGGCGGTCGCCTCGCTGCCGGTCGCGGGCATCGGCCTGATCGGCGGGGCGGTAATCGGAGCCGGTGCAGCCGCGCTCGATGCTCTGACGAAGGACTGATCGGCCTTGCGCTGCCCCTTTTGCGGCCATGAAGATAGCCAGGTTAAGGATTCGCGTCCGACCGAGGACGGCGCGGCGATCCGTCGCCGCCGGCAATGCGAGGGCTGCGCGGCGCGCTTCACCACGTTCGAGCGCATCCAGCTGCGCGATCTGGTCGTGCTCAAGAGCGACGACCGCCGCGAACCGTTCGACCGCGAGAAATTGATGCGCTCGATTTCGGTCGCGACGCGCAAGCGCCCGATCGATCCGGTGCGGATCGAGAAACTGGTGTCGGGAATCCAGCGCCAGCTTGAAACCAGCGGTGATCCGGAAATCCGCGCGCAGCAAATCGGGCAGATGGTGATGGAGGGACTGAAGGGTCTCGACTCGGTCGCCTATATCCGCTTCGCCAGCGTTTATAAGGACTTCACCGAGGCCAAGGATTTCGAGGAATTCGCCGGCAGCGTGAGCGAGATCGGGGCCAAGCCCTAGGCGTGTGCCGCCCAGGCGGTCGCGATCATTTCCTCTAATATTGCCGCCTCTACATCGGCGAGCTTCTTGATGTAGAGGCAGCCGCCGCCGCGTTCGTGCTTGCCCAGCCGGTCGAGCAATGCCTGACTCGAGTCGAGATCACAGCTCAGGTAGAGAACCAGCGCCGCCTTGCGTGGCGAAAAGCCGATCGAGCAAATCTCGCCCTCGCGTCCACTTTCATATTTGTAGCGATGGCGACCGAACCCGACGATCGACGGCCCCCACATCACCGGCGGCTCGCCTGAGATGCGCGTCATGATCGCGGCTAGCGCCTGGCCGTCGGCGCGGCGCTGCGGATGGTCGATTGCCGCCAGGAACGCCTGAGCGTCGATTGTCGTCGGCATGGTCTTGTTTTCGGCCATCGATCGCATCCCTGGCGAGTCGGTCCGCTCAGCCTAGCACGCCGTCCCTGCTTCGCTTAAGTCGCGCGCCATGACCGCCTCCGCGATCACTCGTCGCTCGATCGCCGCGCAGGCCTGGCCGATCATGATTGGCCAGATCACTGTGCCGTTGGTCGGGCTGGTCGACACCGCCGTCATCGGGCGAACCGGTGACGCGGTGGCGCTGGCAGCGGTCGCGCTCGGCAGTTTCGTGGTGACGTTCCTGTTCTGGACCTTCGGCTTCCTGCGGATGGGAATGACCGGGCTAACCGCGCAGGCCGAGGGAGCCAAGGACGGAAAAGAGGTGCGCGCGCTGCTGATCCGCGGCATCGCTTTGGGAGTCGGACTCGGTGCTGCCCTGCTCGCGCTCCAGGCGGTGATCGTCCCGCTCGCGTTCCGCATCTTCGCGGGGTCGGGCGAACTCGATGCAGTGGCGGAAGGGTTCGTCGCCGCCCGCTTGTTCGGGGCGCCTGCCGCGCTCGCAGGTTTCGCGATCAACGGCTGGCTGCTTGGATTGGGGCGGACGCGGGCGGCGCTGCTGCTCCAGATCGTGATGAACACTGCCAATATCGCGCTCGACCTGATCTTCGTCTGGCATTTCGGCTGGGGCGCGCGTGGCGTCGGCTTCGGCACGTCGAGCGCGGAGTGGATTGCGCTGGCGACCGGGCTCACCATCGCCGCTTTCGTGCTGGGGCGCGACGGCCGCGCCGCGATCCGCGGCGAACTGGCGCGCGCCTTCGACCCGGCCGCGCTCAAGCGGCTTTTCGGGGTCAATGCCGATATCATGGTCCGCACCGTCGCCTTGCTGATCCTGTTCGGCTGGTTCGCCAATGCCGGCGCGCGGCTGGGGCCGGTCCAGCTCGGCGCCAATCATGTCCTGTCGCAGTTTGTCGGTCTCGCCGCCTACGTGCTGGACGGTTTCGCCTTCACCGCCGAATCGCGCGTCGGCCAGGCGATCGGGGCAAAGTCGCGCGACGATTTCCTCCGCGCGATCCGGCTGACCGGCGAATTCTCGTTCGCGAGCGGGCTGGTGTTCGTCGCGGCGATCGCGTTCGGCGGCCGCTTCCTGGTCGAGCTGATGACCAGCAATCCCCAGGTCCAGGAGCGCGCGCTGGCGCTCGCTCCCTTCGCAGCGCTGCAGCCGCTGATCGGCGCGCCGGCCTGGCTGCTCGACGGCGTCTTCATCGGCGCGACCCAAGGCAAGGCATTGAGAAACGCCGCGATCCTCTCGACAGCTTTGTACATCGCGACCGACCTGGCGATGCGACCCTGGGGGCCGCTTGGCGTGTGGATCGCGCTCACCTTGAGCTATGTCTATCGCGCCGGCGCGCTCGCTTTGTGGTGGCCGGGACTACTCAAGCAGGTGGGAACGCCCCCACCGCTTGCGGAACCGTCCCCCGGAACCTAGAGGCGCATCGCAAATCCCCCTTCCAGTTTGCGGAGCCGCCATGTCGGAAAAGATCAATCGTGTTGTTCTCGCTTATTCGGGCGGCCTCGACACCAGCGTCATCCTCAAATGGCTCCAGCAGACCTATCAATGCGAGGTGGTGACCTTCACCGCCGACCTCGGCCAGGGCGAGGAGCTGGAGCCGGCGCGCAAGAAGGCCGAGATGGCCGGGGTCAAGCCCGAGCACATCTTCATCGACGACCTGCGCGAGGAATTCGTCAAGGATTACGTCTTCCCGATGATGCGCGCCAATGCGCTCTATGAAGGCCTGTACCTGCTCGGCACCTCGATCGCGCGGCCGCTGATCGCCAAGCGCCAGATCGAGATCGCCAAGATGGTCAATGCCGACGCGGTCAGCCATGGCGCCACCGGCAAGGGCAACGACCAGGTCCGCTTCGAGCTCGGCTATTACGCGCTGGCGCCCGACATCAAGGTGATCGCGCCGTGGCGCGAATGGGATCTGACCAGCCGCACCAAGCTGATCGAATTCGCCGAACAGCACCAGATCCCGGTCTCGAAGGACAAGCGCGGCGAAGCGCCGTTCTCGACCGACGCCAATCTTCTCCACACCTCGTCCGAGGGCAAGGTGCTCGAGGACCCGTGGGAGGAAGTGCCCGACTACGTCTATTCGCGCACCAACAATCCGGAGGACGCGCCCGACACGCCCGAGATCATCACGATCGATTTCGAGCGCGGCGACGGCGTCGCGTTGAATGGCGAGGGCATGTCGCCCGCGACGTTGCTGACCAGGCTCAACGAACTGGGCAAGCGCCACGGCATCGGTCGGCTCGACCTCGTCGAGAACCGCTTCGTGGGCATGAAGTCGCGCGGCATGTACGAGACGCCGGGCGGTACCATCTATCACCTCGCGCATCGCGGCATCGAGCAATTGACGCTCGACCGCGGCGCCGCGCACCTCAAGGACGAGCTCGCGGTGCGCTATGCCGAATTGATCTATAACGGCTTCTGGTTCTCGCCCGAGCGCGAGATGCTCCAGGCGGCGATCGACTACAGCCAGGAAAAAGTCACCGGCACCGTTCGCCTCAAGCTCTACAAGGGCGGGGTGTATGTGGTCGGCCGCAAATCGCCTTATTCGCTCTACAGCGAGAAGGTCGTCACCTTCGAGGACGATCAGGGCGCCTATGACCAGCGCGACGCCGCCGGCTTCATCAAGCTGAACGCATTGCGGTTGCGATTGTTGGGGCGCCGCGACCGCTGAGCCAACGTCCGTCATCCCAGCGAAAGCTGGGATGACGGCTAATAGGTGCCGGTCCGCGTCTCCCGCCAGCTTGGCCGAGTAGGAATGGTCCGATTCCGCTCAACCCCAAGCGCGCCTTAGGGGTCCGTTAACCACTTTCCCGCCAAGGCTCTCCGGACCATCGCGGTTCGGGGGAAAGTAGACATGCGGGACGACCAGGCAGTCGATGTCGCGATCATCGGCGCCGGCCCGGCGGGCCTGACCGCCGCCTATCAGCTGACCAAGCTCGGCTATTCGGTCACCGTGATCGAGAAGGACCCGGTCTATGTCGGCGGCATCAGCCGCACCGTCGAGCATGACGGCTTCCGGTTCGATATCGGCGGCCACCGCTTTTTCTCGAAATCGAAAGAGGTGGTCGATCTCTGGAACGAGATCCTGCCCGACGACTTCATCGAGCGCCCGCGGATGAGCCGCATCTATTACGAGGGCAAGTTCTACAGCTATCCCCTGCGCGGGTTCGAGGCGCTGATGAACCTCGGCATCTGGCGCTCGACGATGTGCATGCTGAGCTATGCCAAGGCCAAGGCGTTCCCGACCAAGAATCCGCGCTCGTTCGAACAATGGGTGGTCAACCAGTTCGGCCACAAACTCTATTCGATCTTCTTCAAGACCTATACCGAGAAGGTCTGGGGCATGCCGTGCGACGAGATGTCGGCGGACTGGGCGGCGCAGCGCATCAAGGGACTGAGTCTGGGTGGTGCCGTGATCGACGGGCTCAAGCGCTCGCTCGGCCTCAACAAGAAACGCAATGACGGCATGGCGGTCAAGACGTTGCTCGAGACCTTCCGCTATCCGCGCCAGGGGCCGGGTATGATGTGGGACGCGGCGCGCGACAAGGTACTCGCCGGCGGCAATCGCGTGCTGATGGGCACCGCGCTCCACCAGATCAGCCAGGACCAGGCGACGGGCCGCTGGCGCGTCGCCGCGCGTCGTGGTGACGAAATGCTGACGATCAACGCCGCCCATGTCATCTCGTCGGCGCCGATGCGCGAGCTGGCGGGGCGGATCCATCCGCTGCCGGCGACCCTGCCCAACGCCCTCGACCTCAATTATCGTGACTTCCTGACCGTGGCGCTGATGATCCGGTCGGACGATTTGTTCCCCGACAATTGGATCTACATCCACGATCCGCGCGTGAAGGTAGGCCGCGTCCAGAATTTTCGCAGCTGGTCGCCGGAAATGGTGCCGGACGAATCGCTCGCCTGTGTTGGCCTCGAATATTTCTGTTTCGAAGGCGACGGCCTGTGGTCGGCCTCGGACGACGATCTCGTCGCGCTGGCGACCAAGGAACTCGCGACTTTGGGGCTGGCCGATCCGGCCACCGTGGTCGGCGGCCGCGTCGTGCGGCAGGAAAAGGCCTATCCGGTCTATGACGACGCCTATCGGACAAATGTCGAGGAGATGCGGACCGAGCTCGAAGCGCGCTATCCGACGCTCCACCTGGTCGGCCGCAACGGCATGCATCGCTACAACAATCAGGATCACGCGATGATGACGGCGATGCTCACCGTCCGCAACATCCAGGCGGGCGAGCGCATCTACGACATCTGGGCGGTCAACGAGGACGCCGAATATCACGAGAGCGGCAATGAGGGCGAGCGCGCCGCGTTGGCCTCTGAGCGCCTCGTCCCGGCGCGCCTGCAAGTCGCATGATGAATCGCGTCATGGCCTTGCTGTGGCGAGCGACCTATTTGCGCTATCTCGCCGCGAGCGTGGTCGCGCTCGGCTTCGATTTCTCCCTGTTCCTGGCGCTACGGACCACTGGCATGCCGATCGCGCTGCTGTCGGCGCTCAGCTACAGCGCGGGCATCCTGGTCCATTGGCTGATATCGAGCCGGCTGGTGTTCGCCGGTGAGCTGCGCGACATCGGCATCGACCGCGCCCGGCAACAGGCGCTGTTCCTGCTTTCGGCCTTCGCCGGGCTGTTGATCACCGTCGCCATCGTCAGCCTCGCGGTCCAATTCGGCATCGACGCCCGGCTGGCCAAACTGGTCGCCGTCGCAGCGAGCTTCCAGGCTACATATCTCTTGCGGGCGAAAATCGTCTTCGCATGACCGAACGGCGCTTCTGGCTGTCGGTCGCAGCGATCTGGGCGATAACGTCGATCCTCCTCGTCGTGATTGCCTGGAGCGCAATCGTCGCATGGCGCTTTCCCGATCCCGACGATCAGATGCGGCTGCTGCAGGTCCGCGACTGGCTGGCGGGGCAGAGCTGGTTCGATCTGACCCAGCATCGTCTCAACCTTCCCGACGGCGTGCCGATGCACTGGTCACGCGTGGTCGATCTGCCGATCGCGGTGGTGATCGTG
This sequence comes from Sphingomonas sp., assembly GCF_024508665.1. Lineage (GTDB taxonomy): Bacteria > Pseudomonadota > Alphaproteobacteria > Sphingomonadales > Sphingomonadaceae > Sphingomonas. Next base: position 304,669 of record NZ_JANINP010000006.1, read on the forward strand.
GCACTGCGGCCGCTGCTCGGCCAGCTCGCCGCCGAGCATGTCGCGCTCGTGGTCGTGCCGCTGCTGACGCTCGGCACGGTGATGGCATTGGTCGCGGCGCTGGCCCGACGCGTGCTCGCGAATGACGGCGCGGCACTGATGGCGGTGTGTATCGTACCCCTGGGCGTGGAAGTTCTCCACCAGCTTCGGCCGATGCGGATCGACCATCACGGCTGGCAGATGGCGACCGCATTGCTTGCCGCCTATGCGCTGGCCGGCGCTCCGACCAGGAAGGCTGGCCTGCTGGCCGGAACAGCGATTGCGATCTGGCTGTCGATCTCGCTCGAAGGCTTGCCGATGATCGCGGCGATCCTGGCGCTGGTCTCGCTCAAATGGGCAGTGGCGCCCGCCAACCGCGCGCTGCTGACGGCTACGGTGGCCGGCACCGCTTTGGGCGTCGTCCTCCTCTTCCTGGTATTGCATCCGGCGGCCGCCTGGCGGGTGTCGCCTTGCGACGCAGTGTCTCCCGTCTATCTGGCGATGCTCGTGGCCGCGGCGGCAGGCACGATCGCCCTGACGGCGCTGCCGGTCCGGACGATCATCGGTCGTGTGATCGGGCTGGCGGGCGTCGGCGTGGCCGCGCTCGTGCCGCTCCCGTTGCTCGCGCCGCAATGCGCGGCGGGCCCGTTCGGTCAGCTCGATCCGCTGGTTCATCACTTCTGGTACATGAACGTGGCGGAGGGTCTGCCGCTATGGGACCAGGCGCCGTCCGTGATCGCCGACACCATCGCCCTTCCGCTGCTTGGGTTGGCCGGTGCCGCCCTTGCGGTGAGGAAAAGCGCGGGCGAAGCGCGCACGCGCTGGATCACCCTCGCGTTCCTGCTGGCGGCGGCGACCGCAGCGGCGATTGTCGTCCAGCGTGCCGGCGGGGTCGCCAATCTGCTGGCAATCGTGGGCGCGGTGCGCTTGCTTCATCCCCTGCTTCTACGGGCCAGGACCATCGACAACCTGCCCAAACGGATTTTGGCGACGTCATGCGTGCTCGCCGCGGCAGCGCCGGGCGCGGTTTTCGGCGCCACGTTGCGAGCATTGGCGCCCGACCCGCGCGTCGCGACAGTCCATCGGGCGATGGGCTGCCTCGACGCGAGTGACATGCAGGCGCTCCATGCACTGCCGCGCGGCAACGTGCTCGCGCCGCTCGATATTTCGCCTGCGATCCTGCTGTTAACGCCGCACGATGCCGTCGCGAGCGGACATCATCGCGGCGCGACCGCGATGCATGATGTGATCGCGGCATTTGTCGGAACCGAGGCGCAGGCCCATGCCATCGTCCTCAGGCGGCGGATCGACTATGTCGCGTTCTGCCCGGGGCTGCCCGAGATCATGATCTACGAAAGCGAAGCGCCCTCCGGGTTTCTGGCAGGTCTCGATGCCGGCCGTACGCCGGCTTGGCTGACGCCGGTCGCATTGCCGGGCTCGCCGGCCAAGGTCTGGCGCGTGCGTTGACCTTGCGGCGCGACCCTGCTCGTGCCTAAAGCCGCGAAGATGGACGGCAACGACAAACTTCAATGGTGGCAGACGCGCACCTTCGTGGTGGTGATGGCGTTGTTGTCGATGGTGCCGTTGTTATGGCCCGACATCCCGCCGCTCGTCGATCTGCCCGGACATATGGGTCGGTATCGCGTCCAGGTCGATCTCCAGAATTATCCCTGGCTGCTCGACTGGTACAATTTCCAATGGTCGCTGATCGGCAATCTCGGCGTCGATCTGCTGGTCGAGATCATGCATCCCATCTTCGGGCTCGAACTTTCGGTCAAGCTGATCGTGCTGTCGATCCCGCCGCTGATCGTGATCGGACTGTTGTGGATCGCGCGCGAAGTGCACGGGCGCATCCCGCCCACCGCCTTGTTCGCGCTGCCGCTCGCTTATTGCTACCCGCTGCAATTCGGCTTCGTGAACTTCATGCTGTCGATGGCCTGGGCGCTGCCGATGTTCGCGCTGTGGCTGCGGCTCGCGCGGCTCAAGAAGTTCCGGCTGCGCGCGATCATCTTCGTGCCGCTGTCGTGCATCCTGTGGATTTGCCACACATTCGGTTGGGGCGTGCTCGGCGTGCTCGCCTTCTCGGCGGAAATGGTGCGCGAGCATGATCGCATAAAGGACCAGGTCGGCGCGCGGATCGGACCGATCACGCGCGAAGGCGCCAAGCGCTGGGCGATGGGGTTCGTGCGCGCCGGACTGCACTGCCTGCCGCTCTGCTTGCCGATGTTGCTGATGATCGCCTGGCGCAATGGTCAGCATGTCAGCGGGCAGACCGGCGACTGGTTCAACTGGCAGGCCAAGATCAGCTGGCTGACGATGATGCTGCGCGATCGCTGGATGGCGTTCGACATCGCCTCGGTGGCGGTGATCGGGCTCGTCATCTACAAGGCGGTGCGCGACCCCAATTTCGAATATTCGCGCGCGGTCGGCCTTTCGACCTTGTTCCTGGTCGCGGTCTTCGTGCTGTTGCCGCGCATCGTGTTCGGTTCGGCTTATGCCGATATGCGGCTGGCGCCGTTCATGGTCGCCATCGGCGTGGTCGCGATCCGGCCAAAAAAGCTGGTCTCGTCTCGCGCGATGACGACGGTCGCGGCGCTCGGCCTTGCTTTCGTGCTGGTCCGCACCACCGCGACGACCGTCAGCTTCTACATTTTCGACCAGAATTACGACCGCGAACTCAAGGCGCTCGACCATATCCCGGTCGGCGCGCGCTTGGTCAGCTTCGTCGGCAAGACGTGCAATAACGAATGGCTGATGAGCCGGCTCGAGCACCTGCCCGGGCTCGCGCTAGAACGCAACGCCGCCTATACCAACGACCAATGGTCTATGCCCGGCGCGCAATTGCTCACGACAAAATATGTCGCCGCCGGGCATTTCTCGCATGACCCATCGGAAATCGTCACCGAGCGCCAGTGCGCGCGCGAATGGTGGAGGCCGATCGACCGCAGCCTGGCGCTCTTCCCGCGCCCGGCGTTCGATTATGTGTGGCTGATCACCCCGCCGCCCTATCACGCCAAATACGTCCAGGACCTGACGCCGATCTGGCGCAGCGGCGACAGCGCGGTGTTCAAGGTGAACCATGTCGAGGTGGCGCCGCAGGCCAAGAGGAGCGACTTTCCGCTTCCGCCTAAGAGCAAGGTTCCCCTCTTCTGAACGGCGTGAGCTGCGCGAGATATTGCTGGTCGCTCTCGACGCCGGCGCGCTCGCGCGCCAGGAAATCGGCAATCGCGCGGCGAAAATTGCGGTCGGGAATGTAATGCGCCGACCAGGTCGGCACGGGGACGTAGCCGCGGGCCAATTTGTGCTCGCCTTGCGCGCCTGCCTCGACCGTCTTGAGCCCGCGCGCGATCGCCGCGTCGATCGCCTGGTAATAGCAGAGCTCGAAATGGAGGAAGGGCACGTCCTCGACACAGCCCCAATAGCGGCCATAGAGCGTGTCGGCACCGATCAGGTTGAGCGCCCCCGCGATCGGGCGGCCGTCGCGTTCGGCCAGGATCAGCAGCACATCGTCCGCCATCCGCTCGCCGAGCAGGGAGAAGAACGGGCGCGTCAGATAGGGATGGCCCCATTTGCGGCTGCCGGTATCCTGATAGAATGCCCAGAAGGCGTCCCAATGCGCCTCGGTCAATTCGGCACCGGTGACGTGACGGATGGTCAGGCCCTCGACTGCCTTGGCACGCTCCTGACGAATCGCCTTGCGCTTGCGGCTGGCGAGCGCGGCGAGGAAATCGTCGAACGTCGCATAGCCGTCATTGCGCCAGTGGAACTGAGTGCCTTCGCGGATCAGCCAGCCCGCTGCCTCGAAAAAAGGGATTTGATCCGGTGTAACGAAGGTCGCGTGCGCCGAGCTAAGGCCGTTCTGATCGGTCAGCGCCTCGATCGCGCCGATCAGCGCGGGGGCTGTCGCCGGGTTGCGTAACAGCAGTCGGGGCCCCGGCACCGGCGTGAACGGCGCGGCGATCTGCAGCTTGGGATAATAATCGCCGCCGGCGCGCTCCCAGGCGTCGGCCCAGGCATGGTCGAAGACATATTCGCCCTGGCTGTGGCTCTTGGCATAGGCTGGCGCGATCGCGGCCGGACGGCCGTCCGGGCCGTCGACGATGACTGGCAGCGCCTGCCACCCGGTGCCGCGCCCGACACTGCCCGATTCTTCGAGAATGGAGAGGAAAGCGTGGCGCACGAACGGATTGCCGGTGCCGGCGCAGGCGTCCCAGTCGGCCGCCGCGATTTGCGACACGCCTTCCGAAATTCGTGCGGTAATTGGCGCGCGACTCACTGGCCGCAGTCTTTCGTCACCCCGGCCTCGTGCCGGGGTCCACTGTGCCGCTTTCCTCGCATGCGTGGAATATGCGGATCGGTGGATGCCGGGACAAGCCCGGCATGACGTTTAGTTCGTTTGTTCGTCGTTGGCTCAGTCGGCCAGCTTGACGACTGCATCGACCTCGACCGCGGCGCCGCGCGGCAGCGCCGCGACGCCGACAGCGCTGCGGGCGTGCTTGCCGGCTTCGCCGAACAAAGCTTCCATCAGGTTCGACGCGCCATTTGCGACTTCGGGCTGATCGGTGAAATCGGGTGCCGAATTGACGAACACGCCCAGCTTGACGATCCGCTCGACCCGGCTGAGGTCGCCGCCCAGCGCCGCCTTGATCTGCGCGACCAGCATCAGCCCGCACAATTCGGCCGCTTCCTGCCCCGCGACCTTGTCCATCCCGTCGCCCAATCGGCCGGTGACCACCTTGCCGTCCTTGAACGGCAGCTGCCCGGAAATATGAAGCAGGCCGTTGGCGTCGACCGTCGGTACATAGGACGCGACGGGCGCGGCCGGCAACGGCAGGCTCAGGCCCATTTCCTCCAGCTTGCGGTCGATACGATCGGTCATGCGGAAATCCCTTCTGTTATGGCCGGCTGGTCGGCGGCGAAGCGCTGGGCGATCCAGTCGCGCGCGGCCCCCCAGTCGTCGATACGTGCGTGCGCGTGCGCCGCGGGCGGCACTTGCGGTGCCATTGCGGGCTCGGCGACTAGGTGCAGCCGGTGGACTGCGGGCGCGTGCTTGGCAACCGATTCGTGGTGGGTCGCCAGATCATCGACGAAAACCGTGACGGGATTGCCATATTCCGCGACCAGTCGAGCGACCGGGCCGCCCTTGCCGCCCTGATTGGTTTCGACGCGGTGGCGGATGCCGTGGCGCGCGAGCTGCTCGATGCGATGATCGCGGCAATGATCGCCCAGATTGGTCAGGATGACGATGTCCGCGCTCTCGGACAGCGCCGCCAGCGCTTCGGCGGCGCCGGGCACCAGGGTCTGGCGCTCCATCTCGGCAGGAAAGAATTCGTCGAGCATCGCCCAGATCCGCTGGTGATCGACCGGACTGCCGTCGGCATGGGTCATAGCGATGAAACTACCGGTCTCATGTGCGAAGGCGATGTCATGGCGCTCGCGCAGCCAGGTGCCGAAATGGCGCACCATGTGCAGCAGCACCTCGTCGCAATCGCAGATCAGCAGCGGCCGCGTCATGCTTCCAGACTCCGGCGGGCGGCGACCAGCGCCTCGGGCTTGACTCCGAGTTCGGTGGCGCAGGCGACGAGATCGGGCTCATGCGCTTCGAGGAACCCCAGCACCGCCGCCTGGGTACCGCGATTCGCGGCCGAGCCGCGCAAGGCTTCGGCATCGAGTCCGGTCAAGTCGAGCAGCCGGTGCGCCCTCGCCGGATCGGCCAGCGTCCAGGCCAGCGCGTGCAATGCCAGGGTCGGGGCGTCGTTGGTGTCGGTCGGGTTCATTGCTATGTCGTGTCCAAGGAGACCCCGTTGGCAAAGCGCGTGCTGGTTGTCGAGGACAACGAACTCAATCTGAAGCTGTTCTGCGATTTGCTGCGCGCGCACGAATTCGAGACGGAGCCGGTGCGCGACGGCCGCGAGGCGGTCGAACGCGCGCGTGCCTTCGCGCCCGACCTGATCGTGATGGATATCCAGCTGCCCTATGTCAGCGGCTATGATCTGATCCTGCAGATCAAGGCGGACGGGGATTTGGGCCGGATTCCGATCATGGCGGTGACCGCTTATGCCGGGCGCGAGGACGAAGAACGGATTCGTGGCGCGGGTGCCGACGCCTATGTGTCCAAGCCGATCTCGGTCGCGCGATTTGTGGAAGAGGTGAACGCGCTACTTTAGCGCTATATCCGTCATCCCAGCGAAAGCTGGGATCTCGAGCGATGGCGCGAGCCGCATGAGACCAGCGTCGGGTTGAGCATGCGGGGCATGCCCAAACCCGACGCTCTTTCGCTGGGGTGATGCCAGAGAGCTACGGGCGAGGGCTTAAAAACGAAAAGGCCGCGAGGGTTTCCCCTGCGGCCCGGGGTCCCCGCCTTCGCGGGGACTGCGTAACTCGCGTAACCGCGAGTTACTTGATCTTCGCTTCCTTGAACTCGACGTGCTTGCGCGCGACGGGATCGTACTTGCGGAACGACAGCTTCTCGGTCTGAGTGCGCGGATTCTTCTTCGTCACGTAGAAGAAGCCGGTGTCGGCCGAGCTGACGAGCTTGATCTTGACGGTGGTCGGCTTGGCCATGACCCAAATTCCTGTTTCGCTTGAAATGCAAAAGCGGCGGACGCGCCGCCGCTTGTCAGGGGCGGGCCATTGGCCCAGCCGAGGGAGATTGTCAAGCGCAAGGGGCTTTAACATCCCCTTTACCATATCGGTAGCACTCTCGCGCAGGCGAAGCGGGAGTAGAGGAAATGGGGGTTTCTGCTCGTAATGACGATCTCGCCGCGCGGATCGCGCGGCTCGACCTGATGGCGCGGCATGTGCGCCCGCGCGACCTCGTCGTCGAAGTCGATTCGATTCGTTGCGTGGCCGAAGCGGCCGGCGTGCTGCCCGTCGTGGCGGTGGCGCATGCGCTCGAATCGGCCTTGGGGCGCGGCGAAAGCGGGATGATCGTGCGCGGCTGGATTGCGATGCTGAGCGAAGCGGTCGGCTGCGGCCAGACCGATGCGCAGACCGGCCATGTCTTCCTTGCCGCCGGTGCGATGCGACTGGGCGGCTGATGGATTCATTGATGGCGGCGCTGGTCGCCGCCTTGCTGATCCGCGCGACTGATCCGACCGCGACTTATGTCGCGCATTTCGCCGATCGTTCGGGCAAGTCCGGCGCGGTGCTGGCCGGTGCGTTGGTCGCAATCCTGATCGCCCATGCCATTGCCGCGATGGCGGGCTTCTTCCTCGCGCCGCATCTCACCCCCAATCCAAAGCGCCTGTTCGTCGCCTTCGCGCTCCTTGCGGCGGCGAGCGGCGGAATCTGGCCGGGCAAGCCGATCGAGCCGGGCGAGGCGCGCCGTCCGTTCTGGACCGTCGCGGTCCGACTGATCGCCGGCGGGTGGAGCGGTCGCACCGAATTCGTCACGCTCGCGCTGGCAATGAGCGGGACAGCCGCGCTCGCCGGCATCGGCGGGTTCATCGGCAGCGCGGTTGTGTTGGGCTTCGCGGCGCTTGGCGGCGACCTGATCTGGCGCACCCTGCCGCACCGCGCGATCAGCTTGGTTGTCGGCGGATTGCTCGCGGTCGCGGGGTTCTGGCTGGCATTCTCCGCCTTGCGGTTGATCTAGCCGCTCGATCACTCTGCCCGGCATTTTCGTGCGGCGAAGGGTGGAGCCAATCCTATATTGATCCGTTGTCGCAACGATTCTTTCGCTCAACGGAGACACCATGCCCAACGCCGATCTCAAGACGCCGACCGATCTGTCCTCCAACGCCGCGAAAAGCGTGAAGGACGCGCTTAACGCGATCCTCGCCGATTCGTTCGCGCTCTACCTCAAGACCAAGAACTTCCACTGGCACGTCTCGGGCCCGCATTTCCGCGATTACCATCTGATGCTCGACGAGCAGGCTGCGCAGATCTTCGCCTCGACCGACGACATTGCCGAGCGGGTGCGCAAGACCGGCAACGTCACCTTGCGCTCGATCGGCGACATCGCCCGGCACCAGACGATCAAGGACAATGATCAGGACTTCGTCGCGCCGGAGGACATGCTTAAGGAATTGCGTGACGATAATCTCAAGCTGGTCGAAAGCCTTCGCGAGGCGAAGGACATCGCCGACAATGCCAAGGACAATGCCACCAGCGCGATGATCGACGACTGGACCGATCAGGCCGAACGCCGCGCCTGGTTCCTGTTCGAGGCGGGGCGCAAGGCGTAAACTGCTCGAGATTCCCCTCTCGGCAAGAGAGGGGAATCCCATGGACCTTTCACCCTTCCAGCGTGATCAGCCACAGATCGGGCGGCGCGCCGAATCGGAGCGGCGGGCCGCTCGTGCCCAATCCACCGGTCACGATCACGGCAAGTCCCGGATCGAGCACCAGCCCGCAGCGATAGCGATCGCCGAAATGCGATACGCTCGCGACCGGGCCGTAAATGGGCAGCACCCCCTGGCCGCAATGCGTATGGCCGGCGAGCAGCAGATGCACGTCCCCCGGCAATCGCGGCGCGATGTCGGGCGAATGCGTCAGGATGATGCGCGCTCCCTCGAACGGGCGCAGCTTGGCCATCGTCGCGGCGATGTCGGCATGATTGGTATAATCGTCATCGACCCCGCCGATCGCGATCGGCCCGCGGGCGGTGACGTCGTTGACCAGCACGGTGATCCGCGCCTGGGCCAACAGGCTGGTGATATCGTCGGCGCCGGTCCAATGATCGTGATTGCCCAGCACCGCGACGACGCCGAGCGGCGGGTGCAGTTTCTTGAATGGCGCGATCAGACCGGGCCCTAATTTCCGCGCGCCATGCGGATCGTGGCCGTAGATGAAGTCGCCCGCCATCAGCACGATGTCGGGATTGAGCGCGTTGATCTGGTCGACGATGCGGCTGAGGCGCGCTTCGTCCATCGCGTGGCTACCGATATGCACGTCGCTGATCAGCACGGCGCGGATCGGCTTAATGCCCTTCGGCCAGCGCGGTAGCTTGATCGTGGCGGTGCGAACGATGGGGTCCCACCGCGCCTCCGCGCGCGCATAGAGATAGAATCCTGCCAGGATCAGCAGCAGGATCAGCAGGACCTTGAGAAGCTTTCGCATGGCCGAACGCTAGGGGGGGCGCGAACGGTCGGCAATGGTCTGGAAATTCCTCCCCGTTCCGGGGAGGATTTAGCGAACGCCTCTGGTGGAACCGTTACGTCAGCGCCATGTTGGTCGCGACATGCACGCTTTCGCGCAGCTTCTCGATTCGCTGATCTACACGCGGTCGCGCAACGCCAAGCTCAAGCTGATCGGCGACTATCTAAAAGCAACGCCCGATCGCGGCTGGGCGATGGCGGCGCTAACCGGCGATCTCGACCTTCCCGCGGTCAAGCCGGCGGTGATCCGCGCGCTGATCGAGGAGCGCGTCGACCCGGTGCTGTTCCGGATGAGCCGCGACTATGTCGGCGATACGGCAGAAACGATCGCCTTGCTGTGGCCCGGCGCAAATGACGGCAGCGGGGAGCCCCTGTCGGTCGGCCAGGTCGTCGACACGCTCAATTCGCTGTCGCGCTCGGACGCTCCGGCTGCACTTGCCGCGATGCTCGACCGGATGGATGCCGAGGAGCGCTTCGCGTTGCTCAAGATGGCGACCGGCGCGCTCAGGATCGGTGTCTCCGCGCGGCTCGCCAAGACCGCGCTCGCCCAGGCGTTCGGCGTCGCGGTCGAGGCCGTGGAAGAAGTCTGGCACGCGATCCGGCCGCCTTACGCCGAATTGTTCGACTGGGTCGAAGGACGCGGCCCGCAGCCGACCGCCGCCGACGTGCCCGTCTTCCGCCCGTTCATGCTCGCCCATCCGCTCGAGGACGGAATCGTCGACCTCGCCGATTATGCCGCGGAGTGGAAATGGGACGGCATCCGCGTCCAGCTCGTCCATGTCGGCGGCACGACGCGCCTCTACAGCCGTGCTGGCGACGATATTACCGGAAGCTTCCCGGACATCGCAGCCGCCTTCCGCACGCCGGGCGTCCTCGATGGTGAGTTGATGGTGAAAGGCGAGGCTCAGGGCAGCGCGCTCGAGGAAGGGGCGGGTGCCGCCAGTTTCAACGCCCTGCAACAGCGGCTCGGGCGCAAGGTCGTATCGGCGAAGATGCTCGACGACTATCCTGCCTTCGTTCGCCTCTACGACATCCTGTTCGACGGCGGCGAGGACCTGCGCGCGCTTCCCTGGACCGGGCGCCGCGCGCGGCTGGAAGATTTTGCCGCGCAGCTCGATCCGGATCGATTCGACGTCAGCGTGTTGATCGAGGCGAAAGATTTTGCCGCGCTCGAAGACATACGCGCCGGCGCTCGCGATGCCGCGATCGAGGGCGTGATGCTCAAGCGGCGCGATTCCGATTACGTCGCCGGGCGCCGCACGGGCCTGTGGTACAAATGGAAGCGCGACCCGCTGACCGCCGATTGCGTGATGATGTACGCGCAGCGCGGCAATGGCCGGCGCTCGTCCTTCTACAGCGACTATACGTTCGGCTGCTGGACCGAAGAGGGCGAATTGCTCCCCGTCGGCAAGGCCTATTCGGGGATCACCGACGACGAGCTGAAGTGGCTCGACAGCTTCGTGCGCAACCACACCGTCAATCGGTTCGGTCCCGTGCGCGAAGTGGAAAAGACGCTCGTGCTGGAAGTGGCGTTCGATTCGATCCACGACTCGAAACGCCACAAATCCGGCGTCGCGATGCGCTTCCCGCGGATCCATCGCATCCGCACCGACAAGCCCGCGGCCGAAGCGGATACGATCGCCGGAATCAGAAAACTAGTGACCTGATCATCCTTGCGATGGCCCCCGATCGCGCCCGATCACGCCTCCGGCGGACAGCGCCCACCAGCAGATGAAGGGTTGGGCAAACAGGCGCGGATAATGATAGGCCCATCCTAACCCGGTGCCGGTCGACAGGTCGTGCACCGCGTGGAGGATGTTCGCCGGATAGACGCACAGCGCGTAAAGAGCGAGCGCAACGCCGGCGATCGCGCGGGTCCGCCGCACGAACAATCCGATCGCCCCGGCAATCTCGGCGCCGCCTGTCAACATGACGACGGTCAATGGATGTGGAATCGCCTGCGGCATGACCTTCATGAATAGGTCCGGCCGCAACAGATGGATCAGCCCCGCCAGCAGATAGAGCGGGGCGAGGGCAAGCCGGGCAGTATCGGCACGCCTCGATCTCGTTTTCCCCACGCCCGCCATGTCAGAATTGGCGGTAATGGACGCAAGCCCATCTGAACAGCGTGCGAACGGTCAGAAATGCGGGCACCAGCAGGGGCGCGATGATCGCGGCGATCAGCATTTCCAGCATGGCACCGTCCGATCCGGCTGGCGGCGAAGTCCGCTCCAATTTGCGCGGAATTTGCCGTTCGGTGAGGTGAGAGACCGGCGCCGGGGAATGGCGCCGGTCTCTCGCTGCCCCCGGAAGGAATTAGGGCAGCATGACGGTGTCGATGACGTGGATCACGCCGTTCGACTGCATCACGTTGGCGATGGTGATCATCCCGGTGTCGCCCTTGTCGTCCATCACGGCCCAGCCGGCGCCCATCTTCTTGAACTTGAGCATGCCGCCCTGCACCGTGGCGTAGCTGGCGGTGCCGCCGTTCGCCTTCGCCTTGGCGGCGATGTCGGCGGCGGTGATGCGGCCGGGAACGACGTGATAGGTCAGGACCGAGGTCAACTGACCCTTGTTCTCGGGCTTGAGCAACGTGTCGACGGTGCCCGCAGGCAGCTTGGCGAAGGCGGCGTTGGTCGGCGCGAAAACGGTGAACGGCCCCGGACCGGACAAGGTGTCGACCAGCCCGGCGGCCTTGACCGCCGCGACCAAGGTGGTGTGGTCCTTCGAATTGACGGCGTTCTGGACGATATTCCTGGTCGGATACATCGCAGCACCACCGACCATCGGGTTCTTCATCGCGGCGACGCCAGCGCCGGCGCCGGCGACCAATGCGGTCGCGAGCATCAACGTACGAATTGGCTTCATTTCCCTGACTCCTATTGCACGCCTTGTTTGGGTGCGTCGGGAGCTACGGATGCGGGACACTGGCGGATGCAGCGGGATACGTAGAATCAGGAAAAGTTTTTCGGCGGAGGGCTGAGACGCCTCCGTCGGCGCAGGCCGGACCTAGGCGATCGAAAGCTTGCCGCTCGCCACCACCGGCCCGGTCGGCAGGCCGGTGGGCGACCCCCCGAGCGGCTCGATCGATACGGCCAGCGTGATCCCGGCCTTCAACGCGGCACGCTGGCCGGCGGCAAGCGTCATCCGCGACGGCCCGGCCGATGCCAGCACGCCCATCGGTTTGGGCACGCCATCGCCACCGATCATCCAGAGTTGCGCGCTCTTGCCGGCAGGCGCCACCGCCGCCTCGCCGACCCGCATTTCGCCGGTGGTCATGTCGACGATCGCCGGCATCGCGCCCGATTTATCGCTCATCACCAGTGAAGCTGCCATCATGCGATGCGCCGCGGGCGGCGCGACCGCTTGCGGGATCGGACGCAGGACGAGGAACAGAGCGAGCATTGCGGCGATCGCTGTTACCACGCCGGCAATCGGCCAGCGGAAGCTGGGCCGTACCGGCACCGGAGGCGGCGAATCGGGCCGGGCCAGCCGCGCGGCGACCGATTCGGGCGCCGGGACTTCGGGATAATCGTCGAACAGTCCCGCCAGCCTCTGGCGCCACTCATCGACCTCGCGCGCGAAGGCGGGGTCGGCCAGCACCCGTCGCAGCGCCGCGGCGCGCTCTTCTCCGTCGAGCAGGCCGAGCGCGAGTTCGGCGGCGGTCATTTCGGGATCGGGAGCGTCAGGCGTCATCGACACACCCCTTCAGCTGGAGCAGGCCGCGTCGCACGATACTCTTCATCGTGCCCAGCGGCATGTTCTTGCGTTCGGCCAGCTCGGCATAGGTCACGCCGTCGAAAAAAGCCGTGCGGATGGCGTCGCGCGAGCGCTCGTCGAGCGCGCCGAGGCAATCGTGCAGGCGCCGCGATTCTTCGTCACGCTCGGCAATCTCGCGCTGATCGGGCGACGCGTCGGCTACCATCGCGGCTTCCTCGATCGGATGCGCCGGCCGGGCCCCCCTTGCCCGCACCCAGTCGATCGCCTTGTTGCGCGCGATCGTTGCCAGCCACGAAATCGGGCTCGCGCGGCCGGGTTCGTAGGCGCCGGCGCGCTTCCAGATCGTGAGATAGACGTCGTGCAATACATCCTCGGCAGCGCTCCGCTCTCCGCAGATACGCAAGCATATGCCGAAAAGCTTCGCCGAGGTCAGGCGATAGACATCCTGCAGCGCGGCGCGATCGTCCTGGCCGGTGCGCACCAATGCCTCGGTCAGGCGGGCGCGCGCAGCGGCGGGGTCGGTCGTTTGGCGCACCGTGCATGACTAGACGTCCGCGACGCTACAGGCAATTAGCGCGATGATGACCGCCACGCTCGCGCCGCTGTTGATGATCGCCTCCGGGTCGATCCACGCGGTGGTCAATGCGATCGTCAAGGGCGGCAAGGACAAGATGGCGTCGCGCGCGATGACCGACGGATCGGCGGCGATCATCCTACTGCCCGCCTTACTGCTCGTGCCGCTGCCGCACGGCGCCTGGACCTGGCTCCTGGCGACCGCGCTCGTCCACGCGCTCTATCTCTACGCGCTGATCCGGGCCTATCAGGTCAGCGATTTCTCTTCGGCTTACCCCGTGCTGCGCGGTACCGCGCCACTGGTTACGGCCGCCGTGACGCTCGGATTGCTCGGCGATCACGTCTCGACCGTGAGCATCGCCGGGATTGCGCTGATCGGCATCTCGATGTTCGTCCTGGCGATCGGCCGTCACCTCAGTCGCGCGGGATTCGGCTGGGCAGTGCTGACCGGCTTCACCATCGCCGCCTATACCGTGATCGACGCGGCCGGCGTGCGGGCGGCGCCGACGCCGTTCAGCTATATCGCCTGGATGTTCGTGACGATGGGGCTGGTTATTGTCGGCCTGTTCGCGATCCTGACGCGCGGCACCCTATTCGCCTCGATGCGCCAGCAGTGGCGACCGGGCGCGATCGCGGGCGCGCTGTCGATCCTGACCTACGGACTTGCGCTTTATGCGCTGTCGATCGGGCCCACGGCGCCGCTCGCCGCCTTGCGCGAGACGGGGATGGTGACGGCACTGATCATTGCCGTCGTGTTCCTGAAGGAGCGGGTGACGATCGGGCGCGGGGTGGCGGTGCTGGGGATATTGGCGGGGGCAGCGCTAATTTTGCGGGTCGCTTGATGCTCGCCCCCACCACCAAGCCGCTGCGCGTCTTGGTCCCCCTCCCCGTAAACGGGGAGGATTTACCCCCCACGAAAAAGCCCGGCCCGCATTTCTGCGGACCGGGCTCTTTTCAAAGCAGAACCGGATCGGGTGTCAGATCGACGTCAGGTTCACCGCGGCGTACTTGCCACGACGATTGTCGACTTCGAGCTCGAACTCGAGCCGATCGCCTTCGTTCAGGCTGGTCATGCCGGCGCGCTCTACCGCCGAGATGTGGACGAACGCGTCGGGCTGGCCGTCGTCGCGCTGAATGAAGCCGAAGCCCTTCATCGCGTTGAAGAACTTGACCGTGCCGGTCGCCTTCTCGCCGGTCAGCTCGCGGCCACCGCCGCCAGCGCCACCACGCGGGCCGGCATCGCGGTCACGCGGCGGGCCGCGGTCGGTCACCGGCATCGGCTCGCCTTCGATCTTGAGGTCGGTCGCCGAAATGCGGCCGCCGCGATCGACGAGCGTGAAAGCCAGCGGCTGACCCTCGGCCAAGCCGGTCAGGCCGGCCTGCTCGACCGCGCTGATGTGGACGAACACGTCCTCGCCGCCATCGTCACGAACGACGAAGCCGAAGCCCTTTTGTCCGTTGAAAAACTTTACGACGCCGGTGCCTTCGCCGACGACCTGCGGGGGCATACCGCCACCGCCGCCGCCACGGAACCCGCCGCCACCGCCGCCGCCGCCGCGGAAGCCACCACCGCCGCCGCCGCCGAAGCCGCCACCGCCGCCGCGATATCCACCGCCGCCGCCATAGCTGCTACCGCCGCCGAAGCCGCCGCCACCAAAGCCACCGCCGCCGAAATCTCCGCCGCCAAAATCGTCACCGCCGAAATTGTCGCGCTTGTCACGGCCGCGACCACCACGATTGCCACGGCCACCTTTATCGAAACTCATGCCCTGTTCGTCTTTCCGGTTCGCCCCGTAACACATTCAAGAACCAACACGTCGGACGACGGACGCAGGCCTTCGGGCGCAAACCAATAGCGCCTTATTGTGTGTCTTAACCCAAAATCGGCCACGCCGCGAACAAAATCGTCCGCATTCCTGCCCTTGTCGTCGCGATACTTGCGCAGGCGTGGCCAAGACGGCACAGCCGTGACCTATGCCAGTCATCGAACTTCTCGCCAGTCCGGCGGCCTGGGCCGCCCTGTTGACGCTGATCGTCATGGAGGTCGTGCTCGGAATCGACAATTTGGTCTTCGTCGCGATCCTGTCGAACAAGCTGCCTGAGGCGGACCGTGCCCGCACGCGGCGAATCGGTATCGGGCTCGCGCTCGTGATGCGCCTGTTGCTGCTCACCACGATCAGCTGGATCGTCGGCATGACCGCGCCCGTGATCGATCTCGGACTGACCGGGGCGGCCGACGCACACGGCAATCCCAGTTTCGAAACGGCCTTCTCGATTCGCGATCTCATCCTGATCGCCGGCGGCCTGTTCCTGCTCTACAAGGCCACGACCGAAATTCATCACAGCGTCGATCCGGCCGAATCGGACTCGCCGCTCGACAAGACCAACAGCCAGAAGTCGCTCGGTTTCGCCGCCGCGATCGCCCAGATTCTGATGCTCGACCTGGTCTTCTCGATCGATTCGATCCTGACCGCGGTCGGCATGACCGATGAATTGCCGATCATGATCGTCGCCGTGGTCGTCGCGGTCGGGGTGATGCTGATCGCCGCCGACCCATTGTCGAACTTCATCGCGAAGAACCCCACCGTTGTGATGCTCGCCCTCGGCTTCCTCCTGATGATCGGCCTCGTCCTGATCGCCGACGGTTTCGGCGTCCATGTCCCCAAGGGCTATGTCTATACTGCCATGGCCTTCTCCGCCGGGGTGGAGATCCTCAATATCTGGAGCCGCAAGGCACGCGAACGGCGGGGCGGAAACGGCGCGGCGCACTGAACGCCGCATCTCCTCCGACCATTGAGCGTTGGGCCCGGAAGGGCTAGGCGCAGTCGGATGACCGTATACCTTCACGAGGAAGACCTCCCCGCCGGGCTGTTCGCCCCCGGCGCCGCGATCGCCGTCGATACCGAGACGATGGGGCTGATCACGCCGCGCGACCGGCTCTGCCTGGTGCAATTGTCCGATGGCGGACCCGACGAGCATCTCGTCCGCTTCGGCCCTGGCAGCGACTATGCCGCGCCCAATCTGAAAGCACTGCTCGCCGATCCGGCGCGGAAGAAACTGTATCATTTCGCGCGCTTCGATCTCGCCGCGATCAAACATTATCTCGGTGTCACCGCTGGCCCGGTCTATTGTACCAAGACCGCCTCGCGGCTGGTCCGCACCTATACCGACCGCCATGGGCTGAAGGAATTGGTCCGCGAACTGCTCGGTCAGGACATTTCGAAACAGCAGCAATCGTCCGATTGGGGCGGACCCGAACTGAGCGACGCGCAAAAGGACTATGCCGCGTCCGACGTGCGCTATCTGCATCGCCTGCGCGACGAACTCGACCGCCGCCTGGTGCGCGAAAATCGCGCCGAGCTGGCGCAGGCCTGTTTCGACTTCCTGCCGTGGCGCGCCGAGCTCGATCTCGCTGGCTGGCCCGAGATCGACATCTTCGCCCATGTCTGAGGTCGCGCTCCGGATGCGGTCCGAGCGCCAGCGCTGGGCGGCGCCGGGGAGCGGGCACGACACGTTGATCGCGATCCTGCGGGTCGTCCTGCCGTCGGCGGTCGGCGTGGTCGCCGCGCTGATGGTGTTCTTGCCGCTGACCGCCGGCGGCGACGTCAGTTTCGTACTCGATCGCAACAAGGTGGAAATCACCAAGGAACGCCTGCGCGTTCAGTCGGCGACCTATCGCGGTCAGGACGACAAGGGCCAGCCCTTCACCTTGACGGCCCAGTCGGCGGTGCAGCACGACGCCAGCCAGCCGATCGTCGAGATCGACCGCATGATGGGCGACATCTCGCTCTCGGACGGCCCCGGCAAGCTCGTGGCGCCAAAAGGCAATTACAATCTGAAGAACCAGCAGGTCGACGTGTCGGGGCCGATCACCTTCACCGGTCCCAAGGGCTATAGTCTTCAGAGCCAAGCGGCGACGGTCGATTTGCGCAAGCGCACGATGCAGGGCACGGGCGGCGTTTCCGGCACCTTGCCGCAAGGCAATTTCAACGCCGATACGATGGACGCCGACCTCGAGAATCGCGTGGTGAAGCTCAACGGGCGCGCGACCATGCACTTCAGCGGCAGGGCCAAAGGCAACCGATAACCGGATTTTTTGGCATATCCGCCGCGCGCGCGCTTGTTCGCGGCAAAGTGCCGGTGCATGGCGCGCGGTACGCCATGCATGAAGCTTGCCAATTGCTCGCGCGATAACCATTCAGTAACCAAGAGGCGGGCACTCAGGGAGCCGATATGAACGACGCCGTGACCCTGGACGAAATTGCGCCGATCGCCGAGACCCCGGTAATGCGCGGCCTGTCGGTCGTGTCGATCGCCAAATCCTACGACAAACGCGTCGTGCTGACCGACGTATCGCTGTCGGTCGGGCCGGGCGAAGTGATCGGCCTGTTGGGCCCCAACGGAGCCGGCAAGACCACGTGCTTCTATTCGGTGATGGGATTGGTGAAGCCCGATTCGGGTCGCATCATGCTCGACGGCGACGACATCACCGGGTTGCCGATGTACCGCCGCGCGATTCTCGGGCTGGGCTATCTGCCGCAGGAAACCTCGATCTTTCGCGGACTGTCGGTCGAAAAGAACATCCTCGCCGTGCTCGAACTCGCCGAGCCGGACAAAGCGGCGCGCGAACGCCGGCTCGACCAGTTGCTCGACGAATTCGGCCTGACCCGGCTGCGCGACGCGCCGGCCATGGCCTTGTCGGGCGGCGAGCGCCGTCGCGCCGAGATCGCGCGGGCGCTCGCGGCCAATCCCTCGATCATGCTGTTGGACGAACCGTTCGCCGGGATCGACCCGTTGTCGATCTCCGACATTCGCGATCTGATCGTCGAACTGAAGAAGCGCGGCATCGGCGTGCTGATCACCGACCATAACGTTCGCGAGACGCTCGATATCGTCGATCGCGGCTATATCATCTATGACGGCCGGGTGCTGTTCGCGGGCTCGCCAGAAGAACTCGTCGCGGACGAGAATGTCCGCCGGCTCTATCTTGGTGAGAGCTTCACGCTGTAGGACGATGACGAGCCCATCTCCCACTCGTCGCCCCGGCGCAGGCCGGGGCCGCTGGCGGAAAAAGGACCTCGATTTCAGAGCGGCCCCGGTCTGCGCCGGGGCGACGGAAAAGCAGCCATGAGTCTCGCGCCTCGCCTTGATCTTCGGCAGTCGCAATCGCTGGTGATGACGCCGCAGTTGCAGCAGGCGATCCGCCTGCTCGCGCTGTCCAATCTCGAAGTCGAGACCTTCATCGCCGAGGAAATCGAGCGCAACCCGTTGCTCGACAGTTCGAGCGCGGGCAGCGACGATGACGGCCCGGTCATCGAACGCGAGGCGCCGGTCGCGACAGGCGACGAGCCGGCGAGCGCCGATGCCCTGTTGAAGGGCGAGAGCGGCGGCGAAGCCTCGCTCGACGTCGATTTCGCGGCGGAAAGCTTCCACCACGACTCGCCGTCGGACCAGGCCGGGATGGACGGATCGCTCGGCCTCAACGGCGGCGCATCCGGCGGCGCGAGCGAGGATGGGCCCGATCTCGACGCCTTTGCCGATACCAGCCTCAGCCTCGCCGATCATTTGCTGCAACAGGCGGGCGAGGTGCTGTCGGGCGCCGATATGTTCGTCGCGCAGCATCTGATCGACCTGATCGACGAGGCCGGATATCTGACCACGCCGTTGCTCGACATCGCCAACCGGCTCGGCGTGCCGCTGGTCCATGTCGAAACCGTGCTCAAGACGATCCAGACGTTCGATCCGACGGGGGTCGGCGCGCGCGACCTCGCCGAATGCCTCGCGCTCCAGGCCAAGGAAGCCGATCGCTACGATCCGTGCATGGCGCGGCTGATCGACAATCTCGACCTCGTCGCGCGCGGCGAGATGTCGCGGCTCAAGCGGATCTGCGACGTCGACGACGAAGATCTCGCTGACATGATCCGCGAGCTGCGCAATTACGATCCAAAACCCGGATGCCGGTTCGGCGGAGAGCCGATGCAGGCGGTCGTCCCCGATCTGTACGTCGCGCGCGCCAAGCAGGGATGGGCGATCGAGATCAATGCGGCGACCTTGCCCAAGGTGCTCGTCAACCGCTCTTATTATGTCGAATTGTCCTCGGGCCCGCAGGACAAGACCTCCAAGGCGTGGCTCAGCGAGATGCTCGCCAGCGCCAATTGGCTGGTCAAGGCGCTCGACCAGCGCCAGCGCACGATCATCAAGGTCGCGAGCGAGATCGTGAAGCAGCAGGAGGCGTTCTTCCTGCACGGCGTCGCGCACCTGAAGCCGATGACCCTGAAACAGGTCGCCGATGCGATCGAGATGCACGAATCGACTGTCAGCCGTGTGACCTCGAACAAATATCTCAGCTGTGCGCGCGGGCTGTTCGAGCTCAAATATTTCTTCACCTCGGCGATCCAGGCAGCCGATGGCGGTGACGCGGTGTCGGCGCAAGCAGTCAAATCGGCGATCCGCACGCTCATTTCGGCGGAGAGCCCCAAGGCGATCCTGTCCGACGACACGTTGGTCGACATGCTCAACGCCAAGGGTTTCGACATCGCGCGACGGACGGTCGCCAAATATCGCGAATCGATGGGGATCGGCAGTTCGGTGCAGCGCCGTCGTCAAAAGGCGCTGGAGGGAGTCGGCTAGAGCCTTTTCAGCGGCGCTGCCTCGACGTCGCAGATGATGTCAGCTCCGCTGAGACCCAGCCTGGTTTTTTACCGTTCGGCAAAACATTCGCTCTAACCCAAGAGCATGGCTGCACATTTCACCGTCCGGGCCGAGCCCTCGCGCGATCTGATTCGCATCACCATGTCGGGCTTCTTCAGCCCCGACGACATACAGGCGTTCCGCGATGCGCGCGCGGTGGAACATGCCCGACTGACCTGCGGGCCCAATCAGCATGTCACACTCAACGACGTGAGCGCGATGAAGGTACAGGCGCAGGACGTCGTCGCCGCCTTCCAGAACCTTCTCGCCGATCCCGCCTACAGGTCGCGCAAGCTCGCCTTCGTCGTCGACCGCACCCTTGCGCGCAGCCAATTGATGCGCGCGCTCAATGGGCGCAGCGCGAAATGCTTCGAAAATCGGGTTGAGGCCGAGCAATGGCTGTTCGCGCACGATCCGGAGATGGTGGCGGCTTGACGCGTTTTCCTTTTTTCCGGGTCACCGCGGCGTAAGGCGCTTTCTCCGCCCCGTGCACAATCTACCCTTGCCGCAAGCGGACACGGGTTCGATATTTTTCCTTGTTTTATAATACTTTCGATAGTTCCCCTCGGTTTAAAAATGCGTTAGCTTCCCGACCAAGGGAGAGGGCGTCATGATCATCGTCACCGGCAGCGTCACCGCGAAAGACGGGCAGTTCGAGGCGTTGCGTGACGCCTGTCTCGCACATGTCCACCGTTCGCGGACCGAGGATGGCTGCATCAGCCATGCGGTTCATATCGATGTAGAAAACCCACTCCGACTGGTGTTCTTCGAAGAATGGCGCGACCTGCCCACGCTGCAGGAACATTTCGTCACCCCTGGGACCGCCAAGTTCATGGGAGCGGTGCGCGAGCACGCTGCGTCGAGCGAAAAGATCACCACCTACAGCGCGCAAAAGGCCCCGCCTCAGGAATAGTCGATACTTGGATACCAGTCGGTGCCGCGCCCGGCAGGAATAGTATCTAGCACGTTCCATAAAGGCGACATTTCAGGCGCGCCGCGGGGATCCTGACCGGGATCCTGCGTGCCGCCCAGTTCCGATCCCCAGAAATGGCGGATCGTGCCGTCCGCATCCTTGGTGAACACATCGTAGGATGGCCAGTCGCCATCGTCGTGCCAGGCATTGTGGTCGCGGCCGAATGCCTCACTGGGATCGCTGTAGAGCGGCAGCCCGCGCCAGCCGCGTTCCTCGGCGAAATCGTAGAGCCGTTCCACTGGTGACCGCGCGATCACCGCGAGCGCGACCTTCTGGCGCAAGTCGAGCGCGTTGGCCGCGAGTGCCCCGAGAAACTGCGTGCACATCGGGCATGGCCGCGCGCGCTCGGGGCCGAACATCCAGCAATAGGTGACAAGTGCGTCATGCCCCTCGAACAGGTCGGCCAGTCCAACCTCGCCGTCCTTGCCCCGGAAACGATAGTCCTTCGCGACCACCGGTCCGGGCGGTAACGCGCGGCGCTGGGCGGCGACCCGCTCGAGATGGCGGCGCAACTCGACCTCTTCGCCAAGCAGCTTCTTGCGCGCCGCTGCGTAATCGGCGCTTTCGCCCGGATAGGGACGATGCGCTTTCTCGGCTAGCTCGGTAGCGGAGGCCAGCAATGCCACGTCGGCGTCGGCCATATTCCTCTCCTTTTCGCAGGTTAAATCCTGAAATCGGAGTCGCTTGTGTATCAGCCGACGGTCGGATCGACCATGATCTTCACGTGGTTCTCGGGATCGCCGAGGTCGGTGAAGGCTTGCGCCACGCCGCCCAGATCGACCGTCCCGGTGATGATCCGCCCGACATTGATCGTTCCCTCGGCGATCTCGCCCAACGTGGCGGCGAACTCCTCGGGCGTGTAACCATAGACGAATTCGAGGTTGAGCTGTTTGGTGATCGCCATCGACGGGCGAAAGCTGTCGGGTTCCATGCACACACCGGCTACGACGATCTGCGCGCCGGGCGGGCAATCCTCGATGATCCGCTGCACCATGCCCGGCACGCCGACGCATTCGAAGATGATCGGCCGCGCGTGCGCTTTGCCCGCCATCCGGGCGATATGCGCCTCCGCCTCGGTCGCGGGAACGCCATAATCGGCCCATTTCCGGTGCGGGCCCTCGACCGCCGGATCGACCACGACGTCGGCGCCCATCCGCTCGGCCTCGGCGCGACGGCGGGGCGAGAAATCAGCGGCGATCACCGGTCCCTTGCCGGCGATCTTGAGCGCGGCGATGATCGCCAGCCCGACCGGGCCGCAGCCGATCACCAGCGACGCCGAGCCAGGTTCCAGCGCGGCCCTGGCGACGGCATGCGCGCCGACCGCGAACGGCTCGGTCAACGCGGCGAGATCGTCCGGCAGGCCGTTGGGCACTTCGAGCAGTAGCCGCTCATCGAGCAGCATCCGCTCGGCGAACCCGCCCGGCGCCGAGGGCGAATAGCCGACGGGGTGATAGCCTTTGGCGGAATTGGTGACGGGGACCGAAACTACACGCGTCCCGGGCTTTAGTCGGTGCGGCGTATCCGGGCCGTAATCGAGGATTTCGGCGCAGAATTCGTGCCCCATCACCATGTCGGGCAGCGGCCGCGGCCTCCCGCCCGAACGCTCGGCGACCATCTTGTCCATATGGTGGAGCGCATGGAGATCGGATCCGCAGATCCCGCAACGCAGCGTGCGCACCAGCACTTGCCCCTTGTCGGGGGTCGGCTCGACAATCTCATCCAGCTCCAGCCGCTGCCTGCGCTTGACCACTGCCCGCATTGCGCTCTCCTCTTCCGTACCCTCTTTTCGAAAATACGGATGGCGCGGTCAATCGTCTTCGTCTTCATACCCGACCAGCGCCAGCGCTCGCGCCTTGATCTGCCGGGTCTCGCACCAATGGATCAACGCATCTTCGCGACCATGGGTCACCCATACCTCTTTGGGCGCGATCTCGATCAGCGTTTCCGTCAACTCATCCCAGTCGGCGTGGTCGGACAGGATTAGCGGCAGCTCGACCAGCTTCTGCCGCGCGCGCTGGCGAACGCGCATCCAGCCTGACGCCATCGCGGTGATCGGATCGGGTAGGCGCCGCGACCAGCGGTCGTTGAGCGCGCCCGGCGGACATAAAACGATCCGCCCCTGCAACTCCGCCTTGGCCACCCCGGTCGCGGGTCGCAGCTCGCCGAGATCGACGCCCAGTTCGCCATAAAGATCGCACAACCGCTGCAAGGCGCCGTGAATGTAGATCGGATCGTCGAACCCCATGTCGCGCAATTCGCGGATCACGCGCTGCGCCTTGCCCAGGGCATAGGCTCCTACCAGCACGCAACGATCGGGATTGGCGCGCGACGCCGCCAGCAATTTGTCGATCTCGTCATGCGTCTCGGGATGGCGGAAGACCGGTAGTCCGAACGTCGCCTCGGTCACGAATACATCGCATTTGACGGGCACGAACCGCGCGCAGGTGGGGTCGGCACGGCGTTTGTAATCGCCCGATACGACGATCGTTTCGCCGCGATGCCTGAGCACGATCTGCGCCGATCCCAGTACATGGCCGGCGGGCACGAATTCGACCTCGACCCCGCCCATGTCGCGGGGTTCGCCATAGCCCACCGCGTGCCCGGCCTGCGGTCCGTAGCGCGTCTCCATGATCGCCAGCGTCTCGGGTGTGGCCCATACCGCCTCATGGCCGCCGCGGGCATGATCGGCATGACCGTGCGTCACCAGCGCGCGCGGGCTGGGCACCGACGGATCGATCCAGACATCGGCCGGCGCCACATAGATCCCCTGCGGATGGGGCGTGATCCAGTCGCCGAGCTTGGTCATCACGCCAATATGGCGCGACGAGCGTTCCTGTTCCATCTTGCCCGCAAATAAGGAGGAACGGATGCGGGAATCGACGATCAATCAGCGGCTTGATCGCCTTGAACGGACGGTCAGACGGCAGCGCCTGATGCTGGGCGCGGTGGGGCTGGGCGGCGCGGCGGCGTTGTCGATGGCGCTTGCGCCTGCCGCGCCCGGGACGATCGAGGCGCAAGCAATCCGCATCGTCGATGCCTCTGGCAAGCCGCGCATCCTGATCGGCGCGCCGCCGCCTGCCGACGGCCGCCAGCGCAAAGACGCCGGGACCGCATCGATCGTGGTGCTCGGCCCCGACGGCGCGGATCGCCTGGTGCTTGGCGAGGAGCCGCCGGTGCTGGTCGACGGCAAGACCTACCCGCGGATCGCCGACGCTTATGGCCTGCTGATCCACGATGCCAAGGGCAATGAACGCGGTGGGTTCAGCTTCCTCGACAATGGCCGTGCCATCCTGTCGCTCGATCGGCCGGGCGGAGACGCGGTCTTGCTCACTGCCAACGACAAGACCGGCTTCGCCGGGCTGGTCGTCAATTACCAGAACCCGTTGGGCAAATATGCCGAGGGGCTGCGGATGGGGACGCAAGCCGACACCGTCTGGTTGTCGCTCCAGGATCGCGCCGAGGGTGAGCGCGCCAGGCTAGCGGTCGACGGCAGGGCGGCGCCAAAACTGATCACGCGGGCAGCGGGCGCGCCGCCGGCGCCATAGCGTGATCGGCGGCTCGCACCCTATATCCGTCGGGTGAGTTCTCTCCCTCAGCCCTTGACCGACTGGTTCGCCGAACGTGGGTGGCGGCCGCGGCGGCATCAGTTGGAGATGCTCGACGCCGCGCGCGCCGGGCATCACGCGCTGCTGGTCGCGGCGACCGGCGCCGGCAAGACGCTCGCCGGGTTCCTGCCCACCCTGGCCGAATTGATAGAATCTCCGAGTGAGGGCCTCCACACGCTCTATGTCTCGCCGCTCAAGGCCCTCGCGGTCGACGTGCAGCGCAACCTGTTGACGCCGATCGAAGAAATGGGGGTCGATATCCGCGTCGAGACGCGCACCGGCGATACGCCGAGCGACCGCAAGGCGCGCCAGCGCGTGCGGCCGCCGCAGATCCTGTTGACCACACCCGAATCGCTGTCGCTGCTGCTCAGCTATCCCGACAGCTTCCTGATGTTCGCTGGACTCAAGCGGGTGGTGGTCGACGAAGTCCACGCTTTCGCCAGCGGCAAGCGCGGCGACCTTTTGTCGCTGTGCATGGCGCGGCTCCAGCGGATCGCGCCGGACATGCGCCGCGCCGCGCTTTCGGCGACCGTCGCGGATCCCGACGCCTATCGCGCCTGGCTCGCGCCCGATGGCGATATCGACAGGGTCGACCTCGTGCTCGGCGAGCCCGGTGCCGAGCCCGACATCGCCATCCTGCTCCCGGAGGGACGTGTTCCCTGGGCTGGCCACTCGGGGCGTTACGCCGCCGAACAGGTGATGGCGGAGATCGAGACCCACCGCACCACGATCGTCTTCTGCAACACGCGCAGCCTGGCCGAGTTGATTTTCCAGGATTTGTGGAAGGTGAACCTGATGTCGCTGCCGATCGGCGTGCATCACGGCAGCCTGTCGAAAGAAGCGCGGCGCAAGGTCGAAAGCGCGATGGCCGCGGGTCAGTTGCGCGCCTTGGTCGCCACCGCCAGTCTCGACCTCGGCGTCGACTGGGGCGATGTCGATTGCGTGATCCAGATGGGCGCGCCCAAGGGATCGTCGCGCCTGCTCCAGCGGATCGGCCGCGCCAATCACCGCCTCGACGAATCGAGCGAGGCGATCATCGTTCCGGGCAATCGCTTCGAATATCTCGAAGCACGCGCGGCGATCGACGCGGTCGAGATGGGCGAACTCGACAACGAGCCCTTCCGACCGGGCGCGCTCGACGTGCTCGCGCAACACGTCATGGCCTGCGCCTGCGCCGCGCCATTCCAGGGCGTCGAGATGCTGAGCGAAGTGCAAGGCGCGCTGCCTTATTCGGCGCTCGATGCGGAGACGTTCGAGCGCGTGCTCGGCTTCATCCGCGACGGGGGATACGCCCTGCGCGCCTATGATCGCTTCAAGCGGCTGACGCAGGAGCCCGACGGGACGTGGCGTGTCAGCCACCCGCGTTTCGTCCAGCAGCATCGCCTCAATGCCGGGATCATCGTCGAGGCGGCGATGCTCAACGTGCGGTTCAAGAACGGCCGCCTGCTCGGCAAGGTTGAGGAAAGCTTTGCCGCCACTTTGTCGAACGGCGATACCTTCTTCTTCGCCGGAATGAGCTGCGAGGTGATCCGGATCGATACCGAAGATGTGCTGGTCCGCGCTTCGACTCGGCCGGCGCGGATCCCGACCTATGGCGGCGCGCGCATGCCGATCTCGACTCACCTTGCCGATCGCGTGCGCGGCTTCCTCGCACATCCCGAGGAATGGGCGCGATTCCCCGATGATGTACGCGAGTGGCTCGAAGTGCAGTCCTACCGGTCGCGCCTGCCCGAACCCGGGCAATTGCTGATCGAGACCTTTCCGCGGGACGGCCGCCAGTACATGGTCGCCTATAGTTTCGAGGGCTGGAACGCGCACCAGTCGCTCGGCATGTTGCTCACCCGGCGGATGGAGACGCAGGGACTGAAACCGCTGGGATTCGTCGCCAGCGACTATGCCATCGGCTGCTATTCGCTCGATCCGGTAACCGATCCGGCCAGTCTGTTCTCGCCCGATATCCTCGAGCACGAATTCGTCGATTGGGTGCAGCAATCGCATCTGCTCAAGCGCGCCTTTCGCGAGGTCGCGGTGATCGGCGGTCTGGTCGAGCGCCAGCATCCCGGCAAGCGCAAGACCGGCAAGCAGGTCACCTTCTCGACCGACCTGATCTATGACGTGCTGCGCAAATACGAGCCCGGCCATCTGCTGCTTCAGGCCGCTTGGGCCGATGCCCGCGCACGGATGACCGATGTCGGGCGCCTCGCCGATCTCCTCGACCGCGCCGGTAACACGATGTTGCACGTGACGCTCGACCGCGTATCGCCGCTGGCGGTCCCGGTGCTGACGCTGATCGGGCGAGAGAATGTCGCGACTGGCCTCGCCGACGATGCACTGCTGTCGGAAGCGGAGAGCCTCGCGCAAGAGGCGATGCGGCTCGACTAGTTTCAGGACTGGTCTCCGGGGGCGTATTATCCGCTTTGTACACGTCCGAAACGGGCGTATGATCCGGACATGCGCGGGTTCATTCCCCTGCTGACGATGAGCGCCGTCGCTCTGGCTGCATCGAGCCTGGCCGCGCAGCAGATTGCAGCGCCCGCGCCTGTCGCCGCCCCCCAACCGCCCTCCGCCGCTGCCAGCGCCAGCCTGGATATCCTCAATTTCCGTGAGCGCAGCGACAGGATGACCGTGCCGGTACTGATCGGCGCGCACGGACCGTTTCCGTTCGTTGTCGATACCGGCGCCGAGCGGTCGGTGGTCTCGCGTGAATTGGCCGGATTTCTAAAACTGCCCCTTGGACAACCGGCGCGGGTGTTCGATTTCACCGGCCCGGCCGACGTCGCCACGGTCAAGGTGCCGTCGTTGAGCGCGGGCGCGCTCGGCACCAGCGGCATGGAAGCGCCGCAGCTATTGATGGCCGATATCGGCGCGCCCGGCATGTTGGGCATCGATGCGCTTCAGGGCCAATCCATCGTACTGGATTTCTACCGGAAGCGAATGGTTCTGAAACGTGCGCGCCGGCACGCATCGGGCGACGTCGTCATATCGGCGCGATCGCGTACTGGGCAGCTGATCGTGACAAAGGCCTGGTTCAACGGCCAACCGATCGCCGTGGTCATCGATACTGGATCGTGGCTCAGCGTGGGCAACAGCGCGATGCTCAGGCTCGCCAAGCGAGCTCCCCGTTCTTACGGTCCGATTGTCGTTACGGCTGTGACTGGCCGCTCATTCACCTCTGATTTCGTGACGGTCAGCGACGTGCGGGTTGGTTCTGTCAACTTCAACAATTTCGGCATGGTGTTCGCCGATGTGCCGCCATTCGGCCGTTTCGGATTGCGCGATAAGCCGGCGCTCATCCTTGGCATGAGTTCGCTTAAGCTTTTCAGTCGGGTAGAGCTCGATTTCGTCAACCGGGAAGTCGGCTTCACGATGGCGCACAAGGGAATAGACGTACACGATACGTGCCGCACCAGCGCGGCATGCCGAAGTATCAGAACTTAGTATCTCAATAGCTGACGCAGGTCAGTGACACACTGGGTTGGAGAACATATAAGGAACAAGTGGCCCAGCTCGACACGCGTCAGAAACTCGAAATCCTCGCCGATGCCGCCAAGTACGATGCCTCGTGCGCGTCCTCGGGATCGGTCAAGCGCGATTCGCGTGGCGGCAAGGGGATCGGGTCGACCGACCAGGGCATGGGCATCTGCCACGCCTACGCGCCCGACGGTCGCTGTATCTCGTTACTCAAGATTCTGCTGACCAACAGCTGCGTGTTCGATTGCCATTATTGTATCAATCGGAAGAGCTCGAACGTCCGCCGCGCGCGCTTCACCACTGATGAAGTGGTCCAGCTCACACTCGCTTTCTACCGGCGCAATTACATCGAGGGCCTATTCCTCTCCTCGGGTATTATCCGCTCGTCCGATTACACGATGGAACAGATCGTCGAAGTGGCGCGCAGCCTGCGTGAGGATCACGATTTTCGCGGCTACATTCACCTCAAGACCATTCCCGATGCCGATCCCGAACTGGTCCATCGCGCCGGGCTCCACGCCGATCGCGTCTCGATCAATGTCGAACTGCCGACCCGTGCCGGGCTCGAACGGCTTGCGCCCGAAAAGGACGCGACGCGGATCGAAGGCGCCATGGCGGGGATGAAGCGCGACATCGTCGATGCCGACGACGCCACCCGCCGCTACAAATCCGCGCCGCGCTTCGCGCCCGCCGGCCAGTCGACCCAGATGATCGTGGGCGCCGACGCCGCGACCGACCGCGACATCGTCACGCGCGCTGCGGGCCTCTACGGCAAGTTCGGCCTCCGCCGCGTCTATTATTCGGCATTTTCGCCGATCCCCGACGCCAGCGCGGTGCTGCCGTTGAAGCGCCCGCCGCTGATGCGCGAGCATCGGCTCTACCAGTCCGACTGGCTGATGCGCTTCTACGATTACAAGCCCGACGAGGTTGCAGCCGCGGCCGACGACTCCACCGGCATGATGCCGCTCGACATCGACCCCAAGCTCGCTTGGGCGCTCAAGTTCCGCGATCGCTTTCCGGTAGACGTCAACCGTGCCCCGCGCGAGGCACTATTGCGTGTGCCGGGACTCGGTACGCGCGCGGTCGATCGCATCCTCGCCGCGCGGCAATGGCGGCGGCTCGCGCTCGCCGATATCGGCCGGCTGACCGTCTCGGTGGCGAAGGTCCGTCCGTTCCTGATCGCCAGCGACTGGAAACCGGTCGCCCTCGCCGACAAGGCGGATCTTCGCGCGCTCGTCGCGCCCAAGCCGAAGCAGATGGAGCTGTTCGGTTGAGGGGATTCTGATGCGAATCGTCACGCTGGAGGCGGAGGACGATTTCGACGGCTGGAGGGATGCCGTGCGCGGCCTGGTGCTCGATCAGGTGCCGCCCGATCAGGTCGTGTGGCAGGTCGGCGACGACGATCCCGGCCAGCTGTTCACCGGGCAGATGCCGGTGGTCCCCGCCGATCGCGGCGCGTTCTCGGTGCCGCGCGCCTTTATCGACCTCGCGCGCTCGGCGATCCTTCATTCCGATCGTCAGCGTTTCGCCTTGCTTCATACCTTGCTCGACCGGGTGCTAAGAGAGCCTGGCCTGATGGAAGATCAGGCCGATCCCCTTGTCCGTAAGATCGAAGGGCTGGCGAAAGCCGTGCGGCGCGACATCCACAAGATGCGCGCTTTTTTGCGCTTTCGCGAAGTCCCGCACCAGCCCGCTCCCCCACCCGACCACCCAAATTATGCTGTGGGCGGTCGGGTGGGGGAGCGGGCCGGCACCGCCCAAAACGGCACTGGGACACGCTATATCGCTTGGTTCGAGCCCGAGCATCACATAGTTCGCGCCAATGCCGGCTTTTTCGTCGATCGTTTCGCGACGATGCGCTGGTCGATCCTGACGCCGGAAATCTCGATCCACTGGGACGGCAAACGGCTCAGCCAGGGCCCCGGCGCCTCGAAAGCGGACGCGCCGGAGGGCGATCCAATCGAGGCGGTGTGGAAGGCCTATTATGCGTCGATCTTCAACCCGGCGCGGCTCAAGGTCGGCGCGATGCTCAAGGAAATGCCGCGCAAATATTGGAAAAACATGCCCGAAACGGCGTTGGTACCGGGGTTGATCGCGGGGGCGCAGGCACGGGAGCAGGTGATGGTCGCGACGGCACGCGCAAAGACCGGAGACAATGTCGAGGCGGCATGGGCGGCGTTGCGCGACGAAGCGATGCATTGCCGTCGCTGCGATCTCTACAAACACGCGACGCAAACCGTGTTCGGTGAGGGGCCGGTCGATGCCGACCTGGTCTTTGTCGGCGAGCAGCCCGGCGACCAGGAGGATCTGGCCGGAAAGCCGTTCGTCGGCCCGGCCGGGCAGATGTTCGACCGTGCGCTGGCGGAGGCCGGGATCGACCGGGCGCGCGTCTATGTCTCGAATGCGGTCAAGCATTTCAAATTCGAGCAACGCGGCAAACGCCGCATCCATTCCAAGCCCGATGCCGGCGAGATCACCGCCTGCCGCTGGTGGATCGAACAGGAACTCGCGCTGGTGAAGCCACGCGTGACGGTGGCGCTCGGCGCGACCGCGGCGCGGTCCTTGTTCGGCAAGGCGATGACGATCAGCCGCGAACGCGGACGCGTGCACGACCTGCCCGGGGGCGGCGAAGGATGGATCACCGTGCATCCCAGCTTCCTGTTGCGGTTGCCTGACGAGGACGCGCGGCATGCGGAATTCGCCAAATTCGTCGATGATTTGAAAGCTGTAGCCAAGCGCGTCGGCGGCTGAGCCCGCCAACCCCCGACACGAACAGCGTCGCGATAAGGGCAATGCCCCTGTCCCAGTGACAAACTTGTGCGACAAATCGCGCTTAGCCCGGCCGCAGCGCGACGAAGGGGACGACATGACGGCTGGCCGCGGCCGGAACTCAGAGCGAGCGGGCTGAAGATGGCTCGCGACGAGAGCGCCGCGAACGAGCGGCGGGCGACGCCGTTGCTCGCGCGCCGCGTGCCGCTCTGGATGCTCGTTCTCGTCTTCAACGTATCGCTAATCCTGATCGTCGCGGTGGCGGCGCTCGCCCGCAGCGCGGAGAAGCATGGCGCGCTGGGCGTCGCAGCGGCGCAGATCGCCGAGATACCGGACACGATCGGCGATTGGTGGAAGGGCGCCGCGCCATTCTCCACGCCGCCTTACGCGAAACTTCCCGCCGGCTTCCGGCGCAATGCCGCGCGGTCGTTCGTCGATCCGGGTTATGCGTTGATCACGCCGTATGACACCCAACGCGGCCGCGCAACGGTCCAGCTGATCCGCTTGTCCGACGGCCGCATCCTCAAGGAATGGCTGCCCGATGTCGCGGCGATCAATGCACGATCGCGTTTTCATTCGGCGATCGTCGACCTCAATCGTGACAAGAGCGTCGACCGCATGCGGCCAATGCACCCGATGCTGCTCGCCAATGGCGACCTGTTGATCCACGACAATACGCCTTTGTCGCGGATCGACGGTTGCGGCCGGCCGCGCTGGGTGATCGACGGTATTTTCCACCATTCGCTCGAGCGCGCCGCCGACGGCAGCTTGTGGATTCCCTATCGGCTGGCGCGCTCCAACGTGCCCGGTGTCGGCGCCAAATTCGCCGACGAGGCGCTGGCGCAGGTCGACGAGAAGGGGCGGCTGATCCGCGTCGAGCGATTGATCGACATCCTCGATCGCAACGATCTGGGCGGGCTGTGGCGCGGCCGCCCCTATGAAGAGGATCCGTTCCACCTCAACGACATCGAACCGGTGCTGACCACGGGCCCATATTGGCAGCGGGGGGACGTCATCCTGTCGCTCCGCAACATGTCGCTGATCGCGCTTTACCGTCCGTCGACCGGCCGCATCCTGTGGACGCGCGCGGGGCCGTGGTCGGCGCAGCATGACGTCTCGATCCTCGACGATCATCGCATCATGGTGTTCGACAACCACGTGCGCTGGGGCGTGGCGGGGCGCCGCGTCGACGGCAACAGCCGCCTGCTGATCTATGATCTGGCGACCGACAAGGTGAGTTCGCCGCTGGCCGCCACCTTCGCGGTGCGCGGCATCACCACCGCGACCCAGGGCCGCGCTACCCCGCTGCCGAACGGCGATGTAATGGTCGAGGAGACCGAGCGCGGCCAGCTGATGCGCATCGCCCCCGACGGCAGCCTGCGCTGGCGCTACGTTTCCGCCGACCCCTCCGGCCGCCGTTTATGGCTGAGCTGGAGCCGTTATCTCGACCCCGGCGATCCCGGGGTCCGTTCCGCCGTCGAGGCGGCCACCGCCAGGGAGCAATGCACATGACCCCCCACCGCATCTCCGCGCTGACCGGCGCGATCCTGCTAACGATGATTCCGACGATCGCTCAAGCCTATAGCGGGCCCGGCGTCGGGCTCGGCGCGATTGGCGTCGTGCTCGGTATCGTCGGTTCGGTTTTCCTGATGACGGTCTCGCTGATCTGGTATCCGGTCAAGCGGATGGTCCGCGGCCTGCGCCGGGGCCCGGCCGCGCCATCCCGGCGACGCGACGGCAACGTATGACTGGGGCGCTCGCACCGATAGCGCTGCTGCTCGGCGCGATCGTCGCGGCGGGCGAACTCGCGCGCCGGCTGCGCATCGTTCCGCGTTTCGCCACGCTTGCCGACCTGGGCCGCCGCGCCGGCGCAATACTCGCCCGGCGTGGCGTATCCGATCATCTGAAGGAGCGCGCGACGCGCATCCTGGCGGGTCGCATGATGGCGTCGTCATTGAGCGCGGGGGCCGTCCTGGCGATGGTGATCGCACCGGTCGTCCTGCTGCTGCTGATCGACGGGGCCTTGCCGCTCGGCGTCCGCGCCGCCTTTTTCGACTGGCAAGCGCGCCTCCTCATTCTTTTCGTGAGTCTGATCTATGTCCTCGCCCGATGGCGGATCGGCCGGCGGCGGCTACAGCCGCGCTGACCGCCTGCTCCACCGCCTGGCGATGAACCCGGCGGTGCTCGATCTCTCGTTCGATCTCGAGCGCGCGCGATACGCCACGGCGGCACGCGCCAGGGAAAGTGCCGCGCCGGTATTCGTCACAGGGCTGGCGCGTGCCGGGACCACGATCCTGCTTCGATTGCTCCACGACAGCGGCCAGTTCGCCTCGCTCACCTATCGAGACATGCCGTTCCCGCTCGCGCCCAATAGCTGGCTGAAGATGAGCAGGCGATCGCGGCACGACGTGGCGGCGCGGGAACGCGGACATGGCGACGGCATTGCGCACGATCTCGACAGCCCGGAAGCGATCGAGGAAGTGTTCTGGCGCACGACCGAGGGCAAGCGCTACATCACGCGCAGCCATCTCCATCCGCACGATCCGCTGCCCGATAGCGTCGAATCCTTCCGCGATCTCGTCGCTCTGGTGTGCCATCGGTACGATCGCCCGCGTTATCTGTCGAAGAACAACGCCAATGCGCTGCGGCTCGGCGGAATCGTCGCGGCATTCCCCGACGCGGTGCTGATCCATCCGTTTCGCGATCCGCTGCAACAAGCGGCATCGCTGCTCAATCAGCATCGCCGCGCGGTCGATCTCGGCCGCGCCGACCCGTTCCGCGCCAGCTATATGCGCTGGCTCGGCCATTACGAATTCGGCCGCAGCCACCGACCCCCGCTGATTCGGGGCGCGCCCGCCGCCAGCGAGCCGACCGACCGGATCGATTATTGGCTGGCGATCTGGAGCGCGGTCCACCGCTTGCTGCTCGATCAGCCAGAGGGGGTCGGCGCGCGGCAAGTATTCGTCGATTACGATGCGCTGTGCGCGCAGCCGGCCGCAGGCGTCGCGCGGATCGCCGCCGCGGCCGGAGTAAAACTGGGCTCGGGCGATGGCCTCCGACCGCCGCCGGTCCATGCGGTGGAGGGCGTGAGCGGTGACGTCCTCGCCGAGGCGCGTGCGGTCCATCGTCAGCTGGCCGCGCGCCAATTAGGAATACCGCTCCCGATTGCCGATTGACCCCAACCGGCCATTCTGCGCATCGACCGGTCCCATGATCGAGAAAATCCTCGCCGTCCTCGCAGGCTTCACCATCTGGGTCATTTCGACCGGCGGCTATCTCGGCATCGTACTGCTGATGGCGATCGAGAGCGCATGCATCCCACTGCCGTCGGAAATCATCATGCCGTTCGCCGGCTATCTCGTGTCGACCGGTCGGTTCGACCTGTTCCTGGCGGCGACCGCAGGCGCGATCGGCTGCAACCTCGGCTCGATCGTCGCCTATGAGATCGGCAAGCGGGGCGGCCGCCCGCTCGCGCTCAAATGGGGCAAGTATGTGCTGGTCGGACCCGGCGAGATCGATGCCGCCGACCGATTCTTCGAACGGTGGGGCTCGATCGCGGTGCTGATCGGCCGGCTGTTGCCGGTAATCCGCTCGTTCATCGCCTTTCCCGCAGGTGTCGCACGGATGCGGCTAGTGCCGTTCCACATCTACACCTTTCTCGGGTCCTGGCCGTGGTGCTTCGGGCTCGCCTGGATCGGCATGAAGCTGGGCAAGGCATGGGATAGCGACCCGCGATTGAAGGCGGCGTTCCACTCGGCCGACGTGGCGATCGCCGTGGTGCTGGTGGCGGCGATCGCCTTCTATCTGTGGCACCGCCTGCGCGGCGTCAGGAAAAGTCCAGACGCGCCGCCGCGGCCCTGAACTTTTCCTCCCGATCGGGGGCCAGTTGCGCAACTCGCCGCTGATAGGTCGCGACCAGCTCGGGGCCGGCTTTCTCGGGCGACCCAGCGTCGAACGGCGGCGCTGGATCATATTCCAGGCTGAGCTGCACCGCCTTGGCGAATTCCGGGCTGCGCACCTCCGCCATCAAGGTCAACGCGAAGTCGATTCCGGCGGTTACGCCGCCGCCGGTCACGCGGTTGCGGTCGACCACGACGCGCTCGGGCAGCATCTCTGCCCCGAACATCGCCAGATAGTCGCGCCACGACCAATGCGTCGCCGCGCGATAGCCTTTCAGCAGACCTGCCGCGCCCAGGATCAATGATCCGGTGCATACGCTCGTCACCCAGCGCGCCTCGGCGCCGACCGCACGGACCCAAGCCATCGCCTGATCGTCGGCGATCACCTCTGTCACGCCCATTCCGCCGGGCACACACAGGATATCGGCACGCGGGACTTCGGCGAAGGTCGCGGTCGGCACGATCGCGAAGCCGGCATCGGTCGCGATCGGCGCGCGATCCTTCCACACCAAATCGAGCGTCACGTTGCCCAGCCGTGACAGCACTTGCGCCGGGCCGGTCAGATCGAGCTGGGTGACGTTGGGGAACAGCAGGAAAGCAACGGAAATCGGCGGGATGCTGGCCATGAGCAGACTCCTTGTCGAGAGGATGCCCAGGCGAGCGGCATTGGTCCAGGCCGCGCTCCCCTGTGGTGCCCCACGGTTTCGCCAGTCACGCAGCGATGAACGGTATCGTGGCCGGGAGAGGATCGCAATCACGGTGATGTCATCGACGCCGCGCGTTCGGCCCGGTTACGTACTTTCCCCAGTATCGCTCCAGCAGCGGAAGTCCGAGATCGCCAGCCGTCGGCAATCCGCATTGCGGGCAGAAGCCGGCGGCAGTTGGGGGTTCGGGACATGGCCGGTGATGGACAGGACAAAACAGGCGATCTTTCTCGCCGCAATCTGCTGACATTCGCCTTTGTCGGTACGGGCATCGCGGTGGCCGGGGCCCTCGCGTCCCCGGGGATAGCCGCAGGCAAGGTTTCCAAGAAGGTTGTGAGCTATCAGGACATGCCGAAAGGCGCCGCCAAATGCGCGACCTGTGCGTCCTTCCAGCCGCCGGCTGCCTGCAAGGTGGTCGATGGTGCCGTGTCGCCCAACGGCTGGTGCAGCATCTACGCGAAAAAGCCCTAGGCCGCGCCTCGCGATTGCGATCTGCGGGCGATAATGCTGTCCGTCCGACGTGGTCCGGGCCAAGCTAGGTTGCCCGCATTCGCCTGACCAAGAGCAAAGCCAAGCTCACGGCTATCAGCAAATACGTACTTGCTCCGGCCATCGGACTCCATCCGAGGAGATCGCTCGGCAGCGTCCTTAGCATGCCCACCCGCCAGTCGGTCAGAATCGGATCGACCAGCGGAAAGCGATAGGTATCCGGCGTGGTGATGTTCGCCGCCGCGATCATCAGGTTGATCGTCACCGATATCAGCAACGCCCCGACCGTTACCACACGCTCCCACCCATAGCGCAGGCTTGCCCAGAACGGCGCCAGACCGATCGCGATCAGCCCGATCGCGGGCACGGAATGGCGCGGGCCGGTCGAATGGCCGCCGTCCCAATAGACATAGGCCGAATTGACCAGCAACACGGTCAGGGCCGCCGTTGCCAGCATCAGCGCCAGTCCACGGTGCTTACGACCGAGCAGCCACAATCCGATCCCGGCAGGAACGAGCACGGGCGCCACCCACAGCAATCCGCGGCGCATCCCGACCAGGATCTTGAGCAACACCATCGGCTTGGGGCTCGTCAGGCCGAACAGGCCCTCATTCATTCCGGCGAAGCCGACCACGCCCTGATAGCCGAGCCGGAAGGGCGTGCCGAACGCGATCATGTTGTAGGCCGTGAACGGTACCAGCAATGTCATCAGGCCGGCGGCTGCCGCTGCGGCGACCGCACGCCGATCGACACGCCACAGACGCAGCGCCCCCCAGATCGCGATTACCGATCCCGCCAACGCCGCCTCGAATTCGATCAGTACCGCCAGTCCCAACGCCGCGCCGCCGATCGCCGCCAAGCGTATCGCGTGCCCTTCGCCCGCGCGCCACAAAGCCCAGACCGCGATCACGAACAGCCCGGCCACCGGTGCATGCCCGAACAGAGTCGTCGACCAGCCCCAGATCGGCGTGCCCAGCGCGAAGCCCAGGCTCGCGACCAGCGCGCCGCTCGCGCTCCCCGTCAGCCGCAATCCGAGATCGTGCATCGCGAGGGCGGCGAGCGCGGCGATGAGGGCGCTCACCATCGCCACCGCCAGCCGCAACCGCACGGTCACGAGATGCTCGAACCGCGCGTCGTAGAGGGTGGGCGGGATATATTCGATCGGCGGGCCAATCTTGTCGGCCAGCGCCATCGCCGGCAGCGACAACAAGGTCATGCCCGGTGCTTTGTCCATATAGACATGGCCGTCGAACTCGGCCTTGTCGATCGTCAGCGCCTGATACTGATCGATCCGCGCGTCGCCGCGTTCGACCAGCGCCATGCCGGCGTATATCCGCGTCGCGTTATTGGGATTGAGCGCCCAAGACCCGAACCAGACGCAGGACAACCAGACCAGCGCGAACAGCAGCAATCGCGTCCGCGCCATGCGTTTATCCGAACAGCCAGCCGCCGAGCAGCCGGAACGGCGGCAAGGTGAAGAATCCCGCGATCAGCAGCGCACCGGTCACCAGCCCGCGTACCGTCGCGCGGTGCCTCGCCACCTGATGCGCGCGCGCCGTCAGCCACACGCGTGGCGCCATGATCAGCGTGAAGATCGACAGAATGTGGATGATGCTGAAATGGCCGGGATTGATCGTCTTGACCAAGAGGCTGAGCGCGGCGGTCGCGACCATCGCCGCCACCCAGATCTTGCCCAACAGGCGATGGGTCTTGGTCCTACGCGGCCTGAGCAGCATCCACGGCGTTAGCGCGAGCGAGACGAGCACGGTGAATAGATGCGCCCAGACGATCGCCGGGACCTGGGGCCATTGCGCGTAGCCGCGGGCGAGCGCGACGATCACCGCAGCCAACAGCACCCCCGCCGCGCCAGCGAGC
Organism: Sphingomonas sp.; assembly: GCF_024508665.1. GTDB lineage: Bacteria > Pseudomonadota > Alphaproteobacteria > Sphingomonadales > Sphingomonadaceae > Sphingomonas. The sequence continues at coordinate 342,556 of NZ_JANINP010000006.1, forward strand.
AGCTTGTCATAGCCATTGGGCGCGATAGAGCCGACCTTCCGATCGGCCTTCATGAATAATGTCGCCATGGGTCCCCCGGTTTACGCAGTCAAACCCTAGGGTTGGCGGCCCGAATGGGCAATCCGCTTGGCATTATCCCTGTCTCTTCGGAAGCGGAGGAAACCCTACGGAACCGGATGCGGTGAAGGCGAGCGGAGGATCGCAACAGTCAGCCTCAATCGTCATGCCGGCCTTGTGCCGGCATCCACGGCGCCGCGCTTCCAGCGGCCGTTGGTCAGGTGCCACGGTGGATGCCGGGACGGGCCCGGCATGACGAACGGGGAAGCGCAATCCCGTTCAACTTCGGGCGGCGCACTCCTGGAACGAAGAACGCCGAGAATGGCAACGAGTCAGCTTGCCACCCATATGCGATTGTCCTGCTCCGGGGGGCAGCGCCACAAGCAAGTCGCCAAGAGTATAGGCCCACCCTCACCTTCGCCTGAAGGAGAGGGGCAACTGAACCTATTTCCCTTCTTCCTCGGCGGCCTTGCGGTCCTTGTTGAACTGCTTGCTTTCCTTGAACTGCTGTTGTGAGCAGCCGAGTGATCCGCCCGGGCCGATCGCCGAGCAGGAGCCGATTCCCGATGCGCCGGTGTCGAGCGTGCCTTGCGCGCGCAAGGCCCAACTCTGATTTTCGGGCGTGATCTTGAAATTGCGCAATTCCTTGGGAACGCGATATTGTTCGGCGGCGTCGCGGCGCGTGCAGACGACGATCTCGTTGCCGTCGCGGTCGGTCGGGCATTGTTCGTTGCCGTAGAGCACCAGCACACCGTTGACCGGCGCGTTGCGCGACACCGGGCCGGGCGTGGTCGGTTTGGGCGGCGGCGGCACGCCCGGGCCGGCCACCTGTGCGGCGGCAGGCATCGCGACGATCGTCGCGGCCAGCAGGCCCAGGGCAAAGTTACGCATCCTCGTCTCCTCCTCCCGCCCGGCGCCTAGAAACGCTTGGCGGTCTCGATCGCTACCCGGCAGCCGAGCCGGATCAGCGCCGACATCAGCGGATAGGCCGGAGCCGATTCCGCACCGTGCGCCAGGGCGGTCTCGCGATGCTCGACCTCCTCGGCCTGGAATTCCGCGATCGCCGCCGACACTGCGGGATCGCTATCGCCCAATTGCTGAAGCTGTTCTGAATAATGTTTGTCGATCTCGGTTTCGACCGCCGCGGTGCAGGCCATCGCGGCTTCGGGGCCGATTGCCGCGGTCGCCGCGCCCAGCGCGAAGCCGGCGACCGTCCAGAAGGGCTGGAGCAGGGTGGGGCGCACCCCGCGATCGGCGATCATCGTGTCGAAGAAGGCGCGGTGGCGTTCCTCCTGCCGCGCCATGCCGGCGATTTCCCGCGCGGCCGGCGTGCGGTCGCCCATGATCGCCAATTGTCCGGCATAGATGCGCGTGGCGCCATATTCGCCGGCCTGGTCGACCCGGATCATCGAGTCGGTCCGCGGCCGGGGATCGCCGGGGCGCCAGCGACTCATGCCGTTCGGCTCCGGCGGGTCAGCAGGAACAGGATGACCAGCGCACCGCCGAGCGAAATCACTGCGTTGAATCCCGCCAGCGAGACTCCGGCAAAGGTCCATTGCGGCGCGTCGCACCGCACAACCGGCGCGTTCATGATCGCGCTCAGCGTGTCGCCGCCGCTGCTGAAAGTGGACGTGCACGGTGTGAAGCCCTGCCACCAATGATATTCGACCCCGGCATGCGCGACCCCGATCGCGCCGCTGATCGCGATCGCGATCGCCGCCAGCACGACCAGCGGCCGCTGCGGCATGCCCGGCACGAACGCCAGCAAAGCGATCGGCAGCGCGGCGTAATGCGGCCAGCGCTGCCAATGGCACATCTCGCACGGGTAGAGATGGCCGATCAGCTGGAATCCCCAGGCGCCGGCGAGCAACGCGGCGGGGATCAGCAATGCCAAAAAGCGGGCCTTTTGAAACGAGGTCATCCCGGCCTCAGTGCTTCTTCGGCGTCGCCGCCGCGGTGGTCACGGCTGGCACCTTGGCCAGCCGCCCGATCGTCTGCAGCGCGTACCAAAGCTGGAAGTCGGTCACGCCCTTCTTCTTCAACTCCTCCGGCGTCGCGGCGAAGCGTGGATCGGTCTTGGTATCCTCTTCGAGGATGGCGTTGTCGGCCTTGACCTCATTGACCAGATGCTTGCGCAGATCGGCCTCGCGGAACACTGGCCGCGACTTGTAATCGGGGTCCGAAATCTGCGGCACCGCAATGTCGGGACGGATGCCACCTTCCTGCACCGACCGGCCCGAGGGCGTATAGTAACGCGCGGTGGTGAGCCTGAGCGCGCTGGTGTCGTCGAGTTGCAGCAGCGTCTGGACCGATCCCTTGCCGAAGCTGCGCTCGCCCATGATCAGTGCACGGTGGTGGTCCTGCAACGCACCAGCGACGATTTCGGAGGCCGACGCGGTGCCGGCATTGGTCAGCACGATCACCGGCAAGCCGTTCGCCAGATCGCCTGGCTTGGCATAATAGCGCTCGATATCCGCGGCGTCGCGGCCGCGTTGGCTGACGATCTCACCATAGGACAGGAAAGCGTCCGACACCTCGATCGCCTGGGTCAGCAGACCGCCGCCATTGTCGCGGAGGTCGACGACATAGCCTAGCGGCTTGTGCCCCAGCGACTTGTCGATGCTCGATATCGCCGAGCGGACGTCGGCTCCGGTATTCTCGGAGAAAGTGTTGATGTTGATATAGCCGATGCCGTCACGGACTTCCCATTTGACCGGCTTCTGGACGATGATCTCGCGGACCAGGCTGACGTCGATCGGCTTGTCGCGGCCCGGCCGGACCAGGGTCAGCGCGATCTTGGTGCCGGGCTTGCCGCGCATTGCGGTGATCGCCTCGTCCAGCGTCTCGCCATAGATCAGCTGTCCGTCGATATGGGTGATGTAATCGCCGGCCTTGATCCCGGCGCGGAAGGCGGGCGTGTCTTCCTGCGGCGCAATGACCTTGACCGCGCCGTCCTGCATCGTGACCGACAGTCCGAGGCCGCCATAATTGCCCTCGGTCAGAATCTTCATGTTCTGAAAATCGACCGCGTCCATGTACGACGAATGCGGGTCGAGGCTGTTGAGCATGCCGTCGATCGCGCCGCGGATCAGCGTTTTGTCGTCGACCTTGTCGACATAGGACTTCTTGACCTGATTGAAGACCTCCATGAACCGGTCGATCTCGCGATACGTGTCGCCATCGGCTGCCGCCATCGCCGCGGTCGCGGTTGGGACGAGAGCGATGGCGCCGGCGATGGCGGTCGCCTGGAGCCAGGTAAAAGCACGGGCCATGGGGTTACTGCGTTCCGATCTTGCTCAACTCGTCCGTCATGTAGCGATATTCGATCGGCCTAGCCAGTCAGGGGTACCGGATCGATCGGACGGCCCTTGCGGCGCAATTCGGCAGTGACTTGGCGGTCGTCGCCCGGCGGTGCCGCGCCCAGCAATGCGCCCTGGCCGACGCGTTGGCCGGTCGCGACGGACAAGGCGCCCAACCCGATCAACGTGGTGCTCCAGCCGCCGCCATGATCGATCACGACGATCGTGCCGTAATCGCGAAACGGCCCGGCAAAGACGATCTTGCCGGCGGCGGGCGCTACGATGTCGGCGCCCCCCGGCACTGCCCAGGTGAGCCCGCGCGAGGTGACGCCGGCCTCCGAAGAAACTTCGCCGAACCCGGTGATCAATCTGCCGGTGACCGGAACGCGATACGGTGCGCTGGCGGCCGTCCACGACAATGCAGGCGCGGTGCCGTCGCCGGGGCGGGGTAATGGCCCCGGCAGTGCCGCCAGTGACCGCGCCGTCGCCGCGGCGTCTGTGGTCACCTGCATGGTGTCGACCAGGTCACGAGCGCGTTCGCCAAGGCCGATCGCGCGGTCGCTTTCCGCCAGCGCGGAGCGGCTGAGATCCTGCGACTTCAGGCGATGCTCCGCTTCCAGCCGGGCTAGCGCGATGCGATTGCTCTCCAGCCGCCGGCGACCTTCGGTCAGGCTGCGCGCGGCAAGCGCGGCGTCGGCGCGTAGTCGGCGCGTATTGTCCAGGTCGGCCCGCAGCCCGGCAGTGCGTGCGCGCACCAGCGGAAGCGTACTGCCGATCACGGCGCGGACATGGACCAGATCGGCGACCGAGCCCGGCTGCATCACGCTGACCGCGTCGGGACGCTGCGCCAGCGAGCACAAGGCCGCGATCAGCCGCGCGATCGGCCCTTGTTGCGTCGCGAGCCGTGCCTGTTGGTCGGCGAGCAGCCGGTCGACCAACGTCACCCGCGCGCTCGCCGCGGCGATATCGGCCTGTGCCTGCTGGATCCGCGCGCCCATCGCTTCTTCCTCGGCGCGCGCTTTGGCGGCTTCATTCTGCTCGGCCTTGGCCGCGGCGTCGAGTTTCGCGGCGCGCTCGGCGGCGGCGGCGGATTGCGCCCGGGCGGAGAGCAAGCGGCGCTGCTGGTCGGCCAGATCGGATTGGGCGTTGCCCTGGCTCGCGGCGAACGCGGCGGCGATCGGGAGCAAGGCAAGAGTCCAGGCGGCGCGCATCGCGCTACCCTTCGCGATGATAGGGATGGTTGGCAAGGATCGAGCTGGCGCGCCACAATTGCTCGGCCAGCATCGCGCGCGCCAGCATGTGCGGCCAGGTCAGCCGGCCGAACGACACGAGCCAGTCGGCGGCCTTGCGCTCCTCGGCCGAAAAGCCGTCCGCCGCGCCGATCAGGAAGCGGATTTCGCGCACGCCGTCGTCGCGCCATTTACCCAATTTGCCGGCAAAGGCGATCGATCCTGGCGTGTCGCCGGTTTCATCGAGCATGACGATGCGCGTCTGCGGCTCGATCGCCGGTATCTTGCCGCCGGTATCGGGCAATTCGGTCATGCGTGTCGGGAAGCTGACGCGCTTGAGGTAGCGGTCGACCAGCTCCGCCTCGGGGCTCCTTCCGATCCGCCCCCGCGCGACGATGTGGAGGAGCATCGACTAGACCCTTCCCGTCATGCCGGCCCTGTGCCGCCATCCAACGTGCAACAACGGAACGACGCCGTTGCGGAAGCTTGGACCCCGGAACAAGTCCGGGGTGACGTTTCGGGATGAGGCCCGCTCATCCCATCCGCCTTCTGCCGTCAGTGCGACGAACCCGACGGCCCGTCGCCGAACGCCCACATCCGCTCGAGATTATAGAACGTCCGCACCTCGGGCCGAAACAGGTGGACGATGACGTCGCCGGCGTCGATCAGCACCCAGTCGGCGGTGGGCAGGCCTTCGATCCGCGGGCCACGGCCGGTTTCGGCCTTGATCCGCTCGGCGAGCTTCTGCGCCATCGACGCGACCTGGCGCGTCGATCGGCCGCTGGCGATAACCATGTGATCGGCGATCGACGACTTGCCGGCGAGCGGGATCGAGATCGTGTCGACCGCCTGGTCGTCGTCCAGGCTGGACAGGACAAGCTGGTGCAACGTCTCGGCCCCTTGAGGGTCGGACGAGCGGTACGCGTGCGGGTTAGTGGCCAATGTGGGTCCTATGGTGCGGAGGAAGGAGGATCGGTGTCGTTGGATCGGCGAAGAAAACGGCGCTGCCAGGCCGGATCGGCCAAACGCAGCCTGGTGGCTGAGGTGGAGTCAGGGCGGAAACGAAGCAGCACGAGGGCTGGCAATCTCCACGTCGTCCAGTTCTTCGCCTGGTGTACGGGCCGGAAAAAGCGCCGCAACCAACCCATGGCGGGCACCGCCTGGGCAGCATGATCATAGCCCGGCCGCGCGATAACCGCAATCGGGATCGATTTCGCTATATGGCGCCAACCCTTCCACTGGTCGAAATTGATCAGATTGTCCTCGCCCATCAACCAGATGAAGTCGATCCGCGAATACAGGCGCTGCAGTTTGGACAGCGTGTCGACCGTATAGCGCGTGCCCAACCGCTGTTCGATCGCGGTGACCCGGATCGGCGCATGCCCGGCCATCGCGCGGGCGGACGCGAAGCGCACCGCGAACGGCGCCATGTCGGTCGCCTTGTCTTTCAGGGGATTGCCGGGCGACACCAGCCACCAGACTTCGTCGAGCCCCAGCGCCTTGATCGCCGCCAGGCTGATCGCCCGATGCCCCGAATGCGCGGGATTGAACGACCCGCCCAACAGCCCGACGCGCAATGCTCCCGCCATCAGATGCCGGACAATGCCTTGGGCGCGGGAGCGGACTGGCTCATCGCCCCTCTGTGGACGGGCGGCGGCGAGCGGGCAAGGGGCGTTAGCGGTACTCCCCTCCCGCTTGCGGGAGGGGCTGGGGGAGGGCGTGTCATGCTCGGCGTCCTTCGAACGTGCCCTTCCCTGACCCTCTCCCCTTGTGGGAGAGGGAGGGAGCGGCGAAGGCGCGGAAGGGTGAGTGGGAGTCACAAGCCAAGTCGCCCGTGACTCCCCCTCACCATTCCCACTCGCTGCGCGAGCGGGCCCCTTCCCTCTTCCACAAGGGGAGAGGGAGTTTTCGCCCATAGCACCTCTCCGGCCATCATTTTCCAACACGGAAAGTTTTAACTTGCCAATCCGGAAAGTCAGGCTTATCTCTTTCCGCATTGGAAAGTGAGGAATCGATGATGACCACGATCGAGGAACAGGCCCGCATGGCGTTGATGGCGAAGGGCGCGGCCGAGCAGGATCTGGCGCGGCTCGCGGCGTGCCCGCCCTGGCGCCACGCGGCATTTGCAGGGATCATGGCGGCGCTCGTCGCCACGCCCGCCGCACCGCTGTCGCTGCGCTTCGTCGTATTGGCGCTGATCTTCGTCGCCATTGCGCTGATCGTGCAATCGGACCGCCGCCGCCTTGGCGTATTCGTCAACGGCTATCGCCGCGGCAGGACCCGGATGGTCGCCTTTCCGATGCTGGCGTTGATCTTGCTGCTCTACGCGGCGAGCTGCTATTTCGCGCTCGACCGCAGCCAGCCGACGGTCAGCCTGGCGCTTGCCGCGGCGTCGTTTGTCATCGGCTATATCGGCAGCACGATCTGGCAACGAGTGTTCGTCCGTGAACTCGGTGCCTGAGGCCTTCAACCCGATCGCCGGGTTCGAGCCGCTGCTCCAGGCCCCGGCACGGCTTCAGGTTATGGCGGTGCTGGCACAGGCGCAGGAGGCCGAGTTCGCGCGGCTGAAGGAGATCACCGCCAGCAGCGATTCGGTGATGTCGAAGCACCTCGCTGCCTTGTCCGACGCGGGGTTCATCTCGCTGCGCAAGGCCGCGCTCGACGGCCGTCAGCGTACTTGGGCCAGCCTCACGCGCGCCGGCCGCAAGGTGTTCGACGATCATGTCGCGGCGCTGCAACGGATCGTTGCGGGCGGTTGATCGATCGGCCGCCGCCGGAAGCGTTTTTGCGGCCCCTATTCGCGGATGCTCAGCCATTCCTCTTCCGGCGCGCGTTCGGTGCGCAGGCGGTTGGCGGGCTCCTCCTTATCCTCGTATCCGATCGCCATGCCGCAAAAGAGCATGCGATCGGCGGGCGTGCCGAGGAAGCGCTCGATCGTTTCGGGATACATTGCCCAGCATTCTTGCGGACAGGTCGCCAAGCCGGCCTCGACCGCGAGCAGCATGATGTTCTGAAGGTACATGCCGAGGTCCGACCATTGCGGTGGGCCCATCCGCCGGTCGACCGTGCAGAACAATGCCGCGGGCGCGCCGAAGAACTGGAAATTGCGCGCGAACCACATTCGCCGCGCCGCCTTGTCCTCGCGCGGAATGCCGATCTGGCCGTACATCGCCTCGCCGACGGCGAAGGTGCGTGCGCGATAAGGCGCGACGAACTGTTTCGGGTAGATGTCGTAGCCTGGGGTCTCGGTCTCGCCCGCCATCAGCTTGGCGGCCACGGTCGCCTTGAGCTCGGCAAGGCTGTCGCCGGTCACCAGGTCGATATGCCAGGGCTGGATATTGCCCCCGCTGGGTGCGCGTGCGGCCTTCACCGCGATGTCGTGAAGCAGGGCGAGGTCGACCGGCGTGTCGAGGAATCCGCGCACCGACCGGCGCGCCGCAATGGCATCCGAAACATTCATGCCGCCAACCTTGCCCGGCGGCGCCGGATCGGCAAGTCGGATCATATGACAACTGCCCCGGACGCACGCGCCGCCCGGGGCGAACGTTCATTATTTCGCCATCGTGATCTCGGACCACAGGCCGTCGTCGACGAACGTGCGGTACTTCTCGTAACCGGCGACCGCGATCTTGCCCTCTTCCTCGCTGAACTTGGCGAGGATCTCCTTTTCGATCATCTGATCGCGCGCCTTATCGGGTTCGAGCATCGCAGCGCTGGTGAAGTGGGTCATGATGAGGACGCTCGGGGCGCCTTTGTTATAGCCGTTGCGCACGAGGAACTTATAGGAATCGATGATCCCATGGGCCTTCATCACTTCGAACCCGGGTACCTGCGACTTGCGAAGCCCTGTTAAATAGTCATCGACGTGATTGGGGTCGACCTCGATGGCGTTGACTTCCCACAAGCCTTTTTGTGGCGTGTAATCGGTATATTGCTTGCCGATAGATACGGTCGCTGTAAGACAAGCTACACCGACCGCCGCCAGAATCATGGCACGACTCATGGTAACCTCCCCAATGTTGATTATAAAGGAAGCCTACGATTCGAAGGCGTGTGCAACTAAAATCGCTCTAGTCGAGCATAGAACTCAAAATATTCAACCCGGCCGGCATATCACCTATGCGCTAAGTTATACCGGCAAAGGGACTCGACTTGTCCAAGAGCGGTCGGCAAGGACGGATCATGCCTCGCCCTGCACCCTGGCGGCTCGATCCAGCCGCCTATCCGCACCATGACGTCATCCAGACCCGCTTCCAGGATCTCGACGTGCTCGGCCATATCAACAACGTCGCCTGGGCGGCGCTGTTCGAGACGGCGCGGGTGCGATTCTATCATAGGCTCAGCGCCTTGGGGCCGGGTCGGAACCGCGGGCTCGTCGCCAATGTCGAGATCAATTACCTGGGGGAGGGCAATTTCCCCGCCGAGATGACGATCGTCAGCGGGATCGGGCGGCTCGGCACGCGATCGTGGCAGACGCTGAACTTGGCGCTGCAGGATGGGAAGCCGCTCGCCACGTGCGACGTGACGATCGTCAGTACCGGGGTCGACGAGATCGATCCGGCGTTCCGCGCCGAACTCGAAAAATGGTTGGTGCGCGAACCGGCCTAAATCAGGGTCGTAGCGCCGCGAAATGCGGTCGACCGGGGTGCCGTCGATCAGCGGGACGGCGCGCGCGACGGCGTAATCGGCGAAGCCCATCTTCGCATAGAAAGCGAGGCCGCCTTCATTGTCGGCGCGGATCGTCGCGTTGATCGCTTTCAGCCCGGCCGCGATCGCCGCGGCCCTGGTGGCGGCGAACAGCGCCGAGCCGATTCCGCGCGTGGTCGATCCACGGCGCGCGAACGTGCCGATATCGCCCCAATCGGAACCGAGTTTGTCGTTGGCGAGCAGGATCTGGAAGCCCATCGCACAGCCCTCCTGATCCTCGGCGATCATGCTGGTGATCACGCGGGGTCCGTCGATATGGGCCTTCGCCAAGCTCTCGGGCGTGAACGGCGTTTCATAGGCCGTCGTCCCGCCCGCGGCGATGATCTCGTTGAGCAGTTCGGCGAGCGCGGGGGCATCGGCACGCACCGTCGGCCTGACACGCAATTCCATCGCGATCAGTCCTGAAACGCAGCGGCGCGCTTCTGCATGTTGGCGGCGACCGCTTCCATCATGTTGGGCTTGCCGATCACCTTCACCTGCTCTTCGGTCTCCGCGGCGAGCATCGTCACCGGATCGGCGTCGTGCATCATGTTGAGCAGGCGCTTGTCGCCGCGGATCGCATGGGGGCTGCGGCTGGCGATCTCGCGTGCCAGGTCCATCGCGGCGGCGTGCGGGTCATCGGCGATACGGGTGACGAAGCCGTGCGCCAGGGCCTCCTGGGCATCGAATTCGCGTGCGGTATAGACGAGCTCGCGCAAGACGTCGTCGCGGACCAGGCTGCGCCACAGCGGAAAGCCCGCCATGTCGGGGACGAGCCCCCAATACGTCTCGCGGATCGCGAAACGGCTACCCGGATGCGCGATGCGGATGTCGGCGCCCGACATGATCTGGAACCCGCCGCCGAACGCGACGCCGTGAACCGCGGCGATCACCGGCATCGGCAGGTTGCGCCAACCCCAGGAAACGTGCTGCGGCAGGATCGCGCCCTGGTCGTTGCGGTCACGCGACGATAGCCCCGAGCCACCGCCCTGCATGCTGACCATGTCGAGCCCGGCGCAGAAAGCTCGCCCTTCGCCCGACAGCACCACGCAACGGACGTCGGCTCGCCCCGCGAGCGAGTCGATCGCCGCGCCGATCCCTTCGAACATCGCCGGGTCGATCGCGTTCATCTTGTCGGGCCGCGCGAGGCGGACGTCGGCAATCTGGTCGGCGATGCTGATGGTGACGCGGTCGTTCATGATAGGGCTCCGTCGCCCCGGCGGAGGCCGGGGCCGCTGGGTTTCACGCGCGCGCTTCGACTCGCAAAGCGGCCCCGGCCTCCGCCGGGGCGACGCGCATCAGACGATCCTCGAACCGCTCTCTCCCCAATAGCGGTCGCGGAGCAAGCGTTTGTAGAGCTTGCCTGTCGGGTGACGCGGCAATTCGGCGGCGAAATCGATCTGGCGCGGGGTCTTTACGCCCGACAATTCGGCCCGGCACCAGGCGGTCAGCTCGGCGGCAAGCTCGGGCCCGGCATCGGCCATATCGGCAGGCTGGACCACCGCCACCACCTTTTCACCCATGTCCGGATCGGGCGCGCCGATCACCGCGACATCGGCGACCTTGGGGTGGGTGATGATGCGGTTCTCGATCTCTTGCGGATAAATGTTCACCCCGCCCGAGATGATCATGAAGCTCTTGCGGTCGGTCAGATAGAGGAAACCCTCCTCATCCAGCCGCCCGATGTCGCCGAGCGTCGTCCAGCCCTTGGCGTTCGACGCCTCGGCTGTCTTGGCCGGATCGTTGTGATAGGCGAACTGGCCGCCGCCCTCGAAATAGATCAGGCCTTCGCTCCCGGCCGGCAGTTCCTCGCCATCCTCGCCACAGATATGGGCGATGCCATAAGCCGGCTTGCCGACCGAGCCCTTGTGCGCGAGCCATTGCTCGGATGTGATCGAGGTGAAGCCATTGCCTTCAGACCCGGCATAATATTCGTAGATCACCGGCCCCCACCAAGCGATCATCGCCTCCTTGACCGGGATCGGGCAGGGCGCGGCGGCGTGGATCGCGGCCTTCATGCTCGACACGTCGTATTTGCGCCGCTCTTCCTCGGGCAGCTTGAGCATGCGAACGAAATGGGTCGGGACCCATTGGCTCGCATTGACGCGATATTTCTCGATCAGCGCGAGCGCCGCGACGGGATCGAAATGCTGCATCATGATCACGGTGCCACCGAGCCGGTGCACGGTCATGCACCAGCGCAGCGGCGCGGCATGATACATCGGCGCCGGGCTGAGATAGATCGTGTCGGGGCCGAAGCCGTAGAGGCCTTGGGCCAGCATCGCCAGGACGTTGACCGCGGCGATGTCGGCATCCTCCGGCAAGGCGACGCGCACGCCCTTGGGCCGGCCGGTCGTGCCCGACGAATAGAGCATGTCGATGCCGGCGCGCTGGTCGGCAATCGGCGTATCCGGCTGCGCCGCCAATGCATCCTCAAGGCTGTCCCAGCCCGCCGCCGTACCGCCCAGCATCAGCCGGCCGAGATCGGGAATCAGCGTCGCGAGGGGTTCGGCGATGGCCGCAAGCGCCGCCGAGGCGACGACCAGTTTCGCATCCGAATCGCGGATGATATATTCGGCTTCGGGCGCGGTCAGCTTCGATGAGATGCAGACATAGAACAGCCCGGCCCTCTGCGCGCCCCAGGTCAGCGCGAAATATTCGGGAACATTGTCCATGAAGATCGCGACGGTGTCGCCGATCGAGAGACCGCGCGCGCGGAACAGCTGTGCGACGCGGTTCGACCGCCGATCGAGCTCGGCATAGCTCCAGGTTTCCCCGGTTTCGGCGACGATCAGCGCCGGCTTGTCGGCATTGTCGCGCGCATGGACGCTGGGATGCATCCGCCCTCTCCTTACATCATTGTCAGTAACGCTAGCCGGTCGTGGCGACAAGGCAAGCCCCGGCGTAAGGAGTTGCACCGCGCGACCGCACGTGTAGGGCATCGGCACGATGAGCCAAGGCTTCCAATTCGACCCCGCTCGGTTCCTCAGCAGCCGACTCGGCCATGGCGGCCTGCTCGGCAGTCGTTACCGCGCGCACGGGTCCGATTGGGCCGAACTCGAACTGCCTTATGACGAACGATTGATCGGAAATGTCGATACGGGCGTGATCGCCTCGGGGCCGATCCTGTCGCTGATGGACATGGCGACCAGCGTCGGCGTGTGGCTGCGCGCCAATGCCTTCGTTGCGCACGCCACGCTCGACCTGCGGGTCGACTACCTGCGTCCAGCCACACCGGGTAAGACGGTGATCGGACGCGGCGAATGCTATCGGTTGACGCGGTCGATCGCGTTCGTCCGCGGTCAGGCGCATGACGGCGACCCCGACGACCCGCTCGCGCATGTCGCCGGGACGTTCATGGCCCCCGACGGCTATCCGCGATGATCGACCGGCTGCCTCCTTATGCCCAATTGCTGGGCCTCACTGCCGAGCGCGATGGCGACGGCGCGCCCGTCCTGGTCATGCCGTTCGGCAATCACGTGCTGGGGCGCCCTGGCTTCCTCCATGGCGGCGCGATCAGCGGGCTGATGGAGATGGCCGCCATCGTCGCGCTCCACGACGCGCTGGAGGGAGAAGGCGGCGGCGAGATCAAGCCGATCAACGTGACGGTCGATTTCATGCGCGGCGGCCGCGACAAGACGACGCGTTCGCGCGGCATCGTCACCCGACTGGGCACGCGCGTCGCCAATGTCGAGGCGACGGCCTGGCAGGACGACCCCGCCAAGCCGATTGCCGCGGCGCGGATGAATTACCTGATCGTGCGGCGCTGAGTTTCGCGGACGGCCGCCTCAGTTCATCGTCACCCCTTCGGGGTCAGCCGCATCAGCCGCCCGCCGGCGCCGCGTTCGCCATCCTCGAGCAGCCAGATCGAGCCGTCGGGCGCCTGGGCGACATCGCGGATGCGCGTGCCGAAGTCCCAGTAATTGGCCGCAGTCGCGGTGTCGCCCGATAGCGCGACGCGGATCAGGCCGGGCGTGGACATCGCACCGATGAACAGCGATCCCTTATATTCGGGGAACATGTTGCCCGAATAATAGATCATCCCGCCGGGCGAGATCGACGGATTCCACCACAATTTGGGAGCTTCGAGATCGGGACGGCTCGGGTGATCGGGGATCGGCTGGCCCGAATAATTGTCGCCGTTGGACACGATCGGCCAGCCGTAATTCTTGCCCGGCAGGATGAGGTTGAGCTCGTCGCCACCGCGCGGGCCCATCTCTTCTTCCCACAATCGGCCGTCGGGCGCGAACACCAGGCCATAGGGATTACGATGGCCGCTGGTCCAGGTCATCGCCTCGACCCCGCCTCTATCGTACATCGGATTGCCCACCGCGGCCTTGCCGTCGAGCGTCAGCCGCAGGATCTTGCCGAGCGCCTGTTTGGGATCCTGCGCCGGGGTGAAGCGCTGGCGCTCGCCCGAGGTCAGGAACAGATATTGGCCGTCGGGCGAGAAGGTGATGATCGAGCCGAACTGGCCGCCTGGTCCGGCCGAGCCCGAGCGCCAGATCACCGACAGATTGTCGAGCTTGCGCCCCGTGAGGTCGAGCTTGGCCTTCGCCAGCGCGAGCTGGCTGCCCTCCGCGCCCGGCTCGGCATAGCTCAGATAGACGATATGACTGTCGACATAGGTCGGTGCGATGGCGACATCGAGCAGGCCCCCTTGGCCGCCTGAGGCGACCTTGGGAACGCCGGCGATCTCCAGCACCTTGCCATCGGGTTGGCGCAGCTTGAGCACCCCCGCTTTCTCGGTGACGAGCAGGCCCTGGTCGTTGGGCAGGAAGGCCATGGCGAACGGTGCATCGAACCTCCCGATATCGGTCACCGTAAATGGCGCCGGGGCGATCGGCATGTTGGCGCGTCCGGTGGTCGCGGGCACGTTCTTGATGTCGGGTTCGAGCGGCGAATTGCGCGGGACGCCCCCCTTGGTTTTGGCAGACTGGCCGTTGGCCTGGCCATCGGTCTGCGCCGAACAGGCCGTGGCGATCAGGCCGGCGGACAACAGGATGCGACGGATCATGGCGATGCCTTTATGAAGCGGAGCGAAGGGCGCTGGGACAACGCCTTGGCATAGCATCGGGTTGCCCGCTTGCCACGGCGCGTGGACCGGACTATATCCTCGTCACAATCTCTACATCGCCAGGTGAAGAGGTCGGAGGGCTCCCGCTCCCCGGCGCCGAACCTGCTTGTTTCACGGATACTTCATGGCGGACATCGCCCAACTGACGCAATTGATCGAGCCCGAGGCCAAGGCCCTCGGCTTCGACCTTGTGCGCGTGAAGATGTTCGGGGGCAAGGAGGACCTGACCCTGCAGGTGATGGCCGAGCGGCCCGAGACCGGGCAGCTGACGATCGACGATTGCGCCGATCTGTCGCGCCGCATCTCCGACAAGTTCGATGAGATCGATCCGATTGAGGACGCCTATCGTCTCGAAGTATCGTCGCCGGGAATCGATCGGCCGCTGACGCGACTCAAGGACTTCGCCAATTGGCAGGGGCATGAGGCGCGCATCCACCTGACCGCGCCGGTCGATGGCCGCAAGCAGCTGACCGGCGATCTTGCCGGGGTGGATGGCGACCGCATCACGATCGATGTCCGCAAGCATCAACCGATGACGATCGGGTTCGACCAGGTCGCCGATGCCAAATTGCTGATCACCGACAAACTCATTGCCGCAACCGCGCCGCTTTCAAGCGACGGCGCAGAAGAATTCGAGACAGAGGAAAGTAACTGATGGCCACCGCCGTTACCGCCAACCGGGCTGAGCTGATCGCGATCGCCAATTCGGTCGCGAGCGAGAAGATGATCGATCGCGGTATCGTGATCGAGGCGATGGAAGATGCCATCCAGCGCGCCGCCCGTGCCCGCTACGGCGCCGAGAACGACATCCGTGCCAAGCTCGACCCGAATACCGGCGATCTCCGCTTGTGGCGCGTCGTCGAAGTGGTCGAGGCGGTCGACGATTATTTCAAGCAGGTCGACCTGAAGGGCGCGCAGAAGCTGCAGAAGGATGCCAAGGTCGGCGACTTCATCGTCGATCCGCTGCCCCCGATCGAATTCGGCCGCATCGCAGCGCAAGCCGCCAAGCAGGTCATCTTCCAGAAGGTCCGCGATGCCGAGCGCGAGCGCCAATATGAAGAATTCAAGGACCGGATGGGCGAGATCATCACCGGCGTGGTCAAGCGCGTCGAGTTCGGCCATGTCGTCGTCGACCTGGGCCGTGCCGAGGGCGTGATCCGCCGCGACCAGCAGATCCCGCGCGAAGTGGTCCGCGTCAACGACCGCATCCGCTCGATCATCCTCAACGTCCGTCGCGAGAACCGGGGCCCGCAGATCTTCCTCAGCCGCGCGCACCCGGACTTCATGAAGAAGCTGTTCGCGCAGGAAGTGCCCGAAATCTACGACGGCATCATCGAGATCAAGGCGGCCGCCCGCGATCCGGGTTCGCGCGCCAAGATCGGCGTCATCTCGCACGACTCGAGCATCGACCCGGTCGGCGCCTGCGTCGGCATGAAGGGCAGCCGCGTCCAGGCGGTCGTCCAGGAAATGCAGGGCGAGAAGATCGACATCATTCCCTGGTCGGAAGACACCGCGACCTTCGTCGTCAACGCGCTGCAGCCGGCATCGGTCAGCCGCGTCGTGATCGACGAGGAAGAGGACCGGATCGAGGTGGTGGTGCCTGACGATCAGCTCAGCCTGGCGATCGGCCGCCGCGGCCAGAACGTCCGTCTTGCCAGCCAGCTGACCAACAAGGCGATCGACATCCTGACCGAAGCCGACGCCTCGGAGAAGCGCCAGCGCGAATTCGTCGAGCGGTCGGAAATGTTCCAGAACGAGCTCGACGTCGACGAGACTTTGGCCCAGCTGCTGGTCGCCGAGGGCTTCGGCGCGCTCGAGGAAGTCGCCTATGTCGACCTCGCCGAACTCGCCTCGATCGAAGGCTTCGACGAGGATCTCGGCCAGGAGCTGCAGAGCCGTGCGCAGGAAGCGCTCGAGCGCCGCGAACAGGCCAATCGCGAGGAGCGCAAGGCGCTCGGCGTCGAGGACGCGCTCGCCGGTATGCCGTACATGACCGAAGCCATGCTGGTCACCCTGGGCAAGGCGGGGATCAAGACGCTCGACGATCTCGCCGACCTTGCCACCGACGAACTGGTTGAGAAGAAGCGCCAGGAACCGCGACGCCGCGCCGAAGACGCCCCCAAGCGTCCCGAGAACAAGGGCGGCGTGCTGGCCGAATATGGCCTGACCGAAGAGCAGGGCAACGAGATCATCATGGCCGCCCGCGCGCATTGGTTCGAGGACGAAGCGGCGGCGGAGGGCGAAGAAGCCTGATGCCGTTCGTCTCGATCCGTCTCGCCGGCACCGCCACGAAGGACCAGAAGTCCGCAATCGTGGCGGACGTCACCCGGTCGCTCGTCGAGCGGCTGGGAAAGAATCCGGCTGCCGTGCAGATCGTGATCGAGGAAGTGTCGACGGAGAATTACGGTGCGGGCGGGGTACTGATCGCCGACCGCGATGCTCCTAAAAGTGAGGGAGACGCGCATGCGGTTCCCTCACAATGATGATCCCGATCGTCCGGTAGCGTCACATACTCCAACCCTTCCCTTCCAAGGGAGGGACAAGGGGTGGGTGCAGCGACGGCGGAGGCTCAATGCCTCCGGCGGCGCTCTTCGTTGCTCGTTTGGGGGGCTCGCTACGCTCGCCACCCACTCCAACCCCTCCCTTGAAAGGGAGGGGCTATGAAAACTTCAGCCGACCCGATCCGCCGTTGTATCCTGTCGGGCGACCGCGAGCCGCGCGGCGAGTTGATCCGGCTGGCGCTCGGGCCAGACGGCCAGGTGCTGCCCGATATCCGCGCCAAGGCGCCGGGGCGTGGGGCATGGATCGGGGTGAGGCGAAGCGAGCTCGATGCGGCCAATGCCAAGGGTAAGTTGCGCGGCGCGCTGGCCCGGGCGTTCAAGACCAACGAACTGACGATTCCGACCGATCTCGGTACGCGGATCGCCGACCAGTTGCAGCGCGCGTTCCTCGACCGGCTCGGTCTCGAATCGAAGGCGGGCAAGATCGTCAACGGCACCGAACGGGTGGAGAAGGCGGCACGCGCCGGCCAGGTCCACCTGCTGCTCCATGCGTCCGATGCAGGTACCGACGGCGCGCGCAAGCTCGCCCAGGCGTGGCGAGTCGGGCGCGATCGCGAAGGTTCGGGCGAAGAGGGCTTGGCACTTCCCCTCCCGCGCACCATATTGTCCTTGGCGCTAGGCCGCGAAAATGTGGTACATATCGCCGTGACCGACCCCGCTGCCGCGGTCCGCGTGCGTGACGCGCTCGACCGCTGGCGGCACTTTATCGGCCCTGATTTGACTACCGAGCCTTGCGAAACGGCCTCGCAGGGCGCATCGGCGCTTCCCGCGGCGGCTGGAAGCACTAGCGGTTCGGCCGAGAACGACGAGGAAATTGAGTGAGCGATACCGACAACGACAAGCCGAAACTCGGAATGCGCCAGCCATTGGGGCTGAAGCGCACGGTCGAGACCGGCAAGGTGAAGCAGAGCTTCAGCCACGGGCGCTCGAACACCGTCGTGGTCGAGGTCAAGCGCCGCCGCGTGCTCGGCCCGAATGCCGGCGGTCCTGCCGAGGCGCCGGTCGTCGAGGAAGCGCCCGCACCGGCTCCGGCACCTGCGCCTGCAGCGCCTGTCGCGCGCGCGCCCTCCGCCCCGCAGCTGTCGCCGCAGGAACGCCAGGCGCAATTGCTGCGCGAGGCCGAGGAACAGCGGATGGCTGCGCTGGAAGAAGCGCGCCGCCGCGAGGACGCGCAACGCCAGGCAGCGGCCGAGGAAGAACGCCGCCGCGCCGAGGAAAAGAGCAAGGTCGCCGAAACGCCGCCCGCGCCGGAACCCGCGGAAGCTCCGGCTCCCGCCCCCGCACCGGCCGCGGCTGCTCCCGCTGCGACGGCACCCGCCGCGCCCAAGCCGACCCCGACACCCGCGCCTGCGCCCGTGCCGCCAGCACCGGTCGCGGTGCAGCTCGATCCGAGCTTGCCGGCGCCGCGCCGCTTCACCCCGGTCGCGCGTCCCGAAATTCCCAAGCCCGCCCCGGCGCCGGCTCCGGCTCCGGCCCAGGCTGCGTCGAGCGCATCGGCCGCCCCCGCGCAGCGCGCGGCGCCGACCGGCACCGGCCAGGCGACCCCGCGTCGTGGCGCCGAGACGTCGCAACCCGCGCGTCCCGGCCAGCGCGACCGCAAGGGCGAGGAGCGCCGTGGCGGCAAGCTGACCGTCAACCGCGCGCTCGGTGGCGAGGAAGGCGCCCGCGCTCGCTCGCTCGCCGCGCTCAAGCGTGCGCGCGAAAAGGAACATCGCCGTCATCTCGGCGGCGGTGCGCCGCGCGAGAAGCAGGTCCGCGACGTCGTCGTGCCGGACGCGATCACCGTCCAGGAACTCGCCAACCGCATGGCGGAAAAGGGCGCCGACCTGGTCAAGTCGCTGTTCAAGATGGGCATGCCGGTCACCGTCAACCAGACGATCGACCAGGATACCGCCGAACTGCTGGTTACCGAATTCGGCCACAACATCACCCGCGTCAGCGATTCGGACATCGACCTGTCGACCGACGTGGTCGAGGATGCGCCCGAGACCCTGAAGCCGCGTCCCCCGGTCGTCACGATCATGGGCCATGTCGACCATGGCAAGACCAGCCTGCTCGACGCGCTGCGCGGCACCGACGTGGTGCGCGGTGAGGCCGGCGGCATCACCCAGCATATCGGCGCCTATCAGGTCACTCTGAAGGACAAGTCGAAGATCACCTTCCTCGACACGCCGGGCCATGAAGCGTTCAGCGAAATGCGCGCGCGTGGTGCCAACGTCACCGACATCGTCGTATTGGTGGTGGCCGCGGACGACGGACTGATGCCGCAGACGATCGAGGCGATCAACCATACCAAGGCGGCCGGCGTGCCGATGATCGTCGCGATCAACAAGGTCGACAAGCCCGAGGCCAACCCGCAGCGCATCCGCGAGCGCCTGCTCGAGCACGAAGTCGTGGTCGAGCAGATGGGCGGCGACGTCCAGGACGTCGAAGTGTCGGCGCTCAAGAAGACCGGGCTCGACGAGCTGATCGAGAAGATCCAGCTTCAGGCCGAACTGATGGAGCTGAAGGCCAATCCCGACCGCGATGCCGAGGGCACCGTGATCGAGGCCAAGCTCGACAAGGGCCGCGGTCCGGTCGCGACCGTGCTCGTCACGCGCGGCACGCTCAAGGTCGGCGACGTGTTCGTCGTCGGCGCCGAGAGCGGCAAGGTCCGGGCGCTGGTCAACGACAAGGGTGCCCAGCTCAAGGAAGCCGGTCCCTCTATGCCGGTCGAGATCCTGGGCATTTCGGGCGTTCCCTCGGCGGGCGATCCGCTCCAGGTCGTCGAGAACGAGGCGCGTGCCCGTGAAGTCGCGGCCTATCGCGCCGGCGTCATCCAGGACAAGCGCACGACCAACGCCCCGGCCAGCCTGGAGAGTATGTTCTCCGCGTTGAAGGCCAATCAGGCGATCGAATATCCCCTGGTGGTCAAGGCCGATACCCAGGGCACGGTCGAAGCGATCGTCGGCAGCCTCAACAAGCTGTCGACCGACGAGATTCGCGTGCGGATCCTGCATTCGGGCGTCGGCGGCATCACCGAGAGCGACGTGACGCTGGCAGGTGCCTCGGGCGCGCCGATCATAGGCTTCAACGTCCGCGCCAATGCCAAGGCGCGCGAGATCGCCGAGCGTCAGAAGGTCGCGCTCAAATATTATGACGTGATCTACGACCTGATCGACGAAATCCGCGCCGGCATGGCGGGCGAGCTTGGTCCCGAAGCGTTCGAGACCGTGGTCGGCCGCGCCGAAATCCGCGAGGTCTTCTCGGCCGGCAAGCACGGCAAGGCGGCCGGTCTGCTGGTGGTCGACGGCGTCATCCGCAAGGCGCTCAAGGCGCGCATCACGCGCGAAGATGTCATCATCTATCAGGGTGAGATCGCCAGCCTGCGGCGCTTCAAGGACGACGTCGCCGAAGTCCGCGCAGGCCTGGAATGCGGTGTGACGTTCACGCAGAACTTCACCGACATCAAGCCGGGCGACTTCCTCGAAACCTTCGAGGTCGAGCTGCGCGAACGGACGCTGTAAGATCAACCGTCATGCCGGCGAAAGCTGGCATCTTGCGCCGCGGGCCGTGCCATATCGGTCGCGCCCGCGGCATGAGACCCCAGCTTTCGCTTGGGTGACGCAGGCGGAGGCAACGTCATGCGCCACAACGATTCCAGTCCCGACAAATCCGTCCGCACGCTCCGCGTGGGCGAACAGGTGCGCCATGTGCTGAGCGAGATCCTCCAGCGCGGCGACGTGCATGACGATACGCTGGCGAGCCACATGGTCTCGGTCACCGAAGTACGGATGTCGCCCGATCTGCGTCACGCTACCGTGTTCGTGAAGCCCCTGCTCGGCAAGGACGAGGACGCGGTGCTGAAGGCGCTCCGCACCAACACCGCCTATCTGCAGCGCGAGGTCGCGCACCGCGTGAAGATGAAATATGCCGCGCGACTCAAGTTCCTTGCCGACGAGAGTTTCGACGAGGGAAGCCATATCGACGCGCTGCTGCGCGCGCCCAAGGTGGCACAGGATCTCGACCAGAACGCCGACGACTGACCGCGGACGTGCGCGTGCCGGGTAAGGCCGCAGTCGTTCGCGGCCCTATGCCTCGACCGTCGCAACGGATGCTGGCGTGCATCCGGTATCCGCGATACCTGATCGGCTGATGGCGAAACTCTATTTCTATTATGCGTCGATGAACGCCGGCAAATCGACCACCTTGCTCCAGGCCGATTTCAACTATCGCGAGCGCGGCATGACGACGATGCTGTTCACCGCGGCGATCGACGACCGCTTCGCCGCCGGCACCATCACCTCCCGGATCGGGCTGGAGGCGAACGCGATTCCGTTCGAGGGCAAGACCGATATCGCCGCGATCGTTGCCGAGCGTCACGCGCATGAGAAGATTGCCTGCGTGCTGGTGGACGAGGCACAATTTTTGACCTCAGCGCAGGTCGACCAGCTTGCGCATCTCGCCGATGTCGTCGGGATTCCGGTGCTCGCTTATGGCCTGCGCACCGATTTCCAGGGGCAATTGTTCCCTGGCTCGGCGCGGCTACTGGCGTTGGCCGATTCGCTGATCGAACTCAAATCGGTGTGCGAATGCGGGCGCAAGGCGACGATGAACTTGCGCGTCGATGAGCAGGGCAGGGCGGTGGTCGAAGGTGCACAGACCGAGATCGGAGGTAACGATCGCTATGTCGCCTTGTGCCGCCGGCATTTCGTCGCCGCGCGGCAAGCCGCCCGCCAGGGCGCGGGGGAATGAACGACACGACGCTCTACAGGATCGCTATCTGGCTGATCCCGCTGGTCATCGCGATCGTGTTCCACGAAGTCGCCCACGGCTATGTCGCGCGCATGCTGGGCGACCAGACCGCTGCGCAACGCGGGCGATTGACGCTCAACCCGATCCGTCATGTCGATCCGGTCGGGACCTTGCTGGTGCCGATGATGCTCGCACTGGCCAATGCGCCGATCTTCGGCTGGGCAAAACCGGTGCCGGTGGTGACCGCGCGGCTCAACCATCCGCGCCGCGACATGGCGCTGGTCGCGCTCGCCGGGCCAGGGATCAATCTCGTCATGGCGATGATCGCTGCAGCCGCGATCGGCGTCTGGGTTGGTTCGGCCGGGGGCTTGCCGCAAAGCGGCGTCGCTGGATTCATCGCCGCCAACCTGATCAACTTCCTGCTGATCAACGTCTTCCTCGCGATCTTCAACCTGTTGCCGGTGCCGCCGTTCGACGGCGGGCACGTGGTCGAGGCGATCCTGCCGCGCGCCCTCGCGGCGCACTACGCCAAGCTCAGCCGGTTCGGCTTTCCGGTGATGCTGTTCCTGCTCGTCATTTTGCCGACGATCGCTCCCAGTGCCAATGTCGTGGCGCGGGTCGTCGGGCCGATCGCGGATTGGGTCCTCGGCCTGTTGCTGGCTATTTTCCATGTGAGTCTGGCTTCAGCCTGAATTCAGGCTCTGCGCTGTAGGATCAATGGCGACAGTCCTTCGTTTCGTCTTTGTCTTCGAAAGGCAACGCCCATGATCCGTAATTTGACGATCGCGATGCTGGCGGCGATGAGCCTTGCCGGCACCGCCGTTCCCGCCGCGGCCCGGCAGCAAAGCCCGACTTGGCCGGCGGACAAACTCGGCAAGGAAACCAGCATTCCGTTCGTCGGCACGATCGGGCTCTACAATTTCGAAGCCGATGGCGATCGTGGCGTCTGGCTGCAGGACCAGCAACGGCGCTGGTATTACGCCACCGTGGTTGGACCGTGCACGGGCCTTCCCTTCGCCGTCCGGATCGGCGTCGATACGCGGTTCGGTGGCACCCAGCTCGACCGCACCGGCACCCTGCTCGTCGACCGCGAACGTTGTCCGATCAACAGTCTGGTCGCGAGCAACGGCCCGCCGCCCAAGGCAAAGAAGGCCAGGAAGGTGAAGGAGGGTTAAGCGTGAAACTTTCCTTGCCCCTCCCCTTCAGAGGAGGGGATGGGGGTGGGGTAGTGCCTCAAGCCGATCGGCAGGCGGGACAAGCCCCACCCCAACCCTCCCCTGAAGGGGAGGGGCTTGTAATATGGGGCATACCCTGCGCTAGGGCGCGCGGATGCATGGCTGGATCATCCTCGACAAACCGCTCAGGCTCGGCTCCACCCAGGCGGTGAGCGCAGTCAAGCGCGCATTGCGCCAGGGCGGCTATGGCAAGGCCAAGGTTGGTCATGGCGGGACGCTCGATCCGCTGGCGACGGGGGTGCTGCCGGTGGCGATCGGCGAGGCGACCAAG
Source organism: Sphingomonas sp. (assembly GCF_024508665.1). GTDB lineage: Bacteria > Pseudomonadota > Alphaproteobacteria > Sphingomonadales > Sphingomonadaceae > Sphingomonas. The sequence continues at coordinate 365,705 of NZ_JANINP010000006.1, forward strand.
CTCGCCGGGCGGATGCTCGACAGCGACAAGATATACGAGTTCACCATCGGGTTCGGAACGCAGACCAGCACGCTGGATGCCGAGGGCGAGGTGGTCGCGAGCAGCGACGCGCGGCCGACGCTTGCCGCCATCGAGGCGATACTGCCGCGCTTCACCGGGCCGATCGAGCAGGTGCCGCCCGCTTATTCGGCGCTGAAGGTCGATGGCGAGCGGGCGTACGATTTGGCCAGGGCGGGGGAAGAGGTGGTGCTCGCGAAGCGGGCGGTGACGGTTTTATCTCTAAATTCCTCCCCGGCACGGGGAGGGGGACCAGCGCGAAGCGATGGTGGAGGGGGCCCGGCCCCAAGCCATGAACGTGAGGAGGGCCCCCTCCACCACTCGCCTTCGGCGAGCGGTCCCCCTCCCCGTGCCGGGGAGGAATTGCAGGAGATCACCCTCACCGCCCATGTCTCCAAGGGCACCTATATCCGCTCTCTCGCCCGCGACATCGCGCTCGCCCTTGGCACGGTCGGCCACGTCACCTATCTCAGACGGGTCAAGGCCGGCCCGTTCGACCTCTCCCACGCGATATCGCTGGACAAATTGGCCGAATCCGCTAAGCGCCACGACCTTGAACAGATTCTCCTGCCATTGAGGGCGGGGCTGGACGACATCCCGGCTCTCTCCCTCGACCCCGACCAGGCAGGAGCGCTCCGACAGGGGCGCGTTCTGGCCGGGATTGCCGAAGACGCCCAATCCAAGGGGGGCCTCCACTTCGCAATGCTGGGCGAAACCCCGGTGGCGTTGGTGGAAGTCGAAAGCGGGGAAGCCCGTGTCGTCCGCGGTTTCAACCTATAGTCTACGATGTCGAAGGAAACAGAATGTCGATTACTCCCGAGCGCAAGGAAGCGCTGATCAAGGAACATGCCCGCGCCGAAGGCGACACCGGCAGCCCCGAGGTTCAGGTCGCGATCCTGACCGACCGCATCAAGACGCTCACCGAGCATTTCAAGACCCATGCGAAGGACAATCACTCGCGCCGCGGTCTCTTGATGATGGTCAACAAGCGTCGCTCGCTTCTCGATTATCTGCGCAAGTCGGATGGCGATCGCTATCTGGCACTCATCGCGAAGCTCGGTCTTCGCAAGTAACTCTCAGGGACGGCGCCTCCGGGCGCCGTTTCGCTTATTCGGCCCTGTGCAATCCGGCACGGGGGCGGCGGCGGAAACATCCGCCACCCGGGCCTGACGTCAGGCCCACTCAAAGGCCCCCGTCGCATCGGGCGACGGGAGTGAAGGAAAACAAATGTTCGATACCAAGAAAGTAAGCATCGAGTGGGGCGGAAAGACCCTCACGCTCGAAACGGGCAAGGTTGCCCGCCAGGCCGACGGCGCGATCATGGCGACGCTCGGCGAAACCGTCGTCTTGTGCGCGGTCACCGCCGCCAAGTCGGTCAAGGAAGGGCAGGACTTCTTCCCGCTCACCGTCCATTATCAGGAAAAATATTCGGCCGCCGGCCGCATTCCGGGCGGCTTCTTCAAGCGCGAACGCGGCGCGACCGAGAAGGAGACCCTGGTCTCGCGTCTCATCGACCGTCCGATCCGCCCGCTGTTCCCGGAAGGTTTCTACAACGAGATCAACGCCATCGCTCAGGTGCTGAGCTATGACGGCGAAAACGAGCCCGACATCCTGGCGATGGTCGCCGCGTCGGCCGCGCTGACGATCTCGGGCGTGCCCTTCATGGGTCCGATCGGCGCCGCGCGCGTCGGCTATGTGAATGGCGAATACATCCTCAACCCGACCGATGCGCAGGTCGCCGAGGGCGATCTCGACCTGGTCGTCGCCGCCACCTACGACGCGGTGATGATGGTCGAATCCGAAGCCAAGGAGCTGTCGGAAGAGGTCATGCTGGGCGCGGTCATGTTCGCGCACGACGCGTGCCGCGAAGTGGTCAAGGCGATCGTCAAGCTCGCCGAGCAGGCCGCCAAGGATCCGTGGGAAATGGCGTCGTCGGACGACAATGCCGCGATCAAGGACAAGCTCAAGAAGCTGATCGGCGCCGACATCGCCGCCGCCTACAAGCTGACCGACAAGTCGGCGCGTTCGAACGCCCTCAACGAGGCGCGGGCCAAGGCCAAGGCGCAGTTCGTCGAGGACGGCCTTAGCCCCCAGGACGTCATGGCCGGCATCAAGCTGACCAAGAAGCTGGAAGCGGAAATCGTCCGCGGCGCCATCCTCAAGGACGGCACCCGCATCGACGGCCGCACCACCACGCAGATCCGTCCGATCCAGGCGGAAACGCACTTCCTCCCGCGCGCGCATGGCTCGACCCTGTTCACCCGCGGCGAGACTCAGACCATCGCCACCTGCACCTTGGGCACCAAGGACGCCGAGCAGATGATCGATGGGCTGAACGGCCTCAGCTACCAGAACTTCATGCTGCACTATAACTTCCCGCCCTATTCGGTCGGCGAAGTCGGCCGCTTCGGCGCGCCGGGCCGTCGCGAAGTCGGTCACGGCAAGCTGGCGTGGCGTGCGCTGCACCCGGTTCTGCCGACGAAGGAGGAATTCCCCTACACGATCCGCCTGACCAGCGACATCACCGAGTCGAACGGCTCGTCGTCGATGGCGTCGGTGTGCGGCGGGTCGCTCGCGATGATGGACGCCGGCGTGCCGATCAAGCGCCCGGTCTCGGGCATCGCGATGGGCCTGATCCTCGAGGGCAAGGATTTCGCGATCCTGTCGGACATCCTGGGCGACGAGGACCATCTCGGCGACATGGACTTCAAGGTCGCGGGCACGTCCGAAGGCATCACCACGATGCAGATGGACATCAAGATCGCGGGCATCACGCGCGAGATCTTCGAGGCCGCGCTGAACCAGGCCAAGGAAGGCCGCGCGCACATCCTCGGCGAGATGAACAAGGCGCTTGATCACACCCGCTCGGAATTGTCGGCGCACGCGCCGCGGATCGAGACCTTCACGATCGACAAGACCAAGATCCGTGACGTCATCGGTACCGGCGGCAAGGTGATCCGCGAGATCGTCGCCACCACCGGCGCCAAGGTCGATATCGACGACGAAGGCGTGATCAAGGTGTCGTCGTCCGACGTCAGCCAGATCGAAGCCGCGATCAACTGGATCAAGGGCATCGTCGAGGAGCCCGAGGTCGGCAAGATCTATAACGGTAAGGTCGTCAACATCGTCGATTTCGGCGCGTTCGTGAACTTCATGGGCGGCAAGGACGGTCTCGTCCACGTCTCCGAAATGAAGAACGAGCGGGTCGAGAAGCCGACCGACGTCGTGTCGGAAGGCCAGGAAGTGAAGGTCAAGGTCCTCGAGATCGATCCGCGCGGCAAGGTTCGCCTGTCGATGCGTGTCGTCGATCAGGAAACCGGCGAAGAGCTGGAGGACACCCGTCCTCCGCGCGAGCCGCGCGAAGGCGGCCGTGACCGTGGCCCGCGCAGCGGCGGCGGCGATCGTGGCGGTGACCGTGGTCCGCGCCGTGACGGCGACCGTGATCGCGGCCCGCGCCGCGACCGTGGCGACCGGGGCGGCGACCGCGGCCCGCGCCGCGAGCGCAGCGAAGGCGGCAAGGATGAGGGCCCCGAGCCCGAATTCGCGCCTGCCTTCCTGACCGGTGACCGCAACAGCGACGACTAAGCCTCACGCGGAAAAGCGACTATCGCTTTTCCGCAAAGGCGATAGGAAGACAGCCATAACGACCGGGAAAGCCGGGGAGGATGAAGCGGCTCGAGAGCAATCTCGGGCCGCTTTGCCGTTTGAGAAACACTTTCGGCGCTGCCGTGGACAGGAACTATCGATCGATGGCGCCTTGGGATGGCGCAGTATAAGCATTCCCCATGACGTTGTTCAGTCGCAGATCGGGCTGTGCCCTGGCGGTTATCGTACCCGTCATGGGCGTGCTGTATTTACTGTTCGGCGTTAGCCTGAACCGCACTGTCGCCCTCGCTGCGGAACCGATCGCTGCCGGAGACATCGACCTTCATCTCGAAGCAGCTGACTTCGAAGAATCCTTGGCACCATGGCCGATATTCTCGACCGTTACGTATCTGGATAACGGTAGGATCAGGGGCAAAATCCGACAGCGGTCATCTGCAGAGCGCACAGCCGATTTCAAAATTGTCATTGTGTCGCGGGAGGGAGCGTCCCGCGTAACGCGCTGCTATCCCGACTATAGGGACGCCTGCTATTTTGATGCGGACCTGGGACATACCAGCCTAGCCAAGGGCATACGACTTAGCGTGTTTGACGCGCGCAACGGCCAGGTCGTCGTAGCGCCGCGGACCGTCGCTTTCTCACGCTCGACCACTTACTCCTCGGCGCGATGGGATGCGCTCATGGGCATTTAGAACATTAGCTGCGTCGGATGAGCTCTCGATAATGAGCCTCAGGGTTGACGTAACTGGCCACATAGGAAATACTTCGCTATATGGTGAAGTATCACTCATCCGCAATCGACCGCACGTTTTCCGCGCTCGCCGACCCGACACGGCGACGCATCCTGTCGCGGCTGAAGGACGAGCCCGGCCTGTCGGTCAGCGAGCTCGCCGGGCCGCTATCGCTCAAGCTGCCCAACATGATGAAGCACCTCGATGTGCTGTCCGATGCAGGGCTGATCACTCGGACCAAGAGCGGCCGTACCGTGGCGGTCAATCTATCGGTCGGGCCGATGCAAGAGGCCATGGCCTGGCTGCAACGCTATGAGCGTCTCTGGACGGTGAGCCTCGATCGGCTTGTCGCGTCCGTTGAAAAGGACGGCGAGTGACGGGGAGCTTGCCGAGCGTGACCATCGTCCGCCGCATCAAGGCGCCGCCAGCCAAAGTCTGGGCGGCGATTACCAGCCCCGATCAGATGATCCAATGGTGGGGACCCGATGCCGGGCCGACACTGCGTGCCGACGTGGATGTTCGCCCCGGCGGCCGGTTCAGCGTCGTGTTCCGCTTGCTCAACGGCGAGGAGCACAATCCTACCGGAATCTACCGGGAAGTGATTCCCGAGCGGAAGCTGGCCTTCACCTGGGATCTCCCCGGCGAGCGCGCGTCGCTGGTCACGTTCCTGCTCGAGCCGATCGACGGAGGCACCGAATTGACATTGCTCCACGAGCATCTTCCCGACGAAGGCGTACGCGAAAGCCACGAACGGGGCTGGAGCGGGCTGCTCGACAAATTACCCCTTTTTCTTGGAGTTTGACGACATGGGCGACCTGACCGTCTATACCTATGATTGGGTTCCCGAGCCGCCGCGCGGATTCGTGCGCGACATACGATTGCGCTGGGCGCTCGAAGAAGCCGAATTGCCCTATCGCGTCGCGAGCGTGCCGTTCAAGGACCGCGGCCCCGAGCATTTCGCGCACCAGCCGTTCGGCCAGGTGCCGTGGCTGACCGATGGCGACCTGTCGATCTTCGAGAGCGGCGCGATCCTGCTTCATCTCGGCGAGCTGAGCGACAAGCTGATGCCGACCGATATCCAGGGGCGGAACGCCGCCAGAGAATGGCTGTTTGCGGCGCTGGCGTCGGTCGAGGCCGCGAGCCAGCCCTGGTCGTTCTTCATGTTCTCCGGCGATACCAGCGAAAATCCGATGCGGAAGTTTTTCGACGGCTTTCTTGAGGCCCGTCTCAAGCATATGGAAATCGTGCTGGGCGAAAAGGAATGGCTGGCCGGCAGCTTCTCGGTCGCCGACATCCTGATGGCCGACGTGCTCCGACTGGTCGACCGGTTCGACGGGCTCGCCGACTATCCCGCCTGCCGCGCCTATGTCGCGCGCGCGACGACGCGACCAGCGTTCGCGAAGGCGCATGCCGACCAGATGGCGCATTTCGCCGCGGCGGATTGACCTGAGGCGTCGGCACGGCTGATGGGCTGGATTGCCCGCTGATCTACGCTGGCGGGCCCGCCCGAACGGATCCGTCGCGCAGCGCCGCCTCCAGGAGCGAAGCGATGGCCTGGCGCCGCACTTCCCTGGCCTCGGCACCGTCGAGGGCGAGGACGTCCTTGAGCACGAGCATGGCCTCGGTTCCGATCACCAGGCTCAGCGCTCGCGTCAGCTGCCGATAGGAAGGGGCCGAAAATTTCGAACGGGCGGGCTCCAGCGCCGCTTCGATCAGCGGCAATCGCCGGTTCTGTCGAGCGGGTACGCCGGTCGACTGGAGCGGCAGCTTGGCGGTGCTGGCAATCATCCGGCGCAGCGCCGTTTCGTTCGCGGCGATCATGCGATCCACCGCGTCGTCCACCAGTAGCAGCCGTTCGAGCGGATCATCCGATGCCCCGGAAAGGCATTCGACCCCCGGGAACGCCATGTGCAGCGCCGCTTCTGCGAGCAAATCGTCGACATTGGGGAAATAACGATAGGCGGTCGCGCGCGACACGCGCGCCTCTTCCGCTATCGCCTCGAGCGTGGGCGCGCCGTTATCTGCCGAAACGCGCAATGCTGCCTCGAGCAGATCGCGGCGCGTCCGGCCTCGCTGGTTCGCGCGGATCGACGCCGGCATCTCAGGAAAGCTGCTGCTGGATCGCGGCTATGTCGAGCCAGACATTCTCGCGCGCGATGTCGCCTCGGTCGGTGAACTCCAGGACATGGAGCAAGCGGAACTGCAGCGGACGGTTCCTGCCCTCGAAGCCGAACGGGCGGCCCTTAGCGATCCCGCTCCAGGTCGAATCGTCGACCATGAAATTCTCCCCGTAGAGGCGGCGGCGCGACGTCACCTGGCCGTCGGCGAGATCGGGAAAGGTCGCTTCGTAAAATGCCCGCGCCTGGTCGCGCCCCTTGCTCGGACCGCCGGGCCAACCAACGACATCGTGTTCGATATTCTCGTCGAGCGTCCCCACCACGCCCTCGATATCGTCCCGAGCTTCGTAGCCGAAATGCTCGTCGAGCTTCTGATCCATTTGTTCGCGAGTGAGCATCGTCCCTGCCTCCAATCGAGCACTCCCCCTAATGAGACAGTCGTCTCATGTCAATACGACGGTATCTGTTTTCAAAGCGGTGTTGGCCCCGGAGGGCATAGCCGTGACGACCGAGCGGCCACGGCTATCGGGCGTCCATTTCGGTCCGCGTACTCGATGGGCCGCAAACGGGCTTGACGAATCCCGTGCGTGCAACCACTTCCGCCACGGCTCCGTCCGGAGTCGCAATCCACTCCTCCTTAGAGGGACCGATGTCTGACCAAAGTCGATCGACCGACCCTCTGAGGCGGCTGGCGGATTGAACTGACGTTCACCTCACCAGCGCTGCCTCAGGGGGCGGTCGCAAAAAATAGGTGAGTAATGAACGCAATCCGTTTCTTCGCCGGTTCGTTCCGGCGCGTACCGCGCGTCCGCGACGTCAATGAGGTCTTCGACGCCCGCCTCACGGTCGGCGAGCGGCTGGCTGATCGCGTCGCGGCGATCGGCGGCTCGTGGGGCTTCATCATCGGGTTCAGCGTCTTCATGGTGGCCTGGGCCATCCTGAACACGATGGTCCTGGCGCGCCACGCCTTCGATCCCTTTCCCTTCATCTTCCTCAACCTGATGCTGTCGATGCTCGCCGCGCTGCAGGCGCCGATCATCATGATGAGCCAGAACCGTCAGGCGGCGAAGGATCGGCTGGAAATGCGGCTCGATTATGAGACCAATCTCCGCTCTGAGGCGGAGATCGCCAGCCTGCACGAGAAGATCGACTTGTTGCTGGCGATGGCCGGTGACGAGGCGATCGCGCTTCGGGAGATGGCGCACGCCGCGAAGTGATGCGCCTCAGGCCAGGCGCCAGACCACGCAGAGGATCGTGACCAGCAGGACCGGCGCCGCCGCTATCAGCAGGCGGCGCCGGGCGGGCGTCGCGCCCCTCGCCATGTCGCTGCCCGCGATGAGCGCGGCGATCAGCACCGCCAGCATCGTCCAGAGGTGGTAGCGCAACTCGCACGCCACGCTCGCGGGCAGATAGCCGAGGCCATAGAGCAGTCCCGATAGCGCCATCGGGATGACCAGCCGCCGCGACGGCAGGCCGGGCGCGACGACGAGCAAGCCGATCGCCAGCGCCATCCACCAGACCGGCCAACCCAAAGGAGTATGCGCCGACCAGCGTGCGCCGCGGTCGAGCCAGGTCAGCGCGGGATTGGGCGTGAGGTGGAAACCCCAGTCATTGGGGGGAATCCGGCCCATGACCGGGCGCTCGACCTCGTCATGGACGAGGAAGCGGATATTGATATTGAAATGGGTCAGACGATGCTCGGCATAAGCGACCGGATGCGCCAGCACCGCGCCGAGCCAGTGGCGGTACGGGCTCTCGCCGCTCTGCTTGAACAGATCGTCCATCGCGTCGAACCCAAGCGGGCACGGATCGGGCACCCACCAGCTATAGGAATCCCAGCGCTCGGGCTTGTAGCAATGACGATTGACCGCGACCGGATCGTCGACATCGTCGTCCGCAGGAAAGGCGTCGACCCCACTGAACCGGGTGATGCCGCCGAGATCGAAGATGACGAGCGACAGCCCGACGCCGCTCGGCTTGGCGCCGACCGCGCGGTTGGCGAGCGGCAGCGCGGCGGCAATGACCGCCGTGCCGATCAGCAACGCGGCGCCGAACCGCACCCGCGTCGCACGCCATGAGGCAGGCAGCAGCGCGATCGCAAGCGGCAGGCAGGCGGGAAGCGCGTTGAAGCGCAACGTCGCGGCGCAGACGATCAGGATCAGCGCGATCAACCGCGCGACGGGCCGGCCGCGGGTCGGGATGGCGACCAGGATCGCGCTCGCCGCAAGCAACAGCCCCGCCATCAGGCTGTCCTTGATGATCTCCGCCATCAGCACGACCGGGAGCGGCAGGATCGCGGCGACCGCAAATGCGATGGCGAGCCGTCGACGGCCCGCGCGCACCGCCCAGACCACCAGCCCGGCGAATGCCGACCAATATAGGCCGAGCTGGATCGCCAGCATCGGCGCGGGGCCGTGGGCGATCGGCAAGAGTTGCCGCCACAGCCATTCCATCGCTGGCGGATGCCAGTCGTCGAAATCGCCGCTCAGCGCCTGGCCATATTGGCGGATCGAATCCCAGGTCATCAGCCCGGGCGCATAGGCATAGGCCTGCGCGGCGCAGACCAACGCCAGCAGCAACGCCGCGATCAATCGATAGTCGGTCCAGCGGATCGGCACGCCGGCTGGTCTGCGCCGATTGGCGGCGCCGATGCAAGCGCGGTTGCGCTCAGTCGCGGAAGCTCGTGTCGATACGGTCGAGCTTCCGCAGCAGCGCCGGCCAGGCGAGCCGTTCGGCGGCCATCGCCATGCCCGCCGGCGGCGTCTGGCCCTTGACCTTGTCTTCGGTGCCCTGAGGTGGATTGTAGAGGTGGTCGTAGCCGGCCGACAGCATCATCACCTGCGCCTGGCAGGCGCGCTCGAGGAAATAGAGCCGCAGGAAACAATCGCCGACGGTCTTGCCGACCGCGAGCGTGCCATGGTTGCGCAGGATCATGGCGTGCTTGTCGCCCAGGTCCTGAACCAGCCGTTCGCGCTCGTCGAGATCGGTCGCGATGCCTTCATAGTCGTGGTATGCGACATTGTGCTTGGCGATCATCGCCGTCTGGGTGTGCGGCAACAGGCCGAATTCCATCGCCGACACCGCCTGGCCATGGGGCGTATGGAGATGCATCACCGCCGCCGCATCCTCGCGCGCCATATGGATCGCCGAATGGATGGTGAAGCCCGCCGGATTGACCGGATGTTCCGACTTGCCGACCGGATTGCCCTCGACGTCGATTTTGACCAGGCTCGACGCGGTGATCTCCTCGAACATCATGTCATAGGGGTTGATCAGGAAATGATGTTCCGGCCCCGGCACGCGCGCCGAAAGGTGGGTGAAGATGAGGTCGTCCCATCCATAGAGCGCGACCAAGCGATAGGCGGCGGCGAGATCGACCCGCGCTTCCCATTCGCCCGGGGCCATGCCGGTATCCTCGACTTGTGCCAGTGTCGCCATGTCAGTCTCTCCGATTCCGTTTGGCCGAGCCTAACCTGACGAGCGCAATCGAACAATGGGTATGGTGAGTTGCGGAGTCCGCCATGGGCATCATGCGCCACGCTCTCGAATCTGTAACATTCTCCCGGCAAGCAGCTTGCGACAGCGGGAGAAGCGAGATGGCAAGATGGTGGACGGTGGGAGCGGCGGCGTTGCTCGGCTTGACCTTCGCGCTCGGTACGGCGGTGTCGGCAAGAATGTCGGCCGATATGCTGACGGTCGACCGCGTCGTGGTAATGATGCGCCACGGCATCCGTCCGCCGACCAAGAATCCGGCGATGCCGGCGCGATACGCGGCCGATGCCTGGCCTGGCTGGTCGGTCAATCCGGGCTGGCTGACCCAGCATGGCGCGCAGGCCGTCGCGACGATCGGCGCCGCCGACCGCGCTTTTTACATGCGCGCTGGCTTATTTGCGCGCGGCTGTCCCGATGCCGCGATCATCGCCGACAGCGACCAGCGGACGATCGCCACGGCCCAGGCTTATGCCGGCACTTTGGCGCCGGGCTGCCCAGTGCCGGTCGACCATCGGCCGCAGGGTACGGACGATCCGCGTTTTTCGGCGATCGAACAGGGGCTGGGTACGGTCGACGTTCCCGCGGCCAATGCGGCCATGGCCAAGGCGATCGGACCGGGCGGAATCGCCGCCGTCGAGGCGCGGATGCGGCCGTTGCTCAGCAAGCTCGACACGATTCTGTGCGCGCAGAAACCGACCTGCGGGGTCGGCGCGGAAAAAAGCGCGATCGCGCCAGCCCAATCCAACAAGCGCCCGGATCTGACTGGCGCGCTCGACCGTGCGTCGACCGCGGCGCAGATCCTGTTGCTCGAATATGCCGATGGCAAGCCGATGCGCGAGGTCGGCTGGGGCCGCGCGACTGCCGCGGACGTCACGGCCTTGTCCGAATTCCACGCGCTCGAATTCGCCATCCTAGCGCGGCCCAAACCCATCGCCGCCGCGAATCTGGTGGGCCTGGTCCCGGCGATCCTGCGCGCGATGGCGGGTGAGGGACCAAGACTGGCGATGATCTCAGGCCACGACACCAATGTCGCCAATCTCGGCGGGATGCTGGGTCTGCACTGGCATGTGCCGGGCTTCGCCGCCGACGATCCCGCGCCGGGTGGGGCGATCATCCTCGAACGACTGACGGATGCGGGCGGCAACGCCTATGTCCGCGCCTATTATCGCGCCCAGACGCTCGACCAGCTCCGCGCCGGCGCCGCGCCGGGCTATCGCCAGGTGCTGCCCATCACGGGATGTCGCGCACGCGGCATCGCCGGACTGTGCACGCTGGCCCAGTTCCAGACGGTAATGTCGGAGAAATAGGGGAGTAAGTGGGGAGCTTCTATTGCCCGGTGCTCCGAGCTCTTGAAGTCCAGGGGGTTCTGTTGCCCGGCCCCCCTGGCGGCCGCTGGAATCCGCTTCTGTTGCCCGGTGCGGTCCAACCGCGCATTTTAGAGTAACCTTAAGCCGTTAGGCCTTGGGGTTACGCCGCAATAGCGAGTGCTTCGTTATCGTTGGCACTTGTGTAATGAGCCGTCACAGTGGCCCGTTCTGAGCGAACGTCAGCGCTTTTCAACACACGTCGATCCTGGTTCGGCCCCGTCAGAAACGGTGTCCAGATACACCACCATTTCTGGTGGAGCCGCCGGGTACTGCCCCCGGGTCCGCTGCGTCTATTGCACGCCATCATTTATCGCCATAGCCGGTTGCCCGGCCCGACCAATATAGGGCCTGCGCGCTTAAAGAAAAGTAGTGGGTGCGGGGGGCAGGGGTGCCCACCGGCAAAAAACCCCAGTTTTCCCGGACCTCCGCCTTTCGGTCGCCACATTATTGGGTAATAAGGTTACCCATTATGTTGACGCAGCGTTCCCGTTACGCGCTTCGCGCGATGCTCTATCTGGCTGAAGCTCCCGCAGGCAGCCCCCCGATCCCGATGAACCGGATCGCCGAAAACGCCAACGTCCCGCGCAAATTTCTCGAACTGATCCTGGCCGATCTTCGCGAGGCCGGCTTTCTGCACAGCCATCGCGGCAAGACCGGTGGTTACTGCCTGTCGCGCCCAACCCATCTGATCTCGCTGGGAGAGATCATTCGCGTGATCGAGGGACCATTGGCGTTGGTGCCCTGCGTCAGCCGCACCGCCTATCGCCGCTGCGCCGATTGCAAGGATGAGGCTGCCTGCGCGATCCGCCATGCCATGGCACGCGTCCGCGACGAAACCGCGCGCATCCTCGACGGTACCAGCTTGGCCGATGCGGTCAGCGAGGACCTCGCGGCGGCGTAAGATTCGGAGACTGCGACACTCTAAGCCCCTCCCCTGCAGGGGAGGGGTTAGGGGTGGGGGAGTGCCTCAAGCCAATCGTCCGTGAGAGGCCCCACCCCAACCCCTCCCCTGAAGGGGAGGGGCTAATATTCACCCTTTCCGCGCGCGCAATTCGTCGCGGATTTCGCGCAGCAGCACGACATCGGCGGGATCCGCAGGTGCTGCTTCCTCGGGCTTGGGCGCGACGCGGTTCACCGCGCGGACCATCAGGAAGATGATGAACGCGATGATCAGGAAATTGACCGCGGCGGTGATAAACTCGCCATAGCCGAACAAGGCGACACCGGCTTTCTTCAGCGCGGCATAGTCGGTCGATCCGGCCAGCGCCGGCGGCACCTTTTCGGGCGAGAGGATGATGAAATGGCTCGAGAAATCGAGTCCTCCGAACACCTTGCCGATCAGCGGCATGATGATGTCGTCGGTCAGCGAGGTGACGATCTTGCCGAATGCCGCGCCGATGATCACCGCGACCGCCAGGTCGAGCACGTTGCCGCGGGCAATGAACGCCTTGAATTCCTTGAACATGATCAAGCCCCTTTCGCTGTATCAGGCCGGCACAGCCTAGGCCCGGTTGGCATGGATGCAAGCGGCCGCCGTTGCGCCCACGCAACCGAATCCGCTTCACGACGACGCCGGGCGTCACTACATTGCGCCAAGCAAGGGGCACTGGAGGGTAGCTAGATGAAGTTTCGTGCGATGATCGTGCTGGCCGCGATGGCGATGCTGTCGGCTTGCGGGATCAACTCCGTTCCCACCGCTGAGGAAAATGCCAAGGCGCGCTGGGCGGACGTCCAGGCCGCCTATCAGCGCCGCGCCGACACCATCCCCAACGTCGTCGCGACGGTGAAGGGCAGTGCCGCGTCCGAAGGCAAGATCCTGACCGACGTGATCAACGCGCGCGCCAATGCGACGCGGGTCCAGGTCAACGCCACCGACCTGACCGATCCGGCCAAGATCGCGAGCTTCCAGGCCGCGCAGAACCAGTTGGGCGCGTCGCTCGGCCGGCTGCTGGCGACGGTAGAGGCCTATCCCGATCTCAAGAGCCAGGAAAATTTCCGCTCGCTGATCACCGAGATCGAGGGCAGCAACAACCGCATCACGATCGCGATCCGCGACTATAATACCGCCGTCCAGGCGTATAACACGCGGATCCGCACCTTCCCCGACGCGATCGGCGCGAAGGTCTTCTACGGCGCCAAGCCGATGGTTCCGTTCCAGGCGCAGCCGGGTGCCGAGACCAACCCGACGGTCGATTTCGGCAATACGAACTGACCATCGTGACCTTAGTGCATCCGCTGCGGAGAGAGTCCGTATGAGGATTCTTCGGGCGCTGCTGTTGATGCTCGCGCTGCTGATCGTCCCGCAGCTCGCGTCCGCGCAGACTTTTCCGCCGTTGTCCGGGCGCGTGGTCGATGCCGCGAACCTGCTCAGCCCGGCGCAGAGGCAGCAGCTCGAGGCGCTGTCGACCGATGTCGGCAACGTCGCTCAGCGCCAGTTCGTGGTGGCGACGATTCCCGATCTGCAGGGCTATCCGATCGAGGATTACGGCTACAAGCTCGGCCGCGAATGGAAGATCGGGCAAAAGGACGCCAATAACGGGATCATCCTGATCGTCGCACCCAATGAGCGCAAAGTGCGGATCGAGGTCGGCTATGGGCTCGAGCCGATCATGACCGATGCCTTGGCCCAGACGATCATCGACGACCAGATCCTGCCCAAATTTCGCGCCGGCGACATGGCGGGCGGTATCATGGCGGGCGCGCAGGCAATCGCCGAGCAGATGAAGGCGCCACCCGAAGCCGCCGAGGCGCGGGTCAAGGCGGCAGCCGCGCAACCGCAGGCGGCGCGGTCGTCGGGCTCGTCATCGGACGGCTTCGTCGCAATTTTCTGGATCTTCATCATCCTGTTCTTCGTGCTGCCGATCGTCTTTCGCGGCGCGCGCGGCCGGAAGTATCGCGGCGGGCGCGGACCGGTGATCCTGTGGGGCCCGGGCCTGGGCGGCGGCTGGGGTGGCGGCGGATCGTCGTCGAGCGGCTGGAGCAGCGGGGGCAGCGACTGGGGCGGCGGCGGTGGCGGTTTTTCGGGCGGCGGCGGATCGTTCGGCGGCGGCGGCGCGTCGGGAAGCTGGTGATGCGCGGACCGATCCTGACCCCGGCCGAACGCGAGCAGGTGACCAAAGCGGTCACGACGGCCGAGGCCGGCACCGATGCCGAGATCGTCACGATCGTGGCGCCGCGATCGGACCCCTATCACGATATCGGCCTCAACCTCGGCATAGTCGCGATGTTGCTGGTGGCGGGGATCGCGGCGCTCAATCCTACCGCGATCGAGGACAAGATCGCCTGGTTCCAGAACGGCTGGCAAGGTGGAGTCAATCTGGGGCGGTCGTTCTTCGCGCTGATGGTGGTCGAGGCCGCCGTGTTGCTGCTGATCCGGGGCGCGCTTTATTGGTCGCCATTGCGGATGGCGCTGACGCCCAAGGCGGTGCGGTCGCGCCGCGTGCGGCGTCGCGCGATCCAGTATTTCAAGGTCGGCGCCGAACGCCGCACCGCCGCGCGGGTAGGAGTGTTGCTCTACCTCTCGCTCGATGAAAGGCTGGCGGAGATCGTCGCCGACGAAGCGATCCATGCCAAGGTCCCGCCCGAACGCTGGGGCGCGGCGATGGCCGCGCTGATCGATCGGGTCCGTGCCGGGCATCCGGGCGATGGCATGGCCGCCGCGGTGACCGCGATCGGCACCATCGTCGCCGAACATTTCCCCAAGACGGAAAGCGACGTGAACGAACTCCCCGACCGGCTGATCGAATTGTGAGCGTCACCGACGCCGACGCGATCGAGGAAACCGTCTGGAAGGGCCGCTTTCTCGAAATGAAGAAACGCGGCCGCTGGGAATATGTCGGCCGCGTCGGCGGGGTCGAAGCGGCGGTGATCATCGCCATCGATCAGGGCCATGTCATCCTGGTCGAGCAATATCGCGTGCCGCTGGGCCGCGCCTGCCTGGAATTGCCCGCCGGTCTGATCGGCGATGAGGATGCAGGCGAAACCGCCGAAATGTCGGCCGCGCGCGAGCTGGAAGAGGAAACCGGCTATCGTCCCGCGACCTGCACCTCGCTGGGGACGTTCTACGCCTCGCCCGGCATGGTCAGCGAGTGTTTCACGCTGATCCGCGCGGAGGGGCTGACACGGGTCGGCGAGGGCGGCGGAACGGCGGATGAGAATATCATTGTCCACCGCGTGCCGATGGCGACGATAACCGACTTCATCGCCGAGCGCCGCGCCGCGGGGGTGGCGATCGACGTGAAGTTGCTGACGCTGCTTGGGCCGTCGCTGCTTTCCGATGAGATCGTAGACGCATAAAGAGCCGTCGGGCGGCAAGCGACTGACTTGCCGACAATAATCCAACGATGCAGCATGTCTGAGCAACTGGCAATCTGTCTGTCCTTTGAGCGCTGATTCGAGGAGCACCTACGTTGGGAAAGCGGCTCATGTTCGTGCTGGTCTGTGCCATGACTGGGATCAGCACCCAGGCATTCGGGCAGTTTATTCTTCCCAAACCGGAAGTGTTCGTTCGCGCGGAAGATCAGCAACGGGCGCGGTTTCTTGAAAAACCGTGCGCCTCAATCGATGAGGGGCACGGCTGCTATCGATACGACGGGCGTTTAATACGCGAGGCGCCTTGCGCTTACCACATCGAAGCCGGCGTTATCGGGTTTGTGCCAACCGACCAATGCTATAAAATGGACGCCCCACGGCGATATCGGGGCGTCTGGATCGATGAATTCGAAGGTCAGAAGTTCATACCGGAGGGAACGAGGGCGCCCGAATGGCCGCGCGGGAATCCGCAATCACCCGAATGGCAGAAGAAAGCCGATCAAGCGATCGCTGCGACGATTTGGCTTGACGTCGATCGGGCCAAATTAGGTCACAAATGGCAACAAGGTGGACGAAGGGTGTTCATCGAGTTCATTGGTCGAAAAACTATGTATCCGGGCAATTATGGCCATATGGGCATGTCGGGACAGGAGATCATCGTCGATCGCGTGATCGCGCAGAGACAATGTCCGCAAATCGGAGCCTGTCGCTGAATAGGCCAGGCAGCTTGCCACCCAAATCTCGCCGTTCGATCCGCATAGCGATAGCTGTCATTCATGGGTTCCCGACCTAGCGATCGTCGTACTTCGCTGCGAACGGCGCTTATTGCATCCGGTTCCCGAGCACCCCGATCTACCATGGGCCGGTCCCCGTCGCGCCTTGCCGATATTCGGCGATGCGGCGAGCGGTGGCGGGGGATAGCGGCGCGGGCAGGGCGTCCGGCGCGAACCAGGCGGCTTCCTCTATTTCGGCCAGATCGGCGCGGCGGAACTCGGCGCTCGCATCGGGACCGCCCTGCACCACGAAAATGACGATATGGTCGTCCTTGCCCTCGCGCCGGCTGTGATAGACGCCGAGGACACGCTCGATCCTGGCGTCGGTCACGCCGACTTCTTCCGCGAGCTCGCGGAATAGAGCGGCGTCGATACTCTCACCTTTATTCACCCCGCCGCCGGGCAGATACCAGTGCTCCATATAGGTGTGTCGCACCAGTGCGATGCGGCCATCCCGATCGAGCAGGATGGCGCGAACTCCGATCGTCCGCGGCCTCGTGATCCGCCATACGATCCGCGCCGCCTTGCCGGCCAGCCGATGCGTCCACGCCATCCCCGGCCTCCTTCGCGCGAACGCCGGGCTGCGGCGCGCGGTTACCAATTCACCCGAATGTGCATGGTGGCGCAGCGATCGTGTGAATTCCACCCTTTGGTAAACCGACGCAGCCCGGTGACCCTAGCCCTTATCCGGCCTCTCAGGCGCCGCCGATCGCTGCCGGGTCCATCCACATGATCTCCCAGACATAGCCGTCGAGATCCTCGACATGGCGATTGTACATGAAACCCAGATCCTGCGCCGGATCGGGATCGGCGGTGCCGCCCGCCGCCGCGGCGCGATCGACGATGGCGTCCACGTCTTCCTTGCTGTCGGCCGACAGCGCCAGCAGCAACGGGCTGGCAGCATGCGCGTCGGCGATCGGACGCTTGGTGAATTCGCCGTAATGCGCGTGGGTGAGAAGCATGACGAAGATCGTGTCCGAGAACATGAGCGACGTCGAGGTTTCACCCGAAAACTGCGGGTTAACCGTGCCGCCCAAGGCGACATAAAAGGCGGTGGAAGCCGCCAGATCGCGCACGGGGAGGTTCACGAAGATCATTTTAGGCATGCTCAGCTCCGTTTTTGGCCCATTCAGTACTAGACCGACTAGTACTGTATCCGCGCTAGCGTTCGGTGGCGGTACTGTCTAGTACTGGGTTGATGAGGGCGCATGAAAACTGACGGCGAGACGAGATCGGAGCGCAAGGAGCGCGACATCATCCGGGCGGCGGCCGCGACCTTCATCAGCAAGGGTTATGACGGCACCAGCATGGAGGAGATCGCCACCAAGGCGGCGGTCTCCAAACAGACCATCTACAAGCATTTCACCGACAAGGAGACATTGTTTGGAGAGGTCGTCCGCTCGACGGCCGCGGGAGCGAACGACATCGTCGAGTTGGTGACGAACCTGCTATCCGACACCAAATTCCGGCAAGGCGGCTTGGCCAAGCTCGGGCGACTGGTGGTGACGACATTGCTGGACGACGAGTTGGTGAAGCTCCGCCGCCTGATCATTGCCAATGCCGATCGGATGCCGAGCCTGGGCCGCGATTGGTACGAAAAGGGTTTCGAGCGGATGCTCGGGACGATGGCGTCCTGCTTTCGAAAACTGTCGGCGCAGGGCCTGATGCGCGCCGATGATCCCGAGCTCGCCGCCAGCCATTTCTTCGGCATGCTCCTCTGGATTCCGATGAACGAAGCGATGTTCACGGGCAACCGCCATCCCCGATCAAGGGTCGAGCTGGAACGGCATGCCGACGCCTCGGTCGAGGCTTTTCTCGCTCTTTATGGAGTGCGGGACCGGCCGAACGCCGGAGGAAAGTCGAGCACCGCGCCGGTATAGGTCTCGACCACGTAACTGAACGGTTCGCCATCGCCGCGCGTCAGCACGGCCTGATGCTCGATGACCTTGTCGGGAATCGGCAAGGATGCGCCCGGATTGGCGCGCGGCAAGGGAGCGCCGCCGCTGTCCCAATCCTCAGGTAACGGCGACCATAGCAACGTCGCCGATACCGTATGCCGCTGAAACCGAAGCGGTTGAACGACGCGACCGAACGCCGCATCGCTGGTTTCTAGCGCCTGGTTCATGTCGGGCGTGAGGCGCGACGGGACGTACCAATTATCGGCCTCGGATAGGAAATACTCGCCGCAGCGCAATCGCACCCGGCGATAGGCGATCGGCTGGCCGGCCTCGACATGCAGCTGCTCACGGACCGCGGCGGGCGGTGGCTTGTCCTGGCCGCGGACGCGATCCGCGACGATCCTCGCGCCATCGGCGAGATGGTGGTGCGCGCACCAGCGGTCGAGCGTCAAGGTCGCGCTGTCATGGCTCAACAGGTCGGCGTTCAACGTCTGGAGCTCGGCCAGCGCTTCGAGCCTGGCGACGGGCGTGTCCGGCCAGGAGGCTGGTGCAGGCGATGCGGCGAGCGCCAGCATAGCCAGCGCGCATCGTACGGTCATTCGCTTCATTTTGACCAAGAAGGATGCTCCCGAGTCGGTATCGCCACATCGCCGCCCTTCAATGGATCGTCTCGCCGCGCGCGCACATGCCGACGAATTTCTCGATCCGCGCAGCCCGCGTTTCCGGTTTCTTCGCGGTCTCCACGCGGTACAAAATCGCGTAGCGATTGGATCCGGTAAGCGAGTCGAAGAACGCCCGCGCCGCTGGTGTTGCATCCAGCGCAGCCTTCAAATCCTCCGGCTCCGCCGCGGTCGAGGCTGGGGCATAGGCCGTATCCCATCGTCCATCGGCTTTGGCCGCCTCGATCTCGACCAGTCCCGCCGTGGCCACGCGGCCGTCAGCCATCAGTTGCTCCGCGCGCTTGCGGTTATTCTCCGACCATTTGCTGGTGCGCTTGCGCGGTGTGAAGCGGGTCAGGAACCAGGCCTCGTCATATTTGTCGATCTGCCCATCGATCCAGCCGTGACACAAGGCGCCATCGATCGCCTCCGCCTTGGTCAGGCTCGACGCGCCATTCCCCGCCTTGGCGATCTTCAGCCATATCCCGGGAGCCTTTCCGGCGGTCGTCGCCAGCCACGCCTCCCACGCTTCGGCGTCGACGAAATCCAGTACCGGCAATCCGCCGCGTTCTTCCACCATCGCGCTCCTTCGACCTGACGTTCCCTTGGCATCGCGGTGGTTGACAGCTCAAGCACTGTGTGACACACAGTGTATAACGCACACTATGTAAAGCACAGCTCATGCCGGTCGACGACGACATATTCGAAAAATTGCGCATCGAGCTTCGTCGGGGATCGCTGGTGCTCGCCGTGCTCGGGGCGCTTCGCGAGGAACGCTATGGCTATACGTTGCGCCAGTCGCTCGAGGATGCCGGGCTGCTGATCGACGAAGGCGCGCTTTACCCGCTGCTGCGCCGCCTAGAATCGCAAGGCCTGTTGATCAGCGAATGGCGCGAGGAGGCGAAACGAACCAAGCGATTCTACCGCCTTTCGGTCGATGGCACCGACACGCTCGCCGCCTTGCTCCGCGAATGGAATGCGATTTCAGAATCGATCCTGCGCCTTACCGAAAAGGACAAATGAGATGGACCTGATCGACCGCTATCTCGCCGCGATCGCGCGGCGCCTGCCCGCAGACAAGGCCGACGATATCGTGGCGGAGATCCGCGACGATCTGCTCACGCGCCAGGAAGTGCGCGAGGACGCGCTCGGACGTCCGCTCGACAAGAAAGAGGTCGCCGCTCTGATCAAGGATATGGGCCACCCGCTGCTGGTCGCCTCGCGCTATCGGTCGCAGCAATATTTAATCGGGCCGGACGCTTTTCCGTTTTTCGTCGCGACCTTGCGCATCGTGGCAATATTCCTGGCGATCGCGTTCGCCGTGACCGCCGCGTCGAGCGTGGTGTTCGGTCACGCCGACATCGTCCACGCCGCGATCGGCGCGACTGCTAACCTGTTGAGTTCGGCTGTGTTCGGCTTCGGCGCCGTGGTCGCGATCTTCTATGCGCTCGAACGTGCCGGCTTCCCGGCCGACCACCTCGCCAAATGGCGGCCGCAGGACTTGCCCGAGGTGAAGGACAAGCAGCCCGGTGCCTGGGGACCGGCGTTCGAGGTCGCGATCGGCGTCTATTTCATCCTGTGGTGGTGCGGATGGGTGCCGTTCCCGGCATATTTCGGCAACACAAAGGGACTGATTCTCACGCCGGATCCGATCTGGACCCTGCTGTGGTGGCCGGTGCTCGCGCTGATGGTCGCGCGCCTCGTCTTCAACCTCATCCAGTGGCTACGGCCGCGTTGGAAGGGGGCGCAGGCACTACTCGCGATCGGTACCGGGGCGGGCGGGCTTGGTCTCGCCTATGTAATCCATCGAGCGGGCCATTGGCTCACCGCGAGCGGTACGCTCGCCGCGGACAAATTGGCGCAGATCGATCGCGGCGTGAACGTCGGCATCCGCTGGGCGATCGTCCTGGTCGGAGCGATCATGGTGGTCCAGTGCTTTCAGGAACTGTGGCGGCTCGCCACGTCGCGTCCAGGGACGACGGGCGCGAAGATGATCTGACGGCTGGCTGATCGAAGGCGGACGGCTATGCCGCGCGCTTTTCCAGCGCGTGCGCTGCCTCGGCCATCAATTGCGCGATGATGTCCGCGACGGGCTCTTCCTTGTTGA
The DNA here is from genome assembly GCF_024508665.1 of Sphingomonas sp. Taxonomy (GTDB): domain Bacteria; phylum Pseudomonadota; class Alphaproteobacteria; order Sphingomonadales; family Sphingomonadaceae; genus Sphingomonas. Next base: position 386,820 of record NZ_JANINP010000006.1, read on the forward strand.
CCATGCCGACCGACTGGCCGGCCATCAGGCTGCCATGCTCGACATCACCGTCGATCACTGCGCGGCGCAGCGCGCCTGCCCAATAATGTTCGATCTGCAGCTGCGCCTCGGCCATTTCGACGCTGCCGTCGTTCAGCGCCTGCGCGACCTCGACCTGCTTGGCGGTGAACAATTCGGTCCCGGCATTCTTGAGCGCGCGGACCGGAATGACGGGCAGGCGCGGGTCGATCTGCACGCTGGCGACCGCATCGCGGGCATTGGCGCGGAAGAACGCCTTCTTGAAATTGGGGTGGGCGATCGATTCGGTCGCACAGGCGAAGCGCGTGCCGAGCTGGACGCCTGCCGCGCCCATGTCGAGATAGGCTGCGATCGCCTCGCCGCGGCCGATCCCGCCGGCGACGAATACCGGCACCTGCTCGGCGACCTCGGGCAGGATTTCCTGCGCCAGCACGCTGGTCGACACCGGGCCGATATGGCCGCCGGCCTCCATGCCTTCGACGACCAAAGCGTCGACGCCCGAGCGGATCAGCTTCTTGGCGAGCGCGAGCGCGGGGGCGAAGCAGATCAGTTTGGCGCCGTTGGCCTTAATCGCATCGAGCGATCCCGCCGGCGGCAGCCCGCCCGCCAGGACGACGTGCCCGACCTCATGCTTCTTGCACACCTCGATCAGGTCGAAGAGCTGCGGGTGCATGGTGATCAGGTTGACGCCGAACGGCTTCGACGTGAGTTCCTTGGTCCCGGCGATCTCCTTGTCGAGCAATTCCGGAGTCATCGCGCCGCATGCAATCAGCCCGAATCCGCCCGCGTTGGAGATGGCCGAAACGAGATGGCGCTCGCTCACCCAGGACATCGCGCCGCACAGGATGGCGACCTCGGAACCAAGGAATTCCACGCCGCGCGCCATGCGCCGCTTGAGGCGCTCGGCGCCGATCAATGAAGGGGAAGTCATGCCGCGGCACTAGCCTTGCCCGGGGGTTTGGGGCAAGCCCGTGTCATGCGACAGCACGCCACCGAGCTGACGGTGCGGACCCCTGGCCAGGGGTTGCACGATTGCACTGACAGGATTTGCCGCTGGATCGCGGATAGCGGCATCGAGACCGGCCTGTTGACGGTGTTCATCCGCCACACTTCGGCCTCGCTCGTCATCCAGGAGAATGCCGCACCCGCCGCGCGCCGCGACCTCGAACGCTATTTCGCCCGCATCGCGTCGGAATCGAGCGAGTACGAGCATGACGACGAAGGCCCCGACGACATGCCCGCGCACCTGCGCGCCGCGCTGACCCAGACCAGCCTGACGATCCCGGTGATCGGCGGCCGGCTGACGTTGGGGACGTGGCAGGGGGATCTACGTGTTCGAACACCGTCATGCGCCGCATGCACGGACGTTGGCGCTGCATCTGATCGGCGAATGAAGTCCGAAAGTCCCTCCCCTTCAGGGGCAGGGCTATCGCTTATGGATTTGGGGTGGGGCAGCGCCGATCAACTGAGCTGAACCGTCATGCCGGACTTGTTCCGGCATCCCATGCGCAACAACGGCTCGATTCCGTTGTGGAGGGTTGGACCCCGGCACAAGGCCGGGGTGACGACGAATAAACTGCTCGAGTTCCATATGCGATACCCCTCCTTCAGGGGAGGGTTGGCGGGTGGGGCGGTGCCCCAAGCAACCCGCTGGTGGAGAGTCCCCACCCAAACCCTCCCCTGAAGGGGAGGGGCTTGATAAGATTACGCCGCTTCCTCCGCATCGAGCCCATAGGCCGTATGCAGCACGCGCACCGCGAGTTCGGTCTCATCCTCGTGGATCAGCACACTGACCTTGATCTCGCTGGTCGAGATGGCCTGGATGTTGATCCCGCGCTCGCCGAGCGTAGTGAACATCTTCGACGCGACGCCGGCATGGCTCTTCATGCCGACGCCGACCACCGAGATCTTGGCGACCCGGGTGTCGTGGACCAGCTCGTCGAACCCGATCGACTCCTTCGCCTCGTTGAGCGCTTGGATCGTCCGCGCCAGGTCGACCGCCGGAACGGTGAAGGTAACGTCGGTCGATCCCGTGCGCCCCTGCGACTGGTGGGCGATATTCTGGATGATCATGTCGACGTTGATATTGGCCTTGGCCAACGGCACGAAGATCGCCGCGACCGATCCCGGCGTGTCGGACACGTTGGTCAGCGTGATCTTCGCTTCGTTCTTGTCATGCGCGATGCCGGTGATCAGCTGGCGTTCCATATCGTCGATCTCCTCTTCGCCCACGATCATCGTCCCGGGCAACGTGTCCGCCATCGGCGCATCATCGCCGGTGAACGACGACAGCACCTGGACGCGGACATTTTCCTTCATCGCGAGCCCGACCGAGCGCGTCTGGAGCACCTTGGCTCCCACGCTCGCGAGCTCGAGCATTTCCTCGTATGTGACCTTCTTGAGCTTGCGCGCCCTCGGCACGATGCGCGGGTCGGTCGTGTAGACCCCGTCGACATCGGTGTAGATGTCGCAGCGATCGGCCTTCATCGCCGCTGCCACCGCCACCGCCGAGGTATCCGATCCGCCGCGGCCGAGCGTGGTGACGCGGCCCTGTTCGCCATCGGCGCTGTCGGCGACGCCCTGGAAGCCAGGGATCACCGCGACCTCGCCCGAGGCCAGCGCGCGGTCGAGCGCGGTGGTGTCGATCTCCTCGATCCGGGCCGAAGCATGTGCGTCGCTGGTATGGATCGGCAATTGCCAGCCGAGCCAGCTGCGTGCCGGCACGCCGATCGCCTGAAGCGCGATCGCCAGCAGGCCCGACGTGACCTGCTCGCCCGCGGAGACGACGACGTCATATTCCTTGGGATCGTAGAGCGACGACGCCTCGCGGCAGAAATTGACCAGCCGGTCGGTCTCGCCGGCCATCGCCGATACCACCACGGCGACCTGATTGCCGGCATCCACCTCGCGCTTGACGCGATTGGCGACGTTGCGGATTCGCTCGATCCCCGCCATCGACGTCCCACCGAACTTCATGACGATACGGGCAGGGGTCGCGGCCATCGGAGGAGCGGAAGTCCTTTGGATTGGAGAGGCGCGCCTGATAGGAAGCCGCGATGACAAGCGCAACCGTAACGTCTGTAACCACTATCGACCCCGATGAAGCCGCCCATTTCGGCAAGCTGGCGCGCGACTGGTGGGATCCCAAGGGGTCGTCGGCGATGCTCCACCGGCTCAACCCGCCGCGGCTGGGCTATATCCGGCGGCAGGTCGACGCGCATTGGGGCGGCGATCCGACGAGCTTCGCGCCGCTGACGGGCAAGCGCGCGGTCGATATCGGCTGCGGCGCGGGGTTGCTGTGCGAGCCGCTTGCCCGCTTGGGCGCGGCGGTCACTGGAATCGACGCGGCGGCGGAGAATATCGGCGTGGCGCGCACGCATGCCGCGCAATCGGGACTGGCGATCGACTATCGCGCGGGGAGCGTCGAGCTATTGGCCGGCGAGCGGTTCGACCTCGTCACCAGCATGGAAGTGATCGAGCACGTCACCGATCCGGCGGCGTTCGTCGCCGGACTGGCCGGCGCGCTGGCCGATGATGGACTGATGATCCTGTCGACGCCGAACCGCACCGCCATGTCGCGGCTGGCGATGATCACGGTGGGTGAGGGCAGCGGGATGATCCCCAAGGGGACGCATGATTGGAGCAAGTTCCTGACGCCGGAGGAACTGACCGTATTGGTCGAGGATGCGGGGCTGAAGGTGATCGACATCAGCGGGCTGAGCTTCTCGCCGGGTCAGGGCTTTGCCGTGAGCGACGACACGAAATTGAATTACTTCCTGACTGCTGTCCGGGGGTAAGTTCCCTCTCCCTGCGGGAGAGGGAAGGAGCGCCCTAAGGGCGCGGAAGGGTGAGGGTCGAGCTCGGTGGCTCTTTCCTACCCTCACCTTTCCGCCGCTTCGCGGCTCCCTTCCTCTCCCAAAGGGAGAGGAAATATTACGCCATCACATTCCGCCCACGCGCCACCGTCGTGCTGTGCCCGACCACCGCATTGCTCGACTTCGCTCGGATCGTATCGACGAACAGCCAGTCGTTCGACACCGTCTCCTGCGTGATCGTCAGCGCCATGTAGCCGCGGTGCGAGGTATCGCACCATTTGAGCTCGGGATTGCCCGCCACCAGCCCGGCGGCGACGGTTTTTGGATCGATCTTCACTTCGTGTTCGTAGCCGGGCGAGGTCACGCTGTGCCCGGCGAATTCGACGCCCGCCGCCTTGCCGTCCTGCTTGAGGTCGAACGCCCAGCCATTGTGGCTGTCGCCCGAGATCACCACCAGATTGGCGTTGGTGCCCTGCGCGGCGCGCAGGAAGCGGGCACGGGCAGCGGGATAGCCGCCCCAATTGTCGTAATTGAACGGCAGGCCGAGTTTCCCTGCCTGGATGCCGGCGAGGACGTAATTCTTCGCCCGCTCGCTGGCATTGGGGTCGACCCAATTCAGCGCGGCGGCGGGCATCACCGTCTCGCCCAGGATCGTGCCGAATCCGACCAGCTGCCATGTCTGCCCGGCAGCGACCGATCGGCGCATCGCGTGGAACAGCCAGTCTTCCTGCTGCGTCCCCATCATCGTCGCGGCCGGATCCATCCACGGGCCGTCGCGGAACGCCTTCAGCGCCGCGATCGGGTCGGCTGCCTTGAACAGGGGTGCGATATCGGGCTGTTCGGTGCGCGCCAGCACGCGCGTTTCGGTGCGGAACAGGGTCGCGAGATCGCCGATATCGTACGCCTTCCACGGCTCGTCGCTGACCGGCATCCATTCGCGATAGGCCTGGATCGCGGCCAGCTTGCGCAGCGTCCAGTCGCCTTCGTCGGGCTGATGGTTCTCGGCGCCGCCTTCCCACGAATCATTGGCCGATTCGTGATCGTCCCATTGCACGATCATCGGCAACCGGGCGTGCAGCGCCTGGAGGTCGGGGTCGCTGCGATAGCTCGCATAGCGGATGCGATAATCGGCAAGGTGGACCAGTTCGTTGGCGGGCTCGGTCGAGCGCACTGCGTCCTTGGGGGCGGGATAACCACCGGTCTTATATTCGTAGAAATAGTCGCCGAGATGGATGGCGAGGTCGATATCGTCGCGCGCCGCCGCATGGCCATAAGCGTTGAAATAGCCGAACGGCATGTTCGAGCAGGAAAAGATCGCGGCCTTGAACGATTTGGCTTGCGATCCCGTCGGCAAGGTACGCGTCCGGCCGGTCGGCGACTTCGACCCGTCGGGGCCGACGAAGCGATAGAAATAGCTGGTGCCCGGCTCGAGCCCATCGACGGTGATCTTGGTCGTCCAGTTGCGCCACGGCCCGGTGATCGCCATGCCGTTGCCGGCGATTTTGGCGAAATCGGGCTGTTCGGAAAGCTCGACCGTCAGATGGACGGGCTTGCCGTCGGCCGGGACGTAGCGCGTCCATAACAGCATCGAATCGCTGGCCGGTTCGCCGCTCGCGACCGAATGGGTAAAACCGGTCGCGTTGCTGACGTTGATCGTCTGTGCGAACCCTGGGATGCTCCAGGCGCCCAGCCCCAAGGTCCCGGTGACGAGAAGCGAACGGCGATCGATCCGAAGCATAGGCTCTCCCTTTTCCCCGCCTCCTTGCGCGCTTCATATGGCGCGTTCGTGACAGGTCCGGTACGGACGCCGCCATGTTGCTACGGATGATGCGCGGGGGGCAAGCGGGCGTGCCGCTGGTCCTGGGTCTGATCTTCCTGTTCGCGGTGCTGTCGGTGCTGCGGCCGGTCAATCACGACGAGAGCCAATATGTCGCCGCCGCGATCCTGGCGCGCAACGCGCTGCCGTGGCGCGACTTCGCCTATTTCCAGACGCCGTTGCAGCCGGTGCTGTTCGCGCCCTTCGCGGTCAGCCTGGGGACGCTTGCCTGGCCGGGATTGAGGGTCCTCAATGCGGTGCTGGGCGCGATCGCGGTGCTGATGGTGGGCCGTGCCGCCCGGACAGCGGGCGCTTCGCCGCGGATGGCGATTATCGCCGCCGTCTTGTTCGCCGGCACCGACATCCTGCTGTTCAGCGCCGGGACGGCGCGCAACGATGCACTTCCTGCCGCGGCACTGGCGGGCGCGATCGTGCTGATCGTGCGCGCCGCGCAAGGGCAGGGAGCGGCGCGCCATGCGTTGCTGACCGGCTTCCTGCTAGCGCTCGCGGCGGGAGCGAAGATCAGTTACGCCATTCCCGCGGCCGCCTATTTCGTCTGGGCCTTGCTCGACCGGCGCCACCGTCCGGCGATGATCGCGCTTGGCGCGTTGCCGGTGATCGCGCTGATCGGCTGGATGGTCGCGCAGGCGCCTGAAGCGGCGCGGTTCGAGATGCTCACCTTCCCGGCGCTCGCTCCCGATCAGATGTACCGTGATGCCGGACGCGCCTTCAAATTGTCGCTCGGGTTCAAGGCGATCGATACGCTCAAGTTCCTCGCGCTGGGCACGGCCCTGCCGGCGATCGTCGCGGTTGCGGCGCGCTGGCGGCGTGATGAGCAGGGGCTGGCGCGATTGCTCGACATGCTGATCCTGGCCGGGCTGGTCGCGGCGCTGTTGCCCGAGCCGACCTGGCGGCAATATCTGCTGCCTGCGCTGCCGCCCTTGTTCGTGCGGCTGGCGTTGCTGTGGGAGAAGAAGCCGCCGGTGCGTTGGGAGCGGATCGCGTTCGCGGTCTTCTTCTTTGCCGGCTTGGCGCCGTCGGTCGAGGCGGTGGTGCTGACCGCCGAGCATGGCGCGCCAATGGCCAATGCCGTGACCGACGGGGCGCGGTTGAGCGCGGCGATGGACCAGCAAGGGGTGACCGGAATGGTCGCGACGCTATCGCCGCAATATGTCGCGGCGACCGGCCGCGCGATCGATCCGCGCTTCGCGGCGGGCCCGTTCTATTTCCGCAGCCACGATCTGCTCGATCCGGGGAGCGAGCGGGCGCTCAACCTGGTCTCTGCGAAGACTCTGGACGGTGCGGCGCTGCCCAATGCGGTGCTGGTCGGGGGCGACGCGGATGCCGAGGGCGGGGATGCCGCGCTCGAGGCGAAGCTGGCGGCCTGGGCGGCGCCGCACGCGGTCGGCATCGCCCGATTGAACGGAAGATTTACGCTCTACGTGCTGCGCTGACGCCGGTGCCGTCGCGGGCATCGATCAGCGACTGGTAATAGGCCATCAGGTCGAGCGCATGCTCGCGGTCGGTACGGACACGGCCCGCGGCGACGATCGCCGCCTTGCGCAGGATAGCGGGTTCGCGCGCGAACAGGCGTTGGATCGCCGCCGCGGCCGCGGCGGTATCGCGTGCGCGATAGGTTTCGCTAGTCAGCGGGTCGGCGACTTCGGCACAGCCGCCGGTATCGGGGACGATCAGCGGCAATCCCGATGCCATCGCCTCGGACGGCACCAGCCCGAACGGCTCGGCCTCCGAGCCATGGATCAGCGCGTCCGCGCTGGCCATGATCCGCGCGAGTTCGTTGCGTTCGTAAACCGGGCGGAACAGCCGGATATGCGGATTGCCGTCGATCCGGGCCTCCAGTCTCCTGCTCTCCGGGCCGGTGCCGAGCAACATCAGCCCAACCGGCAATTTGTCGCCCGCCATGCGCACGGCGTCGATGACGAGCGGCCAGCGCTTTTCGCCGTGATGACGACCGATCCCGATCAGCAGGTGTCCTTCGGGTGGCAGGCCGACTTGCCGCAGCATTGCGGCGCGCAACCTTTCGTCGCGCAGGCTGGGCGAGAAATGGCTGCGCTCGATGCCAAGCGTCATCGCCGTATCGATCCGCACGCCACGCCGCGTCAGCCGCTTCTGCAGCGCCGGGCCGTTGGTGACGACGGTGTCGTAGAGCGCGAGAAACCGGTTCATGTACCGCGCATAGATGGCGCAAGCGTCCTCGATCTGCTCGGGCGGGGCCAGCCCTTCGAGCCAGCGCATCGGATAGGCCGCGATATTGTCATTGTGCATGAAGAACGACTTGAGCGCGCTCCCCTGCCATTTTCCGACGATCCAGGCGGGGCGCCATGGCGACGACGTCTCGACGACGTCGGGCTGCAATTGGTCGAGCCAGCGCCAGATCGGCTCGTGACGCGAGAACAGGCCGTAATTCTTGTCGAACGGCAGGCCCGGTGATTTGATGTAGATGATCTTGCCACCGCCGGCGCGTTCCTCGACCCGATCTTCCTTGCCGCAGGCGATACAGATCAGTTCGTGGCCCATGTCGGCCATGATCGACATCTTGCGGTCGATATAGGTCCGCACGCCGCCGCCGGTCGGCGAGTAGAATTCGTTGACGTCGACGACCAGCATCGCGGGCGGCCTAGATCTGGCGCTTGATCAGTGCCTGGACCGCGAAGAACGCGGCGAAGGCGACATGAACCACGAGTGTCAGCGCGGTGGTGAAGGCGATCAGATTGGCGAGATCGACATTGGTCGCGTTGCTGTTGCTGTGCACCAGAATCGCGCTGGTCATCGTCGCGAACACCAGGTCCTTGTTCACGAACGGCAGGCGCGAGACCAGCATGCGCACCGCCGACAGGATCAGCCAGGCGCCGATGCCGACATTGGGCAGCCCGAAATGCCAGGCAAAGGCGATCAGCACACAGCCGACCGTCAAGCGCGCGGCATGGATCCAGAAAATCCACCACAGGGTCTTGCGGTCGAGCGAGAACACTTTGCGCGAGAAGATCAGGAACGGCAGGCACATCGCGATCACGACGGGGATGCCGATGGCCAGGCCGGTATAATAACGCGGCGGCAGCACCTCGAGCGCGAATGGCAGCGCGAGAGCGGTCATGACCAATGTCATCATGTTGCCCGAGATCGCCGACAGGATCGAGACGTCCTTGACCGCCCCGAACGGGGCCGCGACCATCGTCGCGCGTTGCCGCGCCCAGGCGTAGAAATAGGCATCGCCCGAATAGCCGACCACCGCCTCGTTCGCGATGCGCTTCTTGATCAGTGCGCCGAACCCCTCGAAGGGGATTTTCCATAACCGGCGGAAGATGATGTAGTCGCCGGTCGGCGGCGAGATGTAGAGGAGGGCAAAGGCGACGTAATAGAGCCAATTGTCCGGCGCGGCGTGGCTGAATCCGGCCAGCCCGGAACCGAGCAGTTGCTTCGCCAGGCCTGCGATCATCGCCAGGCTCAGCACGCCGGCGATGATCATCGGCCAGCGGCTCTTCAGGCTCCTGACGGGCTCAAGCCCGGCGAGGTCCTCGGCGGCGTCGACAATCTTCGGCGCCAGACCGGCGGCAGGATTGTTGGAGGCCCCGACAAAGCCGCTGTTCATCGACGCTCCAAAATCTGTTCATCCAAAGGCGGCAGTTCGGTATCCAATCGCACGTGCCCGGAAATAATGGCCGCTTAACGGCAACGCACGAGCACGACAATCGGCCCGCGACAAGCCGGTTGCCGCAAGCGCCGCGCGATTTGGGGGTGGAAAGCCCGAATCGCAAGTCCTATGTTGCGGTGCAGCATCGCTTCGGCGGCAAATAACACGGTTTTGCCCCAATTATTTCGCCGCCGAGAAACTTTTGACACAAATCGACGTTAGCGCGCCAACTCATGCTCAGTCCTTACGCCCCCGTAAGAATCCTGACTTTCGCTCACAGCCTTCAGGGCGGCGGAGTCGAACGTGCGATGTTGCGGATGATCCGCGGCTGGGTCGAATTGGGGCAGCACGTCACCCTGGTGCTGAGTTCGGCGCAGGGGCCGCTGGCGGCTGAAATCCCCGATGGCGTGCAGCTGATCGAGCTTGGAACGACGCATCTCGGCATGATCCGCGCACTTCCCCAAACAGTGAAGGCGGCGGCGCCCGATATCGTGTTCTGCCCGGGCAATCATTATAGCAGCGCGGCCGCGTGGCTGAAGCTGCGGCTTGGCCGCGATTGCCCGCCCATCGTGGGCAAAGTGTCCAACCGGCTCGATCGCGAGGATCAGTATTTTCCGGTGGCGCAGGGATATCGGGCGTTCCTGCGCTCCTATCCCAGCTTCATCGACCATCTGGTGGCGATGAGCCCGGCGATGGCCGAGGAGACTGTGCGGATGACGGGGATCGGCGCCGATCGCGTCAGTGTCATCGCCAATCCGCCGAGCCCCGAGCCGATCGGGGTACCGACTCCGCCGCTGCCGGGTGCCGATTATCTGATCGGGATCGGCCGGCTGACGCCGCAGAAGCGCTGGGACCGCGCGATCGACGCGCTGGCGCGAGTCGAGCGGCGCGACGCCAAGCTGATGATCGTCGGTGAGGGCGAAGTGCGCGGCGAACTGGAGAATCAGATCGACGCGCTGGGCCTGCGCTCGCGCGTCCATCTGCCCGGCTATTCGACCAACCCGCGGCCCGCTTTGGCGCAGGCGCGCGCCTTGGTACTGACGTCGGATTTCGAAGGCGTTCCGGGCGTGCTGCAGGAAGCGCTGGCGCTCGGCACGCCGGTGGTCGCAACCGATTCGAGCGTCGCGATCCGCGAGATCGTCGCGCATCCGCGTCTCGGCAGCGTCGTGCCGACCGACGACCCCCTCGCTTTGGTCTCCGCGTTCGACCATTGGCTCGCGCCCGGTCGCCCGCGCCCCGACCCGGTCCCCGAACGCGGCCGCGATTCGATCGAACGCTATGTCAGGCTGTTCGAAGAGCTGGTGCTCGATCGTAAGCTCAGGTCGTTGAGAAATTAGATCCGTCCGGTAACCTTGCCGTCGGTTTGATGCTCAGCTCTGGCGCGCCGCTGCAGCGCAGCATATGTTGATCCGATGCGGATCGCGATCATCGACACCAGCACGACTCGTGCGGCGATCATTTCCGAAGGTCTGCGCGAAGCCGGTCTCGACGATCTCGTCCTGATCGACAATGCGCATGCGCTCGTTGCGCAAATCGAGGCGGCCAACCCGGAAGTTGTGCTGATCAACCTCGAAAATCCCAGCCGTGACGTGCTGGAGGAATATTTCGCGGTGTCGCGGGCGCTGGCGAAACCAATCGCGATGTTCGTCGACCAGAGCAATCCGGAGGCCACTGCCGCGGCGATCGATGCCGGTGTTTCGGCCTATATCATCGACGGCCTGTCGAAGCAGAGGATCATGCCGATCGTCGATCTCGCGGTGCGGCGCTTCAACGCCTTTTCCCGGCTCCAGGCCGAGCTTCACGAAGCCCGCAATGCGCTGGCCGACCGCACCGCGATCGACAAGGCGAAAGCGATCCTGATGCGTCGCCGCGCGATCGACGAGCCCGCCGCCTACGCCTTGCTGCGCAGCCACGCGATGCAGTCCAACCGCCGCATCGCCGAAGTGGCGGAAGCCATCATCACCAGCGCGGCGTTGATGGGGGACGACACATGACGCTCGACCGCATCCGGATAGGCTTCCTGCCGCTGGTCGATGCCGCCTTGCCGATCCTGGCGCGCGAGCGGGGGTTCGCCGAGGCGCATGGACTCGAGATCGAGTTGGTTCGCGACCTCAGCTGGGCAACGGTGCGTGACCGCCTGCTCTACGGTCATACCGATGCCGCGCATATGATCGCGCCGCTGGCGATCGCCACCGCGCTCGGCCGGGGGCGTCCCCCCGTCGAGATCGACGTCCCCTTCGTGCTCGGCCTCAACGGCAACGCGATTACCTTCTCGATCCCTCTCGCGACGGAAACGCTCGAGGGCGATCAACTCGGCGACCCGCGGACGGTCGGGGAACGGCTCCGCCAGGTCGCGACGGCGCGAGCACAATCGCGACGCGCGCTCCGTTTCGGCGTCGTCCATCGCTATTCGAGTCATAACTACATGCTGCGCTACTGGCTGGCGGCGGTCGGCATCCGGCCCGACATGGATGTCGAGATCGTCACGATCAGCCCGCCTTTCGCCGCGGACGCGCTCGCGGCGGGAGAGGTCGACGGCATCTGCGTCGGCGAACCGTGGAACAGCGTGGCGGTCGATCGCGGGGTCGGGCGGATCGCACTGGTGACCGCGCAGATCTGGCGGCGCGGGGTCGAGAAGGTGCTCGCGATGCGACGCGAGACGGCAAGCGCTTCGCCCGATCTGATCGACCGGCTGGTCCGGGCGCTGCACGATGCCGCGGCGCATTTCGTCGAGCCCGATGCGGCTGAAGAGAATGCGCGGATCCTGGCGCAGCCCGCCTATCTGGCGGCGCCGGAGGAGACGATCCTGCGCGCCATCACCGATCGGGTCCGCCTGTCGCAGGGCGCGACGCCGCTCCACATTCCCGATTTCATGTTCCAGTTCCGCGAGGCGGCCAACTTTCCGTGGCGTAGCCAGGCGGCGTGGCTGTATTCGCAAATGATCCGCTGGGACGGCACGCCGTTTTCGTCCGAGGAATCTGCTCGCGCCGAGGGCGTGTTCAGGCCCGATCTGTACCGCCGCGCGCTGGCCGGATCGGGCGCGATCCTGCCCGGCGCGAGCTCTAAGCTGGAAGGCGCGATCGGCGATCCGCTCGGCGCGGGATCGGTGCAAGGCAGGCTGGTGCTCGGTGCCGACCGCTTCTTCGATGGCCGTGCGTTCGATCCCGACGATGCGGAGACCTATCTGGCGTCGCTGCCCTGATTTTTGCTGCAAGTGCGAAATAAGCTTGCGTCCGGCAAGCGAATCACGCATCATCCCAATCGCTGGGTAATGACGCTCGGCACGAAATAACCGCGATGACCTCCACCGACGGGGGTGATTGCGGGGCGGGTCCGACGATCCGCCAAGGCAACGAAGCCGCCCAGACGCGCCAGCATTGGCCGCCGTCGGGGCGGCTTTTTTCTTGTCCATCGCACGCGAAGGGGATCCGCATGGCGACCGCATTCTGGAACAGGGCACAGGACAGGCAGCAGGACGGCTTCTGGTCGAGCGGGCATGTCCCGACGCTGATCGCCGCTTTCCTCTATTTCGACCTCGCCTTCATGGTCTGGGTATTGCTGGGGCCGCTCGCCCCTGAAATCGCCAGGACGTTGGCGCTGACGCCCGCCGAAAAGGGTCTTATGGTGGCGACCCCGACGCTTGCCGGAGCGGTGCTGCGCGTGGTCAACGGCCTGCTGGTCGACCGCATCGGCCCAAAGCGCTCGGGCACGATCAGCCAGATCATCGTCATTGCCGGGCTGCTGACCGCCTGGCTGGCCGGCGTGACCAGCTTTGCGGGCACATTGGCGCTCGGCGTCATCCTCGGTTTCGCCGGGGCGAGCTTCGCGATCGCCCTGCCGCTGGCGAGCCGCTGGTACTCGCCCCAGCATCAGGGCAAAGCGATGGGGATTGCCGGTATGGGCAATTCGGGCACCGTGCTTGCCGCCTTGTTCGCGCCGTTGCTGGCCAAGACGTTTGGCTGGAACGCCGTGCTCGGCCTGGCGTGCATCCCCCTGACGGTCGTGTTGGTCGTTTATCAGCTGATCGCCCGCGACGCGCCCAACCGGCCCGCGCCGAAGTCGCTCGCCGAATATCTCCACCCGCTCAAGTCGGCCGACGCCTGGTGGCTGATGGGATTCTATTCGGTGACCTTCGGCGGGTTCGTCGGGCTTGCCGCGTCGCTGCCGATCTATTTCACCGACCGCTTCGGCCTGACGCCGGTCGTCGCCGGCTATTGCACCGCGGCCTGCGTATTTGCCGGCTCGCTGGTTCGTCCGCTGGGTGGCGCGCTCGCCGACAGGATCGGCGGGGTCAAGGCGCTGACCGCGGTGTTCGCGGCTGCCGCTGCCGCTTTGGTGGGAGTCAGCATGGCGCCGACCGTTGGCGCGGCGATGGGATTGTTCGTCCTCGCGATGCTGGCATTGGGCGTCGGCAACGGATCGGTGTTCCAGCTGGTACCGCAGCGTTTCGCCGAAGAGATCGGCGTGATGACGGGCCTGGTCGGCATGGCCGGCGGCGTCGGTGGCTTTTACCTCGCTTCGTCGCTCGGCATCGCCAAGCAGCTGACCGGCAGCTTTTCGCCCGGCTTCCTGATCTTTGCCGGGCTCGCCGGCATCGCCTGTCTCGGCATCACGATCGTCAAATATTCGTGGCGCCGGCACTGGGGTGCGGCCGAGGGCGTGCGGATCTGAGCGGGCAGGGGGGAGCAAGGCGATGAAATATGCCTGGCTGATCCTGGGAAGCGCGCTGGCGGCAACGCCGGCCACGGCCCAGGACATCGCACTTAAGCCGCTCGCCGAGGCGCGGCTTCGCTACGAAACGGTGGATCAGGCCGGGCTGCCTGACGATGCGGATGCCCTGACGGTCCGCGTCCGAAGCGGCATTCAAGCCTTAAGCGGGCCGCTCACGGCGATCGTCGAAGCGCAAGGGACGCTGGCGCTGGTCGGCGATTATTATGACGGCCTGCACGGCGCTGCGACGCGCCCGCTGGTCGCCGATCCGCAAAATATCGCGCTCTACCTCGCGCAGCTGCAATACCGCACCAAGGCGGTTTCGGTGACGATCGGCCGCCAGCGGATTGCGCTAGACGACGAGCGCTTCGTCGGCACGGCGCCGTTCCGCGACAATGGCCAGACCTTCGATGCCGCGCGGATCGAATGGACCGGGGTCAAGGGGCTGAAGGCGGACCTTACCTATGCCTGGCGCGTCAACACGATCTGGGGAATCGACGGCGTGGGTGCTCGGCCGCGCTCGATCGGCGGCGACAATGTGCTGGGCAATCTGTCCTATGCCAGCCCGGTCGGCACGATCACCGGCTTTGCCTATCTGGTCGATCAGGACGAAACCGCGGTGCAGGGATTCCGGCTGTCGAGCCAGACCTATGGCGCGCGCTTGGCGGGCGCGCGGCCGCTCGGCAAGGGGATCAAGCTCTCCTACCAGCTGAGCTACGCGACCCAGTCCGATTATCACCGCAACCCCAATCGCTATCGCGCCGATTATTATCTGATCGATGCCGGGCTCGATCTCCATGCGCTCAAGCTCGGTGCGGGCTATGAAGTGCTCGGCGCCGACAAGGGCGTGGCGCTCGCCGCCTTCGAGACGCCGATCGCGACTGGGTTCAAGTTTCAGGGCTGGGCCGACAAGTTCCTGACCACCCCACCCGACGGCGTCCGCGATCTCTATGGCAACTTGGGCTATGGCTGGAAACAGGCGGGGCCGTTCAAGGCGCTGACTTTGCAGGTGGTCTACCATCGCTTCGCCGCCGATCGTCACAGCCGCCTCTATGGCGACGAGATCGACCTCCTCGCTAGCGCCAAGCTCGGCAAGACCAGCCTGTCCGCGCGCTACGCCGATTACCAGGCGGATGGTTTCGCCACCGATACCCGCAAATTCTGGCTGCAACTCGATTGGAGCTTGTGATGGACTTCCTTTTATCCGTGTCCGACCCCGACTCTCAGCCGGACGCGCCGTCCGGTTCGGAGCCCGGCCTTCCTCATCTGGTGGTGATCGGCAACGGCATGGCCGGGTGCCGTGCGGTCGAGGAACTGATCGCGCGCGATGCCGGCCGCTACCGGGTGACGATCTTCGGCGCCGAGCCGCGGGTGAACTACAACCGCATCATGCTGTCACCGGTGCTGGCGGGCGAGAAGAGCTTCGACGACATCGTCATCAACGATGCCACTTGGTACGCCGATAACGGGATCGAGCTGGTCGCTGGCGATCCGGTGGCGAAGATCGATCGCGCCGCGAAGACCGTGACCGCGCGGTCGGGTCGGACGGTGCGCTACGACAAATTGCTGATCGCGACCGGATCCGATCCGTTCATCATCCCGGTCCCGGGCAAGGACCTGCCCGGTGTGATCAGTTTCCGCGACATGGATGACGTCGATCATATGCTGGCGGCTGCCGATCGCGGCGGCAGCGCGGTGGTGATCGGCGGCGGCCTGCTGGGGCTGGAGGCAGCGCACGGCCTG
The DNA here is from genome assembly GCF_024508665.1 of Sphingomonas sp. GTDB lineage: Bacteria > Pseudomonadota > Alphaproteobacteria > Sphingomonadales > Sphingomonadaceae > Sphingomonas. Next base: position 402,574 of record NZ_JANINP010000006.1, read on the forward strand.
TCGCTGCGCGGGATGCAGGTCACCGTCCTTCACCTCATGCCCACCCTGATGGAGCGCCAGCTCGACGAAGCGGCGGCGTGGCTGCTCAAGTCGGCGCTGGAGGCGCGCGGCCAGACCGTGCTGACCGGCGCCGACACCGCAGAGATCCTGGGCGACGGCAAGGTCGAGGCCGTGCGGCTCAAGGACGGGCGCGAGATTCCCGCCGACCTGGTGGTGATGGCGGTCGGCATCCGTCCCTCGGTCGCGCTGGCGCGTGAGGCCGGGCTCGCGGTCGGGCGCGGCATCCAGGTCGACGATCATATGGTGACGAGCGACCCCGACGTGCTCGCGGTCGGCGAATGCGTCGAGCATGACGGTCAGGTCTATGGGCTGGTGGCGCCGCTGTGGGACATGTGCCGCGCGCTGGCCGACGGACTGGTCGAGCGGCCCAGCGGCTATCGCGCCAGCGTCACCTCGACCAAGCTGAAGGTCGCCGGGCTCGACGTCTTCTCGGCGGGCGATTTCGCCGGCGGTGATGGTTGCGAGGACATCGTGCTGCGCGACGCCAGCCGCGGCATCTACAAGCGCGTCGTGCTCAAGGACGACCGGATCGTCGGCGCGGTGCTCTATGGCGATACCGCCGATGGCGGCTGGTATTTCGACCTGATGCGGCGCGGCGAGGACATCTCGGCCACGCGCGACCTGTTGATCTTCGGCCAAGCCTTCGCCTCGGGAGGGGGGCAGGCGGACCCTAAGAAGGCCGTTGCGGCGCTCTCCGACGACGCGGAGATTTGCGGTTGCAACGGCGTTTCCAAGGGTCAGGTCGTCTCGTGCATCGCGAAAGGCGCGCATAGCCTCGACGCGGTACGGTCTGGCTGCAAAGCAAGTGCGAGTTGCGGGTCATGTACCGGCTTGGTTGAGACCCTGCTCGCCCTAACGCTTGGCGACGAGGTCGAGGCCGGCCCGAAGACGATGTGCAAATGCACCAGCTTCGGCCATGACGATGTTCGCCGCGAGATCGTCGCACAGGGTATGCGCTCGATTCCCGAAGTGATGCACAAATTGCACTGGTCGACCCCGGATGGCTGTTCGGGCTGCCGCCCCGCGCTCAATTACTACCTGCTCTGCGCGCTGCCCGGCGAGTATCAGGACGACCAGCAGAGCCGCTTCGTCAATGAACGCCTCCACGCCAACATCCAGAAGGACGGCACCTATTCGGTCGTGCCGCGGATGTGGGGCGGGATCACCAGCCCGCAGGAATTGCGCGCGATCGCCGACGTGGTCGAGAAATACGATGCGCCGATGGTCAAGGTGACCGGCGGCCAGCGGCTCGACATTTTCGGCATCAAGAAAGAGGATCTGCCCGCGGTGTGGGCCGACCTCAATGCCGCCGGAATGGTGTCGGGCCATGCCTACGGCAAGGCGCTGCGCACGGTGAAGACCTGTGTCGGCTCCGAATGGTGCCGCTTCGGCACGCAGGATTCGACCGGCCTCGGCGTCAAGCTCGAACGCGGCTTTTGGGGCAGCTGGATGCCGCACAAGTTCAAGATGGCGGTGTCCGGCTGCCCGCGGAACTGCGCCGAGGCGACGATCAAGGATTTCGGGGTGGTCTGTGTGGACTCGGGCTACGAACTCCATGTCGGCGGCAATGGCGGTATCCATGTCCGCGCGACCGACTTGTTGGCGAAGGTCGCGAGCGAGGAGGAAGCGATCCATTTCGCCGCCGCCTTCGTGCAGCTCTATCGCGAGGAAGCGCGCTATCTCGAGCGCACGGCGCCGTGGATCGAGCGGGTCGGGCTGCAACACATCAAGGACCGTGTGGTAGAAGACGCGGCCGGCCGGGACGCGCTGGCCGAGCGCTTCTGGTACTCGCAGACGTTCAGCCAGGAGGACCCCTGGGCCGAACGCGCCTCGGGCGCGGCGCGCGAACAGCATGCGCATATGGCGCATTTTCAACCCTTGGCATTGGAGGTCGCGGAATGATCGGCGATTGGCTCGATATCGGCTGGCTCGACCAGATCCCGGTGCGCGGCAGCCGCACCGTCACCGTCGCGGGCGGTGAGGAAGTCGCGGTGTTCCGCACCGCCGACAACCGCGTGTTCGCGCTCGCCAACCGCTGCCCGCACAAGGGCGGACCGCTCAGCCAGGGCATCGTCCACGGCCACAGCGTCGCCTGCCCGCTGCACAATTGGCGGATCGCGCTCGCGACCGGCGAGGCGCAGGGCGAGGACAAGGGTTGCACGCCCACCATCGCGGTCAAGGTCGACGCCGGGCGCGTGCTACTGTGCCGGTCTTCGACGTTGAAAGCCGCCGCCTGATATGGAAGCGGTACGCACCACCTGCGCCTATTGCGGGGTCGGGTGCGGCATCGTCGCTCGGCGGACCGGCGAGCGCAGTGTAGAGATCGCCGGAGATCCTGATCATCCCGCCAATGCCGGAAGACTGTGCTCGAAGGGCACGCACCTCGGCGAGACGGTCGGGCTGGAAGGGCGCCTGCTCCATCCGATGATCGGGACCAAGCGCGTTGGCTGGGATCGCGCGCTCGATCTCGTCGCGCGGCGCTTCCGCGACACGATCGCGCGGCACGGGCCGAACAGCGTCGCCTTCTACGTCTCCGGCCAGTTGCTGACCGAGGACTATTACGTCGCCAACAAGCTGATGAAGGGGTTCATCGGCTCGGCCAATATCGACACCAATTCGCGATTGTGCATGTCGAGCGCGGTGGCGGGCCATGTCCGCGCGTTTGGCGAAGACGTGGTGCCGGCAAGCTATGCCGATCTCGACGCCGCCGATTTGATCGTGCTGGTCGGGTCGAACACCGCCTGGTGCCATCCGATCGTCTATCAGCGAATCATGGCGGCACGCGCCGCTAGCGGGACGAAGCTGGTGGTGATCGATCCGCGTCGTACCGAGACCGCCGCGGAAGCCGATCTCCATCTGGCGATCCGGCCGGGCAGCGACGTGGCGCTGATGAACGGGCTGCTCGCCTGGTGCCGCGACTCAGGGCTGATCGATCGCGACTATCTCGCCCGGCACGTCCGTGTGCCCGACGATTTCTGGGACAAGCTTGGAGAGGGGAACGACCTGTGGTCGGTGGCGCGGACGTGCGACGTTCCGGCCACCGACCTCAGGCGTTTCTACGAGCTGTTCGCTGCCAATCAGCGGACCGTGACCCTGTTCAGCCAAGGCGTAAACCAGTCGGTCAGCGGCACCGATCAGGTCAACGCGATCACCAACCTGCACCTCGCGACCGGCCGGATCGGCAAGCCCGGCGCCGCGCCCTTCTCGATCACGGGCCAGCCCAATGCGATGGGCGGGCGCGAAGTCGGCGGGCTCGCCTCGACGCTCGCCGCGCACATGGACTTCACGCCCGAAAACGTCGCGCGCGTCGGGCGATTCTGGGCGGCACCCAATATGGCGACCAAGCCCGGATTGAAGGCCGTGGACCTGTTCCGCAGTGTCGGCGAGGGGCGGATCAAGGCGATCTGGATCATGGCGACCAACCCGGCCGTTTCGATGCCCGATGCCGGGCAGGTCCGCGAGGCACTGGCCGGCTGTCCGTTCGTCGTGGTGTCGGACGTGATCGCCGATACCGATACGAGCCGCTTCGCCCATGTCCGGCTGCCGGCGACGGCCTGGGGCGAAAAGGACGGCACGGTGACCAATTCGGAGCGCTGCATCAGCCGCCAGCGCCCGATCTTCGCAGCCCCGGGCGAGGCGCGGCCCGATTGGTGGATCCTCAAGGAAGTCGGCCGCCGCATGGGTTGGCGATCGGCTTTCGCGTATGACCGCCCAGTCGATGTGTGGCGCGAGCATGTCCGGTTGAGCGCCTATCAGAACGACGGCGCACGCCGCTTCCGCCTCGATCGCGCGACGCCGGGCAATGCCGACTATGAGAAGATGGCGCCATTCCGCTGGGGCGACGACGCCTTCGCCGACGGCGTCTATCCGACCCCGGACGGGCGGGCGCGGCTGGTCACCGTCACCCAGCGGCCCGGCGAGCGGCAGCTCGAACGCTGGCCGATGATGCTCAATACGGGGCGGTATCGCGACCAATGGCATACGATGACACGCACCGGGCTCGCGCCCAGGCTGGCGCGCCATCGCGAGGAACCATTGGTCGAGATCCATCCGGACGATGCGGCGCGTTTGGACATCGCCGACGGCGCCCTGGCCCGCGTCTCGACGCCGCGTGGCGAGAGCCTTTATCGCGTTGCCGTGACCGACGCGCAGCGACCTGGCGAGCTGTTCGTCCCGATCCATTGGACCGATCGCGGATCGACCGGCGGACGCACCGGGCTGCTGCCGCGTCCGCTGGTCGATCCGCATTCGGGTCAGCCAGGCTTCAAGTCGACGCCGGCGGCGATCGCGCCGGTGGCGACCGAGTGGCGCGGCTTCCTGCTGATGCGTGGCGAGCCGGGCGCGATGCCTGACTGTCTGTGGGCGACCCGCGTTGCGGTGCCGCAAGGGTCGCTGTGGGAATTGGCCGGGAATGGCGACGCCGCGGCGATCGAGCGGCTGTTGCCACCGGGCGATCGCATCGAAGCGTTCGACCCAGCCAAGGGATCGCGCCGCATCGCCGTCCTCCGCGACGGGCGGTTATCGGCTTTGTTGTTCGTCACGTCGCAAGGCGTGCTGCCGTCGCGCGACTGGCTGATCGCACAATTGGCGGCGCCGGCGGTCGCGCCGACTTTGCTCGCGGGCCGCGCGCCGGGGCCGAGCGTCGATCGCGGTCCGATCGTCTGCGTCTGTTTCGATATCGGCGCGCGAACGATCACCGATGCTATCTGCCAGCTTGGCCTGGCGGATGTTGCCGCCGTCGGCGCGGCTCTGCGCGCGGGAACCAATTGCGGCTCGTGCCGCCCGGCGATCGCCAGATTGATCGCCGAGCACGCCAATCAGGAGAGTGTCAATGCGGGCCGATGACTTTCCGCCGGGCAGCGTCTGGCTGGTCGGTGCCGGCCCCGGAGACCCCGATCTGCTGACGCGCAAGGCCGAAGCATTGTTGCGCTGCGCTTCAATAGTGTTCCACGATGCCTTGGTCGGGCCCGGCGTGCTGGCGCTCATTCCCGATCACGTCCGGCGGGTGCCCGTGGGCAAAAGATCGGGGCGCCACTCGCGAAGGCAGGAGGCGATCAACCATCTATTGATCGAGGCGGCCGTCGAAGGCGAGCGCGTCGTGCGCCTGAAGGGTGGTGACCCGGCACTATTCGCACGATCCGCAGAAGAAATGGCCGCCCTCTCTGCCGAGGGGATTGCCGTTCGGATATGTCCCGGCATCACCGCGGCAAGCGCGGCGGCGGCATCGGCGGGACTATCGCTATCGCTGCGCGGCAAGGCGCGCCGTGTCGAGTTCGTGACGGCGCATGCCGCGCCCGGCCGCCCGCTTGACCTCGATTGGACCCGGCTGGCCGATCCGCAGGCAACGATCGCTTTCTACATGGGACGCACCGCCGCCGCCGATATCAGCCGGAACCTGATCGCGGCCGGGCTCGCCGCCGCGACGCCGGTGATCGTGGCGTGCGATATCAGCCTTCCCGAGGAGACGAGACTGCAGACGCGGCTGGACCTGCTGCCGTTCGCGGTCGCCGCGATCGCCGAGGATCGTCCGACGCTGATCATCGTCGGCGAAGCTGTCGCGCCGCCGGGCATGGTAATGGCGCAGGCCGCTGCGACGAAAGCGGCCGACGCGCAAGGTTAGGCAGCTTTTGCCGTGCGGAGCACGCAGCGAAAGCCGATATGGCTGGTGGATGAGTCGATCGCCTGGGCGTGTCGCGCCGCCGGGCGGTAGCGCTGGCAATAATTGGCGGCACAGAGATGCGATCCGCCCTTCAGCACCTTGCGACCGATCGGCACATGCGGCGTGGCCGGGTCGCGGCTGTCGCGCTCGCGGCCGCCGCGCGGATTGGCCGGGACGCAGCAGGCATCGCCGCGTTTCTTTTTCGAGACCGTCGGAAGCGACCACCAATCGGCGGTCCATTCCCAGACATTGCCGATCATGTCGACCAGTCCATAGCCGTTGGGCGGGTAGGTGCCGACGGGCGACGTCCGCTCCCATCCGTCGAGCAACTGATTGGCGAAGGGGAAGGCGCCTTGCCAGTAATTGGCGAGCATTTTCCCCTCGGGCGCCAGTTCGTCGCCCCAGGCGAATTCGGCGCCGTCCAGTCCGCCACGCGCGGCATATTCCCACTCCGCCTCGGTCGGCAGGCTTTTGCCCGCCCAGTCGGCATAGGCCTTGGCGTCGCTATAGGCGACGTGGACCACGGGGTGATCGGCCAGATCGTCGATCCCGCTGTCCGGCCCGAGCGGATGACGCCAGTCCGCGCCAAAACTGAAACGCCACCATTGCGAGAAATCCTGCAGATCGACTGGACCCGCGGTCCGCTCGAACAGCAGCGATCCGGGCTGCGCCATGTCGATCGGCATATCGGGATAATCCGCCGGATCGGGGGCGATCTCGGCCAGCGTTCGATGGCCGGTCGCCGCGACGAACCGCGCGAACTCGCGGTTCGTCACCGGCCCTTCATCGATCCAGAAGGGATCGACGCGCAAGGCCCGCACGGGCGCCTCTTCCGGATAGAAACGCAGCGATCCCATTGTGAAGACCCCGCCGTCCAGACGGCGCATGCCGGCGGTCGACGCGGTGCCTGCACCTGTCGTGACGGATGCCGGTATCACCATCGCAACTGCTCCTGACCGACGGACCGCGTGCCGACGGATACCGGTTCGTACCCTTACCGTACGAACCAGCCAACAACGAGATGTCGTGAAATCATGGCGCACCCGACAGGATTCGAACCTGTGGCCTCTGCCTTCGGAGGGCAGCGCTCTATCCAGCTGAGCTACGGGTGCGAGCCGGGTGCGCCTAGCAAAGCATCGCCGCGCGCGCCAGCGATTCTATTGCGCGCTCATTTCGCGGCTATTTGGTGATCGTGACCGGCTGGAACTTGCCCAGGCCGCAGCGCGGTCCCGGACCGGCGCCGCCCGATTGCAGCACGGTAATCGTATCGACGGAGCACAATTGGTTGGTCGACACCGAATAGGCGAACCTTTCCTCGAAGCCGAGGCCGGGGCAGGCGCTGGGCAAGGTGTTGCGCAGGATCTTGCGGTTGTTCATCTCGAAATCGATCACCTGGTCGCTGCGGACATGCGTCTCGCGCACCTGGCTCAGATTGACGCAATCGACCGCCGGGCCGGCGGGAGTCGCGGGCGGGACTTCCTTGTCCTTCGCGCTCAACGGGGCGACGATCGCGGCGGCGGCGAGGACGAACAGCAGCGGGCGCATGGCTTTTCTAACTCCGTGTCAGGCGGCGCGCGATTTGGGCGCCGGCGTCTTGGGCTTGAACGCACAAAGATCGGCAACGACGCAACGCCAGCATTCGGGCGTGCGCGCCTTGCATACATATCGGCCATGCAGGATTAACCAGTGATGAGCATGCAGCCGGAACGGTTGCGGCACGACCTTTTCGAGCTTGAGCTCGACCGCAAGCGGCGTCTTGCCGCGCGCCAGCCCGGTGCGGTTGCCGACGCGAAAGATGTGGGTGTCGACCGCGAAGGTCTCGGCGCCAAATGCCACGTTCATCACGACATTGGCGGTCTTGCGTCCTACGCCCGGCAGCTTCTCGAGTTCGTCGCGATCGTTCGGAACTTCGCCGCCATGCTCGGCGATCAACTGCTCGGACAAGGCGATGACGTTCTTAGCCTTGGTGTTGAACAGGCCGATCGTCTTGATGTGCTCCTTGAGCTTCTCCTCGCCCAGCCGCACCATCTGCTCCGGAGTATGCACCTCCTGGAACAGCTTACGCGTCGCCTTGTTGACGCCGACATCGGTCGCCTGGGCCGACAGCACGACCGCTACAAGCAATTGATAGGGATTGCCCGATTCGAGCTCGGTTTCCGGATGGGGGTTGTCTGCGGCGAGGCGGCTGAAGAACTCGACCACGTCGGCCTTGTTCATTGCGCGCCTCAGAGCCCGAGGACTTCGGGCATCGTGTAGCGCCCGGCCGGCTGGCCGGCGAGCCACATGGCCGCGCGCACCGCGCCGCGCGCGAACATCTCGCGGCTCTCGGCGCGGTGGATCAACTCGAGCCGTTCTCCCGGTCCGGCGAAGATGACCTGGTGGTCGCCGGCGATCGATCCGCCGCGGATCGACGAGAAGCCGATCGTGCCTTCGCTGCGGGCGCCGGTAAGCCCGGCGCGGTCGACGACCTTGAGGTCGGCGAGCTTGGCGCCGCGTCCGTCGGCCGCGGCATCGCCCAACAGCAAGGCGGTGCCCGACGGCGCGTCGACCTTGTGGCGGTGATGCGCCTCGACGATCTCGATATCCCATTCAGGCCCCAGCCGTGCCGCGGCATCCGCCACGATCCGCGCGAGCAAGGTGACGCCGAGCGAGGTGGTGCTGGTCTGCAGTACCGCGATCCGTGCCGCGGCATTGTCGATCAGGTCGTGATGTGCCTGGCCCAAGCCGGTGGTCCCGACGACGATCGGCGTCCCCGCTTCGCATGCCGCCGCCAAATTGGCTTCGAGTGCCGAAGGCGCGGTGAAGTCGACCAGTACGTCTGCGCTTTTCGCCAAGACCAGCGCATCGCCATCGGCATCGACGCCACCCGCCACGGTCGCGCCGAAATCGGCGGCGATCGCGGCGATCGCGCGGCCCATCCGGCCCTCGCTCCCCAAAATGCCTATCGCGGTCATGGCGCCCCCTTTGCACCAATCTCCGTCGGCGCGACAGGGGGTAAGGGGGCTTGAATCCCGGGCAGTACGGGTGCCGTGCCCAATACCAGCGACCAGGGCTGGGGCAGGTAATCGACCGACATGTAGAAATAGAAGGCGCAGCTACCGTCGGGTCGATAGGTCGCGCCTTTGAGGATGCCGAGCGCCGTCGTTCCCGAAAATACCGGCGAGCCACTGTCACCGCCCTTGCAGGTCGGTCCTGATACCGTGACCCAGGTCGGCAGGCACGCTCCACCGCACAGATCGCCCGCCGGCGCGAAATCGGTCAGCTCGACCACCGCGCAGCTATAGCCCGTGCGCTCGCCGCGATGGCAGACGAAGTCGCCCGCGCGCGTCTGGTCGCGCGTTCGCATCCCCGTGACTGGCCGCTCGATCATCTTCGCTGTGTCGGCGTAGAACAGGCCAGCGAGCGGTTCCGGCACCGTCCCGATCTGGACGTCGTGATAGCCCCATCCCCATTGCCCGACGAAGCTCAGCGGCACCTCGCTATGGTCGGGCGCGATGAAACTCATCTGGTCGAGGCAATGCGCCGCAGTGGCAACGCCGTAGCGCGTTCCATCGGTAACGACGAAGCCGCTGGTGCAGAGGTAACGCTTGCCGTCGTCGGGATTGTTCCCCTCGAGCCGCGCGCCGCCGACCGGCGGGCCGCCGAGATTGACGTCGACCTGGTCGACCACGCGGATGCTGACGGGTACGCCGGCGACCGCCTCGACCTTCTCGCGCCATTGCTCGACGCCGCTCTTCGCCTCGCCGCTGGTGATCAGCACAACCAACTCGCCGGTGCGCGGATCGAGCCCCATGGCGGGAGGGCGCGGGAACATCGCGCGGATCTGCGCCTGGTGCCAGGTCACTGCCCAGATCACCTTGTCGCGTGAGGCGAGCGCGCCGGTACGGAAGGTGATCGGCAGGGTCATGCCGCCGGCATTGATCGTCTCGCCCGGCACCGGATCGTCGCCGGTCAGATAGACGATGATGCGCAGCTCCGGGCGGTGCTGGATCGAGATGCCGGCGATCCGGTCGCGATATTTGGCCTCGATCGCGTCGGTCACCGGAATGCTGGCGTCGAGCGCGGCGAGGCGGCGGACGGCTTCGTCCTGGGGGACGGCGAACAGCCTGGCATATTCGGCGGCGTCGCGGGCCTGGGCTTCGGCCGGGGTTTCGACTGCCTGTGCCGTCGCCAAGCGGGGGGCGAACGCGAGGAGAAGCAGCAGGCCGGTCAGAAAGATACGCATGCGACCGCCACTCTTACTCCGTCATCCCAAGCTTGTCCCGGGATCCAACGCGCCTCACTTCCCGAACCACGAGCCTCTTGTCCAGCGCCTGCCTCCCATCGTCACCCCGGCACCGGTCGGGATAACGATTGGGAAGGGGAGGCCGCATCCCACTTCTCTTCTCTCGATATGGAGTGGACTAGCCCCCCGCCGCTATCGCCCCCATCGTGACGTAATCGAGCTTGCCCGTTCCCAGCACCGGTAGGGCGTCGACCACCCGGATGTCGCGCGGGATCGCCAGCTCGGCGATGCCATTGGCCTTGCCCCAGGTCTGCAAGTCGGCCGCTTTCGCGCCCTTGGCCGTGGTGAACAGCACGAGCTGCTCACCCTTGCGCGGATCGGCCCTCGTCGCGACGGCGTGGTCGGCATCGGGCCACACCGCGCTCGCATAGCCCTCCACCGCCGGCAGCGAGACCATCTCCCCGCCGATCTTGGCGAAGCGTTTGGCGCGGCCGCGGATGGTGATGAAGCCCATTTCATCGATCGTCACGATGTCGCCAGTATCGTGCCAGCCTTCTTCCGGAGGTTGCAGCGCTCCCGGCTGATCGGCCTTCATGTATCCGGCCATGATGTTGGGCCCGCGGATCGACAATTTGCCGCCTTCCCAGATACCCTCGACCGGTTCGACCTTGGCCTCGATCCCCGGCAACAACCGCCCAACGCTGCCCGCCTTGAAGTGCATGGGCGTGTTGACCGCGATCACCGGCGCCGCCTCGGTCGCGCCATAGCCTTCGAAGATGCGCACGCCGAATTTCCCGGCCCACACCTTGCGCGTCTCGTCGCGCACGCGCTCGGCGCCGGCGAAGACGTAGCGGACCGAATAGAAGTCGTAACTGTGGCCCATCCGCGCATAACCGGCCAGGAAGGTGTCGGTGCCGAACAGGATCGTCGCATTGGCGTCATAGGCCAGCGCCGGCACGATCCGGTAATGCAGCGGATTGGGGTAGAGCAATGTCCGGATCCCGCTCAGGATCGGCAGCAAGGTACCGCCGGTCAGCCCGAAGCTGTGGAATACCGGCAAGGCGTTGAGCACGAGGTCGGACGAATTGAAGTCGATCCGCGCCGACAATTGCTGACAGTTGGACAGCAGGTTGCGGTGCGTGAGCACAACGCCTTTGGGCAGCCCTTCCGACCCACTGGTGAACAGGATCACCGCCGCGTCGTCGGGCGAGACGCGATGGCGGCGATGGAGACGACCGGCCCAGCGCGAGGCGATCAGCGCGCGCAGCTTGGCGACCGCGCCGAGGCTCTTCGCCACACCCTCGAGGTAGAGGAAAGTACGACCGTCCGCCTCCAGTCCCGCCACGATCGGCTCGAGCTTGCCCTGCGCGATGAAGGCACGCGCGGTGATGATCGTCTTCACTTCCGCCGCTTGGCACGCCGCCTTCAGGTTGGTGAGCCCGGCAGTGTAATTGAGCATCGCCGGCACGCGCCCGATCCGCTGCAGCGCGAAGAAGGTCGCGACCACCCCGGCGACATTGGGCAGCAGCACGCCGACCGCTTCGCCTTTCCGCGTCAGCGGATCGAACGCGCGGCCAAGCGCCATGCTGCCGACCACCAGCTTCTTGTAAGTCAAAGGCTCGCGCTTGATGTCCTCGACGATCGGCGCGTGGCCGCCGTTCACGTCCTTCGCGTCCAGCAATGCCTGGAACAGCGTGCTGTCGGTCTCCGACGTTGCGAAGATCATATTGCTCATCTCATCATAGAGACGGCGCCCGGCGATCGCGCGACGGGCGCGCGCGGTCATCTCGCCCTTGATCTCGAACCGGCGCGGCGGGAGGACGGTGAGCGTGATCTTGGGAAAGGTCTTGAGCCGGACCTTGCCGCGCAATTTGGAGAAGGTCGAATATTGGGCGCCGTCGATCCTGACGGGAATGATCGGCGCGTCGGCCTTGTCGGCGACCATGCCAGGGCCGTCGAACACCTTCATCAGCGCGCCGGTGACGGTGATCCGCCCCTCGGGGAAGATCACGAGGGTGTTTCCTTCCTTCACCGCCTTGACCATCGCCTTGGTCGACATCGGATTGGTCGGATCGACCGGAAAGGCGCGGAACAGCTTGAGCGCGGGCTTGATCCACCAGCTCGCCACTACCGCGCTGTGCACCGCGAACACCGGCTTGCCCGGCAGGAACACGGCGAGCAGCAGGCCGTCGAGCCAGGAGACGTGGTTGACCACGACGACGGCGCGCTCGCCGGGCCGCGGCATGTTCTCCTTGCCATGGACCTCGACGCGATAGGCGATCTCCAGCAACGTGCGGATCAGCCGTTTGATGACGGTCTCGGGCAGCAGCCAGCAGCTGACGAGCGCGACGATCAGGGTGGAGAAGCCCATCGTCGCGATCACCGCGGAGATGGAGGCATCCAGCAACTGAGCCATGCCGATCACCACCGCCATCACCAGCACGATGACCAGCGAGTTGACGATATTGTTGGCGGCGATGATCCGCGATCGCTCGGCCACCGGACTGTTGGTCTGGAGCAAGGCGTAGAGCGGCACAATGAACATGCCGCCGGCGAAGGCTAGGCCGGCGAGGTCGATCAGGATGCGCCAGCTGCCCGGCGCGGCCACGAAACGGGCGATATCGGCGCCGGGCGCGGTTACGACGAAACCGCGCGTCGCCGGCCACAAGTCGATCATGAATCCTGCCATCAATAGCGCGGCGAGGGGTACGTAGCGTGCCGACACCCTGCCCTTGAGCAGGCGGTTGACCGCCAGCGAGCCGATCGCGATCGAGATCGAAAAGACCAGCAGGAAGAGGGTCACAACAGGTTTGCCCGCGCCGAGGCGGTTCGTGACCAGCGGTGCGAAGTCGTTCAGCAGCACCGCACCGACCGCGAAGAACCAGCTGATCCCCAGGATGCACAGCCAGGCATCGCGCCCATCACGCGCGCTCTTCAATACTTGCCACGTGCTCCTGAACACGTTGCGGTCGACCGGCACCACACCCGGCGGCGGCGGCGCGGGCGGGATGGCCAGGCTGGAGAGGAAGCCGAGTACGGCCATCCCGGTCGCGACCAGCCCGGCTTCCCACGGCGGAATGAAGTTGGGCATCAACTGGCCTGCCAGGATCGCCAGGAACGTGCCCGCCTCGATCATACCGGTACCGCCCATAATTTCGTCGGGGCTGAGATGCTGCGGCAGGATCGAATATTTGACCGGGCCGAAGATGGTCGAATGACAGCCCATCAGGAACAGCACGGTCAGCAGCAGCGGCACCGATTGCAGCGCGAGCCCGGCCAAGCCCATTGCCATGAAGACGATCTCGGCCGCCTTCACGATCCGCATCAATTTGGCTTTATCCCAACCGTCGGCGATCTGCCCGGCTAGCGCCGAGAACAGGAAATAGGGCAGGATGAACAGGCCGGTGGCAAGCGCCGCGAGCGACGCCGCGCCATTCTCGTCGCCCTTGTAGAGCGTGAAGGTGACGAGGAAGAGCATCGCATATTTGAGCGCGTTGTCGTTGAACGCGCCGATGAACTGGACGACGAACATCGGCCCGAAGCGGCGCTTCGCGAGCAGCGAGAAATCAGGTGCGGACATAGTGGATCTCTCCGGAAGGGATCAGGCGGCCGCCGCGGCGGCATGGCGCGATTTCATCTCGCGCAGGAAGCCGTGCAGCACCTCGGTCGACAGACCGTGGAGCATCAGGCGGAAGCCCGCGCGCAGCGTCGAGAACGGCACCAACGGGTGCCGGTTGTTGATCATCGCCAGATGCTTTTCCTCCCCCGTCAGACGCGCGGCATAAAGCCCGATCGTCTCGTCCAATTGTAGCGAATTCGACGCGCGCCAGAAATCGCGATCGCTGAGCAGCATCGCGTAAGCGGGCGTGTAGAGTTCGATGGCGGTTTGCAGGTCGATCACGTTGAGCCAGTTGGTAGGCAGCGGGTCGAGCGCGATCTCCTCCTCGATCGCCGAGAAATCGAGATCGGCGACGCGGCCGATCGCCGTGCCGCGCCGGTCGAGCTCGCGGTTCAGGTCGATCAGGAAATTGTAGATGTTGAGGTCGTGGTGGAGGAACAGATTGTCCTTCACCGCGGCGATCGTGCGCGGCCGCATCGGCGTGAGATCGGGATGATAACCCGGCGTCGCATTGTCCGAAATGAACCGCAGGATCTGCGCGCCGAGATGGAAATGTCTCAGTATAAGCCGGTTGGCGTCGGGCGTCAGGAAATGCCGCATACCGAACGCGATCGAACGGTGGAGCAGTCGTGGAGCGTTGGGCCAGCGCGGGCTGATCGTGTGGATCAGTTGCGCGAAAACGATCATCGTCCGCGCCAGCGGCCGCACCAATGGCAGCAGGAACTGGCGGCTGCGCGATTGCTGGTCGCGGATCAACGCGGCCTTGGCCTCGTCCGCCAGCGGCAGCGAGCGGTCGAGCATCAGCGCCAGCCATGGGTCGGGATCGCGGGGATCGTGGCCCTTCAATTCCCCTCCCTCCCAGGGAGGGGTCAGGGGTGGGTTTTCGTCAGACGGGGCTCGATGCCCCGGCTGGCGACCCTGTTGCGAGCCCCGGTCGCGCGGCTGCGCCGCGCACCCACCCCCTACCCCTCCCTGGGAGGGAGGGGAGTCAGAAGGACTATCAGCCATGGTCGATCTCCTCGAGCTGGAGGCGATAGAGCCGTGCGACGATCCGCGCGTGGCGGACGATCTCGTCCGCAGTCGCGCGATCGGCGATGGCGAGCGCCAGCGCGCGGTCGAACATGTCGAGATGATCCCCATCATTGGCGCCGTGATAGGCCAGGAAGCTTACCGCTTCGTCGCCAAGATCGAGCTGTTCGCGGATCGCCTGCGACCAGGGGCCGGCCAGACGTTCGCCCAGTCCCTCAATGATATACATCGCGCCGAGCAGCCCAACCGGGTCGGGGCGCGAGGCGGCGTGATACATGAACGCCGACAGCGCTTCCGACCCGATGTTCATGCGACCGGCGCGAATGTCGTCCACCTTACCGCCGGCTGCGACGTAATTGTCCTCGATCAGACGATAGTCGCGATGCTCGGCCACCGCATGGCGCACGAACAGCGAGCGCAATTCCTCGTGATCGGGACCCAGGTTCGACGCCGCGCGGCTGATCCAGCGGCTGCCCTCCACCACTTGCTGGCGCAGATTGAACAGCAAGCGGCGATAATCCTCGAGCCGGAGCTTGCCGGCGAGCAGGCGCGCGACCACCGGTACTTGCGCCAGCGCGCTTTCGAACTCGATCCAGGTCTGGGCGAGCCCGCGATGCGCGGCCTCGATCAAGGCACGATTGTCTGTGGTCATTGCGATAGTCGCGTTCATTGCGGATCTCCGTCGACAACGGTCATTGCGGCGTAGGCCATGATGCACTGGCCGCTTTCGGGCACGGCGCAGAGGATGCGCTGGCCGGGCTTGAGCTGGCCCGACCGCATCAGATCGTCGAGCAACAGGAAGATGGCGGCGGCGCCGACATTGCCCTTGTCATAGATGTTGGTGAACCAGCGCTCGTCGGGAATCATGCACCCGGCGCGCTCGGCCAGCCGTGCCATCTCCTCGCGCAGCGAATGTGCGGAGAAATGGCACAGGAACCAGTCGACCGCCCCCGGATCGATACGGCCGGCATCGACCAGCCGCATGAACTCGCCTAGCCAGACCGGCAGCATGCGATAGAGCGCATCGACATCCTGGCGCAGCTGAAACGCGCCTGCCGCGGCGGCATCCGCGGCGCACGCGTGCAAGCTCCATGGCTTGAGCGAGCCGTCGGGCTGGCGCGCGCCGCCGCCGGTCATGCATGGGACGAAGCGATCGGCGAAGGATCGCAATGAGACCCAGTCGATGCGCAGCGACAGGCCGTGCGCGGCCGGGCGATCCTCGATCAGCAGGGCCGCCGCTCCATCGCTCAGCGTCCAGCGCAGGAATTCGGAATCGCCGGGGAGTGTGCCGTCGGGTTTGATCGTCGCGGTGTCGCGATAATGGCCGGGCCGGAAATAGCGGCTCGAGAATTCGGCCCCGACCGCGATCGCGGCGCGATGTTCGCCCGCCGCGACCTGCAGCGCCGCCGCCTTCAATGCCATCATCGAACTCGCGCAGACGCTTTGCAGACTTGCGAGTTCGATCGGCGGCAAGCCGGACTCGGCATGCACGCCGCTGGCCAGACCGGGGACCATCAGGTCGTTCTGCGTCGTCGCGCTGGCCAGGAAGCCGATCGCGGCGGGGTCGATCTCGGCATTCGCGATCAAATCGCGCACGGCGGCGCCGGCGAGCTTGGCCACGGTCCAGTCGCTGCCGCCGTCGGGGCGGATCGCGTAATGGCGCGATCGGATGCCGTTCTGGCGCAGGGTCAGCCGGCCGAACCGTTCGGCCTCGGGCGACAGGCGGCCGATATAATCGGCCATCCGGTCGTTGGTAACGGCCGCGCCGGGAAGGCATTGCGCGGTCGCAGTCACGTAAACGGGTTGCATTCGGACAACTCCATTCGACGCCCGTCGAGTCGGCGGGCGGAACTGACGTGCCATTGAATTGAGCAGTGTTCAATAAAAATATTAGACAGTGCTCAATTTCGTATCTAGGCAAGGCTGATGGGACGGCGGTCGGATCATACGCGGGGCGAACTGGAGCAGCTGATCGTCGGCGCGGGCCACACTTTGCTCGCCGAAGTCGGCTATCAGCGCTTCTCGGCGCGCGAAGTGGCGAAGCGGATCGGCTATTCGGTCGGCACGATTTACAATGTGTTCGAAAGCCTCGACGACCTGATGCTGGCAATCAACGGCCGCACCTTTCTGGTCTGGGCGGAGACGGTTGCGAGATCGCTCGAAAGCGCGGGCGCGGATCGCATCGCGGTGCTGGTCGCATCCTATTTCGATTTCGCGCTGAGCAACCGCAATCTGTGGATGGCGATCTACGATCACCGCCTGCCGGTCGGTGTGCCATTCCCCGAACGCTATGCGCGCCAACGCGGCGTGCTGACCGACATCCTGCGTGGGGAGATCGCCGCCGTGCTGCCCGACGACCGCCGCGACCGCGCCGCGGCGCTCGCGCGATCATTGCTGGCGACGGTGCACGGCCATTGCGTGTTCGCGCTCAACGGCACGTTCGCGCTGCTCGGCGAACAGGACCCGCACGGCGCGGCTTTGGCGCGCGTGCGGGAGACACTGGCGGCGGCGGGAGCGGCAATGCCAAGCGCGCCCGATCCAGCCTGATCGAGCTTACAAAGCCAGCCCGCGAGTCCACTCGATGCCGGTGCAGGGTGCAAACGACTCGCAACAAAAGACTTCCGGGAACGAACTCGACCCCGTCGCGGTTGAAGAAGAAAATCCAGGAGGAACGACATGGCCGAGAAACAGGACGCGATCGCGCTGCTGAAAGCCGATCACCGCAAAGTCGAGGATCTGTTCGAACAATTCGAGAAAGCGAGCGGCGAGGGCCGCAAACAGAAGATCGCGCTCGAGATCTGTCTCGAGCTGACCGTTCATGCCCAGATCGAGGAAGAGATCTTCTATCCGGCCTGCGAGGGCAAGGTTGAGGAAGACCTGCTCAAGGAAGCCTATGTCGAACATGACGGCGCCAAGGTGCTGATCGCCGAGATCGAAGCCGGCGCGCCGAGCGACGACTTCTACGATGCCAAGGTCAAGGTGCTGTCGGAGCAGATCGAGCACCATGTCGAAGAGGAAGAAAAGCGCATGGAGGGCATGTTCAGCCAGGCGCGTCACGCCGGATTGGATATGGATGCGCTCGGCGATCAATTGCGCGCGCGCAAGGAAGAGCTGATCGCCAATTATAAGACGAATGGGCTCACCAAGCCGGAAACCACGACACTGACCGAGGCGACCGTCTGACGGCCGCGCCCGTCCACTCGCCACGTACCGGGCCGGCGCGCCACCATGCTTGATTGCGTAGTGGTGGGCGGCGGTCCGGCAGGGCTGACCGCCGCAATCTATCTGGCGCGCTTTCATCTCGACGTGCGCGTGATCGATGCCGGCAACAGTCGCGCGGCGACGATTCCGATGACGCGGAATCATGCCGGGTTTCCCGACGGCATCGCCGGGGTGGAACTGGTCGACCGCATGCGGATGCAAGCCCGGCGATACGGAGCGGAATTGGTGCGCGCCGAGGTCGACGGGCTGAAGGTAGCTGCCAGCGGTCTTCACGTCTCGGTCGGTGACGAGGTGGTCGCCACGCGGAGCGTTTTGCTGGCAACTGGGGTGGTCAACCGCCGTCCGCCAATGCCCGACGATCTGCATGCAACTGCATTAGCGCTCGGGCTGCTGCGCTATTGCCCGATCTGCGACGGCTATGAAGTCACCGATCGTCGGGTAGCCGTGCTTGGTACCGGCGGCCACGGGACGCGCGAAGCGATATTCCTGCGCGGTTATACGGCCGATGTGACGTTGATCGCGCCAGGCGGACAGCACGACCTTTCGCCCGAACAGCGCGCGCTCCTGGCGAAAAGCGGGATCGCCATGGTCGACGGTCCCGCTGACGCTTTCGCGATCGATGGCGACCAGATCCGATTGCGCACCGTGGAAGGCGACCTGCGCTTCGACAGTCTATACCCGGCGCTGGGTTCGGATATCAATTCGGCGCTAGCCATCGATATAGGCGCCGCGCGATCGGACGAAGGCTGCCTGATCGTCGACGCGCATCAGCGCACCAACATCGCGCGCCTCTATGCGGCGGGAGACGTGGTCAAGGGGCTCGACCAGATCAGCCATGCAATGGGCGAGGGTGGCGTCGCCGCGACCACGATCCGCAACGACCTCGCGAGCGAGCACGCGCTGCTGCGCAACGCCCCGAGCCGATAGCGGCTCACGGCGTGGGAATGCGGCCGCGGCAGATCTTCCACTAATCTCGCGGCGGGTAAGACGGATGGTGCGCACGACTTGCGTCCGCTGCGGCCATCTCGCAAACCGTCGCGATGTTCGATCCTGTTCCGGGCCTGGAGGCGCTGGTCGCCAAATCGGGCGACAATCCCATCGCGCTGGCGACTCTCGCGCGCTTGTTGCGGACGGCCGGGAAACGAGCCGAGGCGCTCGATCTCGCTGACCGCGCCTGGTCGCTCGCGCCGCACGACCCCGAAGTTCGGTCGCTCGCCGGTGACGTGCTCAGCACCGGGGTGCCCGCCTGGCATTTCGGGATCGTGCGCGACCAGCCGCGCAACGACGCCTACGAAGCGGCGCTGAAACGCGCGATCACCCCGGCCAGCCGCGTGCTCGAAATCGGTGCGGGCTCCGGCCTGCTGGCAATGATGGCGGCGCGGGCCGGCGCGGCGCATGTCTATACCTGCGAAATGGAGCCCGCCGTGGCGCTCGCCGCGCGCAAGGTGATCGCACATAACGGGCTGGCCGACCGCGTGACGGTGATCGCCAAACATTCCGGCGATGTGACTGTCGACGATATCGGCGGCCCCGCCGACGTGATGGTGTCGGAGATTGTCAGCAACGACATGGTCACCGAGGACGCGTTGCCGGCGCTCGAGGACGTAATGGCGCGGCTGGTCGGGCCGGGCGCGGCGATCATCCCGGCGGCAGGAGAGGTGAAGGTCGCCCTGGCACTCGACGCGCGGCTGGCGACGCGGCGGATGGGAACGGTGAATGGATTCGACCTGTCGCCGTTCGATCGGCTGGCGACTCCCTATTATCAGGTCCCGGTGGGCAGTCCCGCGCTGTCGCTCGCCAGCGCACCCTCCGGGCTGTTCGCATTCGATTTCCGCACTGGCGGACCCTATTCCTGGCAGCACGGCAAGGCGGAACTCGTCGCGGCCGGCGGGCCGGTCAACGGGATAGTCCAGTGGATATCGCTCAAGATGGACGACCATGGCGATTACGAAAACACGCCCCAGCCGGGGAGGGAATCATGTTGGGCAGCGCTTTTTCATCCACTGCCCGGGGTACTCAATTTGGATGAAGGCAAGAAGGTCAATATCTTCGGGCACCATGACAGGGTCTCTTTGAGAATTTGGGCGGACGCTTCATTGTAGTCTTCTCAATAACGGCATTCTTCGGTAGAAACCGCGCCTGGACAGGAGAATAAGATGAAAGACATCACTTCTAAGGGGGCCGGGGTCCAAGAGGGGGCAGAGGCGACTTCGACGGCCAAGCCGAAATGGGGCAAGCCGGAGATCACCGATTTCAAGCCCATCACCGTGGCACGAGGCATTTCGTATCGTATCGGCGACGGGATCAGCAACCTGACCTGAATATTGCGCGCGAGTGTCGAGTATAGAGTATGATTTCTGCGGATTGCTGATCAGCTCTCCGCTGGACTTGTATGGCCTTCGTCGCTCGTCGATCGCGTCGCCGGCCACCGTTGACGTAACGATCAGCTTGACCTTCGGGGCGATGCCGCCCCCGCAATCGGTCAGGTACGCTTGGCAGGGGCGATTTGGGCTAATCCTCGAAGGCGATGCCGGCACCGGCTGGGTTATTCGTTGTGGCGACGATTTGGCGATCGTCTGCGATGCCGCCGGCACCACGCTCGATTGCCGATATCGCGACTCAGGTGCTATCCCGCTTCTCCGAGAAATTCTGTCACGCCGCGTTCTGCCGCGGCTGACCTCGCTCCATCGCCGCCTACCGATTCACGCGGCAGCGTTGGCGCAGAGCGATGACGCGGTGTTGCTGTTCGGCGCCTCGGGCGCGGGAAAGTCGACGCTGACCGCGGCGATGGCAGCGACGGGCTGGGATATCATGAGCGACGACATGACGGTGCTGACCGGTGTCGAAGATTCACGGGTCTGGCAGAGCGCCCCGGGCGTTTCGCTGTGGGAAGCGTCCCGCGTGGGGCTCGCCCTGCCCGACACGAACTGCCGCGCCATCGAGGGATATGACGGCAAATATTGGTACGCACCGCCGCATCGCGCGCGCCCGGGCACCGTACCGGTCGGAGCGATGGTGTTCCTGTCGTTCGATACGTCGTGCCATGCCATCGAATGGCGCCCGATTTCGGGCCCCACGGCGATGGTGATGGCTGCGTCGCAGATGGTCCGCTTCGATCCCGCCGACAAGGATGAGAACACGCGCATGCTCGATTCGATCGGTCGATTGGTGCGCCGGATTCCCTGTTACACTTTTACCTATCCGCGCATCTATGCCGCGCTTCCGCCGACGATCGAGGCCATTACGGCGATCCAGGACCATGCCAGAGAACAAGCCGAAGCCTACCTATGACCTGTCGCTGAGCGCCAACGACTTCGCGGCCTGGCACGGCCCGCCGCGCCGGTCGCTGCTGATCTGCAGCCATCCGCGCTCGGGCAGCACGCTGTTGGGCGAGGCGATCCATTTCGCCGGCGATCTGGGGTGTCCGCTCGAATATCTCCACCGCGGCTTTCGCCCGGCGCTGGCCGACCGCTGGTCCGCGCCGGATCTAGACTCCTATGTCACAGCGATGCACCGGCGGCGCACGGATCCGTCGGGCGTCCTCTCGATCAAATTGTTCTGGCAGGACGTTGAGGAAATCGCCCATGAGCGAGCGCCGCACCGTTTTCCGCCGCCACGCAGCGTGTCGCCGGATGACGCCGGTGACGCATTATATCGCGATTACCACGCGATGCTGGCCGAAATCCTGCCGGTGCCGACCTTCGTGTTGCTCGAACGGCGCGACGTCGTGCGCCAAGCGGTGTCGGCGCTGATCGCGTCACAGACCGGGCTGTGGCGGTCGATCCCGGGTGTCGGACCCAGAGAGGCGCGCGCGCCGGCCGAATACGATTATGATCGCATTCTCGGCCTGATCTCATTCGGCCAAAGTTCGGCAGACCATTGGGCGCGCTATTTTCGCGCGATCGGTGCCGAGCCGTATCGCATCGCCTATGAAGATCTGGCGCGCGACTATGCCGGAACGGTCGGCGAGCTCCTCGCTGCCCTTGGCAGACCGAACTCCGCGCCGCCGCAACGGATGAAACGGCAATCCGACCGGGTCGGGGAGGCGATGGTGCTGCGGTTCCTGCGCGATCACGCCGCGCGCACGGCCCGTGATTAGCGCGTTTGGTCCTTAGCGACGGCCAACCCATTTTGCGTCAGCAGCCCGACGAACTCGGCCACGTCGCTGCGGCAGGTTTCCTCATCGACGTCGAACCGGTCCATCATCGCACGGGACAGATCCGCCATCGTTATCGGTGTCTCGAGTGCTTCCCAGATGCGCGAACCGACATCGTTGAGCTGGAAGAAGTGCCCACTCTCGATGCTCAGGATCACCATCTCGCCATCGATCTCCGAGGCGACGAGATTGGCGGGACGGCTCAACAAAGTGGTGTCGCCGATCGTTGATGCGTTGTTCATGCCGACTGGTTCCCGGAAAACATTGGCGCTGGCAAGAGGCGTTGATAGACCGGTGAACGGAAACGGATCGCCGCGCGCGGCATTCGCGGCCTGGGCGCGCGCCTTGATGTCTTCGCATCGCTGATGCCGTCAGCTCTATCCTATCGCCCCGACATCGACGGTTGTCGCGCGATCGCGATCCTGTTGGTGATGGGGTATCATCTCGGCCTGCCCTGGCTTTCAGGAGGATTTGTCGGGGTCGATGTCTTCTTCGTGATCTCCGGCTATCTGATCACCTCCCTGCTGCTCGCCGAACAGCGCGATACCGGGCGGATCGATTTTGCCGCCTTTTATGCGCGACGCGCGCGGCGGCTGTTGCCGGCGTTGGTGACGATGATCGCGGTGGTCCTGGTGATCGGCGCGGTGCTGCTGCTGCCGGATCAGCAGCGCCAGCTCGCCCTGTCTGCATTGGCTGCGCTGCTTTTCTCGGCCAATTTCCAACTCCTGCACGTCCATCAGGGCTATTTCGCCGAGCAGAGCTATCTGGTGCCGCTGCTCCACCTCTGGACCTTGTCGGTCGAGGAACAATTCTATCTGCTCTGGCCGGTCGCGCTGGCGATCCTCGCCGCCGTCGCCAGACGTCGCGGTTGGCGATCCCGGCGCCTGATGCTCCTGGCGATAACCGCTGGGACGCTCGCCTCGTTCGCGATCGGCGTGGCATGGGCCGGAAACCTCGGCTTCCTGCTACTGCCGGGCCGTGCGTGGCAGCTCGGGGTCGGGGCGCTGCTTGCCTTCGTTCCGGCGCTGCCGCCGCGCGGCGCGACGGCAGTGCGTCTGGCCGGCCTGGCCGCGATCGCGGTGGCGGGCGCGCTCATAAGCGATAACCTGCCCTATACGTCCTATCATGCCTTGCTGCCGGTTGCGGGGGCGGCCTGTCTGGTCGTGCCCTCGCAGCAGGCTGGGCCGGTCGAACGATGGCTCGGCGCCCGATCGGCGGTCGGGCTCGGGAAGCTGTCCTACGGCTGGTATCTCTGGCATTGGCCGCTCCTCGCGCTCGCGCACCAGGTCTGGGAGGTCGATCTCGCACGGGATGCCGTGATCGCGTTGGCCGCTTTGCTGGTCGCGGCATTGTCCTATCAATGGATCGAGCGGCCGTTTCGCGAAGGGCGATTCTGCTCGGCGACGCCGCGCAAGGCGTTGGCGACCGGCGCGGCGGCGCTGGGGGCGTGCGGCCTGCTGGCCGCGGGAATCTGGGAGGTGGCGGGCGTGCCGGCGGCGCCGGGGTCGATCACCGCGCAATATCTCGCCGCGCGTGGCGGCGCGGCGCGCGGCTTCGCTTTTTGCGGTGCCCCGGAAGTGGAGGAGCGCTGCGTGCGGGGCGCCTCCATGTCCGGCCCCGGTATCCTGCTATGGGGCGATTCGCATGCCGCGCATTTGGCGCTCGGCCTCGAGCGTGCGGCGCGGCCAGCCGGCGCGCATGTCGTGATCCGCACGATGGGGGCGTGCAACGCCGGCGGGCGCGACGGCGAAGCGCAGGCCGGTCCCTCCGCCAGCGCTTGCGCCACCTTTAACGCGTCGGTGCTCTCGGGGGTCGCCGCGCTTAAACGCACGTCGGCGCTCCGTACCGTGCTGCTTGCGGGCGATTGGGGGATGGACGGGCGCGACTGGGAAGCACGGCTGGCCCGCGTCGCGGCAAGCCTCCGCGCCGCGGGGCTCGATATCGTGCTGGCGCAGGACCTGCCGCTGCAGCCGCCCAACTACCTGACCTGCGCGGCGCGACGATCGCCGCGCGATTGCGCTGTCTCGCGAGAGGCCGTCGATACTCAGCTGGCGGCAAACGACGCCGTCCTGCGCCGCATCGCCGCCGCCAATCCCGGCGTGACCGTCTGGACACCGCGCGATGCGCTGTGTCCCGAGCGACGGTGCGTGACGGTGATGGGCGGCAGACTGCTCTTCCGCAACCGCTCGCATCTGACGCTGGACGGCTCGGCCGTGCTCGCGCCGACCCTCGTTCCGATCATCCCGCGACGTTGATCCAGCCGGCGAAGACTCGTCGCACCCGGCCTCCCTCGACCGCGGTGACGCGATGGCGCAATGCCGGGTCGACGCGGAACAGCAGCATCGATCCCGGCGCCAGATAGCCGGCGGTCCAGGTCGGCCCCTCGCCATCCTTGCGGCCGAGCTCAAACCGTCCGCCGGCGAAGGGCGCGTCGCTCAGATGGACGATCAGCGCGAGCCGGCGTGCCGGGTCGTTGCAGTCGTCGTGCCAGCCAAGCACATGGTCGCTCCCCGGCAGCATTTCCGCCAGCACGCCGGAAACGTTGTTCAGCCCGCCGCACCCGCTGACTGCTTCCACCCAGCGCAGGAACGCGTCGCGTTCGAGGATGAAGCGTAGCGCGCGGCCGACCTGATCGGTCGCCTCGATCGTGCGCCAGCCGATCGTACCGACCTGTTCCGTCTCGAATTTCGTCGTCCGGCACAGATTCATGAGGCTGGCGAGCAAGCCGGGGTCGAAAGCGTCGTCGAGCTGCAACGCATGGTGCGCGGCGAACTGTGCGCGGGCATGATCAAGCTGCCCCGCATCGACCGTAGTGGCGACGGCACCCACGCGCACCGCCGCAACGAGCGAGGGCGGCGGCTCAGGTGAGACCGGCGGCATGATCGAGCCACAGGTCGAGGGCGACGGTGTTCCAGACGACGCTGTACGGGCTGAGCGGCGGGAGGCCGGTCGCGCCCTTTGCACGCCACGCGGCGTGCTCGGCCTCGATCGCGGCGAGACGTCCGGCGTCGATCCAGCCGTTGCGGACCGGCGCTAGGTCGGCGATCGGCCGTTCGCGCAGCCGATCGGCGACCGCATCATAGACTGGCGCCGACATGTCTGCCTTATCGGTGCGCTGCCGCACCATTTCGGGGAGGCTCCCCCGCATCGCTTCGCGCAGCAGGAACTTGCGCACGCCGTGGCGGCGCAGCATCCCGCCGCTCGCGCCCATTGCGAACCGGGTCAGCCGGAAATCATGGAACGGGTGACGCAGCTCGACGCCCTTGCTCGCGGCGTAACCCAGGACATTGTCCGTATTCATGTGGCGCCGGGCGAGCGAATAGACCGCGTAACGTTGTTCGTGCGCCATGCGCGCGAATGCGGGCGGTCGTGGAGCCTCGCGCCAGCGATCGACCAACCCGATCCGCTGTGCCCAATCGGGCGCGATCCAGTCGGGTGCCGCGAGCGTGAAGTCGAGATGCGGGCGCAGCACCCGCGCGCGGCGTCGTGACGAGACGATCGGGCCGATCGCCGAGGAGAGCGTCCAGCGCAGCCGTTGCGCGAAACCGGTCCCGAAACCTGCCGACAGCCCGTCGCGCACCAGGCTCGGCAGTCGTCCCGCGCGCAACAGGTCGGGAAAATAGGCGAAGCCCCCCGTCAGCCAGTCGTCCCCGCCCTCGCCGGTCAGCAGCACCGATAGGTGATTGGCGTGCAGCCAGTCGCACGACGCCATGATCGTTGCCGCGGTATTGGGACGCAGCGGCAAGTGCAAGGTATCGGCCGACCAATTCGCCGCCCGGGACCAGTCGTAGCGTGCGCCGGTCACCGTCTGCGATCGGATTCCGCATTGCGCTTCGACCGCCTCGATCCAACGTCCCTCGTCACAGGGCTCGCCGGGGAAGCGTGCCGACACCGTTCGCGGCATGGCGGCGAGCCGGCCGGCGTCGACGAGGTCGTGGCTGCGGCAGACCACGCTCGACGAATCGAGCCCGCCCGACAAATGGGCGGCGACCGGACCAGCGCTGCGCGCAGTCGCGATCAGTGCCTGATCGAACAGCTCGCAGAAACGCTCGATATGCTCGCTGTCGGAGAGACGGGAAAAATCCTCGAAAGGGCCTTCGAGCCAGCGTCGCGTGCGAATATCGCCGGCATCGGCCACCAGCAGATGGCCGGGCGGCAGCCGCTTGACGTGCTTCCACAACGTGTCGGTTTCAGTAACGAACCGCGCCGATAGGTGCTCGCCGATTGTTCCTTCGTCGATCGCGCGGGAGATGCCCGCGCCGCGGATCAGCATGGCAGGCTCGGTGGCGAAGGCGATACCGCCGGCGGTGGCAGCCCAGAGGAACGGCCGCCAGCCGATCGGCGAGCGAGCGCAGCTCAGCTGCCGCGTGCGCGCGTCCCAGACCGCGAAGGCAAAGTCGCCGACCAACCGGTCGAGCAGGCCTTCGCCGAACCGCTGCCAAGCGGCGAGTACGATCGCGCAATCGGGAGCGTCGGCCGGCGGTGCGCCGCTACCAATCAATGCGCGGAGCTCGTCGCGATTGTCGACGCGCCCGTCGAAGCAGATCGTTCGCGCCGATTCTGCGTCGTGCCAGGGCTGAACCTCGCCCACGGCTTGCGGTGTGGTGGCGAGCGCGACGCGCACCAAGCCGGCATGCCCGTCATTGCGCGACGAGCCGTTGGCGCCGAAAAAACCGGGGGCGGCCGCCGCCATCGCACCCAGCGTGGCCGAATCGACACCACCACGCCAATCGATAATCCCCCCGATCGCGCTCATGACAGAGCGATCAGCAATCGGCGATCGAACGCCCCGCGGACGAAGTCGGCGACGTCCTTGGCGATTGCGGCGCGCGGGGCGTCGAAACGTGCCGTCAGCGCCTCGCTCGCTTCAGCCACGGTCTTTCCGCTGGCGAGTTCACGCCAGATCGCGGCCGCCGCTCCGTTAAGCGCGAAATAGCGGTCGCCTGCGCTATCGAACAGGGTCAGTTCGTCGCCCGCATCGTTCCAACTCAAGGTCGTCGCCGGGGCGAAACGTTGATCCTCAACCGATGACGGCATCTTTGTCCTTCAGGCGCGCGGAAACGAAACGAGCGATCTCGCGGAAAGCGGGGCGTAGCGGATAACCGGTCAGCGGCTCGCCCGCCGCCTCGGTCCAGACATGGGCGCGCAGCCCGTCGCTGTCGCCGGCCTGGGGCGCGACGCCGTAATGGACGGTGGCGGGAATCGCGCGTCGATCGAGGAGCGTGCGGATGGCCAGCGCCTGTTCGAAACACAGTGCGCGAAACGGGACGTTGGCGGCGGCGCAGCGCACCGACCAGGCTATGTCGCGCGCGCGGGCGTCGGCGACGGAACGGTGGTCGTCGCCGCACTCCTGCGGCACGCCCAGCCGTAGAACCAGCCGCCCCGGCGATCTGGTCGCGACGATCAGTCGCGCCATGGCCAGCGCAGCCACGGCTTCGGCGAGCAAGACGAGGCGCGCGGGTCCCAGTCGCGCGAAACGGACCAGTTTAGGCGGCTTGCCAGTCATCGGGTGCGAGGCGCGGTCCGGGTCATACCTTGAGCCAGCGCGACACGCGGGTGTCGATCTCCGCCTGGCGGCGAAAATCGGCGCGGCGACTCGCACGCCGCGCCTGGGGAATGCGGCGAGTAGCAAGCTGCCACCATCGCAACGGATGGCAGAGCAGCAGAAACGGCGATCGCGCCGCGCCGGGGAAGAGCAGCGCCATTTCGGCGCGGGACAGGAACAGGCGGCGGACGACCCGACCGATGGCGCTGCGCGATTGGCCCGTTCCCCGCTTGCGCCAGATGTCGGGCGTGAGTTCGCGGTCCTGCAACAGCAGCAACGCCGCTGACTCGCGAACGCCCTCGATCCTCGTCCGCAAATCGGCTGCCGCCGGTGTCCATGCGATTGGCAGGTCGCGCCAGTAATCAGCGGCGAGGTCGAGCACGAGCACCACCCCACGCATCGACTGCAATTCCTCGGTAATCTGCCAGAAACGATCCCAATCGACCGCATGTCCGCGCAGCAGAAAGGCAATGTCGGCAAGCACCAGCGGCCCATTGTTGAGCAGATGGTCGTAGGCTGCATGCATGATTAGGTGGAGCAGCATATCGGTGGCCGCGGGGAAAGCGATCGACGTCGTGCCGATCGAATGCTCGCGGGCATTCGCCCACACGCCATCCAGCAGCAACGTGTTGCGGTCCCGATCCATCGCACTTGCCGCGCTCTGAATGCCACGGTGCAGTTCCAGCTTGGAAAAGCCGCTCGGAGTGAGCAGGGCAGGCAGGTGGTGCTCATCGGCCTCGAGCGCATGGCGGACATGAAGGTCGCCGTCGCCACCCAGCGCCGGCTGCGCCCCAGCCGCGATGAGAGCATGCCAGGCATCCACCAGCCGATCTTCAGGAACCAGAATGTCGAGATCGCGCATCGGGCGCAGCGCGGGCTGGGGATAAGCGTGATAGGCGAGAAATGGACCTTTGAGCGCGACCGAACGGATTCCCGCCGCGTCGAGCAGCCTGCTCATCGCGGACAGTTCATAACACATGCCCAGCATCCGCTTGGTCGATATTCGCCAAGCCTCGTGCACTTCCACACGTACCGAGTCGGGAATAGGCAGCGCGGCGTGACGATGTTCGAACTGCCAATGCAGCAAAGCGCCTAACCTGTGCTGACGCACCATGTCGAGCATCGCTCGCCATGCGGTGGCATCCAGTGTCGCCACACGCTCGGGCGGAACGTCGCGGCCGTCGGAAATCAAGTCGAGCAACAGCAATCGAAGTGTGTCGGCCGATCCGCAGAAGCGCTTCGGAATATCGTGCCGATCGATCGCCAAGTTCGTACCCCCTGATATGGTCTATCAATCAGGCACCGCCGCGCAAAGGCGAATCCGCCATGTGCCGTGGGCGACCCTTCCGGGATGGGGAAGCCCGTCGATTTTCTTGATGCGCAAGAAATACTAAACGGTCCAAAATGGTTCAGCATTGGGCTAGCTTGGCGTTATGGATGATTCGCGCTTCTCTTCGTTGACCCCCCGGGAGATCGAATGTTTGAAGGGCGTCGCGCAACACAAGCGCACCAAGGACATCGCGAGCGACCTGCATCTCTCCCCCAAGACGGTCGACGCGTATATCGCCAACGCGGTGCGAAAGCTTGGCTACACGGATCGCGATACCGCGGTTCGCGCGCTGATGAGCAGCGGCGCTGCAATAGGGGGTTTTTCCTCATCGGCAATTTCCGGCGTTGAGAATGAGGTTTCTCACGCGCCTTCCTCGTGGCTCGGACGGCTGCCCTGGCCGTTCCCGACACGAGAAAGGCCGACCAATGACCTGAGCTATCCCGGAACAATCGTCGCGATTTTAATCGCGGCTTCGCTGATGGTGACGGCGGTGTCTCTGTACATGCTCGCCATCCGCATGCTCATCGAACGCCTCTAGGCGCACATCCAACAGTCGATTTTTGATTGGCCGGACCGGCTGGTTCGGCAGAGGGGGAATCATGTCCGTTGCATCAATCCAAACCAGTAGCCTTGCCGGCATTCCGACAACTGACTTGGCGATCGCACGAAAAATACTGCGCGCGCTGCTGCCGGCCGAAAACGGAATCGACAGCGCGATCATCGCGCAAACCGACCTCATTGGCTCGATCGTCCGTGGCCGTATGGAAATAGGCGCATCGATCGAGGTCGGCCACGACGCCGCGGTGTTGGCTGCACATTCGCTCGCGCGCCTTTTCGAGGCACGCGAGGACACCATCAAATGCCATCAGCGTCTGGCCATCACGCGCGATGCGCTGGGCCTGGATGGATCCGATGTCGGTTGTGGGACCGACAAACTGGTGGGGGCACGCCGCAGGGCGAGGGCTGCGTAAATTCGTCGACCGCTATAGGGATCAAATCCTATGCAACTCTATCTCTATATCGGTCTTGTCGTCTACGTCATTGCGTTTCCGAGCCTATGCGTATTCGCATGGTTTCGAGGCGGCGCGACCGAGCGACGGGTGGCAACTTCTTACATGATCGCCGCCGTCGCCTCGATCTCCGCCGGCCTGTTCGGACACCATTGGCATGGACCAAATTGGGGCGTGATCGTCGTCGACGTCATATTCCTGGTCGTCCTCGTCGTCATCGCGCGCCAAAGCACAAGGTTCTGGCCGCTATGGACAGCAGCATCTCAATTGGGAGGGTGTCTCGCGCACTTTCCCGCAATCATGAATCCAGCCTTTCCCAAGGAACTCTACGTCAGCACGCAACCCTATTGGGCACTGCCGCTGCTGGTGAGCCTGCTGATCGGAGTGATCTCCGCCCATCGGCTGCGCCGGGAGCAGGAGAAATCGGGCGGTCTGCCGGTGTCGATTCCGGTCTAGTCGCCTACGCCAAGTTCCTGCTCAAGACGGCGGGACGACGAACGAAGGTGGCGTCGGAACTCCGCCTGGTCAGTGCGCAATGGAGTATCCTGCTCGACTTGTTCATCTCCGCGTTCGAGCGGCGAGCGGTGCCGACCGGCGATGCCTGTCTTGCCAGCTCGGCCCCGCATTCGACCGCGCTGCGTCACGTCATCTTCCTGATGGAAGCGGGGTATGTCACCCGGCTGCCGGATCCGGAGGATGCGCGCCGCACGTTGGTCGGGCTGACGCCTAAAGGCTTGGACTTCGTCGGCGGTTGCCTGCAGGCGGAATTCGATGCGCTGAAGGCTGCCCTGGCAGGGCGGATCGACTGATCACGCCCTCAGAGCGGGCCGGTACCGTTTCAGCCAAGCTGAAAAGCGACGTTACGACCAGCCGCCCGCCAGGGCGCGGAACACGTCGATCTGGGCGTCGGCGATCCGTGCATCCTGCTCGGCGAGCGCCGCCTCGGTCTCTGCGTAGGTGCGTTCGGCGTCGAGCCAGGCGAGCGAATCGACCGCGCCCTCGCGCTGCTGCGCACGCGTGATCGCGGCGGCGCGTGCCGCTTCGTCGCGCGCGGCCTTTAGCGCGGTTCGGCGGTCGAGCGCTCGCGCATAAGCGTTGAGCGCGGTCTCGGTCTCCTCGAGCGCGCGCAGCACCGTGCCGTCGAAAGTCGCCAGCGATGCCTGGGTGTCGGCCTTAGCGGCCGCGATTTTGGCCCGCGCGCCTTCCTGATTGGGAAAGGCCCAGTTGATCAGCGGTCCGAGCAGCCAGCGCAGCGGCCCGCCGCCGAATACGTCGCCGATATTGGGGCCGGTCGACCCGATCGACCCACCCAGGCTGATATGCGGATAGAGATCGGCGGTGGCGACCCCGATTCGCGCGGTATCGGCGGCCAGCCGGCGGTCGGCGGCGAGCACATCGGGGCGGCGCTTGAGCAAAGCAGCGCCATCGCCGACCGGGATCGGTTGAGTGATCTCGAGACCGACGGCGCGTTCGCCGGCCGCGGCCGGCAGGTCGGCGGGCGAGCGGCCGGTTAGCGTCGCGAGGCGAAACAGAGCGGCCTGGCGATCGGCTTCGAGCGCCGGGATGTCGGCCGCGCGCTGCTGGCGGAGCGTCGCGATGCGCGACACGTCGAGCTGCGTGGCGAGGCCGGCCTCGTGCCGGCGCTCGGTCAGCTGCAACGATTTGTCGAGCAGGTCGACGATCTGGTTGGCGACCTTGAGGCGCGCGGCGCCCGACGCAGCGTCAGCATAAGCGCGGGTGGTATCCGCGACGACCGCGAGGCGGACCGCATCGGCATCGGCCGCGGCCGCCGCTTCGTCGCCGCGCGCCGCCTCTATCCCTCGCTTGACCCGACCGAACAGGTCGACCTCGTACGAGACCGACAGGCCGGTATCGATCGACCAATCCTCACGCGGGCTGCCCGGCGCGCGCTGGCTTTCGGGCAGCCGGCCATAAGTCGCGCCGGCATTGAGCCCGGTCGACGGTAGCCGCTCGCTGCGCGCGCCGCGTAGCGAGGCGCGCGCGCGTTCCAGATTCGCCACAGCGACGCGGATGTCGGTATTCGACTTGAGCGCGTCGGCGATCAGCCCGTCGAGGACGGGATCCTGATAGAGCCGCCACCAATTGGACGCGGCGGGATCATTGCTGAGCGCCGGGGAATTGGCCGAGACGAACTGGCCGGCCGCAGTCGGCGGGGTGACGGGCGCGACATAGTTCGGCCCCACCGCGCATGCGGCGAGCGCCAGCGCGGAGACCATCGGAGCGATCAGACGAAGCGAATGCATGGCTGGGTTCCTCATTCGGCCGGCTGCAGCGAACCGGACAGGTCCGGGCCGGCGGCAGGCCGTTTGCCGCGCGCGCGGGCGATGCGATCGCCCAGCGCGCGGCACACGACGTAGAAAGTGGGGGTGAACAGCAGGCCGAAGGCAGTGACGCCGATCATCCCGAAGAACACCGCGGTGCCCAGCGCCTGGCGGAGCTCGGACCCCGCGCCGCTCGCGATCAGCAGCGGCACAGTGCCGAGGATGAAGGCGAAGCTGGTCATCAGGATCGGCCGCAAGCGAGTCTGCGCCGCCTGGACCGCGGCTCGCGCCGGGCTCAGACCTTCCTGCTCCTCGCCCTGCTTGGCGAACTCGACGATCAGGATCGCGTTCTTCGCCGCAAGGGCGATCAGAACGACCAAGCCGATCTGGGTCAGGACGTTATTGTCCATGCCGCGCAGGTTCACGCCGACCATCGCGGCCAACAGGCACATCGGCACGATCAGGATGATCGACAGCGGCAGGACGAGGCTTTCGTACTGCGCCGCCAGCACGAGGAAGACGAACACCACCGCCAGCGCGAAGACGACGCCCGCGGTGCTGCCCGCGGCTTTCTGCTGGAAGGCGATACCAGTCCATTCGGTGCCGTAATCGCCCGGCAAATTGTCGGCAGCGAGCTTCTCGAACGTCTTCAACGACTGGCCCGACGAGTAACCGGGCGCGGTGTCGCCATCGACCTCGACCGCAGGGAAGAGGTTGTAGCGCACGACGCGGTATGGGCCGGTGCGGTCGCTGAAATTCGCGACCGATCCGATCGGCACCATCTCGCCCGAATTGGAGCGGGTCTTGAGGTTGGCGATGTCGGCGACGGTCGCGCGGAACGGGGCATCGGCCTGGGCAGTGACGCGATAGGTGCGTCCCAGCAGGTTGAAGTCGTTCACATAGGCCGAGCCGAGATAGACGTTGAGCGCTTCGAACACGCGCTCGGGCGGTACGCCGATCAGGTCGGCCTTGGCGCGATCGATATCGGCGAAGACGCGCGGCGTGTTGGTGTCGAAGAAGGTATAGACCTGGTTCAGCCCCGGCGTCTGGTTGGCCTTGCCGATCAGCCCGTAAGATTTGGCGGCGAGATCGGCATAGCCGTGACCGCCACGATCCTCGACCATCAGGCGATAGCCGCCCGCCGAGCCGATCCCCTGGATCAGCGGCGGCGGCACGATCAGCAATCGCGCCTCGTTGATGTCGGCGGTCGCCTTGCGCGCTTCGCCCATGATGCTGGCGAGCGTGACCCCGAGTTTCTCGCGATCCTCGAACGACTTCAGCGGAATGTACGCCGCTGCCGAATTGGGGGCGAGCGTCTGCGACGGCCCGTCGAACCCGGCAAGCATCACCGCGCCCTTGACGCCCTTCAAGGGCAGGATGCGGTCGGCGACCTTGCGCATCACCGCGTCGGTGCGCTCGACCGAGGCGCCGGGCGGCAGCGAGATCACCGTCAGGAAGTACCCCTGGTCCTGCGCCGGGATGAAGCCGGTTGGCGTCGCCCAGAACAAAGCGGCGGTCGCGGCGATCAGGCCGGCATAGATGGTCATCATCCGCTTCGGCTTGGCGACCAGTCGCGCCGTCAGGCGGGCATAGCCATTGCTCAGCCGCTCGAAGCCGCGGTTGAAGCGATCGCCCGCGGCCATGGCGAGCTGGTGCAGGCGGCCGCCTTTGGCTTCCTCGTCGCGCGGGCGCAGCAGCAAGGCGGCGAGCGCGGGCGAGAGCGTGAGCGACAGGATCAGCGAGATGATCGTCGCGGTGGTAATCGTGACCGCGAATTGCTGGTAAAAAGCGCCCGACAGGCCGGTGAGGAACAGGGTCGGCACGAACACCGCGCACAGCACGAGGACGATCGCGACCAGCGCGGCCGAGACTTCGTCCATCGAAGTGCGCGCCGCCTCCAACGGGCTGAGTCCGTGTTCGAGGTTGCGCTCGACATTCTCGACCACGACGATCGCGTCGTCGACCACGATGCCGATCGCCAGCACTAGCCCGAACAGCGACAGATTGTTGAGCGAATAGCCGAGCCCGGCCAGCACCGCGAAGGTGCCGATCAGAGAGACCGGAATCGCCACCACCGGGATGATCGCGGCGCGCCATTTCTGGAGGAAGACGACGATCACCAGCACGACCAGCACGATTGCCTCGAGCAAGGTGTGCATCACGGCGGTGACCGATTGCTGGATGAAGTCGGTCGGGTTCCAGATCACGCTATAGGCGAGACCCTTGGGGAATTTCGCCGACATCGCGTCCATTTCCGCCTTCACCTTCTCGGCGGCGGCGAGCGCGTTCGATCCGGGGCGCTGGAAGATGCCCAGCACGACGGTCGGCTTGCCCGACAGATAGGTGTTGGAATTGTAATCGGCGGCGCCGAGCTCGACCCGGGCGACGTCGGAGACGCGGATCTGGCGGCCATCGGGGTCCGAGCGGATCACGACATTGGCGAATTGCGCCGGATCGGTCAGCCGTCCCTGTGTCTCGACATTGAACTGGAAGGCGTTGCCCTGGGCATAAGGCGGCTGGCCGAGCGAGCCGGCGGCGACCTGGACGTTCTGCGCGCGGAGCGCCTGGACGATCTCGCCCGCGGTCAGGTTGAGCGCGGCGGCGCGATTTGGGTCGATCCACACGCGCATCGCATAATCGCGGCTGCCGAACAGCCGGACGTCGCCGACGCCGTCGATGCGGCTCAACCGGTCGCGGACCTGGGTCAGCGCGTAATTGGAGAGATATCCTCGATCGAGCGAATTGTCCGGCGAAACGAGGTTCACCACCATCAGGAAGTCGGGCGAGGTCTTGCGCGTGACGACGCCGAGACGCTGCACTTCCTCGGGCAGGCGCGGCACCGCGATCGCGACCCGGTTCTGCACCAGCACCTGCGCGGCATCGAGATTGGTGCCGATCTTGAAAGTGACGGTGATCGTCACGTTGCCGTCACCGGTCGACTGGCTCGACTGGTATAGCATGTTGTCGACGCCGTTGATCTCCTGCTCGATCGGCGCGGCGACGGTCTCCGCGACGGTCTCGGCCGACGCGCCGGGATAGGAGGCGCTGACCGTGACGGTGGGCGGCACGATGTCGGGATATTGCGACACCGGCAGGCTGATCCAGGCGATCGCGCCGATGATGGTGATGATCACCGCGATGACCGCGGCGAAGATCGGGCGCGTGATGAAGAAGCGCGACAGGCGCATGATTCCTGTTCCTCGAAGAAAGAGGCGAAAAGGTCGGGATTTCGCTCCGGTCGCGCCGAGCCGACTAAGGCTCGTTGCCCTTTGCCAAGCTCGGGGCGAGCGGAGGATTTGGCCTTACTGGGCGAGCGTGGCTTGACCCGCCGGTGGCGCGGACGGAGCGGGCGGCGCGGCGGCAGGGGCCACAGGCGCGATCTTGCCGGCGAGCGTCTGCACCTTGGTCCCCGGCTGCGCCATTTGCGTGCCGACGATCACCACGCGGTCGTTCGTCGCGAGCCCGCCGCGGATCACGCGGAGACCATCGACGACCGGACCGAGCTGGACCGGCTTGGCGGCGACGCTGCCGTCCTTGGCGACGACCAACACCGTCTTGCGCGCCTGGTCGGTGACGATCGCGGTGTCGGGCACCATCAAGGCACGGGTACGGCCACCGGTCGCCAGCCGCATGTTGCCGAACATGCCGGGGGTCAGGAACAGGTTCGGATTGTCAAGCACGGCGCGGCCGCGGATCGTCCCCGACTTCATGTCGAGCCCGTTGTCGGTGAAGTCGAGCCTGCCCTTCCAGCGATAATCGCTCTCGTCCTGCAGCTTGACCTCGATCGGCGAGGCGGTGCCGGCACCGGCGCGCTTGGCCTTGAGGAATAAGGCCTCCGATCCGTCGAAGCTGAAATAGATCGGGTCGAGTGCGTTGATCGTGGTCAGCAGCGTCGCATTGGCGCCTTCGCCCGCCGCGACCAGATTGCCGGCATCGACCTTGCGGTCGGAGATTCGGCCCGAGATCGGCGCCCGGACAACGGTGAACTCGACGTCGAGCGCGCGGGCACGAACCCGAGCCTGAGCCGCGGCGAGCGCGGCGGTGGTCGCCTGGACGCGAGCGCGCAAGCGATCGAGCTCACTCTTCGACACGCCGTCGACATCGACCAGCCGCGATGCGCGGTCATAATCGGCCCGCGCCAGGGAGAGGTCGCTATTGGCCGTCGCGACGCCTGCGCGTGCCTCGGCCAAAGCGGCGGCATAAGGACGCGGGTCGATCGTGAAGAGCGGCTGGCCGGCGCGGACGATCTGGCCATCCGTGAAATGGATCGCGGTCACCGCGCCCGAAACGCGCGGGCGCACCTCGACCGAACGGCTCGGCTCGAACCGGCCGACATAATCGTCCCATTCGGTGACGTCGCGCTCGAGCGGAGTGGCGACGGTAACCGTCGGTGGCGGCGGCGCGGCCATGGCCGGTGCCGAGCGATGGACCAAGCCGTAGCCGGCGGCGAGCAAGGCGATCGGCGCGGCGACCCAAGCGGCGCGCTGCCACATCGGGCTGCGGCCCGACGCGGTGCCGTCGAGCGGCTGCGCATTGGTATCGTCGTTGATCGGGGCGATCATGTTCATCGGCGGAAGCTCCGGGGAAGATTGGTGCGGATCGCGTTGATCCGGAAAAGCAGGGCTTCATACTGATCGAGCGTGAAGCCGGCGGCGAGGAAGGCGCGGACTTCGGCGGGTGCGACGGAGAAGCCGCGATACCAGCTCAATACGGCGATGCGGCGCAACGCCTCGAGCCGGGGATCGGACAAGGCCGTCTTGACCACGCCGCCGAATGCCCAGCGGAAGGCGCGGGCGAGCGCTCCGGGGCGATGGATCGATGACAGCCGGTCGAGCTGGGCAAGATTGATCACCTGCCATTCGAGCGCCGAGAAATCGGCCGGCTTCGGCGTGAAGCTGCGGGGTGCCACGGGGGACCGGTCGAGCAGCGCGCCGCCGCCGGCGGGGGCGAATTCGAGATAGGCCATGGCGTGTCCTCCTTATTGTTGGGGCCGCCGCAGGGGGCGTGCGGCGGCCCAGGCCCGGCGATGGGGTCGTCGCCGGGGTGATCCGATATGATTGTGACGAGTCGCGCGCTCCGGCACCGCATCGGCACCGTGGGCGAAGGCTCATTCCTGTTTACGCAAACGCTAGAGGCGGATGTCCGATCGGCCGTTCATGCGGTCTCTTCCCTTCAATCCGAAGGACGCCCTGGGGAGGACCGTCCATCTTCTATACCGAGCAGTATAGAAACTTGCATGGAACGGTTCAAGGGAAAATTCTGTACCGAGCGATATTTTTTGCAATGCGGCGTAAAGCCGGGCTTGTCAATCGTGGCGAGCCTAGCGGCTCGGCCACATCGCCAGCGTGGTGTCGACCAGTCGCTGCAAGTCCTCGCGCGAGGCGCCCGCGCCGGCCTGGACCGCCATGCCCTGAAGAATCGCGGTGAGATATTTGGTGATGCCCTCAGGGTCGACCGGGGCGTTGAAATCGCCTTCGGCGATCGCACGCTCCATTCGCTCGATTAGCGCCTGGTGGGCAATCCTGCCGCGTTCGAGCACTTCCTGGCGGATGCAATCGGCCTCCGCCCCGCAGGCGACCGAACTGATGACGCCAAGGCACCCGCGGGGATCGTCACCGCTCGTCTGGTTTTGCAGACTGCCCTGGAGCAAGCGCTGCGCGACGCCGCGCGCGGTCGGTGCTTCGAGGGCCTGGCCCATGTAACAGAGCTTCTCGCGCTCGTAGAGATCCAGCGCCTTGCGGAACAGGGATTCCTTGTTGCCGAACGCGGCATAGAGGCTCGGGCGAGTGATTCCCATCGCATCGGTGAGGTCGGTCATCGACGCGCCCTCATACCCTTTGCTCCAGAACACGCGCAGGGCCGCCGTCAACGCCTGATCGACGTCGAATTCGCGGGGGCGGCCACGGAGGACGGCAGTTTCCATATCGCTCGGTAGATAATTACGCGGCGGGAGTTTGTCCAGACGCGCTCCCTACCCAGCCTGGGCCTGCCACGCACGGTTGTCAGTGCGCGATCGTTCCCGGCATAGTCACGCGATGACGAACAGGGTCGAAGAATTGGCGCCGGTCGCGGCCATCCCATTGGCTCAGCGCACGAATCCGGCGGTTTTCCGGGGTATCGCCGCAGACTGGCCAGCCGTTCGGGCGCCCGATCCCGGCGCCTATCTGGCCAAGTTCGATAGCGGCGGTCCGATCGGAATCGCCATTGCGCCACCCGATGCGGAAGGACGCCTGGCGTACACCCCCGACATGTCGGCGCTGACCTTCACCCGCGACTCGGCCACGCTCGCCCGGCTGTTTGCGCACCTCGACACCGCGGCGCGAGTGTCATCGCCACCGGCGATCGCGGCGCAAGCGGTAATGGTGCCCGGGGCACTGCCTGGCTTCGCAGCGGAGAACCCGATGCCGCTGGCGCCGGCGGGCGTGGCGCCGCGTATCTGGATCGGCAATAGTGTGCGG
Source organism: Sphingomonas sp. (assembly GCF_024508665.1). GTDB lineage: Bacteria > Pseudomonadota > Alphaproteobacteria > Sphingomonadales > Sphingomonadaceae > Sphingomonas. Next base: position 441,169 of record NZ_JANINP010000006.1, read on the forward strand.
GTCGCCACGCATCATGACATGAACAGCAATATCGCGGTGGTGATGGCGGGGCGGCGGCGTTTCACCCTGTTTCCGCCCGATCAAGTCGCGAATCTCTACATCGGTCCGATCGAATTTACCCCGGCGGGCACGCCGATCGGTCTGTTCGATCCCGACGAACCCGATTTCGACCGCTTCCCGCTGGCGCGCGAGGCGATGGCGCACGCCCAGATCGCCGAACTCGAGCCGGGCGATGCGCTGTTCATTCCGCATATGTGGTGGCACCATGTCCGCTCGCTCGATCCTGTGAGCATCCTGGTCAATTATTGGTGGGACGAGGCGCCACCGCCGCAGCCGGGGCTGGCGCCGCTCGATGCGATGGTCCACGCGATCCTGGCCTTCTCCGGCCTGCCCGAAAATCAGCGCGCGGCGTGGCGAGCGATGTTTGACGAATTCGTGTTCGGCGGCGTGCCGCAGCACGTGCCGGAGGAGCGGCGCGGCATTCGCGGGTCGTTAAGCGAGGAGAGCAAGGCCAGGGTGCGGCGGCAACTGGGACAGATGATGTCGCGGTAAGTTCCCCTCCCTGCAAGGGAGGGGTTAGGGGTGGGTAAGTGTCGGGCGAGGCTCGATGCCTCGTCCGATGCTGTTTTAGCGAACGGCTCGAGATTCGTTGAGCGCGCGCAGACGCGCTTTGCGCGCACCCACCCCCGGCCCCTCCCTTGCAGGGAGGGGAGTTTATGTAGCGACGGCCGCGGTCTGGACGACCCCACTTGCCTGACCACCAATCCACGTCTCGCGCACGGTGTAATCGTCGTCGAGCAGCACCAGGTCCGCGCGCAAGCCGGCCGCGATCGTGCCGGTCCGGCCGCTCACTCCCAGGAATGCCGCCGGCGTCGCCGAGGCCATCGCTACCGCCGCCGCGAGCGAAACGCGGCCGCGCTCGACCATGCCCTTGACTGCGCCTGCCATGGTCAGGGTCGACCCCGCGAGCACGCCGTCGGCGCCATGCAGCGTGTCGCCATCGCGCCAGATCTCGCGACCCTGGAGAATGAAGCGCGGCTCGTCGCTACCGACACTGGGCATGGCGTCGGTCACCAGCATCAGACGATGCTGTCCCTTTGCGCGGACCGCGACGCGCAACGTGGCGTCGTGGAGGTGATGGCCGTCGGCGATGATGCCGGCATAGGTCGAATCATTCTCCAGCGCGGCGCCGACCATGCCCGGCGCGCGGTTGGCGAGCTGCGACATGGCGTTGAACAAATGCGTGAATCCGGTCAGGCCGGCGTCGATCGCGGCGCGGACGGTTTCGTAGCGAGCGTCCGAATGGCCGGCACTGACGACGACGCCCTTTGCAACGAGGTGCGCGATCTGCGCGGGGGTGGCGCATTCCGGTGCCAGCGTGACCATCGTCTTGCCGCGCCTGGCCGAGGTCAGCAGGTCGAGATAATCGTCCTTGAGCGGCTGGAGCTTGTCGACCGAATGGATGCCGTGACGCGCGCTCGACAGAAACGGCCCCTCGATATGGATGCCGAGCACGCCGGGCAGCCCGGCGTCGATCGCGGCATCGACTGCGCGGATGCCGGCTTCGACCACCGAGAGATCGTCGCTGATCAAGGTCGGCAACAGGCCGGTCGTGCCATAGCGGCGATGCGTTTCCGCGATGACGCGGATCGTCTCGATGCTGGGATCGTCGTTGAACAATCGCCCGCCGCCGCCATTGACCTGAGTGTCGATGAAGCCGGGAAGCAGCGAATGGCCGCCGAGATCGACGATCCGCGCATCCTGCGGCGGAGCGGACGAGATTGCGCAAATCTCGCCATCGCCGATCACGACGCAGACATCATCGCGCAGGCCGGACGGCAGCAGCACGCGGGCATTGGTGAGCGCGGTGCGGGTCATACCGTTTCGGTTACCTTGGCGAGATGCGGGGGGCGGTCGGGATCGCGGCCGCGCGTGACGGCGAGCGCGTTCGCGAGGCGGTAGAAGCTCTGGACGAGCAATAAAGGCTGGAGCACCGGATGCGCGTCGAGGCTCGGCAGGCTCAGGCCGGGCGCGTCCTTCAATCCGGCACTGAGCACCAGCGCGCCGCGCTCGGCGAATTCCGGCGCGAGGTCGGCAACGCTGTCGCGCGATTCGTCGTCCTGGCCCAGCAGCAGGACCGGAAAGCCCTTTTCGACGATCGCCATCGGACCATGGCGGACTTCGGCGGCGCTGAATGCCTCGGCATGGAAGCCGCAGGTTTCCTTGATCTTGAGGGCCATTTCCTGGGCGATGCCGAAGGCGGGGCCGCGCGCGACGACATAGAGATTGGCGGCGTTGCGCAGCGGTTCGAGCGCGGGCGACCAATCGAGTGTCCAGGCCTGTTCCAGCAAGCCCGGCAGGCCATCGAGCGCGGCGAGCAACTCGCCATCCTCCGCCCAGTCTGCGATCAGATGGACCAATGCGGCGACGCTGGTGATGAACGATTTGGTCGCGGCGACGCTTTTTTCCGGGCCGGCGGCGAGCGGCAGGAACGTGTCCGCCAACGCCGCGAGCGGCGAGCTTTCGTCGTTGACCAGAGCGACAAGGCGCGCGCCGCCCGCCTTGGCCATCTCGGCGGCGGCGATCAGATCGGGGCTGCGACCCGATTGCGAGACTGCCAGCATCAGGGTGCCGGCATAATCGGGCGCTGATTCATACACCGACGAAACCGAAGGGGCGGCCGAGCTGGTCAGCAAGCGCAGATGTGTTTCAACGAGGTAGCGCGCAACTGTAGCGGCATTGTCCGAGCTGCCGCGTGCCAAGGTGACGACCGCGCGCGGCGGGTCCTGCCGCAGCGCCGCGGCCAAGGCAATGCGCGTGTCGCGCTGCCGGATCGCCTGGCGCGCGACCGCGGTCGCCGCTTCGGCGGCTTCGGCGAACATCAGTGTATTCTGGGGAAGGAGGGGCACGGAAATCTCAGGCTGGGGGGACATTGAGTTCGGCGACGAAGTCGTAAGCATCGCCCCGATACCATGATTTGGTGAATTCGACCGTACGGCCATCCTGGGTGTAGCCGCGGCGTTCGATCTCGAGCCCCGGCGAATTGCGCGGGATCGCCAGCAACTCGGCCTGTTCGTCGGTGAACAATACCGCCCGGAAACGCTGCAGCACGCGCACCGGGCGGTCGGCGCCCAATGCGTCGTAGAGCGATTCGGTCACCGCCTCGAGCCCGGGCAGCGAGCTCGCCGGTACGGTCGCATATTCGAGCGCCATCGACACGCCATCGGCATAGCGGATGCGAGTGAAGCGATAAACCTGGCTGCCCGGGCTGAGGCCCAGCGCCATCGCCTCTTCCGGCGCGACAGTGCCTTCTGTGCGGGCCAGCCATTCGCTATGCGGCACGCGGCCGCGCGATTGCATGTCCTCGGTGAAGGACGAGATGGTCGCAAAATTCTTTTCGACGCGCGCGGCGACGAAGGTGCCAGCGCCCTGGCGCCGGGTCAGCATCCGCGCATCGACCAACCCGTCGAGCGCCTTGCGCACGGTGACGCGCGAGACGTTATAGGCCTGGGCGAGGTCCCGCTCGGGCGGCAGCGCCTCGTCGGGCGCCAGCACCTGCCGCTCGATCGCGACGCGCAGCACGCGCTGCAACTGCTGGTACAGCGGCGCGGTATCCCCTTCCGGCAGTTTTCCTACGCGATCGACGAACATGGCGGACAACCCCCTTACGCGACGTTCCTTAAGCCATCGGATAATGCCATTTCAATACCAAAGTATGAAATGAATACACTGGTATTGATTTTGGTATTGCAATTTAATGACCAATACGCCTTTATGTCATCCGCAACAGACCTGATCCGGGCCGAAAATGAGATCGGACAGGGTGAACAGCGAAAGTTGGTCGTACTTTGGTACAGTCCAATCCAGGGGTTGAAGGGGAAGATCATGGTCACGTTCCAAGCCAAGAAGCATCGGGCAATGTTCGCCTGTACCGCAAGCGCGCTCGCGCTGACTATGGCGGCGCCTGCTTTTGCGCAGACCGCTCCGGTGGCTGCGGCGGCCCCCGCCGACGGCGGTAGCGGTCAAACCGCCGGCGCCGATCCGCAGGATCAGAGCAACGACATCGTCGTCAGCGGTATCCGCGCCTCGATCCAGGCGTCGCTCGACACCAAGCGCAATAACGACATGCTGTCGGAAGTCGTCACCGCCCAGGACATCGGCAAGTTCCCCGACAAGAACGTCGCCGATTCGCTCGGCCGCCTGACCGGCGTCAACGTCGTCACCGGATCGGCCAATGCCGGCGGGTTCGGCGAGAACCAGTCGGTCTCGATCCGCGGCACCGATCCGACGCTCAACCTGACCCTGCTCGACGGCCATTCGGTCGCGACCGGCGACTGGTTCGTGCTCGACCAGACCAGCGGCGGCCGCAGCTTCGATTTCAGCCTGTTGCCGTCGGAAATCGTCGGCAAGCTGGAAGTGTTCAAATCATCCGAGGCCGATCTGGTCGAAGGCGGCATCGGCGGCACGATCAATTTGTCGAGCCGCAAGCCGCTCGATTTGCCGGCTAACTCGTTCAGCCTGACCGCGCAGGCCAATTACAACGACCTCGCCGACAAGGTGAAGCCGCAGGTATCGGGCCTGTACAGCTGGAAGAACCAGGACGGGACCTTCGGCATCCTGCTCGCCGGCTTCTACCAGGAGCGCGAGTTCCGTCGCGATGGCCAGGAATTCCTCGGTTACACCACCTACAACAATTTCGCCGGCACCGGTCAGACGGTCACCGCGCCGAACCTGATCGGCGCGGCCTATTTCAGCCAGAAGCGCGTCCGCAAGGGCGGCACCGCCGCGTTGCAATACAAGCCCAACGACCAGTTCGAGGTCACGCTCAACGGCATCTACACGCGGATGGACGCCAACAACGTCAACCGCAATTCGATGGCCTGGATCAGCCGCGTGATCGGCAATAATTCGACGCCGGGGTCGCCGACCAACGCCCTCGGCCAGTATACCGTCACCAACGGTTATCTCACCGCGGCGTCGTGGAGCCAGCTCGACGCCAGCGGCAACCCGATCCAGGGCCGCGTCCAGGACGACATCTTCCGCGACGCCTATTCGTCGACCTGGGTAATCAACCTCGAGACCACGTGGAAACCGACGGATCGCCTGACACTGTCGGGAGAGGTCGGCTACACCAAGGGCGAGGGGGCTACCAAGGACACCTATGCCTGGGAAACCTATTGGGACACCGGCGTCAATTACGCGCTCGCCGGCAAGGGCGCGACGGTCAATTATCCGGGCCTGCCGACCGACCCGAAGTCGGCCGCGTATCTCAACAATTATTACAGCTGGTCGTGGGGCGGCCGCATCGTGTCGCCCGACAAGGAGACCTATGTCCGCGCCGATGCCGAGTACAAGTTCGACGGCGATTTCCTGAAGTCGATCAAGATTGGCGGCCGCTATACCGACCATACGCGCGAGCTGAATTATACGGCCTATGCCTGGGCCGGAAACGGCCTCTATTCGGGCACCAAGGGGGTCGGCCTCGGCACCGTCTATGCCGGTGGGACGACGCCCGACAATTTCCTCGACGGGCTCGTCGATTTCCCGCCTTACTCGATCGCGGACAAGGACAAGGTTCTGGCCGAGCTCGCGACCAATGGCGGGCGCCAGTTCGCTTTCTATCCGCAGGCGAGCTTCTCGGTGAAGGAAAAGACCGAGGCGGTCTATGCCATGGCAAAGCTCGGCAGCCAGGACGGCAGCTGGCGCGGCAACATCGGTGTCCGCGCCGTCCATACCGATCTCAACACGTTGCAATATTCGCCCAACGCGCTGGTCGCCAACGCGACGAGCATCTTCTGCGGCACGTGCGGGACGGTCGAGGTGAAGCGTAGCTATTGGGACATCCTGCCGAGCGCCAACCTGACGTTCAATGCGATGCCCAACCTGCTGCTGCGCGCGAGCGTCGCGAAGACGATGACGCGGCCGGGCTATGCGCAATTGGCCGGTGCGTTCACCGTCAGCGACCTCGCGCTGACCGGCAATGCCGGCGGTAACCCGTATCTCGACCCGACGCGGGCATGGCAGTTCAACCTGGCGGCGGAATATTATTACGCCAAAGAGGCTTTGTTCTCGGTCAACCTGTTCTATCTCGACATCGACTCATACATCACCTCGACCACCACCACGCGCTTCCTGATCACGCAGCAGCACCCCGCGGGGGCGAACTTCCTGATCACCGGCCCGGTCAATGGCCGGGGCGGCACCAACAAGGGCGTCGAGGTCAACTGGCAGCAGCCGATCTATGGCGGGTTCGGCCTGATGGCGAACTATACCTATGCCGATGCCAAGGCGGCGGATGGGGGCGTCATCGACGGCAATTCGAAGCACACGTTCAATGTCACGGCCTATTACGAGAATTCGCTGATCTCGACGCGCTTCGCTTATACCTTCCGGTCGAAATTCCGCTCGGGCATCGATCGCTCGACGCCGATGTGGCAGGCCGATTTCGGCACGCTCGACGGCTCGCTGACGATCAACCTGACCAAGAATTTCGCGCTGACCGCCGACGCGCAGAACCTGTTCAACCACAAGCTCTATTACTTCGTCGGCGACCCCTCGATCCCGCGCGCTTATTACAACAACGGCCGCACCTTCTGGGTCGGTGGCAAAGTCCACTTCTGACCTGTCGCGCATCGGCAAGACCGAATAGGATTATCCGATGCGCACCAGCCTGTTCGCCGCCGTCATGATCTTGAGCATGCCGGCGGCGGCACGGGCATCACCCGACCTCCCTCTGCTGCCGATGCCCGCGACGGTGACGTCGCAGGCTGGCAGCTTTTCTTTTGCCCGCGCGACGATGGCAGCCGACGATGGCGGGGGCATGGCCGCGGCGCGGCGGCTGGCCGATCTTGTCGCGCGCACCGGTGGACCGAAGCTCGCGCTGGCCAAAGGCGGCACGATCCGATTCCGGCGCGACGCGTCGATCAAGGGCGAAGAGGCCTATCGCCTGCGCGTCACGGCGGCGGGCGTTACGGTATCGGCATCGACCGATGGCGGGCTCTATTACGGCGCGACGACGTTGTGGCAGCTGATCGCCGCATCGCGCGATGGCCGGATCGGCGCGGTGACGATCGACGACGCGCCCGCTTTCGCCTGGCGCGGGGTGATGCTCGATTCCGCCAGACACTTCCAGCCGCCGGCCTACGTCAAACAGCTGATCGATCGCCTGGCGATGGAGAAGCTCAACGTCCTGCAATGGCATCTGACCGACGACCAGGGATGGCGAATCGAGATCGACCGCTATCCGCGCCTGACCGCGGTCGGCGCCTGGCGCCAGCCGGCGGGTGCTGCCGGGGTCGATCCAGCGACGGGCAAGCCGGTGCGCTATGGCGGCTTCTACACCAAGGCGGAGATCCGCGAGATCGTCGCTTATGCCGCCGCGCGCCACGTCACGATCGTACCCGAGATCGATATGCCGGGGCATGCCACAGCCGCGATCGCCGCCTATCCGGCGCTCGGCTCGACTGCGACCCCACCCAAGGCGCCGAGTTCCGACTGGGGCGTGATGTACAATCTGTACAATACCGATGATGCGACCTTCACGTTCCTGACCAATGTGCTCGATGAAGTGCTCGACCTGTTTCCGTCGCGCTACGTCCATGTCGGCGGCGACGAGGCGGTCAAGGATCAGTGGAAAGCCGATCCGCGCATGCAGGCGCGGATCAAAGCGCTGGGGCTGAAGGACGAAGAACAACTCCAGGGCTGGTTCATGGCGCGGATCGGCGAGTATCTCCAGAAGCGCGGCCGCCGGCTGGTCGGCTGGGACGAGATATTGGCGGGCAAGGTCCCGCCGTCGGCGACGGTGATGTCGTGGCATGGCGTGTCCGGCGCGATCGCCGCGGCCAAAGCGGGGCACGACACGATCCTGTCGCCTTCGCCCGATTTCTATCTCGACCATATCCAGAGCGATTCCGGCGATGAACCGCCAGGGCGCGGCGGTGTGATGGACTGGAAGCATATCTACACGTTCGACCCGCTGCCGGCCGCATTGAGCGCGGACGAACGGCGGTACCTGCTCGGGGTGCAGGTCAATCTATGGACCGAGCATGTCCGCACGACCGCCTATGCCGACCGCATGTTATGGCCGCGGGCGGCGGCGCTCGCCGAGCTCGCCTGGACGCCGGCGGCGAAGCGCGACTGGAAGGGGTTTGCGGCGCGATTGCCGGCGGAATTCGCGCGCTATCGGCCGTTGGGATTTGGTTACAATATGACTCCGCTCGAACCGCTGGCGAGTGTCGACGGCGAGGGCGGAAAGATCACGGTCAAGCTGCGCCAGCAGGCCGATGTCGGCACGCTGCGCTATACTACCGACGGCAGCGCCCCGACGGCGGCGTCGCAGGTCTATGACGACGCGCTGACCTTGCCGGAGGGCACCCGGCTCCGCGCGCGTGCCTTTGCCGGCGGCGATCCACTCGGCATCGGGCGCGACTGGACGCTGACCGCTGCCCTGCTGCGCATGCGCACCGTGGCCGAGATGGACTTGTGTACCGCCGCGGTGTCACTGCGGCTCGAGGATGACGGCGCGACCGACGGCGTGCGCCGGGTGCACTGGGGCGACATCTTCCATCCCTGCTGGATCTGGAAGCGCGCGCCGCTCGACGGCATCGCATCCTTGTCGGCGGATGTCGGGCAAGTCCCGTTCAATTTCTCCATCGGCGCCGATCTCGCCAAAGTGAAGTTCGACAAACCGCGCACGCCGACCGGCGAGCTCGAGGTCAGGCTCGATCGCTGCGATGGTCCGGTGGTGGCGAGCATCCCGCTCGGCGCCGCGACGCGCAATTCCGGCGTCAGCACGATCACCGGATCGCTCTCGCCGCAACAAGGACGCCATGATCTGTGCATGACCTTTACCCAGACCGGCCCCGATCCGTTGTGGATGCTCGACCGACTGACGCTGGGTCCGGCGCAATGAGCCTGACCATCGCGAGCCCGCTGGCGGGCTGGGCGACGCCGTTGGCCGAGGTGCCCGATCCGGTGTTCGCCGAGAAGATGCTGGGCGACGGCGTCGCGATCGATCCTGTCGAGGGACGGCTGGTCGCGCCGGGCGCGGGTGTAGTGCTGTCGATGCATCCGGCCGGGCATGCGGTAACGCTGCAGCTCGACGCCGGGCCGGTGCTGCTGATGCATATCGGGCTGGAGACGGTCGGGCTGAGCGGCGAGGGGTTCGCGCCCAGGGTGAGCGATGGCCAGCGCGTGGCGGCGGGCGAGCTGCTGATCGAATTCGACCTCGACCGGCTGGCGCGGACCGCGAAGAGTTTGATCACCCCGGTGATCGTCACCAATGGAGAGGCGTTCGCGGTCGAGGGTCTGGTCGGCGACCGCGCGGTGGCGGTGGGCGAGCGGCTGATGGGTTTCCGGGCGCTGGGCGGGGCTGTCGTGGCGGCCGAGGCGGCGGCGTCGACCGTCAGCCGAACGCTGGACTTGCCGCTTGCTTTTGGACTGCACGCACGGCCGGCGGCGCGGATCGCGCAACTCGCGGCCAAACATTCCTGGACGATCGAGATCGTCGCGCCGTCGGGTCGGAGCGCCTCGGCGCGAAGCGCGGTGGCGATGCTCGCGCTGGCGCTGCCGCATGGTGCGGCGATTAAGGTGCGCGGCAGTGACGGTGACGGCGTTGCCGCGATCGCCGATTTGCTGGCCGGCGGGATGGGCGAGTTCAAGCCGACCGGCACGGGCGCCAGGGCGGCCCCGGCCCCCGTGGTCGTCGAGATGCCGTCGCTGCTGAAGGGTGTCGTCGCCGTTCCCGGCGCCGCGATCGGACCAGCTTTCCGTCCGGCCGACCCAGCGGCTGATGTTACAGAGATCGGCTCGGGAGCCGATGCCGAGCGTGCCGCACTGGCCCGAGCGAAGGATCGCGTACGCGCCGCGCTGGCGGCCGACGCGGAAGGCGACGGCGACGGCGCGGGGATCGCCGCCGCGCATCTGGTGCTGCTCGACGATCCCGAATTGGCGGGTGCCGCCGATCAGACAATCGCCGCCGGCAAGAGCGCTGGGTTCGCCTGGCGGCAAGCGATCGGCACCTATGTCGAGCAATTGCGCGGCACCGGCGATGCGCGCTTCGCCGAGCGGATCGATGACTTCAATGATCTGGGCCGCCGCGTCGTGCTTTCGCTCCTGGGAGACCACGAACAGGTGCCGCCACCACCCGGTGCGATCCTGATCGCGGACGAACTCTATCCCTCGCAATTGATGGCGCTCGGCGGAGCAGGGCTTGCCGGCATCGCCACGTCGCGCGGTGGGACCACGTCACACGTTGCGATCATCGCCGCCGGAATGGGCGTGCCGATGCTGGTCTCGCTCGGCGATGCGCTGGCGCGAGTCGAGCCCGGTACCGAATTGGTGATCGAGGACGGGGCGCTGCGCATCGCGCCCGGTGCGGTGGACGTGGCGGCGGTGCGCGCGCGGATCGAGACGCGGCGGGCCCGTCGGCAGGCGGCACTGGCGCATGCCGAGCAGCCCGCGATCACCAAAGACGGCACGCGGATCGAGGTGTTCGTCAATCTCGGCTCGGCGGTCGATGCGCGCGTCGCCGTGGCGGAGGGCGCCGAGGGTTGCGGCCTGCTGCGGACCGAATTCCTGTTCCTCGACCGCGCCACGCCGCCGGACGAAGATGAGCAGCTCGCTGCCTATCAGGCGATCGCGGACGCACTGGGCAACCGGCCGCTGATCGTGCGCACGCTCGATATCGGCGCGGACAAGCCGGCGCCCTATCTGACGATCACGGCCGAAGAGAATCCGGCGCTAGGCTTGCGCGGCATCCGGCTTCAGCTGGCGCGGCGCGACCTCCTTGATACGCAGTTACGCGCGCTGCTGCGGGTGAAGGTGCCGGCACCGCTCCGGCTGATGTTGCCGATGGTCGCCGACCCCGTCGAGCTGATCGCGGCGCGCGAGGCCCTGGCGCGGCATGCAGGCGATCTCGGCGTGGGGGCGCCCGAACTCGGCATCATGGTCGAGACGCCGGCGGCCGCGCTGACGGCGGCGGCGCTCGCGGCCGAAGCGGATTTCTTCTCGATCGGCAGCAACGACCTTTCGCAATATGCCTTGGCGCGCGATCGCACCAATCCGGCGGTCGCAGCGGGGCTCGACGGTCTGCACCCGGCGGTGCTGCGGCTGATCGACGAAACGGTACGCGGCGGCGCGACGCGTGGACGCTGGACCGGAGTGTGCGGCGGGCTTGCCGCCGATCCGGAAGCGGTGCCGCTATTGATCGGGATGGGCGTGACCGAATTGTCGGTGCCGGGGGCGGCGGTCGCCGAGACCAAGGCGCTGGTCCGCGCGCTCGATCTCGCGCGATGCCGTGCGATCGCGGCGCAAGCTCTGGCCGCGCCCGATGCCGCTGCGGTGCGCGCGCTCGTTTCTTCTTTGTCGGAGCAAGGCCAATGAAGCTCTCGCTGCAATCGCTCCAGCCGCTCGGGCGCGCCTTGATGCTGCCCGTCGCCGTCCTGCCGATCGCGGGATTGTTGCTGCGTCTAGGCCAGCCCGATCTGCTCGATATTCCGTTCGTCGCGGCGGCCGGCGGGGCGATCTTCGACAATCTCGGGCTTCTGTTCGCGCTCGGCATCGGGGTCGGGGTCGCCAAGGACAATAATGGCGCGGCGGGTCTGGCCGGTCTGGTCTGCTTCCTGGTCGCGACGCGCGGAGCGATGACTTTGCTCCATGTGCCGCCCGACGTCACTGCCAATATGGGCAAGGATATCGCCGCGCTCGCCGATGCCGCGTGGCGCGAGAAGGCGATCTCGAAGCTGGCGGTGCCGATCGGCATCGCCTCGGGGCTGATCGCCGGGGCGTTCTACAATCGCTATTCGACGATACGATTGCCCGATTATCTGTCCTTTTTCGGCGGGCGGCGTTTCGTGCCGATCCTGTCGGGATTTGCCGGGCTGGCGTTCGCGGCCCTGATCGGTTTCGGCTTCGCCCCGATCAATGCCGGGATGGACGGATTGAGCTATGGCGTCGTCCAGTCGGGCACGGTGGGGCTGTTCATCTATGGCGTGCTCAACCGCTTGCTGATCGTCACCGGGCTACATCACGTCCTCAACAACGTTGCCTGGTTCATCGTCGGCGATTTCCACGGCAAGACCGGCGACCTCAACCGCTTCTTCGCGGGCGATCCGAGCGCGGGCGGGTTCATGTCGGGCTTCTTCCCGGTGATGATGTTCGGCCTGCCCGCGGCCTGCCTGGCGATGTACCGCTCCGCCTTGCCGGAACGGCGCCAGGAGGTGGGCGGCATGCTCACCTCGATGGCGCTGACCGCCTTCCTGACCGGGGTGACTGAGCCGATCGAGTTCAGCTTCATGTTCCTGGCGCCCTTGCTGTACTTCATGCACACGATCCTGACCGGCGCGGCGATGGCGCTGATGCACATTCTGGGCGTGCATCTGGGGTTCGGTTTTTCGGCCGGATTCTTCGATTACGTGCTCAATTTCTCCAAATCGACGCGGCCGTTGCTGCTGCTGCCGGTCGGGCTGGCCTATTTCGCGATCTATTACGGCGCGTTCCGCTGGGCGATCGTGAAGTTCGATTTGAAGACGCCCGGCCGCGAGCCCGAGGAGGCGGAAGAGGAAGGCGCGGCACCGCTCCCGGCCGAACGCGGACTGGCGTTCGTCGAGGCATTGGGTGGGGCGGGCAATCTCGCCAGCATCGATGCCTGCACGACGCGGCTCAGGCTGGTGGTCAACGACCAGGACAAGGTCAGCGAGGCGCGGCTCAAGAAGCTCGGCGCCAGGGGATTCATCCGGCCGAGCGCGCAGGGACTGCAAGTGGTGCTAGGACCGATCGCGGATTCGGTGGCGATGGAAATGCGCGCCGCTGCGGGGCCGTTGTCCGCGGCCGTACCGGTGGCGGAGAGCCGGCCGACGGTGACGGCGGCCGATCCGACGCCATGGCTGGCCGCGTTGGGCGGACGCGACAATATTTCCGCATCGGGCGCGGCATCGAGCCGACTGTGGGTCGACCTCTCCGATCCTGCGCGCGCCGATGAGGCGGCGCTGCGGCAATTGGGCGTGCGGATGATCGCGCGGCCCTCGGCCAATGCGCTGCACCTGATCTTGGGAGCCGATGCCGCGCCGGTCGCGGCGGGACTTCAGGCAGCGTAGCCGCTGCTGGCGATCGTCTCGGCCAGGATCGCGCGCGCGGGTTCGAGTTCGCGTGCGTAATGCCGCCAGCGCCCGATCGAGCGGTCGTTGATCGGCTCCTGGACCTGGGCATAGCTTGGGGTCGGGGCGAAGCGCGGGCTTTCGTGGAAAGCGAGTTGGGCGGGCTCCATCGGCAGACCGATATGCGCCATCAGCGCTTCGGTCTCGTCCCGCTGGCCTGCGACGAAATTCTCGTAGCGGAGCTGGTGCGGCGCGATCCCCGGCAGTCTCCGCCACTCGGCCATCAGCGTGTCGATCAGCGCATAATGGCGCGCGGCGTCGTCGAGCCGATAGCCGCAGTTGAAGCCATGGGTGAAATCGTGGCTCATCGCCGACACCATCACGTCGAGCGGATGACGCCCGACCGCGATCAACGGCGCGGCGGGGAAAGCGAGGCGAAGCAGCGGCAGGTACAGTTCGTTGAGCGGCATCTTGTCGGTGAAGAACGACGTTCCGGGCGCAAGCAGCCCGAACGCTTCGGCCCGGGCCAGATAATGGTCGCGGAGTTGGGTCGCGAGGGTCGAGCGGGCGTCGGTATCCAGCCGATCGGCATGCGCGGGGAAGGCGCCACCGGTATGCCGGGCAGCGATCTCGGCAAGCTCGGCGACAAACAGCAATTCGCCGCCCGCACGGATCCGGGAATGGCTTGCCAGCACTTGCTCGGTCAGCGTGGTGCCCGAACGCGGGAAACCGAGGACGAAGATCGGTTGCGGCACATCTTGGCAGAGCTGTGCGGGCGTCAGTCCGGCCAACCGGTCGGGCGTGAAGAACGCGCGCAGGTCGCCGGCGAGGCGCTCGACTTCGAGGCGCGCATAGCGGCGGCCTGACGCGGTGGACAGGGCTGCCTTGCCGTCAGCGAAATCGTGCCAAGCCTCCGCGTACCGGCCGGCGCGATCGCGCAAACGTCCCCGCTGGAGCAGGGCGGCCCCGGACAGGCTGGGCTCGGCGTCGAGCAGTGCCAGCCCGTCACGCCAGCGTTCGGTGCGCGACAGCAACGCCGCGCGTTGCAAGGTGACGTCGCTGCCTTGCGCTCGCGCCAGCCGCTCGGCGCGATCGAGCATCGCCGATGCCTCGTCGAACCGCCGCGCTTGTTCGAGCAATTCGGCCAGCCAGGCGAGTGGCGGCAGCGCATCGGGCATCGTGGCGATTGCGCGGCGCAACAGCGGCTCGGCATCCGACAGCGCGCCCTGCCGCTGCAGATTGCGGCCAAGATTGGCGAGCAATTGCGGATGCTCGCCGGCCAGCGCAATCGCGCGGCGCAGATGGGCGGCGCCGGCGACCAGCTCCTCGCGTTCGGACAGGATATTGCCCAGCATCATTTCGGGATGCGGGTTGCCGGGATCCGCGGCGATGGCGGCGCGGCAGGCCGCCTCCGCTTCGACGATGCGTCCGCTGTCGAACAGCATCATGGCCAGGTCGTCGTGCGGCCAGCGCGGCCGCGAGTCGATCGCGATCGCTTCGCGCAACAGGCGTTCGGCCCCGGCTACGTCGCCACGCGCGCGATGGGCCAAGGCGAGGATTTCGATCGCGTCGAGCGACACCCGATCCCGCGCCCGCGCTTCGGCCGCCAGCCTTTCCGCCTCGGCATGGCGCCCCGACTGAAACGCGGTGCGAGCGCGGGCGATCAGGTCGCTGGTGGTAGAAAAAGGGGGCATGGCGTCGGATAACGCCATGCCCCGTTCTAAGGAAGCCGATGCAGAAAAGGGAGGATCGGCTCTGGACTCTAGAATTTCAGACCGCCGGCAAACGATCTGGGGGTCGGAACCGCCCGCCCTTGCGATGCAAAGGGAAGCTGGGGGCGGGCGGTTCCGGTACGATCGGGATAACGGCGGGAGGTCGTCGCCGCATGTCCCGATTGTAACGAAAGATTGCCGATGCGATCGCCGCTCTAGGCGGCGAGGCGAGCGAGCCGTCCATCGGCGCCGAGCAGGGTGACGCTCGCCCCGCTCGCACGGCGCCGGGCCAGCCACTCGCGGAACAGCTCGGCGCAGCTGTGATCGACCGCCGCCAGACCGCGCACGTCGATCGTCAGCGGCTTGTCGGCGGGCGCCTTGTCGAGCGCGTCGCTAAGCCTCGGCAGTTGGACGAAGGTCGCGGTGCCCGACAGGTTGAGCGCGGCGTGCTCGTCCGCTTCCTGGTGATCGACGCCGAGCTTAAGGCGCTTCAGGTGCGGGATCACTTCGATCAGCGAGAGCGCGATGCCGACCAGCACGCCGGTCAGCAGATCCTCGGCAACGACGATCACCAGGGTCGCGGCCCAGATCACCGCAGGCAGCACGCCATGGTGGCGGAACAGCTCGCGGACATGCTTCACATTGACCAGTTTCCACCCCGTCACGACCAGCACCGCGCCGAGCGTCGCCATCGGGATCTCGCGCAGCAGCCAGGGCAGCAAGGCGACGAAGCCGAGAATCCACACGCCGTGCAGGATCGCCGAAAGCCGGGTGACGGCGCCGGCCTGGACGTTGGCCGAGCTGCGGACGATCACGCCGGTCATTGGCAGCGAGCCGGCCACGCCGCACAACAGATTGCCGACGCCCTGCGCGCGCAATTCCTTGTTATAGTCGGTGCGGACGCCGTCATGCATCTTGTCGACCGCAGCGGCCGACAGCAACGTCTCGGCACTGGCGATAAAGGCGATGGCGAGCGCCGCGACCAGGATCGACGGGTCGAGCCATTTCGCGAAGATCGACGCATCGGGCACCGCCACGGCAGCGGCGATCGATTCGGGCACGTTGACGCGGGTGACGTCGAGGCCGAACAGGAACGCGACCAGCGTGCCGGCGACCACGCCGAGCAGGGCACCCGGCACCAGCCGCAGCGCGGCCGGACGGAATCTCTCCCAGGCGATCATGACGCCGATCGTCAGCAGCGCGATGAACAAAGCGAGTTCGGTCGAGGTCGCGTTGCTCGGGTCGAGGCCGAGCAGGCGGCCCGGCATCGCGGTGAGGTTGGCGAGCCCGCTCGACATCGGCTTGGCGTCGAACAGAACGTGGAACTGGCCGGCCACGATCAGCACACCGATGCCGGCGAGCATGCCATGGACCACGGCGGGAGAGATCGCGCGGAACCAGCCGCCGAGCTTGAAGATGCCGGCAGCGACCTGGATCAGGCCGGCCAGGATCAGGATCGGTCCCAGCGCTGACAGGCCCTGGTCGCGGATCAGCTCGAACACGATCACTGCCAGGCCGGCGGCGGGGCCACTGACCTGCAGCGGCGAACCCGCCAGCGAGCCGACGACGATGCCACCAATGATGCCGGTGATCAGGCCCTTTTCGGGGGGCACGCCCGACGCGATCGCGATGCCCATGCAGAGGGGCATCGCGACCAGGAAAACGACGATCGAGGCGGTGAAGTCGCGGGCGAGAAACCCACCCGCCGGCTTGGCGGTACTCATTCGGCTGCCTCCGCATAGTCCTCGCCCATCGCCAGGCGCTGGCCGGCGGCGAGCGCCACCGGCAGCGGGCGATCGTCGCGGATCGGCACGAAGCGGCCGGTCTCGCCGTCGAGGCCGAGCATCACGCCCTGATGGATGTCGACGAACCAGCCGTGCAGCGAGATCTCGCCACGCGCGATGCCGGCGGCGACCGACGGATGGGTGCGCAGATGGGCAAGCTGGACGACGACGTTCTCCAGGCTGGCGGCGCGCACCTTCTCGGCCTTTTCGAGCGGGCCGTAGCCGGCGCGCACGACGCATTCGGCGGCATGGCTGTGGCGCAGCCAGGCGGCGACATTGGGCATGCCCTCGAGCATCTCGGGATTCATCAGCGCCTTCATCGCGCCGCAGTCGGAATGGCCGCAGACGATGATGTCGCGAACGCCGAGCGCGCTGACGGCATATTCGACCGTCGACGACACGCCGCCATTCTGCGTCGCGAACGGCGGGACGATGTTGCCAGCATTGCGGCAGACGAACAGGTCGCCGGGCTCGGCCTGCATGATCAGCTCGGGCACGACGCGGCTGTCGGCACAGGAGATCATCAACGCCTTGGGGCTCTGTCCGTGGACCGCGAGTTTGGCATAGAGGTCGTTGCTGCTAGGGAAAACGCGCTTTTCGAAATCGTAGACGCGTCCGATCAGATCGTTCACGGCATATGCTCCTCTTGGCTGGTTGCCGGGAAGAGCTAGGGCCTCGAATTTGCCGCAGTGCAGCGCGGGCGTAAGGAAATGTTGCCGGTGCTGCAGTCGGCTGCGCGTTGGGAACGATCAGTTGGCTTCGCTTGTCGCGCTCACCCGCCGTTTGAAGACGATCGACCGGCCATAGCGTTCGAGCAGCAGGCTGCCATTGTCGATGCGCAGCGGCGTCTTCGCGAATGCAACCTTGCCAAGGTCGTTCTGCTCGAACCGCACGTGGATACGCGAAGCCCGCGAGCCGTCGAGGCGAAAGGCGTCGCTGTGCAGGTCGTACACGCCCAATGTCAGACGCAGCGATACCGGCCGATCGCCGGGCGCAAGCGGAAGCGCGTCGCTGTCATCGGACAATTGGCCGCCGACGAAACGCCCGTCGGCCAGGCCGATCTCGGCGTCGAAATATTGCCTGGTCCAGCCCTGGGGCAAGTCGAGCACAAGATGCGTCTTTCCGTCGGATGCCGGTTGCTGTCCCAGCATGACGAATGCGGGCGCGGTGACCGGATCGCTCGTCAACAGGACCATGTTGCCGTCTACACGCCAGGTACCGCTCGCGCTTTCGTCCAGCGCGCCATAGGACAAGCCATAGTCGAACCGCCCATCAGCCCGCAGTTCCAAGCCGGCCGCCATTTCCATTTGATGACCATCGTAGGTTCCGGCCAATTGCGAGGGGCTCGCCAGCGCGGTTTGTCCGGCGACGACCACTGAGGGGGACGCGATAGCGAACAGTGACAGACCGGCCAGCGCGGCAGTCACGGCGCGGTAGGATCGATGGCGGGTGATGCACCCCATCCGGAGACGCTAGGCGTCTTTTCCGCGACGGTACAGGCTCAGGCGGCGTCCGGCCTGTTTCGGCGCCATAGCCGAAAGAGCAGGACCAGCCCGACCATGACGAAACACAGCCACGGCACCGCCAGCCAGTCGATCCAGTCCGGGCCGGTCGGGGCGCTGGCCCGGCTGTCGGTATAGGCGGCCAGCAGGACCAGCGCGGTAGCGTGCGCCAGGATCAGCCACAGGCTATAGGATGTGATTTTCCATGAACGCTTGTCCGCCGGTTTCGTCAGCAATGCCCGCAGCGTTGAGATGAGCGCGGCAACGACGAATATTCCGCTGCCTGCAACGATGGCCAACCCGAGCAGCAAGCCGTCCAACCGGATCGCAATATCGCTCACTTGCCCTCCTGTCCTGTTCCCGCTCGACGGCTTATCGCACGATTATCGTCGGTCGGGCTCAACCGTCGCGTTGTTTGCCGCGCAACGCCTTGAACACCTCGGCCGGCCCCGCCGCGAGGCTGGCGGCGATGATGAATCCCAAGGCGAATGGCGCCACGATGATCGCGATATACGTGCTCTTCAGCACGGACTTCTTGATCGGCGCCGGATCCATCGCGGAAATCATATCAGTTTCCGTGATCGCAGGGCAGTCCGTCCGACGCTCTAGCCGGCGGCTGCCGCTCCGCGCGGCAGGGTGATCCGCGCACTGAGTCCGCCCGACGGCGCGGCGTCGAGCGCGAACTCGCCGCCATGCGCCGCCACCGCGCGCTGAACGATGGCGAGGCCGAGGCCGAACCCCTGGGTATCGCGGCCCCGCGCGTCGTCAAGCCGGACGAAGGGTTCGAGCGCGCGGGCGCGATCTGCGGGGGCGATGCCCGGGCCGTTGTCCTCGACCGCGATCGTTACCCGATCGGGAGTGGCATCGAGACGAATGTCAACGCGCTTGCCATAATGCAGCGCGTTGTCGACGAGATTGGTGAGCGCGCGCTTCATGGCGACGCGGCGAACGATCACTTCGCAATGATCGGGGCCATGATATTTGGCCTTGCCGCCGCGATCGACGGCGTCGTCGGCGAGCGTGGCGCACATCACCGCGAGATCAGTGGCGGCCGGCGTCTCGGCATCGGCTTCATCCTCTCCCGAGAGGTAGGCGAGCAGGGACGACACCATCTGCTCCATCTCGACAACATCGTGCTGGATCGCGTCGCGTAAATCGCCCTCGTCAATCGCGTCGGCGCGCAGATGGAGGCGGGCAAGCGGGGTGCGGAAATCGTGGCCGACTGCGGCCAGCGCCTGGGTGCGGTCGGCGATCAGTTTGTGAATGCGCGCCTGCATCGCGTTGAACGCGACGATGACGTCGCGGACTTCGCTCGGACCGCGTTCGGGTACGGCCTCGACTTCGCCATGCCCGACGCGATCGGCGGCGCGGGCGAGGTCGCGCATCGGGCGCAGCATCTGGCGCACCAGCAATCCACCGATGAGGATCAGCGCGACCGCCGGGGTCAAAGCGAGCAGGATGCGGCTGACCGCCATGTCGAGCGCGCGCACCGGCTGGCGCGTGCGGAAGGTGACCCAGCTCGCATCCTCGAGCCGGAATGCGCCGGTGATGAAGCCGTCGCGTCCTGGCGAGGTGAGACTGAGGCGGAGGTCGCGCCCGTCGAGATCGGGTTCCCAGGCGAGCACTTGGTCGGTCAGCTTGTCGAGCGACGGCGCGACCGCGGGCGACTTGGGCAACACCGCGCGCCACGCGACCGCGTAGCGCGAGGTAGTGAGTTCGGACGCCATCGCGTTGCGCTCGCCGATCGGCGCCTCCTCGATCAGTTTGCTGGCGATGATGAGGTGCTCGGCCAGCCGGTGGGCTTCGTCTTGGCGTACGGAGAATTGGCTGGCGCGCTCGTACAGGAACGTGCTCGCTCCATATTCGACCAGCACCGCGAGCAGCAGGATCGCGAAGACGCGGCCGATCAGCCCCAAGGTGAGGTGGGGCAGGCGCGTCAACGTCGCTCCACCGCGACGTTGAGCATATAGCCGACGCCGCGAACGGTGATGATCGGGGCGGGCTTGCCCGCGCTCGACAATTTGCGGCGCAGACGGCTGATCAGCACGTCGACGCTGCGGTCCGAGCTGTCGCCGAGCCGGGTACGCGACAATTCGATCAGCCGTTCACGCGCGATCACTCGCTGGGCGTTGTCGCACAAGGCAACGAGCAGGTCGAACTCGGCGCCGGTCAGTTCGACTGCCGCGCCGGTCGGCGAAAGCAATTCGCGGCGCGGAAGATTGACGGTCCAGCCCTCGAAACTGAGCTCGCCCTTCTCGCGATCAGCGGGGCCGCGTTCGATGGCATGGCGGCGCAGCACGGCGCGAATCCGCGCGACCAATTCGCGCGTTCCGAACGGCTTGGCGAGATAATCGTCGGCGCCGAGCTCGAGCCCGACGACGCGGTCGGTCTCGCTGCCCTTGGCCGAGATGAAGATGATCGGCACATCGCTGGTGCGGCGAAGCTCGCGGCACAAATCGATGCCGCTGGTCCCCGGCAACATGATGTCGAGCAGGACGAGATCGACGGGCCCCTGTTCGAACGCGCGCCACATTTCGGGCGCGGTCGCGGCGGGGCGGACAGTATAGCCATTCTCCTGCAGCGCGCGGGTGGTGAGCGTGCGGAGCGGTGGGTCGTCCTCGACCAGGACGATGTTGGGGGCGGTCATCGGACGACCTCTGTCGGTGCCATGCGCTCGACCTAGTCGCGCGGCGCTTCGCCCTCAAGGTCACCACCCGGGACCGGCAATGATTTGTTACGGAGCGGCAAGGCGGCGCGACGGATCGAATGGCAGGAAGCGGGCTCTTTTGAGGAGTCCGATGTGAAATCCGTCCTGATCGCCCTGGCCGCCGCGCTCGCCCTGCCACTACCCGCCGTCGCGCAATCGCTCGATGAGACGCACGAACTGGTCTGGCACCCGGCCGGCAAGATCCCTGCGGCCATCCATCGCATGCGCGACCGTCCCGCCTGCACTCCAAGCGCGGGGCATCACCAATCGGGCAAGACGGCGATGCCGGCGAAGAAGGCCTGCGGCACGGAAATGGCGAAGGCGCCGGCGGCCTCTGATGGCGGGGAACCCGCAGTCGCACGATAACCGCCCGCGTCCTGCTTCAACCAAAATCGTCATCCCAGCGAAGCTGGGACCCATCTCCTGAACGGGCAGCAAAGTGCGCCGGCTGATTTTGTGGGCGGCGCCGGAGATGGGTCCCCGCTGTCGCGGGGATGACGGTAAGAGAGGCGAGCCCCTCACGGCAGCGCGAGTTGCGCCTTGGCGACCTGTTGCAATTGGACCGCGACCTTGGGATCGATGCCGAGATCGTCGGCGGCGCGCTCATTGGCGCCCAACCGCGTCGGATCGAGTCCGGTGACGCGGCCGAACACGACCAGTGCCTCGAGATAATAGCCGAAGATGCTCGCGTGATAATGGTCGTAGGTCCACAGATCGACCTGCCCGAATGCGACGCCGTTATAGGGGTCGGGGTCGGCGATTCCGCTCGCGATCGCGCGGTTCCATGCTTCGCCGACCGGCAGGACGCCGCGGAACGCTGGCGATAGCGCGCGCACGCCGTCGGTCGCGCGGCGCAGGTCCTGCGCCATCGCCGTAATCGGCTTGCCCGACCAGGGGCTGCCCGGCTGATAGACCAGGTCGGCCCGGCTCCAGGTCGCCATCAGATAGATGTCGACCCTCGGGTTGTTGCGCGCGAACATCGCGGCAAGTTGCGGCGCGTAGGTGCGGTAATCGGTTGGGTCACCGGGATGCTCGCGGTCGAGCGTGCTCAGTTCCTGGAGGACGACGACATCCCATTGGCGGTCGATCAGCTGGCGGCGCTGATTCCAGTGGAAGCCGAGCGTCTTGCCGCCATCGGTCTCCAGCGCCACCGTGTAATTGAGACCGGACTCGGCGGCGAACAATTTGAATAGCGCCGGCACGCCGCCATAGCCGTCGCCGTTCAGGTCGATGACGGTGTTGTTGCGATAGCGCTTGACCGCGGAATGCGCCCCTTGCGTGAAGCTGTTGCCGATGAACAGGATCGAGCGCGGCCGGGTGACTGTCGCAGCCCGCGGCGCGGCGGTAGCGGCCGGTGGCGGCGGGACCACCTGCGCCACCACCGGGGTCGCGGCAACGGCGCCAAACGCGATGCCGAGCGCGAGGGTGAACAGGGTAAGTCGCTTCATTGTCAGAACTTCTTCCCAATCTGCATGTACCAATAGCGTCCATAAGGCACGTAGAGCGAGCCGAGATAGCCCGACTCCGTGACCGGAGGCTGCTTGTCGAAGATATTACGCGCTCCGATGCGGAAACTGGTGCCGTCCATAGGGCCTTTGCGGAGGCGATATTGTGCGTAGAGGTTGAACTGGGTCTGACCATCCACGACGAACGGATTGCCCGCGCCATCCAGGAAATTGGTGTCGTAGACCGTGCCGATATAATTGGCGTAGCCGCCCAGCTGGAACCCGCCCAACGTCCAGGTCAGCGATCCCGACCAGCGCCATTTCGGTTTGCCGTTGACCTGAAGCAGGCTCCTCGCGTCGGTCAGCGGCGTCGCCGGGTTGATGGTGCCGGCGGCGCGCGCGTCGAACAACGCCTGCACCGCGGGCGGCGTCTGGCGGCTGTACTTCGTCAGCCGCGCGACGTTGACGTTGAGGTTGAACCGCCCGAACCCGGTCCTGACCGTGTAGAGCATGGTCAGATCGTATCCGCGTACCGTCTGGGGCAACAGGTTGACGAACTGGTCCTTGATCAAGGTGACGGCGCCGGCGGGGGCCAGGCCGGTGCCGGCGAAGACCGGCGTGTCGTCGCTGGTCGGCGCGGCGCGGATCACGTTGGGGTTGCTCGATCCCTGCAAGCGCAACAGGTAATCGAGCACCAAGGCGTTCTGTGCTCCAAACTGGCCGACGATCCCGGTCTGCTTGATCGACCAGTAATCGGCGGTGAAGGTCAGCTTGCCGTATTCGCTCGGGATGAACTTGGGTTCGAGCACGACACCCGCCGTCCAGTTGGTGCTGTTCTCGGGCTTGAGGTCGGGATTGCCGCTGACAGAGATCGAATAGCCGATCGTCCGCGTGCAGCCGGGGAAGTTGTTGGCGGCAAGGCGGCCAGCGCGGACGTCTGCCTCGCAACGATAATAATCGGTCGAGGCGGCGCCATTGGTGTTGAGCCGCGAAAAGGCGACCGCATTGGTCTGCTCCAGATTCGGCGCGCGGAATCCCTTCGAATAGGAGCCGCGCAGGCGGATGCCGTCGATCAGGTCCCAGGCCGCGGCGATCTTCGGCTTCGCCACCGAGCCGAAGTCGCTGTAATGCTCGTAACGCCCGGCGAGCTGGACATCCAAGCGGCGGATCAGCGGCACTTTCATATCCGGCGAGATGACGGGCACGGCGAGCTCTCCGAACGCCGAGAAGACGGTGCGCTCGCCATGGGTGCTGAACGTCGGACTGACCGCGGCGATGTTCGACAGATTGGTCGCGCCGGTCACCGAATCGGTAAAGGTCACGGTGCCGTTGAGGTTGGGGTCGCGATCGTCGCGCTGCGTCTCGCGCCGGCCTTCGATGCCAAGCGCGATGCCCAGCCCGCCCGCCGGCAGGGCGATCAGGTCCGGCTTGGACAATTTGAAGTCGGCGAGGCCGAGAGTCGTCTTGGATTGGCGGCGCAGATTGACTTTGAACTGATCGATCGTCGACTGGCTGGCGGGTGAGCAGTCGCCGAGGCTTGGGCTCGCCGCGCAGCCGCCGCTGAACGGATTATAGGCGTCGGGCGTCGACAGGCTCAGATTCTTCTGCAGCTTGGTCATGTCGATCGCATTCGAATTGTCGGTCGCCTGGGCTTCCGAATAGAGCAGGCCGGTGTCGAAATCGAAGCTGCCGATCTTGCCCTTGGCGCCGACCAGGAAACGGTCCTGCCAGTTGACGGTGTTCACCACCTGATATCCGGCGTCGAGGAAACGATATGTGCTGAGCGTTACGGGCAGGCCGGCGGCAGGGACGTTGGTCAGGCCCGGGATGCGGTTGGGGTTGGTCTGGCCGTTGGCGAATGTCACCGGGCCAAACGGATTCCAGTAATTGGACGCCGGGATGGTGATGGCGTTCAGGTTGATCGTCGGCGGCTGGATGCGCTGCGTATCCGCGCGGTAATAGCCGAGCTCGGTATAGAGCGTGACGCGGTCCGACACGTCGTAATGTGCGGTCAGGAAGCTGTTGTAGCGATTGAGCGACGGCGTGACCGTCGTGCCCGGGCGCGTATCGAACCGCTCCGAGCGCAAGGTCGTCGCGGTCGCGCGCGAGCCCGTGCCGAGGCAGGTGTCGGCGCTGAGCACGAACACACAGCCCGGATTGAGCACCGACTGGGTGTGGAACGCGCCGGCAGACGAGGTCAGCGCCTTGTTGCCCGGGCTCATGCGGATCGTGCCCGGCCCGCCGACGACCGCGAGATTGGCCCAGGGCGACTGGGTGGCGCGGCCGTCCGCGGTCAGGTTGCCGGCAAAGGCGGGATTATCCGCGAACAAGGACAGCAGATTGTCGGTCGCGGTATAGGGCTCGTCCGACGCGAGCTGTGCCGTGTGGCGGGTGTAGTCGAGATAGAGCGACACGTTGCCGCGGCCGCCGCCGAAATTCTTGCCGTAGGTGCCGGTCACTTCATAGTCGCGGCGGCTGGTGCCCTCGGGCCCGCCATAGCGGAAGTCGAAGCTGCCGCCGTTGAGATCGGTCTTGGTCACCGTGTTGACCACGCCGGCGACCGCATCCGAGCCATAGATGGCGGCGGCACCGTCGCGCAGGATCTCGACGCGTTCCAACCCCGCTACGGGCAGCGAATTGGCGTTGTAGCCGAGCACCGGCACGTTGCCTTCGCCCGCCTGGCTGGTCGGATGCGAGACGAGACGGCGGCCGTTGAGCAGGACGAGCGTATAGCCGATGCCCAGGTTGCGCAGGTTGATCGAATTGACGTCGCCGCGCGCCGCGTTGCTGGTCTGCGGGTTGTTGCCTTCGTTGAACGTGACGTCGCCGGCCTGCGGAATCGAGCGGAACAGATCGTCACCCGACGCCGCGCCCATCGCGTCGATCTGGTCGCTGCCGATCACCGTGACCGGCAAGGCGGCGGTGGTCTTCGCGCCCCGAATCTGCGTGCCGACGACGACGATGTCCTTCTCGGATCCGGACTGGCCGCTCGCCTGGCTGTCATTGCTTTGCGAGTCGGTGAGGCCGGGGACATTGTCCTGCGGCGCGGCCTGGGTTTGGGATTGGTCTTGGGGTGGCGCGGCGGGCACATCCTGTGCGGCTGCCGGGCGCGCCGCGGTCAGCGCCGCCAATGCGGTGCCGGCAGCCAAAGCGCTCAGCCTGATCGATCGATTCATGTCACTCTCCCCGTTTTCGTTATGCGATGATCTGTGGCTCAACGGCCGCTTCGAGATTCTCTTCGACCAGCGGCCGCCAGCTGAGCGCGCTGTCGAGCGCGGCGCGGTCCAGCTTGCCTTCCCAGCGCGCCACGACGATCGCGGCGACCGCGTTGCCGATGAAATTGGTGAGGCTGCGGCATTCGCTCATGAAGCGGTCGACGCCCAGGATCAGCGCCATGCCGGCGACCGGCACCGACGGCACGATCGACAAGGTCGCGGCGAGCGTGACGAAGCCGGCACCGGTGACCCCCGCGGCGCCCTTCGAACTCAGCATCGCGACCGCCATCAGCAGCAATTGATCGCCCAGCGACAGGTGCACTCCGGTCGCCTGCGCGATGAACAGGGCGGCGAGCGTCATGTAGATGTTGGTGCCGTCGAGGTTGAACGAATAGCCGGTCGGCACGACCAGCCCGACCACGCCGCGGTCGCAGCCTGCCGCCTCCAGCTTGGCGATAAGGTTGGGCAGCGCCGCCTCGGACGACGAGGTGCCGAGCACGAGCAGCAATTCGGCCTTGAGATAGCCGAGCAGCTTGAGGATCGAGAAACCATGCGCGCGGGCGACCGCGCCCAGCACGATCAGGACGAACAGCAATGACGTCAGATAAAAGGTCGCGACCAGCGCGCCGAGATTGATCAGGCTGCCGACGCCATATTTGCCGATAGTGAAGGCGATCGCGCCGAACGCGCCGATCGGTGCCGCCTTCATCAGGATGCCGGTGAGCTTGAACACGACCAGGCCGAGCCGCTCGACCAGCTCGAGGACAGGTTCGGCGGGGCGCCCTACGAGCGACAGCGAAATGCCGAACAGGATCGCGACGAACAACGTCTGCAGGATGGACCCATCGGTCAGCGCGGAAACCATCGTCGTCGGAATGATCGCCATCAGGAAGCCGGTGACGCTGGTTTCGTGCGCGTCGTGCGCATAACCGGAGACCGCTTTGGCATCGAGCGTGGCCGGGTCGACGTTCATCCCCGCGCCGGGCTGAACGACATTGGCGACGATCAGGCCGACGATCAGCGCGAGCGTCGAGAAGACCAGGAAATAGCCGAAGGCTTTCAGGGCGACACGACCGACCGAGCCGAGCTCGCGCATCCCGGCGATACCGCCAACCACGGTCAGGAAGATGACCGGTGCAATGATCATCTTGACCAATTTGATGAACCCGTCGCCGAGTGGCTTGAGCGCTTCGCCGCCGGCCGGCCAGAAATGGCCGAGCATTGCGCCGAGCACGATCGCGGCGAGCACCTGCGCATAGAGGTGGCGGTAGAAAGGCTTGCGCGCTTGGGGCGCCGGCGCCTCGACGGGGTGAGCGATCATTGTTCCTCTCTGTGTGGGGCGGCGGGCCCCGTGGCCCTTGTCACCGGGCCTTGATCATGCATTCTTGCAGCAGCGAATGCGGCAGGCCAGCAGCTTGGTTGCATAGGATAAGATATTGAAAAATATACTATCTGTGGAATCCTCTGAGACAAGTGCGGTGGCGGCATGTGCGGATTTCCGCACATCCATGGAGCAATAGTGCGGGATTTCGCCCTTTCGCTCCGCGCGTTTTGGCGCAGGATTTGGCTGGTCGGCCTTGTCCTGCTGGGGGTCGTCGTCCTGCTGGTCTGGGCGGGTGCGCGCTGGTCGCTGGCCCAGGCCGAGGCAGCGGCCGATGCGACTGCGCGCCAGACCGCACGCACGCACGTCGCCTTGCTGTCGAGCGAACTCCAGAAATTCCGTCTGCTGCCGGTGGTGCTGGTCGAATATCCGGATGTCGCGGCGACCTTGGCGAACGGAAGTGGCCCGGCGCAGTCGCGGCTGGACCGCACGCTGGAGCAACTTGCCCAGCGCACCGACGCTGCCGCCATCTATGTCGTCGATGCGAGCGGCACGACCCGCGCGGCGAGCAATTGGAACAGTCCGGCCAGCTTTGTTGGCCAGAATTACGGATTCCGCCCCTATTTCCGAGACGCCATGGCGAGGGGCGCGTCGGAATTCTTCGCGCTGGGTACGGTCAGCGGCCGGCCGGGCCTGTACCTTGCCCGGCGGGTCGATCGCGTCGGCCGCGCGCTCGGCGTGGTGGTCGTCAAGGTCGAATTCGACGGCGTCGAGGCGGCCTGGACGCGCAATACCGGCATGACGTTCGTGGTCGACGCGCATGGCGTCATCCTGGTGACGGGCGTGCCAGACTGGCGCTTCCACGCGATTCGGCCGATCGACGCGGCGACGATCGCCGACCTCAGGCGCACGCTGCAATTCGGCAACGCCCCGCCCGCGCCTGCGCCGATCGCGTTCGACGGCGCCGGCGCGCTGATCGGCGGCAAGACGCGCTACCGTGTCGCGGTCGAGCCGGCTCCGCTTGGCAGCGGGCGGCTGTTCCATTTGTCGCCGCTCGATCCGCCGCTGGCGGCAGCGCGCAGTCAGGCGCTGTTGCTCGGGCTGGGATTGTTGCTGGTCCTTGCCATCGCCGCAGGTATCTTGATCCGATCGGCGGAGACACGGCGGATACAGGCGCGGGCGCGCACAGCCTTGGAAGAAGAAGTGAAGCGCCGCACTGCCGAATTGAGCGATGCCAATGCGCGGCTGGTGATCGAATCCGAGGAGCGGATCGAAGCCGACCGCCGCTATCGCGAATCGCGCGAGGAATTGGCGCAGGCCAACCGACTCGCTTCGCTGGGTCAGATCACCGCCGGCGTTGCCCATGAAATCAACCAGCCGGTCGCGGCAATCCGCACCTTTGCCGAAAACGGGACGACGTTGATCGATCGCGATGCGCCTGAAAAAGCGCGCGAGAACCTGGCGCGGATCGTCGATCTGACCGCGCGGATCGGCACGATCACCGGCGAGCTGCGCGCCTTTGCGCGGCGCCGCGCGAGTGCGGGCGGAACCGCCCCGCTGGGATCGGTGCTGGACGGCATGTTGCTCCTGCTCGGCGAACGCGCGCGGGGCGTTGTGCGGGTCGAGATCGATCCGAAGCTGCTCGTCACGCCGTTAATCGGCGACCGCACGCGGCTCGAACAGGTCGTCATCAACCTGGTTCAAAATGCGATCGAAGCAGTCGAGGGGCGTTCCGACGGCCGCATAACGATGACCGCTGCGCCGGTTGTCGGGGCGGTCGAGCTGACCGTCGCCGACAACGGCGCGGGTCTCGATCCCGCGGTCGCGGCGAGCCTGTTCACGCCGTTTGCCTCGGCCAAGCCGGAGGGGCTGGGGCTGGGGCTGGCGATCGCGCGCGATATCGCGCGCGAATTCGGCGGCGACATCACCTACCGCCCCGCGCCCGCAGGTGCCATTTTCGTCGCGCGATTGAAGACCGCATGACTGGGCCGGTGATCTTCGTCGAGGATGACGACGCATTGCGGCTGGCGACGGCGCAAGCGCTGGAACTCGCCGGTCTCGAAGTGCTGCCGTTCGCGCGCGCCGATCAGGCCATGGCGGCGATCACGCGGGATTTCGCGGGCGCGATCGTCAGCGATATCCGCATGCCGCACATGGACGGGCTCGAGTTGCTGGCGGCCGTTCGAGCGATCGATGCGGAAATCCCTGTCGTCTTGATCACCGGCCATGGCGACATCGCGATGGCGGTGGGGGCGATGCGGGATGGCGCGGCCGATTTCCTCACCAAGCCGTTCGCGACCGATCATCTGGTCGCCGCAGTCCGGCGCTCCCTCGACCATCGCGCGCTGGTAATGGACAATCGCCGCCTGCGCTTGCTCGCCGAGCAACCCGCCGGCGATCCGCTGATCGGCGACAGTCCCGCGATGCAGCGGCTACGTCAGGTCGTCCGCCAACTCGCCGAGGCCGATATCGACGTGCTGGTCGAAGGCGAGACCGGGACCGGCAAGGAATTGGTCGCGACCTTGCTGCATCGCTGGGGCCGGCGCCGCGCGCGGCCGCTGATGGCGGTCAATTGCGGCGCGCTGTCCGAGGGGCTCGCCGAGATCGAGCTGTTCGGCCACGCGTCCGACAGTGTTCCCCACACACGGCTGTCGCGCGTCGGCCAGATCGCCGCATCGAGCGGCGGCACCTTGCTGCTCGACGAGATCGACAGCATGCCGATGGCGATGCAGGCCCGGCTGTTGCGTGTGCTCGAGGAGCGCGAGGTGCACCCGATCGGTGCCGAGCGGCCCGAACCTGTCGATCTGCGCGTCGTGGCGACGAGCAAGATCGATCTGTCCGCAGCGGTCAAGGCGGGGCAATTCCGTGCCGACCTGCTCTATCGGCTGAGCACCGCGCGCCTTCGCGTGCCTCCATTGCGCGAACGCGGCGATGACATGCTTGTGCTGTTCGCGGTGTTCGCCAAGGATGCCGCCGAGCAATTCGGCCGGCCCGAATGGCGGATGGACGCTGCGACGCGCGGACGGCTGCGCCATCACGACTGGCCGGGCAATGTGCGCGAGTTGCGCAATTTCGCGATCGAAGCGGTCATGGGAGTCGCCGGTGACGCTCCGGCCGGTCGAGTTGCGGTTCGATCGCTGCCGGAACGCGTCGCCGATTACGAAGCGGGCGAAATCCGTGCCGCGCTGGAAGCCAGCCGGGGACGCATTCCACCGGCGCTCAACGCGCTCGGGCTTCCGCGCAAGACGTTGTACGACAAGATGACGAAGTACGGGATCGTGCCGGGCGACTATCGCCGTCGCGATTGACTAGAGCGCGATGACGTGGGTTTGACCCACCGTGACGGAGCGGATTTTGGCGCAGGGCGAGGAACGAGGAGGGAGCGATGTATAATGCATCGTGACCGACGAGAGACACTGCCATGCGCCAAAAGGCGCCCGCCGCTTTGCGGTTGCCCGGGCGCGTCCGCTGGTCTGCGTCGCGGCCCTTGCGCGTAGCGCCGCTACGCGCTGCACACCGCTCCTTGCCAGCGAACACGCCCGGGCAATCACGGCGGGTCAAACCCACGTCATCGCGCTCTAAAACTCACCTGTCGAAGTGCGGTGGCGCCGACACATCCCCCCCGGAATGCCCGGAGCGCGGCCCTATCCTCGCGGATCGGCCAGCAGCTTCCTGTTGCAGCGCCACCGAGGAAGCCCTTAGCGCAGAATCACGTTGCCGCGGTTGAACGCGAAAACCATCGACTGGAACCAGCGTCCCAGATGCTGCCGTTAACGATCTTCCGCATGCTAATATTCCAGCGATGGGCGGCATATCGTTACGATCCCTTGACCTTTGAGCGAGCTTGGGTGATTCGATCCGCGGATCCGCGGCTTCCATCGCCCGATCAATTGAACGGGCGTTTCGAACGGCTAAATTGCCGCCAGACCAGTCAGCTGCCGTCGATAGGTGCTGGGCGAAACCCCATAGCGGGCGCGAAACATACGCGACAGGTGCGACGCGTCGCTGAACCCGTAGTGATCGGCAAGGTCCTGGATCGCGTCGTCGCTGTCCTGCCGGGTCAGCGCTTGATGCACTGCTTCCAGCCGGCGGTTGCGAATATAGGCCTGCACCCCGCCTTCGTCCTCGAACAGGCGATGAAGGCTGGTTCGCGAAAGGTCGAGATCGCGACACAAGCGCTTGATCGTCAAATTGGCCGATCCGAGATGCGCGTCGATCAGCGCGCGTGCGGCGTGGGACGCGGCTGCGCGCCGCACCGCCGGTGCGCTTTCGGGTTCCGCGGTGCGCACCGTCAGGACCAGCAGGTCGAGGATCGCACGCGCGAGCAGCGGAATATCCTCCTCGCAATAAGCGTGCGCCGTATCCAACAACCGCTCCAGATAAGCGATCAATGCCGCGCCGGCGGCGGATCGCACGACCACGCCGTGAAGCGCGGCCACATCGATCCCGCACTCGGTCGCCGCTGGGCGCGTCACCGAAAGCAGGATGGTGCGGCTGGCGCTTGAGTCGTGCTGAGACGGTTGCGACAGATCGACGAAGTGCACACTGCCCGGGCCCGTCCTGAACGGGCGGTCGCCCATCACCCCGGCGGCGCTGCCGGCGAGAGTCATCGCCACCGTCATCCCGCCGGGATCATTCGCCGCGATCAGATCGGGATCGCGCACCCAGCGTTGCGCAGTGAAATCGGCGCGATGCACGATGAGATCGCCGAGCAAGAGCGATACTGCGCTCGCCGCAAACGGCTCATGCGGGGTGGTGCGATAGAGCGTGCCGATGCTCGGCCACGGCCGTTCGACCCAGGCGCTATGGCTGGTGGCGCCCGGATCCGCCGTAAAGTGCCGGAGCCTGAGACGCTGGCTCGATCGCATCGATGCTCCTTATCAGCACTATCGCGTATGGTGTAGTGGAGGGGGGCGCCAAACGGCCGGTCGAGGCCGCTTCGACGGGTCGTTGGCATCCACACCGACTCAACCCTGACGCGACTTTTGCCGGTCAGAACGGCGCAATCAGGAACATCGGCATCAGCTTGGCCGTGATATTGCGCATCGCGTCATCGTCCTGGCCCAGCATGTCCCGCAAATGCGGGCCGATCACCGCGTCGCCGAACGCGCAGACCGCCATCATCAATACAGCCGCGCGAACGCGCGCGTCGGCGCCTTCGTCCACGAACTTGTCACGGAAGGCGACGACCAGCGAGTGCACTGCTTCGCGGATCGGCTCGAGATGGCCGAAATCGCGCGACATCGCGATCCATGCGGCGAGTTGTCCGGCGCCCCCTTGGTCGAAGGCGTCGAACACCCGATTGACCAGCGCGCGTGGCGCCGCGCTGTCGCTGCTCAGCGCCGCGACCGCGTCGTCGATCGCGGCGGTCAGGTCGCGGATCATCGATCCCATCAGCGCCGATTGGAGTCCGGCGGCGGAGCCGAAATGATGCAACACATTGGCATGCGACATGCCGATCTCGCGACCGACATTGGCAAGCGTCACCGCGGCCGGCCCGCCGTCGAGTAGCAGCTTGCGCGCTGCTGCCAGTCCCTCTTCACGCGCCTCGCCGCCTAGCCGCTTGCGGCGGCGCATTCGCACCGGCGTGCCTCCGGCCGGTTCGCTCTTGGCCATCTCTTCATCGCTCCGCTGCCGGTCGATCCAGCTCTTATCGACATGCTTGTAGATATATTCGCGGTCCCGTCATCCCCCGCGGCACAAAACTCTCGAATTTGCGTCAGGCAGACGCACATTTGCGTGCTCCGAAGTCTCATGATATTTACATTGATGTAAATTTGATTCGCGATGGGAGACCAATATGGCCGGGCGTACCCACACACCGTCCGAACTGGCGATCAACAAGAGGGACTGGAAATTCGGCCGGGGCGAAAGCACGCGGCGCTGGTGGCATGGCGGAGACCCTGGCCGCACCGCTTTCTACAATGCGCTGTCCTCGACCTTTCCGGTCGGCGAGAAGTTCTTCATGACCGCGATCCGCCCCTATCGCGATGATACGGCGGAGCCGCTGCGCAGCCAGATCGACGATTTCATGTACCAGGAATCGACGCATTCGCGCGAACACCTATTCTTCAACCGCCAGGCGCGCGAGGCTGGATACGATATCCAGCCGGCGGAGGACCGTGCCGCCCGCACGATCGCCTGGGCGCGCCGCCGACCGCCGATCGTCCAGCTTGCCGCGACATGCGCGCTCGAACATTTCACGGCCGCGATGGCGCATGCTGCGCTGGCGGATCCGGAGCATCTCGGGCCCGCCGACCCGCAGGCGCGCAACATGTGGCGTTGGCATGCCATCGAAGAGATCGAGCACAAGGCGGTAGCCTATGACACGTGGAACCATGCGACGCGCGACATGCCGCGTCTCCGGCGCTGGCTGTTGCGCTCGGTCGTGATGGCGACGGCGAGTGCACGGCTGCATTATGTGCTGTTCCGCAACACCGCGGGCCTATTAGCGCAGGACTGCAGTAACGACTGGCGGACCTGGCTTAGGTTGCTCGGCTATCTCTACCGACGCCCCGGAATGATGCGCGTCGTGCTGGTCAGCATGATCGGCTATTTCCGTCCCGGCTTCCATCCCTGGAAACTCGACGATCGGGCACTCGTGGCGAGTGCGCTCGCCACGCTGGCGCCGCCAGGCGAGGCGGTGGCGGCGTGATGCGCATGGCTCTGCGGGGATTGGGCTTGGTGCTTGGCGGGCTCACGGTGCCGGCCCAAGCGGCCGACATCACCGGCTTATGGTCGACGGGTAGCCAGGACGGCCGCGTCCAGATCTATCGCTGCGGCGCCGCCTATTGCGGCCGCATCGTCGATGCCGCGCCGATCCGCGCCAATCCCGATCAGCGCGACGTGCACAACGCCGACGCCAGGCTGCGGACGCGCCGGCTCAAAGGGCTGGTCGTGATCGCCGAATTCACCGGCGGGCCGACCGAATGGAAAGGCGGCCCGGTTTACGATCCGGAATCGGGTGACGGCGCCGCGACCGGCTATTTGAAGCTGCGCGCCGATGGCAAGCTCGAGCTCAAGGGGTGCGTCGCGATCTTCTGCCGCACCAAGGTCTGGACCCGGGTGCGATAGGAGCAAACGTTCCCTCTCCCGCAGGCGGGAGAGGGCAAATACTTACCAGACGTGGACGCGGTCCTCCGGCGCCAGATACAATTTGTCGCCTGGCTTGACCCCGAACGCGGCGTACCAGGCGTCCATGTTCCGGACGATGCCGTTGACGCGATACTCCTCCGGACTGTGCGGGTTGGACAAGAGCTGCGCACGCAACGCGCCTTCGCGCGCCTTGCCTTGCCAGCTCTGGGCATAGGCGATGAAGAAGCGCTGGTCGCCGGTATAGCCGTCGATCACCGGCGGCTCGCCGTGGCGTGCGACATAGCGACGGTAGGCGGCATAAGCGGCTTCCAGGCCACCGAGATCGCCGAGATTCTCACCCAGCGTCAGCTCGCCCTTGATATGGACGCCGGGGATCGGTTCGTACGCATCAAACTGATCGACCAGCTTTTTGGCATGCGCGGTGTAGCGGTCGGCCGATTCCTTGGTCCACCAGTCGCGGAGCTTGCCGGTAGCGTCGAACTGCCGTCCCTCGTCGTCGAAGCCATGACCCATTTCGTGGCCGATCGTGGCGCCGGTCTCGCCGTAATTGACGGCGGGGTCGGCGGCGGGGTCGAAGAAGGGCGGCTGCAGGATCGCGGCCGGGAAGGTGACCTGGTTGGTCAGCGGATTGTAATAAGCGTTCACTTCCTGGACGTTCATGTCCCACAGCGCGCGGTCGACCGGCTTGCCGAGCCGCGAAAGCTGTAGCTTCCACTGGAAGTCGTCGGCCTGGATCGCATTGGCGAGCGGATCCGTGGGCGACACCGCCATCGCCGAATAATCGATATATTTGACCGGATGGCCGATCCGCGGGTCGAACGACGCCAGTTTGACCAGCGCCTCCTTGCGGGTCGGCTCGTCCATCCATGCCGCGTTCTCGATCTTCTCCCGATAAGCGGCGCGCAGGTCGCCGATCAGCTCGGTCATCTGGCGATCGGTCTCCGCGGTCCAGTGACGCTGCGCGTACATCTCGCCGACCGCCTCGCCGAGATAGTCGTTGAGCAGTCGCACGCCGCGTTTCCATCGCTCCGGCTGCGCCTGCACGTCCTGCAATTTGTGGCCATAAAATTCGAAATGCGCGTCGTCGAACGCCCTGGGGAGATATTGGGCATGATCGCTGATGAAGCGGAAGGTCATCCAGTCCTTCCATGTTGAGAGCGGCGCGGCGGTGATCGCCTTCCCGGCCGCGGCGACCGCGCTCGGCTCGGCAACGATCACGGTCGGCATCTTGGCGAGGCCCAGCTTGGTCAGGACCGGCGTCCAGTCGAATTGCGGGGCGAGCGTGTCGAGGCCCGCGCGATCCATCGGATTGTACGTCTTGACCGGGTCACGCCGCGCCTCGGGCGTCCATTGGTCCTGCGCCAGCCTGGTCTCCAGTGCGATGATCGCATCGGCTTTCGTCGCGCCGCCGGCGATGCCGGCGAGATCGAACATCTGGACGATATAGTCGCGATACGCCTTGCGGAACGCGACATACTTGGCGTCCGGCAGCAGATAATAATCGCGCGACCCGAGCCCGAGCCGCGCCTGGCCGGTGTCGACGGCATATCGGGTCGGATCCTTGGCGTCGGGGCTGACGCCGATATTGATCGGCATGGCATAGCCCGGCTCGGCCATCAGCGCGACCAGCTGGTGGGTGTCCCCGACCGCGGCGATCCGTCCTAGAAAGGGTTTGAGCGGTGCGGCGCCGCGCGCCTCGATCGCGGCGGCGTTCATATAGGCGCCGTAGAAATCGGCGATGCGGCGCATCTTGGGATCGGCCGGATGCGGGCCGGCATCCTCGACCAATTTGCGGACTTCGGCCTCGGCCTCGTCGGGCATATCGTAATTATAGCCGGCGCGTGCCTTGTCGGGCGCGATCGGCGCAGTCTTGAGCCAGGTCCCCTCGGCGTAGCGGAAAAAATCGTCGCCCGGCTTCACCCCCTTGTCCATCGTGGCGTAATCGACGCCCCAGGGCCCGTATTTGGGCTTGGGCGTGCCGGTCTGCGCCAACGCCAGCCCCGACATCCCCAGCAGCAACAGGCCCGCAACCCGCTTGATCGCCATCGCTCCCGACTCCCCCACTCAAACCTTTGGTCGGCGAGTGTGTTGTCAGACTATGGCGGCCGGCAAAAGCAGAATCTTGAGGGGTCAGGCCGCTTCGGCTGCGATCCGGCGCAGTGCCTGTTCGAATGCCTCGGGCGGCTGGCCGCCCGAAATCAGATAGCGGTCGTCGATGACGATCGCCGGTACCGAGTTGATGCCGCGCGATTGCCACAGCCGTTCGGCGTCGCGAACTTCGGCCGTATAGCGGCCCGACGCCAACACCTCGCGCGCCGCGTCGCCGTCTAGTCCAGCGCGCTCCGCCGCTGCGACCAGCACCTCCGGATCGGAGACGTCCAGCCCTTGGGTGAAGTTCGCCTCCAGCAAGGCGTGCTTGAGCGCGGCTTGGTGTCCGCTGCCTTCCGCCCAATGGAGCAGCCGATGCGCGTCGAACGTATTATAAACCCGCCTGCCGTCGATTCCGCCCATGTCGAAGCCGACCGCGGCGGCGCGATCGCGGATCACATTGCGGTTGGCCGCTGCCTGCTCCGCGCTGATCCCATATTTGCGAGTGATGTGCTCGGCCCCGTCCTCGCCTTCGCGCGGCATATCGGGATTGAGCTCGAACGGTTGGAACGTGATGGTCGCGTCGATCAGGTCGCCGGTGCGCGCCAGCGCTTCCTCCAGACCATTCAGCCCCACCGCGCACCACGGGCAAGCGACGTCCGAAACGAAATCGATCTTCATTGGGCGGGGCATGGCTGGTCCTCCATCGGTTGCGACACAGATGGGGAGGACACCCTGCAATGTCATCGTTCGCACTGGCGGTTTACGCGCGCTTAATCGTAACGGGCGCATAGCGAGGCCGATGCTGCATGCCCCCGTCGCCAAGCCGGAGCCTGAAAAGGAGGCGCCCGCGCCGTCTCTTTTCGCGCAAGCGCGATCGGCGGTGATCTGGCGGTCGGGTGCGCAGATCGTCGGCCAGATGATCACCTGGGCGGCGACCTTCCTGGTCATCCGTATCCTCAATCCGCACGATTATGGCCTGTTCGCGATGACCCAGGTCGTGCTCGCAGTGCTCAACATGCTCAACGGTGCCGGGCTCGCCAGTGGCTTGATCCAGAAGCCGGACGCCGACGAGCGCTCGATCCGTCAGCTTTACGGCATGCTGATCGTGCTCAATTTCGGACTGGGTGCGGTGCAGTTCGCGATCGCGCCGCTGGTCGCGGCCTATTTCCACCAGCCGATCGTCGCCGATCTGCTCCGCGTGCAGTCCTTCCTCTACGTCACGACGCCGTTCGTCGCCTTTCCCTATGCGCTGCTCGCCCGGGCGATCGATTTCCGGGTGCAGGCCAAGGTCTATCTGGCCTCGTCGGTGACGGGGGCGCTGGCGGCGCTCGCCGGGGCCTATGCCGGGCTGGGCGTGTGGACTTTGATCCTGGCGCCAGCGGTGCTGTTCAGCACGCGCGCGATCGGCATGACGCGGGCGGCGGGGCACAAATATCGGCCGCTGTTCGATTTCCGCGGCGCGGGCGATCTCGCCAAGTTCGGCGGGCTGATGGCGGCGGGGCAATTCTTCTGGGTGCTGCAGAGCCAGGCCGACGTGTTCATCGCCGGCCGCGTGCTCAATCCGGCGACGCTCGGCCTCTACACCACGGGCCTGTTCCTGACCCAGATCCTGGTGTCCAAGTTCGTGCCAGCGATCAACGACGTCGCTTTCTCGATCTATGCGCGGATGCAGGACGATCGCGCCGCGGTCGCCGACGGCTTCGCGCGCTCGTCGCGGATGGTGATGCTGGTGGCGATGCCCTTTTATGTCGGGCTCGCGGTCACCGCCGAGCCATTGGTGGCGACGGTGCTCGGGCCCAAATGGGTCGCGGCGGCGCCCTTGGTCCAGTTGCTCGCGCTAGCCATGCCGGCGATGACGCTCCAGGTGCTGTTCAGCCCGGCGTGCAGCGCGATGGGGCGCCCCGGCATCAACGTCCATACCGGCGCAATCGGAGCGGTGCTGCTGCCGATAGCGTTCCTCGTCGGGCTGCATTGGGGCGTGACCGGGCTCGCGGCGTCGTGGTTCTTCGCCTATCTGATCTATCTCGCGATCACCGGCTGGCGGGTGATGCCGGTGCTCGGCGTGTCGGCAGGGCAGCTGGCCAAGGCGATCGCACCGACCTTCACCGCCTCGCTGGCGATGGGCGCGGTCGTGCTGGCGGTCGACCACGTCCTGCCGGCAATGGTGGTCCAGGCCCGCCTCGCGATCTTGGTGATCGTTGGTGCGGCGGTTTATGCCGGCTGGCTGTGGCTTCTCTCGAAGGACACGCTGCTCGAGGCGATCTCGATGGCGCGGGGCAAGCCCTATTATCGCGCCGGCGAAGGTCCCGCCCGGGTCACCAGCGCCGCCTGAAAGCCGGGCGCCGGTTCGAACGACGTCATCGCCCACCCCTTTTCGTCGCTGGTGAAGCGCGCTGGCTTGCCCGGTACGATCGACACGGTGAAAGCGTCGAGCGGATAGGATAGGCCGAGGCCGAGTGCCTTCACGTACGCTTCCTTGCGCGTCCAGCAATTGTAGAAGCCGGCGGTCCATTGCTCGGCTGGAAGCGCGATTAGCTCTTCGTACTCCGCGGGCGCGAACAGGCGTTTAGCAACCTTGGGACAAGCGAGCTCGGGGTTGCGCCACTCTATGTCGCAGCCGATCGCCATGCCGCGCGCGGTCGCGATCAGCGCGCGGCCGTTGGAATGCGAGAGATTGAAGCTGAGCTCGGGGGCGTCGAGCAACATCGGCTTGCCGTACCCATCCTCGGCCAGCCTGAGCGCTCCCGGCGCGATGCCGAGGTCGCGGCCGAGCAATTCGCGCAACTGGCCGCGCCGTGCGATGAAGCGGTTGCGGTCGCGATCGTTGCGGAACCGCGTGGCACGCTCGCGTTCGGCGATGTCGAGCCAGGACGCGTACCGCTTCAGCGCCTCGGCATCGACGTCGAGATCGACCAAAGCGATCGTCGCCGCGCCGGGCTTCCGGTCGATCGAGAGCAGTTCCACGCCGGCCTCAGGCGGCGGCCCGATCGGTCCGGCTCGCGCGGTCAAGCGCCTCGTTCAGCCGTGCCGCGAAGGTCGCGACGTTAGGTGGCTCGGCCATCGTGCCATGGGTGCCGGGGATGTCGTACGACTCAAGCGGGCCGACCACGACTTCGGCCCAGCCCGGCCGGCTATCGAGCACCTTCAGCCGCTCCGCCGGCTGGAACAAGGCGACCGCGCCGTCATAGGTGCCGGGGAAATAGCCATAGGCGGCCTGTTCCATCTGCGCGGCGAACACGCGGTAGCGGCCCTCGCGCTCGGCGATCTCGGCGACGCCGACATCCTCCATCAGGCCGCGCGCGCGGTCGAAGGCGTAATCGAGGCGCTTGCCGATCGGCAGGTTGTTCCACACGCCAAGGTGATAGCGCGCCTTGCTCATTCGCATCTGGGTCGCGGTGATCCGCTGGAAGGCGACCGGGTTCATCGAATGACCCAGCGCGAGTAGCGGCACATCCTCGCCCGAAGCGCGCAATTGCCGCGCGACCTCGAACGCCATGATGCCGTTGGTGCACCAGCCGCCGATCAGATACGGCCCCTTAGGGCGCGTTGCGCGGATCACCGCGACGATCTCCGACGCCATCTGCTCGAAGGTCATACAGGGCTTCAGCGTGCGTTCGAGAATGGGCCCGAGCGGCAGGCCGAGGAACGGACGATCGGCGCCCATCGCCTCCGCCAGCGCCATGAAGGTGGGGCCGCCGTCGAGCCACAACAGCGGCAACTCGCTGCCCTTGGGCTGGAGCGGCACCCATTCGCCAAGGTCGGCGCTGGCATCGCCCTCGATCCGCTCGGCGAGCTTGTCGAGCGTCGCCGCCTGGAAGAATTCGGCCATGCCGATGCGGCGGCCCCATTGCTGCTCGATGCGGACGAGCAGGCGCGCGACGAGCAAGGAATGGCCGCCAAGCTCGAAGAAGCTGTCGTCGCGGCTGACCTGGCCGATGCGCAGCAGGTCGCACCAGATCGCGGCGAGCTTTTCCTCGGTCTCGCCCTGCGGTGGCTCGATCTGCCGGGTGCCGGCCCCGCCAGGCTGCGGCAGTGCCTTGCGGTCGACCTTCGCATTGGGCGTCATCGGCAGCGCCGGAAGATGCTCGAAATGCGAGGGGATCATATACTCGGGCAACGTCTTGCCGAGATGCTCGCGCAGTTCGGCGCGGCTCGGCATGTCGTCGCCGCGCGTGACGACATAGGCCGCGAGCGCGCGTTCGCCCGAGGCGTCGGGCCAGCTGCGTACGGCGGCTGCAACCACGTCGGGATGCTCGGCGAGCGCGCCTTCGATCTCCTCGACCGCGACGCGATAGCCGCGGATCTTCTCGTCATTGTCGACGCGGCCTAGGCACAGGATCGTGCCATCGGCCTGGTATTTGGCCAGATCGCCGGTGCGGTACAGCCGTTCGCCGCGGATGGTGACGAAGCGCTCAGCAGTGAGGTCGGGACGACCGCGATAGCCGCAGGCAAGCCCCGCGCCGCCGATGAACAATTCGCCGACCGCGCCGATCGGCGCGGTGTTGCGATATTGGTCGAGGATGTGAATCGTGGTGTTGTCGAGCGGGCGGCCGATCGGCACCGGGCCATCCCCCGGCGTGACGCGCGCGAGCGTCGACCAGATTGTGGTCTCGGTCGGGCCGTAGACGTTCCATATTTCGCCCGAGCGCTGGATCAGGCTCTCGGCGAGGTCGCGCGGCAGCACTTCGCCGCCGCACAGGATACGCAGGCTCGGCGAGCCTTGCCAGCCGGCCTCGATCAGTGCGCGCCAGGTCGCCGGGGTCGCCTGCATGACGCTGGGCTTCGCGGCGACGAACAACTCGTTGAGCTGGCGCGGATCGGCGGTGACGCTCTTCGGCGCGAGGATCAGCTCGCCGCCGCTGATCAGCGGCAGGAACAGTTCGAGCCCGGCGATGTCGAACGAGAGTGTGGTGACTGCGAGCAGCGAATCCTCGGCGGTGAAGCCGGGGTTGTTACGGAACGAATTGAGCAGGTTGATCAGCGCGCCATGGCCGATCTCGACTCCCTTGGGATTGCCGGTCGAGCCCGAGGTGTAGAGCACGTAAGCGAGATCGCCCGGTTGGACGGCGACGGAAGCCGGAGCTGGAGCGCCGTCACGGACGTCGTCGATCAGGATGCGCGGCAGTCCGCAATCGGCGAGGATATGGTCGAGCGACCGCTCGCTGAGCAAGGCCTTCGCGCCGGCATCCTTCGCGATGTACTCGAGCCGTGCGGCGGGGAAATCCGGGTCGAGCGGCAGATAGGCGGCGCCGAGCCGGTGTACCGCCAGCAACGCCGCGACCATGTCGGGCGAGCGGTCGAGGCAGATGCCGACCAGGTCGCCCTGCGCGATCCCGGCCGCGTGAAGCGCCGCGGCGATCGCGTCGGCGCGGGCATCGAGCGTGGTGTAGCTGACGGTGTGATCGCCGAAACGGATCGCGGTGGCGGCGGCCCGCGCCGCGACTTGCGCGCGGATCGCGTCAGGCAGCAAGGCCGGCGCGGGGGCGACCTCGGTCGCGTTCCAGTCGGCCAGCAGCTTGTGGCGTTCGTCCGCGCCGAGCAGCGGCAGATCCTTGAGTGGTAGCGTCGCATCGGCGACCACGCCCTCCAGGATCGTCATGTAATGCCCGATCATCCGCCGCACCGTCGACGGATCGAACAATTCGGTCGAATAGAGGAAGCGGCCGTGCATCCCCTCGTTCTGCCGTTCGTCGAGTTCGAGATAGAGGTCGAACTTGGCGCCGCCGACCACGACGTCCATCTGGGTCAGGTCCCAACCGTCCGGAAAAGGATCGACCGGCGGCTCGATCGAGAACAGACAGTTGAACAAGGGATGGGTGCCCGGCTGGCGCTTGACGTCGAGCGCGCGGACGACCTCGTCGAACGGCGCTTCGCTGGAGGCGAGCGCGCCGAGCACCGAATCGCGGACCTCGATCAGGAAATCGCTGAACCGCGTCTCGCCCCTGGGCTTGGCGCGCAACGAGATCGTGTTGAGGAAATAGCCGACGACATTCTCGAGCTCGGGGCGGCGGCGCAAGTCGGTGACGCCGCCGACGATGATATCCTCCTCGCCCGAATAGAGGTGGAGCTGCGCGTGATAGGCAGCCAGCAGAGTCATGTAGAGCGTGACGCCATGGCGCCGCCCGACCTGCTTCAGATTCTCGATCAGGTCGTTGGGAATCTCGAACACTTCCATCGACCCGGCATGGGTCGGGCGCGCCGGCTTGGTACGGTCGCCGACCAGTTCGAGCTTGGGTGGCGCGTCGGCCAGCGTCTTGCGCCAATAGTCAATCTGCTTCTGGATCGGCGCGCTCTTGAGGTGTTCTTGCTGCCAGATGGCGTAATCGCCGTACTGCAGCGCGGGCATCGGCAGCGGCGAGGGCGCGCCGCGCGCAAAGGCATCGTACAGCTTGGCCAGTTCGGGCACGATGACGCGATAGATCGCGACCCCATCGAAGATGATATGGTGGAGCGTGAAATAGAGCCGGTGATTGTCTTCAGCGAGCTTGACGATCCGCGCGCGGAACAAAGGCGCGTCGGAGAGGTCGATCGCGCGGCGGGCGTCCTCCTGACCGATTGCCAAGGCGGCGGCGTCGCGCTCGGCTTCGGGCAGATGGCTGACGTCGTCATAGGGCAGCAGGATGTCCTGGTGCTCGCGGACACGCTGGACAAGGACGCCATTCTCTTCGACGAACGCAGTGCGCCAGGCCTCGTGGCGGCGCAGGATTTCGTTGACGCTGCGCTCCATCGCGCTGCGGTCGAAGCTGCCGAAACGATGGATCGTGATCGATTCGTTATAGAGCGGCATGTCCGGCGCCATGATGGCGTGGAGCCACACCTGGCGCTGGTCGGCCGAGAGCGGGATTTCGGCACCGGGCGGGCGCTTCTCGATCGCTTGTGGCTTGGCGGCGGCAACCCCGCCGCCGCGCATCATCTTTTCGAGCAGCGCCCGCTTCGAGGCGGACAGGTCGACATGCGCGTTCACCGGGATCAGGCCTCGACAGGACGGAAAGCGAGCGGGAGGGCGGACAGGCCACGCAGCCCCGAATTGGTCCGCCATTCAAGTGTGCTCTCGGGCACCGCGACGCGAATGTCCTGCATGCGAGCGAGCAACGCGAGATAAGATATCCGCGCTTCCATGCGCGCCAACGCCGCGCCGAAACAGAAATGCGCCGCCCAGCCAAAGGCGAGATGGCGGTTATCGGTGCGGGTGAGGTCGAGCTCGTCAGGATTGGGGAAGCGCTCGGGGTCGCGATTGCCGGCAGCCATTACCGCCATCACCGCTTCGCCCTTCTTCATCAGCTTGCCGCCGATCTCCGTGTCCTGCTTGACGATGCGCGCGGTGTGCTGGCTCGGCGTCTCGTAGCGGAGCAATTCCTCGACCGCGCTTTCGATGATCTCGGGATGCGCGCGCAATTGCGCCATCTTGTCGGGCTGGCGGGTGAGCGTCAGGATTCCGTTGCCGATCAAATTGGTGGTGGTCTCCTGCCCGCCGACCATCGTCACGATGGTGTTGGCGATGACCTCATCCTCGGACAGACGCTGGCCGTCGACCTCGGCGTCCATCAGCGATCGGATCAGCCCGTCATGCGGGTTGCGTTCCTGTTCGCGCACCGCGTCGCGGAAATAGCCGGTCATGTCGGCGACGCACTTGAGCACGTCGCGGATGCGGTCGGGGTTGTGCTGGAAGTTGCCGAGCATCTCGGCGAAGGTCGCCGACCAGGATTTGAGCTGGCGATGATCCTCCAGCGGCACGCCGAGCAGGCCGGCGGTGACGATCGCCGGGAAGGGTTCGGCGAAATCGGCGATCAATTCGCACTCGCCGCCCTGCACCGCGTCGTCGATCAGGCCATGCGCGATCTCGCGGACCTTGTCCTCCATCGCCTCGACCCGGCGCGGCGTGAAGGCGCTCATGCAGAGCTTGCGCAGGCGGGTATGGTCGGGCGCGTCGAGGAACAGCATCTGGCGCGCCATCAGATCGGCGACCGGGCCGAGCGAGGGCAGGCCGAGCGCTTCCATCTTCTTCGGATCGGGCGTGCGGTCGGCGCTGAATTCCTTCAGCACGAAATGCACGTCCTCGTACCGCGTCACGACCCACGTGTGCATGAACGGATCCCACGTCACCGGCGCTTCCTCGCGGAGACGGCGGTAGAAGGGGAAAGGATCGGCGTGGACCTTCGGGTCGAGCAGCTGGAACAAGCTGAGGCTCGGGTCGAACGGCT
The DNA here is from genome assembly GCF_024508665.1 of Sphingomonas sp. Lineage (GTDB taxonomy): Bacteria > Pseudomonadota > Alphaproteobacteria > Sphingomonadales > Sphingomonadaceae > Sphingomonas. The sequence goes on from NZ_JANINP010000006.1 coordinate 485,336, forward strand.
GGGCCGCTGCGGCGATGGGCGAATGCTCGGTCATGTCTTCGGCTCTCCGTTCGGGCCGGTTATTGCTGGGCGCGGTGAGCGGCCTCGTCGTCGTCCATCGCCGCGATCATCGCGAAGACGATCTCCTCGATCCGCGCGGCGAGCTGGCGAATGGTCGGCGCCTGGAACAGGTCGCGCAGCGTCAGGTCGATGCCGAACGCCTCACCCGCGCGCAGCACCACCTGGGTGCCGAGCAGCGAGTGGCCGCCGAGCAGGAAGAAATTGTCGTCGACGCCGACATTGCCGCGCCCGAGCACCTCGGTGAGAATCTCCGCGAGCCTCTCCTCCGCCGGCGTCTCGGGCGCCGCGAAGCCTGCCGTGGCGAGCGCGTTGGCGTCGCTCGGTTCGGGAAGCGCGCGCTTGTCGAGCTTGCCGTTCGGCGTCAGCGGCAGTGCGTCGATGCGGACGAACGCGCTGGGGATCATATATTCGGGCAGCGTCTTGCCGAGGAATTCGCGCAGCTCTTCGGCCGACAATGCATCCTTTTCGACGACATAGGCGACCAGCATGTCGCCGCCGTCCGGCGACGGCGCCGCGATCACCGCGCCCGAGCGGACCCCCGGATGGGTACGCAGGACGCTGGCGGTTTCCTCGGGCTCGACGCGATGGCCGCGCACCTTGGCCTGGTCGTCGACGCGGCCATGGAACGTGATCTGGCCGTCGGGACGCCACGCGGCGCGGTCGCCGGTGCGGTAGAAGCGTTCGCCGTCGATCGTGACGAAAGCTGCGGCGGTGAGATCGGGTTGATGGCGATAGCCTCGGGCGACTTGCGGACCGCCGATGAAGATCTCGCCCTGCGCATCGCCGGTAACAGGATTTAGGTCGGCATCGAGAATGCGGATCGTCGTGCCCTTGATCGGATAGCCGATCGCGGGAAGTCCGGTCTCCTCGTTACCCGGCGGCACGATCGCTGAGGTAGCGACGACGGTGCATTCGGTCGGGCCGTAATTGTTGACCAGAGCGAACGGCAGGCCGGGACGCGGACGGCCGAGCAGGCGGTCGGCGCCGGTCAGGATGTAGCGCAGCCGCGTGCCAGTCGCCCAATCGTCGCGGACCAGATCCTGGGCCAGCGCTGTAGGGACGAAGGCGACGGTGACGCCCTGAACGATCAGCCAGGCGCGCAGCCGCTCGTCCGAGGTGCGGACGTCGTCGGTCGCCAGCACGACCGAGGCGCCGGCGCAGAGATACGGCCAGACTTCCCAGACCGAGGCGTCGAAGCCGAGGCCGGCGAGATGGCTGCCGCGATCGTCGGCGGTGATGCCGAACGCCTCGTTGTGCCAGGCGATCAGCCAGGAGAGATTGGCGTGGGTGACTTCCACGCCCTTGGGCTTGCCGGTCGTGCCGGAGGTATAGATCACATAGGCCAAGGCATCGGGATCGTTGGGCGTCGCCGCGAGTGGTTCGGCATTGGCCAGTTCAGGGGCTTGCCAGTCGAGCGTGACGATGGGGGTCGGGCTGTTGGGCACGCGCTTTGCGGTGTCTTCGCGACCGATGACCAAGGCGCAGGCAGCTTCCGCGACGATCGTCTGCAGGCGGCCATCAGGCCAGCTGGGGTCGAGCGGGAGATAGGCGGCACCCGCTTTCCACGCGCCGAGCACGACGGCCAATTGGTCGAACGAGCGCTCCAGGCACACGCCGACGAGCGATTCGCGGCCGACGCCTAGCGAGGTCAGCCAGGCGGCGACGCGGCTCGCCTGGGCATCGAGCTCGGCATAATTGAGCGTGCCGCAGGGCGCGACGAGCGCGGTCGCCTTGGGATGGCGCTTGGCAACCTCGGCGACGACATGAGGCGTCGAGAATGGCGGCGCGACGAAAGCGGTGGCGCGAGTTGCCGGAGATTCGCCGCCCTGCGACGAATGGAGCGATGCGGTGTGCTGACTAGCCATAGGCTCGCGCTTAACCGACCAGTCGTTTTGAAACATTTAAAGCGGCGGAAACCGTCTCGTGCCCGACCAGCAACGGTCGACCGACGCCGAGTGGTAAAGGCCGCGTTCAGCACCGTCGCTCAGCGGATCGAAACGCGTCACGGACAATATTCCCCTTATGGGGGAGGGCCTTCACAACCGCGATGTCGCGTGGGCATTACCCCCGCCGCGCGTCGACAAGCCCCGGGTTTCGGGAATCGACCTGTTTCGCGGCGCGCTGGTCATTCTGGTCATTCTCGGCCATTTCGCCGAATTGACCCAGCGCCATCATTTCCTGACCTGGTTCGGGGTCGGCTTTCGGATGCCGCTGTTCATCGGTCTGAGCGGATATCTGTTCAACCTCGAACAGGCGCGCAGCCTGTCGTCGGCGGGGCTGCTGCGGAAATATTACGATCGCATGGTGCTCCCTTGGCTCGCCGCTTGCGCGGTGGCGGTGGTGATCACCGGATCGATCGCATGGTTTTCGCCGTTCTTTGCAGTGATCCGCCCGCCTTATCATTTGTGGTTCGTTCCGGTGATCCTGGCCTTCATGTTCGCGGCGAAGCTGTGTCGTCTTGGTCCGGCGACGATGCTGGCGATCGCCATACCGAGCAGCATTGGTGCGATGTACGTATTCGGCGTCGGACACGATGTCTGGCAATTCGGCGCATGGGGCCCCGACCGGCGCTATTTCATCTATCCGATCTATTTCGCGCTGGGGATGTGGATCGCGCGCCGCCCCCCACCGACGCAGGAACATCTGCTGCTGCTGGTCGCGTTCGCCGGGCTGTTATGGTGGTCGCGTCTGTACGACCATCCCTCGACCGCGGCCGAGGCGGCCGCCGAACTATTGCTGTGCGTCCCGTTGATTGCGTTATTTCCCTGGCTTAGGCGGATAACCTTCGACATTGCGCTGATCAGCGCGATCGGGCGGGACAGCCTGTTCTTCTATCTTTGGCATCCGCTGGTGTTCGCCTTGTGGTGCGCCTGGGGATTTTCAGGCGCGCCGCTGCTGGCATTGGCGGCCGGTACGACGTTAGCGGCGTGGGCGGCGATCGCGCGCCTGCCCAATTTGTCGGGTGTGCTGGGCGTGCGGCCGGTCGCCGCGCCGGCCGATGCCGCCGCGACCAGAATGCCCGACGCCGCATCGCCCGAAGGTGCGGCATGAGCATGGCGTTCAGACTGTGCCGTACCGGCATGATGACCATTGCCTGGATCATGGTGCTGCCGTGCCTGCTCATCCTGATCGGCGCGGTCGTGCCGGTCATTCCGTGGTTTCGCATCTACGCGTTGGGCGTTGTGCCGAACCACACGTCGTGGCTGTTCCTGTGGGGGATCGTCGCGCTGTTGATCGGGTTGCTGGCGAATTCGCTGTTCAAGTCCCGGGCTGCTATCGCCCTTGTCGCAACCGCAGTGGTCACCATTCTCGCGACGACCTTGGTGATGCTCCATTTGCTCTATGTCGCGCAGGTCAATGGCGCGCGTATCAACGTGGTCCGGGCGCTCGAATTGCGCGAAGTACGCGACGGCGCTCGTCCCGACGAAAGCCGTGTCTATTCGCGGCCCGGTGGCGAAGACCTCTGGCTCGATATCTATCACCCCGCGCAAAGCCGGCCTGGCGCGTTGAGTCCGGTGCTGATCGCCGTTCATGGCGGCGGCTTCTTTCAGGGCAGCCGCTCGTCCGGCGCCGCGAACCAGCGTTGGTTCGCCGACCATGGCTGGACAGTGATCAGCATCGACTATCGGCTGGCCAGGGATGATCGGCCAACCTGGAATCTGGCCACGCGCGACGTGCAATGCGCGCTCGCATGGACCGCCGCCAATGCGGCGGCGATGCATATCGACCTCGATCGCGTAACTCTGAGCGGCGGATCGGCCGGGGGAAGCCTGGCGATGGCCGCCGCATATCTGGCCAATGCCAAGCGCGCGGACCCGGAATGCGGCCCCGCCATTCCGCATATCGCAGCCGTGGTCGCCAAGGCGCCGCTGATCGACGTCATCGGATCGTGGTATTATTCGAGCGAATTGCGCGACGAGCAGCGCTCGTACCTGACGCGCTATATCGGCGGATCGCCGCGCGATTATCCCGAGCGTTATGCCGCGATCGACTTGCGCCAGTTTCAGTTCCCCAGCAATCCGCCGACCCTGATCCTAGGCGGCGCCTCCGATCCCTTGCTGTCGCCGGAAGCGGGGTCGGATTTCGTGCGTAGGGCGAATGCCGCGGGGCTCGTGGTCGACCAGATCCTGTTCCCCTATTCGGGGCATGATTTCAATACGACCTATAACAGCATCACCAACCAGGCGATGCGGCAGATTATCGCGCAATTCATCGTCGACCATGGAGCGGGGCCGAAACTGCCCGAGCTGACCTTCGCCGATTGACGCCGCGCTTCATCCCGGTTCGGCCGGGCCACTTCCGCACGCGGGAAAATGCGACCGATCGTCCTCAGTCGGCTGGTTTGAACCGGTCGGGGTGCGCCGCCGCGACCGCGTCGATGGAGGTCAACCGAGAATCGATCACCACCAGCCGGGGGAAGGCGTCGAGTGGCGTGTCTAGCCGCCGGGCGTTGTACATCTGGGGCACCAGGCAGACGTCGGACAAATCGGGCGCGGCTCCGCCCAGAAAATCGCCGTCGCCCGCCATGGTTTCCAGCGCAGTGAACCCCTGCATGATCCAATGGCGGTACCAATCGTCGCGTGCCGCCTGGTCGACACCCATCTCGCTCAGCCGGCGCAGCACGCGCAGATTGTCTACCGGATGGATGTCGGCGGCGATCACCAGGGCACGCTGCAAAGTCATGGCGCGGGCGAGCGCGTCGGCGGGGATCAGTCGAGGATCGGGAAAACGCGCATCGAGATAGTCGATGATCGCCAGGCTCTGGATCAGAACATGGCCGTCGATCTCCATCGTGGGAACAAGTCCTTGCGGATTGATCCCGAGATTTTCGGGCGCAAGCTGCTCGCGCTTGAGCAGATTGACGTCGTGGCGCTCATACGCGACCTGCTTCATCGCCAGCGCGATGCGGACGCGATAACTTGCCGACGAGCGCCAATAATCGTGCAGCCGGATCGTCACAACATGCCCATGCCGGCGGCAGCGGCTTCGGCGTCCTCTTCGGCAGTGCGTTCCGAATTGCGCTCCAGCGCGACCTTGATCATCGCCGTGAGCGGGTCGGCGAGCGCCAGGCCGAGCACACCGAAGAGGGTCGAAGCGAGGATCTGCATCGACAGGGTCAGCGCCGGGGGCAGATCGACCGTGCGCCGCGCGACCAATGGAATCACGACCCAGCCGTCGAACGTCTGGACGACGAAATAGATCGCGATCGCGGTCAGTCCCTTGTCCATCCCCGCACTGAACCCGACCGACACCATCAGCACGCCGCTGACGAAGGCGCCGATATTGGGAATGAAGGCAAGCATGCCGGTGATGATGCCGAGCACCAGCGCCATCGGGATGTCGAACAGGCTGAGCGCGATCCACGTCACCAGGCCTTCGAACGCCATGCCCGCCAGCCGCCCGGCCAACAGGCGGCGGAGTTGCTTCGCCATCCGCCCCAGCGTGATGGAGAATTCGGCGCGATAATCGCTCGGCACCATCCATTGCAGTCCGCGATCGTAGATCCTGGGTTCCATCGCGACGAACAGGCCGATCACCATGATCATGAACAAGGTGGTGACCGCGCCAAGCGCGGTACCGATCCAGCTGGTCAGCTTGCCGACCGACCCCAATGCCTGTTGCGCCAGACCCTTGAGGTCGTCGGCGCCCGGCAGGATGCCCTGAGCGGCCGCCCATTGCGACAGGCGGTCGGCCTGGATTTCGAGCGTTGCCTGGAGCTGTTGGAACTGGATGACCACGCCGGCGCCGGTCTTGTAAAAAACGGTTCCGATGAAAGCGATCGTCAGGACCACGACGATCAACAATCGCCAGCCGCGCGGGATCGGCAGGACGCGTCCCAACAACCGGACGCCGCCGTCGAGCATCGAGGCGAATACCAGTCCCGCCAGGATGATCAGGATCGGTTGGATCAGGATCACGACCAGCGCCATCGTCGCGGCGAGTCCCAACCAGACGGCCGCGCGCTTCAGCTCGCGGCGCATCTCGGGATCGCGCATCTCGTTGGGGCTGGGCTCGGCGACCAGCATGGAGGTGTCGTCGGCCACTATTTATCCCGCGCCGGGTGGAGCGAGGTGCCCGCGCGGCCGCCCCGCAGGCTGCCCCACCAGGTCAGCGGGTTCCAGGTCGCGCTGCCGTTCTTCGAAAAGGTGATGAACTCGGCGCGGCCGCCGATATATTCCCACGGCACCGGACCCCCGAGCCCCCCTTGGTCGAGCGCGATGCGGCTGTCGGCGGAGCGCTCGCGATTGTCGCCCATCAGGAAGACGTGATTGGCCGGGACCGTGATCGGACCGTAATTGTCGCCTTCATAGTAATTCGGCTCACTGCCCGGTGTGTCGCGACTGAGGTCGACGGTTTCGAAGCTGCGCCCGTTGGGCAGAGTCTCGCGGACCAGCGGCAATCGGCAGAAATGTTTGTTCGGCGGACCCTGTAGCCCGCCGGGAATATCGCAGGTCGTGCCATATTCCTGGCCAGTCAACGCGACGCCGCCATAATCGGGCAGATCGACATAATGGACCGGGCCGCGCTTCACCGGCACGTTGTTGATCAGGACGACGCCATTGCGCACCTCGATCCGGTCTCCCGGCAAGCCGATCACGCGCTTGATATAATCGGTGTTGCGTCCCGGCGGCGTGACGATGACGACATCGCCGCGCTCGGGCAACCGGCCGAACAGCCGGCCGCGGATGAAGGGCAATTGCACGCCCCAGCTTTCCTGCGGCTTGTGCTCGACCAGGTCGCGCCACATCGCAGCGGGATTGGGTAAAGTGGGCGAGATGAACGACCAGCCATAAGCATATTTGGCGACGACCAGCTGATCGCCGACCTCCAACCCGGGCAGCATCGATTCGGATGGGATGTAGAATGGCTTGGCGATGAAGCTGTGGAAGCCTAGCACGGCCAGGATCAACCAGAAGATGCCGGCAATCTCTTTCCAGACGGCGCGCGCGCGCGTGCGCCATTTGTCGGCGGTAGCAGGGGCCGCGGGTTCCACCGGAGCCGCCGCGGGCTCGAATTCTCCGTCGTTCAACGCCAACTCGTCACTCATTCACCGATTCCGATATCCATTGCCGGCCCGATAGCATCATTCGGCGCGGGCCGCGCCTCGATCACCACGAATGCCTGCGCCCAAGGATGATCGTCGGTGAGTGTTACATGTATATAAGACACGTGACCAGCCGGCGTGATCGCGTCGAGCCGGGCCTTGGCGCCACCGCTCAGCGCGAGGGTCGGCGCGCCCGATCGCGCGTTGACCACGCCGATATCCTTCATGAACACGCCGGCCTTGAACCCGGTGCCGACCGCTTTGGAAAAGGCCTCCTTGGCGGCGAAGCGCTTGGCCAGCGTACCCGCCTTGGTGAACGGCCGGCGATTCGCCTTGGCGCGCTCGATGTCGGTGAAGACGCGATTCTCGAACCGCTCGCCGAAACGATCGAGCGAATTCTGGATCCGCTCGATATTGCAGAGGTCCGAGCCCATGCCGATGATCAAATTCCCTCTCCCGTTGGGAGAGGGAGGGAGCGCCGAAGGCGCGGAAGGGTGAGGGTCGAGGCGAGTTGCTCTACTCGGCCCTCACCCTTCCCACGCACTGACGCGCGCGGGCCCCTTCCCTCTCCCAAGGGGAGAGGGAGATTCACCGCGCTTCATCCATCAGCGCGCGCATCCGCCGAACCACCGGCGCCAACCCGTCGAAGATCGCCTCGCCGATCAGGAAATGGCCGATATTGAGCTCGCGGACCTGCGCGATCGCGGCGATCGGCACGACATTGTCGAAGGTCAGGCCGTGGCCGGCATGCGCTTCGATCCCGTTCTTGGCGGCGAGCGCGGCGGCATCGGCGATTCGGCGCAGTTCGGCGGCGCGTTCGTCGCCGTCCAGCTCGCAATAGCGGCCGGTATGGATCTCGACCACCGGCGCGCCGAGGCTCATTGCCGCCTCGATCTGACGCGGATCGGGCTCGATGAACAGCGACACGCGGATATTGGCCGCACCCAGGGCACGAACCATCGGCGCCAGGTGATTGTGCTGGCCGGCGGCGTCGAGTCCGCCTTCGGTCGTCCGCTCCTCGCGCTTTTCGGGGACGATGCAGGCGGCATGCGGGCGATGACGCAGCGCGATCTCGAGCATCTCATCGGTCGCGGCCATTTCGAGGTTGAGCGGGATCGGCAGCTCGGCCGACAGCCGCGCGATATCCTCGTCGGTGATGTGACGGCGATCCTCGCGCAGGTGCGCGGTGATTCCGTCGGCGCCCGCGTCGGCCGCAAGCAAGGCGGCGCGCACGGGGTCCGGATAGCCCGAGCCGCGCGCGTTGCGGACGGTCGCGACATGGTCGATATTGACGCCCAGGCGCAGGCGTTCGGATGGTAAACCGCTCATCTGGCGCCCCAGATACGGGCCCGCTTCGAGGCGCGCAACGCCATGTCGCTGCGAAAATCGACTCCCGCGCTTGAAGATTGCGACGCGAGCGGCGTATAGGCCCGGGCCAGACGGGCCAAACCCGCGACTGACCGGGCCGCTGCCGCGGCTCAAATGCTTTGAACAGGGTGACGCGACAATATGCGCTTTATCGGTGTGAAAACTGCGATGCTGGCGGCGGGGCTGATGCTCGCCGGCGCCGGCCAGGCCGCGCCACAGGCGCCCGCGGCACCGCCGCCCGCGACCGCCGCGACTCCGGCAGCGTCGACCGCGGCTCCGGCTGCGACCGCTGCCACGACGGCGGGGGTCAAGGCGACTCCGGCCGCAGCGACACCGGCCGCGAACGATCCGCTGCTGTCGATGGATGGCGCGCCGCCGATGAAGCCGACCGCCGGTATCGGCCAGCCGGTCGATCGGGAGATCGGCCTGCAGCCGCAGGTGACCAAGAATGGCGAACGCGCCGCCCGTTTCCACAATCATTGGCTTGTGCCGACGATCACGGCGATCTCGATCCTCGTCCTCGTTCTGCTGCTGTTGGTGATGGTGCGGTTCAACCGGCGGTCGAACCCGACGCCGTCCAAGACCGCGCACAACACCCTGATCGAGGTGGTCTGGACGCTCGTACCGGTGCTTATCCTGGTCGTCCTCGCGATCCCGTCGATCGGCTTGCTCCAGGCGCAATTCAATCCGCCGCCAAAGAACGCCATCACCCTCAAGGTGACCGGCAACCAATGGTATTGGACCTATAGCTATCCGGACAATGGCGGGTTCGAGATCACCTCCAACCTGCTAAAGGAAAAGGATGAGGTCGCTCCGGGCGAGCGCGCCCGCACCGATGAGGACGGTCCCCGCCTGCTGGCGGTCGACAATCGCGTCGTGCTGCCGGTCGGGGTGCCGATCCGCCTCCAGACCACTTCGGCCGACGTGATCCACTCATGGGCGATCCCGGCCTTCTGGATCAAGCTCGACGCCGTTCCGGGCCGCCTTAACGAAACCAGCTTCACGATCGAGAAGCCGGGCCTCTATTTCGGCCAGTGCTCGGAATTGTGCGGTCCCAAGCATGCCTACATGCCGATCGCCGTCGAAGCGGTTCCGCTCGACGTCTACAATAAATGGGTAGTCGCCAAGGGCGGCAAGGTCGCCGGTGCCGCCGAGCCGGCAGCGGCTGCGCCTGCCGACGCGAATGCCTCGGCTCCGGCCGACGCCAATGCGACCGCTCCCGCGGGTCCGACCGCCGGCAACGCCGCAACGCCGGCGCCCGTTACGAATCAAGCCGCCACCGCCAACCCGGCGGGTGCCGGCAACACCGGAAACTGATCAATGAGCGATATTGCCCTCACGCCCAACGCCTTCGAGGCGCATCATGGCGGCCACGAGCATCATCATGACGCGGACCACAAGCCGGGCTTCTTCGCCCGCTGGTTCATGTCGACCAACCACAAGGACATCGGGACGCTGTACCTGATCTTCGCGATCACCGCGGGGATCATCGGCGGCGCGATTTCGGGCCTGATGCGCGCCGAACTGATGCATCCGGGCATCCAGTTCCTCGGCCAATGGGCCAATACGCTCAACCACATCCGTGGCGGCGGCGACGTCAACATGGACCAGGCGCGCCACCTGTGGAACGTGCTGGTGACGGCACACGGCCTGATCATGGTGTTCTTTATGGTCATGCCGGCGATGATCGGCGGGTTCGGCAACTGGTTCGTTCCGCTGATGATCGGTGCGCCGGACATGGCGTTCCCGCGCATGAACAACATCTCGTTCTGGCTGCTGATCCCCAGCTTCACCCTGCTCCTCGCCTCGCCGTTCTTCGGCGGCGCGGACGGCGGCGCGGGGACCGGCTGGACGGTCTATGCGCCGCTCTCGACGCAGGAGGCAGGGCCGTCGGTCGACATGGCGATCCTGTCGCTGCACCTGGCGGGCGCGAGTTCGATCCTGGGCGCGATCAACTTCATCACCACCATCTTCAACATGCGCGCGCCGGGCATGACCCTGCACAAGATGCCGCTGTTCGTGTGGTCGGTGCTGGTCACCGCGTTCCTGCTGCTGCTGGCGCTGCCGGTGCTCGCCGCCGCGATCACCATGCTGCTGACCGACCGCAATTTCGGCACGACCTTCTTCCAGGCCGAAGGCGGCGGCGACCCGATTCTCTACCAGCACCTGTTCTGGTTCTTCGGTCACCCCGAGGTGTACATCATGATCCTGCCGGGCTTCGGCATGATCAGCCAGATCATCGCGACCTTCTCCAAGAAGCCCGTGTTCGGCTATCTCGGCATGGCGTACGCGATGGTCGCGATCGGCGTGGTCGGGTTCATCGTGTGGGCGCACCACATGTTCACCACCGGCCTCAGTGTAAACACCAAGATGTACTTCACCGCCGCGACGATGGTGATCGCGGTGCCGACCGGCATCAAGATCTTCTCGTGGATCGCGACGATGTGGGGCGGCTCGATGAGCTTCAAGACCCCGATGGTCTGGGCGCTCGGCTTCATCTTCATGTTCACCGTCGGCGGCGTGACCGGCGTCGTCCTCGCCAATGGCGGCGTCGACGATTACATGCAGGACACCTATTACGTGGTGGCGCACTTCCACTACGTGCTGAGCCTCGGCGCGGTGTTCTCGCTGTTCGCGGGCTTCTATTACTGGTTCCCGAAAATGTCGGGCCGGATGTACAACGAGTTCCTCGGCCACCTGCACTTCTGGGTGTTCTTCATCGGCGTGAACGTGCTGTTCTTCCCGATGCACTTCCTGGGCCTGCAGGGCATGCCGCGGCGCTATCCGGACTATCCGAACGCGTTCGAGCATTTCAACACGGTGGCGACCGTCGGCTATATGATCATGGTCGCGGGCATGGTGATCTTCTTCATCAACCTGATCTGGTCGCTGGTCGCGGGCAAGAAGGCGCCGAACAACCCGTGGGGCGAAGGTGCGACCACGCTCGAATGGACGCTGTCGAGCCCGCCGCCGTTCCACCAGTTCGAGACGCTGCCCGTCATAGACGGGGGTGATTCCCATCATCATTGATCGGTATTGATCCGGCAACGGAGCGCCCCGGAAGTTTCCGGGGCGTTTTCGTTTCGGCGCAGCGGCTTTGCATGTCGCCGCGAGCCGCTTATAGGCCCCTCAACCCATGACGACCGAGACGATCGCTCTTCCCGCCGACTGGCGTGATTTCCTGGCGCTGACCAAGCCCCGGGTGATGACGCTCGTCGTCTTTACCGGTCTGTGCGGCATGCTCGCGGCACCTGTCGCGATCCACCCGGTGATCGGCTTCACCGCCATCCTGTGCATCGCGCTCGGCGCGGGCGCGGCAGGGGCGCTCAACCAATGGTATGAAGCCGATATCGACGCCAAGATGAAGCGCACGCGCGGGCGCCCGTTGCCGGCTGGGCGGATGAGCCGCGACTCGGCACTGCACTTCGGTGTCGGGCTGGGCGTCTTCTCGGTGCTGCTGATGGGGCTCGCGACCAATCTGCTCGCGGCGGGCATTCTGACCGCATCGATCCTGTTCTACGTCTTCATTTACACGATCTGGCTCAAGCCGCGGACGCCGCAAAATATTGTCATCGGCGGCGCCGCCGGAGCCTTTCCGCCGCTGATCGGCTGGGCGGCGGCGACCGGCAGCCTCGCGCCATTGCCGCTGCTGTTGTTCGCGCTCGTGTTCCTGTGGACTCCGCCGCATTTCTGGGCGCTCGCGCTGTTCGTGAAGACCGATTACGCCAATGCCGGCATTCCGATGCTGCCCGTGGTGGCAGGCGAACGGCCGACCCGCCTCCAGATCGGGCTCTACACCATCCCGATGGCGGTGGCCGCCGTGGCACCCTGGCCACTCGGCCTGACCGGCGCGATCTACGGCTGGGTTGCGGCGGTGGCGACGGCGTGGTTCGCGCTGCTCGCCGCACAGGTTACATTCCGCACCACCGGCGCTGGCGATCGCATGCGTCCCGAAAAACGGCTGTTCGCTTATTCGGTCGCCTATCTCTTCATCCTGTTTGGCGCGGTCGTCGTCGATCGGTGGCTGGCATGACCCCCGACCAACAGCGACTCGCGGCGCAGCGCCGCAATGCGCGCGCCCTCGCGCTGGTGCTGGGCATGCTGGTGATCCTGATCTTCGCGCTCGCGATCGCCAAGATCGGGCTTGGTTGGTCACACGGGTGATGGCGATGCAGCGAACGACACGGACAGCGATTTTGGCGGCGATCGGCGTATGTTGCTCGACCGGCCTCGCCTGGGCCAGCGTGCCGCTCTATCGCATATTCTGCCAGGCGACGGGCCTGAACGGCACCACCGGACGGGCGTTGCGGGCGCCCGGTGCGGTCGACGGCAAGGTCACGGTTGCGTTCGACACCAACGTCGCGCCGGGCTTCAAATGGAATTTCAAGCCCGAGAACGAGTCGGAGACGATCGATATCGGCGCGCGCGACATGGCGTTCTTCGATGCGACCAACACGTCGAACCAGACGCTGACGGGCACGGCGACATTCAACGTCACCCCGGCGCAGGCGGGGATATATTTCAAGAAAATCCAGTGCTTCTGCTTCACCCAGCAGACGCTCAAGCCCGGCGAGACGCAACGCATGCCGGTGATCTTCTTCGTCGATCCGGCGATCCTCAAGGATCCGGACGCGCGCGATATCCAGACCATCACGCTCAGCTATACGTTTTACCCGGTAGATTCCGCGAAAACGTCAAGCTAGAGGCCTAAACAAACCAGTCTAACGGGGACCGACATGGCCGGCGCCAAGAACCACGATTACCATATCCTGCAACCCGATCCCTGGCCGCTGATCGGTTCGATGTCCGCGCTGGCGCTGGCGTCGGGCGGCATCATGTGGATGAAAGGCGCGCATTACGGCTCGCTACTGTTCGGGTTCGGCCTGATCTGTGTGCTGTTCACGATGTTCTCGTGGTGGTCGAACGTCATCAAGGAAGCGCATCAGGGTGATCATACCCCGGTGGTGCAACTCCATCTGCGCTACGGCATGGTGCTGTTCATCGCCTCCGAAGTGATGTTCTTCGTCGGCTGGTTCTGGGCGTTCTTCGACTTCTCGCTCTTCCCCGCGCCGGTCGTGTGGGACGCTGCGAGCAAGACGGCGAGCCTCGCGACCGAGAATGTCGCCGCCGCCTCGGTCTGGCCGCCCAAGGGCATCGAGGTCATCAACGCCTTCCAGTTCCCGCTGCTCAACACGATCATCCTGCTGCTCTCGGGCACCACGGTGACTTGGGCGCACCATGCGCTGATCCACAATCAGCGCGGCGGCGCGATGAAGGGCCTGTGGGGCCTGATCGGCGTCGGCGAGAACGACGGCGTCAAGAAGGGCTTGTGGCTGACGATCGTGCTCGGCGTGCTGTTCAGCTCGATCCAGGCCTACGAATATTCGGAGGCGCCGTTCCCGTTCAAGGGGCTGAATTATGGCGCGTCGTTCTTCATGGCGACCGGCTTCCACGGCTTCCACGTGCTGATCGGCACGATCTTCCTGACCATCAACCTGATCCGCGCGTACAAGGGCGACTTCACGCCGAAGCAGCATTTCGGCTTCGAGGCGGCTGCCTGGTACTGGCATTTCGTCGACGTCGTGTGGCTGTTCCTGTTCGTCACCATCTATGTCTGGGGCGGCTGGGGCGCACCCGTCCACGCCGGCTGATGACGGAGACGCGACCCGACGGGGGCGCTGCGCCCGCCGCGGTCGCGCCGGTTGAGGTCGCGCTGAAGGGTTTGTGTCCGCGATGCGGCAAGCCGACCCTGTTCGCCAGCTGGATACGATTCGCCGATAGCTGCCGCGCCTGCGGACTCGATTTTTCGACGTTCAACGTTGGCGACGGCCCGGCCGCGTTGCTGATCCTGGTTCTGGGTGGTGCGATCGTGGCGGCGGCAATCACACTCGAATTGTCGGTGTCGCCGCCCTTCTGGGTCCATCTGCTCATTTGGATTCCGGTGACGGCGATCGCCGTACTGGGAGCGTTACGCGTTTCGAAGGCAGGGCTGCTCGCGCTGGAATATCGCAACAAGGCGCGCGAATATCGCAGTGAGGGCCCGCGATGAAGCGCTTCCCGGTCGTCGCGACCATCCTGGTCGTGCTCGCGGCGGCGACAATGATCGGACTCGGCGTCTGGCAATTGCAGCGCCGTCAGCAGAAGCTCGCCGAGCTCGCGACCCTCGCTGCCAATCCGTCCAAACCGGTGATCGCCTTTCCCAGCCCGTCGATCGGCGACGATTTGCTCTTCCGCAAGGCCTGGGCATTCTGCCTGAAACCCGTCAGTTTCGCGCTCGATGGTGCGGGCAAGGCCGGTTTCCGCGTCATCGCGCGGTGCGCGACCGGGGCGGAAGGGCCGGGCTTCTCGGTTCAGCTGGGCACGACGCACGATCCGGAGTTCAAGCCGCGCTGGGCCGGCGGCAAGGTCAGCGGGATGATCAGTCACGCGCCGTCGGATCGACCGCTGATCGCCAGCCTGTTCGGAAAATCGGCGCCCCGGCCATTGCTCCTGGTCGCCGACACGCCGGCGGCCGGACTGACCGCCAATGAGATGCCCAGCATCGAATCGATCCCCAACAACCATCTCGCTTATGCAGTGCAATGGTTCCTGTTCGCCGGGGTCGCGGTGATCATCTATCTGCTGGCGCTGCGCCGCCGCGCGCGTAAGGGGTGAACATGCACTATGTGAGTACGCGCGGGGCCGCCCCCGCGCTCGATTTTCGTGAGGTCACGCTGGCCGGGTTGGCGAATGACGGCGGGCTTTACATCCCCGAGACATGGCCGTCGCTGAGCCGCGACGAGATCGCCGGTCTCGCCGGATTGTCCTATGTCGAAACCGCGGTCCGGGTGATGGCGCCGTTCGTCGGCGACGCGTTGACCGAGGACGAACTGCGCGATTTGTGCAGCCGGGCCTATGGCCGATTCTCGCATGACGCGGTGACGCCTCTGGTCCAGCTCGACCATCACCATTGGCTGCTCGAGCTCTTCCACGGTCCGACCCTGGCGTTCAAGGACATCGCGTTGCAACTGCTCGGCTTGCTGTTCGAGCGTTTTCTCCAGGGCACCGATCAGAAGCTGACCATCGTCGGCGCGACCAGTGGGGATACCGGATCGGCGGCGATCGACGCGGTCGCGGGTCGCACCGGGGTCGAGATCTTCATGCTTCACCCCAAGGGCCGCGTGTCCGACGTGCAGCGCCGCCAGATGACCACCGTGCTGGCGCCCAACGTCCACAACATCGCGATCGAAGGCAGTTTCGACGACGCCCAGGCGATGGTGAAGGCGATGTTCAACGCCAATGCGGCCGGGACCGGGCCGCTTGTGCATCTGACCCTGTCGGCGGTCAATTCGATCAACTGGGCGCGGCTGATGGCGCAGGTGGTCTATTATTTCTATTCGGCCGTGCGGCTCGGCGCGCCCGAGCGCGCGATCGCCTTTTCGGTGCCGACGGGCAATTTCGGCGACGTGTTCGCGGGCTATGTCGCGGCCAGGATGGGGCTGCCGGTCGCGAACCTGATCGTCGCGACCAATGTCAACGACATCCTCCACCGCGCTCTGTCGAGCGGCGATTATTCCGCCGCCAGCGTCGTGGCGACGCCGACCCCGTCGATGGACATCCAGGTCAGCTCGAACTTCGAACGACTGCTGTTCGACGTCGGCGGGCGCGACGGCGCGGCGATGGCGGCGCAGATGGCGGGGTTCGAGGCGTCCAAGGCGATGCGGCTGACCAACCAGCAGCGCGAGGGCGCCGCGCATCTGTTGTCGAGCGCGCGGATCGACCTCGACGACATGGCGCTGGCGATGCGCTGGGCGTACGAGCGGGCGGGGCAGGTGATCGACCCGCATACCGCGATCGCCCTCGGCGCGGCGCGGCAGGCGGGTATCGACGCGCCGATCGTCACCCTGGCGACCGCGCATCCGGCCAAGTTCGGCGACGCGGTCGAGCGCGCGACTGGCGTACGCCCGGTGCTGCCGGCGCGCGTCGGGGATTTGTTCGAGCGTGAGGAGCGCTATGAGACGCTGCCGGCGACGTTCGAGGCGGTGACCGACTATATCGCGAAGACGGCGGCTTGATGAACAGACCCTCACCCTTCCGCGGCTGCGCCGCTCCCTCCCTCTCCCAATGGGAGAGGGAAGGGGCCCATCGCGCCAGCGATGGGAAGGGTGAGGGTGTCTCGAGAGACATCCCATGAACCTCCTCACCATGATCGGCGAGCCCTGGGCCGATTACGGCCTGGTCGACTCCGGCCACGGCCGCAAGCTCGAACGCTATGGCCGCTTCCGCTTCATCCGCCCCGAACCGCAAGCGATGTGGGCGCCGGCCAATGCCGACTGGAAGGCCGATGCCGAGTTCATTCCCGGATCGGACGAGGAAGGCGGCGGGCGCTGGCAGTATAGCGGTCAGGTGCCGCGCGACGGTTGGCCGATGAAGTGGGACGATGTCGCCTTCACCGCGCAGACCATGCCGTTTCGTCATCTCGGCTTCTTCCCCGACATGGCGCCGGTATGGACCTGGATGCGCGAACGGCTGGCCGGGCTCGACGATGCCGAGGCACTCAACCTGTTCGGATACACCGGGGTCGGGACGCTGGCGTTGGCGTCCAGGGGCGTGAAGATGGTCCATGTCGACGCCTCGAAGAAATCGGTCGAGGGCGCGCGGGCCAATGCGCGGCTGGCGGGGTTCGACGACCGGCCGGTGCGCTGGATGGTCGATGACGCAACCAAGTTCGCCGCGCGCGAGGTGCGGCGCGGGCGGCGGTACGACGGCATCCTGCTCGATCCGCCCAAATTCGGACGCGGGCCGGAGGGCGAGGTGTGGCGGCTGGAAGAAGGCCTGCCGGGCCTCATCCAGGACTGCCGACAATTGCTCGACCACAAGTCGCGCTTTCTGTTCCTGACCGTCTACGCCGTGCGCATGTCGGCGCTGGCGATCGGTGAACTCGTCAGCCAGGCCTTTTCCGATCTCCCGGGCAAGGTCGAGGCGGGCGAACTCGCGGTGCGCGAGGAAGCGCGCGGCCTGTTGCTTCCGACCGCGATCTGGGCGCGCTGGAGTCGATGAGCAGCCGAGGCTGGTCCGCGGCGATCAGCCGCGGATCGGCGGTCGCCGTCCTGCCCAAGGCCTTGCTTGCTCCAGCTCGAAGGCCAGTTCCAGCAACGCCGCTTCACCACCGACCGGCGCGCCGAACTGGGCGCCAATCGGCAGGCCCGCCGTCGACCACGCGCCGGGCACGCTCATCGCCGGCGCGCCGACCACATTGTACGGCGTGGTATAGCCCACATAGCGGGTAAGGCGCTCGGCCATCGTCTCGACCGGTAGATCGGGGGCGAGCCAACCGATCTCGGGCGGCGGTAGCGAGAGGACGGGCGACAGGATCATATCGAATTGGCCGAGCCACGCGTCATAGACGCCGCGCAGCGAGGTGAGGTACGCGACGGCCTGGTCGACCGCCCCTTCCGGCGCTCCGGCGATGATCGCCGCCATGGCGAGGCTGAACGGTTCGACCTCGTCGGGTCCGGGGCTGTGGCCGAGCAGTCGGCCATCCTCGGCTAGCAGATTAGCGGCGCCCTGCGACCAGGTCAGCAGGAATGCGTCGGACATGCCGACGATCGCTTCTGGCCAGGCGGTTGGTTCCACGTGATGGCCGAGATCGCCGAGCAGCGCCGCCATGCCTTCGATCGCGGTCGCGACTTCGGGATCGGGCGACTGGCCGGACACGCTGTCGAGCACCAGGCCGATGCGCAGTCGCCGCGTCGACGGCCCGGTTATCAGTCCGACCGGCGGCAGGCCCGAATCCTTGGCCTCGACCGCGGCGAGCAGAGTGGCGCTGTCGCGAACACTGCGCGAGACGCACAGCTGGACACTGAGCGGCATCGGGAAATGGCCGGGATCGGTCGCCAGGGTACGGTCGCGCGACGTCTTGAGCCCGAACAGGCCGCAGCAGGAGGCCGGGATGCGGATCGAGCCGCCGCCGTCGCTGGCATGCGCGAACGGCACGACATGGGCAGCGGTCGCGGCCGCTGCCCCGCCCGAGGAGCCGCCCGCCGATCGCGCCGGATCCCAGGGGTTGCGCGTCGGCCCGAACGCCAGCGGTTCGGTGGTCGGCAGAAAACCGTGTTCAGGCGTCGCGCTCTTGCCGATCGGGTTGAGCCCGGTCGCCAGCATGCCGTTGATCAGCGCGGCTTGCCGGGTCGCTGTTGCTGCCCCAGCTGTCGCGCGCGTGCCCATCCGCGTCGGCAGTCCGACGAAATCGTCGAGATCCTTGATCAGGTAGGGAACGCCGGCGAACGCGCCATCGCCGAGCGGGCCACGCGCCCGAGCCCTTGCACGCTCGAAATCATCGGACACCAGGAAATTGAGCTTCGGGTCGAGCGCCTCGGCGCGCGCAATCGCCGCGTCCACGACCTCGAGCACGGACACCGCGCCCGATCGGATGGCCGCGGCCGTTTCGGTAGCATCCCAATCGGCCATCTCCGTCACGCTCATGCGGCTCCACTCCTGTCTATCGTTACCGCGATGTGTGGCGCGGATCAGAAGGGCAGGCAACGACCTCGCTACCCGTTTCGAGGTCGTCAGGCCGAGCTAAGATGCGGCCGGTTTTCCACCGCTCGGCGATCATGCTATCGTCCGCCGACATTGCTGGGAGCGGCTCAATGCATCGGTTTCTGAGCACCTTGACCATCCTGTTGGCGGCGACATTGGCTGTCCTCCCTCGCACCGCTTTCGCTCAGCGCGCGGGCACGCTCATCGCCGCGCAACCCGTTGGGGACGCTCCCGCCAATATGCGCGCCTGGCGGATCGAATATTGGACGAGCGGGGATCGCAACCAGCCGATTCGGGTAACCGGGATGGTCATCGCGCCCAGGAACCGCTCCACTGCCGGTCCGCGGCGCGTGATCGCCTGGACGCACGGCCTGATCGGCATCGCAAAGCGCTGCGCGCCATCGCTGGGCAACACCAATTTCACGCTGATCCCGGCGCTCGATGACGTCGTTCGCCGGGGCTATACCGTCGTGGCGCCCGATTATCCGGGGCTCGGATCCGACATGGTTCATCCCGTGCTGGTCGGCGCCAGCGAGGGCAAGTCGACGCTCGACGCCGTCCGTGCCGCGCGGAGCATCCCCGAGGCCGATGCCGGCTCGCGCTTCGCAGTTTGGGGCGAGTCACAAGGCGGCCATGCCGCGCTGTGGGCCGGGCAGCTGTGGTCGAGCTACGCTCCCGATCTGCAACTCCTCGGGGTCGCGGCGATCGTGCCGCCGACCGACCTCCACCGCAATTTCAAGGAAGGCAGCGACGCCCGCGTGCGCGCCTTGCTGACAGCCTATACCGCGACCAGTTGGTCGCGATACTACGGTGCGCCGATGTCGACGCTGGGACCGCGCTCGGTCCAGAACGTGATGACTCGGCTGGCCGACAATAATTGCGTCAACTTCGACGCCAAGCCGAAGCTCGGCACGATCATCGGCATCGCTATCGCCCAACGCGCGATCCGCAACCTCGACCTCGGCACCAAACAGCCCTGGGGACGGTTGATGCGCGAAAACAGCCCATCGGCCGCTGCGATCAAGGTGCCGGCGCTGATCGCCACGGGCACCGGCGACACCATCGTCGCGCCGGCGGTAGTACGCGACTTCGCGCGCGCCGCCTGCGCCGCAGGCAAGACTGTGCGCTTCATTTCGGTGCCGGGCGGCGAGCATGGCACCGTCGCCCGTACCGAGGCGGAGGTCACGCTCGGCTGGATCGATGCGCGCTTCGTGGGCGGGCGGGCGCCGAGCAATTGCGGGTCGTTCTGAGCGCCTGTGCGTTCTCCGGCAAGCCCGGCGGCGATCTTCGCGGCGTCTCTTCGGCCGCTAGCGGCGAGGCGCATTAAAGCGGTCTAGCGGAATCGATCAACACTCTTCGTCGATTACGATCTCGACCGATCTCACCTCGGCTTCGTCGATGCTCTGCTTGCCGAAATGCTGTTCGTCCTCGATGTTGATCACGGTCATGAACGTCTTCATTTTCAATATCTTCGCGATCCTATCGCCGGCAACCAAGACTTCGTCGTGGGGCACCGAAGAGTGCTCGCCCTCCGTCTCGGACTTCATCTCGGTACGATGGATGTCCTGGAGCGATAGGGCGCGCAGGATTGCCAAGGAATCGCACGATATCGGCTTACCCAGCCTCAACGACATTACGGTGCAGGATAGCTTGAAGCTGACCTTACCTGACCTCGCCCGATCAAGGATCGTGTCCATCGCGTACGTTGCCCGAGCGACCGAGGGCAAGTTGCCCTCCGTGATCAGATGCCGGAAATCGCGAAAAGCGGCGCAAGCTTTGTATCGGTCGCCTCCGGTAGCGGACGGTCGCCTCCACAATCCGTATCGCGTGTCGACCTTGAGATCGTTGTCCCATTCTTCCTTGTCGAGGATCGTACCGCGGACGATCTTCGGCGCGACGGTGTACACATCGACGCGGCACAGCGTTTCGCCATAGGGCTTAGGCACCGTGTAAAATTCGATCGGCCCATCGTGCAATCCCCTGGCCCGGTCGTCGGCGATCACGTTGCGCCCGACCCGCTGCAACAGCTTTGCGCCGAGTTCGGCGCTGCTGCCTTTTGGCGGCGGCGACGTCGGTTCGGGTATAGGCGTGGCCTCGGACATCGATACCGAAATTGGCTCCGGCCGAGCTGGGTGGGATACGAATGCCCATGTCGAGACCGCTCCCACAGCTACGCCAAGGACCAGAATCGCGATCTTCGGAGTGAGGGATGCGAGGCGCATGATCGGATGCTAACGCCACGGCGTTGGCTCCGCGAGCTAAGATGGCGTCGGCTCGCGTGCTCCGCTACGACGCGCTACCGCGTTCGCACTCGAGAAAGATATTGCTCAGTCCAACCCTGCGCGGATCGCAGCGCCGGCGACGAACGGCGCTCCTGCCACCAGCACCAGGCTGACTGCCGCCAGCAGTTTGAGCGCACCGATGCCGCCATCGAGACTGCCCGCGCCGAAGATCAGCAGCGGGACCGCGAGCGGCAGCAATAGCAAGCCGGCGATCGCGCCGGCGCCGCGCAGCCCAGCGACCAACGCGCCGGTCGCAAGCGCAAGCGCGGCCAGGCCGGGAGTGCCGATCAGCAGGCCGATTTCTACCCGGACCAGCGTCTCGGTGGAGAGATCGAGCAACGCCGCCGCGGGAAGAGCCGCGATCAGAACCGGCGGTGCGAAAGCGAGCCAGTGCGCGATCAGCTTGGCGAAGGCGATCGTCGCGGCGGACTGGCCGCGGGTCAGCAACTGGTCGATCACGCCGCTGGCCATGTCCGGCGCAACCAGGCGCTCGATCGGAATTAGCGCGGCAAGAAGGGCGGCCGCCCACAACACGCCACCGCCGACCCGCGCGAGCAATTTGGCGTCGGGGCCGATCGCGAAAGGAAACAGGATCGCGACGAGCAGGAAGAACGCGACCGGCAGCAAAGCCCCGCCGCCGATCCAGGCCCGACGCAGGTCGCGGGCGATGAGCGAGGCGAGGATCGAGCTCACGCCACGTTATCCAAATGGGGCAGGCTCCGGGAAAGATCGATCGTGATCGCATCGGGCAAAGTGATCGGCGTGTGGCTTGCGACCAGGATCGCGCCGCCCGAGGCGCGATGCGTGGCGATCGCGGTTTCGAGCAAAGAGAGTGCGGCTTTGTCCAACCCGTTGGCCGGCTCGTCGAGCAGCCAGAGCGGTGCCCCGCTGGCGATAATGCGGGCGATCGCGGCGCGGCGGCGCTGGCCGGTCGAAAGCAGGCGGACCGGGATGTCGGCCAGTTCGGCCAGAGCAAGCGCTTCGAGCGCGGCCCCGACCTTGCCGACCGTACCATCCAGCCCCGCCCAGAAAGCGAGCGCGCGGGCCAGCGGCAATTCCTCGTCGAGCGAGGCTTGCTCGGTCAGCAATGCACGCGGCGCGTCGCCGGTGATGCGGCCGGCGGCCGGAGCAAGCAGTCCGGCGGCGAGGCGGATCAGGCTCGACTTGCCGATGCCGTTGGGGCCGGTGACCAGTGCCGCATCACCGGTTCCGAGCGCGAAGGACAGGTCCTCGAACAGCGCGCGGCCGCCGCGAATGCAGGTGACGGAAGAGAAACTCAGCATGCGCGCCCGCCCCGCTCGTACCCCCGCTTTCGCGGGGATGACGACAGGCGAGACGTGGATGATGCGAGAGAGCTCACGCTTCATCCTCCAGCCGGTGCATATCTTCGTCGCTCAGCCCGAAATGGTGCCCGACTTCATGGATCACGATATGCCGCACGAGTGTCGACAGATCTTCGCCATCCTCGATCCATTCGTCGAGAATCGCGCGGCGGTATAGATGGATGCGGTCGGGCATCGCGCCCGATTCCATCGACGATTTCTCGCCGATAGGACGGCCGTGGTAGACGCCGGTCAGATCGAATGGGCTCTCGATATCGAGCGCCTTCAGCGTCTCGTCATCGGCAAAATCCTCGACGATCAGCACGACGTCGCCGAGATGGCGGCGAAACTCGTCGGGCAGCGCCGCGAGCGTGCGGCGTGCGATCGCCTCGATCTCTTGTGCGCTTGGCGCGACATGTGCGCCCTCTTGCCCGCTCATGACGAGCGGCATAGGCCGTTATCCATCGCGGCGGCAAGCAAGGGAGAAGGCGATGGTCGAACAACTGACCGACGAGGAACGGGGTGAGGCGCTCGATGAACTCGACGAATGGGATTATGACGAAGGCCGCGACGCGATCAGCCGCAGCATCACCTTCGCCGATTTCAGCGAGGCGTTCGCGTTCATGACGCGTGTCGCGCTGCTGGCCGAAAAGCACGACCACCATCCCGAATGGTCGAACGTGTGGAACCGCGTCGACATCACCTTGACCACGCACGATGCCGGCGGATTGTCGCATCGCGACATCGCGATGGCGGAAGCGATCGACGAGCTGGTGGATTAGCGACAGTCGCAATCCGTCTAACGGATATCCTCATAGCCCTTGGTGGCGGGCTTGCCGCGGAAGACGATCGAGAAATAATTGAGGAAATAGATGCCGGCGATCTTGGCGAAGCCCTGTTTCTTCATCCGCCTTCCCGAGGTGGGCATCACGAAGCGCGGGGAGAACAGCACCTTGCCCTGCTGCTTGGCGCGCTTGGCGATGTCGACATCCTCACCGTAGAATTCGATCGAGCTGTCGAACCCGCCCATCCGTTCGAGCACGTCCCGCGGGATCGCGAAATTGCCGCCGACCATCATATAACCGGTGATGTTGTAGAGCGGCCGCGCGGCGACGAACCAACCGCTTGAGACCTTGTTGCGCAGGCCGCTGAGGTCGTAAAAACTGTACGGCCCCGACAGGCAGGCCAGATCGTTCCGGTTTTCGAACTGCTCCCAGATCTGCTCGATCCAGCCAGCGGGCGGATGCGTATCGGCATCGACATAGGCCAGGATATCGCCGGAGGCCGACAGGAAGCCGCGCTGGCGTGCCCGGGTAATCCCTTTTTCCGGCTCGAACACATAGGTGACGCCGGGATAGCGCTCGATCACTTCCCGGGTGCGGTCGGTGCTGTTGTTGTCGACGACGATGATTTCAGCCGCCTTGCCGGCGACGTTACGCATTACCGCGTCGAGGCAGGCGGGGAGATATTCCTCCTCGTTATAAGCGGGGATGATCAGGCTGATGGTCGGCCTTCGCTCTGGGGTCACGCCGGGCATGTTTCGCTAGTGCCGCAATATCCGCTTCCTGGCCAGAGCAAGAGCATGGTAAAACCAGAGATATTCGCCGGCTAGGGTCCCGCGCATGTCGCGCTCGCGATCAGCGCCATAGGCCGCGGCGGGCGCCGCGTCAAAGCGCCAGCGACCAGGTCTGGCCGATCAGGTCCTGGCCGAATGAATGATGCGGCGCTTCGTCCACCAGCACGAAACCGGCGCGTTCATATATCTGGCGCGCGGCGGTGAGGACGCTATTGGTCCAAAGATCGAGCCGCTTGTATCCGGCCGCGCGCGCGCGATCGACGCAGGCCGCGACCAACATCTTGCCGACGCCGGTCCCGCGCGCGTCGCGCTCGACATAGAGCAGGCGCAATTTGCCCACGTCCGGTTCGTCACCATGAACCAGGAAGATCGAGCCCGCCATCCGGCCGTCCATCTCCGCTATCCACGCGGCGTCGCGAGCGGGATCGAAGGACTGGTGGAAGTCGGCAAGGATGCGCGCGACCAGCGCCTCATAGTCGCTATTCCAGCCATATTCCTCCGCATAGAGGATCGCCTGTCGAGCGATCACCATGCCGAGGTCGCCGGGCCGAAGTCTGCGCAGGATGGGCCCGGATGGGTCTTCCTCGAACACACGGGTAATCGTGCTCGCCGCCGAAAGCATCGCCGCGCGCCGGAATGGCGGCAATTCGTCCAGCAGCGCGCCAATCGCGCGGCGCGTGTTGTTTTCCAAAGCGGTAAAGGCTGCCCGGCCTTGATCGGTGAGCGCCAGCAATTGATGGCGACCATGCGATGGGTCGTCGCGCGTCGCGACCAGGCCGCGATTGGCGAACCGCTTGATCGTGCGGCTGATCTGCGCCGGATCGAGACGGAGCGCGCGGGCGATCTCGGCGCCGGTCGGGTCGGACCGATTGGCCAGCTCGTAGAGAACGCGGGCCTCGCTCAGGGTGAACGGGCTGTCATCGAGATGCGCGTCGAGCAGTCCGAGTCGGCTGGTATAGACTCGGTTGAATGCGCGTAGCGCGGCCACATCCCGCTCCTGTCGAATCGTCATCTCGCTTCATCCGCCATGTTGATCGAATCAACATTATAGGATGATGACTGAATCAACAATACGCGTATATTGGGCTGGCCTCGGCTAGTCCCGGCTGCCGATTCCGCGCCGCATCATCTTCCTCAACTGGCCCGGCATCCAGCGCGCTGCGAATTTCATGCGGAAGGCGGTCTTGCCGACATAGGTGTGGACGGCATCGCCATGGACCGCGTTCCACGCCGCGTCCGCGACGTCGGCGGCGCTGCTCAGTTCCAACCCGCCCTCGGTCACCGTCTCGCGAATAGTGCGATTGCTGCCCTCGATCGGTCCCTGGAGCAGGGGCGTGTCGATAAAGGCGGGGACGAGGTCGCGGACCTTGATGCCGTCGCCATACCATTCGCCGTCGAGCGCCTCAGTCAACGAGCGCACGCCGAACTTGGTCGCCGAATAGACCGACAGGCCGGCCGAGCCGTAGATCGCCGAGGCCGAGGCGGTGTTGAGCAGGCAGGATCCCGGCGTCTTGGCCAGATAGGCATGGCCGATCTTGGCGCCGTTGAGCACGCCGACCAGGTTGATCTGGACGACACGGTCGAGATCCTCGAAGCTCATCTCGGCGATCGGGCCGCCGGTGCCGATGCCGGCGTTGTTGAACAGCACGTCGAGCCGCCCGCCGGTCTTCGACGTGAAATCGTCGAGGTCGGTCTTCCACGAATCGCGATCGCGCACGTCCATGATGTAGGTGTCGCTCATGCCCACGGGCAGCAATGCCGCGGTTTCGCTCAGCCCCTTGGCGTTGACGTCGGCCAGACCGACACGCCAGCCCTCGCGCGCGAAACGCTGCGCGACGGCGCGTCCGATGCCCGATCCACCACCGGTGATGAAGATTGCCTTCGTTTCCATCCTCGCTCCCCTTGATCTCGTCATGTCGGACGTGTTCCGGCATCCAACCATCCCCAAGCCACAGGCTTGCGGCACGTTGGACCCCGGAACAAGTCCGGGGTGACGAATTTGGCGGTTTGACCCTATCGCTCAGCTCCCGCACAACGGCGCCGTGAGCACGCAGGGCCCTTCTCTCGAACTAAGCGGCGTAACCAAATCCTATCCAGGCGGCACTGTCGCGGTAGACGACGTCTCGGTCGAGATCGCCGGCGGCAGCTTCGTCGCACTGGTCGGCAGTTCGGGGTCGGGCAAGTCGACGCTGCTCAAGACGATCAACGGGCTGATCGAGCCGAGCAAGGGCAGCATCGCGATCGACGGGCAGGCGATCGACGTCGAGGATCGCTTCCGGCTGCGGCGGCGGATCGGCTATGTCTTCCAGAATATCGGACTGTTCCCCCATCTGACGGTTGCAGAGAATGTCGCGATCGGGCTCAGGCTGGAGGGCGAGAAGAACCCCCGCACGCGCGTTGCCGAGTTGCTCGGACTGGTCGATCTGCCGGCCGATTTCGCCGAGCGGATGCCCGACGCCTTGTCGGGCGGCCAGCGTCAGCGTGTCGGCGTGGCGCGTGCCTTGGCGACGGAGCCGCGCCTGCTGCTGATGGACGAGCCGTTCGGCGCGCTCGATCCGGTCACGCGCGACCAATTGGGCGGCGCGATCCGCGCGTTGCATGATCGGCTCGGGCTGACCACCATCATGGTCACGCACGACATGGCCGAGGCGCTGCTGCTCGCCGACCGCGTGCTGGTGATGGAAAGGGGACGGATCGTTGCCGATGCAACCCCGTATGGGCTGTTAGCAGGGCAGGGCGGGGCGGAGGCGCAGGCGTTGGTCGCGGTGCCGCGCGAGCAGATGAGGCGATTGGCTGCGCTGGAATCAGAGTCGTGAGGGGGCCGCTCCAATTCCTCCCCGCTCGCGGGGAGGGGGACCAGCCGAAGGCTGGTGGAGAGGGCGCGCCACAAGCGGCACCCCTTGAGGCCTACCCCCTCCACCATCGCTGGCGCGATGGTCCCCCTCCCCGTGCCGGGGAGGATTTCAAGTGACCGACTTCCTCGATGCCCTCGCGCGCGTGCCGGATCTCCTCGCACAACATCTCCTCCTCGCGATGAGCGCGCTGGTTCTCGGAATCATCCTCAGCCTGCCGCTAGCCGTTTGGTCGGCGCGCGTGCCCTCGGTCGGTCGGATCGCGCTCGGCTTCGCCAGCCTAATCCAGACCATACCGAGCCTCGCGCTGCTGGCGCTGTTCTATCCGATCCTGCTGTCGCTCTCGACCCTGGTCGGTGGCGGAATTCCCGCGTTAGGCTTCCTTCCCTCGCTCCTCGCGCTGACGCTCTATGCCTTGCTGCCGATTCTCAGGAACGGGGTGACGGGACTCGCCGGGATCGATCCAGCGGTAATCGAGGCGGCCGACGGCGTCGGGATGACGGCGTGGCAGAAATTGCGGCTAGTCGAGGCGCCGTTGGTCGCACCGGTGCTGATGGCCGGGATTCGAACCGCCGCGGTATGGACGATCGGCGCAGCGACTCTGTCCACCACGGTCGGCCAGCCGAGCCTGGGCGATATGATCTTCGCCGGGCTGCAAACGCAGAATTGGGCGTTGGTTCTCGCCGGGTGCACAGCCGCAGCGGGATTGGCGCTCGCAGTCGACGCGCTGCTTGGCGTGATCGAGCGCGGCATCGCGCGGCGCGGGCGGGGTGGCCCGTGGATCGCGTTCGGTCTGCTCGCGCTCGGCGTCGTGGTTGCCTTGCTCCCGGCGCTCCCGGTCCGGCAGGAAACGGTGACGATCGGCGCCAAGGGCTTTTCCGAGCAATATATCCTGGCGCGGATGATCGGCCATCGGCTCGAGGCGGCAGGCTATCGCGTCCGCTATAAGGAAGGGCTGGGGTCCGGCGTCATGTTCGCGGCGCTGACGTCGAGCGACGTCGATGTCGCGGTCGACTATACCGGCACGATCTGGACCAACGAGATGAAACGGACCGACACGCCGCCGCGCGATGCGATGCTGGCGGCGATCCGAATCTGGCAGCAGAAACAGGGGCTGAACCTGCTTGGGCGGATGGGGTTCGAAAATGCCTATGCCTTCGCGATGCGTGGCGATCGGGCCAAGGCGCTGGGGATCGCCGGTCTCGACGATCTGGTGGCGAAGGCGCCGGAGCTGCAATTCGGCGCCGATCTCGAATTCCTCGAACGCCCCGAATGGAAAGCGGTGCGCGCCGCCTATCCGATCCGGTTCGGGTCGGCCCATGCCTATAGTCCCACCTTCATGTATCGCGCGCTGGAAAGCGGGCAGGCCGATGTGATCTCGGCTTTCTCGTCCGACGGGCGGATCGCCGCCGACAAGCTGACCGTGCTGAGCGATCCCAGGGGCGCTATCCCCAATTACGACGCGATCCTGATCATCGCGCCGCGCTACGCGAAGGATGCGCGGATGATCGCGGCGTTGAAACCGCTGATCGGGCGGGTGCCGGTCGAGGCGATGCGCGAGGCCAATTACATGGTCGATCGCGATGTGGGGAAGGTGACCCCGGACGCGGCGGCGCAGTGGCTGGAGAAGCGGGTGGGGTTGCAGGCGGTAGCGCAGAAGCCGGCCTCTCGACGCGGCTAAGCCGCGTCGGACGGCGCCTTTGGCGCCGCCGGCCGGGCCGGCGCGTCTCCCTGAATAGCACCGCTATTCAGGGGCGCGCTCGGCCTTAGAAAAACACCTTCCTAACACTCAACCGGATCGTGCGACCCATCGGGTCGAGATAATCGGGCTGATAGCTGATCGGCGTGTTGCCGTTGGCGTCGCGGACGCGCTGGCGCGAATCGAGGACGTTGTTGACGGCCAGCGTCACCCGCATGCCCGCTGCCCAAGGGTTCTTCTTGAGGAACTTGAGCTGCTGGGTGAGGTCGGCGAAGAAGCGCAGGTTGATCGTCCCCAGGCTCGAAAAGTCGAGCGGATTGGGGTTGCCCGCCGTGCCGCCCAGCACATGCGTGCCGCTCTGCCAATCGGCCGACAGCCGGACGCCGAGGCCGTTATTGGAATAGCCGCCCTGCGCCTCGAGTTCGTGGCGCGACTGGCCGCCCGACCCGATCGCCCCGCCATTGAGCAGGTCGATCACCGGCAAGGTCGGCGAAATCTCGACCCGGTCGGTGAAATGCCAGGTGTGGTAGAAGGCGAATTGGAGCCGCCCGCCGCCGCCGCCGAACGCGCCGCGTCCGCCGCGCCCCCCGCCGCCACGGAACCCGCCGCCGCCAAAACCACCGCCGCCGACGCGTCCGCCGCCCGGACGGTCGCCGCCGGGTGCACCGTCCTGCGGCGGGGTATTGTTCGCGTTGGGCGCGCTGCCGTTAGCAGGCGGCGTGCCGGCGGCGTTCGGATTGTTGCCATCGCCTTGAGGCCGTTCGCCGAAGCGGCGGCCATTGGGCAGGCGCAGGCCCTGAAACGGATTGGGGCCGGTGCCGGCGCGGAAGGCCTCGACCTGCTTCTGCAGCTTCGACTTGATAGGCTTCGAGATGTTGAAGCCCCAGCGCAATTCTGAGCGGTCGGTGCGCGCGAAATTGACCGCGCGCGTATCGATCGCGGTCAGGTCGCCGTCGGCATCGCGCGTGAAGCGGTCGGGAAAGGCGGCCTCGACCGCCGCCGTCGCCGCCGGGAAGCCGGCGATCGCGTTGCGCACGCTCGACTTCACGTAATTGGCGGTCAGCGTGAAGTCGGTCTTTTCCCATGGTTTCAGGGTCAGCCCGATCTTCAGCGTATGCTTGCTGTCGGCCTTGAGGAAGGGATTGCCGCCGGTCGTGCTGGTGACGCTGACGGTCTCGCCTTTGACATAGTCGAACACCCGGACATTCGGCGTCACGACGGTGGGGTTGGCGAGTTGCGCGGCAGACGGAGCATCGTCCTGGTCGGTCACCGAGGCGATGAAGCGCACACCCTGGATCGGCTGCCAATTGGCGCCGTAACCGCGCGTGGTCAGCGTGCCGAAATCCGACAATTGGTGGACCGCGATATTGCCGTTGAGTGACAGGTCGCCGACGAACGCCAGCACGTGTTTCGACTTGCTCGCGATCGGCACGTCGAGATTGATCTGGCCCGAGGCTTCGTTGCGCGTGGTCGATCCGCTGGTGCTGACCAGCGCGTTCTGCGGGTTCAGCCGGTAGGACTGGCTGTCGAGGCTCGATAGCGATCCGCCGACGCGGATTGCGGTCGAGATGTCGCCGGCGGGCAACTTGAGCAGCTTGCCATTGACCAGCGCGTCGACGCCGCCGCTATTGGATGTCGATTGCCCCCGATTGGCCGGTGCGATCGAGTAATCGAGCGGATTGATCGGCCCGAGCGGATTGAACGTCGGATCGCCGGCATCGAGCCGGGCCTGAAGGGCGCTGACGTCGAACCCCGTCTCGCTGAACGTCTCACTGTCGACGCGATCGTAATTAGCGGTCAGCGACCAGCGCCATTGCGTCCCGAACTGGCCGTTGAAGCCGGTGCCGAGATGGTAGGTCAGCGCCGAATTGCGCTGCTTGAGTGGGTCATAGCCAGTGGGAACGCGATTGATGTCGACATCGTCAGCGGACGTAGAGAACGGGTTGCCCGCGGGCAGCGTCAGGTCGAGCGTAGGCAGGCCCTGCGCACCGGTCGATTCGGTGTACTGGAACGTGCCGTTGATCGTCGCATTCACTTTGCCCAGCGGCCGGGCATAGACGAGGTTGGTCTGGAAATTGCGGCTTGACGACAACAGGGTACGATAGGGCCGCTGATCAAAGCCCGGATTGAGATCGATCGTTCCCGGTACCACCGGCCTCGTCACCGGCGGCAGGATGTCGCGCTCATTCTCATAGAGCGGCGAACTGTCGGTATAGCCGGCATGCAGACTGAACCGATTGTTGCGGCGGATCGTGACGATGTCGCCGGTCACCGACGGCGTGTTGCGGCCACCCTCGGTCGCAACCTGGCCCCCAAGCTCGGTAGTGATCGACTTGAAGCGCTGGCGAAGGACGATGTTCACGACCTTCTGATCAGCCGAATAGCCGTATTTGAGCGCGACTTCCTCGGGCAGGATGTCGACGCGTGCGATCGCCTCGGTCGGCAGATCGCGGATTTCAGCGAAGCTCGAAATGCGGCGGCCATTGAGCAGCACAACGGGGGCGCCACCCGACCCACGGTCGCTGCGGATCTGCGGCGCGAGTTCGGTCAACAAGTCGCTGATGCTGTTGACGCCGTAGGAGCGGACATCGGCCGGCCCGAGCGACTGTTCGGGCGGAATATCGCCGACCACCGCGCCGGGCAGGCTGCGCGACCCGGTGACGACGATGTCGTTTTCCTCTGGACCGTCGTCCTCCGATTGTGGCGCGGATGCCGGCTTCGACTGCGGGGGGGCGGGGGTCGGCGCGGGCGGAGGGACGGTTTGGGCATGGAGCGCGACGGGCGCACTGCCGGCAAGCAACAGGACAAGACTGATCGAACGACGCATTTATTTTCCGCTACTGGTCGGGAGCAACGCAGGCCACTACATTCGAATTGTCGCAGAAATGTGCCGTTTCGGTGCCTTCGTGGCGGCGGGACACATCCGAGGAGTGAGCGATGCGGATCACCGTCAACGGTCAAGTGCGCGAAATAGAGGTGGACCCGCGAACTACCCTGCTCGATCTGTTGCGCGAGCATCTCGGCCTGACCGGCGCCAAGAAGGGATGCGATCACGGCCAATGCGGCGCGTGCACGGTGCTGGTCGACGGCCGACGTATCAATGCCTGTCTGAGCCTGGCGGTAATGCACGAAGGCGATGAGGTGGTGACGATCGAGGGCCTGGGCAGGGCGGACGAACTCAGCCCGTTGCAGGCGGCGTTCGTCCATCACGATGGCTTCCAATGCGGCTATTGCACGCCGGGACAAATCTGTTCGGCGACCGCCATGCTCGACGAAGTGGCTCGGGGCTGGCCGAGCCATGTCAGCGACGATCTCGACGATGTCGAGCTGAGCGATGCCGAAATCCGCGAGCGGATGAGCGGCAATATCTGCCGCTGCTCGGCCTATCCGACGATCGTCGCGGCGATCCGAGAAGTGGCGGATGCCGAGCGCCTGGCGGAGGCAGCGGAATGAAGCCGTTCGAATATGCGCGGGCCGCGACCATCGAGGAGGCGCTGGCCGCGGGTGCCGGTGGCGGGCGCTACATCGCCGGAGGTACCAATCTGGTCGACCTGATGAAATTGCAGGTCGAGACGCCAGAGAAACTGGTGGATATCAGTCGGCTGGCACTTGATAGCGTCGAGCAGACCGCTGACGGCGGCGTGCGGATCGGGGCGTTGGTGCCCAATAGCGATCTCGCCGCGCATCCGCTGATCCGCGTACAATATCCGATGCTGAGCCGGGCCCTGTTGGCAGGCGCGTCGGCGCAATTGCGCAACAAGGCGTCGGTCGCGGGCAATCTGCTGCAGCGAACGCGCTGCTATTATTTCTACGAGACCGCGGCGGCCTGCAACAAGCGCGAGCCCGGCAGCGGCTGTGATGCGATCGGCGGGTTCAACCGCATACACGCGGTTCTCGGCACCTCGGCGTCGTGCATCGCGACGCACCCGTCGGACATGGCGGTGGCCTTGCGGGCGCTCGACGCGGTCGTCGTGACAGCGTTGCCAGAGGGACGAGAACGACGGATCGCGCTCGGCGAGCTCTACCGCTTGCCGGGCGACACGCCGGAGATCGAGACGAACCTCAAGCCCGGCGAGATGATCGTTGCGATCGCATTGCCCGTTCCGCCGCCCGGGCGGCAACTGTATCGCAAGGTGCGCGACCGCGCTTCCTACGCCTTCGCCCTGGTGTCGGTCGCGGCGGCGGTGGCGGTCGAGGATGGTGTGATCAGCTCGGCCCGGCTGGCGTTCGGCGGGCTCGCGCCGATGCCGTGGCGCAGCGCCGAGGTCGAAGCGGCGCTTGCCGGCCGGCCTGCAGGAACCGAGGCGTTCGAGGCGGCGGCCGATGCGTTGTTGAGTGAGGCGCGCGGCTACGGGCATAACGACTTCAAGATCGTGCTCGCGCGGCGCACACTGATTGCGTGCTTACGCGACCTTACGGCGTAGCGGGCTGGTTGGTCGCGGCCATCTCGACCGGCTGACGGCCTTTCCAGTCGATGCGCTCGGCGGTTTTCCACGCCGCGTGGAGCTTGGCGTGACCTAGGCCAAAGCCGACCCGATCGGCGGTTTCGGCCCAGGATTCGCCAATTGCGGCCAGCCGCACGTTGGTCGGTCCCGGCGGCAGGTCGTCGACCCAGCCGCTGATCGCGGCCGGGTTGAACAGGGCCAGCCCGAACGTTGCCATGACGACAATCGTGCAGGTCCATTGGAGCGTTGCATGGCCGTCATCGCCTTGGTCGGGAAGATCGGCAGGGAATTCGTAGAGGTCGGACATGGTCGGCTGCCTCAGAAGCGGAAGTAGATGAAGGGCGCGACTCCTTCGAAGCGCATCGCGTCGACCACCAGCATCGCCACGACCAGGGCGCCAGCGAACGCGGGAGCGGGCAGCGCGCGGAGGCGTTGGGCGAGGCGCGTCATCGAATCCCAGCGTAGCGCGTGAACGGCGAGGCCGAACGCGATCAGCAGGACGGTCAGCGGCGTGACGGTGACCGCACCCGTGGCGGGCGCGAAAATTCCGTCGAGATAGGCAAGCGCGTCGCCGAAACTTGCGGCGCGGAAGAAGATCCAGCCAAGTGTCACGACGTGGAACGTCAGTGCGACCTTCGCCCAATGCGGCAGGACGATGTCGCGAGTGCGCGGACTGGTCGTCCAGACTCGCTCGGCCACCAGCGCCGCGCCATGCAACCCGCCCCAGATCACGAAGGTCCAGGCGGCACCGTGCCACAACCCGCCGAGCAGCATCGTGATCATCAGATTGCGGTAGAGCCTGAACTTGCCGCCACGGCTGCCGCCCAGCGCCTCGATATAGAGGTAATCGCGTAGCCAGCGGGATAGGCTGATATGCCAGCGCCGCCAGAATTCCTGGAGCGATGCCGAGCGATACGGCCGGTCGAAATTGCGTGGGAAGCGATAGCCCAGCAAAGCGGCAATGCCGATCGCCATGTCCGAATAGGCCGAGAAATCGCAATAGATCTGAACCGCATAACCATAGGCTGCAAGGATCAGGTCGAGCGAGCCATGCGCCGAGGGGGCCGAGAAGACCGGGTCGACGAACTGGGTCGCCAGTTCGGACGCGATCACCGCCTTCTTGAACAATCCCCACACGATCAGCAGCAGGCCCATCGACACCATGCCGCGATTGAGTTTCGGAGTTTGTTGGAACTGGGGCACGAGATCGGCAGCACGGACGATCGGTCCGGCGACGAGGTGCGGGAAGAACGACATCAGCAGTAATATGTCGAGCAACCGCGCGGCGGGAACGCGCCCGCGATGCACGTCGACGACGTAGCTGATGCCCTGGAACGTGAAGAACGAGATGCCGACCGGCAGGATGACCTGCATCAGGGGGGCCCCCTGGCCGATGCCGATCAGGCTGAGCAAGCTGCCCGCTTGCTGGGCGAAGAAGTCGAAATATTTGAAGAAGCCGAGCACCAGCAGGTTGGCCGCGACGCCGCCGATCAACAGCGCTTTGCGGGCATCCGCATCGTCACTGCGTGCGATCAGCGCGGCGACGCCCCAATTGATCAGTGCCGAACCGATCAGCAGCGGCACGAAGCGCCAGTCCCAAGCGCCGTAGAATATCCAGCTGGCGACGAGCAGGAGCAATTTGCGCCATTCGTTCGATCGTGCGGCCCAGACGGCTGGGAAGACGACCAGGAAGAACAGGCCAAAGGTCAGCGTCGGGAACAGCATCGCGTCACTCGCTCATCGCTGCATCGAGATCGGCCTGGAGCCGGGCGGCGAGCGCCTGACCACCGGGCCAGCGGAAATGGACATGGTCGGGGCGCATCAGCGGGGGCGTTGCCGCGGTCCACGCCCGCGCTGCGCAGGGGCCGCCCATCGCTGCCTGCCAGTCCCAGAATGCGATGCCGAGATCGCGCGCGACGTCGCGCTGCATGCCGCGCACCCGCCCGAGTGCCGGCGGCGCGATCAAAGGGGGCGTTACCGCGTCGGGGCAGCCGAGCAGCGCGCCCTCCGCATTGGCCTTGAGCGCTTGGTTACGGGTCAGCGCATCGGGTGCGCCGAGCATCAGCAATGGGACGCCGGGCGCCAGCGTGCGCAACCGGTCGATCTGGGTGCGTAAACCCGTCTCGTATTCGCGCGGATCGAGGTGCGGCGAGAACCCCTCGTTGGTGCCGAATGCCAGCACGATCAAATCGGGTGCGTATGCGCGCAATTCCTCGGCGATCACGGCGTCGTCGGTGCGGCCGAAATGCCGCAGCTGCGCGCCGACCACGCCGAGATTGGACAGCGCCACGCCGCCTTGGTCACGAAAGGTTGCCCAGGAGGTGATCGTCGTGGGCCGATCACCGGCGGTCACGGTGACCGACGATTGCGGCGTAGCGCTGCGGAGCGTCGTGCAGCGCGGGGTCGGGACGGGAGCGTCGAGGGTGATGCTTTGGTCTGCTCCGCCGAGCCGCACGGTCAGCGTCGCATCATTGGGGCCAGCCATCGCGCACAGTACGAAGCGGTCGAAATCCATTGCTGGGCTGTCGCTGGTCAGCCCGATCGTCGCGCCGGGCTGGAGCGAGGTCAGCGAATAGCTCGAAAGGCCAAGCGGCACCGCCGCATATTCAGACCCCTTGCCGAAGCTCGCCGCGATCCGCCAGCCGGGCGACATCGTCGCGGTCACCCCATGGGTGATATAGCCGTCCCATGGCCGTCCGGCGGCGAGCACGCCGCGCCCGCCATTGCCGTAGCGCGCCTGGAGCAGGTCGCGCCACGCGCCGGTAAGCACATCGCCCGCGGTATGGCTGTCGCCGATCTGGACGATATGCACCGGGCGCCTGCCGGGTGTCCGCGTGCTCGCCGCGTTGAGCTGCGCGAAAACCGGCCGGAGCGTCGCGAGATTGCATGTCTCGCGCCAGCAACTGTCGGCAATGGCCACGCCAGGCAGCAGGGCGAGGACAATAGCGAGGGGCGTGGCGAGCAGTCTCACCGCGCAATCTCGGGCGCAGAGGCGGGAGTCGCATCGATCGCGCGCGTTGCATCGACATAGTCGCGGATCCGCGCTGCGAGCCCCTTGGTTATCCACAGATAGCCGGTCATCGACATATGCACGCCATCGCCCTCGCGAACGAGCGTGCGCTTGCCGGTCTTGGGGTCGGGCAGATAGGCGGCATATTGGCCGTTCCTGTCCGAGGCGAGCGGGCGCGTGTCGATGAACGGCACGTCGAGCCTGGCCATCTCGCTGGCATAGAAATCGTTGATCGCGCCCATGTCGCTGTCGGTCTGCGCCTCGCGCATGCGCGGCAGGCCGACCCAATAGACCATGGCATGGTGGCGTCGGAGCAGGGCGATGAAGCGATCGATCCGCGTCGCGATCTGCGCCTTCCAGCGGTCGCCGAGCATCGGGCCATATTTGCCCTCGTCGGTGATGATGCCCTGGACGTCGTTGGCGCCGAACGAGACGACCGCGATGTCGATCGGATCGGCACCGATCTGCTCGGCGGTATGCGTCTCGATATTGAGCCGCTTGTAGCGCGTGAAGCCGGTTGCCGGCTGGCTATATTTGACGACCTCGAAGTTTGCGCGCGGCAATTGCCGCTGGAGCCCAGACCAGACACCGTCGCCGTACGAATCGCCGAACACCGCGACGCGCACCGGGCGGCCTTGGCGCAAGGTAGCGATCAACTGTTTTTGCGGCACCGATCCGCATAAGCGCGCGGCGGCGACCTCAGGCGGCGCAGCGTTCATCTTGGCGGGAATTGCGCAAACCGAGGCTTTTACTGCGGACGTGCCAGAACCGGCGTGTCCAGCGAAGCCGAGACCTATGGCAGCCCCGGCGCACACGCCGAGGAGGAGGACCGCGGAGCGATCCAATATTATGAATGGCAATGGCATGGTGAACCCGTCAGTTCGAGTACGACGTCGAGATACGCCGAATCATTTCACCAATCAACAGTATTTAGCAAAAAATGTGTGGAGATTACTTCGTAGATGATTAGGCTATACTATACAGCTGCTAAAAGCTTTCCATCATTGTCGCAGGCTAAATGCCGTACCTGCGTATAAATGGCGGTCTATCGCCGATATATCGGCAAGAATCTGGTATCAGTATTCGACCGCATTACTATCTTCGTCGGTTTTCCGCTGTTTTACCCGCCTACTGGGGATTCTCGCGACTAAAACGTCGATCGTTTCACCAACGACATTTTGTCTCACGAGCATTCGAGCGACGGGCTGAGCTAAAATGCCGGTGAACCGTTCTCCGTCCGCGACGAATCGAAAATTATTTTGGACGCGTTCGCATTTCTGGTCGAATCGCGGCCACGAGTCGCATCCTCAACCGGCCGCGCGTCGGGTCGCCTCACGCATAGCTTAGCCACGCGTTTCGCCGAATTGTCGGGCTAGCCCGTGCGGGCCGGGCGCTGCTAGGCCGGTCATTGAGGAGCCGCTACGGGATGCGTCAATCAATTCAAAGGCCTGCGATCGCATCGCTGATTGGGATGGCGCGCAAATGCGCGCCAGTCTTGGCCGTCTTGGCTGCGATTGCGATCCCCGGGCGTGGCGGCGCCGACGGGCGGAGCGGAGGCTCGGGGTTCGACATCAGCGGCATGGATCGTAGCGTCGCGCCGGGCGCCGACTTCTTCCGCTACGCCAACGGCGCATGGGAGCGCCGCACCGCGATCCCGGCGGACCGATCGAGCGTCGGCACCATCGGCCAGTTGGACGATCTCAGCCGGGCGCAGGTCCATACCATCCTGGACGAACTGGCCGGCGACCGTACCAGCCGCGCCGGGACGGCTTATCGAGCATTCCTCGACCAGGATCGCCTCGACCGGTTGGGTATGGCGCCCGCCAGTGCCTGGCTGACGACATTGCGCGCGATTCGGACGCCCTCGGATTATTGGACGGCTGCGGCACGGGCGGGCCGACGCGGCGTCGCGCTGCCGATCGCATTTGCGGTCGAACCCGACGATGGCGATCCTGATCACTACGCGCTGACCGTGTCGCAAGGCGCGCTCGGCATGCCCGATCGCGATTACTACATCTCCGACACCGGCCCAATGCGGCAAGCGCGCGCGGCGTATCGAGAATATCTGGCCCGCATGCTCCGCATCGCCGGTGTCGGAACCCCCGATGGTATGGCGGACGCAATACTTCGTCTCGAGGTCGCGATCGCAGCGGCGCAATGGTCTGCCGCCGACAGCCGTGACGCGGCCCGCACCTATAATCCCGTGGCCGTACCGTCGCTCGACGCGGGACGCGGGCCCTATCGGGTCGCGACGTTGCTGCCGGCGCTGGGCTATCGCGCCACGCGCGTCATCGTGCGCCAACCGGACGCGGTCGCCAAGACACTGCGGCTGATCGATGCCGCGCCGGTCGCGACGCTGCGCGCCATGCTGATCGTCCGCACGCTGCATCGTTATGCCGAGGTCCTGCCGGCCGATCTGCGCGCCGCCGATTTCGCCTTTTATGGCCATGCGATCGATGGCGTCGACACGCCCGAGCCGCGCTGGCGGCGGGCGATCGCCTTCGTGCTCGATGCGGTGCCGGACGAGGTCAGCAAGCTTTATGCGGCGCGCCATTTCACGCCGGCGACGCGCGTCGCGGCGCAGACGATGGTGGGTAATCTGGTCGCGGCCTTTGGGCGCCGGATCGACGCGCTCGACTGGATGACGCCGGAGACGAAAGCGCGTGCGCGCCGCAAGCTGGCGGCGTTCCATGCCCAAATCGGCTATCCCGATCGCTGGCACGATTATACCGGCCTGACGATGCGCGACGGTGACGCATTCGGCAATGCCGTGCGGGCCGCGGAGTTTGGCCATGACTGGGAAGCGGCCAAGGTCGGGCGTCCCGTCTATCGCTGGGAATGGAGCGCGACGCCGATGACGGTCGACGCCTTCGCCAATTATCCCAAGATCGCGATCACCTTTCCCGCCGCGATCCTGCAGCCGCCATTCTTCGATCCTGCGGTCGATCCGGCGGTCAATTATGGCGGGATCGGCGCGTCGATCGCGCACGAGATGACGCACCAGTTCGACGATCAGGGCGCCAAATATGACGAGCATGGGCGGCTGGCGACCTGGTGGTCGGCGGCCGATCGCGCCGCGTTCGCCAAACGTACCGCAGTGCTCGCGGAACAGTTCGACACATATGAGCCGCTACCCGGCCGGCACGTCAACGGCGCGCTGACGCTCGGCGAGAACATCGCCGACCTGGGCGGCCTGACGATAGCCTATGACGCCTATCGCGCTTCGCTCGGCGGACGAGAGGCGCCGGTGATCGACGGCCTGACCGGGGATCAGCGCTTCTTCCTGGGCTGGGCACAAATCTGGCGACTCAAATATCGCGACGCGGATCTGAGGCGACGGTTGCTGACCAACCCGCATGCGCCCGCCGCGCAGCGGGTATGGACCGTGCGCAACATGGAAGCATGGGCGCGCGCATTCGGTGTCGGCGCCGGGGACCCGTTGTATCTCGCACCGGTCAATCGGGCGGCCATCTGGTAAGCGATCCGCCCCGCGCACATCGCTGCTTGCCGATGCCGTAATTGTACGTAAGCGACGTGACGAGCGCATAACGTTATAACTAAAGATAGATCGTGTTCGTTTTGGACATAGTTCATCTCCAATGTAACGATAAATGAACGAATATATTGTACATGTAAGTTATTGTATATGCCGTGGCTGTGACTGGATCGGCCAGGCGGGTGGGAGGCGGAGTGCCGGGGATTTTCGTCAGGGCTTCGGAGTTTGCGCGGCAGTTCGGCCATCTCAGCCAAGCCGGAAGGCCAGTATTCGTCACGCATCACGGGCGCGAAACCCACGCCCTGCTGCCGATCGCTCATTATAACGAATTTGTCGCTACTGCGAAAAGCGACGATCATGATTCGCTCTTTTCAAACCAGGAACTTGCCGACTGGCTGCCATTATTGCTCGTCGTCGTTGACGCGGAGCGGAACATCATCATGGCCAACCGCACCGCGCACGCGATGGCGCGCAAGGCGGAAGGAAGCCTTCCCGGGAGCGGCTTGTTCGATGCCTTCCCGGCGCTCAGGGAAACCATGTTCGAGAGTTATTGCAACCGGACCGAGCGCACGGGCGAGCCCAGTTCGTTCGAACTGCCGGGGCTGTTCGGGTCGGACACCTGGCATCGTATGGAGACGTTCCGCACGCATCAGGGCGTCGTGATGCTCGCGCGCGATATTACCGACGATGTGAAGGCCTATCGGTTGGCCGACACGAAAAAGGCGGTGATCGAAGCGATCCTCGCGCATGGCGGGATCGGCTATATCTGGTTCAACGTGCGCGGACGGATCGAGGAAGTCGATGCCGCGATGAGCGACCTGCTCCAGCTTCCCCGCGAGCGGCTGTCCAACGTCTCGGTCATCGACCTCCTTCCGGTCGGCCAGCGCGTGATGCTGCGCGAAGTGATAGAGAATGTGCTGAGCCATGGCGGCACGCAACGGTTCGAGACCGAGTTCCTGCGCAACGACGGCACCACCGTGCCGGTGGTTGGGGCGATCAACGACCTGCGCGGCGTCTATGGCAGCGAAGGCGCCGTGATGGTGGTGACGCGCAAATAGTTCGGCCGTGCGGCGCCGACGCCAGCCCTACCCGTCAGATCGAAAGCGGTTTTCCCAATTCCTGCGACAGCGCCGTGAACTCGGCATGCGCGGCGCTCGGCATGCCGAACGGCTTGGTCTGGCGGCGACAGGCCGCCGACTCCCGGGCCATGTGCTGAACAACGCTGAGGTGCAGATGCTGGTCGAAGATCAGTTCGGCAAAGCCGCTGTCGCTCCAGGCGGTGCTCGCCTTGATCGGCGCGAAGCCTTCGACGAACAAGGTAATCGGCCGTTCGACCCGGATCTTGAACCCGGCCCATAAGCCGCAGCCCGCGACGGACATTTCGAGCAGCAATATGTCGAGGCGGCACGACCGGAATTCGCGGATTTCGGCCGGCAGTTCCAACCGATAGCTGAGCGGTTGCCAGCTATCGTCACGCCGGAAAACTAAATTCGATCTACCCATTTCCTCCCCACCCCGGTCGCTAGCCGACCAACACCGGCGTGCCGCAGCGCACGCCATTCACCCAAACGTCCGCTTGCCCAACGTGAACGCCGAGCAGCGACGTGACCTGGCCGAACACGCCGTCGAGCGGTGCAGCGGCCAGATTGAGAACCTGGCCGACCAATGCGGTCAGAGTGCCCAAATTCAATCCCAACCCGAGCACGTTGACGTTGAGGTCGATCCGCGAGATCAGCGAGGACGCGACGCCTTGCAGCAGGTCGTTGGTACTGACCTGCTTCACTGCGTGATTTGCGATGTCGCTCGCCGAAAAGAACACATCCTGTGGATCGGCGCCGCCCAATTTGACGTCGGCAAAGCCGGACACGCTGGCCAGCGGCGTGCGCAACATCGTCACGCGATTGAGCGTGGGTGCGGCCTGGAAATTTCCCAGCGCGGCCGGGTCGACATCGGCGATCGCGGCTTCGCCCAGCGATGGCGTCGCGGTCAGCATGACCGTCGCCTTGTTCGCGCCACCCGCGCAGGATACCTCCTTCAGCTTCGCGCTGGCGGCGGCCAGTTCGACGTAGATCGGCGCCCGGAGCGAGGCGAGGCCAAGTTGCGGCGCGACCTGGGTATCGAGATAGATTCGCGTCTGCGCCGTGCGTACCTCGACGTCGTGCGCCGCGGTGACCCGGAGCCAGGGCGAATTTGCCGGCCGTTCGCCGATCGCGACCCATAATTTGGTCGAGGTAAGGCCCGGCACGGTCGCGCCGAGATCGACACTGATCTGATGCTGTCCGCCAAGCTCGAGCGTGCCGCGCAGAAGGGAATAGGCGTCGACCGTAATCGGCCGCGACGGATCGGATTGGGTATTCTCCGCAAGCGGACCAAGGTCGATCAACGAGGACAATTTGGTCGAATTTTGCGGCAGCCGGTTGGCGACGGCGCTCAGCACCGACGACGCCTGGGCGTCGGTGACCGATGCGGCCATCGCGCGCGATATCTGGGGCAAGGTCGCCTGCATGTTCAACAGCTCGCCAAAAGTCGCGGCCTGGACGTTGAGCTGCGAGCGCAGCGCCTCGCTGAATCTGAGGATGTCGATCTGAGCCCCGGCAAGCGACTGATAGTCCATCGCGCTGAGTTGCAGGTCGGTACCGGCGAGTTGCGACAGCATGGCGTTGGGCAGGCCACCATTGACTCCAGCCAGCCGCGAGCCGATCGAGAAAGCTACCAAGTCGATCCGGGCGGCGGTGCCGCGCGCTTCGACCGGCGCCGTCCGTTTGCCGAAAATCCGCGCGAAATAGAGCGGCACATCGGCATGGACGAGGACGCGCGCGGCATTGGCGCCGTCGGAGCCCGCGACAAAGCGCGCGCTCGCCGCGACCTTCGGATCGTCGGCGTACCGGCCAGGCTCGACGCTCACGATCGACAGTCCTGGCATCGTATTGGCGTTACGCGCCGCGGCTGCGGCGCCGCTCGCATCATCGATGTTGCCCGCCGCCGCCAGTGCTGCCGCATCGGCTATTCCTTGGGCATGGCGCTTGGCCAAATAGAGATTGGTTGCGTCGACCGCGAGCGAAGCGACCCCCAGAAACGCGAGCAGCCCGCCACTGAACAAGATCGTGACGTTGCCGCTGGTCGAGGCGAACATGGAAGGTCTGGCGCGCATCGGCCCCTCAGAAACTAGTCAGCCGCACGGCGGCACTGCGCGAGAGGACTTTGTCGGGAATGGGCACGAAAGGCAGCTTCATCACCGACTGATCCGACATGTCGTAATTGACCGTGACGTTGAGCGTGGTGCCGTCGTCCTGGATGCCGATCGCCACCTTGCGCTGGTCGATACTGTCATAATGCGACAGCGAGTCCGCGACGGTCTGACG
Organism: Sphingomonas sp.; assembly: GCF_024508665.1. Classification (GTDB taxonomy): domain Bacteria; phylum Pseudomonadota; class Alphaproteobacteria; order Sphingomonadales; family Sphingomonadaceae; genus Sphingomonas. The sequence continues at coordinate 528,374 of NZ_JANINP010000006.1, forward strand.
CGCGGTCAGCGCGCGTTCTTCCTGTGACAGGCCCGACAGACTGGCGCGCGCGCCTTCGTTCGCGCTTTGCTGCAGGGCGCTCGCACAGGCCAGCCATTGTCCATAGACGATGATTCCCATGATCAGCAGCATCAGCACGGGCAGGACCATCGCCATTTCCACCAGGGCCGCGCCGCGTTCGTCGCGGAGAAGTCGCCGACGGTCACTGCGGTGGCGAGACAGGAAGGCGTGATGGCTTGTCATGACGACATGGTTAGGCGAGGGGAATTGCCGAAATCGCTAGCGACCGGCGCGATATAATTGCTCAAACTCCGCAAATTTACGTGCGCCGGCTGCCGCATGCGGGGCGCGCGCCGGGCGGCGGAGACAGGCGCCTTGCCACTTCCGCGGCGAGCAGCGCGACTCCGGCTCGTGCGTCGGCGGCGAACACGCTGCTCGATCCACACCAGGTCGCGCTGCCCGCCGGTCCGATCGACCAGGACAGCCCCAGCCTGGTATCCGAGCGGAGCTGATCGACCTTCAACTCGCCCCGTATTTCGCTGTTGCGCAAATGCTCGGGCAGATCCTGCTGGATCCTGCGCGACAGTTCGTCGGCTTCGCGAGCGGCGTCGGTCGATGTCGTTACGATTGACACGTGCGCTGCCGGCGCGACCGTAGCCGCCGATCCCGGAGCATTACCGTCGGCGTCGGAGGCCGCGGTCGCGGTGGACACTTGGCCTTCGACCTGACGCAAACCCAGCGCGTCGCTGCGCACGCCGACCATCATCAGTTCGGTGATGACGAGCATCGATAGACTCGACTGGACGGCTACCGGTGCTCCGGACCGCCACAACAGGATCAGCGAGGCGAAGGCGCCGAAGCAAACCGGCGCCAGCCATATCGCTGCCGGCGGCGTGCGTCCGACGATCAGCACGGCGGCCACGACCACGAACAATCCGACCGGCGCGAGCGCTGGCCAGGGACTGGAAGGGCCGGGTGAGAATGTCGCCGTAGGTCGCATGCAAGCCTTTTCGCTGATGGGCGAGCGGTTTGCGCGCACGCCCATTGCGCGACCGTTGATGCGAGCCGAGCGTAAAGTTCGCAATTTGCGCAGTTTTTCGCTCCGATTCGGAGATGTCGGGTTGCGAGGTGACGATTCGGCGCAGATTCAGCGTGCTAGGCCGACGAAAAAAGGGCGCCCGTTGCCGGACGCCCCCTTGGTGTCGTTATGGTCGGCAGGCCTAGAACTTGACCTCCGCGGTCATCGTGAACGAACGGCCACGCGGATCGGCGACGCGCGGTTCCCACGAACTGCCCGAACCGGTGTTCGAATCGTACGTGATCGCGAACGGCGGATCGGTGTTGAAGACGTTCCTGATCCCCGCCGTCAGCGTCAGATGGTTGCTGAAGGTCTGCGACACCGACGCATTGTAGATGATATAAGCCTTCACGCGCGGGTTGAAATCCGGACGACCGGCGCTGCCCGGCAAGGCCTGATTCTGATAGCCGTCGCGATAGATTTGCGAGAAGGTCAGGCCGAACCCGTCCTTGGTGTAGGCGATATAGGCGTTGTGCTTCCACTTGAGGCCCAGGTCGCCCGACAGGCTGAACACGCCGAGCAGGTCGGTGTATTTCAGATTGGGAAGCAGCTTTTCCTTTTTCTCGAGCAGCAAAGTGCCGTCGAACCCGGCCGAGATCGCGCCGCCCAGCGCATCGACACTGCCGCGCGCCGAGAAGTCGATACCGCGTGTCCGGCGCGACCCGAAATTGCCGGTGCGCAGGTCGACCAGGGTGATGATGCCGTTGGTTCGTTCGATACGGTCGCCGAATGCTCCGATATTGGCGAGCAATTGGGGGATGGTGATCGTCCCGATGACGTTGTCCACCGCGATCGACCAATAATCGGCCGAGAAGCTGAAGCGCGACGTCGGCCGCAAAACGGCACCAAAGCTATATTGTTTCGACGTCTCCGGCCCGAGGTTCCGGTTACCGCCGCTGAGCGAGTCGGGCGTGATCGGAGCGCATGCCGGTTGCGGCCCCGCCGTATTGCCTTGCGGGCAGAGCGTCGGATCGACCAGCGTATTGCCCGGGTTGGGCGATTGCGTGACGCCGTTGAAAATCTGGTTGAAGCTCGGCACGCGGAAGCCGGTATTGTACGATCCGCGGAACATCAGCCACTCGACCGGCGTCAGCTTGGCGGTGAACTTCGGATTGAAGGTTGAGCCGAAGCCGGTGTAATCATCGACGCGTCCGGCCGCCGAGATTTCAAGGAACTTGAACACCGGAAACAGGATCTCGCCGTACGCCGCCTTGACGTCGCGGTGGACCTTGCTGAGCGCGTTGACGTTGTCGAAGGCGACGTTGAAGATGTCGGGTGCCGAGACGTCGGCTGCCGAAGATCCGTTGAAGCCGTAGCTTTCGCGCCGGTAATCGATGCCCGCGGCCAGCTTCACCATGCCGCCGGGCAGCGGGAACAGGTTGCCCGAGACCGAGGCGTCGAACTGGCGCACTTCATATTTGCCGCCATAGAGCTTGACGCCCTTGGCCGATACCGCGTCGAGCGCGGCGAGCGCCTGCGGCGTCTGCTGCAGCGAGAAGGGGTTGAGGATACCGCTGTTGAACAGCCCCACGATGCCGGGAGCGCTGGCGCCCGGCGCGGTCGGTGCCCGCGGGTCGGGGCCGCCGATCACGGCGTTCGGATCGCCATGGGTCTTGGCATAGGCGACCGCCGCCGCGCTCGCATAAACGCCGCGATAGCTATAGCCGCTGCCCAGGATCGAGGTCGCCCGGCTCGACGCGTAGGAGGCGCCGGCGCGATAATCCCAGCCGGGAGCGATCGGACCGTCGATGCCGATCGCGGCACGGAACGTCTTGGTGTTGGTGACATATTCGCGTGGCCCGCAATCGGTGCAGCGCCAGCGGAATGCGATCGGCTTGCCGTAATTGGCCGCAACCGCCGGCAGCACGGACACGATGCTGTTATAAACTGCATTATAGGTCGGCGCCGTCAACGCATTGAGCGGGTAGGCGATCGGCATCGACGAGTTGTTGGCGCTATATTGGTTATTGGAGAAGATCTTGTGCGAGGTGGCATCCGACCCCGTCACTTCGGCATAGATTTCATGTCCGCCGAACTTTGCGGTCGCCCGGCCGTAATAGGTCAGCGTCTGGATCGGTTGTTGCAGCGTCGCTGCACGGCCGGTGTCCCAGGAACAAGCGAGCGCCGAGCTGGGATTGGCCCACAGCACCGAGTCATAGTTCATCCCGCCATCGACCGAGTCGCATCCGGCGCCGCCCGGCAGGCGTAGCGGATTGACGCCGCCCGAAGCGGCGACGGTCGTGCCGGGGATGAAGAAGCCGGGATTGGTAAGCAGCGAGGTCCCGCCGCTGGTGCCACCAAGCAGCGTGCCGCTCTGCGTAATGCCGACACCCGCCCCCGTCGGGTTGATCGGGAAGGCAGTTGCGACGGGCGTGCCGCGCGTGTCGATCGACAGGCCGCGATTAGGCTGGTTGCCGTTGACGAACGAGCGGTCGGAACCGCGCAGGATGCTGTTCCAGCTCTTGCTGACAGCGCCCATGACGTTGAAGCCCTGCTCGTCGAGCTTGCCGAAGCCGACGGTCGCTGACAGGCGATAGATCGGGGCGTCGCCCGCTTCGGTAATGTCGCTGAAGCCCTGGACGTCGATGCCGCGGAAATCGGTCTTGGTGATGAAGTTGATCACGCCGCCGATCGCGTCGGTGCCGTAGATTGCCGATGCGCCGTCCTTGAGCACTTCGATCCGGTCGATCGCGGCGAACGGAATCTGGTTTACGTCGACCGCCGAGCCTTGCAGCCCGTGCGCGGCGACGCGACGGCCGTTGAGTAGGACCAGGGTCGACGCGCTGCCCTGGCCACGCAAATTGGCGGCGGACAGGCCGTTGGTGCCGCGCGCTGCGCCGCTGACGACGTCGGAATTGGACGCGAGATTGTCCGCGCCGTTGCCGTTGGCGGCCAGGAACGAGATCAATTGCTCGGGGCTGCTGATGCCCTCGCGGCTGAGGTCCTTGTTCGTGATGATCTGCAGCGGCAGCGCACTGCGGTTCGGGTCCTGCTTGATGCGCGAGCCCGTAATTATGATTTCGTTGCCATTGCCGGCCTTGTCGCCTTGATCGTCCGTGACCGGCGTCGCCGCCCCCGTTGGGGTCGCGGCAGGCGCGGTGGTTTGATCGCCGGTTGTCGATTGCGCATTTGCCGCGATCGGCAACAATAACGCGGCGAGCGCGGTGCTTGACGCCAACACCAGTCGAAGCGAAGTCGATGCTGTCATAGCTATGATCCCCCTGGACACGCCCTTCCCTTGGCGCTTCATTGACGACATTAAGCATCAAAATGGACGGATCTTGCCACCTTTCTTTTGCGCAAAACGGTGAAACCGGTTCCCTTTTTATATGCGGGGGCGGCAAAGCGTTGCTCGACTGCAACACGGTCGTCTCGGGCGGAGCCGGATATGCATAGACCTATAACCCCGGTGCATGGAGAGGATCGCTGATGCATCACCTGAATGTCTGCTCGCTCGGCCTCAACGCGTGACGGTGGCGTCGATCGATCCGGGCGCGGCGGAGCGGGCGGTGCTGCGTCCCGGCTTCGGGCGGCTGGCGCTTTACGCGTTGCTCGGCTTTTCCGCCGGCTTGCCGTTCTACATGTTCAACACGGTATTGTTCCTCCGGCTCGCGCGGCACAATGTCGATATCGTCACGATCGGCTATTTCGCCTGGGTATCGTTGCTGCCGACGTTCAAATTCGCCTGGGCGCCGTTGCTCGACAAATACGACATGCCCGGGTTCGGCCGCTTCTGGGGGCGGCGGCGCGGATGGATCATGGTGTCGCAGCTCGGCATCTTTCTCTCGACGATCGGCATGGCGTTCACCGCGTCGGACAAGAGCCTGCCGCTGACCGCCTTGTTCGCGGTTTTGCTGGCCTTCTGGACGAGCACGCTGGAGATCGCGGCGGATGGCTGGCGCGTCGAACTGGCGCCGACCGCGGAGGAACAGGGGCCGCTCGTGGCGGTAAACCAATGGGGCTATCGCATCTCGATGGTGGTGGCCGGCGGCGGCGCGATCTACGTCGCCGCGGTGTCCGACTGGACCTTCGCCTATCTGGCGATCGGCATGCTCGCGTTCCTGCCTTTTCCGCTTCTGGCCGCGATGCGATCCGAGAGCGGGGGCAATGAAGGCAGGATCGCCGCGCTGCTGGCGGGCTTGCTGACCAGCGCGGCGGCGATCGCGGGGATAACTGCCGGGACGGCAGTGGTCGGCTGGGCTTTATTGTCTGCGATCGGGTCGGTCGGCATCGATAATCCCGACGTCATGAAATATTGGGTAGCCGGGGTCGGGCTGCTGCCGTTCCTGGTGCTCGGTGCCGCGGTGCCCTGGCTCCGCAGGCTGCCCTGGCACGCGCCGTTGCGCCGATCGCTGGCGGTCGGGCCCTATGTCGACGTGGCGTGGCGATACGGTCTCGTCGTCATCCCGATCCTGCTGTTCATCTCGATCTATCGGACCGGCGATGTCATGGCGAACACGCTGTCGCATCCGATGTTCAATGCGCTGGGCTATGGGCTCAAGCAGATCAGCGCGGCCGATGGCGTCGTCGCTCTGGTTTCGGGATTGCTTGGGGTGACCTTGGGCGGGCTGCTTGCCGCCAGGGTCTCGATGGGCTGGTCGCTGGTGATCGGCGGAGTGATGTCCGCGCTCAGCAATTGGATCTTCGCCTGGCTCGCGCACCAGGCGCCCGGCGGACCCGTCCTGTTCTCGGTGTTCGGGCTTAGTGTGACGGCCGGCGATCTCGATCTCTATCTCGCCATGGCGGTCGATCAATTCGGGCATGGATTCGAAGGCGCGGTGTTCGTCGTGTACCTCTCGCTGCTCGTGAACCCGCGCTATCCGGCGGCGCAATATGCTTTGTTCTCGGGGCTCGCCTTCCTCATCCCCAGATTGCTCGCGGGACTGTCGGGGGTGTTCCAGAAAGCGATCGGCTATGACGGATTTTTCATCATGGCGGGGACGATGAGCATCGCCGTGCTGGTCCTGCTGCCGCTCATCGTTCGCGCGAAGCCGCGACCCGACGATGACCCGAACGCGACGGGAGCCGTGGCGGCATGATCGAACAAGCCTTCGCTCCCGCCGCGGCCGCGGTTGCCGCGGGCAGGATCCCCGGAGCGACCCTGGGTATCGTGGCCGCCGACGGACGCCGCTGGGTGACGCATGCCGGTATGGCCGCCTTGCTTCCGGAGCCGGAGGCGCTCACGCTCGACCATTGGTTCGACCTCGCCTCGGTGTCGAAAGTGATCGCGACGACGGCGATGATCCTCGCCCTCGCAGACCAGGGCAGGCTCGACCTCGACCGGCCGCTGACCGACGCGATCCCCGATCTGCGCCAATATGACGTTGCCCACGCCGCCGAGCGCAAGCTCAGCTTTCGCGACTGCCTGGCGCATCGCAGCTTCCTGCCCGCGGTCGAGCCGATCTACACTTATGGCGACGATCCGGCACGGCTGCGCGCGTTCGTGTTGCAGCGTGAGTGGCGGCATGGACCGCCGGTCTATTCGGACATCAATTTCATCCTGCTGGGGATCGCGATCGAGCGGATCACCGGACAGCCGCTGTCGGCTTGGCCGTTGGGCGAGGGGCTGAGTTACGGTCCGCCGCCGGGGCCCGCCGTCGCGACCGAACTTTGCCAATGGCGCGGCCGCGTGCTCCGTGGCGAAGTGCATGACGAGAATTGCTTCGCGATGGGCGGCCAAACCGGCCATGCTGGGCTGTTCGGGACGGTCGCGGGAGTGCTCGATTTCGCTTTAGGGCTGCTCGACGGCAGCGGTGCGTCGCCGGCGATGCTCGAGGCGATCCGGACTCCGTTCTACGGACACCGTACGTGCGGATGGGAACGGCGCTTCGACGGCTGGTCGGGCGGGGTGGCCTGTTCGGGTGAGACGATCGGGCATACCGGCTTCACCGGTACGGGCTTGTGGGTCGATTTCGATCGCGGCATGGCCTGGACATTGCTCACCAACCGCGTCCACCCGTCGCGGCACAGCGAGGCGGGGAAGAGCATCTTCGAGATCAGACCGGCGACCGGAAATGCGGTAATCGCCGCCTGGGATGCGGTACGCGAGACTTAATAGGCGAGCGGTCGGATTAGCTAAGTCTCGCAGGCATCCGCTCGCGAGAGCAGAAACGCTCGCTCGCGCCCGTTGCGGGTCAGCTGGGCAGCGGCCTCGAACTCCGGCCGCGCCTCGGCCAGCCGGCCCGCCCGGAACAGGAAGTCGCCTCTCGCCGCGGGAAACGGGGCATAATGGCGCAAGGCGTCGGCATCGGGGATCTCGTCAATCAGCCTGAGCCCCGCCTCCGGCCCGAACGCCATGCTGTGCGCGATCGCGCGATTAAGATCGACCACAGGTGACGGTGTCACGACGCGGAGTCGATCGTAGAGCGCGGCAATCCGGGCCCAGTCGGTATCGGCAGCGCGGCGCGCACGCGCATGGCAGGCAGCGAGTGCGGCTTGCAGTACATAAGACCCCTGGCCGCCCAGGGCGTCGGCGCGCGCCAGCGCGTCGAGGCCGCGCAGGATCAGCAACTGGTCCCAGCGCGCGCGATCCTGCTCGGTGATCGGAATGAACGCACCGTCCGGTCCGGTCCGCGCGTTCAGCCGCGAGGCCTGGATTTCCATCAGCGCCAGCAGGCCGAGCACTTCCGGCTCATCGGGCATCAGGCCCGCCAGGATGCGGCCGAGTCGCTGCGCCTCCCGCGCCAGTGCAGGCCGGATCAGGTCATCGCCCGCCGTGGCGGCATAGCCTTCGTTGAAGATGAGGTAGAGAACCTCAAGCACCGCGGGCAAACGGGCAGCACGTTCGGCGCCGCGCGGCACCTCGAAGGCCAGACCGGCTTTGGCGATCGCCTTCTTGGCGCGGACGATACGCTGGGCGATCGTCGCCTCGCTCGCCAGGAAGGCGCGGGCGATCTCGTCGGTCGTGAGTCCGCCGACTACGCGCAAGGTGAGCGCCGCGCGTGCATCGGACGACAGCATCGGATGACAGGCGGTAAAGATCAGGCCGAGCAGTTCGTCGCCGAGATCGTCGTCCAGCGCGGCGTCGAGCGCGGCGGTCGCATCCTCCGTTTCCTCGTCGAGCGTCCGCGCGATCTCTTCATGCTTGCGGTCGCGCATCTGGTCGTGGCGGATGGCGTCGATCGCTCGCCGCTTGGCGACGGCCATCAGCCAGGCGCCGGGATTGGCCGGGACGCCACTTCGCGGCCAGTCGGACAAAGCGACGATCAGCGCTTCCTGTGCCAATTCCTCTGCACGGTCGATGTCGCGCACCATCCGGGCCAGCCCGGCGATCAGCCTGGCCCGTTCGATGCGAAAGGTCGCCTCGATCGCCCGATGCGTTTCGCCGTTGTCCTTGGTCTCGCTTGCCGTCACCCCGCCGCTTGTCCGTCAGGGACAGCGGCGGCGCAAGCCGTGCTAGCTGGATGCCGGCGCGTTGATCGCCAATTGCGCGGCGAATGCCCGTTGATAGGCGGGCCGCGCCTCGCCGCGAGCGACATAGGAGGCCAGGGTCGGAAACTCGTCGAGTATCCCCGACATCCGCAGCCGGAGCAGCACCGACACCATCAACAAATCTCCGGCGCTGAACGCCCCGTCCAGCCACTCGGCATCGCCCAGGCGATCGGCCAGCTGGCGCAGCCGGGCGCGGATACGGTCGACGACCAGCGGCAAGCGCTCCTGTGCCCAGGGCTTGTCGCCTTCCGCGAATTTGGCGGTCTGGAGGTCGAGGATCGGCGTCTCCACCGTGTTGAGCGCTGCAAACATCCAGGTGATGGCGCGCGCCCGGGCATCGGGGTCCTCGGGCAGCAGCCCCGCATGCCGATCCGCGATGTGGAAGACGATCGCGCCTGTCTCGAACAGGGCGAGATCGCCTTCCTCATAGGTTGGTATCTGGCCGAATGGATGGACGGCCAGATGCGCAGCTTCCTTCATCCCGGCGAAGGAAACGAGCCGGACGCTGTAGGGCAGACCCGCTTCTTCCAATGCCCAGCGAACGCGCGTGTCGCGCGCCAGCCCCTTGCCGCCGTCCGGCGACCGTTCGAACGCGGTAATGGTGATGGTCATTGTGGATCTCCGGTCGGAGCTTGGCGCGTCGCCGAACGGCCGACGCGCCAATCGGGTTGGGACAAATGGAGAGGGCCTGCCGCTCCACCTGGCCGAGATCAGGCGACGCCGAGCTTGCCGCGATCGCCGCCGCGCGGGTTGGCGAGCTCCTCGGGCGTCACATAATCGGCCAGGTCCGCCGCTTCGTAGAATGGCCGAATCTCGACCTCGCTGCGGCCCGGCATGCAATTGGGCATACGCTTTGCCCAGGCCACGGCCTCGTCCATGTCGCGGACTTCCCAGATCGAAAAGCCAGCGACCAGCTCGCGCGCCTCGGCAAAGGGTCCATCGATGACAGCGCGACTGGCGCCCTCGAACGCGACCCGCTTGGACTCGGAACTGGGCTTCAGCCCGGCGGCGGCGATGAACACGCCGGCTTCGACCAGTTCCTCGGTGAAGCGATCCATCGCCGCGAACGCTTCCAGCATCTCGGGCGTGGGCGCCATGCCCGCTTCGCTTTGTTCGGTGGCCTTCACCAACACCATGACACGCATCGTCAGTCTCCTCGTTCGAGCCGGCCCCATTGGCCTCTCATCGGGACGACGAACGAGTGTGTCGGGAATCGACACGGATGCGCAAATTTTTTCGAGCGATGTGCCGGGCCCGATCGGGCGCTGCTTGCGGCGCTTTCGATAGCGCGATGGTTGACCAGATTGCGGGCGAGTGGAGATCGGTTATCTTTCGCCTATGACAACGCCGAGTAAGAAACTGCATGGCTGGCTAAGCTTTTATAGGTTGGTCGCCCGCATTTGGCTTGCCGCTGGAATTCTGGGTTGTCTGACCGTCACAGCGGTATACCTCTCGGGAGCCTCCGCCTTCTCATCGCGCGCTGAACTAGGCCTATCCGCCATTTTTGGCTTCCTCGCGGTGTGCGGAGGATTGCTGCTTATCGATACGCGCCGGAGATAGGCAGCGCCTTCGCGATAGGCTGGTCTAGGGCGCCTAATTCTCCGCGGCGATCAGCTCCAGCGCGGCGTCCACCGCCTTGGTCGCCTCGACGCCCGGCGGGATGTCGTTGGCATAGGTGGAGAAGGTCAGCGTCCGCCCGCTTTTGGCGATCATATAGCCTGACAGAGCGGCGGACGCGTTGAGCGTGCCGGTCTTGGCGAACAATTTATGGTCGAGCGGAGTGCCGCCGAACCGCCGTGCCAAGGTGCCGTCGACACCGCCGATCGGCAACGTTTCGCGCCAGGCGGCGCCCCAAGGCTGCGCGGAGATCCAGCGCAGCATGATCACGGCGCCGCGCGGGGCAACGCGGTTGTAGCTCGACATGCCCGAACCGTCGGAGAAGTCGAACGTGGCGCGCGGCACCCCGGCCTTGGCCAGCATCGCGCGCACGGCGACCTGGCCGTCGGCGATTGATCCGCTGCCGGCGACCAGCGACGAGCGGCGCAGGAACAATTCGGCGTGAAGATTCTGGCTGACCTTCATCGTCAGATGCATGTCGTCCATCAGCGGTGGCGGGGTCAGCTTGGCGAGCACCGGCGGCAGCGGCGGCCGCGCTGGCGGGGCATTGCCGCGGATCGAGGGATCGTCGCTCGGCATCAGCGGGCGATGACGGACATCGACCTTGCCGGTGACGCGGACTCCGCGCGCCCGCAACAGCTGGACGAAGCGCCACGCCGCGTAGCGGGCCGGATCGTCGATTCCGACGCGCAGCTTGTCGGCCTTGGCATCGGCACCGATCGTTCCGGTCAGGCGAAGCTCATAGCCGTTCGGCGCGCGGTCGAACTCGACGGCGCTCTTGGCGCCGGCCACGGTCATCAGGCGGTTGTCGACAGTATAATAGGGCGGCAACTCGACCTTCGGGACGGTACCGACGGCACCGGGCGTGACCGTCACCTGCAATTCGTTATCGTCCATCGTCAGCGCCGAGGTAGCGGTTCCCGATCGCGTCGGGATATTGTTCCAGCTCATCCCCGGGCCCCAACGCTCGTCGGGCAGCAGGGTGTCGTCGCCGATCACATCGCCGACGATCCGTGTTTTCTTCGCTACCGCGTCGGCCAGCGTTGTCAGGCAGTCGACCGTGCAGTCCTCGGCACCCGACAGCCGGGCATCGCCATTGCCGATCAGCACGACGTCTCGCCCCTCCAATCGGACCGCCGCGCCGCCGGTGGTGTCGGGCTGGGTCAGGTCGCCCATCGTGTCGAGCGCGGTCGCGGTGGTGAACATCTTGGTGTTCGACGCCGGAATGAAGCGCGCATCGGGGTTGATCGCGACGACGTCCTTGCCCTGATCGTCGACCACGACGATCCCGAAGCGCGTTCCCGGGCCGGCCGTATTCGCCAGCACCGCCTCGACTCGCGCGGTCAGGTCCTTGTCCTCTGCGGCGGCAGGTGCGGCAATTGCCAGCGCGACAAGAACCAGAGCCCGTTTCGTCATGGAAATCCGTCCCCCGATCAGGAAAAAGCGAGCGGCGATGCCGCCCATTCGGCGCGCGCTCGCGCGATCAATGTCTTGAGGCTGGCGGCCTGCCGCCGCCATGCGCCTTCCGTCGCCGCGTCCCAGGTATCGACCGTGTCGCGCAACGCGTCGATCGCGAGGTCGACAAAGGCATCATATTCTTCCTGCCGCAGCGCGCCGTAATTGCGGTGGTTGAAAACCAATTCGGCGACCTGACTCCAGACCCATTTGCGGTCCTGCGCAAGGCCGTGCAGCCATTGCAGCGTCTCGTCGGTCATCCGTACCGCGGTGGCATCGACATGGATGAAGATCGCGCGACGCTCGGGGAAGCGGGCAAGGAACCGGTCGAATAACAGGGTGCGCATCGCGGCCTCTCGACCGTCCAGCGCGATCAGGCTCGCTTCGATCAGATCGGCGTCACTCATCATTGGCCGATCGGTAGATCGCCTCGTCGAGCTCGCCCTCCCAGCGCGCGACGGTCGTCGCGACCGCGAGATTGGCGCAGGCGCTCGGCACGGTGCGGGTCATGTCGAGTAGGCGGTCGAACGGCAGGACGAAGCCGACGACGAGCGCGGTCTGTTCGGGTGGGACTCCGACTGCCGACAGGACCGCGGCAAGCATGAACAGAGAGGCGGACGGGACCGGCGCGGTGCCGAATGCTGCGAGCGACCCAGTCAGCAGGACGAGTAGATATACCGACGGCGTCAGAGGGGTACCGAACGCCTGGAGCGCGAACAGGCTGAGCAAGCCGACATACATGGCGGTGCCGTCCTTGCCGATGCTGGCGCCCAAGGGCAGGACAGTCGAATAGACCGGACGGCTGATCCCGAGATTATCTTCCGACACGCGCATCGCGACCGGCAAGGTGGCGCCGCTCGACGCGGTCGAGAAGGCGACCACCAACGCATCGACGATGCCGTGGAAGAAGGGCAGCACCGGCAGTTTGGCGACAAGCCGCAGCAACAGGCTGTGTACCACCAACATTTGGATCAGCGATCCGGCGACCACCGCGAGCGCGAGCCAACCGACGTGGACGAACACCGCCGCGCCGTTCGCCGCGACCGCATTGGCGATCAGCGCGAAGACGCCGAACGGGGTCGCCTCCATCACGATCGTCACGACCTTGAGCAACACTGCCGAAGTCGCTTGCAAGAAGCTTGCGAACGGCTTGCCCGCCTCGCCGGTCAGCACGGTGCCGACCCCGAAAAGGATCGCGACGAAGATGAGGGCAAGCATGTCGCCCTTGGCCAGCGCGTCGACGATGTTGAGCGGGATAATGCCGATCAGCTGGTCGTACGGCGTAACCGGCGCTCCGAGCGCATGTGGCGCGGCGGTGCCGAGCGGCGCGCCGGCACCCGGCCGGATGACCGTCGCAACCAGCATGCCGACCGAGACCGCGATCGCGGTGGTCGCGGCGAACAGCCCGATCGTCCGCGCGCCCAGGCTGCCGAGCTTCTTCGGGTCCGCCAGACTGGTGATGCCGGCGGCGATCGTCACCAGCACGATGGGGGCGACCAGCATGCGGATCGCGCGGACGAACAGGTCGCCGAGGAACTGGACATAGGGTGCGCCCGCCGGCCAGACGAGCGCGAAGACCACGCCAAGGACGAGCGCGCCGACGACACGCTGCCAGAGCGGGATGGCGAACCAGAAGCGCATTCGCTTTTACTCGCCCTCACCCTTCCCACCCGGCTGCGCCGGGCGGGCCCCTTCCCTCTCCCATTGGGAGAGGGAGGGAGCGCCGAAGGCGCGGAAGGGTGAGGGTGGCATCACGAACAAGTTCCGCCCGTCGGCGTGTGCGGCAGAGCCCGCCCGGCTGCAACGCCGGTGAGCTTGCCGTTATCCACCGCAACTTTGCCGTTGACGACCACGGTCTTCACGCCGGTCGCGGGCAAAGTCGGCTGTTCGTAAGTCGCTTGCGCGGCATAGGTCTTGGGGTCGAACACGACCACATCGGCAAAGGCACCCGGCTTCAATTCGCCACGCCCGGTCAGCCCGAACCACTTGGCGGTGACCGACGAGCTGCGCTCGATAAAGTCGCGCAACGAGATCACCTTATCCGCGACGACGTATTTCGAATATTTGCGCGCGAATGTGCCCCAGACGCGGGGATGGCCGCTCGACGCATCGCTGTCGGTCATCACCCAGGGCTGTTTCATGAATGCGGCAATGTCGGACTCGCTCTGGTTGAACGAAACGACTCCCGGGTCGCGTACCCGGATTACCGCGATCGCCGCCGAGATCGGATCGGTCTTCATCGCCGCCGCGATCTCGTCGAGCCGCTTGCCGCGCCACTGCCCCTCGGTGATCAGCAGCGAGTGCGGGCCGCCGCGCTTGCGCATATTCTCGGCGATACCGTCGCGCAGTTTCTGCTTGAGGCTGGCGTCGTCGAACCGCTTGATCAGCGCCGTGGTGCCGCCGTCTTGCGCCCAGAGCGGGATCAGCGAGGCGACCAGGCTCGTGCCCGACGCCGACCAGGGATATTGGCTGGCCGTGATATTGACGCCCGCCGCGCGCGCTGCGTCGATCTTGGCGATGATCGCCGGCGCCATGCCCTGGACGTCGACGCCGAGCGCCTTGATGTGGCTGATATGGATCGGCATCCTGGTCGCCTTGCCGATATCGATGGCTTCGTCGATCGCCGCGGCGAGGCCGACCGTGTAGCTCGATTCGTCGCGGATATGGCTGTCATAATAGCCGCCATGCTTGGCCGCTTCCTTGGACAGCGCGATTACTTCGTCGGTCTTGGAGAAGCTCTGTGGCGCATAGAACAGGCCGGTCGAAAGGCCGATCGCGCCTTCGCACATGCCCTTGGCGACCAGTGCCTTTTCCTTGTCGAGCTCGGCCGGGGTCGGCGCGCGCTTGGCGGCGCCGATCACCTGCTCCCTGATCGTGCCGAAGCCGACATAGGTGACGAAATTGACCCCGACCGGCTTGCTCTTCGGCGTCGCCAGCGTGCCGGCGACATCGGTGCTGCCGCCGCCGTCATTGCCGATGAACCCGGTAGTCACGCCCTGGAGCAGGAAGGCGGGGATCAGCCGCGTTTTGGCGTCGGCCGAGGCGAGCCACGGGCCGGCATGGGTGTGCGGATCGATGAAACCAGGGGCGACGATCATGCCGGTCGCGTCGATCGTCCGCGCGGCGGCGATCTTCAGGCTGGGGCCGACTGCGACGATCCTGTCGTTCTTGATCGCGACATCACCGGTGAACGGCGCGTCGTCGCCGGTATAGATCGTGCCGCCCCTCAGGATCAGGTCGGCGTCCGTGGCGGGGGAGGGGGCGGCGCCGATCGAACAACCGGCGAGCAGGGTGGCGGCGAGAGCGAGGCGCAGCTTCATGTACGCGATCCTTTCGGTCGCGGCGAGCGCCGTCAAGGATGGGCTAGCGATTCCTCGGTGGTGGTATAGCTCGAGTGCATACCCTTGTCGGCCGGGACATCGGTCGCGAAATAGGCGACCCCGGTGCCGCTGACGGAATCGATCCACAGTCCGGACTTGAGGCCATAGGCATCGCCGAGATGGCCGATGCGGCGCTTGCCGTCACCGAACAGGTCGTCATGGCACCCCGCCTGCGGCGTCGGGATCACGAACATGCCGAGGCCATAGCTGCACACCCAGCCGTCGCCGACGTCACCATTGCGGCCGTCATAGGTCCAGGCGGGCGTCTCCATCAGCTTGACCGAGGCCGGCGAGAGCAGGCGCACGCCATCGACCTTGCCGTTGCCGAGCAGCATCCGCCCGATCTTTTCCAGGCCGCGCGCGGAGATGTGCAGGCCCGATTGCGGCGCGAACATGGCGCCATTGGCGCCGGCCTTCCAGCGCGACAGGTCGCAACTGCCGTCCGTTGCCGGCGTGACCGGACAGGCCGGACGCTTGCCGTGATTGTCGTCCCGCGTCACCTGTCCGCCACGGAACAGCACCACGCCATGCGCGATCGTCGCGTCGGCGCACGTGTCCCATTGGTAGCAGGCTTCGAGCCGGAGCGGCTTGATCACCAACCGGTCCATCAGCCGGTCGAACCTTTCGCCGGTTGCGCGCTCCATCACGGCGGCGACGACGGGGAAGTTGAAATTGGTATAGCGGAAGAACGTGCCGGGCGCGTGCTCGGCGTCCCAGGCCTTGGGGTTGGCCAGAGTCGCACGCATGTCGCCGTCCAGAGGGAGGACATAGTCGATCGTGTCGGTCAAGCTGGAACGGTGCGAGAGCAACTGCCGCAAGGTGATCGGCGCGCCGGGGAACGCCGGATTGCGGAAGGTGTAGCCGAGCCATTTCGACACATCCGAATCCAGATCGAGCTTGCCCTGCTCGACCAGGCGCATCACCCCGATCGTCGTCACCAGCTTGGAGATCGAGGCGATCCGCACCGGGTCGTCGGGTGTCACTCCGCGATTGACCGCAGGATCGGCGAAGCCCTCAGCGCGAGCCGACGTCTCCCCCTTGCGGTCGAAAGTGACGCGGACCGAAGCGACGGGCTGTGCCGCGCTGGCCGCGGCGAACATCAGGAAGGACAGCATGCGGCGAAGGCTACGTTTACTTCACCTCGGCTGCAATGATCGCGTCCGCCGCATTGCAGTCACCCGCGTAATCGCTCGAAACCCGCCTGGCGATGACCGACTGCCGTCGGCTATGCTTTCGGCTTGCAGCCTTCATCCTTTTCTGGCGGCGAGCGCATGCAATCCCGGATCGATCAGTTCGTCGATGAACAATGCGACCAGGCTGCTTTGATTGTGGACGCCGGCCTTGCCATAGACTTTCGCCAATTGCGCCCTGACGGTGCCTTCCGCCGAGCCGCGAAATGTCGCGATATCCGCAATGTCGCAGCCCTTCAGGGCAAACAGCGCAACATCGGCTTCCGCGGGTGTCAGCCGCCATTCCGCGAAGCGCAGGCGCATCAACTCGCCCAATACGCCGCGTGCCGCGGCGACCTGCGTTTCATCGGCTCGTGCACGCAGGACCAGGGTCCTGATATGCCAGGCGCCGAACAGGATACCCGCAAATAACGCCAGGACGGCGCTCGCTTCGGCGGCGAGGTGAGGCCCCAGGCCGTCTTCGGCGACATCGCCGGCGGCGTCACTCAGGAAGAAGATCGCAGCGAACAATTGCAGCAGGACGACAAGCCCGAGGATAAGTGCCGTGCGGTTCAATGCGCTGCGCCGATCCTTCATTCTCTCCGCGCCCACCATCAGCTTAGGTTCGGCCGGATATCATCCAAGCATATTCCGGCGCGCCTCGAATAGAACGCCGCGGAGAGGAGGCGCGATAAGTAAATTCAACAGGTATCCCGTCATCTGTCGCCGCTTGGACGTCCTCGGTTGCAAATCCTCGCAGCCGTGACCGGGCAATCGGCCGCGCATGGGACTCACGGGCGCATCCGGCGCCTGCCCGCTTGATGCGGCCGAACGCCCGCATTGTCGGGCTTATTTGCTCAGCGTGCCTGGCGAGACTGGGATGCTGGTGGTGCCGCCCTCTTCGAACGATCCCGCGCGATAGAGCAACGTGATCGATACGCGGCGGTTGCGCGGGTCGGCGGGGTTCTTCTCGATCATCGGCTCGCGGTCGGCGACGCCCTCGATACGGTAGAAGCGATCCTCGATCAGGCCGCCCGATGCCAGCCGGCGGCGGGTCGCCTCGGCGCGGCCGGTCGACAGCATCCAGTTGTTCATCGCCAGCGGATTTCCATAAGCGAGATTGTCGGTGTGGCCGCGGATCATGATCGGGTTTTCCATGCCCTTGACCGATCCGGCGATCATCCCGATCAGGTCGCTCGCCGCCGGAACCAGCTGGGTCGTGCCCAAAGCGAACATCGAATAATCGGCATCGTCGACCAGATCGATGCGCAGGCCATCGCGCGTCTGGATGAATTTCACGTGGCTGGCGAGCTTGGCGAGTGCAGGCGACTTCATCGCCTGCTCGAGCTTGTGCTTCATCTGCTGGAAATTCTGATTATCCTCGGCGGTCAGCCGCGCCTTGAGCGAGCCTTTCTCGCCGGAGCCGATTTTCGCGCCGCCGGTCGCGCCCACCGGAATGGTCAGCGATTTAGTTCCGGTTTGCGACGCGCGGTTGGGGTAATTGTCCTTGTCGGTAATCGACGACCCGCCGAACATGCCGTTCGACCCCGCGCTATTCTCCTTCATGTTGACGAGCGTCGGGGAGAAATAGTCGGCGATGCCCTTGCGCTGCTTCTCGGTCGTCGCGCCGAGAATCCACAGCAGCAGGAAGAAGGCCATCATCGCGGTTACGAAGTCGGCATAGGCGACCTTCCATGCGCCGCCATGATGCGCGCCATGGGCCTCGATATAGATCTTCTTGACGATGATCTTGGGCGGCTGATTGCTGCCATGCGGTGCGCGCGCGGCGGCCATTATTTGGCGCCTCCGGCGCGGCGGTGCCAGCCCGCTCCCCCCTCCGACCGCCCAATCAGGGTACGATCGTCAGCGGCCGGGTGGGGGAGCGGACTGGCACCGTCAACCATAACTCAACGTCCACGCAGGCCATCGAAGACTTCGGCGAAGGCAGGCTGGTTGGAATGGGCGATGCCGGAGCGCGCGGCCTCGATCACCAAGGGCTGCGGGTGACCGTGCAGCGAAGCGATGATGATCTGCTTGACGACGTGATAGATCGCGGCGTCGGCGTCGATGATCTGCTTGAGGCGCGTCGCCAGCGGACCGACCATGCCATAGGCCAGCAACACGCCCATGAAGGTGCCGACCAGCGCCGATCCGATCATTGCGCCCAGGATCGTCGGCGGCTTGTCGATCGATCCCATCGTCTTCACCACCCCCAGCACCGCGGCGACGATACCCAGAGCGGGCAGGGCGTCGGCCAGGCTTTGCAGCGTTCCCTGCGGTCCCTCGACTTCGTGGTGGTGCGTCTTGATCGCGTTATCCATCACTTCCTCGACCGCGTGCACGTCGAGCGTGCCCGACGAGACGACGACGAGGCGGAGCGTGTCCGCGATCAGGTTGACCAGCGTGTGATCGGCCAACAGGCGTGGATATTCGGCGAAGATCGCCGACGATTTGGGGTCCTCGACATGCGGCTCGAGCGCGATCGGCCCGTCCATGCGCAGCATCTTCATCAGCTTCGAGACGAGGAAGATGACGTCGAGATAATCCTGTTTCTTGTATTTCGGCCCCTTCATCACTTTCATGATGCCGCCGCCGAGCGCCTTGAGCTCCTTGGGCGAGTTGCCGATGATCAGCGCGCCGGCCCCGGCGCCGCCGATGATGAGCATTTCGTGGGGGATCGCCTCCAGCACCGGTCCCAGTGCCCCGCCGGTAAAGGCAAAGCCGCCGAAGACCATGGCCAGCAGAACAACGAGGCCGATTGCCGGAAACATCTTAGCTCTACTTACCCCCTGCAATCACGGCCTAACCGGATAACGACCGGTTGGATCGATGGTTAACCGGCTTTTCGTAGCCAACCGGTTAAGGATATTTCGTTTTCGACATTTTGTGCGTTCCGCGGGCGCATGGCAGGCCTTCGCGCCGCCGCTGCGAAGACCTATTTGAGGAAGTTGAACAGCGACATGCTGGCCAGCTTGGTGAAGCTCGCCTGGGTCGCCTGCAGCACCGTCATGGTCTTCTGCAAATTGGTGATCGTCGCCGTGACGTCGGTGTCTTCCAGCGCCGATCGGGTCGCCTCGCGGTCGGTCGCGACATCCTTGAGCCGCGAGGTTTCGAGGTCGACGCGCGCGGCGCGGGCGCCGAGCGCGGCCTGCACGCTCGCCGCCTGGTCGTTGGCCGCCTGAAGCGCGTCCCCCGCGCTGCCGGCGATCCCCGAGACGTTGCCCGAGCCCCTGAGCGCTGCAGAGAGTGAGGAAATGGTCGAGAGGATGTTGCCGCCGCTTGCGTCGACAAACACGCGCGCAGCCGAATCGCCGGGCTGGATCGATTCGTTGGCGCCAACCGGGATCGAGGTCGGTCCCGTGGTCGCGAAACTGAACGTCCCATCGGCATTCTTGGTCACGGCATCGGCGTCGCCATTGGCGAACACCGCGGCGCCCCGCGAATCCTTGACGTTGGCGTAGCTGACCAGATTGGTGACGATCGCGTCGAGCTGGTCGGCGATCGCCACGCGATCGCTTGCCGACAATGTACCGCTGTTCGCCTTGACCGCGAGCTCCTTGGCTTGCTGAAGCGCGTCGGTGATCGAACTCAGTGTGCCGTCGGCTTGGCTGAGCGTCGTGCCGACCAGAGTCAGGTTGCCGCCATAAGCGGTGTCGTCGGCGCCGGCCTGCGCCAGGCTCTGCAGGCGCCGCCAGGCCACGGCGTCGTCGGATGGCGCGTTGATCCGGTGCGTGGTCGAGATCTGCGTCTGGAGATCGTCCGCCGTGGCGCCCAGTGAGCGCATGCTGTTCTGGTTGAACGTGTAGAACTGGTTGGTCGAGATCTGCATCGCGCTTACCTGATATCGAGGATCGTCTGGATCGTTTCGCGCGCGGCCTGGATGACGCGGCCGGTTGCTGCATAGGCCTGCTGGAACCGCATCAGGTCGACCGCTTCGTTGTCGAGGTTGACCCCGCTGGCGCTGTCGCGCGCGGCGACGGCATTGTCGTGGATGGTCGACTGCGCGCCCGCCACGGCCTTGCGCTGTGCGAGCGTCGCAGCGTTGGCCGTCGTTATGTCGACGATGCGGTTCTCATACCCCGCCGAGTTCCGCAATTGCGCCAGCGCCATCAGATTGGTGTTGTCGCGGGTGCCCCCGCCGACCGCGGCTGCGGCGATGTCGTGCGGGTCGCCGAGCGCCATCGTCATTTGCGCGGTGCCGCCGGTGCCGAGCGCGAACATCGCCTGGCCGGGATTGCCATCGAGATCACGGCCGCTGGTCTGGACCGTATTGACGCCGTCGGCGAAATCTTTCGCGACTGCTTGAAGTTGCGCCTTGGCGTCGACCACGCGCTGCATCGAATCGGCAACGCCGGCCAGCGCGCCCCCGGTAGGGGCGAGAGTCTGCATCGAGGCGCCGTTAAGGACATTGAAGGTGACCGCGCCCGCCGCGTTGGAGGCGTAGACCACGGTCGCGGCCTGACCGGCATCGACCAGTATTGGCCCCGCTGTCCCGCCGCCGCGAACGGTGGCTCGGCCGAGCGAGTCGAACTGGACGTCGATGTCGGTCAGCGCGCTCATTTGCTCAAGCACTTGGTCGCGCTGGTCGAGCAGGGCCGCCGCGCCCGATGTGCCCGGGGTCGAGCGGCTGATGCCGTCGTTGATGCGGGCAAGCGTCGCCGCTGCCGAATTCAGCGAGGACACCGACGATTGCGCGGTGCCGCTGAGATCGACTTGAACCTGATCGAGCGCGGCTCCCGTGCTCGAAAACGCGTTGGCCGCTCCCGACGCCGCTTCGAGCATCGAGGCGCGTGCGCCGAGTGACGTGGGATCGGCGGCCAGCGTGGTCGCGGCGGTGAAGAAATCGGACAGCCGGGTGCTGAGCTGGTTGCCGTCGAGCGCCGTTTCGATGCGGTCCAGCCAAGTCACGCTGGTCTCGGTCTTGGCGAGGTCGGACCCCGACGTGCGGACCTGAGCAGTGGCATAGAAATCGCCCGCGCGGACGATTCCGGTAACGACCGATCCCAAGCCGTTGATGGCCGAATTGGGGCTGGCCGCGGCAACCTCCGCCGTCGATGTGCTGCGACGCGAATAGCCGACCGTGCCCGAATTGGCGATATTCTCGGAAACGGTGTTGAGCGCGACCTGATAGGCCTTGAGCCCGCTCGCCCCGATCGACAGCATGTCGCTCATGAGGCGTCGCCCTGATCAGGCGTGGATGACGCCGTGGGCGTTGCCGCGGCGTCCTGTAACGCCTTTTGCGATTTTGCCAGGAACTCGGTCATCGCCTTGCCGATGCCGATCGGCTGGTGCGCGGCCATGCTCTCCGCGACCTGCTTGTCCTGCATGTCGCGGAAAGTGTCCGAATTCTTGGTGTCGAGCAGGCCGCCATCGTCGAGCTTCGCCTGGCGCATCGACTTCAGCATCATGTTGATGAACACCGCTTCGAACTGCTGCCCCGCCTTCTTGAGATTGGCGCGCGAGGTCAGCCGGCTGGTGTCGGTCGAGACGCCTGCGACCGGCTGGGCCGCGGACTGCGTCGGGGTCGCGATGTCGGTCACAGGATGATCAGGTCCGCTTTGAGCGCGCCCGCTTCCTTGAGCGCTTCCAGGATCGCGACGAGGTCCGACGGCGTGGCGCCGATCGCGTTGACCGCCTTGACGATGTCGGCGAGCTTGGGTCCCGGGTTCATCAGGAACATCGGACGCTTCTCTTCCTCGACATTGACGCCGGATTTCTGTTCGTTCGCGGTCTGACCCTGGCTGAAGGGCGCGGGCTGAACCACCGTCTGTTTCTCGTCGATGCGAACGGTCAATTTGCCATGAGTGATCGCGGCCGCGCCGACGCGGACGGTCGAATTGATCACGACGGTCCCGGTCCGTGCATTGACGATCACACGCGCCGGCGGGTCGGCCGAGGTGACGGTGAGGTTCTCGATCTCGCTCATCATCGTCGCGCGAACATCGGCGCCGGCGGGGGCGTTGACCTTGATCGACACGCCGTCGACCGCTTCGGCGACACCGCCGCCGAAACGCGCATTGATCGCGGTGGCGACGTTCTGAGCGGTGGTGAAATCGGACCGGGCGAGATTGAAGACCAAAGTCGGCGCGCTCTCGAACCCGGTGTCGACCGCGCGTTCGACCGTGGCGCCTTCGGGAATGCGGCCGGTCGACGGCACATTGACCACGACGGACGATCCGTCCTTGCCCTCGATGCCCAGGCCGCCGACAGCAAGATTGCCCTGCGCCATCGCATAGATTTGGCCGTCGGCGCCCAGCAGCGGGGTCAAGATCAATGCGCCCCCGCGGAGCGACTTGGCCTTGCCCATCGATGCGACGGTGATGTCGATCCGCTGGCCCGGCTTGGCGAAGGCCGGCAGGTCGGCGGTGATCATGACCACCGCGGCGTTCTTCAGACCCGGATTGACCCCGGCGGGGAGCTGCAGGCCGAAGCGCGACGCAACCGCCTTCATCGACTGCATGGTATATTCGAGATTGTCGTCGCCGGTACCGGCCAGGCCGACGACGATGCCGTAACCGGTCAGCTGGTTGCTGCGGATACCCTGGAATCCGCCCAGGTCCTTGACGCGATCGGCGGCAGCCGGCGTCGCGGCGAAACCGGTCATCAGGGCCAGAAGGACGAGCAGGGCACGCAGCATGGGAGACTATCCAATCATTCGATCAGGTCGGCATGTGGCATGGAGATGGTTAAAGCTCTGCTAACCAAGCCGAAGGAGCGTTGAGTTTTGCTTCGGCGGCACTGTGGAGCAGCGGTGCTATAGCCCCTCCCCTTTAGGGGAGGGGTTGGGGTGGGGCTCATCCACTGGCGATTAGCTTGCGGCACTGCCACACCCCCATCCCCTCCCCTGAAGGGGAGGGGCTTTTGAGCAGCCCTCAGAATGGGCTTATCACCGAGAAGAAGCGGCCGAGCCAGCCCTGGCGGCCGGCGCGCGCGACGTCACCCTTGCCGGTATAGGCGATGCGGGCGTCGGCGACGCGGGTCGACAGCACGCGATTGTCGGCGCTGATGTCGGCGATGCGGACAATGCCCTTGATCTGGACGAATTCGTCGCCGCGGTTGAGCGTGACCCGCTTCTGCCCCTGCACCAGCATGGTGTTGTTGGGATAGACGGCGACGACAGTGACCGAGACTTCGCCCGAGAGCGAATTCGACTGGTCGGCGGTGCCCTTGCCGTTGAAATTGCGCGCGCCGCTGACCGACGCGTCACTCGGTTTGAACAGCGACAGCGCGCCGGTGCTCGGCGGGGTCAGGCTGAACCCGCCGCCCGAATCGAGCTTGGACGACGACGACTTTGATGCCTGGGTGTTCTCGACCAGGACGATGGTCAGCGGATCGCCGACCTTTCTCGCCACCGAACCTTCATAGAGCGCGGCATAGCCATTCTGCGCCTGGAAGATCGATCCATTGGCGGGCGCCGGCGGCGGTGGCACCGGCGGAGCGGCGGAATAATCCTCGGCCGGCTTCTTCTTGCCGAAAATGCCCGCCTGGGCCGGCGCGGCATAAGCGACGATGAGGGAGGCGGCGCCGAGGCCGACGACGATATTGGCGAGCGTGCGCATCAGATGTTCTGGTTCACATATTTGAGCATGTCGTCGGTCGCCGAGATCATCTTGGAATTGACCTCATACGCGCGCTGGCATTCGATCATGTCGACCAGCTCCTCGACGACGTTGACGTTCGACGCTTCGAGCATGCCCTGGCGGACCATGCCGCGGCCGTCCTCGCCCGGCACGCCGAGATTGGCGGCACCCGACGCGGCCGTTTCGAGCATGTAATTGTCGCCCTTGGACTGCAGTCCGCCCGGATTGGCGAAGGTCGCGACCTGAAGCTGGCCGAGCTGGGCCGGCTCCGTCTGCCCGGCGATCGTCGCGGAGACGGTGCCGTCGGTGCCGACGGTGATCTGGGTCGCGCCCTGGGGCACGGTGATGCCGGGCATCACCTGATAGCCTTCGTTGGTCACCAACAGGCCTTCGGGCGAGCGCGAGAAATTGCCGGCGCGGGTATAGCCGAGCTGGCCGCCGGGCAGCTGAACCTGGAAATAGCCGTCGCCGTCCAGCGCCATGTCGAGGCTGTTGCCGGTTGTCTGCATCGACCCTTGCGTATCCATTCGGGCGGTGCCCTGGATACGTACGCCGGTGCCGAGGTTGAGCCCGGTCGCGTATTTGCTGTCGTTCGACGATTGCGCGCCGGCGGCGGTGACCGTCTGGTAGGACAAGGTCGCGAACGACGCGCGGTCCTTCTTGAACCCCGTCGTGTTGACGTTGGCCAGGTTGTTCGAGATCACCCGCATCCGCATGTCCTGGGCGTCCAGGCCGGTGCGGGCGATGTGCATCGCTGCGCTGCTCATCTCATTCTACTCCTTAGCTCGGCATCCGCATCACGGATGCGGCGCTTTCGTCCATGTCCTTGGCCGACTTCATCAGATTGGCCTGCACTTCGTAGCTGCGCTGATTCTCGATCATGTCGACCAGCGACTGCGTCATGTTGACGTTCGATTGTTCCAGCGCGCCCGAAATACACTTGGCATTCTCGTCGGTCGGCAGAATGCCGCCGCCCTGCACGTGGATCAGATTGTCGAGACCCTTGCTGGTCTGCGACCCTTGCGCGCTGGCGAATTTGATGCGGTCGATCACTTGCGGGTTCTTGGCGTCGCCGCCGACTGGAACGATCGAGATCGTTCCGTCCTGCGCGATCGATACCGACGTTGCGGGCGGCACGGTGATGGGGCCCCCCGACCCCATCACCGGGAAACCGTCGCCGGTTTCCAAAACGCCCGTTGCAGAGATGTTTAGATCTCCGCGACGCGTATAGGCCTCACTACCATCATTCGCCTGAACCGCCATCCACTGCTCACCCGGAATGGCAATATCGAGGTTGCGCCCGGTGGTGGCGATGGCGCCGGCGCTGCGGTCGAAATCGGTCACTTCCTCGGAGGCCGGCTGGCGGCTGTCGAAGCCGGCGCCCTTGAGCATCAGGCTGTTGAAATTGATCTTCTCGGCCCGGAAGCCGATCGTCGACGCGTTCGCCATATTATTGGCGATCGCCGCCTGCGCCGCCATGTGGCTCTTCAGCCCCGACGCCGCTGTGTAGATCAGCTTATCCATGGTTCAGCCCCCAATGTCCTTCGATCATCAGCTACGGATGTTGAAGATCGTCTGCGAAATCTGGCTGGCGGTATCGAGCGCCTTGGCGTTTGCCTGGAAATTGCGCTGCGCCGCGATCAGGCTGACCAGTTCCTCGGTGATATCGACGTTCGACCGCTCGATGGTCGACGACATCAGGTTGCCGAAGCCATCGGTGCCCGGCGAGCCGACCACGGGTGCGCCAGACACACCGGTCGCCGCCCAGGTCGAATCGCCCAGCTGCCGAAGCCCGGCCGGGTTGGTGAAGTTGGCCAGCACGACCTTGCCCAGCGACTTGACGTCGCCGTTCGAGAAGCTGGCCTTGACCATGCCGTCGCCGTCGACCGTCACACCCTGGAGCTGGCCGATCGCGGCGCCATCGGCGCTGCGCGACGTGACATTGAACGCCGTCGGAGTCTGCGCGCTCGCCGCGCCGAGGGTGAAGTTGATCGTCTGCGCGGCGGTGGCGCCCGCGGGGGTGACCGGATCGAACGTGGTGGCGCCGGTCGGCGCGGTCATCGCGCCGGTCGCGTCGAACGACATGGTGATATGGTCCGAACCGCCCGAGGTCAGCGCCTTGTCGCCGATGAAGCTATAGGCGGACCAGGTCGACGGCGTGCCGGTCGTTTCGCGCTTGAAATAGGTGGTCATGGTCTGCGGATTGCCCGCCGAGTCGTAGACCGTGGTCTGGGCCGACTGGTTGTAGCTCGACGGATCGAAGCGATCGAAGGTCGCGGTGGTCGGCACCGCGGCGCTCGACGGCATATTGACCGTCATGCCGACATTCTGGGTCGGGCTGGGCGTACCGCTGGTCGCCGGCAGCTGGAGGCTGATGGCCTGGTCGAGGCCGCTCGCGACGACCGCACCCGATCCGTCGACCGGATAGACCTGGAGATAATTTCCCTGCGCGTCGGTGACATAATGGTCGGGGTCGACCTTGAAGCCGCCGTTGCGGGTATAATTGACGTTCGAACCGTTAAGTTGCGGCTTGATCGCGAAGAAGCCGTCGCCCGAAATGGCGAGATCGAGCGCCGAGGACGATTGGATGAAATTGCCCTGGCTGAACTGCTGGACGTTGCCCTTCACCATCGTGCCGGCGCCGACCATCATCGTCGGCGACAGATTCACGCTCGACGCGATGACGTCGGCGAACTCGGTAACGCTCTTCTTGAAGCCGTTGGTGTCGACGTTGGCGAGATTGTGCGAGATCGTCGACATCTGGGTCTGGGCGGCGGTGAGGCCGGAAAGCGAGGTGTAGAAGGACATGGTTCAGGCTCCTTGGGAGATTGGTTGGATCAGCCGATCTGGCGAACGGAGGAGAGGTCGACGTTGCCGATCCCGGCGACGTTGAGGACGGGGCTGCCCGAGCTGGGCATCGAGACCGAGGTGACCGGCGCCCAGACCAGGGTGTGGGTGGCAACCGTGGCGCCATTGGCATTGGCGGTGCTGACGACCTTGAACGGGCCCGCGCCAGCGTCCGTGCCGGCTTCGGTCTTGCCGTCCCAGTCGAAATTGACCGTGCCCTTGGTCTGGGCGCCAAGGTCGAGCGTCTTGAGGACGTTGCCGGACTGGTCCTGGATCGTGACCTTGACGTCGCTTGCCGCGCTATCGACATCGACCGCGCCGGCAATGCCGCCGGTGGTGCGCCCGAACGCTGTGTAGCCTTCGGTCAGCACGGTCTTGCCGACATAGGCAAGCGCGTCGTTGGCCGAGGTGCCGGTCAGCTTCTCGGCAATCGACTTCAGCGTCGAGTTCATCTCGGAAATGCCCGAGAGCGACGAGAATTGCGCCATCTGGGCGACCATCTGGGTATTGTCGACCGGGTTGAACGGATCCTGATTCTGCATCTGCGCAGTCATCAGCTTCAGGAAGTCGGCCTGGCCGAGCGTCTGGCCCGATCCGGCCGGCGCCACCGTCGGCGTCGATGCGCCGGTGCGTCCGATGCCGATATTCGCCAGCGTGGTATCGAAGGTCGAGGTCATCTCTTATTTCCCAAGCTTGAGGGTATCGAGGATCAGCGACTTGGCGGTCTGCATGACTTCGACATTGTTCTGGTAGCTGCGGCTGGTCTCCATCATGTCGACCAGTTCGCGGGTCTCATCGACCGCCGATTCCCAGACATTGCCGTCCTTGTCGGCCATCGGGTTGGCGGGGTCGTAGCGCTTCGTCGGGTTCTCGCCGGCAGTGACGACGCTTTCGACATCGACTGTCGACATGCCGCTCGCCTTGTCGAAGCTGGTGCGGAAAACCGGCTTGATCGTGCGATAGGCGGCGTCGGCAGAGCTCGCGACCGACCCGGCATTGGCCAGGTTGGAGGCCGTCGTATTCAGGCGCACGAGCTGCGCGCTCATCGCGCGGCCCGAGACCTGAAAGATCGTCATCGGTCCACTGCCCATGACTATTCGCCCCTCAGCGCGCGGGTGATCTGGCCGATCCGCCCGTTCAGGAAGGAAAGGGTCGACTGATATTGGACGGCATTCTCGGCGAACGCGGTCTGCTCGGTCGACAGGTCGACCGTATTGCCGTCGAGGCTGGGCTGCGTCGGTACGCGATATTTCATCGCGCCCGCGAGGCCGCCATCGGTCAGCCCGTCGGGGCCGGTCGCCGCCGACAGAGCCTGCTGAAAGTCGATGTCGCGCGCCTTGAACCCGGGGGTCGAGGCGTTCGCGATGTTCGAGGCGAGCACGCCCATGCGCTGACCGCGCACTTCGAGCGCCGCCCCATGTATCCCGAACAGAGTGTTGTCGGCCATTGCCGTCACCTCGCGTGAAATCCTGCGCGAGAGGTCAGCAAGGGGCGTGCCAATTTCCGTCCGGAGGGCGATTTGACCGGTTTTGCCGAGAGAAGGCTGTCAAAACGGCAAAGCTTTGCCGGTTGCGGCAACGGAATTTGCCGGTTTGCCGGAGTGTGAATCGGCAGGCGACAGACCCTCACCCTTCCGGCGCTTCGCGCCTCCCTCCCTCTCCCGCGTGCGAGAGGGAAGGGCCCGCCGCCATGGGCGGTGGGAAGGGTGAGGGTATGTTGGCCCCGCCGACGAACTGGCACCATGTTTGCAGTGCATCGCGTATATATGACGACGGATCCCATCACGCTCGGCGCTTTCCTCGACCCCGCCGCGATCGGCATTGTCGCCGGCGGCACCGTGTTCGCGACCTTGTTGCGGACCTCGCTCGGTGATGTCGGGCGCGGCATTGCCGCGCTTCGCGCGCTGACGCGCAAACCGTTCGACGCGACGCCCTTGGTCGACCAGATCTCCGCGCTCAGCCGTATCGCGCGCCGGCACGGCATGCACGCGCTCGACCGCTCGGTCATCGCCGACCGCGACGTTGCCGCGGCGGTCGCGGACATCGTCGATGGCGCGACGCCCGACGAGATTACGCGCCAGCTCGACGAGCGCCGCCGCGCCCGCATCCTGCGCCACGCCGCCGCCGCCGATATGTGGGCGGGCGCCGCCGAAGTCGCCCCGGCGATGGGCATGGTCGGTACTTTGGTCGGCCTGGTGAAGATGTTCTGGGCGATGACCGACCCGGCCGCGATCGGCGGCGGGATGGCCGTCGCGCTGCTTGCGACGCTCTATGGGGCGCTGGTCGCCAATCTGATCGCGATGCCGGTCGCGGTGCGCTTGCGCCGCCGCGCCCGCGCCGAAGCCGAAGAGCGCACCCGCCTCGTCGCGCCGCTCGCCGCACTCGCCGAAAAGGGACGCGTCAAGGCGCCGACCAGCTTCATGCCGGCGGCGGTATGAGCGAGACGGACCTGCTCGATCCGCCGCCCGCGCGGCCGCTCTGGCTATGGACGCTGGCCGACCTCGCCTTGCTGCTGGTCGGCTTCTTCGTGCTGGTCCAGGCGACCGATCGCCAGGCTCTGGCCAAGGGATTGCGCGAGGGGTTCGGGGGCAAACCCGCGGCGGCGACCACGATCTCCACGCCCGCCGATCCGATTCCTCTCGCCTCCGCCGCAGCCGGTTTCGCGCCGGGTTCGGCCAGGATCGTCATTACCGACGGCCTGCTCGACTTCGCGATGGAAAGCCTGCGCGATCCACGTGTGACCCTGCGCATCGCCGGGAGTGCCGAGGGGACGCGGGCGGATAGCGACCCGACCACCGGCAGCGCCCAGATCCTGGCCAGCGACCGTGCCCGCGCGACCGCCAGCTGGCTGATCGCGCATGGCGTTGCCGCCGACCGTATCATGATCGCGACGCCCGGAACCGGCCGTCGCATCGCGCTGGTGACGATGAGCTTCACCGGCGATCCCGACAGGAAGAGACCATGACTCGAACCCTATGCTTCATAGCGCTGATGTTCGCGGCGAGCCCCGTCGCGGCACAGAATTTCCAGAGCACCACGCTGATCGACAAGGCGGTTGCCGGATTTACCGGTCATGCGATCGGCGAGTCCGGCGGCGCGCGAACCGCTGTCGACACGCGGCTGAAGCTCGCGGCCTGTCCGATGGTTTCGCTCAATTGGCGCACCGACAGCCATGATTCGGTCGTCGTGACCTGCACCGATCCGCAATGGCGCATCTTCGTGCCCGTAATGATGCCGGCGAGCCCGGCACCCGCCGCGACGCCGGCAGCGGCGGTCGTTGCGGCCAAGGCGCCGATCGTCATCAAGCGCGGCGACCCGGTGACGGTGGTGGCGGGCGATGGCGGCTTTTCGGTTACTCGCGACGGTATCGCGACGACCGACGCTGCCGCCGGCGCCCGCGTGCTGGTCCGCGTCCAGGATGGCAAGCCGCCGATCCAGGCGATCGCGGTTGAGCCGGGCAAAGCCATGATTCCGGGCGCGGAATAATTTTTTCTAAAGAATTTGGGCAGGCGGACGTTCGATGATCCAGACACGCTTCAGGGTGGACAATGGTGGACTCGATCGGACCGAAGGGCTCAACGCCCAATGCCCGTATCGCTCCGGTGCTCGGAGCGGCGGCCGCCGCGAGAATCGCGTCGGCCATCGCCACGCCCGAGCAGCAGATGCAGGCGTCGCACCCGGTTGGTCAGTTGGCACAGGAACTCGCCGCCAAGCCGCCGGTGGATGCGAGCCGCGTCGACCGGTTTCGCAAGGCGATCGCCGATGGCAGCTTCCAGCTCGACCCGCAGAAGGTCGCGGATCGGCTGTTGTCGCTAAGGGGGGAATGGATCGATGACGCGGCGTGATGGCCTGATCAAGGTAATCGACCTGCTTCACGCCGAGATCACGGCGATGAAGACGAACGATGTCGATGCTCTCGACAAGGCGACCAGCGCGAAGCTGGCCGCGCTCAACGACCTAGCCGCGATCGACGGCGGCATGCTCGAGCCCGGCGTGCGCGAACTCGCGGAGGAAGCGCACCGGCTGAACGAGACCGCGCGGATCTATTGCAACCTGATGGCGGCAAATGTTCGTCGCCGCCTGCAAATTCTTGCCGGTGACGCTGCCGGTGGATACCGCGCCAACGGGCATCTCGCGGCCTACGCGTAAGCTAGTGCTCGCAGGATCGCCTGCCGCTTAAATCTCTACACAAATTCAAGCTCTTCTATTCCCCTCCCGCCTGCGGGAGGGGTTAGGGGAGGGCATGTTTCCAGGCAAAGGGGTGATTTGACACGCCCTCCCGCAAGCGGGAGGGGAGTTTTCCTCGGCAAAACACCCCATTAACCAAAACTGGCACGCGCCTTGCTGAGTGTTCCCCGCAACAGGGAGCATTGAGCCAGAAGCCTATGGGCGGCGTCGTAGCACTTACTGGAAATGTCGACCGCGTCAGGACGGCGATCGCGAATGCGAGCCGCTCGACCGGCATGGATTTCGACTATCTGCTTGGTCAGGCCCAGCTCGAAAGCGGGCTGAACCCGGGCGCGCGCGCCGGCACCTCTTCGGCGACCGGCCTCTATCAATTCATCGACCAGTCGTGGCTCGGCATCGTCAAGCAGCACGGTGCGCAGAACGGCCTGGGCTGGGCGTCGAACGCGATCACCCGCTCGGGCAATCGCTGGGTGGTGAGCGATCCGCAGATGAAGAGCGCGATCCTCAACCTGCGCAACAATCCCGAAGTGTCCGCCACGATGGCCGCCAATTTCGCCTCGGACAATCAGGCATCGCTCGAAAGCTCGTTGGGTCGCGGCGCCACCGGCACCGATCTCTACATGGCGCATTTCCTCGGGCTGAGCGGCGCCAAGTCGTTTCTCCAGACGATGCAGAGCAACCCCGGCGCATCGGGCGCGGCGATGTTCCCCGCTGCGGCGCGCGCCAACCGCTCGATCTTCTATGATGCCGGCGGCAACGCCCGCAGCCTGGGCGACATCTATCAGCGCTTCGCCGCCAAGCTCGACAAGGGCGCGGCCAAGGTCGGCGCAACCAGTCTGGCGTCCGACGCGCTCGACGGTTCGGGCGCGACCGCCTTCGCCAAGGCCTATGGCACCAGCGCATTCGAAACCGCCAAGGCGAACTTCGCCTCGCTCGCCGCGCAGACGGGGCTCGGCCCGAATGCCGAGGTGATCACCGGCAGCGGCGACACCAGCCGCACCGCCGCAGACTGGGCGAAAGCCGCGCTCGCGCGGGTCAACGGCGCCCAGGCCGGCGCCGCCATGCCCGCGGCCGATGCTAGCGCGGTCAATCTTCTCCGGCCGACGCCCGACAATGCGCGGCTGGCCTATCTGATGCTTGCGAGCCTGGGAGCGTAACGCGTGCCGCTTGTCCTGAAGAACCTGCTCGGCGGCAACGCTCGCAACGCCGCCCTTCCGGGCGCGATCCTGCTGCTCGTCGTGCTCATGGTCGTGCCGATCCCGGCCGCTATGCTCGACATCTTCTTCGTCACCAACATCGCCATCAGCCTCGCGGTGCTGATGGTCGCGTTGAACGCGCAGAAGCCGCTCGATTTCTCGGCTTTCCCGACCGTTCTGCTGTTCGCCACTCTGTTCCGCCTCGGCCTCAACGTCGCCTCGACCCGCGTCGTGCTGGTCCATGGCCATGAAGGCGAGAGCGCGGCGGGCCATGTCATCGAGGCCTTCGGTTCGTTCCTGATCGGCGGCGATTACGTCGTCGGTATCTTCGTCTTCTCGATCCTGGTGATCATCAATTTGATCGTGGTGACCAAGGGCGCGGGCCGCGTGTCCGAAGTGTCGGCGCGCTTCACCCTCGACGCCTTGCCGGGCAAGCAGATGGCGATCGACGCCGACCTCAATGCCGGCCTGATCACGCCCGACGAAGCCAAGGCACGCCGCATCGAGGTCTCGACCGAGGCCGATTTCTACGGATCGATGGACGGTTCGTCCAAGTTCGTGAAGGGCGACGCGGTCGCCGGCCTGCTGATCCTGTTCGCCAATATCATCGGCGGCCTGATCCTGGGCCCGGTCAGCCACGGCATGTCGGTCGGCGACGCCGCGCATAACTATATCCTGCTGGCGATCGGCGACGCGTTGGTCGCGCAGCTGCCCAGCCTGATGCTGTCGATCGCCGCCGCCGCGATCGTCACCCGCGTCACCTCGAGCCAGGATCTGGCCGGCCAGATCGGCAGCCAGTTCGGCTCGGCCCGCACCTGGACGCCGGTCGCCGGCATCCTGGGCCTGCTCGGCGTGCTGCCGGGTATGCCGCATCAGGTGCTGCTGTCGGCCGCCGGTATCGCCGGGTTCGCCGCGTGGAAGCTGCGCCAGATCGCCCATCGCCCGCCGCCGCCCGCCCCCGCCGCGCCCGCCCCCGATCTGTCGAAGATCGGCTGGGACGAAGTCAGCGACGGCATGCAGATCCATCTCGATATCGGTTACGGGCTGGTGCCGCTGGTCGACGAGCGGCGGGGCGCGCCGCTGATGGGCCGTATCACCGGCGTCCGCCGCCAGTTGTCGAAGGATCTCGGCTTCGTCGTGCCGCAAGTGCGCGTCCGCGACGACATCAACCTCGCACCCTATACCTATCGCATCATCGTCGGCGGCGTCGTCATCGCCGAGGATCAGGCCTCGGCCGATGAGATGCTCGCGCTCGATACCGGCCAGGGCGTCGGCGAATTGCGCGGCAAGAAGGCCAAGGATCCGACCTTCGGGCTCGACGCCACCTGGATCCAGCCGGGCGATGCCGATGCCGCGACCGGCCAGGGCTATCTGGTGGTCGATGCCGGCACCGTGGTCGCGACGCACCTCAACCATCAACTCGGCCAGAACGCCGCCGACATGCTCGGCGCCGACGAGGTCCAGGCGCTGCTCGATGGGCTGAAGGAACGCAATCCGCAGCTGGTCGCCGCGCTGACCCCGGCGCCGCTGCCGCTGACCACCTTGACCCAGGTGCTGAAGGGCCTGTTGGCCGAAGGCATCAGCCTCAAGGAATTCCGCCGCATCGCTTCGGCCATCGCGGTCGCCGCGCAGAAGACGGTCGATGCCGAGGAGATCATCGAGGCGATCCGCCCCGATCTCGGCGGCCTCATCATCCAGAAACTGTGCGGCGTGCACGAGCCGTTGCGCGTGATGACGCTGGAGGGGCAGCTCGAAGGGCTGCTCGGCCAGGCGGTCCGCTCGGACCCGTCGCGGCGCCACACGATCGAACCCGATCTCGGCCGCCGCATCGTCGACGCCCTGCAACAGGCCGCGGCACCGCTCGTCGCCGAAGCCAAGCCGTTCGCGCTCGTCGTCCAGCCCTCGATCCGCCTCGCGATCCGCAAGCTGGTCAAGACCTGCCTCCCCGACACTCCAGTGATGAGTTTCTTCGAAGTGCCTGAAGAGAAATCGGTCGAAGTCGTCGCCGTGATCGGCGCTCCCCAGGCGCTCGCGGCATGAGCGCGGAACCGATGAGGAACGCGTTCGCCAACGCGCAACCGGTCGCCCCGGGAACTATCGAGGGACCCCTGACCTATGGTCGCGCTGGCGCCGATATCGATGCCCTAGTGCGCAAGCATTCGCCGCTCGTCCGCCGCATCGCCTGGCACGTCCATGGCAGCATTTCGGGCGTGTGCGAGGTCGAGGATCTGGTCCAGATCGGGCTGGTCGCGCTGGTCGAGGCGATCCACGGCTTCGAGGATCGCGGCCAGGTGACGTTCGAACAATATCTCGCCACGCGCTTGCGCGGCGCGATGATCGACCAGCTCCGGCGCCAGGCGACCCTGACTCGCGGCGCGATGCGCCGGCGCAAGCAATATCAGGAAACGGTCGCCGCGCTGACCGTCGACCGCAAGCCGCCGGCCGAAGCCGATGTCGCCGAAAAGCTCGGGATATCGGTCGAGAAACTGCGTGCCGATTATGCCAGCGCGGAGGCGGTTCGGTTCGACTCGCTGGATGAGGTCTATAGCGATGACGGCCCCTGGTTCATGTCCGACGAGCCCAACGCGTTCGAGCAACTCGCCGAGGCCGATCTGCGCGAGACGCTGGTGACCGCGATCGCCGCGCTCCCGGAGCGCGAGGCGCAGGTGGTACAGCTCTATTATGTCGAGGAACTCAACCTCGAGGAAATCGGGCATGTGCTGGGTGTCGGCGCGGCGCGCGTGTGCCAGATCAAGGCCTCGGCACATGCAAAGTTGAAGAAGGCGCTGGCGAAGGCGGTTTGAATCAAAGATGGTTCGACCGCCGCTAACCAACTGAATTGAACTAAAATCCCCTTGCAAACCAACGTTGGTGATTTCGGTGCCATGATTTCGGTGCCAGTTTACTAAAACCACCAA
Source organism: Sphingomonas sp. (assembly GCF_024508665.1). Taxonomy (GTDB): domain Bacteria; phylum Pseudomonadota; class Alphaproteobacteria; order Sphingomonadales; family Sphingomonadaceae; genus Sphingomonas. The sequence continues at coordinate 563,232 of NZ_JANINP010000006.1, forward strand.
ATTGGAGCCAGTTCGTCACCCCCGAGCACCGAACGCGCATAGAGTTGCGCCATGGCTCGTCTTCCTCGCCTCGTGCTGCCCGGCTATCCCTATCACGTGACCCAGCGCGGCAATCGCCGGCAGCAGGTGTTCTTCGAAGGCGCCGACTACGTGCTCTATCGCGACCTGCTCGCGGAGGCGGCGCAGCGCGCGGGCGCGGAGGTCTGGGCGTATTGCCTGATGCCCAACCACGTTCATCTCATTGTCGTGCCGTCGGATGAGGATGGCCTGCGCCGCACCTTTGCCGATGCTCATCGCCGCTACACCGGCTTCATCAATGCGCGGCATCGATGGACAGGCCATCTCTGGCAGGGGCGCTTCGGTGCCGTCGTGATGGACGAGGAGCATCTGGCGCATGCTATACGCTATGTCGCGCTCAACCCAGTGCGGGCGCGACTGGTCGAGCGGGCTGAGGACTGGGAATGGTCGAGTGTTCGCGCGCATCTCGCGGGGCAGGACGATACGCTGGTCGCCGTGCGCCCCGCGCTTGAACGATATGGCGACTTCGCTGCGCTCCTGGGATCCCCGGCGGATTACACCGAGCCATGGCAGATGTTACGAAAAGCGGAAACGACCGGACGGCCGATCGGCGCGCGCGACTGGGTTGAGGAGATCGAGAAGCTGACCGGCCGGGTGCTCGTTCCGCAGAAGCGGGGGCCGAAGGCGAAAGTTTTGTGTATTTAGTAAACTGTCACCGTAATTAGACATTTTATGATTTGGGGTTAGCCCGAGCCGCCCTTAAAGAGGCCGTAAGAGATAATAAGGCCAGAATATATGGTTGGCTGATGAGTGAGGCTCCGGGGCCATCGTTGGTCGTGAAGTTTACTTCGCCTATCCCCCTTGGTAGAATTATGGATAGCAGAGGAAGGGTAAGTGAAGGTTCTACCGGAGTATTTATCCTGGTGCCAAATAGAACTTATGATGGGGGTGATTTTTCGGTATTAACAGGATACGTGGAAAAATGAATCACTGGTACTTGAAGAGATTATTGAGTAATTATTGGGTTGAATCGGCAGACCTGGTATTTGGCGACTTCATGGGTTGCATTGCGTTCGTAAAGCAAGCGGAAGGATTGCCATTTCTTAATGGTTTGATTGAGGATTTAAATGATTTTGACCAGAAGGGGTTGCTACCTCACTCGGAGAATATCTCTAAACGGCAAATGAAGATTTGGTCTGCGCTAGGATCCAGATGGCTAGATCTGCGAGATCTAAAAGACCTGATGTCTTTTGTTGAAAAGTACAAATAGCAGCGAAGAATTACGGAATTACGGAATTACGGAATTACGGAATTACGGAATTACAGAATTACGGCTACGGTGACGAAAGCGCCGACTATGTGCTCTATCGCGACCTTCTCGCGGAGGCGACCTCTTAATGTCCGCCGTCATTTCACGGCCCCAGCCTGCTCCGCGATCAGCCTGCGATACCAATGGTAAGAATCCTTCGGCGTGCGGCGTTGGGTGGCGTAATCCACGCGCACCAAGCCGAAGCGTGGTCCATAGCCGTCGGCCCATTCGAAATTGTCGAGGATCGACCACACCAGATAGCCGCGCACATCGATACCGGCATCCATCGCTTTCCTGACCGCGCGGATATGGGCGTCGAGGAACGCGATCCGGTCGGCGTCATGCACCGCGCCCCGCGCGACGCTATCGGCGAAGGCCGCGCCGTTTTCCGTGATGACGATCGGGGGCAACGCGCTGCCGTAGCGGTCGCGTAACCCTATCAGCACGTCGGTCATGCCTTGCGGGTCGACTGGCCAGCCCATCTCGGTGCGCTTGAATTTCGCCGGCGGCGGCGCTTCCTCGATCGGCTGGGCGCTGCCCGGCGGGCTGACGCGCATGAAGTTGGTATTGTAATAATTGACGCCGAGAAAATCGAGCGGCTGGGCGATCATCTTGAGGTCGCCGTCCCGCACGGCCGTCGCGGTGAGGGCGTCCGGCAATTCCGCGGGGTAGCGGCCGAGCAGCAGCGGATCGACGTGCAATCCCCAATAATAAAGCGTCATGGCCTGCGCGGCAGGCTCATCCCGCGCCGGATCGGCCGGGCGCACCATCGCCAGATTCTGGGCGATGCCGATCTGCGCCTTGCGCTTCGCCGTCGCGCGGAGCGCCTGGACGGCCTTGCCGTGCGACAACAGCAAGTGATGCGCCACCGGAAAGGATTGCGGCATATCGAGCTTCAGCCCCGGCGCATTGACGCCGAGAACATGGCCCAAAACGTGATGCATGAAGGTCTCGTTATGCGTGATCCAGCGCGGTACGCGATCGCCGAGATGCTCCGCCATGATGTGCGCATAATCGGCGAACCGATCGCAGGTGTCGCGCCTCTGCCAGCCGCCGGCATCCTGCAGCGCCTGCGGCAAATCCCAGTGGAACAGGGTCGGCATCGGCGCGACGCCCTTGGCCAGCAATTCGTCGACCAGCCGTGAATAGAAATCGAGACCCTTGGGGTTGGCCGCGCCACGGCCCTCGGCCTGGATCCGCGGCCAGGCAATCGAGAAGCGATAGGTCCGCGCGCCGAGTTGGCTGATCAGCCCCACGTCCTCGCGATACCGGTGATAGTGATCGCACGCGATGTCGCCATTGGCGTTTCCCGCGATGTTGCCGGGCTGGCGGCAATAGGTGTCCCAGATCGACTTTCCGCGGCCGTCCTCGTTTACCGCGCCTTCGATCTGATAGGAGGATGCCGCCACGCCCCACAGAAAATCGGGTGGGAAGGCCGGCATGGCGGGCTGCGCCCCGGACTTCGACGCCGCGATCAGCCCGGGTGCCGCGATCGTCGCGCCCGTCGCCAGTACGAATTCACGCCTGCGCATGCTCGCCTCTCCCGCCTCCCCATTGTCTCGGCCGCAATGGCACAAACAGGGTGATCGAGCCGATCAAAGAGCGCGCGAAAACAATAGTCAACGCTATATTTGTATGACGGCACGGCAACGATCGCTGCTAAATCCCGTGCGCCGCCCGGCTGTCCCCCGGCGCTTCCTGCCGCTCCGCCATCCCATAGTCCCGCAGCACTCGCGCCACCCTCAGCCTGTACTCCGCGAACACGCCGCCACGCCCCGCCGCCTGCGCGCGGCGATGGTCCCCGGTGTTGCGCCACGCCGCTACCGCCGCTTCGTCACGGAAGAAGCTCAGCGACAGCATCTTGCCCGGATTGGTCAAGCTCTCGAACCGCTCGACCGAGATGAACCCGTCGATCGCCTCCAGTTCGGGCTTCAGTCGCGCGGCGATGTCGAGATAGGTGTCGCGCTGCCCCTCGGCGGGTTCGACCTCGAAGATCACCGCGATCATCGGTCTACCCTGGTCAGGAACAGGCGGTCCTCGCGGCGGATGAAGCGCTCGCCTTGCGCGAAGGCGAAATTCTTGCGGCCGAGCGGATGGTCCTTGAGCCGCGCGCGATACGCTTCGTATTCGGCCAGACTCTCGATGGTGTAGACGCCATAAGCCGTCGTCGCCGATCCCTCGTGCGGGGCGAAATAGCCGATCAGATCGGCGCCGCACTCGGGGATCGCCTGGCCCCAAATGCGGGCATAATCGACGAAGGGGTCGCGGCCCCATGGCTCGATATCGTAGCGGATGAAGCAGGTGATCATTCGGTCTTCTCCAAAGTGTGCGGGCACTTTAGCGATTCCGGCGGCGGCGATGGTTCGGTACAGATCGAACCATGAGAGAAGGCCCCTATATCGCCGAAATCGCCGCGCTGATCGGCGACCCCGCGCGCACCAACATGCTGACCGCGCTGATGGACGGGCGCGCGCTGACGGTGAGCGAGCTGGCGCAGGTCGCGGGCATCACCTTGCCGACCGCCAGCGGGCATATCGCGCGAATGGAGACCGCCGGGCTGCTCGCCGCGGAGAAACAGGGGCGACATCGCTATTTGCGGCTGTCGGGGCCGGACGTGGCCACCGCGATCGAGGCGCTGATGGAATTGGCGCAGCGCACCGGCGCGGTCAGACTGCGCACGGGGCCGCGCGACCCCGCGCTGCGCGAGGCGCGGGTGTGCTACGACCATCTCGCTGGCGCGCGCGCGGTGGCGGTGGCGGCGAAACTCGCGGACGCGGGGATGATGGTCGACCACGGCCTGACCGATGCCGGCCGCTTGTGGTTCGCCGAGCGCGGCTTCGTGCGCGGGGATGGGCGGCGGCCCTTCTGCCGCACGTGCCTCGACTGGAGCGAGCGGCGGCATCATCTTGGCGGCGCGCTCGGCGCGCAGATATTGAGCCGCGCGCTCGACGAGGGCTGGGCGCGGCGCGGCGAGGGCAGGGTAATCGATTTTGGCCAGCGCGGCGCGGCGGCATTCGACCGGCTGTTCGGGCTTTAGGGTGTCGACATTCAGCTTTCGAACTCCCCTCCCTGCTTGAAGGGAGGGGCTGGGGGTGGGTGCGCGCGTCTGCGCGCCCAAGAGACTCATGGACCTGTCGGCAAACAGCACCGGACGAGGCATCGAGCCTCGCCCGGCGCTCAACCCACCCCTTGATCCCCTCCCTTGCAGGGAGGGGAGAATCGCAGCGTCGATACGTCCTAAATCCCGGCAACCCTTCGTAGTGCCGCCGTGTCGAGTACGCGCAACGACCGATATCCCGGCGCCACCCAGCCGCGTTCCGCCAGCGCCAGGATGTGCCCGCTCGCCGATTTCCGGCTGAGCCCGCACATTTCGGCGAGATCGGCTTGCGTCGCGGGGACCTCACCCTTGTCGTCGGCCAGTTGCGCCAGCCGTGCCGCGACGCGCTCGCGCGGCGACAGGCAGAGGTTGAGCGCGGCGTTGTGCACCGCGACGTCGAGCTGATCGTAGAGCAAGGCCATCGTCGCCGGCCACGCGCCCGGCTGGCGCGCCGCGATCCCTGGCAAGGCGGCGTCTGGTATCAACAGCACGCGCGCCGCGCGCTGCGCACGCGCCGTTACGATCCGCCGTCCGCCGCCGAAGCGCCGCGACTGGCCGATCGCCTGACCCGGACCCGCCAGCCCGATCAGCACGTCGCGGTCGGGACCGACGCTCGCTTCCAGCCGCAGCACGCCCTCGACCACCAGGCACAGCCCGGGTTCCTCGTCGCCTTCGGAATAGATCCATTGCCCGGCATCGAGCGCGACGACGCGCCCCGCGGCGATCAGTTCGGCAGCGAGCGCGGGGTCGAGCGTGGCAAACCAGCGGCCGCGGCGCAGGACTTCCAGGGATTCCATCGCTCAATTGCTACGATCGTAGCAATTGGGCCGCAAGCCGTCCGGTAATTGGATCGGCGAAGGAGAGGACATATGACCATCCAGATTCGTCCGATCGCCGATCATTGCGGCGCCGAAGCCAGCGGCATCGATCTGCGGGACCTCGACGACAGCGGTATCGACGCGCTCAAGGCGGCGGTCGCGGAACGTGGCGTGTTATTCGTCCGCGACCAGGAGCTGACGCCCGAGGATCACATCGCCTTCGCGCGGCGCTGGGGCACGATCGACATCAACAATTACTTTCCCGCGAATGGCGGCCATCCCGAGATCGCCGAGGTGCGCAAGGCGGAAACCCAGACCACCAATATCGGCGGCGGCTGGCATACCGATCACAGCTATGACCAGGTGCCGGCGATGGGATCGATCCTGCTGGCGCGCGAAACTCCGCCGACCGGCGGCGACACGCTGTTTTCCAGCCTCGGGGCGGCCTATGACTCGCTGTCGGATGGGCTGAAGGCGACGCTCGAGGGCCTGCGCGCGGTGCATTCGGCCGACCACATTTACGGCCATGACGGCATTTACGCGAAGACCGACCAAGCCGCCGATCTCAAGGGCCACGACGTCCACGCCGCCGCGGTCCATCCGGCGGTGATCCGTCACCCGGTGACGGGCCGCAAGATCCTCTACGTCAATCCGGCCTTCACGCTCCATTTCGAAGGCTGGACGCGCGAGGAGAGCATGCCGCTGCTCCAATATCTCTACAGCGTCGGGATGAAGCCCGAATTCCAATGCCGTCTGCAATGGGCGCCCGGCTCGCTCGCGATCTGGGACAATCGCTCGACCTGGCACTGCGCAATGAACGACTATCAGGGGCACCGCCGGCTGATGCACCGGATCACGATTTCGGGAGTGGCGCTGTCGTAGCGGACGGCCTGGATTTGCCTGCGGCAAATCCAGGACTCGTCACGTCGGGCAGCGGACCGGCGTAGCCGGTCCGTCTGACGGCGTGGCAGCACGGTGGAGCGGCGATAAGAGCCTTTCGGCTCTTCCCCTCCCGTTTGCGGGAGGGGCTAGGGGAGGGCGTGTTCAACGGGCGGAGGGATAACAGACCCTCCCCCAACCCCTCCCGCAGGCGGGAGGGGAGTTTGCCCCGCCTCCTACTTCATCAGCACCAGTTCCTCCGCCATTGTCGGATGCAGCGCCACGGTCTGGTCGAACGCGTCCTTGGTCAGGCCGGCCTTTACCGCGACCGCGGCGGCCTGCAGGATTTCCGCCGCCTCGGGGCCGATCATGTGGATGCCGAGGATCTTGTTGGTCTCGCCGTCGCAGATCATCTTGTAGAGCGCGCGCTCGTTGCGGCCGGCCAGCACGTTCTTCATCGGGCGGAAGTCGCTGACATAGACTTTGACCGATCCGTATTTCTGCTTGGCCTGGCTCTCGGTCAGGCCGACGCCGGCCATTTGCGGATGGCTGAACACGGCGGCGGGGACGCAATGATAATCGACACGGGTCGGCTTGTTGCCGAAGATCGTATCGGCAAACGCCTGGCCTTCGCGGATCGCGACCGGGGTCAGCTGGATGCGGTCGGTGACGTCGCCGACCGCGAAGATGCTGGGGACGCTCGAGCGATTGTCATCGTCGACCCGGATCGCGCCTTTCTCGTTGAGCTCGACACCCGCCGCATCGAGCCCGAGATTCTCGGTATTCGGCACGCGGCCGGTCGCGAACATTACGCAATCGACCTCGATCGGCGCGTGGTTCGACATCGAGACCTTGAGCGAGCCATCCGCCTGCTTCTCGATCCCTTCGAACTTGGCGTTGAAGCGGAAATCGATCCCCTTCATCATGCTGATCTGGAGCAGGCGGTCGCGGATCTGCTCGTCATAGCCGCGCAATATCTGGTCGCTGCGGTTGATCAGCGTCACCTTGGCGCCGAATTCGTGGAAGATGCCGGCGAACTCGTTGGCGATATAGCCGGCGCCCGCGATCAGGATGCGCTTGGGAACGCTTTCCAGATGGAACGCCTCGTTCGAGGTGATGCCATATTCATGGCCGGGGCAGGTCGGGATGTGCGGCCGCGCGCCGGTCGCGATCAAGATGTACTTGGAGGTGACCTCGCGGCCCGATGCCAAGCGGATCGAATTGGGGCCGGTCAGCTCGGCGCGCTCGTTGATCACCTCGACCTTATGGTTGTCGAGCGTGGTGTTGTACGCCTTGCTGATGCGGTCGACTTCCTCGAACACGTTGCCGGTCAGCGTCTTCCAGTCGAACTTGCAATCGGCCGGCACGTCCCAACCGAAGCGCCGCGCGTCCATCAAATCCTCGGCGAAATGCGCGCCATAGACGAGCAATTTCTTGGGCACGCAGCCGCGGATCACGCAAGTGCCGCCGACGCGATATTCCTCCGCCGCCGCGACTCGCGCGCCATGCGCCGCCGCGACCCGCGCCGCGCGCGTGCCGCCGGATCCGATACCGATGACGAACAGGTCGTAGTCGTAGTCAGTCATGTCTTTTCCAATCGTCACCCCAGCGAAAGCTGGGGTCTCGTGCCGAATTTCCCCGCCTGAGATCCCAGCTTTCGCTGGGATGACGGGCTGTTAGCCAAATGCCCGCTTGATCAGGTCGGCGGTCGACACGTCGAAATCGCCCTCGCCCTTGGCGGCGGCTTTGGCCATTTCCTTGCCGAGCTCGACGCCGAACTGGTCGAACGAATTGATCCCGAGCAACACGCCCGACACGAACACGCGATGCTCGTGATAGGCGATCAGCGCGCCAAGGGTGTGCGGATCGAGCACGTCGAGCAGCAGCGTCGTCGACGGCCGGTCGCCGGGATAAGCGCGGGCGAGATCCTCGGGATTCTCGCGTCCCTTCATCAGCGCGGCGCCTTGCGCGAACATGTTGTTGAGCAGGTTGCGGTGGTGATCCTCGTTAAGCGTATCGGCCTGCTCGATCACGCCGATGAATTCGAGCGGAACCAGATGCGTGCCCTGGTGGAGCAACTGGAACACCGCATGCTGCTGGTCGGTGCCGACCCCGCCCCAGGTGATCGGCGCGGTCGGCCGGCCGACCTTCTTGCCGTCGATCGTCGCGCCCTTGCCGTTCGATTCCATTTCGAGCTGCTGGAGATAGGACGGCAGCAACCGCAGCCGCTCGTCATAGCAGAACACGCCGCGCGTCTCGCAGCCGAAGGCCTGGGTGTAGAGCAGGTCGGCGAAGGCGGCGAGCGCGGGCACATTCTCGTGCAGCGCCGAAAGCCGGAAATGGCGGTCCATTTCCGCCGCCCCCTCGAGCAGTTCGGAGAAGGCGTCCCAGCCGAGCGCGATCGCCGCCGGAAAACCGATCGACGACCACAAGGAATAGCGTCCGCCGACCGTATCGGCGAAGGGCAGGATACGCGTCTCGTCGACGCCCCATTCGATCGCCTTGTCGGGCTCGGCGGTCAGCGCGACGACGCGGCCATAGGGATCCTCGACCCCACCCGCCTGCATCCACTCGATCACGCTTTCGGCGTTGAGCATCGTCTCGGTCGTGGTGAAGGTCTTGGAGGCGATCGCTAGCAACGTCGCGCTCGGGTCGAACCGCTTGAACGCCTCCTCGAGCGCGAGCCCGTCGACATTGGATACAATCGCGACGTCGTAGCGGTTCGATTCGCGGCCCAGCGCGTCGACCAGCAGATCGGGGCCTAGCGCCGAGCCGCCGATGCCGACATGCAGCACGTGGCGGATCGGCCCCAGCGCCTCGCCCTCGATCGCGTCGATCAGCGCGCGCATCCGGGCATGGAGGGCCTGCGCCTTGGCGACATCGTCAGCGGAACCTTCGCCGCGCTCCGCGGTATGGGTGACCGCGCGATTCTCGGTGACGTTGATCACCTGGCCAGAGAACAACGCCTCGCGCTTGCCGGCCAGGTCGCTTGCCTTGGCCAGTTTCTCGAACGCCTTGATCGCCTCGTCGGTCAGATGGGTCTTCGACCAGTCGAAATGGATGCCGGCGACATCGGCCGAATATTTGCCCAGCCGTTCGGGATCGTCGGCGAACAGCTTGGTCAGGGGGATGCGCTTCAGCGCCTCGATCTCGCTCCAGTCGGCCATGCTTATGCGCTCCTTGTTCGACTCCGGGGCCTCAATGGGCGTTCCGGGCGTCCCGTTCAAGGAACCAGGCCGCCGCGCCACGGTCATACGTATGCTTGACGCGCGCTGGCTGCATGCGCAAACCGCGCGCCATGACCGATACACCTCAGGCGAGCCCGTCCGACGCCGCGCCCGATCCCGTTGTGGCATCCGCCGGCACGCCTGCGCCCGCCGTGAAGAAGCCCAAGAAGGAAGAGGATTGGAAGGACACGCTCAGCTTTATCGTCAAGCTGGTCCTCGTCGTCGTGATCTTCCGCAGCTTCCTGTTCTCGCCTTTCTCGATCCCGTCGCAGTCGATGCTGCCGCGGCTCTATATCGGCGACTATCTGTTCATCTCGAAATGGAATTACGGCTATTCCAAGCATTCGCTGCCGTTCAGCGTACCGCTGATCCCGGGGCGCATCTTCGGCCGCAACCCGACTCCGGGCGACGTGGTCGTGTTCAAGGCGCCGCCAGGCAACGACCAGGATTATATCAAGCGCGTCATCGGCCTGCCCGGTGACACGATCCAGATGCGCCATGGCCAATTGATCCTGAACGGTGTGGCGGTGCCGAAGGTGCGCGTCGCCGATTTCGTCATTCCGCTCACGCCCAACTATCCGGCCGGCAAGGAATGCCCGGCGGAATTCCAGGCCGCCGACAGCGCGGGCAAGCCGATCTGCCGCTACATGCAGTTCAAGGAAACCCTGCCCAACGGGGTCAGCTACAATGTGCTCGATCGCGGCGAATTCCCCGATCGCGACGATACCGACGTCTATAACGTGCCCGCCGGCCACGTTTTCCTGATGGGCGACAATCGCGACGATTCGGGCGACAGCCGCTTTCCCGCGCAGGAAAATGGCGCGATCGGCATGGTCCCGCTGGAGAATCTGGAAGGCAAGGCGGTCGTCACCTTCTGGTCGACCGACGGCAATGCGCAATGGCTGCTGCCCTGGACATGGTTCACCGCGGCGCGCTGGAGCCGGCTGGGACAGGGCTTTTGACCTCTCCCGATAACCGGGGGGCGACATCGTGAGCGACAAGGATACCGATCTTGGTAGCTGGATCGCGGCGACCTTCGGGCGCGCGCCGGCCGATCTCGCCCGGTTCGAGCGGGCGCTGACCCATGGCAGTCAGGCGAGCGCGAATTACGAGCGGCTCGAGTTTCTAGGCGACCGTGTGCTCGGGCTCGCCATGGCCGAATGGTTGTACGAATTGTTCGCCGATGAGCCGGAAGGCAGCCTGTCGAAACGGCTCAACGCTTTGGTTACCGGTCCGGTCTGCGCCGCTGTCGCGCGGGAGATCGGCGTTCGGCCGTTCCTCGGTCTCGGCAAGCAGGCACGCGATGATGGCGCCGCCGATAGCGACAACGTGCTGGGCGACGTGATGGAGGCGCTGATCGGCGCGCTCTATCTCGACGCGGGGTTCGCGCCCGCGCGCGATTTCGTCCGCAAGCACTGGGCCGATCGGGTCCATGCCGATGCCCGCGCGCCGCAACACCCCAAATCCGCGCTGCAGGAATGGGCCGCCGCGCACAACCGCAAAGCGCCCGCCTACGAAGTCGTCACGCGATCCGGCCCGCAGCACGCGCCGCGCTTCACCGTCCGCGTGTCGCTTGGCAGCTTCGCCAGTGCCGAAGCCGAAGGATCGAACAAGCAGGAAGCGGAAACCGCGGCCGCCCGCATGCTCCTCGCCCAGGTGCAGCCATGACGCAACATTGCGGTCTCGTCGCCGTGCTCGGTGCCCCCAATGCCGGCAAGTCGACGCTGGTCAATGCTTTGGTCGGGCAGAAGGTGGCGATCGTCAGCCCCAAGGCGCAGACCACCCGGACGCGGCTCCTTGGCGTCGCGATCGAGGGCGAGACGCAGATCCTGTTGGTCGATACGCCCGGCATATTCGAGCCCCAACGCCGGCTCGACCGCGCGATGGTCGCGGCGGCCTGGGGCGGGACCGAGGGCGCCGACCTGATCGCGCTCGTGGTCGACGCCAAGGGCGGGCTCGGCCCCAAGGTGGTGCCGATCGTCGAAAGCATCGCGCCACGTCCGGAGCGCAAGTTCCTGGTGCTCAACAAGGTCGACATCGCCGACAAGGCGCGCTTGCTCATCCATGCCGAGAAGTTGAACGCGATCACGCATTTCGATGAGACGTTCTTCGTCTCGGCCTCGACCGGCGACGGATTGCCGGAGCTCAAGAAGGCGCTCGCCTACAACATGCCCGAGGGGCCGTGGCATTTCCCCGAGGACCAGGTCAGCGACGCGACCGAACGCGCCCTGGCGGCCGAAGTAACGCGCGAACAGCTCTACCTCCAGCTCCACGCCGAATTGCCGTATGCCAGTACGGTGGAGACCGAGGCTTTCCAGGAACGCGAGGACGGATCGGTCGAGATCCGCCAGCAGATTTTGGTCGAGCGCCCGACCCAGCGCGCGATCGTGCTCGGCAAGGGCGGCAGCCGGATCAAGGAGATCGGGGCCAGGGCACGCGCGCAGTTGAACGAACTGCTCGATCGCCCGGTGCACCTCTACCTGCACGTCAAGGTGAAGCCGGGTTGGGACGAGGACCGCGAGGTCTATCGCGACATCGGGCTGGATTGGGTGGATTAGCCTCCTCCGTCCTCCCGTCACCCCAGCGAAAGCTGGGGTTTCGCGCGGTTACGCGATGCGGCTTGAGATCCCAGCTTTCGCTGGGATGACGAGTGGGGTGAGGTGGAACGACGAGTGTTGCTACGCCAGCACCGACTCCACCCATTCCGGCACTAACAACCCTGCCAGCCCCAACCGGCTCTCATGGAACCACGCGCTCCCCTCGGACCGCTCGAGATTAAGCTCCAGCGTCCGCGCGCCGTGATATTTGGCAGTTTGCACGAACCCCGCCGCCGGATAGACCGCGCCCGACGTCCCGATCGACACGAACAAATCGGCGCGGGAGATCGCGCGCTCGATCACGTCCATCGCGTAGGGCATCTCGCCGAAGAACACGATGTCGGGCCGCACCGACGGCGATCCGCACGAAGCGCACACGGTGCCCGGCGGCATAGCGCCCTCCCACGCCTGCCGGTGCTCGCATGCCGCGCACAGCGCCGAATTCAACTCGCCATGCATATGGAGCAGCCGTTTGGCCCCTGCGCGTTCGTGCAGATCGTCGACATTCTGCGTGACGATCAGCAACTCACCCGGCCACTCGGCATCAAGCCGCGCCAACGCATGATGCGCCGCATTGGGCTCCACCTCGGCCAGCGCGGCACGTCGGAGGTCGTAGAAGCGATGCACCAACTCGGGATCGCGCGCCAACGCCTGCGGTGTGCAGACATCCTCGACGCGATGCCCTTCCCACAACCCGCCCGGCCCACGAAACGTCGCGATGCCGCTTTCGGCGGAGATGCCCGCGCCGGTCAGGACGACGATGTTGCGAATGTCGCTCACAAACGAGATCTAGCCGACTGGAACTTCTTTGTCGGCCTCCTTATCGATAATGAATGGCCACAAAAGACAGCGCTGGGTCGAAGACTGAAAATCTCGGCGCCGAGAAATTTGTCCTCCAAGGATTTGATCCAGCAACCGAAACCGTGTGTGTAGAATGGCGGGTCTGGGTTTCGGACCTTGAGAGCCTGCGAAGCGTACTAGCCCCCGACAGCGACGATAACCTTTGCCTGGAAAGAGACTATCAACGGCTCTCGCGTCGGGACATCCGACGCATTGGTAAGCTTTGCCGACCACCCGTTTTGCCAGATCCTATCTACACGGGGATCGCTCGGCCTTCAACATTGCGCGACGGCGTCCCCTACATGATTCATACAAACTTCGAGCTCCCGTTGATGCTGGAGGGACGAAAGCCATTCGCGACATTCAGCGAATTCTACCCGTCGAAATGGTTCGAAGACCTTCTCGCACCGTTCGAGCCTTTCATCCAATCAGGGAGGATCACTTGCCGGATCGTCGACACGCCGATGCCCGAACTTAAGACGCGATGCCCCGACCTGGAAGGATTTAGGAGGGTCTACTTCGCGTTGCCCGGCGAGGAATGGCGCATCGACGCATATGAGGCGTCAATCGTAAACGGCACAGCGGAATGGGACGACGCGCTGGAGCGGCTGCAGGGATCGCTGCTAGGTTACGAAGATTGGCAGAACGACTGGTGGATCGAACACCGCTACCGAAAGGCGGCGGGATAGCTGACACCTCCTGATCGCTCGGCCTCCGCCTTCAGCAACAGGTTATTGTGTCTCGGATCGGCCGGTCGACAGGCAAGCGGCTGCTCGCGATCGAGGTCGACAGCGGCGTTGGCTTCTGGTTGGTACGCCGCACCGAACCGCGTGTGCGAAGCCGAGGTCGCCGCGCCCGCGATAGGATAGTTACGGAGACTCAATGACCGATTTCGCGACGACCCGAAGGCTGTTCCATTTGCCTGAGGGCGTGCTCTATCTCGACGGCAATTCGCTTGGGCCGCTGCCGCTCGCGGCAGAGGCGCGAGTGCATGAGGTGCTGACGCGCGAATGGGGCGAGCAGTTGATCCGGGCGTGGAACAGCGCCGACTGGATCGGGCTGCCCCGCCGCGTCGGTGACCGCATCGGACGGCTGATCGGCGCGCCGGAGGGGAGCGTCGCGACCGGCGATACGCTGTCTGTCAAGGTATTCCAGGCTCTTGCCGCGGCGCTGACGTTGCGGCCCGAGCGCAAGGTGGTGCTGTCGGATACCGGCAATTTTCCCTCGGACCTGTATATCGCCAGCGGGTTGATCCAGGCGCTTGGCAGCGGGCTCGAACTGCGGCTGGTTGCACCCGAGAACGTCGCAGACGCGATCGACGAAAGCGTCGCGGTGACGCTGATCACCGAAGTCGATTACCGCACCGGCCGCCGCCACGATATGAAGGCCCTGACTGCCAAGGCCCATGCGGCGGGCGCGGTGACGGTGTGGGATCTCGCGCATTCGGCTGGTGCTGTGCCGGTCGATCTGACCGCAGCCGATGCCGATTTCGCGGTCGGGTGTACCTATAAATATCTCAATGGCGGCCCCGGAGCGCCGGCCTTCATCTATGTCGCACCGCGCTTTGCCGAGACCGCGCGGCCGATCCTGTCGGGCTGGATGGGACATGAGGCGCCATTCGCCTTCGACCTGGACTACCGCCCGCATGCCAGCGTTGAGCGGATGCGCGTCGGCACGCCGCCGGTGCTCGCGCTGGCGGTGCTCGATGCCGCGCTCGATGCCTGGGAGGGGGTCGACATGGCCGATGTCCGCGCCGCCTCGATCCGGCTGAGCGAGCGCTTCATCGCCGAGGTCGAGGCGCGCTGCCCCGATTTGGCGCTCGCCTCACCGCGCGATCCGCACGCACGCGGCAGCCAGGTCTCGTTCCGCCACCCGCAAGGCTATGCGATCATGCAGGCGCTGATCGCCAATGAGGTGATCGGCGATTTCCGCGCGCCCGACCTGATCCGCTTCGGCTTCACCCCCCTCTATCTGTCGGAGGAGGATACCGTGGCGGCAGCGAAGGTGCTCGAACGCGTGATGACCGAGCGCTTGTGGGATGATCCCGCCTATGCGACGCGATCGAAAGTGACATGACCGATACCCCTGAAACCGACTTTGCCGGCAAGATGGCCTATGGCGACTATCTGCGCCTCGACCTGATCCTCGGCGCGCAGCAGCCGCGCTCGGCCGCGCACGACGAGATGCTGTTCATCATCCAGCACCAGACGTCGGAGCTGTGGATGAAGCTCGCGGTGCACGAGCTCGAATCGGCGTGCGATGCCATCGCCAACGACCAGCTGCCGCATGCGTTCAAGATGTTGGCGCGGGTCTCGCGCATCCTCGAACAGCTCAATGGCGCGTGGGACGTTTTGCGGACGCTGACGCCGAGCGAATATACCGAATTCCGTGCCGATCTCGGGCAATCGTCGGGGTTCCAGTCGCACCAATATCGCGCGATCGAATTCCTCTGCGGCAATCGCAATGCGGCGATGCTCAAGCCTCACGCCCACCGAGCCGAAATCATGCGCGAACTGGAAGGCATCCTGGCGCGGCCCAGCCTGTATGACGAGGCGATCCGCCTGCTCGCGCGCTCCGGCTTTGACGTCGGTCCGGAGCGTGCCGATCTTTGCGAGCAACGCAACGAAAGCGACAAGCTCCGCACTGCCTGGGCGGAGATCTATCGCGATCCCGATACGCATTGGCCACTCTACGAGCTGGCCGAGAAGCTGGTCGATCTCGAGGATTATTTCCGGCGCTGGCGGTTCAACCACGTCACCACGGTCGAGCGCGTGATCGGCCTCAAGCGCGGCACTGGCGGGACGCAAGGCGTCGCCTATCTGCGCCGGATGCTCGAGGTCGAGTTGTTTCCAGAGCTGTGGCACGTGCGGACGGAGCTGTAGTTCCCCTCCCGCTTGCGGGAGGGGTTAGGGGAGGGCGTGTTCCAATGCATCGAGTGGGTGACAGACCCTCCCCCAGCCCCTCCCGCAAGCAGGAGGGGAGAGATACTCGCCTCACGCGTCGGTCGAGGCGGTCGTCCACCCCAAACGCGGAATTGTCACCGAGCGTCGTCCCGACAGATCGGTGCGCGTCACGATCACGTCGCGATCCTCCATATAGGCCAGTACGCGGCGCGCGCGCCCGAGCGAGCTGGTGCCATAGATTCGCGCGATCTCCTCGTCGCTCGGACAGGGCGCGTTCTCGCGCGCGGCGCGCGCGATCAGCAGGAAGGCGCCGAGCATCTCGTCGGGCACCGCGGCGGCGGCGGTCATCGCCGGCGCCCATTGCTCGTCCTCGGGCTGGTAGATTCCCGCTCGCGCCGCGGCCAGCCGGCGCGCGAAGCTCGACGGGTCGAGCGCAATGCGGCGCAGGCCCGCCATCCGGCAGCGCACCTGAAAATCCTGGAACAAGGCGGCGGCGGGACGCAGCGCGCTGTCGGGATCGGCGACGATCCCGTGCAGCGCGTCGGCCATCACCGCATCGGCATCGACGGGGTCGGCATCCTCGGGCTCGGGCGCGGGCGTCGCCGCCAATGCCTCGAGCAGTTCCGCCGCGGGGGCCGGGCGCGGTGGGGGCGGGGGCGCCAGCGGCAGCGCGAACGCTTCCTCGACCGGCGCCAGGATGAAGTCGCGCATATCCTCGGCCGGGCTCTGGTCGGGGAGCGGCACCAATTTGGGGCTCGAACTGCGCGCGCTGGTCTCGACGGCACCGATGCGGATGGTCACCGGGCGCCTCGCTACAGCAGGGCCCAGTCCCAGGAAACTGCCGCGCGGCAAATCGCGGATCGTTTCGGCCTGGCGTCGCTCCATGCCGAGCAAATCGGCGGCGCGCGCCATGTCGATGTCGAGAAAGGTCCGCCCCATCAGGAAGTTGCTCGCCTCGGCGGCGACGTTCTTCGATAGTTTCGCCAATCGCTGCGTGGCGATGATCCCGGCCAACCCGCGCTTGCGCCCGCGCGACATCAGATTGGTCATCGCCCCGAGCGAGGCGCGGCGGACGTCTTCGGCCACTTCGGCACCGGCGGCGGGCGCGAAAATCTGCGCCTCGTCGATCACCACGAGCGCGGGGTACCAATAGTCGCGCGGCGCATCGAACAAGGCGGACAGGAAGGTCGCCGCGCAACGCATCTGCCCCTCCATCTCCAGCCCTTCCAGGCTGAGCACTACCGAGGTGCGGTGCTCGCGGCAGCGCGCGGCGAAGCGCGTGATCTCGGCCAGCGAATAATCGACCGCCTCGATCGCGACATGGCCGTAAGGGCCCGCGAGAGTGACGAAGTCGCCCTCGGGATCGACGATCACTTGCTGCACCTGGCGCGCGCTGCCTTCGAGCAGGCGGCGCAACAGATGCGACTTACCCGATCCCGAATTGCCCTGGACGAGCAAGCGGGTGGCGAGAAGTTCCTCGAGATCGACGCATGCCGGCCGGCCGCTCGAATCGATCCCCATATCGATCTGAAACGTCATTGCCCCGCGCATGATGGCAACGGCGGTGGAAGGGCAAGCCGTAGTGGCGAAAAAAGCTGCGGATTATGTGCTTAAGCCCTTCGCTTTCAGGGAAGGGGATCGATGCCTCAATAGCCGGCGATCTCCGGAACGCAGGTGTCTCCCGCCGTCGGGCATCGCTGCCAGCCACCGCCCATTGCCTGGAACAATTGAATCCGTGCGGTCAGGGCATCGGCGCGGAGTTGGATCAACGACAATTGCGCGCCGAGCAGTCCGCGCTGGGCATCGAGCTGTTCGAGATAGGGCGAATAGCCTTCGCGATAGCGGTTGGTCGCCAGCCGCAACCCTTCGGCCAGCGCGTCCTGCTGCGCACGCGCCAGCCCTACTTGCTCGTCGAGCCGCTTGGCACCGGCCAAAGCGTCCTCGACTTCGCGAAACGCGGTCAGCGCGGCGCGGCGATAGGCGAACGCCGCCTGGTCGCGTTGCGCGCCCGCCGCTTCCGCTTGCGCGGTCAGCCGGCCGCCTTCGAACAGCGGCGCCAGGACACTGCCGCCGATCGACCAGAGTGTGATGGGATCGGCGAGCAATGTGGAAAACGCCGCGCCAGCCGATGCGCTCAACCGGACCTGGGGCAGGAAACGCTTGCGTGCCGCCGACAGGGATTTGTCCGATGCCGCGAGCTGGAATTCGGCTTGCGCGACGTCTGGCCTTCGCCGCAACAGCTCGGAAGGCAAGCCATCCGGGATCGCCGGTACCGTCAGGCGGTCGAGCGGCAGGCCGCGATCGATCGCCTGGGGAGTCTCGCCGGTGAGCAGGCTGAGCGCATTCTCGGTGCGCGCGATGGCGAGTTCGATTTGCGGAACGATCTGGGCGGTGGCGTCATATTCGGCCTCGGCCTGCTGCAATTCGAGCTTGGGCGAATAACCGCGTCCCACCCGCGACTTGGCGAGCCGCAGCGACTCCGACCGCGCGGCAACGGTCGCCCGCGCGACCGCGAGGCGAGCATCGAGCCCGCGCAACGCTATGTAGCTGCTCGCCACTGCGGCGGCGACCGACAGCCGCACCGAATCGCGCGCGGCCTGGCTGGCGAACCAGGCATCGCGCGCCGCCGCCTTGCTATCGGCCAACCGACCGAACAGATCCACTTCGTAGGCGGCCTGGACTTGCGGCTGGGCAGCATTCTGTTCGGAGGGCTGGCCGAAGGGGCTGACCGACCGCGACCGGCCACCGGTGAGGCCGGCATCGATCGTCGGCAAGAGCTGCGCGCGCGCCAAGGCCAGATTGGCGCGCGCCTCGCGCACCCGACCCATGGCAATCGCGATGTCATTATTATTGGCCAATGCCTTGTCGACCAGCGCGGCCATGGTCGGATCGCCGAACGATTGCCACCAGGCACGGTCGATCGGCGCGACCGGCCCGGCATCGGTGTGCCATGCCGGTGGCGGCGCCACCGGCCGCACAGCGGCTGTCTTCACCGGAGGGCCGGCGCAGGATGCGAGCGCTATTGTAAACAGCAATCCGGCGTGTCGCATGCTCATCGTTGCGGCCCGCCACGCGTGTCGATGCTGACCTCCACCGACATGCCGGGCCTGAGCCGCGCCGCCGCGGCCTGGCCCGGATCGATCGCGATGCGCACGGCGATGCGTTGCGCGACCTTGACGAAATTGCCAGTCGCATTGTCGGGCTTGAGCACCGCGAACTCGGAGCCTGCCGCCGGCGACAGGTTTTCGATGCGGCCGGTCAACTGGGCTCCTCCGAGCGCATCGACCTTGAAGGTGGCGCGCTGACCGACCGCCATGTCACGCGTCTGCGTCTCCTTGTAATTGGCGATCACCCAGACATTGTGCGGCACGATCGACAGCAATTGCGTGCCGGCGGTGACATAGGCGCCGTCGCGCACGCCGATTTCCGAAAGCTGACCATCGACCGGCGCGCGGATGATCGTGTTGTCGAGATCGATCTGCGCGAGGCGGAGCTGCGCCTTGGCGGACTCGACCGAAGCCTGCAGGCCGGCGCGTCCGACGACCACGGTGCGGACGTCCTGGGTACCGATCGCGCGGCTGGCCTGGGCCTGACGCACGCCCGCTTGGGCAGCCAGCAACGCCGCGCGCGTCTGATCGAATTCTCGCGCGGAGATCGATCCATCGGCGACCAGCGCCCGGGCGCGGCGCATGTCGGCTTCTGCCTTGACCAATTGTGCCTGGGCGTTGGCGATGCCGGCATTCTGCGCCTCAGTCGCGACTTCGCGCGAGCGTTGCGCTTGCGCCGAATTCGCGAGCGACGCTTGCTGGGCGGCGACATTGGCCTCGGCCTGGGCGACGCGGGCGCGATAGATGCGGTCGTCGATCGTCGCCAGCACCTGTCCCGCTTTGACTTCGGCGAAGTCCTGGACGGTGACATGAGTGACGTAGCCGCTGACTTGCGGACTGATGATCGTGACCCGACCGCGAATATAGGCATTGTCGGTCATTTCCGACCACCCGGCGAAGGGCGGCAACCGCCAGGCATAGAGGATGGCGAGGATCGCACAGAGCGCGAGCACGATGATTGCCGCCACGGCGGCGCGCGACTTGGCGGGTGGGCGCCAGCTCGATGGTGCCGGATCGACCTGGGCGTCGGCAACGGGTTTGTCCGGCAGCGGTTGGTCGCTCATCTCATTGCCCCTTTTGAGCTTGCGCCTGAGCCTGCATCTGCTGCTGAAGCAACACAACCGGCGATGTCTCGCCCCGCCGCCAGATCGACCAGCGGATCAGGAATCCCCATAACGCCATCAGGATGGCGAGCACCCCGACCACCCAGAACACGTCGTTAAAGGCCAGGATATTGGCTTCGCGCGAAACCTGCTGGCTCAGCAGCGCGGCGCCTTGCGCACTGCGCAATGCCGGATCTCCCACAACGCCGGCGATCGCGCCGCCGCTCGCGCGCAATCGCGCCGCGACCAAGGGATCGGTCGCCACGATGCGCTGAACCAATTCGTGCGAATGGAATTTCTCGCGCACGACTTGGAAGGTGCCGAGCAGCGCTCCGCCCAATAGTCCGCCGACACTCTGACTGAGGCCGAACAGCACGACGAAGCTGACGAAGTTGCGGCCGCCGGCCAGCAACGTTCGCGCGATGCCGATCACCATCGCCTGGGCCAGGAACAGAAGCGAGGCGAAGCCGATCAGGGCCTGGCTGACATAGAAACTGCTAGGCCGCGTCAGGTTGGTGGCGTCGGCGTCCATGAACGCCCCGATCACGATCAGGATCACCGCGACGCTGATCGGCATCGCGACATCGCTCGGCCGAAAGGTCAGCACCGCGGTCACCAGTCCGGCGATCGAGGCGAGCACGATGATCCAGTTCAACGTGACCATCTGGTCGTTGATCAGCCCGAGCACATTGAGCAGGCCGACCGATCCGAAGGCCTGTTCGGACAGCAGGATACGCACCGACGCGGCAACCACCATCAGCCGCACGATTTCGCGGCTGCCCAGCCAGCGCGTGTTGATCAGCGGGTTGGCGCGATTGTGCTCGACGATCACCGCGGCAGCGATCAGCGCGATGCTGGCGGCGAGCGCCCAGCCGATCCACGGCTGGTCGGTCCACCATTCGATTCGCCCTTCGGACAGGACGGCGATCAGCACCCAGAGACCCGGGGCGAGCAGGCCGAAGGTCAGGAAGTCGGCGGGTTCGAATACCTTTTCGCGCTCGCTGGGCGGCAAAGGCTGGCTCATCACCGCCGCCAGTGTCGCCAGCGCCAGCCCCAGTTCGAGCCAGTAGAGATTGTGCCAGTCGCCCCATTCGAGCAAGTGCGGCGACAGGATGCGCGCGAACGGCGTCGCCAGTTGCGGGATGCAGATCCCGATCATCACGCCGGCGAGCCGCTTCGCTGCGGGCAACGACTGGAAGAAATAGAGGATGGTCAAGGTGGACAGGCCGCTCGCCGCGATGCCGCTCATCGCCCGCACCGCCACCGAGGTCCAAAAACCGTGGACGAACAGATGCATCAGCGTCGTCGCCGCATAGGCGACCAGCGAATAGCGGATGAACGGCTGCAGCCCGTATTGCTGGCGATATTTGACCAGCAACAGGTTGGCGGTGACGTTGGTCATGAAATAGGCGCCGGTCAGCCAGGCGCTTTCGTTGGTGTAGAGGTCGAGCGTCCCCTGCGCGAAATTGAGGTTTACCGTGACGAGCGCATTGCCCAGTCCGCCGGTGATCCCGATCAGGCACCCGATCAGGAAGTAGATCAGCCGCCTGCTCGCAGGATGGTCGGGGTTGGCCGGCGAGCCGGGGAGGGTCGGCCTTTCGTGCGGCTTGAAGACATAATCCGTCACGCGTCTGCCCCTCGCATGCCGGCCATCGATCGCCGGATCCCAAGCGTTACCAGCTTTCGCTCCATGCGCCAGTGTCGGAGTGGATACAGGCGAGTTGAGGCCAAATCCGGGAAGCTGGGAGACTCCGTCGCCAAGCGAGCAATGAGGGCCTTGATCCCACGATAATCCCTTCCCACCTCATCGCCGCCGGACGCCGTACCGGGTCCGGTTGGACATGGAGAGCGTCGGCTCTTCTACCGGCGCGTCTCATGCCCAGATTGCTCATGAAGAGGATTTGGAGATGAGAACCAATTTCGACTTTGCGCCGTATCGGCGTTCGACGGTAGGCTTCGACCGTCTGTTCGACTTGCTCGAAACCGGAATGCGTGGCGACGGCCTCGACGGCTATCCGCCGTTCGACCTCGCGCGCGACGGAGAGGACAGCTATCGCATCACCGTCGCCGTCGCCGGCTTCCGCCCGGAAGAGATCGAGGTGGTCGCACAACAGAACTTGCTGACCATCACCGGAAAGCGTGCCGAGGACCAAGACCGGGGCGAATATCTGCACCGCGGCATCGCCGCGCGTCCGTTCGAGCGCCGGTTCCAGCTGGCGGACTTCATCGAGGTCAGGTCGGCCAGTTTCGAGAATGGCCTGCTCACGATCGCCTTGCAGCGGGTCGTTCCCGAAGCGATGAAGCCGCGCAAGATCGAGATCGGGCACGGCTCGGCCGCGCCGGAACGGCTCGATGCGCCGGCCAATAAAATCGTCGAAGCGGCGTGACGGAGCGAACGCGCCGTAGCTGCGGCGCGTTCGGTCATCCGGCGTTCAGCTACGCCGGATAGATTTTCGGACCCCCATGTCATCTTGATGGAGGACGATTGATGCGAAAACTTCGTACGGCCGTCTTGGCGGGAATCGCGACGCTGGGCGTAGCGGGAACCGCGATGGCGGCCAGCAACGATACTCATGTGATGGCGGTCGGTCTGCCCGATGGGTCGGTCGCGCGGATCGAATATCAGGGCGCGGTCGCTCCAAAGGTTCGGGTCGACTCGTCGGCTCCGGCGCTGCGCCCCATGCTCCGTATCGTGCCCGTCCAACTTGCCGATCCGTTCGATGCGGCGCCGTTCGCGATGATCGACCGGATCATGGCCGATATGGACCGCCAGGCCGCCGCGATGACCGCGGCTGCGTTCCAGCCGGTTCCGGCCGGTAAGGCTGGCCGGCCCGATCTCGCCGCGTTCGGCAACCTCCCCGCCGGGGCGGTCAGCTATCGCTTCGTGTCGACTAGCGATGGCAACCGCGTCTGCACCCGGTCCTGGCAAGTAACGTCGCAAGGACCCCAACAGCCGCCGAAGCTGATCTCGGCCAGCTCGGGCGATTGCGCTGGCGACGGCAATTCGTCGCCCGGAACGGCGGGCGCGGGTGCGACGGCCAAAACCGTGGCCGCAAGCAAGGGCGCGGCGGTACAGCCGCACGACGCGACGCCGACGATCTGAAGACTCGCGAGAGCGGCCCGCGGGCCGCTCTCCACTTTCCTGCATTGATCCTCGCCGAGCGGCCGGGCCGCTCACGCCATGATCACGATTTCACCGCGCTTCGTCTGATGCGGCCGGTCCGCGGTGCGACGCCGCGTCCAGCGCGACGAGCACGCGGTCGAGCATGGCCGCGTTGCTGGCTGCCTTGGGAAGCTCGCGGCGTGCGAAAAGCTGCAACCGGTCGACGTCGCGTTGCGGCACGGCAAGGTCGATCGGCATGGTCGGCAATTGTTCGGGCCGCACCCTTTGCGCCGCCCTGCCCGAGGCGAGAAAGTGATCGAGCAGGCGTTTGCGATCGGCGAAGCTCCAGCCCAGCGTTTGAAGCTCGGCTGGGCTGAGCGACAGGAGCGCCAGCGCGAATTCCATGATGTCGTCGAACGTCAGCAACAGCCGCACGGTTCGCCCGCCGCGTTCCCGCCAGCGCCGGATCGGACCGCGCGTCACTGAATCGGAATGACGCCGTCGACCGCGCGCCATTCGGCCGGCCGGATCAATCTTTCGTGCGCGATCCGTACCGAATGGAGCGCGGCCTCGATGTCCCGCCGCCAATGATCGAGGAATGCGAGCAGCACCGGAAAATCGGGCGCCAGATCATATTCTTGCCAGACGAACAGCTGGAGCAATGACGGGGCGTCGGGCCGATAATAATGCAGCTCCGCCGTGGTCAGCCCGTAGCCATCGAGCTGGGCAAGGAACGCGCGGTCGCTCATTGACGGGCCGACCCGGCGCCGGAGGGGGTGTCCAGCGAGCGCAACGCCGCCCGGACGTCGTCGACGGGAACGGCGCGGCGCATGCCGGGCGGTTTTCGCAAGGCGGGCTTTCCTTCGACCGCGGCACGGTCGGATGCCCAGTGGGCGAGAATGGCGCGCTTGACCTCGGGTTCCAGGCTGGGATGGTGCGCGACGTCGATCGGGTGAAGATATCGGGAGACGGGTTGCGACATGGCTGTCCTCCTTTCCTAAAAGTCGCTCCTTTCTCTTGGGCCAGCCGGCCCGGCGCTGAATTTTGGTCGGCTGCGCAGTCCCGTCAAGGGGAAGGGCCTTGTTCCGACCCGCCCGTTTTTGGGTTTTGGCACTCTATGCCAACGAGCGCCAAAAAATGTCGTTCCGGCTCTTGACCGAAAAAATCGGCTTTCCTAATTTTTCGCCAGCTTCCCGTTCGCCGCGAACGGCAAGCGCCCTAACATCATATTCTGCAACTGGAGGTTATGCATGCATTTCCGTCCCTTGCACGACCGCGTGGTCGTCCGCCGGCTCGAGGCCGAGGAAAAGACTTCGGGCGGCATCATCATTCCGGACACCGCCAAGGAAAAGCCGCAGGAAGGCGAAGTCGTCGCCGTCGGTCCCGGCGCCCGCGATGACAGCGGCAGGCTGGTCGAACTGTCGGTCCGCGCCGGCGACCGCATCCTGTTCGGCAAATGGTCGGGCACCGAAGTCAAGGTGGAGGGCGAGGATCTGCTCATCATGAAGGAGAGCGACATCCTCGGCGTGATCGAGACCCCCGCCGAACTCAAACGGGCGGCATAACGCCCTGCATTCCCAAATCTCAGGAAGGATAGAGAAAGGAGTCAAATCGGATGGCTGCCAAGGAAGTGAAATTTGCGTCGGACGCGCGTGATCGCATGCTGCGCGGCGTGGATACGCTTGCGAATGCGGTCAAGGTCACGCTGGGGCCGAAGGGCCGCAATGTCGTGATCGAGAAGAGCTTCGGCGCCCCGCGCATCACGAAGGATGGCGTGACCGTCGCCAAGGAAATCGAGCTCGCCGACAAGTTCGAGAATATGGGCGCGCAGATGCTGCGCGAGGTCGCCAACAAACAGAATGACAAGGCCGGCGACGGCACCACCACCGCGACCGTGCTCGCCCAGGCGATCGTTCGCGAGGGATCGAAAGCGGTCGCCGCGGGCATGAACCCGATGGACGTCAAGCGCGGTATCGACCTCGCCGTGAGCGCGGTCGTGAAGGACCTGGAAAGTCACGCCAAGAAGGTCGGCGCCAATAGCGAAATCGCCCAGGTCGCGACCATTTCCGCCAATGGCGACGCCGAGGTCGGCCGTATCCTCGCCGAGGCGATGGAGAAGGTCGGCAACGAGGGCGTGATCACCGTCGAAGAGGCCAAGAGCCTGGAGACCGAACTCGAAACGGTCGAAGGCATGCAGTTCGACCGTGGCTATCTCTCGCCCTATTTCATCACCAATACCGAGAAGCTGAAGGTCGAGCTCGACGATCCCTATATCCTGATCCACGAAAAGAAGCTCTCGAACCTTCAGGCGCTGGTGCCGCTGCTCGAAAAGGTCGTGCAGTCGGGCCGCCCGCTCCTGATCATCGCCGAGGATGTCGAGGGCGAGGCGCTCGCGACCTTGGTTGTCAACAAGCTGCGTGGCGGCCTCAAGGTCGCCGCGGTCAAGGCGCCCGGCTTCGGCGACCGCCGCAAGGCGATGCTCGAGGACATCGCCATCCTGACCGGCGGCAATGTCGTCAGCGAAGACCTCGGCACCAAGCTCGAGAATGTCGCCGTGTCGATGCTCGGTCGCGCCAAGAAGGTCACGATCGACAAGGACAATACCACGATCATCGACGGCGTCGGCGCCAAGTCGGATATCGACGGTCGCGTCGCGCAGATCCGCCAGCAGATCGACACCACGACCTCCGATTACGACCGCGAGAAGCTGCAGGAGCGGCTCGCCAAGCTGGCGGGCGGCGTCGCGGTGATCCGCGTCGGCGGCGCGACCGAGGTCGAGGTCAAGGAGCGCAAGGACCGTGTCGACGACGCGCTGCACGCGACTCGCGCCGCGGTCGAGGAAGGCATCCTGCCGGGTGGCGGGATAGCCCTGTTGCGTTCGCTGAAGGCGCTCGATGGCCTCAAGCCGGCCAATGACGACCAGCAGTCGGGCATCGACATCGTGCGGCGTGCGCTGCGCGCACCGGTCCGCCAGATCGCCGAGAATGCCGGCGAGGATGGCGCCTATATCGTCGGCAAGCTGCTCGAAAGCACCGACTATAATTGGGGCTTCAACGCCGCGACCGGCGCATATGAAGACCTCGTCAAGTCGGGCGTGATCGATCCGGCCAAGGTGGTGCGGACGGCGCTGCAGGACGCCGCGTCGGTGGCGTCGCTGCTGATCACGACCGAGGCGCTGGTCGCCGAATTGCCGAAGGAGGAGAAGGCCGCGCCGATGCCGGCAATGGATTATTGATCGAGACCGTGGAGCGCGGCGCGGCCGCGCTCCACATTTGCGGGCCGGCGTCCCGGCTCAGCGGATGGTGATCGGGAGGTCGCGCCCCGCCACTGCGACGTTTCCGGCGCGGTCCGCGGCATGGATGCGGATCGTGTAATTGCCGGGGCCAAGGTTGGCCGGGTTCCAGCCGCCCGGAATTACACGGCCATGCCGCACGACATTGGTGACGACGTAGAGAAAGCGCGTCCGCTGGTCGCTATGGACCGTGTCTCCACTGGACGGCGCATAGGCGGCCTTTGCCGCCAAGGGCGAGGTCGGCATGCGATCGAACTCGATCGTGATGCGCGGCCGTTCGAACCCGCGTAGCGGCGTGCCGTCTTGCTTCAGGATCTGAAAGCCTGCCGCATACAGGCCGAGGCGGCGGCGCGCGGCATTGCCGTCGACCTGATCCCATGCCTCCGCCACGATGCCGACCGCGCCGCCGGCGGCGGGAACGATCAGCCGGCCATTCTGCTTTTCGTTCAGGCGCTGGCCATTGGCATCGAGCATGTAGAGGTCGTCGATATGCGGCGGAACGTGATCGCCGAAATTTGGAAAGCGCAGTAACAATGCATTGATCTTGGCGCGGGGCGCACCGAGCTCGAGATGGACATGCGCCATGCGGTTGATCGTGCCGAGCGGATCGCCGACCCGGAAGCGGGTGCCACGCTTTACGCGTATTCGGACGACATGGTCTTGGCCGTCGCGGATGATCTGGAACCGGCTGGCGTCCAACGGCGCACCGGTCGGAGTGCGGCCGACGCGCATATGGATATAGGTCATCTGGTCGACGCGCAGCCCTTCGCTCAGGCCCTCGACGTCCCAATTGGGTAGCGGATCGCGCACGGTTTCGTCCGCAGAGGCGAGCACCGTCTCTCCCACCGGCGCGCTGATATCCAGGCCGGCATGGAGATGATCGCGGCTTTCGCCATCATAATTGCCGCGCACTTCCCCCATGTCGCCGACCACTTCATGCCAGCCGAACTGAGGGCCAACCGGCCAGGGGAAAACGGGCTTGCTGACCAGGGCGGGGGCCGCGGGTTGGGGAATCGCTGCAGGGACTGGGGCCGCATCGGCAGGACGCGGACTTAGCTTGCGGATGGCATAGGCCGAGGCGTCGGCGACATAGAGAGCGCCCGACCGATCGACCGCGAGCCCGGACGGCCCGGTTAGCGGGAGCGCGGCATTTCCCTCGATCGCCGACCCCGGCCCCGCAAGGACGCGCAACGTTCCAGAGGGCGCCATCTCGACCACGCGTCCGCGGCGATAGGATGCGATATAGACGAACCCGTCCCAAGTGGGTGCCAGGCCGATGATCCCTTGCAACAGGCCGGCGCCGTCATTGGGATTGGTACGGGCAAGCGTGGAGACGCGCCCATCCTTCTCGACCTTGCGGACCGCAGTGTTGCCCGAGTCCGCGACGAGAAGCTTGCCATGCCGATCGAGCGCGATCCCGGTCGGCGTGTCGAACGCGGCGGCCGCGCCCCGTCCATCGGCGAAGCCCGGTACATCCTGCCCCGCTAGCGTCCGTACCTGGCCGTCCGGCGTGATGACGCGGATGCGATCGTTATAACTGTCCGCGACATAGACATTGCCTTTGTCATCGGCCGCCACGCCGATCGGCCCGTTGAACCGCGCCATGGTGGCGGGGCCGTCGCGAAATCCCGCCACTCCGTCTCCCGCGACTGTCGTTATCACGCCGGCCGGGCTGATCCTGCGGATTGCGTTGGCTCCCGTATCCGCGACGAAGAGATTGCCGGCCGTGTCCAGAGCCAGGCCGGATGGCGTATCGAACGACCCCGGCAAGGTAGTCACCTTGCCATCCGGATCGATCTTGCGGACGCGGCCGGTATCGCCGGCGTCCGCAACGAACAAGGTGCCCCGCGCATCGATCACGATCGCGAAGGGATCGCTGAAGCGCGCCTTTGCCGCTCCGCCGTCGGTCTGTCCTCGCACCCCCTCGCCGGCGACATTGGTCATGGCGACGGGCCAACCGAACCGCGTGGCAGGCGGCGTGAACCAGCCAAGCGTTATTAGCAGCCAGATTACGCTGCCCGCCGCCGCGAGGACGGCCAGACCTGCGAAAATGGCGACCTTGCGCGGCAATTTGATGAACATGTGGACGCCCTAGCAACAAATCGGCCGGCATCTCCACAGGGTGATCGCAAAGCCGCGCTAACAAAGGCGCTTGTCCGACGGCTATAATGTCCGAAATGGCGATGGGCAGGCTTGACATGCCGCCCTTCCCGGTAAAGGTAGCGTTACCAAAGCAACGAGGGGATGGCTCGACATGGCCGGCTGGGAAACGCTTTCCGCCGATTTTCTGCCTGCCGACTGGCGGCAAGGCCGCTTTGTCGGCCGGGTGGCGCGTGCCGACGGACCGAGTCCGGTGCTCGTTGTCGATGGCGTTGCGCATGATATGGCCCGCGTGGCGCCGACCGTCTCCGACCTTCTGGCGCGCCGCCTGTTCGAACCCGCCGGTGGCGAACGGCTCGGCCCGATCGAGACGCTCGACTGGCTGAGCCCGATCGATCTGCAGTGCGTCAAGGCGGCGGGCGTGACCTTTGCGGTGTCGACGCTCGAGCGCGTGATCGAGGAGCGCGCTCGCGGCGATGCCGGGGCGGCGGCGGCGATCCGCGACCGTCTTGCTGCGCATGTCGGCGGCGATCTGCGCGCGGTGGTGCCGGGATCGCCCGAGGCGGCCGCGCTCAAGGACAAGCTGATCGCCGACGGTATGTGGTCGCAATATCTCGAGGTCGCGATCGGCCCCGATGCGGAGATCTTCACCAAGGCTCCTGTGCTGTCGGCGGTCGGGTTCGGCGCGATGATCGGCGTGCGCTCCGATTCGACCTGGAACAACCCCGAGCCCGAAATCGTGCTGGTGGCCGACGCCGATGGCGAGGTGGTCGGCGCGACCTTGGGCAACGATGTCAATCTGCGTGATTTCGAGGGTCGCTCGGCGCTGCTGCTCGGCAAGGCCAAGGACAATAATGCGGCGTGCGCGATCGGCCCGCTGATCCGCCTGTTCGATGGCGACTTCACGCTCGACGACGTGCGTGGAGCGGTCGTCGACCTGACGATCGAGGGCATGGATGGCTATCGCCTGACCGGATCCAGCAGCATGTCGCAGATCAGCCGCGATCCCGCCGACCTGGTGCGGCAGGCGATGAGCGAGCATCATTATCCCGACGGTTTCGCCTTGTTTCTCGGCACGATGTTCGCGCCGACCCAGGATCGCGACGCGCCGGGCCGCGGCTTCACCCACAAGGAGGGCGACATCGTCACGATTTCGAGCGAAAGGCTGGGCACGTTGGTCAACAAGGTCACCAGCGCGAAGGCGGCACCGGCATGGTCGTTCGGGATCGGCGATCTGATGCGCAACCTCGCCGCGCGCGGGTTGTTGGCGCCGCAACCGGCGCTCGCCGAGGCCGCCAACTGATGCTGCAGACCGCCATCGATAGCGCCCGCGCGAGCTATCCGAGTCTCGCCGGCAAGCGCGTGCTGATCACCGGCGGCGCGACCGGGATCGGCGAGGGGCTGGTCGAGGCGTTCGCCGCGCAAGGGTCCCGCGTCGCCTTTGTCGACGTGCAGGACGACGCGGCGCGCGCGCTGGTCGACCGGCTCGGCGGCGCCGACGCCGTGCTCTACAGCCGCTGCGACCTCACCGATCTCGATGGCATCAAGGAGTGTTTCGCGGCGATCGAGGAACAGCTCGGTGGTGTCGATGTCCTGATCAACAATGCCGCCAATGACGATCGTCACAAGATCGACGACATAACCCCGGCTTATTGGGACGAACGGATGGCGGTGAATTTGCGCCATCAATTCTTCGCCAGCCAGGCGGTCATCCCGTCTATGCGCCGCGCAGGCGGCGGGGTGATCGTCAATTTCGGGTCGATCAGCTGGCATCTCGCGTTGCCCGATTTGCTTCTCTACCAGACCGCCAAAGCGGCGATCGAAGGGCTGACGCGGTCGATGGCGCGCGACCTCGGCCGCGACGGAATCCGCGTCAACGCGGTGATACCGGGCAACGTCCAGACGCCACGCCAGCAGCGCTGGTACACGGCCGAGGGTGAGGCCGAACTGGTCGCCGCGCAATGCCTCGACGGGCGCATCCAGCCGGCCGATGTGGCGGCGCTGGTGCTGTTCCTCGCCTCGGACGACGCGCGGATGTGCACGGGCCACGAATATTTCGTCGATGCGGGCTGGCGGTGACCGGCACGCCCGAGGTTGTCGCTCCAGTCGGGGCAATGCTGGGCGAGGGGCCGGTTTGGATCGAGGGCGCGCTCTGGTTCGTCGATATCAAGGCGCCGTGCATCTACCGCCTGGGCGATGATGGCGAGGTGGCCCGCTGGGCCGCGCCGGCGCCGGTGGGCTGGGTGATGCCGATCGCTGGCGGCGGACTGGCTGCGGGGCTCAAGACGGGTCTCCATCGCTTCGATCCGACCGACGGCAGTTTCTCGGCCTGGGTCGAAGTCGAGCCCGGCCTGCCGGGCAACCGGCTCAACGACGCGGTGGTCGGTCCTGACGGTTCTTTATGGTTCGGGTCGATGGACGATAGCGAGGAGCAAGCGTCGGGCCGCTTCTACCGCTTTGCAGACGGAAAAGTCTCGGACATCGGGCTGCCGTCGGCGATCGTGACCAACGGTCCGGCCATTTCGCCCAACGGTCGCATCCTTTACGTCACCGACACGTTCGCAGGCACGATCGGTCAGGCCGAGATCAACGACGACGGCTCGTTGGGGCCGCTGCGACCGTTCGTCACCATCGACAAGAGCGATGGCCATCCCGACGGCCCGACCGTCGATGCGGACGGGTGCGTGTGGACCGGCCTGTTCGGCGGCTGGAGCGCGCGGCGCTACGACCCTGCCGGCGCGCTGATCGAGACGGTGCGCTTTCCGGTCGCCAATATTACCAAGATCGCGTTCGGCGGGGCCGATTTGCGGACCGCCTATGCGACCACCGCCAAACTCGCGCTCGATGCCGCCGCGCTCGACGCGCAGCCGCTCGCGGGGCACCTTTTCGCATTCGACGCCGGGGTCCCCGGCGTGCCGGTCAACGCCATAAGATCATGACAAGAACGATAATGGGAGAGTGGAATGAACGGGGGAGCGACACGGGCCAATAGCGGCCTCATCGCCATGATCGTCGCGGTGGCGACGATCGGCGGGTTGTTGTTCGGCTATGACAGCGGCGCGGTCAATGGCACCCAGCCGGGGCTCAAGGCGGCGTTCGGCCTGAGCGAGAGCGGGCTGGGCTTCACCGTCGGGTCGCTGCTGATCGGTTGCTTCATCGGCGCCTTCTTCGCGGGCACGCTCGCCGACCGGATGGGCCGCCGCAATGTGATGCGGATCGCCGCCTTGCTGTTCCTGGGCGGCGCGCTGGTCCAGGGTTTCGCGCATCTCCAGCCGATCTTCGTCATCGCCCGCATCATCGGCGGCATGGCGGTAGGGGCGGCGAGCGTTCTTTCGCCCGCCTACATCTCCGAAGTCGCGCCGGCCAATATCCGCGGGCGGATGACGACGGTACAACAGATCATGATCATCTCGGGCCTGACGGCCGCCTTCGTGGTCAATTACTATCTCGCCGCCGCCGCCGGCGCCTCGACCGAGATGCTCGGCGGCCTTCAGGCGTGGCGCTGGATGTACCTGATGCAGGCGATCCCTGCGGCGGTCTTTCTGCTAGCGCTGTTCCTGATCCCGGAGAGTCCGCGCTATCTCGTGTCGAAGGGCCGTGATGCCGAAGCCGAAAGCGTGCTGACCAGCCTGTTCGGCGCCGATACCGCGGCGACTAAGATCGGCGAGATTCGCGCCAGTTTCAGCGCGGATCACCGGCCGCGGCTCAGCGACATCCTGGACCCTGCCAAGGGCGGTATCCGTCCCGTAGTCTGGGCCGGGCTGTTGCTGGCGGTGTTCCAGCAGCTCGTCGGGATCAACGTGATCTTCTATTACGGCGCGACGCTTTGGCAGCTCGCGGGCTTCACCGAGAACGACTCGCTGCTGATCAACATCGTGTCCGGGGTGGTGTCGATCGCCGCATGCCTGGTCACCGTCGCGCTGGTCGACCGGATCGGTCGAAAGCCGCTGTTGCTGATCGGATCGGCGGGGATGGCGGTGACGTTGTTCGTCCTGGTCTATGCGTTCAGCCAGGGCTCGCTCGACGCCGCGGGCAAGCTCCAATTGTCGCCGCAACTCGGCACCACCGCGGTGATCGCCGCGAACCTCTACGTGATCTTCTTCAACCTCAGCTGGGGACCGGTCATGTGGGTGATGCTGGGCGAGATGTTCCCCAACCAGATCCGAGGTTCGGCGCTGGCGGTGTGCGGCTTCGCGCAATGGTTCGCGAACTACCTGATCGCGCAGAGCTTTCCGGTCATGGCCGCCAAGTTGGGGCTCGCGACGAGCTACACCTTCTACGCGGTGTGCGCGGTGATCAGTTTCTTCCTGGTCCAGAAGTTCATCCACGAGACCAAGGGCAAGGAACTCGAGGAAATGACCGGCTGAGGATCGGTCGGGGCGGATCCTAAAGCATCCTCCCCCGCCAGGGGGCGGTGTCGCCGGAGGCGACGGAGGGGGCGGACGGCAACCAACTTTCGCCAGTGTTTCCTCCCCCTCCGCCACGCTTCGCGTGCCCCCTCCCCCTGGCGGGGGAGGTTTTACTCTACCAACAAAAAAGGCCCGGGGAGCAATCGCTTCCCGGGCCCTTTCTGTCTGCTCGCGACAATCAGCGGCGGATGGTCACCGGTCGCCCGTCATAGGTCACCTCGCGCGCCGGATTGGCGGTGAAGTCGGGAGCGGCAGCGCCCTTCGGCCCGTAGAAGCGTACCGAGATCGACCGCTTCGCGGCCATCCCGTCATAGCCGCCCGTTCGTGCGCCGATCGTCAGCGTGCCGGTCTTGTCGTCCCAGCGAATCGGGATGCGGGTATATTTGCCCTTGGCATAGCCGTCGCTGAGGCCGTCATCCTCGTAGAGCGAATAGGTGCCGTTCGCGCCGGTGAAGACCTGGAGCACGATCGGCCCGCCCGGCTGTTCGCTGGTCGTCTGCACATCGGGGCCGGTCGGCACGATCGCGCCCGCCCGGACGAACAACGGCATGCGCTCATACGGCGCCGCTGCCGTGATCGACTGGCCGCCGGCATAATATGTACCGCGGTTGAAGTCGTACCAGCCGGTTCCGGCGGGCAGATAGACCTGCCGGCTGCGCGCCTTGAATTCGGACACCGGGGCGACGAGGAACGACGGGCCGAACATATATTCGTCGTTGATCCCCCAGGTGCGGCGGTCGGCGCCGAAATCCATCACCAGTCCGCGCATGATGGCATTGTCGGCAAACCAGGTGTCGGCGGCTGTGGTGTAGATGTACGGCAGCAGGCGGTAGCGCAGCTTGTCGTACCAGATCATCGATGCCTGCATCGCCGGATCCTTGGCCGAGATCTCGTAGATTTCGCGATACGGAAATTCGCCATGGCTTCGGAAGAGGGGCGAAAATGCGCCGAACTGGAACCAACGCAGGTTGAGCTCGCGCCATTCGGGCTGATCGGCGGGGCGCTGCTGCGTGTAGCGGTCCTCGACCGCGAAACCGCCGATATCCTGGCTCCAATTGGGCAGCCCCGACATCGACAGATTGACCCCGGCCGAGATCTGGTCGCGCAGATTGTCCCAGCGCGCCGCGACGTCGCCCGACCACACCGCCGCGCTCGAGCGCTGGATGCCGCCGAACGCTGAGCGCGTCAGGATGAACGGTCGCCGTCCCGGCTCGACGCGACGCAGATTGTCGGCGACGCCCTGGACGTGTGCGAGCGGATAGGTGTTGAATTCCGCGGCGCCCGGTCCGCGCACGGTCGGCCCCATCTGGAACGCGCGCTCCTCGACCGACAGGTTCGAATGCCAGTCGGGCTCGTCCGAATCGAGCCACCAGCCGTCGAATCCCTTCGACACCAGCTTGTCGTTCATCTGCTCGAAGAAGAGGTCGCGCGCGCCCTTGGTGTAGGGGTTGTAGAAAGTATTGGCGTAGCCTGGCCCGACCCAGTCCTTCTGTCCCGCCTCGAGCGGACGACGATAGAGATAGCCCTTGGCATCGAGCGCCTTGCCGTTCGCGGTATTCGGATAGAATTTCCCCCAGACCGAGATCATGATGTGCGCGTCCATCGCATGGACGTCGTCGACCATCTTCTTGGCGTCGGGAAAGCGGCTGGTGTCGAAATCGTGGCTGCCCCATTGGTCGTCGACCCAATAGCGCCAATCGAGCACGATATTGTCGAGCGGAATGCCGCGCTTGCGGTATTCGCGCACCACGCCGACCAATTGGTCCTGCGTCTCGTAGCGCTGACGGCTCTGCCAGAAACCATAGGCCCATTTGGGCAGCAAGGTCGCCTTGCCGGTGAGCGCGTGATAGCCGGCAATCGCGCCGTCGATACTGCCGCTGCCGCCGACGAAATAATAATCCACGTCCTTGCCGACATCCGACGTCATCCACAACGAATGGCGATCGGCGGGGGGCAGGGGGTCGTTATGGACGAGCCCGATATAGCCGGCATTCGGATCCCATTCGACGCGGATCGCGACCGGCTTGCCGGCGGTCATCGGCAGGTCGAAATTGTGGTACCAGGGATTCCAGTTCTGCCGCCAGCGCGACATCACCAGTTTCCCGTCGGCATAGACCTTCATGTAGCTGGATGCGTAGAGCCGGAATTTATGCACGCCGCTCTTGTCGGCGGTCACATTGCCGGTCCAGACGACGCGTTGTTCCTGGGTGTTGACGCCGGCGGTGTTTTGCCCGCTCTCGCCCGAAGCCTTGGTCGTCGCCTTGGCGGCGGCGGGCCATTTCTTCTGGTCGCGGATATATTGATAGTCGATCGTCTCTTCCTGACGGCTGACCGCGAGCTTGCCACCCAAATAATAATCGGCCTTCCAACCGGGCTTGCCGCCGCTCGTCACCTTGAGCTCGTCATTGCCGACCAGCGCGTAGGAGCGCGGATTGCCGAACCGGGTGATCCCGTCATTGTCCCACAACAGGCCGTAGCCGCGCGTCGAGACCAGGAACGGGATCGCGATGTCCATATTGTGCTGGGCGAGTTCGACGTCCTCGCCATTGTAATTCATCTGGCGGTTCTGGTGCTGGCCCAAGCCGTAAAAGCCTTCGTCGGTGCCGCGGTTGAATTGCTGGCTGACCGAGAAATAGGGCTTGCCCTCGACCGACACCGGCCGGAACGCCGCGCGCGGCGCCTCGGCGAGCAGTGGCTTGCCGGCGGCATCGAGAAAGCTGACCGAGCCATCGGCCAGGCGGATGCGAGCGCTCGCCTTGGGCAGCTTGAGCGTGACATAGCCGCCGGTCGTGGAGATGACGGGGTCGCCATCGGGTTTGGCAATCACCATCAGGCTTTCCGGCACGTCGTCGAAATCGGTGCCGGGTACGGCGGTCACGTGGAAGCTCGCATCGCCATAAGCGAGCACACGAACGCGCTTCGCCGGTCCGGACAAGGGCGTGACCACGACACCGTGATCGACTTTCGTCACCGATCCATCCGCCGCCGGTGCTGCCGCGACTGCATCAGCCCCCAGCGCCGCTACGCTTCCGGCTCCCGCCAGCGCGATCGCCGCCGAGCCGAGCATCAACCATCGCATCGCCGTCATTTCCATGTCCCCATTGTCACTTTGAGCCACACCGGCGTGGCGGTGAGATTGAGCCCGTAATCGGTCTGATCGCCGTTCCAGACGCGCTCGAACACCCAATTGCCCTGCGCGTCGAAATGGCCTTCCTCGACCCGCAGCATCATGCCGTTGCCGCCGCTGGCATCGTCGACGCGCAGGCGGACATCGGATCCGGTCAGCAGGAATTGGTCGGGGCCGAGCTGCGCGACCAGCGCGCCGCCGACCGGCTTGCCTGTGGTGGGCGCCGGCCCCGTTTTGATCCAGGTCCAGTCGCGTTCGCCGAACTGCCATTGATCATATTGGACGGTGACCTTCCACCGGCCGAAGCTCGTCGTCTGATCGGCGGCGTCGTCCATCTTGGCCGCCCCCCAGACCGGGTGCTCGAAGGCGACTCGCGCCCAGCCTCGCGCCGCGGGTGCCAGCAGGCGATATTTGGCGGCAAAGGCATCGATCGTCGCGTCGTCGAGCTCCTTGGCGCCGAGCGGATAATTGACGTAGCCGGTGGCGTCGAAGCCGAATGGCGAAAAGCCGATCGCCCCCTTGCCCAGCACCGGCCACAGGAAGCGCGCATATTCCGCGGCGTTGCCGGTTTCCGGCACCATCAGTGGATTGTCGGGCCGCGCATAGAGATCGAGATATTTCGCATAGGCCTTGGGGTCGCGATTGTAGATGTCGGGCGCGACGAGAGCGATGTGCGGGGCGGCGGCGCGCCACACGTCGATCACCGGCCAGTCCGGTCCGCCGCTCGCGCCACCGGACTCGGCGGGGCCGAATGGGTCGCTCAGCGCCGCGTTGCAATACATCGGCAGGTTCTTGATCGCCTGGCCGGCGGCGGCGACTTCGTCGACATAGCGCGCGACGTACCAGGCGTTGAAGGCGGTATCGGCGAGCTTGCCGAACGCCTGGGACCAAGTCCCCGACTTGCCGGTCTTGGCGGCCAGCGCCGGCGGGATTGGCTGCCCGAACAGCCTTTGCGCTTCGGGCGAGTAGTCGCGCGCCGAGCGATAGCTGCCGCTTTCGTTCTCGACCTGCACCATGATCACGGTGTTGTCGGGATCGTCCGTTTTCAGACGCTGCATCAATGCCGTGAACGCGCGCTTGTCGGCGTCGAGCGTGGTACGGGCATGCGGGCTCAGCGCATAATGGGCCTTGCCGTCACCGGTCCGCATCCGCGGAAAACGGACATTGTCGGTCTTGACCCAGGCCGGCGCATAGTTCGGCGACGTGTTCTTCCACGCGCCGAACCACAACAGGACAAGCCGGACGTGGTGCTCGCGGGCGCCCTTCAGCAGCGCGTCGAGATAAGAGAAGTCGAACTTGCCTTCGACCGGCTCGATCTGTTCCCAGGCGACCGGGATTTCGAGTGTATTGGCGTTGAGCCGCTCCAGCATCGGCCACACCTTGGGCAGGGCCGCGGGATAATTGCTCGAATTGTTCGCCTGGGCACCCAGCATCAGCCATGGGGCGCCATCGACGAACAAGGCCGAGCGCCCGTTTTTCGTCACCACGCGCGGCAATTCGCCGGTGGCGTGCGCCGGGAACGTCAGCCCTGCAAGCAGCAACGGCAGGACGCGAGCCATGCAACGGTTCATCGCGCAGCTTCCGGGCACACAGCGCCGCTGGGGTCGCTGGCGAGGTGAATGTCGGCGACCGACAGCGCGAACGGCGCGCTCGCGGCAAGCGACCACAAGCTGGTCACGCCGGTCATGTCGGCACCGCGGTCACGCAGGCATTTGAGCCCGATGCGCACCGTCCGCCATTGCGGACCAGGAGCGAAGAAGGCGGTAGCATCGACCTTTGCGCCGCCGAAGCCCATCGTCACCGTTCCGGTCGGCGCAGCGTCGACGCGATAGGTCATTTCGAGCACCAGGTCGGCATTCGTTTCGCGCGTCAGGTTGAGCGCCGCGCCCTTGATCGCGACCGTCGCGCTGCGCCCGGCGGGCCAGGTCAGCCGGGCCGCGCCTTCCTGGGTGTGCGGCCCGTCGACCGGCACGGGTACCACGCCCGAATCCGGTGCCCAGGCGAACGGCGCCGGGACCTTGCCCTTGGCGAAGAATTGGCTGGTATTGGCGAGGCCAGGATCGACCCCGGCCACTTCGCCGAGCATTCCGACCTTGCCGCGCTTGGCGTAGCTCAGCCCGTAACCGAAGGCGAACAGCGGGTCGTAGCCCGATTGCCCGGTGTTGAGCGTGAATTGGCCCGCGGTCTTCGGCCAGCTGTATGACAGTCGGCCGGTGAAATCCTTGCGGGGCTTGCCGTCGCGCGTGCCGATCAGCACGTCGGCGATGCCGCCGCCCTCGCTGCCCGGCAGCCAGGCCGCGACGAACGCATCGGACTGGTTGATCTCCGGGTTCACCCAGAGCGGCCGGCCCGACAGAAAGACCGACACGGTCGGGATGCCGGCCGCGCGCAACTTCTTGAGCAAGGCCAGCGCCTGCTTGTCGCCCGGCTGGAATTCGAGCGTCCGCACGTCGCCGCGCATCTCGGCATAAGGCCGCTCGCCGAACACGACGATCGCGGCGTCGGGCTTTTTGCTGAAGCTGCCGTCGATCGACAGGGTTGCCGAACCGCCGCCCGCCTTCATCGCCTCGGCAATCCCCGAATAGATCGACTGCGCGTTGGGGAAATCGGCATTGGTGTTCCCGTCGCCCTGCCAGCTCAACGTCCAGCCGCCCGACTGCATCGAGATGTCGTCGGCCCCCGGGCCCGCGACCAGGACGTTGGCCGTCGCCTCGAGCGGCAGCACGCCGTCATTCTTGAGTAGCACCAGCGTCTTCGCCACCGCCTCGCGCGCCAGCGCGCGGTGCTCGGGCGAGCCGAGCACGCCGGCGCGGCCTTCCCACGGACGCACAGAGTCGAACAGGCCCAGCGCGAATTTGACGCGCAGGATACGGCGCACCGCATCGTCGATCCGGCTCATCGGGATGACGCCCGATTTCGCTTCCTTCAGCGTGTTGTCGAACAGGTCGCGCCAGCTGTCCGGCGCCATCGCCATATCGAGTCCGGCGTTGAACGCGATCGCGCAATCGGTGTTGCTGCAGCCGGGGACCTGGCCATGGCCGTTCCAGTCGCCGACGACGAAGCCGGCAAAACCCATCCGCCCTTTCAGAACATCGGTCAGCAACGATTTGTTGCCGTGCATCTTCTGGCCGTTCCAGCTCGAATAGGACGCCATCACGGTCATCGTTCCGGCATTGATCGCAGGCGGATAGCCTTGCGCGTGGATGCGGATCAGCGTCGCCTCGTCGATCTGGTCGTCGCCCTGGTCGATCCCGTCCTTGGTACCTCCGTCGCCCAGGAAGTGTTTGGCGCTCGCGGCAACATTGCCCAGCTGGATGCGGCCCTTGCCGGGCTTGCCCTGCAGGCCGCGGATCATCGCGCCGGCATAACGTGCGGTAATCGAAGGATTCTCCGAATACCCTTCATAGGTGCGGCCCCAACGGTCGTCCTGTGGTACCGCCAGCGTCGGACCGAAAGCCCAATCGATGCCCGTCGCCGCCGTCTCCTCGGCGGTGGCGCGCCCGATCCGCGTCATCAGCGCGGGATCGTTGGCGGCGCCGAGGCCAATATTGTGCGGAAACAGCGTCGCGCCGACCACGTTCGAATTGCCGTGGACCGCGTCGATCCCGAACATCAGCGGGATCGCGACATGGCCCGGCCGCGGTTCGTTGGCGACCGCGGCGAACGCCCGGGAGGTGGCGACCCACGGCCCCTGCGGCGAGCGGTCGGGACTGCCCAAAGGCGGCGAGCTGCCGCCGGCGAGGATGCTGCCGAGCGGATATTTGCGAAGGTCGTCGGGCTTGATCGAGCCGATATCGGCCTGGATCATCTGGCCGATCTTCTCTTCGAGCGACATCTTCGCCATCAGCGCGGTGATCTTCGCTTCGGTCGCGGGGTTCACCAGGCCGCGGCTCCGCGCCGATGGCCAATGTGCCGGATTGGCAATAGTCGGGGAGTCCGGCGCGTCGGCCAGCGCGGTCGCGCTGATCATCGTCGCGGATAAAAATGCCATCAACCCGGTTCCTGCCTTCGACGTGATGTTCTTCACCGACTGTTCTTTCCCTGAATTCATCTGCTGGTGGCGATCGCGCGGAACGAATGCGGCGGCAGGTCGAGCACGAAACGCGTCCAGCCCGGCTGGGCGTCCCTGCCGCCGGGCACCGGCGCGGCGGCGGCGATCGGCTCGTTGCCGGAGAGTTCGACCGCTTTGACGCCATCGCCCTTGACGATCAGCGTCGCCGTGGCCGGCTGGTCGCGGAAATTCTCCACGACGTAAGATCCGTTGTCATAGGCGAAGAGCGCGACATTGGCCGGCCCCGCGAGGTGTGCTGGGAAGTCCTGCATCGTCATCGCGCGGATATGGTCGAGCGCCGCGGTCGGCAAATTATAGAGGTCGCTCGGATTTTCGGGCGTCGCCAGCATCATCAGTGTGCCTTGCGAATATCGGTTCATCAGCAGGATCGGGAATCCCTTCTGCCCCGATACCCCGCGCACGACCGCCCAGCTGTCATTGGTGTAGAAGCGCATATCGGGGAACAATATCGGCCGCGCCGCGCCGCCAGGATCGTCGAGCAGGCGGCCGTTGCCGGCGCCGAATCCCTCGACGAAATGATCGACTGCGACGGTCCGCCCGGTCGGCGTCCATTCGGCGAGATCCGCGAAGCGCGTGCCGAGCGCGGACACGAAGCCCGACGTCACGACGACCGTCGCGCCGCCTTTCAGGCTCGCTTGTATTTTCGCAACGATTGCGGGGTCGGCCGCAGCCGCCTCGGTCAGCAGGATCGTCCTGGCTCCGGCGGGATAGGTCGGCGCCAATTCGATCGGGATGCCGATATTGCCGAGATAATTGTGCAGGAAATCGTCGCCGCTCGACTGATACGGTTTGTAGCTCGCGACGCCGATCGGCTTGCCGAGCGATCCGAGCACCGTATCGACTGCGTCGAGCGACAGTCCCGCTGCGCGCGCCCAGCCCGCCGGCGTCCGCGATCCCGACTGCCGCCAGTTCCACGCGGCCGCCGACCAGTCGAAGCTGGTTCCCATATTGGCCCAGGGTCGCTCGCCCTCGTCGGCGCCCGCGTCTGACGCCATCGGGCTCCAGTTGAACAAGGTGATCTCCGGGGCCTTGGCGAGCATCGTGTCCCACAATTGCTCGGCATAGCGATCGAGGGAGCGCGTACTGAACGTGTCGACCCAGCCGCCGCCGTTCGCGCCCGGACGGATGTTCGAATAATAGCGATAGATCGAATAGCTC
This sequence comes from Sphingomonas sp., assembly GCF_024508665.1. Taxonomy (GTDB): domain Bacteria; phylum Pseudomonadota; class Alphaproteobacteria; order Sphingomonadales; family Sphingomonadaceae; genus Sphingomonas. Next base: position 604,391 of record NZ_JANINP010000006.1, read on the forward strand.
TCATATTGCTGGAGCAGCTGATCGGTGATCACCGGGTCGCGCGTTTCGGTGCCGGTATAGATGCCGTCGAAAGCCTTCGCCTCCTGGTCGAGGTCGTAGCCCAGCCCCTGAAAATGCTCGTACCAGTTCGGATATTTGATGATCATCCGGACCTTGGGATTCTCCGCCTTGGCCGGGCGCAGCACAAGGTCGCGCGCGACGGCCCGCATCGTGTCGAGCCGATATTGCGTCCAGCTGCGCTTGCCCTTGGCGGCGATGTTGGCATCGCTCTTCGAGGTGAAGAAGAAGAAGTCGTCCAGGATGACCTGATCGAAATGCCGCGCCGCGAGCCGCACCGCGCGCTCGCATTCGGCGCGGTCGTCGCGGTCCTCGTAATCGAACGTGCCGAACTGACCGTTCTTGCCGCCTGCGGCGAGCGTGATGCCGCCGGCGACCTCTATGCCCTTTTCGCGGAAATAGGACGACACCTTGGTCAGTTCGTCATCGGTCGCGAACTGGTGGTCGCGATAGGCCTCGATATAGACCTTGTCGAAATGGAGCTGGCCGGCGACGCGGGCATATTCGCGGTCGAATGTCGCCCGGTCGGCGAGCGCGCGGACATTGCCGACGACGACGTAGATCGCCACCTTGAAGTTGCGATACGGGGCAGGGGCGGCGGCAGGTGCCGCGTCAAGCGAAGGAGGTGCGGCGGCGGCTGGTGTCGCGGTCAATCCCGCGACAGCAGCGAGCAGGACGGCGAGCGCCATCGATTCAAAACGTCGCCGGCGGGCATTTTCAGGCACGCATATCTCCCCTCTACGCCGGGTTGTTCCCGAGTCATTGGGAGCGCTACCATAAGAATTGTGCCGCTGGCAATCGCGTCGTGTCGGAATGTGGCGAAAGGATTTTGACTGGGCTTGACCCGTCCTGCTGCGCTACACGCCCGCGAATGAGCGCGGGAACAACGCAGAAGCGCAAGGGCCGTGGTGGCGATGCGCCGAGGATCGAGGACGTCGCCAAGCGGGCCGGCGTCTCGCCGATGACGGTGTCGCGCGTTATCAACGGCGCGAGCCATGTTCGCCAGGCGGCGCGCGACGCCGTCAACGAAGCGATCGCCGCGCTCAATTACGCACCCAATCGCGCCGCACGCAGCTTGGCCGGCGGCGGCCAGGTGCGTCTCGGGCTGCTCTACAGCAACCCCAGCGCGGCCTATCTCAGCGAGTTCCTGGTCGGCAGTCTCGATCAGGCGAGCCGCTCCGACGTCCAATTGGTCGTCGAGAAGTGCGATCGCGGAGAGGGCGAGGAAGCGAGTGCGCGCCACCTGATCAAAAGCGGGATCGACGGCATCCTGCTGCCGCCGCCTTTGTGCGATTCGCAACCGCTGATCGATCTGCTCGCGGCCGAGAATGTCACCGCGGTCGCGGTCGCCACGGCGCGACTCGCGGATGGGATCTCGACCGTATCGATCGACGATTTCGCCGCGGCGGAGGCAATGACGCGCCACATCGTCGCACAGGGCCACCGGCGGATCGGCTTCATCATCGGCAATCCCGACCAGACCGCGAGCGCGCGGCGGCTCGAAGGCTATAAGGCCGCGCTGGCCGAGGCCGGGATCGCGGTCGACGAGGCGCTGATCAAGCAGGGGCTGTTCACTTATCGCTCCGGGCTCGAAGCGAGCGAGGCGCTGCTCGATCTGCCGCAGCCTCCGACTGCCATCTTCGCCAGCAACGATGACATGGCGGCCGCCGCGGTGGCGGTCGCGCACCGCCGCGGACTGGACGTGCCGGGAGACGTCAGCGTGTGCGGGTTCGACGACACCGCGCTCGCCACCGCGATTTGGCCCGAGTTGACGACCGTCCGCCAGCCGATCGCGGCGATGTCGCGGGCCGCGATCGAGATGCTGGTGGCCGAGGTCAATGCGCGGCGCCAGGGCAAGATGCCGGAGCCCAGACGGCTGGTGCTCGACTTCACATTGGTCGAGCGCGAATCGGACGGACAATTGGGGGCCTAGGCCCGGCCATTATCTCCCGATCGGCAAGCGGAACCCCGTCGCCGGCAGTCCGTGCGGATTGTAGAGATTCACGATGGGGCTCGCCTGCCACAGATAGCGGACCTCGCTCGCCTTGCCGTCGTCGGGCACCAGCACCGTGTCGCTGTGCGCGACCGCATCGGCGTAATGACACTGGCCGGCGGTGTCGCACAGTTCGAACCCGATGACCTGGCCGCCACCGACCGTCACCAGCGGGCCATGCGCGAAGCGGATCGCGATCTTGCCATCGCGCCGCGTCGCTGTGGTCGGGGCAGGTCCGCGCGCCTCGACTTGTTCGCCCAGGGCAATCGCGCGCGCTCCGAGCGCTAGGCGATGGCCAACGTCCTCCTTGTTGGTCGGGTGGATGTCGGCGACCTGGCCGATGTCGAGCGCGCTGGCCAGGCCCACCTTGGGATCGGCATCGGCGACGCGGCGCTGGACGTCGCGCAATTGCGCCCAGGGGTCGTCGACGGGTTGCGAGGTCAGTGGCCCGAATCCGGCAAGCTGGACCATCAGGAACGGCTCGGCGCCGAAACGCTTGCGCCAGTCGGCGATCAACAGCGGCATCAGCTCGGCATATCCCGCGGCGTCGGTGACGTTTGCTTCACCCTGATACCAGGCGAAACCCTTGACCGGGAAATTGTCCAGCGGCGCGATCATACCGTTGTAGAGCGTGGTTCGTCCGCTTCCGCCGAGCCAGGGTATCGCCGGCGGCATGCCGGTCGCGGCGAGCGCCTCGCCGCGCGCGAACTGCCAATCCTTCAAGGGAAGAACGGTACCGTCCGCGAGCGTCAACGTGCGCGAGACGGTGCCCCACAGGCCACCGCCTCCACCGGTATCGATCGCGGCGACCTCGATCACATTGTCGCCGGCACGGAGTAGGCCGGGCGCGACCGGATAGCGGCGCGGCGCGTCCCATCCCTGGAGCGCGCCGACCGTGGTGCCGTTGATCCGGGTGAGGTCGATATCGTCGACCGCGCCGATCGCCAGTTGGGCCTTGCCCACTTGCGCGCCGGTGAGCGTCACGTGCGCGCGATAATAGCCGATGCCGTCGAAGCTCGCGAGCGCGGGGTCGCCCCAAGTCTCCCAGGGCGCGGTCGAGGGTGCCGGACGCCAGGCGGCATTGGCGGGTGCCGATACGCGCGCGCCGAGCCACTTTTCGACCGTGCGGCGCCATTGCAGCGATGCGGCCGCGGGATCGCGCCCGTAAAGACCCAGCAGGTCGAGCGCTGGGCGATAGCGCGGCAGCGTCGCCAACGATTCGCGGCTGATCCAGTCCTCGATCACCGACCCGCCCCAGGCCGAGGAGATCAGCCCGACCGCGATCCCCTGTCGCTGCTGGAGGTCCCGGCCCATGAAATAGCAGGCGGCCGAGAAGTCGGCGGCGCTGGCGGGAGCCGAGACTTGCCAGCCGACCGGCGCGCCGAAGCCCGCTTGCGGCGTCGCGCTCGACTGGCGCGGCACGTTGAACAGGCGCAGCAACGGATGGGCGGATTGCTGTACCTCGGCATCGGCATTCGTCGCGTGACGCAGCGTGAACTCCATGTTCGACTGGCCCGAGCACAGCCAGACGTCGCCAACCATGACGTCGCCGAGCGTCGCGCTCGCTCCGCCGCTCGACGCGGTCAGCGTGTATGGGCCGCCGGCGGACTTCGCTGGCAGGGTTGCGCGCCAGGCGCCCTCGGCGTCGGCCACGGCACGGACGGTCGCGCCCGCGAAGCTCAGCACGACTTCCGACCTGGGCGCGGCATGGCCATGCACCGCGATCGCACGATCACGCTGCAGCACCGCATGGTCGGTAAACGGCGCGTCGAACGTCACCTGTGCCGCCGCCGGCGCGGCAGCCAACATCCAGAATGCCACGATCGTCCAGCGCATCATCTTTTCTCTCCTGATTATTTCGATTGGAGCACCGCGGCGATCACTCGGTGCAGGTCGCGCCGCATCTCGGGCGAGATCGGCCCCATTATCCCGCGCGCATGTTCAGGCAGATGGGTTGCCTGTCCGGCATCGTCGGCAAAAACCAGATGGTCGAGCAGCGCGCGCCATGCCGCCCGGCGTGCCGGTGGCAGATCGCGGAACGCCAGCAAGGCGTGCAGCATCGCCTGGACCGGCGCGGTCGGCAGAGCGTGATCGCTCCACCAGTAATTGACCAGGATGCTGACCGGATCGAGCGACCGCACCGCATGCCACCACAGATAGGGAATGAAGATCGCGTCGCCCGGTCCGAGCTCGGCCGTCCGCGCATATTTCTCCGCTTCGGCGTAGCGTGGATAAAGATCGCGATCGGGCGCGTCGACATCGACCATGCTCACCGGCGTGCCCGCCGGAGTCAGCTCGAACGGCCCCAGATAGAGATTCCCCGCCTGATCCGGCGGAAACAAGGTGAACCGTCGGCGACCGGCGACGACGCAGGCGACATTGTCGTTCGAATCGTAATGGGTGGCGACCGAGATGGCATTGCCAATCCAGATCCGTGCCGCGATCGACGGGTCGAGTAGGGGCATAGCATGCCGTTCGGCGAATCCCGGCAGCACCTCGCGCACCGGTGCCGATTGCATCGCTATCGCCAGCGGATGAGTGTCGTTCGCTTGACGCACCAATTGGTCGAGCAGATCGGCAACGGTCGCGTCACGGCGCCCGAAATTGAGGCCGGTCATGTCGCGCGTGTAGAAGAAGCGGCCATTGATCGACGGGTGACCGGCGACACAGCTGGCAACGCCGCCGCCATGGAATGCTTTCAGGAAAGTGACCAGAGCGGCCGGACCGTTGTCGGCCGCCCTGACGACTGGCCAGTCGCGCACCAGTCCGCGCAACACCACCGGCTCAGCCGCCGCGACCAGGCCCGCGAACCGTTTCGGCGCGCCGCTGTGGTCGCAGTCCAGCACGATCTCGCGAATAGGGGCCGTCACCCGTTCCGTCCGCCGCGACGCCGAACGATGCCGCCCTTCATGGCCAACTCTCCCCATCGCGTTGTTTCAAAAGGAAATGCCGATCCTGCTGTGCCGGCGCCAGAAACGCCTAGCACCAAGGATGGATAAAAAAAATTGGTAGCGCAAACATTTTTGGTTGAGGTAGCGTTATCACGGTGATATTCACACAATCAGCCGAGGCACCAGACCACGGCGGCAGAAAGCACCCGGGAGGTGCTCGTGGAGGGGAAACCGGATGCTATCCGATCTGTCATTCACGCGCTTCCCTGGCCTGCGTTCAGGAAGGGAAGTTTGATGTTCCAGTCGAATATGCTTGAAGGCGCGACGCAGCCGGCCATCGATCGCCGCAATTTGCGCGGAGGGACATCGGCCCTCGCTTTGGCCTTTGCCGCAATGCTCGCCGTCCCGGCGCATGCGCAGACGACCGTTAATGCCAGCGCGTCGGTCGATGCGGCTGGGGCCGACAAGCCCGTGGACGGTCAGACGACCGGCGACGAATCGACGATCAACACCCAGACCAAGGGCGATATCATCGTCACCGGCATTCGCGCGTCGGTGCAGAACGCGACTCAGCGCAAGAAGAACTCGGAACAGATCATCGACTCGATCACCGCGACCGATATCGGCGCGCTGCCCGATCGCTCGGTGTCGGAAGCACTGCAGCGCATCGCGGGCGTCACGCTCCAGCGCACCAACGAGAATCGCGATCCGGCACGCCTGTCGTCCGAAGGCGGCGGCGTCTTCATTCGCGGGCTTTCCTTCGTCCGCTCGGAGCTGAACGGCCGCGACGTCTTCTCGGCGAATAACGGCCGCGGCCTGTCTTTCGAGGACGTCTCTTCCGACCTGCTCGCCGGCGTCGACGTCTACAAGAACCCTTCGGCCGAACTGGTCGAAGGCGGGATTGGCGGCATCGTCAATCTGCGCACGCGCAAGCCGTTCGATGCCAAGGGGCTGGTCATCGCCTTTTCGGGCGACGCCAATTATGCCGACTTGCGCAAGAAGACCTTCTTTTCGGGCAATATCCTCGCCAGCGACCGCTGGCAGTCTCCGCTCGGGGAGATGGGTCTGCTCGTTTCCTACAGCCTTGGCAATATCGGCAACCGCACCGACAGCATCACTGGCGGGCGCTATGACCCGCAGCCCCTGACCGCGCCGCAAGGCGGGTTCGCTACGGGCACCAACGTGTACGTTCCCGCTGGAATGGGATTCCGTCGGATCGATTGGCAGCAGCGCCGCACCGCGATCGACGCGGCGTTCCAGTGGAAGCCGAGCGACACCCTGCTCATCACGCTCGAAGGGTTGATCGCCAAGGCGACACCGCAGGATATCGAAAATGCGGTCGGCGATTACGATACGCCCAACGCCAACGACACGGTCAACAACACCAATCTAAGCTATGGTCCGCAGGGTCAGCTGCAATCTGGTACGCTGGCCAATCGCAACCTCAACTTCGATACGCGGTCGGGCAAGCAGACCAAGAAGACGCAGGACTATTCGTTCAATCTCCGTTGGACTCCCAATGCCAATTGGGCGGTCAGTGCCGATGTCCAATATGTGAAGTCGACGGCCCAGGTTTACAGCATGACCGCCTTCACCCAGGTCGGCATCCCATCGACGATCAAGTTCGACTTCAGCGGCAACGATCCGTCGCTGACCATCTCGCCGACCGCCGGCGGCAGCTACAGCGACAAGAGCGCTTATTGGTGGGCGGCCGCGATGGATCACATCGAGGACAACGAGGCGCATGAATGGGCCGAGCGCGCCGACGTCGAATATACGTTCACCGACTCGCCGTTCCTCAAGTCGTTCCGCCTCGGCGGCCGGGTCACAGACCGTAACGCGATCACACGCCAGACCGGTTACAATTGGGCCTTGCTGTCGGCGCAATATTGGGGCGGCGGCGCGCCGGTCTATCTCAACCAGACCGGCTTCGACGCGACGCACCAGAACGCTTTGCTGCCGCAGCAATCCAACCTTTTCAATTACACCAACTTCTTCCGTGGCAAGGTGCCGTCGGTCGGCGGATATTGGTTCCCAACCGCGGCACTGGTCCAGAATGGCACCGCCAATGCCTATAATTATCTCAGCAACACCGAATCCGCCGGCTGGGGCTGGACGCCGCTGACCGGTGATTATTCGCTGGCTGCGCCGGGAGCCGACAATGTCAGCGGCGGCATCAACAATCAGACCGAGCGCACCTATGCCGGCTATGCCTTGCTGCGGTTCGGCCAGGATCAGGGCAGTGGCTTCCATTTCGACGGCAATGTCGGCGTGCGCGTCATCCGTACCGAAACCGGCGCTTCGGGGTCGGCGATCCGCGTGGCCGCGCCAGCGACAGGGTGTGGGCCGACCACGACGGCGGCCAATTGCGCGATTATTACCCAAGCTATCGCGTTCGCCGGCGGTAACATCGGCGGGCTCACCCAAAGGTCGAGTGGTTCGTATACCGACGTGCTGCCGAGCCTAAACCTGCGTTTCTTCTTGAATGACCAAGTCCAGCTCCGCCTTGCTGCGGCGAAGGCAATCGTTCGCCCGACCTTTGCGCAGCTCAATCCATTCACGTCGCTGGGCTTCAGCTTCGACGCGAACGGCGCACCCAACGGTGTCGGAGTCGGCGGGCGAACTACGGCATTCACCGGAACGGCGGGCAACCCGGATCTCAAACCGACCCGGGCCAACCAGTTCGACGCCAGCCTCGAATGGTATTTCGGCAAATCGAACAGCCTGACCTTGGCCGCCTTCTACAAGGATATCAGCAACTACATCTTCGCCGGCGTCGCGTCGCAAACCTATACCAGCGGCGGCCAGACGCTCACCTTCGACGTGACGCGTCAGACCAATGGCGCGCACGGCAAGATCAAAGGGTTCGAGCTCGCCTATACGCAGTTCTTCGACGGACTGCCTGGCGCGCTCGGCGGCCTCGGCTTCCAGGGCAATCTAACCTATGTCGACTCCAGCGGCGGTGCCAACACGGCCGTCAACGTGTTCGACGCCAACCAGACCACCAATGCCAAGATCTCCAACCTGCCGCTCGAGGGCCTGTCGAAATGGTCCTACAACATCGCGGGAATATACGAGAAATACGGCGTGTCGGCACGCGTCGCCTATAACTGGCGCTCGCACTACCTGCTGACCACGTCGGCGGCGAACATCAATTATCCAGTTTGGTCGGAAGCCTATGGCCAGCTTGACGCGTCCGTGCTCGTGACGGTGTTCAAACACTATAAGGTCGGGGTGCAGGCAACCAACCTGCTCAATTCGCGGACGTATCTCGACGTGGGCGATTCCAATTTGCGGCCACGCTACAGCTGGACCGATACCGACCGCCGGTTCGCGTTCATCCTGCGCGGCTCATTCTGAGCTTCGTTGAAGCCATTGAGGTTCCCGCACCTTGCGGGAACCTCGTTCTTCGCCGATGAACATTCATCGGCCGGCGGCAGAACGACATGAATGAAGCGGCGCTCAGGAAGATCGTCATCGTCGGCGGAGGTTCCGCGGGGTGGATGGCTGCCGCGATCCTCGGCCACTTTCTTCCCCCGCCTGCCTGCGAGATCTTGCTGATCGAATCCGACGAGATCGGAATCGTCGGCGTGGGCGAGGGCACGGTGCCCCTGATGACCCATTTCAACGGGCTGTTGGGGATTGACGAGCGCGATTTCGTCGCAGCCACCAACGGCACGTTCAAGCTCGGCGTGGATTTCCGCGACTGGGGCGAAGTCGGCAATTCGCATTTCAACGGTTTTGGCGATTACGGCGACACGATCGAGGGGATCTCGCCGCACCATCACTGGCTCAAGCTTCATCGCCTGGGCGACCCGCGACCGATCGAGGATTGGTCGATGCCTTGGGCCGCCGCCCGGCGGGGGCGTTTCGCCCCGGCTGAAACGCTGCCGGCCGAAGACGCGTTCTTCAAGCACGCCTATCATTTCGATGCTACTCTCTACGCCCGCTTCCTGCGCGCTCATTCGGAAGCTCGTGGCGTGCGCCGCCGCGAGGGTCGCATCACCGGCGTAAATCTCGATCCCGAGACCGGTTTCGTGAAGAGCGTGACGATGGCCGACGGGGAGACGATCGAAGGCGATTTCTTCATCGATTGCTCGGGCTTCGTCGGGTTGCTGATCGACAAGGCGCTCGGCGTCGGCTTTCGCGACTGGTCGAGCCTGTTGCCGTGCGACCGCGCGGTCGCGGTCGGATCCGAATCCGTCGAGCACCTTACGCCCTTCACGCGGTCGACCGCCAAGACCGCGGGTTGGCAGTGGCGTATCCCGCTGCAGCATCGGACCGGCAACGGCCACGTCTATTGCAGCGATTTCATGTCGGACGACGAGGCGGCGACGACGCTGCTCGACGGGCTCGACGCGCCGGCCTTGGGCGAACCGCGCCTGCTGAAGTTCAAGACCGGGCATCGCCAGCGCTTCTGGGAAAAGAATGTCGTCGCGGTCGGGCTGGCGGCGGGGTTCATGGAACCGCTCGAATCGACCAGCATCCAGCTGATCCAGACCGCGCTCGCGCGCGTGATCGAGCTGATTCCGGATCGCCGGTTCGACCCGGTGATGATCGAGGAATATAACCGGGTCACTCAGGCCGAGTGGGAGCGGATCCGCGACTTCCTGATCCTGCATTACTGCCCGACCCGGCGGCCCGAGCCATTCTGGCGGCACTGCGCGACGATGCCGATCCCAGACACGCTCGCCTATAAGATCGCGGTGTTCGAAAGCTGTGGCCGGGTCGCCTTGTTCTCCGAGGAATCGTACCAGGAACCCAGTTGGGTGGCGATCTTCCTGGGCAACAACATGCTCCCGCGCCGCTACGATCCGCTGGTCGACCGGCTGCCGCTCGAGCATCTGCGCGGCGGCATGAACCAGCGCGCGAACGCGATCGCGCGCGCCGCCGAGCGTATGCCCGAGCAGCGCGCGTTCATCGCTAGTTGCTGCGCGGCGCAGGCGGCATGAGCGACACGCCCGGTCCGATCCGCTCGATCGTCATCGCCGGTGGCGGCACCGCGGGTTGGATGGCGGCGGCCGCACTGTCGCTTGCGATGGGCGCGAGCGATTGCACCATCACGTTGGTCGAGTCCGAGGAGATCGGTACCGTTGGGGTCGGCGAGGCGACGATCCCGCCGATCCGCCTGTTCAATGGCATGCTCGGGATCGACGAGAACGAGTTCGTCCTCGCGACCGGCGGCACGTTCAAGCTGGCGATCGAATTCGTCGACTGGACACGGCTGGGGCATCGTTACTTCCACCCGTTCGGCCGGTTCGGCGACGATTTCGGCATGACCCCGTTCCACCAGCAATGGCTGCGCTGCCGCGCCGCGGGAAGCGAGACGCCGCTTTCGGCTTTCTCGCTGACCGAGCAGGCGGCCTTGGCGGGGAAATTTGACCGGCCACCGGGATCTCCCGGCGTCTTCTCGACCTTTTCCTATGCCTATCATTTTGACGCTTCGCTCTACGCGCGCTTCCTGCGGCGCTATGCCGAGGCGCGCGGGGTCACGCGGATCGAAGGCAAGATCGGCGACGTCCGGATCGGGCCTGAAAGTGGGCTCATCGAGCGGTTGACGCTCGACGACGGACGTGAGGTCGCGGGCGAGCTGTTCATCGACTGCACCGGCTTCCGCGGACTCTTGATTGGCCAAGCGCTCGGCGAGCCCTATGAGGATTGGAGCCACTGGTTGCCGTGCAACCGCGCGCTGGCCCTGCCGAGCGAACGGCTGGCCGATCTGCCGCCCTTCACCCGTTCGACCGCGCGCAGCGCCGGATGGCAATGGCGCATTCCGCTGCAGCACCGCACCGGTAATGGCCATGTCTATTGCAGCGACTTCATTTCCGACGAAGAAGCCGCGCGTGTTCTGATCAAGGATCTCGGCGCCGCCGCCACCGGCGATCCGCGCCCGTTGCGCTTCACCACCGGCCGCCGTCGCAACACCTGGGTCGGCAATTGCGTATCGCTAGGGCTCGCCTCGGGCTTTCTCGAGCCGCTCGAATCGACCAGCATCCATATGATCCAGACCGGCATCACCAAATTGCTCGCCTGGTTTCCCGATCGCGGTTTCGATCCCGTCAGTCGCGCCGAATATAACCGACAGGTCGGTGCCGAATATGAGAGCGTGCGCGACTTCCTGGTGCTTCACTACAACCGCGTCGAGCGCGACGATTCGGATTTCTGGCGGATGTGCCGCGCGATGGAGATTCCCGACACGCTCGCCGCAAAGATTGACGCGTTCGAACGCACCGGGCGGTTTATCGATCGTGGCAAGGACCTGTTCGAGGCGCCGAGCTGGCTTGCCGTGCTGATCGGGCAAGGCGTCACGCCGCGCGCCTACGACCCGATGACGCTTGCGGTGCCGGAAAACGACGCACAACGCGTGCTCGCGGCGATGCGCAAGGTGATCGCCGACACCGTGACGCAGATGCCGTCGCAGGCCGCGCATATCGACCGCCATTGCCGGATACCGGCGGGCCAGGCGTGAAAGGAGACTGGAGATGAGGATCGCACTTCCCCTCGCGGCGCTGCTGGCAATAACCGTCCCTGCCGCCGCGCAGGACGTCGCGCCGGTCGATGGCAAGCCCGGAACCGACATCGTATCCGCCGGTAGAATCGGCGACGTCCATGTGGTCGCCGAGACCACCTTGGCCAAAGGCCGCCTCGTGCTCCATGTCGTGGCGGTCAATCGCAGTAAAGCGAGCGCTCCGTTCGGGCCGGAAAACATTGCGCTCGCTGCGGCCGACGGCACCGCTATCGCGCTCCTTCCGCGCGACAGATTGCTCGCCGAGGCCGGGGCCGCCGCGCCGGTCGTTGGCAGCAGCACCGCCTCGTCCGGCTATGCCGCGCCCACCCTGTCGACCAACGGCGCCGGCCAGCTCGACACAACCGGCTACACCGGTGGCATGGGTGGGGTGTCGGCCGGCGGCGTACCCCAGGATACGCTCGATCGGTCCCGGGCAGCGCCGGCGAAAGTCGATGTCGCCAAGCTTGACGAAGTGCTGCTCAAGCAAGCCGAAGTGAAGCCGGGCGCGGTCGAGGGCGGGCAAGTCGTGAGCGACAAGCTCAAGCTGCGCGGCGACCGCATCGTGGTCATTACCGTGAATTTCGCCGGCGAACGCCACATCGTCCGCCTGCCCGCGCCCAAGAATTAGAGTGCGCACGCCGATGGCGCTGCGCGCTGGACCTTGGGAGGCGGGACTGCTCCCGGAATTGGGCGGCGCGATCGCCTATCTGACGCGCGATGGCCGCGACGTGCTGCGGCGCGCGCCGGACGGTGTCGACGATCCGCTCGAGACCGGCTGCTTCCCGCTCGTCCCTTATGCCAACCGCATCGCGCATGGGCGCTTCTCCTTCGCCGGCGAAGCGCATCTTCTGCCGCTCAATTTCGGCGATCACCCGCATAGCCTGCACGGCATCGGCTGGCAGTCGCGCTGGACGATGCGCATGGAGGGGGCTGCCGACGCGGCTATGGACTTGCGGCACGACGGCGGCGACGGGTGGCCTTGGCCCTTCCGCGCCGAGCAGCGCCTGGCACTGGACGATGATGGCCTGACGATCAGCCTGGCGCTCGCGAATGAGGGTGATCGCGCGATGCCCGCGGGCCTTGGCCTGCACCCCTATCTCCCGCGCGACGCCTCGACCCGGCTGACGATGGCGGTGGAGCGGATGTGGGAAAGCGACGAGACGATGATCCCGACCCACGCGGTCGCGGCCGACGCGTTCGGCGACTGGAGCGCGGGTGCGGACTTTCCCGATCGACTGATCGACAACAGCTTTGATGGGTGGACAGGTCAGGCCGTAATCGACGGCGCGGGCGGCATCATCCGGATCAGCGCGATCGGCGCGCGGGCCGTTCATCTCTACGCGCCGCCGAGCGAGAGCTTCCTGTGCGTCGAGCCGGTGTCGCACCTGCCCGACGCGCTCAACCAGGGTTTCTCGATCGACACGCTCGATCCCGGCGAAACCCTTGCGCTGACGATGCGCATCACGGATTGAACCATGGCATTGCGATCGATCGTCCTCGGCGCCGTGCTGGCGTTTGCCTCGCTGACGCCAGCCGCGGCCCGCGGCCCGGCGCCGGCGCCCTATCGCTGGACCAACGTGACCGTCGGGGGAGGGGGCTTTGCGCCGGGGATCGTGTTCAGTCCGGTGAAGCGCGGGCTTGCCTATTTGCGTACCGACATGGGCGGCGCCTATCGTTGGGAGGATCGCGCCGGCGTCTGGGTACCGCTGATGGACGGTTTCGCGCAGGGCAGCTTCTTCGGCGTCGAGAGCATCGCCCCAGACCCGGTCGACGCCGATCGCGTCTATGCCGCGGTCGGCATGTATACGCGCGATCCCGCGGCCATCCTGCGTTCCGACGATCGCGGCGCGCATTGGACGGTCGTGCCGGTGCCGTTCCGCATGGGCGGCAACGAGCCGGGGCGCGGTCTCGGCGAACGGCTCGCGGTCGATCCGCGTCACCCGCGCTCGCTGTTGTTCGGCTCGCGCCACGACGGATTGTGGCGGAGCGACGATGCCGGCGGGCATTGGCGGCGCGATACCGCCTTTCCTTATGCCGGCGCCGGTCCCGCCGCGCCGAGGACGACCCATCCCGGCATCGCGTTCGTGCTGTTCGACCCGGCGTCGCCCCGCATATTCGCCGGGATCGCGGATGCCGGTGAGGCCGGATTGCTCCAGTCGAACGACGACGGCGCGCATTGGACGCGGCTTACGGGCGGCCCCGAGGGCCTAGTGCCGGTCAAGGCCGCGCTTGACGGCGCCGGTCGTCTCTACGTCACCTGGGCCGACGGCATCGGGCCGAGCGGCGTGACGCGCGGCGCGATTTGGGCTCTGGAGCGCTCCGGCGCGTTCCATGACATCACCCCCGACCGCAGCCCCGGGGCACCGCCGGGAGGCTATATCGGCATTGCCGCCGATCCCGCGAGCGACGGCGTCGCCTATGCATCGACCTTCAACCGCTGGAAGCCCGGCGACACTTTGTGGCGTACCGCCGATGGCGGGCGGCACTGGACCGACCTTGGTCCGCGCAGCCGGCGTGACACAAGCGCGACGCCGTTCCTCAACTGGGGCCGCCCGGAGGCCGCCCTCGGACATTGGATCGCCGGGCTGGCGCTCGACCCGTTCGATCCCGGACGGCTGGCCTATACGACCGGCGACACCGTCTATGTCACCAACGATGCGCCCAAGCCTGCGTTGCTCTGGACGCCCTGGACCAAAGGTGTGGAGCAGACGGCGATCATCACCCTGACCAGCCCGACCGCCGGCGCGCCTTTGGTGTCCGGTTTCGGCGATCTGGGCGGGTTCGTGCACCGCGATCTCGGGCGCTCGCCGCCGGGCATGTTCCTGTCGCCGCGCAACACCAATACCAACACGCTCGACTATGCCGGCCGGGCCGGGCTCGTGCTGGTGCGCAGCGGCAATGTCCATGATGGGCAGGAGATCGAGGCCGGCCTCGGTTGGTCTGATGATGGCGGCGCCAGCTGGCATGAGCTGCGCACGCCCCTGTGGAGCGAGGGCCACTCGCTAGAGGGGCAGGGCAGGGCGCCTATCACGGTGTCGGCGGACGGCAGGCGTTTCTTCGTCGGAGCGGAGCAGCCGATGCTCACCGACGATCGCGGGCGCAGCTGGAGGACGATCATGGGCTTGCCCGGCAAGCTCCGCATCGTCGCCGACAAGGTCGATCCGCGCCGCGCCTGGGCGATCGATCCCGACGCGCGGCGGCTGCTCGCCAGCAATGACGGCGGCGAGCATTTCGCAGCGGTGGCAGCGAGCGGACTTTGTCCCGATCTCGCGCTTGCACGGCCGTCCAATCGCGAAAGCCAGCCCGCTCTGGTGGCGTCACCCTTCGCGTCGGGCGACCTTTTCCTGCTCTGCGGGCCCGCGCTCTATCGCAGTCGCGATGCTGGCCAGCATTTCGCGCGCGTCGCGCCGGGCCTCGACATCTCGCTATTCGGTCTTGGCCTCGGTCCCGATGCTGCACATCCGGCGATCTACGCGGTTGCGAAAGGCGCGATCTGGCGGTCGCCGGACGGCGGTGCGCGCTGGTCGCGGATCGACGATGCGCAGCACCGTTGGGGAGGGCGCTTCCGTGTCATTTCGGGCGATCCGCGCCGCCGCGGCCGCGTCTATCTGGGAACCGACGGCCGAGGCATCTTCTACGGCGATCCGGCGGGCTGATCAGGTCCCGCGGGCTTGCGAAAGGCGAATGCGGCGAGCGTTTCGGGCTTCATCTCGATCGAATAGCCCGGTGCCTCGGGCACGCGATAGGCGCCGCCCTCCACCACGGTCGGGGCGACGAAATGCTTGTGGAGGTGGTCGACATATTCGGCGACGCGGCCGTCTTTCGTGCCGGCGAAGCAGAGATAATCGATCATCGCCAGATGCTGGACATATTCGCACAGCCCCACGCCGCCGGCATGCGGACAGACCGGCAGATCGTATTTCGCCGCCATCAGCAGCACTGCCAGCACTTCGTTGACGCCGCCCAGCCGGCACGCGTCGATCTGCACGACGTCGATCGCGCCGCGCATGATGAATTGTTTGAACAGGATGCGATTCTGGCACATTTCTCCGGTCGCCACGCCGATCGGCGCGACCCCTTCGCGAATGCGCCGGTGCCCCTCGACATCGTCGGGGCTGGTCGGTTCTTCGATGAACCAGGGCTTGGCGAAAGCGAGCCGGCGGACATGCGCGACCGCCTCCTCGACTTCCCACACCTGATTGGCGTCGATCATTAACTGACGATCCGGTCCGATCGCCTCGCGCGCCAGGGTCAGCCGGCGGATGTCATCCTCCAGCGAGCGCCCGACCTTTAGCTTGACGTGATTGAATCCCGCAGCGACCGCTTCGTGGCAGAGCCGGACCAATTTGTCGTCCGAATAACCCAGCCAGCCAGCGGACGTCGTGTAGCAGGGGTAGCCGTTTGCCTCGAGGTCGGCGACCCGTGCCGCCTTTCCTGCCGCGCGCTCGGTAAGCAGCGCTACGGCTTCCTCGGGCGTGATGCAGTCGGTGATGTAGCGGAAATCGATCAGCCCGACGATCTCCTGGGGGCTCATCTCGCCGATCAGCCGCCACAAGGGCTTGCCGGCCTGTTTCGCTAGTAGATCCCATATTGCATTGACCACGGCGCCGGTCGCGAGATGGATCACGCCCTTTTCCGGCCCGATCCAGCGGAGCTGGCTGTCGCCCGTCACGTGTCGCCAGAAGCGTGCGCCGTCGGCCCGGATCCAGTCGAGGTCGAGGCCCTCGACCAAAGGCGCTAGCGCCTCGATCGCGGCGCAGCAGATATCGTTGCCGCGGCCGATCGTGAACGTCAGGCCGTGGCCGGTGAGATCGGGCTGGTCGGTTTCGAGGATGCAATAAGCGGCCGAATAATCGGGGTCCGGGTTCATCGCATCCGAACCGTCGAGCCGCGCCGAGGTCGGGAAGCGGATGTCGAGCACGCGAAGCTTGACGATGCTAGTCATGGCGTGCGCGTTCTGCCCCGATATTGCCGATTGGTATTTCGCTGGTGTAGTTTATTTTCATATGTGTTGATTGTCGTCGGTGCAAGTGCGCTTTACTGCACGTAAGCGCAAGCCGACGCGGAAGCGGCCGATAGGGAGAGTGACGTGGAAAATGCCGATCCACCCGAGATGTCCGCGGCGACCTCCCGGCGCTTTTGCTACGTGCTCGACCTGATCGACGACGCGGGACTCATCGCTGAATATGAGGCGCGCCATGCGCCCGGATCCGCTTGGCCGGAAGTGGTCGCGCATATCCGAGCGCAGGGCGCCGAGCATATGGAGATCTGGCGCGCGGGCGACCGCCTGATGATGATTGTCGAAGCGGCGGCCGACTATCCGCGACCGGTTCCAGCGCCGCCCGAGATCGACCGTTGGGAAAGTCTGATGTGGCGTTTCCAGCGACCGCTGCCATTCGCGCCCGCCGGAGAAAAATGGGTGCGGATGACGCAGATCTTCGACCTGGACGCGCAATGACCGGACTGACATTGCCCCCGATCGGCTTCGGCACTGCCCCGCTCGGCAATCTCTATCGGGCGGTCGATGACGAGACGGCCGAGGCGACCATCGCCGCCGCCATCGGGGCCGGGCTGCTTTATGCCGATACCGCCCCTTATTACGGCTTCGGGCTGGCGGAGACGCGTTTGGGCCAGGCGATCGCCGGCAACCGCGATGTCGTCGTCTCGACCAAGGTAGGCCGGGTATTGGAGCCGCTGGCCGGGTCCGCAGAACGCGAGCGCCACGGTTTCGTCGACGCGCCCGCCCTCGCACCCGTCTATGACTATTCGCGCGACGGCATCCTGCGGTCGCACGAGGCCAGCTTGAAACGGCTGGGCCGCGATCGCGTCGATATCCTCTATGTCCATGACATCGGGCGCCGCGTCCACGGTGCGGAGCACGACGCCCGGATGGGCGAATTGTTGGACAAGGGCGGCTTCGCGGCGCTCGAGGAACTCCGCGACCAGGGAGTGGTGTCGGCGATCGGGGTTGGCGTCAACGAGACGGCGGTGTGCCTCGAACTGATGGAACACGTGTCGCTCGATATCATCCTGCTCGCCGGCCGCTACACCTTGCTCGAGCAAAGCCCGGTCGACGACCTTTTCCCGCGCTGTGCCGCCACCGGAACCGCGCTGGTTCTGGCCGGCGTGTACAATTCGGGAATCCTCGCGCTGGGGGCGGACGCACCCGCTGCGCATTACGATTATGCAGGCGTGCCGGAGGCGATCCGCCAGCGCACGCGTGCGATCGAGGGGATATGCGCCGCACACGATGTGGCATTGCCCGCCGCCGCGTTGCAGTTCGTTCTTGCCCATCCTCAGGCAGCGAGCGTGATCGTGGGGTTCGCCAGTCCCGACGAGGTGCGGGCGACGATGGCCAATATCGCCGCGCCTGTGCCCGACGGCCTGTGGAGCGATTTGAAAGCGGCGGGCTTGCTGCGCGCCGATGTGCCGGTTCCAGCGACGGTCGGATAGAAGTGGGACCGGCAGCTCAGGCGCGGCTATCGCCCTCGACGAGTTGTTCGGAAATCGCTTCCGCCGCCTTGCGCACCAACGCTGTCGTCTCGCGCGCGGAGACCGATGGCAGGATTTTCTTCAGATAAGGCACTGTCAGTGCTGCCGCCGCGCTGCCGCCGCGCATCACCGGCGCGGAAATGTCGGTGATCCCGGCGACGAAATGGCTCGGCGCGTGTTCGACATGGCGTTCGGCGATTTCGTCGGCGCGGGCGCGCAGCGCCGTCATCTCGGCTTCGGGGATTGGGGGATCGAACATCTCCTCCCACCGGCGGCGAACGTCTGCGGGCTGGTGGGCGTAGAGGATCATGCCCGATGCCGTCTGCATCAGCGGCCGGCGATAGCCGACACGGACCGAAAAACCGATCTGCTCGCCCGATTCCATCCGCGCCACGACCACCATCTGTCCGCGCGTATGCAGCGCGAGGTGGCACGACTGGCCAATCTCGAGCGCAAGCTGACGCATCACCGGCAAGGCGATTTCGATCAGGTTGGCGGTACGCGGCTGCTGCATGCCGAGTGAAAACAGCCGATCGGTCAGGCGATAGCCGTCTTCGGCCGGATTCTGTTCGATATAACCGCGTTGTTCGAGCACTTGGACCATACGGAACAGTTCGCCGTGCGATCGGCCGAGCGCGTGGACGATTTCAGTCAGCGTCATCGGGTCGGTTTGGGCCGCGAGCAACTCCAGCACGTCCAGCCCTTTTTCGAGCGCCGGTGCGCGATATCGCGAATCCCCGCCGCGATCCTCATCGTCAGCCATCGTAAACGTCCTCGCCTTCATGGCGGTCTTTGGCATGATGGCCCTTCCGCGTCGATCCATCTATCGATATTCACTAGTAAAAAACATCTTTATCAGCAGAAAATATTCTCTAGGCTCAGCTGCATAATCGCAGAGAAGCAGTCGTGCCGATGCCACGGATCGACGAGAGGGGATTGGTATGAACGACGAACCGCCGTTACCCAAGGCGCGCCTGTTACCCTTCGTGCTGATCGTCGCCTTGTTCTTCCTGTGGGGAATCGCGAACAATCTCAACGATATCCTGATCGCCCATTTCAAGAAGCTGTTCGTTCTGGGCGACCTGCAGGCCGGACTCGTCCAATCGGCTTTCTATCTCGGGTATTTCTGCCTCGCCATTCCGGCCGCCTTGTTCATGCGCGCTTACGGCTACCGCGCCGCGGTGCTGCTCGGTCTCTGCTTCTATGGCGCCGGCGCGTTGCTGTTCTGGCCAGCCGCGAGCCTGCAGAGCTATCCGTTCTTCCTCGCTGCGTTGTTCGTCATCGCCAGCGGGCTTTCGTTCCTCGAGACCTCGGCCAACCCCCTGATCGCGCGGCTCGGGCCGCCGGAAACCGCGGCGCGACGGCTCAATCTCGCCCAGGCGTTCAATCCGCTCGGCTCGATCACCGGGATCGTCATCGGCAGCCAGTTCATTCTGTCAGGCGTAGCGCACAGCCCCGCCGAGATCGCCGCGATGGCGCCGGACGTACTGGCCCAGTGGCGCGCGGGCGAAGCCGCCGCGGTGCAGGTCCCTTATCTGCTGATCGGCCTCGGCGTGCTTGCCTGGGCGGTGCTGATCCGGTTGACTGCCTTTCCGGCGATCGCGACCCAGCGCGACGTCGAGGAAGACGTCGGCGCGCTCGACGATTTCCGCGCCCTGCTCCGCGATCGCCGCGTCCTGCTCGGCATCCTGGCCCAATTCTTCTATGTCGGCGCGCAGGTCGGCGTGTGGAGCTTCCTCATCCGGTACGCCGAGATGGCCGTGCCCGGCACGCCCGAGCGAGTTGCGGCGGGTTATCTCACCATTTCGCTCGTCACTTTCATGGCGGGGCGGTTCGTCGGTTCCGCGCTGATGGGTGTGGTCCGCGCGCCATCTTTGCTCGCCATCTTCGCCGTGGCCGGTGCGCTGCTGTGCCTGGTCGCGACGATCTCGGGCGGCATGATCGGCATCGTCGCGCTGATTGTCTCGAGCTTCTTCATGTCGATCATGTACCCGACGATCTTTGCAGAGACGGTCGACGGTCTCGGGGCCCGCACGAAGTCGGCGGCCGCGCTGCTGGTCATGGCGATCATCGGCGGAGCCGTCTTTCCAGCGGTAATGGGCTTCGTCTCCGATCGCACCGGGTCGATGGTCAACGCCATGGCCGTGCCCGCTTGCTGCTTCCTCGTCGTGCTCGCTTTTGCGCTGAAGGTGCTGAAGGCGGCATGATAGACGCGCATGTCCATCTCTGGCGGATCGGCGAGCATGGCTTCGCCTGGCCTCCGCCGGATCTGGAAGCGATCCATCGCGACGTGGAATTGCCCGAGTTGCGTGCGCTGGCCACAGCCAACGGGGTCGACAGCGTGGTGCTGGTCCAGAGCCAGGAGGCTGCCGTGGATACCGAGTGGCTGCTGTCGCTTGCCGACGATCCGCTGGTGTTGGGCGTGGTCGGCTGGAGCGACCTGCGCGGCCCGCTGCCGTCGCATCCGAAGCTCAAGGGCCTGCGCCCGATGGTCCAGGATCTGGCAGACGATTGGTATGACGATCCCGCGATCGACGCGGCCCTTATCGCGATGGCCGAACGCGGCCTTGTGCTCGACGCGCTGATCCGTCCGCGACACCTGCCCGCATTGCATCGTCTCGCCGCGCGGCATCCGGCGCTATCGATCGTCATCGACCATGCCGCCAAACCCGATGTCGGCGATCTCGCCCGCTGGGAAGCCGAAATGCGCGCGATCGCCGAACGGCCCAATGTCGCGTGTAAAGTATCGGGGCTGGTCACCGAACCCGGTATGACACCGCGCATTGGCGAGGTCGCGGGGACCGTGATCGACGCCTTCGGCACCGACCGCTTGATCTGGGGAAGCGACTGGCCCGTCCTCACCTTGGCCGAGGAGTACGCGCCCTGGCTCGCGCATGCGCAGGCCCTGATCGCACCCAGCGCCCGGGACGCGGTGTTCGGCGGCAATGCCGGGCGCATCTACGCCCTTTCGGGCTGCTGACCAGAGAAACGGCGCGCCCGGCTTTGCTGCCGGACGCGCCGCGAGGATGCGGGCCGCGTGCTATCCGGGGTGCGACCCGTACCGGTCGATTATTGAGCGGCGTCCTTGACGTCACCCTTGCCCATTGCCGAAACCAGCGCGCTGCCCGAGCCCGAGAAGTTCGCGGCCGGCAAGTCCGCCGTCTTCTTGCCGACGCGGACCAGCACGCTCTGCACCGTGCCGCGCGCGGTCGAGCGCACCGACTGAACGGTCCCGATCGTGCGGCCCTTGGCGTCGGTAACGGCCATTCCCGGGTTCACCGGAAAAGCGCCGGCATTCGCCGCACCGCTACCGGCCAGGGCGAGATTGCCGGCGCCTGACGCCGCGCCGCCAAGCCCGGACAGCGTGCCAGAGCCTGCGGCGCTGCCGCTGCCCGACGCATTGCCGCCGAGCGACTGTGCGCTGGACGATAGATTGCCGGCTGCACCGCGTGCGCGGCCGGCCGCCGCGCCGGTGGCGTTCCGGGCCCGGTCGGCTGCATTGCGTGTCGCATCGGTCGCGCGCGATGCGGTTCCGCGGATGGCGTCCGTGCCGACCAACTGCGCATCCACGCCCGTCCCGGCGCTGCCCGCTGCCGATCCGCTGCCGTTCAGCGCGTTGCCGCCGATCAGGCTGCTGTTGCTGGCGGTCGTATCGGTCGAGCTCGCATTGGAGGCGCTGACCTTACCCTTGCGGGTGTCGACGCTCTTGTGCGTCCTGCTCGAGCTGCGCGTCGTGGTCGCGGTGTCGGTATCGACCGGCATGCGATCGATCATGCCGCCCAGCGAGCCATTGCCCGAACCGCCGAGCGACCCGGTTGCGCCACCGAGCGTACCTCCAAGCGTTCCGCCCAAGGTGCCGCCAAGACCGCCGCCGCCGCCAAGCAGCTGCGCCGAAGCCGGGGTCGCGGCGACCGCGATCGCGAGTGTTGCCGCGCCAAACAGGATCTTCATCATGACCGTTCTCCTTGTTTCTGTCCGGAGAACGGAGCCCGGCGCAGTTTTAATCCCGCAGTTCGGAAAAATTAATTCGCGGGCGTTCGGCAATCGCCGCAGACCAGGCCGCGACCAAAGATCTTGTCGGGGCCGCGCGGTCCCAGGTCGCGGGCGATCGCGTCGACGCGTTTCAGTGCGACGCCCACGGCGGCTGGCGATGGCGACGGATAGAAGCGCGCGATCGTCGCCGCCACCAAGGGCGCCGCGAAAGACGTGCCCCGCACCCGAAAGACCCGGCCGGAAATGCCTGCCGCCAGCATGTCCGCACCGGGCGCCGCATAGTCGAGATGGCTCGCGCGCCCGGCTTCGATCAGCGCACGGTTGCGCCCGTCGACTCCGGTCACCGCGATCACGCCGGGATAGGAAGCGGGAAAGCCCGGCGGCGCAGCGGGCCCGTTGTTGCCGACGGCTGCCACGATCACGAGTCCACGCGCCTGTGCCGCCGCCGCCACCTTGGCCAGCAAGGGGTTGGCGGGACCGACCAAGCTGATCGTCACCACCGACACGCGCTGTTGGACCATCCAGCCCAATGCTTTCGCGATGGCGGTTGCGTTGCCGCCCGCGGGATCGTTGCCATAGACGTCGGCCGAGGCGATGCGCGCGCCCGGCAAGCCGCCGCGCACATTGCCCGAACCGCCGATCAAAGATGCGACGGCGGTGGCATGGTCATTGTCCCGCGGCGCGCCGGTAGCGAATCCGACCGAGCGGGCGGCCCCGGCAACGCCGCCATCGATCACGCCGATCAAAGTGCCGTCGCCGGCTCCAGCTGGAGCAGGGTGACCGTCCATGGCTCCGCTCGGCATGTGGAGCTGGTCCGCGCTAACCTCGCCTCCGAGCTTACGAATTTCCTTTATGGCCGATGGGAGAGACCGCTCGCCGGGAACCGCAAGGCGAACGAACCCCACGCCCAGGACGTCGCCACGCTCGATCACTCGATAGCCCTTGGCGACTGCCGCCGCGATCACATCGTCTTTTGGATCGTCGATGACGACTTCCCCGGCACGCGCCGGAAAGCCATTCGGGTCGAGAGCGATGCGGCCGGGATTGTCGCGGACCAGTTGCGCGATCGCGGCGCGGCGCGCCTGATCGAGCATGCGTGCCGCGTTCGAGGGCGCGCGGAGTACGTCGTCGGCCAGCCCCCGCGCTGCCGGCAGGCCTGGCACCTCGATCGGCAGAGCCGGCAGCCGGGGCACGAGCTGCGCGCCCGCCGCTGTCGCGCCGGCGAGCACGATCAGGGCAATGAAGATGGGACGCAGCACGCAAATCCTTTCGCCTGGCAAAAATCATTCTGCGTGGATTAAACGGGCGACGCCATCCGTTTCATCCAGACGAAGGGAATTGGCTTGGCCGCTTTCGAAAACGAGATGCTCGCCTTGCTGCCGCGCTTGCGGCGGTTCGCGCGAGCGCTCGCCCGCGACGCGGCCGACGCCGACGATTTGTGTCAGGCGGCAATCGAGAAGGCGCTGCTTGCGCGCGAGTCGTGGCAGCCCGGAACGAGATTGGACAGCTGGATGTACCGGATCATGCGCAATGCCTGGATCGATGCCGCTCGTGCCCGCGGCAGGGCGTCGGAAACCTTCGTCGATGCCGAGGCGGGGGCAGGCGTGGGCGGCGATGGCGGGGCCGAAGCGCGTGTCGCTCTTGGCGAGGTCGAGGCGGCGATGCGCCGATTGCCGGATGAGCAGCGAGAGGCGGTGGCGCTCGTGCTGGTTGAGGGCCTTGCCTATAAGGAAGCGGCCGACGTGCTCGATATCCCGATGGGGACGCTCACCTCGCGGCTGGTGCGCGGCCGCCAGGCGCTGATGGTCGACCTTGGAGAAGCGGCATGACGATCGAGCCCGAGATGCTGATGGCCTATGCCGATGGCGAGCTCGATCCGCTCAATGCCAAGCGGGTCGAGCGCGCGATTGCCGGCGATCCGGCGCTTGCCCAGCAAGTCGAACGGCATCGCGCGCTGCGCAAGCGAATCTCGGACAGCTTTGCACCTGTTGCCGACGAACAGGTTCCCGATCGCCTGGCGGACTTGCTGAAAAGCAGCGTCGTCGACTTGCCGGTGCCCAGGACGCGCCCGATCCTGACGCGATGGCGAGAGGCGGCGGCGTTGGCGGCGTGCCTGGTGCTTGGCCTGATGATCGGTTTGAAGGTGCCGCATGGTCCTGTCTCCGCGGGAGCAGGCGGGTTGTACGCCTCGGGTTCTCTGGCCGCGGCGCTTGACGATCAGGTCGGTGGCGCCGACGGAACCGTGACGGTGGCGGTCAGCTTCCGCGACAAACAGGGTTCCTATTGCCGGGTGTTCAACTCGCGCGCCACCGACGGCATTGCCTGTCGCGACGCCTCCGGCTGGGCGCTGCGCCGCACCCAGCAGGGATCGACGCCACAGCGTGGCGACTATGCGCAGGCCGGATCGCCCGATCCCGAACTCATGGCAGCGGCGCAGGACATGATGGCGGGCGAGCCGCTTGACGCCAAAGCGGAAGAAGCGGCACGCGGCGCGGGCTGGCGCTAACCGCCCTTTGATCTCGTCCCACGGCTGGGACGCAGAACCGCGCCCCTATTGGAGGAGTTGGAAGTAGCGGTCAGTTGCGCCGCAACGCCACCAGCCGTGCGCCGCGCACGGTCGGAATACCGGACACCTTATTGAGCAATATTTCCGCGCGCGCTTCCTCCAGTCGACCCAGGTCGATCGAGAGCTTGAGGCTGGCCGGAAACCGGGCGAGCGCGATACCATAGGGAATCTGGTCGAATTGCGCGACGAGGCCGAGCAGGCGCGGCAGCAGATTGGGGCAGACGTCGCCGCTGACATGCAGCCGGACGAGCGTCGGACGAACGGTTTTGGGCGCACGCTGGGCGCGAGTTTGACCATGAAGCACGCTGAATGACTTTCGAGAAACTTGGCAGGAACGGCGGGGCGTCGATCACGCCCGGCCGACGACGCGCCGGATCAGCCGATCCGGCTGGTGCTAATTCGTGCCAGGGAATCCCGCGTTCGCGCACGTGCGAGGTCCGGGCGAAGGCGCCCGGCCGCAGCATCGAGAATCGCGCGCATGGTCATAGCGATCGTGTAGAACCGCGTTTCGGTTTTGGCTAGCCGGACTAGCAGGGCAAGGCGGATCATGGCCGATTATCCGATCCTGATCGGTCTCGACCTGCTCAGAAAAAACAGGAAGATTGCCGCGATCAGAACCGACAAGGCGCCCAGTCCAAAGAACGACGTCGCGGGTATGACGCCCCAATATGCACCCATGGCGCCAGCCAGCAGGCTGCCCAGGAACTTCGCGATATACCAGGCGCCCATCGCCATGGCCGCGACCTGAACGGGCGACAGCGCGCCGACCAAGGTCAGCCCTACCGGAATGACGAGCAGTTCGCCGACGGTCAGCAGGACGAAATAGGCGGTCACCCATTCGACGCCGACCGGCTGGCCGGTCCTGGCGTTCAACGCCGCAGCCACGACCATTACCACCATCGACAAAGCGGCGATCGCGCAGCCGAGGCTCATCCGCGCCAAGAGGTTCGCCGGTCCGTTGCGCGCGGCGCGCTTCGACCAATGGCGCATCAAAAACGGCGTCAGGACGATGATCAGCAACGGGTTGATCGACTGAAACCAGGTCGCGGGGATCTCCAGGCGCTGTCCGAACAGATCGACGCTGCGGTCGGTCTGATGCTCGACCCAGAGCGCGATGACATTGCCGCTTTGCTCGTACCCGATCCGAAACAGAACGACGACCGCTATGATGGCGACCAGCATGCGCAAATCGCCCCAATCCTTCAAGGTAAGCGCGATCCGCGCGCTGGCTTGGGTCTGCGACCGGCTGGGCGGGTCTGCCGGCAAGAGATGCCTGAAGCGGAGATAGATGACGAGCCCGGCGAACATCCCGACTCCCGCTGCGGCGAAACCCCAATGCCAGCCATAGAGCTCGCCGAGCGTGCCGCACACCAAGGGTGCCAACAGGCCGCCTAGATTGATTCCCATATAATAAGCGCTGAACGCCTGGGCCTGGCGCGGATCGTCGTCGGCATAGAGTCCGCCAACTTGCACGGCGAGCGGCGGCATGAAGAGACCGTTGCCCAAAGCAACCAGCGCCAAAGCAGGGAACAGCAACGGCTCGAACGCCATGGCGAAATGGCCGCACATCATCAGCATGGCGCCGGTCACGACGCTGCGCGTGCGCCCCAGCCAGCGATCTGCGATGATACCGCCGAAAAAGGGGCTGAAGAAGGCTGCAGCTCCATATGCGCCGTAGATCAGCGACGACTTCGCCTGGCTGAAGCCGAGATGCTGGGTCATGTAATAGACCAGCAGCGCTTGCAGGCCGAAATAGGAGAACTCGGCCCACATCTGCGTCATGAACAACACGGTCAGGCCCGGCGGATGACCGAACAGCGCCTTTGGGCGAACCGCGGGTTCCACGCCGGCCAGCGTACCCGTGGCCATTACCGGACCCGCAACATATGCCGACGGCGACCGAGCTTTTGCAACGCGTGGCGGCGGTCAAATGCCATGCTCAGAAGTTCAAGCTCGGCGTCAGCGTCCGCATGTCGAACATCATCCAGACCAAGAACAGCGCGGACAGCGCCACGACCGCCGCCCAGCCGGTCCTGAACCACCGGCTTTCGGGACCGGTCGCGACCGCCCGGACGTTCCAGATCGCGAGCGCCGTGCCGATGATCGCGCCGAGCGACAGCAATTGCAGCAACCGCATCCAGATATCGAGACGCCCGTCGAAATTGCCGACATCGCTGCTCAGCGCCGCGATCATCGCCATCCAGCCGGCCGCCACGATCACCATCAGCCAAGCCGTGAGCCGGGTCGCGCGGTAGAGCATCAGCGGGCGCTTCGCGATCGTCGGGCGATAGCCGTAGCGGCGGCGAGTGAGCGCGACGATCGGCCAGCTGAGCGCCGTGACCAGCATGACGGCCAGTGCCGCCAGCAACATCGGCATGATCCAGCTGCCGTTCATCCCGGTCGGAGCCGGCAAGAAGAGGATGATCGGCGCGAACTCGCTCGGCGCAAACGCGGTCACCTTGCCGTCCTTGACCGCCGCGCCCAGGCGATCGGTTCCGCCGACTTCCTGCCATTGCCACGGCGCCACCTCGCGCCATTTCTTGGGCACGCCGGCGGGATCGGTCAGCGCGGAAACGGTGATGGTGTTGTCGTCGTTCAGCGATACGACGGGCTGGCCGATCAAATTGGCGATGCGCAGCCAATTGTTCACCGAGCCGCGACTGCTGACATAATTGCCGGCCATGGCGCGGCCATGCTCGGCCGCGGTGGGAAGAGTGGGCAGCGCGGACGCTTTCTGCGGGAAGTAGCGGTCGGTGAAGCTGTCGAAGATGCGCTGGCGCAACACATGCGCCGCGCCGTCCTTGCCGGCGCTGTTGAACGACAGATACAGCCCCACACCCTTGTCGAGATAGAGATGCAGGTCGGAATGGAACCAGTCGGTATCGCCGCCATGGCCGATGATGTTCAGCCCGTTGCGATCCTCGTGATAAAAGCCCAGCGCCATGCCCGGCAGGCCGGGGATGGGGGTGTTGGCGGTCGCATACATCAACGCCGCGGTTTTTTTGTCGAGCAGCGGATTGGTCGCGGAGAGATGCGCGATCATGAACTTGGCCATATCCGCGCCGCTCGATGACAAAGCGCCGGCCGGCGACAGCGGGATGATCTCATAGGGCTGGGGATCTTCCGAGGCACGGGCATAGCCGCTCGCGAGCAGTGGCCCGAGACCAGCCGGCAAGGGCTGCACGAAGCTGGAATGCGCCATGCCGAGCGGGGCGAAGATGTGGCGCTGCACATATGCCTCGAACGGCTCGCCCGACACCCGCTGGACGATATAGCCGGCAAGCGACGCGCCATAGTTCGAATAGGACGCCGTGCTGCCGGGAGCATAGATCCGCGCCGGCACCGACCGCTTGAGCGCGGCATCGAGCGGCCGGTTATCGGCCGGCTTGGTGGCGATCAGATATTTCGCCGTCTCTTCGAACCCGGCGGTGTGGGTCATCAGGTTGCGCAGCGTGATCGGCTTGCCGAAAGCCGGCGGAATCTTGAAATCGAGATAATCGTTGATGTCTCGATCGAGATCGAGCTTGCCCGCCTGGACCTGCTGCATGACCGCGGTCCAGGTGAAGAGCTTGGAGATCGAGCCGGGCCGGAACAATGTGGTATCGGGGTCGACCGGCTTGCGCGTCTTCATGTCGGCGTAGCCGAAGCCGCGCTGGGTCAGTACCTGGCCGTCTTTGACCACGACGACGACCGCGCCGGCAATGTCGCCGGTATCGAGTCCGTAAGGGATCAAGCCGTCGAGCCAGCTGTCGACATCGGCTTTGGTCAAGGTCGGCGCCCCGGCCGCCGTTGCCAGCGTAGGCGCTTCCGCCTGGCCGCTTTTCACCGACGTGGCCGGGCTGGCCGGATTGAGCGTTGGCGTTTGCGCGGCGATGGGCACCGCGACCAGCAGAAGTGACGACAACACGGCCTTGAACAGGCGTGTAGGGCTGGCGATCCATCCGGTGCGCATCAGAATTCGACCCCCGCTGTAAGGCCTATCGTGCGCGGACGAATTCTCGCGACGTCGATCAGGCCAGCATAACGCCCACCATAAGGGCCGGCATAGGTCTGTCCGCCCGAATTGGTGAGATTCTTCGCGTAGATACTCAAGGTTACCGGTTTCATTTCGATGCCCGCCCGCAGATCGACCGTGGCATAGCCGTCGAGGATCAGGCGGTGACCGAACGTGGCTTGATAGGCGGCGTCGAAATCCGCCGGCCGGTCACTGACCATCGCGACCGATCCCCCGACAAAGGCGTTCGTTTTGCCGCCGAGCGACCAGTCATAGTCCGCGGAGAGGCTGGCGTTCCAGCGCGGTGCGTAGGGAAGCTGGTCTCCGTCCGAGCCGCCGACCAGGATGTTCCCCTTGAGCGCGGTGTCATTGTAGGCGACCGACGCAAGCACGACCAGGCCCCGGATCGGCCGCAGCGTCAGCGTGACCTCGCCGCCGTAACTCTTGGCGCCTTCACCATTGCCGTCGGCGGTGACCGGGCCGATCGAGGTCTGGAAGGTCGTGACGATCTGCGTGTTCTTCCAGTCGAGATAATAAATGGAAGCGTCGATGCCGAACGTCCGGTCTTGCGTCTCGGCGCGGACGCCCGCCTCGTAGCTGATCAGGGTGTCGGCCTTGAACTGCGCCGGATAATCCGCGGGAGCTCCCGGCGGGACGACATTGGGGCCGCCCGGCCGATAGCCCTTGGCGATGCGCGCGTAGATCGCGACTCGCTTGTTGATCTCGTATCGCGGCGACACCGACCAGGTCCACACCCCCTCGGACGACTTTCCGAGCAGCGTACCGTCCGCGCCCTGGACGACGACGAAGCCGCCGCCCAGGCTCTGGGACGTGCGCTGTTCGTTGCGGCTGTACCGGATGCCGCCGGTGATATCGAAAGCGCTGGACACGTGCCAGGTCGCACTCCCGAACCCGGCATATTCCTTATAGGTCGAGTCCAGGCTGGCGGTCAGGAAATGGTCGAAGGGAAAGGGCGCGGCGGGCACGCCCGGGCCGAGCAGGTCCTGCGGAATGGTGCCTGCTTCCGGCAGCAGCGCCCCGGTGGCCGGATCGAACGGCCGGTAGAGCTGGAAGATCCGTCCGGGTTCGCGGGTATAATACCCCCCGATCAGCCATTCGAACGTGTCCGACTTCGCCGAAGTCAGGCGGATTTCCTGCGCGAACTTCTTCTGGCTGATATTGGACGGCTCGTCGGTGCCGAAGGGAGTGGCCGCGCCGTAAAACGGACTGATGTCGCCCAATTGGGGCGTTACGTCGATATCCTCGTGCTGGCGAAGCGTGGCGTAGCTGGTGACCGAGGTCAGCGCGACCGGCCCGAAATCATATTCGATCGTGCCCGAATAGAGGCGGTAATCGACGTTGTTGCGCTCGGGCAGTGTTTGATAGCGAAGCAGCCCGGTGCCGGTCGCCCCGGTAAAGGGATCCGCAGTGATCGGCGACAGCGTCGCCGGGTCGACGTCGATCGTGTCGCGGCCATGCGCGCGGATATTCTGCGCGATCGCGGTCAATCGGATCGAGAAACGGTCGCTGGGCTTGAACAGCAAGGAGGCGCGGCCGCCATAGCTGTCGGAATAATTGGTGTCGTGGGCAGCAATGCCGACGCTATCGATATAGCCCGGCGTGCGGCGATAAAAACCGCTCGCGCGGAACGCCAGCGTGTCGCTGAGCGGCACGTTGATCACGCCATTGCCCGACCAGCCTGTGCCGCCGCCATCGACCGTTTCGACACCGGCCTGCGCGCGCAGCGAGAGCCGGTCGAACTTGGGCGGAGTGGTGACATATTTGAGCAAGCCGCCCAGCGAATTCGCGCCGTACAGCGTGCCCTGCGGGCCACGCAGCACCTCGATGCGCTCGACGTCGAAGGGGTCGATGTCGCCCGCCAGATGCGCTGCGTTTGTCTGACTGGTGCTCGACCCGAACGGCGTATCGTCGATATAGACGGAAACGGTCGGGCTGGCACCGCCGGTATTGATGCCGCGCAGGATGATGCGCGATTCGCCCGCATTCTGCTGCTGGATGCTGAAACCGGGAACGAGCGACGCATAGTCTAGCAAGGTGGTGGCATGGCGCTGCTCGAGCACTTCGCTCGACACGACAGTTATCGACTGCGGAACGTCGATCAAATTCTGGCTGCGCTTCTGGGCGGTGACGATGATGTCGTCGTCGAAATTCCCCCCGCTGCTTGCCTGTGGTTGGCTGGCGGCGACCGGAGCGTCCGTTTGCGCCTGTGCGGCGGGTGCCCATATCGCCATCGCCGCACCAGCCAGCCAGAACGTTCTTGATCGAGTCACGATCGCCATCGCCAAACCCCTTGAAATGCTCCGGCATCATGAACACTGTTTCATAATTAGCAACTCTTTTCTCAAATGTGCACGGCGGTTCCCTGGGGCAGGGCTTTGCGCTAGGCGGGGGCGGGGAGAGACTATGACCAAGACCGCTCGCGACAATCATCCCGGCCGTCTGCTCCGTGCCGCACGCATCGAGCAGGGGTTGACGCTCAGGGCGCTTGCGACGCGACTGGACATGCCGTTTTCGACGCTGTCGAAGCTCGAGAACGGCAAGATGGCGATGACCTATGACAAATTGGTCAGGCTCGCCCAGGCTCTCGGTCTCGATCTCGGCAGCCTCGTGGCGGGGGCGGTCCCGGCGGAAAAGCCGCCCGCCGCGCTCGGCCGGCGCAGCGTGTCTCGCGCCGGCGAATGGCAGGGCGCTACTACCGAACGTTACACGCATCTCTATCCGGCCGGCGACCTGCTCGACAAGATGATGGTGCCGATCATCATCGATGTAAAAGCCCGCAATATCGACGATGTCGGCGGTCTGATCCGCCACTCCGGCGAGGAATATCTGCATGTATTGTCGGGCACGATGGAGCTGCATTCGGATCTCTACGCACCGCTGCCGCTGGCCCAGGGCGACTCGGTCTATTTCGACAGCGGAATGGCGCATGCCTATGTCCGAGTCGGCGATGAACCTTGCCGAGTGCTGTCGGTTTGTGCCGGCCCCGGCATGCAACGCTTCGCCGAACTGGCTTCGCGAAGCGCCGAGCCAGCCGCGGACGACGTTTCAGGCCACTAAGTAGAAACATGTTTCTTATATTGAAACACAGCTGAATTCATGTGATGTGGCGGTCATGACGACCGCCCTCACGCTCAGCCATCGCCGCGACGCCATGGCGTTTCGCGAACCTTTCCGGATCTCGGGCTATCTCTTCGACTCGATGCCGGCGGTGATCGCGACGATCTCCGACGGAGAAGTGACGGGCCGAGGAGAGGCGGCAGGCGTTTATTATCTGGGCGACGATCCGGACCATATCGAACGCGAATTGGAGCGGTGTCGCGCACAGGTCGAAGCAGGGACCGATCGCGAGGAGTTACGCGGTCTGCTCCCGCCCGGAGGCGCGCGTAACGCACTCGACTGCGCATTGTGGGAACTGGAGTCGCTCCGGGCCGGTACGCCCGTCTGGAAGCTTGCCGGTGTCGCCCCACCGAAGCCCCTGGTCACGACGTTCACGCTTCCGGCGGAAGATCCAGCCGAGATCCTTCGCCGGCTCGACGACCTACCGACGTTAAGGGCGATCAAGCTGAAGCTCGAGGGCGACCTTGCCGGCGATTCCGAGCGGGTTCGAGCGGTGCGTGCGGCCCGACCGAATGTCTGGCTCGGTGTGGATGCCAATCAGGGTTATGGCGGTGACGATCTCGACGGCCTGGTCGCAATGCTCGTCAGGGAAAAGGTGCTGCTGCTGGAACAGCCCGTCCGCCGCGGCGAGGAGGCTTTGCTCGACAATTGGCGGTCGCCGATCCCAGTCGTCGCCGACGAGAGTATCCAGGACCTCGTCGAACTCGAAGCCCAGCACCGTCGCTTCCAGGTCTTGAATATCAAGCTCGACAAATGCGGCGGCCTGACCGAGGCGCTGATGATGGCCGAGCGTGGGCGCCGGCTTGGAATGAAGATCATGGTTGGCAACATGGCCGGCGCCACGCTTTCGACTGCCCCGGCCTTCGTCCTTGCCCAGTTGTGCGACGTGGTCGATCTCGACGGCCCCTGGTTCGTCGCCGACGATCCGCTCGCGGCGAGCCTCTATGCTGACGGCGAGATCATGGTGCCGGCGCATCTTTGGGGTGCGGGCTAGGGCCTGGGTTCAGAGAGACGAACGGCAATTTTCAGCGTCTCGATTTAGCTAGCGACCCCTAGGCGATTTCATGCGGCGGTTTTGCTGCTGTCATGCCGCGGCCTTAACGGCCCGATCCTCTCTGTCGGTTTTCCGCGGACCGGGGCAGCCGATCCAAACATGCAGCGCGCCAAATAGATCGGTGAATATACGAGCCTGGTACGCGCCGACACGTCAGCGAAAGTCGCCGTTTCTCCGGCGAGAGCGCGCAGCGGCACCGGCGGTCTCCCGTAGACAATGGCTGACGGACAGCATTGCCCTTTCAATAATCATCCTGGCTTATAATAATCGGTCGAGGGAGATTGCCGATGATCGATTGGCGGGGGCCTATTTTCTCGATGACGATGCTGGTCGCCTTGGCGGGATGCGCGCCGCATCCAAGCGTGGAGCCTGCCGCCGCAGTCTCGCCAATTGCGGTGTCGGGTAGCACCGCCACGATCGAGATCGCGCCGGTATTGCTGGCGGCGCGCGATCTGTATCCGGCGGGCGCAGTGGTCAGCAATGGCGGCATCCCCAATCTGTTCGACCCTGGTCGGCCCGCCGATATCGCCACCCATGCCGAGACCCAGGCATTGCGCTATTCGGTCGCGCATCCCGACATCCGCATCATCCTTACCGTTACCGAAGGCCGCTATCGCATCATCGCGCGCCGCTCGGCCGGGATCCGGCGGATCGCCGATCTCAAGGGCAAGAGGATCGCGACGCTGACGACCACGTCGGCCGGTTATTTCCTCGCGCGAATGCTCGCGCGGGCGGGGCTGGCCTTCGCCGATGTCACGCCCGTACGCATTTCTCCGCTCGACGGTATCCCCGCGGCGCTCGAAAGGCGCGAGGTTGATGCCGTGGCGATCTGGGAGCCGCATGGCGGCAACGCGGCGCGGGCACTTGGCGACGATATCGTCATCTTCTCCGGCGACGGCGTCTATCGCGAATTGTTCAACCTCAACACCACCGCGGCGGATCTCGCCGATCCCGCCAAGCGCCGGCGAATCACCGAGTTCGTCCGGGCGGTGATTGTAGCGAGCGCGCGGATTCGTCGCGATCCGACGCCGGCCCAGGCACTGGTCACGACGAGCGCGGGCTTTAGTGCGGCGGAAGTAGCGGACGCGTGGCCGACACTCTCCTTCCCGGCGGCATTGCCTGCCGATCTGCTCGACGAGTTGGTTGCGCAGGAGGAATGGCTGGCCACGCAGGACAGACGTCCCCCACGGCCACGCGAGGTGCTCTCGAGACTTATCGACCCGAGCATCTACAAGGACGCGTTGGCGATGGGGCCGATCTCGAAGTGATAGGTAATGGCTGAACCGGTAAATCAGCCAGGCTGCGATTTTAGGTTGTCAGCCTGTCTTATGTGGCATAAACAACTGTCGTTCGTTAATCCGGAATGGACTGCGGGCCCCTAGAAGCGTCGGGCGCAACTCGGCGCGGATTGGGAACAACAAGCAAGCATCTTGCGATGCAGCGGGAGCAACGGCGCCAAAGCCGGCCTCGCAATTGCCCGGAGAGGGGAGGCTGATATGGCAGTTTTTATGAATCGTGGTCCGGCATCATGGCTGCAGCGAATGATGGTCACCACCGCGCTCACCACCGCCACTTTTGCAGGCGGCGCCGCTTTCGCGCAGTCGAGCCCGACGCCGGCCAGCACGGCGCAAGCCGAACCGGCTCCGGCTGCCGCAGGTGACGCCGCTGATGACAATGCACAGACGCAGGAAGGCGAAATCGTCGTTACGGCATCGCGCACCGCGACCAACGGCCTCCAGGCACCGACGCCGACCCAGGTGGTCGGCGCCGAAGTGATCTCGAAGCAGGGCGCCACCACCGTCATGGAGGTGCTCAACCAGAACCCGGCATTCAAGGCGACCCGCTCCCCCGGCGCCAACGCCACCAACACCTCGAGCCCCGCGCAGGCCACCGCCGATCTGCGTGCTCTGGGCGGCCAGCGCACACTGGTGCTGGTCAATCAGTCGCGCGTCGTGCCCTTCGCGCCGGCCAGCAACCTCGGCGTGCCGACCACCACCGACCTCAACCTGTTCCCGACGCTGATGATCGAGCGCGTCGATGTCGTCACCGGCGGCGCCTCGGCGCTCTACGGCTCGGATGCCGTCTCGGGCGTCGTCAACATCGTCATGAAGAAGAAGTACCAGGGCGTCGAAGTCACCGCACAGGCGGGTGTCTCCCAGCTCGGCGACTATGGCACCCGCCGCATCGGGTTTATCGCCGGTACCAGCTTCAACGGCGATCGAGGCCATATCGTCCTCAGCGGCGATTATTCGGACAATGACGGCGTCGGCGATATCTACACCCGCGACTGGGGTCGCGACGAATATATGATCGTCAGCAACGGCCAGCGGACCATCCCCGGCACGCCAGGCTTCGGCCAGCCGGCCTTCATCCTGGCCAAGAATGTCCACAATAATCTCGGCGCGGGCGGCGTCATCATCAGCTCCATCCCGGGGCTGACCAACATGACGTTCAATCCGGACGGCTCGATCCGCCCGTTCCAGAGGGGCTCGATCTCTGGCGGCTCGACGATGATCGGCGGCGAAGGCGGCTCGATCATCACCGGCACGGCGCTGGTTCCCAAGGTCGAGCGCGAGACCGCCTATGGCAGCATCTATTATGATTTTTCGGACTCGCTGACCGGCTATATCGAGGGCGGCTATTCGCGCTCCGTCGGCATCCTCGACGGCGTTCCAATCCGCCTGTCCAGCCAGGTGATCCGTCGCGACAACCCCTTCATTCCTGCGCAAGTACTCGCCCTCCTGCCGGCAACGACGCAAAGCTTCAACATCAGCCGGATCGGCATCGATATCGGCATCAACCGCTACGAAATCACCAACGAGACGCCGCACGGGACCGTCGGCTTGCAGGGGAAGCTCGGCGGGACGTGGAAATGGGATGCGCACGTATCCTATGGCATCAATTATTATTCCTCGGCGACCTTCAACAACCCGGTCACCGCCAAGCTGGCTTACGCGATCGACGCGGTTCGCGACAGCTCCGGCAACATCGTCTGCCGCGGCGTCCGGGACGGCGTCGCCGCCGCTGCCGGTTGCCAGCCGCTCAACCTGTTCGGCGAGGGCAACACGACGGCTGCCGCGCGCAATTATATCTGGGGCGAAGGCCTCGCCAAGGTGAAGTACGACCAGTTCACCACCGCCGCCAACATTGTCGGCGAGCCCTTCTCGACCTGGGCGGGCCCGGTGTCGGTGGCGTTCGGCGGCGAATATCGCCGCGAAACCGAGAAGCTGACCGCCGACGCGGTGGGCGCCAACAACG
Organism: Sphingomonas sp.; assembly: GCF_024508665.1. Taxonomy (GTDB): domain Bacteria; phylum Pseudomonadota; class Alphaproteobacteria; order Sphingomonadales; family Sphingomonadaceae; genus Sphingomonas. The sequence continues at coordinate 640,335 of NZ_JANINP010000006.1, forward strand.
GCTTCCTCACCGCCGGCAACGCCGTCCCCTATGCGGGCGCGTTCAACGTCAAGGAAGGTTATGTCGAGGCGACCGTCCCGCTCGCCAAGGATCTGCCGGCCCTCCATAATCTGAGCGTCAACGGCGCGTTCCGCTACGCCGATTACAGCACCGTCGGAGGCCAGACCGCGTGGAAGGCGGGCGCGGTGTGGGAACCGGTCGACGGGCTGATCTTCCGCGTCGCGCGGTCGCGCGACATCCGGGCGCCTGCGATCAACGAACTCTATAGCCCGGGCAGCAATGTCACCAACGCGGTGACGATGGTGGTCGATGGCGTCACCAAGAGCCCGGTGATTCCGCAGAACACCAGTATGGGCAATCCCCATGTCGGGCCTGAATTCTCGAAGACCTTCACCGTCGGCGCGGCCTATCGCGGACGCGGCGCGCTGAGCGGCCTCGGTTTCTCGGTCGACTATTACAATATCAAGATCGACGATGCGATCACCAACCTGTCGACGGCGAACATCGCATCCTTGTGCAGCGCGGGCGAAGCCTATTTCTGCAATCTGTTCACCTATGGGCCCGATCTCTCCACGCCTGACCCGAACGATCGCGTCCATACCGCGCTGAACGCGGGCTCGCTCAATGTCGGCGCCTTTGCCCAAAAGGGCATCGACATGACCCTGACCTACGGCACGTCGCTCGGCTTTCTGGGCGAAGGCGGTCGCGGCAGCATCGCCGCGAGCGGCACTTATGTCCTCCATGCGCTGGTCGATTCGGGCACGGGAGCCGCGCCGATCGATCGCGCCGGAGAGAATGGCTGGGCCAATCTAGGCGCCATTCCCCACTTCCGGGGCAATCTGTCGACGACCTTGGGCACCAATGCGTGGGAACTGACGCTGCAGACGATCTTCATCAGCAAGGGCGTCCAGGACGTGACCTACAACACGCTGCCGAGCAACACGATCAACGACAACAGGGTGCCGGCGGTTACCTATTTCAACCTATACGGAAAGATCTTCGCTGGAGAGAATAAGAAGTTCGAATTCTTCTGGGCGGTCAACAACCTGTTCGACAAGGATCCGCCGCCCACCCCGTATATTATCCTCAACGGCCCGGTGAACGGTCAATATTACGACAAGGTCGGTCGCGCCTTCATGTTCGGAGCGCGCGCGCGCTTCTGATCCGCCGCCGACAAACGAAAGGGCGTCCCCTTCCAAGGGCGCGCCCTTATTGCGGTACATCTGAAAGGCTTTGCAGTGGGCGATATCGTGCGGGTGGTTCTGGTTCCGCAGGGTGCGGAGGATGCCACTGACCGACAGATCTCGCTCGACCTGACGATCGACGCCGGCGGCGCGGCGGTCGGGCCGTTTCCCGCTTTTGGCCGCATCGGCGATTTCAAACGGCCCGAGACGCTGTTTCCGTTCACGCTGATGGGCGACGGGCGGCTCGATTACGGCGCGCATGCCGGCCCCGTGCCGGCGGAGGACAGGCTCGCGATTCGCGATGCGGTGCTGACCCCCGGTGCCGAAATCCTGCGAACCCTGGGCGACCGCAGCGCGGCGTTCGTGATCGCGACGGTGACGTCGCTTACCGCCTGACGCGGCGGCTCAGCTGAAGTTGAGCTGGTCCCCGCCGCGGAACAGATTCTTGAGTTCGCGCAGCGTGCACAGCCAGCGCCCTTCGGTTTCGTCCCAACGGAACGTTTCGGTCGCCTGGCTGATCCGGGTGGGAACGCGGCTTTCGAGCGGCGCCTCGCCATCGGCAGCCCAGAGCAGCATGAACCAGGTCGCGGTGGCACCGCCCTGGTCGTCGAATTCGGCGCGGAAATTGGTGAAGGCGTGGATCGACACGCGCGCCCCACGGTCTTCGCGCCAACTGTAGAAGCCCTGGATCGCCTCGCGTCCCTCGAGCTTGAGCCCGCCCGAGCGATAGACGGCCTCCGGGGCATAATAATCGCTCGCCTTGCGGCCCCAATTATTGTCCACGTCGTGCCAGAAATCGGCGAGCCCCATTTCGAGCTCGGCAGTGGCGATGGCGCGCTCGCGACGGTTCATTGGTGGCTCCGTATGTTGAAATAAAGGTCGAGTGCTGTGGCGTCGATTGCCCGGCGGGTTGCCGCGTCGGGAACAAGACGATGATACAGAGCCAGCGTGTCGGCATAGCTGGTATCGGCCTCATGGTTCACGAACGGCGCGTCGCTGCCCCATAGCAAACGCTCCGGTCCCGCTTCGGCGAGCAAACGCGCAGCGCATTCGGCAGCAATGGAAGGTGACAGGCGGAAGCCCGCCGAGATCTTGACCCATGTCCGGCCACCGGCCACCGCGCGAAGCAGCGCGTCGGTGCCGGCGCGGCGCTCGCCCTCATCGCGCGACGGGACGCCAAAATGATCGACCACCAGCGGCACACCTGCGAAGTGCGGCAGCAGCGCCGGCAATTGCGCGCTGCCGGCGAGCAATTCGACATGCAACCCGCAGTCGGCGATCCGATTGAGGAAACCGCGCCACGGTTCGTTCGCCAAATTGGGAAGATCGGCGAGCCGCCGCCAGGTTAGCCGCACCCCGACCACGCCTTGCTCGGCCAATGCTCGCAATTGCTTGGCGCTTGTCTCCGGTCCGGCAAGCACCGTCGCGCGCAGCCGGGGATGCGCCGCCAGCGCCGCGAGCGTATAGGCGTTGCCGTCGTCGAACAGGCTCGCCGCCGCGATCACCCCGCGGCCGATGCCATGGGCGTCGAGATCGGCGAGCCAGGCCTCGACCGGATAGTCATAATCCGGCCGCGAATGCGCATTCGCCGCGAACGGCATTGCCCTGGTAAAGACATGGGCATGGGCGTCGACTGCCGGCGCGGCCGCTTCAACCGCGTCCATGCCCGACCTTGACCACCTGCGGCGCGTTCTTGAGGCTCATCAGCCAGAAGGTGAACAGCCCGCCGCAGATCAGCGGCACCCCGAGCATCGCGAAGATGCCGATGGGGCCGAAGCCTTCGCTGAGCACGAACGTTCCGAACAACGGCGCCCAGATCGATACCACGCGGGCGGCGCCATAGGTCCAGCCCACGCCAGTAGCGCGACTGCGTGTCGGGTAGAGGGCAGCAGCAAGCGCCGGGATGCTGGCCTGGCTGCCATGCTGGCACATCCCCATGAAGGCGACCGCGACATACATGCCAATGCCTGGGGCCAGCAGTCCGACCATGGTCGCGCCCAGCCCCGCGAGCAGGAAGGCGCCGGTCATCACGCGCTTGAAACCCAATCGATCGATGAAGAAGCCGATCGTGAGCATGCCGATGAAGCCGGCGGCGGTGTTGATGCCGTTGATCAGCGCGACTTGTTTAAGCGACAGTCCGATCACGTCCTTGAAGATCGTCGTCTTCCACACCCCCGCGGTGATGAACACGAAGCTCGAGATCGCGATTCCCCACATCAGGAACGTGCGCAGCAATTGGCCGCGGCCGAAAATATCGGAGAGCAGGATCGCGAGCGGCGGTCGGTCGGGCTTGGGCGCGACGGTGAGTACGACGTCGGCATCGCCGGACACCGACGGCCGCATTCGCTTCGTCAGCGCGGAAATGGCGGGATCCTGCGGGTTGCGCGCGACCAGCGAGCGCAGCGATTCGGGAAGGAAGAAATAGATCAAGGGAAGCATGATCGCAGGCAACGCCACTGCAATCCAGAACGCGCCGCGCCAACCGAACGGCGCCAGGACGAAGGCCTGCATCAGCGAACCCAGCATCGCGCCGATCATCGTGCCGCTGACCGTGATCGTGCTGACGGTCGCGCGCAGCCGCTTGGGCGCGGTCTCGGCGGCGAGCGTGACCAGGATCGGGATCATCGCGGTACCGCAAAAACCGGCGGCAAAGCGGCAGATCGTGAAGGGCAGCAGCGACTTGGTGGTGAGGATCGCCAGCGCGCTGAGCATCATGCCGAGATAGCAGAACAGCAGCACGCGCGGCCGTCCGATGCGGTCGGCAAGCGGCGGAATGACGAACGCGCCGGCGAGCATGCCGACCTGTTGCGCGACCAGCGCCGAGGTGACTGCCGTCGTCGGCACCCCAAAATCCTTGGCGAGCACCGGCAGCACCCAGCCGACGACATACAATTCATAGCCGTCGATCGCCGCCAGGGCCGTGCACAGCACGAGGACGATCAGGTGAAAGCGGTTGAATTTGAGCCCGTCCAGGAACGTGTCGACATCGATCGGCCGAGCGCCAGTGTCCGTCATGCAAAACCCCTCCCGGTGCGGCGATCGGCCGAATATCTGTCCCGCTCGCCAATCGGCTTTATCATATGTCGTTCGCTATGTACAAATGCTCAAGCGACGATATATGTCAGCTTGGCTTAGGAAAGAGCGGACGTCTAGGCTGGTTTTTTGATAATCCGTCGAGGAGTGAAATGCCGGCTATGGCAACCAGGACAGCGCCTGCGTTCGACGTAGTAGCCGATTGGGAACGCCTGCCGGCAGGCGTCTCGCATCGCGACGTGACCGGGGTGGCCGTCGATTCGCAGGACCGCGTCTATCTGTTCGTCCGCTTCCCGCATCGCGTCCTGGTCTATGAGCGCGACGGCAGCTTCGTCCGCAGCTGGGGCGACGATGTCTTCACCATGGCGCACGGCCTGACGATCGGCCCCGACGACCGGGTTTATTGCGTCGACAATGGCGATCACAGCATTCGCGTCTTCAGCCTCGAAGGCGAGCCGATCATGACCCTCGGCGTGCCCGGCCAGGCATCGGACACGGGCTACGATCCCAAGCCTCCTTACGAAGTCCATGCCTGCGAATGCATCGCCTATCCCGGCGGGCCGTTCAATCGCTGCTGCAACCTTGCGGTAGCGCCAAGCGGCGAGCTCTATGTCGCCGACGGCTATGGCAATTGCCGCGTCCATCGCTTCAGCGCCGCGGGCGACCTGATCCAGTCCTGGGGCGAGATCGGCACCGGTCCGGGCGAATTCCACTTGCCCCACGGCATCGGCTGCGACGCCGCGGGACGGGTATTGGTCTGCGATCGCGAGAATGACCGTATCCAGGTCTTTACGGCCGATGGCGACTATCTCGAGCAATGGACCGACGTTCAACGGCCGTGCGACATCGCCATCGACCGCGACGGTATCATCTATGTCGCCGAGCTGTGGCGGCCCAAGGGCAAGAAGAGCTTCGTCCTTGGCGAAATGCAGCGGGATCATCCCGGCCGCGTCACGATGCTCAGCCCCGAGGGCAAGGTCCTGGATCGCTGGGGGGGCTCGTCCGAGCACCGTCACGGGCCGGGCAATTTCATCGCGCCGCACGGTATCGCGGTCGATAGCCATGGCGACGTCTATGTCGCCGAAGTGCCCTACAGCTTCGCGATCCGCCCCGGCTGGATCCCAGAGGAACAGGGCGACCACCAGATCCAGAAATTCGTGCGCCGAACATAAGCCGGCGACAATCACTTAGGAGAAGAGACGATGCGGCGTTCCACGGACCATATCCTGACGACTCATGGCGGGAATCTGCCCCGCCCGGCCGATCTCGACGCCCTGCTCGTCAATGCCGATGCCAACCAGACCGAAATCGCGGTGCGGTTGCCCAAGGCAGTGCGCGAGGTCGTCGAGAAGCAGATCGAATGCGGCGTCGATATCATCAACGACGGCGAATATGTGAAGGCCGCCAACATGGGCAGCTACACCAGCTATATCCAGCAGCGCGTGGCCGGCTGGGAATCGCTGCCCCGCGACCCAGCGGCGCCGTCCAAACGGGCTGGTCCCGGCGAGCGCGACCGCCGCGATTTCCCGGGTTTCTACGAATCCGGCCTGTGGTTCGCCGGCGCCGGCGGCCCGGTGCGCCCGGGGTTCATGACGCCCGGCAATGTCCCCAAGCGTCCGGCCACCGAAAAGGTCTGTACGAGCGCTTTGACCTATATCGGTCAGGCAGAGATCGCGAAGGATATCGACGCACTCAAGAAGGGCCTGGAGGGGAAGAGCGATGTCGACGGCTTCATCGCCGCTCTCGGGCCGCTCAGCGCCGGCGCCGGCGCGCGCAACGCATTCTATCGCGACGAGCGCGATTACATGATGGCGGTCGGCGCGGCGATGCGCGAGGAATATAAGGCGATCACCGATGCCGGGCTGATCGTGCAGATCGATGAGCCCGAATTCGCCACGAGCTGGATGTTCTATCCCGATTGGTCGGTCGACCAGTATCGCGACTATCTGGAATTCGCGGTCGAGGTGATCAACCACGCGGTCGAGGGGCTGCCCGAAGAGCAAATCCGCTTTCATATGTGCTGGGGCAGCGGCCATCGCCCGCATGTCCACGACATCGAGTTCAAGCACATCGTCGACCTGATGCTCAAGATCAACGCGCAATGCTACACGTTCGAGGCGAGCAACGTCCGCCACGCGCACGAATGGCGCATCTGGGAGGAGGTCAAGCTTCCTGCGGGCAAGATCATCTGCCCGGGCGTCGTCGGCCATATGACTGACCTGGTCGAGCATCCCGAACTGGTCGCCGAACGGCTGGTCAATGTCGGCAAGCTCGTCGGCATGGAGAATATCCAGGGCGGGACCGATTGCGGCATCGGCTCGCGCGTCGGCCATCCCGAAGTGGTGTGGGCCAAACTGTCGGCAATGGCCGAAGGCGCGGCAATCGCCACCAAGAAGCTCAAGGGCTGAGCGTCATCACGGTCTCGCAGGCGGCGCGGCGAAGTGCCGCGCCGACTCTGGACAGTTCCGGCACGATCGGACACTAAGGGCGGATGGGTAAAGCCGCTCGCACAACTACCGATCGACATCCGCCTTCGATCCTGCATCTGGTCAAACAGGTGCAGTATAAGGCGTATGTGCGGCTGGAATCGGTACTCAATCCGCTCGGCGTAACCGCCGTCCAGTTCCGAATTCTTACGACGCTCTCGACGCGGCCCAATATGTCTTCGGCCGAATTGTCGCGCCTCTACGACGTCAAGCCGCAGACGATGATCAAGCAGATCGCCTTGCTCGAATCCAAGGGGCTGATCGATCGCCGCGTCAGCAGCGCCAACAAACGCCTGCTCGAATTGAGCCTGACCGCGGCCGGCAAGGACGCGCTGAAGAAGCTCCAGAAGGACACCCGCGCGCTCGAAGCCGAATTGCTGACGCCGCTGGATGGCGACGAGCTGGAAATATTGCGCGGCTACCTCACCCGGCTGCTGGACTCGCTCAGCGCCCCGAACGGGAATCACGGCGCGGATATCGAGGAATTTACCCCCGAATATAGCCGGCCGGGAGTGCAGCGCCCTTAATCTCACTGGCGTTCTTCGGTATTACCGAATAGCGTTCGTTCTATGCTGCAGTCGCTCGGCTATATCGGAGTCACCACGGCGCGGGTCGATGCCTGGGCGGGATTCGCCACGGACCTGCTCGGCATGCAGCTCGCCGATCGCAGCGCACACGGCTTCGCCCTGCGTACCGATAATCGCGCGGGTCGCCTGTTCCTCGAAAGCGGCGCAAACGAGGGCGTCAGCGCGATGGGCTGGGAAGTCGCGGATGGCGATGCCCTGGCGCGGCTGGCGACGCGGCTATCCGACGCCGGCCATCCGGTCGTTCCAGGCACGCCGATCGAGGCTGAGCAACGCCGCGTTGCCGAACTGCTCATCGCCCACGATCCCGCCGGCAACCGCCTCGAATTCTTCCACGGCGCCGCCGCGGCGCCCTCCGCCTTCGTCCCCGGCCGCGCGCTCAGCGGCTTTCGTACCGGAGCGCTCGGGCTCGGCCATGTCGTACTGACCGTCCGGTCGCTCGACGCGGTGCTGCCCTTCTATGTCGACCTGCTCGGCTTCCGGCTCAGCGATTATGCGCTGCGGCCGTTCAAGGCATTCTTCTTTCATCTCAACAGTCGTCATCACAGCTTCGCCGCTATCGAGACGGGCGTCGACGGCTTCCATCACCTGATGGTCGAGCTCGATTCGCTCGACGATGTCGGCCAGGCCTATGACCTCGCCCAGCTGGAGGAGGGGCGCATCGGCGTGACGCTCGGCCGCCACACCAACGATTTCATGACCAGCTTCTATGCCCGCACGCCGTCGGACTTCATGATCGAACTGGGCTGGGGCGGGCGGTCGATCGATCCCGCGACATGGCAGCCGTTCGAATGCGATTACGGCCCCAGCCTATGGGGCCACGAACGCTCGTGGCTCGACGACGCCAAACGTGCCGAAGCGCGCAAGCTCCGCCTCGACGCCGCCGCGGCAGGCCGCCGCGCGCCGGATTTCGTGCGCGGGGCGGCCTAGGCTCGCTGAACTGGCGTCAGCCTTTCGCTGCCTTCTCTGCGGGCTTGGGAAGCGCGCCCATCCGCTCCGACACTGCCTCGGTCGATGCCAACAGCATCTTGCTGAAGTCCTTGAGCCGCGTCTTGCTCATGAAGTCGGTTGGGCCGAGCAAAGTGATGGTCGCGGCGATCTTGCCGCTATGGTCGAAGATCGGCGCGGCGATCGCCGCGAAGTTGCGGTTCAGCATTCCGGCGCTCGACGAATAGCCCTCCCGGCGGATCCGCTCACCACTCTCGGCGAGTTCTTCCTTGGTCGGAGTGGGGATATCACCGCGGGTGGCGTCATAGGCGGCCTGCGCCGCCACCGCGCGAGCGACCTCGGTCTCCGGCAGATGGGCGAGGAACACCAGCCCGGTCGCGGACGTCGTCACCGGCAGGATATAGCCGAGCCGGATCAGGAACGCGCCTTGCAGCCTGCCGTCGGCCTTGGCGACGATGCACGGGCCGCGGTCGCCCCATAGCGACAAATAGATCGCGCAGTCGGTCTTGTCGCGAAGCTCGGTCAGAGTCTCGGCGGCGAGCCCGACCACGTCGAGCTGGCGGATGGCGGCAAGCCCAAGCTGGATGGCGAAGGTGCCAAGCCCGTAATGGCCGTTATGGGGGTCCTGATAGGCCATATTCTCGCGCACGAAGCTGACGAGATAGAGATGCACCTTGCTCGGCGGCATGCTGGCGCGCGCGGCAATTTCACGCAGCGGCAGCGGTCCTTCGGCCATGCGCAGCACCCGCAGCACTCGAAATCCCACTTCAATCGACTGGACACGCCGGCGCGATTGTTCGGTGTCTGCCATGCGTTTGATTCCTCTCGTCACATTTCCCCGCTGCTCTCCTGCCGTCCAGCCGCCGATCTGTCCATTCGGCAATGATCGGCGGCGGGGCGGAGCGCGGTGACGAGGTGGCGATCAGCCGGCGGCGGGTGCGCCGTGCTTGCGCGCGTTCCATGCCTTGAGAACGCCATGTGCTTCGCTGGCAGCCGCTTCCAGAAAGCCGGGCGCTTCGGTTCGCGCGGCGACTTCGAGGCGCAAGCCGTTGGGATCGAAAAAATAGATCGAGCGGACGAACTCGTGATCGACCAAGGGCGTGGTCTTGATCCCATGGTCGGCCAACCGTTGCCGCATCGCCTCGACATCGTCGACCGAATCGGTCTCGATCGCGAAATGCTGGACCCATTCGGGTGTGTTGGGAGAGGGCGCCGGCTTCTCGTCGCCGCCCAGGTCGAAAAAGGCGATGTACGAGCCGTCGCCCAGCTGGAAGAAGAAGTGCACATAGGGCTGCTCCTCGCCCGTGCTCGGCACCTTTTCGGACATCATGCAATTGACCAGCGGCAGCCCCAGAATGTCCTCGTAGAAATGGCGCGTCTCCTCCGCATCGCGGCAGGGATAGGCGAAATGATACAGGCCCTTGAGCGGCGGCGCGTCGGTCATCCTTCTCTCCTCTTGCCCATGGCCTAGCAGGATCGAGCGCCGGCTTTTGTCACCCCGCGGGGAGGACGCCCGCGTGGTGGATCATCATGTCGATGAAGCGCTGCAGTGCCGGCGAGCGGTCGCTCTTGCGCCACACCAACAGCACTTCGAACTGGAGCCCGAGATCGCTGATCGGCACCAGTTGGATATTGTGCGCCGGCGACGACTGGCTCGACGCCGTCACGAAACCGACACCCATCCCCACCGCGACCAGGCTCAGCAGGATCGAGTTCGTCGTGCATTCCTGGACGATGCGCGGTGTGCTGCCGCTCTCGACGCAGGCCGTCATCAACCGGTCGTAATAGCCGGGTGCGGTCAGCCGTGCCGGGCCGAGCGCGGGCTCCTCGGCAATCTCGGCCATCGTCACCGAAGCGCGCCCGGCCAGCCGGTGGCTTTCGTGCACGGCCAGCATCGTCTCGCCATGGCCGAGGCAGATGCGGTCGAGCACGTCATAGTCGCGCTCTTCGAGATGCGCGTCATAGATCAGCCCGACATCGAGCGTGCCTTCCTTGAGCGCGGCAATCTGGTTCACCGATCCCATCGACTTGAGATCGAGCGCCACCGACGGCTCGCTCTCGCGGAAATTGCGCAGACCGTGCGAGATGAAGTCGTGCGCGGCGATGATCTCGCTGAGCCCGATGCGGATCGTGCCGAGATGGCCGCTGCCCAACCGCTGGGCGCGATCGACGGCGCGGTCGACCTGCGACAAGATCTCCTCGACATCGCTTAGGAAGACGCGCCCGGCGCTCGACAGGCGCACGCCTCGCGGCAACCGTTCGAACAGCTCAATGCCGAGCTCGGTCTCGAGGTCGCGGATCTGCCGCGTCAGCGCCGGCTGCGCGACACGCAACGCGATCGCGGCACGGCCGAAATGCTGCTCGCGGCCGATCGCGCGGAAATAGCGAAGATGGCGTAGCTCCATCCAATTTCCATACCTGTCGGGCATCAAAGCCTCAAGTACAAAGAATTGGACGTATCAGTCGCCGGGCAACACTCTGAAGCTCACAAAGAAGAGACGAGTGGAGAGCGATGCAGCCCCAAGGCCTTGAAGAACTGAGCTTCGGCACTGTGTCGGCACTCGACGTGCTGGGCACCGAGCTCGAAATCTTCCAGGCTGGGGGCGGTCCGCCGCTTCTGTTCCTGCACGGGCTCGACGGGATCGAGGGGGCTGCGCCGCTGCAGCGCGAACTGGCGAAGCATTTCACCGTCTACGCTCCGTCGCATCCCGGTTTCGGGGCGTCCGCCGGCTCGCCGCGGATCGATCGCGTCGACGACCTCGGCTATTTCTATCTCGACCTGCTCGACCAGCTCGGGCTCGACCGGCCGGTCATCGTCGGCACGTCGTTCGGCGGCTGGGTGGCGGCGGAAATGCTGACCAAGGAGCCGGGCCGGGCCGCGCAGCTCGTGCTGGTCTCTCCGCTCGGCCTGCCCACTGCCAATCGCCGCGAGCAATATGTCACTGACATCTTCATGCTGTCGCGCCAGGAGCTCGGCAAACGCATGCAGGTCGGCGAGCCCGCGCTCGGCAGCGACATGAAGACGCTGGCGACGCTGCCGGAAGACCGTCTGCGCCGGCTGATGCGCAACGACGAGGCGGCGAGCCATTTCGGCTGGACCCCATACATGTCGAACAGGAAGCTCGGGGACCGCACGCACCGCATCGCCAGCCCGACTCTCGTCATTTGGGGCGAGGCGGACGGCATCGTCAGCGCCAGATATCGCGACGACTGGCGCAAGGCGCTGCCCCAGGCCGAAGTCGAATCCTTCGAAGACGCCGGACACCGCGTCCACGCCGACCAGCCTGGCAGGCTCGCCGCCCGCATCGCCGCTTTTGCCGGCCGCTGAACGATCGCTCGGAGACAAAGATGAAGATCTGGCAATTCAGCGAACAAGCCTATCACCCCGCTTTTCAGAAGCCGGGCTCGATGCGCGTGACGCTGCCGCAACGCGAATGCGATCCGGTCGAGGCCGGGCAGCTGCTCAACCGCTATCTCGACGAATATATGCTCGCCGACGAGGTCGGGCTCAATATCATGGTCAATGAGCATCACGCCGCCGCGACCTGCATGTCGACGTCGTGCATGACGACGCTCGCTATCCTCGCGCGCCAGACCAGCAACGCGCGCCTGCTTGCCTTGGGCATCCCGCTCGCCAACCGCTCCAATCCGCTGCGTGTCGCCGAAGAGATCGCGATGGTCGATTGTCTGTCGGGCGGGCGGCTCGAAGTCGGCCTGGTCAAGGGCGCGGCATATGAATTGTTCATGTCGAACCGCCAGCCGACCGGCTTCATGGACCGCTTCTGGGAAGCGCATGACCTGATCCTGGATGCGCTGTCCAACGCCGGCGATAATTTCTCCTGGGAAGGCGAGCATTTTCATTATCGCACCGCCAGCTTGTGGCCGCGGCCGATTCAGCAGCCGCATCCGCCGATCTGGATGACCGCGTCGAGTGCGAGCAGCGCCAGCGAATATGGCAAGCGCGGCTATACCTGCGCGACCTTCCTGTCGGGCGCCGTCGCCCGCTCGGTATTCAGCGGCTATCGCGCCGCCTATCTCGCGGCGCACGGCGTGCAGCCCGACCAGGACAAGCTCGCCTATCTGGCGCTGGTCTCCTGCGCGGGCGACCGCGCCACCGCCTTCGCCCGCGCCGAGAAGATGAAGAGCTATTTCACCACCGCTGCCCGGCTCGATCCGCAGTTCCGCAATCCGCTCGGCTTCAATCCGGTCGAGGCGAATATCCGCATGCTCCAGGCTGGCGCCAACGCGATGCGTCCGCGCCTGCGCAACGGCGAGGCGCTGCCGGTCGATGGCACGATCGAGCAATATATGGAGGCGGGCCTGTTCTTCGTTGGCACGCCCGACGAAGTGTACGAGCAATTGGTGACGTTCCACGAGGAGACGGGCGGGTTCGGCAACCTGCTGATGATGGGGCAGGCCGGCGAACTCGACCACGGGGAGACGGTCGACAACTTGACGTTGATGGGCCGCGAAGTCGCGCCGCGGCTTGCCGAACTCGCGACCCGGACGGTCGAGGTGCGGTATGAGGCCGTTGCCTGAACCCGCCCTCGCGGACGGCATGGACCGCTACGTCGCGCTAGTCCGCGCGACGCCACCGGCTGCCAGCATCGAAACCACGCGGCTGGTCGGCGACCTCACGGGCCGGCGCTACGCCGAGGGCCATGCGCCGCAAGTCACACGCTTCGACACCTTTGTCGCAGCACCTGGGCGCGAGATCGCGTTGCGCGTTTTCGATCCGGGCGGGGAGGGGTTGCGGCCGGCGATCTGCTATTTCCACGGCGGGGGTTTTGCGTTCGGCAGCATCGAGAGCTTCGACATTGTCGGCGCGGCGCTGGCCGAGGCGACCGGCGCGGTCGTCGCCAGCGTCCAATATCGCCGCCTGCCCGAAACGGACTATGCCGGAGCGCAAGCCGATTGCGATGCGGCGTTCGCTTGGCTCGGCCGTCAGGCCGAAGCGCTCTCGGTGGATCCGGCACGGATCGCAGTGGCCGGAGACAGTGCCGGCGCGCTGCTGACACTGGCATGCGGCGCCACCGCGCGGCCGATCTGCCAGTTACTTTTCTACGGCACGTTCGCGATGGACCCCGAAGCATCCGCCTACCGCGATGCGCTCGATCCGCTGCTGACCGCCGAGCGCATCCGACAGTATATCGCTCTGTTCACTCTGTGCGGTGGTCTCGACGCCAACCCGGCGCCGGTCGATCGCCGTGACCTTGGCGCACTTCCGCCGACCCATATCGTCGCGGCCGAATATGACCCGCTCTGCGCCGAAGCAGTCGCTTTTGCCGCGCGGCTCGAAGACGCCGGGGTTCCGACGACGCTCCGTATCGCCCCGGGCATGATCCACGGTTTCCTGCGCGCGGTCGGCGTCTCGGCCGCGGCGCGCGCCGAACTTGCGGCCGCAGCCGAAACGATCCGTCTATTGCTGTCGGCGCCAGTATCTATCGAAATGAGGAAGGCCTTCGCGTGAAGAAAGACGAGTCCTACGACCGCGGCCGCGCGATGCGCTTCGACATGTTCGGGGAACCCGGCGTGCGCAGCCTCGACAATGTCGACGACTTCAACGAGCCGCTACAGGATTTGGTGACGCGGCTTTGCTTCGGCGACGTGTGGAGCCGCCCGGGGCTCGATCGCAAGACCCGCTCGATGCTGACGATCGCGATCCTGATCGGCCAGTCGCGGCCCGACCAGTTGCGCAACCATATCAACGGCGCGCTCGCCAATGGCGTCACCAAGGAGGAGATCAGGGAGATCCTGCTCCACGCGACGCTCTATGTCGGCTTGCCCGCTGGAACGGACAGCTGGCGCCATGCGCGCGAAGTCCTGCAGGAAAACGATGTCTATTGATCTGATCGCACCGGCGGCCGATCGGCTCCACAATTCGATCTCCTCGACCGAGGAGATCATCGAAGCCGCGCGTAATGGCCTGCCCTATATTCTCGTCGATGCCGAGGATCGCGAGAATGAAGGCGATATCATCATCCCGGCGCAGTTCGCGACGCCCGCCCAGATCAACTTCATGGCTCGTCATGCGCGCGGGCTGATCTGCCTGGCGATGACCGAGGAACGGGCACGCGAACTGCGCCTGCCGCCGATGGTGACGGAGAACAATTCCGGCCATGGCACTGCCTTCACCGTCTCGATCGAGGCGCGCGACGGTGTCACCACCGGCATTTCGGCGTACGACCGGGCGCATACCGTGGCGGTGGCGATCGATCCCTCCAAAGGCTGCGACGATATCGTCTCGCCCGGCCATGTTTTCCCGTTGGTCGCGCGCAGTGGCGGGGTGCTGGTCCGTACCGGCCATACCGAGGCGGCGGTCGACGTGTCGCGACTGGCCGGCCTGATCCCGGCGGGCGTGATCTGCGAAGTGCTGAACGAAGACGGGACGATGGCGCGGCTGCCCGACCTGGTCGAGTTTTCGCGCGAGCACGATATTCCGATCGGCACGATCGCCGACCTGATCAGCTATCGCCGCCGCACCGAGCGCTGCGTCGAACGCGTCCATGAGGAAGCGTTCGAGACCGTTTATGGCGAAGGCTTTCGACTGTCGGTGTTCCGCAACACGATCGACAATGTCGAGCATGTCGCTTTGTCGCGCGGACGCATCACCCCGGACGTACCGACCCTGGTGCGCATGCACCGTCTCGACTTCGTCTCGGACATGCTCGGGCCGCCGACCGACCGCCGCGAATATGTCTCGCGCGCGCTGGCGCGGATCGGCGCGCATGACGGTCCCGGCGTGATCGTCTTCATCCGCGACCCGTCGGTCAGCGCGATATCCGAGCGACGCAGCAGTCCGGGGCCGACGCGCGACCAGCGCATCCGCGATTATGGTGTCGGCGCGCAGATCCTTCTCGATCTTGGCGTCAAGGATCTCATCCTGCTCTCCGACAGCGAAGCGAAGCTTTCGGGCATCGAAGGCTACGGATTGCGCATCATGGGCAGGGAAGGGCTGGGTGCCGATGAGTGACGTGCAAATGCCCGAGCTGGACATCGCCCGCGAGAGCGTTGCCGAACAACTGAAAAAGGGCCTGCGCCGGCTCGGCAAGGCCGTTGTGGTCATCACCGCCTGGCACGAAGGCAGGCGCTGGGCGATGACCGCTACCGCGGTGAGCGAATTGAGCATGGACCCGCCGTCGCTCTTGGTCTGCGTCAACAAGAGCGCGAGCCTGCACGCGCCGCTGACGGCCGGCGCGCCTTTCTGCGTCAATATCCTCCATGCTGATCAGCTCGTCGTGTCGCAAACCTGCGCGGGCAAGTTGAAGGGTGAAGAGCGCTTCGCCGAGGGCCGCTGGGGCTCGGGCGCATGCGGCTCGCCGCATCTGCGCGACGCGCAGGCCAGCTTCTTCTGCGAATATGAAACGCATATCGAATATGGCACCCATGCGGTGGTGATCGGCGCGGTCAGGGAGGTGCAGATCTCCGGCGACGTCGATCCGCTGATCTATCTCGACGGCGGCTATGCCCGCGCAACGCGATTGTCCGCCTGAGCGATGGACGACACCCAGGCCCTTCTCGAGCAGATCGAGCATAGCTGTAGGCGGCTCAAGATGGCGCAGTCGACCTTCGGCCGGCTGGCGGTCAACGACGGCAAGCTCGTGCAACGGCTGCAGCAGGGCGGACGGGTGACGGTGCAGACGGTCGAGCGCGTCCATCGCTTCATCGAGGAGCAGGACGGCACCTCCGCCAGCGCGCTGCGTTCGGGCATCAAGGGGCTGCGCGCCGAAATGCGGCCCGAGCATAATTTCCGCTTCTACGACAATCGTCAGAAGTATCTCGCCTTCGTCAACACCACCAATGAGAAGCAGATCATCGCGGATCGTGCGGTGCACGAATTCTCGGACACCCAGCCGGTCCCGCCGGCGATCCGGCTGTTCGACGGTGGCGCCGGCGACGGCACCGCGTTGGCGCGGATGCTGCGCGGGCTGCACCGGCGCCATCCCTGGGTGCCGTTCTATGTGGTGGCCAAGGAGATCAGCATGGAGAATATCCGGCTGACGCTCGAGAAGATGCCCGACCGGCTGCGCGAGCATCCCGGCACCGTGCTGGTGCTGACCAATCTCAAATATGGCGAAGCGCCGAACCTGCAGCCCGAGACGCCGGCCGGGGCAAGTGCGATGGTGTGGCACGAAGTCGGGCTCGAAGGCACCTCGGCGGGACAGTTCGAGGAGCAGATCCAGCAGCTCGATCCGTTCCTCGCCAAGCATTGGCAGGCGAGCATCGCGCCGAGCGGGAACCCGATGTACAAGACGCCGACGGTGCTCGTCCTGTATCGCAAAGACCATCACTTCATGCTCGATCCGATCATTCCGCGGCGCGGCTATGCGCAGGCGGACTTCGATTTCGTCCTGCTGTCGCAGCCGTATCGCGCGCACGCGCCGCTCGAGTTCAAGAGCTCGCGCGTCGTCACGCCGCTCGTCCGGGCACTGCGTCCCAACGGCAAGTTGATGGGCGTGCACAGCCACGGCAACGATCCCGGACTGGAGATCATCCGCGCTATCTGGCCGGACGAGGACCCGTTCGACACCGGCCGCGAGGACATCATGCAGGCAGTGCGCGATGAACTGGGCACGGCGGCGCGCGACTATCATTTCCATTCGCTGTCGGACGAAGAAGCGTTGTTCCGTTACCATATCCGCACGCTTCCGACCGAGATCGACGCCCATACCCCGATCGGCAGCTCGACCCTGTTCGCCGCCTGGAACGCGGCCAGCTATGTCGCGCAGATCGAGGATGGCCGCTTCGCCAAGGCGCTGTCGAACGACCAGTATCTCGAAGCGACGCGCGAGGCCCTGCAGCGCCACCAGGGGCTGTGGTTCAACGATGAGATCTATCTCATCTCGCGGCGTTCGCGGCTGAACTGATAGTGTGCCCCAATCCCTGGGCTATCGCATGGGATTCGGTTTGCTGTGTCGGGATATGAGATCGGGCAGTTTCACCCTTAGCCGTCACCCCGGGCTCGTCCCGGCATCCACCGTCCCGCACGCCCATCGGCCTTTGGTGGCGCGGCCCGGTGGACCCCGGGACGAGCCCGGGGTGACGCGAGATAATGCGCGTCATCCCCGGTTCACCACAAAGTTTCATATGCAATTCCCCCACCTTGCGGAGGTAGGAATCAGCCGGCCAGAAACGTCTTCAGATCCGCCTGGGGCCGTGCCCCGAAATGGCTGATCGCTTCGCCGGCCGCGGCGCAGCCCAGGCGGCCGCATTCGGCGAGCGGCAGTCCGCGCGTCAAGCCATACAGCACGCCCGCCGCGTACAGGTCGCCCGCGCCCGTGGTATCGACGACGGCTGCCACCTTTGAGGCAGGCACTTCGACCATATCGTTCGCGTCGATCAGCAGCGCCCCAGCCGCTCCCCGCGTCACCGTCACCAGTTCGACATGCTGCGCGGCGATCTTCGCCGCCTCGACTATGTCGTCGACGCCGTAGAGCGCCCGGATCTCGTCCTCATTGGCAAACAATATGTCGATATGGCCATCGACCAGCTCGAGGAATGCGTCCTTGTGGCGGTGGACGCAGAAGCTGTCGGACATGGTCAGCGCGACCTTGCGCCCTGCGGCGTGCGCCAGCGACGCGGCCTTGCGGAAGGCGGCCTTGGCGGGCGGCTCATCGAACAAATAGCCTTCGAGGTAGACGATCCCCGCCGACGCGACGAGGGCTTCGTCGATATCGTCTTCATCGAGCCCGGTGCAGGCGCCGAGAAAGGTGTTCATCGTCCGCTCGGCATCGGGCGTGACCAGCACCAAGCAGCGCGCGGTGGCGGGACCGGTGGTGGTCGCCGGTGTATCGAAGGCGACGCCGATCGTGCGCAAATCGTGACGGTAGATATCGCCGAGCGCGTCGTCGCGGACCTTGCCGATGAATGCGCCGCGGCCGCCGAACGCCGCCACGCCGGCAATGGTATTGCCGCCCGACCCGCCCGAGATTTCCATGCCGGGACCCATCGCAGCGTAGATTCGCTCGGCGCTGTCTTCGTCGATCAGGGTCATGCCGCCCTTGGCCATGCCTTCCCGGATGAGGAAATCGTCGCTGGCATGGGCAATGACATCGACGATAGCATTGCCGATGGCGAGGACGTCGTAACGGACGGGTTGCATGCCGGCTTGTCTCCGTGTCGAGGATGAGGAATGCGCGAAAGGCGCTGGATAATGATCGCGGACGTTATATAAAGACGAACAGCATTCAACAAGATGCATGTTGATGGAGAAGATGCGATGAGCGAGGGCGACGGTGCCACCTGCCCGTTTTGCGGAGCGGCGTGGAGCGAGGACATGCTCGCCCAGCTCGACCGCTTCACAATGCCTTCGGGATGTGCCTGTTGCGGTGGGGCGCCGGGCGCGCACGCCGCCGCCGCCCCGCTGCCGACCGAAGACATTTGCTGCGCCGCGTGCGGCCGCGCCATCTATCGCGGCTTCGCGGCAAAACAGGAATCGCAATCGTGAAGAGCGCCGACTTCGACATCATCGATGCCCAGATTCACCAGCCCGCGCCCGCGGTGCCGTTCGGCGACGACGTGCCCGACGCGGTCAAACTGGCGATTAACGTCGAGCTGGCGCGCGAGGCGATGGACAGCGTCGGTGTCGATGCCACTCTGGTGGTCGCGGCGCTGCCCTATATCGATGCGTGCGTAACGCGCTATCCCAGCCGCTTCATCGGCGTCGAGACTTTCATGGACAGAGACGCCGAACTGGGCGCCGCGGTGGAGCGGGCAAAGGGCGACGACCGCGTCATCGCCGGCCGATTGCTCGTCACCGATTTCCGTACCACTCAACTCTCCGAGGCCTTCACCAGCGGCGCAATGGATACCGGGTTCGCCGTCGCGGCCGTGGTCGGCCTGCCGCTATTCCTGTCGACCCACGGCCAGGCCGCGGCAATGCGTCCGCTAATAGAGCGCCATCCCGACCTGAAGGTGATCATCGACCATGTCGGGGTCAGCCAGCACCCTGTATCGCCACCACGCGACGATCCCTGGGATCGGCTCGACGGCCTGCTCGGCCTCGCCGATCTGCCGAACGTCTCGGTCAAATTGTGCGGGCTGCCATTGCTGTCGCGCCAGACCTATCCGTTCGCCGATGTCTGGCCCAATCTGCGCCGCGTCATCGCCGCGTTCGGGCCCGATCGGCTGATGTGGGCCAGCGACTATACGCGGCTGCGCATGGCCGAGGTCGGTGGGCCGAACCGCAACCGCGGCTGCCTGTACAGCGAGAGCCGCGACATGCTGCTCCATAACGACGAACTCGACCGCGACGCTAAGGTGGCGATCTTCGGCGGCACCGTGAAGCGCGTGCTCGGCTGGCAATCGCCAGCCTAGATATGCACGTCAGTGCCCGACGGTGCGGGTCGCCGGGTCGAGCGGCTTGAGCGTCAGCAGCATCCAGATCACCGCCCCGGCAAAGGCCAATGGTGCCGCGAGCAGAAAGAAATAGCCGATCGCGCCCCAATGATAGTGCAGCGCGAGCATGCCGTACCAGGGCCCGACGATCGAGGCGGCGCGCCCGGCGCCATAGGCCCAGCCGACCCCAGTGGCGCGATTGCGCGTCGGGTAGAGTGTCGAGGCGATCGAGGCCAGGCCGGCATGCGCGGCATGCTGCGCCAGTGCGTTGAGCGCCAGCGCGACGAACATCCCCCAGCCCGGTGCGAACAGCCCCATGCCAATCGCGGCAGCGGCGGCGACGATGAAATAGGTCGGAACGATCGCCTTGAACCCGAATTTGTCGATCATCAGTCCGATGGTCAGCATACCCGTCGCGCCGAAAGCGGTGCCGATCGCGGTCGTGACACCGACCTGGCTCCAGTTGAGCCCGATGGCGTCGTGGAACACCGTCGTCTTCCACAGCGCGGCGCTAATGAAGCCGAAGCTGGCGACGAAGCTCAACCACAACAGAATCGTCGGCAGCGTCAGCCCCGGCTGGAACAGGTCGCGCACCAGCGACACGCTGCTCGGACGCTTCTCGCGCACCTCGCGCTGCGACAGGATCACCGCTTCGCCTTCGCCCTCGGGCATCAAGGCCAGCACGATCGCCCGCAAGCGAGGATCGTCGGGATTGCGGGCCGCCAGGAATTTGGGCGATTCGGGGAGCAGGAAATAGATGATCGGCACCAGTAGCAGCGGCATCGCGGTGCCGATCCAGAATGCGACGTGCCAGCCATAGGGCTCGAGCAGGAACGCCTGCATCGCCGATCCGAGCAAGGCGCCGGGCATCGCGCCGGCAAGCACCACGGTCACCACCGTCGAGCGCTGCCGCGCGGGAGCGAGTTCGGACGCGAGCGCGACCATGTTGGCGATCACCGAACTGGCGAACATGCCGGTGAGCAGCCGGCAGATCGCCAATGCCCAGATGCTGTCGGTGAAGATCGTCACGAAGCACGTCGCGGCGACGCCGCCCAGGCACAGCACCAGCAATGTCCGCCGCCCGATCTGGTCCGCGAACGGCGCGATCAGGAATGCGCCCAACACCATGCCGACCTGCTGCATCGACAGCACCCAGGTCAGCGAGGTTCGCGCCACCCCGAACTGGTCCGAAATCTTGGGAAGCACCCAGCTCAGCACGCCAAGGTCGAACCCGTCGACGAGCATCGCCAGCGCCCCGATCAGCATCACTTTTACGTGGAACGGGCGGAACTTAACGCCGTCGAGAAAGGCGTCGATGTCAACGGTCGGCCGGGCCAATGCGCGATCCTCTCCTGGTGATTGCGTGCCCGCTCGAACGGGTCGGTATTACGCGCAATAAGAATATAAGCCTGGCTGTCTGTCAACGCCGCAAATCGGTTTCAATTATCAGCAGCGCTGCTATAAGTCAGGCTGTTATATGCGCCCAAGCCAAGACTTGCGGGCAAGGAGAGGAAAACAACCGATGCCCATCGAAAGACTCGATCCGCGATTGGACGCGATCGTCGCCCCGGACGTGGATTGGGAGGAACTCGGTCGCGGCTTTGGCGGGCCGACTGGACCTGCCGAAGGGCCCGTCTGGATCGCGGAGGGCGGCTACCTGCTGTTCAGCGACATCCACAACAGCCTGCGCATGCGCTGGCACCCCGAGCACGGCATCACGGTCGACAAAAGCGACACCAAGAACGGCAACGGCCAGACCCGCGACCAAGAGGGCCGGCTGATCGTCTGCCACCATTTCAGCCGCTGCGTCGATCGCGAGCATGCCGACGGCACCGTCACCATGGTCGCCGACAATTATCGCGGCATGAAGCTCAACCGGCCCAACGACGTCGTCGTCAAATCGGACGGCGCGATCTATTTCACCGATCCGCCGCCCAAGGTGCCGTTCACTCCGCCGGAGCATCCCCCGGAGATCGATTGCGCCGGCGTCTACCGCGTCTCGCCCGATGGCGAGCGTCTCAACATGGTCGTGCGCGACCTGATCAATCCCAACGGCCTGTGCTTCTCGCCCGACGAGAGGATCCTCTACGTCAACGACAGCAACCAGCATCGCAAGCTGATCATGGCCTATGACGTCGAGGCCGACGGCATGCTCGATCTCGGCAGCGCCCGCCTGTTCTGCGACATGCGCGCCGACACCCGCATGGGCGGGCCCGACGGCATGAAGGTCGATGTCGAAGGCAATGTCTATTGCACCGGCCCCGGCGGCATCTGGATCCTCAGCCCTGCCGGCGAGCATCTCGGCACGATCGCCATGGAGGGGCGCACGTCCAATATGAACTGGGGCGACAGCGACTGGCGCACGCTCTATTTCACCGGCGCACGCTCGCTCCACCGCATCCGGCTCCTGATCCCCGGTATCCCGGTGCCGCGCGGCACGCTGGCGGCAGTGCGTTAGCGGCGAGTTCCGGATCAGAGCGTCGCGCGCACCAAAGCGGCGCCTTCGACCATTGCTTGCATCTTGGCGAAGGCGATGTCGCGGGGCACGTATTTGAACCCGCAATCGGGCGCGACGATGATCTTGTCGGCGGGCACGACGGTCATTGCCCGGCGGATTCGCTCGGCGACCGTCTCGGGCGTCTCGATCGCGGGATCGTTCAAGTCGATCGTCCCGACCATGATGTGCTTGCCGCGCAATGGCGCCAACTCCGCCGGGTCGAGATTGGGCTGCGCGGTCTCGACCGACACCTGGTCGACGCGCGTGCCGGCAAGCTCGCCGAGATAGTCATAGCCGTGCGGCCGATCGCCATGGATGATCGCGGCGTAGCCGAAGCAGACGTGCAGCGCGGTGACGCCGCCTACATCCTGCAGCGCGCGATCGATCGCCTTGGCGCCATATTGCCGCGCTTTCTCGGGCCGCGCCTGGAGATAGGGTTCGTCGATCTGGACGATATCGGCGCCCGCGGCGAACAGGTCGCGTATCTCCTCATTGACCGCCGCCGCATAATCGAGCGCCATCTCCTCCTCGCTCTCATAGAAATCGTTCTGTGCCTGCTGGGTCATCGTGAACGGACCGGGTACGGTGATCTTGATCCTGCGGTTGGTGTTGCGCCGCAGGAATTCGACATCGCGGACCTGGACGGAATGCCTGCGGCGGATTCGGCCGGTGACGCGCGGCACCGGATTGGGATGACCGCTGCGGTCGAGCGCGACGCCCGGATTGTCGAGATCGACGCCTTCGAGCGCTGTCGCGAAGCGGTTCGAATAACTTTCCCGGCGCATCTCGCCATCGGTGACGATATCGATGCCGGCCCGTTCCTGCAGGTGGATGGCCATGATCGTGGCGTCGTCCTGCGCTTCCTCGAGGTGGTCGGGAGCCGGGCGCCAGAGTTCGAGTGCGCGCACCCGCGGCGGGAAACGGCCGGCGAGGCGGGCCCGATCGATCAGCCATTCGGGCATTGCGTAGGATCCGACCAGAGTCGTGGGCAGCAGCGTGTTCATCGGCATATCCCCTAATTTCCGTTCCGCGACGGTGACCTGGGACCATAAGGACCGATTGGAATATTGTGAACGATTTTCGGCAATGACGAATATCGGCCAGGTGCTCTTGAAGAATCCGACCGCCGGCATCTTCCCTTATGTCAGATAGGCTGTTATAAGACAGGCTGTTAAATGTGCCGCATCGGAATTCCGGGCGGGAGAGGAACCGGAGAGAGAGCGCAATGCAATTCGGTCTGTTTTACGAGCATCAGTCACCCGCGCCGTTCACCGCCGCGAAGGACATGCAGATCTTCCACAATGCGCTCGACGAGCTCGAGCTCGCCGACAAGCTGGGCTATGATTACGCCTGGCTGGTCGAGCATCATTTCCTCGAGGAATATTCGCACAGCTCGGCCCCCGACGTATTTCTCGGCGCGCTCAGCCAGCGGACCAAAAGGATGCGGCTCGGCCATGGCATTTGCGTGATGCCGCCCCGGATCAACCACCCGGCGCGCGTTGCCGAGCGGATCGCGACGCTCGACCTGCTGTCGAAGGGCCGCGTCGAATGGGGCACCGGTGAAAGCGGCACCGCGATGGAGCTCGAAGGTTTCGGCGTCGATCCCGATCTCAAGAAGGACATGTGGCGCGAGGCGACCGAGCAATGCGCGAACATGCTGACGATGACGCCCTATCCCGGTTTCCAGGGCGAGCATTTCTCGATGCCGACGCGCAACATCGTCCCCAAGCCGATCCAGGCGCCGCATCCGCCGCTATGGGTGGCGTGCTCGCGCCGCGACACGATCCTGCATGCCGCGCGTAACGGCATGGGCGCGCTCGTGTTCGGCTTCGCCGCGCCGGAGCAGGCGGGCAAATGGGTCCAGGAATATTACGATATCATCAAGTCCGACGAATGCGTGCCGATCGGCCATGCCGTGAACGCCAATTTTGCCATCGTCACCGCGCTGTCGGTCCATGAGGACGAACAGGTCGCGATCGACCGCGGCACCGAAGGCTTCAAATATTTCGGTTATTCGCTGGGGTTCTACGCCTCGTTCGGCAAGCTCAAGCCCGGCCATTCGAGCGTTTGGGAGGACTTCAAGAAGGCCGAGGCAGGGATCGAGGACAATCACGGCAATGGCGGCATCGGCACGCCCGAACAGGTCCACGACCATTGCAAGGCCTATGCGGATGTCGGCGTCGATCAGATCATCTTCGTTCAGCAGACTGGCCCCGCCAACCACGAGCATATCTGCGAATCGCTCGAACTGTTCGCGACCACGGCGATGCCGCGGCTGAAGGTGGGCGAAGAAGAGCGCCTGGCGAAGAAGCAGGCCGAGCTGGCGCCCTATTTCGAGGCGGCGCTGGCGCGCAAACAGAAGATGGCCCCGCTTGCGGTCGAGGATATCGAAGTCGTCAAATCGTACGGCCTTCGCAAGAAGGAGGCCGGGACTTACGTGAATGTCCGCTCGGATCGTGGCGGTGGGCTGGCAGTGGTGGCCGACGATCCGCTGGCGCTGGTTTCGAACCAGGCGGAAAAGGCTTCGCAAGGGTGAGCATCCTCGACGGCCGCGTCGTCGTGATCACCGGGGCCAGCTCGGGAATAGGCGCGGCCTGCGCCATGGCCTTCGTCGAAAAGGGTGCCAAGGTCGTGCTCGCCGCGCGCCGCGCAGAGCGTCTGGGTGCTTTGGTAGACCAGGTCGAGGCGACCGGCGGCGAGGCGCTGGCGGTGGCGACCGACGTTACCGACGAGGACGCGGTCGCCAATCTCTTCGCACAAGCCGTGGCGCGGTTCGGCACGGTCGACGTGCTGATCAACAATGCCGGCATTGCCGACAGCACGCCGGCCGAGTTGACCGACCTGGCGTTGTGGCGCCGCGTCATCGACACCAACCTGACCTCGGCATTTCTGTGTGCGCGGTCGGCGATCCCGATCATGAGGGCGCAGGGTAGGGGGCGAATCATCAATGTCGGATCGATCTCCGCCAAGGTGCCGCGCAAGGACAGCCCGGCCTATACCGCGAGCAAATGGGGGCTCGCCGGCCTGACGCGCGCGCTGGCGGTCGATTGTCGCGCGGACAATATCGCGGTTTCGGCGTTCCACCCGGGCATCGTCGCGACGGAGTTGGGTGGCGGCCCCAGCACCAAGCCCGCCGAAATGACGGCGCGGGTGGAGGACGCCGCGGGCATCATCGTCCATATGGCCGACATGCCGGATCACTTGAATTTCTACGAAGCGCTGATGGTGCAGAACAAGATCCCGTTTCTCGGCCGCGGGTAGGGACGGACTGTCCGCTATCCGGATGAGGAGCGTGGGTGTCAGGCCTTCTCGGCCTTCGCATCGACGATATTCTTGAGCTTGCGCGCCGCACTCACCGAAACCGGCCAGCCGGCATAGAAGGCGATATGCGCGATCGCCTCGCCGATTTCCTCGACCGTGAGGCCGTTCTCCAGCCCCAGCTCCATATGCCCCTGCGCCTGGTCGCGGTTGAGCGCGATCAGGCAGGTTATGGTGATCAGGCTGCGGTCGCGCTTCGAGAGTTCGGCGCGCTCCCAGACCTTGTCGTAGAGGACGCTCTGGGTGATTTCGTCCAGCAGCGGCGCCACCCCCGCCAATTCCCTGCCGCGTCCGCCCGATGGTCGCTTCACTTCGACTCTCCCCGATAGGGTTTGAAATTGGCCGCCGCCGCGTTGAGCGCGCCGCGCAGCATGCCGAGCTCCGAAAGCCAGGCGATGTAACGGACGCCGCGCGCGACATAGGATTCGAGCTGAGCGGCATTGGCGACGACGGTGCCGATATGCTTGCGGCCCGCGGCCACCTCGATCACGCGGTCGATCGCCGCGACCACATCGGGGTGCGCCGCATCGCCGGGATGGCCGAGCGAGGCGCTGAGATCGCCAGGGCCGATGAACAGAACGTCGAGCTCGTCGACCGCGCACAGGGCCTCGACATCCTCGACCATCTCCTTGTTCTCGACGTGGACGCTGACCAGCGTCTCGCGATTGGCGCGCTGCTCGTAATCGGGGAGCGTGCCATAGGCCGCGGCGCGACACGCGCGTGCCGAGCCGCGTTCGCCGAGGGGCCAGTATTTGGCCTTGCGGATCACTTCGCGCACTTCCGCCGCGCTCCTGAGCGAGGGCACCTGGATGCCGCTCGCGCCGCTATCGAGGACGTGAAGGATATTGGCCTCGCCGGCATCGGGGGTGCGGACGACGCTGCTCATCCCCATCCGTTCGCAGGTGCGGATCATGTTCTCCAGGCCGGCATGCGTGTAGCAGCCATGCTCGGCGTCGAGGATCACGAAATCGAACCCGGCGATGCCGTAGAGCTCGGCGATGGCGGGCGCGTCGAGCTTGACGAAACTGCCGAAGACGGTCTCTCCGGCCTCCAATTTGCGCTTCACTTCCCCGTTGAACATCACCGCATCCTTCTCCCGCTCCGCTTGACGGAGTTGCTATTTACAAATGCCATTCAACATGGCAGCAACGCGACTATAAGCCAAGCTTTCATATGTGAGGCCGGCAAAACGGTCCGCCAGCATAAGGGCCAGCGATAGGAGATGATGTGAAACGCAGCACCGATCGTATCCTTACGACCCATGTAGGCAGCTTGATCCGGCCGCTCAACGTGCTTCAGGGGATGATGGCCAAGGTCCTCGGCGAGCCCGTCGACGAAGCCGAGTTCCAGCGCGACGTCCGCCAAGGCGTCGCCGATGTCGTCGCCAAGCAGGCCGAGATCGGCATCGACATTCCCAGCGATGGCGAAATCTCCAAGCCAAGTTTCCACAATTATGTGGTCGAGCGGCTCGGCGGTCTCGAAAAGGTCCCGCCGTCGGATCGCGGCGCCTATTATGCGGCGCTGACCGAGGAATTTCCGGGCTTCATGACCCAGTATAACGGCATGTACAAAACGATGTGGATGCCGCCCGAGCTCGACGCCGAAAAGGTCCGCAAGGCGGCCAATACGCCACCGGCGCGTGTCCGCGTCGCGGCGCCGATCCATTATGTCGGACAGGATGCGCTCCAGACCGATCTCGATAATTATCGGGCGGCGCTTGCCGGCAAGGATTTCGTCGAGGCGTTCATGCCCTCGGCCACGCCGGCGCGCGACGATGCCGATGCCGGCACGGTCTATGCGAGCGAATCCGAATATCTCTATGCGCTCGCCGACGCGATGCACGTCGAATACAAGGCGATCGTCGATGCCGGCTATATCGTCCAGCTCGACCTCGGCCTTCCGGCGCGCAACCAGGTGCTGCCCGGCAATCCCAATCCGACGCCCGAGGATCTGCGCCGCGCTTCCGAGCGCCAGGTCGAGGCCTATAACCACGCCCTGCGCGGCATTCCCGAGGACCGCGTGCGCTATCACATGTGCTGGGGCAGCATGAACACGCCGCACACCACCGACGTGCCGCTGCGCGAGGTCATCGACATCATTCTCAAGATCAAGGCGCAGGCCTATGTCATCGAGGGCGCCAACCCGCGCCACGAGCATGAGTGGATGGTGTGGAAGGATGTCAAGTTGCCCGACGGCAAGATCCTCGTCCCCGGCGTGATCAGCCACCAGACCAATGTCGTCGAGCATCCCGAGCTCGTCGCGTGGCGCATCTCGAATTTCGCGAGCGTGGTCGGGCGCGAGAATGTCATCGCCGGCACCGATTGCGGCTTCTCGCAGGGCTGGAACATGGCGCGAGTCCATCCCGAGGTGCAATGGGCCAAGCTCTCGGCATTGGTCGAGGGCGCCGCCTTGGCCTCGCGGCAGCTGTGGCAATGAGATGAGCGACAATCCCAGGCTTGCCGAGGGATTGGCCGCATATCTCGACGCCGTCCGCGGCGCGCCGGGCACTCCGCTCGAAACGGCGCGGCTCCTGGCAGACCGCGACGCGCACCGGATCGCCTACCCACTGCCGGCGGGGATGACGGTGGTCGACAGCTTCGTGGTGCGCGCCGGGGACGAGGTGCCGGTGCGCATCTATCGTCCGGCGGGGAAAGGGGCGCTGCCCGCTATTGTCTATTTTCATGGCGGCGGCCTCACCACCGGTAGCATCGAAACCTATCAACCGCTGGCGATGGCGCTGGCCGAGGCGACCGGCGCGGTGGTGATCAGTGTCCATTATGCCCGTCTGCCCGAAGCCACGCCGCGCGCGGCGGTCGAGCAATGCTATGACGCGCTCGCCTGGGCCGCGCGGATGGCGTTTGCCCTTGCCATCGATCCGGCGCGGATCGCGATCGCCGGCGACAGCGCCGGCGCGTTCTTGGCGGCGCAGGTTGCCATTCTCGCGCGCGATCGCGGCGGCCCGAACCTGATTTGCCAATTGCTCGCGTACGGCATGTTCGATGTCGACGAAGGGCGCGCCGCTTACGCCGATGTTCGCGATCCCGTGCTGAAGCTGCCGGTGATCCAGGCCATTATCGCTACCTATCGCAGCGCCAACGCCCGCGATCCCGCGCCGTTGGAGGTGCCGCTGCGTAGCGCCCTCGGCGGCCTGCCGCCGGCGATCCTGCTGGAGGCCGAGCACGACGCCCTAGTCGACGAGGGCTACGAATTTGCCGAGCGGCTGGCCGCCGCCGGCGTGCAATCCCAATTCCGCATCGCCCCCAATATGTGCCACGGCTTCCTCCGCGCCGTCCGTTTCTCCGCTCCCGTCCGCGCCGAAATGTGCTGGCTCGGCGACGCCTTCCGAACCCTCACGCAATCAAGGAACTAGACCGTGGCGCTCAAGACCGAAGACCCCGCATTCCAGGCCGGCCGCGAAATGCGCAGGCAGATGTTCGGCGATGCCAGCATCGCGCGTCTCGACAATGCCGACGATTTCAACGAGCCGCTCGAGAATTACGTCACGTCGGCCGTTTTCGGCGAAACCTGGACGCGGCCCGGCCTGACCCTGCGCGAACGCTGCCTGATCACCGTTGCGATCAGCGCTGCGCTTAACCGTCAGATTCCCCTGAAGCGGATGGTCAAATGCGCGATCGCGAACGGCGCGACCAAGGAGGATATCCGCGAGACCCTGCTCCAGACGACAATGTATATCGGCGTTGCCGGCGGCGTCGAAAGCTGGGCGCTCGCCGCCGAAGCGCTCAAGGAAATCGACGCTTATTGAGCAGGCCTAGGGGGCGGGGACGGGCTTGGCCGCCTTGAGTCCGGCCGCCTCGATGCCGGCGGTGCCGCAGGCGGCATCGTCGGCTGGCTTGCCGCCCGACGTGCCGACGCCGCCCAGAAGTGTGCCGTCGGCCGAGTAGATCGGCACGCCGCCCATGATCGTCGCGACGCTCGGCATGTTCGCCGGCGGATTGAGCGCGGCGGTATCGGCGGTGGCGCGGCCATATTTGGCGGCCGAGGTCGCCTTCCACAACGCGATCTCGCCGACGCCCATCGACACGCCGTCCATATGCGCCAGCGTCACCGCCATGCCGTGATTCTCGAGCACGAACACCGCGACCTTGAGATTGTGCGCGCGCGCATAATCGAGGCAGGTGTCGCGGATCTTGGCGGCGCTGGCATAATCGAGCGAGGGCCGGGCGGTTTGCGCGGAAGCGGGCACGGCGAGCGACAGCGTCGCGGCAAGGGCGAGGCCGCGCCTCATTTCAGCATCTCGAGATAGCCGATGATCTCGCCGCGCTTGGCGGCGTCCTTGATCCCTGGGATCATCATCTTCGTGCCCGGCACCACACCCTTGGGATCGGTGAGATAGGCGTCGAGCTTGGCGCGCGTCCAGCGGATACTCGATCCCTTCATGGCCGGCGAATAGGAATAGCCCGGCCTCGTGCCCGCCGCTGCGCCGACCACGCCGAACAGATTGGGGCCGACGCCGTTGGGCGCGCCTTTGGCGGTGCTGTGGCAGGCGCTGCACGTCGCGAAGGCCGCGGGCGGGGCAACCGCCGGAGGCAAGGGTGCCGCCGGTGCCGGCGTGCGGCCGGCGCCATGCGCCGACGCGACGATTAACAGCAAGGCCGTGCCGGTCATGGCTGCGGTCAGATACGCGTTCGAGTGGGTCACCATGTTTTCCTCATGCCGGAGTGGGTTCGGGCAGCTGCTGGGCCGCGCGCATGCGCGTCACTATCGCCGCCGCCGCGGGGATGATCATCAGCCCGCCGAACAACAGCATGACCGAGAATCGCCCGACGCCGGCGCCGATCACATAGCCGCCGAGCAGCGGCCCGATGATCCCGCCGATACGCGAGCAGCCGAGCATGATGCCCAGCCCGGCATTGCGCGTGGCTGCGCCGTGATAGTTGAGCGTGACCAGAATGAGTGCCGTATAGGCACCGACGTTGAAAAAGCCGCACAAGGTCGACGCTGCAACCAATGCCCAGTTCGCCCCGTCCGGCACCGCGCCCAGCAAGGTGAACGACGCCGCCATCGCCAGCAGGAAGATCGCCGCGATCCGCACCTCGCCGACGCGGCGCGACAGCGCCCCGACGATTAGTTGCGCGATGATTCCGGCGCCATAGGTGGTCACGCCGGCAATGCCGTTCCACTGCATGTTCATGCCGGCCATCGATAATATCTGTGGGCGCCAGCCCGCCATGAAGCCGCCGCTGACCGTGAACACGAAGCCGGCCAGGCACAGCAATGCCGTGCCGATCCATAGCGAGCGCGGGATGCTCGCCAGGCTTGCCCGCCGCTTGCCGAGGACGACCGGCGCTTCGGGTAGCGCCGCCACCTCCGGCTTGCCCATCCGCCGCATCAGCGCATTGATTCGCGCGAGCGCGTCCGGCGGACGCCGTGCCATCAGGAAGACGGGGGAATCGGCGAGGATGAACAGGCCGAGGAGGAACGCGGTCAGGTTGAGCGCTGCAGCACCAAGGAAGATCGAGCGCCAGCCATAAGGCTCGATCAGCAGTCCCGCCATAGCGCCGCACAGCATACCGCCAAAGGCATAGCCCGAATGCAGGATGCCGATCAGCAGGTTCGAGCGCCTTTCATTGCTGAATTCGGTGACGGTGACGTTCAGGCAAACGACCAGCGCGCCCAGGCAAACACCGGTCAGCAGCCGCAGGATCATCAGCGTGGTGATCGTGCCGTTGGTCGCCGTGATCAGCAGCAATACGACCAGCGAGCCGAGCAGCGTCAGCGTAAGCGCTCGTCGTCCGACCCGGTCGGCCAGCGGCGCGACGAAGATCGATCCGATCGCGACACCGACGGGCGTCGCGCTCGATGCCAGCCCGAACCCCTGGATCGAGAGGTGCAGTTCCTTGATCATCACCGGCGCCGCATAAGACAGCGTGACGACGTCGAGCCCGTCCGCGGCATAGGCCAGCATGCAGATCGCGACGATCGCATATTGGTACCAGCCCATCGGCGATTGCTTGATGATGTCGGTGGGGGTGGCCGGCTGGCTCATGCGGACGGTCTTTCGCCCGAGTGGCGACACGGCGGTCTGGCGATCAGCTGTCTACGCACACGCACCCCTTTTTGATGCCAGGGAAATTCGGCTGTTACAAACGCTATTATGAATGCGCGAATGTCGGCGGACGAGGTCGGTCGTGTTCGGCTGCCACGGAAATCCCGGCGCGTTTGCGGCGCGCCGGGATATTGCGTGTCAGCCGACACGCCGGGTCAAAAGCGGATACGGACGCCACCGACATAGTAACGGCCGATCTTGTCGTACATCTGCGAGTTGGACACGGTCGGCGCTATGATGCTGTTCGGCGCAATCGGTGGATCCTGGTTCAGCAGATTGTCGATCTTGCCATAGAGCTCGATATTCTTGGTGATCTTGTAGGACGCCGACAGATCGACATAGGCGCGCCCCTTGACCCGGTTCTGCGACGCCGGGAGGTCGACATTGTCCACGTAGATCGTCCGGAATTTGCCGCCGCCAATATAGCGGACATAGGCGCCCAGGCGCAGCGGGCCGCCTGAATAGGTCAGATCGAAATTGCCCTTCCAGCGCGGCTGACCGCCCGGATCGGTTGCGATATCGCCGAGCAGGATCGTCGTGACGTTCGATGCGGTCAGTTGCAGCTTGTCGACATAGTTGACGAGCAGGCGGCTGCCGATCGACCCGGTCGTTCCGAACCACGACACCGGGCGGCGGTAGGACAGCTCGAAGTCGATTCCGGCGGCTTCGATGGTCTGGGCGTTGATCAATGTCGCCTGGATCGACGTGATCTGATTGCTCGCATTCTGGGTGATCAGGCTGCAGAACGAGTCGATCTTCAACGTGAAGCAATTGTTGACGATCGTCTGCGGCGCGATCGCCGTGATCGCGCCGTTGATCTTGATCGAGTAATAATCGATCGAAGCGTTCAGGCCGGGAATAAAGCTGGGCTGCAGCACGACGCCGATCGCCTTGGTATCGGCCTTTTCGGGATTGAGATTGCGGTTGCCGCCGGTCAACTGCAGCGTGTTGGCGGTGACGTTGGTGCGCGGATCGGAGATCGAGTTGATCACCTGGTTCTGGCCGGCATAGAGTTCGTTGATATTGGCCGCGCGGATGTCACGCGAAATCGTGCCGCGGAAACGGATGTCGGAAATCGGCGAATAGTTGAAGCCGACCTTCCACGTCGTCACGCCGCCGCTCGAACTGTAATCGGCGTAGCGGATGGCACCGCTGACCTCCAGATTCTTGGCGAAGGGCGTGTCCTGGGCCAGCGGGATCGCGGTCTCGGCATAGACTTCCTTGACCGTGAGCTCGCCGGAGAATGGCTGCTGGTTGATCGAGCGCCATCCCGAGATCACCGAGATCGGGTCGGAGACGCTCTTGATCGTCTCCTTGCGATATTCGGCCCCGACCGCGAGCTTGACGGGACCTGCCCAGGTCTTGAACGGCGAGCCCGACAAGTTGGCGCCGGCAGTGTTCTGGGTCATCCGGGCGTCGTACCACGAGGTGCCCCGATACCAGGCCAGCGCCTGCTGGCTGATCGACCCGGGGCCGAACACGTTGATCGGCACGCACGCCGGGTTGTCGTTGGTGGTGCTGGCATCCGCGTTGATCCGGCATACCGGCTGACCCGTAATCGGGCTGATCACCGAATCCACGCCCTGGAACCAGCGCGACTGAATGCGGTTGTTCACGCTTTCCTGGCGGAAATGGTTGTCCGAACGCTGGACATGGACATCCCACGACCAGTCACCGATCTTGCCCTCGGCGCCCGCGGCATAGCGTAGCGCGCGGGAAACGCTGTTGTTCTGCGAATTGCCGTCTTCGAGGTTCATGCGGCCAAAGGCGAACGATTTGATATTGTTGGCCGCCATCGTCGCGGCGATCGACGCCGGCAGGAAAGCATTGTCGCGCTGAATGGTCAGCGTGCCGTTGTCATAGTTCGGCGCGAGGTCGGACAGTACTTCGACCCGAGACCACAAGCCCTCCGCCCACAGGGAAATCCCGTCGGTGAGGTCATACGTGGCGCGGCCATATCCGGAATAGCGGGTGATATGCGGCAGGATGTTGCCATCGTCCTCGATCGATACGCCGCTGCCGCCCAGCATGAAGGTCGTGTTGACCGGGTTGCCATAGACGAACGGCTGGGGCGTGCCGTTGACGCCGAACTGGATGCCGTAAAGCGGGCTGGTGGACGGCACGACGGTGACGCCGCCGAACGTCATGCGCGAATATAACGCGTCATACGCGATGTAGTTCTTGGTCTGGCCATTGGTGGCTGTGTAATTCGGATTGTTGAACAGCACCGGTCGACCGCGGCCCCAGTCGCGCGTACTGACAGCGGTCTGGCCGGTGTTGCGATAGAAATCGCCCGCCACCGTGATGTTGAGCCGGCCAAAAGTCTTGCCCGCCGCGGCGGAGATCACCGGACGGTTGAAATCGTTATAGTTCGAAATGCCGTAGGAGGCGTCGATCTTGACGCCCTCGACCTTCTTCTGCAGCGAGAAGTTGACGACGCCCGCGACAGCATCCGAACCGTAAGCGGCCGAGGCACCGCCGGTCACGACTTCGACGCCGCTGATCAGCGACAGCGGAAAGATATTGGTGTCGACGCCGCCGAACGGGCTGGTCGCGGCGAGGCGACGGCCGTCGAGCAGCAGCAGCGTGCGCGCGCCGCCCAGCGCGCGAAGATCGGCGACGTTCTGGCCGACCGGCTCGCTCGACTTGCCGATATTCTGATTGATGCGCAGCTGCGGGATATCATAGGCCAGCTCGGCGACGCTGGCGAGCGCGCGGTCCTTGATCTGCTCGGGCGCGATGGCGGTTACCGGAGTTGGCGCGGTGAAGCCCGCGCCAAGGCGCGAACCGGTGACGACGATTTCCTTGTCCCCGGGTGCCTGCCCGGCCTCTTCGGTAACGGGCGGGGGCGTGTCTTGCGGGGCGCTGACGCTGTTGGTGTCGCCGGGCGCGGGTGTGGTCTGGGCGAAGGCGGGCGCGGCGGTCGCCGAAAGCATCAGCGCAATGGCCGCCAGGCTGGGATCCCTGAGTCGCGACGAGAGCGCGCGGCCCGATACTGAAGATGACTTTCGCATTGCTTCCTCCCCAAATCGACGCGGCCTTCGGGCCGTCATCCGGATTTCGCGGCGATGCCGATGCACCGACGTTTCGACGCTCGCGTGTTCGCAGTCGCCTCATCGCCATTCTAAAATGACGAACGCTAGTTGCTTATGACATATATTCGCTAGCCGACAAGCGAAAAATCGGATACTGTCGAACGACATTTGGTATAAACACCACAGAACCACACGGTCGCCCTGGCCGATAGCGGGTCGAAAAACGGGAGAGAGCGGGATGGCAGCAGCCACGGAACCGAGCGGCGCGATGGCTGCGCCTCCCAGCATGACTCGCTATCAGTATCTCGTCGTCGCTCTCTGTTGCGCCGCCAATATTGCCGATGGTTTCGACGTCGTGTCGCTTTCGGTCGCGGCGCCGGTCCTCTCCAAGCAATGGCATATCGATCCGGCTGTGCTCGGCACCTTGTTCAGTGCGGTTGCGGTCGGCCTGGTGATCGGTGCGTTCCTCGTCGCGCCGTTCGCCGACAAGGTCGGACGCCGCCCGGTAATGCTTGGTGCGCTCGGCTCACTCGCGGCATCTCTGCTGCTGACCGGCGCCGCCACCGATATCTGGCATTTGCTGGCATTGCGCTTCGTCACCGGGATCGGTCTGGGGACGCTGGTAGTGTGCCTCAATACGACCGCCGCCCAATATTCGAGCGTCAAGTTCCGCAACATGGCGATGGCCACGGTCCATATCGGCTTCACGCTGGGCATGATGCTCGGCAGCGGCATCGCCGCCGCTGTTCTGGGCACCGGCAACTGGCGCACCATCTTCGTTGCAGCCGGATTGCTCAACGCGGTCACCTTCACGCTGGCGCTGTTCATCCTTGGCGAATCGCGCGACTTCCTGGTGCGGCGCCAAGGCCCCAAGGACCTCGCCGCGCTCAATCGTCTCCACCGCCGAATGAAGCTGCCCGAATTGGCGGCGATGCCGTCGCGGCCGGCTGCCGCCGAAAGCAGCGCAAACGCGATACGCGCCATGCTCGCCGGTTCGATGCGCAGCCCGACGATCCTGATCTGGATCGCCTCGCTCACCTACGCCCTGGTCGGTTATTTCCTGCTCAACTGGAAGCCGACGGTACTCGCCAATGCGGGGCTCAGCCCCAGCCTGGCGGCGGCAAGCGGCATCATCACCGGCGCCTGCGGCGCGGTCGGTCATCTCGCCATGGGCCTGCTCGGCCGGCGCGTGGGGGAGGGGCGACTGACGGCGTTCTTCTTCAGCATGGCGGCGGTCACTTTGATCCTCTTCGGAATCATGCCGGCCGCCCCGATTCCGCTGCTGGCGATGGCCGGGCTGACCACGTTCTTCGTCGTCGGCGCCTATACCGGCCTGTTCCTGGTTACCGCGGTAATGTATCCGACGGCGATCCAGAACACCGCGCTTGGCTTCGTCGTCGGCTTCGGGCGGATCGGCGCGATCATCGGCCCGATGATCGGCGGTTTCCTGTTCAGCGCCGGGCTGACGCGCATGGATACCTATATCGTGTTCTCGATCATCGCGGTGATCCCTGCCGTGACGATGTCCCTCGTCAATCGCCTCGCCGCGCGCGCGGCCAGCAAAGTCGGAGATTTCGGTGCCCAACCAGCGGCTGTTTGACACTCACGCGCATTTCTTCACCGACGATACCAAGCGCTTTCCGATCGACGTAACCGGCGCGCGCGAGGGCGAGGCCGAAGTCCGCGCGCGCATCGCGCGCGATCCGGCGACGGCGGAGCGGCTGCTGGCTCTATGGGATCAATGCGGGGTCACCGGCGGCGCGGCCGTACAATACAATACCATCTACAAGACCGATAACAGCTATACGCTATCGGTCGCCGACGTGAACCACCACCGCGTTTCCGCGGTGCTGATCCTGCGCGCCGATTTCCCGGAGACGCCGGAGCAATTGCGCGCTTTGGCGACCCGGCACAACGTCTGCGGGCTGCGGCTGTTCGGCTATCCCGATGCCGACGGAAACTATCCCTGGCTCGATTCGCCGGCGGCGCTGAAAACGTGGGAAGTCGCCGCGTCGCTGGGGTTGACGATGGTGATCATGTACGCGCCGGGCAAGCCGAGCAGGGCGGCGCTCCACCGGATCATCGCGCTCGCGAAGCGTTTTCCCAAGACGGTAATCGCGCTCGATCATTGCGGCTGGCCCGGGGTCGAAAACGGTGTCGCCGGCACGATCGGGCCCGAGCATCTCGAGCTCGTCAACGTCCCCAACATCGTCTTCAAATTCACCCAGATCAACCTCAACCGCTTCTGCGAAACGGGGATCGACGCAGCGCGGTTCGTCCGGCTGATCGTCGACACCTACGGCGGCGGCCGGGTGATGTGGGGATCGGATTACGGCAACACCAAGGATGCTTATCCCGACATGGTCGCGCAGGCGATCGCCGCGACGAGCCTCCTGAGCGCAGCCGAGCGCGCGCAGGTGCTGCACGACAATGGCGCCAAATTGTTCGCCGATCGCCTGTGAGCGCAGCACCCGAACCGCCCGTCATCGACGCCCATGCGCACATCTTCACCAGGCGCATGCCGTTCACCGACACGGCCTGGACGCGGCCCGATTACGATTATCCGGTCGAGACCTATCTCGCCGAACTCGATGCGCACGGCATCGCCTTCGGCGTGATCACCGCGGCCAGTCTGTTTGGAGACTATAACGACTATTCGCTGGCCGCGCTCGCGCAGCACAAGCGACTGCGCGCGACGGTGATGCTCGATCCCGACACGGCGCGGCGCGAACTCGCCGATCTCAAGGCACAGGGTGTTTGCGGGGTGCGCTTCCAGCTTCCGCTCAAGACCGAACTGCCCGACCTGAGCGGCTATCGCTTCCGCCGTTTCACCACCCGCCTGGCCGATGCCGGCATGCATCTAGAGCTCAATCTCGGCGGCGAACAGCTTGGCAACATGCTGCCCGCGCTGGCCGATCACGGCGTCCAGATCGTGGTCGATCATTTCGGATTGCTGCGCAGTGAGAACGAGATGGAGGGCCCCGGCTTCAAGGCGATGCTCGCAGCGGTCGACCGCGGCCGGACGTTCGTCAAAATCTCCGCCGGCTTTCGCCTGCCGCCCGAGAGCCTCGCCGGTTATGCTGCACGATTGCTGCAGGTCGCCGGACCCGATCGACTCTTCTGGGGTAGCGACGCGCCGTTCGTCGGTGCCGAGGACCGGATGAGCTATGGCGAGGCGCTCGCCACGCTCTACCGCATCGTCCCCGATGCCCGCTACCGCCGCCGCATGTCGGACGCGGCGCTGCGCTTCTATTTCTTCTGATTGGCGGCTTTCACGGTGTTCGCCAGCAAGCACGCGATCGTCATCGGCCCGACCCCGCCCGGGACCGGCGTCACGGCGCGCGCATGCTGGACTTCGTCGAACGCGACGTCGCCGATCAGTCGCGTGCCTCCATCGTCCCGAACCACGCGCGTGATGCCGACGTCGATGATCACGGCGCCTTCCTTGATCCAGAAGCCGCGCACCAATTGCGGCGCCCCAGCGGCGGCCACGACGATGTCTGCCTTTCGGACGATATCGGCGAGGTCGCGCGTCTCGATATGCGTCACGGTCACCGTCGCCTCGCGTTCGAGGAGCAGCATCGCGATCGGCTTGCCGACGATGTTCGACTTGCCGATCACCACCGCGTCGAGCCCTCTCAGATCGGGCAGCACGCTGTCGAGCAGCATCATCACCCCGAGCGGAGTGCACGGCACCAGCCCGCCGGTTCCGGTCGACAGCCGTCCCACATTGACCGGGTGGAAGCCATCGACATCCTTGGCCGGGTCGATCGCGCCGAGCACGATGCCGGCATCGACATGCGCGGGCAGGGGCACCTGGACCAGGATGCCATGGACGCGCGGATCGGCGTTGAGCCGCGCGATCAGCGTCAGCAGCGCGTCCTGCGGCGTATCGGCAGGCAGGCGATGCTCGGACGAGGCAATGCCGACCCGCGCGCACGCCTCGATCTTGCGTTTTACATAGACCTGGCTCGCCGGATCCTCGCCCACCAGCACCACCGCCAGCCCCGGCGCGATCCCGTCGCGTGCGACGATCGCGGCGACTTCGGCGGCAGTCTCGGCATCGAGCCGCGCGGCGATCGCGCGTCCGTCGATCCGCTCGGCCACCCTTGGCCGCAATGCCGCCAGCGTCACGCCGCGTCGAGCGCCACGGCGTTGATCACGTGCGGCTGGGTATATTCCTCCAGCCCCTCGAGGCCCATTTCGGTGCCCATTCCCGATTGCTTGAGTCCGCGGAATGGAATGCGCGGATCGATCGCCATCAGCTGGTTGACCCACACCGTGCCCGACGTCACGCGCGCCGCCACCTGGTTGGCGCGGGTTAGATCCTTGCCCCAGACGGTGCCGCCCAGTCCATAATCGGTGCCGTTGACGCGTTCGATCAGCTCGTCGACGTCGGAATAGCTCATCACCGGCAGCACCGGCCCGAACTGCTCCTCGCGCACCAGCGGCGCTTCGTCGTCGATATCGCGGACGATCGTCGGCGAGATGAAATAGCCTGGCCGGTCGAGCGGCTCCCCGCCGGCGATCACGGTGCCGCGCGCTTTGCTGTCCTCGATCAGTGCCGAGACCTTGTCGAACTGGAGCTTGTTCTGGACCGGTCCGATCTGCGCGCCCTGATTGGCGCCGTCGTCGACGACCATTTCCCTGGCCAGCCGCGCCATCTCGTCGCAAAATTCGTCGTACATCGTGTCGGGTACGTAAGCGCGCTTGACCGCCACGCAAATCTGCCCGGCGTTGCGCATCGCGCCTTCGAAGACCTTGCCCGCCGCATATTTGGCGTCGACATCGTCGAGCACGATCGCAGCGTCGTTGCCACCCAGCTCGAGCGTCACGCGCTTGAGGCTGTCGACGGACGAGGCGAGCACTTTCTTGCCGGTCGCGGTCGACCCGGTGAACGAGATTTTGGCGATGTCGGGATGCGTCGTCAGCGCCGGGCCGAGCTCGTTCTGGTCACACAAAATGTTGACCACGCCGGCGGGCAGGATCGCCTGGCACAGCTCGCCGAACAGCAATGTCGTCAGCGGCGTCGTCGGCGCCGGCTTGCAGACCATCGTGTTGCCCGCCATCAGCGCCGGCCCGACCTTGTTGGCGAGCAGGATCAACGGGTAGTTCCACGGGGTGATCGCCGCGACCACGCCCAGCGGGGTGCGATGCTCGGTGATGCGATTGCCGCCTTCGTCGCGCAGCACTTTGGGCTCGAGCCGCATCGCCGCGAACGCCCGCAAAACGAACACGGAGCCGCGGACTTCCTTGGCCGCCTGGTCGAGCGGCTTCCCCTGCTCCGAGGTCATCAGCGTGGCGAATTCGGACACGCGTGCTTCGAGCGCCGCCGCCAGTGCCTCCACCTTGGCACCGCGCTCGGCCATCGGCGTCGCGGCCCAGGCCGGGAAGGCGCGTTTGGCCGCGGCGATCGCGGTCTCGAGCATCGCCGCATCGGCCTTGGGGCATTGCGCGAACGGCGCGTCGAGCGCCGGGTTGATCACGTCGAAGCTGCTCGCTCCCGCGACCAGGGCACCATCGATGAGCAGGCGAAATTCGTGGTCCATGGATTTTCCTTGTGGGGAGGTCAGGCGGACATCGCCTGCGCCAGCACGCTTTCTGCGGCCGGCTCGGCGTCGTCGAGGCCGACCAGCCGGGCGGGATTGTCGCCGATCATCGCGCGGATCTCGGCATCGGTATAGCCGATGTCGATCAGCATCTGGATGACGTAGCGCAGCCCCTCGACCGGAGAAGGATTGCCGACCTGGCCGAGGTCCGATCCGATGATCGTGTTGGCGACGCCGCCGGCATCGACGCACATCTTGAGGCTGTCATGGCTGTAGCCCTTGCTCTGGACGCCCGCCCACATGCAGCAGCTATGTTCGAGATAGGCGCCCATCTTGGCCAGCTCGGCCATGTCGGCGACGCTGCACCCGATCAGGAAGGTCGGGTGGTTGACCAGTAGGCGGGTGACGCCGCGCTCCTTGGCCTCTGCGAACAGCGGCCAGATCTCGCTGATATGGAGATGCCCGGCCGAGAGCACTGCGTCATAGGCGGCGATCTGGTCGAGGATCTGCTTGACCTCGTCCTTGAGCTTGCCGCGTTCGTCGACCACCGTGAGCATCGTCGGCGCGAGCATCGCGTCCTTGGTCGGCAGGAACTGCCGGCGGTGCGAATGGCGGATATGGTTTGCCGCCGAGAAGGTCGGCATCCACACCAGGCGCGCGCCGAGCTTGAACCCATGCTCGACGGCATAGGGATTGAGCCCGCCCGTGGTGTTGTTGAGCGGCACTCCGGTCAGCAACTTGACCGAGCCGGGCATGATCTCGTCGAGCAATGCAGCGACCGGCGTGACCGAATAATAATGGTCCTTGAACAGGATCGCGCGCAGGCCTGCCGCCTCGCCTTCCTTGATCGCCTCGACATGGTTGAGGCTGCGCGGCATCACCGATGGCCCGCTGTGGCAATGCAGGTCGATCGCCCCTTTGAGGAGGTCGCTGATCCGGTCGCTCACGCCGCGATCTCCTTATCTTCGGGCATCGGATAGTCGGCCGCGTTCAATACCCAGCCGGGCTTGTCGGAAAAGTCGCGGCGAGGCGGGCAGAAGACGTCGAGCAGGCGGTTGAGCCCTTCGCCGATCCCCTGCGACGTGTGCGTTGCCGGCGGCGGGATCACCGCGACCGAGGGTGCTGCGCAGCGTTCGTGGTCA
Organism: Sphingomonas sp.; assembly: GCF_024508665.1. Classification (GTDB taxonomy): domain Bacteria; phylum Pseudomonadota; class Alphaproteobacteria; order Sphingomonadales; family Sphingomonadaceae; genus Sphingomonas. Next base: position 681,515 of record NZ_JANINP010000006.1, read on the forward strand.
TCCTCGATCCACTGCGTCGAATCGCTGATCCACGGCCAGCGCAGATGGTGAATATAGTCGCCGTTGAGTACGACCGAATATTGCTCGAAATCGTCATGATGGTGCGGCGACAGATTGTCCGCGGCGCGCGGGCCGACGCGGCCGTCGCCGAAATTGACCATGATGTTCGAGCCGCGATAGATTCGTCCAAAGCGCCCCTGTTCGGGGGCGACATCGCCCGAATAGACCCGTACCTTGCGTCCGCCGACCGGGTCCGGCCATGCGGCGAACGGCGGCACATTGGGATCCGGCTCGGCATAATCGACGGCGTTCGAGCACAGCGCTGCAAGGTCGTCGGATTTGACGGTGAACAGGCGGAGGATGCGCCCCCCTTTCAGCACGGTGATCGTGCTCGCGCCCGGCGGCACGAAGCTGACCGTCTTGCCGCTGGCGATGGTGCTGCCCTCGGCGATGCTGATCTCGATCTCGACGTCGTCGTCCGGGATCACCACCGCATATTCGTCCGGCTGGTTGCTCCGCTCGAACACCGCGCCCGCTTCGACGTCGCTATAGGCCACGATCATGGTCGCGCCGCGCGCATACCAGCTATTGGCCAGCTCGGTCCGTTGCTGCGGCGGCTGCTCGTAAAAGCGCGCATAGCTGGCATGCCTGAAGCTTTTGGGGGAGGGGGCCTTTTGCGCGGTGGCCAGCGTACTCCGCAAATCGTTCTGCCCGTACATCGGCGCTCCTCATCCAACATTGCTGCTATCGCAGCTTGGCTGTTATATAGCGCCGGATTTGCCGGTTCGTCTAATTCCTAATCGCGGCCGGCCTGATACCCCTTAGGTATCGAAGTGACCGAGTTGAGACCCATAGCGTGATACTATCGTAACGGGCCAAAATTGGCATTGGACCTGCGAAGGGGGCGGGACAACATGCCGCCAAAGCACTGCCCGTGAGGGGCTTGGAGAGGAACTGGACTTGGCGGACTCAGCGCAAGCTCTGTTACGAAGCTTACCGGCAACCGACACGCCGGCATCCTCCCTCGCACGTCTCCTCAAGCCGCGCTCGATCGCGATTGCCGGCGCCTCGCCCGATCCGGCGACGATGGGCGGTGTCGTCCTTGCCAATTGCGAACGCTTCGGCTTCGACGGACCGATCCACCTGATCAGCCCAACCCGCGACGAGATCAACGGTCGCCCCTGCGTGAAGTCGGTCGACGCATTGCCCGAAGGCGTCGATGCCTTGGTGCTCAATGTGCCTCGCGCGGCGATCCTGCCCGCGGTCGAGGCGGCGGCGGCGCGCGGCGTCGGCGGCTTGGTCGTCTTCGCCTCGGGCTTTGCCGAGGGCAGCGATGAGGGCCGCCGCGAGCAGGAAGAGATCGCTGCGGTTTGCAACCAGGCCGGCATGGCGCTGCTCGGTCCCAATTGCATGGGCTATGTCAATTATGCCGGCGGCGCGGCGCTGACTTTCGAACCCGCGCATCCCCAGCCGCTCGGCGATCGCCGCAACGTCGCAGTGGTCGCACAAAGCGGCGCGACCGCTTCGGGCATCCGCGCCGGCATGCTCGGTCGCGGCATCGCGGTATCGCTGTCGGTCGCCACGGGGAACGAAGCCGTGGTACATGCCAGCGATCTGATCGAGCTGATTGTTGCCGAGGGCACCGCCAATGCGATCGCGCTCTATGTCGAGCAGATCCGGAACCCGCAGGCATTCCTGCGCGCGGTCCGCAAGGCGCGCGCCGCCGGCGTGCCGGTGATCATGATGCACCCCGGCCGCAGCAAGCGCGGCCAGGAAGCGGCGCAATCGCACACCGGCTCGATGGTCGGGGATTACGCGCTGATGCGTACTTCGGTCGAGAACGAGGCGGTCGTCGTCGTAGATACGATGGACGAGTTGTTCGACACCGTCGCGATCCTCCACCGCTTCCCGACGCCCGGCACCGGCGCGCTGGGCGTCGTGACCAACTCCGGCGCGATCCGCGGCATGGCGTTCGACTTCGCCGAGGATATCGCGCTCCCGATCGCGGACCTGTCGGCCGAGACGCTGGAGCGAATTTCCACGCTGCTTCCCGCCGGCATGGAGATCGACAATCCGCTCGACGTCGGCACCACCGGCTTCACCAATGGCGGCATCTTCGGCCAGGCGACCGAGGCCATGCTCGCCGATCCCGCAGTCGGCGCGGTCCTCCTGCCGATGGCTGGCGGCGGCCCGTCGCAGCAGCGCTCGAAGGGCGACTCCATAATCCCGGTGGCGCTGACCGCTACCAAGCCCGTTGCGGTCGTCATCACCGGCGACGAATCGGCGCTCGATGCCGATTTCGTGGCGGCGATGCGCGCGAGCGAAACCCCGCTGTTCCGCTCGCCCGAGCGCGCGATGCGCGCCTTTGCCGCGGTCGCCCACTACGCGGCCGCGCTGGACAGCGTCAACGATCGCACTCCGGCCGCGACCGGCCTGACCGGCCTGGGCGCGCCCGGCGTGAAACCCGAATATGTCGGCAAGGATTTTCTGCGCCGCATCGGTGTCCAGGTCCCCGCCGGTGGCCTGGCCGCCACGGTCGATGACGCGCTCGCCATCGCCACCCGCATCGGCTTTCCGGTCGTGCTGAAGGCGCAGGCCGTGGCGCTGTCGCACAAGAGCGACGCCGGCGGCGTGATACTCAACCTGCGCGACGAAGCTGCGCTACGCGAGGGCTGGGCGACACTGATGGCCAATGTCGGCGCGGTGACGCTCGACGGCGTCCTGGTAGAACAGATGTCCGCACCCGGGCTCGAACTCGTCGTCGGCGCGCGGAATCATCCCGAATGGGGGCCGTCGGTGCTCGTCGGCCTGGGCGGCGTGCTGATCGAGGCGCTCGACGCCGCGGAGCTGCTCCCCGCCGACATCTCGCATGCTCGCGCGGTCGAGCGCATCCTCGGGCTGCGCGGTGCCAAGATGCTTGGCGAATTCCGCGGCAAGCCGGCGCGCGACGTCGACGCCGTCGCCGATGTGGTGGTCAAGGTCGGTGCTGCGATGCGCGCCGGGCTCGCCATCGAAGAGATCGATATCAACCCGCTGATGGTGCTGGCCCAGGGCGAGGGCGCCGTCGCGCTCGACGCGTTGATCGTCACCGGCGCATAATTACAGGATCAGACAGATGGAAACGACCATGGCAACCACCGAAGAAAAGCCCGTCCCCGGCGGTAACACCGTCCTCGTCCAGTTCGAGGACGGCATCGCCTGGGTCCATCTCAACCGCCCCGAAAAGCGCAACGCGATGAGCATGGAACTCGCGCGCGAGATGAACCAGGTGCTCGACGCGCTCGAGATCGACGACCGCTGCTCGGTCATCGTCCTCACCGGCAGCGGCGAAGCCTTTTCGGCGGGTATGGATCTTCAGGGATTCTTCCGCGCTTCTGACGCGGTCAGTGATATCGAGCGCCATCGCGCCTATCGCGAGACCCGCGCCTGGCAGTGGCGCACCTTGATGTACTTCGCCAAGCCGACCATCGCGATGGTCAATGGCTGGTGCTTCGGCGGCGCCTTCACCCCGCTGATCTGCTGCGACCTGGCGATCGCCGATGAGAAAGCGGTGTTCGGCCTTTCCGAAATCAACTGGGGCATCATCCCGGGCGGCGTGGTCTCCAAGGCGATCTCGACGCTGATGGGCGATCGCGAGGCGCTCTATTATGTCATGACCGGCGAGAATTTCGACGGCAAGCGCGCCAAGGAACTCGGCCTCGTCAACGAAGCGGTGCCCGCCGACAAGCTCAAGGAGCGCACTCGCGAGCTCGCCAAGGTCCTTATCGACAAGAACCCGACGACGCTCCGCCAGGCGCGCATGGCCTATAAATATGCCCGCGAAATGAACTGGGAGCTGGCGGCCGAATATCTGACCGCCAAGGTCGATCAGACCACGTTCGTCGATCGCGAAAAGGGCCGCGAAAAGGGCATGGTCCAGTTCCTCGACGAGAAGACCTACAAGCCCGGTCTCGGCAACTACAACCGCGAAGGGAAGTAAGCGCGATGCGCCGACCCAGCGCCAAGAAGGGCGACGAACTGGGGGCAGTCGCCCCCGGCCTCGTCGAGATGACCGACCGGATTCTCTACAACGAGGTATGGGAGCGCAAGGAGCTGTCCAAGCGCGACCGCTCGCTGCTGACCGTCGCCGCGCTGATGACCGCCAACCGCCACCAGCAGCTCGAGGCGCATCTCGGCTTGGCGCTCGATAACGGCGTTACCCAGGAGGAATTGGGCGAAGCGATGCTGCATCTCGCCTTCTACGCCTCCTGGCCCGCATCGATCACCGCCTCGCGGCTGCTGCTGAACGTCATCCAGAAGCGTGAGGGCCAAGGCGACTAAATTACAGGTCAGGTTTCCGGCGCGAGCGGTGGCAGGCCGCGAATCAAGTCCGAGGCGCGCTCGGCGACCATGATCACCGCGGCGTTGATGTTGGCGCCCGGCACCGCCGGCATCACCGATGCGTCGACGACCCGCAGCCCGGATACGCCTTTCACCCGCAATTCGCTGTCCACGACCGCGCCGGGATCTTCCCCCATGCGGCAGGTGCCGCTCGGGTGCTGAGTGATCTTGAGGTTGTTACGGATAAAATCGTCGAGATCGGCGCCGCTGCCCGGCGCGATCTCTCTCTCGACCATTTCGCGCAGCGGCGATGCCGCGAAGATCTTGCGCACCGCTGCGATGCCCTCGCGGATATCGGCAAAGTCGGTGGGGGTGGAGAGCAGGTCGAGATCGATGCGCGGCTTGGCGAGCGGATCGGGCGAACGCAATTCGACCGTGCCGCGGCTCTCGGGATGCAATTGCATCACCATGACCGACAGGACGTGGCTTTGCCGCTTGCCGAACGGATACCACAGCTTGGCATCGAGCCGCACCGGAAGGAACACCAATTGGATGTTGGGACGCTCGAGCTCGGGCCGCGTCCGCAGCATCTGCACGCCGCTGGTGATCTGGCTGGCGAAGGGGCCTTTCCCGGTCGCGATCCAGCGCAGTACCGACCATGCCGCACGATCGAAGCGGAGCGCGCTGAGAAAGCTGGTCTCGCGGGCCGCGAAGGTCATGTAGACCAAGGGATGCTCGGACAGGTCGCGGCCGACCGCCGGCGCATCGACCTCCACCGGAATGCCCAGCGCGTCGAGTTGCGCTGCCGGTCCGATTCCCGACAGCATCAGCAATTGCGGCGAATTATAGGACCCGCCGCTCAGCACCACTTCCTTGCGCGCCCGTACCTGCGAGAGCCGGCCGTCCTGGCTGACTTCGACGCCGACGGCGCGCTTGCCCTCGATCCGCACCCGGGTCGCCTGCGCGCCCGACAGCACGGTTAGATTGGGCCGTTTCAGTGCTGGCTTGAGATAGGCGCGGGCCGTGCTGGCGCGCCGGCCCTTGCGGTCGACCGTCACCTCGCACCCCGAAAAGCCTTCCTGCTGGTCCCCGCTCAGGTCGTCGCTTTCGGCATAGCCCGCGGCGACCACCGATTGCCGGATCGGCGCCTGCAACAAGCGGCGGCCATCGACCGGCGTAACGCTGAGCGGTCCGCTGTCGCCATGATATTTACCGGCGCCGCGCCAGCTGGTCTCCATCTTGCGGAAATAGGGCAGGACGTCGGCATAGCTCCAGCCGCGAGCCCCCATCTGGGCCCAGCCGTCATAGTCGCCCGAATGGCCGCGCATGTAGATCATGCCATTCACCGAGGAGGAGCCGCCATGGACGCGCCCGCGCGGCAGCGGCATCGATCGTCCCGCCACTTTGGCGTCCGGCTCGCTGGAATAGCCCCAGTCATAGACCGGATTGGCGGCGGTCATCATGAAGCCCAGGGGCATCCTGAACAGCCAATTGTCGTCCTTGCCGCCGGCTTCGATCAGCAGCACCGATTCCGTGCCGCTTTCGCTCAGCCGATTGGCGAGCACGCAGCCGGCCGATCCGGCGCCGACGACGATGTAATCAAATTCGCGCTCTCTCTCAGGCATGCCGTCTTTCCGTCTTTCGGAAGCGCAAACGCCCCTGACGCATGGTGATTTTGGGGCGCGAAAGCCCGTCGCGGCCCGGTCGATTGCGTTGTGACATGGCAAATAGCATTCGACAAGATATAATGTCGTTGGTTATGATGCATCCTACAGGCGGAGCTTGGCGGACAAATGTCGACCGTCTTCCGAGCGTGAATTGGCAGAGAGGGGCCTTGAAATGACGAGCGCGGCGACGCTGGAAAAACCGCAAGTGCCCTCGCTGGACAAAGCGCAGGCCTTTGCCGCCAAGAAGCACAGATTGTTCATAGGCGGCCAGTGGGTCGATCCGCTCGAAGGCAAAAGCTTCGCCAGCCACAATCCGGCGACCGGCGCCAAACATGCCGATATCGCCGAAGCGAGCGCAGCGGATGTCGACCGCGCGGTGGCCGCCGCACGGGCAGCGATGGACAATCCCGAATGGAGCGAGATGAAGCCGTCGCGCCGCGCGCGCCTCATCAATCTCCTCGCCGATGCGCTCGAAGCCAATATCGACGAATTCGCCGCATTGGAGACGCTCGACAACGGCATGCCGGTGCGCGACGCCAAATTCTTCCACATTCCCCATGCGATCGAATCGCTGCGCTACAATGCCGGCTGGGCGACCAAGCTCAACGGCGAGACCATTGCCTTGTCCGGCATGGGTACCTGGCACGCGTATACGCTGCGCGAACCGGTTGGCGTCGTCGCCCAGATCGTCCCGTGGAACGCGCCGCTCGCAATGGCCTGCGCCAAGATCGGGCCGGCGCTGGCCGCCGGTTGCGCCGTGATCCTCAAGCCCGCCGAGGAAACCTCGCTGACCGCGTTGCGCCTTGCGCATCTGATCGAGGAAATCGGCTTCCCTGCCGGGGTGTTCAATCTGTTGACCGGGTTCGGCGAGCCGGCGGGCGAGGCGCTGACCGCGCATCCCGGCGTCGACAAGGTCACCTTTACCGGCTCGACCGAGGTCGGCCGGCTGATCCTTCGCGCCGCCGCCGGCAACTTCAAGCGCGTCACGCTCGAGCTTGGCGGCAAGACCCCGGTCATCGTTCTGCCCGATGCCGATCCGCTCAAGGCGATCGAAGGCGCAGCGCGCGCGATCTTCACCAATGCCGGCCAGGTCTGCAACGCCGGCTCGCGGCTGTTCGTCCATGAGCGTCATTTCGACCAGGTCGTCGAGGGCGTCGGCAAGATCGCCGAAGCGATGAAGCTCGGTTCGGGGTTCGACGCCGATACGGCCATGGGCCCGGTGATCTCGCAGACCCAGCGCGACCGCGTTCGCGGCTATGTCGAGAGCGGCGTATCGCAAGGTGCCACTCTGCATGCCGGTGGCCGCGAGATCGACGGCGAAGGATTCTTCGTCGCGCCGGCGGTCCTCACCGGCACCAGCGCCGATATGGCGGTGCGCCGGGAGGAGATTTTCGGCCCGGTATTGTGCGCGATGTCGTTCGCCGACCAGGATCTCGATCGCATCGCCGCCGATGCCAATACCAGTGACTATGGCTTGGGCGCGGTGGTGTGGACCAATGATCTGTCCGCCGCGCACAAATTGGCGCGCAAGCTCAAGGCCGGCACCGTCCGGGTCAATGGCGGTGGACTCGACCCCGCATTGCCGTTCGGCGGCTTCAAGCAATCGGGCTGGGGCCGCGAGAACGGCCGCGAGGGCATCGACGCCTATACGGAGGTCAAGTCGGTGGCGATGGCGCTCTGAACATTTGCCCAATGCGTTCGTGACGAATGCCGTTCGTTATAATTAAGCCACCGAGGTGGAGGGGTAATTTTGAAGAATAATCCGGGAATCGGAATCATCGGCGGTGGTATTGGCGGGCTGACCGCCGCGCTGGCGCTGCTGCGCAAGGGGTTCGACGTTACCGTGTTCGAACAGGCCAGCGTGCTGGCTGAAGTCGGGGCGGGGCTGCAGATCAGTCCCAATGGCGTTCGCGTGCTGTGCTCGATCGGGCTCGAGAAGGAGCTGCTCGCAATCTGCTTCGAGCCCGAGGGAAAGGAAATCCGCCTGTGGAATACCGGCGATACCTGGAAGCTGTTCGACCTCGGCGTTGAATCTTCGGTGCGCTACGGCTTTCCTTACGTCACCGTCCACCGCAACGATCTCCACCAAATTCTCGTCAAGGCTTTCGAAAAGGCATCGCCGGGCTCGATCCGCCTCGATCATCGCTGCTGCGATGTCGAGCAGAGCGCCAACGGAGTGACGCTGTCGTTCGATAACAAGCCGTCGGCGACGTTCGACGTCGTCATCGGTGCGGACGGCGTCCATTCGAAGACTCGCGAATTGCTGTTCGGCGCGGGCCCGGCGGAGTTTACCGGCATCGTCGCCTGGCGCGGCGTGATCCCCGTCGAATTGCTGCCCGAGCGGCTGACCCGCCCGGTCGGTACCAACTGGGTCGGGCCGGGTGGACACGTCATCCATTATCCAATCCGCCGCGGCGAATTGATGAACTTCACGAGCGTCATCGAGCGCCGGGATTGGACCACCGAAAGCTGGTCGAGTGCCGGCACCAACCAGGAATATCACGACGATTATCCCGGCTGGCACGCCGATGTGCACGCTTATATCTCAGCGATTCCGCAGCCGTTCAAATGGGCGTTGATCGCGCGTCCGCCGATGAAGGAGTGGGTCAATGGCCGCGTCGCTCTGCTCGGCGACGCTTGCCACCCGTCGCTGCCGTTCCTGGCGCAAGGCGCGGTGATGGCGCTCGAGGACGCGTGCATCCTCGCTCGCGCCTTCGAGGAATTCGACACTATCGACGAAGCGCTCGACCGTTACCAACAGGCCCGCATTCCGCGCACCACGCGCGCGGTGATGGGCGCCTATGCAAATACCGAGCGCTTCCACAATCCGGCGCTTGCCGATCCGCGCAACGGCCAAGCCTATATCGACGAGCAATGGGCACCCGATAAGGTCGTCGAGCGCTACGAGTGGCTGTTCCGCTACGATGCCACCAAAGTGTCGCTGACCGACCCCGAAGCGGCGGGCGCCTGACATGACGAGCGCAAAGACCCAATGGACGCGCCAGCCGCTGATCCTGTCCTTTCCGGACAATCCCAAGTTCAACGAGACCTACGGCTTTGCCGGCAATTCGGGCCATGTGAACCTCGAAGGCCAGTTGATGCGCAGCCCGACCTCGACGGCGCGCACCGTCTATATCTTCATGCACCCGACCTCCGTGCTGCATCTGTTGCCGATGCCGATATCGCTCGCCGATGCCGGCCTCGACGTGCTGTGTGCCGCCAGCCGCTATCCGCGCAACGACGCGGCGCTGATCCAGGAAAAGGTCGCCATCGATCTCGGCAAGTGGATCGCCTATGCCCGCGAGGAGCTCGGCTATGAGAAGGTGGTCCTGCTCGGCTGGTCCGGCGGCGGTTCGCTGTCGCTCTTCTATCAGGCGCAGGCCGAGACGCCGACAATCACCCACACCCCGGCCGGCGACCCGGTCGATCTGGTCAATGCGGGGCTGCAACCCGCTGACGGTGTCGTCTTCATCGCCGCCCATCTCTCGCGCGCCGAGACGCTGACCGAATGGCTTGATCCCTCGGTGATCGACGAACTCGATCCCGACAAGCGCGATCCCGAGCTGGATATCTATTCGCCGGATTGTCCCAACCAGCCGCCCTATAGCGCCGAGTTCGTCGCGCGCTTCCGCGAGGCGCAACGCGCGCGCAACCGCAAGATCACTGCATGGGCGAAGGACATGCTCCAGACGCTCAAGGCGAAGGGGACCGCCGAGCAGGAACGCGCCTTCGTCGTTCACCGCACGATGTGCGACGTCCGCTGGTTCGATCCGACGGTCGATCCCTCCGATCGACGTGTCGGCTGGAGCTATATGGGCGATCCGATCGCGGTGAATGTCGGGCCGGTCGGCCTGGCGCGCTACACCACGCTGCGCTCATGGCTCAGCCAATGGAGCTATGACGAATCCAACGCCAAGGGTCCGCTCAACGCCGCCAAGATCCACAATTCGCCGGTGCTCTTGATCGAGAATACCGCCGACGAAGCCGTGCCCGCGACGCATAATCCGGCGATCTTCGCGGCGCTGGCCACGCCCGACAAGGAATATCTCCAGCTCAAGGGAGCAACGCATTATTATCTCGGCCAGCCCGAATTGCTCGCCCAGTGCATTCATGCGGTAATGGATTGGAGCCGGCGCAAGGGCCTGCTCGCGCAATGACCGCGACGCCGGCCAGCGAGCAGGCGATTGCCGGCGCGCTGGCCGAGCTGGTCGGCGCGATCGGCGGCACCGCTTTTCCCGGCAGGTTCTTGAGTGCCATGCGCGCGCTCGCGGGCGTGGAGCTGTGCTCGGCCTTCCGCTGCGATCGCGGTCAGCCCATCGAATTGCTGTTCGCCGAGGGCACACCGCCCACGCCCGATTTCCCGATGCGCGCCTCGCTCGATTATGCCCGCAACTACTGGCGTTCGGACCACGAGATCAGCCGGCTTGCCCGCTCGGCGCGGGCCCGTCCGGTGGTCGTACGCAAGCGCGCCAGCGACATCGCCGATCCTGCCTGGCGCGCAGCCTGCTACGATCGGGCCGGGGTCGCCGAGCGGCTGTCGATCGTCGGGTCCGGTACGTCGACCCTCATCGCCAACGGCTATCGCACTGCCGCCCACGCGCCCTTCGCGACCGACGACATTGTCCGGCTCGAAACCTATGCCGCTCTGCTGATGGCCGCGGTCGAGCGCCACCAGCGCGTCGCCACCTCGATGTTCGACGAGACGGCCTTGGTCCAGTCGTTGATGGGATTGGACTTCGGCCTCAGCATTCGCGAGGCCGAGATTTCGGCCGCGATGATTCTCGGCGAAACCCAGGACGAGATCGCCGCGCGCACCCGCCTTTCGCATGGCAGCGTCGTTACCTATCGCCGCCGCGCCTATGGCAAACTGGGGGTCGCCAACCGGCGCGACTTGCTGCGCCTGCATCGCCGCCTGGTCGGCGGCGAAATCCCTTCCTCCCTCGCTGCGACTTAGATATCATACAGGCTTATAAACAGGATCGCGCCGAGCGGCCGAATAATCGGGAGTAGGGGATGGCGAGTAAATGGTTGCGGATCGCGCTTATGGCCGGCCTAGCGCTTGGCGCAGCGCAGATCGGCCAGGCCCAGAATGCCGCCAATGTCGATCACAAGCGCATGGTCGACGCCGATCGGACGCCCGGCGAATGGATGGGCCCCGGCCGCACCTATGACGAGCAGCGCTTCAGCCCGCTCAAGCAGATCACTGACGCCAATGTCGGCACGCTCGGGCTCGCTTGGTATGCTGACCTCGCGGTCGATCGTGGGGTCGAGGCATCGCCGCTGATGATCGGTGGAGTGCTTTACAATATCGAGCCCTGGAACGTGACCGTCGCTTACGACGCGGCCACCGGAAAGGAATTGTGGCGCTATGATCCCAAGGTCGATCGCGACAAGGGCCGGCTAGCCTGCTGCGACATCGTGTCTCGCGGTCTCGCCGCCTGGCAAGGCAAGATCCTCATCGCCACGCTCGACGGCCGTCTGATCGCGCTGGATTCGAAAACCGGCAAGCCCAAGTGGAGCGTCAATACCTTCGACAAGGTGTGGCCCTACACGATCACCGGGGCGCCGCGCGTGTTCAACGGCAAGGTGCTGATCGGCAATGCCGGCGCGGAGGGCGCCGCGCGCGGTTATGTCACCGCCTATGACGTCAATAGCGGCAAACTGCTCTGGCGCTTCTACACCGTCCCTGGCGATCCTTCGAAGCCGCAGGCGAACGCGGCGCTGGAGATGGCGGTCAAGACCTGGAAGGGCGAATGGTGGACACGCGGCGGCGGCGGCACCGTCTGGGATTCGATCGTCTACGATCCCGATCTGGACCTGATCTATATCGGTGTCGGCAATGGCGGTCCCTGGGCGCAGGCCTATCGCAGCCCCGGCGGCGGCGATAATCTGTTTCTGTCATCGATCGTCGCGCTCAATGCCAAGACCGGCGAGTATGTCTGGCATTACCAGACCACGCCGGGCGACGAATGGGACTTCACCGCCACCCAATCGATGATCCTCGCCGACCTCACGATCGACGGCAAGCGCCGCAAGGTGCTGATGCAGGCGCCGAAGAACGGCTTTTTCTACGTGCTCGATCGCACCAACGGCAAGCTGATCTCCGGCCAGCCCTATGTCGCGATGAGCTGGGCCAACGGTATCGACATGGCGACCGGCCGCCCCAACGTGAATCCCGAAGCACATTACGGCGTGACGCCGGTCATGATCACCCCCGGTGCGGGCGGCGGGCATAACTGGAATCCGATGGCCTATAGCCCGGTCACCGGGCTGGCCTATTTTCCGGTTACCGAGATGTACATGGCGTATGCGCTCAACCCGAATTTCAAGCAGACGCCGGGCAATATGAGCCAGCTCGGCATCGCCACCACGGGCTATGAGCTGAACCGCAAGGCGATCAACGACTATGCCGCCGCCAACAACAAGACGTGGCTGACCGCCTGGGATCCGGTCGCGCAGAAAGAGCGCTGGCGCGTACCCTATCCGGTGCGCGGTAGCGGCGGGTTGCTCGCCACCGCCGGCAACCTCGTGTTCCAGGGCACGGTCGGCGGCACGTTCGCGGCCTATCGCGCCGATACCGGCGCGAAGGTCTGGGAAATGCCGGTTCAGCAGGTGCCGATCGCGGCACCGATCAGCTATATGGTGGGCGGCGTCCAATATATCGCGGTCAATGCCGGCTGGGGCGGGGGGCTCGCCCATTCGACCAGCGCCAAATCGCTCGGCTTCCCGTTGTCGCCCTCGCCGCGGCTGTTGGTGTTCAAGCTTGGCGGCGCCGCGCAATTGCCGGCGATCAAGGGCAGCGGCCCCGAGCTCGTGCGGCCCGCCGAGACCAATGCCAGTCCCGAGACGATCGCCCGCGGCGAGTTGGTCTATGCCCAGCAGTGCTCAGCTTGCCACGGCGAGCAGGGGCGAGGCGGGGTCAAGGACCTGCGCCGGATGAGCCCGACGACGCATGACGAATTCCTCGACATCGTGCTTGGCGGCAAGCGCCGGGAAAAGGGAATGGCGAGCTTCGCCGACCTGGTTTCCAAGGCCGACGCCGAAGCGATCCACGCCTATCTGATTCACCGCGCCAATGAGGATTGGGCCAGGATTCAGGCCGGGGAATAGGCGCCCGCGGGCTAGAGTTTGTTTCAGCGGAGCTGAAACGATTGCGGTACCAGCCCGCTCCCTCACCCGACCTCCCATAGCATATCCTGATTGGGAGGCCGGGTGGGGGAGCGGGCCGGCGCTGACTCAGCCAAGCTGAAAACAACTCTAATTCCGGAACACCACCGTCTTGGCACCATTGAGCAGCACGCGGTCTTCCAGGTGGAGCTTGACCGCCTGCGCCAGCACGCGTCGCTCGATGTCGCGGCCCTTTGCCACCAGCGCGTCCGGGCGGTCGGCATGGGTGATGGGCTCGACATCCTGCGCGATGATCGGGCCTTCGTCGAGGTCCGAGGTGACGTAGTGCGCCGTCGCGCCGATCATCTTGACGCCGCGGGCATAGGCCTGGTGATAGGGCTTGGCGCCCTTGAAACCGGGCAGGAAGCTGTGATGGATGTTGATACAGCGGCCTGACAGATAGGCGGCCATGTCGTTCGACAATATCTGCATGTAGCGGGCGAGCACGACCAATTCGGCACCGGTCTCCTCGATCAGCGCCTTGATCCGCGCTTCCTGCGCTGCCTTGGTGGCGGCGTCGACCGGCAGGTGATGGAACGGTAAATCCTCGATCAATGGCGTCGCCAATGCCTCGCAGGGATGGTTCGAGACGATGCCGACAATATCCATCTCGAGATCGCCCGTGCGTCGGCGATAGAGCAGGTCGACCAGGCAGTGATCGAATTTCGAGACCAGGATCAGCGTCCGGCGGCGTTCGGCCCGAAGCCGCATTTGCCACTCTATTTCGAACCTGTGCGCGAGCGGCGCGAACTCGCGCTGGACCTGTTCGTAGCGGATCGCACCGCTCAGCGCGAATTCGACCCGCATGAAAAAGCGTCCGGTTTCGGCATCGTCGAACTGCTGCGCCTCGAGGATATTCCCGCCCCTTTCGGCAAGGAAGTTCGAGATCGCGGCGACGATGCCGGGGCGGTCGAGGCACGAGAGGGTGAGAAGGTAGGAATCGTTGATGGTCATTCGGTCACCTGGAAACCAGAAGCTGAGCCACGCAGATGGAATGCGCCGGAGGCAACCGATCCCATCCACTGCGCGGTCCGGTCGAGGCCGCCGAAGGGAAACAGATGGAAGCCCATCGGCTGAAGCTCGCGATAGGCCGATGTTTCGGCGAGATCGCGGATGATCGGATCGGGCGCGGTTTCGCTGAGCAGTCTCGCGATCGACGATCCGCGCGTGATCAGCGCCTTGGCCGACGTCCCCACGCCACAGATCGCGGCAAAGCGCAGCAGCGTGCGGATGCCGGCGGGGCCGGCAAGGCCGATGCGCACCGGCACGTCGGCATTGCGCCGGCGGAAAGCGATCATCCAGCGCAGGATCGGGTCCGCGTCGAAACAGAATTGGGTAATTACGCCCGGCGTCATCCCAAGGCTACGAATGGTTTCGATCTTGGCATCGAGGGTCGCGTCGAGCGTCGTCTGGTCGACCTTGGGATGCCCCTCGGGATAACCGCCGAGCCAGATATGCCGCAGCGCCGCTTGCCTGAACGCAGGGCTGGCGATCAGCGCGGCGCTGTCGTCGAACGGGCCGCTCGCCTGATTCACATCGCCACTGATCACCAGCAATTGCGTGACCCCGGCGCCGTCGCACAGCCGGCCGAGCAAATGCTGGAGATGGTCGTGGCTGGTCACCATCCGCGCGGCGATGTGCGGCACCGGTTCGAACCCGGCGTCGCGCAACTTGCGCGAAGCAATGACGCGATTGTCATCATCGTCGGCGGGCAGCCAGGTCACCGATACGCGCGTGCCGGGCGCCAGCCGGGCGATCGCCGCGTCGATCCCCTTGTCGTCGCGCGCGGAGACTTCGTACGAAGCCTCGCGCGCGAGATCGACGATGCGCTCGCGCACGGTGTCGGCCGGATCGGCGGCGCTGGACGGCGCCGTGAGCGAGCTTTGCATCGACGCAGCCTCAATACCGATAATGATCGGGCTTGAACGGTCCTTCGACCGGCACGCCGATATAGTCGGCCTGCTTCTGGGAGAGCTTGGTCAGCTTCACGCCGAGTTTCTCGAGGTGGAGTTCGGCGACCTTCTCGTCGAGGTGCTTGGGGAGCACGTAGACGTCGTTCTTGTACTGGTCGGCCTTGGTGAACAGCTCGATCTGCGCCAGCGTCTGGTTGGTGAACGACGAGGACATCACGAACGACGGGTGGCCGGTCGCGTTGCCCAGGTTCACCAGCCGGCCCTTGGACAGGATGATGATCTGCTTGCCGTCAGGGAACTCGACCAGGTCGACCTGCGGCTTCACTTCGGTCCACTTGTAGTTCGACAAAGCCGCGATCTGGATCTCGCTGTCGAAGTGACCGATGTTGCAGACGATCGCCATGTTCTTCATGGCGCGCATGTGATCGGCGGTGATCACATCGGCATTGCCGGTCGCGGTGCAGAAGATGTCGGCGCGGGTCACCGCTTCCTCCATCGTCACCACCTCATAGCCTTCCATCGCCGCCTGCAGCGCGCAGATCGGGTCGATCTCGGTTACCAGCACGCGGGCGCCGCCATTGCGCAGCGAGGCGGCCGAGCCCTTGCCGACGTCACCGAAGCCGGCAACGCAGGCAACCTTGCCGGCGAGCATCACGTCGGTGCCGCGACGGATCGCGTCGACGAGCGATTCCTTGCAGCCATAGAGATTGTCGAACTTCGACTTGGTCACGCTGTCGTTGACGTTGATCGCCGGGAACGGCAGCTCGCCCTTCTTGGCGATCGCATAGAGGCGATGGACACCGGTCGTGGTCTCTTCCGACACGCCCTTGATGTTCTTGACCGTCTCGGTGAGGTAGCCGGGCTTGCGCTTGATGAATTCCTTCACCGCGCGCTGCATCTCGATCTCTTCCTCATTCTCGGGCTCGGCGAACGACTGGCCGGCCTCGAGCTTGGCGCCCCACAGAGCGAACATCGTCGCGTCGCCGCCATCGTCGAGGATCATGTTGCAGGTCTCGTCCCCCCAATCGAAGATCGAGCCGACATAGTCCCAATATTCGGCCAGGCTCTCGCCCTTGACCGCGAACACCGGAACGCCCGACGCGGCGATCGCGGCAGCGGCATGGTCCTGGGTCGAGAAGATGTTGCAGGTCGCCCAGCGCACCTTGGCGCCCAAAGCGGTCAGCGTCTCGATCAACACCGCGGTCTGGATCGTCATGTGCAGCGAACCCGTGATCCGCGCGCCCTTCAACGGCTGCGACGCCCCGAACTCCTGGCGCAGCGCCATCAGCCCCGGCATCTCGGTCTCGGCAATGTTGATCTCCGCTCGCCCGAAATCGGCAAGCGATAGGTCCTTCACGACATAATCGGTCGTACGGTCGAGCACGGTGGCCATAAATCTATCCTCGAAAATTGGGGTTCAGGCGGCCAATGCGGCCTTGAGGTCGTCGACCAGGTCGGTGCGCTCCCACGGGAAGAAGTCGCCCTCCGGGTCACGTCCGAAATGGCCGTACGCCGCGGTGCGCGCATAGATCGGCTTGTTGAGGCCGAGATGCGTACGGATGGCGCGCGGGGTCATGCCGCCGAGCTTCTTGATGCCCTGGATAGCCGCCTCGATCTTGTCGTCGCCGACCAAACCGGTGCCGTGCGTGTCGACATAGAGCGACAGCGGTTCGGAGACGCCGATCGCGTACGCCAGCTGGATCGTGCAGCGCCTGGCGAGGCCGGCCGCGACGATGTTCTTGGCGAGGTAGCGCGTGATATAAGCGGCAGAACGGTCGACCTTGGTCGGATCCTTGCCCGAGAAGGCGCCGCCGCCGTGGGGCGCTGCGCCACCATAGGTATCGACGATGATCTTGCGGCCGGTCAGTCCGGCATCGCCATCGGGCCCGCCGATCTCGAAGCTGCCGGTCGGATTGATGTGATAGGCCGTTTCGTCGCTGAGCAGTTCCGCCGGCAGCAGGTCGGCGACGACCTTCTTCACATAGGCATGCAGTTCGTCCTGCTTGTCGCCTTGGTCATAGCCTTTGGCATGCTGGGTCGAGACGACGATCGCGGTCGCCGCGACCGGCTTGCCGTTCTCGAAGCGCAGCGTGACCTGGCTCTTGGCATCGGGCTCGAGGAACGGGGCCTTGCCCGAATGGCGGTCGGCGGCCATCCGCTCAAGGATCTTGTGGCTGTAGTCGAGCGTCGCCGGCATCAGATCGGGCGTTTCGTCGCAGGCGAAGCCGAACATCATCCCCTGGTCGCCGGCGCCCTCATCCTTGTTTCCGCTCGCATCGACGCCTTGGGCGATATGCGCCGATTGCGGGTGGAGGTTGTTCTCGAAGCGCAAGGTCTTCCAGTGGAAGCCGTCCTGCTCATAGCCAATCTTGCGGACGGTATTGCGGACGGTTTGCTCGACCTCTTCCTCGACGCCGGGCGCCCAATTGCCATCGGTGTCCATGATCCCCTTGCCGCGGATTTCGCCGGCCAGGACGACCAATTGCGTCGTGGTCAGCGCCTCGCACCCGATCCGCGCCTCGGGGTCCTTGGCGAGAAACAGATCGACGATCGCATCGGAAATCTGGTCGGAAACCTTGTCGGGATGGCCTTCGGAGACCGATTCGGACGTAAACAGATAGGTATCGCGGGCCATCAGGCTCCCCCTTTTTGTGGACGTTTTCGGACGGTTCAGGCCGCGGTCGGATTGCGGCTGATCACGTAGCTCTCGTCGTTGAACCAGAGCTCGCCGTTCTTGCGCAGGACCTTGCGCGTGGCTTCGAGATAGAGGGGCTTGCTCATCGCCTCGCCGAGGCGTTCGTCGTCGATCTGCGCGACATAGGTCGCGGCGTTCCAGGCGGCGAGCAACGTCGAGGTGCCGATCGAGGCGCTCTCGCTGTCGATCTCGTCGGGCAGCGTGTGCATCTCGTAACGGAACAGAGCCTCCGAACTGGGCAGCGGATCGAAGCGGAAATTGACGGCGTCCGGGCCCATTGCTTGTCTGGTCGCCTCCAGCAGCGCGTGGCGCGAGGTGGTGAACGGATCCTCGCCCGGCCAGACGGTCTGGACGATCTCGAGACCCGGATCGTTGCCGGCAGAGTGGATGCCGAGCAGGCGGCCATTGGGACGCAGCGCGCGGGCGAGCGGGGCGAGCACGCGCTTGGCCTTGAAGTCGGTCGCGGCGCTCAGGCGGAACGGTTGGCTGGCAATGACCAGGTCGTAATCAGCAACCGGCTCATCCTTCTGCGGGATCACGTCGGCGAGCATGAACGCGCAATCCTCGCGGTACAGGATCAAAGTCGTCGGCGTCTCGGGGATCAGGCTGCCGGTTTTCTCGGAGACCCTGGTCTTCCAGTTCCGCGCCAGGAACGGCTGCAGCTCGAGGATCTGGCGCTCGAACTCGGCAGTGGTGTTGCCCTTGAGCGCGACAGCCTTCCACGTCATCGCGGCGCGCGCCTCGGGCTTGGTCGGCATCAGGTTTGGCGCTTCGGCGTAGGAAATGTTGGTCAGCGCGAGCACCGTCTCCGGATGTTCGAAGAAGCGATCAGGCATCTTGTCGAGCGTCAGGCGAACGTCCTCGAGGCTGATCTCCTTGCCGGCGATGAGGAAGGGAAAGCGCGGATAGGCTTCGTGCATCGAGCGCATCACCCGCGCCAGGACCGTGCCGTCGCCCATGCCGGCGTCGAAGAAGCGGACCGCGGGCGGCGCCGGCTTTAGCTTCTTGAGTTCGCGCGCGACGCGCTCGGCGACGACCCATTTCTCGGAGCAGGTATTGACGAACATCAGATATTTCTGGCGGTTGTCGTAGAACCTGAAATTCTGTTCGGACGACTGTGCCTCGGGTTCGGGCGCCACGATGGCAACCGCATTACGTTCCGCACTGATCGCCGCCATCAAGGGCTCCTCTTCCATTTCCGCTGGCGTCCCCCGACGATCTGTCGGGCGCTGTTGGAGAGGGTGATGTCGGCGGCGGCCGCGCGGATAAACCACAATCGGTCCCACGGCTTGGCATGGGCAGCTTCCCACTTTTGTGAGAGCAGGCAGGCGACCCGGTTGCGGGCACTTCACTCAAATCGGCCGCCATCGACCGGCGGCGCAGCGGCAGCGGGGGCGTCGGCGCCTTCGGCAAGGGCACCCCAATCGACAGTTGACGACGAGGCCAGTCCACTAGATGCTTGGCAACATGACCGAGCGCTCGACCGGAACGGCTTCCTCGCATTGCTTCGCCGAAGCAGGGATGTTGCGCGTCTCGTATCCGGGCATCGTCGCCAATCACCCTCGCGCCTGCGCTGCGCCATAGTCGGACCTTAGTTCCACCCGACCATGACCCGCAGCCCCGTCGAGCCCTCGATGGGGCTTTTTCATTTCCGGATCTCAAGATGCTCCTGACCATCACGACCACGCATCAGCCCGCGACCGATCTCGGCTTCTTGCTGATGAAGCACCCTGACAATGTGCATTCGGTCGAGCTCAGTTTCGGCAAGGCGACGCTCTTCTATCCGGAGGCGAGCGAGGAGCAGTGCACGGCCGCGATCACGCTCGAAGTCGATCCTGTCGAGCTGGTGCGCGGCAAGGGCAGCACCGAGGAGCAATATGTCAACGATCGACCCTATGCGGCGTCGTCGCTGCTGTCCGTCGCCTTGGGGCGCTTGCTCAACACCGCGATGGGCGGGCGTTCGAAGCTTCGACAGGAATTGGCCGATCAACCGATCCCGCTGGAGGCGACGATCACACCGCTGCCCGCCCGCGGCGCGGCCGATCTGTTGTCCAAGCTTTTCGAGCCCCTCGGCTATGCCGTCGACGCGACGCCGATCCCGCTCGACCCCGCGCACCCTGATTGGGGCGACAGCCCCTATGTGTCGCTCAAGCTGACGGGCCAGGTGCGGCTCGCTGCGCTGCTTACCCACCTGTTCGTGCTGATCCCGGTACTCGACAACAACAAGCACTATTATGTCGGCGAGGCCGAGGTGGAGAAGCTGCTGCGCAAGGGCGAGGGGTGGCTGGAGGCGCACCCCGCTCGCGAGTTGATCGTGCGGCGCTATCTGCGTGGCTTCGGTGGTCTGATGCGTCAGGCTCGGAAGCTGCTCGACGAGCGGGTCGAGGCTGACGAACCCGAGGAGCATGCCGCCCGCGATGCCGCCGAGGAAGCGATCGAAAAGCCGATCCGCCTGAACGACCAGCGGATGGAACGAGTGGTTGCGCTGATACGCGAATTGGGGGCGCAGAGCCTGCTCGACCTTGGCTGTGGCGAGGGCCGGCTTTTGCGCGAGCTTCTCAAAGTGCCAGGGCTCAGCAAGATCACTGGTGTCGAGGTCGCGCCGCGCGTGCTGGCGGGAGCCGCCGACCGCCTCAGGCTCGACTATATGCCGGACATGAAGCGCCAGCGGATCGAGCTACTCCAGGGCTCGCTGGTCTATCGCGATGATCGTCTGAAGGGGTTCGATGCGGCCGCAGTGATCGAGGTGATCGAGCACATGGAAGCTGAACGACTGCCGGCGTTTGAAGCAGCGGTGTTCGGCCATGCGCGGCCGGGCGCGGTGATCGTGACCACGCCGAACCGCGAATACAATACGCTATTCGAGAGCATGAAGCCGGATGCGATGCGCCATCCCGACCATCGCTTCGAATGGACCCGCGATGAGTTCCGTCACTGGGCCGAAAGCGTCGGGCTCGCCTATGGCTACGCGGTGCGCTTCGACGGCATCGGCAGCGAGGATGCGACCCATGGCCATCCCACGCAGGTGGCGGTGTTCACGCGCACCGACGAAGCGAGGGTCGCGGCATGAAGATCGAGATCCCCGAATTCGCGCTCGTGCTTCTCGTCGGTGCCTCGGGCAGCGGCAAGTCGAGTTTTGCCGCCAAGCACTTCCTGCCGACCGAGGTGATCTCATCGGACCGGATGCGCGGCTGGGTGGCTGACGACGAGAACGACCAGGCGGCGACTGGCGATGCCTTCGACGTGCTCCATTACCTGATGGAGAAGCGGCTGAAGGCGCGTCGCTTCACCGTGATCGATGCGACCAACGTCCAGCCGGAATCGCGCAAGCCGCTGATCGCGCTCGCACGCAAGTGGCACGCACTCGCCGTCGCGATCGTGTTCGATGTGCCCGAGGACATCGCGGTCGCGCGCAATGCCGCGCGCCCCGACCGTCAGTTCGGCCCCGGTCCGGTTCGGCGCCATATCCAGAGCCTCAAGCGGTCGTTCGGCGGTTTGAACCGCGAGGGGCTGCGCTACGTCCATCGCCTGCGCTCGGTCGAGGAAATCGACGCGGTCGAGATCGTCCGAACCAAGCTGTGGACCGACCGCCGCGACGAGCTGGGGCCGTTCGACATCATTGGCGACGTTCACGGCTGCGCCGATGAACTCGAAACGCTGTTGCGCGACCTTGGCTATGCGGTCGCGTGGGACGGTAAGCGGGTCACCGTCACCCCGCCCGAGGGCCGCCGTGCGATATTTGTCGGCGACCTGGTCGACCGCGGCCCGCGTTCGCCCGATGTGCTCAGGATCGCCAAGCACATGCTCGATGCGGGCACCGCCCTGGCCGTGGTCGGAAACCATGACGACAAGCTCAAGCGCCATCTCGACGGTCGTAACGTCAAGCTGAGTCATGGTCTGGCCGAGACCGTCGAACAGTTGGCGCAGGAGCCGCCCGAGTTCGCCGCCGAGATGCGCAAGTGGCTCGACGGCCTGATCAGCCATTATGTGCTCGACGGCGGCAAGCTGGTCGTCGCCCATGCCGGCGTGAAGGAGGAGATGCAGGGCCGCGCATCGGGCGCGGTGCGCAGCTTCTGCATGTATGGCGAGACGACCGGCGAGATCGACGAGTTCGGCTTGCCGGTGCGCTGGGACTGGGCCGCCGACTATAAGGGCAAGGCGAAGGTGGTATACGGCCACACGCCGGCGCTCGAGGCGAATTGGGTGAACGGTACGATCTGTATCGACACGGGATGCGTGTTCGGTGGCAAACTGACCGCGCTACGCTACCCCGAGCTCGATCTGGTCTCGGTGCCGGCGGCACGCGCCTATTACGAGCCGATCCGCCCTTTGGAGGCGCCGGCGGCCGACACCGGCCTTGGCCAGCATCAGCTCAATCTTGCCGACGTGCTAGGCAAGCAGGCGATCGAAACGCGCCTCTATGGCTTCGTTACCGTCCGCGAGGACAATGCCGCTGCGGCGCTCGAGGTCATGAGCCGATATGCCGTCGATCCCCGCTGGCTGATCCATCTGCCGCCGACCATGTCGCCCGCCGAAACCACCGCCATGGACGGCTGGCTCGAGCGACCCGAGGAAGCCTTCGCCTATTACGGCGGCAAGGGTGTTAAGGCGCTCGTCGCCGAGGAAAAGCATATGGGATCGCGTGCGCTGGTCGTGCTCGCGCGCAACCAGAGCGTGGCCGAGAAACGCTTCGGCGTGCATGACGGCGCGCGCGGTGTGATCGTGACACGCACTGGGCGCAGGTTCTTCAACGACGCAGCGCTCGAAGCTGCTGCGTTGCACCGCGTCGACGCCGCCATGGAGGCGTCTGGCCTGTGGCACGAACTTGGCACCGACTGGGTGCTGTGGGACAGCGAAATCCTGCCGTGGAGCATGAAGGCCGGTTCGCTGGTCCGCGGGCAATATGCGGCCGTCGGAGCAGCCGCGATCTCCGGACTGGATGCGGTATCGCAAGCACTTGCCGCTGCTTGGGCAAGGGGTGTGGCTGTCGGCGAGCTTGCCGATATGACAGCCGCGCGGCTCAACGACGCGCTACGCTACCGCGCGGCCTACAACCGCTACGTTGCGCCGTTCGCCGGCATTGATGATCTGCGCATCGCTCCTTTCCATCTTCTCGCCAGCGAAGGCGCGGTGCACAGCGACAAGGACCACCTCTGGCACATGGCGGCAGCGCATAAGCTCGCTGCGGCGGACCCCGCGCTGCTTCTTGCGACCGCCTTTCGACGGATCGATCTGGATGATCCAATGCAGGTGGCCGATGCCGTTGCCTGGTGGGAAGCAATGACGGAGGCCGGCGGCGAGGGTATGGTGGTGAAACCGCTCGACTTCGTCGCGCGCGGCCAGAAGGGGATTCTCCAGCCCGCCATCAAATGCCGTGGCCGCGAGTATCTGAGAATCATCTACGGCCCGGACTACGATCGACCGGAGAGCCTGGATCGCCTGAAGAAACGTGGGCTCGGTCACAAGCGTTCCATGGCAATGCGTGAGTTCGCGCTGGGGATGGAGGCGCTCCATCGCTTCGTCGAACACGCGCCGCTGACGCGCGTGCACCAATGTGTGTTCGGTGTCTTGGCGATGGAGAGCGAGCCGGTCGACCCCCGGCTTTGAACGTTGTCAAAAACGCCGGAATCAGCTGCTGTGAACAGAAATACGACGGCAGCCTCGTGCGACGGCAGGATCAAGCCGCGGCGGCTTCCGGTCAGCGATGTTGAGGTCGCTGGTCGGGCCAAAACCGTGGCTCAAAAATGGCTCCTCATTTCCGGCGAGCGGGCGCGACTGCTGGAAGGAAGCCGATAAAAGTCCACGTTTCCGGTGCTTATCCCATTCGCGAAGACCTCAGCGAACAGGAAATGGTGCCCAGAAGAGCTTGATCGCTGGGCAGCTAAGCGGTTGATTTCGCAGTCAAATCATAGACTTGCGAAGTCGCCACGGGCATCAATAGCACGATCTGGATTCGTGGAAAAGGCTGGACGTGAATGGATGGGGCGGTTCGAGTCCTCTGGGGCAGTGGGCTGGTTGGAGCTTTGTCCGAAATACGTCTACGAATTTCGGACGGTTGAGCGCGTATCTGGTCGCTTCGGCAGATGTCTCGGATAGCAGGGTTCCGACCGTCCAACACAAAAACCTAATTTTCGCTCGACATAATAACCTAAAAGTGGCACAGCGCAAAAACCTAATAATCGCGCGACACGAAAACCTAATGGTTGCGCACCATCGAGGGTGAATGCGGTGGCCACTCCCCAGCAAAAGCTCGCGGACGCGCTCGATACGCTCCGCACGCTTCAGGACCGCAACCTCGTCGCCATCCGCAGCGACGATCTTAGTCGGCCCCAGCGCGAGCTGCTCATGAAGCAGGGCTTCCTG
Source organism: Sphingomonas sp. (assembly GCF_024508665.1). Classification (GTDB taxonomy): domain Bacteria; phylum Pseudomonadota; class Alphaproteobacteria; order Sphingomonadales; family Sphingomonadaceae; genus Sphingomonas. The sequence goes on from NZ_JANINP010000006.1 coordinate 705,640, forward strand.
CAGGAAGTCATGAAGGGCTGGTATATCCCCGCACGGCCCGATGCGGGTGCTGGCGAAAGCACGGCCTGGTATACCTCCTATTGGGGCTTCTGCAGCGCCTATCTGAACGAACGCTTCGGTGAAGACTGGTCCCTCTCCCCCGAGCTTTCGATTGCCCTGCAAACGGGGAATCGTACAGTTCCAAAGCAGCTCCTCGTGCGCACGCCGAGAGGCGGCAACAAGCCGACGGCACTGCCCTTGGGCACTTCTTTGTTCGACGTTCGCGCGGCAATTCCGGCGCCTGAAGATGTCGCGGTGCAGGACGGGTTGCGCCTCTTCTCGATTCCCGCTGCCCTCATAGCGAGTGCCCCCGGTCTCTATGAAAACAATGCGATCGACGCCCGAGCAGCCCTGGCGACCGTGCGGGACGCGTCCGAATTGCTGGGACGATTGCTCCAAGGAGGCCACAGCGCGATCGCCGGCCGTCTGGCTGGCGCCTTCCGCAATATCGGACGCGAACGCATTGCCGACGACATTTTGAAGGCGATGCGATCGGCAGGCTATACCGTGCGCGAGCAGGATCCGTTTGCGACAAAGCTAGAGACTCTCCTCCCGGCGCGCGAACGCTCTCCCTACGCAGGCCGCATCCGCCTGATGTGGCAGGAGATGCGCGGAGCAGTCCTTGAGCGATTCCCACCGCCGCCGGGCCGCCCCGCCGATATCGGCGCCTATCTCAAGCGCGTGCAGGACAGCTACGTCACCGACGCCTATCACTCGCTATCGATCGAGGGCTATCGCGTCAGTCCGGAACTGATCGAGCGCGTTCGCAGCGGCACGTGGAATCCGGAAGCCGACGAGCAGGATCGCGAATATAAAGATGGACTGGCCGCACGCGGCTACTGGCTCGCCTATCAAGCTGTTCTCAAAAGCCTGAATCGCGTGCTGGCCGGCGAGAACCCCGGTCTCGTCGCCGACGACGAGCACGGCGACTGGTATCGCGAGATGTTCGCGCCGAGTGTTACCGCAGGATTGATCGGCGCGAGCGATCTCGCCGGATACCGCAACGGTCAGGTCTATCTGCGCGGCTCGATGCATGTACCGCTCAACTGCGATGCTGTCCGCGATGCGATGCCGGTGTTCTTCGAATTGCTGAGCAATGAAACCGAGCCTGCGGTCCGCGTCGTCCTCGGCCACTTCATCTTCGTCTACATCCATCCCTATATGGACGGGAATGGAAGAACCGGCCGCTTCCTGATGAATGTCATGCTCGCGGCTGGCGGCTATCCGTGGACGGTTGTGCCCGTCGAGCAGCGCGCCGATTATATGGCTGCGCTTGAGGAGGCCAGCGGCCGGCAGGACATTCGCCCCTTCACGGAGTTCCTGGCGCAATTGCTGGACCGCGAACTGAAGGGGGAAACGGTCGCCCTGCTTCCGAAAGCGTGACTGCCCGAGGCCGGTCATAGCACTTCGAAATATGCGCTCGGAATATACCGCCGGTATATTCCGAGCATGAATTTCAATGCTTCGAGGCAGACGGTCCGCACCGAGCCGGCCCCTTCTCGCATTGGTGTAGATCAGGCGTGATGGGGAATTATCGATCTCATCAGACGCCGGCCTGGGCTCACTGGCCCCCGTCGATTTTCGTGTCGTCGCAGCAAATTTTCTCGCATCTCAGATGCGCGAAAATCTCAAAGCCCCTTTGCACGAAAAACTGAGCCCTCAGCCGAAACGCTCCTATTTTTGTCAGAAACACGTATACATATTTCTGACAAGGAGACGCTGATGCGTGGGACCGGTCTGAATCTGAAAGGGCAAATACTTGATCGGATGGAACAAGCCGCGCCGTTCGGCGCGTGGACGCCGGTCGATTTTCTCGATCTCGGGACACGTGATACCGTCGACCAGGCACTCCATCGACTGACGCGGGCAAAACAGATCCGTCGCTTCGCGCGCGGCCTCTACGACAAGCCCAAAACCAACAGCCTAACCGGCAAGCTCACAAATCCCGATTCTCGCGCCGTCATCGACGCTTTGTCGCGACGCGATCAAACCCGCATGCTCATCGACGGCCTCACCGCAGCCAATGACCTGGGCCTTACGAACGCGGTGCCAGCGAAAATCGTCATTCATACTGACGCGCGCCTCAAATCATTAAAGCTGGGCAATCTCGTCATCGTGTTCAGGAAAACTGCTCCCAGCAAGCTTTATTGGGTTGGACGACCGGCAATGCGCGTGGTGCAAGCGCTGCACTGGCTGCAGGACGTCCTGCCGCAAGATAGCGAACGCATCCGCGCACAGCTGCGCATCGTCTTCGGCCATCCCGATCATGGCGCCGCCATGGTTGAGGATCTGCACCGCGGCATGCACACTCTCCCGGCATGGATGCATGACTTTCTGCGCGATATATTGGGGCGCCCGTAAACGAGATCGACAATGTCGTGCGCCAGAAGGCGGCATTTGGTGCTCAGGGGTCATCGTTGGACCAGGCCAAGCCCGTCGAATCACTTGATCTCTGGGCACTGCGACCGGTGCGGGGGGCAAATCGTCATGGCGGGCTAGCGGCGCGCCTCCAGCAGGCCGAATGAGATCAGCCGTCAACCTCATACATGTACGCCATCGGGTGTTTGCGCAGTATCTCGCGGCGCTTCGCCGCATATTTGTTCGACGTGCTCAACATTCCACCGATCGTGGCCGGGGCGCCCGTCAGCGTGAGCGCCGCAGGGATGACGATTGGGGCCGCGGCCGCCGCGGCTACCACGCCTGCCGCCAGAAGCGCTCCGCCCGCCAGCGCGAAAGTCAGCGTGTCTTTGGAGAGCAGTGCGTCGCGACGCGCCACACCAAGTTCGTCCTTTAGGTCGCGAAGGTCGTCCTCCATCTCCTCCTCGAACACGCGGTCGAGCTCTTCGCGATCATCAGAGCCCGGAACAAACTTGGCCGCCTCGGCAAGATGCTCCTCCAGCCGGTCGAGATAGAGGTGCCGCAGCGCGCGATAATGATGTCCCGACGCCTTGGCCTCGCGTTTACGGAAGGCGACAAGCTTGCCGAGATCGATCTGATCGAGCGAAATGCTCTTGAAGGTGAGGGGGACAACCCGGTCGAGGCCGTCGGCAGCGGCGGCCGGTTTCCTCGTGACGCCGGGTAGGTTCGCGATCGTCGCATAGGCGATGCCGCGATCGGTGATCCGCGCCCGCGTTTCACCCGCCATCACATCCGCCAACATCGACATGATGGTCAGCCCAGCGGTCTGGCTCGCCGGATAGTCGGCATCGTCTAACAACTCGCCGATTAGGTCATTGTCTCTGAGCATCTGCCAGGTCTCGTGCATCAGCTTCTGGGGCCACATCTCATAATCTTCGTGATGGCGCATCGCCGTCCGGTAAAGAAAGGTCTCGGGCACGCCAGTTGTGAGGAGGTCCTCCAGCAGTGCGTGCACCTGCCGCTTGTGGTCGTCCGACGGTGACCGCGCGTCGCCGAGAAGCTCCATCGCCTCGGCCATGGCGCGGTCCTCATAATGGCCGCGATACCCTCTCCATGGCACGATCGTTTCTACGCGATCCCAAGTCAGCAGGGCGCTTCGGACGAGCCGTTCCGACTGAATTTCAGTGTGCGGGTAATAGAGCGCGGTCCGCATTATCGCTTCCCCCTTCGTCGCGGCGCGATCGCCGCCCGGCGCTTCACCCCGACTTGATCAGTGTTGCACGGATAGCTTAGTCCCGGAAGCAAGTACTGTCGCGGGCGGATCAACTGCGTTCAGCGCCGATGGGCGTATTCGATAGACCTGCAGCTTCGGCATGCCCCGACCGCGACACAGGCGTTTGCTGAGGCGCATGCACGCCGGCTCGGAGCTCGCCCGTGCCGATCCCCGACCTGGCTGGATTGCGAACTGGTATCGCTCCCTCGGTTCGCGACGTGATGTCGGAAAAGCGTTGGCGCAGCAGGCGCAATGGCTGATCGACGCAGGGTTGGCCGCGCGCGGCGGGGCGCGTATGGCTGACCACGGAGCGGTGGGTTGCCCCCGAAATCATTGCGGCTATCTAGCATTAGGCCCCGTGATCGTGTGGCGGGGGTGACAATAGCCGGGGGCAAGATGGCAGCGAAGGCGCCGCGAGAGATCATTGAGGGGCTGCACGCGCAGTGCGCCGGAGTTGTTAGCCAAACATACGCAGATGGCCGCGAGGCGCTTCTAGCCCAGCGGTACGACTTCCTGGCAGACCTCGAAACCTGGTCCAGTGTGCTTCTGGATCGGCCAGAAAACGCATTGTTCGAGGTGGCGCAGCGGGAATACATCGTCTCGATGCTCAGCCTGGCGCAAGGCTTATATCGGAATGCCTTTAAGGGATTGCGGCTGGTCCTCGAGCTCTATCTCCAGGGTGTTCTACTCTCGTCAGATCCGATCGGGCGCGCTGAGTGGCTACGTAACGCCAAGGACACCTATTGGAGCAGCATAGTGGATGAGGAGAATGGGGTTTTCACTGTCCGCTTCGCACGGGCCTTCTTTCCTCAGATCGAAGAGCGAGTCGGAGCATTTCGCGGAGTGGCCAAGGGGTTATACCGTGAGCTGTCGGAGTGCACGCATGGCAACGTACCCAGCGCGATCCAGCTTCCGGAGAACATTCGCTTCGATGTCGATGTCTTCAACACTTGGTGTGAGAAGGCGGACACGCTCCGCCCAGTCGTGCATTTTGCTCTAGCGATGAGATATTTGAACGAGCTATCCGCTGGTCAATTCTCGGCGGTCGAGACGCTGCTGCTTGACCGCCTAGGAGACATCAACGTGATACGGGAGCGACTTGGGGGACCAATCTGATGGCTGCTATCGGCGCCGAGGACTTCATCATTCGGACCGAGGATATCCTCGCAAGTGAGACACTTAAGCTGTTTGTGCCGACGGCACGCGACGAACAGCTCGTCGTGCTCCTCAAGGGGCAAACCCCAGTAATCATCGAGGGCAGTCGCGGGACCGGCAAATCGATGCTGTTGCGCGTTTGCGAGCAGCAGCAACTCGCCTCGTATGAAAAGGACCGTGTTCTTCCGGTCTACGTGAGCTTCAACAAGAGTTCCCTGCTGAATTCGCCTAGCCCTAGGCAATTCGTGCATTGGATGTTGAGCCGCGTTTCCGCGGCGATATTCCGCGCGGTGCAGAAGCAAGGCCTCGTCGCGGGATCCTCGCGGGCGCTTCGTGTCCTCACAGGCGGCACCGATGAAAAGGCGGCGGCGACGGGCGAGACGAGGCTAGAAGAGATCGCCGAGGCCTTCGAAAAGTCCTACCTCACACCAGACTTGGAAATCGACGATGCTGGCGTTCCCACCGTCGAAAAGTTCCGCAACGCGATCGAGGACGTCTGCGAGGACTACGGCATTCGGCGCTTCAATCTACTTTTCGACGAGGCCGCCCACATCTTCAGACCCGAGCAGCAGCGCCAGTTTTTTACGCTCTTCAGGGATCTACGCTCGCCTCGGATGACCTGCAATGCTGCCGTTTATCCCGGGGTTACGGCGTACGGGGGAGTGTTCGAGGGAACGCACGACGCTCAGATCGAGCAACTGACGCGCGATGTCATGGACCCCGACTACGCCAAGCAGATGCGTGAGATCGTGCTACGGCAGGCGAACTCGGCGCTGGCGGCCACTATCCAGAGTCGTGGCGAAAACTTCGACGCGCTGGCTTACGCAGTCAGCGGAAATCCGCGCCTGCTTCTCAAGATCGTCGCGCTTGCCGGTAAGCTTGCCACCGGTGAGGTCCAGAGCGTCATCAAGGAATTCTTTCGCGTCCAGATATGGGCCGAGCATAGCGGACTTGCCGAGCGCTACCCTGGCCACAAGGCTCTGATCGATTTCGGCCGCACGTTCATGGAAAACAACGCTATTCCAGAGGCGAAGAAAAAGAACGACGGATGGAGAGAGAATGAACGGGATATCCGGAGCAATGTCATCTGGATCTCCAAGGACGCCCCCGCCGCCGCCAAGGAGGCAATGCGGCTGCTTATGTACACTGGCGTGCTGTCTAGGATAGATGAGGGCTACAAGGGTAGCGGCAGCCAGATCGGCTCGCGCTATGCCATCAATATCGGCTGTCTCGTCGCTGGCGAGGTGTCGCCGATCCCCGTTATTGGTGAACTCCGGCGTTACAACACTCCTAAGCGCTTCACTGAGTTCGGCGGAAGCAATCCCCAATTCGCTGAGATTGACCGGCAGGTTGGGACGTCGATCGAGGCCGACCTGTCGGTCAATCTGACCGCTCTGCTGGCGAAATCCGTGACCAAGCTCGACTTGACTGATCACCAGAAGAGGGCGCTGCAATCAGTTGAGCTCGACACCATTGGCAAGGCATTCGAGGCTTCGGAGGAGAAATATCAGGAGGCCAAGTACATCGGTCCGGTTAGATCACGGAGGATGAGGAATGTCGTGATGACCGCAGCGTTAGAATTCCTCTCCGGCTAAGCGACCGAACATGATCCTCTTTCGATGGGGATGTCGCGGCTTGGCGGAGATGGGGACGTGTGGGATCTGATCGGGCGCTCGCAAATCCGCTTCCCCTAGATGCGATCAGGATTATTTCAGAAAGTTGGGAAGCTGTGCAATTACTGCTTGCTCGTCAGCATAGCGGTGCTGAACGGCGTCGTGGATGCCCATTATCAGCGCCTTCATCGTTGCTAGCGATGATCCAAAATAGCTTTTGTCTATGGTAATCGGCTCACCTGTCTTAGCCCTCGCTCGGTTCGTTGCCTTTTCGAGATAGCGCTGATCAACGATTCCTTGCGAGTGTACTAGTACATCTCGCGTGGCTTTTGCTTCGACGAATGCAAACATCACACTTTGATCGATTTCGATCTCGAGCACGTGCTTGGTATATCGTAAATAAGCGGACGGAGATGCGTAAATCGCGCTTAAGATCCGCGATCTGACCCAGTCCTCGAGGATTTCTTCCTTCGATTTTCGAAGCAGCTCGCCAAGATGTATTTCGGCATCAGAAGGGCCATTCTTTAGGCCGCGCTCCAGTCGTTCTGGATACGCGCGCAACATAAGTTTAAGTATATTAGCGAGATAATCTTCCGTGATCGAAACCGCTAACATTAGAGATTTGCCGTATTCCTCTTGGCCGGCCATCCGCGAAAGTAAACTGGCCATTTGCTTTTTGTCGCGTCTGATCCGGGCCTCAGGACGGCTTCCGCCAGAGGGCACGACGAAATGATGGTATGAGTTCTGATCATTCTTCCGCTCCAGCTGTTCTTGCCGCGCTATTAGAGCCGTCACTGTGATCTGCGTGCCGACATGCAAATCGTTCAAGCGCTTGATATAGCGATCTTTATAGCTTTTGAGACTTTTGGGCTCATTGGCAATGTGTTTTCTGGTCTTGGGCGCGCGCAGCTTGACTTGCCGCTTCGGTTGTCGAGTTCGTTCCTTGGCCATCTAATCGACCCGAATCATCAGCACGGTGTCAGCCAGTACGCGCTCCTTTCGAACTTTGGTCTCGGCTTCGCGCTGCGCGCGAGTGCGCGCTTTAAGTACCACGCTTTTGGCGATGAGCATGCGTCGAACTAGGTGTGTTCGCATCGTTTGGCGTTTGAGATCGACTGAAGTTGCAGAATTTGCGATGGGAAAGCGCACTTTGCGATCCTCCAGCGGGAGATACGTGACGTTGCGCTGAGCACTATCAATCCGAACCAAGCTATCCGAGTCTGGCTCGCCAGCGAGATAGGCGGCACATCCCAGGTATAATCGGAGCACTCCTGGAAGCTCGTCGCTTCGCCGTACATCGAGCAATAGACGCCCTTTTTGGTCAAGCCTGCCCATATCCTGCTCGGCGGCTTGCGCCATCGCCGCACTAACTCGGTTCTCGTCGCCCAGCGCCAGGAGATAGTCCATCGCGGCTGCCATGACCTCGCGCTGACTGCCAAAGTGCACTCGAATGTCGCGCACCATCGCTGAGCTCGGCCGTTCCGCCGTGGTCGAGCGGTTGAGCCGGGCAAGCGCATAGTGAACGAGCAGATCTTCGCGCATCGCCGCGGCAGCTGTGTCGAGCTGTTCCGGGCTCAACTGCTCCTGCAACATCAAGTCTAGTGCGCGCTGCAGCGACACACGTTCGCGTGCCAGCTGTTCAAGCACTGCAGATGGCACCTCTTCAGCTGCCGGAAGCCGACCACGCAGCAAGGTGAGTTCGGCGAGCGCCTCAAGCGCCTCTATGATCCGTTCGCTGGCAGCGGGTTGAAGCGACCGCCCGCGCCGCTCGCGTTGGTTGCGGTACTCCAGCGTACTGGCACGGCGACCGATCCGCCGACGCAACAAAAATTCCTCTTCGTCTTCGCTCTCGCGAAAAACGAAGAAGATTCCCGGCGCTGCCGACACTGGCGCCTTACCCACCGTGCTGCTGATCAGCTCGCGCAACTCGGGTTGTGAAAAGTACTTCTGAAACGTATCGCGGCTCGTCAGGTAGCCGTCCCGATAGAGTCTGAGGCCGTCGGTTGGAACCTGGCCGACAATCATTGTCGAGACAGCGAGGACCCTGCCAGTCAGGACCCAGGCTGCTTCCAATGCGTGGCGTCGCTCGCCAACGTCTTCGATGACATTGAGGACGAAGCCGAGATTGACAACGTCAGCCGATCTGCGCGGATTGTCGGCGCAAAAATGGGGATCCCACCCCGCTGCCACGATCCCTGCGGCGGCGAGAGCTCTCAGGTCGTCGCCTTGACCGCAGCCATAGTCGAATACCGTGACGCCCGCCTGAATCACGCCGTGCTGGACCATAAGCGACATGGGCTGCGATAGCGTATGGCGCACCATCGCGGTGCGGTGGCGCTGAACCTGTTCGGCTTGGATCGTCAAAAGGGTTGCCCCTGCGGATCGCGGCGTGCGCTGGCGAGCATTGCAAGCCATGCGTTGCGCCGCCCAATGCGGTTGTGATCGCGAAACAGCCCAAGCCTTTCAAGGTCCGCCGTCAGTTCGGCCCAGCGCTCACGTCCGGGATAGCTGTCAGCGACAAGTAGTTCCTTGCGATGAAGGATGAGCGGATTGAGCGACCTTTGATAGTCGGTATAGCGCACGCTGCGCGCGCCGATATCGATCAGGGCCGCTCGCGCGAGGGCGGGGAATGCCTCGGTATCGAACAGGGGATAGTCGAGTAGTCCGACAATATCGCCAGATTCAATTCGTGCCACGCTCCACTCGAATTCCTCTGCGAGCCGGCTTGCACGTTCGACCAGCACCTTTTCTGAGGGTGGCAGGCGTCCAAGTGCGCTGACATGAACATAAAGCGCGCCGCGCACCCGTTTTCCGACTGCACTATCGCCGTTCATTGTTCGGTGGTGGTGCCGCGCTCCCACGTCGCGACGATTGCATCGACCAGCTCCTCGACATCATCTTCCCCGATGAAGGGGACCTGCGCATATATCTTCTCGTCACTATCGAGCTTGGCGATCAAATGGCCCTTGCCGAGCAGCCTGTCCGCGCCCTTTTCGCCAAGCGCGATTTTCGAGCTGCCTTCATCGGGCAAACGAAGGATCAAGCGGTTGCCGAGGTTGGTGCGCAGCTGCATCGTCATGACTTGCACATCGGCGCGTTGGTAGATCATCACCAAGTGCAAGCCAGCGGCCCGCGCCTTGGTCGCGATCTTGTTGAGTAGCGCTTCGACCTCCTTCTTGAAGTCGTCGTCTTGCATCCAATTGGCGACCTCGTCGAAGAAGACGACCACGCGCGGCAAGCGTTCGCTGCGCGATACGCGCTTGTTGAACTGATCGATGTTGCGGAAGCCGCGCTCCGAAATTTGCTCGTGTCGCTCTTCCATCTCGATGACGAGCTTCTGGAACAACGCCACCGTCTCGGCCTGGTCGGATACAATGCCGCCGCGCAGATGCGGTAGCCGTCGTGCCCAGTTATAGTCTAGGCCACGCTTGGGGTCGATCAGATAAAGCTCGATCTCGTCGGGCGCGTTGCGCGCGCACAGGTCGAGCATGAGGTTGGTGACCAATATTCCCTTGCCGCTGCCTGTGCTCCCGGACACCAGGGTGTGCGGTGCCGCTCGCTCCTGACCGCCAAAATCGCCAGCCAGCGGCAGGTAGAGCAATTTGCCGTCGTCTTCCTTCTCGCCGATGACCGGCGCAAACCGTTCCACAGGGCCAGCATCCACGCTCGGCACTTGGCGCAGCCATGCATCGGCAAGGTGGAGGATCGCGCGCTCGGGTCGTCGTACCGCGATCGCGATGCTGCCGGGCTGCGGGCTGATCCGCAAAATGTCGATCCGGTGTCTCGTGAGCAGATCGGTCTGCCTTCGCTCGAGCCAACTCACGGTCAGTGTCCGCGCGCCGACGTAGATCAGGCCGCTGTTCGGTGTCAGCCGCGAGTCCAGGATCGGAGCATCCATCCCCTCCGACTGCAGCGCATTTTGCAGGTCCTGCACGATCTGCCGGAGCCAAGCTTCGCCCTGTGCTTGATCTTCGACGCGGCTCATGCGGGCAAGCGTGCCCGCAATCGCTGGTGGCCAGCCTGACGCTCCCTCGGTATCGCCGGCCGCGATTTGAATCGCCGACTGCGCTGCGGGTCCCACGGCCGGATCGTCCGCAGAGCTTTCCGCTACGGCCTTGCCTGGTGTCTCGCTTTGGGCGGATTGTGAGGCGGTTACCGAGGCGACAGCGGATGATGCAGCCCCAGTACGCGGTGCCGAAGCGTTGTGCATTGCAGCCGAGTTCGCGCCGCTTGGAGATGGCGTCGGCACTGGTGGCGGTGACGGCGGTCCGTCTTCGCTGGCTACTGGCGGCTTCCCTCCATCGCCGCTTCCGCCGATGGGCCAATCCCCAGGAAGCGGCAATGGTGGAGCTGGCTTGTCCTCACCGAGCGCTGTCAGCAGTTCCACCACCTCGGCCTGACCATGCACCCATTGTGCAACCGGCCGGCGCTCCTCGGCCGGCATATCACGATCTGGCATGACCGCTGTGCTGGGTGGGCTCGCCAGGTCGTAGCTGAACACCATGGAATGACCGCTGACCTCGATCCGCACGCTCTGCTGACGTAGCGCTTCGATCCACTCCAGCTGCGACATGCCAGCGACAGTATCGAATGGATCCATTTGCTCGAGCAGCATGTCCGCGATGCGGTTGCGCCAGATTGACGGGTCGAGACTCGTCTCGGGAAGCAGGAGCCGACGATGCATCTCCGTGAAGGTCGCTTCAAGCTGCCGCAGCGACGTCGTCCGCATCTTGTTGAGCGAGGAGGCCGTTCCGTACTTGGCCTCCGCGATGACGATCTTGATTACAGGCTCGCCAGCGACACTCGTGAAAGCGACCGACAGGATATCCGCCATTTCACCGCGTAGGTCGAGCCAGTGCCGATTGTCGTCGAGGAAGAACCACGCGGCCGCATAGTCTTCACTCTCGGCAAACCAGCCTTCGAGGCGCCGCTCGGCAAGCACGAGCCCGATCAGCTCCTGAGCGAAATTCCACCACTGCGCGGCCTTCATCACCACGGCGCCCGATAGTCGCGCGGCAATTGCATGCAGGCGCTTTAGAACGGCGTTGCGCAGTTCGAGCGATGCGTTGGGTAGCAACTTCGCCAGATCGTTATTCAACCGGTCACCGAGGTCCGTGCTGCTGACCTCGGCCGAGACGATCACGTTGTGGGCCGAATTGGGCGTCGAGAAGTAGCGGATGATCCGCCGGTCATCCTGCACGATCAGGCGGCGATCGGCGATGCGGTCGAACGTTACCACCCAGTTGGCAAGTGCGTGCGCGCGCTTGAGCACGTCCGCCACGCCAGTATCGACAAATTCAACCCAGCGAAGCGGCAACCACGGGGCAGTCCGAGCGGTATTCTGGCGAACGAGCACATCGTGAAGCGCGTTGGTCCAGGCGACCACAGCCGACGGTTGCACGGTGGCGGTCAAATATAAACCGGATTCGACGCTACGCTTCTTGAATGGCAGTCGCTTCGATCGCGCAGTGGGGATATGCGTGCCGAACGCAACTTCTTCAGTGATTGGGTCCCCTTCAACCCAGCGCACCAAGGCCGAGCGTGCAATCACATCCTGGAGAAGCACCAGATCGCTGCCTTTGCTCGTTTCCGACGAGGTTAGCCGGTCCGGGCCCACCAGACTGATGCGCAACCGTGACATGAAGGAGCGGCTGGGATCGCCGGCCGTGGCATTGTCGAAGTCCGATGCCATGCGCCGATTTTGGCTCTCATAGAGTTCACGCAACCGCGCCGGATCATCGTGGGTCACAACCAGGTCGCAACGGACATCCGAATTTTCATCTACCAGCCGCGTCAGGCTCTTGGCCAGCAGCACCGGAATGTCGTCAGACTCCGCACCAAGCAGCACGATCGAGAAATTGGCGCGCTCGTGCGGGCGCAGATCAAGATATTCTGAACTCACACGGTGCAGCGAATCCACCGCTTCCTGTGCCCCGTCCTCCCCGATATTGCGCACGCCGTCGCCTTCGGCTTCTTCAAGCATGCTGCAATCGAGCACGCGCTGAGTCTCCGCCAACAGGGTCGAGCGCGGGCCTAAGCCGCGACCGATATCCGCATAATAGGTGGCCGATAACGTTCGCACGCGGCTTTCGAGGAAATCGCTTGCACCAGTGCGTTGCTGCGCGTTCGACGCCAAAATCGCTTTGGCCGCCTCAGCAGACTGCAGCGCCTTGGCCCGGATCTCAGCCAGACGGAACGGGTGCCAGGTGGCGACGATTGCCGCTGGACGCTTGCCTTCGATTTGAATGCAGCCAATCTCGAGCAATGGCGCGACTAGCTCACGCAAACCCGCTTCCGATGCTGCATTTCCCTGCAGCGTGATGAGCAGGTCGCCATAGCGTTCGGCCTGATCGATCAACGCGCTTGCGGCGAGGCCTTCGCCATCGATTAGCGCTGCGATAGCCGCGGTATAATTTGCGCGAAACGCCTCGAAGCTTGCGGCGATCGCATCCGCGGCGATATCGCTGATTACGGCATCGGCGCGCAGCTCGTCGAGTGCCTTCGCAAACCGGGCGCATACCCGATTATGCTCGGCCTCCGAATTGGCGAGCATGCCGCTCTGCATGCCGAAGGTGTCAATCAACGAGCTAGCGTCTTCCAGATCGATGCCGCTAGCGCCGCGGCGTGCACGCTTGTTCTCCGAAGCAGTGCCGGTGAGCAGAAATGCCGAAGCCGCACCGGTGGGCTTGAGGAACCGCAAATCCGAGGGCAGTGAATAGCCGACGGCGCTTGGCTTGGGGCGCCAGCTCATCTGAGCGCGGGAGATCGCGGTTTTAGCTTTGCCGGATTTGATCTCGGTGACCTCGGCCGCATCAACCAGAAAGGCCTCGAACTCGATCGTAGTCGAGCCCGACGCTCCATCGACTGGCTGCTTCTCCCAATCGGTCGTCCAGCAGCGTCCGAAATCGAGCACAATCTCCGGGGTAAGCAACTGATCGAGTCCGCGATAGCGATCGCGCAGATAGAGCAGCTGCGCTTTCAGCTTCTCGTTCGCCCAAAAGCTTGCCTGATCCGAACCCCGCAGCCAGACATAAATAGCCCGGCCGCTGCTTTCTTCTTCGGAACATACCCCGTCGACGAGGCGCAGTAAGCCCTCGATTAGGTCATCAACCTCGATCGGGCGTTTGAAGATCAGCTTCTCCCAGCGCCGGTAGAGTTGGGGGCTCTTTTTCAAACGCTCACGGTGCGCCTCGAAAAAGGCGTCGATCTTAGTGCCTGGCTTTGCCACATCGCTTTGCAAGCCGTCGAGGAAACTGATTTCCTCTGCCGTCAGCGTACCGCGAAACTCTTGATCGAACAGGCGCCGAGTCTCTTGGCCGAAGGACGGTTTCTCGGTCTTCTTGGTCTGTACGAAGATCGCAGTTAGATCGTCCCAGGCGATCTCAGCAGCATCGGCTTGGGCCTTGCTCCATTGCCCGTCGCGCACGTTGCGATCGTCACACAACGCCGCGACGCGTGCGGCATTTTCGGCGCTGATCGATTGCACATCAGCCAGTTCAGAGAGCTTGCGACGCAATTCGCCTGAAGCGAGCGTCTCGCCGTCCTTAGCACGGCGATAGAGAAAGGGCTGCGCGTCGCTTCGTAGGCGCTGGAAGAAATCGCGCGCCGCAGGGACCGTGGCCGAGATGCTCGACTTGGCGTCGCCAGCGTTGCGCGGCAGCCGGAGCGCGGGCAGGCTTTCTCGCACCGCATTCTCGAGCATAGAGCCCGCTTTCATTGTCGCTGCCACTCGGGCGCAGAAATTCGCAAGCAGGATCGGAGTGACGACTAGGTCGCTACTGATCAGACCCTCAAGGACGGTAGCGAACTGGCTTTGGGTTTCGGGCACGCTGTGGGCGAGCGCCACTTCGGCCCAGAGCTGCGGCCGCTCCAGCAACCAGCTCTCATCAATGCGCGTAACATGGCCCAAACTCTGCTCGACCGCGCGGATTTGCGCCGCAGGAACGGAGAAGATCGTCGCTCGAACGCCGTCGGTTGGATGATTGCGGTGCCATGTCGCGGTCTTCGTCGATTCCTGTGCCGCGCCGATGTCGCCATCTTTAAGCGATTTATGGACAAACACCTCGATTGGGCCGACGCTTGGAATCGCCGCGACGGCGCGTGCGATCGCCGTGGTGACATCGGGTTTAAGCCCCATGATGCCAAAAAGGGCGCGGGTGCCAGGTCTGGCAAGCAAGTCGGCTAGGCGCGTCGCCGTGACCTGGCCGACGATATCAAGCGGCGTCATCAAGGTCATCGTCAGTCAGCATCGCACTATCGGGGTGGAACGGGTTGAACACGAATGCGCAATCGTCCGACTTGCGCTCCAGGAAGCCGAGCATTCTGAGCCGGTCCTCGAAACTCCGCTCATTCTCACGGAAGCTGGCATCAACCTCGGGCAGCTCTCCGTTGAACGCTAGCATCGCTTCCTGCGCCCCGATCACAATGCGGTATCGTTTGAACAGGGTGTGTAGAAACGAGTCGAGTTCTACCGGACCAGTCACGTTGGCGAGTACCAGAGCCTCGATCAGCTCGTCGTTCGGAGCGTACCAGGTGCCAACACCAGCACGCGCGGTGATCGCGCCAATCTGTCGGCTATGCGCGACATACATCGCGCTTACCGAGTGCGAGCGGGGCTTCTGAACTTCATTCAGCAGCACCTCGATCTGCTCGCTTGCACTGGGCATGTTGTAGGGATCGGAACCGATGTCGCGTTTCCACAAGAACCGTTGCTCGAGCGTGTTGCGCGCCGTCATGCTGGCTTGTTCGCTCACCTCGATCGCTTCCCACTCCTCGCTGTCGCGATACACTTCGACGAACGTCCGCATCGCCTCCGGCAGCAGACGGCGATGGCGTTGATACATCCCCTCCGAGAGCTTGCGCAGACCATTTCCGGAAGTGCTGCCCACCATGTCGAGCACATAGGGCGGTACGTGGCCATCGGCGCCTTCGACCACCTCGACCGCGCGTTCCACGATGTAGAGAAGCAAGTTGAAGCCACTAAGACGCGCTAGCGATGCCAACGATGTCGCCACCGGCATTTTCTTGAGTGAGAGAATTGCGCGCCAATCTTCTGCCAGCCGCTCATAGGCTTCATGATAGGGGAGCGGCAGAAAACCGGTGTTGAGTGAACGCGGCACATCCTCATATGCCTCGCCGCCCATCAGCTTGCGCGCCAAGCGGTTCCAGGGGCTGTTGGCGCCGATCAGTTCATTTTGGACGAGCGTCGCTATTTCGATGCGCAGCTTCGAACGGTTGATCATTAAGTACATTAACTCGCCCGTCCGTCGCATGAAGCGACGGTCGGACGTGTGCGCGACTTCCTTGACGTCGGCAAAAAGCATCGAGCTGCCGAGGGGCAATAGGTGTCGAGAGGTTGGCCGGCGGCTGCTATTGCCATCCACCTGCCCGCTCCGGAGCAATGCAACCGCGTTCGCGAGATCCTGGAATTGCGGGAAGGTTTTGCGCAAATGCGGCACATCCACCGGCGGCTTTGCACCTAGTTCTTCGATCCAGTTCGACCACATCGCCGAATTCTCGACGCCCGACGTTGCGATCTCGTCGATGTGTTGGTCGTTGAACAATAAATGCCGCAATCCCAGTGCCAGCGGAGCGTCGTAATTCACCCACTCATGCTCGCCTTGGCCGTTGGCATCCACGCCTGGTCCGGGAAAGATCGGTCTTTGGTGACGCGCCCGCGAAAAGCAGATGTGCAGCGTCTCAAGCACGGCCAGCCACGGCGATTGATCATCATACAGCAACAGGCCCCAGATCGGGACCTCGCACCACAAAGTCATTTGTGTCAGCTGGAGTTGCCGGGGCAGTTCGAGACTTCCCGGGACCAGCAAGGGCGTGCGTGTGGGTTCCGGCATTGTCAGACCTCGAGCGTCTTGGCGTCGACGTTGCCCGACGAGCCCAGCGACAACACGAACACGTTGCTCAAATCGCCCTCGTCGCCCTCATCGCCAAATGCCGCGCTGGTGATCAGCGCGAATTGGCGAACTTCCTGCTGACATTGACGCGAAAAGCTGGAGGGCAAGCTACCTTCCTCCACCCGCAACAGATATTCGAACAGCAAAGGCCGGATTTCCAGCGGATCGATGGTGCCCTCGACCGACCTGCTGCGGATACGCAGCATCGGCCGCCGCCCGGCGGGATCCATCTCGAGTTTGATGTTCTGCGCCCTAGCTCCGCGCTGGATCGCATCAATTGTTGCGATCCGGCCCACAGTATCGTCCGTCCGCCCTATCGTGCCCGCGAGCCATAACTTCTCGCTCTCCTCGGTCATCATGCCGAGGTAAGCGCGATTGAGCCCCTTGATGAGACGCCGCGCAATTTGGTCGAGATAGGTCTTGTTGGCCTCGGTGTCCTCAAGGGCTGAGATCACTTCCAAATAAGTGCCCGCGTGATGAAGCACGGTGAATCGCCATGGCGACGACATACCGAGCCGGTCTGCCGACAAACGGAAGAAGGCGCGACGGCGCTGCGTCGCGATGCTGCTGCGAAAATCGTCGGCCTTGCTGCGGTCGGCGGTCACATAATAAGCGTGGTGCGCCGGGGCGAACAGCTTCTCGCCGTAGATGAGCTCGCTGCCGAAGATCTCACTGGCAACGTCTTTCGGCTCTCCTTTTGTAAGTGCTTCGTCGAGCAAATTGTTGGTCTCGTCGCCAAGGCCAAGCGTCGCCATCTGGCTGAACACCACGTTCGCGTCCCGCTGTCGCTTAGGCATATTGAGACCGAGCGCATTTTCATACGGGTTGCAAAGCCCGTAATTGCCCTTGGCGGCACGCTGCTTCGCACGGTCGCAATCAAGCAGCGGATCATCGGGGACGCGTTTATCGCCCAGGATGATGTTGACCGCCAGCATGATCAGGTAGCGGATCGGAATATGACTGTCGTTCGCAGCGCCAATACGAAGCGCATCCTTGATCCGCGTCCTGAATGTCAGTCCGGAGCCACTATCCCCACGCAAGATCCCTTGGTTAAGACGGATCGGGCATGGATTGATCGCATCCACTCCTGGACATCCGCTACACGATGTGTCCCAATCGGGATGATTGACCACGGCGTCGAAAATGTCGTCCACTGTCTTGCCGCTCCAGCTGCGGCTGAGATTGAGCAGGATGAGGTCGAGCGCGCCTTCCTTTCGCTCGAACCGTAGCATGCGCGCCAATTCGGCATGGACGTGGGCAGCTCCGAGCGTAGTGCTGTCGCGAAAATAGCGAAGCAACTGCCCATCGTTCGCGGCAATGAGATAGCGGACATCGGTCAGCTCACCGTGCAGACATGCGATAATCGCTGCAAGCTCGGCGTCCTTCTCGTCATCTTCAAGTTCGCTGAGATCACGAATGACGCGCAATCGAATGCCGTTGGGCAAGGTCGTTTCGAGGACCGCAGCCTCGCCAGGCCACAGCTCGGGCGCCATCTTCAGCTCCTCGAGCAGCAATTGGCGAATATGATAGGTTTTGCCGTCGCCCGCAGTGCCAGTCAGAATGACATTGTGCGGCGTTTCTCCGCATAACGCTGCCTTCAGCGCCTCGATTTGCGGGGCCGGAATGTCCATCGGTGCGACATTGAACTTGGCGAGTGCCGAGCGGACGTTCTCGTCGCTCAGTACATCGCCTTCAGGCGAAGGCCCATAGGTCCGCAGGAACGATACCAGGGGGCTCGACTGGCAGTCGCTCACAGATGACACACCGCACAGCCGTCATCGGCCTTCGCCTTGATTGCGCGCCGTGGCATTCGCTCGACATCGTCCAGCGAACGGCCATCGACCCAAGTGTATTTGCGCCCCCCTTTCATCGTCTCGTACGCCTTAGCTCGATCGTAGAGGGCAGGATGACGTTCCTTCAGTCCCTGCCACTCGCCGATCTGCTGATAGAAGCAGAAATAACAGCCCGAGCGGCTCCGCCATTCATAGTAATCGGGAAGGCCGAGCCCGGCGCTGTCCAGAATGCGGCCGACCTCGGCGACATCGATACAATCGTCGCGGTAAGGATAGACAGGTGTGATATTGGGTTGCTCAGAGATAACTACCGGCTTGGCGCCTGCGGTGCCCGTGCCAAGATAGCCCGAGCGGTTCTCGTCTGCCCTGATTCCAATGTAGGAATAGGCGCGGTCCGTGCCGACAAAGCGCTCGAAAGGCGCGATTTTCATGATGCGCGTACACCACCGCGCCCTAGGGCTAGGTAGAAAACCGGCGAAATGCTCGTAAAGCGCGACGTCAAAAGCCGTACGCCCGGGCTTTTCCGCAACGTCGAACATCTCCATCGCTGACACGCGATGGATTTCGATACCTAACACGTTCTCCAGTCGATCGAGGAAATCGTAGGTTTCCGGTAGCTCCACGCCGGTGTCGGAGAATACATATTCAAATTTCACATCAGGATTGCGCTGGCGCAGATAGACAGCGAGCGCCGACGAATCCTTGCCCCCTGAAATTGGAACAATATGGCGTGCCGAAGCATCGAGCACGGCATCGTCGACACTTACGCTGACTACGCTCACCGTGCCCCTCCCACAATCTTCATATCCTCATCCGCCGCAATGTCTTCGCCGCCGTCGATCTTGGCAAGCATCTGACGCAAGTCAGCAACTTTCGCTTCGATAATGGGGCGAAGCGCAGCCCGCGGCGTATCGGTATCCAGCGATGCCGCCTCGACGCGTTCGCGCGCTTCGCGCAGGGCAGTGCGGAATTGCGGCGCAGTGCGGTCATCCCACTTGTCGAGGCTTCGCTGGAGGAGAATCGAGCTTAAGGCATTCGCCAGCGACTTTTCCGAGAAGCGGCCATTAGCCGTCTCCAGAGCTTTGCGAACCACCGAGCGATCGACGATCCGCAATGCCGATGCTCGATCGAGATCCTCCATGTCGAAGCAGCCGGCCCAACCCTTGATTGCATCCACGGCCACCGCGCTATCGGGCGCGTATCGTTCAAAGCTGCTCCGGATCACCTCGACCGCCTCGTCAGCATAATCATCTCTCAGCCGGTCTATTTGGTGACGCGCTTGCTCGACACGTTCAACCAGCCTGACCGTCGGTCCGGACATACCGAAAGCGCCGGGGATGTCGTGAATCAATAGCTCGATGGGGTCGTTCGCATTGCCGACGGCGCGCAGCAACGCCTTAGCATGCTGACCAAGGCGGTTGGATCGACGTGCCCCATCAGTCACCGTCAACAGCCAGCCTTGTGCTGCGTCATAGGCTGCGCGCACCAGCTCATCGCCCGCTGCTGGCCGCTCATGCCTGAAGGCGTAGCAGATCTCGGACAGATACTCGGTGAGTTCCGTCGTGATCTTCAACACTCGCACGCAATAGGCGTCAGATGCCGACACCATCGTGTCGAATGGGAAGCCCATGATATCGGGCACGTAGACGCCGTCACGGTAGAGGGCGATCGCGCGTGCGAAGTGCTTGTAACCGGCCGCAATCAGCACGGGCATCACTGCCCGAGGTAGCCCAATCGGCGGCGCAGCGAGCTTATTCGTCAGATCGGCCAGGGACCTGTATCGCGAGGTGCGACCCTGCGTCGGCTGCCGGAAGAACGCGGCAATTTCGGTCCATACTTCCCTCAGACCGGGATCGGCGATCTGGTCAGGATCGGCGAATCGCTCCTCTTCGGCGCGTCGCAGCCCAGTGCGCTCGACGACCGTGCGGTAGATGGATGCCTCGGCACTGCCGTCGCCTTCCTCGTAGCCGAGGCTAGCGCGATCGCTGCGCTCGAGAATCGCACTCACCACCCGCACGCGCGCTGTCTGCATCGTCCGCGATGCCGCCGTACGCATCAGCTGTTCATTGGCGATGCGCGGGGTGTCCCGATACCAGCTGCTGAGCAGCCGAGACGCGGCCACCGAAGCGGGGCGCTCCGCTGTCACGTTCAATTGCTCACCAGCGCTATACCACCGCGCATGAGTGCCGCTCGGATCGAGAAGGACACGCATCAAACGCGCTAGCTGTTCGAATGCGACTGAGTGCAACTCGTCCACCTCAGTCGGAATCATCGGGTCAGATGCGAGGAAATCGGCATCGGCACGGAGCGCCTCGATCGCGACAAGCTCGAGTGCGGCGCCAGTGATATCCAAAGGACGGTCGGGAATAACCAGCACCCAGCGCTCCGCATCCCAAGCCGCGATCAACTTGCGCGCCCGCTCGATATCGGCGCGGTCCTCGGCGAGGAGATACCCGACCATTCCGCTGGACCCAGCATCTACGGCGACTGGCGATGCAAGTTCGCGCGGCAACAAATAGCGCCCTTCGAGATAACGATTGACGCCGAAGTCCGCGTTGTGTCCCGGCGCGCGCACGTGCGGCGCAGGAAAACGCTCATCAAGGAAGGTTCTTAGATCAAATTCGCCCGAGCGTCGGTCACGCTCTTCGCGCACCCGCAGTGCGACATCGATGTCCGCACCATGCCAAACCGCGACATCGTCATTGTGCTGGCGCCACAACAGCAAGCGTGACGAGACCAGCTCATCGAAGGAGCGCGCGATCGTCTGAGCGGTATTGATATCGCTTGCTACGGCCAGTTCCACCACCGCCCGTGGAACGCGTCTGCGTTCGCCACTGCCACCAAGCTGTAGCAGGCACGCTGCTGCCAAGAGTTCGCGTTTGAGCGGACTGTTGGCGCGGGAGCGCGCGCTTTCCGTCTCGACCCAGCGGCGATACGTACCTCCGATCCCGACGTCGGTACGCATCGCATCGGCGAATGCGACATAAACCTCTTCAATTCCGACCGGAAATCCCAAATCCTGTTCACGCAGGAACGAGAACAGGCTGCGCTCGTTTTGCCCGACCCGTGCCACCAATGTCGGAAGCACCTGCAGCGCGCCGGGTGACAACGGCGCCGCCCCCTTGAGCAACGCCGACACCCGTTGTTCTTCGGACATGCCGTCGAACCAACCAGCAGCAATCGCGGCCTTCACAAGTGCGGTGGGTGGCGAGGCGGGATACCCGCTGGTCTCGCGAAGGCTCGTAACCACCTCAGCGACGAGTTCGAAGAATTCCTGACTGTCCTCGATCAGGCGAAGCGCCGCAAAGCGACCTTCGATCTTCCGCCACTCGTTACGCGACGTCTCGTTAAGACGCGTCGCATAGGCGAGCAGATTCTGATGCAGAAGTAGAGTCAGGCTGAGACTAGGTTCGTCCGCGCGCGCGACGCGCTCTGCAAGCCGCTGGATGATATCCAGCTCGCTCGAACGACCATCGGCGATAAGGCCTTCCAAGTGGCGACCGAACTCGTCCCAGATGATCGCGACATGGTCCCAGCCGGCCTCTCGCATTGCCTTGCCAAAACCCTCAACGGACTTCGGGGCGTGTTTCATGCCGATCGCTTCGGAAATGGCGGCAAGCGGATCGCCAACTAGGCCCGACAGCACCACGACTTTGCCACGCACCGGCGCGGTCAATCGTCCGTTCAGCGCCTGCGCAAGACCGGCGTCGACGCGGGCGATGCGAGCGCTCAGATGCGCCAAATCAGCTTGAGTTTCGGTGGCGTTTTCGACGAACAGCGCTCCAACCCCAGCAGCGAGGCTCTTTCCGCTGCCATAAGGGGCGATGACCATTGTCGCGGCGCCCGCGCGCAACACCTGGGCCACGATCGGCAAGGCGCGCCCAGTCGGATGATAATGAAGAAATCGGTCGGGATGGGGCAGGTCCTCGGCCAGGCTCATTGATCGGAAGAAAGCGGTCTGCGCGGTCATGCCGCTGCCTCGATGCGGTCGTACAGGTCCGTCAGCCAGTCGGTCATCAACCGCGGTGCCACGACCAGCATGCGTTCGCCGGCGAGCGAGTCGAGATGCGCGTGCGGAGAGACGGCCACCGCGTTTGCGACCATCGTCTCCAGTGCGTCCAACCCTGCGCAGAATATCCTCCCCGGCCCGTCCTTCATCGTCGCGAGTTCTCGGAGTGAGAAGGCGCCGCGGCCACTATCCTCAACCAGCGATGACACGCAGGCAAGCAGCGCTTCGTGCGGCACGCCGGCTGGGGCTCGCGTGCGCTCGAAGCGCTGGACATGCGCATGCCGAAAGATGAGACCTAGCTCGCGCAAGGGGCAAGCACCCAAATCGTCCGGATCAACGTAATCAACGCCCGGACGGCTGGTATACGCGGCCAACAGGCAAGCGACGTCCTTCTGCGCAACCTGCGGCGTTGCCGGCCGAATGGCGCGAGAGCGCGTGTGCTCGAGAAACGCGTCGATACAACCGTTGCGGTCAAATATGCGCTCGGAATAATGATTGAAGAACCAGGACCAAACCGTGCCAGGTGCGCACACCAGCGAAAGGTGGAGAAACCACCAAGTTCCTGGGAGTTCGCAGAAGGCGTCGCGTTGCGCGATCAGTCGCGCCATCTCCGATGCGCCGCGGGCCTTTGTGTCGCCCTCTTCGGCGGTGAGCCCCATTGCGCGGAGCCAGAAGCTTAGCGACTCGACCATTTTTGAGCCTAGCCCGAGGGCATCGGCCATTTCGGTCGATGCTGAAAAGCTGCCTGAACTGACGAGCCGATCGATACCCTTAGGCAACCAGCCGTACCGCACGGGAAAGGTATAGTGACCGCCATAGGCGTAACGTTGCTGGGGGATGGTCACGGTCGCCCTCGCATCCGGTCGACCGTCCCCGAGATTACTGCGATCGCGTGATTGATCTCGCTGAGTTGGTTATTGACCGACAGCGAGATGCGGATGGTCGAAAAGGCGTCCGCTTCACTCAGCCCCATAGCCACTAGCACATGAGAGGGTTCTGGGCGCCCGGTTGAGCATGCGGATCCCTGCGACACCCTGATGCCTTGCGCGTCGAGATTGGCGACAAGAGCCATCGCATCACAGTTAGCGAAGGTTACGTTTGTTACGTTCGGCAAGCGTGAACTCGCAGAGCCATTGATTATTGCCCCCTCGATCCGACAGAGCCCTTGCTCGATATGACGATGCAACGCTTCAAGATGGCGACGTCGATCGATCCGGTGGAGCGCCCACTCGTCGACAGCGGCGCTAAGACCCGCAATTGCGGGCACCGCCTCGGTGCCCGCGCGTATGCCTCTTTCCTGTTCGCCGCCCTTTAGCAATGCGCGCAGCGGAATCGCACTGTCGTCAGCAACGATAATTGCTCCGATCCCCATAGGACCATGGATCTTGTGTCCGGACATAGTCACCACATCTGGGCCGACGCCTCGGCCCAGATTGATTTCGATCTTGCCCATCGCTTGGGCGGCGTCGGCATGAAAATAACAATGCTGACATTCTCCGACGATCGCAGCAATCGCAGCGGCATCCTGCAGCACGCCGGTTTCGGAATTCGCCAACTGCAGCGACACCAAGCATGGCCCATTGGCGCTGCGCACAGCTACGTTCAATGATTCGAGATCGATCCTTCCACCGCGATCCACCGGCAAAATAGTGACATCGCTACCGACCTGAGCAAGCGCCTTGGCAGTTGTCAGGACTGATGGATGCTCCACCGCAGAGGTGACTATCCGCGCTCGGCCGCCCGCAAAGCTCGACAGCACCAAGTTATTCGCCTCTGTGCAGCCCGAGGTGAAGACGACGCCATCATCGAACGCCCCATTCACCAAGGCCGATAGCGAATCGCGCGCGGCGGTGAGCACGTCACGTGATGCGTTACCTCGCCCATGTCCGCTCGAGGGATTGCCATGACGATGAGACATGGCCGCCACGACCGCAGCGATCACCGCGGGCGTAGGCGCGGTGTTCGCGCTCGCATCGAGATCGACAGCTGCCGCATCTATCATCGCGCCCTCGCGCAACGACGACGCGACCGCTTCAAAATTCATCATAGTCTCCTAGCCTCGACGCTATACGGGTGGCAGGCCACCAGCGCCACATCTAGTCGATATGAGTCTTGCTGATCTGCGCCGATACCGGCCTAACAGAGGTTCTGAGTTTGTTCCAGATCGCGCCGGTCGCCTAGCGCCATAAAAGTGGGTGGATCGATCCCGTTATCATCGTCGACATTCATCCAGTACTGCGGGGACGAGCGAGCTGGGCGGGCTTACCTGGCAGGTGAAAGCCCGCTAGCAGGTCATCATGCTATCGTCGGCCCGGATCGGCCGCGGCCGAACTGCCAGCTGATCCCGTCCGTACGCATGATGCCGGAAGCGGCCTTGCCGATGTTGCGTTCGAGCACCTCGCGCCACGGCACCAGCGTGAAATCCCGCGACCGTTCGACGAGCGCATAGCTGCCGCTTTCTAGATCGACGCGCCTAGCGATCACGCCCTCGACCCGCTCGCCGTTGCGCGCTGGCTCGAACGGCTTGCCCATGTGCTGGGACAGCTGGGCTCCAACATGGCGCACTTCGCGCCGGCCGAGCTCGTCGAGCGCGCCGCTCCGCAAACGGAACGCGCGGCCGTCACCTGCCGCCAATTGTTGCTCGATCAGCCATTGTCGCCGCGCCGCGAGCGCCGTCCTGACTTCGCGCCCGAAGCCGGCGTCGCGGAATGGTTCCGCGGCGCCCGGCGCCAGCTCGCGGTCGAGCCAGGTCGGCGCCTCGATCGCGACAAGGTCCCCGACGGGCCGAAGTGAGAGGATCGACAGCGCAACCGGGCGGTCGCGCTGCTGCCGCTGCGCGAAGGCTTCCGCCCGGTCGAGATGGTTCTGCGGGATGGACCAGCTACCGTCCGCCAGTCGCTCGGGTCCCGTGCCCGCGCGCCGCATGGCTTCGAGCCGCCGGACATGGCTCGCCGCATAGGCTTCGCTCGCCGTCGGATCGTGCCGCAGATGAAGGTCGACCGAGTAGCGCCCGCCATTGGCGCGGGCAACCGCATCGACAGTTCGATCCGCCTGGCTCGCCTCTGCCTTTGTCGGCTCGATCCGCACCGTCGCGTTCTCGGGTACAGATGGGGTGGCGTCGCCACGCCCGATGTCGACATAATGGACCCGGCCATCAATGCCGTCGATCATCATGTAGTGACGGTCGCGATACTCGTCAGAGAAGCCGCGCTGGATCAGCCGCCCGACGACGGGTTCGCGCAGCTCCGTCGCCACCACCTGCTCTACCCCTGCGCGGTCGAGCCGGCGGGCGGTCAGCTCGCGCTGCATCAGCCGGATGATGTCGCCGCGCTCGCCCATGCGGCGTAGCGTGTCCTCGAGCCCGTCGGCGAGCCGGTAGCGGCCGCCGCCGATGTCCTCGGCAAGGTCCATCGCCTTGAGCTTGCGCAGCCGCCCGGCCGCGATCGTCCGCTGGAAGGGATCGTTGTCGGCCGACAACACCATCCGGTCGGCATCCATCCGGCGCAGCAGACGGCGGTCGATCGCGGTCAGCCGCTCCTGGTCGACATCGTGGCGCAGGCGGGCCTCGATCTCGCGATCGGTACGTGGCCCCAGGTCGAGCGTGACCAGCTCGGACGCGCGCTCGCGTAGCCCGTGCGAAATATACTCGCGTGCGATGATGAGATTGTCGCCCCGATCATCGACGCCGCGCAGGACGACATGGGTGTGCGGGCGCTCGGTGTTGAAGTGGTCGACAGCGACCCAGTCGAGCTTCGTGCCGAGATCGTGCTCGACCTGTGTCATCAGCCGCCGGACATAGGGTTTGAGGTCGGGATATTCGGCGCCGTCCTCGGCCGAGACAATGAAGCGGAACTGGTGCCGGTCATGCGCCGTGCGCTTGAGGAAATCGTCGCCGTCCGCGCGGTCGGTGTCCGGGCCGTAGAGCTCGCCCGGCAAACCCTCGCGCGTAACCCCGTCGCGCTGGATGTAGCGCATATGCGCGCGGGCGATCTGGCCGGCCTTGCCGGCGAGCCGGATCAGGCTCGCCTTCACGACGGCGCGGCGCCCGCGAAATCCTGCCAGTCGGTCTCGGCTGGAGAGCAGCCGCCCCATGCTCGCGCCGCGACCGATGCGGCTGCCGTCGAAGCGGCATGCCTTGACCCCGGTCTTGGTACCGGCGAGGCGAGCGGCGGCGAGGATGCGACCGCCATATTTGACGACTTTCTTGCCGTCCTTGCCGCGCGTCCGGCCGAGCTTGGGGGTGAAGTAGTCGTCAGGCATCACACGGGCCTGAGTCTCGCGATTTCGCAGCGAAATTGGCGGAAAACCGCCATTTACCAAAATCGTATCTCGCAGGTGGTGCGAGACAGTCTCGCGAAAAAAGGATGTGCAGACAATCACTTAAGCAGTGGCGCGAGACACTGCCTTTATCTTGTTTCCCCTCTTTCCCTTCCTTCCCTCCATCCCGGCTCAAAAAAAGGGGAGAGACGACGCCGAACCGACGCCGCCTCTCCCCGGGAGAATTCTGCCGATCAGTGCGCATGGAGCATCGCATCCCGCGCCCGAACCAGCGACCTGAACTGCCGGCATCCCATCATCCCGTGGGCATTGCCATCGCCGTCCACGAGCATGGTGGCACAGAACCATTTGCCATCGAGGCGACCGCAAATCGCGATCCGATCGAGTTCAAAATCCTCGTCGTCGGGGCTTTCGTAGGCGCCGATCCAGCGCTCCTCGACCCTCGCATCCCAGCGAAAATCCGCTTCCTCGGCCTCCAGAAAGCGGTGCGCCAGGGCTTCCCCGGCACCGCGCCCAAACTCCAGTTCAAGCCCAGCAACCAATGCGTTTATCACGCGATCCGACGCCGTTCCGATGCTCTGATACATGCTCATGATGATCTCCAACGCTGATGTTCCCATCATCGAGAACGGCGTTTCAGAGATGGGTGGCGGAGCGGCTGTCAGGGCCGCGGAGCGAAGCGCAGCGCCGCGAAGCGGACGCGGGGGGAACCGATTTTCGAAGAAAATTGGGGGGCACCCGCGGGCCTTGATAGCCGTTCCGCCACCCGTCATGCTGGGTCTATCGAGACGAGCTTCCTCCCTCTCCGACATGCACCGCATCGCGATCAATCCCCCTTCGACAGCGCCACGAACAGCGACGACCCGGGGGTGGAAGCCGACGCCTCGGAGGGGGTCTTCACATCGCGCCGAACGGCAAAGATAGAGGGCGGCAGCACCGGCGTGGCGGCCACCGGGACGCTCGGCACTGGCGATCGCGGCGCGACGCTGGCGAGATAGCCGACCGTCTCGGCAGGCAGAGCGCGGCCTCCGGCCAGATACTCGGCATAGCGGCCCGGCCCTGCATTATAGGCAGCGAAGAGGCCCGGATAGCCGAAGCGATCGTACATCAGCCTGAGATACAGGGTGCCCGCCAGGATGTTGTCGCGCGGGTCGTCCGGGTCGGCGCCGAGCCCGAGCCTTGCACGCATGTCGGCCCAGGTCGCGGGCATCAGTTGCATTAGGCCCGTCGCGCCTGCCGACGAGCGGATCGGGCGACCGTCGAGAGTCGTCTGGCCCCGGCTCTCCGCCTGCATGACCCGCTCGATCCAGGCTGTCGGCACGCCGAACCGGGCGGACGCTTCGGCGATATAGGGCCGCCAGTCGGCGACCGATTCCGCCTGTGCCGGCGCGGCAACGGCGAGGCTGGCGACGCCCAGCATGATCCTTACCGCGCCCATAGCGGCCGCGCCCCGCCGACGATGTCGGCGCTTTCGGTCACTCCAAAATAGCGCCCGTCGAACGACGCCGGCGTATCCATCAGCAGGAACAGCTGGCGACCGCGCAGCCGCACGCAGCCCGACCACATCGGCATCGGCCGGCCCGCGCCATCGGCGGCCGACCGCTCGGCGATCCAGCGTCCGTTGACGAAGATTTCCTGGCCGAGCGCGCAGACCTCGTCGCCCGCAGAGGCCACGACCCGCTTCACCAGCGGCACGTTCATCGGCAGGTAGCGGCGGGTCGCGGCGAGCCGCCGATACGGTTCCGGCACCCGCGCGACGACCATGTCGCCTGGCTCTGCGGGGGCACCCGGAGACACCGCGTAGAGGCCGATCGGCGCGCTGGCCGAGGCATTCCAGACCAGCCGCGGGGCCGGAGGAAACACCGCGGTGGCGAGCAGCGCGACGCCGCCGATCGCGCCGATCGCTGCCCATCGGATCAGGCGTTTGCGCCGAGCCTTGGCCGCGCGCAGGGCGTCGCCCCAAGCGAGGAGCGGCGCGTCGCCGCTGGCATGCGAGCGCCGGTTCATGCGCGCGGCTCCCGCCCGCCGCTGTCGCGGCTCCACGCGTCGAGATCGTCGATATGGTATTGGACGAAGCGGCAATGGCGGCGGAACGCCGGTCCCTTGCCCGCCCGCCGGAGCCGCTTCAGCGACTTCGAAGAGATCTTGAGATAGGCGGCGGCCTGGTCGGTGGTGAGGAAGGGCGAGCCGCGCTTGGCGCGGCCTGCCCGGTCGATGTCGCTGTCGTCCTGCATGCTGGTCGGGGTCCGTTGCTCGCGGCGGCGGAAGTGCCGGCGCGTCCCCGAGCATCCGGACCGGGACCCGCTGCGGGGAGTGTCGAAACGATTTCGCGTTCCGACACCCCCGCGAGCGCGGCCTTGTCAGCGCGACCAGATCAGCTTCCAGTCGCTGCCGTCGCCTTGGACGAGCTGGGCGTAGATCGGCGAAGGCAGCGAGGGATCGTCGAGCTTTAGGCTCAGATATTCGGTACCGGTCTCGCGCGCGGCCTTGGTCCAGCCTGCCCCGATCTCGACCGCACCGGCGAAGACGCGGGTGTCGGGTGCCTTGTCGTTGTCCCGCTCGACGGGGCGGATCGTCGCCTTGACGTTGAGGGTCAGGGTCCGGATCGAACCGGTGAAAACGCCGCTTTCGTCGCGGCTGAAGGTGCCAATCTGTGCCATGATGTCATCTCCTTGATGCTCGCAAAGCCGCCCATCGCGGCCTCGACAGGCGGACACGGGCGGCAGCCAGGGCCGGCGATGCACCTGAAAGGCCGAAGCGAAGCGGAGGACGCGGGGACGCGGAGTTTCTTGGTCCGCGAGGAGGCGTGGCACACGCCGGGGAAGAAAGTTCGCGGCCCCGCGTTGTGGCGCCGGACGGCCTGCCGCAGGACGCCGTCGTCGAGAGGCCGAGGGTCGGATTTGCCTCCGCACAGGTGATTTACGCAGCGCGGAATGGCGGCTCCGACGCGACTCCATCACCGATTTCAGCGATCGACGGACCTACCGCGAGGTTCGAGAAATCCGCCGGAAGAGCCGACGCGCGTTACCCGAAATCGCGTCTCGGCTGTCTCGGGCAGGGTCGGCCCTGCCGTCCCTTGCGCGGGGCCGACGCCATCTTGGGGGATCAGCCGCATGACCAGGAACGATATCGCCGACGCACTCGCCACGGCGCGGAACCTCAGCAAGGCGGAAGCGCGGACGATGGTCGCCGACGTGCTCGACGCGATCGCGGCGGGGGCCGCGAAAGGGGAAGTAGCGCTCGCCGGGTTCGGCAAGTTCAGCGTCACCCATCGTCCGGCGCGTGCCGGACGCAACCCGCGAACCGGGGAAGCGATGTTCGTCGCGGCTTCGCGCACCGTCCGGTTCCGCCCGGCGAAAGCGTTCAAGGATCGCGTCGCCGGCTGACGGAAAATGGAATTCGATCCGCCGTCTATCGGCGACATTCGCGCTGCCGCCGCGCGCCTGGAAGGCGCGATCCTCGACACGCCCTGCGTGCCGAGCGAGACGCTGTCGGCGATCACCGGCGCCCGGCTATTCCTCAAGTTCGAGAACCTGCAGTTCACCGCGAGCTTCAAGGAACGCGGCGCGCTCAACAAGCTGCTGCTGACCGATCCGGCGATACGCGCGCGCGGCGTCTGCGCGATGTCGGCGGGCAATCACGCGCAGGGTGTCGCCTATCATGCCAAGCGGTTGGGCGTCCCCGCGACGATCGTGATGCCGCTCGGCACGCCGCTCACCAAGATCGCGCGGACACGCGACCATGGCGCGCGGGTGGTGATCCACGGCGCCAATCTGAGCGATGCATTGACCCACGCGCACGACCTGGCGGTGGCCGATGGCCTCACCTTCATCCATCCCTATGACGATCCGGCAGTGATCGCCGGACAGGGCACGATCGGCCTCGAAATCCTTTCCGCCGTGCCAAATCTCGACGCGATCCTCGTGCCGATCGGCGGCGGCGGGCTGATCTCGGGGATCGCGATCGCGGCCAAGACGATCAAGCCGAGCGTGCGCGTGATCGGGGTGCAGAGCGCCACCTATCCGTCGATGGCGCGCGCACTCGCGGGCGAGTTGGAGCCCTGCGCCGACGGCATGACCATCGCCGAAGGCATCGCGGTCAAGACCGCCGGCGGGCTGACGCGCGAGGTCGTGCGCGCCCTCGTCGACGACATCCTGCTGGTCGAGGAGAGCGCGATCGAGGCGGCGGTGGCGCTGCTGCTGTCGGTCGAGAAGACGGTGGCGGAAGGCGCGGGCGCGACGGGGCTCGCCGCGCTGCTCGCGCATCCCGGACGGTTCATGGGACAGCGCGTGGCGACGATTCTGACCGGCGGCAACATCGACCTGCGCGTGCTCGCCTCGGTCGCGATGCGCGAGCTGGTACGCTCGGCCAGATTGCTGCGCATCCAGGTGGCCGTGCCCGACGCGCCGGGCGGGCTGGCGCGGCTCGCGACCGCCATCGGCGAAGCCGGTGCGAACATCGTCGATGTCGCGCACGACCGGCTGTCGCTTGCGCTCAATGCGAAGGGCACGGTCGTCGAGATCGTCGCGGAAGTGGAGAGCCGCGACCATGGCGAGGCGGTGCTCGCGGCGCTTCGCGAGCGCGGCTTCGAAGCGTTGCCGGTGGCGCTGCGGTGACCCTCGCCGCGCGCCGGAAGGTCGCCGAATGGGAAGACAGCGGACCGGGCGAACTACGGGCCGGGCCGCTGCTGTCGCTGATCGACTGCGCCGCGAGGCGCGGCACGACCGCGCGTCTTCTGGCCGAAGCCTGCCTGCCGCTCGAGCCGCGCCTGCGCGCATGGATCGCGCGGCGCGGGGTCGCGCCCGCCGACGTCGATGATGTGGTCCAGGACGTCTATCTGCGCGTCCTCAAGGCCGATCCGGGCGACGATGTCCGCAACTGGTTCGGCTATCTTTCGCGCGCGGCGTGGAGCGAGATCGTCGAGCGGCAGCGCCACGCCGCCTGCGTCCGGATCGAGCCGGTCGAGGGTCAAGTCCTTGCGGCATTCGCCGACCCGTCGCCGGGGGCGGTGGAGGCGGCGGAGGCGCGCGAGCGGCTGGCGCGCGTGGCGGCGGCAATGGATACGTTGTCCGAGAAGCGGCGGCTTGTCGTGCTGCTGCGGCGGCTGGATGAGGTCTCGCTCAAGGAGACCGCGGCAGCGATGGAACTGAGCCAGAGCGCGATCGAGAAGCATCTGCGCGCGGCATTGGCGGTGCTGGCGGAGGCCGATCCCGATCCGCACCGGCCACGAAAATGGCGGCGCGCCAGCGCCGCCGAAAATTCCTGAACCGATACAGCGGGGCGACGTCGCGGGCGGTCCCGGCAGGGGCCGCCCGCGTGCCGGGCAGTCAGGCGGCGAGCTTCTCCGGCTCGTCTTCCGGGACGATCCGCGCGCCGCGCATCGCGGCGGCGACACTCGCGACCCCGCCCCGCGGGGTGTAGGCGGCGGGCGGGAAGCGCATCCAGCGCGGTACCCAACGCTCGACCTTGGCGCGTCCGTTCGTGCCGTCGAGGTGGTCGCGGGCAATCTGCTTCAGCGTCTTCGCCTTCTCGCCTTCGTTCGCCTTGGCGACGATATCGCCCGCGATCTCGGCGAGCAGCGCGGACGCCACCTCGCGGTCGCGGACCAGCTCGAACAGGCAGACATCGGCCTGCCACCAGTCGGCCATGTCGATACCGAGATGGCTCCCGACCGCATCGACGGCGGCGCTGCCGACCGCCAGCGTCTCACCCATCGCGACCGCAATAATGTCGAGCACGACACCATCGGGAAGCTCCAGCAGCCGGTGGAAGATCTGGCACAGGCCATGGTCGTCGCCGTTGCCGCCGGTGACGGTCGGTTCCTCCGGCGAAAGGCCGAGAACGGCGAGCACCGCGCGGCGATGCTCGTCGAACCGCACCTCGCCGGGCGAAGTCTCGACGCTCTCGCGAACATCGTCGTTGCGGGTCGATTGCGGGTCCGGGCGGACGCTCCATAGCGGCGATCCGGCGATCATGTGCGCGACCGCGAGCCGCAGCGCGACGCCGGGATGCCCGCACAGTGCCGCGCGCACTGCGGCATGGCGGTGAAGGTCGATATAGCTGTTGAGCGCGCTGGTGATCTCGGCGCGGACGGGCTTCTCGGTCGCCGCAATCGGCTCGCCGCGTGCCGCGCGGCGAGCCTCGGCGCGGGTCAGATAGCCTTCGTGGAACACGACTTCTCCGTTGGTCCTGACATCGACATAGACGCGTCCGCCCTTGCGCTTCGCGGCCTTCTCATATTCCCAGCTGTCGAACCGCTCGGAAGGAGGCACGATCACGACATCGCTCCAGCCAGCCTCCAGATAGGCGGTGCGGCGCTCCTCGATGACCGCATTCTGCGCGATCCAGAAAGCGTCGGCATCGGCGAAATAGCGGTCGTCGCCGAACAGGTCGGCGACCAGCGCGCCCTTGTAAGCCTCGACATCGAACAGCGCGTGGACGGCGCTGATCGACTGTCCGCCCAACAGCCACGCCTTCAACTGATGCCCGGTCGGGACATAGGCGTTTTTGTCGTCGAGCAGCGCCAGCCATGCGCGCTGCTGGGACTTGGACGCCATGGTCAGATGGCGGACAGTCGAACGGTCGATTTTCTCCTGCCGGTACAGGTCGCGGATGCGCGGCAGGAGGTTACCGAGCGCGAGCACGCGGCGGATGGTGAGGTCGGGAAGCCCGAAGGTTTCGGCGAGATCGGCGATCTCGCGGCCTTCCTTGACCAGCCGGGTGAAGGTTTCCCATTGGGTCACCTCGTCGGCGTCGAGCCTCGCCAAGTTCTCGATCATCGACGCCTCGATCGCGGCGGCGTCATCGCCCGCCGCGAGCACGCGGCACGGCAGCGGCTCGGCTTCGCCGGTCTCAGCGGCGACCAGCTGCGCGGCGTGAAAGCGCCGCGCGCCCGCGACGATCTCGTAATCGCCTTCGGTTTCGCAGGGGCGGACCAGCAGGGTCTGGATGACGCCGCGCTTGCGGATGGTGGGAAGGATGTCGCTGACATCGGGTGCCTTGCGGCTGTGCCGCATGTTGGTCTTGCTGACCGACAAGCGGTCCTGCGCTATGAACAAAAGGGTCATGGTCTTGCTCCTTCATGGATGCCGGACCCCCGCCGGGGTCCGGCGGTGGTGGGTCATCCGGCCCCGTCTGTTTCTTGGGGGGACGCGTCGGGCGGCGGCCCGATCTCGTCGCGGGAGTTGGTGCCGGGGGCGACCCGGCGCAGCAGGGTTTCGGCCCAGAGAATCGACCCGGCGCGGCGGCTCCACGCCGTCCAAATCGACAGGCGGTGGCGTCCCTCGTAGGCCAGGTCGCGTTCGATACCGAGGCCGAACGGCAGCCGGACCGATGCGATCTCCGACAGACTGAACGCGCCAAGCTCCGGACAGCCGAACCCGAGGTCGGCAAGGCCGAACAGGGTGTCATCGTCGTCGGCGAGTTCGGTCGCGAGCCATGTCGCCGCCCCGAGCGGATTGAACAGCTTGAGCACTGGGACCGGATCGAAGCGCTCGTCCTTCCGTTCGGCGGCGCGGCGGTTGCGATCCAGAGTCGCGCGCCTCTGGATCGCGTTCGCGCGCAGCGCGAAGCGAAGCTCGGGAGGCAGGAGGATCATGCCGCGATCCTCCGATCTGCCGTTGCCTCACCGGCTTCGCGATGCCGCGCCAGCAGCCAATCGGCGGCCTTGCTCGCCTGGCTCGCGGCGCGGAAAATGGCGCGATTGTCCTCGCGCAGCACCTCCAGCCAGCTTGCGATATAGTCTGCGTGGCGGACGGTCGGCACGATGCCGAGCGCGGCGCAGAGGAAGGCGGAACCGAGTTCGGCGCACAATTCCTCGCGGGCATAGCCCTTGGTCCCGAAGCCATTCGACAGGTCGCGCCCCAGCCGCTTCGAGTGACCGGTCGCGTGCGTCAGCTCGTGCAGGCAGGTCCGGTAATAGTTGACCTGCTCGAAGAAAGCGGGCTGCGGCGGCACCTGCACGAAGTCGGCGGACGGGACATAGAAAGCGCGCGATCCGCCGATCCGGAAATCGACGCCCGATGCCGCGATCACTTCCTCGGCGACCGGGACGATCTCGCGTTCGGGGAGCGGCGCGGGGTCCAGCGCGAGGCCGGACCGCAGCCCCTCGCACTGCGCGATGTTGAACACGGTGAAGCGCTTGAGGAACGGCACGGCCTTGGGGTCGTCGCCGCTCGCCGAAGCCTTCGCCTTTTCCGCCTCGGGGATGAAGCGGTCGGCATAGACCACGGTCTGGCCGCGCTCGCCCTTGATGACGCTGCCGCCAGCTTCCCGCGCCTGCCGGAAGGTCAGCCAGCTTTGCGACGGATAGCCGTTGGCGATCACCGCGCCCCACAGCAGCAGGACATTCACGCCGGAATAGGACCGGCCGGTCAGCACATTGCGCGGCAGCGAGGGACCGGCGCACGCCGCGCCGCTCCACGGCTGGACCCATGGGATGCGCCCCGCCTCCAGCTCGGAAATGATCCGCGCGGTTACCTCGTCATAGAGGTTCACGCGGGGTTCGCCGCTATCGGCAACAGCCTCGCCACGGGCACGGCGCTTCAATGATCGTGACACGATAGCCTCCAGACCCGCCCAAAAAGCCCCATGGCCTCCCCCGAGAGGCGGGGGTGGGCGGCGAGAAGCGACCAGAGGAGGCCCGGCTCCAGCGGCGCGCGCACCGTCAGGGCGCAATGCAATGAAGCACTCCGCGCACGCGGAGTTGCGCGGGCCGCGACGGGCCTCAGGCGGAAGCGCCGGCCACACCCGCCGACGAGGGAAGGCCCGCAAGGAACGCCGCCGCATCCGCGGGAGGCGGCGTCCACAGAATGCGCCATGCGATCGTTACCGGGAGGCCGAGACCCGCCCCGGCGGGGCTCGGGGCCGCATGAGCGGCCTAGAGCGCGGTCGCGGACGGCGAAGCGCGATGCACCGCGCCGAAGGCGCAAATAGAAGACGCACCCTTGCAGGCGGCCGGCCAGCGTGGCGGCGTGCGCGCGCAACCGTGCGCCAGCCGCCGCCGCGCCACGGCCGCGCAAGCGTGCGCACGCGGGCCGAAACCAAATTGCGACCCCTGGCGGCAGCGCCGCGCCGCCAGAGTGCGCTCAATCTATTCCGCGTTCCTCCAGGCATCGCCGCCGTCCGCGAGGCGCCACTATTCGTGTTACCGGTTTGCGCATCCCGATTGTCTGAGGCGCAGGAAGGGCAATCCCGCACCTGCACGAGCGTCATGACGACCGAAGCGTTCAACCGGCGAATTACCACCTCGGCGCGACTTAGCGCCGGCGGTCTCGTGCGCCCTTGCCGGCGAGCCGCCACCCACTAGCAGCCGCCGGGCTTACCAAGTCCGGCCATACGTCCGCCCGTTCGGACGCCCGCTCGCCAGGACTTGCCACATGACCAACGCCAACACCCCCGCGGTGCAGCCGCGCCGATTCAAGACCGCAACCCAACCCACCAAGACCCCCCGCAGCGAACTCGTGTCGCTGGAGATCGAAACCGACGACTGCCCCCAGGTGCTGCTGCGGATCCTCGGACTGATCGCCCGCGACGGATCGATTCCGGCGACGATCGGCGCCACGCGATCGGACGATCGCATCGCCATCGCGATCGAACTCGACAGAGTGACGGAGACGGCCGGCGAGCGTATTGCGCTCAAGGTTTGCGAGCTGCCGACCGTGCGCAAGGTCTGGCTCGCCGGCCGACGGATCGACTAGCCGAAGGCCGAGCCCAGCAGCAGGCAGCTATCGCACCGAGCCGCGCACGCGATTGCGGGGAAGCGTGCCGAACGCCTCGATTGCGGCACCGAGGCCATCGCCGACGATCCAGCGCGCGCGGGCGAGATGGCTGTCCCAGCACGCCCGCGCCCGCTCCGCATCGATGACGGGATCGATCCCAAGGATGTCGAGCGCCCCTGCCAGCCAGTCGACCCCGGCGTCTGCCGCGTCGAGCAGTTCGGCATAGGTCAGGAGATTGCGCCGGTCATAGTCGAGGACCGAATCACTCGCGGGTGCGAGGCGATCAAGCATGCATTGCTCGCGTCCGCCGCGGGACGGCGGACTTCACGGCAATCGGCGAGAACGACCGCGGCTGCTTGCTCCAATTGCTCCACATACGAAGTCTCATACATCAAGTTGGTGTAAGAACCAATGCCGGTCAGGTTCACATCAAGTTGATGTGGAGGACTGGTGGCACGAGGCATCCACGATAGTCGCTATCGCTGGGTGATCGAGCAGCTGATCGAAGCCCGGAAGCGTCAAGCGCTGACGCAGCAGGCCGTGGCCGACAAGCTCGGCAAGCCGCAGCAATATGTCTCCCGGTACGAGACCGGTGAGCGGCGGCTCGACATATTCGAATATCTCGATGCCGCCGCCGCGCTCGAGATCGACGCGCTCGGCCTGATAGCGACCGCCCCGAAGACGCGCTGAACGGCCTGCTAGATCGTCCGCGCGAGAACGGCCGATGGTCCGGCGCGCATCAACTCGGCCGCCAGCCGCACCCTGCGCCGCGCGCGGGATTTGAGATGCTCGCCGTCGCCGGGCCAGTCTTCGCCCAATATCCCGAGCGCGATGTCGCGCAGGCTCGCCCCGGCCGCGAGCGCGTCGGCGGCGCGCAGCGCCTCGACGTGGCGGACGAAGCGCTGGTCGCGTGACGGGGATGCGCATCCGCGCAACAGCGCGTCGAGCCGCCGGATCGCGGCCAGCTGCGACTCCAGATCACGCCCCAGATCCAACGCGGGTTCGATGCACCCGCCGCCTGTCACAAAGTCGCCGACAAGGTCCAGGCGCAGCGCGCCATCGTGCAGATCGAACCGGACGTGACAACAGTCCTCGCCTCGCCGGACGAAGTGCGGAAAGCGGTACAGGTCGATCGCCCCACCCGATGCCGACGGCGCAAGAATGCGGGCACGCAGCACATGCGGGTCGGCCGCCGCCGTCCACATATAGGGCGCGACGGCGCAGTCCTGCGCCGGATCAGCCGCGAAAGTGCAGCCCCCAGCGCGAAGCGGCTGCACGGGCCGAATCATCCCGGGCAACGAACGCCCGATAGGCCGGATCGCGCCGCAGCAGCTCCCAGGCCAGCGCGGGCCGACCGCCCAAGAGCACCGGCGCGTAGGCATCGGCATCGCGCCAGTCGGGCGGCGACCAGCGTGGCATCACCCGTCCTGTCCGGCGAGGAAGGCTGCCGCCATCGCCTCCTGGTCCGGCCGCAGCGCGTCGATCGCGCCGAGATGCTCGGGACGGTCGTCGCGCAGCAACACCGAGGGGCATTGGCCTTCGACATTGCCGAGATTGGGCCGATGCTGGGCATAGCCCACCAATGCCGCCAGCTCGAGCGAGAAGGTGCGCGCGATCGCCGGCGGATAGACCAGCCATTGAAGCTCGAACGGCTTGAGCCAACCCAGGCAATAGCTGACGATCACGCCGCGGCGCGGTGCCGTCGAGACATTGCCGCCACCGCCATGCAGCGTCGAGCCGAGGAAGAGCAGCGCGTCGCCTGGCCCGACCTCGGGCACGACCGCGTCATGCTCGGGCAGATCGACCGCATCCTGGTCGGCATGGCTGCCGGGCCAGAGCCGCGTCCCGCCATTGTCGGGCGTGAACGGGTCGAGCGGCCACATGATGTTGACCAGATATTCGATGCCACCCTTGGGACCGCCCCACATGTCCTGGTCGCGGTGCGGAAACTGCGCGGGCGCGCCCGGATGGATCTCGACCGCCTGGGTCAGATTGAGGGCGATGCGCTCGCACCAGGGCAAAAGCATCTGCTCGGCGATCGCCAGCACGACCGGATGGCGCACCAGCGCCTCGGCATGCGGCGACCTGCGAAGCAGCGCCCCAAACCGCCGCGTACGATTGCCGTAGAAGACGCCTTGGCACATCGGCGTAGCCTCGAAGCTCGGCGCAAGATCGGCCGTCAGCGCTTCGACCGCCGACGCCGAGACGGCGCCGCGCAGGACATGATAGCCATCGCGCGCCAGTTCGCCGGCGCCGATATCGACCAGGGCGCTCATGCCGCCAGCTCCAGCAAGCCGGTATAGGTGCCGGTCCAGGCGAGCCGCTCGCGCATGTCCGGCGTGACCTCGATGCGGAACGCTCCGATCGGTCCGCCTTCGATGCGCAGCGAGGGGCCGAGCGGCTCGGCCCGCCAGCCCATGGCGAGCACCTCTCGACGGAAGGCTTCGGGAATGACGCCGGTGATGTGCTCGATGCCGCGCGCCAGCGCGAAGTCGGCCATTGCCGAGATCAGCGCGTTGCGCAGTTCCTTGCGGCGCGCGGCGCCGTGACGGCTCGGCAGGCAGAGCCGTGTGCTTTCCCAGGTCGAAGGGCCGACCGGCACGCCGCCGATGCAGATGTGCGGGAAGATGTCGCCGAGCAGATGGGGCAGCCAGCTCGGCAACATGCGGAGCGACGCCTCGTGCCGGCCGCTTTCGTCGATCGCGACGAGATAGACGGCGTGCGGCGTGTCGAACTGGTCGATCTCGTAGCGGCCCTCGACGACCGGCACGTCCCATCGGAAGAAGTCGACGAACTGCGCCTTGCGGTCCGCGAACATGGTTTCGAGCGCGAATGCGTGTGCGCTCTCGGGGTAATCGTCGATCGTGAGGATCATGGCTGTGCTCCCGGTTGATGCGCCGGGAGAAAGAGCAGCAATCGCCGTTCAGGATCAGCGCCCGGAATTCCGGGTGGTCAGCTCCGGCGCAGCTCGTCCAGGCCGATCTCGCCGGCAAGCAGGGCGGCGGCGACCAGCTCGGTCCGGTCGCTGGCACCGAACAGCTTGCGGGCGTCGCGCAGATAGCTCTCAATCGTGTCCTCGCTCAGCCCAAGGCGATGTGCGATGGCCTTGTTGCGCAGGCCACGTCCGACCAGCACCACGCAGTCCCGATAACGCGGCGCGAGGCGCGGCTCGGGTCCGGGCAAAAGCGGGCCGGCGAGCCGGCGGGCGCGCTGGAAGGCGAAGACGCCGAACATCTGGGCCGGCGCCAATGCCAGCTCGGCCATGCGTGGCGAGCGAAAGCCCGCGAAGGTGCAGGAGCCGAGGCAATGACCGAGCTTGCCACACGGAACCGTGATGCCTTCGTTGAGCCCCTCGCGGCGTCCGAACTCCAGCGCGAGACGGTCCTGATGGTCGAGGGTGATGATGTCCCGCAGCTCGGACCAGAGAAACGCGCTGTCGGCGAAGAGGCAGCCACGCATGACGGGATCGCGGCGGTAACGGCAGCCGCCGATGATCCGCCGCTCCACGCCCTCGGCATAATCGCGGATATCGACGGCGCCCGGCTTCGGCGCGCGCAGATCCTCGTGCGTGATCAGTGCGAAGTGCCGGCTGCGGATCTCGTCGCTGAAGTCGCGTGTCAGCTGGCGGAGCGACCTCCAGTCGTCCGCCGCCCGTATCGTTCGCAGAATATCGTCCGCCAGGCCGAAGCCGAAAGCGGTCGACGAGCGGCTGCTTCCAGCCATGCACTGACCTCCTGCCGCGGCATGCCGCGCACTTAGGCCCCCGTCTCGGGTGTGGTTTTTCCCGCCCCGCTCGCGACTATGACAACCAAGGTCGCGCTACGGGTAACATTCCGATAGAACCATTTTGGCTCTTTCCAGTGCGTTACCCGAAATCCTCCCTCATCTGTCCAGCGTCATGCGCGGCCCGACAGGAGTGAGGAAAAATTCGCGCGATGGACAGATTTCGCGTTACCCTTTTCAAGGACCGGCTTGTCTTCCCTCGGCGGACAAGTGCGACGCGAGACAGCTCCGACGGTATTGGATGATCGACGACGACGTGATCGATGCCTGGTTCGTGCGAGAGGTGCTCCCTCTCGAACGGGCGTTGACGGCCTATCTGCGTCGTAACTGGAGGATGGCGGAAGACGTGTTCGATCTGCGGCAGGACATATACGAGCATGCCTGGAACGGCGCGCGGCGCGAGCTGCCGGCCAACACGCGTGCCTATATGTACACGATCGCCCGCAACCATCTCATCAACCAGGCCAAGCGTGCGCAGATCGTCTCGTTCGACATCATCGCCGATCTCGACGGCGTCGGGACCGACTTCGACATCTGGGAAGCCGAGCGGGCGATGACCGCCCGCGACGAGCTGCGTCATGCCAAGGCCGGGATCGACAAGCTGCCGCCGCGCTGCCGCGAAGTGGTTCGGCTGCGAAAGATCGAGGGCCTCACCACCCAGGAGGCGGCGGAGACGCTCGGCGTCTCGACCGAGACGGTCCGCCAGCAGCTCAAATATGGGATGCGGGCGCTGATCGACCACATGGTCGGCGGAACCGGCAAGATCGTGCGGCCGAAGTTCGGCAGGCGATCCGCCGGGGAGGCGCAGCCATGAGCAGCCCGATGAGCCGTCACCGTGCGATCGAGGACCAGGCGCTCGACTGGCTGATCCGCCGCGACGAGCCCGGCTGGTCGCAGCAGGATCAGGTCGAGCTGGCCGACTGGCTCGCGGAATCGACCGCGCACCGGACGGCTTGGCTGCGCGCCGAACATGGCTGGGCGGAAGCCGATCGGGTGCGGTCGCTCGGCGACTGGAACAGCGAGTCCGCGCACGAGTATCGCCCGCGCAGATGGCTGCCGGCAGCGATCGCGGCGAGTCTCGTGGCCGCGGTCGGAATTGGTAGCCTCACGCTGGTGCCGCAATTCGGCGAGCATGCGTCGGTCCAGCAGGTCGCCACCGAGCAGAAGCGGTTCGACACACCGGTCGGTGGCCGCAAGGTCGTGGCCCTCGCCGACGGCAGCCGGATCACGCTCAACACCCAGTCGGTCGTGCGCGCTGCGGTTAGCGACCGGGCCCGCGACGTATGGCTGGACTCAGGCGAGGCCTATTTCGAGGTCCAGCACCGCGACGGCGAGCCGTTCGTGGTGCATGCCGGCAAGCAGACCATAACTGTCCTCGGCACCAAATTCTCGGTGCGGCGCGACAGGGACCGGGTCACGGTGAACGTCGTCGAGGGCCGGGTGCGAGTCGACGACGGCCAGGGGCTCGAAACCAGCGCGGCGATCATCACCGCGGGCGACACGGCGATCGCGCGCGGCGGCTCGACGCTGATCACACCCAAGTCGGAGGAACGGGTCACCAACGCGCTCGCGTGGCGCGACGGGATGCTGAGCTTCAACCTCATCCCGCTGTCCGAGGTCGCGAGCGAGTTCAACCGCTACAATCGCACCCAGCTCGAGGTTGACCCGTCCGCAGCGGAGATCCCGATCGGCGGCACATTCCAGGCGTCGAACGTCGACGCGTTCGCGCGCCTGCTGCATGATGCATACGGCTTAAAGACGGAGCGCGATGGTGACCGTGTAAGAATCTCGAACTGACGATGTTACCCTTTTGCGTCGCTCGATTGTCGCGTTTCCCGAGGGGCGGAAAAGCCGCCCCATAAGGGGGGTTACTCATGATCCGGACGCTCGCTGCGGCACTCGCCACTTCAACCTGCCTCGTCGCGCTGGCCTCTCCGGCGGCCGCACAAACGCAAGAGTTCAATATTCCTGCCGACTCGCTCCGATCGGCGCTCGACACGTTCGCTCGCCAGTCTGGCCGTCAGGTAGTTTACCGCGGTGACGAGATCCGCGGTGCCAAGTCTCCCGGGGTGCGTGGTGCAAGGACCGCGGAAGAAGCGCTGGACGTGCTCTTGGCCGGGACGGGTTTCGCGGTCCGAAGGGACTCCTCAGGGGCGTTTGCTGTTGTCCGTGTGGGAAACGCAACCATCGGCGCCGATGACGATGCGGCCTCGCCCAAGACAGACAAGGAGTTAGCGGCTGAGATTGTAGTCACAGGTACGAGGATCGCTGGCGTTGAAACTGCAAGCCCGACGATCACCATTGGTCGAAAAGAAATCGACCGCACCGGTTACTCTTCGACAGCGCAATTAATCGAAAGTATTCCCCAGAATTTCGGCGGCGTAAGCTTTGATGCCAGATTCAGTGATAATGCTTCTCTGCTGCAGGGGTCAAATCTTGAGGGGGCGTCCTCGATAGATTTGCGAGGCCTAGGTGCGCAATCCACTCTAGTTCTGGTTAATGGTCAACGCCGTGCGCCGAGCCTTGGCGGTCGTGCCGTCGATATCAATAGTATTCCGCTAACTGCCGTCGAGCGAGTAGAAATCGCCTCCGGCGGTCGTTCGGCCATATACGGCGCCGACGCCGTCGCTGGAGTCGTCAATTTTGTCCTCAAGCGAAAATTCTCCGGTTTCCAGACTGATTTTCTCGCAGGCAAAGCCGAACACGGGGCCGCAGAATACCAGCTTAGTCAAACAGCAGGGATTGACCACAAGGGTGGCGGATTCCTTATAAACTATACACACAGCCAGCAAGATCCTCTCGATATTGCGGACACTCCTTTTAACGTTTCCCCGTCCGTCGTAAATAGCATCAACAGAACGCTATTTATTGTTCCTGAGTCCAATCAGGACAGCGTGTATTTTAGTGGCGAAAAATCCCTTTCTCCTGTGGCGAAGATATATGCAGATGTGCTGTATTCAAATAGAAAGGCCATCAATAAGTTTGATATCGAATACAATGATTACGACTATCGCGCGACTAGTTCATCGGTATACCGATCGACCGATTTGAGCGTGAACGCAGGCTTGGATATTTCTCTAAGCCCTGTGTGGAACATGACCGT
This sequence comes from Sphingomonas sp., assembly GCF_024508665.1. Lineage (GTDB taxonomy): Bacteria > Pseudomonadota > Alphaproteobacteria > Sphingomonadales > Sphingomonadaceae > Sphingomonas. The sequence continues at coordinate 748,674 of NZ_JANINP010000006.1, forward strand.
TTCAGGCCTGTATGATCGCAGAACTACCAATTATAGCTCGTCGGACGTGCTGACGGGCGCCGGCGTTGGCGGTACTATCACCTCAGCTGGCGGTGATAAGAACTCGTCCACGTTGTGGGGCTTTACTGGAACAATCACAGGCTCACTGCCGACAATGTTCGGAATCGAGCCCAAGCTGGCGCTTGGCGCAGAGTACCGAACCGAATCCAACGTCATCGAGCTTGCGACGCTTAATCGTGAGCGTGATGTGGCATCGGCCTTTGCCGAGTTGTCGCTGCCGCTGATCGGCGGCGAAGGTCGGCCTTTCATGCGGCGTCTAGACCTGTCCCTCGCGGGTAGAATCGACAATTACAGTGATGCCGGCTCAACGGCGAACCCTCAAGTGGGTCTGATCTGGGAGCCAGGCGCGGGCCTCACTGCCAAGGCATCCTATTCGACCTCCTTTCGAGCTGCCGATCTGGTCACTGTAGCGGCCAGTCGGGTCAATCCTCCGACCCTATTCATCAGGTCTAGGCTTGACCCTACCAGCTCGACAGGGTCATCTTTGGTCTTGGAGAAGGCAGGCACAGATCCGAACATCGGCCCCGAAACCGCGAAGACATGGACCGCGAGCTTGGAGTTCAAGCCACGTTTCGCCCCGTGGATCAAGTTCTTCGGATCGTTCACATCGGTCGACTATCGGAATAGGATCATTATACCTCTGATTGGTTCGGACGCGGAGCTTGTACTCGTCCGCCAGAATCTTTTCGGGAACCTCATCAATCGAAATCCGGGAACTGCGGCAATCGACGCCTTGCAGGCGTCCACCGTGCCCGCGAGGATCCGGAATCTGAGCGGAATCCCATTCAATCCGGCCACGCAGCAAATCTCTCAAGTTTTCCCAGGAATCGTGCTGGTGTCCAACCAGCTTCAGAACGTGGCACTAGAGCAATTCGAAGCCCTCGATTTCGGCTTTGACGCCGCCTCCAACCTCGGACGACTGGCAGTGAATGCGGGCCTCAACGGGACATACATTCTACGTCACCGGGAACAAATCACGGGGCAGAGTCCGTCTTTCAGCCTCCTAAATGAGTTAGGAAAATCTCCGGATTTTAGGTTCCGTGCCAATGCCGGAATTGGCTTTTCCGGAGCGCGCGCCGATGTTTTCGTCAATCACGTGCGTGGGTATTCCAACCCCCTCTCGACACCCGTCAGTTGGCTGTCGAGTTGGACCACCGTTGATCTGTCTGTGTCCTACGAGGCCCCAAAAGCTGATTCTCGCTGGCTCACCGGATGGCGCTTCAGTCTAAATGCAACAAATCTGTTCAACACTGCTCCGCCCCAATTCCTGGACGGCGTTAGTGGGATTGCCTTTGATTCAGCGAACGCAAATGGTTTGGGCCGCCAGCTGACGCTTCGTATTTCCAAGCGTTGGTAATGCTAATGACAACACGCGGGCACGCCTTGGTGCTCATCGGCCTGTTGAGCTCGCTCATTTCGGCCACGGCCCTCGGACAGACGCGCTCTTACGGCGTGGAAGATCTTCTGTCCCTAGAAGATGTCGGCGAAGTTGCGCTGTCCCCGGATGGTGCACATACTGCCTTCGTTCGAGAGCGGCCGCTCAGGTCCTCGATGGTCGGGGACGATGAACTGTCCGCGGATGAGCCAGATCGGTCAGATGTTTGGATTGCGAGTGGCGACAAGATCGCTCTGAACATTACGAACGGTGGTATGGATCAAAGCAGCTGTGACTCGCCGGCTTGGTCCCCCGAGGGCGATCTGTTAGCCTTCGCGTGCCGCCGCGGGCCGAGAACGGGCTTATGGATATGGTCGAGCACCGGTTCGCTCAAGAGGATTTCGGAAAGCTCTGCTGAGGGCTTATCGTCACCGTCAGACAGACTTGTCTGGATCGACAATCAGCATGTTATGGTGGCTGTCGTATTGAGCGCCGTCCAGCGACGGCAATCTGTTCGCGTTCTGGATAGCAGCGTTCCGATCGATCTTGAAGATGCTGCCCAATCTGCTCTGTTGCTCATTGACGTCGCGAGCGGGCGCTCGAGCAAAGTCTCAACCTGGCCGAGAATACCTTCGGGAAGTGCACCGGAATGGCGGGCGTCAAGTCAGCCGTATGTGGCCCATGCTTACTTGGACAAGTTGATCGCCCCGTCGCAGGATGGCCCCCTTTCTGGGAGCGAAAACCCCGGCGAAAGCAGGTGGACGTTCGGTTATTTGTATAAGTTGAAGGTGCTGAAATTGGACGGATCGCCGATCCAGTTTAGCGGAGAGCAGCCTCAACGCATTCTTGGCTGGAGAGGGCGATCCTCGGAGGCCTTTGCGTGGCAACCTGGTGCCGCGAGATTGCTGGCAAGTGGCTTTGATGCTCAAGGTCGGAAGTCCTTGTTCCTGCTCGATGCAGCCAGCGGGTTAAGCGTTCGGGTTGGACGCGATCCCGGCATGTTGAACCTCGTTCCGGGGCGGGTGCGGTGGCCGAAAATCGGTGACCCAATCGTCGAGATGACCGACCCCCAATCGCATCGAAGGGCTTGGCATTCTGTTAAGCTGGATGAAAGTCGGGCCGCCATTTCTTCACAGAATGGTTCGGACGTCATCCTTGTCCATGATAGAGCCTACTGGCTAACGGACGGAAAATTGGTCTCCAGGGAGACCGGCACGTTGCTAGCGAGTGGAATCGCCGCCGTAGTGCGGACGAACCAGAATTCGACGATGCTGGCTTTCTACTCAAATGAGCCGGCGAGACACCTCAAATATCTCGATTTCACTTCCAAAAGGATCTCAACTCATCCTGTCGGACCAAGTTGGCGGCAATTGTCATATTTGTCAAAGCGCGCAGAGACACTCACTCTTGTCGAATCCAGCGAGTCCGAAAAAGTCGTCAAAATGTGCAGGAACGACAAGCCATGCACAATTCTCGCAACGACAAATGATTTTATAAAGAAAATCGACCTGCCGAGTGCGATTGACTTATACTATAGCGGCAACAATGGACAGATGCTGCGGGGCCAAGTTCTTTTTCCGCCTCATTACGATCGGGCACGGCGATACCCTGTCCTGACCTGGGTTTACAACGGCCTACGGCCCGCAAGTGTCGCAGACGATCCCGGTATTGTCCGGCGCTTTATTCCACTGGCATGGGACTATCAGGTCTTCCTTGGTGCCGGATATGTCGTCTTCATTCCTCAGATGCCGATAGCGCAGGTTCCGAGTCCGAACGCCGTAGGTGGAGAGGTGAGCGATCAGCTCGGTCACATGGCCGGATCGGTAGTTCCTGGTATCGACGAACTCATCGCGATGGGGGTCGCGGACCCAGATCGCCTATTTCTGTTGGGCATCAGTCATGGCGGCTTTTCTGTAAACGCCATGCTGTCCGAGACCGGGCGCTTCAAGGCAGCCGTCTCGGGCCATGGAATTTCCGATACTTTCAGCAGTTTTGGATCTTTCAACGGCCTGCCGGGGCGGACGACGCTCATAAACGAGGGATTGGACGGCGCCGGGCAGATCCTGGATCAAACCGGCATGGGCACTCCTCCGTGGGAGGATCCCGCGCGATATCTCCGGAACAATCCGATCGTCGCGTCGAAACGGATCTACACCCCGCTGCTCATTGTCAGTGGTGAGGACGATTACATCCAGTCGCAGCAACAGCAGGAGATGTTCTCGGCACTTATGCGGCAAGGCAAGCCAGCGCGCCTGCTCACTTTCCGAGGAGAAAGCCATACGCTCGAATCGCCGACTAATATCAGGAGGTTATGGGCGGAAATCTTTGCTTGGTTCGACCGGTTCGGAGGTCAGAACACAAACCCGCGGAACTAGGGCAGAAAGCTCGTTTTACATCGAGGCGTCTTCTCCCATGCGGCAGGGGATGCGCGGCGCCGCCCACTTCATCAGGCCTCATAGCCGAAGCAGCAGCTACTATCGCACGCAACGCCGGGATTGCACGCAGCCGCCGCCAAATAACGGAACGCAACCTGAGATCAATCCTTACTCAGACGCCATCTGCTGTGAGGCCTCCAGGCCTCAAGCTCAGCGCTGGGGATCGAGACGGAATACCGAACTGACAGTGTTACCCTTTAATGTCGTTCGATTGTCTCGCGGTACGAGGGGCTGATGAACCGCCCTGAATTTGGGGGGGGTAATATGATCCGGACACTCGCAGCAGCACTCGCAACCGGCAGCTGCCTCGTGGCGCTGGCCACGCCCGCGGCGGCGCAGACCCGCGATTTCAACGTTCCGGCCGGTTCGCTGAGGACAGCATTAGACACGTTCGCACGCCAATCTGGGCGCCAAGTGATCTATCGTGGCGATGAAGTTAGGTCGGCAAGGTCTCCTGGCGTCCGTGGAGCGCGCACGGCGGAGGAGGCGCTCGAAGCGCTGGTCGCCGGAACCGGCTTCACGATCAGGAAAGATTCCTCGGGAGCGTTTGCTGTGGTGCGCGTGGGAAACGCGCCCGCGGCCGATAGCATCACGTCATCTGAGGAGGCTGGGGGACGCCCGAGCGATCACTCCGAAATCATCGTAACAGGTACGAATATCCGGGGTATCGCTCCAGTTGGAGCGCCACTTACCACGTACAATCGCAAGGATATCGAAAAGACCGGTGCTTCCGATGTGCCGCAGTTCTTCCGAACAGTTCCGCAACTGTTTTCCAATATAGACGCGTCCACTACGACAACAAACCTCGACGCCGGCAGCGGCGCTGGGAATAGTTACGGTGGCGCCTCGGCCAACATCCATGGACTAGGATATGGCGCTACGCTCTCTCTCGTTAACGGTCACCGTTTGGCCCCCGCAGGAACAGGCGGATTGTTTGCCGATATCTCGGTGATTCCGCTTTCAGCCTTAGAACGAGTCGAGATTTTGCCTGATGGAGCCTCATCGGTGTACGGCGCGGATGCTGTTGCGGGGGTGGTAAATTTTGTAACGCGCAAAGATTATAGTGGCGTCGAACTTAATAGTCGAATCGCCGTTCCGACGCGAGGCGGTGGAAGAGAGCTATTCGGTTCGGTTGCCGCCGGGGCCAACTGGTCTAGCGGACACGTTTTCGCATCGGCGCAAATTCAGGATGCAAACGCAATAACCGTCTCACAAAGGTCCTTTATCTTGACGGACGCTCCGGCAGGAGTGCTCGATGGATACAACCTCGAGCCATCAACTCGCCAAATATCGACGTACGCGATTATTGAACAAAAAGTCTCAAACAACTTGCGGCTATCCGGAGACGTCTTGTTCTCACGCCGCAAGTTCCAATATTTCGTACCGACCGACACGTTCAATGACGAAAGTAACACTGGAAATGCCACACAGCTCGGCATCTCCGCGTCGCTAACATACGATGACGGCGGCCCTTGGAGCGCAATACTAGAGGGAAGTTACTCCCGCAACGACCAGAAGACCCTAAGGAGCATTCCTTCGTTTGACTTTACGGCCCCGTTCGACGCGAAGACATATTCAAAGTCTCTCGATGGTCGTATTCAAGGCGAGTTGTTTGACATCAACGGCAAGAGCGCAAAGTTTTCGGGTGGAGCTTCGCTACGCAAAGAAAGTCTCTCGGTTGATAATGGCTCGACAATTAAGTTAATCGACCGGAACGTCTGGAGCGGGTACGGCGAGTTGTACCTACCGCTTTTGTACGGCTCGGGTCTCGTAGAATTGTCTGCATCCGGCAGGTACGATCATTATACAGCTTTCGGCGGCGCATTTAGTCCTCGCTTAGCACTAAATTGGAGGCCTACTTCCGCGCTAGTGATTCGTGGGAGCTTCGGGCGATCTTTTCGTGCGCCGGATCTAGTACGGATTTCACCGGTCACTTACGTGGAAACGAGCGCTTTAGATCTACCGCTCGCATCATCACCAACCGGATATGGTACGCTGCTGACCGAGTCGCTCGGGTCAAATCCCGATTTGGGGCCGGAGCGCTCGCGCTCGATCAATTTTGGGGCTACTTGGAAGCCGTTCCGAAGAACCTCGCTGTCGATTACATACTTCAACGTGCTATTTCGTGATCGCATCGACTACCCGAGGCGTTCGAAGGGCACTATTGACACATTCACCGATCCAGCAATTAGCTTCTTTCTCGATAGAAATCCCTCAGCGGCTGAGGTGATGCGAATCCTGTCGGAGGCCCCGTTGGCGAATAACACCGGCTTGCTTACAGGAATAACTCACCCAGTGACGCCGGACAATGTTGCTGCAATTTACCGATCTTACCCACAGAATCACGCAATTACGCAAAACTCAGGGCTTGATTTCTCAGCTACGCAGAACTTCACTCTCGGCGCATGGGCTATCGATTCAGCGTTTACTGGAACATACCTCATCAAGAACCGCACCCAGCCAGGCCCCAACACGCCTTTCACCGACTTTCTGAATATCACCTTCAATCCGCCCCGCTTTCGCGCGCGAGCAAGTGTCGACGCAACCCACAATCGCGTGTCCGTGGGGACGGCCGCTAACTTCATCAATTCATACACGAATAATCTGACGGCGCCTGTATCGCGAGTGCATAGTTGGCTAACGGTTGATTTAAACGCGCGCTACGCATTCGGAAGGCGGGATAACGATAGCGAGCGTTGGGCGATTAGTCTCAACGTCGTAAATCTCTTTGACCGGAGGCCGCCCGTCGTAAGCGGTGAATACGGTCGATTTGGGGTGGCGTTTGACTATGACTCGGCGAATGCTTCGGCGCGAGGACGGGTCGTCTCGGCTCAACTGCAAGCAAAATTTTGAACATGTCTGCAAGTTATTCCAGACTGGCGCCGGCTGGGCTTCTACTGCTTGCTGCCTCGGCTGCTCTAAATGCGCAGCCGAGGCAGGGGCTGAATTCTTTCCAATCTGAATGTAAACAAGCGCTCGCTAACTGTGCAGATGCGTTTGCGCGCGGCATGCCTTGGCTGGCGGACCGGCGGGGGCAACGCGCGCTAGATTGGATCGATCGTGAAAACGACCGCACCATTTCGCTGTTGCCTTTACCGGTCCCGTCGGTGCAACGTTCAAACGCTGTGTCGGGCCCTCTCGACTTTTCACCCGGGACTGTCACGTTCAGCGGGGGATGGGCGTATCAACTGTTTCAAGATTCCACGCACCCAAGTGGTACCCTGCGTCGTCAACGGATAAGTTCATTTATTACTGGGGGAATCAATTGGGAAGACCTCCTGGACGTCGATGACCTCGGGCGGCAGTCTGGACGAACATTTAACATCCTTTCGCCGAGTGGCGAGATGTTCAGCCCTGGGCATAATCGGGTCTTGATCATATTGGCTCCCGGGGCTGACGTGGCCCGCGCCGAAGTGCGCGAATTCGATCTTGTGACAAAGGCATTTGTCCCGAACGGTCTTTCTGGCCCTGCCAACCTAGGAAAACCGTTTTGGCGAGATCAGAATTCTATCTTTTTGAACATTGGAAATGCAGATGGCACGGTCACGACAGTGATCAGGCAGCGAGGTCGGCCAGATCACATCCTAGCACGAGCTAAGGGGAGTGCAATTTATCCGGCGCGTGACAATCTAAAACGCATTCTCTTCCACATAGGCTCGGACGGCGAGCGAGTTCGTATCCTCAACGACAATGGAACTCTGTCACGCACTTCGTTCCCATCGGGGTGGCGATTTATGGGCATTGTCTATCAGGGCAGAGCCATCTTTCAGCTAGATAAGCCTTGGCGCGACAAGGTGCGCTCCTTTCCGAGCGGCTCCGTCGTTGCCGCTTCGCTAGATTTATTCCATTCGGGTAGGATCAGCGCTGAGCTCATTGTGAATCCGGACGCAACAAAGTCGATCGACAGGATCGTCGCGTCGCGCAACGGAATTACTATTGTCGGCCAGGAGGCCGGCCAAGGCACGGTTCGCACGCTGTCCAGAGTTGATGGCAAGTGGATTTTGAGGCGCGTCCCCTTTCCCTTGTTCGGGTCAATGGATACCCACCCCGGCCTCGTCGATATCGAGACCGGGCGAACATTTGTCGAGTTCCAGAGCTTCAATGTCCCCCCAACGTTGTTTGAGGTCGATATCCGCCATGCAGTCGCGCAGGTCGTTAGACGGCAAGCGGCGGATAAAGGATTGAGCGAAATAATCGTGGAACGGCGTTACGCTATATCGCCAGATGGCACACGAATACCGTATATGGTTGCTGGTCTCCGATCCACGCTCACAAAGCAAGCACCCTTAATTCTGGAAGCTTATGGGGCGTATGGTAACAGCATACCGGCCCTTTACGATGCTCAACTGCTGCGTTCATGGATTCTCAAAGGCGGCGCCTACGCTTTCGCCCAAATTCGGGGTGGGGCAGAATTCGGACCCTCATGGCACGTGACTGGTCTAAAGAGGCGCCACACCTACGAGGATTTTATCGCAGTCGCGCAGAATCTAGTCAGCCGCAGTTATACGGAGCCCTCAATGCTAGGTATCCGTGGTCATTCCGCGGGAGGGGCTTTGGTGCTGGTGGCTTTGAATATGAGGCCAGATCTTTTTAATGCCGTAGTGGCAGAGAACCCGGTGACAGACCTGTTTAGGATGGATTTAACGCAAACTGGTGACGCGGGGCAACGTGATGAATGGGGCGATCCAGCCAATGCCGCGGATCGAGCCTTCCTGGCGGAAACGTCCCCAATTCAAAATATGCGCCTCGATGGTGAAACAGCTCCTCCGTTTCTTCTAACTTCGACGACAGATTTTCGTGTCCATCCGGCGATGTCTCGTTGGTACGCCGCGAAGCTCGAACATGCGGGCAGGCCGTTCTTCTTTCATGAAGACCCAGAAGGTGGCCATGAAATCGGCTTCGCGAATTATAGGAAGAACCGCGAACTCGAATACGCGTATTTCTGGCAGCGACTAGACGTTTCGCGAAACTCCAAGAAGTAGTGCGTAACCTGATCGAGTTGCATGGCTTCCTTGTACCCCCCAGCGACGTCGAATGCGCTAGACAGATCAGTGGCGGACCTTGGCAATTCGTATTGGGAAGGAAGTTTTCTTGCGAAAGGTTTTCCTTTGGGGCGGAATCATCCTGGCGTGCTGTAGTGTGCCGGTTGCCGCTCAAGCGCCGTCGAGATTTAATGTTCGAGACTCAATCTCGCTTGAGCGCATCTACGATTTAAACGGTCATTCCGCTTCAGATCGATCAGAATTTGCGCTTTTTAGTCCCGACGGAACGATGTTCGTTATCGAAACACGCCGTGGGTCTATGGCTGACGGCGAACTGGAAACGAAGCTCTATCTCTTTCGACGGACCGTGAACGACGGCGGGCATTGGGCTGTTGCTGGCGTAGCGTTTCGATCAAAGGCCTCACGGGAGGAGCAAATCCCGAACGGGTTCGTATGGATATCAAATAGCGATATTGGATTTTTGAAGCCAGATGAGCGGGGACGCTTTCAGGCATTTGCAATCGACGTGCAATCCTCCCGTTTACGACAGCTAACGCACTCGCGAACGTCAGTGGCTTCGTTTGCAATGTCGGGCAAAACGTTGGTCTATTATGCATACGATGAGGCACCGGCGATCGCTGCTGCGCACGCAGTGACGAACCAGAATATTCGCGAGATTCTTGCTCCTCCGCCCACGAACTCGGACACCCTGTCCCTCTATTCATCGTCTTTATCTTCAAGCGGTTCTACGCGGAAGATCGGCCCGAGCGTCTACTTGGCGTGGCCTTACCGGCAAATCTGGCCAGCGCCCGATGGCCGTTTTGCGGTGACGCTCTGGCCCGCAATTGATGCTCCCAGCGAATGGGCGGATTATCGCGTTCGCGATTACGCACAGTTCAGCTTTAGTCCGGAGCGGCGTAGGTCGGATCCGACGTCCAAGGATCTATCCTTTCGACATCGCTATGTGCTGATCGATTTGAGGACTGGCGTCCTGCGACCGTTGATCGACGCTCCGACGGGATTTTTTTCGAACAATGGAACACCCAGAAAAGTTTTCTGGTCGACCGATTCGAAGAGCGTCATTGTGAGCAACACCTACCTCTCTTTGATCGGTGTCCGGCCGGAAGAAAGGGTGTTGCGGACAAGGTATCCAGCCACAGTGGAGGTGAATATCGAAACTCAAAGCCTCAACTTGGTTCTGCGCGAAAGCGGTCTATCGGATGAGGACGCATTGCAAAATAAGCGCATGGCTTTCCGGATCGATGATTTAAGCTTCGACGGCGCACGATTAACCGCACTGAGGACGTCCCGGAATCCTCAATCGGATGCGCTGGAACAGCACAGTGATCGCTACCAGAAGACGGGTGACACGTGGAGATTGCTCGATACCAGATTGGCTAAAAAGGGGCCTGCCGCACCGTTTCTCAAGAGCGGCCTCAATGAGAGGCCCAAAATCTTCGAGATAACGTCGATGGGCCCGGAGGTCATATTCGATCCTAACCCCCAAGCTGAGCGGTATAGTTTTGGCCGTGTCGAAGCGATCGAATGGACTGACCCGGCCTACCAGGTCCGGTGGAAGGGATCGGTCACTTATCCGCCTGGTCACAAGCTTGGACAAAAACATCCGCTGATCGTGCAGACTCACGGCTTCAATCCGACCGAATTCCTGACTGATGGGCCGGACGGATCCAGCAGTGCCATGGCGGCGCAACCCCTGGCCAATGCTGGGTTCGTCGTCCTGCAGGTCGAGGACAATAGCCAAGCGATGTCTGACCGTGCAAATGAGGTCGATCGTTTTGTTGAAGGCTACCGAGCGGGTATCGCGCACTTGGTGCAACGGGGACTCGTCGACGAGGCAAATATTGGCATTATCGGCTGGAGCCGGACCGGCCTCTACACGGCGATGCTGATTGCCAAGTACCCAAAACTCATGAAAGCAGCGACAATTGCGGATTCAGTGCAGCCCGGTTATCTGACAACCAATCTCCTGCTCTTGGGCCAAGGCCCCGACGTCTATGGCGACATCGCTGGCCTCTCCGTCACCAGGCCGGGATCGCCCCTTCAAGATTACGTGGCAGACCCGTTTTATAATCTAGCGAAAACAGAAACCGCCGTGAGACTTGAGGCTGACACGGGCGACAATGGACGCCCTGACGCACTACCTATGTGGGAAACCTTTGCCGTGCTGAAGCGGGCGGGCCGAAAGGTGGATTTCGTCGTGTTTCCCGATGGGAGCCATAGCCAGATGATGCCTCGCGAACGCTTGGAATCGCAGGGGGGAAATGTCGACTGGTTCAGTTATTGGCTGATGGGGAAAAGATCAAAATCAATTGCAACCACGACTGACTACGCCCGCTGGGATGCACTAGGAAGCCGTCAATAGGAGCGCCATCAATCCTCTGGCCGACGCGTCTTTCAATGACAGCGCGAAATCACGTGCTCAGGACTTGGACACCTCGTAGACCCCAAGAAGGCGTTCAGTGTCCCCACCCGGTCTCTGACGCTCGAACTCCAATTCAGCGATTTTTGAGCCAGCCCGCGAGTGAGTGACTCGGATGCGGGCGGAGGCTCGCATGACCCCGACCAAGCTGCTCATTGGCCAGATCCTCGTTGTGCTCGCGATTATCGTCGCGAGCATCTGGACGGCGACGCAATGGGCCGCCGCGAGCCTCGCCTATCAGCCCGAACTCGGCCCGGCCTGGTTCACGCTGTTCGACACGCCGGTCTACCATCCATGGTCGATCTTCCCGTGGTGGTTCTCGTTCGACGCCTATGCGCCGATCATCTTCGACGAGGCGGGCGCAATCGCGGCAACCGGCGGATTTGTCGGCTGCGGCGCTGCAATCGTCGGCTCGGTGTGGCGGGCACGGCAGTCGAGCAATGTCACGACCTACGGCTCGGCGCGCTGGGCGACGAACCGGGACATTGGCGCCGCTGGACTGCTCGGCGACAGCGGCGTCGCGCTCGGCCGGATCGGCAGCCGCGATCTCCGCCATGACGGTCCCGAACATGTCATGGCGTTCGCGCCGACGCGATCGGGCAAAGGCGTGGGCCTCGTTGTCCCGACCTTGCTCAGCTGGACGGGCTCGGCGGTCGTCCACGACATCAAGGGCGAGAACTGGCAGCTGACCGCCGGCTGGCGCGCGAAGTTCTCGCACTGCCTGCTGTTCAACCCGACCGACGCGCGCTCGGCCCGCTACAATCCGCTGCTGGAAGTCCGTCGTGGAACCGACGAGGTCCGCGACGTCCAGAATATCGCCGACATTTTGGTGGACCCCGAAGGCGCGCTCGAACGCCGCAACCACTGGGAGAAGACCAGCCACTCGCTGCTGGTCGGCGCGATCCTCCACGTCCTTTACGCCGAGCAGGACAAGACGCTCGCCCGTGTCGCGACCTTCCTGTCCGATCCCCAGCGTCCCTTCGCCGCGACGCTGCGGCGAATGATGACCACCAACCATCTCGGGAGCGAAGATGCGCCGCTCGTCCATCCCGTCGTCGCCTCGGCCGCGCGCGAGCTGCTCAACAAGAGCGAGAACGAACGCTCGGGCGTGCTGTCGACGGCGATGTCGTTCCTCGGCCTCTATCGCGATCCGACTGTGGCGGCGGTCACGTCACGCTCGGACTGGCGCATCGCCGATCTGGTCGAAGCGCCACATCCGGTCTCGCTTTACCTCGTCGTGCCGCCGTCCGACATCAGCCGGACCAAGCCGCTGATCCGCCTGGTGCTCAACCAGATCGGCCGCCGCCTGACCGAGAAACTCCACGCCGCCGGCCCGAATGCCGCATCGGGCGCGAGCCGGCACCGCCTGCTGATGATGCTCGACGAGTTCCCCGCGCTAGGCCGACTCGACTTCTTCGAGACGAGCCTCGCCTTCCTCGCCGGCTATGGCGTTCGCGCCTTCCTGATCGCGCAGAGCCTCAACCAGATCGAGAAAGCTTACGGCGAGCACAACGCGATCCTCGACAATTGCCACGTCCGCATTGCCTTCGCGACCAATGACGAGCGCACCGCCAAGCGCATCTCCGACGCGCTCGGCACGGCGACCGAGCAGCGCGCGATGCGCAACTATGCCGGTCACCGGCTGGCGCCGTGGCTCGCGCATGTCATGGTCAGCCGGCAGGAAACGGCCCGAGCGCTGCTGACGCCGGGCGAGGTGATGCAGCTCAGTCCCAGCGATGAGCTGGTGCTGGTCTCCGGCCACCCGCCGATCCGCGCGAAAAAGCTGCGCTATTTTGAGGATCACCGGTTCACCGCCCGCGTCCTCCCCGCTCCGCCGCTCGATACCGATGGCTATGCCGACCGTCCCGCCGCGCGGCCCGACGACTGGACCGGCCAAGTGCGGACCATCGACATGCGGCTCGCCGGCGATGCCGACGGTGACGATGGCAGCGACACCGGCGGCCTCGAACAGGCGCGGCACCCGGCGCACGAAATCGAACCCGCCATCGCCATCGAACCGGAGGTCGCCGATCCGCTCGGCCTCGGCGAGGATGATGGCGACCAGGCGGCCGAACGTCGGGCGATGGACCGCGTACAAGCGCTCGGTGCCGCGCGCACCGTCTACGGCATCGACGCGGCCTCGGGCCGCCCCGACGACCTGCAGCTGGGGTTCTGACCGATGCAGAAGGTCCGCCATCAGCTGTTCCTGGCCAAGCCGCTCTCCGACCGGCTCGAAGCGCTTGCCGCCAAGCCCGGCGCCAGCAAGTCGGCGATCCTCGAAGATGCGGTCACCGCCTGGCTCAACCGCCGCGGCGCCTCGGAGCTGGAAGAGCGGTTCGCGATCCGGCTCGATCGGCTGACCCAGACGATCGGCCGCGTCGACCGCGAGACTTATCTGATCCTCGAGACGCTGGCGCTGTTCATCCGCTTCGAACTCGCGATCCAGACCCCGCTGGCCGAGAACGACCAGGCCGGACGCGCGCTCGGTGCGAAGCGGTTCGAAGCCTTCGTGACGCAAGTCGGGCGGCAGGTTTCGACGGGGCGCCGTTCGCTCGGTGCGGACACGCTCTCCGCGCAGCCGGAGAGCGACGCATGAGCATCAGCCTCTCCGCCGAGCGCCGCCGCCGCATGCTGATCACCGCGCTCGGCGCCGATATCGCCACAGCCATGCGCGACGCGCAGGTCATCGAGATCATGGTCAATCCCGACGGCGCGCTGAGGCTCGACCGATTGGGCGAAGGCCGGGTCGATACCGAGGTCCGGATCGAGCCGGAACAGGTCGAGCGGGTCATCCGGCTGGTGGCGAGCCATGCCCGCGCCGAAGTGCATGGCGAGCATCCCATCATCTCTGCGGAACTGCCCGCGCACATAGAAGGCCGGGCGGGCGAACGGTTCGAAGGACTGCTGCCGCCGGTGGCAACCGCGCCCTGCTTCTCAATCCGCAAGCCGGCGCAGCGGCTCTACACGCTCGACGACTATGTTGCCGACGGACTGATGCCGGAGACGGTCGCGGACACATTGCGCGCGGCGGTCACGCAGCGGTTCAATATCCTGGTCGCCGGTGGGACCAGCTCGGGCAAGACGACGCTTGCCAACGCGCTGCTCGCGGAAATGGCCCTGGTCGATGCCCGCGTCATCCTGATCGAGGACACGCGCGAGCTGCAATGCCCGCTGCCCGACACGGTCGCGCTGCGGACGCGGCCGCCGCACGTATCCATGACCGATCTCGTCCGCTCGACGATGCGGCTACGCCCCGACCGCATCATCGTCGGCGAAGTCCGCGGCCCCGAAGCGCTCGACATGCTCAAGGCCTGGAACACCGGGCACCCGGGCGGGATCGCGACCGTCCATGCCAACAGCGCGGCCGCCGCGCTCACCCGCGTCGAGCAGCTCGTGCAGGAGGCGGTGGTCACTGTCCCGCGCCGGCTCATCGCCGAAGCGATCGACATCGTCGTGTTCATTTCCGGCCGCGGCATCGACCGCCGCGTCTCGACCGTCGCGCGCGTCGCCGGGCTCGACCCGGACACCGGCGCCTACGCGCTCGCCGATCTTCCCACTCTCAATCCCAAGGAGTCCTGACCCATGACACACGCCCATCGTTTCCGCCTGTCCGCCCCTCGTCCGCTGCTCGTCGGGGCTGCGATCGGCCTTGCGCTGATCGCCGCAACCAATGCCCAGGCCGCCGGCTCGGGCATGCCGTGGGAGCAGCCGCTCCAACAGGTGCTGGAATCCGTCCAGGGCCCGGTCGCCAAGATCGTGGCGGTGATCATCATTATCGTCACCGGCCTCACGCTCGCGTTCGGCGAGACCGCCGGCGGGTTCCGGCGGCTGATCCAGATCGTGTTCGGCCTGTCGATCGCCTTCGCCGCGTCGAGCTTCTTCCTGTCCTTCTTCAGCTTCGGCGGCGGGGCGCTGATCGCATGATCGGCAACGGCCAGCATATCGACGGCTTCGAGGTGCCGATCCATGGCTCGCTCGGGAGTCCGCTGCTGCTCGGTGGCGCCCCGCGCGGGCTGGCGATCGTCAACGGCACGCTGGCCGCGGCGGTCGGCCTGGGCCTCCAGCAATGGCTGGCCGGAGTGCTGCTCTGGGCGGTCGGGCACAGCATCGCGGTGATGGCGGCGCGCCGCGATCCCAGCTTCGCGCCCGCCCTTCTTCGCCACATCCGCCAGAAGGGCTATTTCGCATGCTGAGCCTGCGGGAATATCGCCCGTCCGCCGAGCGGCTCGCCGATCATCTGCCCTGGGCGGCGTTGGTCGCGCCGGGCATCGTCCTCAACAAGGACGGCAGCTTCCTGCGCGTGCTGGCGTTCCGCGGGCCCGACCTCGAATCCGCGACCGAGGCCGAGCTGGTCTCGGCCTGCGCGCGGGCGAACAACGCGCTCAAACGCTTCGGCAGCGGCTGGGCGCTGTTCTTCGATGCCGAGCGGCGCGAAAGCCTCGCCTATCCCGACGGCGACTTTCCCGATGCGGCGAGCTGGCTGGTCGACAACGAACGCCGCGCCGCATTCGAGGCCGAGGGCACGCATTTCGAGAGCCGCTACCATCTGACGCTGACCTGGCTGCCGCCGGCCGACGCGACCGACCGGGCGGCAAGCTCGCTGATCGAGCGGCCCGACGCCGATTTGGGCCGCGACTGGCGCGGCGCGCTCGCGAGCTTCATCGCCGAAACCGACCGGGTGCTCGACCTGCTTGGCGGCTTCATGGCCGACGTGCGGGCGCTCGACGACGACGACACGCTGACCTTCCTGCACGGCACGATCTCGGACCGCCGGCATCCGGTCATCGCGCCCGAGACGCCGATGTATCTCGACGGAGTGCTTGCCGACACGCCGCTGGTTGGCGGGCTCGAGCCGAAGCTTGGCGAGCTGCACATCCGCACGCTCACCATCCTCGGCTTCCCGAGCCTCAGCCGGCCGGGCATCCTTGACGCGCTCAACCATCAGGATTTCGGCTACCGCTGGGTGACGCGCTTCATCGCGCTCGACAAGACGCTCGCGACCAAGACGCTGACCAGCCTCCGACGCCAGTGGTTCAACAAGCGCAAGTCGATCACCGCGATGCTGCGCGAAGTGCTCTACAATCAGCCGGCGCAGCTGCTCGACAGCGACGCCGACAACAAGGTCGTCGACGCCGACCAGGCGCTGCAGGCGCTCGGCGGCGACCATGTCGCGTTCGGCTATCTGACCGCGACGATCACGGTGACCGACGCCGATCGTGCCGCGGTCGAGGACAAGGTCCGTAGCGTCGAACGGATCGTCAACGGGCTCGGCTTCACTTGCGTGCGCGAAGGTGTGAACGCCGTCGAGGCGTGGCTTTCGAGCCTGCCGGGTCACGTCTATGCCAATGTCCGGCAGCCGCTCGTCCATACACTTAATCTCGCCCACTTGATGCCGCTGTCGTCGGTGTGGGCGGGGCCCGCGCGCAACGCCCATCTGGGCGGTCCGCCTCTCCTCGTCGCAAAGACCGCGGGCTCGACGCCGTTCCGCCTCTCCACGCATGTCGGCGACGTCGGCCATATGATGGTGGTCGGCCCAACCGGGGCGGGCAAGTCGGTGCTGCTGAGCCTGATCGCCCTCCAGTTCCGCCGCTATCCGCAAGCTCAGGTCTATATCTTCGATAAGGGGAACTCCGCCCGCGCCGCCGTGCTGGCGATGGGCGGCGCGCACCACGCGCTCGGCTCGGCGGAGGCGGACGGCGAGGCGCTGGCGTTCCAGCCTCTCGCCGGGATCGATGACGCCGGCGAACGCAGCTGGGCGTCCGAATGGATCGCGGCCCTGCTCGCGCATGAGAATGTGCCGGTCACGCCGGAAGTGAAGGATCAGGTCTGGACCGCGCTCGGCAGTCTCGCCTCGGCGCCGCGCGAGGAACGCACGATGACGGGCCTGGCGCTCTTGCTCCAGTCGAACGCGCTGCGGATCGCGCTCCAGCCGTATACGCTCGAAGGCCCGCATGGCCGGCTGCTCGATGCGGCCGAACAGCAACTCGCGCTCGCCGACGTCCAGTGTTTCGAGACCGAGGCGCTGATGGGGCAGACCGGCGCGGTCGCCCCGGTGCTGACCTATCTTTTCCACCGGCTGGAAGAGCGGTTTGACGGGCGGCCGACGCTGCTCATCCTCGACGAGGCCTGGATCTTCCTCGACCATCCGCTGTTCGCCGCGCGCATCCGCGAATGGCTCAAGGTGCTGCGCAAGAAGAACGTCGCGGTGCTGTTCGCGACGCAGAGCCTCGCCGACATCGCCGGCGCGGCGATTGCGCCCGCGATCATCGAAAGCTGCCCGCAGCGCATCCTGCTGCCGAACGATCGCGCAATCGAGCCGCAGGGGCACGACATCTATGCGCGGTTCGGTCTCAACGACCGCCAGATCGAGCTGATCGCCCGCGCCACGCCCAAGCGGCATTATTACCTGCAATCGGCACGCGGCAACCGGCTGTTCGAGCTGGGGCTCGGGCCCATCGCGCTGGCGCTGTGCGCCACGTCCGATCCCGCGACGCAGGCGCGCATCGACGCGATCCTGGCCGAACATGGTCGCGACGGCTTCACCGAGGCGTTTCTGCGCGATGCCGGGCTGGACTGGGCGGCGGAACTGGTCGCAGCCTTCTTGCCGCGGTGAAGTCGCATCCGGCCGCGGTGTTGCCCGCGGCCGGTCGCGACTGTCGCTATCGGTCGGCGAGCAAGGCGTCGAGTGCGGCTAGCTGAGCGTCGAACTTGGCGCGCTGCTCCGTTCGGAAGCGATTGAGGTTGCGTAACTTCCATTGCACCGCGGGAAGCTCGGACGCATCGATCGGCAGGTCGAGGAGCGGCCAGTCGGGGTTGCCCGCGAAGAAGGATCGAAGGAACGCGGCAGGCGCATCGTTACGCACCCGCTGCTGGAGGTCAGCCACCAGTTTCGTCCGGATATCGAGCAGCGCCGCGAGCGGTACCGGTTCGACGGTCATGCCGGCGAATTCGCCCGAATAGAGCGCATCGATGTCGAGGGGATGCGGATCGAGCAGTTCGTGGGGCGGACGGTTGTGGCTGACGAGATAGACGAGGAACGCCTTGAAGAGATCGTCGGTGATACCTTCATTCTCGTACAGGTAATGAATGTCGAAAAGGTCGCGCGGATGCTGGCGATCGAGCGCGGCAGCGATCTTGCCGGCATAGAGATCGGGGAGCGCCACCACCTGCATTTCCGCATAGCCGAACCGGTCCTCGACCGTCGGGCGGACCGCGCGAAGCTCTGGCGCGTACACCGTGCCGCGCAGGACCGGGCTCACTTCGATCTTGATCTGGGCGGCTCCGGCCCGAACGACGAGCTTGGCGCCCTCTCGCGAAGTTTGCTCGGTGACCTTGGCGTCGAGACGCTTGCGCAGCGCACCGGCTATCCGCGCGAACCCGTCGTGAATGGCCGCCAGCGATTCGGCGCGCGCGGCGACCGGCAGGTAAACGAGGTCGATATCCACCGAGAGCCGGGGCAGGTCCCGCACGAACAGGTTGATCGCGGTGCCGCCCTTGAGCGCGAACATCTCCTCACGGGCGATCTCGGGAATGGCGCGTACGAGCAGGCTGACCTGCGCCGAATAAATCTCCGCCGACATCAAGTAGCCTTCCGTCGGCCTTTGGATGTCCGGGATCTCGGCACGGTGATCAGGAACTCCGGATCATACTCGCCGTCAGGTACGATCTGGCGCTTGCCCGAGCCGATATCGATGTCGGCGGCGCGCAGTCGCCGCGACCAGGCGTGGCGGTGCTGCCCCATGAAGTAGAGGAAGAGCCGCTTCGCCTTGACGCTGCGGCATGCCTTCAGCAGCGCCTCGGTGAGCTTGGGCCTGAGCGTGGTCAAACCCTCGAACAGCTCGGCGCCGTGCTGGAAGCTCACTGTCCCCGGCACCTCTTCCAGCGTCTCCAGGATGGCGCGCTCCAGGCCGGAAACGCGCAGATACTGGCGATGCGCGGGGGATGCGGCGCTCGACGCTTCGGGTGCCGCCAGCGTCATGGTGACGAGGTCAAGCGCCCGTGTCTCCAGGCCGAGATCCGGATCGGCATCGCCGAACAGCTTGCGCGAGCGGATGTCGATGTCGGCGTTCAAATCAAGCCGGCGGAGGTAAGAGCGCACCGCAGGGGCTTCGGTGTAAAGCCAGATGCGTCGTCTTCCGAGCGGGGCATATTGCCAATAGCCGCTGAGCTCGAGCGCGGTCATGCCGCCGACATGCACCGGGGCTATCAGCAGCGTCTGCAGGGAAAGGACAGCGATCGCCCAGTCGACCGTGCCGTTGCTGCCGGATTCGGGACGGCGATAAAGGCGCGAGCCGACCCGCTCCAGCCAGCCGCGCGCGACATAGTCGCGAAGCGACGAGGCGCCGAGTCCGAGATCGGAAAGCCATGCCGCGTCCACCACGTATCGCTCGGGCAGCGCGTGCATCAATCGGTTCAGAAGTTCGGCTCTTCTTGCGCGCATGACGCAGTTCTTAGCCTATCGATAAACCAATTGGTAGCGCGAGTTTACGTAGGCGTCGTTTTCAGGGTTATGGCCGCATAAAAGGTACAAACGGCAAACCCACCGATGCGATCGCGTGCGTTCGGGCCATCCCGAGCCGTCCGAGACCTTCCCGGCACGGCCAGCCCGGCGCCGCGGCACGATTGTCCCCGTAAAGCCACCTGCGGACCCCAGCGGGTATCTGACGCATGCCGCGCCAAACGGCGACACTCCATGCCGATCCCGCCCGCATCCGATGCGAGGAGCGGGAGCCCTCGAGACCATGGAGACATCATGCCTTCCCTCACTCGCAAGCGCGCCATCGCGGCACTGCTCATGGCCGCGACCAGCGGCAGCCTCGTCATGGCCGTCGTGTCGTCGACACCCGCGCGCGCGCAGCTCACCGTGTTCGATCCCAACAATTACAGCCAGAACATCCTGACCGCGGCGCGAACGCTCACCCAGATCAATAACCAGATCCAGTCGCTGCAGAACGAAGCGACGATGCTGATCAACCAGGCCAAGAACCTCAGTCGCATCAGCTTCCCCGAGCTCGATCGCCTCCGCCAGAAGCTCCAGCAGATCGACCAGCTGATGGGCCAGGCGCAAGGCGTCGACTTCCGGGTCGATCAGCTCGACGCGCGCATCCGCCAGCTCTTCCCCCGCGACCTCGACCAGGCGCTGCGCATGGACCAGCGCTTGCGCGACGCCCGTGCGCGGCTCGACGCGAGCATGGACGGCTTCCGCCAGACCATGACCGTGCAGGCGCAGGTCGTCGAGAATGTCCGCGACGATGCTGAGGCGCTGAACGCGATCGTCGCCAAGAGCCAGGGCGCCGAAGGATCGCTCCAGGTCAGCCAAGCGACCAACCAGCTGCTCGCGCTGACCGCTAAGCAGCAGTTTCAGCTGCAGCAGATCATGGCGGCGCAGTTCCGCACCGAAGCCATGGAGCAGTCGCGCCGCGCGCAGGCCGAAATCGACGGGCGGGCAGCGACCAGGAAGTTCCTCGGCACCGGCCAGGCCTACACGCGGCAGTAGCCCGCGTGACGAGCTGAGGCGGCGCGTTCGCGCTCCCCCGAACGCGCCCGTCTCGTCGCGGGGCCCGATGGGCCTTCGCCCCAAGCCCCCTGGGGAAATGCGGCCACCGGGCCCCGCGACACCAAGCCCAACCAAGGAAAGCACCGAGTCACGTGAACGATCTGAGCGTCATCGACCGCTTCATGCAGGCCTTCATCCGCTATATCGACAGCGGGTTCGGGCTGCTGGGTGGCGACGTCCACTTCCTGACGGTCACGCTGATCGGGATCGACATCACGCTCGCCGGCCTGTTCTGGGCGATGGGCGGCGACGACAATGTCATCGGCCGCTTCATCAAGAAGATCCTCTATATCGGCGCGTTCGCGTTCATCCTGAACAGCTTCGCGACGCTGGCAGACATCATCTTCCGTTCGTTCGCGCAGGCCGGCCTTACCGCCGGTGGCGGGTCGCTCACCGCCGACGATCTGCTCCGGCCCGGCCAGGTCGCCTCGACCGGCTTCACCGCTGCGTGGCCGTTGCTCGACCAAGCGTCGAGCATGATGGGCTTCGTCAGCTTCTTCGAGAATTTCCTGACGATCGCGGTGCTGCTGTTCTCTTGGGCGATCGTCATCCTCGCCTTCTTCATCCTCGCGGTGCAGATGTTCGTGACGATCATCGAGTTCAAGTTGACCAGCCTGGCCGGCTTCATCCTCGTGCCGTTCGCGTTGTGGAACCGCACCAGCTTCCTCGCCGAACGCGTGCTCGGCAATGTCGTCAGCTCCGGCATCAAGGTCATGGTGCTCGCCGTCATCGTCGGCATCGGCTCCAATTTCTTCGCCGAGTTCACCAGCTCGATGCAGGGCCAGGAGCCCGATCTCGGCGCCGCCTTGAGCCTCGCGCTCGGCGCGCTGTCGCTGTTCGGGCTCGGTATCTTCGGTCCCGGCATCGCTTCCGGGCTGGTGTCCGGGGCGCCGCAACTCGGCGCCGGTGCGGCGCTCGGCACTGCGGTCGGCGCGGCGGCCATACCGATGCTTGCCGGCGGCGCAGGCATTGGCGCGGCGCGCGCGATCGGCGGCACTGCGCTTGGTGCGGTCCGCGCCGGGACCAGCATGGGCTCGGCGGCAGCGACCGCCGCGCAGCTCGGCCGCGAGACCGGCGGATCGAGCATTGGCGGCATGGCCGCCGCCGCCAAGGGCGCCGCCGCGCAGAAGATGGAAAGCACCTTCGGGCTGGGCGCCGCGGCCGAGCGTGGCCGCAACGCGGCGTGGAATGCCCTCAATCGCACGCCGGATTCGTCGAACACCGGCGGCGGCAGCGGCGGAGCCTCAGAGGGCACACCGGCCTGGGCCCGCGCGATGCAGGGTCAGCAGACCGCCCGCCACCACCGCCAGCTCGCGGTTCACACGCTCCAGCAAGGCGACCGAGGCGGCGCGTCCGCTCATCCCGACATCAAGGAAAGGAACGACTGAGCCATGTTCTTCAAGCGAAGCGTGCAGCGCTACGGACGCACGCCACCACCTGAGACGCCCTACCAGCGCGCGGGCCAGCTCTGGGACGAGCGGATCGGCTCCGCGCGCGTCCAGGCCCGCAATTGGCGGCTGATGGCGTTCGGATGCCTTTTCCTGACCGCGGGCACGTCGGCGGGCCTCGCCTGGCAGTCGCTGCAGAGCCGGGTCACGCCCTATGTCGTCGAGGTCGATCGGCTCGGTGAGGCACGGGCCGTGCAGCCCGCCGACGTCGCCTATCGACCGACCGACCCGCAGGTCGCGTGGCACCTCGCCCGGTTCATCCGCAACCTCCGCTCGGTTTCGCTCGATCCGGTGCTGATGCGGCGCGACTGGCTCGAGGCTTATGACTTCGCAACCAAGCGCGGCGCACAGTTCCTCGGCGACTATGCACGGTCGGCATCGCCCTTCGCCAATGTCGGCGAGCGCACCGTGTCGGTGCAGGTGACCAGCGTCGTCCGCGCTTCCGACAAGTCGTTCCAGGTCAAGTGGACGGAGACTGCGTTCGAGCGCGGCGCACAGGCCGGGAGCAGCCGCTGGACCGCCATCCTCACCACGGTGACGCGCCCGCCAGCCTCGGCGGATGTGCTTCGCAAGAATCCGCTCGGGATCTACGTCGATGCGATCGACTGGAGCCGCGAACTCGACGCCGGGCCTGGCGTCCCTGCGCAGCCACCCGCTCCAGCGCCAACCAACCTTCCGCTCGGCTCGCCGTTCGATCCGAACCTCGGCGCGCCGGCGGCGAATTCGGCACCGACCAACCTCCAGGAGACGCAATGATGAAACTGGCCATCCTGCCGGCACTGGCCGGCATTCTCGCCGCGACGCCGGCTCTATCCCAGAACCGCGGCCCTGACGCTCCGCTGCGACAGGTCGCCGCCGCGACCTGGGCTGCGACCATACAGCCGGTGTCAGCCGGCTTCGTCAGCGGCGCGCAGGTCTATCCCTATAGCGAAGGGACGATCTTCCAGGCTTACGCGGCGCCGGGGCTCGTCACCGACATCACCCTTCAACCGGGCGAAGCGCTGATTGCGGTGGCGAGCGGAGACACCGCTCGCTGGGTCATCGGCGACACGACCAGCGGTTCGGGCGAGACGAAGCAGACGCATGTTTTGGTGAAGCCCTATGCCGGCGGGCTGGTCACGAATCTCGTCATCACCACTGATCGCCGCGTCTATCACGTGCGGCTGGTGAGCACTTCGGGCACGGCGCTGTCCTCGATGCGCTGGACCTATCCGCAGGACGAGCTGCTGGCGCTGAGACGGAAAGCGGAAGCCGAACGGGCCGCGGTGCCGGTTGCGGCCGGCCTGTCGGTCGAGCAACTCCACTTCAACTATGAGATCAGCGGTGATCGCCCTGGTTGGCGCCCGCTGCGCGCATTCGACGATGGGCAGAAAACCTATGTCGAGTTTCCGGCATCGCTCGGCGCTAGCGAAGCGCCGCCACTATTCCTGATCGGCGTCGACAAGAAGGCCGAGCTGGTAAACTATCGGCTAAACGGCCGCTTCTATGTGGTCGATCGCATCTTCGATGCCGCCGAACTGCGGCTCGGTCTCAAGAAGCAGCAGGTCGTCCGTATCCAGCGCGTGGCGTCGCCTAAGCAGCGGAGGGGCGCGTGACCACTCCGACTCCCGATGCGGCTGCTCAAAGCGCTCCAGCAAAACTCGACCCGGAAACGCTGAGCCTCCGCGCGCGGCCGGTCCGAGCCATCCGGTTCAAGCGCGGCGCGATCATCGGCGCGGCGGCGCTCGGGTCGGTCAGCTTGGTGGGCATCGCCTGGATGGCATTGAAGCCGCAGGTGTTCCGGCAGGTCGCCCAGGAGAGCGAGCTATCCCAGCCCATGGCGAAGCCAGCCTCCGACGCGCTGTCGGGGTTACCGTCGAGCTATGGCGACGCGCCCAGGCTTGGTCCGCCGCTGCCCGGGGATCTCGGCCGGCCGATCCTGCGCGCACAGGAACGCGCCCAAAGCCAAACAGTCCCGTCGCGTGTCGACACGGCGGAGGCCGCGCGGCAGCAGCGCCTGGCCGATCTCAAGGCGGCCCGGGAGTCGGGGCTGATGGCGCAGGTTTCCAGCCGCGGGAACTCGGGCACGCCTGCCGCACTCGCGGCAACCGATGTGTCGCCAACGACGGCGAGCACGCCAGTGGACCGGCAGACGCGCAAGGAACAGTTCGCCTCAACGCGCGACACTGGCGGCGATCTGAACTCGGGGACGCTGACGCCGCCGGTTTCGCCCTACAGCCTGCTTGCGGGTAGCGTCATCCCGGCGAGCCTCATCACCGGCCTCGATTCCGATTTGCCTGGCGGTGTTACCGCTCAGGTTACGCAGAATGTCTTCGACACTGTGACCGGCAATATCTTACTCGTGCCGCAAGGCGCACGGCTGATCGGCAAGTACGACAGCGTCGTCGCCTTCGGGCAGCGTCGCGCGCTGGTGATCTGGCAGCGGTTGATCCTGCCCGACGGCAGCTCGGTCGGCCTCGACAATATGCCGGCGACCGACCCCTCGGGCTATGCCGGCCTTGCCGATAAAGTGGATTTCCATACCTGGACCCTGCTCAAGGGCGTAGCGATCGCGACGCTGCTCGGCGTTGGATCGGAACTGACAATCTCGGGCGAAAGCGATCTCGTCCAAGCGATCCGTGAATCCGCGCAGTCGAACACGGCACGTGCCGGCAATCAGATTACCCAGCGCAATCTCGACATCCAGCCGACGATCACGATCCGGCCCGGTGCGCCCGTCCGCGTGCTGGTGACACGCGACCTTGTATTGGCACCGCGGCGCACGACGACAGGGAATTGACCCATGGCAGATCTCAAGCTCGGCAAGCTTCCCGACCGCACTCCAGTCAAGCTCGCCATCACCATCACGCCCGACCTGCAAGCCGCCCTCAACGACTATGCCGCGCTTTATGCGCAGGCCTATGGCCGCGAGGAGCCTGTCACCGAACTGATACCGGCGATGCTGGCCACATTTCTCGAGAGTGATCGCAATTTTGCCAAGGCGCGCGAGGAAATGCGCAAGGGGCGGACATGATCGAGCGCGCCTGGGAGCAGAAGATCGAGCCCCTGACGGTGCGCATCTCGACGGCGGTCCGAATCACCGGCCTCAGTCGCTCTCGCATCTATGAGCTGATCCAATCCGGCGACCTCGATACCGTGAAGGTCGGAAGAGCGACGCTAGTGCAATATGCGAGCCTCAAGGCTCTGACGGCAAGTCGCGCACTACCGGACCCCTAGGCCGACCGGCCCGTCGCGGGACCGATGCCGGTGCTTATTCCGAGTACGCCCGCAACATCGCTTAAAA
Source organism: Sphingomonas sp. (assembly GCF_024508665.1). Taxonomy (GTDB): domain Bacteria; phylum Pseudomonadota; class Alphaproteobacteria; order Sphingomonadales; family Sphingomonadaceae; genus Sphingomonas. Next base: position 774,253 of record NZ_JANINP010000006.1, read on the forward strand.
GGCGCCGCCCCGATCGAGGCGGCGCCTTCTTCCGTCAATGAAACACGGCAGCCAAGCGTTAACGGATTGAACGCTTAGGCCCGAACTCCGGGCGAAGGATCTTCCCGCCGTCTCTCAGTTGATCGAGGTAGTCCGACCAGCGCTGCATCATTTCGACGCGCTCATCCCAATACTCGCCGCGGGCGTAGGCGCGCCGGACTTGGTTGGTATCAACATGCGCCAGCTGGCGCTCAATCGCGTCGGGGTTCCATTCGCCCATCTCGTTAAGCAGCGTCGCGGCCATCGCCCGGAAGCCGTGCGCCGTCATCTGGTCGGTCGTATAGCCGAGCTTGCGAAGGCCCTGGTTGACGGCGTTCTCCGACATCGCCTTGCGAGGCTTGCCGAGGCACGGGAACAGGAATTTCCACCAGTGCGTATGCTCGTGAAGCTCCTTGAGCATCGCGATTACTTGGCGTGACAGTGGCACTCGGTGCGGCCGGCGCATCTTCATCCGCTCGGCCGGGATGAACCAGGTAGCCTCTTCGAAGTCGATGTCCGTCCACTCGGCCTGTCGAAGTTCGCCGGGACGAAGCAGCACATGCGGCGACAGGCGCATCGCCATGACCGTCACCTTGTGCCCGGTGTAGCCGTCGATCGCCCGGAGCAGCGCGCCGACTTCGGATGGCCGAGTGATGGCAGCGAAATGCTTGACCTTCGGCACGGCGATCGCGCCGCGAAGGTCGGCAGCGACATCCTTGTCGCACCGAACGGTCGCCACGCCATAGCGGAACACGCGACTCAGGACGCTGCGCATGCGCCGCGCACTCTCGTAGGCTCCGGTCGCCTCGACCTTGCGAAGCACAGCAAGTGCCTCGTGCGGGGTGATCTGCGCGATCGGTATGGTGCCGATCACGGGGTAAGCCTTGGCGAGCAGCCAGCGGATCTTGTCGACGGTCACTGGCGCGAGGCCATCGCGCTCGCATTTGACCAGCCACTCCGCGGCAACCGCCTCGAAGGTATTGGCAGCGGCGTACTTCGCCGCGATCCGCGCGCGCTTTTTTTCCAACGCGGGATCAATGCCATCTGCGAGCTTTTTCTTGGCCTCGTCGCGGCGGACACGTGCGTCGGCAAGGCTGATCGTTGGCCACCCGCCCAGATGAAGATTTTTCTGCTTGTCGAGGAAGCGGTATTTGAAGCGCCAGAGCTTCGAGCCGTTGGGTTGAATGACGAGCGAGAGGCCTTGAGAGTCGGATAGGCTCCAAGCCTTCTCCCTAGGCTTGGCGGCGTTAATCTGAATGTAGGTCAGCATGGTCGTTTTCCCAGCAATGCCGGGTCGATCCGAGGGCACCGAAAAGAGCACCTTTTGGTGCCGCTGCTGGTGCTCTTAGCCGGATTTCGCCGGACGGTGTCTGGCGATTCTCGGTCTAAAAATGCTGTGAAACCAGCCGCTTACTGGACGCTGCTGGACGTATCCAGAGCCAGTATTGGTGCCCAGAAGAGGACTCGAACCTCCACGCCCTTGCGAGCGCCAGCACCTGAAGCTGGTGCGTCTACCAATTCCGCCATCTGGGCACGGGGTAGGCGGGGCGCTCTATTGGGGCGTCTGGCGGTTGTCAACCGCAACCGCGACCGCTTGCGGCGAGGGCCGTCGCGCGGCATGGGAGGCCCCACGGATTTTTCGAGGATCGTCATGAAGGACAAGCTGGTTACGCTGATCGGCGGGGGCGGGTTCATCGGCCGCTACGTCGCGCAGGAATTGCTCGCCGCGGGCGCGCGCATCCGCGTGGTCGAGCGCGATCCGCGCCACGCCTGGTTCCTGAAGCCGCTCGGCGGGCTTGGCCAGATCCAATTCGTCGCTGCCGACGTGACCAAGCCGGACACGATCGCGCGCGCGGTCGCGGGATCGGACGCGGTGGTCTATCTGCCGGGGACCTGGGGTCCCGATTTCCAGGGCGTCCACGTGGCCGGCGTGCGCGCGGCGGCGAAGGCGGCTCGTGACACCGGCGCGACGGCTTTCCTCCAGCTCTCGGCACTCGGCGCCGATGCCGAATCGCCGTCGCGTTATTATGCGAGCAAGGCAGCCGGCGAAGCCGCCGCTCGAGAGGTTTTTCCGGACGCCATCGTGCTCCGTCCTTCGGTCGTGTTCGGGCCCGAAGACCAATTCCTCAATCGCTTCGCCCGGATGATCAGTTCTGCCCCCGGCGTGTTCGGCCGCGCGGCGGTGCCGGTGTTGCGCCCTGGCGCGAAATTCCAGCCGGTCCATGTCGTCGATGTCGCGCGCGCGGCCGTGCGGGCGTTGGTGGAGAGCGACTCGCGCGCTGGCCAGACGATCGAGGTTGCCGGGCCCGAAGTCGTTACGATGCGCGACCTGATGCGCTGGCTGTCCGTCACCATCGGGCGCGAGGCCGACTTTATCGAACTGCCCGATTTTGCCGGTCAGGTGATCGCCTATGCCGGTTTCCTGCCGGGCGCGCCGATCAAGCTCGACCAATGGAAGATGCTGAAGACCGACAACGTCGCGAGCGGCGCGCTTCCTGGGCTCGACTCGTTGGGCATCACCCCCACGCCGATGGAGGCGGTCGCACCGTCCTGGCTGGTGCAATACCGCAAGGCGGGCCGATTCGGCCTGCGCGCCAAGGCAGCCTGAACTTCCGACAGACATCCGTTCGCGGCGGCGTCCGCGTATAGGGAGTATCCCCCGTGAACGACGTGATTACCGCCATCATCCTCGGCATCGTCGAGGGCGTGACCGAGTTCCTGCCTGTGTCCTCGACCGGCCATTTGATCCTGGCCAGCGCGCTTCTCGGCTACAATGCCGATTATTGGGCGCTGTTCAACATCGTCATCCAATTGGGCGCGATCCTGGCGATCGTGGTGCTGTACTGGCGGACTTTCTGGGCAGTGCTGCAGGGCCTGTTGAAGATCGACCCGATTTCGGTCCGCTTTGTCCGCAATATCCTGGTGGCCTTCGTGCCCGCCGCGGTGATCGGGCTCGCGCTGCACAAGCAGATCGAAAAACTGCTCGGCTCGCCGCTGACCGTCGCGGTCGCGCTGATCGTCGGCGGACTCGCGATTATCGGCATCGAGCGCACGGTTAAGGAAGGCCATGTGAAGGGCGTCGCCGACATCCCCCTGCCCAAGGTGATCGGCATCGGCTTCATCCAATGTCTGGCGATGATTCCGGGCGTCAGTCGATCCGGCGCGACGATCCTGGGCGCGCTCAGCCTGGGGGTCGAGCGGCGTACGGCGGCCGAGTTCAGCTTCTTCCTCGCCATCCCGACCATGCTCGGCGCGACCGTGCTCGAACTCGTCACCAAGCGGCACGAATTGATGGCGGCGAACAGTGTAGGGTTCGGATTGATCGGGGTCGGGTTCGTCGTCGCCTTCATCGTCGCATTGCTGGTCGTGCGATGGTTCGTCGGGCTGGTCGGGCGCTCGGGGTTCAGCCCGTTCGGCTGGTACCGAATCGCTATCGGCGCGATCGCAATGGCACTTTTGCTAAAATAGTACCGAATCGGACATAAACTTCGGGTGAGCTGCGGCGTGATGCGGTGAGGTGGATCGAAATTGCGGCTAATTAGGTCCGATTTAGGACTAATTGGTCGAATTTAGATGACGCAAGGAGGAAAAGCGGTTAGCGGCCGTTCCGAAGGGAGCGGGCGATGGCCGGTGATATGCTGAAATTCGTGGGTGTAACGCAGGCCTATCCGGCCAAGCGTGATCCTCAGCAGCGCGCGGAGGACTTCCGCGAGATCGCCGAACGCTATGGCGTGCCCGCGGCCGAGGAACAGTCGGCGCGCTGCTCGCAATGCGGCGTCCCCTATTGCTCGGTGCACTGCCCGCTGCACAACCACATCCCCGATTGGCTGCGGCTGACCGCGGAAGGGCGGTTGCGCGAGGCCTATGAGCTCAGCAACGCGACCTCAACCATGCCGGAGATATGCGGCCGGATCTGTCCCCAGGACCGGCTGTGCGAAGGCAATTGCGTGATCGAATTCTCCGGCCACGGCGCGGTAACGATCGGATCGGTCGAGAAATTCATCACCGATACCGCCTGGGAAAATGGCTGGGTCGAACCGATCGTGCCGGGCCCGGCCCGCGGCCAGTCGGTCGGCATCATCGGCGCCGGGCCGGCCGGCCTGACCGCGGCCGAATTGCTGCGGGTCGCCGGGTACGAGGTCCATATCTATGACCGCCACGACCGCGCCGGCGGTCTGCTGACCTATGGCATTCCGGGCTTCAAGCTCGAAAAGCCGGTGGTGATGCGCCGGGTCGACCGGCTGAAGGACGGCGGCATCATCTTCCACGAAGGGTTCGAGGTCGGGCGCGAGGCTGGGCTTGAGGAACTGCGGACGCGGCACGACGCCGTCCTGATCGCGACCGGCGTCTACAAGGCGCGCGCATTGGCCGCGCCGGGCGTCGGCGCGAGCGGTGTGGTCGAGGCGCTCGACTATCTGACCGCGTCCAACCGCAAGAGCTTCGGCGACGACGTGCCCGATTTCGACAGCGGCGCGCTCGATGCGTCGGGCAAGAACGTGATCGTGGTCGGCGGCGGCGATACCGCGATGGATTGCGTGCGGACCGCGGTGCGCCAGGGCGCGGCTTCGGTCGCCTGCCTCTATCGCCGCGACCGCGCCAACATGCCGGGGTCGCAGCGCGAGGTTGCCAATGCCGAGGAGGAAGGCGTCGAGTTCGTCTGGCTGTCGGCGCCCGAGGCGTTCGGTGGCGGCGAAGCGGTCGACAGCGTGTCGATCGCGCGGATGCGCCTTGGCGCGCCAGACGCCAGCGGCCGCCGGGCGCCCGAACCCGATGGCGGCGAGAGCGAAATGCGGCGCGCCGATCTGGTGATCAAGGCGCTGGGCTTCGACGCCGAGGATTTGCCGCGATTGTTCAACGCGCCCGAACTCGGTGTGACGCGCTGGGGGACCTTGCTGGTCGACAATGCGACCTTGATGACAAGCCTCGACGGCGTGTTCGCCGCCGGCGACATCGTCCGCGGCGCGAGCCTGGTGGTGTGGGCAGTGCGCGACGGTCGCGATGTCGCCGAGCATATGGATAAATATTTGCGGGCGAAAACGGCGGCTGAGAGGAAGGCCGCATGAGGCTTTCCCGGCAAGCATGCGCTGTTCTGATCGCGCTTGCACCTATCAGTTGGGTAGCAGCGCCGTCGGCGATCGCTCGCGTGACGCCGGCGAGCGATGCTCGGCCCGACGATATCGCGACGGATTTCGCCCGCGCCTATCTCGATCCCGCGGTCTACGTCGTTCGTTTTCGAGCGGCGCTTCGCGCTGAGGTCGCCACTTGCGTCACCAGCAAGAAAATGACGGCGAATCAGGCATTGGAAAAAAATGCCTTTTACGACAAGTATATGGACGCCTGGGAGTCCGAGTTTCCGGATATGCAGGGCAAGATCGCTGCGGCGATGCGTGGCTCGTTCGACGACGTCCAACTGACCGAGCTCGATACCTTTTATCGTTCACCGACGGGCCGCAAGTTGACCGCCGTCATGGTTGATCAGCTTGTTGACATGCTGGCGAAGAGCAGCCCAGCCTGCGGTTCTGCGCTGCCGACCATCGACAAGGGGCAGCTGGCGTCAACCGCGGCAAGCCGGCTGTCGTCGACCGAGCTCGAAGAGCTTGCTGCGTTCGGCGCAAGCGACACCGGCCATAAATTTCACGATTTTCAACCCAGCTTGATGGCTGTTTTCGGGCCGCTGATCCGTGCCTCCAAGGTCAAGGCCTTGGAGGCAGCCGGCCTCAAGAAAGAAGCGTCATGACCGACCAACGCGCCCGCCTCGCCGCCCAGGGGATGTACCGTCCCGAATTCGAATCCGATGCCTGCGGCGTCGGCCTCGTCGCCGCGACCGACGGCCAGCCGTCGCGGCGCGTCGTGCAGTCGGCGATCGACGCGCTGAAGGCGGTGTGGCACCGCGGCGCGGTTGATGCCGATGGCAAGACCGGCGACGGCGCCGGCCTCCATGTCGACCTGCCGCACAAATTCTTCGACGAAGCGATCCAGGCCTCGGGGCACAAGGTCGCCGACAACCAGCTCGCGGTCGGCATGATCTTTCTGCCGCGCACCGATCTCGGCGCGCAGGAATCCTGCCGGACGATCGTCGAAAGCGTGATCATCGAGGCGGGCTATTCGATCTACGGCTGGCGCCAGGTGCCGGTCGACGTGTCGGTGATCGGCCGCAAGGCGCAGGAGACGCGGCCCGAGATCGAGCAGATCATGATCGCCGGTCCGCTGCCGGGCACGCAATCGGCCGAGGAATTCGAGAAGGACCTCTATCTGGTCCGCCGCCGGATCGAGAAGCGCGTCATCGCCGCGCAGATCAACGGCTTCTACATCTGCTCGCTGAGCTGTCGCTCGATCGTCTACAAGGGGCTGTTCCTCGCCGAGAGCCTGTCGGTCTTTTACCCCGACCTCAAGGATCCGCGGTTCGAGAGTCGCGTCGCGATCTTCCACCAGCGCTATTCGACCAACACCTTCCCGCAATGGTGGCTGGCGCAGCCGTTCCGCTGCCTCGCGCACAATGGCGAGATCAACACCATCCGTGGCAACAAGAACTGGATGCTCAGCCACGAGATCAAGATGGCCGCCACTGCGTTCGGCGAAGCGTCGGAAGACATCAAGCCGGTAATCCCGGCAGGGGCGTCGGACACCGCCGCTCTGGACGCGGTGTTCGAGGCGATCTGTCGGTCGGGCCGCGATGCGCCGACCGCCAAGCTGATGCTGGTACCCGAAGCCTGGGGCGTGAAGGGTGAGATGCCGAAGAAGCATCTCGACATGTTCAAATATCTCGGTTCGGTGATGGAGCCATGGGACGGCCCCGCCGCTCTTGCGATGACCGACGGCCGTTGGGCGGTCGCCGGTATGGACCGTAATGCGCTCCGGCCGCTGCGCTACACCCAGACCTCCGACGGATTGCTGATCGTCGGCTCCGAAACGGGCATGGTCGTCGTGCCCGAGACGATGATCGTCGAAAAAGGCCGGCTCGGCCCGGGTCAGATGATCGCGGTCGATCTCGAGGAGGGGCGCCTGCTCCACGACCGCGAGGTCAAGGATCGCATCGCCGACGAGCATGATTATGCCAAGATGGTCGGCGACTTCGTGACGATCGAAGACCTCAAGCTTCCCAAGGGCGAATCCGTCACCCGCTTCGACCGCGCCGAACTGCTGCGCCGCCAGGTCGCCGCCGGCCAGACGCTGGAAGACATGGAATTGATCCTGTCACCGATGGTCGAGGGCGCCAAGGAAGCGGTCGGCTCGATGGGCGACGATACGCCGCTGGCAGTCATCTCCGACAAGCCGCGGCTGATCAGCCAGTTCTTCCGCCAGAATTTCTCGCAGGTCACCAACCCGCCGATCGACAGCTTGCGCGAACGCCATGTCATGTCGCTCAAGACGCGCTTCGGCAATCTGGCCAACATCCTCGACACGGCGGTGCGGCAGGATCGCGTGCTGGTGCTCGAAAGCCCGGTGCTGACGGGTGCCGATTGGGCCAAGCTCAAGGTGCATTTCGGCAGCCAGGTCGCAGAAATCGACTGCACCTTCCCCGCAGGCGGTGGGACCGACGCGCTCCGCGCCGCGATCCAGCGCATCCGCAACCAGGCCGAGCAGGCAGTGCGCGAGGGCAAGAGCGAAATCTTCCTGTCCGACCGCGCGATCGGTCCGGACAAGGTCGCGATCGCCGGCGTGCTGGCGGCGGCGGCGGTGCACACGCATCTCGTCCGCCGGGGCCTGCGGTCCTATTGCTCGGTCAATATCGAGACCGCCGAATGCCTCGACACGCATTATTATGCGGTGCTGATCGGGGTCGGTGCGACCACGGTCTACGCCTATCTGGCCGAAGCGGCGATCGCCGATCGCCATGCGCGCGGGCTGTTCGGCGACCTCAGCCTCGACCAATGCCTCGGCAATCATCGCAAGGCGGTCGACGAAGGCCTGCTCAAGATCATGTCGAAGATGGGGATCGCGGTGATCTCCAGCTATCGCGGCGGCTATAATTTCGAAGCGGTCGGTCTGTCGCGCAGCCTGGTCGCCGATTTGTTCCCCGGCATGCCTGCCAAAATCTCGGGCGAGGGCTATGCCTCGCTCCACCTCAATGCCGAACTACGCCACCAGCAGGCGTTCGATACTGGTGTGGCGACCTTGCCGATCGGAGGTTTCTATCGCCAGCGTTATGGCGGCGAGACGCATGCTTATTCGGCGCAGCTGATGCACTTGCTGCAGACGGCGGTCGCTACCGACAGCTATTCGACCTATCAGAAATTCTCGCGCGGGGTCGCCGACTTGCCGCCGGTCTATCTGCGCGATCTGCTCCAGTTCAATTTCCCCGACGAAGGGATTGCGGTCGATCAGGTCGAGCCGATCACCGAGATCCGCAAGCGGTTCGTTACGCCCGGCATGAGCCTGGGCGCGCTGTCGCCCGAGGCGCATGAGACGCTGGCGATCGCGATGAACCGGATCGGCGCCAAGGCCGTGTCGGGCGAAGGCGGCGAGGACAAGCTTCGCTACCAGCCGTACGAAAACGGCGACAACGCCAATTCGGGAGTCAAGCAGATCGCCTCGGGCCGGTTCGGCGTGACGGCCGAATATCTCAATGCTTGCGACGAGATCGAGATCAAGGTCGCCCAAGGCGCCAAGCCGGGCGAGGGCGGGCAATTGCCCGGCTTCAAGGTGACCGAATTCATCGCCAAGCTGCGCCACGCCACCCCCGGCGTGACCTTGATCAGCCCGCCGCCGCACCACGATATCTATTCGATCGAGGATCTGGCGCAGCTGATCTACGACCTGAAGCAGATCAATCCGCGCGCCCGGGTGTGTGTGAAATTGGTCAGCTCGGCCGGAATCGGCACGGTCGCGGCCGGCGTCGCCAAGGCGCATGCCGACGTCATCCTGGTCGCCGGGCACAATGGCGGTACCGGCGCCAGCCCGCAGACCAGCATCAAATATGCCGGCACGCCCTGGGAAATGGGACTGTCGGAAGTCAACCAGACGCTGACGCTCAACAATCTGCGCGGCCGGGTGAAGCTGCGTACCGACGGCGGGCTCAAGACCGGACGCGACATCGTCATCGCCGCGATCCTCGGCGCCGAGGAATTCGGCATCGGTACGCTCAGCCTTGTGGCGATGGGCTGCATCATGGTGCGGCAATGCCATTCGAACACCTGCCCGGTCGGCGTGTGCACGCAGGATCCGAAGCTGCGCGCCAAATTCACCGGCTCGCCGGAAAAGGTCATCAACCTGATGACCTTCATCGCCGAGGAAGTCCGCGACATCCTCGCGCGTCTCGGGGTGCGCAGCCTCGACGAGGTCATCGGCCGCACCGAATTGCTGCGTCAGGTCAGCCGCGGCGCCGAACATCTCGACGATCTCGACCTCAACCCGATCCTGGCAAAGGTCGATGCCGATGAGGACCAGCGCCGGTTCAGCTTGCAGACGTGGCGCAACGAAGTGCCCGACAGCCTCGACGCGCAGATGATCAAGGACGCGGCGCACGTCTTCCAGCGTGGCGAGAAGATGCAGCTGACCTATTCGGTCCGCAACACCCACCGCGCGGTTGGCACGCGCCTGTCGAGCGAGATCACGCGCACGTTCGGCATGGACAAGCTTGCCGACGGCCACGTCACCGTGCGGTTGCGCGGCTCGGCCGGGCAGAGCCTGGGCGCGTTCCTGTGCAAGGGCATCACGCTCGAAGTGTTCGGCGACGCCAACGACTATGTCGGCAAGGGGCTCTCGGGCGGCACGATCATCGTCCGTCCGGTCGTCTCCTCGCCCTTGGCGAGCCAGGAGAATACGATCATCGGCAACACCGTGCTCTACGGCGCGACCAGCGGGCGCTTGTTCGCCGCGGGTCAGGCCGGCGAGCGCTTCGCGGTCAGGAACTCGGGCGCGACCGTGGTGGTCGAGGGCTGCGGCGCCAATGGCTGCGAGTATATGACCGGCGGCATCGCCGTTGTGCTGGGTGCGGTCGGCGCCAATTTCGGTGCGGGCATGACCGGCGGGATGGCGTTCGTCTATGACGCGGGCGGCAGCTTCGAACGGCGCGCGAATGGCGAATCGATCGTCTGGCAACGGCTCGCCTCCGCGCATTGGGAGGCCGTGCTCAAGGACCTGATTGCCGCGCATGCTTCGGCGACCGACAGCAATTGGTCGCAGGGTATCCTGGACGATTGGGACCGCGCGCGGGGCAAGTTCTGGCAAGTCGTTCCCAAGGAAATGCTCGATCGGCTGCCGTACGCGCTCGACGATAGCGAGGAACTGCAAGCCGCGGAGTAGCGTTGCAGGGCTGATCGGTGCTATAGACGACTCACCGATTGTCAGTCGGATGATGTGCCATGCGTAATTTTGTCCTTCTTCCTGTCCTTGCCTTGGTAGCCACTCCTGCCTTCGCGCAGGATCGCGACGGGCCGCCGTCGCCGATGCCCCAAATGAATGCACGCGACGCAGCCAGGGCTCTCAACAACCCGATGGTGCAGAATGGCGTCGTCGGGCTGATCGACGCGTTGACCGACGCGGTGATGGAAACGCGGGTGGGGCCGATGGCCACGCTTGCCCCGGATTCGAGCATTCGTCCCAACGACACGCTCGATAGCCTGGCGGCGCGGCGCAACCCCGATTACCGCGACGAGGTCCATCGGAACGCCAGGCAGACCGTCGTTGCCGCCGGCCGTACAGCCAGCGCCGCCGTGGCCATGTCGGATGAGCTCAAGGCGACTACCGAGCGTGTCCGCCGCGTGCTGGGGATGACCAACCCCAACTGACTGTCCGGAACATCGGGTATGCGGGGCTGGCAGTCTTGCTGCTGCCCTTGTCGAATGGCGGGTATCGTCTAGGCTCTCCAAAAACGATGGAGAGGTGGGATGAGGCTCAGTCAGCCGCGCGTGGCGCCGCTTGCCGATAGCGAACTGGACGACGAACAGCGTGAAGTGCTTGCGCCCTTCGGCGGGCGCGTGCTCAACATCTTCCGCACGATGGTACGCGCGCCCAAGGCGCTCAAGCGCTTCAACCTGTGGGGCGGATACATCCTGTCGGACCGCAACTCGTTGGCGCCGCGTCAACGCGAACTCCTGATCCTGCGCACGGGCTGGCTGTGCCGTTCGGGCTATGAATGGGTGCAGCACACGCGAATCGGGCTGCAATCGGGGCTCAGCCAGGAAGAAATCGACCGGATCAAGGCGGGGCCGGAAGCGCCCGGCTGGAGCGCTGGCGATGCGGCGTTGCTACGCGTCGCCGACGATCTGGTGCGCGACTTCTTCGTCAGCGATGCGACTTGGGCCCGGCTGAGCGATTTGAGCGAGCGCCAGCGGATGGATGCCGTGTTCACCGTCGGCCAATATACCCAGGTATCGATGTTCCTGAACAGCTTTGGCGTCCAGCTCGACGAGGGACAAGTGCTCGACGCGGACTTCCCGCGATGACCGGGCGAGTCGCCGGACGCGTGGCATTGGTGATGGGGGCAGGGCAGACGCCGGGGGCGACGATCGGCAATGGTCGTGCGATTGCCACCTTGCTGGCGCGCGAAGGGGCGAGCGTGCTGTGCGTCGACCGCGACCTGGCGCGTGCCGAGGAGACCGCGGCGGCGATCCGCGACGAGGGCGGCGATGCCCGCGCGCTTGCCTGCGACGTGACGAGCCGCGCCGATTGCGAAGCAGCCATAGCGGCCGCCGGGCCGCTCGACATCCTGGTCAACAATGTCGGCATCGGCGGCAATGACGGACCGGCGCATATGATCGCCGAGGAGGCGTTCGACCGTATCCTGTCGGTCAATCTGAAGGGCGTGCTCAACGGCATCGCCGCTGCCATCCCGGGAATGCGCGAGCGCCGACGCGGCGCGATCGTCAACATCTCCTCGCTCGCCGGCATCGCAGGGTGGCAGATGGTCGCTTATGAAACGTCGAAAGCGGCGGTGAACCGGCTGACTCAATCGACCGCGCTCGCCAACGCCAAATACGGCATTCGCGTCAACGCGGTGGCGCCGGGCCTGATGGACACGCCGATGGCGATCGACGGCATTGCCCGCGCCCGCGGCCTTGATCGTGACGTGGTACGGGCGGAACGCGCTCAGCGGGTGCCGTTGCTCGCGCAAATGGGCGAAGCCTGGGATACTGCCTACGCAACCCTGTTCCTCGCGTCCGACGAGGCGAAGTTCATTACCGGGGTGGTCCTGCCGGTCGACGGCGGTATGGGCGCGCGGATCGGCTAGGGTGCGGTCAATTGCCGGGTTCGACTGCCGAGGAAGAATGTCGAGGATGTGCGCGGCAGTGCGCCATTGAAAACCAGTAACAGTGGCGACATCACCATGACCGACACCAAAGCATTCTGGTCGAACGGATCGGCGAGGGCGAGCACTACTGGCGTCAACAATGCTGCCGCAAAGGCCAGCACAACGGTGAGCCGGTACAGGTTCGGTGAAGCAAAAGCGTAGGGTCGGACTACCGCGGGTTGCTCGGCGACCTCGGCGAGCAGGTCGAGTGCCTCGTCGGTGGCCGCCGCGACGACGCGAATCTGGATGCCCTGGAGCGCGGTCACCATCGGTCCATAAGCGGATACGTGACGCCCTCCCACCGCGAAGGCCGGGATGCCATAGAATTCGAACATCGACAGCATCACCGCCGCCTCGGGCTGGCTCCAGGTTATCGCCACCGTCTCGAACCGGTCGTCGATCGAATAGTCTGTCAAAGCCATCTTCCCCCGCCCGCCGCCAGCTTATAACAGCGATGGAATGTGGCAACTCCTACAATTCCCGCTCTGTCCCTTCTCCCGCAAGGTCCGGCTGCTGCTGGGGGAGAAGGGGGTGGGCTACACGCTTGTCCGTGAGAATCCATGGGAGCGGCGCGACGAGTTCATCGACATGAACCCGGCTGGCCAGACGCCGGTGATCACCGATGCGCAACGTGACATCCGTCTGATCGATTCGCTCGTGATCTGCGAATATTTCGAGGAGACGGTCGACAAGGCGCAGATGATCAACGGCACCGCGATCCAGCGCGCCGAGATCCGCCGGCTGGCGACCTGGTTCGACACCTTCTTCTTTCGCGATGTGACCGAGCGGCTGCTGGGCGAGCGCATGCTGAAGCGGATCGTGACCAAAGCGAGCCCCGATGCGCGCGTGCTGCGCGAGGCGATGAAATCGGCGGTCGAGTATCTCGACTATACCGATTATTTGCTCGACCGGCATAATTGGATGGCGGGCGCCACGCTGAGCCTCGCCGATCTCGCCGCGGCGGCGCAGATCTCGGTCGCCGATTATCTCGGCGGGATCGACTGGAAGAATCACGAACAGACCGCGCGCTGGTATGGCGGGATGAAGAGCCGCCCGAGCTTCCGCCCGTTGCTCAGCGAGCGGATGGAGGGCATTCCGGCGTCACCGCATTATCACGACGTGAATTTCTGATGCACGTGACGCACGACGCGCAGGCGCCGGCCGCCGAGACGATCGCGTTCGACGATTTCCTCAAGGTCGACATCCGCATCGGCACGGTCGTCGCCGCCGATCCCTTTCCCGAAGCGCGCAAGCCTGCGTTCAAGCTGACGATCGATTTCGGCGAGCCGATCGGGGTCAAGCGCTCGTCGGCGCAAATCACCGAACATTATGCGCTGGAGGACCTGGTCGGCCGTCAGGTCGCCGCGGTGGTGAACTTTCCTCCACGCCAGATCGGACCGATACGCTCCGAAGTGCTCACGCTCGGCTTCCCCGATGCCGACGGCAAGGTCGTGCTGATCGGACCGAGCGAACCGGTGCCCAATGGCGGCAGGCTGTTCTGACGATCCGGATCGGCACTGCCGGCTGGTCGATCCCGCGCCTCGCGGCTGACGCGTTTCCCGACGCCGGCAGCCAACTCGAACGTTATGCCGCCGTGCTGAACGCGGTGGAGATCAATTCGAGCTTCCACCGCCCGCATCGCCGCGCAACTTATGAGCGCTGGGCGGCGACTGTGCCCGACGATTTCGCCTTCGCGGTGAAGATGCCCAAGACGATCACGCACGAGGCGCGCCTGCTCGCCGCCGACGCGCTGCTGGATCGTTTCCTCGAAGAGAGCGGCGGCTTGGGTACGAAACGCGGCCCGATCCTGATCCAGCTCCCGCCGAGCCTTGCCTTCGATCGCGCGGTCGCTTCCGATTTCTTCACACTGCTGCGCGCCCGAACGGCGAGCGAGCTGGTCTTCGAGCCGCGCCACCGGAGCTGGTTCACGCCCGACGCGGACGCCTTCCTGGTCAGCTATCGGGTCGCCCGCGTCGCGGCCGATCCGCCGCCGGCGACGGGGGCCGGAGAGCCGGGCGGTTGGCCGGGATTGCGGTACACGCGGCTGCACGGATCACCGCAAATGTATCGGTCGAGTTACGACGCGGCGGCGATCGTGCGTCGTGCCGCTGGCGCGCGTAAGGCCGGCGTCGACAGCTGGATCATGTTCGACAACACGATGACAGGCGCGGCAACGCTCAACGCCCTGGCGATGCGGGCAATTCTGTAGGGCTCGATCTCAGGGGCTGGCGATCACGCCGACAAACGCCGCCGCCGCCACGATGACGAGGAAGCCGTTGATGCCGATCAACAGCGGCGCGGGTAGCCGCCGGGCGCGAGGCTTGGGCGGCTGGACGCTCGGCGCGACCTCGCGCCACACCGCCGCGACGAAGCAGAAGCCCGCGAACAGGATCAGCATCGCGCCGGTCGAACGGGTCAGCCAGTCCGCGACGACCTTGTCGAGCAGTGCCCGCGCGCCGATCCCCGAGGCCAGCGCCGCTAACCCCGTTCGCACCCAGGCCGCATAAGTCCGCTCGGCGGCAAGAATGGTCCGATCGGCCGCAAGTTCGGTGCGGCGGTCGGCGCTGTCTGTCTGCTCGAGCGCGCTTACCTCGAGCGTGGCAGCAGACTGCTTGATCTTCTCGTGAGTCTTGCGCGCCTGGGCTTGCGAATTCGCCATGCCCGGGAAACGCCTCAGCCGCCGGGAGGTGTCCCTATCCTTCCAAACTCTTGGATGCCTGCTCGAACAGGTCCTTCGACAGACCCGGCGTCGCCAGGATGCGCTCGAGTTCGGCCTTCATCAGCGCCGCCCGCGTCTCGTCGAACCGGCGCCAGCGGCCGAGCGGCGGCAGCAGTTTGGCGGCCGTCTGCGGGTTGAGGCGGTCGAGCGCGATCAGATTGTCGGCCAGGAAGCGATAACCCGCGCCACCCGCGGCGTGGAACGCGCGCTGGTTGACGCTGAATGCTCCGACCAGCGATCGCGCGCGATTGGGATTGGCCAGCGTGAAATCGGGATGCCGCGCCAGTTCCTCGACGATCGCCGGCGTATCGTCGCGCGACGACAGCGCCTGAGTCTGGAACCATTTGTCGAGCACCAGCGCGTCTGTCGAATAGCGGTTGTAGAAGATGTCGAGCGCGGCGATGCGCTTGTCCGACATGCCGTTGGCCAGCGTGGTCAGCGCGCCTTGGCGATCGGTCATGTTGTCCGCCTTCTCGAACTGGGCGAACGCCAGATCGGCGGCATCTTCGGCGCCGGAGGCGGCGATATAGCCGAGCGCGACGGTGCGCATCCGCCGGTCGGCCTTGGCCGTCGGCGAATAGACGAACGGCGCTTCGTTCGACGTGTCGGCATAGGCCTGGCGCCACAAGGGCGCGAGGCTCTTGCCGAGGTCTCGCCGCAGGGCTTCGCGCGCGCGGAACACTGCCTCGGGATCGACCCGGTCGAGCTGGTCGCCAATGAAGCTGTCCGAAGGCAGCAGCACCGCCTCGGCTACGAACGCATGATCGAGCACAGGGTTCTCCAGCGTGCGGCGTACCGCTTCGATCACCGGACCATGATCGGCGCGACCGAGTTGGGTCGCGGTAACCAGCGTGTCGAGCATCAATTGCTGCATCGCTTCGTAACGGGCGAACGGATCGTCATCATGCGCCGACAGGAAGGCGAGATCGGCGGGCGATCGGTCGCTTTCGACGATCACCGGGGCCGAGAAGCCGCGATTGATCGACAGGACCGGTGTTTCCGCAACGCCTTCGAAGACGATCTCGCTGGACGGTTGGTCGAGCAGATAGAGTTGTTCCTCCCCCAGAGCCGTGCCGGACGTACCGCCGAACAGCTTGAGCTTGAGCGGCAGGACCATCGGCTCCTTAGCGGTTTGCCCCGGCGTCGGCGGGGTGCTCTGGGCGAGGCGCAGTATGGCGCGGCTCGACGCCGCGTCGTGGTCGAGCGCGGCGGAGACGCGCGGCGTCCCTGCCTGCGAATACCATAAGCGGAACTGGGTCAGGTCGATCTCACCGCCTTCTTCCATGCAGCGGACGAAATCCTCGCAGGTCGCCGCCGTCCCGTCGAAACGCTCGAAATACAGGTCGGTAGCGCGGCGGAAGCGATCCTTGCCCAGGATCGTCGCCATCATCCGGATCAGCTCCGCGCCCTTGTTGTAGATCGTCGCGGTGTAGAAATTGGAGATCTCGATATAGCTTTCCGGGCGGACCGGATGCGCCAGCGGCCCGTTATCCTCGGGGAACTGGCTGGCGCGCAGTGAGCGCACGTCCTCGATCCGCTTGACCGCCGACGACCCTTGGTCGGCCGAGAAGCTCTGGTCGCGAAAGACGGTGAAGCCTTCCTTCAGGCTCAGCTGGAACCAGTCGCGGCAGGTGACGCGGTTGCCCGACCAATTGTGGAAATATTCGTGCGCGACGACCGCGGCGATTGCATCGTAATCGTAATCGGTCGCGGTGTCGGGATCGGCGAGGATGTAGCGGCTGTTGAAGATGTTCAGCCCCTTATTCTCCATCGCCCCGAAGTTGAAATCGTCGACTGCGACGATGTTGAACACGTCGAGATCGTATTCGCGGCCATAGACTTTCTCGTCCCAGGCCATCGCCAGTTGCAGCGCCTGGAGCGCATGCTCGGTCTTGGCCAGGTCGCGTTCGCGGACCCAGATGGCCAGGTCGACCTCACGGCCCGACATGGTGGTGAAAGTCGCGCGATTGGCCGCGAGATTGCCCGCCACCATCGCGAACAGGTAGCTCGGCTTGGGAAAAGGGTCGCGCCATTCGGCCCAGTGACGGCCGTCATACAGGTCGCCGGAGGCGATCGGATCGCCATTGGCGAGCAGGATCGGAAAGCGCTTTTTGTCTGCCGCCATCTTGACCGAATAGCGCGCCAGTACGTCGGGCCGGTCGGGGAAGAAGGTGATGCGGCGAAAGCCCTCTGCCTCGCATTGGGTGCACAGGTTTCCGCCCGATGCATAAAGCCCCATCAACTGGGTGTTGCGATCGGGATGGATCTCGACCTCGGTCTCGACGCGGTGCTTGCCGCCGGGAAGGTCGATGACCAGGTCTGTCCCGTCCATGCGCCAGTCGTTATGCGGATTGCCGTCGACCCGCACCGACAGCGGCGTCTGTCCGTCGCCATCAAGGCGCAGCGGCCGCTCGTGATCGCCGTTGCGCGTCACGTCGAGCGCCGCCTTGACCCGCGTCGTCGCCGGATCGAGATCGAAATCCAGCGCGATGTCCGGGACCAGCCAGTCGGGCGCCTGATAATCCTCCCGGCGCGTGACGGGCGGATTGGCGAGGGCGGACTGGGCGTCGATCATAGGGTTTCCGTGCGGTTCTTCGTTATGGCTGTATCACTCGCACAATACGCGATTGCCAACCTTTACAAGCGTGCTACGCGCCACGGCAGATACAGCCAAGAGGAAAGCCATGTTGAGACTGATCGGCGCAGTCGCGTTGATGCTCGCCGCCGGGACAGCGATCGCCCAGACCGAAAAGGCTCCTCCGGCCGCCGCTGCTCCGGCGAAGGAAAGCGTCGCGTCGATCAACCAACGGGTCAATGCGCCGCTCCCCGCCGATCAGGCGGCGATGAAGGCCCATGTCATGTTCCTGGCTTCGGACGCGATGCGCGGGCGCGAGGCGGGCAGCCACGAATTCGACATCGCCGCGCAATATGTCGCCGCTCAATTCTACGCCGCCGGACTTCGTCCGGGCGGGGACGATGGCGGCTATCTGCAGAAGGTACCACTGATCGGCTACAAGCTCGCCGACAAAGGTAATTTCGTCTGGACGCCGACCGGCGGGCAGCCGCAGACGCTGGTCTTCGGCGAGGATTTCGTACCCTCGCCCAATCCCGCCAAGCCGGAAACCAGCCTCAGCGCGCCGATCGTCTTCGTCGGCTACGGCATCGTCGCGCCGGATTACAAGCGGGACGATTATCGCGGCGTCGACGTCCGCGGGAAGATCGTCGCCTATATCGGCAGCGCGCCGGCCGATTATGACGGCGAGGAGCGCGCGTTCTTCTCCAGCGCTCCGACCAAGGCGCGCATTGCCGCGGAGCACGGCGCGATCGGCGTCATCCAGATCGAAAGCCCGAGAAGCGGGCGCGGTGCGGCGCCGTTCGCCGCGACAGTGAGCCAATGGCAGCGCGAGCGCGTCACCTGGGCGCGGGTGGGTGACCGCGCGAGCTCCGACAGTGCCCCGATCCTCGGGACGCTGTCGATGGCGACCGCGGCGAAAATGTTCGCCGGTGCCGGCATCTCATGGGACCAGGTGCGCAGAGCGGCGGACAGCGACAAGGCCGTCTTTGCGCCGGTCCCGCTGAAGGGCGTCTTGTCGGTCGCAATCAACACCGAAACGCGGCCGATGCCGTCGTCGAACGTGATCGGCATGATCCCCGGCGGCGACCCCAAATTGAAGGACGAGGTCGTCATCCTGTCGGCGCATCTCGACCATATCGGCGTCGGCAAGCCCGACAAGACCGGCGACACAATCAATAACGGCGCAGAGGACAATGCGATTGGCGTCGCCAGCCTGATCGAGGAAGCCAAGCGCTTCGCCGCCTCGGGCAAGCCGCCGCGCCGCACCGTCATGTTCCTGGCGGTGACCGCCGAGGAGAAGGGATTGGTCGGCTCCGACTATTTCGCCAACAATCCGACCGTGCCGCTCAAATCGATCGTCGCCGACGTCAATCTCGACATGCCGCTGATCACCTATCCGTTCGAGGACATGGTGGTGTTCGGCGCGCAGCGCTCGACGCTCGGGCCGATCGTCGAACGGGCCGTGGCATCCGTCGGCGTGTCGATGTCTCCCGACCCGATGCCGGAGGAAGGCATTTTCGTCCGCTCCGACCATTTCCGCTTCGTGCAAAAAGGCATTCCGTCGGTCTTCCTGTGGCCAGGCGAGAAGGGGGCCGGCAAGGCGGCCTGGGCCGACTTCATGGCGAACCATTATCACCAGCCGTCGGACGAAATCTCGCAGCCGCTCGACTGGGCGCAGGGTGTCCGCTTCGTCGCGGTCAATTACGCCATCGCACGCGAGATCGCCGATAACGACGAGCGGCCGCGCTGGAACAAGGGCGATTATTTTGGGACGTATTTCGGGGGCTATGGCGCGAACTAACCTTCTGATCTTCGGCCTGGGCTATTCGGCGAGCGTCGTCGCGGACCGGCTCGACGGATGGGAGATGGCCGCCACCGGCAGCGCGGGCAATCTCGATTTCGACGATCGGGAGGGCGTGATCGCGGCGATCGACCGCGCGACGCACATCCTGTCCTCGGTGCCGCCGGACGAGGTCGATCCCGTCCTCGCACGCTACGGCGCGGCGCTGGCGGATGGAGGCAAGTGGCTCGGCTACCTCTCCTCGACGGGCGTCTATGGCGACGCCGGTGGGGCATGGGTGGATGAAAGCGCGCCGATTCTCGGGCGGCGACAGGCCCGCAATCGCGCGGATGCCGACTGGCTGTCGCTCGGCGCGCGAGTCTTCCGTCTGCCGGGCATTTACGGCCCCGGACGCTCGCCGCTCGATCGTGTGCGCAGCGGACGGGCGCATCGCACCGGAATTGCGGGGCAAGTGTTCAGCCGCGTGCATGTCGATGATCTCGCGGCCGGCGTGATCGCCGGGCTGGATGCGCCGTCCGGTGCCTACAACCTCGCCGACGACATGCCGGCGAGTCAGGACGCGGTGATCGAGTTCGCCGCAGAGTTGCTCGGCGTCGATCCGCCGCCGATCGTCCCGCTCGACGCGCTCACCCCAGAGGCGCGCGCCTTTCATGCCGAGAACCGGCGCGTGTCCAACCAGAAAGCGAAACGCGTGCTGGGCTGGCGGCCGGTCTATGCCGATTATCGGTTGGGCCTGCGCGCTCTGGTTTAACGATTGGGCCTTCTGGCCCGGAGGGCAACGACTAGCCCGAATGCGGCCAAAGCCGCGCCGCCGATCGCGAGTCCCGACCAGCGATAGCCTTCGAACAGGGTCGACAGCATCATTGCGATGACGGGCACGATGACGCTGGAATAGGCCGCCTTGGCCGGCCCGATCGTGCGGATCACTCCGAAATAGAGCGGGAAAGCGAGCGCCGAGGCGAAGACGCCGAGATAGAGGATGCCGAGCAGATAGACCGCGCGATGCTCGATCACCGGGGCACCGGTCGTAGCGTACGCGAAGATGGCGTCGATCGCCGCGCCGACGAGCATCGCCACCGCCACCGTCGTGCCCATCGGATAGCGCGCCGCGGTTGGTGTCGCCTGCATCACGTTGGCGGTCGACGCGCAGAGAATCGCGCACAGAGTGAAGCCGATACCCGCCAGCACCTGGCCTGGTCCGTGCGGATCGACTCGCGCCTCGCGCACGAACAGCAGGACGACGCCAGCCATCGCGATGGCCGATCCGATCATCAGCTGTCGGCCGAGCTTCTGACCGAGGAAGACGCGCCCGAACAGTGCGTTGGGGATCAGCAGCATCGCGAACACCACCGACACCAAACCCGAGGTGACGTGCTGCTCGGCGCGATAGACGAAATTGAAATTGCCGGAGAATTGCAGCAGCCCGAGCAGCGCCGCGAAGCCATAGCCGCGCGCGCCGAGCCGCCAGCTCTCGCGCTTCCACAGCGCCCAGCCGGCCATGCAGATACCCGCGACCAGAAAGCGATAGGTCACCGACCAGCTCGGCGGCACCACGCCCAATTGATCGCGGATCACCAACCAGGTCGATCCCCAGATCAGGGTGACGATGCCGAACGGCACCAACACGCCGAGCGTGGTCGAACGGGGTTTGGTTTCGGGCGGCTGCAGCACGATTCGCCTCTACTCCCGTGCGCGCGTGCAACAACCCGGCTTTTGCTTGTGCGGTGACAAGGTGAGTCTATGACCCGCCGTTACGGCAACGCCGCGATCGCGTCCGCCAGCGGGCGGATCGCGTCCTCGGCCTGGTTCCAGCAGGTGACCAGCCGCACTTCGCCCGGCGCCCAGTCGTAAAAGTCGAAACCCAGGGCGCGCAGGCCTGTTGCTTCTTCGCGGGTCACGCGCAGGAACACCTCATTCGCTTCGACCGGATAAACCAGCCGATCGCCCGCCGCGCGCGCCAGCAGCGCCGCCCCGGCATTGGCCGCGCGCGCATTGTCGAGCCACACGTCATTGTCGAGCATGGCCAGGATCTGTGCTGCCAGATACCGCCCCTTCGACACGAGCAGCCCGGCGCGCTTGCGGCGATACTGGCTCGCCGCGGCAAGCTCGGGCTTGAAGAAGACCAAAGCCTCGGCGGTCATCCCGCCATTCTTGATGAAGCCGAAGCTGAGCGCATCGACCCCGGCGCGCCAGGTCAGATCGGCCAGGTCGGCGCCCGAATGGACTACCGCATTGGCGAAGCGCGCGCCGTCCATGTGGAAGCCGAGCCCGCGCGCCTTGGCGATGTCGCCCAGCGCGGCGACCTCGTCCGGCGTGTAGGTCAGACCATATTCGGTCGCGTTGGTGATCGACAGAGCGTGCGCCTGAACCTGGTGCACGTCGTTGCGGATCCCGGCGAGCACGTCTTTCACCGCTTCCGGCGTCATCTTCGCGCCCGGTCCTTCGGCGAGCAGCAATTTTGCCCCATGGAGGTAAAAGCCCGGCGCACCGGCTTCGTCATTGTTGATATGCGCCTCGCGGTGGCAGATCACCGCGCCGTGCGGCTGGCAGAGTGCGGCGAGCGCCAGGCAATTGGCGGACGTGCCCGATGGCGTCCACAGCACTTCGACTTGCGTTCCGAACAGGTCGGAGAAGCGACCGTTGAGCTGTTGCGACCAGCGGTCGCCGTCATAGGCGGTATCTAGGACATTGGCGGCGGCGATCGCATCGATCACCGCGGGGCAGGCCGGGGCGGCATTGTCGGAGAAGAAGCGCATGGCACGCTCCATCCGCGATGCGGCAGCGGGAGGGAAGAGGGAATATCTCTGCTATTCGTCATGCCGGGCTTGTCCCGGCATCCAACGTGCAACAACGGCTGGTTTCCGTTGTGGAGGGTTGGACCCCGGCACAAGGCCGGGGTGACGGCTACGCTGAAGCCTAGCGTCCATCATCCGGGTTCGGCGGGCGCGGTGGGCGATCGCCCGGGTCCGGCGCGGGCGACAGGCGCAAGGTGCCGTCGCGCTTGACCTGCAGGTTGACGCCCAGCCCCGAAATATTGCCTTCGACCGGCAGCGGTCCGGTGCCCGGGTCGATCGTCGTGCCGTCTTCGTCGCCATCGGTCGCATTGTCGTCGACCGCCTCCGGGACGGCCGGTGGCGGCGGCGGGGCGATGCCCAGCGCGTTCTGCATGAAGTCTTTCCAGACGCGGGCCGGGATGCCGCCGCCCGACAGGCCGGCATTGGGCGTGTTGTCGTCATTCCCGACCCACACGCCGACGACCAGATCCTTGGCGAAGCCGACGAACAAGGCGTCGCGATTGTCCTGCGTCGTCCCGGTCTTGCCATAGGTCGGCACCGACAGGGCCGCCTGGCGCCCCGTGCCGCCGTCAGTCGAGGACGACAACAGGTCGAGCATCTCGTCGCGGACATTACCGCCGAGCGAGCGCGGGCCGCCGACGATGTTCGAATACCAGGGCTTGCCTTCGGTCGCCTCGATGCCGCGCGCGCTGACCGGATAGCCGTCGCCGGCAATTGCAGCGAACGCGCTGGTCAGTTCGAGCAGCGATACGGTCGAGGTGCCGAGCGCGATCGAGGCTTCGTGCGGGATCGGGGTAGAGATGCCGAGATCGCGCGCCGCCTTGATGACATTGTCGACGCCGACCTTCTGGATCAGCCGCGCGGCGGCGACGTTGCTCGATTTCTGAAAGGCACGGCGGAGTGTGATCTGCCCTTCGTATCGGCCATCGCTGTTCTTGGGGCTCCATCCTGCGATCGTGATGGGTTCGTCCTCGACCATATCGTCGGGCGTCATTCCCGCGCGCATCGCCGCGAGATAGACGAACAGCTTGAAGGTCGATCCCGGTTGGCGGCGAGCTTGCGTCGCGCGGTTGAACGGGCTGGTCTTGTAGTCCTTGCCGCCGACCATCGCCACGACGCGGCCGTCGGGGCGCATCGCGACGATCGCGACCTGCGCCTGGCGCAGGCCGGCGCGCCGGACAGCCCGTTCGGCGGCCTTCTGCAGCCGCGGTTCGAGCGTGGTGACGACCTTGGTTTCCTGACTGAGGTCGCCCTGCGTATCGCGCGCCTCGGGCAATACCCAGTCGGCGAAATAGGTGCCGTCGGGCAGTTCGGCGACCGGCCGTACGCGCAGCGACGCCAGCCGTACATCGGCCTGATCCTTGGTCAGGAATCCGGCCGCGATCATCGCGCCGAGCACGACCTTTTCGCGATCCTGCGCGCCCCGCAGGTTGCCGGTCGGCGCGAGTTTGGACGGCGCCTTGACCAGCCCCGCCAGCATCGCCGCCTGGCTGACGCTCAGATGCTCGGGCTCGACATTGAAGTAATGGAGCGAGGCGGCGCGCAGGCCATAGACGTTGTCGCCGAAATAGACGTTCGAGAGATAGCGCGACAAAATGTCGTTCTTCGACAGCCATGCCTCGAGCCAGAAGGCGATCAGCGCCTCGCGCAATTTGCGCCCGGCGGTGCGGTCGGAATCGAGAAAAGCGTTCTTGGCCAACTGCTGGGTGATCGTGCTGCCGCCCTCCCGCACGCCGCCCGCCATCACATTGTGCGCCATTGCACGCATGATGCCCCAGGGATCCACGCCCCAATGCGAATAGAAGCGGCGATCCTCGATCGCGATAAAGGCCTGGGGGACGTATTTGGGCAATTTCGACGCGTCGACCGGCTTGTCGACCGTGGCGCCACGCCGCGCGATCGGCGTACCGTCGGCAGCGAGCAAGGTCACGGAGGGCGGGGTCGGCGGCTGCAGCGACTTGGAGAGCGGCGCGGTTATCGCCAGCCAGCCGACCAGGATCACGAACAGCACCACGCATGCGGCCATCGCCCGCACGATGATCCGGCCCCAGCGGCGCTTCTTGCGGACGACAGGTAGGTTGCTGGTGTAACCGGGCTCCGGCTGGCCCGTACCGCCCGGCGAATCGGGTGGAGGAACCGCGGTCGCCGCCTGGCTCAGATAATCGTCGGGATAGGCCGAATGCGCGCCCCAGCGGGGGTCGGGTCGTCGGTTGCCGTCAAAGGGGTCGTCGCGCATCCACTGCTTCCACACGGCCCACCGGGCCAACAGGCGTATTACTCAAATAACACAGACCGTGCAATGCCGCTGTAGCAGATCGCGCGCAGGGAGGCTATCGCGGGGCAGTAGAGTCGTTATCAGCTTCGCTGAATCGGTGCCGGCCCACTCCCCCACCCGGCCGCCCATAGAATACCTTGTTGGGCGGCCGGGTGGGGGAGTGGGCCGGCACCGCAACCGTTTCAGCTCGGCTGAAACAGAGTCTAGTGGCAAAGGAGCTGGGATGCCGGACAAACCGTTGATCGTCGGAATCGGGGGAACGATCGGCGCGGTTTCGTCGACCGAACGCGCGCTCCGGATCGCGCTCGATGCCGTCGAGCGCGAGGGATTTGCCACAAGATTGTTCGGTGGCGAGGATATGGCGCGGCTACCGCTCTACGACCCGCGCGCGACCTCGCGGACCTCGCAGGAGCGCGAATTCGTCGACGCCGTGCGCAAGGCCTCGGGCGTGATCATCGCCAGCCCCGGCTATCACGGCAGCCTGTCGGGCGTGGTCAAGAATGCCCTCGATCTGCTCGAGGAAACGGCCAAGGACGAGCGGCCCTATCTTGCCGACATGCCCGTGGGGCTGATCGCCACGGCCTATGGCTGGCAAGCGACCGGGTCGACGATCGCCGCCTTGCGGTCGATCGTCCACGCGCTGCGTGGTTGGCCCACGCCGTTCGCCGCTGCGATCAATACGCAGGTTACGCAATTCGACGACCAGGGCGGCGCGACCGATCCGGCGGTGGTCGAGCAATTGTGCCTGATCGGCCGGCAAGTCGCGCGGTTTGCGCCTTTGGTCGAGCGGACGAGCAGTTAGGCAACACGAGCCCCTCCCCTTCAGGGGAGGGGTAGGGGTGGGGGATGCCTCGCAGAGCGCATCGCTTGGAACTGCCCCACCCCAACCCCTCCCCCAAGGGGGAGGGGCTTTAAAGGGCTACTTCTTCAACTTCTTCGCCATGTCGAGATGCTCCTGCACCTTCGGCGCGATCTCGCCCGCGGCGGTCTTCAGGCTGGGCGTGTCGCCCTTGTCGGCATAACTTTTCATCAGCGACAGTGCGTCCTCGTGCGCCGAGACCTGGCCGTCGATATAGGCCTTGTCGAAATCGGCGCCCTTGAGCTTGCCGAGATCGTCGAGTTTGGACTGCAGGTCGCTGGTCAACGTCGGGTCGGGCTTGATCGCCGGCGTGGCCTTGGCGGCGGCCGCTTTGATCTTGGCGGTCGACCCGGTGTGCGCCTCGATCATCGTCGCGGCGAATTTCTTGACGTCGGCCGATTCGGCGTTGGTCTTGGCGAGCTTGGCTGCCGCAATTTCGAACGCGTCGCTCTTGGCGGCCTTGTCAGCGAATTCCTGGCCGGTGGGCGTCGGGTTGAGGGCGTTGCCGGCCGCGTCGAGCGCGTTGCTGGTGGCACTCGTCGCGGTATCGACCGCGTTGCTGGTGGTGTTGCTGATGTCGGACCCGATATCGGTCACCGCGTTGGTCGTCGTGTCCTGCGACTTTTGCGAGCAGGCTCCCAGGGCCGCGATGAGGGCGATCGCACCGAAGCTAAGTTTGGCGTTCATGCTTTCTCTCCTTCGAGCGGCACGAACGTTTCGGCGGCGGCGGACGTTCCGACGTCCGGCTTAGCCCAGGCTCGGCAGGTCGAGTCCCTTCTCGCGGGCGCAGTCGATCGCGATGTCGTAGCCGGCATCGGCATGGCGCATCACGCCAGTCGCCGGATCGTTCCACAGCACGCGTTCGAGCCGCTTGGCGGCCTCGGGCGTGCCGTCGGCCACGATCACCATCCCGGCATGCTGCGAATAGCCCATGCCGACCCCGCCGCCGTGATGGAGCGACACCCAGGTCGCGCCGCTGGCGGTGTTGAGCAGGGCGTTGAGCAGCGGCCAGTCGCTGACCGCGTCCGACCCGTCCCGCATCGCCTCGGTCTCGCGATTGGGGCTGGCGACCGATCCCGAATCGAGATGGTCGCGGCCGATCACCACCGGCGCCTTCAATTCGCCTTTCGCCACCATCTCGTTGAACGCGAGACCGAGCCGATGGCGATCGCCGAGCCCGACCCAGCATATCCGCGCCGGCAGGCCCTGAAAGTGGATTCGCTCGCGCGCCATGTCGAGCCAGCGGTGGAGATGCGCGTCGTCGGGCAGCAGCTCCTTCACCTTGGCGTCGGTCTTGTAGATATCCTCGGGATGGCCCGACAAAGCCGCCCAGCGGAACGGACCGATGCCGCGGCAGAAGAGCGGGCGGATATAGGCGGGCACGAAGCCGGGGAAATCGAACGCGTTGGCGACGCCTTCGTCCTTGGCGACCTGGCGGATATTGTTGCCGTAATCGACCGTCGGCACGCCTGCGGCCTGGAAGTCGAGCATCGCGCGGACATGGACCGCCATCGACGCCTTGGCCGCCTTGGCGACACCTTGGGGGTCTCGCTCACGCCCGTCGAACCATTGATCGAGCGCCCAGCCGATCGGGAGGTAGCCATTGACCGGATCGTGCGCGGAAGTCTGGTCGGTCAGCAGGTCGGGGCGGATGCCGCGGCGGAAGATCTCGGGCAGCACTTCGGCGGCATTGCCGAGCAAGCCGACCGACACCGTCTTGCTCTCGGCTTTGGCGCGCTCGAGGATCGCCATCGCCTCTTCGATCGTGTCGGCCTTGAAATCGAGATAACCGGTCGCCAGGCGCATCTCGATCCGGCTCGGCTGGCACTCGATCGCCAGGCACGACGCGCCCGCCATCACCGCGGCGAGAGGTTGTGCGCCGCCCATGCCGCCGAGGCCTGCGGTCAGCAGCCACCGGCCGCTCAAGTCGCCGCCATAATGCTGGCGGCCCATCTCGACGAACGTCTCGTACGTACCCTGAACGATGCCCTGGGTGCCGATATAGATCCACGACCCTGCGGTCATCTGGCCGTACATCATCAGCCCGGCGCGATCGAGCTCGGCGAAATGCTCCCACGTCGCCCAGTGGGGCACGAGGTTCGAATTGGCGAGCAGCACGCGCGGTGCGTTTTCGTGCGTGCGGAACACGCCGACCGGCTTGCCCGACTGGATCAATAGTGTTTCGTCGCTCTCCAGTCGACGCAACGTCTCGACGATGCGGTCATAGCTTTCCCAGTCCCGCGCCGCGCGGCCGATGCCGCCATAGACGACCAGTTCCTGCGGATTCTCCGCCACCCGCGCGTCGAGATTGTTCATCAGCATGCGCAGCGGCGCTTCGGTCAGCCAGGACTTGGCCGAGAGATCGGTGCCGGTCGCGGCCTGGATGTGGCGCTGATTATCGATGCGGGTCATGCTTGGTCCTTGGCGAAGGAAAGGGCGGCGGCGAGCACGCGCGCAAGGTCGGCGCGAAGCGGGGCGGCGAGATCGGGATCCCAGGCGGGCGGCCAGTTGCTCTCATCGGGCTCGCCGGCAGGCTCGTTCAGATAGGCGCGCATCGCGATCTCCATCTGGATCGCGTGCACGCCGTGCCCGGGCTGGCCATAGTGACGCGTGGTCCAGCCGCCGCGGAAGCGGCCGTTGAGGACGTGGCTGCGACCGGCGCATTGGGCGACCACCGCATCGCTGAACTCCGAATCGCAGGTTGTGCCGTTGTCGGTGCCGATGTTGAGCTCGGGAAGCGCGCCGTCGAACAGGCGTGGGACACGGCTGCGGATCGAATGGCAATCGTAGAGCACGACGCGCGAGTGCAGCGCTCGGAGGCGCGTGATCTCGGCCTCGATCGTTGCGTGATAGGGGGCGAACCAGGTTTCACGCCGCGCTGACACATCGGCTGCGGCGCCGTCGCGATAGAGCGGCTCGCCATCGAACGTCTCCGTCGGGCACAGACCGGTGGTTGCTTGCCCCGGATAGAGCGACGCACCCGACGGATCGCGGTTGCAGTCGATCACGCTGCGCGACACGTCGGTCCAGATCATCGTCGCGTCGGCGAGGCCGTCGTACAGCGCACGGATATGCCAGTCGGCATCGCGGATCGCCCACCAACGTGAGCGGAAGTCGGGGAGGAGGGAGCCGGGAATCTCGGTTCCGCCGTGGGGAAAAGCGAGGATCAGTGGGGAATCGCTGCGTTCGACGTGGAGCCAGGTCATACGGTCGCTCCTGCGCTCGCCTCAGAGTCCAAAGCCGTCCGTACTTCCATCGTCACCCCTGCCTTGTGCCGGGATCCACCGTGCCGCAGGCTCTGGACAAGAGGCTCAAGCTTCGTGCTCGGTTGCCCGGTGGACCCCGGCACAAGGCCGGGGTGACGGGTAAGGGACAGCGCCGCAGTCACCCCAACACTCCCGGCAATTCGCCGACCGCGACCAACAACCGCTTCGACCGCACCAATTCCGTCGCGA
Organism: Sphingomonas sp.; assembly: GCF_024508665.1. GTDB lineage: Bacteria > Pseudomonadota > Alphaproteobacteria > Sphingomonadales > Sphingomonadaceae > Sphingomonas. The sequence continues at coordinate 802,982 of NZ_JANINP010000006.1, forward strand.
TCGCCATGTCCGGCGCCATATGTCGGTCGTCGGTCAGTGTCGGCACGCGCTCGCGCAGCAACCGGCGCGCATGCTCGACCGGCTCGCTTGACAGCATCGGCGCGTGGAAGTCGCATCCCTGGGCGCCGGCCAGCAACTCGATCCCCAGCACCGCATCGACGTTCGCCGCCATCTCGATCAGCCGCCGGGCGCCATGCGCCGCCATCGACACATGATCCTCCTGATTGGCAGAGGTCGGGATCGAATCGACGCTTGCCGGCGTCGCGCGCTGCTTGTTCTCGGAGACCAAAGCCGCGGCGGTCACCTGCGGAATCATGAATCCGGAATTGAGGCCGGGTTTGGGGGTCAGGAACGCGGGCAGCCCGGACAAGGCGGGATCGACCAGCATCGCGACACGACGTTCGGCCAGACTCCCGATCTCGCAAATGGCGAGCGCGATCATGTCGGCGGCGAAGGCGACGGGCTCGGCGTGGAAATTGCCGCCCGACAAGGCTTCGTCGGTCTCCGGGAAGATCAAGGGATTGTCCGACACGCCGTTCGCTTCGGTCACCAATGTGTCGCCCGCCTGGCGCAGCAGCGTGAGCGCAGCACCCATCACCTGCGGCTGACAGCGCAGACAATAGGGGTCCTGGACTCGCGCGTCGCCTTCGCGATGCGAGGCGCGGATCGCCGATCCCTCCATCATCCGGCGCAATGCGTCGGCGGTTTCGATCTGGCCGCGATGGCCGCGCAAGGCATGGATTCGATGGTCGAACGGTGCGTCCGACCCCTTGGCCGCCTCGGTCGACAGGATGCCGGTGACGAGCGCCGCGCGGTACAGGCGTTCGGCCTCGAACAGTCCGGCCAGCGCATAGGCGGCCGAGAATTGCGTGCCATTGAGCAGCGCGAGGCCTTCCTTGGGCCCGAGGTCGAGCGGCGCGAGCCCCGCCTCGGCCAGCGCCTGTGTCGCGGGCAGACGCTGATCCCCCACGAACATCTCGCCCACTCCGATCATCGTCGCGGTCATGTGCGCAAGCGGTGCGAGGTCGCCCGACGCGCCGACAGACCCCTGCGCGGGCACCACCGGGACCAGCCCCTTGGCCAGCATCGCCGCGAGCAATTCGACCGTCGCCGGCCCCACGCCCGACGCCCCGCGTGCGAGGCTGGCGAGCTTCAGCGCCATCATCAGTCGTGCGATCGGTACCGGCATCGGATCGCCGACGCCGGCGGCATGGCTCAGCACGATATTGCGCTGGAGCGTCGCCAGATCCTCGTCGCCGATCCGGACGCTGGCGAGCTTCCCGAACCCGGTATTGATGCCATAGACCGGCTCATGCCGGGCAAGGATGCGCGCCACTGACGCTGCGCTCTCCGCGATCGCCGGACGGCAGGCCGGATCGAGCACCGGCACCGCGCCCTCATAGATCGCCTGCCACGCCGAATAGGAGACGGCACCGGGGGTCAGCAGCATTCGCCGTCCTTCACGCGTAGATGGAGAGGGTTGAAGCCGATCCGGTAGACCAGCTCCGCCGGCTCGGAGATGTCCCAGACGGCCAGGTCGCAGGCCTTCCCGAGCTCGATCGTGCCGATTTCCTCGGCAAGGCCCAGTGCTCGCGCGCCGTGGACGGTCACGCCGCGCAATGCCTCCGTCACGGTCAAGCGGAACAGGGTCGCTGCCATGTTGAGCATCAGCAGAAGCGAAGTGGTCGGCGAGGTGCCAGGGTTGCAATCGGTTGCGATCGCGATCGGCACGCGATGCGCGCGGAACAGGTTGACCGGCGGCAGCTTGGTCTCACGCATGAAATAGAAAGCACCGGGCAGCAGAACGGCGACCGTTCCCGCCGCCGCCATCGCCACTGCATCGGCCTCGTCGGCATATTCGAGATGATCGGCCGACAGCGCGCCGAAGCTCGCCGCCAGGCTTGCGCCGTGCAACGCCGACAATTGCTCGGCATGGAGCTTGACCGGCAGCCCCGCGCGCCGGGCCGCGTCGAGCACGCGTCCGGTCTGTTCGGGCGTGAACCCGATCCCTTCGCAAAAGGCGTCGACCGCGTCGGCGAGACCTCGCGCGGCGGGGATCATCTCATCGGTGACCAGCGCGACATAATCGTCGGCGCGGCCGGCATATTCGGGCGGCAAAGCGTGCGCGCCCAAGAGGGTTGGCTTGACGCGCACGCGACGTTGGCCTTCCAACGACCGCGCGGCGCGCAGCATCTTGAGTTCGTCGGCGACGGTCAGGCCGTATCCCGACTTGATCTCGATCGTCGTCACGCCCTCGGCCAGCAGGGCGTCGAGCCGGGGCAAAGCGGCCGCGACCAGATCGGCTTCGCTCGCCGCTCGCGTCGCGCGCATCGTCGAGACGATGCCGCCGCCGGCCCGCGCGATCTCTTCATAGGATGCGCCGTCGAGCCGCATCGCCCACTCGCCCGACCGGTCGCCCGCGTGGACCAGATGGGTGTGGCAGTCGATCAGTCCCGGCGTGATCCAGCGCCCACCGCAATCCACGCTATCACCCGACGTTTCGGGAGCCTCCGTGCGCGGCCCGGCATAAGCGATCCGCCCGTCGCGGCTCACCACCACGCCGTCTTCGATCACGCCCAGCCCATCGCCGGCCATGGTTGCGAGTCGGGCATTGGTCCAGGTCCGCTCCATGCCTCCATCCTTGCCCGCGTCGATTATTATGTCTAGACATAATCGACAGGAGGACCGATGCCGACACTCTGGTTCGAACGCGCATTGCTGCCCGATGGCTGGGTCCGCCGAGTGCGCATCTCGGTTGCCGGCGCGTTCATTTCCGCCGTCGAGACAGATGTCGCGCCCCAGCCGGACGACCAGCGTCACGGCGCGGCATTGCCCGGCCTGTGCAACGTCCACAGCCACGGCTTTCAGCGCGGCATGGCTGGCCTGTCCGAGCGGCGCGGCCGGCCCGACGACGATTTCTGGAGCTGGCGCGCGGTGATGTACCGCTTCCTCGATCGCCTGACGCCTGACGACATCGCCGCGATCACCGCGCAGGCTTATGTTGAGATGTTGGAGAGTGGGTTCACCCGCGTCGGCGAATTCCACTATCTCCACAATGACGTGAGTGGCGCGCGCTACGCCGACCCGGCCGAAACCGCGGGCGCGATCGTGGCGGCGGCCGAGGCGAGCGGGATCGGGCTCACCCTGCTGCCGGTATTCTATGCGCATGCCGATTTTGGTGGCGCCCCGCCCGCGCCGGGCCAGCGGCGGTTCATTTCCAATGTCGATGGTTTCGCGCGGCTGGTCGAGGCAAGCCGCGCCAAGCTGCCCGCCGATGCGGTACTCGGCATCGCGCCGCATTCGCTGCGCGCGGTGACCCTCGATGAACTCGAGGCGATCATTCCGCTGGCCGAATCCGGTCCGATCCACATCCATGCCTCCGAGCAGATTCGCGAGGTTGAAGCCTGCTTGCGGTGGAGCAGCGCGCGGCCGGTCGAACTGCTGCTCGACCATGGCGAGATTGATGCACGCTGGTGTCTGATCCACTCGACCCATGTCGATGAACGCGAACGCGCGCAACTTGCGGCGAGCGGGGCGGTGGCGGGACTGTGTCCGGTGACCGAAGCCAATCTCGGCGACGGCGTGTTCCCTGCGGTCGAGTATCTCGCGGCGGGTGGAAGAATCGGCGTGGGGACAGACTCGAACATCCTGATCGACGCCGCGAGCGAGCTCCGCGCCATCGAATATTCGCAGCGCCTGACGCGACGGAAGCGCGCGTTGCTGGTCGACGATGCCGAGCCGTCGGTCGGTGCCAAACTGTTCGCTTCCGCCCACGCGGGTGGCGCCCAGGCGCTCGGCATCAAGAGCGGGATCGCGGTCGACAACGCCGCCGACCTCGTCGCGCTCGACCTCGACCATCCTGCGATGATCGGTGCCGGCGCCGATCTGCTCGACCGCTGGATCTTCGCGGCGCGGCCGGGTGCGATCGATGGCGTCTGGCGCGCGGGCCGCAAGCTGGTCGACCACGGCCGTCATATCGCCGCCGATGCGATCGCTGCCCGTTATCGTCACACCGTCGCCGCCCTGCTGGCATGACGGTCGAGGCGCTCATCCGCGGCGACATCGAGGCGCGCATCCATTCGGGGGAGTGGAAGCCCGGGCATCGCATCCCCTTCGAGCACGAACTGGTCACGGCTTACGGTTGTTCGCGCGCGACGGTCAGCAAGGCGCTGGGCGGCCTGGCCAAGGACGGCCTGATCGAACGTCGCCGCAAGGCTGGCTCGTTCGTCGCGCATCCGCAAGTTCATTCCGCCGTGCTCGAAGTCCCAGACCTCGCGCAGGTCATCGCCGCGCGTGGGGAAGATTATCGCTGGCAATTGACCGGCCGCCGCGGGGCGGAGAGCGCTGGCGAACTCGCGCTGCCGGCGCTGCTGGTCGAAGGGCTGCATTATGGCGGCGGCGAACCGTTCGCGCTCGAACGCCGGCTGATCGCGCTGACCGAAGTGCCCGAGGCCGAGCAGGAGAGCTTCGTCGATCAAGCGCCCGGCACATGGCTGCTCCACCACGTCCCCTGGACCGCAGCCCGCCATCGCATCCGGGCAGTGGAGGCGAATGTAGGGGAGGCGAAGGCGTTGGGGCTGCGACCGCGCGGTGCCTGTCTCGAACTCGACCGAACGACGTGGCGCGCCGGACAGATCGTGACGCATGTCCGCCAGCTGTTCCGCGGCGACCGCTATGATCTCGTCGCCGAGTTCAAACCCTAAGCGTGGTCAGTCGACAACCCAGAGGAACACTTCGCGCTGATCGATGACCTCATGCTTATGTGGCGCCCAGTCGCGTATCGCAAAGGCATGGCCGAGCACGCGGCTGCCCGGTGCGAGCTCGGTGCGAAGCCGCGCGCCAAGCAGGCCATGGACCATTGGAAGCAAATAGAGCGTGACGACGCTGGCCTCCTCGAGTCGTGTCGCGAACAGATCTTCGCGGCGGAACCGGACAAGCTGTTCGACGCCGGCGGCGCGCGCTGCCGTCTCGGCCTCGGCGATACGCTCCGCGTCGATATCGACGCCGAGAGCGCTGGCGCCGCGGCGTGCGGCGGCAATAACGATGCGGCCGTCGCCACAGCCAAGGTCGATGAGATGATCTCCCGGCCCTACTCCGGCGAGATCGAGCATGCGCTCGACCAGCGGCTCGGGCGTCGGCCAGAAGGGCGCGTCGAGATGGTGCGGCGTGCCGGCCCAAGGGCCGCGGATTGCCTTGAACGCGCGATCTTCGGCCTCTTCGGTACCGGTCACGCTCGGTCCCTTCTCGGAATCCATGCCTGTGTCAGCCGATCATCCTCCGGCTCAATTCCGTGGGGACGCTACCCTGCCGCCCGATGAAACGCCATCCGGGTCGATCAGGGAGAAAATGGTGCTGCCGGTGAGGATTGAACTCACGACCTCAGCCTTACCAAGGATGCGCTCTACCACTGAGCTACGGCAGCACTCTCGCGGGGCCATAGGCCACGACGGAGGCGCGCCTATGTCCGCCGACCCGGATATTGTCAAGGCGCGGTCGGCGGGTTTAGGTGATTCCGTCCAATGACCGCCAAGAACGACAAAGCCGACCGCGCCGCCCGCCTTGCCGAGCAATTGCGCGCCAATCTGCGCCGCCGCAAGGCGCAGGCGCGCGAGGGCGCGGCCGTGGAAACCACGAAAGGCGATGACGCGGACCGCGCGGGCGACTAAGCAGCACCGCCATGAATCGCCCAAAGCTCTCGATCGTCGTCCCGTGCTATAATGAGGCATTGAGCCTCGAGACGCTGCACGGCCGTGTCACCGCCGCCGCCAAGGCGGAGGTTGGCGAGGATTACGAGCTCGTCCTGATCAACGACGGGTCTAAGGACGATAGCTGGCCTATCATGCAGCGGCTGTCGCAAGGCGATCCACGGCTTGTCGCGATCAACCTTTCGCGCAATCATGGACACCAGCTCGCGCTGACCGCCGGGCTCGATCTGTGCTCGGGCGAGCAGATTCTGATCATCGACGCCGATCTTCAGGATCCACCCGAACTGCTGGGCGATATGCGCCAGATGATGGCGGCGGAAGACGCGGACGTGGTCTATGCGGTTCGCCGCAAGCGCGAAGGCGAGACCTTGTTCAAAAAGGCGACCGCCGCGGCATTCTATCGCCTGCTCGATCGCGTTACCGACACGCCGATCCCGCTCGACACCGGCGATTTCCGGCTGATGTCCAGGCGGGCGCTCGATGCGTTCCTGGCCTTGCCCGAGCAAGCCCGCTTCATTCGCGGCATGGTCGCCTGGATCGGGTTCCGCCAGGTGCCGTTTCCCTATGACCGCGCCGAGCGTTTCGCCGGCGAGACCAATTATCCCCTGTCGAAAATGCTGCGCCTCGCGTTCGACGCGATGACCGGCTTTTCGACCAAGCCGCTGACCTTTGCCAGCCATGTCGGCCTGGCCCTGACCGGCGCGTCGTTCCTGCTGCTGATCTATATCGCTGTAGGGTTCTTCTCGGGCAGCGCGGTGCCTGGCTGGACGTCTCTTGCATTCATCGTCGTGCTGCTCGGCGCGGTGCAGATGTTCGTGCTCGGGATGATCGGCGAGTATCTTGGGCGGCTATATGTCGAGTCGAAGCGGCGACCGCTGTATCTGGTATCGGATGTTGCGGGGCCGGTGCAGGGCAAGGCAACCTTGGGGTACCGGGCAGAGGATCGTCTCCTCCCTGCTCGCGGGGAGGGGGACCAAGCCGCGTAGCGGATTGGTGGAGGGGCGTTGCCCCTCCTGGTGCCCGTGCCGCAATGCCCTCCACCACCGACCTGCGGTCGGCGGTCCCCTCCCCGTGAACGGGGAAGGAACTTAGGCCTTCGGCACCGCCAAGGTCAGAATCGACAGACCCGGCGTCATCGGCACGCGGCCGACCATGTGGCGCTCGAGGCGGAAAATCACTTCGAACAGCTTGTTGACCGGCCCCGGCGGCGGCGAATCGTCGCTGTCGTCACGGCCGGTCATCCGACCCGCCACGCGCGCGGCAGCGGCGAGAGGAAACAGCAGCGAGTTGAAATAGCCGAACTTGCGCGTTTCCAGCCCGGCCGCATCGATGGCCTTTTTCAGGCTGGCTTTCGAATAGCGGCGGTGATGATGGTTCACGACATCGTGCGCGGACCACATCCATTGGTGCGCGGGCACAGCGATCAGGATCTTGCCGCCGGGTTTCAGGCAGTCCTTCATCGCGCGCAAGGCGGCGACGTCGTCGTCGATATGCTCGACCACGTCGAGCACCGCGATCATGTCATAGGCCCCGCGTTCGATCCCCGGCAGCATCGGCAGCGGGGCGTTGCTGACCGGCTTGTTCAGCCGCTTGCTGGCGATCGCGGCGGCGGCGGGGTCGATCTCGATCGCATCGACGTCGCCGAAAAGCTGCAGCATCGCCAGATTGTGGCCGGTGCCGCACCCGATCTCCAGGATGCGCGCCTGTTTGGGCACATTGGCGTAGCGCGCGACATAATCGTGCAGGATGTCCCGGCGCGCGACATACCACCAATGCGATGAGTCGTGCTCCGCCATGCGGTCGTAAACGATACGGTCCATTATTTGGGGCAATCCATGAGCGGGAAGAGGGCCATCAGGCGAACACGAGCCAGCGATTGAGAATGAACGTGAAGATCGTCGCCAAAGCGATCGCCGGCAACAGCGGCACCCAGGCCTGATAGCCGAGCAACGCGGTCCCGACCCAGGTGATCACGGCGTTGAGTCCCATGCCGGATGCCTGCACCATGACGAACTTGATCTGCTGCGTACCGCCCGGCTGGCGCGTACCGTGTCCCTTGAAGCTCCAGCGGCTGTGCAGGAAGAAGCCGGCAGTCACCGCGACGGCGAAGGCGAAGGGCACGGCATAGACTGCGTGCGCGGCAGGAAACACCCAGGTGGTGAGCGGCAGGTAGACCGCGGAATAGATCAGCGTCGATACCCCGCCGGCAATGCCGAAGCGCACCAGCTGGCCCATCAGCCCGCTTTCCCGCCACGTATCGATTTGTTTGAGAATTGCCGTCACGCGCTTGCCCTGGGAGTGCGCGCCGCCCTAAAGCCCCTGAACGCGCGAGGGAAGCATTTTGAGCAAGATCGAAAGCTGGTGGTCCGACCTGGTCGCTGAACTCGACCGGCACTGGATCAAATACGCGCTGCTCGCCTGGCTCATCGTCGGCTTGTGGTATGTCATCAGCGCCTGGCCGCAGATCCGGTCGCTGGGGCTCGGCGATACCGACGACAATATGCGACTGATGCAGGTTCGCGCGCTGCTCAACGGGCAGGATTGGTACGACCTGCGCGATTATTACCTCAATCCGCCGGGCGGCTTCGACATCCATTGGAGCCGTATCGTCGACTTGCCGATCGCCGGGCTGATCCTGATCCTGCGGCCGTTCATCGGCACGCCTTGGGCGGAACGGGTGGCGTGCGGCATCGCGCCGCTGCTGCCGCTGTCGATCGCGTTCATCGGCCTTGGCGCGACCGTCCGGCGGCTGGTCAGCCCGCACGCCTGGCCTTTGGCGATGGCGCTATTGGTCTGCGCCTGCACGCCGACGATGCTGATGTTCGCGCCCGACCGCATCGATCACCATGGCTGGCAACTGGCGATGCTCAGCCTGACCGTCGCCGGTTTGTGCGACCCAAAGGGTGCGCGCGGCGGGGTGATCGTCGGGCTGGCGAGCGCGGTCAGCATCTCGATCGGCCTAGAAATGCTGCCTTATGCCGCGATGGCGGGGGCGATCATCGCGCTGCAATGGATCTGGGATCGCGGCGAGGCGCGGCGCGTCGCCGCTTATGGCGTCAGCCTGGCAAGCGGCACTGCGCTCGGCTACGGCGCGTTCGCCTCCTATGCCAATTCGGTAATGCGCTGCGACGCGCTGACGCCGGTTTACCTGACGGTGATGCTGGTCGCGGGCGGGTTGCTATTCGTCCTGGCCTGGCTGAGCCCGGCGTCGCGCTGGGCGCGGCTCGGCCTCGCGGTTGCCGCCGGCGCGGTAATTGTCGCCGGATTCGCCTGGCTGTTCCCGCAATGCCTGGGGCGGCCCGAGCAGGCGTCGCCCGAACTGGTGCGCAACTGGCTCGACAATGTGCGCGAGGCCAAGCCGATTTATCAGCATCCGTTCCGCCAGGCGTTTCCGATCGTCACCTTGCCGATCATCGGCCTGTTGGGCGCGGCGATCGCGACCAGGCGTGCCATCGCCGATCGCGCGCCCAATATGGTCGGCTGGTCGGCGGTGACCTTGTTCACCCTGTTCGCCTGTTTGATGCTGTTGTGGCAGACGCGCGCCGGGCCGGCGGCGCAATTGCTCGCGGTGCCGGGCGCGGCGGCGCTGATCTGGATCGCGGTGCCGTTGCTGCTCGACAGCCCCAATTTGCTGGTCCGCGTGCTCGGCCCGGTCGCGGTGGTGCTGGTCGCCTCGGGCATGTTTGGTGGATTGTCGCTCCGGTTCTTGCCGATCGACAAGCCGGACGCCCGCATCACGACGATAAACCGCGCGAGCGCACGATGCCCTGCCATCAGCAGCCTCGCGCCGCTCAATCGATATCCGAGCGCGACGATCTTCAGCTTCGTCGATCTCGGGCCGCGGATCATCGTCGTTACGCATCACAAGGCGGTGGCGGGGCCCTATCACCGCAATGGCGACGCGATCCTGGACGTCCAACACGCCTTTGGCGGATCGCCCGACCAATTCCGTGCGATCGCGAGGAAGCATGGCGCGACGATGCTGCTGGTTTGCCCGAACATGGCCGAATCGACGATCTATCGCGCGCGCAATCCGGGCGGATTCTATGACCGGCTGGCCAAGGGCGAGATGTTCGCGTTCCTCGAGCCGCTGGAATTGCCGAGAAACTCGCCGTTGCGGTTGTTCCGGATCAAGTAGGCGCGTCCGTTCCCCAGCACTCCCCATCCGTCACCCCAGCGAAAGCTGGGGTCTAAGGCGGTGGGGCGATATGGCTTGAGACCCCAGCTTGCGCTGGGGTGACGGTTAATGGACGCTGGTCAGCTCAGGCCCAGGCTGATCCGGATGCCGTCGATCACGAACTGCACCGCCAGCGCGCCGAGCAAGACGCCGAGGATACGCGTGATGACCGCTTCTATCCGCGCGCCCAACAACCGCATCAGCGGCCCAGCGGCGAGCAGCGCGACCAGGGTCAGCGCCAGGATCGTCGCCAGCGCGGCGAGCACGGCGGCCACTTTCTCGAGCCCGTGATTGCGGCTCATCATCAGCATGACCGATGCGATCGAGCCCGGTCCCGCGATCATCGGCATGGCCATCGGGAAGATCGACACGTCCTCGACTTCGGGAGTCTGCGCGATCTTGGCGGCGCGGTCCTCGCGCCGCTCGGTGCGTTTTTCGAACACCATTTCGAGCGCGATCAGGAACAGCATGATGCCGCCGGCGATGCGGAATGCCGACAGGCTGACACCCAACGCCTTGAGCATCGCTTCGCCCACTCCGGCGAACACGAACAGGATGATCGCCGCGACCAGCACGGCGCGGATCGCCATCGAACGACGCTGCGTCGGCGTCGCTCCGTTGGTCAGCCCGGCATAGATCGGCGCGCAGCCGGGCGGATCGATGACGACGAAGAAGGTGACCAGCGCGGAAAGATAGAGTTCGATCATTTCGCGGCGGTCCGGTCGGCGATGACCTGCTTCATCCGGCGGCCGTCCCACAGCCACACGTCCAAGCTTTGCGCGCCGTCCGGAGCGACGTGCCAACGCCATGCGAGCGTACGATCGTTCGACTGACCCTCACCAGTTTCGCCGTCACGGTAACGCACCGCCGCGACGGTGGTCGGGCGACCATCGCACGACGCGCGGGTCACGCGCGGCCGTTCGCCGGCGGCGCGTGGGCTGGTCAAGGAGTCGCCTCTATCGACCAGCCATCTCCACTCGCCGTCGGACCGCCGCGCCCAGATCGTCGAGAAATAGCCTTGGGCCTTAGCCCAGCCACGAATCCACGGGCCGGTATTGGCCGCGTGGGCGCCGTCGCAGGATACGAAACTATCGGCGGCCCACCACATCACCGAATTGGGCGGATCCTTGCGATCCATCAGCCAGGCTTGCGCCTTGGTCGGTTGGGGCAAGAACATGACCGCATCGTCATCCGCCCAGTGCCGAAAGGCGGTCCATTGCCCCTCGATCTGCGCATCGCGAGCGAAGGATCGCTCGGCGTCAGCTGCGCTGCGCGGAACTGCGCTCGATGCCGCCAGCATCAGCGGCAGCAGGATCACCAGGCATCCTTGTCGTAGGACACGTCCTCGCGGCGATGCGCGGATATCATCGTGTTCCTGAGCAACACCGCGATCGTCATCGGGCCGACTCCGCCCGGCACCGGAGTGATCGCCCCCGCCACGCTCAGCGCGCCGGCAAAGTCGACATCTCCGACCAGCCGCCCGTTGCTGCCGCCGGATTCCGGCGGCTCGCGATTGATGCCGACGTCGATCACGCAAGCGCCCGGCTTGATCCACTCGCCCTTGACCATTTCGGGCCGACCGACCGCCGCCACGACGATGTCGGCGCGCTTGACCACGGTCGACAGGTCGCGGGTCTTCGAATGCGCCACAGTGACAGTGCAACTTTCCTTGACGAGGAGCTGCGCCATCGGCTTTCCGACGATGTTCGACCGCCCGATCACCACAGCGTCGAGGCCGGCGAGGTCGCCCAATTGGTCCTTGAGCAGCATCAGGCAACCGAGCGGCGTGCACGGCACGAATCCTTCGAGCCCGGTCGCCAGCCGCCCGGCATTGACCGGGTGGAAGCCGTCGACATCCTTGTCGGGATCGATCCGCGTGATCACCGCGCGCTCGTCGATATGTCCGGGCAGCGGCAGCTGAACCAGGATGCCGTCCACCGCGGGATCTGCGTTGAGCTGGTCGACCAGCGCCAGCAGGTCGGCTTGGGAGGTATGCGCGGACAGCTTGTGCTCGAAGCTCGCCATGCCCGCGGCGACGGTCGCCTTATGCTTGTTGCGGACATAGACGGCCGAAGCCGGATCCTCGCCGACTAAAACCACCGCTAGGCCGGGCACGCGCCCTGTCGTCTCGCGAAATGTCGCGACCTGGGTTGCGATCCGCTCGCGCAATGCCAGCGCGAATGCTTTGCCATCGATGATGTTCGCCGTCATGGCTCGGCCTGATAGAGCGCGGCGGCGATCTTCGCCAGCGCTTCGGCGTCTCCCGAGATCGCCAGCCGCTTCAGTCTGGCGCGATCGCCGGCGATCAGCCGCACGTCGCGCCGCGGCACACCAAAATGCTTTGCCGCAAGCTCGATCAGCGCGGCATTGGCGGCGCCGTCGACCGGCGGGGAGTTCAGACGCGCCGCGGCATGCCCGGGACCCGGCGCGAGCTCATTGCGGGAGGATCGCGGCGTCACGCGCACCGCGATCTCGATCCCGTCGGAAGTCGTGCGCCAGCCGCTCAGAGCGCGCCCGCGCCGACCCACCACAAGGCCAGCCGACCGATTGCGATCTGGAGGCACCAGATGATCAGCAAGACGACCAGCGGCGACAGATCGAGCGCGCCGAAATCGGGCATGATGCGCCGGATCGGTCGATAGAAGGGCTCGGTGATCCGGTCGAGCGCCGTCCAGATCGCGCGCACGGTGTCGTTGTGGGTGTTGATGACGTTGAACGAAATCAGCCAGGACAGGATCGCCTGGATGATGATGATCCACTGCGCGACGGTCAGCAGGACCTGCAGAATACTGAGGATGGTAATCAAGTTTGTCTCCGAGGTGCGGCCCTATCCGTATCGATATAGGAACGAACCGGCTGCGAACAGCCCTCAGGCGCGAACCAGCGTGCCGGCGCCGCGCCGGGTGAAGATTTCGAGCAGCATGCCGTGCGGCACCCGGCCGTCCAGGATAACCGCCGCTCCGACCCCGGCCTCGACCGCCGCGACGCAGGTATCGACCTTGGGGATCATCCCGCCGGAGATGGTGCCGTCGGCCTTCATCGCCTCGATCGTCGCGCGGTCGAGGTCGGTCTGGAGATCGCCCGCCTTGTCCAGCACGCCGGCGACATCGGTCAGCAGGAAGAAACGCGTCGCGCCCAGCGCGCCAGCGATCGAGCCCGCCATCGTATCGGCATTGATATTATAAGTCTCGCCATCCACGCCAAGCGCGACCGGTGCCACAACCGGAATGAAACCGTCGCGCGCCAGATTCTTGAGAATCGAGGGATCGACCGTCACCGGCTCGCCGACAAAGCCCAGGTCGACATGGCGTTCGATCCCCGAATTGCGGTCGGGTTCGGTGCGGGTGACTTTTTCGGCGATGACCAGATTGGCGTCCTTGCCCGAAATGCCGACCGCGCGGCCGCCGAGCGCGGCGATCCAGCCGACGATTTCCTTGTTGATCTTCCCGGCCAGGACCATCTCGGCGACTTCGGCGGTGGCGGCGTCGGTGACGCGCAGGCCGCCGATGAATTCCGATTCGACTCCCAGTCGCTTGAGCATCGCGCCGATCTGCGGGCCGCCGCCATGGACGACCACCGGGTTGATGCCGACTGCCTTCAAAAGCACCACATCCTCGGCGAAATCGCGCTGCGCCTCGGGGTCGCCCATGGCGTGGCCGCCATATTTGATGACGAAGGTCTGGCCCGCGTAACGCTGCATGTACGGCAACGCCTCGACGAGCGTTTCGGCCTTGGCGAGCAATTGGGGCGAAGGGGAATGATCGGTCATGGGCGCGCCATACCCGTTCCGTTATCCCAGCGAAAGAACATCGCTCCGGATCGTCCGTGAGCCTGCGGGGCATGCTCAACCCGGTGTTGGCCTTCGGCGGAATATACCGAGAAAGATGCCAGCTTTCGCTGGTACGACGAGCGGGCCGCTCAGGCGCGATCGAGCTTCCTTCCCAGCGCGACGAAGGCGGTGATCAGGAACGGCACCAGCACGATCGACAGGACGATCTTGGTCAGCATCTGCCCTTCCATCAATTGGAGGATCGGGCGCTCGCCGTAAAAGGAGATGGTGATGAACAATAGGGTATCGACAATCTGGCTGATCACGCTCGCCACCATGCCGCGGAACCAGACCAGACGGCCCTTGCCTTCCTGTCCCTTGAGCTTCGAGAAGATGAAGACGTTGAGTGTCTGCGAGGTGCCGTAAGAGATGAAGCCCGCCAACATCATCCGCACGCTCTGACCGACGACGATGGGGAAGGCATCGATTGCCGGCGGATACATGCCGGGGTCATGCGGCAGCGCAAGGACGATCTGGATCAAAGCGGCCGAGGTGAACAGGGGCACGAAGCCGAGCCGGACGAGCATCGTCGCGGTCTTCTGCCCATGGATTTCAGCGACGGCGCTCGACAGGACGACCAGCAGGAGGAACCCGAAAATACCCGCTTCGACCGCGAGCGGTCCCAGCGCGACCTGTTTGACGCCAAGCACGCCCGCCATGCAGACCATGCCGCCATAGAGGATCGAAAAGACGAAGAGCGAACGAGGCAGCCTTACCTCTTGGGCGGGAGCGGGTGTTTCCATGCGGCACGACGCTAGCGCCAATTCCGTGCGCGTCAAACGGCCCGGTCGAAAGGGGATCGACCGGGTCGCTCCCCTAGGTCACTTAAGCCGCTTGTTGCACGCGCTCCAATATTGCGGCCAAGTCTGGCCGGGCGCGATCTTGCCGGCGGCCTTGTCGGCTTTCCACTGGTTGCCGCATTCGTGCTGACGAGACGCGGTCGCGGTCTGCGCCGCGCTGCGCGGACGCTTGGCGCCAGTCGGTGCGGCTGGTTTGTCGCCGCTGACGGCGGCGGGTTTGTTGGCGGCGGACTTGGGCAGCGAGGCTCGGCATTGCGCGAGGAACTGCATCCAACTCTGTCCGGCGGGCAGTGTACCGGCCGTCTTCGCTTCGCGATATTTCGCGCCGCAAATCTTCATCGGATTATCGGCGGCGGTCGCCGGAGTCGCCAGCATCCCAACGCCTGCAATCGTGATCGCGACCATCGCGGTCTTCAACATCATCGTCATCCCACATCCTTCCTCTGCGGCTCGCCGCCGGCGGTGGCCGACCGGAGGATACCGGCGGCCGTGGGATGGGAGATATCGCAATCGGGGCATCCGAGTCCGCGATTGCCTCCAAAACCGATCAATTTGTTCGGCATACGTTCTCGGCTCGAGCTGCGAACGGAGATGCGCGCCGTTAAGGGCATTCGGGCGGAAAGTAGCGAACATAACGCTCTGCGTGGCGGCAGGCCAGGCGTGCAGTAAACGGCCCGGCCGGTTGCCGCCGGCCGGGCGCCTGGAGCGGCTATTTCATACGCTTGTTGCACGCGCTCCAATATTGCGGCCAGGTCTGGCCGGCGGGAACCTTGCCGGCGGCTTTCGCGGCGCGATATTGCGCGCCGCATTGACGCTCGCGCGCGTACATAGCTGCCTGGGCCGGACTCGGCTGACCCGGCGTCTTCGGCGGCTTGGCGACAGCGACGCGCGTCGGAGCCGGTTTCGTCACGACGGCCGGCTTGGCGGCGACCACCGGCTTCGCCGGCACCGTGACCGCGGCGGGCTTGGGCAAGGATGCGCGGCACTGCGCCAGAAACTGGCTCCAGGTCTGGCCCGCGGGCAGCGTCTTGGCGGTCTTGGCGGCCTGATATTTGGCGCCGCACACCTTCATCGCATTGTCAGCGGCGAACGCAGGAGCGGCCGTGCCGATCCCCGCCAGCATCGACGCCGCCAGCGCCATCTTCATGATATGGGTCATCTTTCATGCTCCCTCGCAGGCGCCCATAACCACGCGGCCCGGGCTACCGGCCTTATAGGGCGTGATCCCGCAAACATGAACGCCAGATGACTGAATTGACCCGTCCCGGAGCCCTCCGGGCAATGCGCGGGCCAAGGGGCTGTCCTAGTCCGATTTTTACCGCCATAGTTGCCGGCAATTTGACCTATCGCATGGGCGGGGCCCCGGGTTTGCCGGCGCCTCGCGCATCGGATGAGTGAGTGGGGGCTTACCAACACATGCCACGTTTCCTGATCGGCATTGCCGGCATCCTTGTCATTCTGGCGATTGCCTATCTGCTCTCCGCCAATCGCAAGGCAATCCGCCTGCGCGTCGTCGGCGCGGCCTTCGCGCTCCAGGTCGTCATCGCCTGGCTGGTCCTCTATGTCCCGGCCGGCAAATTGGTGATCGAGAAGATGGCGGGCGGAGTCACCGCGTTGCTCAATTATGCGCACGAAGGCACCAATCTGATCCTGGGGCCGCTGGCGACCGATCCCAAGTTCGGCAATGCCTTCGCGATTTCCGCGCTCCCCGTGATCATCTTCTTCGCCGCTTTGGTCTCGGTGCTCTATCACCTCGGCATCATGCAGTTGATCGTGCGCTGGATCGGCGGCGCGATCGAGAAAGTAGTCGGCGTCAGCAAGGTCGAATCCTTGTGCGCCGCGGCCAATATCTTCGTCGGCCAGTCGGAGGCACCTTTGGTTATCCGGCCGTATCTCGCCACGCTGACCCCATCCCAATTGTTCGCGGTGATGTCGGTCGGCATGGCGGGCGTCGCGGGTACGATCCTTGCCGCCTATGCCTCGCTGCTCGGGCCGACGGCGCTGCCCTATCTGCTCGCGGCTTCGTTCATGTCCGCGCCCGGCGGGCTGCTGATGGCCAAGCTGATCATGCCCGACGAGCCGGTGCCGGCAGGCGAATTGCCGCTGGAGGGCAGCGCGGCCGTTCTGGCGCACGAGGATGACGCGATCCGTGCCGCCGAGTCGCATATCGAGGAGGAACGTGCATCGAACGTCATCATGGCGGCGGCGATGGGTGCACAGACCGGCGTCAAGATCGCGGTCGCGGTCGCGGCGATGGTGCTCGCCTTCGTCTCGCTGGTCGCGCTGGCCAACGGCCTGCTCGGTTGGGTCGGCGGCTGGTTCGGCTATCCGACGCTCAGCTTCCAGGGGATGCTGGGCGATATCTTCGCGCCGGTCATGTATTTGCTCAACATCCCGTGGAACGAGACCGGCGCGGCCGGGCAATTGTTCGGGCAGAAGATCGTGCTCAACGAATTCGTCGCGTTCATCGATCTCGGCCAGATGAAAAATTTGTCGCCGCGCACCACGGCGATCGTCACCTTTGCCTTGTGCGGCTTCGCCAATTTCTCGTCGATCGCGATCCAGATGGCCTCGACCGGCAGCCTGGCGCCCAACCAGCGGCCGATGATCGCCAAGCTTGGCCTGCGCGCGCTGGCAGCAGGCAGTCTGGCGAACCTGATGTCGGCGGCCCTGGCGGGGATGCTGATTCCGTAAAGAGCTCAGCGCGAAAATAGCCGTTTCCCCGGCAAAGGCCGAGGCCCAGTTACCATAATCTCTCGATGGCGGGATGCCATCTCTGGATCATCGACGCTGGGCCCCGGCCTTCGATGGGGAGGCGTTAAAATATCGGGATCAGCTTAAAAAAAGGACGCGTCGCCATCACCGCGTCGGTACAGGCTCCGCGCCCGAATAATCGTAGAAACCGCGCCCGGTCTTGCGGCCGTACCAGCCGGCTTCGACATATTTGACCAGCAAGGGGGCGGGACGGAACTTGGGATCGCCGGTGCCCTCGAACAGCACGCGCGTGATCTCCAGGCAGGTGTCGAGCCCGATGAAATCAGCGAGCGTCAACGGCCCCATCGGGTGATTGAGCCCGAGCTGGCAAGCGAGGTCGATGTCGCGGATCGTCGCCACGCCTTCGCCGAGCGCGAAACACGCCTCGTTGAGCATCGGCATCAGGATGCGGTTGACGATGAAGCCGGGCGCGTCGTTGGCGCGCACGACTTGCTTGCCGAGCGCGGCGGCATAGGTCTCGATCAGCGTCACGGTCTCGTCGCTGGTTGCGAGGCCGCGGATGATCTCGATCAGACCCATGACCGGCACGGGATTGAAGAAGTGGACGCCGATGAAGCGCTTGGGGTCGGGCGTCGCCTGGGCGAGGCGGGTGATCGGGATCGACGAGGTATTCGAGGCCAGCACCGCGGTCGTACCGAGCACCTTGCCCACCTCTGCGAAGATCGCGCGCTTGATCTCCTCGCGCTCGGTCGCCGCCTCGATGATCAACCCGCATTTGCCCATCGCCGACGGGCCCTCGATCGTCTCGATCCGCGCGAGGGTCTGATCGGCAACCTCGGCGGTGATCTTTTCCTTCGACACCGCGCGGGCGAGTTGCGCGGCGATGCCCGCCTTTCCCGCGTCGGCGCGCTCCTTGGAGACATCGGCGAGCAGCACGTGGTAGCCGGCCTGTGCCGACACCTGCGCGATGCCCGCGCCCATCTGTCCCGCCCCGATCACGCCCACGCTTTGCATGTCACTTCCTCGCAAATGATTCTGCGGCCGAGGCCGATGCGATTCGCCCTAGCCATAGCGGCGGTCACGCGGCAACCGGTCAGTCGATCCGGCCGCAATCGTAGGCGCGAGTCACATAGGGAAAGTGGACTTTGTGCTTGCCGGCCAGCTCAGGCGTCGCGGCGATCATCGCGCGGATTTCCTCGATCAGGGCGGTGCGGCGATTGCTGGGCAAAGCGGCGATGAAACTGGTCGACAATGTGCGGCCGATTATGACTTCCTCGGCCGTTCCCACATGAACGTAGCGCATCGTCGTTTCGTGGAGAGGTGAGAAGCCAGGCGCAGGGAAAACGCTACGCCATGCCTGGGACTTCTGGCGAGGAGCATCGTCCTGATAGCGATCGGTGATCTCCGACAATCGCCGCACCCAGGGAACCTCGATGTCGCGCACGTTCCAGATCAGCCCGAGCGTCCCGCCCGGTCGCAACACTCTCCGGAATTCGGCGAGCGTTTGCGGGGTTGCGAACCAATGGAAGGCCGTGGCGCAGATCACGGCATCGACCGATTCCGCGGCGACCGGCAATGCTTCTGCAGTAGCGATGGCGGTCGCGACGCCCGGGGCAGAAGACGCCAGATGGGCAAGCATTTCCGCCACGGGGTCCGTGGCGAGGACCATCGCGCCTGTTTCCACGAGCAGGCGGGTGAACAAGCCGGTTCCGGCGCCGACTTCGACCACGCGGCTGTCCGGTCCGATGCCCATCCGGTCGCGCAGCCAGTCGAGCGCCTCACCCGGATAGGCCGGGCGACTGGCGGCGTAAGTGTCCGCGCTGCTCGCGAAACCGGTCGCGGCGGCGCGATGCACGCCGGCAGCCGTCACGGTGCGGGACGCGGCGGCTGGGCCTCGGCAAGGTAGAGTGCGAACTGGTCGTCGGGATCGGTCCATTCGGCGATCGGCGTCCAGCCGCCCGACCGCAGCAGCAGACGCGCGTCGCGCGGGCCGTATTTGTGGCTGTTCTCGGTATGGATCGTCTCGCCCGCCGCCATCTCGAATGGCCGCCCTTCGACCGTGAACACGACGTCGCGCACGGACTCGAGATGCATTTCGATCCGTGCGCGATCGTCGTTCCAGATCGCACGGTGGCGGAACGCGTCGATCGGGATCGTCCCGTCGAGCTCGCGATTGATCCGCTCGAGCAGATTGAGATTGAACTGCGCGGTGACGCCGGCGCCGTCGTCATAGGCGCGTTCGAGCACGTCCACATCCTTGATCCGGTCCATTCCGATCAGCAGCATCGCTCCTTCCCCAAGCGACGCGCGCATCGCTCGTAGCAGGTCGGTCGACGACAAGGGGATCATGTTGCCGATCGTCGATCCGGGGAAGAAGCCCAGCTTGGGCGCCGTGCCAACCTGATGCGGCAAGGCGATCGGTTTCAGGAAGTCGGCCTCGACCGGAAAAACCGGCAGGCCGGGGAATCGCTCGGACAGCGCGCGCGAGGATTCGCGCAGGAAATCGCCCGAAATGTCGATCGGGACATAAGCGCAAGGGTCAAGCGCCTGGAGCACGATCGGTGTCTTGGTCGACGATCCCGATCCGAATTCGACTATGGCCCGGCCGGGCCCGACGCGCTCGGCGATCTCTCCGGCGACCGTGCGCAGCAGCGCGGTCTCGGTCCGCGTCGGGTAATATTCGGGCAATTCGGTAATCGCCTCGAACAATTCCGAGCCGCGATGGTCGTAGAACCAGCGCGCCGGAATCGCGCGCGGCCGCCGTGTCAGCCCGTCGATCACGTCGGCGCGAAAGGCGGGATCCGCGAAACTTCGGGTGCCGTCCTCGATTTCCTGTTTGAGCATCAGATATCCTTTGCGGGCCGGCGCCGTGACAAATCAAACGTCCTTGGCAAGGCGCACGCCGGTGAATTGCCAGCGCTGATGGGGGTAGAAGAAGTTGCGGTAACTGGCGCGGGCGTGGCCACGTGGGGTGGCGCAGGAGCCGCCGCGCAGCACGAACTGCCCGCTCATGAACTTGCCGTTATACTCGCCGACCGCGCCTCCCGCAGCACGGAAACCGGGATAGGGGCGATAGGCGCTGCCGGTCCATTCCCAGACGTCACCGAAAAAAGCGGGGCCGCCGGCCGAGGGGCGCGGTTCGACAGGTCCCGCGACGTCGAGCTGGTTGCCGCCGTCGGGATCGTATCCGGCCGCGGCCGCTTCCCATTCCATCTCGGTCGGCAACCGCGCGCCAGCCCAGCTGGCATAGGCATCGGCCTCGAAAAAGCTGACATGCGTGACCGGCGCGGCCGGATCGATCGGGCGACGGCCGTCCAGCCCGAACCGCGTCCATGCGCCGTCGCGTTGTTCCCAGTAAAGCGGCGCGCTTATTCCCTCGCGCTGCACCCAGGCCCAGCCATCAGACAGCCAATGGCGCGGCTCGGTATAGCCGCCATCGGCGATGAACGTGGCCCATTCGCCATTGGTCACGGTACGGTCGGCGATAGCGTGCGGGTGGAGCAGAGTGCTGTGCCTGGGACCTTCGCAATCGAACGCGAAATGCGGGCTGTCATGCCCGATCTCGACCACGCCGCCGGCATTTTCGATCCAGCCCATCGCATCGGGCATCGCCACCGGCACCTTGCGCGCGCCCGGCCAGATCGCCGGCTCAATCGGATTTTCCGAGAACAGGTGGAGAATGTCGGTCAGCAGCAATTCCTGATGCTGCTCCTCGTGATGACAGCCGAGCCGGACCAGTTCCCGCGCCTCTTTCGGCAATGTCGGTAACGCCGCCGCCAGCGCGGCGTCGACCGCGGCGCGATAGGCCAGCACCTCGTCCAGGCTCGGCCGCGTTACCATGCCGCGCCGCGCACGGCTGTGGCGGCGGCCCTCGGCCTCGTAATAACTGTTGAACAGGAACGGGAAGCGTTGGTCGTGAAGCGTGTAGCCGGAGACGAAATCGCGCAACACGAACGTCTCGAAGAACCAGGTGGTGTGCGCCAGATGCCATTTGGCGGGCGACGCATCCTCCATCGACTGCACCGTTGCATCCGCGTCCGACAGCGGCGCGACCAATGCCACGCTCAGGCCGCGCACCGCAGCGTAACGCGAGGCGAGAGCTTCCGGGGTCGGACGGAGGCCAAGTCGTGTTCTCATTATGTTCCTTTTCGGTCGTTTCGCCGACGGAGTCAATCGCTCACATAGGAATTACGGGCCAATGCCCAAGGGTTATCGACGCGATGCGCCGGGAACCCAGAGAACGTCGCTGGCGCCCAGATTGTTCAATCGCCGCGCCGCGACGAACAGCCAGTCGGACAGGCGGTTGATATAGGTCAACGCCTCGGGAGTGAGCGGATTGTCGGCGGAAGCGGCGACTGCGCTGCGCTCGGCACGGCGGACGATCGCGCGCGCCAGGTGGAGCTGCGCCGCGCCGGCCGCGCCGCCGGGCAGGACGAAGCTGGTCAACGGCGACAGCGAAGCGTTCATCGCGTCGATCTCGTGCTCGAGCCGCTCGATCTGCTCTGCCGTCACGCGCAGCCCGCCTTCCATATCGAGCGGGGTCGCGAAATCAGCGCCGAGGTCGAACAATTCGTTCTGGATACGCCGCAAGCCGCCGGCGGTGCCGTCATCGTCGATCGACACCAACGCCACGCCGATCGCACTGTTCGCCTCATCGACGTCGCCGATCGCCGCCATCAGCGGATCGGCTTTGGAAATCCGTCCGCCGCCGACCAGCCCGGTCGTGCCGTCGTCACCCGTGCGCGTATAGATCTTGTTGAGCTTGACCAATGGTCAGCCGCTCAATGCTGGCGGCCGACGAGCAACAGCAACAGCACCGCGATGAGGATCGCCACCGCCTGAAAGATGATGCGGTACATCATCATCTGGTTCGACCGAAGCGACGTGGCGCTGGGGCCATCGCCGCTTTTCACATCCTCGGTAGCGCCCTTGAGGAACAGGACGACGCCACGAACCAGGGCAACGACGGTCGCGATCATCGCGGCGATGAGCAGCAAGGCGAGGAAGACGGTCATGGGACCTATCTAGGCTCCGCCGGGCGCGAAGCCAATGGGCGCAATGAACGAGAGGCAGCTTGCGAGCGCCGTGCGGAGCCACGGTGATTTTGCCCCGTGCGCGCATTTCCCCGCAAGCCGCCTCAGATCTTATCGAATCCAGCGGAAGCGCCGCACGGTCGGCTTTCCGTCCGCGCCGACGACCGTCGCACTCTCGGTCATTTCCTTGCCGTCCGGCGACACCGTATAGACCCTGACCGAACCGAGATTGCCGCTCTTGCTCAGTCCCATGACCAGCACGTTCGGCTGGGGGGTAGTCATCGCGACACTGTCGGCCTCCGTCTGGTCGCCTGCGATCGGGACGGCTTGGCCGTCGAGGTGTTCTTGCGACGTCATGCGGCGGGCGCTGCCGTCCTTCGCGGTGATTACATAGGTGGTATTCCACATGCCGCCTCCGGCGTCGGCGAATTCGGCGGTCACGCTGGCGGGACGGGCCTCGACCGGGATCGTCATCGACCCGGTGTCGAGAGTCCATCGACCAAGGATCGGCGAGGCCGAGGGTTGCGGCGCCGGCGCCGATGCGGCGGGCATCGCCATGGCGAGGGCGATCATCGCTAGAGGCATGTTCATCTCTTCTCTCCTTCCACGCAGTATTGAACGAAAGGCGCACGTGTTCCGGCGGACCGTAAGCGGCCCGTGCAGTTCACATGGTGCAGGCAGAAATTCTGGAAGTTACGCGGCCGGCGTCCCGGGCGGCGCGCCGGCGAACAGGTGCGCCTGCCACCGGTGCAGTTGCCAGATCGCCACGAGTTCGATCGTGAGCACGGCGGCCGGCAGCAGCAGGAACGCCATGTCGAGGAACAGGACGCCGGTGAACAGGAAGAGGGTGACCGTGGCAGCGCTGTTGACGCGCGCGAGGGTAGCGACGCGATCCCAATTCCGCTCCAGGACGAACCACGGCATCAGCACATGCCCGGCGACGATACCCCAGACGAGCACCGCCAGGGCCGGGGCAAAACCGCGGTTCCAAGGCGTGAGCAATGGCTGATGTTCGCCTGCGCCGGCGAACCAGCCGGCTATCCCGGCATGGCCGGTCGGCAGGAAGGGAAACCCGGATGCTGTGCCCACCATCAACAGCGCGGCCAGCGGGAGCAGGCCTAGCGCGACGGCGTGGCTGGTCAGCGCGAACCGACCCTCTTCATGTTTCGGCATCTCGCGCAGCGCGCCGATCAGGCAACCCGCCGCAAAGGTCAGCGGCTTGCCATCGTCGATGGCGGCGTCCAGCTCGCTACGCATCGCCAACGCCCAGTCACGGCGATCATCGCCGAGGCAGGCTTCAGCCAGCGCCATAACGGCACGCGCCAGGATCGCCGTCATACGGATATCTCCTTGAAACCGGATGAGGCGCGCTCATTGGCCGTTGCCCGCGCCAGCGCGAGACCCTGCGTCGTCAGCCGATAGGCATGACGCGCGGGCCGGCCGGGTTGCGCCGGCTCGCGCCATTCCGCCTCGACCAGGCCCTGGTCGGTCATCCGCATCAGCAGCGGGTAGAGCGTGCCCGACAAAAGCCCGGTTTCCTTGATGATGTCATAGCCATGGCGCCACTCGTTCGGCGTCACGGACAGCGCGTCGAGGAGCCGAAGCATTTGTTTGGAGGGGCGACGAGTGGCGGCCATGAACTAAATACAACATATGTAGATTTAAGAGTCAAGCGGGGTCTTGATCTGCCATCTCGACCTACATTTCGCCCCGAACGGCGAGGCTAGCAGTCGAAGGCGAAGTCGGAGGGCAGGACGCCGGCGCGCAACTGGCCGGCGAGGGCCACGCCGTCGATGCCCTGCACGCGCCAATCGGCCAGCGTCGGCGCGCCATGACGCTTGGCCAAGCGGTTGCCGTTGGCGTCGAGCACCAGAGCATGATGGTGATAGACCGGCTCGGGCAGGCCGAGCACGGCCTGGAGCAAACGGTGGGCATGGGTCGAGGGCATGATATCGCGACCGCGCACGACATGGGTGACGCCTTGCGCGGCGTCGTCGACCACTACGGCGAGATGATAACTGGCCGGGCGGTCCTTGCCCTTGAGCACGAGGTCGCCGAGCATCAGCGGCTCGACCGGCATCGTGCCGGCGAGTTCGTCGGTCCAGGTGAGCGGTCCCGCGCGCCGCGCGGCCTCGCCGGCGTCGAGCCGCCACGCAAAGGGCTCGCCCGCCATCCGCGCCTCGCGTGTAGCGGGATCGATCGAGCGGCAGGTGCCGGGATAGAGCGGCCCGTCGGGACCATGGGGTGCATGCAGGCTGGCGGCAACTTCGCGCGCGATCTCGGCGCGGGTGCAGAAACAGGGATAGGCCAGGCCGTCGTCGCGCAAGCGGTCGAGCGCGGCGTCATACAGCGCCAGCCGTTCGGACTGGACCGTCATCTCGTCCCAGCCGAGCCCGAGCCATTCCAGATCCTGCAGGATCCCGGCGACGTGTTCGCGCCGAGACCGCGTCACGTCGGTGTCCTCGATCCGCAGCAGGAAGCGCCCGCCATGGTCGCGGGCGCGGTCATGCGCCTGGATCGCCGACCAGGCGTGACCCAAATGCAACCCTCCGGTGGGACTCGGCGCGAAACGGCTGACGATCACCAAACCGGCCCTTGACCGCGAGTCGCGCGCTGTGCTGTCATCATGGCGTCATCCTGATCGGCTTTACGCCTGCCAGGAAAGCGAAGGGGGAAAGCGTGTTTCATCCCGACCTGATGCGACATCCGGACAGTTGTCCCGCGTTGGTGCTGAACGCCGATTATACGCCGCTCAGCTATTACCCGCTCTCCGTCTGGCCATGGCAGACCGCCGTCAAGGCGGTCTTTTTGGATCGGGTCGACATCGTCGCGCATTACGAGCGCGAAGTGCGCAGCCCCAATTTCGCGCTGAAGCTGCCCAGCGTCATCGCGCTCAAACAATATGTCCGGCCGAGCCAGTTCCCGGCCTTCACGCGGTTCAACCTGTTCCTGCGCGACCGTTTCCAGTGCCAATATTGCGGCACCCACAAGGACCTGACCTTCGACCACGTCATTCCGCGCGCTTATGGCGGCCGCACGACGTGGGAGAATGTGGCCACGGCCTGCGCGCCGTGCAATCTGCGCAAGGGCGGCCGCACGCCGGCCGAAGCCAAGATGCCGCTCCACGTCGAGCCGATCCGGCCGACCAGCTGGCAATTGCAGGAACATGGGCGGAGTTTTCCGCCGAACCATCTCCACGATAC
This sequence comes from Sphingomonas sp., assembly GCF_024508665.1. Classification (GTDB taxonomy): domain Bacteria; phylum Pseudomonadota; class Alphaproteobacteria; order Sphingomonadales; family Sphingomonadaceae; genus Sphingomonas. The sequence continues at coordinate 828,444 of NZ_JANINP010000006.1, forward strand.
GTGGCACGACTGGCTGTATTGGGACGTCGAGCTGGAGGCTTAGGGTTCCGCTTTTTTCGCGCCATCACCGCGAAAGCAGGACCCATCCAGCGTGCGCGCCGTTGCTACAACCGCTGTGAAGCGCCGCTTGCTGAGGAGCTGGGTCCCCGCGTGCGCGGGGATGACGCATGAGGATAGTTCGTGTGCCGCCGTTTCATGCAAACGTATGCGTCCTCCTAGCCGCGCCGTTGGAATAAAATGCCATGAATGGGCCCGATAACGAAACGATTGACCCGCATCGCGCTGCAGTGCAGCAAGCGGAAATGGCTGACCTCCCCACCATCACCAACAACCCCGACGTGCGCTTTCTGGGCAAATTGCTCGGCGACGTGATCCGCGCTTATGGCGGCGACGCGCTGTTCAAACGTACCGAATATATCCGCTCGGCTTCGGTCGATCGCCATCGCGGCGTCGGCGGGGATGTCGATCTCGGGCTGGATCGCCTGTCGCTCGACGAGACGCTCGATTTCGTGCGCGGTTTCATGCTGTTCTCGATGCTCGCCAACCTGGCCGAGGATCGTCAGGGCGTCGCGGCCGAGCCGGGCGCGGACGTCGCGGCGGCGCTGCAACGATTGGCCGACCAGGGGATCGGCAAGGACAAGGTGATGCGCCTGCTCGACCATGCCCTGGTCGCGCCCGTCCTGACCGCGCATCCGACCGAAGTGCGGCGCAAGTCGATGATCGACCATCGCAACCGCATCGCCCAGCTGATGGCGTTGCGCGACCGCAAGATCGCGACGACGCAGGAAGGCGACGATGTCGAACAGGCGATCGCGCGGCAGATCGCCTTGTTGTGGCAGACCCGCGTGCTGCGGCGCGAGCGGCTCTATGTCGCCGACGAGGTGGAAACGGCGCTCTCCTATCTGCGCGACGTGTTCCTGCCGGTATTGCCCGGCCTGTACCAGCGCTGGGACCGCGCGCTGGGCGAACGCACGCCGAGCTTCCTCAAGCCGGGCAGCTGGATCGGCGGCGACCGCGACGGCAATCCCAATGTCGTGGCGGAATCGCTGACCTCGGCACTGGCGCGGTCGTGCGAGGCGGTGCTCGGTTATTACCTCGACGCGGTGCACGCGCTCGGCGCCGAATTGTCGATCTCGACCGATCATGCGCGGGTCAGCGACGAACTGCTCCAACTCGCGGCGGCGAGCGGTGACGACGCGCCGAGCCGCAACGACGAGCCGTATCGCCGGGCGCTTTCGGGCGTCTATGCCCGGCTCGCCGCCACCTATCGTGCGCTCACCGGCAAGCCGCCGGCCCGCCCCGCCGCGCTCAAGGGCGAGCCTTACGCCGATCCGCAAGCGCTGCGCCGCGATCTGGTGACCATCGCCCACGCGCTGGCCGAGGAAGGCGCGGGGCCGTTGGCTTCGGGTGGCGCGCTCGGCCGGCTGATCCGCGCGGTGGATACGTTCGGCTTCCACCTGGCGACACTCGACCTGCGCCAGAACAGCGCGGTCCACGAACGCACGGTTGCCGAATTGCTCAAGGTCGCGGGGGTCGAGCCCGACTATCTCGCACTCGACGAAGCCGCGCGCGTGGCCCTGCTGCGCCGCGAACTCGCCAATGTGCGCCCATTGGTCAGCCCCTATGCGGCCTACAGCGCCGACACCGCGTCCGAACTTGCGATCCTGCGCGCCGCGGCCGAGGCGCATGGCAAATACGGGCCGGCCTGCATCCGCCAATATATCGTCTCGATGGCGATGTCGGTCAGCGACCTGCTCGAAGTCCATCTCATGCTCAAGGAAGTCGGGCTGTACGTGCCCGGCGACCCGCCCAGCGCCGCGATCATGGCGGTGCCGCTGTTCGAGACGGTCGGCGATCTCGAGGCGGCGCCGGGTATCATGGCCGAATGGTTTGCCTTGCCCGAAATCGCCGCCCTCGCGGTCGGGCGGGGCGTCCAGGAAGTGATGATCGGCTATTCGGACTCGAACAAGGATGGCGGCTATCTGACCTCCACCTGGCAATTGAGCCGCGCGTCAGAAGCGCTCGAACCGGTGTTCGAACAGGCGCATGTCGGCATGCAATTGTTCCATGGCCGCGGCGGCGCGGTCGGACGGGGCGGCGGATCGTCCTTCGCCGCGATCCAGGCGCAGCCGCGGGGATCGGTGCAGGGGCGTATTCGTATCACCGAACAGGGCGAAGTGATCGCCGCCAAATACGGCACGGCTGAAAGCGCGACGACCAATCTCGAGGCGATGGCCGCCGCGACCCTGCTCGCCAGCCTGGCACCGCCCGCTTTATCCGACGCCGATCACAAAAGGTTCGGCGCGGCGATGGACGAGCTGTCGGCCACCGCGTTCAAGGCGTATCGCGGACTGGTCTACAAGACCGAGGGCTTCCGCACCTTCTTCCGCGAGATGACCCCGATCGCGGAGATCGCCAACCTCAAGATCGGCAGCCGCCCAGCGAGCCGCAAGAAATCCGATGCGATCGAGGATCTGCGCGCGATCCCCTGGGTGTTCAGCTGGGCGCAGGCACGCGTGATGCTGCCGGGCTGGTACGGGGTCGGCCAGGCATTGGCCGCGTTCGAGGACAAGGCCTTGTTGCGCGAAATGGCGCAAGCCTGGCCGTTCTTCGCCGCGACGCTCGACAATATGGAGCAAGTGATCAGCAAATCGGACATGGCGATCGCCGAACGCTATTGTTCGCTGGTCAAGGACCGGGCACTAGCCGATGCGATCTTCCCGCGCATCCGCGACGGCTGGGAACAGGCGCGCGACGGCCTGCTCGACGCGACCGGTCAGTCACGGCTGCTCGAAAAGAATCCCGGCCTCGACGCCTCGATCCGCTTGCGGCTGCCCTATATCGAGCCGCTCAACCTGCTCCAGATCGAGCTGATGAAGCGCCATCGCGCGGGCGAGGACGATCCGCGGATCGGCGAGGGTATCCTGTTGTCGATCAACGCGATCGCGACGGCGCTGAGGAATTCGGGCTAGCCAAGACGCGGAAATCGCCGGCGAGTTCCCCTCTTAACTCGGTGCTAACCCTGATTGCCTAACCCGTCGCTCGTGAAGCGGCGGTGGGTTCTCCTCAGATTGCGCGCGCCCGCGGGCCTTGGCCTGCTGGCGATGGTCGCGTCGTGCCTGCCCCAAGCCGAGGTGCCGCAGCGGCTGAAGGCGCGGCCGATCGCGACCGTCACCATGATCAACAAGCTGGCGCTCGACCTTCCCGCGGATATCGCCGCCAAGCTTCCGGCGCTCGTCGACGCGGGTGGCCCGGTCACCGCGATCGCCGCCGCGCAGCCGTTGCTCGCTCTGTCGGCGACGCGCAGCCCCGATGATGCCGCGCGCGCGATCGAATGCCTGACCGCCGCGGTCTATTATGAAGCGCGGTCGCAAAACGACGATGGTCAGCGCGCGGTCGCCCAGGTCGTGCTCAACCGCGTGCGCGATCGCGCCTTTCCCGACAGCGTCTGCGGCGTGGTCTATCAGGGATCGACTCGACGCACGGGGTGCCAGTTCAGCTTTACCTGCGACGGATCGATGGCGTTCCGCCGCGACCCCGCATCCTGGGCGCATGCGCGCGATATCGCGGTCGCTGCCTTGTCGGGTCAAGTCTATGCCCCGATCGGCTCCGCCACTTTCTATCACGCCAATTACGTTTTGCCCTGGTGGGCATCGAGCATGGATCGCGTCGCGACGGTCGGCGCGCATATCTTCTATCGCTGGCGCGGCGGGCTCGAGGGCGCGCTCGCCAATAGCCAGAATTATTCGGGGCTCGAGCCCAGCCTGACGGGCCGTACCAGTCCCTGGCCCGGTAGCGCGAGCGGCGTGGCCGTTGCCGGTGCTGGAGGCTATGATTCGGGCGAGGTCGTCTCGGGCGTCGTCGTTCATCGCGGCGGCTCAACGCCGCCCGCGCCGGTCGCCGCGGCGCTATCCGCACCGGTGCCGGTGGCGCCGCTGCCGATGGGCAAGCATATCCGCGTCGGGGGCGGCCTTCGCTCCGAAAGCGGCGTTCGCGTCCATCGCGGCGTGGGACTGGCGGACGGCAGCGACCTGCCGGCCGCTCTTCCCGCCGCCGATTGAAACGGTCAGGCGGCGCGCAACGCCGCGCGCGGTTTCGGCCAGGCCGACCAGAGCGTGGCGGCACCGGCCAGGATGCCGATCGTTGCCAGCACCGCTGTCGGGATTTGGGTCAGGGCGGCAAAGGCTGCGGCCCAGGCCGCGCTGCGTCCTAGCGCTTCGACTAGAGCAGCCTGTGCGACGGTGACGGCGGCGACGGTCAGGAACGGCCGTCGGCTGCGGGGATAGGCCAAGGCCAGCAGGACGGCGATCAGGCCGGCGCTCAATTCGGCGGTCAGGTAGGCGGCGTCGAACGGACTCAGCCCGGGAATTGCCATCGGCGGCAACAGCCGCGTCACGATCGGCGGCAATACCAGCAACAGGGTCGAGATCATGTAGCCCGCATGCAGCCAGACCTGGTGGCGATGGAGCAAGGCAGCGCGGACGATGAACAGAAAGGCGATACTCGCGATCGCATCGTCGAGCCCCAGCATCGCGCCGAACGGAGCATAGAAAGGATGCCCGGCCAGCGCCTTCGCCGCCATGCTCTGCATTGCCAGCAATGCGCCCGCCATGAACAGCGGTACGATCGCGAATACCCCCAGGCCGGCGGTGCGATGGAGGCCGTTGCGGCGCTGATGGATCGACCAATGCTGGAAGAAGACAAGTGCGATCCACAAGGCGGCGGTGATGCCATGGGCGTGGAGCGCGAACGCGGCATGCGGCAGGTCGTGGAGATATTGCGGCCAGAACGCGACCGCGATCATCGGCACCAGCAACAGCAGCGCCCAGCCGGCGTGACGAAACGGCATGATTTTCCCCCAAAACCGTCACCCCAACGCAAGCTGGGGTCTCAATCCGTATCGCAATTCGGCCAGAGATCCCAGCTTTGGCTGGGATGACGGGAGGGGAGTCAGGCGGCGCCCTCCAGTTCGAGCAGGAAGGCTTTGCCCTCCAATCCACCGGCAAAGCCCGTGAGCGCGCCGTTGGTGCCGATCACGCGGTGGCATGGCGCGACGATCGAGATCGGGTTCTTACCGTTCGCCGCGCCCACCGCGCGGAACGCGGTCGGGCGACCGAGCTGGCGTGCGATCTCGGCATAGGACCGCGTCTCGCCGAACGGGATGGTCAGCAATGCCGCCCACACGCTCTTCTGGAAATCGGTGCCGTGGAAATCGAGCGGCAGGTCGAAATGCGTGCGTGTGCCGGCGAAATACTCGCCCAGTTGGCGCACCGTCTCGATCAGCACCGGATGCTCCGGCTGTTCGGTCATCGTACCCAGCCTGACACGATCGGGGTCGTCATTCTCCCACAGGATCGCGGCCAGCCCGCGCTCGCTCGCGACGAGCTTGAGCATGCCAACCGGGGAAGCGAAGCAGGTATAGGCAAAGGTCATGGCTTGGTCTTTCGTAGCTTGGACCAAGAATCTAGGCGCGCCGCCGACCGCCGGCTTCCCGGGCTTTGCGCTCAATGTGCTTTCACCAATCTCAGCGCCCGATTCCCATACGTTGCAGTTCCTTATGCCCTTCCATTTGATGCTTGATCGCTCCGGCCAGGTGCAGGACGATCAAAAGATAGACCAGCTTGGCGATCAGCTCATGTGCCTCGCCGAAGGTGGAATGGATCCACTCCTTGGTGTCGGGCGCCATCGCCATGATGAAGCCCAGCCGCGGCCATTCGAACGTGCCGAAGAAGTGCATCGGATTGGCGGCGGCGTCCTTCCATGCCGAATCCATCACCCATCCGGTGATCGGCATCGCCAGGATGACGAAATACAATCCCCAATGGACGATATGCGCTGCCGTCCGCTCCCATGGCTTGTAGCTGGCCGGGTAGGGCGGCGGCTTGTGCCCGATCCGCCACAACAGCCGCAATATGGCGAGCCCCAGGATGGTGATGCCGATCGACTTGTGACTGTCGATCATCGGCCGGACATATTGGCCGATCGCGTCATTATGGTCGCCGAGCGGCCACATCCAGGCGAGGACGATGTTGGTCATCACGCCGATCGCGATCAACCAATGCAACCAGATCGCGGTTTTCGTGAACCGTTCGCCTTCCACGATGTACTCCCTAACGCATTGGCAATCAGGCTAGTGCGGGGCCGAAACGAACGCTAGGAATATCGGCCCCCCAAACGAAGTCCTCTACTCCATGCTCCAGCGTACGCCGGCGGACGCGCTCGCCCAGTCCTTTGCCATCCTGTCTCCGCGCCTCAACCCACGCCGCGTCGGCTGGCCGAGCAATGGGGTGACCGCATTGGTTTATGTGGCATTCGTGGCGCTGGTGGTTCAGGCGTTCCTGCGCCAGGGCATCCTGGTCTGGTCCGTCGGTGTCGCGTACATTCTCTATGATACCGCGCTACTGATCTTCACCGCGGTGCAGATCTGGCCGCTGCGCCACGGGACGCGGTCCGCGCCACGCTCCGACGCCCGATCGACCCTGGCCGTCATCGTCGCGGCGCGCAACGAAGCGGCGGTGCTCGACGTGACGATTGATCGCCTCGCGGCGCAGAAGGACGCGCCTGATCTTATCCTGATTGCCGATGACGGATCGGACGATGCCACGCCGGAAACGCTCGCGCGCTATGGCCTGGCGCAGCCGGATGTGGGCGCGATCAGCCCGCCTGCGCCCAAATTGCCGTCACTGCGCTGGCTGCGGTTGCCGCATGGCGGCAAGGCGCGAGCGCTCAACGCGGCGATCCTGCATGTCGACGAAGAGATCGTCGTCACCGTCGATGCCGATACCTTGCTCGAGCGCGGCGCGATTGCGGCAATGCGCAACGCCTTCGCCGCCGAACCCGAACTGGTCGCCGCGACCGGGGTGATCCGTCCGATGTGCGGGCCGAGCTTGTCGGGGCGGCTGTTCGAATGGTTCCAGACCTACGAATATATCCGCAACTTTCTGTCGCGTTATGCGTGGGACCGGTTGAATGGATTGCTGCTGGTGTCCGGCGCCTTTGCCGCGTTCCGCACAAAGGCGGTGGTCGAGGTCGGCGGATTCGATCCAGATTGCCTGGTCGAGGATTATGAACTGATCCACCGCCTCCACCGCGTCGCGCATGATACCGGCCGCGACTGGCAGGTCCGCGTGGTCGGCGATGCGCTCGCCTCGACCGATGCGCCGGCGACCTTGCCGGCATTCCTGCGCCAGCGCCGTCGCTGGTTCGGCGGTTTCCTGCAGACGCAATATTGGAACCGCGACATGGTCGCCAACCGCCACTTCGGGAAGCTCGGCACCGCGATGCTGCCGGTCAAGGCGGCTGATACGGTGCAGCCGGTATTCGGCCTGACCGCATTCGTCATCCTGCTGGTGGTATTGTTCAGCGGCCGCTTCCACATCGTGCTGCCGATCCTGATCATCATGGCGGTCAAGATCCTCGTCGACCTGACCTTCCACTTGACCTCGCTCCATCTCTATTCGCGCTGGACCGGACAGACCAAGGGACTGCGCTTCGGCCCCGCGCTGGCCGCGGCGGTGCTCGAGCCGTTCAGCTTCCAGCTATTCCGCCATTGGGGCGCGATATTGGGGTGGAAGGCGTTTCTGACCGGCCGCGAAACCTGGGCCAGGCAGAGCCGAACGGCGATCGCGGAGGTGAAACGGGAAGGGTAAGGCCAAGGCGGTCGACTGATCCAGGCCCAGGCTGCTTGACGCGATTGGTGGAGGTAGGCGCGGCTGAAATCCCCGGCCGTCTGAAGCCCTGCCCAATCCGCGATCGTCACGCGCTGCTTGCTGGTGGTGACGAGCCCTTCGGAGCGCATACTCTGAAGCGTGCGGTTGACATGGACCGAAGTAAGGCCGGTTGCGTCGCCCACCTGCTCTTGCGTCATCGGCCACTCGTAATTTGGACCGTGGCATAAACCCGCGGCCTCCTGCCGGAGCGCGAGTTCACAGAACAGATGCGCAATCCGCTACCGTGCGTCGCGTCGGCCAACATTGACGATCCACTCTCGAAATATCGAAGCGTCGACAAGCGTGTCTCGCCAAAGCGCTTGCGCAATCGCCGGGCGTTCGGCGCAGAGTTCGAGCAGCGCCGATTGAGGTATGACGGCGAGCTCGGCATGGGTGAGCGCCTGCACGCTGTGATCGGCATAGCCCAACAGGCTGTTCTGGACGTCGACGATGTCGCCCTTCATGTGGATGGACAGTATCTGCCGCGCTCCATCGCCGGTCACCTTGTGACGATAGACAAATCCACCGACGAGAACGCCACAGCTATCGGCCCTGTCACCGTCGCGCACGATATAAGCGCCAGCGTCAAAGCGAGCGTGCCTGTGCGGTAATGAAAGAAGCGCATCCGAATCTGAGTCCGAGAGCAAGTTGCGCTGCGCCAGCCTGTCCAGCATCGGCTGGAGTAAAGTTCGTTGTGAAGCTGATATGTCATTCCTCCGTCTTGTGGCGGGGGAAGCTAACCCTCAGCCGCGGGCGCCAAGGAAGTCAGCCAGCGATGAGCTATTAACGTAGATTACCCGTTAAGGTTGCAAACTATATTAGACCCAGGGCCCCTGTCTCCAGATGTGGCGCCCTAATTCCCGTCATATGTGAAGGGAAAAGAGAGGCGAGTTCTCAGCCCACCCTAAACCTCACCTGTACGGCCGGTTCAGGGCTGACCAATGTTGCGGCTGATACATCCGTCGGGTCAGCACCGACAGGAGGTTGTAATGACGCGTACCATGATGTTTCTTTCGACGGCGGTGGCGGGCGGTCTTCTCGCCCTCATGCCCACCAGCGCATCGGCGCAGAGCTGGGGGTCGTATAATGACGGCCACCGGCACTATGGCTATAATGACGGCTATCGCGACGGCGGGCGCAACCATTGGCGCGAACGCCGTGAGCGCTGGGAAGCGCGCCGGCGCTGGGAACGCGAGCGCGAATGGCGCCGCGAGCATCGCCGCCATTGGCGCGATCGCTACTATAACGACTATCGCTATTGATCGACATGGCGGGGCACGGACTTCGATGTCCGTGCCCCGATTTTTTGAAGATGCAAACGGTTAGGCAAGGAACGGCGCCGCCAGTTCCGGCCTTACCCGCATCAGCCTTCCCGTCGCGCGGTCGATCAGCGCCCAGGTCGTGACCGCCTCGACCTTCACCTTGCCGTCAGCGCCGGTGAATCGGACATGACGGTCGAACCGTGCGCCTTGCGGCGGCTCCGAAACCCAGGTCTCGGCGATCACGGTCTCGCCGGCCGAGACATTACCTCGATAGTCGATCTCATGCCGGGTCACGACCCAGATCATGCTTTCGCGCTGCTCGGGCGTGGCGATCGTGTTCCAATGCGCGACGGCGATGTCCTGGATCCACTTCACCCACACCGCATTGTTGACATGGCCGAGCTCGTCGATGTCGGCCTCGGTCGCGGTGATGGGGTAGGATAGGCCAGCCATCAGCGCCCTCTCCCCTCCGGGGAGCGTCCGGCCGTGTATGCCCCCGGCATGCACTGGACATCGCGGGGCGATGTCCACCGGACGCTGGCAGACGAGCGTAGCGAAGTCGGGAGAGGCGCAGTCTGTTCGGTTAGTGAGTCACACTGCCCCTCTCCCCGGCCCTCTCCCCGGAAGGGAGAGGGGGTCATTCCTCGACACCCAATTGCCAAAGCACGAAACAATGCTCCTCGGCGCTCTCGTACAGACTGTCGAACCGGCCCGATTTGCCGCCATGGCCCGCGCCCATATTGGTCTTGAGCAGCAGCAGATTGTCGTCGGTCTTGGTCGCGCGCAGTTTGGCTGTCCATTTGGCCGGCTCCCAATAGGTCACGCGCGGATCGTTGAGACCGCCCGAGATGAACATCGGCGGATAGGCCTGCGCTTTCACATTGTCATAGGGTGAGTAGGAGCGGATCAGCTCGAACGCCGCCTTGTCCTCGATCGGATTACCCCATTCGGGCCACTCGCCGGGCGTCAGCGGCAGGCTGTCGTCGAGCATCGTGTTGAGCACGTCGACGAACGGCACGTCGGCGATCACCGCGCCCCACAGATCGGGGTCCGAATTGACCACCGCGCCCATCAGTTCGCCACCGGCCGAGCGCCCAGCGATCGCGATCTTGCCGGCGCTGGTCCAGCCATCGGCGACCAGCGCCTTGGCCACGTCGACGAAGTCGTTGAACGTGTTGGTTCGCTTCTCAAGCTTGCCGTCATGATACCATTGCTGGCCGAGATCGTCGCCGCCGCGGATATGCGCGATTGCATAAGCGAAGCCGCGGTCGAGCAGCGACAGACGCCCGGTAGAGAAGCCGGGCGGGATGGCGTAGCCATAAGCGCCATAGGCGTAGAGGAAAAGCGGCCGCGACCTGTCTTTCGGGAAGTCCTTGGGATAGACGATCGAGACCGGTACCTCGGTCCCGTCGCGCGCCTTTATCTTGAGCCGCTCGGTCGCGTATTTGCCCGCGTCGTATCCCGAAGGGATCTCCTGGACCTTGAGCGTTGTCATCTCGCCCGTCGCGACGTCGTAATCGTAGACCGTCCCCGGCGTGACCATCGATTCATAGCCGAGCCGGAGTACCGGCATGTCATATTCGGGATTGTCGCCCAGGCCCGCTGTATAGCTGGCTTCGGGAAAGGCGATCTGCCGCGGCGCGATCGCCGGATCGTAGCGGTGGATCCAGATCTGATCGAGGCCGTCCTCGCGCCCCTCGACGACGAAATAGTCGCGATAGCATTCGATCCCGGTCATGTAGAAATGCTTCGAGGGCGCTATCAGCTCGCTCCAGTTCCCCGGATCGGCGATCGGCGCGGTGCACAGGCGCCACATCGGATCGGTGTCGTTGGTGTGGATGTAGAGCGTGTCGCCATGCGTCTCGACATCGTATTCGCGCCCCGGTTTACGCGGCGCGACGCAGATCGGCTTGGCCGTCGGGTCGGTCGCGGGAAGCAGATAGACCTCGCTGGTGACGTGATCGCCGGTCGCGATGACGATCCATTTGCGGTCGCTGGTTTCGCTCACCCCGACGCGGAAGCCTTCATCGTCCTCGTGATAGAGCTCGATATCGGTCGCGGGATCGGTGCCGAGCTTGTGCAGGCGGGCATTGTCGGTGCGCCATTGCTCGTTGGCGAGGCCGTAGAGGAAGGCGCTGTCGTCGGCGGTCCATACGATCTCCGACAACATGCCGGGAATGGTGTCGGGAAGGTGCTCGCCGGTCGTCAGGTCCTTGACCCGGATGGTGAAGCGCTCCGACCCGTTGTCGTCGATCGCGTAGGCGAGCAGCTTGCCGTCGTTCGACACGGAGAAGGCGCCGAGCCGGAAATATTCCTTACCTTCGGCAAGCGCGGGTTCGTCGAGCAGGAGTTCGTCGGCGCCGCCCGTCACCGGCTTGCGCCACCATTTGCGGTACTGGCCGCCTGTCTCGAACGCGGTCCAGTAGAGCCAGTCGCCGTCCTTTTGCGGGACCGACGAATCGTCTTCCTTGATCCGCCCCTTCATCTCTTCGTAGAGTCGATCGGTCAGCGGTTTGTGCGGGGCCATCATCGCCTCGAAATAGGCATTCTCCGCCTCGAGATAGGCGAGCACGTCCTTGTCCTTGACGTCCGGATAGCTCGGGTCCTTGAGCCAAGCCCAGGGGTCGTCGATGGTGATGCCATGGGTGGTGAAGGAATGCGGGCGGGTCGCGGCGATGGGCGGCTTGGGGCTATCGGTCATGGCACCGACATAGCGGCGCCGTGGCACTTGTCGAAGGGGCTGCGTGACGGCAATGGGCGTTGCGCGCCTGTCCCGTTCTGTCACAACGCCTCCGCCGTCGGATAGCAAACGCGCTCATCGCGCTTGACCTGAGCGTCAGGCCGGCAAATGTGGTGCATTGCGCTTCTCGCGCGTTAACCACCCAGTCGCACGCCGCGACGCCGATGGAATTGCCTGATGTCCACTTACGCCGACCGCCTTTCCGCCCTTCGCGAGCAATTGAAGCGCGATCGCCTCGACGGCTTCATCGTGCCGCTGACCGATGAGCATATGTCCGAATATGTCGGCGCCTATGCGCAACGCCTGGGGTGGCTCACCGGGTTTCAGGGATCGGCCGGGACCGCGGTGGTGCTGCCGGCGGAAGCGGCGATCTTCACCGACGGGCGCTATACGCTCCAGGTGCGCGAGCAGGTCGACGGCGATCATTGGCAATTCGTCGGCGTGCCGGAGACCAGCGTATCGGACTGGCTTGGCCGCCATGCCGGACAGGGCGCGCGGATCGGATACGATCCCTGGCTGCACACCTCGTCCTGGGTGAAGGAGGCGGAAAAGGCACTGGCCGCCAAAGGCGCGACTTTGGTCGCGGTCGACACCAACCCGGTCGATGCGGTGTGGCCGGACCGGCCGGCGCCGTCGGATGCACGGCTGGTCGTCCAGCCCGATGCGCTCGCCGGCAAATCCTCGGCGGAGAAGCGCGCGGATATCGTCGACTGGCTGAGCGAGCAGCAGGCCGATGCGGTGGTGCTGTCGGCGCTCGATTCGATCGCCTGGACGCTCAACGTTCGCGGTGCCGATGTCGAGCGCACGCCGGTCGCGCTCGCTTATGCGATCGCCAATGCCGACGGCACCGTCGACCTCTATGTCGCGCCCGAGAAGATGAGCGAGGAGGTCGCGGCGCATCTCGGCAACGCCGTGCGCGTCCATGACCGCGCCGATTTCGCGCCGGCACTGGCGCAATATGGCGGCAAGCGCGTGGCGGCCGACCCCGAACGCGCGGTCGCGGCGATCTTCGACGGGTTGCAGCGCGGCGGAGCGACGGTGCTCGCGTTGCGCGATCCCGTGGTGCTGGCCAAGGCGATCAAGAACCCGGCCGAGGCGGCGGGCCATCGCGCCGCGAGCGTGCGCGATGGCGCGGCGCTGACGCGCTTCCTCAAATGGTGCGAGGAAACGCTGCCCAAGGGCACCGAAACCGAATTGTCCGCGGCGGCCAAGCTGCAGGAATTGCGCGAGGCGACCGGGCTGCTCAAGGATCTGAGCTTCGACACCATTTCGGCGACCGGCCCGCATGGCGCCAGCCCGCATTACCGCGTCGACGAGGAGTCGAACCTCAAGATCGAGCAGGGGCAGCTCTATCTCGTTGATTCGGGAGGACAATATGCCGACGGCACCACCGACGTGACGCGCGTCGTGCCGGTGGGCGAGCCAACCGCGGAGATGCGCGACCGCTTCACCCGCGTCCTCCAGGGCCATATCGCGCTGGCGACCGCAGTGTTTCCCGAGGGCACCAATGGCGGCCAGCTCGACAGTTTCGCGCGGCGCCCGTTATGGGAAGCCGGCCTCGATTTCGCGCATGGCACCGGCCATGGCGTCGGCGCGTACCTCGCGGTGCACGAAGGGCCGCAGCGCATCGCCAAGCCTAATTATCCCGGCGGCGGTCCGGCCGAGCCGCTGCGCCCCGGCATGATCATCTCGAACGAGCCAGGATATTACAAAGCCGGCGAATATGGCATCCGCATCGAGAACCTCGTCCTGGTCGAGCGGCGCGACATTGCCGGCGCCGAACAGCCGATGATGGGCTTCGAAACGCTGACCTTCGCGCCGATCGAGCGCCGGCTGATCGAGCCGGCGATGCTGACGCAGACCGAGCGTGCGTGGCTCGACGCCTATCATGGCCGCGTGCTCGATGTGCTCGGGCCTGAGCTCAACGCCGACGAGCGGGCATGGCTGTTGGCGAAGTGCGCGCCGATCGGGGGGTAAGGGCGGCGCTCGAAATTGGATAGAAAATAACGGAATCGGACTGATCCGATCACCCTCACCCTTCCGGCGCTTCGCGCCTCCCTCCCTCTCCCGATGGGAGAGGGAAGGGGCCCGCCGGCGCAGCCGGTGGGAAGGGTGAGGGTGGTTGGATCAGATTAAGATCATCCTGCGCTACCCCAGGCACGCCCCATTGGTCGCGATCACTTCGCTGTACAGCTTGGCCGAATCCTTGAACGTGCGTTCCTGCGTCTCGAAATTGACGTGAACGATGCCGAACCGCTTCGAATAGCCGAGCGACCATTCGAGATTGTCGAAAAGCGACCACAGCATATAGCCCTTGATCCGCGCCCCTTGCTCGATCGCCTTGCCGACCGCGGTGATGTGCTCGCGCAGATAGGCGGCGCGAAGCGGGTCCTCGACCCTGCCTTGCGACGCGGTAGGGGGATCGTAGAAAGCGGCGCCATTCTCGGTGATGTAGATCACCGGGTCGCCGTAATTGTCCTTCACCCACAATAGGACGTCGGTCAGACCTTGGCCGAACACTTCCCAGCCGGTGGTGGTGTAGGTCGCCTGCGGTTGCACGACCATGCCGGCGCGAACGGGGAAACTGTCGTCCGCCTTGGTGACGTTGCGCGTGTAGTAATTGACCCCGACGAAATCGATCGGCTGCCTGGCCAGCGCCAGATCCTCCGCGGACCAATCGGCCCAGGCTTCGCCGAACACGTCGGCGAGTTCGGGCGGGTTGGTGCCATGGATCGCCGGGTCGAGATATTGGCGATTCATGTAAGCGGTCGCGCGCGCGGTCGCCGCTTGGTCCTCAGGCGAATCCGACGCCGGATATTTGGGCTCAAGATTCACCACCAATCCGATCTCGTGCTTGCCGACCTCGCGATACGCCTTCACCGCCGCGCCGTGCGCGCGCATCAGGTTGCGGCTGGCGATCGGAGCTTCGAACACGTTGCGGTGCCCCGGCGCCAGCGCGCCGTGGAGATACCCGCCATCGGTCACCACCCAGGGCTCGTTGAGCGTCACCCATTTCTTCACGCGACCGTCGAGCCGTTGGAACAGCACGCGACCGTAATCGGCGAACCAGTCCGCGCTGTCGCGATTGAGCCAGCCGCCGCGGTCGTCGAGCGCGGCGGGCAGGTCCCAATGATAGAGCGTGCACAGCGGCTCGATGTCGTTGGCGAGCAATGTGTCGACAAGCCGCTCATAGAACCCCAGCCCGACTTCGTTCACCTTGCCGATGCCGTCGGGCAGAACGCGGCCCCAGGCGACCGAGAAGCGATAGGCCTTGAGCCCAAGCCGCTTCATCAGCGCGACGTCGTCGGCCATGCGATTGTAATGGTCGCAGGCGACGTCGCCGGTATCGCCCTTGGCCGCCATCAGTCGCGGGTCGTGACTGAACCGCTGCCAGATCGAGGCGCCGGCCCCATCGGCGAGCGGCGAGCCCTCGATCTGGTACGCCGCGGTCGCGCATCCCCACAGGAAATCGTCGGGGAACGGATTGCTCATTTCTTGTCGGCCTTCTTCTTGCTGGTTTCCTGGGGACCGCCTGGGGCGGGCACGGTTCGGCGCTGCTCGAGCAGCCAGCGCCACATCGCCGGATCGTCATAAGCAGGTTCCCACGATCCATGCGTCATCTGCGGATAGATCGTCATCCTGGGGCGGATGCTGCCTTTGCAGGAATCGACCTTCTTGACGATGGCGAAGCCCTGCTGGGGATCGACGACATCATCCTGGTCGCCGTGGAACGCCCAGATCGGCATGTCCTTGAGCACGCACGGGTCGAGGTCCTTGTCCTCTGACAGGCCGGCGACCGGCACGATCGCGGCGAACAGCTCGGGATGCCTGAGCGCCCAGGCCCAGGTCGCGTACCCGCCCAGGCTGAGGCCGGTCAGGTAGATGCGGCTCGGATCGACGCGATACTGACTACGCACGGCGGCGAGCAATTGATCGAGCTTGGCCGTGTCCCAGCGTCTGTCTTCGTCGCTGGCCGCCTCGAGCTGCGGCGAGACCAGGATGAACGGCGATCCGGGATGCTGCGCGATGATCTTGGGCGGGCCGTTCTTCTTGACCACCTCGATATCACTGCCGCGCTCGCCCGATCCATGCAGGAAAATGACCAGCGGCCATTTCTGCGTCTTGTCGGCATCGTAACCGCGCGGCTTGAAGATTAGATAGGGATAGCCGCCCTCGGCCGGCGCCGGTTGCGCGGTCTGCACGCCTTCCGGGAGCGACGGCGCGGGCGGTTGCTTGGTCGCGGCGATCGTCGCCGCGGCGGCCAGAACCAAGATCAGTCTCCTCATCCCTTTACGCTCCCCGCCATCAGTCCGGCGATGTAGTAACGCTGCAGTGCCAGGAAGAGCAGGAGGACGGGGACGAGGGTCACCACGCTTCCTGCCATCATCAGCTCGACGTCCTGGACATGCTCGCGGCTGAGGTTGGCGAGCGCCACCGGCAAGGTCTGCTTCTCGCTGTCGTTGAGGATGATCAGCGGCCAGAGGAAATCGGACCACGAGCCGAGGAAGCTGAACGTCGCCAAGGTTGCCAGGATCGGCTTCAGCGTCGGCAGGACGATCGAGCGAAAGATCCTGCCCTCGCTCGCGCCGTCGATCCGCGCGGCCTCGAGCATCTCGTCCGGGATCGACAATGCATATTGGCGGACCAGGAAGATGCCGAACACCGTCGCGATCGACGGTACCAGCACGCCGGCGAAGCTGTTGACGATGCCGAGCGCCTTGCAGATCAGGAACAGCGGAATCATCGCGACCTGGGCCGGGATGACCAGGGCGGTCAGCAGGAAGCGGAACAACCGCTCGCGGCCGCGGAATCGTAATTTGGCGAAGGCATAGCCCGCCATTACGTTGAAGGTCAGCGACAGCAACGTCGCCAGTGTCGCCAGGGTCAAGCTGTTGACCAGATATCGCGCCATGTCGGTGCTGGCGAACAATTCGACGAAGTTGGCGGTGGTAGAATGCGCCGGCAGCAACGGCGGCGGGAAGGACGACGCCTCGCCCGGGGTCATGAAGCTGACCGACACCATCCACAACAACGGTGCCATTGCGAACAACGCGATCAACCACAAGCCGATCTGGACGGGGAGACCACCGCGCTTCATTGCGTCCATCGCTCGCTGACCTTGAGCTGCACCAGGGTCAGCGCGAACATGATCAGGAACAACACAAACGCGATCGCGCTGGCAAAGCCCAGGTTCCACCAGCGGAAGCCCTGCTCGTACATGAAATAGAGGATCGAAACGGTGCTTTCGACCGGGCCGCCCTGGGTCATCACATAGGGTTCGGCGAACAGCTGGAAATAACCCGCCATGGTCAGGATCGACACGACCAACAGCACCGGCGCGAGCCCGGGAAGGGTGACGTGGCGCAGTCGCTGAAAGGCGCTGGCGCCATCGATCCGTGCGGCTTCGTGCAGCTCCTCGGGAATGGTCTGCAGGCCGGCCAGGATGATGATCATGTTATAGCCGAAATTCTTCCACACCGCGAAGATCACGATCGCAGGCATCGACCAATGCGGATCCCCCAGCCAGTCGATTGGCCCGATGCCGATCCCACCCAGTACCCAATTCACCAGCCCGTATTTGGTGTGGAGCAGATAACGCCAGATCACCGCCACCGCGACCAGGGTGGTAACTACCGGCGCGAAATAGACGGTCCGGAAGAAGCCCTTGAACCGCGCAAGCTTGTTGTCGAGCAGCAACGCGGCGGCGAGCGACATCATGATCGACAGCGGCACGCCGAGTATGACGAACCAGGCGGTGTTGCCGAGCGCCTTCCAGAATAACGGCGTTTCGAGCAGGTGGATGTAATTGTCGAGACCGACGAAGCGCAGATTGCCGATGTCCGCCACCGCATAGATGTCGAAATCGGTGAAGCTCAGGATCAGCGCGGCGGCAACGGGGAAGAAGAAGAACAGACCCAAAGCGACCAAAGCGGGCGCGACGAATCCCCAGGCGGCGCGCTCCTGGCTCATGACCGCGCCTCCGAGCGGAGCACGTCGACCTGTTTCTTGCGCGCCAATATCCACCGGCGCTTGGCCAGCGTCTCGTCCGCGCGTTTGTCGAGCTCGGCGACGGCCTGGTCGGCGGTCAATTCGCCATGCGCGGCCTTTTCGGCGACGAGCTTGAGGTCGGTCGCGATCTGCTCCCATTCGGGAACCTTGGGCGTGGCGCGGACCCGCATCATTTGCTCGCCGAACGCCTTGGCATAGGGATCCTTGGCGAGTTCGGGCGTCTTCCAAACGCTGATCCTGGGCGGCAGATCTCCGGTCAGCGCATGGAAGCGAATTTGAATGTCGGGGCGCGACAGGAACTGGACCAGCTTCCACGCCGCGTCTTTCCTGGTCGACGACTTGAACAGCACCAGGCTGGACCCGCCGGCGTTCGATACGCCGGGGCCGTCGGGGCCGGGCATTGGCGCGGTCATCCATTCGCCTTGGTGCGCGGACGGCAGGCGGCGCTTGAACTCGCCGATCTGCCACGGCCCGGTGATGTAGAAGCTGAACCAGCCGCGATCGAACTCGTCCCAGACATTGGCGACCTGCGTCGTTGCGACGACCGGCGCCAGCCCGTCGCGCATCGTGCCGAGGTAGAAAGCGAGCGCCTTGCGAAATCCCGCGCTGTGGAAATTGCCCCGCGCATCGTCGGTGACCATCGGCTCGGACGCCTGCAGCCCCAGGATTTCGAGCGGCTCATATTCGTTGAGCGGGAAATAGACGGCGTATTTGTCGGGTCCGACCAGCTTCTTGATCGCCCCCATCTGGCGGCGCCATTCCGCCCAGTCGCCCGGCGGGTGATCGAAGCCGGCGCGCTTCAGGATATCGCGGCGATAGAAGAGCAACCGCGTGTCGACATACCAGGGCACGCCGTACAGCTTGCCGTCGACCACATTCGAATCCCAGATGCCGGGATAATAATCCGCGCGCGGAATGGCCGGGGTCGCGGCGACGCGGCCGTCGAGCGGATCGAGCGCGCCTAAAGTCGCGAATTCGGGCACCCAGCTATTCCCTAGCTGCGCCATGTCGGGCATCGCGTTGCCGACGAACGCGGTCAGCAGTTTCTCGTGCGCGGCGGTGAACGGCAGTTGCTGGACGCGCACCTTCACACCCGGATTTTCGCGCTCGAATTCGGGAACCAGGTCGCCGACCACTTCGCCTTCGCGGCCCATCGCCCAGACGTCGAGCACGGTCGTCGCGGGCGCGTTGGAACACGATCCCAGCAACAGCGCGGCCAGCCCGGTAGTCAGGACGCCGAACAGCTTCACCCCAGCCAGCCGCCGGTAAAGCCAGCCCGCTGCAAACCGCGCTGGATCGCCGGGTGCGATCGCATCGCGTCCCAAATCATGCCGCTGCGGTGGTTTTCGATCATCGCCACGATCGGGCCCTGGTCGATCCCGAGATAATCGCTGTCGACCCAACCCGCCGTTGCGGTGACCTTGCCTTGATCGACCCGGGCTCGCGCGAAAGTGAAGCTCGGGTTGAACGAATCGAGAAAGCCGTACTGGCCGTAAATCGCGCTGCCATAACGGTCGCGGAGAGCGCGCGTCGCCGGCTCGACGATTTCCGGGGCGAAGGGCAGGGAGGCGACCGCAGCGGTCGGCGCGATCGTCCCGTCGTCGAACCCGTCGGGCAACCCGACCGGACCGCGCGCCGAATAGCCGCTGAACTGGCGCTCTATGCCGTTGACCGGGGCCTGCCCTCCGCCCGGCCCGTCGCACGCGGTCAGCCCCCAGATATCCTGCGAATAGCCGACCCACTTGCCGGGATTCCGTCTGGCGTAATCGCGCTGCCAATAGGTCGCACGGCGGCTATTCTCGAAATAGTCGAACCCGGCCTCACGCATCGTTGCGTCGCGGATGCCGCGCATGTCGAGCCAGCATTGGGTATATTGGTGGGCGAAATGCGGACCGAAGGCGAGGTGGCGGGTAGCGCCGCTGCCGCGCCAGCTGTCGGGATAGGTCGAGCACCATCCGTCATAGGCGTCCCGGTCGAGATAGTGATCGGGAGCGCCCAGCGCGAGCACGTACAGGATCTGGCCTTCGGTATAGCCGAACCATGGCCGTGCGATGAACCCGCTCTCCGGATGCCAACCCATCGACACGCGCTTCTGCGCGTCGTGCTGCTGGAACCAGCGCCAGTCGCAGCGCGCATAGATTTTGGCGGCGAGGTCGCGGATCTCGGCTTCCTCGGGCCGATCGAACCATTGCCCGGCGAACAGCACGCCGCCGAGCAGCAGAGTGGTGTCAATCGACGACAATTCGTTCTGCCGGAACCTGAGGCCGGTCTGCATGTCGAGGAAGTGGTAGAAGAACCCCTTGTACCCGGAGACTCCCGCCGGCGCATCGCCTTGCGGTGCGTTCCAGAAGAAGCGCAAGGTGGCGAGCGTGCGGTCGCGTGCCTGGGCCCGTGTGATCCAGCCGTGCCTGACCCCGATCGGATAGGCGGTGAGTGCGAAACCGGTCGCGGCGATGCTCGAGAAGCTCGGGCTCGGCCAGCGATCGGGCATCAGCCCGTTTGCCGGGTTCGACTGTTCCCAGAAAAAGCGGAACGTTCGCCGCTGGATATCGCCGAACAGATCGCCCGTACGCGCGCGCGACGCGCCGAACGCGGGCAAGGCGGCCGCGCCGAGCGCGGCGCCGCCGGCCAGCAGCAAGTGGCGGCGATCAAGCATGGCGGCGGCTGGAAGCGCGGATGACGAGTTCGGGTTTGAGCATTTCGGTGGTCGCTTCGACCGGATCCTCTGACTCGGTGATCGCGACGAGCTTTTCCAGCGCGCGTTCGCCGAGTTCGGCGAGGTTGAGCGCCATGGTCGACAGCGCGGGCGTGACATATTGCGCGATCGGGACACCGTCGAAGCCGATGATCGCGACATCGTCGGGCGCGCGCATGCCGCCTTCGGCCAGGGTCGCCATGCACGCGACTGCCATCATGTCGTTGGCGGCGAACACGCCATCGATATGCGGACGCTGGCTGAGGATTTGCCACGCCGCGTCGATCCCCGACGCCTCGCTGAAATCGCCTTCGATCTCGATCCCCGCATCGGCGCCGAGCAATTCGCCCACCGCCGCGCGGAACCCGGTTCGACGGGCATCGGCGTCGGCATTGCCCTGCGGCCCGGTGACGTGCGCGATCCGCTTGCACCCTTGCGCCACCAGATGCGCGACTGCTTCCCGCGCACCCGCCAGATTGTCGATCGCGATGGTGGGATGCGTGCCGTCGCTGGCCGCCGCGTTCATGACGATCGCCGGCAGACCCCTGGGCAGATTGCGGCCGAGGAACTCCGCGTCGAGCTGTGGTGACATCACCAGCAGGCCGTCCACCCGCCCGCGCATCGCCCGGATCGCCAATTCGGTCTCGTCGGCGCTACCATGCATGTTGGAGAGCAGGAGCTGCAGCCCGCGGCGATGTGCCGCATAATCGATGCCGCGAATGATTTCGGAAAAGAACTCGCCGAACAAGTCGGGCAGCACGACTCCGATCGTGTTGGAGCGGCCGCGCGACAAGCTGCGCGCGCCGAGATGCGGGACATAATCGAGCGCGCGCGCAGCCTCTATCACGCGCTGGCGTGTCGCCGGCGTGACGCTGGCATGATTGTTGAGCGCGCGGCTAGCGGAGGCGACCGACACTGCGGCGCGGCGCGCGACATCGCGAATGGTGACGGCCGACATGCATTCCTCCCCAATGCGCCGCTTGGTGGCGCGTGTAACCGTTTCCACGAACTCTTCTAAGCCCCAACGGGGCGCCACGCCAAGCGGCTTTTTGTGGCCAGATCGGTGCTATGCTGCCGCGCGCGGAACGGCGGGCATCGGCCGCGGGAGCGCGCGGCCGTGTTCGTCGAACAAATGCAGCGTCTCGGGCGCCATCGCGATCCCCAGCGTCTCACTCGCAGGTCGTGTTGGCAGCGAGGCGACCAACGGCTCGGCAAGCCCCTCGATCGCGAGATGGACGTGATGCACCGCGCCTAGCGACTCCACCATCCGTATGTCACCGCCGAGCCGGTTGGCGGGACCGTCGCCGGTCAGGCTTTCGGGACGGACGCCCAGCGTCACTGCAGCGCCCGGAGACAGCGATTCCGCCGCGATCGCGGTCTCGATGAGTTGTCCGCCATTCAATCGGACTGTCGCGCCTGCCGTGCCCCGCCCGACATAGGTGGCCGGCATGAGGTTCATCGTCGGCGACCCGATGAACCCCGCGACGAAAATTGTGTCGGGCCGTTCGTATAACTCGGCGGGTGTTCCGACTTGCTCGATCACCCCATTGTTGAGCACGACGATCCGGTCGGCCAGAGTCATCGCCTCGACCTGGTCGTGCGTGACATAGATCATCGTCGTGCCCAGCGCCTTGTGCAGCCCGGCGAATTCGTAGCGCATGCGGACGCGCAGCGCGGCGTCGAGATTGGACAGCGGCTCGTCGAAAAGGAATACTTTGGGCTGCCGCACGATCGCGCGGCCGATCGCGACGCGCTGGCGTTGGCCACCCGACAATTCCCTGGGCCGCCGGTCGAGCAGATGCGTGATATCGAGCGTCGCCGCGGCGGCATCGACGGCGGCAGCGATCTCCGCCTTCGACCGGCCGGCAAGCTTGAGCGCAAAGGCCATATTCTCGCGCACGCTCATATGCGGATAGAGCGCATAGGATTGGAACACCATCGCAATGCCGCGCTCTGACGGTGGCATCTCGTTGACCACGCGACCGTCGATCTCGACCGTGCCCGAACTGAGCGATTCCAAACCGGCGATGCTTCGCAACAGGGTCGACTTGCCGCAGCCCGACGGCCCGACGAACACGACGAATTCGCCGTTGGCGATGTCCAGATCGATTCCCTTCAAAACCTCGATCGGGCCGAACGCCTTGGCCGCTTGTCTCAGGCGTACCGTCGCCATCGCGCTCTCCTGTTGCGGCGGCGCCGCTTTTCGCGACCCTAACCGCACCTCGCGACGATGCAAGGCGTCGGCGCGACCGGCGATGGCAAATACCAGAGGATCGTTACGTGCAACCCCCGATTGACTCGTTCTAGCGTTGAGTCACGCTGGCGCAGCTCGGGACCATCAAGACAACGCGGGCTGAACGACGGCGACAGGGCGAGTTCATTGACACTGTGGGATGACCACGGCGGCGTTGACAGGAGTGGGGCAGATGATGACGCGGAAGCAGATGGGTTCGATGGCCGGCGCGATTTTCGCGCTGTTGACGGGTGTGGCGCTGCCCGGCCTAGCCGCCGCGCAGGATATTCCGCCCGCGGCTGCGGCTGCGTCCGACGAGGCCTATCGCTATATCGACGACGCTGACGCGCTGCTCGATGCAATGGGGACGTCGCCGCCCGACCACGGTTTCCGCTTCGACGGCATCGACTGCTGGGCGTGGTCGATGGCCGATGGCTCGACCATCCTCGCCGAGCCGCTCGGCGACGATTACCGCTATTATATCTTCGCGCCGGGTGACGATTATCCGTTCTTCGTTGGCGACCGGACTTACGCCTATGGCTTTGATCGCCGGATTCTTGCCGCGGTCTACGGCGACAATGGCGACCTGATCGATCCGTCCGACGATATGGTCGACGGCGCGCGATGGCTGTCCGATCGTGGCTTCGACATGAAGCGGGCGATGCAGAATCCCGAGCCGATCTATGCCGGCGACTGGGCCGATAGTATCGGCTGGTTCGGCGCGATCGAACTGCGGTTCGACAGTTGGCGCAATCGGCCGGGCTGGATCCGCTATCGCGATGGGCCGGGCCGGCTGCATCATCGTGACTGGCGTAACAAGCTCGGCACGGAATGGCAGAAGCGGCGGCAACGCGCCGAATGGTTCGAACGGTGGCGGCGCGGAGGCTATCGCGGCGCTCCCCAGGGCGGCGGTAAGTGGGTCACGACGCCGGGTGGCGAGCGGCCAGGTAGGAGGGGCAATCCCGACGCTTGGAAAGGGAAGGGCAATTGGATCGGACGGCCACGGCCGGTCGCGCCGCCGACACCGGGTGTGCCGGGTACGAAGCCTGGCCGGCCGGGTCGCGGCGACGATACCGGGCCAGGGTTCCCGCGACGTCCACCGCGCTCGGGCCAGCCGATTCCGGGGCAGCCGATCCCAACCCCGCCCGCTCCGCCGGTGACCTCGACACCGCTGCCCCCGCCGGTGGTCGTCCCGCCGCCGCCAAGACGCGACGATGCCGGTCGCCCGGCGCGGTTGCCACCGCGGATACAGAGCGACATCCCGACCGCTGTTCCGCCGACGGCGCCCGTGCCCGCCCCCAAGCCGCCGCCCATTGTGCGCGGCGAGCGCCGCATCGAGCGGCCGATGCTCGTGGTGCCGAAGCCGCCGATGGTCCAATCGGACGCCGGCAAGCCAACCGAGTTGCAGTCACTGGAACGGCGCCCGATACCCCCCCGAGTTGAGCCGCGGCGCATCCCACCGCCGGCCGTAGTGGCACCGCGACCGAGCTTCTCGCCGCCTCGCACACCGGTATCGGCCCCACCGCCGCCGTCACCGCCGGCAGCGGTCGCTCCGCCGCCTCCCGCCGCTCGGCCCGCGGGACCGATTTCGGGGATACGCAGTAACGGCGGAGCGCCGCGAGGTGAGGGCCGGGGCAGGCCGGGGGGCAAGGGTAAGGAACAATAATTGCCGCTTGAAAATCCGCTGGGATTTGCGCGCGCTGGCTGCAACCTGGGACCGCTAAATTCGTTTCACGCCCGGCGCGATCGGAGGGAAATCCGAGCTCGTGCGTTAGAGACTGGCCCGGCGACGCCGTTTTTGCGCGACCGGGCGTGTAACAAGAAGTGAGAGGTCACCATGCGTAAGACAATGATCCTGGCTTTGGCTGCCGCCGGCACGATGCTTGCTGCCGCCACCCCCGCCATGGCGCGCGAAGGATGCGGACGCGGCTGGCACCGCGGCTGGCACGATCGCTGCGTTCCCAACGGACCGCGCTATGTCAATCGCGGCCCCGAGGTCCGGTTGGTGATCGGCCGCTATTACCCCAATCGTGGCTATTGGGACGGCCGCCGCTATTGGTGGCATCGCGAGCGCTGGAATGGCGGCTGGCGCTATCGGTAATCGATGATCTCGGCAGGCGGCGCGGCAAAGCCGCGCCGTCGGTCGGCGCTTGAGCGCCGCCGCCCGATCTGATCGCGAGTTTGCTCGATCGTAGCGTCGCTACGATCTCGCGCGATCAGATGTGAATGGGCTTGCCCGTCACCGCCATCGCCGCTTCCTTGATCGCCTCACTGTGCGTCGGGTGCGCGTGGCAGGTATAGGCAATGTCCTCGCTGGTCGCGCCGAACTCCATTGCCTGGGCGGCCTGGGCGATCATCGTCCCCGCGACGCTGGCGATGCACCACACGCCCAGCACGCGGTCGGTCTTGGCGTCCGCGATCACCTTCACGAAACCGTCGGGCTCGTGATTGGTCTTGGCACGAGAGTTCGCCAGCATCGGGAACTTGCCGACCTTGACCTCGCCACGCTCTTTGGCGGCTTCCTCGGTCAGGCCGACGCCGGCGATTTCCGGCCAGGTGTAGACCACCGACGGGATTACGTCGTGGTTCACGATGCCGTGCTGGCCCGCGATATTCTCGGCGACCGCAATGCCTTCGTCCTCGGCCTTGTGCGCGAGCATCGGGCCGGGCACCACGTCGCCGATCGCCCAGATGCCAGGCACTGCAGTACGGAAGTCATGGTCGATCTCGATCTGTCCGCGCTGGTTGGTCGAGAGGCCAGCCTTGTCGAGCGCCAGGCCGTCAGTGTTCGGCTTGCGGCCGATCGACACCAGCACGGCATCGGCCTCGATCGTCTCCGCTGCGCCACCGGCTGCCGGTTCGACGGTGAGTGTGGCCTTGTCGCCCTTGACCGTCACGCCGGTGACCTTGGTCGACAGCTTGAATTCCAGACCCTGCTTCCTGAGAATCTTGTTCGATTCCTTGCGGACCTCGCCGTCGAAGCCGGGCAGGATCTGGTCGAGGAACTCGACGACCGTGACCTTGGCGCCAAGGCGACGCCACACGCTACCGAGCTCGAGCCCGATCACCCCGCCACCAATCACGACCAGATGGCCGGGGACCTTGGGCAATTCGAGCGCGCCGGTCGAATCCACCACGACCTTCTGGTCGATCTCGACCCCCGGAAGCGGGACGACCGACGATCCGGTGGCGATCACGATGTTCTTGGCGCGCACGCTGCGGTCACCGACCTGCACCGTATCGGCGGAAGTGAAGGCGGCATGGCCCTTGAGCCACTCGACCTTGTTCTTCTTGAACAGGAACTCGATGCCGCCGGTCAGTTGCTTGACCGCGTCCTTGCGCTGGCCGTGCATCGTGTCGAGGTCGAGCTCGGGCGTGACCTTGATGCCCATCTTGGTCATCATGCCATTGACGGCGTGATCGTAATATTCGCTCGCGTGCAGCATCGCCTTGGACGGGATGCAGCCGACGTTGAGGCACGTGCCGCCCAAAGTCTCGCGGCTTTCCACGCAACCGGTCTTGAGCCCGAGCTGCGCCGCGCGGATCGCCGCGACATAGCCGCCGGGGCCGGCACCGATCACCAGGACGTCGAAATCATAGTCAGCCATCATTTCCTCCGTCGCCCCGGCGGAGGCCGGGGCCGGCCAGCGGGGGAGCGATCACACAGCGACCCCGGCCTGCGCCGGGGTGACGCCTAGTATATAGTTACAGGTCGATCAGAATGCGCGTCGGGTCCTCGATCGCGTTCTTGAGCGCGACCAGGAAGGTCACCGCTTCGCGGCCATCGATCAGGCGGTGGTCGTAGCTGAGCGCGAGGTACATCATCGGACGCACCACGACCTGGCCGTCGCGGACCACCGGACGGTCCTCGATGCGATGCAGGCCGAGCACGGCCGACTGCGGCGGGTTGATGATCGGAGTCGACATCAGCGAGCCGAACACGCCGCCATTGGAGATGGTGAAGGTGCCGCCCTTCATCTCCTCCATCTTGAGCGTGCCGTCCTTGGCGCGTTTGCCGAAATCGCCGATCGTCTTCTCGATGCCGGCGACCGACAATTGGTCGGCGTCACGGATCACCGGCACGACCAGGCCCTGCGGCGCCGAGACCGCGACCGAGATGTCGGCATAATCGTGATAGACGATCTCTTCGCCGTCGATCTGCGCGTTGACCGACGGCACGTCCTTCAGCGCCATGCAGGCAGCCTTCACGAAGAAACCCATGAAGCCCAGCCGGACGCCATGCTTCTTCTCGAACAGATCCTTGTACTTGGTCCGCGCTTCGATCACCGCCGACATGTCGACGTCGTTGAACGTCGTCAGCATCGCCGCGGTGTTCTGCGCGTCCTTGAGGCGCTTGGCGACTGTCTGGCGCAGGCGCGTCATGCGCACGCGCTCTTCCTTGCGGCCGGTCGAGGCGGCGACCGACGGGGTCTGCACCGGCTCGGCGGCCGGGGCGGGTGCCGGCGCGGCCGGGGTCGCCGCAGCGGCGAGGACGTCGTCCTTGGTCAGGCGGCCGTCCTTGCCGGTGCCGCGGACCGTCGCCGGGTCCACTCCGGTTTCGAGCACCGCGCGGCGCACCGAGGGGCTGAGTGCGGCGGGCGTGTCGCCAGAGCCGGGCGCCTGCTGGCCGGCAGTGGCGGCGGGCGAAACAGCGGAGGCGAGGGTGGGCGCAGGAGCGGCGGGGGCAGGCGCAGGGGCCGCAGCGGGAGCAGCCGCGGCTGCACCGCCTTCCTCGATCGTCGCCAGCAATGCGCCGACCGCGACATTGTCGCCGACCGCGACCGCGTGCTGGCCCATCACGCCGGCAACCGGCGACGGCACTTCTACCGCGACCTTGTCGGTCTCCAGGCTGACGATCGGCTCGTCGGCCTTCACCGGATCGCCCGGCTGTTTCAGCCATTCGCCGACAGTTGCCTCGACGATCGATTCGCCCAGTACGGGCACGTTGACTTCGGTTGCCATCTTCACCTCGTCATCCCAGCTGAAGCCGGGATTTCCATGATCTCATTCCTGTCGCTCGATGCCCCCCAGCTTTCACTGGAGCGACGAGCGGGTTCAACTCTTCCGCGTGCGGCGGATTTCCTCGCGAACGTTATGGCCCAGCGCATCGGCGACAAGCGCGGCCTGTTCCATCTGGTGCCGCTTGGCGAGGCCGGTGGCGGGCGATGCCGCCGCGGCGCGACCGGCATAGCGCGCGCGCCGCACCTTGCACTTGGCCGCGGCCAGCGCTTCCTCGATCAGCGGTTCGACGAAGAACCAGTAACCGTTGTTGCGCGGTTCCTCCTGCGCCCAGACGATCTCTTCGAGATTGGTCATCCTTTTGACGCGCTCGGCGAGCGGATCGCCGGGGAACGGATAGAGCTGCTCGATGCGGACGATCTGGGTGTTCTTGTCGCCCGCGGCGTCGCGCGCCTCGAACAGGTCGTAGGCGACCTTGCCAGTGCACAGGACCAGGCGCTTGGTCTCGGTATCCGCTGGCGCATCCGGATCCGACAGGATGCGGCGGAAGTGGCTGTCGCCCAAGAAATCCTCCGCCTTCGACACCGCGCGCTTGTGGCGCAGCAGCGACTTGGGCGTGAAGATCACCAGCGGCTTGCGGAACGTCCGATGCATCTGGCGGCGCAGCAGATGGAAGATGTTGGCCGGCGTGGTGCAATTGGCGACCTGCATATTGTCGCCCGCGCACAGCTGGAGGAAGCGCTCGGGGCGCGCCGAGCTGTGCTCGGGACCCTGGCCCTCGTACCCGTGCGGCAGCATCATCACCAGGCCGTTGGCACGCAGCCACTTGGCCTCGCCGGCGGCAATAAACTGGTCGATCATGATCTGCGCGCCATTGGCGAAATCGCCGAACTGCGCTTCCCAGATCACCAAAGTCTTGGGGTCGGCGAGCGCATAGCCATATTCGAAGCCGAGCACGCCATATTCGCTGAGTGGCGAATCGAGCACCTCGAAGCTGCCGTGCTCGACACTCCATAACGGCACATATTTGTGCTCGTCATTCTGGTCGACCCAGACGGCGTGACGCTGCGAGAAGGTGCCGCGGCCCGAATCCTGGCCCGACAAGCGGACGCCATAGCCTTCCGACAAGAGCGAACCGAACGCCAATGCCTCGCCGGTCGCCCAGTCGAAATTCTCGCCGGTCTTGAACATCTCGCGCTTGGCGTCGATCACGCGGTTGAGCGCCTTGTGGACCGTCAAGTCGTCGGGAATGGTGGTCAGCGTGCGGCCCAGGCTGTCGAACAATTTGCGTTCGATGCCCGTCTCGACGTTGCGGCGCGCGGTCTCGGCATCGGCCGGCATGTGCAAGCCCGACCAGCGGCCGGCGAACCAGTCGGCCTTGTTTGCCTTGTACGAGGCGCCCGCCTCGAACTCGCCCTCCAGCAAGGTGTCGAACTGGTGCGTGACCTGATCGATCCAGGCCTGGTCGACCACGCCCTCGGCGATCAGCCGTTTGCCGTACACTTCGCTGACCGACGGATGCTGACGGATCGCCTTGTACATCAGCGGCTGGGTGAAGCTCGGCTCGTCGCCTTCATTGTGGCCGAAGCGGCGATAGCACCACATGTCGATCACGATGTCGCGATGGAATTTCTGGCGGAATTCGATCGCCATCTTGCAAGCGAAGGTCACCGCCTCGGGATCGTCGCCATTGACGTGGAAGATCGGCGCCTGGACGCCTTTGGCGACGTCCGAGCAATAAGGCGAGGAGCGCGCGAATTGCGGGCTGGTGGTGAAGCCGATCTGGTTGTTGATGACGAAGTGGATGCAACCGCCGGTATTATAGCCGCGGATTCCCGAGAAACCGAGGCACTCCCAGACGATGCCCTGGCCCGCGAACGCCGCGTCGCCATGGATCAGCACGGGCAGCGAATGGCTGTGCTCTTCCAGGTCATTGGCGAGCGTCTGGATGGCGCGTGTCTTGCCCAAGACTACGGGATCGGCCGCCTCGAGGTGCGAGGGGTTGGCGACCAGCGACATATGGACCTTGATCCCGTCGAACTCGCGGTCGGTCGAGGTGCCGAGGTGGTATTTCACGTCGCCCGACCCGCCGACATCTTCCGGGTTCGCAGAGCCACCGCCGAATTCGTGGAAGATCACGCGCAACGGCTTGGCCATGACATTGGCCAGCACGTTGAGGCGTCCGCGATGCGCCATGCCGTAGACGATCTCGTTGACGCCCATCTGGCCGCCATATTTGATCACGCTTTCCAGCGCGGGGATCATCGCCTCGCCGCCGTCCAAGCCGAAGCGCTTGGTGCCGACATATTTCTTGCCGAGAAAGCGTTCCCACTGCTCGGCCTCGATCACCTTGTTGAGGATCGCCTTCTTGCCGTCGGTGGTGAACTGGATGGCCTTGTCCTTGCCCTCCATCCGCTCCTGCAGGAAGCGGCGTTCCTCGACATCGGCGATGTGCATATATTCCAGGCCGACATTGCCGCAGTAATTGGCGCGCAGGATGTCGACCAACTCGCGGATCGTCGCCCATTGCAGGCCCATCGTGCCGCCGAGATAGACCGGGCGGTCGATATCGCTTTCGGAAAAGCCGTAATAATCCGTCTTGAGGTCGTCGGGCAGGTCGTGCCGGATGAGGCCAAGCGGATCGAGCGTCGCCGCGAGGTGACCGCGGACGCGATAGGTGCGGATCAGCAGCATCGCGCGGATCGAATCACTTGCCGCCTTGACGATGTCGTCCTGGCTGGCCGGCTTGGCCGCCGGGGCGGCTGCGGGGGCGCCGCCGCGCGCGGGCTTTGGCGCAGGCTCCATCTGGGTCGGGTCGAGCGCCGCGGTCAGGTCGTCGGTCGACGATGGCGGCCAGGCGGGATTCGCCCAGCTGGCGGTCGACGGGCCGTTCTCCAGCCCCTCGAACCAGCCGCGCCACGACGGCTCGACCGAATCCGGCGATTCCTTGAACTTTCTGTATAGCGCTTCGACGAACGCGGGCGACACGCCGGCGGCGATGTCGCTGAAATCCAGACCTTCGTAGCCCATCTTACTTCTCCTTTCCCTCTCCCCTTGTGGGAGAGGGAGGGGCCCATCAGGCGTCAGCCTGATGGGAGGGTGAGGGGGCGAGCCGGAGGCTCGCGCGGCGCTTGGGCGCCGCTCCCCTCATCCAAGCTCCGCTAGGCAGCAAGCTGCCAAGCTTCGCTATCCTTCTCCCACAAGGGGAGAAGGAGTTACACATTCACCCCTTCAACACCTCGAGCAGCGTCTCGCCGAGCAGGCTCGGGCTGGCCGAGACCTTGATCCCCGCCGATTCCATCGCCGCGATCTTGTCCTCGGCGCCGCCCTGGCCGCCGGAGACGATCGCCCCGGCATGGCCCATGCGGCGGCCCGGAGGGGCAGTGCGGCCGGCGATGAAGCCGGCCATCGGCTTCTTGCGGCCGCGCTTGGCTTCGTCCTTCAGGAACTGCGCCGCTTCTTCCTCGGCCGATCCGCCGATCTCGCCGATCATGATGATCGACTTGGTCTCGTCATCGGCCAGGAACAGTTCGAGCACGTCGATGAAGTTGGTCCCGTTGACCGGATCGCCGCCGATCCCGACCGCGGTGGTCTGGCCGAGCCCTGCATTCGAGGTCTGGAACACGGCTTCATAGGTAAGCGTGCCAGAGCGGCTTACAACGCCGACCGATCCCTTCTTGAAGATCGAGCCCGGCATGATGCCGATCTTGCACTCGCCCGGCGTCAGCACGCCGGGGCAGTTCGGGCCGATCAGCCGCGACTTGGAACCCGACAAAGCGCGCTTGACCTTGACCATGTCGAGCACCGGAATGCCCTCGGTGATCGTGACGATCAGCGGCACTTCGGCGTCGATCGCCTCGAGGATCGAGTCGGCGGCGAAGGGCGGCGGCACGTAGATCACCGACGCGGTGGCGCCGGTCTTGCTCACCGCCTCGGCAACGGTGTCGTAGACCGGCAGGCCGAGATGCTCGGTGCCGCCCTTGCCCGGCGTCACGCCGCCGACCATCTGGGTGCCGTAATCGAGCGCCGCCTTGGTGTGGAAGCTGCCGGTCTCACCCGTCATGCCCTGGGTGATGACCTTGGTATTCTTGTCGACGAGGATGGACACGTCAGTTTCCCTTCTTGGCGAATTTGCCGGCGCTGTTGGCGATAACCAGAACGATGGTGGGTGCCGCGCTAGCGGTCTTGGGCGTGATGACGGGGACGATCATTTCGCCGTTGGGCAGGGCGACCGGCGCCGGCTTGGCGTCCGCCGCGGGCTGCGGCACGTTCGCGCCGACTACCGCGCTGATCTGCGGATAGAATGTTGTGGGATCGAAGGCGGTATCGCCTCTGGCCATGACGACGCAGCCGCCGTCCTGCCCGGTCTTATAGGCGATCACCACGTTGTCGCGCGTCACGACGTCGGCGTCGCTGTCGGCGCTCATGCCCTTACGCTGCTCGGGCGTCGCCGGCGACCAACCGGCGAGACGTGACGTTTGGCCGGCTGGGTCGACCGTCGCGCCCAGGCACGCTTTGGCGCCCGCCACGATCGCGGCTTGCGGTGCCGGTTGCAGATCGGGGCCGTCGTCGGCCACCGCCGGCGCGGCGGCGACGATCAGCGTCGCTGCCGCGCAGCTCGCGAGCATCGAGGCAGGTCGCATCGCCGTTACGCCAATGAGCTGTCGATGCCCTTGCAGGCGACCAGCAATTCCTTGACCGCGTCGACCGAGACCTGAAGGTTGCCCTTGGCTTCCTCGTCGAGCTCGATCTCGATGATCTTTTCGACGCCACCCGCGCCGATCATCACCGGCACGCCGACATACAGGCCGTCGACGCCGTATTGGCCATCGACATAGGCAGCGCAGGGCAGGATGCGCTTCTGGTCGTTGAGATAGGCTTCGGCCATCGCGATGCCGCTGGTCGCGGGCGCGTAGAAGGCCGAACCGGTCTTGAGCAGGGCGACGATCTCGCCGCCGCCACCGCGGGTGCGCTTGACAATCGCATCGATCCGCTCCTGGGTCGACAGACCCATCTTGATCAGGTCGGGGACGGGGATGCCGTTGACGGTCGAATATTGCACGACCGGGACCATCGTGTCGCCATGGCCGCCGAGCACGAAGGTGTTCACGTCCTTGACCGACACGTTGAACTCGTCGGCGATGAAGTGGCTGAACCGCGCCGAGTCGAGCACGCCCGCCATGCCGACCACCTTGTTGTGCGGCAGGCCGGAGAATTCGCGCAGCGCCCAGACCATCGCGTCCAGCGGGTTGGTGATGCAGATGACGAACGCGTCGGGCGCATTGTTCTTGATGCCCTCGCCAACCGCCTTCATCACTTTGAGGTTGATGCCGAGCAAATCGTCGCGGCTCATGCCCGGCTTGCGGGCGACACCGGCGGTGACGATGATGACGTCCGCGCCCGCGATATCGGCATAATCGTTCGAACCGGTGATCTTGGCGTCGAAGCCGTCGATCGGCCCGCACTGGCTGAGGTCGAGCGCCTTGCCCTGGGGCACGCCCTCGACGACGTCGAACAGGACGATGTCGCCCAATTCCTTTTGAGCGGCGAGATGGGCGAGCGTGCCGCCGATATTGCCGGCGCCGATCAGCGCGATCTTCTTGCGGGCCATGAGCACTCCTAAGCGCGAGTGGGCGCGCATAAGGCGCGCGGAACGCGACGGCGCTTAGGCGTTTGGGCGTCCCGAAGCAACCGCTAAACGGGACCGATTAACATCAAGTACTGCAATTGGTTCGCAAGAGCAATAGTGTTCAGTCGTCGTCGATATAGCGGCGTTCGCCGGTGGCGGCGTTGAACCAGACGGTGACGGGCCGCCCGGTGACTTCGTCGAGGAAACGTTCGTTGGTCGGGCGCCAGTTCGGGTCGGTCGTGTCGCTGGCATTGCCGCGATAATTGGCGCGCTCGAACACGATGCCGGCGACGATAATCGCGGGAAAGATGATCATCGGCCAGCCGGCGGCATCGATCAGCGTCAACCATAGCCCCACCGCCAGCCACGCCAGTCCTAGTGCCAGGACTATATTGCGCAGCATGTCAGGGGGCCGGGTCGAGGATCACCGCCGTGCCATAGGCGACGACCTCGTTCATCGATTGCGCGATCTCGCCCGAGTCGAAACGCATCATCACCACGGCATTGGCGCCCATCACCGTCGCGTTCTGGATCATCCGATCGATCGCGTGGCGCCGCGCGTCCTCGACCAGCCTGGTATATTCGGGAATCTCGCCGCCGACGATCGAGCGCAGGCCGGCGGTGATATTGCCGCCCAGGCCGCGGCTGCGGACGACGACGCCGAACACCTGGCCCAAATTCCTGACGACAGTGTGACCGGCGACGTTTTCGGTGGTGGTGACGATCATGCGGCGTCTCCTGTTGGCCCGCGGACCGGACGCGCTCCGGCTCGCTCGGGCAAGACGAGAATAAGCACAATGAGCGCTCCGGCAAGGACCACGCACCCGAAACGGCCGATCCGCTGGCCACCCTGCCGCCGCGTCGGCGGTTGCATTTCCAGGGGCGTGCGCCACACTGCGGCAAAAGCCGGGGAGAGGGCAGGGCGATGCTGACGCGAGGCGACGACTATCCGGTCCATCAGACTCCCGAACCGATCGCGATCGCCAGCGCCGAACGCAATTTCTACGACCGCTACTTCTTCAACGGCTACAGCGCCGACGGGGACCTGTTCTTTGCCGCCGCGCTCGGCGTGTATCCACAGCTCGGGGTGATCGACGCGGCGTTCTGCGTGACGATCGATGGCGTCCAGCATAATCTGCGTGCGTCGCGTCCGCTCGGTGGCGAGCGGATGGATCTCAACGTCGGCCCGATCGGCGTCGAGGTGAGTGAGCCGCTAAAGGTGCTGCGCGTGTTCGTGGGCCCGAACGATTCGCCGGTTCGCGCCGATCTGAC
The DNA here is from genome assembly GCF_024508665.1 of Sphingomonas sp. GTDB lineage: Bacteria > Pseudomonadota > Alphaproteobacteria > Sphingomonadales > Sphingomonadaceae > Sphingomonas. The sequence continues at coordinate 862,952 of NZ_JANINP010000006.1, forward strand.
CTTCACCGCACGCCACGCGCCGATCGAGGAACCGCGCTTTACCCGGCGTCACGAGGCGCGGCTGCTGATGGACTATACCCGGCTGACACAGAATGGCGGCTGGTCCGGGAGCGTGACGATCGGCGACCAGATCCTGACGGTCACGCCCGATACGCATTGGGGCACGCGCGATCGCAGTTGGGGGATCCGACCGGTGGGCGCGCCCGATGCCCAACCCGCCGGCGGGGGGATGCGCCAGTTCTGGTGGCTGTGGATGCCGTTCAACTTCGCCGACCGCGTCGCCTTCTTCCACAGCAATGACGATGGCGCGGGCGAGCCGTGGAACCGCCGCGGCGTGATTGCGAAGCTCGACGGCGATCCGCGCGAGTTCAGTGCGGCCATCGGCTCGGCCTATCGTCCCGGCACGCGGCGGCTGGCCTCGGTGCGGCTGGAGCCGTGGCCCGGCTGCACGTTGGACGTGACGCCGCGCGATCAGCATTTCTACATGTCGGGGCTGGGCTATCTCCACCCGCAATGGGGGCACAGCATGGATCATGGTGCCGACCTGGCCGTGACTTATGACGTCTGTCCGCCGGATTTCGGCGATGCGCCAAGCATGCTCAACCTTCACATCCAGGCGATGGCCGATGCGGTGCTGACGATCGACGGTGTGGCGCATCGCGGCGTCGGCGTGGTCGAGCAATTGTTCATCGGTCCGCACGCGGCAAGCGGGCTGAGCGGCCTGCTGGACCCGGCGGAGTGAACGACTTTCCGACCGCGCCGGAGGATTTCGACAGGGCCTGGATCGAGCGGGTGTTCGCCCAGCCTGCGGGATCACTCGCGGCGCTGGAGTATCGGGCGGTCGGCACCGGGCAGGTTTGCGACAGCTATCGCTTCACCTGCGACTGGCGTGGCGGTGACGCGCCGGCGAGTTTCATCGCCAAATGCCCGAGCGCCGACGCGACGAGCCGCGCAGGCGCTGCCATGTTCCATCTCTATGACATGGAGATCGGCTGGTACCGCGACTGCGCGCCGACCGCCGGCGTCGCATGCCCGCGACCCTATTATGCCGCGATCGCCGACGATGAACAGCATTTCGCGCTGTTGATCGAGGACATGGCCCCGCTGCGCCAGGGCGATCAGATCGCGGGCGGCAGCGCGGCCCAGGTCGCCGCCGCGCTGGACGCGGTTGCCGCGCTTCACGCCTGGCGGCCCGCCGGCGGCGACTGGGCGAGCTTGGCCTGGGCGCATCACAACGCCGGCAGCATGGTGATACGCAGCGCAATGCCGGCGGCTTACCCGCAATTCCGCGAGCGTTTTGCCGGGCTGCTTGACGCCGAGGTGCTCGATCTCGGCCAGGCGCTGGTCGATCGCATCGACGCGTATCTCGATCGTGAGGCGCCTCCTGAATGCCTGCGTCACGGCGACCTTCGGCTCGACAACATCCTGTTCGACCAAAGCGGTCGCACAGCCTGCCTGCTCGACTGGCAGACGGTGGCGATGGGGCGCGCGGCGAACGACGTGGCCTATCTGATCGGCACCAGCTTCGCCGATCCGGCCGAACGTCGCGCCCGTGAGCGCGGCCTGGTCGATGCCTATCTCGCGCGCCGGATGGCGCTCGGCGAAGCACCCGATGCCGATGCGTTCTGGCGAGATTATTGCCGCAACGCGTTCGCCGGGATGATCATGGCGATCAACGCCGCCAAGTATGTCGAACGTACCGAACGCGGCGACCGCATGTTCGCGGCGATGGCGGAGCGACCGGCGCGAATGGCGCTCGACCTCGACAGCCTGGCGCTGATCTGATCCGGTTCAGTCGATGCCGTGCCCGGAATCGAGATACGCGTCGGAGCGCATCTCCTCGAGCCGGCTGACAGTGCGCTCGAACTCGAAGCGACCGTCGCCTTTCTCATATAGCGCGGCCGGTTCGGCATCGGCGGCAGCGAGTAGCTTGACCTTGTGCTCGTACAGCGCGTCGATCAGTGACACGAACCGCGCCGCTTCGTTGCGGTTCTCGGGCCCGAGTTTCGGAATGCCGACTAGTATCACGGTGTGATAGCGCCGTGCGATCGCCAGGTAATCGGCCGCGCCCCGTGCTTCTCCGCACAGTTTCTTGAAGCTGAATACAGCGACGCCCTTGAGCGATTTGGCCACGTGAAGCGTACGCCCGCCCTGGACCGCGATGTCCTCGCTCGGCACATGCGCGGCATCCTCGGGCGGATAATCGGTCAGGCGGAAGAAGGCGGCGGACAGGTTGCGCGTCGCTTCGGGTCCATTTGGCACCAGCCAGGTTTCCTGCTGACCCAGCCGGTCGCGGCGGTAATCGACCGGACCGTTCAGTGGCAGTACGTCGAGGCGGTTCTCGATCAGGTCGATAAAGGGCAGGAAATGCTCGCGGTTGAGCCCGTTCTTGTAGAGATCGCGTGGCGGGCGGTTGGACGTGGTGACGACGGTCACACCCGCCTCGATCAGGGCGGTGAACAGGCGCGACAGGATCATCGCGTCGGGCGAGTTGGTCACCATCATCTCATCGAAAGCGAGCAGGCGGGCCTCCTCGGCCAATGCGACGGCGACCGGGGCGATCGGGTCGCCGACCTCCTTCTTGCGCTCCTCGGCGATGCGCTGGTGCACTTCGAGCATGAACTCGGAGAAATGGACCCGGCGCTTGCGGTTGATCGCCAGGCACCCGAAGAACAGGTCCATCAGCATCGATTTGCCACGCCCGACATCGCCCCACATATAGACGCCGCGCGGGGAGTCGGGTTTGCGGCCGAGCGCGCGCCAAAGGACCGAGCCGCGTTTGGGCTGAGCTTCCAATTCCTGTTGGAGGCGATCCAAGCGTTGGGCGGCGGCTTGCTGGTCCGGGTCGGCCCGAAGTTCGCCGGCGGCGATCAGGGCATGATATTGCTGGAGGACCGTGGTCACCCTCACCCTTCCCACGCGGCTATGCCGCGCTGGCCCCTTCCCTCTCCCATTGGGAGAGGGAGGGAGCGCCAAAGGCGCGGAAGGGTGAGGGTGACTGAGTTGGAGATTATACCGTTCCCGGCGGCGGGCTCGACTTACGCAGCGTCCCGGTAAAGCTCGCGATCGTCGGCAAGCCTTCCTGGACGATCAGCCCGCGCAGGAACAGCATGCGGCTGGTCTCGCGCAGCAACTCGATATGAGCTTCCAGCGGCTCGCCGATCATTCCGCCGCCGATGAATTGCGCCGACAGGTCGAGCGTCACCGCGCCACCGGCGCTCAGGCACCCGAAGGCGCGGCTGGCGGCGAACAGCGATACGTCCATGAACCCCAACAGCGCGCCGCCATGGACGTTGTCGCGCATGTTGGAATGGTCGTGGCGGGGCATCATGCGAACCCGAGCCTTGCCATCCTCCAGCTTCACCTGGAGCGGTTCCAGAAAGGCGTTGAACCGGGTCGAGTCGCGGAACTGCCAGCGCTTCCAGCCGGGCAGATCCGGATCGTCGTCGTAGAGGAAGAGGGGGGAAGGGGCGTCGTCCAACTAAAATCCGTTCCTGTTCCGGTCACGCCCCCCGACAAGCTCGGGGCGAACGGAAGATTGGATCAGACGATCCGCTCGGCTTCCATCTTCTTGATCTCGGCGATCGCCTTGGCCGGATTGAGGCCCTTGGGGCAGGCGTTGGCGCAGTTCATGATCGTGTGGCAGCGATAGAGCCTGAACGGATCCTCGAGCTGGTCGAGTCGCTCGCCGGTCATCTCGTCGCGGCTGTCGGCAAGCCAGCGATAGGCCTGGAGCAGGATCGCCGGGCCGAGAAACTTGTCGCTGTTCCACCAATAGCTCGGGCAGCTGGTCGAGCAGCAGGCGCACAGGATGCATTCGTACAGGCCGTCGAGCTTCTCGCGATCCTCGGGGCTCTGCAGCCGCTCCTTGCCCGCCGGGGCCGGGGTGACCGTCTGCAGCCACGGCTTGATCGAGGCATATTGCGCGTAGAAATGGGTGAAGTCGGGGACAAGGTCCTTGATCACTTCCATGTGCGGCAGCGGCGTGATCGTGACTTCCGACTTGCAGTCTTCGATCGCGGTCGTGCAGGCCAGGCCGTTCTTGCCGTCCATGTTCATCGAGCACGATCCGCAAATCCCTTCGCGGCACGAACGGCGGAAGGTCAGCGACGAATCCTGCTCGGACTTCATCTTGATGAGGGCGTCGAGCACCATCGGCCCGCACGTGTCGAGGTCGACCTCAAAAATGTCGTAGCGCGGATTCTCGCCGGTATCCGGGTCATAGCGATAGATCTTGAACCGGCGGATATTGGTGGCACCCTCGGGTGCCTTATGGACCTTGCCGTTCTTGCGGATCTTGCTGTTCTTCGGCAGGCTGAACTCGGCCATTGCGTGTCCCTATCGCGGTGCTGCGGTGCGGCTATGCCTTTCGGCCCCGGAGTGCAACCCCGTCAAACCTCGTTGTTGGCAAGTATGGCGTCGAGCAAGCCCGGAAAGCGGCGGTCGAATTCGGCGCGGCGCAGCACATTGATCATCTCGCGACCGGACTGGGTCGTTTCGATCAGGCCGGCGGCGCGCAGTGTTTTCAGATGGTTGGAGAGGGTGCTCTTGGGGACCGGCGCATCGCACGGTGTCGTGTTCGAACAACTCAACCCCGTGGCCGCAGCCAGCCGTGCGACGATCGCCAGCCGATTTGAATCGGCCAGCGCGTGGAGCGCCAGGTCGAGCGGCACATCCTCCAATCGCGGATGGGTAAAGCGGGGCATTGTCCGAATATAGGAATGGTTCGTGATTTTCATAGTTCGGGAATATTGAACTATCGAAACATGCCTCCCAGATCACCGTCGCCGGCAGCGCACGAGGTCGTGATCGCGGGCACGGAATTTCGGAGAAGACAGATGTCCAATAGCAATGCCCTGAGCGGCAAAAAGGCGCTGGTCACCGGCGGATCGCGCGGAATCGGATCGGCGATCGCCAAGCGGCTGGCCGCCGACGGCGCCGAGGTCGCTATCACTTATGCCGGCAACAAGGCCGCCGCCGATGCGACGGTAGCGGCGATCGAACAGGCGGGCGGCAAGGCGGTGGCGATCCAGGCCGATGCCAGCGACGATGCCTCGCAGCGCGCGGGAATCGACGCGGCCGCAGCGGCGCTCGGCGGCATCGACATCCTGGTTCACAATGCCGGCGTGGCCGAGTTCGCTGCTGTCGATGAAGATACCGACGAGTCGTTCGCGCGCCAGTTCGGGGTCAATGTCCGCGGCTTGCATGTCGGTACGCGCGCCGCTCTGCCGCACCTGCCCGATGGCGGGCGTATCATCCTGATCGGCTCGGTCGCGGCCGATCGTGCGCCCTTTGGTGGCATATCGACCTATGGCGCGACCAAGGCAGCGGTCGCCGGACTGGGCCGCGGCTGGGCGAAAGACCTCGCCTCGCGCAACATCCTGGTCAACGTCATCCAGCCGGGGCCGATCGAGACCGACATGGCGCCGACAGGCGAGCTCGCCGACGCGCTCAGGCAATCGGTGCCGCTGGGCCGATTCGGCGCAGTGGAGGAGATCGCCGGCGTCGCCGCTTTCCTCGCCGGACCGGATGCGACGTTCATCACCGGAACGACGCTGAACGTCGATGGCGGCGTTTCGCTCTGAAGCCGCTAGGTCTCCCCTCCCGGTTCGGCGAGGGGAGACTGGTTCTCGATGCCAAGCTTGTAAGCGGCGGCGCGATTGGCCCCGCTCGTCGTTGCCGGCGGGCCATCGCCGCTATCAGCCGATCACGGCCTTCAGGTTCATGAATTCGTGCAACCCCCAAGGACCCAGCTCGCGACCATGGCCCGAGCGTTTGATCCCGCCGAACGGTGCCTCGGGAGTCGAAGAAAGCATGCGGTTGACTGCAGTCATGCCGGCGGCGATGTCGCGGGCGAAGCGCTCCTTTTCGGCATCGTCATTGGTCCAGACCGACGACCCCAGTCCGAACGGCACGTCGTTCGCGAGCGCGATCGCCTCGTCGATATCCTTGACCTTGAACACCATTGCGACCGGACCGAACACTTCCTCCTTGGCGACTTCGCTGTCGGGATCGATATCGACCAGCACGCCAGGCGTCAGATAGGCGCCGGGCAGATCGGGTTTCTCCGCGCCGAACAGCAAGGTCGCGCCGGCGTCGCGGAACTTGTCCATTTGGCCGAGCACGGTGTCGCGTTGTTCCTCCGAGGATAGTGGTCCCATCTCGGTCCCTGGATCCATTGGGTCGCCGGTCTTCACCGCTTTCATACCGGCCGAGAACGCGTGCATGAAATCGTCATAGACGTCGGCATGGACAATCATGCGCTTGGCGCAGATGCAGGATTGGCCGGTATTCTGGGTCCGCGCCGTGACCGCGGTCTTGGCGGCGAGCGCTATGTCGGCGGATGGCATGACGACGAACGGATCCGATCCGCCGAGTTCGAGCACGACCTTCTTGAGCGCACGGCCAGCGGCCTCGGCGACCTTGGCCCCGGCGCCTTCACTACCGGTCAGCGTCACCGCGACGATGCGGTCGTCGGCGATCAGGTCGGCGACCTTGCCCGACTTGATCGCCAGGTTCTGGAACAGGCCTTCGGGCGCTCCGCCCGCCAGGATCGTCTCCTCCAGCGCGGCAGCGCAACCCTGGACCGACGACGCGTGCTTCAGCAGTCCGACATTGCCCGCCATGATCGCCGGCGCGGCGAAGCGGACCACCTGCCAATAAGGGAAATTCCACGGCATCACGGCGAGCACCGGCCCCATCGGCAACCAGCGCGCTACGGCATGGCCGACCGGCGTGTCGACCTCCATGGACTTGAGTAGCTGCGCCCCATGCCGAGCATAATAGCGGAAGGCGGAAGCGCATTTCTCGACCTCGGCGACGGCGGACTTAAGCGTCTTGCCCATTTCCTCGGTCGCGATCCGCGCTAGCCGATCCTTGTCGTCCTCGAACCGCTCGGCGATGTGGCGGAGCAAGGTCATGCGATCGGCAAGTTCGCTCTCGCGCCAGATGAGAAAAGCCTCGTGCGCCTTGGCCAGCCGCGCGTCGACCTGGGCATCGGTCAGTTCGGCGAAGCTCCGCCCGGGTTGGCCGGTGGCGGGATTGATGCTGGTGAACATGGTGCTGCCTTCCTGTTTCGGTCAGCCGAACGCGCGGTCGCCGATGGCGGGTCCAGCAGTTCGGATTCTTACGGGAACCACTCCTCGAACGAGTCATTGTGCAACCGCAACGGTCATGCAATCCTGCTGACGCCAATGGCCTAAGGAGAGAGAATAATGGGTATCATCCGCATGATCATCATCGGATTGATCGTCGGCGCGCTGGCGCGCTGGTTCTATCCGGGTCCCGTCCACGCCGGTTGGATCGTCACGATCCTGCTGGGCATCGCCGGTTCGTTCGTCGCCGGTTTCTTCCTGCAAATGGTCAATCGCAAAGCGGCCGAGCCCTTCCATCCAGCAGGCCTGATCGCGTCGATCATTGGCGGCATGGTGCTGATCTTCGTCGCACGGTTGCTGCATATCGCCTGATGGCATGTGGCGGATCGGCGGTTGCTCCCGCCGGTCCGCTGCCCCATAGCGTGGCGGATGGACACGCCGATCGATGACCTGTCGTTCGAGGACGCGCTGAAGCGCCTCGAGGAAATCGTCCGCCAGCTCGAAAGCGGCGAGGCGAAACTGGATGACGCTATCCGCCTCTATGAAGAAGGCACGCGTCTCCGCCAGAAATGCACCGAACGGCTCGACGCGGCGCAGGCGCGGATCGAGGCGATCCGGCTCGATTCGGATGGCCGCCCCGCTGGTGTCGCGCCGTTCAACGCCGCATGAGGGACGGCGCCGTGGCTCCTTCTTTGTCGCTCAAGGCAGCGTTGACCCAGGTCGGCGCGGAGGTGGATCGCCGCTTCGATGTGATGCTCGCGGTGCCGAACGACGCGCGCGCCGAATTATACCAAGCGATGCGGCATGCGGCGATTGGCGGCGGCAAGCGGCTGCGCCCCTTGCTCGTCTTCGCCACTGCCGCCCTGTTCGGGGTCGACCGCGAATGCACCGCGCGCGCCGCCTGCGCGATCGAGGCCATCCATGTCTATTCGCTGATTCACGACGACCTTCCGGCGATGGATGACGACGACATGCGCCGCGGCAAGCCGACCGTGCACCGCGCCTTCGACGAGGCGGTCGCGATCCTGGCCGGCGACAGCCTCCACGCGCTCGCCTTCGAATGGCTGGCCGATCCCGCGACCCATCCCGATCCATTCGTTCGCGCCGAACTGGTGCTCGAACTCGCCCGCGCGGCCGGGCCCAGCGGAATGGCCGGCGGCCAGGCGATGGACCTGAAGGCGGAGACGGCGACCTTCGATCTCCAGACCGTGACGCGCTTGCAGGCGCTAAAGACCGGCGCGCTGATCGGCTGGTCGGTCGAGGCAGGCGCGATCCTCGGTCGCGTGCCGCCCGAGGGGCGTACGGGCCTGCGCGGCTATGCCCGCGACCTCGGCCTGGCATTCCAGATCGCCGACGATCTGCTCGATGTCGAGGGCGACGAGGTCAAAGCGGGGAAGAAGCTCCGCAAGGACGAGAGCGCGGGCAAGGAAACCTTTGTCTCGCTGCTCGGCATCGACCGCGCCCGCGGACAGGCGCGCATGCTCGTCGACCAGGCGATCGACCATCTGCGCAGTTATGGGCAGGAGGCCGATCTGTTGCGCAACATCGCGCGCTTCGTGCTCGAGCGCGACCGCTAACCGACCGCCGGCGGTTGAGGATGGGGAGGGACATATGACCATTCGCACCGGGGTCTATCCCGGCACGTTCGATCCGATCACGCTTGGTCATATGGACATCATTCGGCGTAGCGCGAAGCTGGTCGACCGGCTGGTGATCGGGGTCACCACCAACATTGCCAAGGCGCCCCTGTTCACCGATGACGAGCGAATCGCGATCGTCCGCCGCGAGGTCGAGGCGACGGGCATCGGCAATATCGAAGTGGTGGGGTTCAGTTCGCTGCTGATGGATTTCGCCGACAGCCAGGGGGCGTCGATCGTCATCCGCGGCATCCGCGGCGTCACCGACTTCGAATATGAATATCAGCTCACGGGCATGAACCGCCAGCTCAATCACCGCGTCGAGACGGTGTTCCTGATGGCCGACGTGTCGCTCCAGCCGATCGCCAGCCGGCTGGTCAAGGAAATTGCGGTGTTCGGCGGCGACATCTCCAAATTCGTCACCCCCAGCATCCGCGACGAAGTGATCGCGCGAATCGACCGCGACGGCCTGCGGCGGGCTTAGCCCCGCAAAGGGCGCGAAGATTTGATTCACGCGAAGGCGCGAAGACGCGAAGATTTTGTTCACGCAGAGGCGCGGAGAACGCAGAGATGTTTCTCTAGGCTGTGTCGGCAGCCATCCAATCAGCGATGACGAGAAACGAAAGCGCGCTGCCGCGCGCGACTTCTCCGCGTTCTCTGCGCCTCTGCGCGAAACCATTCTTCTTCGCGTCTTCGCGTGTATCAAATAACTGATTGTTCCCTGGCAGGAGCCGACGCCGCCACTTCAGGCATCGCCTTGCCTCAAAAAAGCCGCACGCACTGCGCATTGGCGCTTGGCGATAATTGCTCTAAGTCCCCACACCGAACGACCGTCTTTTCCGGAGTGCCCATGCGTTTCTTTTTCGGCCTGATTGCGATGATGAGCGTCGCGATCGCCGGCAGTCCTTCGATCGCTGCCAAGAAGCAGAAGGCGCCTCCAACTCCGCCGGTGGCGGCACGGCTCGCCCCGCCGCCGATGACCGACAAGGAAAATCTGCTCTATCTCGATCTGTCGACCGGCGGTCGCGTCGTGATCTGGCTGCGGCCCGATGTCGCGCCCAAGATGGTCGAGCGGGTCAAGACGCTGACTCGTCAGCATTTCTATGACGGGCTCAAATTTCACCGCGTGATCGACGGCTTCATGGCGCAGACCGGCGACCCCAAGGGGGACGGCACCGGCGGATCGACGCTTCCCGACGTGCCCGCCGAGTTCAACTATCTGCCGCACGTGCGCGGCGCGGTGGCGGCGGCGCGCGAGGGTGCTGCCCCGGACGCCTCGCCAGAGGACAAGACCAAGGCGGAAAACAGCGCGAACAGCCAGTTCTTCATCGTGTTCCTGCCGAAGCTGGCGCTCGACAAGAAATACACGGTGTTTGGCCGCGTCATCTCCGGCATGGAATATGTCGATGCGGTCGAGCGCGGCGAGCCGCCGGCGAACCCATCGATTATTTACCATGCTTATATCGCCGCGGATAACCCGCCGCCTTATAGCGCGCCGCCGCCGCCTCCTCCGCCGCCGGCCCCTGTTCTGGCGCCCGCGCCGACGCTGACCACACCGACGCCTGCCGGAAAGACACCTCCGGCGGACAAGGCGCCGGCGCCGGCCAAGAAGTAATCACGATCAACTGACGCGAGGGCGGCGTGGACGTCGACCTGTTCGACTTCGACCTGCCGCCCGAGCGGATCGCACTGCGCCCGGCCAGCCCACGCGACGCGGCGCGGATGCTCGTGCTCGACGGCGCGGGACCGGGCGGCGCGACGCGCGAGCGTCTGGTCAGCGACCTCCCGGGCGAGCTGCGGCGCGGCGATCTGCTGGTGTTCAACGACACGCGGGTGATCCCGGCGCAGCTCGAGGGCATGCGCGGGAGTCGTTCGGGTGACGGCGCACAAAGCGCGCCTGGGCCGCGGATCGGAGCAACGCTGCACAAGCGCGAAGGTCCGCGCCGCTGGCGCGCATTCATCCGCAATGCCAAGCGGCTGCGCGAGGGCGAGACGATCGATTTCGGCGAGGGCGTCACCGCGACCGCCGCCGACCGTGCCGAGGACGGCAGCTTCGCGCTCGATTTCGCGGGTGACGAGCCGGTCGAATTGCTGCTCGACCGCGCCGGCCGGATGCCGCTCCCGCCCTATATCGCCGCGCGCCGTCCGACCGATGCGCGCGACGCCGACGACTATCAGACGATGTTCGCGAACGAGCCCGGTGCGGTCGCGGCACCGACCGCGGCTCTGCATTTCACACCGGAATTGATGGCGGCGCTGGACGCGGCCGGGATCGGTCACGTCACGCTGACGCTTCACGTCGGCGCGGGCACGTTCCTGCCGGTCAAGGTCGAGGACACCGACGAGCACAAGATGCACGCCGAGTGGGGCCGCATCGACGCTGCCACCGCCGATCGCATCAACGCGACGCGCGCCGCCGGCGGCCGCGTGGTCGCGGTCGGCACCACCAGCCTGCGCCTGATCGAGAGCGCAGCCGATAACGCGGGTCGGGTCCACCCGTTCGAAGGCGACACCGCGATCTTCATCACGCCGGGCGTGCGGATTCGCGGGATCGACGGGCTGATGACCAATTTCCACCTCCCGAAATCGACCCTGTTCATGCTGGTCTCGGCGCTGATGGGGCTGGAGCGGATGCAGGAGGCGTATGCGCATGCGATCGCGCAAGGATACCGCTTCTATTCTTATGGCGATGCCAGTCTGTTGCTACCGACGCGATCGGCGTAACATCCGCACGTGATCCTCTCCTACGCCCCGACTTCGCTCGCCGACTCCCCTGCCGGGTCCAGCGTGCTCGTCGCGGCGATATCCTGGCTGCAGGACTTGTTGCTCGGGACGGTCGCGACGTCCATCGCCGTGATCGCGATCGCAGCGATCGGCTTCGGGATGCTGACGGGGCGAGTCAATATTCGCCATGGCGCGACCGTCGTCCTGGGTTGTTTCATCCTGTTCGGCGCGTCGACCATCGTCAGCGGGCTGCGTTATGCGGCCAGTGGCGTGGGGGGTGATACCGCGCCTCCCGTGGTCGTCGTCGCGCCGCCTCCGCCGCCCCCGCCGCATGTCCAATCGTCCGGGGTGCCGGCGCCCTACGATCCCTATGCCGGGGCGTCGGTTCCGATCCGTTAGCGCACTGAAAGACTTGTCGCGCTGTTGCCGAGCCCGCCCCGCTGAGGCACAGCCTGTCGCCATGCCGCCGAATCGCTTTCCGTCAGCCATCCGCCGCGGCTTCGCCCTGGCTCCCCGGACTCTCGTGGTCAGCTTCGCCTTGCTGGCGATCGGCCTGTCCCGACCGGCTGCCGCGCAGAACGACAATCGCATTCCCGTCCCGCTCGGCAGCAAGAAGAACGCGCCGGCATCGATCGCCGCGCCGCCGATCCTGGTGGTCGAGCCGGTAGCGATGATGATTGCCGCATTCGACACGGACGGCGACGGCCGCGTGACGCGCGACGAGATGCACAAGGGCGTGGCCAAGAGCTTCGCTGCGATAGATACGGCCAATACCAGCAAGCTCGGCTATATCGCCTTTTCGGACTGGGCGCAGAAATGGCTGGGCGATCCCAACGCCTTGCCCGGCGCTTACGAGACCGACACCGACAGCGATAACCAGATCACGCTGGCCGAGCTCCAGGCGAAGTTCGATCAGATCTTCACCCGGCTCGACAAGGACAAGGACGGCGTGCTGACGCGTGCCGAACTGCTGACGATCCGCGCCTTTCCGATGGGCGATGGCGGGAAACGCGGGAAACGAGGCGGATAATCGTGGCAGCCGCTCGGCCTCCATATGAATTGGTCATTTTCGATTTCGACGGGACGCTGTCCGACAGCGGCCACTGGTTCCTGTCGATCGTCGACGATCTCGCCGCGCGCTTCCGGTTCCGCAGCGTCCATCCCGATGAAGTTGAGGGCTTGCGCAAGCGCACCACGCGCGAAGTGATCGACCATCTCGGCATCTCGCGCTGGAAACTGCCGCTGATCGCGCGCCATGTTCGCGCCCGGTTCGGACGGAACACGGACCAGATCCATTTGTTCGACGGCGTCCGCGACATGTTGAGGACGATCGACGAGGCCAAGGTCCGGATGTTCGTCTGCTCGTCCAACTCCGAAGCCAATGTCCGGGCCATCTTGGGGGCGACGGATTCTGCGCGGATCGAGCGCTTCTTTTGCGGCTCGGGCCTCTTCGGCAAGGTGCGCAAGTTCCGCCAGGCGATCAAGGCGAGCGGCCTTCCGGCAAGCGCGATCCTGTCGATCGGCGACGAGACCCGCGACATCGACGCCGCGCGCGCGGTCGGGATCGGCGCCGGCGCGGTATTGTGGGGCTACGCCAATCCGGAAATGCTGATGGCGATGAAGCCCGACAAGACGTTTGCGACGCCGCAAGAGGTGGTCGACTATTTGACTTGAGGTCGACAAACTGCTGGGCCCGCCGCTAGAGCGACGGGCGATGCTTCCCCAGCGCTCCATTCCCAATAGTTTCGACCCCGAGATCGTCGCAGGCATCGATGCACGCCTGGCAGCGGCGGAACATAACGAGCATGTGCGCATCCCGATCGCGATCGAGAGCGGCAGTCGGGCCTGGGGCTTTCCGTCACCGGACAGCGACTATGATTGCCGGTTCGTGTTCGTTCGTAGGCATGACGATTACCGTTCGTTGTGGCAGCCACGCGATGTGATCGAGACGCCCCTTGATGCGATTTACGACGTCGGCGGTTGGGATGTGGGCAAGCTCATCAAGCTAATGGTCAAGGGCAATGCTGTAGCCATCGAATGGCTGACCTCGCCGATCCGCTATCGCTTTGACCAGAGTATTGCTAACCGACTGCTGGGCCTAGCCCGCGAAGTGACCGATCGCGCTGCGGTCAGGCGGCATTATTACAACCTGGCCAAGGCGTCATGGACGCCACTTGAGCGCGAGAAGGGCGATGTCCCGCTAAAGAAGCTCCTCTATGCATTGCGTCCCGTCGTCGCGATAACCTGGCTTGACCGCCATCCCGGGGAGGTCGTGGCGCCGATGGCGTTCGCGCAGTCGCTCGATGCGATCGATCTGGCTCCGGCACTGCGTGCCGAGATCGATGCGCTGGTCGAACGCAAGTCGGTCACGGCCGAATTAGGAAGCGCGCCGGTGCCACCTGCCATCGCCGTTCTGATCGACGGTGCGCTAGCCGCCAATCCGCCGGCTGCCGTCGATCCGGTTTCGCCGGGAGAACGGCGGCGCGCTGCTGATCGCGTTTTCCTCGAATTTCTCGACGAACTGGCTCCCGCATGACTCCCCGTTTCGATTTCAAGATCCACGCCACCGACGGCAAAGCGCGCACCGGTGAAATCGCGATGCGGCGCGGCACAATCCGTACGCCGGCCTTCATGCCGGTCGGTACCGCCGCCACGGTCAAGGCGATGAAGCCGGACGACGTGCGTTCGGCCGGTGCCGACATCATTTTGGGCAACACCTATCATCTGATGCTCCGGCCGACTGCCGAGCGCGTCGCGCGACTGGGCGGGCTGCATCACTTCATGGGCTGGAATCGGCCTATCCTGACCGACAGCGGCGGTTATCAGGTGATGAGCCTGTCGGAGCTGACCAAGCGCGACGAGACCGGCGTCGAGTTCAAAAGCCATCTCGACGGCACACGCCACCTGATGAGCCCGGAGCGCTCGATGGAAATTCAGCGGCTGCTCGGATCGGACATCGTCATGGCGTTCGACGAACTGGTGCCGACGACGTCGACTCCCGAGGTCCAGGCGGCGGCGATGGCGCGGTCGATGCGCTGGGCGTGGCGATCGCGCGACGCATTCCTTGGCGGCGGCGAGCATGCCGACAATGCCGCGCAATTTGGCATCCAGCAGGGCGCGCTCGATGAGCAATTGCGGGGCGAGAGCGCGGCGGCGCTGACCGAGATCGGGTTCGACGGCTATGCCATTGGCGGGCTCGCGGTGGGCGAGGGGCAGGCGGCGATGTTCGGCTGCCTGGATTTCGCGCCGGGCCAGTTGCCTGCCGACAAGCCGCGCTATTTGATGGGCGTGGGCAAGCCGGATGATATCGTCGGCGCGGTCGAGCGAGGGGTCGACATGTTCGACTGCGTGCTGCCGACGCGATCGGGGCGGACGGGGCAGGCGTTCACGCGGACCGGGCCGATCAACATCCGCAACGCGAAGTTCGGCGAGGATCAGGGGCCGCTCGATCCCGAATGCGGCTGCCCGGTCTGCGCGACCTGGGAACGCGCCTATCTCCACCATCTCGTCCGCGCCGGAGAAATTCTTGGCGCGATGTTGATGACCGAGCACAACATTTGGTTCTACCAGGCGTTGATGGCGGACTTGCGCGCGGCAATCGCCCAGGGAACGCTGAACGCATTTGCGAGCGGATTCCGGGCGCGCTACGGACAGGGTCGAGGAGAGTGAGCGTGACCGACAAGCCCGAAGAAGAGAATGAGATCATGGCCGCGGCGCGGATTGCCAAGGAGCGCCAGAAAGGCGCCGAAGGCACGCCCGAGCCGGCGAAGCTGAGCAAATGGGGCATGGCGGCATTGGGCGCGGGCGTCGGGTCGGCCGCGGTGGCCGCGGCAATACTCTACGCCAATCGCAACAAGAAGCGGTGATGGCGTTTGGCGTCTGATCGCCGGTGCTTGTCGCTGGCGACGGCGCCAGGTGAGTAGGCAACGGCGAGCGATTGACAGGCGGCGTTTTAGCGCGACACATCGGCGCCATCCTCCCCTCCTTTGCGGAGACTTGAATGCGTCTGACTCGTGCCGCCCTGCTGATGGGCGCCGCCCTGTTTCCCCTTGCCGCTATCGCTGCGCCACCCAAGAAACCCGCGCCAAAGGCTGCGGCTGCCAGCGCAACCGCCGTCAAGCCGATTGCCTATACCGTCCGCACGCTACCCAACGGCCTGCGGGTCTATGCCATCCGCGACGCCAAGACCGCCAACGTCTCGGTGCAGGTCTGGTACGATGTCGGGTCGAAGGACGATCCCAAGGGCAAGTCCGGCTTCGCGCACATGTTCGAACATCTGATGTTCAAGGCGACGCGCAACCTGAAGTCGGAGAATTTCGATCGCCTGACCGAGGATGTCGGCGGCTATAACAACGCTTCGACCAACGACGATTACACCAATTATTTCGAGGTCGTCCCTGCCAACCACCTCCAGCGGCTGCTGTTCGCCGAGGCCGATCGCATGGCCAGCCTGGTGGTCGAGCCGGTGAGCTATGCCTCCGAGCGCGACGTGGTGAAGGAAGAGCTCCGTCTGCGCACCCTGGCGACCCCATACGGCAAGCTCTATTCGATCTATTATCCCGAGATCAGCTATCGCGTGCATCCCTATGCGCGACCCGGGATCGGCAGCCTGGAAAATCTCGAGGCCGCTACGATCGACGATGTCCGCGCCTTCCACGCGACTTATTATCGGCCGGACAATGCGGTGCTGGTGGTCGCGGGCAATTTCGATCCGGCGCAACTGAACCAGTGGGTCGACGCATATTTCGCCGGGATCAAGAAGCCCGACCGACCGATTCCGCGCGTGACCGTCGTCGAGCCGCCGCGCACCACGCCGACCCGGTATACGGTCTACGAGCCCAACACACCGCTTCCGGCCGTGCTGATCAGCTATCAGGTTCCGCCGGACAACAATGCCGACATTCCGGCGCTGACCGTGCTCGACGCGATCCTGTCGCGGGGCGATAGCTCGCGGCTGTATCAGGACCTCGTCTATCGCGATCAGCTCGCCCAATCGGCCAACACGTTCCTCGACACCAAACAGGGCACCGGATCGTTCGTCGTCACCGCGACCATGGCCGATGGCAAAAGTGTCGCCGATGGCGAAAAGGCGTTGCGAGCCGAAATTGCGCGCGCCCGCGATACCCTGGTGACTCCGGCCGAACTGACCCGCGCCAAGAACCAGTTGATCACCGCCACGATCGAAAGCCGCGAGACAGCCGATGGCAAGGCGTCAACGATCGCGCGATCGGTGATCATCGATGGCGATCCCGCCGCCGCCGACAAGCAGCTTGCCGCGATCGGCAGGGTGACAGCCGCCGATATTCGGCGCGTGGCGCGCAAATATCTGACCGACAACGGCTCGGCGACGATCAACTATATGCCCGCCGAAATGGCGCCCAAGGACGGGCCGAAAGGTGACAAGATCGCCGTTGCCGGCACCGTCGAGGTCGCCGCGCTCAAGACGCCAAGCGATGTCGAAGTGGTCAAGCCGGCGAGCGACGCCGAGCGTGTAGCAATCCCCGCGCCGGCCAAACCGGTAGTTGCGTCACTGCCTGCCCCGGTCACGGCGACACTGGGCAACGGCATGAAGCTGATCGTGGTGGAAAAGCATGATTTGCCGCTGATCACGACGCAAGTGCTTGCCAATGGCGGCGGCGCCGCCGATCCGGCCGACCGTGCCGGGCTCAATAGTTTGACCGCCGATCTGATGACCAAGGGCACCAAGACGCGATCGGCGACCCAGATCGCCAATGAGGTCGAGAAGCTCGGCGGCTCGATCAGCTCGGCTGTCGGCTGGGATGCCGCAGCGGTGACTCTGCAAGTCAAGTCGGACCAGATCGCCCCGGCGATGGCGGTCCTCGCCGACGTCGCGCGCAATCCCGTGTTCGCGGCCGAGGAAATCGAGCGCGACCGCGCGCAGACGATCGACAGCGTTCAGGTCCAGCTCAAGAATCCGGGCCGGCTCGCCTCGCTGGTCGCGGCGCGCACGGTGATGGGCGGCGGACCTTATGGTCATCCGATCACGGGCACGCCGGCTTCGCTCAAGGCGATCACGCGAAGCGAAGTGCAGGCCGCCTATGCGCACACCTGGGCGCCGGCGCGCGCGACCTTGGTGATGGTAGGGGATATCACGCCCGCCGCCGCCAAGGCGCTGGCCGAAGCCAATTTCGGCAGCTGGCAGGCGAAGGCCGCGCCCGTCGCTGCGCCCAAGACCGATTCCGCCAATGCGACGCCGCGGGTCATCGTCGTCGACATGCCCAATGCCGGCCAGGCTGGCGTCGTCGTCGCCCGCCCGGGTATCGCCCGCAGCGATCCCGATTTCTACGCGGCCAGCGTCGCCAATGCGACCCTGGGCGTCGGCTTCTCGTCGCGGCTCAACCAGGAAATCCGCATCAAGCGCGGGCTGGCTTATGGCGCGGGCAGCGGCATCGCGGCGCGGCGCCAGCCGGGCTATCTCGCAGCCAATACCCAGACCAAGAACCCCTCGGCGCCCGAAGTAGTGGGCCTGATCATCGATACGATGAAGGGGATGGGCTCCGCGCCGGTTCCGGATGGCGAACTCGCCTCGCGCAAGGCGGTGCTGATCGGCGATTTCGGCCGCGATACGGAGACGACCGGGGGTATTGCCGGCGTATTAGGTGACTATGTCGTCGAGAATGTGCCCCTGTCCGAACTCAAGGCATTCACTCCCAAGGTCGAAGGCGTCGATGCGGCGGCGGTACAGCGCGTCGCGCAGCGGCTGCTCGATCCGACTAATGCCAGCGTCATCGTGGTCGGCGACGCGAAGCTGTTCCTCGACGGCCTCAGGAAGAAATATCCGAACGTCGAGGTGATCCCGGCGGACAAGGTCAATCTGGACAGCGTGTCGTTGAAATAGGGTCCTTCGTCATGCCGCTCTTGTGCTGGCGTCCACCGAGCCACAGGTGCGAGGTGTGAGCGGACCCGATACAAGGCCGGGTCACGGCCCGGGCTGTGGCTCGCGCGATAATTAACGTCGGGGAGGACGCTCGCGAATCCTCCCCGACGCCCCCCTCCAAGCCCTAACGCGGTGCCGGCAGCCAGCTCAGGTCGAGCCCCTCGTAGCGGTCGACATAATTGGCCGCGCGAAGAAGCCCGCGTTCGTTGGTAAAGGTGACGCGTCCGTTCTCGCGTGCGATCAGCCCTTCTTCCTCGATCCGGCGCAACATGCGGTTGACGTGGACGGCGGTCAGCCCCGTGGCGTCGCCAATCTCTTCCTGGGTCAGGCCGAGGGTGAACGTGTCGGTGATCGACTTGTCGCCCGCGCGCAAGCGGTTGCGCATATCGATCAGCACTGCGGCGACGCGCGCCTTGGCCGAGGTGCGGCCGAGCGCGGCGAGCCGGTCGGTCAGCGCCGCCCGTTCGATCTGGCTGTAAACCAGCAGCAATGCCGCCAACCGTGGATGCCCCGCGATGATGTCGCTCAACGCCGCGCGCTCGAACGGCGCCACCACCGCGTCGCTGAGCGCGGTCAGTGTCTCGGGTGCCTCGCGATAGACCAGGCTCGACAGTGCGACCATGTCGCCGGGAAACAGGAATCGCAGGATTTGACGGCTGCCGTCGTCGAGCAGGCTCGACGACATCAATACGCCCTTGCGGACAACGAACATGTCGCCGGAGCGATCGTTCTCGCGCTGAATCGTCGCACCGCGCCTGATCGGCCGCTCGCGTTCCTCGATGCGTTCGAGGGCCGCATGTTCCGCCGGGGTTAAGGTAACCAGATCGCCTAATCGTTCGGCGAAACAACTGCCTGACACGTCGAACAACACTCCCCCGGAACTTGGAGGGTACAGAGCAGCGCGCGCGGACCTGTGCATTAAAGTCGATCAATGGTGATGATCGCGCGTTGCTGTGACAGTGGCGGCCCCACCGAACGACAATGGACGCGTTGCGCTTGCTTGCGGCGTGGCGGGCGATAGAAGCCGTTGGATGGACCGTATCCTCATTCGCGGCGGCAATCGCCTGACGGGCAAGCTGCCGATCTCGGGCGCCAAGAATTCCGCGCTGACGCTGATGCCGTGCGCGCTGTTGACCGAGGAGCCGGTGACGCTGCGCAACCTGCCGCGGCTCGCCGACGTCGACAGTTTCGGCCACCTGCTCAACCAGCTCGGCGTCTCGACCGAGATCGAGGGCGCGCGGCCGAGCGATTTCGGCCGCGTCATGACGATGCGCGCCGGCCGGCTGACCTCGACCGAGGCGCCGTACGACATCGTGCGCAAGATGCGCGCCTCGATCCTGGTGCTGGGCCCCTTGGTCGCGCGCGCCGGCGAGGCGACCGTGTCGCTGCCCGGTGGCTGCTCGATCGGTAACCGCCCGATCGACCTGCACCTGAAGGCGCTCGAGGCGATGGGCGCGCGGATCGAACTCGCCGCCGGCTATGTGAAGGCGATCGCGCCGGGCGGCCGCTTGCCCGGCGGGCGTGTCGCTTTCCCGATCGTGTCGGTCGGCGCCACCGAGAACGCGCTGATGGCCGCCGTGCTCGCCAAGGGCGGCACGGTGATCGAGAACGCCGCGCGCGAGCCGGAGATCGTCGACCTGTGCAACCTGCTGCTCGCGATGGGCGCCTCGATTTCCGGGGTCGGCACCGAGCGGCTGGAGATCGAAGGCGTCGAGCGCCTGCACGGAGCGACCTATCGCGTGATGCCCGACCGTATCGAGGCCGGCAGCTATGCCTGCGCGGCGGCGATCACCGGCGGGTCGGTCGAATTGGTCGGGGCCAAACCCGACGACATGCGGGCGACGATCGCGGCGCTCATCGACGCCGGAGTCAGCGTCGAGGAAAAGGGCAGTTCGTTGTTCGTGTCGTCGGACGGCAAGCTCAAGCCGCTGACTCTGTCGACCGCGCCGTTCCCGGGGTTCCCGACCGACATGCAGGCGCAGTTCATGGCAATGCTGTGCAAGGCCGATGGCGCCAGCGTGCTGACCGAGACGATCTTCGAAAACCGCTACATGCACGTGCCGGAGCTGGCGCGGATGGGTGCGGATATCCAGGTGCGCGGCCGCACCGCGGTGGTGCGCGGGGTCGATCACCTGGTCGGCGCGCCGGTGATGGCGACCGATCTGCGTGCCTCGATGAGCCTGATCATCGCCGGCCTCGTCGCCGAAGGGCAGACCGAGGTCAGCCGCGTCTATCACCTCGACCGTGGTTATGAGCGGCTCGAGGAGAAGTTGCAGGCGGTCGGGGCCGACATCGAACGCGTCGGCGACGGTTAATTCGGTGACGCGGGGGCTCAGCACCACGCTTAGCGACCGGCAGGCGCTGTGGGCGTTTGCGCTCGGCTGCATCGCCGTGACCATCGGCGTGTTGATGCACATTCCGATGTTCCTGATGGGCCGGATGATGCACTTCCGGCTCGCCGGCATGGCGATGGGCTGGGACATGGTGCTCGGCATGGGGCTGATCATCGCCGGCGTCGGCGTCGCTGCATACGGCCTGTTACCCCGCGATATCGCCAGGCAACGCGCCGAGAGCGGCGCGATCGAGATTTCGGCTCCCGAGGACGCGCCGTTGAGCTGGGCGCATTGGCGGCTGATGCTGGTCCTCGTCGTCGCGCTGATCATCGACGTCATGAAGCCTGCATCGCTGGGGTTCACCGTGCCCGGCATGGTCAGCGAATATGGGGTGCCCAAGGCAACAGTGAGCCTGGTCCCGTTCTTCGCGCTGATCGGTACCGTGGCCGGGTCGGTGCTGTGGGGTGTGATCGCCGACATCTATGGCCGCAAGGCGTCGATCCTGCTGTCGGCGGTGATGTTCGTCGGCACGTCGATCTGCGGCGCCATGCCCAGCCTCGCCTGGAATATCGGCATGTGCTTCATGATGGGCGCCGCTGCCGGCGGCATGCTGCCGGTGACTTATGCGTTGCTCGCCGAGATGATGCCCAACAAGCATCGCGGGTGGAGCCTGGTGCTGGTCGGCGGCCTCGGCGCGGTTGGCGGCTATTTCGCCGCGAGTGGATTTTCGGCCTTGCTCCAGCCTGAATTCGGCTGGCGAATATTGTGGCTGCTCAACTTGCCGAGCGGTTTGATCCTCGTCCTGCTCGGCGGCTTCATCCCGGAATCGGCCAAGTTCCTGCTGGCGCGCGGCCGCGATGCCGAGGCGCGGGCAGTGATGGCGCGGTTCGGATCGACCGCGAAGCGCCTCGCGGCGCTGCCGCCGCTGCCAGCGGGAACGGTGAGTCATGCGCTAACCGGCGCCAAACTGATCGGCAAACTCGCCGCCTTGTCGATCGCCGCGATCGCCTGGGGCCTGATCAATTTCGGATTGCTCTTATGGTTGCCCGCCGATCTGGTCGCCAAAGGATATTCGGTTGCGGTGTCGAGCAAATTGCTGGCCGAATCCGCGTTGATCGCTTTCCCGACCGTGTTCGTCGCCGCGCTGATGTACAGTCGTTGGAGCACCAAATGGTCGCTCGTCACGATGATCGGCGTCACCTTGATCGGCTTGGTCGGCGTGCTGCAGCTCGAATTTGCCGGAACCGGCAGCCCGGTCCTGCCGGTGGCGTTGCTGATCGTCGGATCCAACGGCATCATCGCGATCCTGCTGCCCTACACCGCAGAAAGCTTCCCGCTGCGGGTCCGTGGTCGCGCGACGGGGTGGGTCGCGGCGTGTACCAAGGGCGGCGGTGTCGCTGCCCAGGCGCTCAGCATCACTGCCCTGGTGCCGGCAATGGGCGTCACTGCCGGGTTGATCATCGTGCCGACGGCGCTCGCGCTCGGCCTATGCGCCTGGTTCGGCCGCGAGACGCGGGGCAGGGACCTCCGCCTGCTGGACGACGCGGTGGCTGCCGTCTGACGCTCAGAACGGCGCGATCGCCGTCGCGTAATGCGCCATTGCCATCGTCGTCAGCTGCGCGTTGACGCGGATGCAGCTCGTGAACGTACTGGCGTCGGTGACGAGGACATTGGCGGTGCCATGGACGCGGCAGTCGAGATCGACCACGCCGTGTTCGCGATCCTTGCCGCGCGCGTTGCCGCCCTGAGGATGCGAGCTCGACAAGGTGACGTCGTCCGCTTCGTTTATCGCGTTCTCGAAGAAGGCATCTACATCGTCGCCGGGTTTGAGCGTCTGGCCGCGCGCTAGGGCCGGATAGACTTCCTCCGCGCCTGCCGCGAAATGGACCTTGGTCAGCGCCGACAGCGCGCGTTTGATCAGCGGGATCTCGACGTCGTCGCGCAGCTTGAAGCTGAGCCCTGAATCGATCAGCTGCCCGCAACGGTCGGCGGGAATCAGGATGCCGGCCGACGCCAGCCGACCGTAATTGCGCATGCGCCGCGCGTGATCGCCAAACCAGCCGGGCATCAGCGTCGACATGCTCATCGGCGGCTGGAAATGCGATTCGAGCAAGAAGTCGCCGCGGTCGACATAGGTCGCCATCTGGTCCTCGTCCCAGCTGCGCATCGATTGCTCGCCCGGCATCAAGGCGACGACCGGGCAGGCGATGTTAAGCGAGATGCCGGTGCCGGTACCGTCGATCCCGCTCGCCGCGAGGATGCGGCTCGACGCCATCGTGCCGGCGGCGACCACCACGCCTTCGCGTGCGCGGATGAAATGCTTGCGGCCATCGGCCAGCACGACCTCGACCCCGGTCGCGCGACGCTTATCCCAATCGAGCGGGGTTTCCCAGCGGATCGCCGTGACTTTGGTTTCGGCCAGGATATGCGCGCCGCTCTTGCGCGCGTCGAGCAGGAAGGACTGCGCCATCCCCTGCTTGCGGCCATAGGGGCAGCCGGTGTTGCAATAGCCGCAATAGGCACAGGCCGCCCCGACATTGTCCGGGCCGTAATTCTTGCTGAACCAGGGCGTTGGGGCCGCCTGGTCGCAGGGTAGGCCGGTCGCCGCCGCATGTGCCGCCCAGCCGCGCTGTAGGTGCGGGCCGTTGTGGCGCGCGGACCGCGCGTCGATCGGCCCGACCGACAAGCGTTGCTCCACGGCACGATAGGCCGCGTCGAACCGGGCTTCGTCGACTGGAGCGCCGAGCGCGGCCCAATTGGCGAAGATATTGGGGGCGTCGGGATGGGTCAGGCCGGGCTGATTGACGCGCAGGCAGATGCCGTTGTTGATGACGGTCGATCCTCCGACCACGCGGCCCTGGAACACCACCACATCGTGGTCGCGACTGGTCTGGACGCCGCCGTCGACGAACAGCCGCGCGGTCATCTCCCATTCGCGGTGATTGAGTTTGGATGAAGGGTAGAAGGGGCCCGCTTCGACCACCAAAACGTCGTGTCCCTGGGCGGCGAGCGTTGCCGCGGCGACCGCACCGCCCGCGCCCGATCCGATGACGATCACGCCGGCTTCGTCAGGCGCTTGGGTCAGGATATCGGCGTCGGTCAGGTCCCGGCCGGGAAACTCGGTGATCGGCACTTCGCCCGGCGCCGAGCGGTCGCGATGCGCGGGCAGGGTGAAGCCGATCTGCGCGAGCACCGGATTGTCGCGATTGTCATCCTGGGTGTCGCCCTGCCAATGCCCGTAATAGCCGGCATAGACCACGCTCCGCACCCGCGCGAGGTCCTGCATCAGGTCGTTGCGCGTGCGTTCGAGCCGCCGCGCGACTTGCCGCGCGCGCCAAGCCGGGCCGAGGATCAGGAACAAGGGCCCGCCCATCACCAGGCAGAGCAGATAGAGGCTGAGCCCGATCTCGGTGGCCTTATTGCCTTTCACCAGGCCGAATTGTCTCTGAAGATTGGCGACCACCTGGCGCGACGGGATCGCCATGTCGACATCGTGGAACAATGCCTCTGTCAACGCCTTCAGGATCGCTGCCTGAACGAAATTGAACGGCTTCCCCATGCGCTTCCCCCCGGTCCCGTCATGCTCTTCATAGCGGGGTTGGCCGCAGGCGGGAAACGCGTTCGTCGCCACAATGAAGTGAATGACGGTTTTACCCTGCCGCTTGCGGACGGGAGGGAGGCACTTCTAAGCGCGCCACCACCCCTCGGCCTTCGGCGCATGCTATAGGGCCTGCCTCAATAGCCCCATGCGCCAGCGAGGAGAGTCGTCCGCAGTGACCAGTGGCCCCAACCGCCGTCGCGATAGACGGGCAACCATAGGTCGGTGGTGAACTGACACGGGCTCGCCGCCGGATTCGTCGTCATGCGGCGGGCGGCAGAATGGCCGAGACTGCGGCGGCGATCGCGGCGGGCTGTTCGGGTAGCAGGGCGTGTCCGGCCTGTTCGATCAGGACGAGCCTGACGCGATCGGGAAAGTCCCTGGCGAGGATGTCGGCCGAATCGGCGCGCGGCGCGATACGGTCGAACTCGCCCTGGATCACAAGCATCGGAAGCCCGCCGCCGGGCCACCACGACTCGACGGGGGTTGCGCGGACGGCGGCGCCCTGGATCCTCGCGGTCACCGGATGCCAGCCGCGCCGCCAGTGATCGGGCACGGCCTCGGCGTCGGCGAAGAAGCCATACGCCACGCAGGCGAAATGCTCTTCGGCTGGTTGGTCGGGATTGAAGCAGCCGAGCAACGCGTCGAACGCGAGGCCGGGGATCGGATATTTGCCGCCGGCCGCGATCAGGATAAGCCGCGCGGCGGCACCGGCATGACGCGCCGCCGTGGCGCGGGCCAGGCGATTGCCGAAAGCATGGCCGATCAGGGTCGCCGGCGCGCCCCGTTCAGCTTCGATCACCGCTGCGACATCGTCGGCGAGATCGAACAGCGATACCGGCTCGGACGGCAATTCGCTCAGTCCGACACCCGGCGGATCGATCGCGATGGTGCGATGGTTGCCCGCCAGCACCGCGGTCAGCTCGTTGAAGTCGCTTGCCTCGCGGCCCAAGCTAGGCAGCAGGACTATTGCCTGTCCGGCCCCGCGAACGAAATAGCCGATCCGTCGCCCATCGCGGACGATCGATCGGGCCTCCCCCTCGCAGGGCCGGGCGACGCTGTCCGCCCGCTCGCTCAAACCGTCTCCAGCGCCGCCTCGAAATCGGCGATCAGGTCGTCGGCATCCTCGACGCCGATCGAGATGCGGACCAGATTGTCGGTAATCCCCAAGGCCTGCTTGCGCGCTTCGGGCACCGACAGGTGCGTCATCGCCGCGGGATGCGACGCGAGCGTTTCGGTGCCGCCCAGGCTGACCGCGAGTTTCGCGATCTTGAGCGCGTCGAGAAAGGCGAAGGCTTCCTTCTCGCCGCCCTTGAGATAGAGCGAGAAGGTCGAGCCGGCGCCCGAGCAATGGCGCTCATAGATGTCGGCCTGACGTTTGTCCTTGCCGTCCTTGAGGAAGCCGAGATAGCCGACGCGCTCGACCTTGGGGTGCTTGCGCAGGAATTCGCAGACCTTGGCCGCGTTCTCGCCCGCACGGCTCATTCGCAGTTCGAGCGTCTCGAGGCTGCGCAACAGCATCCAGGCGGTGTTGGGGTCGCAGATCGTGCCGATCGTGTTGCGCATCAGCCGGATGGTGTTGATATGCTCCTTCGAGCCGAGCACTCCGCCCGCGACCAGATCGGAATGGCCGCCGGCATATTTAGTCAGCGAATAGACGACGATGTCGGCGCCATGCTCGAGCGGCTTGTGCCAGAGCGGGCCGAGGAAGGTGTTGTCGATCGCGATCGGCGGCTTGTTGGCGCCGGTGAAAATTGCATCGCGGCTGGCGGCGACCGCCTGGACGTCGACCAAAGCGTTGGTCGGGTTGGCCGGACTTTCGAGATAGATCAAGGCAACATTGCCCGACGATGCCTTTTGCAGAACCGCGTCGATCTCGGCGCGCGTCGCCCCCGCCGGGAAGTCGAGCCAATGGACGCCGAACCGGCCCAGGATGCGCGCGATCAGCGTCTCGGTCGCGGCGTAGAGCGGGCCGGAATGGACGATCGTGTCGCCTGGCTTGACCATGGCGAGGAACAAGGTGGCGATCGCCGACATGCCCGAGGAGAAAGCCAGTGCATCCTCGGCGCCTTCCCAGATGCCGAGCCGGTCCTCGAGGATCTCCTGGTTCGGGCCATTGAAGCGTGAATAGACCAGCCCCTCCGCGCCGCCCGGGCGCTTGCCGGTGACGCCCTCGAAATGGCGCTTGCCCGCGGCTGCATTGGGGAAGACGAAGGTCGAAGTCAGGAAGATTGGCGGCTTGAGCGCCCCTTCCGACAGCATCGGGTCGTAACCATGGCCCATCATCAGCGTGGACGGCTTGAGCTTGCGCCCGCCGATTGACGCCGGTTCGGTTTTCTTGGGTGCCAGGGCTTCGACTCCGGTCAAATCGGCTTCTGTCTCGGTCGGCGTCTTGGGCATCATCTACTCCTTTGGCCGACGCTGTAGCGCCGTGTGGTTTCAGAAGAAACTAGTTCATCCTGCCGATCGCAGTCCGATGATCGAAATCTGTCGTCCATAATCCGGCTCACCAAGGTGCGTCGCACGACGGAAGCTGTAGAAACGATTCGCATCGCCATAGGTGTCGAGCCCCATCATTTCGATGGTCCGCACGCCGGCGGCCGCCAGACGATGCGCGACATAGCCTTCCAGATCGAACTGCGCATGGCCGTCGCGGCCCGAGGCAAAGAAGCGTTCGTTCTCGGGATCGGCGGCTTCGAAGCGGTGCTGGAACGCTTCATCGACTTCATAGCTGGCGCGTGCGATGCACGGACCGATGGCGGCGACGATGCGGTCGCGATCGGCGCCGAGCCGTTCCATCGCGGCGACCGTCGCGTCGGTCACGCCGCCGATCGCGCCTTTCCATCCGGCATGCGCCGCGCCGACGATCCCGGCCGCGCGATCGGCGAGCAGCACCGGCGCGCAATCGGCGGTCAGGATGCCGAGCGCAAAGTCCGGTCGATCGGTCACCATCGCGTCGGCATGTGGCCTCGCGCTGTCGTCCCAAGGCTTGGCGAGCGTCACGCAGTCCGCCGAATGGACCTGATAGAGCGTGACGAGTTCGGCACCCGGCAATACGGCGGCGACCGCGCGGCGGCGGTTTTCGGCAAGTTCGGGACCAATCTCGACTTGCCCGCGCCGTCCCAGATCGAGGCCCGCGGTGATCCCGGTCGAGACGCCGCCGCGCCGCCCGAGAAAGCCATGCGCAACGCCTTCGAGCGCGCGAGCGCGATTGACCTCGACCGTCACAGCCTCAGCCTCATCAACCGGTCATCGTCTTCGTGATCGCCGACCATGAACTTGTATTGCCCGATCTCTTCGAAGCCATAGCGTTCGTAGAAGCGGCGGGCGCGATGATTGTCGACATAGACCGAGAGGATCATCTCGCTCGAGCCGCTCGCCCGTGCCTGATCTAGGGCCCAGTCCATCAAAACCGGCGCGAGACCGGCGCCATGGTGATCGCCAAGGATGTAAAGCTGGTGCAGCTCGATCGCGCTGTCCGGCCAGTCGCCTGGAAAAGTGACCGGGCCGATCTTGCAATAACCGGCGATCGCGCCGCTATCGGTCGCCACCCGCACGCGATAGGCCGGATCGGTCAGGTCGGCGGGCAATCCCGCCGATCCGAACGCCGCTTCGAGGAACTGCGCGAGGTCTTCCTGGCGATAGAGGGTGCCGAACGTGTCGGTGAAGCTGCGCCGTGCCATCGCCGCCAGTTCCGGTCCGTCGGCGGGCGTCGCGTCGCGATAGGCGATCGCTCCGCTCACAACGCCAGTCGCATGATATGGTCGGTGTCGACCTGGTTGCCGACGGCAAAGGCATAGTCGCCGACATGCTCGAAGCCATTTTTGCGGTAGAATGCGGCTGCGCGGTGGTTTTCCTCCCACACGGTCAGCAACAGCGCCGTCGCGCCTTCGGCCCGCGCGGTGGCGATCGCCCAGTCGAGCAATGCCTTGCCGACGCCCGTGCCATGCTGATCGCTGCTGACATAGATCTGGCTCAATTGCATCGCGCCGGGTTCGGCATCGGGCAGCCACGGCGGATTGAGCTTGGCATAACCGACCACTCGGCCATCGGCGAGCGCGAGGTGGAAGCGCGCGGTCCCGCTCGCCAAATCGGCTAGCAGCTTGCCGTCGGGGCCATAAGCCTGGGCGAGATACGTGGCTGCGTCCTCGGCTCCGACGCCGTGCGCGAACGTCTCGATCCAGATCGCCTGCGCCATTGCGTCCAGCGCCTCGCCATCGGTCTGGGTTGCGTCGCGATACTCGATCATAGGAATCCCGCCGGAATTGGCCAGTCGCGCGCGGTCCAGGCCATCGCCCTGAACAACGTCCCCATCTGGTCGTCATCGACCAGCCGCGCACGATCGGCGGCGATCTGTTCGGCGCGTTCCGGCGTCGAACGCGCCAGCGCCTCGGCGCGGGGATCGATCCCCAACGCGGTCAGGAAAGCGCCTTGCCCGACCGGACCGTCGACCCGCGCACCCTCGACGCCGGCGGCCGCGGCCAGCGTCGCGAAGTCGACATGCGCGGTCAGGTCGCGGCTGCCCGGTTCCTCGAACGGATTGGCGAATTGGTGGCTGCTCACTGCCTGCAACGTGTCGCCGATCGCGGGGCCGTCGTAACCGTAATCGATCACCAGCGCCGCGCCGCCGTGCGCCATCAGGCGCTGCGCCAGCGCACGGGCGATCGCCACCGATGCAGGAGAGGTTTCGATCACCGATCCGACCGGCGCGTCGCGCAGACCCTCCGGGATCACGCTGGCGGGCACGTCCTTACCAGCGATCGGCAGGAACAGCAGATCCTGGCAGGCGACCAGCCGCTCGCGCCAGGCATCGCCCGCCTTGACCAACTGGCGGATCGGTAGCGCGTCGAAGAATTCGTTCGCGACGGCGATCACCGGCCGGTCGTCGGGCAATTGCGCGATGTCGTCGTGCCAGGTGGCATAAGGCACGGCAGCGCGTTGGCTCGCGCGGAGCGTGGGGCTCGTTTCGACGAAATGGACCGGCGGATCGAGCCCGACCCGACTCATCGCCCGAATCGCATCGGCGGTCAGCGTGCCGCGTCCCGGTCCGAGCTCGACCCAATAGATGTCGGGTTCGCCGGCGCGCTGCCAAAGGTCCGCCGCCCACAGGCCGATCAGCTCGCCGAACATCTGGCTGATCTCGGGCGCGGTGGTGAAGTCGCCGGCCGACCCCAGCGGATCGCGCGTCGCATAATATTCGGCATTGGCCGCCGCCATATATTGCGACAACGGGATCGGCCCCGCCATGGTGATGGCGCGCGCCAGCCGATCGGGCAAATCTCCCCTCCCGCTTGCGGGAGGGGTCGGGGGAGGGGGTGTGGATGTCATCGCGATGAAACCGACATGCCCTCCCCCAGCCCCTCCCGCAAGCGGGAGGGGGACGTCATGCTACGCTTTCGTCTCCGGCGATCGGGGTGACGCGGTCGCGCCGCCCCTTCGCCGTCCATATCAGGTAGATGCCGCCCAGGATCATCGGCACGCACAGCCACTGCCCCATGTGCAGATAGCCATTGTCGAAGATCGTGCCCTGAAACTGCGCGTCGGGTTCACGGAAGAATTCGACGGTGAAGCGCGCGAGACCATAGCCGGTCAGGAACAGGCCGACGAGTTTGCCCGGTTCGTAGCGCGCCTTGGTCCGCCAGAAGGCGTAGGCGAGCAGCGCGAACAGCACCACGCCTTCGAGCAGCGCCTCATAGAGCTGACTCGGGTGACGCGGCATCATCCCGGCATTGGGAAAGACCATCGCCCAGGGCAGGTTGGGATCCGCCGGCTTGCCCCACAATTCGCCGTTCACGAAATTGGCGAGCCGCCCGAAGAACAGTCCGAACGGGGCGCAGCACGCGACATAATCGTGGACGCGCAGCCAGCTGAGCTTGTTGCGCCGCGCGAACCAGAAGATGCCGAGCGACGTGCCGATCACGCCGCCGTGGAACGACATGCCGCCTTCCCACAATTTGAAGAAACCGGGCGAGAGAAAGAGCTTGGGATCGTAGAATAGGACATAGCCGATTCGCCCGCCCAGAATGATGCCGAGCGTCGCGTAGAACACCAGATCCTCGACATGGCGTTTGGCCATCGGCGCGCCGGGGGCGCGCAACATCCGCATCAGATACATCCAGCCGACGATGATGCCGGCGATGTAGGCGATCGAATACCATTTGATGTCGAATAAATCGCGCCCGAACAAATGGATGTGCAACAGCACCGGGTTGAGGTGCAAATCGTCGAAATTGATCGCGGTGAGTGCGTGCAGGATCAAGGCTTTTCCCCGGGCTTTGTCGCTCCCATAAGGGCGTAAAGGGTTCAAGTCGACCAAGACCAAGCGGAGAGAATGCCGATGCCCAGTGCGCTCGATCTACGGATGGACCAGGGAATCGCGAGGCTGACCGCGCCCGGCGCACCGATGGCGGTGAGCGAGATCGAGGTACGCGGTCGGTCCTATCCGGCGATCGCCGCGGCGCCGCCCAGCCTGGCACATTATTTCGCGCATTTCTGCGCTCAGCATGCCGACGCAACCTTCCTGGTCGCGGGCGAGGAGCGGCTGACCTTCGGACAGGTGTACGACCAGGCCGACGGCGTCGCGCGGTCGCTCGTGGCGCAAGGCATCAAGCGCGGCGACCGCGTCGGCATCGCGATGCGCAATTCGCCGTCCTGGATCGCGCTCTACATGGGCGTGCTGATGGCCGGCGGCATCGCGGTCCTGCTCAACGGCTGGTGGCAATCGGAGGAGTTCGCCGACGCCTTGGCCGAGGTCGAGTGTTCGATCGTCTTTGCCGATCCGCCGCGCGGCAAGCGGCTGGCGGAGATTGCCGGCCTGACCGCACGCGTGGAAGTGATCGACGACCTGAAACCGCTGTCCGAAGCGCTTGCCGTTTTACCGGGCGATACACAGACTGCGTTACCCGAGCTCGGTCCCGACGATCTTGCCACGATCCTGTTCACCAGCGGTTCGACCGGACAATCCAAGGGCGCGCTGAGCGATCACCGCGCCGTGCTCCAGGCGACGCTCAATTACCTCACCCAGGCGTTGATGATGCTGGGTTTCGCGACCGAGGACGGCAATCCGCCGCAGGGGCAGCCTTCGACCCTGCTCAACGTACCGTTGTTCCACGTCACCGCCGAAGTGCCGGTGATGCTGCAGAGCTTCGCGATGGGACGCAAATTGGTGTTGATGCCCAAATGGGACGCCGAGGAGGCGATGCGGCTGATCGAACGCGAACAGATCAGCTATTTCGTCGGCGTGCCGCTGATGAGCTTCGAGATTCTGACCCACCCAAATCGCGGCAAATACGATTTGTCGACGGTCACGGATTTCGCCGCCGGCGGCGCGCCGCGTCCGGTCGACCATGTCCGCCGGATCAACGAGGAAATGGGCGGCGGCGCGCCGCTGATCGGCTATGGCCTGACCGAGACCAACGGCGTCGGCTGCGGCAATTGGCGCGAGAATTATCTCGCCAAGCCCAATTCGACCGGGCGCGGTTCGGCGCCATTGGTCGACCTCGCAATTCTCGACAATGCGGGTCGCAAGGTGCCGGCGGGCGAGCGCGGCGAGGTGGCGATCCGGTCGATCTGCAATTTCCGCGAATATTGGCACCGGCCCGATGCGACCGCGGCGGCGTTCAGCGCCGACGGCTATTTCCTGACCGGCGACATCGGCTATCTCGACGAGGACGGTTATCTGTTCATCGTCGATCGCAAGAAGGACATCATCATCCGCGGCGGCGAGAATATCTCCTGCCAGGAAGTCGAGGCAGCGATCTACCGCCACCCGCAGATCGCCGAAGCGGCCGTGTTCGGCCTGCCCGATGAGAAGTTCGGCGAAGTGCCGGGCGCCGTGGTGCATCTCAACAAAGACGAGGCGATCGACGAGCGCGCGCTGCAGGAGTTCCTGGGTGAGCATATCGCGCCGTTCAAGATACCCGCCCGCATCTGGATCGCCGCCGAGCCGCTCCCCCGGCTGGGCACGGAGAAGATCGACAAGGTCGGGCTGCGCGCCAAGTATCGCGCGATGGTGGCGAGCTAATCCTCCCCGTTTACGGGGAGGGGGACCATTGCGCAGCAATGGTGGAGGGGGGCGGCCATCTGGCAACTTGCTTGGTGCCTGCCCCCTCCACCGTGCCGCTGCGCGTCACGGTCCCCCTCCCCGTCCCGGGGAGGATTTGCTAGGCCGCTTTTTGATGGCCGACGAAACTCCGACCAAATCCCGCCTGACGCGTCGTCAGTTGCTGATCGGCGGCGGGGTCGGCGTCGGGCTAGTCGTGGCGTGGACGGTCTGGCCGCGGCGTTATGGTCCGAACCTGACGGCCGCCAAGGGCGAGCATATCTTCAACGCCTGGCTGAAGATCGGCGAGGACGGACATATCGCTGTCGCGGTGCCCCAAGCCGAGCACGGCCAGGGAAGCTGGACCACCTTGCCGCAAATCGTCGCCGACGAACTCGGCGCGGACTGGCGCACGGTGGCGGTCGAACAGGCGCCGCTCAACCCGCTCTACGCCAATCCGCTGGCAGCGTCGGAGCTGTTCGAAGGCGTCTTCGACCGCTTGCCGCAAAACATGCGTGAGGGTCATATCACGCGATCGGCGCTGATGCTGACCGCCGGATCGACATCCGTGCGCCAGTTCGAAGGTGACCTGCGCGACGCTGGCGCGGCGGCGCGCGTGCTGCTGCAAAAGGCGGCGGCGAAACGTTGGAATACCGACTGGCAGGCGACCGGCACCGCGCAAGGCTTCGTCGTTCACGACAAGGACAAATTGCGGTTCGGCGAGCTGGCCGCGGAGGCGGTCGGCGGCAGCTTGCCCGATCCGCTGCCGTTGCGCGCCGGCGAAAACGGCCGGCTTTCGGGCCAGTCGCTGCAACGGCTCGACAGTCCGGCCAAGATCGACGGTTCGGTCAATTTCGCCGCCGATATGCGCCTGCCCGGAATGGTGTTCGCGGCGATCCGCCAGGGCCCCACTGCCGACAGCCGCCTCGTAAGCGCCGACAAGGCAGCGGCGGACCGCGTGCACGGCGCGCTGAAAGTGGTCGAGGGCGATCATTGGGTCGCGGCCGTCGCCGACAATTGGTGGGCCGCCAACCGGGCGCTCGGCGCGCTCGCCCCGCGCTTTGCCGCGCCGGTCGGCGGAGCGAGCGATTATTCGATCCGCGGCGCGCTCGACGCGGCACTGAACGGCGACGGCGTCCGGATCGGTGCCGCCGGCGATGTCGGCGCCGCCTTTCGCGGCGTGCAGGTGGTGAGCGCGGAATATCGCGCCGCGCCCGCGCTGCATGCCGCGATCGAACCGCGCACGGCGACCGCCGCCTGGAGCGACGGGACAGTCGAATTGTGGATGCCGACGCTTGCCCCGGGACTCGCGCGCTCGGCAGTCGCGGCGGCGATGGGCGTGGGCGAGGCGGCGGTTATCATCCATCCGATGCCCATCGGGGGCGGGTTCGGCATTGGATTGGAATCGGATGCCGGCGTTCAGGCCGCCGCGATCGCACGCGCGGTTGAACGGCCGGTGCAATTGACCTGGTCGCGGGCGGAGGATTGCGTCCACGACCGCTTTCGCGCGCCTGCCGCAGCGCGGATGACCGGGCGCGTCGATCAGAACGGACGGCTGGTTGGGCTGCTTGCAAAGATCGCGGCCCCGTCGACCGGGCACGAACTCGCGGCACGGTTGCTGGCGAGCGACACGGCTGCGCAAGCCGCACTGGCGCTGCCCGCCAATGGCGATGCCTATGCCGTGGCCGGTGGCACGCCATTCTACCAGATCCCCAATTGGGCGCTCGATCATCATCCCGCGGATATCGGTATTCCGACCGGCTATTGGCGGTCGGGCGCGCACAGCTACACCTGCTTCTTCACCGAGTGTTTCATCGACGAACTGGCGCACGCCGCCAACACCGAGCCGCTATCGTTCCGTGTCGCGATGCTGGGCGGCAACGCCCGACTGGCGCGCTGCCTGACGACGGTGGCCGCGCTCGGCGGCTGGGAAGGTGGCGTGGCGGGGAGCGGGCAGGGGATCGCCTGTCACAGCTTTCGCGGTAGCCATATCGCCGTGTTCGCCGAAGCGCATATCGAGGAGGACCAGTCGATCGGTATCGACCGTATCGTCGCTGCGGTCGATTGCGGGCGGCAGATCAATCCGGACATCGTCCGCCAGAATGTCGAAGGCGGGCTGGTGTTCGGCATTGCCCAGGCGCTCGGCGCCTCTACGCGATTCAAGGACGGACTGGCCACCGTGCGGGGGTTCGGGGATCTCGATCTGCCGGTGCTTGCCGATATGCCGGACATCACCGTCGAGCTGATAGCCAGCGAGGCCGATCCCGGGGGTGTGTCGGAACTGGCAGTGCCGCCGGTGGCGCCGGCGATCGCCAACGCGCTGCAATCGGCGACGGGGTTCAGGATCCGCAGTCTCCCGCTCAAGGTTGGGGAAACATGACCTCTGCCACTAACTTCGTCCGTCACCCCGTACTGGTTCCGGGGTCCAACGTTCCACGTTGGAATCCAGCCGTTGTTGCCCGTTGGATGCCGGGACAAGCCCGGCATGACGGGGAGAGTTTGGCGTGACGCAACCGCTCAACCATCCCGCCATCCCAGCTCGCCGCATCGGCGTGCTGCTGGTCAATCTCGGCACGCCTGAAGAGGCCAGTCCGAAAGCGGTGAAGCGCTACCTCGCCGAATTCTTGTCCGATCGCCGCGTGGTGGAACTACCTCCGCTTGCCTGGCAGCCGATCCTGCGCGGGATCATTCTCAACACGCGGCCGAAGAAATCGGCGCATGCCTATGGCCAGGTCTGGACCGACGCCGGATCGCCGCTCGCCGCCGTCACCCGCGCACAGGCCGAAGCGCTGAAGGATGCGTGGCCCGGAGTGACCGTCGACTGGGCGATGCGCTACGGCGCGCCGGCGATCGGCGACCAGTTGGTGGCGATGAAGGCGGCGGGATGCGAGCGCATCCTGATCGCACCGCTTTACCCGCAATATTGTGCCGCGACGACAGCGACCGCCAACGACAAGGCATTCGAGGCACTGGCCGCAATGCGCTGGCAACCGGCGATCCGCACCTTGCCGCCTTATCACGACGACCCCGCCTATATCGATGCGCTGGCACAATCGGTGCGCGCCTCGCTCGCCGCGCTCGATTTCGAGCCGGAAGCATTGATCGCGAGTTTCCACGGCATGCCGGCGCGCACGCTCGAACTTGGTGATCCCTATCATTGCCATTGCCAGAAGACGGCCCGCCTGCTCGGCGAGGCATTGGGACACGAAATGATCGTCACTTTCCAGTCGCGCTTCGGCCGCGCCAAATGGCTCGAGCCCGCGACCGATACGACGCTGGCAGCGTTGCCGGGGCAGGGGATCAAGCGCGTGGCGATCGTCGCGCCCGGTTTCTCGGCCGATTGCCTTGAGACGCTGGAGGAACTCGCGATTCGGGGTCGGGAAACCTATCTCGCCGCGGGCGGCACGCAATTCGCCTATTTGCCATGTCTCAATGATAGCAAGATCGGCATACGTATGCTCCGCGACATCTTGTCGCGGGAACTTGCCGGGTGGATCGGGGCCCAATAGCCTCGACCACGACGACACTGCCCGAATCAGGGCCAATAGGAGAGAAACCAATGGCACGCGTAGCGATCGTAACCGGCGGAACCCGGGGGATCGGCGAGGCGATCAGCCTGGCGCTGAAGGACATGGGCATGACCGTCGCGGCGAACTATGCCGGCAATGACGAGCGCGCCCGCGAATTCTCCGACCGCACCGGGATCAGCGCGTTCAAGTGGGACGTCGCCGATTACGATGCCTGCCAGGACGGGGTGAAGCAGGTCGAGGATCAGCTCGGCCCGGTCGACGTCGTCGTCAACAATGCCGGCATCACCCGCGACGGCACGATTCTCAAGATGACCTACCAGATGTGGAAAGAGGTCATGGACACCAATCTGGGCGGCTGCTTCAACATGGCCAAGGCTACCTTCCCGGGCATGCGCGAGCGCAAATGGGGACGGATCGTCAATATCGGCTCGATCAACGGTCAGGCCGGGCAATATGGCCAGGTCAATTACGCCGCGGCGAAGTCGGGCATCCACGGCTTCACCAAGGCGCTGGCGCAGGAAGGCGCGAGGGCCGGCGTGACGGTCAACGCGATCGCGCCGGGCTATATCGACACCGACATGGTGGCGGCAGTACCGGCCGATGTGCTCGAGAAGATCGTCGCCAAGATCCCGGTCGGGCGGCTCGGCCAGGCGCAGGAGATCGCGCGCGGCGTCGCTTTCCTGTGCTCGGAGGATGGCGGGTTCGTGACCGGCTCGACGCTGTCGATCAACGGCGGGCAGCATATGTACTGACGGGCGCAGGCGCGGAAGTCAGGCTTCCGCGCCGGTAGCGCCAGCGGCGCGAGCGCCCGGCACGGCCGGCGGGTCGGCGAAGCCGAACCCGTCCGACGACGACCGCGCCTTGCCGCGGGCGGGCTGCGTTGGCGTTACCGGTGAGCAGTGGCTAACGAACAGTCTCAATCCCGTATTCAGCTGCTGCAGAACGCGCTTTATCTTCTACGTTTCTCACCAGTTTGGCGAGTTGCTCATTGACCCCTTGAACCTCAGAACGCGCGATTCCGTCGCCATTCTCAGGACAAAGGTATCTATCGTTCAGTGACCCCATTCCGCCTGTCGCTTCCGACAGCGCCGAGATAATTGCCGACTGATCGCCACCGCGCAAACGATCGACAAGAGCAGGTAATCTCGGCGAAGTCGCGCTATCGCCGTGGCTTTGCACAAGCCCGAGCACATCTTCGATGGCTGCTGCCAAGTCCTCCAGTTTGTCAGACATGGCGTTACGATACGCAGAAAGATCGATTTCTACTACCGAACTAAAAGCTGATGCATCACCTCAGCCGCCAGCGCTTTCGCTTAGACCGAGCCGTTGCTTCGTGCCGCGACATGACCTGCGAGGTCATGTCGCGGCGGCGGCGCGCTTGGTAACCGATCCGGACGGCGCGACAGCGCGGTTCAGTTCGGAGTGACGATATGCAGATCGCGCGCAGGGATTTCCTCAAATATAGCGGTGGCACGATGGCGGCGCTGGCGCTTCCGGGAGAGCTGGCCGCCGCCAATGCCCCTCGCAAGCCGATCATCGACGTCCACATGCATGCTTATCCGGCCACGATGAAGCTTCCCGTCCCGATCGTGAATCCGATCACGGGTGCGAAGAGCGCGATCGTTACCGGTGCGGACCACCTCGCCGCCTGCCTAGAGCAGATGCGGCGGTACAATATCGTCAAGGGCGTGGTCAGCGGCGGCGATGGCGACCGCCTGCAGGCGGCTTATGACTGGCATGACCGCGATCCCGCCCGCATCGTCGCCGGTGCCGGCATCCGCGGTTCGGAGGACACGCCGCTGCCGCCGCTGGAGACGCTGCGCCGTGCCTTTGCCTCGGGCAAGCTGAAGGTGTTGGGCGAGGTCACCGCGCAATATGCCGGTCTGTCGATCAGCGATCCCAAATACGATCCTTATTTGGCCCTGGCGGAGGAATTCGACGTGCCCGTGGCGATCCATCTCGGCACGATGCCCGCGGGTACGACGTTCGATCCATGCTGCCGCTCGGCGCGAGCGGCGTTCGGCCATCCGGAAACGGTGGAGGGAGCGCTCAACAAGCATCCGAAACTGCGTATCAACCTGATGCACAGCGGCTGGCCGTATATCGAGGAAGCCGAAGCGATGATGATGCTCTACGACAACGTCAACATCGATACCGGCGCGCTGTCTTGGCTACTGCCGCGGCCGGCCTTTCACGATTATCTGCGCCGGCTGGTCGACGCGGGCTTCGGCAAAAGAGTGATGTTCGGATCCGACCATATGTACTGGCCCGACGGGATCGGACTGGCGGTCGAGCATGTCGAGGCCGCGACGTTCCTGGCCGAGGAGCAGAAGCGCGACATCTTCTACAATAATGCGGCCGCCTTTTATAAGCTGAGCGCGTGACGCCTGGGAATTCCTTTTGTCGCGGCCAGCCTTCCTGATTCAGCCGCCGCAGGATTCGCACACGATCAGGTCTGTAGGCAAGTGCACCGGAAAATGGTCGGGCCTTATCGACGCCGCGCGCGCTTCGCCGGAAAGGACCTCGCAGGTCGCGATCCGGCGAAGCCATGGTCGAATCACTTGCGCTCCGGCGGCAGCCGATCGAGAAAGTCGAGTATCGCGCCAGCGATTTCGGGTGCGTGAGTTTCCAGTGCGAAATGTCCGGCAGCATAGGTGCGCACCTCGGTGTCGGGCACCAGCGTCTTATAAAGATCCCTCCCCTTCGTGGTGAAGATCGGGTCCTTCTCTCCCCAGACGACAAGTGTCGGAAACTTCGCCGACTTCAGGAAGGCCTGCCACTGGGGGTAAAGCGCGATGTTGTGCTGATATTGGTAGAGCAATTCGACCTGGATGCGGTCGTTGCCGGGCCGATCGAGCAGCGCCTGATCGACGATCCAGGCGTCAGGGTCGATCCGGTCCGTGCGTGATACACCCTCGATATATTGGAGCTTGGTCGCCTCGGCGGTGAATGCGCCACGAAAGGCTTTTTCGGTTTCAGTCGTGCGGTTGGCCCAGCCGGGAGCGAAACCCTTGACGATCGCCGGATTCCAGCCTTCGACATTGGCGACCGCATTCTGGACCACCAGCGCACGGACCCGCTCGGGGTGTCGGATCGCAAGACGAATGCCGATCGGACCGCCATAGTCCTGCATGTACAGTGCGTATCGATCGACGCCGATCGTCGTTACGAACTCGTCCATTAATGTGGCGAGATTGGCGAAGTTATAAGCGAACGCTTCCGGCGCCGGCGCGCTCGAATTGCCAAAACCCGGATAGTCCGGCGCGATCACATGGTATCGTGCGGCCAGTCGCGGAATAAGGTCGCGAAACATGTGCGAAGAACTCGGGAAGCCGTGCAGCAACAGCACGGTCGGCGCATTGGCCGGTCCCGCCTCGCGATAGAAGATGTCCAGTCCGCGGACTTTAGCGACATGGAAAGTCACGACGGGTTGCACGGCGCCGGATGTTGGTTGGGCGGTAGCCGGGACACCCGCCAGATTTGGGCCCAGCAGCGACGCGGCAATGAGGGCAGTGAAGACGGACAGACGCATGGGTTTTCTCCAGACGGATCATGTGCGCCGCGTCTGCATCCTTCCAAAATTGAAGACTATCCTCTATGATCGGAAAGGCGCCTTCCAATCAATGGATCGATCGTGGACAAGTTCGAATCGATGGCAGCCTTTGTCGCGGTGGTCGAGGCGGGCGGCTTCACCGCCGCGTCGCGCCGGACGCGAATGCCGCTGGCGAGCGTCAGCCGAAAAGTGTCCGACCTCGAAACGCTACTGAACGTCGTGCTGATCGCGCGCTCGGGGCGCGGCATCAAACTCACGGAGAGCGGCGAGCGATATTATGCCGACTGTCGGCGCCTGCTTGACGAACTGGGCGAAGTCGAGCGCGCGGCTAGCGGGGAATATATCGCGCCGCGCGGCGATCTGGTCGTCACTGCTCCCGTCGTTTTCGGACGATTGCACCTGACACCTATCGCGGTCGAGTTTCTGAACGCCTGGCCGGACGGCAATTTGTGCCTGCGCCTTCGAGACGACATCGCCAATCTGTCCGAGGAAAAGATCGATCTCGCGGTCCGCATCAGCCGATTGCCCGACAGCAACATGATTGCGAGGCGCATCGCCGACATCCGCCGCGTGATCTGCGCGAGCCCGGCCTATCTGCGCGCACATGGCCTTCCTCAACATCCGCGCGATCTAATCGGCCACCGGTGCATCTCGGTCGCACCACTCTCGACGCCGGACGTCTGGACCTTCGGAGTCGGTACGTCGCTACGATCCTTTCCGATCGCGCGGCGGCTGGCGGCGACGACCTCCGATGCGACGATCGATGCCGCGCTTTCGAGCGCCGGACTCGCCCGCGCGCTACACTATCAGGTGGTCGAGCACGTCGCGCGGGGCGATCTGATCCTGGTCCTGGAGGATTTCGAGCCCGAGCCGTCCCCGCTCAGCCTGGTCTATCCAGCGTCCCGGTTCATGCCGCTCAAGCTGAGGGCCTTTCTCGATTTCGCGGTACCAAGGTTGAAGCAGCGTCTGCACGCCGCCTAGCGCGTCAGACGGCGGTACCGGCTTTCCGTACCCGGTAGTGCGCGACCTTATCGCGGTTGCCGCAGATCGACATGGTGCACCAGCGCCGCCGGTTATTCTTGCCGATATCGTAGAATTGTATGGTGCAGGCCGGATTGGCGCAATGACGCATCCGTTCCGGATCGAAATGTCCGAGAAACTGCGCGAAGTCCCAGGCGATCGCGGTCGCTACCGGTGGACCGACCAGCATTACCCGCTCTTCGAGTATCGGGAGCCCGTCACGCTCGACGAGGTTCAACCGCATCCCCGACCGATCGATTCGCTTGTTGATGTCGTCGATCGTCTCGCGCGGCACTGGTTTCGATGCTGCAAGCAAATCGAATGCGCGCGCGAGACGGGCACGAAGCGCGTGCAAATCCGCGACGCTGTCGCTGTCGTCGCTCGCTGACAGATCGATATTGGCCTGCACCGCCCAGCGATTAACTGCTTCGTCGCTCTCGATCAGGTCGAGCGCCATGCCCTTGATCACCGGCGTGGTGTTCAGGAAGTCGATCCACAAATGGCTGCCCAGGAAGGGCATGCCCTCGCGAAACTCTCCGGCAATCCGCTCCTGGTTCATGGTCTGCTTCCGATGGGCGCGCCGACAGGCGCTAGATGTAACCGATGAAATAGTGCTTGACAGGTTTTCTGTAAAGAGACACCTTTAAAAGTGTAGTTCATCGGTTACAAAGGAAATCCCATGTCCAAATCCACTCGCACTCTCGGCCTGGCAGCTGCCGCCGCTTCCATGGTCGCAATGACGCCGGCCTCGGCGTCGCCGGCACCAATAAGCGCTCCGGCGGTCCCGGCCCCCCGGACGCTGTACAAGTCGGAGACGGTGAAGGGTCTCAAGGTCTTCTACCGGGAGGCCGGCGATCCCACCCTGCCCACGATCGTCCTGCTCCACGGATTCCCGACCTCGTCGCATATGTATCGGGATCTGATCCCGGCTTTGGCCGGACGGTTCCACGTCATCGCGCCCGATTATATCGGCTTCGGCCAGTCGGACGCGCCGGCCGCGTCCGAATTCACCTACAGCTTCGACAACCTGACGGCGCACGTCACCGGGCTGCTCGATCAGCTGCACCTGACCTCGTACGTTCTTTACATGCAGGATTATGGCGGTCCCGTCGGCTTCCGCATCTTCGCCGAGCGTCCCGGTCAGGTGAAGGGCCTGATCATCCAGAACGCGAACGCGTATCTCGACGGCGTCGGCGACATGCCCAAGCAGGTCTTCCTGCCGCTCTGGGAAAAGCGCGACGCCACCACCGAAGCGGCCGCGCGAAACTTCCTGAAGCCCGAAACCACTCGCTTCCAATACACGTTCGGCGCCCACGATCCGGAGGCGATCAGCCCGGACAACTGGACGATCGACCAGGCGCTGCTCGACCGCCCTGGCACCGATGCTTACCAGTTGGACTTGCTGGCGAATTACAAGACCAACGTCGCGCTGTACGACAGCTGGCATGCCGCGTTCCGCAAGTATCAGCCCAAGACCCTGATCGTCTGGGGAAAGAATGATCCGTTCTTCATCCCGGCCGGCGCGGAAGCCTTCAAACGAGATCTGCCCAAGGCCAAGCTGGTCTGGCTCGACGGCGGGCATTTCGCACTTGAGGAGAATGTCGGGCTCGTCGCGCACGAGATCGACCTCGCGTTTGCCGGCGAATAAAGACGCCGGCAAAGGCCGCCGGCGCTTCCCCCCCCAATCCTCCGACCGGAGGACGCCGGCGGCCACTCCATCGTCCCACCGAGCGCCGAGCCGTAACGATCCCTCGGCGCGCCACGAATGGTTGAAATAATGGTCCATCAAACACGTACCGTCATCGTCACGGGCGCGAGCCGCGGCATTGGCCGCGCGACTGCGCTCCGTCTGGCCGAAGACTTCGATCTGGTCGCCATGGTCGCGCGCAGCGAAGATGCCTTGGCCGACTCCGCGTCCATGATCGAGCAAGCGGGTGGCAGGGCATTTCCGCTCGCCAGAGACCTGCGGTTGCCGGAGAACGCGGCAGCGGTCGTCGCGGCGGTGGCCGAAGCCACTGGCCGGATCGACGCGGTGGTGAACATCGCCGGCGCCGTGCCGCAGGCGAGCCTGATGGCGCTTAGCGATGACGAATGGGACGATGGTCTGTCGATGAAATTCCACGGCGCGCGACGGCTCGCGCTGGCCGCATGGCCCCACCTCAAGCAGTCGCAAGGCGCGCTGGTGTTCATGTCGGGCGCTACCGCCGCCGTGCCGAGCGCTGCTTTGGCCGCCGTTTCCACCATCAATGCTGCGATTTCCGCTATGGCCAAGGCCTTCGCGGATCAGGGGTTGATCGACGGCGTGCGCGTGAATTCGGTGCTGCCCGGTGCGGTTACGACCGGCCGCAGGCTGGCGATGATCGCACGCTACGCGGCAGCGCGTGGCCTTTCCGTGGAGGATGCCTTGCTCCATTATGCCAGCGAAGCCGGCATCGCCCGTTTCGGCGAGCCTGACGAAATCGCCGAATTGATCGCCTTTGCCATCTCTCCCGCAGCCGCATGGATGA
Source organism: Sphingomonas sp. (assembly GCF_024508665.1). Classification (GTDB taxonomy): domain Bacteria; phylum Pseudomonadota; class Alphaproteobacteria; order Sphingomonadales; family Sphingomonadaceae; genus Sphingomonas. Next base: position 905,887 of record NZ_JANINP010000006.1, read on the forward strand.
CCGGGACGGCCTTGCGGATGGATGGCGGGGAGACGCGGGCGATATGAGCGACGACACGCCCGCGCTCGCGACCGCTGCGACTTTTGCCGTGCCGGGCCGCGAGGGAGCGGATCCAGCCGCTGCGCACCTGTCGCGGCGAGGCGCGATTGGCGCCATCACCGTCGGCGCCGCGCTGCTTCCTGGCGCGGGCAACGCGCTGGCGCGCGGGCCGATCGAGGCGATCGCGTTCGACGGCTTCCCGATCTTCGATCCTCGCTCCGTCGTCCAGAAGGTCGTGGCGCTGATACCCGATCGCGGACGCGACCTTGCGCAGGCCTGGTCGACCAAATTGTTCGGCAACAGCTGGCTGTATACGGCGGCCGGCCAGTACGCCCCTTTCGATGACGTCGCCGACAATGCGTTGCGCTACGCGGCGGAATCGCTCGGCATGAGCCTTTCCACGTCGGATAGAAGAATGTTGGTTTCCGCCTATGCGGACTTGGTGGCGTGGCCGGATGTCAAATCTGCCCTGCAGAAACTGCGCGATGCCGGTATCCGCCTCGCCTTTCTGTCCAATCTCGGAGAGGCGACGCTTCGCGCCAATATGGCCCGCAATGGGCTGGATACGCTGTTCGATCATGTGCTCAGCACCGATCGCGTCCGCGCGTTCAAACCGTCTCCCAAGGCCTATGCGATGGCACTCGACGCGTTCGGGTTACCAAAGGCGCGCATCGGCTTCGCCGCGTTCGGCGGTTGGGATGCGGCCGGCGCGGCGTGGTTCGGCTATCGAACGGCCTGGGTCAATCGCCTCGGCGTGCCGCTCGAGCGCCTCGGTCCTGGGCCGGCCATCGTCGGATCCGATATGACGGCCGTGCTGCGATTGGCGGCGCTGGCCTGATCGCGAGACCAACGGCGGCCTGACGCCCCGGCTCTCTTCCCGATCGATCGCGGAATCTTGCCGGCTCCCTTCGCGCTGTAACCGAAGGCGCTTCTTCCTCGAATGCATAGGAGAACTGGCTGACCAACCAGCCGAAGGGAGACCGTCGAATGTATCGCACCATGTTGAAGCCGCTCGCCGTCGCGCTGTTCGCGGCGATGCCGTTGTCCGCTCTGGTTGCCGCGTCGGGCGCGCAGGCCGGAATCAAGGGTTCGACGGCGCAGATCAACACCGACGATCATGGTGTCGCCCTGGGCGGCTACGATCCGGTAGCGTATTTCGACAGCGGCAAGCCGACCCGCGGCATCGACCGCCTCTACGCGTCCTATGGCGGCGCCCGCTATCTCTTTGCCACCGCCGCGCACCGCAAGGCCTTCCTGGCCAATCCCCGCAAGTATCTTCCCGAATTCGGGGGATTTTGCGCGGTCGGCACTGCGTTCGGCGAAAAGGTCGATGTCGATCCGGAGACCGGCAAGGTCGTGAACGGCAAGCTCTATCTCAACAACAGCGCTCGCGCTCTGCAGCTGTTCGACAAGGATACCGCCGGGATCATCACCAGGGCGCAGACCAATTGGCCGGTCGTCAAGGATAAGGCATTTTGACGGATCGCGTCCGATCCTCGGTTCGGGCACTGGTCCTCGCCGCCGTTGGCGGCCTGCTCGCCTCGGCGCTGCCGGCGCGGGTGCCGCCCAAAGTGACCCGGGCGGTATTGCCGCCGATCGCATCCACCGACGGCCCGCCGCTGTCGGTGGACGCGTTGCGTGGAAAAATCGTTTTGATCAATTTCTGGGCGAGTTGGTGCGGTCCCTGTCGAAAGGAATTGCCCAGCCTGGACCGGCTGGCGGCTAAGCGTAGCGACCTGATCGTCATCGCCGCCTCGGTGGATGCCGATCATGACGATGGCGTCAGGGCCTTCGCCGGCCGCTACCCCCATCTTCGCCTTGGTTTCTCCGCCCTCCCCGCCGTTCAGCGCTTCGGCGCGCTCGGGATGCCTTATTCGGTGGTGCTCGACCGGACCGGGCGCGAGAAGGCGCGCGTGCCTCGGGCGTTAGTTTGGGATGGCCCGGATGGAGCGGCGCTATTATCCCGAGCGCGATGACTCTGGCTGCGGGCGACACGCGCGATCCTGTGGCCTCCAATTCGATAGATGAGCAGCAACGGGCATGGACGGCTGAAGTCGAACCGATCTTCTAAGCAGTTGTAATCAGCACGAAAATGTAGGCCACAATGGTTTTCTGCGGACCGTTGTGGAATGGCTGGTGGCGGAGCGGGAGGGATTCGAACCCTCGATACGCTTTTGACGTATACTCACTTTCCAGGCGAGCGCCTTCGACCACTCGGCCACCGCTCCGCATTGCCAGGAAGCGTCGCCCCTAGAGATACCCGCGGCGCCGCGCAAGCGCTTGCCGGATCGGGCGGGGGTGTGGCAGCTTCCCGTCCATGCCGATCCTGCTCTCGCTCGCTCTCGCGCTCGCCGGCCAACCTGCCGCCGACACTTCCAGGAAACCCGCGGCCAAGCCGCCGCTCTCGCCGACCGAGATCGCCAACAAGGCGCCGGCCGCCGCGTGGCGGACGATCGCGGACGACGACATCCTGATCTTCACGCTCGCCAATGGGCGCAAGGTGATCATCCAGCTCGCGCCCGCTTTCGCCCCGCAACACGTCGCGCGGATGCGTATCCTCGCCAACAAACGCTGGTGGGACGACACCAGCGTCTACCGCATCCAGGACAATTACGTCGCGCAATGGGGCGACGTCACCGAGAAGAAGAAGCTACCCGAGGGCGTCGCCGACGAAGGACCCAGCGAATATACGCGGGCAGGGGGCCTACCAACGGTGCGCATGACGCGCCCGGACAGCTTCGCACCGATGGCGGGATTCTCGGCCGACGGCTGGCCGGTCGCCTCCGACGGCAAGCGCAGCTGGCTGACGCATTGTTATGCAATGGTCGGGGTCGGCCGCGATCTCGCGCCGTCGGTCGGCAGCAGCGCCGAACTCTACGCGGTGATCGGCCACGCGCCGCGCGCTCTCGACCGCAACATCGCCCTGGTCGGGCGCGTGATCGAGGGGATCGATGCCTTGTCCTCGCTCGAACGCGGCACCGGCAAGCTCGGCTTCTATGGCGACGGTCAGAAGCCGACGCCGATCGTCAGCGCCCGGCTGGCGAGCGCCTTACCGCCCGGCGAACGCCCGCATTTCGAATATCTGTCACCCGCCAGCTCCGACTTCGCGCGCTACCTCCACGCGCGCGAGAACCGCGAGCCGCCATTCTTCACTGTTCCCGCGGGCGGAGCCGATATCTGCAACGTGCCGGTACCGGTGCGCCGCAAGGCCTGACCGGCCGGCTCAGCTACCGAGCCAGTCGGCGACCTCGCCCGCCACCTGATTGGCTGCCTGGTTGAGCGCCGGGCCGACCGAATTGGCGTCGATCTTGGCCAGCGGCACGCGGGCTTCGAACTTCTTCTTCTCGACCTTGCTCGCATCGCTCCGGATCAGCGAGCCTTCGAACGTCACCACCGCTTCGTGCGTGCTGCCGTCGATTCCGAAATTGCGCAACTCGCCCGACAGGCGGGCGCCGGGATCGCTGAACGACTGCGCCGGGCTCAGCACGACGCGGCCCGTCTTGGCGGCGATCGTGTCCGACATCAGCCGCGCGAACAGTCGCTGCGGCGCCTCGACCCAGGCGACGTCGGTGACATAAGCAAGCTGGTCGCCGGTCTGCACCGGCACGCGCGCGACTGCCAGTGATTGCGGCACCACCGGCACCTGGATGGTAACGGTCTTGGCGCTGGCCGAAGTCTGCGTCGACCCGACCGGCAAGGCCGCTGTCGAATTCAGTGTCAGCAACACCTTGGGCGGCTTGCCGCCGAAGCTAAGGCAGCCCGTGAGCAATACCGCCGGGAGAAGGGCGAGGGTCAGGGAAAGGTAACGCTTCGTCATCTCACTTGCCCTTGTAATCGGGGAGCTTGGGACTGCCGACGATCGAGCCGGCGCCGCCGCGATCGATCTTTTCGGCGACCGAGGACAATGACTGCGACATCTGGCGCAGGTCGTGGATCAGCTGTCCGAGCTCGGGAATGGTCTGTTTGGAGAAGCTCTGCAGCCCCGGCCGGGCGTCGCCGATCGCGGCGTCCAGCGTGTCCATCGACTTCTGCGCCGACGCCACCGCCTTGTTCAAATTGCCGAGCGTCGGCTTGACGTCGTTGGCGAGCAGGCCGTTGGTCGTCGCCGCCAGTTCGCCGATCTGTTGCGAGGCGACGCCGGCCTTCTGGATCGCGATCCGCGTCTCGGCCAGGGTCGCGGCGATTTCCGGGCCGCGATCGGACAGTGCCTTGCTCAACTTGTTGGTGTTTTCGAGGATACCGGCGATCGACGCCTGGTTGCGGTCGCTGAGCAACGCGGTCAGACGCTCGGTCAGCGTCGTCAGCCGCTCGAGCAATTGCGGCGCGTTGGACAGGAGCGCGCCGAGCCCGCCGGGCTTGGCCGGGATCAGCGGCACGCCCAGCGGACAGGCGCTGTTCGAGCAATCGATCAGCGGGCGACCGGCCTGCGCGCCGTCCAGTTGGACCGTCGACGGGCCCGTGAAGCTGCCCTGGATCGCCGCGGTCGTGCCGAGCAGGATCGGCGTCTTGTCGTCGACCGACACGCGCACGCGCACGAATTCGGGCGACTTGGCGTCGAGCTTGATGTCCTTGACCTGGCCGATCGGCACGCCCGAGAAATTGACCGCCGACCCCTTGGCCAGGCCGTCGACCGATTGTTTGAACAGGATGTCGTATTCGCGCTTGCCCTCGGCGCCGAAGCGCGAGATCCACACCATGAACAAGGACAGCACGGCAAGCAGGATCAAGACGACCCCGCCGACCAAAACATGATTGGAACGCGTTTCCATCAGTCAGCCCCTGCCTTGCCCGTGCCCGCTTCTTGCGTCGCGACCGCCGCGCGGCCGCGGGGTCCCTTGAAATATTCCTCGATCCACGGATGATCCAACGCGATCAACTCGTCGATTGTGCCGACCGCAATGACTTTCTTGTCGGCGAGCACCGCGACGCGGTCGCAAATCGCATACAGCGAGTCGAGATCGTGCGTGATCAGGAACACGGTCAGCCCCATCGTCCGCTGCAGCGACAAGGTCAGTTCGTCGAACCCAGCGGCGCCGATCGGGTCGAGGCCCGCGGTCGGCTCGTCGAGAAACAGCAATTCGGGATCGAGCGCCAGCGCGCGGGCGAGCCCGGCGCGTTTGCGCATCCCGCCCGAAAGCTCGGCCGGATATTTCGGGCCGGCATCGGCGGGCAGACCGGTCATCACCACTTTGTAGGACGCAATCTCGTCGAGCAAAGTGGGATCCAGGTCCGGATAGAATTCCTTGATCGGCACTTCGACATTCTCGGCGACGGTCAGCGTCGAGAACAAGGCGCCGCCCTGGAACAGCACGCCCCAGCGCTTGCGGATCTCGATCGCCTGATTCTCCTCGAGATCGATCGTCGGTTCGCCGAACACGGTGATCTCGCCCTCGTCGGGCACCTGCAAGCCGATGATCGACCGCATCAGCACCGACTTGCCGGTGCCCGATCCGCCGACCACGCCCAATATCTCGCCGCGCCGGACGTCGAGGTCGAGCCCCTCGTGCACGACCTGCTCGCCGAAACTGTTCTTCAAGCCGCGAACGCGGATGACGATGTCGTCCTCCGCCATCAAATCCATCCGACCGAGGAGAAGAATACCGCGAAGAAAGCGTCGAGCACGATCACCATGAAGATACCCTGGACCACCGCCGCGGTGGTGCGCAGGCCGACCTGCTCGGCATCGGCCTCGACCAACATGCCCTGGAAACAGCCGGCGATGGCGACGATCGCACCGAACACCGGCGCCTTGATCAGCCCGACATAGACGTCGCTGATCGGCACGACCTCGCGAATGCGCTGGACATAGGTGACCGGGGGAATGCCGAGCGTGGCCCAGCACAACAATCCGCCGCCGATGATGGAGATCAGCGCGGAATAGAAGCCGAGCAATGGCATCATGAAGACCGCCGCGAGCACGCGCGGCACGACCAGGGCCTCCATCGGCGACACCCCGATCGTCCGCATCGCGTCGATTTCCTCGGTCAGCTTCATCGTGCCGATCTGCGCGGCGAACGACGATCCCGACCGTCCGGCGACCATGATCGCGGTCATCAGCACGCCGAGTTCGCGCATCGACAACCGGCCGACCAGGTTGATCGTATAGACCTCGGCACCGAACTGGCGCAGCTGCACCGCGCCTTGCTGGGCGATGACGATGCCGATCAGGAAGCTCATCAGCCCGATGATGCCCAGCGCGGAGACGCCGACCACTTCGAACCGCTGCACCGTGGCATTGAAACGGAAGCGCCGGGGCGGGACGAAGATGCTCTTGAAGATCGTCCCAAATGCGAGCGTGGTCGCGCCGAGAAAGCCGAGCAGGCCGACCATGGTCTTGAACGTCTGGATCGTCGCTTCGCCGATTTCTCCCAGCACGCGATAGAAAGCGGGGACATGCTGGCCGCGGATGCTGACCGGCTGGTCGGCGGCCTGGACCTGATCGAACAGATGCTGCGCGTCGGGGCCGAGGCCCTTGATGTCGGCGCCCGTACGTTGCGCCAGGCGATGGATCGTCCAGGCGCCGATCGTGTCGAGCCGCTCGATTCCCGTCAGGTCGATATGCTCGATCTTGCCGT
>NZ_JANINP010000006.1:920000-1341032 GCF_024508665.1 Sphingomonas sp.
CCTTTTGTCCGCTGGCGAAATAGGATTGCCGGCAATCCCTCTTCAGGCTCAGCGCCTTCTTCTCCTGTGGAGTACGGTTTCGCTTCAGGGTCATGCGCTAAGAATGCCCGATAATCGGGATATCCGCAATTGGACCTCCAGCGGTTTGCCGTGTGACGAGTACTGGCCGGAACTTGCGCCAGCCCGGCGGACGTTTCACCGTCGGCGCCGATTTCTTACACCGGATGTGCCGCAATCTCTTCGCCGATCGACGGCTTCATCGCCGCCCGCTTTCGGATCCATTCCCGGACCGGCTCCTCGTAAAACAGGAACAGCGCGACCGATCCGGCGATCAGGATCGGATATTGCAAGGCGACCATCGCCTTGGACGATCCCAACAGCGTGAGCACCGCGAAATGCACTGGCTGGTGCATAAGGTACAGAGCATAGCTCGCAGCCCCCAATAGCACGAGCCAACGAGCGCTCAGGGCGCGGGCGAAGCGGGAGTGCTGGTCGCCGGCAATCGCAAGGATCAACAGCGCCGACAGGGCGGTCGCGAAGGCGGCGATGCGTGGCGTCGTGGCGACGGCCAGGCCTGCGAGCAACAGCAAGGCGATGGGCCAGGCGGGGATGCGCACTCTGTAACCCCTCAGGTGCAGTTCGGCGGCGAACATCCCGATCAGGAATTCGGGCAGGCGAAGCAAGGGCACCGGCGTCCACTTCATCCAGGCGAACAAGGCGTACTGATTGTCGATCAGTGCGGAACTGCCGGTGACCGCGGCAAATACCAGGAGGGCCGCTGTCAGCCCCAATAGCGAGCCGTTCCCCAGCTTTTCCGCCAGGCGCGAAAGGAACGGGAAGCAGAGATAGAAGAAGAATTCTACCGACAGGGTCCAGGTCGGCATGTTCCAGTCGGTCCAGCCGAACGCGCCATTGGGGATCCACCAATGCAGCAGCAGGAATTGCGGCACATCCGCCCAGCCCTTGAGCGTCGCAAATGGCAGCATCGCCAGGACGGCGAGCAGATAGACCGGATAGAGCCGGGCGAAGCGTGCGACCCCGAACCTCGTCACCTGTTTCGACGTCGCGATCCTGCCGCGATACGTCAGGTGCAGGATGAAGCCCGACAGCACGAAGAAGAAGGTCACGCCAAGATAGCCGTTCAACAGCAATGTCTTGAGTGGGATGGGGATGTGCGGGCTGGCGGCGGCGAACGCCGCCCCCGAATGGTAGAGCACCACCGCGAACGCGGCGAAGAAACGGATGCTGGTAAGCGGTCCGATCAGATCGGCACCGCCGGTGCGGTTCGACACGTTGCCCCCTCCTGTCTCGGACAAGGCATTGCGTGTGGCGCGTCCAATGGCAAGCAGTATGGCGCCGTCTCGCCCGGACGTCGTCCTACGCGGCTCGGCCCTTCCGGACAGCCGTTCGCGCACCGCCGATGAGCCGCGAGCCGAGCAGTTCCTCCATGCTTGAATAGCCCAGGCCGAGATGGTCAGGCCGCACCGCCATCGCCGCCATCAGCCCTATCGTACCGGCCTTGAGCCCGGCACGAACCACGCGGCCCCAGCGCAACGCCGATTCCCAGCGGATCATCCGCAAGCTTTCCGCGTCGACCTCACGCGTGGCGATGAAATGAGCCTGCAGCGCGCCGATCGTGCGGCCCAGCCGCTCGAACGTCGCACGGTCATAGACGGGCACGGCGCGCATCAGATGCTCGATGATGAGCTTGGCCCCAACCTCGGCATCGTCGAACCCTTCGGCCGCATAGCTTTCCGCGAGCACCCGCATAGCATTGCTGCTCATCGTCTCGGCATAAAGCTGCGACGCGCCGGCACCATGTTTGCGGTAAAGCAGCAACGGATCGTCGATCCGCGCGATGCCTCCCCGACGTGCCATGCGATGATAGAGGTCGAAATCCTCCGCATAGAGGTAATCAGGCCGGGTGAACTCGACGGCGGGTGAAACGCGGTCCCGGCGCAGCATGACGGTCGACCAGACCAAGGGATTCTCGATCCACAACAGCCATTCGACCAGCCGCGGCGTCGTCACCGGCGACTTGATGCTCGACGTGACTGCGCCGTCCTCGAGGATCGCCGCGCTCGCCGCGACCAGGGCGATATCGGGGTGCGCGTCGAGATAGGCGACCTGTCGTTCCAACCGGTTCGGCAGGCAGATATCGTCCTGGTCGAGCCCCGCGATATAGCGTCCGCGGGCCTCGGCGAAGGCGCGGTTGCGGCTGCGCACCGGACCGACATTCCGGTCGGCCGCGATGACGCGGAGGCGCGGATCGGGGCACGCACGCAGCACCGCGAGCGTGTCGTCGGTCGAGCAATCGTCGACCACGATCACTTCGAAATCGGTGAAGATCTGCGCCCATAGACTGTCGAGCGTCTCCCCGATCAGTGCGGCGCCGTTATAAGCAGCCATCACCACGCTGACCGCCGGGTTGGTCCGCAGGCCGCTCATGCGACGGCCCTTTGTTGCTCGCCGAGCACCTGATCGACGATCATCTGACCGACATCGTTCTGCCATTGCCACAGGCCATTGGCCTGGCCGCGGAAACTTGCCTCGCCACCCATCCGGCCCCAGGGCACGAAGCCTGCCGCGAGCCCGATGCCGAACGCACCGGGGATCGGCCGGTCGTGGGCGTCGAGTATGCGGCAATAGCGGTCGACCATCGGCCGTCCGGCGTGCGCGGCGAGCGAAAGCGGCGTTCCGTCCGCTTCGAGCAAGGACAAAGCGCGCGGGCGATATCCCAAGGCGGCGATCACCAGATCCGCATCCTCGACAATTGCCCGCGCCTCACCATCGTCGTCCGTGATCCGGTGAACCGCCACGCGCGGGTCCGGCGCGCGGCCGTCGACCTGCAGCATGCGCAGCACGAGCTCTCGCGCCTCCAGGCGAAAGCCGCCGAGGCGATAGACGAACCCCGATACCGGGCAGATGTCGTCGGGGCCGAAATCGGAGAAATTATCCGCCAGCGCCGCGGCCTCGCTATGGTAGAAGGGGCGCAGCGGCCGGCGATGGAGCAAGGTAATGCCGCCGGCACCGAACGCGATGCCTGGGCGGCTGCGCAACAGCAACGCGACGCTGGCGAGCGCACTGGTCGAGCCGCCGATAACCGCCACTTTCGGGTTGCGTTTGCTGCGCAGCACATCGGCCGCGCGATCGAGCCCACCCAATGCGAGCAATTCGTCCGACAGGAGCAGCCGACCGTCGGCGAGGCGATGCAACGGCGCGCCCGCGACGTCGCGCGCCACCAGATCGTCGAGCGGTTGGTGCCCGCCGGTCGCGATCACGATGCCGTGCGATCGCCGCTCGCTCTCGCTGCCATCGGCCAGCCGCCGCAGCCGCGTCACCCAGCCGCCTTGCGGCAAGCGTCGCGCTTCGACCACTTCGTGCCCGGTCGCGACATTGCCGCCATTGGCCGCGACGATCGCGCCGAGGCGGTCGCCGGTCACGCGCAGCAACGGCCCGGCATCGCTCAACGGCACCCCAAGCGCGCCGACGAACCTGGCGACCTGCCGCGCCGCGGGATGATCGATCAGCGCGGCAACCTCCGGGTGGGGATTGTCCCTGACCGCCGACAGAAAGGTCTCGGCGGTCGAATCCGACGAAATCGCATATTGCCCCAGCCGCCCGCCACCGAGCGCATCGTCGCGTTCGACGATGGTCAGGCCGGCACGGACGAGCGCAAACAGCCGATCCTGTTTCGACGCGGCGGTGAGGAGCGCGGTGCCGGCCGGACCTCCGCCGACGATCAGCATCGCGTCCACCTTTGCAGCGCGTGCGCTCGCGGGGACGCCCTGCGCACAGATCGCCGCATTGGCGCGCGCCGCGATGTGGCGCGCATCGGCCGTGGTCATGCGATCGGAAATGGGAAGCGAGACGATGCGATCGGCGACATGGTCCGCAGCCGGCGTCGAACCGACAATGGCGTGATCGCGAACCCAGGGCTGCTGTCCGAGATGCGGACTGAAATAGCTACCGCAGCCGATGCCGTCGGCGGCCAGCGTGGCGACGAAGCGGTCGCGATCGACCCCGTCGGGGAGCAAAGCCGGCATGAACTGGAGCGCGCGGCGATCGCCTTCGACAGCCTGCAGCGTCATGCCATTGAGCATTTCGCGATAGCTCGCCTCAACCTCCGCGCGGTGTCCAGCCACGGCGTTCAATTCGGCCAGCTTGAGCCTTGCCATCGCCGCGACCAGTTCGGACATCTTGGCGTTCATTCCCGGCAGGACTGCCGAGCGGCTGCCGGCGAAGCCAAAATTGGCCATCGCGCGCAGTTCATCGATCAGCGCCGGGTCGCCGCAATGGATCAACCCGCCCTCGGCGACCGCGAAGGTCTTGGTGGCGTGAAGCGAATAGACGATCGGGAACGGCGCGCCCGCGCCGAATCCCTGGCCGTCGGCATCGATCGTGCCGAGCGACGCGGCGGCGTCCACGACGACGCCGACCTGGTGCCGCCGCATCATCCAGGCGTAGCGGTCGAGATCGATCGCATTGCCGAAGGTCGCATAGGGCACGACGACCGCGACCTGGCCGGCATATCTCTGGAGCAGGCGCTCCTCGGCGGCGGCGCACATCGACCAGTCGCCCGGATCGATATCGGCGAGCAGCGGGGTCAGCCCGCACCATTCGGCGGCCTGAGCGGTTGCGGCGAAGGTGAAGGCCGGCATCATGGCGAGCTTGCCTGTGCCGCGCTCGCGCCCCGCCGCCTGGCGAATTGCCAGCATCAGTCCCAGGGTCGCGTTGGCCACGCCCAGGCAGGCGCCCTGGCCGCCGAACAAGCGATCGGTCGCTTCCGCCTCGAATGCGCGAAGTTCCGGCCCGTTGTTGGAATAAATGCCCGATTGCTCGACGCGCGTCAGTACGCCGAGATGCTCGCTGAGACGCGGCGGATTGGGGTCGACCAGCGGGTAGCGGAGTTGGACCATGGCCGTCCGGCTTAGCGGCGGGGACCTAAAAACAGGTTACGCTTGGCGGGGGATGGTTACAGCGTTAACCTCTCCTGGCAAACACCAGGGAGACGGTGGTATGGCGGTCGAATTCCTCCTTAACGGCAAGCACATGTCGTTCGACGGCGATCCCGACACGCCTCTCCTCTGGGTGATCCGGGATCATGCCGGGCTGACCGGCACGAAATATGGCTGCGGCATCGCGCAATGCGGTGCCTGTACCGTCCATCTCGACGGCAAGAACCGGCGGTCGTGCGTGACGCCGATCGACACGGTCGCGGGCAAGACGGTCACGACGATCGAGGGCGTCTCGGGTCCGATCGCCGAGGCGGTGCAGAAGGCCTGGGTCGCGATCGATGTGCCGCAATGCGGTTTCTGCCAGTCGGGCCAGGTGATGAGCGCGATCGGACTGCTCGCGCAGAAACCCAGGCCGACCGATGCCGATATCGATGCCGGAATGGCGGGCAATATCTGCCGCTGCGCGACCTATGTCCGCATCCGCCAGGCGATCAAGGATGCCGCAGCCGGCGCGAAGGTGTCGGCATGACCGCGCTCGCCACTGACCGCCGCCAGTTCCTCGCCGGCTCCGGCCTGGTACTCGGCCTGGTGCTGCCGATGCGTGGCGCCAAGGCGATGGCGCCCGCCGGGCCGACCTTCGCTCCCAACGCTTTCGTCCGGGTGCTGCCCGACAACACGGTCAGCGTGGTCATCAAGCATGTCGAATTCGGCCAGGGGCCGGCAACCGGCCTGACCACGATCGTCGCCGATGAGATGGACGCCGACTGGGCGCAGATGCGGATCGAGTTCGCGCCCGCCAACGACCCGCTCTACAAGAACCTCGCTTTCGGCACGATGGGCACCGGCGGCTCGACCGCGATGGCGAACAGCTGGATGCAGATGCGCAACGCCGGGGCCGCGGCGCGCGCGATGCTGGTCGCGGCCGCCGCCAAGACCTGGGGCGTACCGGCGAGCGAGATCAAGGTCGCCAAGGGCGTCGTCAGCCATGGCGCGAAGAAAGCGAGCTTCGGCGATCTCGCCGCCACCGCCGCGACGATGCCGGTGCCCGACAAGCCGGTGCTCAAGACTCCCGAGCAATGGACGCTGATCGGCACCGACATCCCCAAGATCGACAGCCTGATCAAGTCGACCGGCGCGGCGCAATTCACGATGGACGTGAAGCGCCCCAACATGCTGGTGTCGGTCATCCAGCATCCTCCCGCGTTCGGCGGCAAGGTGAAATCGGTCGACGACAAGGCCGCGCTGGCGGTGCCCGGCGTGGTGGCGGTGAAGGCCATCCCGCAGGGTGTCGTGGTCTATGGCAAGGACACTTATGCGGCGATGAAGGGCCGCGCCGCCCTCAATGTCGACTGGGACCTCAGCCAGGCCGAGACGCGCTCGAGCGAGGCGATGCTGCGCGACTATCTGGCGCAGGCCGGCAATCCCGGCACGCAATGCGAGGCGAATGGCGATGCCGCCAAGGCGCTGGCCGGCGCGGCCAAGACGATCGAGGCGACCTATGTCTTCCCGTTCCTGGCGCACGCGCCGATGGAGCCGATGGATGCGGTGATCGAACCCAAGGCGGGCGGTGCCGATTTCTGGTGCGGCAGCCAGTTCCAGGTCGGCGATACACGCGCGGTGGCGGGCGTGCTCGGCGTGCCGTTCGAGGGCATGACGCTGCACGAACAATATGCGGGCGGCAGTTTCGGCCGCCGCGCTACGCCCGACATGGGCCACGCGGTCGAATCCGCCCAGGCGGTCAAGGCGCTCGGCGGTACCCAGGCGGTCAAGCATATGTGGACGCGCGAAAACGACATCACCGGCGGCCGCTACCGTCCGCTGATGGTGCACAAGGTGCGCGGCGGGATCGATGCCAAGGGTGCGATCGTCGCGCTCGACACGATCACCACGGGCCAGTCGTTCATGATCGGCACGATGTTCTTCGATGCGAAGGAGCCGTTCGACGATGCGATGGTCGAGGGGCTGACCAAATCGGCCTATGGTTTCCCCAATCTCCGCGTCGGCGTCAACGTGATGAAGAATGGCGTGCCGACCTTGTGGTGGCGCTCGGTCGGCAACACCCACACCGCTTATGTGATGGAGACCTTCCTCGACCGGCTGATCGAGCTCGGCAAGCAGGACCCGATCCAGGCGCGGCTCGGGCTGATGAAAGAGGAGCGCGCCAAGACGGTGCTGAAGCGGGTCGCCGAGCTTGCCGGCGGCCTCGGCGCCAAATCGGGCCGTGCTCGCGGGGTCGCTTTCCACAAGAGCTTCGGATCGTACGTCGCGCAAATCGCCGAGGTGTCGGCCGGCAGCGACGGCCTGCCCAAGGTGCACAAGATCTGGGCGGCGATCGATTGCGGGGTGCCGATCAATCCCAATGTCATGCGCGCGCAGGTCGAAGGCGGGATCGGTTACGGCCTCGGCCACGCACTCTATGCCGATATCACCCTGGGCGAGGGCGGTGCGGTGCAGCAATCCAACTTCGACACCTATCGATCCCTGCGGATCGGTGAGATGCCCGATGTCGAGGTCGCGATCGTCAAGTCGACCGCGGATCCGACCGGGATCGGGGAGCCGGGCCTACCGCCGGCCGCACCCGCGGTCGCCAATGCCTGGCGCCGGCTGACCGGCAAGGTTGTCGAACGGCTGCCGTTCGCGCATCCCTCCAATCTGGCTGCGTCGGGAGGCAAGGCATGACGATGATCTCGCTCCCGCGGCTCGGTGTCATCACCCTGATCGCCTCGGTAATCATCCTGCCGCTGTCGATCGCGCATGGCGGCGAAGCGTCGGGGCTGAAGCCCGCCAGTGCGTTTGCGGGCATTGCCGACCGGAACGCGCGCTCGGCGGCGATTTTCACCGAGATGGGCAAGGTGCTGATGTCGCCGCGCTGCCTCAATTGCCATCCGCGCACCGACAGCCCGACCCAGGGCGATGCGATGTTGCTCCACGCGCCGCCGGTGACGCGCGGACCCGATGGCTTCGGTGCCGCGGGGATGGAATGCGCGACATGTCATGGTCCGCGCAATGCCCCGTTCGGCAATGGCGGCGGGTCGGTGCCGGGCAATCCCAAATGGCATTTGGCGCCGCGCAGCATGGCTTGGCAGGGCCTGACGCTCGGGCAGATCTGCGCGGTGATCAAGGATCGGACCAAGAACGGCGGGCTCAGTCTCGAGCAACTGATCGATCATAATGGCAAGGATGAGCTGGTCGGTTGGGGTTGGAATCCGGGCCCGGGGCGGGTCCCCGCGCCGGGGACGCAGGCGGAGTTCGGCGAACTGACCAAGGCTTGGGTGGAGAGCGGGGCGGCCTGCCCGAAGTGACTCCGTTCCTCTCCCTTCTAGGGAGGGGCTAGGGGTGGGTGCGACCGAAGGGAGCTCGCTACGCTCGCCACCCACCCCCGTCCCCTCCCTTGCAGGGAGGGGAGAAGTCGATGCTGCACCTTAACCCGCAGCAAAATGCTCGCTTGACCTGACCGGCAACCGGACTCAGGATGCCGCCATGACAAGCACCGATCCGGCCGCGTTCTTTCGCGAGCTGTTGGGCGAATGGGAGAGGATGGCCAATAAGGTCGGGGGCGACTACGCCCGCTCCGACGAATTCACCCGTGCGATGCACGGCGCCACCGCCGCGTCGATGAGCACGCAGGAAGCGATCAGCGCGATGATGACGCGCGCATTGGCCGCCGCCAACATGCCGAGCCGTGCCGAGATCGAGGATCTGTCCGGCCGCCTGGCGCGGATCGAGGATCAGCTGGGACGGATCGAAGCGGCGCTCGGTGGCAAGGCCGAACGACCCGCGCGGCCCAAGCCCAGCCGCACCCGCAAGCCGCCGGAGAAAAAGAGCTGACCCTGTTGGCCACCCATATTCCCGCGAACGCGGGAATTCAGGGTAACGAGCGGGTCGCTTGGGACCCCGGACTCCCGCTTTCGCCGGAGCATTACTGAGTGGCGACCGCCGCCTTCGATATCGCTGACAACGCCGCGCGCGAGTTCGAACGCGCGATGCAGCGCAATCTCAAGGGGCTCGACTATTTCCAGACCAGCGGGCCCACGCTCGGCGCCACGCCCAAGGACGTGCTGATCGAACGCGGCACGATGCGGCTTTATCATTATCACCCGCGCACCGATGACGTGTACCGCGTGCCGTTGCTGCTGGTGATGGCGACGACCAATCGCGGTTACATCTTCGACATGGTGCCGGGCCAGAGCCTGGTCGAATATCTGCTCGACGCGGGCTTCGACGTCTTCATGCTCGACTGGGACGCGCCGCGCGCCGACGAGCGCAGCCTCAGCCTCGAAAGCTACGTGCTCGATTTCCTGCCCGCCGCAGTAGCGCGGGTGAAGCAGGAGAGCGGAGAGGACGACGTCACCGTCGTCGCCTATTGCTTCGGCGGCGTGCTGTCGCTGCTCTGGGCCGCGCTCCATCCCGATGCCGGCCTCGCCAATCTCGTCACCTTCACCACCCCGGTCGATTTCTCCAAGATGGAGATGTTCCAGAGCTGGGCCGATCGCCGCTTCTTCGACGTCGACCGGCTGGTCGATACGTTTGGCAATTGTCCGGGCGATTATCTCTACACGGCGTTCGACATGCTGCGCCCGGGCCAGCGTGCGGCGGGGAATATCCGGCTCTACGACAACCTCTGGAACGACGACTTCGTGAAGTCGTATCGCATGTTCGACCGCTGGTCGGCCGATATCCTGCCGCTGGCGGGCGAATATTTCCGTCAGACGACCAAGAAGCTGATGTGGGGCAACGAATTGCTCGAAGGAACGCTGGAGATCGGTGGACGCCGCGTCGATCTCGGCGGCATCACGGTGCCGTTCCTCCACGTCGCCGCCGAACACGACCATATCGTCCCGACCGCCGCTTCGGCGCCGCTGATCGGCATGATCGGCTCCGAAGACAAGAACGAGATCGTGTTGAAGGGCGGGCATGTCAGCCTCGTCGCGGGCGGTAACGCGATCAAGCGGCTATGGCCCAATCTGGTGGAGTGGCTTGGAGTGCGATCGACATGAGCCATGCCATCCGCCGTTTCCGCCCTGAAGACGCCGATGCGATGGTCGCCTTTGCACGGGGCCTGCCCGAACACGACCTGCTGTTCCTCAGTCGCGACGTGCGTGAGCCGCGCGTCGTCGCTGCCTGGCTCAAGGCGATCGAGGAAAGCGAGATCGACAGTCTGATCGCCGAGGACGATGGTCAGATCGTCGCGACCGCCGCTTTGGTCCGCGATCCGCTGAGCTGGAGCGCGCATGTCGGCGAAGTGCGGTTGCTGGTCGCGCCTGGACGGCGCAACGCCGGGCTGGGCAGCGACCTGCTCCAGGGTATTTTCATGATCGCGAAAGAACGCGGGCTGAGCAAGCTCGTCGCGCGGATGACGGTCGATCAGACCGGGTCGATCGCCTTGTTCGAAGGCGTGGGTTTCCGGGCCGAGGCGATGCTCAAGGATCAGGTGCGCGGCACTGATGGACGCAGCCACGACGTCGCGATCCTGAGTTACGACGCTGCACGCGTGGCGGCGCTGCACGCCGCGACCGGGATCGAATGAGGGGGGCGGTGCGTAGTCACCGGATGAAAGACACCATGCAACAAACCGATATCCAGACCAAAGCGCCCTCGGCGCTCCTCGCGCTGACCGAATTGCCGCGCGCGCTCGCCGAACTGGGCGCATTGCCCTGGGCGGCGCCGCTGCTCGCTACCGCACCTCGCGGCGACGGACACCCGGTGCTGGTGCTGCCGGGATTCGTCACCACCGACCGATCGACCGCCATCCTCCGCGGCTTTCTCGAGGGGCATGGCTATGACGCTCATGCCTGGGAGCTCGGCCGCAATCTCGGCCCCAAGGCGATCGGTCGCCACGGACAAAAGCTGGTCGCGCGCATTCTGCAGGTGCACGAAGCGACCGGCAAGAAAGTCAGCCTGGTCGGGTGGAGCCTGGGCGGAGTGATGGCGCGACTGGCAGCCAAGCGCATTCCGCACGCGGTGCGCCAGGTGATCACCCTGGGCTCGCCTTTTTCTGGCAGTCCCAAGGCGTCGAACGTCTGGCGCGCTTATGAGATGCTGACCGGACAAAAGGTCGACGACGATCACACCCGGTCGCAGCTGAACGAGGTGTCGTCACCGCCTCCGGTACCCTCGACCGCCATCTATTCGCGCGGCGACGGCGTGGTTGCGTGGCAAAATTGCTGCGAGGAAATCGGCCCGACCAGCGACAATATCGAAGTCTATGGCAGCCATTGCGGCCTGGGGATCAATGCCAGCGTGCTTTATGCGGTCGCGGACCGGTTGGCGCAGGCGGAGGACGATTGGCACCCGTTCGAACGCACGGGGCTCAGGGCGTTGGTGTATCCGTCCGCGGGGCATGCTTGATAGCAAGTGAGGAGAAAAGCCCCTCCCCTTCAGGGGAGGGGCTTTTCTGTCCTACTTCTTCCCTTCGCCCATCGCCTCGCGGCCGAATTGCAGGATCATTTCCCCGACCTCACGCGCATGGGCCAGCGCTCGCGCACCCTGTTGCTTGAGATAGTCGCCTTGAATCTTCGCTACTTCAGCCGGATTCTTCGCCGCCGCCGCGGCGCGCATCGCGGCGAACGCCTGCCGCGTATTCTCCTCGGCATGTTCGAGCATCTTCATGCTCACCGCCGAGCCCTGCTTGGCGATCTTTTCGCCTGACGCCTTCAGCTTTTCGCCCGATTTCTTGAGAGACTCTCGCGCGCCCTCGACGCGATCGGCGGCCGCCTTGGCACCGCCGGCAACCCTGTCGGTGGCTTCCTTCGTCGCCTTGGCTGCGCGATCGGTGGCTTTCTTGGTAGCTGCGGCCGCCTTGTCAGTCGCGTCCTTGGCGCGCTTGGCGCCCTTATCGATTGCGTCCTTGACCTTCTTCGCCATCATTTCGCTCCTGTGGCACGAGGGGTCCGTCTGGCGACGGGTTTGGCAGGGGGCTTGGACTTGGCCGCCGTGCGCGGTTTTGCCGCGTCGCGGGGTTTGGGCGCGGGCTTGTTCTCATTGGCAGGCTTGGCGGCCGGCTGCGTTGCCGCCGCTTTCAGCGTCTCGAACGACTCCCGCAACGCCTTCGCGTAATTGTCCGGGTCGGGCAGCATCTCGCGGTCGGCGGTGAACGACACCGCGATCGTGTCGCCATAGGAATAGACCGGGTTGATCAGCCCCATGCTGTCGAACACCGGCGCGGTGCCGTACATCGCCAGCATCTTGGCGCCGCAGAAATAGAGCGGCACGCGCGGGCCCGGGATGTTGGTCACGACGCAATTGAAGGCCGGGGCATGCATGTTGGCGGCACCGACGCGGGTGTAGAGCCGCGCCCCGAGCCCGGCGAGGCCCGAGGGAATCAACTGGCTGTAATCGGCCAGGTTCTTGGCGCCGACCGCATTGGTCATCGCCTTCGAATTGACCGCCTCGCCATGAACGAAGCGCAGCCGCTCGAGCGGGTCGGCGATCTGCGTGCCGAGCCCGACCACCATCGCCGAGACAAGGTTGCCGAGCGCTTCCTTCTCGCCTTCCTGCCGCACCGAGATCGGCGCCATCGCGGTCAGCGTCTCCTTGGGCAGTTCCCCCTTGTCGAGCAGATAGGTGCGGAGCGCACCGCCGACGACGGTCAGGATGACGTCGTTGACCGTCGCTCCCGGGATCACCTCCTTGACCGCGCGGACCTCGGCGAGCTTGAACGGCACCGCGTCCCAAACGCGATGGGCGGACACCTTGCCGTTGAACCGCGTCTTGGGCGCGGGGCGCGTGTTCCTGAGACTGACATCGCCCTTGCCAGCCTGGACCACCAATTTGGCCATGCCGGGCAGCGACCGCCCGATCGTCTCGGCGATGCGCATCGGCTGGAGCAGATTGTTGAAATAGCTGCGGGTCAGCAGGTCGGCGACGCGCGGCATGTTCTCCGGCTGCCAGGTGTCGGGCTTGTCGGGCGCCGCCATCGAGGGGTCGAGATCGTGGACCGCGGCCGACATCTCGACGCCCGACATACCGTCGATCGCCGCATGATGGACCTTGGAGACGAGCGCGAAGCAGCCGGGCGGCAGGCCCGGGATATTGTCGAGGCCCTCGACCACGGTGAATTCCCAGAGCGGCTTCGACAGATCGAGCGGCCGCGCATGCAACCGCGCGACCTGGATGCAGAGCTGGCGCCAGTCGCCGGGCTTGGGCAGCGCGATGTGGCGGACATGGAATTCGAGGTCGAATTCGGGATCCTCGATCCAATAGGGATGATCGACGTCGAACGGGACGCGGACCAGCCGCTGACGGAAACTGCGCGCGCCCGGCAACCGGCTGGCGATGAAGCGGAGGATGTCCTTGAACCGCACGAACCCGCCGGGCGCGGTCGACGGATCGTAGATGCCGACAGAGCCGATATGCATCGGCGTGTGCGGGGTTTCGAGATAGACGAACGACGCATCCTGCGCGCTCAATTGCTGCATCAGGTTCTCTCCTCCCGCGCCCGGCTAAGGCCGGTTTTGGAGGAGCGTATCATGGCGAAGCGCGGGGAGCGAATCGGCAAAATTCCCTCTCCCTTTGGGAGAGGGAGGGAGGCGCGAAGCGCCGGAAGGGTGAGGGTAGGGCGTAAATGGCCACCCTCACCCTTCCCACTCGGCTGCGCGGAGCGGGCCCCTTCCCTCTCCCAAAGGGAGAGGGAGGTTTTTCTACGCCGCGACTTGCTCCAGCTTCTCGCTAGCCTCCAACCACGCTGCCTCGGCCGCCTCGATCTTCGCCTCGACTTCCGCGCGACGCTTCATCAGGTCGGTCATCGTCAGCTTCGCCAGATCCGGCGCTGCCGACGACGGATCGAACATCGCGCGGTCGATCGCGCTTCTCTGTTCGGTCAGCTTGGCGAGTTCGGTTTCCGCCGCCTTGGCCGCCTTGCGCAGGCCCTGGCTCTGCTCGCGCGCCTCGGCGGCGGCGCGGCGAGCGTCCTTGCGGCTGACCTTGGCCTCGGACGATCCTTCGCTCGCATTGTCCTTGGCCAGCACGAAGGCGATGTAATCGTCCAGGCTGCCGTCGAAGTCCGATGCCGTGCCATTGTCGACCAGCACCAGCCGGTCGGCGCTCATCTCGAGCATGTGGCGGTCGTGGCTGACGATCACCACCGCGCCCGAATAGGCATTGAGCGCCTGGACCAAGGCCTCGCGCGCATCGACGTCGAGGTGGTTGGTCGGCTCGTCGAGGATCAGCAGATGCGGCGCCTCGCGCGTGATCAGCGCCAGCGCCAGCCGCGCCCGCTCGCCGCCCGACAATTTGCCGACCATCGTCGTCGCCTTGTCGCCCGAAAAGCCGAACCGCCCGAGTTGCGCGCGCACCGCGCCGGGCGTCGCGCCCTTCATGGTGCGCGTCATATGCTGGAGCGGGGTGTCGCCAGTATCGAGCTCCTCGACCTGATATTGGGTGAAGTACCCGACCTTCATCTTCCCGGTCGCATTCATCGCGCCATCCATCGGCGCGAGTTGCGCGGCGAGCAGGCGGGCGAGGGTGGTCTTGCCGTTGCCGTTGCGGCCGAGCAGCGCGATGCGATCGTCGGGATCGAGCCTGAGGTTGAGCTTCTTCAAGACCGGCGTTTCGCCATACCCGACAGACGCCATGTCGAGCGTGATCAGCGGCGGGCGCAATTCGCCCGGGTTGGGGAAATCGAAGCTGAGCGACGGATCGTCGACGATCTCGGCGATCGGCTGCATCCGCGCGAGCGCCTTGGCGCGGCTCTGCGCCTGCTTGGCGGTCGAGGCGCGCGCCGAGTTGCGGGCGATATAATCCTGCAGCTTCTCGCGCTCTGCCTGTTGCTTGGCGCGCGCCGAGGCGGCCTGGGCCTGGCGCTCGGCGCGCTGGCGCTCGAACGCGTCATAACCGCCCGGATAGAGCCAGGTCTTGCCGCGCTCGAGATGCAGGATGTGGTCGACCACATTGTTGAGAAAGTCGCGCTCGTGGCTGACCAGCAGGATCGTCGCCGGATAGGATTTGAGGAAGTCCTCCAGCCACAGGACTGCTTCGAGATCGAGATGGTTCGACGGTTCGTCGAGCAGCAGCAGATCGGGCTGCGAGAACAGCAGCGATGCGAGCGCGACGCGCATCCGCCAGCCGCCCGAGAAACTGTCGAGGGGACGGTGTTGCGCTTCCTCGTCGAAGCCCAGGCCGACCAGGATGCGCGCGGCGCGCGACGGCGCGGTATGCGCGTCGATCGCGTTCAGCCGCTCGTGGATTTCGCCGAGCCGGTCGGGGTCGTGGCTGGTCTCGGACTCGTGCATCAGCACGGCACGTTCGGTGTCGGCGGCGAGGACCGTCTCGAACGGCGTCGAGGCACCGGCGGGCGCTTCCTGCGCGATATAGCCCAGCCTGCTGCCGCGCGGCATGTCGACCGACCCGGTATCGGGGTCGAGCATCCCGGCGATCACCCGCACCAGCGTCGTCTTGCCCGCGCCGTTGCGCCCAATCAGCCCGACACGACTGCGCGGCGGCAGCTTCGCGGTGGCGCCGTCGAGGATCGTCCGCCCGCCGAGGCGGACCGTGATGTCGGTCAGATTGAGCATGATCCGGGGGCATGTAGTGGAGTATCGATGGAGAGGAAAGCGTGTGTCTCCCTATCCCGTCACCCCCGCGAAAGCGGGGGCCCATCTCCGGCGCTGCCGCCAAGCCTGACTGGCGGGAGCTGGGTCCACGCTTTCGCGGGGATGACGATTGGGAGAGCACAACCTTTAGCCACTAGTGGTGCGCACGATACGGGGGCTAAGGGCACGGAATGACCGATCTCGCGATTCTCTACGAACATCCCCAATGGTTTGCTCCGTTATTCGCGGCACTCGACCGGCGCGGCCTGTCCTACGCCTCGTTCGGCCCCGACGGTCATTGGAACCCGGCCGACGGCGCAATTCCCGCGCCGGTCGTGCTCAACCGCATCGCGATGTCGAGCTTCCTCCGCGCCGATGAGCATCCGATCTTCCACACGATGGCGCTGCTCGACCATTGGCGCCGGTCGGGGGCACGCGTCGTTAACGGCGCCGACGTCATGGCGATCGACGCGTCCAAGGCGCGCCAGCTCGCGCTGATCGCCAGCCTGGGTCTCGCGATCCCAGAAACGCGCGTCGTCCATCGCGCCGCCGATATCGAGGCTGCGGCGGCGACCTTGTCCTTCCCGCTGGTGGTGAAGGCCAATATCGGCGGATCGGGCGCCGGCATCATGCGCTTCGACAACATGGCGGAGTTGCGCTGGGCGGTGGCCGAGAAGGAGTTGCCGGTCAGCGTCGATGGCGTGCTGCTGGTCCAGGATTACGTTCCCGCGCGCGGCGGCACGATCACGCGGATCGAGACGCTCGACCGCACCTATCTCTACGCGATCGAGATTGCCGGCGGCGGAGCATTCGACCTGTGTCCGGCCGATGCCTGCGTCGCCGATTCGAACATCAGCATGAAATCGGTCGAGCCCGCGCCCGAATTGATCGCCGCGGTCGAAAAGATCGCCGACGCGATGAACCTCGACGTCGGCGGGATCGAGGTGATGATCGACGACCGCGACGGAATCCCGCGCTTCTACGACATCAACGCGCTCAGCAATTTCGTCGCGCAGCCGCTGAACGTTCTCGGCTGGGATCCGCACGAAAAGCTGATCGACTGGCTCGACACCCTGATTGCGGAGACCAAATCCTGATGCGCTACGGTTACTGGATGCCGGTGTTCGGCGGCTGGCTGCGGAACGTGCCCGACGAGGGGATGGAGGCGAGCTGGGATTATGTGAAGCGGCTGACGCGGCGCTCCGAGCAATGGGGTTACGACCTGTCGCTGATCGCCGAGCTCAATCTGAACGACATCAAGGGTGTCGAACAGCCTGCGCTCGACGCCTGGTCGACTGCGGCGGCGCTCGCGGCGGTGACCGACAGCATCGAGCTGATGGTCGCGGTGCGCCCCAATTTCCACCACCCGGCCCTCTTCGCCAAGGCGGCGGCGAATATCGACCGCATCTCCAACGGGCGGCTCGCGCTCAACGTCGTGTCGTCCTGGTGGGCGGACGAGGCGCGGCAATATGGCCTGCAATTCGACCAGCATGACGATCGCTACGCGCGCACCGAGGAATGGCTGAAGGTGGTCGATGGCCTCTGGACCGAGGAGCGGTTCAGCTTCGACGGCCAATTCTACAAGACCGAGGACGCGATCTGCTCGCCCAAGCCGGCCAGGCGCCCGACCGTCTATGCCGGCGGCGAGAGCGAGAAGGCCAAGACGATGATCGCCGCCCAATGCGACGCTTATGTCATGCACGGCGACCCGGCCGAGGCGATCGCGCCCAAGATTGCCGACATGGCGGCGCGGCGCGAGGCGACGGGTGGCGCGCCGATGCAATACGGCATGGCCGCCTATGCGATCGTGCGCGACAGCGAGGCCGAGGCAAAGCGAGAGTTGGAGCGCATCACCACCGTCAACGAATTGCCTGCGGGCTATGCCAATTTCGACCAATGGCTGTCGGGCACCCAGCTCGAGCGCGAACTCAAGATCCAGGAATATTCGGTGTCGAACCGTGGCCTGCGCCCCAATCTGGTCGGCACACCCGAACAGCTCAAGGAACGGATCGCCGAATATGAGGATGCCGGTCTCGATCTGCTGCTGCTCCAGATGAGCCCGCAGGAAGAGGAGATGGAGCGGTTCGCGGTCCAGGTAATGGGCGCCGCCTGAGCTTCTATCCGGCCGTGCGCCGCCTGATCGCGGTCGGCGGGCGGCGATAGACCTGTTGAAACGCCGCGTTGAACGATCGCACGCTGCCGAACCCCGACGCCAGTGCGATCTCGGTCATGCCAAGGTCGGTGCTGTCGATCAGCCGCTTGGCGCGCTGGATTCTTGCCGTGCGCGCCGCCGCAAGCGGGGTCGTGTCGAGATAGCGGCGGAACAGCCGCGACAGATGGCGCCCGCCGATGCCAAGCCGCTCGGCCAGCGCTTCGACCCCAGCCTGATCGAGCGCACCCTGTTCGATCAGCCGCAGTGCGCGGTCGACCGTGGCGCGCGCCCCACGCCAGGCCGGGGAATGCTGCGCGGTTTCCGGCCGGCAGCGCAGGCAGGGTCGGAAACCGGCGGCTTCCGCCGCGGCCGCGCTCGGGAAATAGCGGACGTTGCGCGACATGGGCTGGCGCACCGGGCAGACCGGCCGGCAATAGATCCGGGTCGACGTGACCGCGATGAAGATCGTGCCGTCGTACGCCGGATCGCGTGCATAGCGCACGCGCTCGCAGAACTCGAAATCGAGCTCGGCTGGCGGAAAGGCGGGCTGTGTCGTCACCATCCCAACATAAAGGCTCGTGCGCGCGCTGTCGCCCAATCCCGTTGACCGCGTCCGAATCCTGCCAGCCGGATCGCGGGGACGGCGATATCCGATCGCGATCCCAAAGACCGGAGAAATGTCATGGCTTCCATTCATCACCAGATCTTCATCGCGGCGGATCCGGACGCGATATGGAACGCCGCACGCGATGTCGGTCGCCTGCACGATCGCCTCGTCCCCGGCTTCGTCACCGCCACCGAAATGCTGTCCGGCGAGGGCGCGCCGGTCCGCCGGGTCACTTTCGTCAACGGACGGGTGGTCGACGAGACGATCGTTTCGATCGATGACGCCGCCCGGCGTGTCGTCTGGGCGATCAAGGAGTTCGAGCATCATAACGGTGCCCTGACGGTCGCGGCGGCAGCCGGTGGCGCCCAGGTCACCTGGATCGCCGATCTCCTGCCCGACGCGCTGAGTGAACAGGTGTCGCCAGCGATGGCGCATGGGTTGGCGATGATGAAAGCGCATTTCGAGGGAAGTCGCTGAGGCGGGATGCCGCTTCGCGTCCGATTCGCGGCCGGCGTGTGCCTGTGATACGCTCGTCATGACTCCACGAAAGATGGGGCGTCGGGCGCATCACGCATGGGGAGACATGCCATGGCTGCCGCTATCGACGACGCGAAATTTCACGCCTTTGTCGGAAAGATGCTGGGCGATCTGGGCGGCGCGATGAGCGTGCCCACTGTTCGCCTCGGCCTCCGCCTTGGCCTGTTCGACGCTTTGGCCGACTCCCCCGCGACCGCCTCCGAGCTGGCCCGCCGCGCCGGCGGCCTGCACGAGCGTTATGTACGCGAATGGGCATTGGCGCAGGCCGCCAACGGCTATCTCGGCTACGACCCGGCCAGCGAGCAATTCAGCCTGTCGCCCGAACAGGCGATGGTGTTCCATCACCGCGACAGCCCGGTCTATCTCGCCGGCGCGCTCGAGCTGGTCGCCGCGATGATCGAGGCCGAGTCCAAGGTCGAGGAATGTTTTCGCGAGGGCAAAGGCGTGCGCTGGGGCGACCATGCCGGGTGCCTGTTCTGCGCGACGGGCGCTTTCTTCCGCCCGGGTTATGTCAACAATATCGTCCAGGCGTGGCTTCCTGCGCTCGATGGCGTGGAGGCGAAGCTGCATGCCGGCGCGCGGGTCGCCGATATCGGCTGCGGTGTCGGGTTTTCGACGCTGTTAATGGCGGAGGCCTATCCCGAGAGCAGCTTTGTCGGATACGACTTCCACGAACCCTCGATCGACGAGGCGCGGCGGCATGCCGGCGAGCATGGGCTGGGCGGTCGAGCGCGGTTCGAAGTGGCGGCGGCGAAGGATATCGCCGAGCAGGGCTTCGACCTGATCACCATGTATGATTGCCTGCACGACATGGGCGACCCGCGCGGCTGCGCCCAGCATATGCACGAAATCCTCGCGCCGGGTGGCAGCTGGATGATCGTCGAACCGATTGCGGGCGATGCGCCGGAGCAGAACATGAACCCCGTCGGCCGGCTCTATTACAACGCCTCGACGATGATCTGCGTGCCGACCTCACTCGATCAGGAAGTCGGTGAGGGCCTCGGCGCGCAGGCCGGCGAAGCCAAGCTGGCCGAGGTCATTCGGCAAGGCGGATTCGAGTCGGTCCGGCGTGTGACCGATGGGCCATTCAATATGGTGCTACAGGCGCGCTAGGGTCACGAACGCGCCGCGCCGGCTCGGCCGTTTGCGTCGTGTCGTCCGCTCGGCGCGATGGCGATCGCGAACGCGATGGCGGTGCCGATACAGAGCTGGAACGGGAAGGCCAGATGGCACAGGGCCGCCGGCAGCCCGATCGCCGTCGCGATCGCCGATTGAAGCAACAGCACGGTGACGAAGCCGGCGATCAGCGAGGCAATCACCGACCTGCTGTTCCCGCGCGGCGTCAGCACCGCGGCGAAATAGACGCCAAGCAGCCCGGCATAGGCGAACACCATCACCTGCAGCGCGAATTCGAGCAGGCCGAGCTTGGCATAATGCTGCCAATAAAAGGACAACACCGCGACCCCGAGCATCGCCACGCCGATGACGCCCATCCCGGCGCGGCCCGCCTGGACGTAATGATATTCGGGAGCGGTGCCGCGCCGTTCCCGCCAGGGGCGATAGAAATCCTGGACCAGCACCGACGACATCGCGTTGAGCGCCGAATTGGTCGTCGCCACCGCCGCCGCGACGATCCCCGCGGTGACCAGCCCGCGCAGCCCCGGCGGCAATTGCGTCAGGATATAGTGCATGAAGATGCTGATCTTCTCGCCGTCGAACGCCTGGCCGGCGATCGCGGTGGCGCCGCCCATCAATTCGGCGCGATCGTAGAAGACGTGGAGCAACAACCCGATGGTGATGAAGATCGCCACCACCGGCACGGTTGCGAATACCGACCAATAGAGACTGCGCGCGCCGGTCTTCGCATCGCGGCAGGCCAGCAACCGCTGCGTGGTATCCTGGTCGAGGCCTGACGAGGCGACGTAGAGCAAGGCGATCCCGGTGACGATCGCCAGCAGCGAGAAAGGCTTGGACGGATCGAGCGAGAAGTCGAACAGGCGCAATTTGTCGACATTGCCTGGCGCGTGGGCGAGGCCCTGGAGGATTTCGGCATTGGTCGCCGGGATCGACAGGCGCAGGAACACCAGCACGCCGATCGCCGCCCCGAGGAAGATCACGAACTGGAAGAGATCGATCCACAACACCGATCGCAATCCGCCGACAAAGGTCGAGAGGAAACTGGCGACGACCAGCACGCTCGCCGCGATCACGATCCCCTGCGCGCTGACGGTCGAGGTCATCACCATCGCCACCGCGATCGCGGCGAGATAGAGGCGCGCACCATTGGCCAATACGCGGCCGACCAGGAACATGGCGCCCGTCCAGCGCGTCGCCAGCATCCCGTAGCGCAGGGTCAGCAGCTCGTAGACGGTCGTCACGCGCGCGGCATAAAAGCGCGGGATCAGCACTTTCGCGACGAAGATCGCGCCGATCAGTCCGCCGAGATTGGTGCCGAGATAGGTGAAGTCGCCATGATAGCCGAAGTCCGGCCCGCCGAGGAAGGTCGCGGCCGACTGGGTTGCCGACAGGACGGAGATGGCGGCGAGCCAGGCCGGCACATTGCCACCGGCGAGGAAGTACTCCTTCGCGGTGCCGGTATGCCGCGGCGTGAACCACCAGCCGCCGACCACCAGCAGCGCGATATAGCCCAGCATCACGGCCCAATCGGCCAGACCGAATGGCAGGGAAGTCGCCATCAGTAGAGCAGATAGCGCGCGCGCCGCGCCTTGAAGCGGTTGAGGTCGGCCTGCCAGCCCATTGCGATCGTGCGCGGATCCTTGCCGGCCTTGATCTGCTCGAACACGGCGCGATTACGCAGCAGCCGGTCGACGCGATCGATCTGGAAAGTCGCGCCGTACAACTTCCAAAGCGCGGACACGATCTCCACGCCCAGCGCCGGCGCGTCGAGCCTGGTGCGGTCCTGGATCAGGATCTCGACGCCTTGAACGCGTTGCCCGGCAAATGGATAGAGCTTGTCGCTCGCCGCGACATAGCTGACCGGCAGGAAGCTCACGCCCACAATCGCCCGCGCGTTGAGATAGGCGGCAAGCTCGGTCCCCCTGATCCATGGCGCGCCGAAGCGCAGGAACGGCGCGTCGCCCGGTCCCTTGATGTTGACGTTGGTCCCTTCGAGCAACGCGGTGCCGGCATAGGCTGTCGCCTGGTTCACGCTGCGCAGATTGGGCGAGGGGTTGATCCACAGCAGTCCGGTATCGTCATACCAGTCGCCTCGCTTCCATCCCGTCATGCGAACGACGGTCAAATCCGCGCCGATCCGCTCCTCGCCATTGAACATCCGCGCGAGCTCGCCGAGCGTCATGCCCGGGCGCATCGGCTCGGGAAAAGGCGTGGTGTAATCCTCGAAACCGGTCGTGGAGACCGGACCCTGCACCGCGATGCCGTTGATCGGGTTGGGCCGGTCGAGCACGATCACATCAACCTTGTTGGCAGCCGATGCCTGGAGGAAATATTTGGTCAGCGTCTGGAACGTCCAGTAGCGCACGCCGACATCCTGGAGGTCGATTACTACGGCATCGAGCCCGGCGAGCTGCTGCGCGCTTGGATGCCGCTCGGCATCGGTCTTGCCGTAAAGGCTGACGATCGGCAGGCCGCTCGCTTTGTCGATCCGATCATCGATATCGGTATCGTCGGTCGCGGCATCGATGCCGTGCTCGCCGCTGAACAGCCGTACCACTTCGAGTCCCGGCACCGCGGCGTGGGCCTCGTCGCGCAGCACGTCGATCGTCCGGCGCCCCTGGCCGTCCCTGCTCACCGGATTGGCCAGTATGCCGAGCCGCAAACGCCCGCCATGGCGCGCGGCGATGGCACGCAACGGTGCGAAACGCTGGTCCTCCAGCACGTCGATCCCGGTGCGGACGCGCGCGACGGCGGGCGTCGCGGCGACCAGCGCGAGCAGCACGAGGACCAGGCCGCGGATCATTTGTTCGGATCGGCCCCGTCGAGGATCGACAGCACGGCGCTATGGATCGCCGGCCGCGCCTGAGCGATCAGCATGTTGTTGCGCGTCGGATTGACCCGATTGGTCAGCAGGATGATAAACGCGTCGCGATCGGGATCGATATAGATCGAGGTGCCGGTGAAGCCGGTATGGATGATCGCGTGCGGGGAGGCGAGCGGGCCGGCAAAACCGCCCGGCGTCGGCATGTCCCAGCCAAGCGCGCGTGAGCTGCCCGGCGGCAGGTTCTGCGGCGTTTCGAACAAGGCGATCGTGCTCGCCTTGATCAGCCGCTTGCCGCGATAGCTGCCATGATTGAGGTAGAGCTGGGCAAGCGCCGACAGGTCCCGGGCAGTCGAGAATAGTCCGGCATGGCCCGCCACGCCGCCCATCACATAGGCATTCTCGTCATGAACCACGCCGCGGACCAGCATGTGGCGGAAATTGTCGTCCTGCTCGGTCGGGGCAATGCGCGGCAGCAGCGCGCGCGATGGCCGGAAGCCGGTATCCTTCATACCGAGCGGGCCGAACACTTCGCGCGCAAGGAAGCGGTCGAGCGGCTGGCCGGACAGGCGCCGAACGATCTCGCCAAGCAGGATGATGTTGGTGTCGCGATACGCATATGCGGTCCCGGGCGGTGTCAGCGCGGGCGTGGCGTAGAGCTGGCGCAGCAGGTCCTGCCGATCCTTGGCGTGCCGCCATACGCCGTCCGCCGATTGCAGGCCCGAACTATGCGAGAGCAGGTTTCGGACGGTTATATTCTCGTGGCCCGGCGTCTCCCCGAATTCCGGCAGATACCGTGCCACCGGGACGTCCAGTTCGAGCCGGCCGCGGTCGTAGAGGATTTCGGCCGCGGTGGTCGTGCCGATCACCTTGGTCAGCGAGGCCAGATCGAAGATCGCATCGACCGGCATCGGCGGCGCATCGGGAGCGGAATCGATTCGGCCGAACGCCTTGAGCGCGAGCAGCCGGCCATGCTGCCCCACCGCGAGCACCGCGCCGGGAAAGGCCTTCTTCGCGACCCAAGCGTCGACCTCGGCGAAGGCAGGGGCGAAGCGCGCATCCTGCGCAGACGTCGCGACGGTCAGTTGCCGGGCCGGAATGGTAGGCGAGGTGGCGGCCGGAACGGCCTGCCCGCCCAGCACAAGCACGCCAGCCACCACGGCGAGCCAGCTGCGGCGCCGGATATGCACGCCGGTTTTCGCTTCTAGGGCCTGACGTTTATTCATTCGCCGCCCAACCCTCTCGCTAGCAACAGCGCCCCGGACACCGGATCGCCGAGCGGCTCGACCAGGCGTTCGGCGGTGCGGACGCGGAGCCAGGGGCGCAGCCGCGCCGACAATCCGCCGACCAGCGCCAGGCGCGGGGCCCCGCGCGCGAAGATCGTCGCGATGAAGCGTTCGACATGGAGCACCGCGTCCTCGACGATCGACAGCGCGATCTCGTCGCCGGCCTCGGCATAATTCATCACCAGCGGGGCGAAACTGGCATAGTCGCCCGGCGCCGCCTGATCCATCCAGGCGATCGCACGCAATGTGTCGTGCCGGAACTTCCCTGCGATTTCCTTGGACAATGGCGTGCGCTTGGTCCGCCCGTCCATCGCGCGCAGCGCGTGGCGCACCGCGCTCAGGCCCAAAGCGGCACCGCTGCCTTCGTCGGAGATCGGGAAGCCATAGCCGCCGACCGTGAACCGCTCGCCCTTGATCTGGGCGAACCCGATCGATCCCGTGCCGAGCACCAGGATCGCGCCGTCCTGGCCATTATGCGCGCCCAGATTGGCGATGGCGGCGTCGCTGTCGAGCATTATGCTCGCGAACGGAAAGTCGAGCGCGGCGAGTGCCTTCGACATGCCGGGGCGACGAATGCCGGCAATACCCATGCCGGCGGCGACTTCGTTCCAGCGGCTTTCGGGAATTCCGGCCGCCTGCAGCGCCTCGGCCGTGACGCTCAGCAAACGGTCGTAGAGCGGATAGAGCCCCATGCGCGTGTTGGCGGGGCCGCCTTCGGCGCTGCCGAGCACCTGGCCGCCGGCATCGGTCACGCGCACGCGGCAATGGCTGCCGCCGGCATCGACGCCGAGATAGATTTCAGCCACGCGCCATCGTCCCGGAAAGAGCAGGAATCCCGTCACGTGCCGTTCGAACTGCACTCGTGCCTGGCATGTGCATGGCATTGCGGAAGGGCGGGGCGGTGTCGAGCCTCAATCTGGCGGGACTGTCGCCTCGGTTATAGGTGCTGTCATGCTGGTTATAGCGGCCGTGCTTTGCGCGGCCGGCCAGTGCCGGTAGTTGGGATCGTCACTCCCCATTCGCACTTTGCCTTCGAGGGCCCCGATGCCGACCGAAACCGTTGATTCCCGCTTCGCTGATGTCGACCGCTGGCCGACCGTGTCGGTGGTGGAAACCATGCTCGAAGGACAGCTTGCCGCGATCGCCGCGCTCAAGGACCAGACCGGCGCCATCGCGGCCGCGGCGGACGCTGCCGCCACCCGGATGCGCAAGGGCGGACGGCTGGTCTATGCCGGCGCGGGGACCTCTGGACGGTTGGCGGTGCAGGACGGAGTCGAGCTCACCCCGACCTATAATTGGCCGTCGGATCGGCTCGTGTTCCTGGTGGCGGGCGGCACCGGGGCATTGATGCGCAGCGTCGAAGGCGCCGAGGATAATGTCGCGGTGGCGCGGGACGAGGTGGCGGCGGCGGAGGTCGGCCCCGACGACGTCCTGATCGCGGTCGCGGCGAGCGGCCGTACGCCTTATGCGGTCGCGGCGCTCGAAGCGGCGCGGACGCGCGGCGCGCTGACGATCGCCATCGCCAACAATCCCGGCACGCCCTTGCTGGCGGCGGCCGACCATCCGATCGTCGCCGATACCGGCGCCGAGATCGTGGCGGGATCGACCCGGATGAAGGCGGGCACCGCGCAAAAGGCGGCGCTCAACATGCTCTCGACCGCGATCATGATCCGCTGCGGCCTCGTCCATCGCGGGCTGATGGTCAACATGCGGATTTCGAACGAGAAACTGGCCCAGCGCGCGCGGCGAATGGTGGCCACGCTGGCCGGCATCGACGAAGCCCGGGCGGAGGACGCGCTCGAACTCGCGGACAAGGATCTGAGGCGGGCGGTGCTGATCGCTCGCGGCCTCAGTCCGGAGGCTGCCGCCGTTCGGCTGGAGCGGGCCGGGGGTGATCTGGGCGAAGCGCTCGCGGACTTGAGGAAATCCGAAGCCGAGTGATTTCTCGGCATATATAGAGTTGAATGCAACAAGCCGAAGCGTCGCCCCGGCCTTGTGCCGGGGTCCAACCCTCCACACCGGAATCCAGCCGAGGTTGCACCTTGGATGCCGGAACAAGTCCGGCATGACGACCAAAGTTGATCGCAAACGATCCTAATTGACCGAGCGGTCGCTCAGCTCCCCTTTGCCTCCAATCCCAGCAGCAAGGTCGGGATCAATTCCGACACCGTAGGATGGACAGGCACCGCCCAGCGTAACGTGTCGAACGGCTCGTCCGCCGACATGGCGTCGAGAATGCCGTGGATCGCCTCGTCGCCGCCGGTCCCCAGGATCGCGGCGCCCAGGATGCGGCGCGTCGCGCGCTCGGCGACGACTTTCATCATTCCCTTGGTTTCGCCCTTTTCGACCGCGCGGCCGACGCGGGTCATCGGGCGGGTCGAGACTAGAACGTCATGGCCCTTGGCCCGCGCTTCGGTCTCGGTCATGCCGGCGCGGCCAAGCGGCGGGTCGATGTACAAGGCATAGCCGGGAACGCGTTGGCTCAGCCTGCGATCGCCGCCGTCGAGCAGGTTCGCCGCGACGATCTCGAAATCGTTATAGGCGGTATGGGTGAACGCGCCGCGTCCGTTGCAATCGCCCAAGGCCCAGATGCCGGGGACGTTTGTCGCTAACCGGTCGTCGACGATGATATAGCCGCGCTGGTCGACCGCGACGCCCGCGGCATCGAGCCCCAGATCGTCGGTATTGGGCCGCCGCCCGACCGCGAGCAGCACATGACTGCCGATCACCTCGGGCTCGCCGCTGGCGCAATCGACGGATACCGCGACGCCGTCGGGATGCGGGCGAAAGCCGATGCAATTGGCGCCGGTGCGAACGGCGATGCCCTCATCTTCGAGGATCCCCTGGATCGCTGCGGAAATCTCCGGATCCTCGCGCGGTACCAGGCGATCGGCCCGTTCGACCACTGTGACGCTCGCGCCGAACCGGGCATGCATCTGCGCGAATTCCAGGCCGATATAGCTGCCGCCGATCACGACCAGATGGCGGGGTATGGTGTCAAGCGCGACCATGTCGGTATTGTCGAGATAGGGTACCTCGCCGACGCCGGGCATGTCGGGCACCGACGCGCGTCCGCCGACATTGAGGAAGATGCGCGGCGCGCTGATCTCCACGCCGTCGACCGCGATGCTCGCGGGCCCGGTGAACCGGGCATGGCCGCGCAACAGCGTCAGCTGCTCCATGCCGCTCAGCCACTTCTCGTTATTGGTGCGGGCGTTGATCGTCACCTGATGCGCGCGCGCCGACACCGCGGTCATGTCGACGCTGATATCGCCCGTTATGATCCCCAGGTCGCGCCGCCGCGCGAGGTGGGCGGCGTAGGCGCTCGCGACCAGCGTCTTGGTCGGCATGCAGCCGGTATTGACGCAGGTACCCCCGACCAGCTTGCGCTCGATCAGCGCGACCCGCATGCCGGCATCGGTCAATCGGCCGGCAAGCGGCGGTCCCGCCTGACCGGCGCCGACGATAATGGCATCGTAATTGGTCATTGCCACGCTCCGAGGGCGGGGGACGGGGACGCACAGCTATACCAAGGCATCTCCCGGCTCCTTCTTGTCTCGATCGATCGTCTTCGCCATCGTCGACGGGTAGCCGCCGCGGCAGCAACACGCCATGACGGATTCGCCCCAATCATGCCGAGGAGCAGCAGATGACCACGACTTGCGATCATCTCGATACGATCCAGACGGTAACCCCGCAAACGCTGGGCTGCGCGGAATGCCTGAAGAACGGCAGTTGGTGGGTCCATCTCCGCCTGTGCCGGACGTGCGGGCATGTCGGCTGCTGCGACGATTCGCCGTTCCGGCACGCGACCGCGCATTTCCACGCCAGCGGTCACCCGATCATCGAAGGCTATGACCCGCCCGAGGGTTGGGGCTGGTGCTATGTCGACGAGGTGATGGTGGATTTCGGCGAGAGGACCACGCCGCAGCGTGGCCCGATCCCGCGCTTCATCGATGACGAGGGCCGGCTGATTGCCTCCGCGATCCGCGGGCTGAAGCCGCGGATCGAGCAATGAAGGCCGGGCCTATGATTGACGGGGACAAATAATGGAAACGATCGGCCGCGACCTGCGCGAGATGCAGCGGACGCCGCTCGCGCCGTCGCACGTGGCGGCGCTGCGCGCTGCGGGACACATCGTGGACTATCCGGCGGGCACCATGCTGTGCCGTCCGGGCGAACCGATCGACCGCTTCGTCTATGTCGAGGCGGGCGAGATCGAGGTGGTCAACGCCTTCACCGGCGAGCGCCTGGTTCCCTCCACGCTCGGCCCCACCCAATTCATGAGCGAGATCGCGCTGCTCAGCGGCGGCAATTGGTCGATGCCGTTCCGCGCCGTCGTCGATACCAAGGTGATCGAGGTGCCGCGCGCCGACATGCTGCGCCTGATGTCGCAGATTCCCGAAATGTCGGACATCGTCATCACGGTCCTGTCGGCGCGCCGCCGCCGCCAGCTGGAGGCAAGCGACGCATCCCTGGTGCTGATCGGCGAGGATGCCAGCCGCGATGTCCGGCGCGTGGCCGAATTCGTCAGCCGCAATCGCTTGCCCTTCACCTCGCTGCCGTTGGGATCGCCCGAAGCGGAGGAAGTCGCGCGGAGCAGTGCGATCTCGGCGCACCAGCCCGCTGTGATCTTCGGTCGCGATACCGTGGTGACCGACCCGACTCCGGGCAAGGTGGCGCGACTGCTCGGCGTCAATCATGATTTCGCGGAGGACCAGGAATTCGACGTGCTGATCGTCGGCGGCGGCCCCGCCGGCGTCGCCGCGGGCGTCTATGCCGGGGCGGAGGGGCTCAACGCCCTTGTGATCGAGGATACCGCGATCGGCGGCCAGGCCGGGACGTCGAGCCGGATCGAGAATTACATGGGCTTTCCCACCGGCATTTCGGGCGCCGATTTGGTCTGGCGCGGCGAGATCCAGGCAATGAAGTTCGGCACCCAATTCGCGATGCCGCGCCGCGTCGCCAAGCTCGAAACGCTCGAGGGCGGCCGCTTCTGCGCCACGTTCGACAATGGGCGCCGAGTCAGCGCGGGCGCAATCGTCGTCGCCACCGGCGTGCAATATCGCCGGCTGCCGATCGACCGGCTCGCCGACTTCGAAGGCGCCGGCGTCTATTATGCCGCGACCGAGATGGAGGCGCGCTATTGCCGCGACGCCGAGACCTTCGTCATCGGCGGCGGCAATTCCGCCGGCCAGGCGGCGATGTTCCTGTGCCGCACCGCCGCGCATGTCCGGCTGCTGGTACGCGGCTCGTCGCTCGCCGCCTCGATGTCGAGCTATCTCTCCAGCCGGCTGGAGGCGGATCCGGCGGTCACTATCGAATATGGCGCCGAAGTCGCCGCTTTGCATGGCGACGAAAAGCTCGAGGCGGTGACGATCCGCAACACTCAGGACGGCACGCATCGCCAGGCGCCGGCCTGCGCCGTGTTCGTGATGGTCGGCGCGGCGCCGAACACCGCTTGGCTGTCCGGCCTCGTCGATCTCGACGACAAGGGCTTTGTGCTGACCGGCGACGCGGTCGGCGGCAGCTCGCCTTACGCGACGTCGCGGCCAGGCATCTTCGCCGTCGGCGACGTCCG
This sequence comes from Sphingomonas sp., assembly GCF_024508665.1. Lineage (GTDB taxonomy): Bacteria > Pseudomonadota > Alphaproteobacteria > Sphingomonadales > Sphingomonadaceae > Sphingomonas. Next base: position 949,609 of record NZ_JANINP010000006.1, read on the forward strand.
CGCGGGCTCGGTCAAGCGGGTCGCCTCGTCGGTGGGCGAGGGCTCTGTGGTGATTTCGAAAGTGTGGGAGTTCCTCAACCAATAGAGCGGATCACCGGACGTTCAGTGGCCGAGAATTGAGATGCCGTGTTCACGCGAAAGCGTATGGGGACCGTGCATCCGGAACATTACGCATCGTTGCGCACACGCTGATCCCGCATGTCGATTGCGGAGGTATGTTCGATGCCGCGCACGATCGATGGCGAACCTGAATGGACTGCTGCTTCCGGGCCGCGGTCCGGCCTTCGCGATTCGGGCCGGCGTTTTTGCGAGACCGCGCCGCGATTTCGGCTTTCTCGTCGGAAGCCTCTCGCCGGTTCGCCGGATTCGGCTGCGGCGCCAATGGCGGAGAGTCGGCGCACGTCCATTGACCCGGGCTCCAGCGAGCGCTGGTTCTACTTTGCCACTGCCGTACTTTTCATAGCGATCATCGCCACCTTCGGTACGTTGATCTGGCAGATCGCAAGAGCGTTCCGATAGCCCCTACCGTGGCACCCCTTCGACACGCCTGGCGGCCATCGCCTCTGCATACCACAGGAACTCGTCGAGAAAGCGATCCCGCGAGAGGTTGAGGGCAGACGCCACGGCATTCCCTTTGTCGTCGATCGCTTCGGCAATCCGCGGGATCGGGAGCAGGCTCGGCACGCTCGACATACCGAGCTCGGCCAGCGTCATCCGAAGCTGCATCGCCGCACGGACGCCGCCGAACTGCCCGGCCGAATAGCAGACGATCCCCGAAGGCCGCCAAAAATACTCCTCCAGGAAGGTGTCGAGCAGGTTCTTCAGTGCGGCGGGTGCGGCGTGGTTATACTCCCCCGAGACGATCAGGAAGCCGTCGGCGTCGCGATAGAGTTCGGCGAGATCGTCGAGCGGCACCGGCGCGGTGCCGGGCGCGAATTCCTTGTACATGCGGTCGAGCAACGGGAGGCCGATCGCGGCGGCGTCGATCAGCACGCCCCGGTGCCCGCGCGCCTCGAGCGCGCGGAGCAGCCAATGGCAGGCACGAAGTCCGGCGCGGTCGTGGCGGACCGAGCCAAACAGGATCGGAATGGTGAGCGGCGCCATTCCGGCCTCACCTGATCTTGAGCAAATGGTCGAGCGAGAAACGCCCGCCGCCCATCGCGATGATCGGCAGCATCAGCCCGGCCCAGCTGAGATGCGTCGGCCATGCGTCGGGATAGACGAAGATCTCGATGACCAGCGTCATTCCGAGCAGTGCCAGAGCGGCATAGCGGCTGAAAAGGCCGAGCACGAGCAGCATCGGAAAGAAATGCTCGGAGAACGTCGCGGCATAGGTCGCGATTTCGGGCGGGACGATCGGCAACCGATATTCGCTGCGGAACAGTTCGAATGCCTCGTCGGTGATCGTGAACCAGCCGGTGACCTTGGTGCGTCCCGACAGGAAGAAGACCGCGGCGACGCCGAGGCGCTGGATCAGCAGCAGCAGCGAGATTGGCAGCGCCTTTTCGGCGAGGCCGGTGAAGCGATCGAACGGGTTCGACCGGCGGGCTTCGAACGCGAACTGGGTGGTGTTGTCGAGCATGGTCAGAATCCCTTTGGCTTGAGCGAGGAAAGCGCCCCCGAGGCGAGGATGTCGCGAAAGGCGCTGGTGATATCGGAATCAGGGTAGAGGCCGGCGGCGACGGTGGCGGCCTGGCCGATCGTCTCGCCGAGGCGGAGTCCAAACAGGATGCGATGCTCGGCAGGACCGATCCGCTGCGCGATCACGGCGCCGTCGCGGCGGGTGAGCAGCACGCCCTCGGCACGCCATTCCGGCGCGATCTCGGCGGCGTGCGGATCGAGATGCGCAAGCCAGATCGAAGGGGCCGGCACGGTGAACCAACCGAAGCGCGTCGCAGGGTGGAGTAGGGCTGCGCTCTTCGACCATTGCTCGGCAGAGATGGCGGAAAGGCTTGCCGGGTCGAGCGTGTCGCCCTCGGCCGCAAGATGCGATTCGGTCCGCAGACGGTCGATCCGCGCGACGCCCGACAGATATGGCAAAGCCTGGGCGATCGGCTGCGCTTCCACCCAGTCGGCGAACCCAGCACCATAGGCGGCCAGCACCGGGCTGTCGGGCGGTATGTCGCTTACGAATTCGCTGGTGAGCGCGACGAACATATCGCTGCCCAGGATCAGCGCGATCGTCGGATAATTGTCGGCAAGCGCGTCGATCGCCCCCTTGAATGCAGTGTTGCGATAGACGGCGAGCAAAGGGTGACCTGCGCGGCTGCCGTCGATCGTGGCGACGAAGTGACGCTGGAACGTAGCGAGATCAGGCATGACAAGGCTCCTTTCGGGCAAGGATGGCCACCGCGCGGTCGCGTTCGGCCATGAGGTCGTCAAAATCCGGCACGTTGCCGTCGCGTTCGAGCAGGACGGGGCGTTCGCCGCTGTGGCCGAGCAACTCGGCGAGTAGATCCCAGACCAGTTCCGACACTGGGGCATCGTGGCTGTCGATCAGCAAATGCGCGCCCAGCATCGGGTCTTCGCTGTGCCCGGCGACATGAATTTCGCCGATCGCGTCGTGCGGGAGCCGTGCCAGATAGCGGCTGGCATCGTAACCGAGATTGTTGGCCGCCACCGCGACGTTGTTGACGTCGATCAACAGGCCGCAGCCGGTCCGGCGGACGATCTCGGCCAGGAAGTCAGGCTCGCTCCACATGGCATCGAGCGCGACGTAATGCGCGGGGTTCTCGATCAGGATGCGGCGCCCGAGCGCTTCCTGGACGATATCGATATTGCGCGAGACAGTGAGCAGCGCCTCGCCCGTGCGCGGCACCGGCAACAGGTCCGGCAGGCAGCGCGCGCCGATCCGCGACCAGGCGAGATGCTCCGAGACCAGGAACGGATCGAACCGCTCGACCAGCGCGCGAAGCGCGCCGAGGTGCGCCGGGTCCGGCCGCTCGACGCCACCCAGCGACAGGCCGACACCATGGAGCGACAGCGGCCGCGCGTCGCGCAACGCCTGCAGCATCGTCAGCCGCGGTCCGCCGGCGACCATGTAGTTCTCGGCATGGACTTCGAACCACAATCCGGCCGCCGACGCGGCGACCGCCTCGTCGAAATGTTGCGGCTTGAAGGCCACGCCGGCGGTCGGACGGGTCATGGCTCAGGCCTTCGGGGTCAGCGAGCCGGGGCCCTTGGGGGTCTGGATCTTCGCGCAGGTGCCCTTCGCGACATATTTCCAGGCATTGCCTTGATAGTTGACGTGGCTGGTGCCGGCGCAACTCGTGCCCGCGCCCGCCTAGCAGTCGTTCTTTCCGGCCAGGCTGATGCCGTAGCATTTGTCCTTGTTGGGCTGCGGCTTGACCGGGCCGGCATGGGCCGCGGCGGCGCCGAGGGCGGTAAGGACGGCGGCGGTAAGGGCGAGATTGACGGTATTCATGGTGTTCCTTTCGAGGGATTCGGCGCACCTGCGGGTGCGATTCCGGTGTCGCCCGAAAGCGCCGTGGCGTCCGCTACCCAGAGCGCATGGTTTCGATGCATGAAGCGTCAGCCCGCGGCCGAGGTGTGGACCATCTCGCCGCCCATCGCCTCGTGCAGGACGAAGCCCTCGAGCGGATCGATCGGATCGCGCCATGGCGCCGATTCCAGAGTGCGCATCGTGTCGGCATAGCCCGCATCCCATCGCGCGCGGATGCCGGCGGGGGAGAAGTCGATATCCTTGCTGTGATCCTCGCATTCCAGCGCCGGGGCGAGCAGCCGGATGACGTGCATCCGGGTCGGACAGCCATAAGCCGAGAGCGCGGCCGCCTCTGGCGTCTGTCGCCGCTCGGCGGGTAGCATGGCGGACAATTCGGTGATGACGTGGCGCAGCCGGTGGAGCTGGCGCTGGCGCTTGATGTGGCTCGCGGCACGGCTCGAATATTGGACGTCCTTCTGGCGGTTCATCACCTCCCAGATCGTCTCGGGTTCGGCGCCATGCGGGTTCCAGATATGGACCGCATAGACCATCGAATCGCGACGGGGATTGTCGTCGAACACCACCTCGACCGGCGTGTTCGACAGGATGCCGCCGTCCCAATAGAGCTCACCGTCGATCCGGACCGCGGGGAAAGCGGGCGGCAGCGCCCCCGAGGCCATGACGTGACGGAGATCGAGCGGCATGTCGCGCGAATCGAAATAGACCATTTCGCTCGACGTCACGCGCGAGGCGCCGACCGTGAGGCGCACCGGGCCACCATTGACCTGATCGAAGTCGATCAGGTCGGCGAGCGTATGGCGCATCGGGTCAACAGAATAATAACCCGCCGCTTCGGCACCGAGCGTGGCGTGCGGACCGAGAAACGCCCGGGGATTGGGGTCGAAAAAGGCGGGAAGCCCACCCCAGATCGTCGCCCAGTTGCGCCACCACGTGGATAGTTCGGTCGGCAGGACGGATTCGAAGAAATGGCCATGTTCGACCCGGCGCCAGAATTCGGTCAGCCGATCCAACCGGTCGCCCGGCTTGCTGCCAGCGATAATGCCGGCATTGATCGCGCCGATCGAGGTGCCGATCACCCAGTCGGGCTCGACGCCCGCTTCGTGCAACGCCTGGTAGACGCCGACCTGATAGGCGCCGAGCGCGCCTCCGCCTTGCAGCACCAGAACTTGCTGGCCATGCGCGCGCAATTCTTCGTGAAGGCTCGGAAGAGCCATGATCATTCTCCTTATCGGGATTTGGCGTCGCCGGTGATGAGGCGGGCGCCGCGTTCGAAGGTCAGGTAGTTCCACAGCCAGTTGGCCCCGACGATCAGTCGGTTGCGGTAGCCGGCGAGGAAGAAGATGTGCGCGGTGCACCAGACCAGCCAGGCCAGCGTCCCGGACAGGCGCAGCCGTCCGAAATCCGCCACCGCCCGGTGCCTGCCGATCGTGGCTAGGCTGCCATAGTCGCGATAGCGGAACGGTTCGGAGCGTCCGCGGACGATCTGCCGCGCGGCGTGGCGGCCTTGCTGCTTGGCGACCGGGGCGATGCCCGGAAGGGGACGGCCATCCTGGCGAACGAACGATGCCGTGTCGCCGATCGCGAAAATCTCGGGATAACCGGGAACCGTCAGATCCTGCCGCACCAACACGCGCCCGGCGCGGTCGGCCAGCGAATCGAGCCATGTCGAGGCTGGCGAGGCCTGAACACCGGCGGCCCAGATCACGGTGTCGGTCGGGATGCGGATGCCGGCGACGTCGACGTGACGATCGGTGATCGCTTCGACCGGCTTGCCCGTGAGCACGGTGACGCCGAGTTCCTCGATCGCCCTGAGCGCCTTTTCGGACAAGCGGTCGGCAAATCCGCCGAGCAGCCGCGGCCCGGCCTCGATCAGCAATACGCGTGAGCAATGCGGGGTGATCGACCGGAAGTCCTTCGACACCGACCGCCGCGCCAGCTCGGCGATCGCGCCAGCCATCTCGACGCCGGTCGGACCGCCGCCGATCACCGCGAAGGTGAGCAATGCCTGGCGCCGCACGGGGTCCGTCTCGGTCTCCGCCCGCTCGAGCGCGAGCAGCACTTTGCGGCGCACTGCAGTGGCGTCGTCGATCGTCTTGATGCCCGGCGCATGCTCGGCCCATTCGTCGCGGCCGAAATAACTGTGCCGCGCACCGGTCGCGAGGATCAGGCGGTCATAGGCGATCGGGCGCCCTTCCTCGAGGATGACCCGCCGCCCCTCGCGATCGATTCCGATGACATTGTCGAGCACGACGCGCGCATTCTCCTGCCCGCGCAGGATCGAGCGGATCGGTGCCGCGATGTCGGCGGGCGACAGCCCGGCGGTCGCGACCTGGTAGAGAAGGGGCTGGAACAGATGATGGTTGCGCCGGTCGATCAGCGTCACTTCAGCCTTCGCCCGCGCCAGCGCGCGCGCCGCGGCGAGTCCGCCAAAGCCGGCACCGACGATGGCCACGCGCGGGCGGTTCACGATTGCGCTCCATAGCGCGCCAATTCCGCCAGCACGCCACGCGTCGGCGTATCGATCCGGTCGAGCCGATCGGCATTTGCCTGACGGATGGCGTAATAGGCGGCGAGATCGGGGCGCAGGCGCCGCTCCTCGCGCGGGCGGGGGAAAGGCGCGGTCATTGCGCCACCCACCCGCCATCGACCGGCAGCGCGGTGCCGGTGATCGACCGGCCCGCATCCGAGCAGAGGAAGACGGTAAGTGCGCCGAGTTCCTCGACGGTTGCGAACTTCTTGCTCGGTTGGGCGGCGAGCAAGACGGTTTCGATCACCTCCTCGCGGCTGATCCCTCGCGCCTTGGCGGTATCGTCGATCTGGTTCTCGACGAGTGGAGTCCAGACATAGCCCGGGCAGATCGCGTTGCAGGTGACCCCGAACTTCGCGCCCTCGAGCGCGACGGTCTTGGTCAGTCCGACCACGCCGTGCTTCGCGGCGACGTACGCGCTCTTGAAGGGCGAGGCGACAAGGCCGTGCGCGGAAGCGATGTTGACGATCCGTCCCCAACCGGCAGCCTTCATTGGGCCGAATGCGGTGCGGATGGTGTGGAATGCGGCCGAAAGGTTGAGCGCGAGGATCGCATCCCACTTCTCCAGGGGAAACTCCTCGATAGGGCTGACATGCTGGACGCCGGCATTGTTCACCAGCACATCGACGCGCCCGAACGCCGCGATCGTATCGCTGACGAGGCTGGCGGCGCCTGCCGGTTCGATCAGATCGGCGCCGTCATAGACGACGCGTACGCCGTGTTCGGCAGCGAGTTCCGCGCACAAGGCCTCGATCGTCGGGCGATCGCCAAGGCCATTGATGACGAGATCGGCGCCGGCCTCTGCCAGCGCACGACCGATACCGAGGCCGATACCGCTGGTCGATCCGGTGACGATGGCGATGCGGCCGGCTAGCGGCCGGGGTTGAGCGGTCATTGGGGGTCTCCATGAACTAGCATGCCCCAAGGGTGCCGACCTGCGCGCGTCGACTGAAATGCCGGTCGTGCATGGAAACCATGCGGACAATCGAATGTCCCCGGCCAAGCCCCGACCGTATTTTTCCATCCGTCACGGGATGCGGCCCGGCCTCGCCACCGACTCCCCATCTCCAGCGAGCCGCCGGCACCGTCTCTCGTGACATCGCGTTCATTCACGAAGGAACAGTCACATGAATCTCAACATCCGTTGGACCGCGGCCCTCGCCGCGTCCGCCGTCTTGCTCGCAGCACCGCCGGCCTTTGCCGGCAGCTGCCCCGCCGGTCAGGGCGTCGCCAACCTGCTTCAGGGCGCGCCGACGGCGCCGCTCAAGGTCACCGACAACGTGGTCGGTTCGGTCGACCTGCAGAAGGAAATCAACGTCGATAACCGCGACCTTCGGTTGCGCCGTCTGGTCGTCCAGCCGGGCGGGATCGTGCCCCTTCACAGCCACGCCGGCCGGCCCGCGCTGATCACCGTCGTGTCGGGGTCGATCATCGAATATCGCAGCACTTGCGCGGTCGGGATCGTCCACAAGGCCGGCGACGTCGCGATGGAATCCGACGGCATCTCACACTGGTGGAAGAATACCGGCAAGGTCCCCGCCGTGCTCCTTTCGGCCGACGTCAAGGCACGCGACTGACTGGCACCCCATGGGTCGCATCGGGCTTTCCCCCCTTTTGCCCGGTGCGGCCCGGCGCGGTGCCTTTTTTGAGGATGCGGGCGCCGCGCCACCCCTGGCCTGTTATTCGGGATGAATGATTTGACCGATCCGTACCGCGTCGGCCTCGACGTGCTGGCGCAGACCGGCGCCGGACAGGACGCCCGGCGCAACCGCGTAGCCGAAGTGGCACCCGATTTCGCCCGCCTCGCCATTGGGTTTACCTATGGCGAGGTTTTTTCGCGCCCAAGCCTGGACCTCAAATTGCGCGAGTTCGCGGCGATCGCTGCCTGCGCGGCCATGAGCCGATCGGCGGCGCAGTTGCGCGATCATGTCGCCGCGGCGCTCCATCTCGGCTGGAGCAAGACCGAGATCGTCGAATTGTTGATCCAGATCGCCGCCCATGCTGGCGTCCCCGCTGCGCTCGACGCTTTGGTCTGGTGCCACGATCTACTGGTCGAAATGTCGGACTGTCAGTCCTGCGAGGACGATTCGAGCGACGGCCAGGTGTGACGCCGCGCCTCGCGCACGAATGCGCCGATCGCCGGTGAGTGCGGCCGGCCGCGCACGGTCGCGAGATAGATCGTGCGCGAATAGCCCGGTTCGATCAGCGGGCGGACGATCAGATCCGGATCGGTCACGCAATATTCGGGAAAGAAGCCGAAGCCGAGCCCGGCCTTGATCATCTTCTGCACCCATTCGTCGCGCGGCGAGCTGAACACCTTCTTCGTGGTGACCCCGCGACGCGCGAAATCCTGCGTCACCATCTGGAACACTTCGCAATTGGTCCGGCCGACATAGGGTTCGCCGTTGAGCTCGGCCACGCGGATCGCATTCTTCTCTGCCCAGGGATGGTTGCGCGGGATGACGATCACGAAGCGCTCGTTAAACACCGGGACCTGGTGCAGCGTGTCGGGCAGTTCGTCGGGTACGCCAACGATGCTGAGATGCAGGTCACCCTTCTCGAGCTTCTCGATCATCGCGCTGGCCTCGCCGTCGATCACGCGGACCTCGACATCCGGGTGCTCTGCCTGGAAGCGGACGATCAAATCGGCGATCAGCTGCGGGCCGATCGTGCACATCGCGCCCAGCGTCATCGTGACGTTCTCGATCTTCTTCGCCGATTTCGCGGCATCCTTTGCCGCAAGCGTCGAGGCGTAGACGGTCTCGAGGTAGGGCAGCATCATCCGCCCGAGTTCGGACAGATGCGTGTTGTTGCGCTCGCGATGGAACAGGGGGCCGCCGAGTTCGTGCTCGAGCTGCTGGATGGCTCGCGTCAGGGCCGGCTGGCTGACGTTGCACTGCTCGGCCGCGCGCGTGAAATTGAGCGTCTGCGCAAGACTGACGAAATAGCGGACTTGCTGCATTTCCATGGCGTCATTCCCCCCCTTGGGCGCCGCAGGTACGATCTTAACATCGATCAGGATGCACGGCCAGCAAAAGGGCCGATCCGGCCGGCTTTACTGCTCAGGCGAAAGCCGGCCGGCGGAAATGCCGCGCAAGCATGATCAGCACGGCGATGGTCAGTGTCATTGTGACGACGGCTATCCAGGCATGCGGCTGCAGCAACGGCAGCCCGACCAGGATCAGTCCATCGTTGGTGCCCGGGACAAACAGCCCACCCGCCCCCATCAAGGCGCCGCCGACGAGGCAGCGCAGCACATCATCGAATGTCGGCGGGACCCAGCGTATCTTCCCAGCGAACCAGCCGCCAAGGATGGCGCCGGCGAGCAGGGCAACGACCATCGCGCCGCGCAGCCCGATCCGTCCGTCCATCGCTTTGGCGATCGCGGCGAGCGCGTCGGTATAGGCCCAGAGACCGACGCTCAGCAGCGTCGTGACGAAGGTGACCGCGATCAGCAACGTCGCGCGATGGGGATGCCAGAGATGCGCGAGAAACCCTGGCGCGCGCGCCGCCTCGATAAACCGCCACAACGCCAGCATGGCGAAGGGCAAGGACAATATCAGCGGGTTGGCGAAGGGCATCGGATGCCCGGTCGCGTCGGGTTTGGCGATCGGGATTAGACAGCCGAGGAAGAAGCCGACCGGCGTCGCCAGCCATGCCCATTGTCCCGAGCCGATCCGCGCGATGGCGCCGAACACACAGGCGCGGTTGATCCACGCTCCCAGCCCGAGCAGGCCGCCGCCGAGAACCGTCAGCTCGGTCGCCGGATAGATTGCGGGCGGCATCGACAGGATACCGGCAAGTTCCGCGACCGCGAGCAGGCCGCCGACCCAGAGCGCCGCTTCGGCAAGCGAGAACGCGCGGCCGTAGGATCTCTCGCTAACGGCCGCATCGACCGCGGCGACCATGCAGGTCGCGCCGCGCTGAATGGCGATACCCATCAGCGCGGCGCTCGCGAGCGCGACGATCAGCAGCGTGGGCGTCATCAGCGAGTCGTTGCGGCTGTCGCGATAGAGGCTGCGACCTCGCTCGCCATTTTGAGTTGGGCGTCCTTGTCGCCGATCGCGTAGCGCTTGGCGATGAAGCCGAAATCGGTCCACGCCACCCAGATGCTGCCGTCCATGTCCTCGACCACCAGCATCCGCACTGGCCAGTCGAGTCCGGCATAAGGATTGGACTGAAGGAACTGCACGCCAAGCGGCGGATTGCCGAACAGGACAAGCGTCGAATGCCGGATTTTCAGGTCGGCCGAGGCACCAAGCGCACTCTGGTCGATCGCGTCGAAGAAGCGGATGCCTTTCGCCTGCACGTCGGCCTTTAGCCGGGCCACGGTGTCGTCGAAGCCGTTGGCACTCTGCAAGCGAATGACCCCCGCCGCCGAGGGGGCTGCGGCGGGGGTTGCGGCCGGGGCAGGGCCGGCGCGCGAAAGGGATGGAAGCGAAAGCGCGAAGAACGCGAAGGTGGCGCAGGCCGCGGCGTGGATCGGGCGCATGAATGTCTCCAGGGCTTGAATTCGATGCCCGGAGGATCGCCGACTACGGCGGCCGTGAGAAATCACGCTACCGCATCGGTTCGATGATGTGTGGCTATGGTCCGCTAAAGGATTGGGTGTTTGCGTCGTCGCGGAACGGCAAGTGTCGAATTCAGCTCGAGGGCCATACGACCGAGATTGAGGCGAAAAGCCGCTATCCTCGCAAGGCAGATTCGTCGCCAAGCTCTATAAATTAAATGAAGTGATTGGTCGGGGCGACAGGATTCGAACCTGCGACCCCCACACCCCCAGTGTGATGCGCTACCAGGCTGCGCTACGCCCCGACCAGAGCGAACTCGCGCCATCAGGTGCGAGCCGGAGCGCGCCTCTAGGCGCTTGGCGCGCGCGATGCAAGCATTCCGGCGCCAGGTCGCGGGACGGCGGCGATGTGTTGCACCGCGTCGCGCATGGTGATAGCGCGCGGCGCTTACGGTGGCGCCCCTGACGGGCGCGTCAGCCATGCCCATTTTCAGGATGCTCATGTTCATTCCTTCCGCTTATGCCCAGGTCGCCGGCGGCGCCGCTCCCGGTTCAGACGGTATCGCCATCGCGATGCAGTTCTTTCCCTTCATCCTGCTGTTCGTCGGCTTCTATTTCCTGATGATCCGCCCGCAGCAGCGGCGCGCGAAGGAATTGCGCAACGCGATCGACGCGCTCAAGAAGAACGACCAGGTGGTTACCTCGGGCGGAATCCTGGGGAAGGTCAGCAAGACGACCGACGGTAACTTTATCGAACTGGAGATCGCGCCCAACGTGAAGATCCAGGTTGCCCGCGCCGCGATCACCGAGATTCTGTCGCCGACCACGGCCAAGCCGGCGAACGACTGATGCTCGATTTCCCGCGCTGGAAGGTCCTCTCGATCTTCGGGTTCCTCGCGGTGCTGATGGCGCTCGCGATCCCGAGCTTCTTCCCCGAGGACATGACGAAGAGCTGGCCGGTCCACCCGCGGATCAACCTGGGCCTCGATCTCGCCGGCGGCAGCTATCTCCTGCTCGAAGCCGATACCAGCCAGCTGGTCACCGACCGCGTCAACCTGATGAGCGACAGCGTCGCGACCGCGATGCGCAAGGCGCCGCGGATCGACATCGGCGATATCACGACCGATGGCGGCAAGGTCAGCTTCATGCTGCGTAACGTCGCCCAGCTGGAAGATGCCCGCCAGCGCCTGTCGGAGATGACCACCGGGGTCGGCACCACGGGTCAGCGCAATTGGGACATTCAGGTCGTCGATGCGACCCGCTTCGTGATCACGCCGACCAAGGCGGGCGTCGACGAGGCGATCGACAGCGCGATGAGCGGCGCGACCGAAGTCGTGCGCCGGCGCATCGACTCGCTCGGCACGCGCGAGCCGACGATCATCCGCTCGGGCGCGACGCGCATCGTCGTCCAGGTGCCGGGCCTGCAGGATCCGACGGCGCTCAAGGCCTTGCTCGGCAAGACCGCGAAGCTCGAATTCAAGCTGGTCGATACGACAGCCGATACAGCCAAGCTGGCGATCGGCCAGTCACCGATCGGTGACCAGATCCTGCCTTATCCCAGCGCAGCGGGGCGTGGTTTCCCCTATGTCGGCTATCCGCAGAACAAGCTGCCGGTCATCGCCGTGCGCCGTGCCGCGATCATCACCGGTCAGGACCTGACCGACGCGCGCGTCCAGAACGATCCGCAGACCAATGCACCGGTGGTCGCGTTCCAGTTCAATACCGAAGGCGGCAAGCGCTTCGCCAAGACGACGCAGGAGAATGTCAACAAGCCGTTCGCGATCATCCTCGATGGTTCGGTCATCTCGGCCCCCAATATCGAGGGACCGATCCTCGGCGGCAGCGGCGTCATCCAGGGCGGCTTCACCTTCCAGAGCGCCAACGACCTCGCGATTCAGCTCAAATCGGGCGCCTTGCCGGTCGCGCTCAAGGTGATCGAAGAGCGTACCGTCGGTCCCGACCTCGGCAAGGATTCGATCCAGGCCGGCATCAAGGCGTCGATCATCGCCGTGATCCTGGTCGTCGTCTTCATGCTGGTGACTTACGGCCGGTTCGGGCTCTATGCGAACTACGCCGTGGTCATCAACGTCGTGGTGATCATGGGCGTGCTCGCGGTGCTCAACGGCACGCTGACGCTGCCGGGCATTGCCGGCTTCGTGCTGACGATCGGTACCGCGGTCGACGCCAACGTGCTGATCAACGAGCGCATTCGTGAAGAGCGGCGGCGCGGGCGCAGCGTTATCCAGTCGGTCGAGCTCGGCTACAAGGAAGCCAGCCGGACCATTTTCGAGGCGAACATGACGCATGCCATTTCGGGCGTGGTCATGCTGTTGCTGGGGTCGGGCCCGGTGAAGGGCTTCGCGGTCGTGTTGCTGATCGGCATTGCGACCTCGGTGTTCACCGCGGTTACCTTCACTCGCATGCTCGTCGTCATGTGGCTGCGGAAGCATCGTCCGCAGACCATCAACATTTAAGGGGCCGCTCAAAATGCGCCTGCTCAAGATCGTCCCCGACGATACCAATATCGATTTCGTCCGCCTGCGGTATTGGGCGTTCGGGCTGACCACCTTGCTGACCATCGCCGCGGTCGCGCTGGTGTTCATCCATCGCCTCAACATGGGCGTCGATTTCGTCGGCGGCATCATGATCGAGGAGAAATTCCAGGTCCCGCCCGACGTCGAAAAGGTTCGTTCGGTGGTCGACGGCCTGCATTTCGGTGACGCCCAGATCCAGACGGTAGGCGACCAGAAGACGCTGTCGATCCGCCTTCCGCGCCCGGAATCGGCCGACGACGCGGCGACCAACCGCATCGTCAACGCGGTGTCGGCGGCGCTCGAGAAGAATTTCGCCGGCGCGCAATTCTCCAAGCAGGACGCGGTGTCGGGCAAGGTGTCGGGCGAGCTCGTCTGGAACGGCATCCTGGCGGTCGCGGTCGCGGTGCTGCTGATCGGCTTGTTCGCGATCTTCCGCTTCGAATGGCAATTCGGCGTGTCGACCGTGGTCGCCATCGTCCACGACGTGCTGATGACGCTGGGCTTCTTCGCGCTGACCCAGCTCGAATTCGACCTCAACATCGTCGCCGCTGTGCTGACGATCATCGGTTATTCGATCAACGACAAGATCGTCATCGACGACCGCATCCGCGAGAATATGCGCCGCTATCGCAAGATGGACATGCGCGAGATCATCAATCTGTCGGTCAACGAGACGCTGCCGCGTACCGTGATGACGTCGCTGACCATCCTGCTCGCTCTGTTCGCGCTGCTGATCTTCGGCGGCCATGTGCTGCGTGGCTTCACCGCGGCGATGATCCTGGGCGTGATCGTCGGCACCTATTCGTCGATCTATGTCTCGTCGTCGCTGCTGATCACGCTCGGCCTGCGCGCCGAGCCGACGCCGGACAAGCCGGGCAAAGCCAATGCGGCCACGGGTGCGGAGCGCGTCGGACCGGGGAACAATTGATGCGGATGGACCGCGCCCGCAGCGACGGGCCGGTCGTCTCCGGCCTGAGCGCGGCCGGATTTCGCGTCGACGACAATGTCTATCGCGCGCTGGCGATCACCCCCGAACGCGCCGATGGCTGGACGCCGCCGCCGCTAGCCGTGCTCGACCAGGCCGATCTGGAACTGGTGCTGGCGCTCGACCCGCGTCCCGAATTCCTGTTGCTCGGCACGGGGCCGACTTTGGTGCGGCCGTCCGTGACGCTGGTCGGCGCGCTTGCGCAGCGCGGCATCGGGATCGAGGCGATGGACAGCCGCGCAGCGGCGCGCGCCTGGGGCATGCTGCGGAGCGAGGGACGCTGGATCGTCGGCGCCTTTTACCCGGTAGCTTGATCGCGCCGCTCGCTTGGATAAGGTTCTCCCTGTTCGAGCAGAGCGAGGGGATTTCCGGGATGAAGAGGTTGCTGCCTATCGGCGCGCTGATCATGGCGTTCGCCCAACCCGCAACGGCGCAAAGCACGCCAGCCGTAGCGCCGGCGGCGGCTCCGCCCGCACCGGCCGTCGCGCCACCGCCAGCACCGCAATTCGCCGCGATCCCCGCGCCCGATTACAACACAGATGCCGGCTGGTTGTGTCTGCCCGGCCGCCAGGATGCCTGCACGGTCGACCAGAACGTCACCGTCATTACCGCCGACGGCAAGCGCAAGGTCGTCAAGTTCAAGGCCGATCCGGCGCCCAAATACGACTGCTTCTACGTCTATCCGACAGTGTCGCTCGACCCGACGCCCAATAGCGATCTCAATATCGGGCCGGAGGAAAAGCAGGTCGCGGCGTCGCAGGCCGCGCGCTTCACGGCCAAGTGCCGCGTCTATGCGCCGCTCTATCGCCAGGTCACGCTGACCGCGCTGCGTGACATCATGGCCGGCAAGGCGAGTACCGCCGACCGCAAGCTCGCCTATCTCGACGTCGAGGCGGCGTGGCGCACCTATCGCGACAAATATCAGGCCGGCCGCGGTGTCGTGCTGATCGGGCACAGCCAGGGCGCGGGCATCCTCAAGCAATTGCTGGCCGATGTGATCGAGAATGACGCCAGCCAGCGCCGGCTGCTGATCGCCGCCTATCTGCTCGGCACCAATGTCGCGGTGCCGGCGGGCGGCGATGTCGGCGGCGATTTCAAGCGGACCAGGCTGTGCAAGGCGATGGATCAATATGGTTGCGTCGTCAGCTACGTCACCTTCCGCGCCGATTCGCCGCCGCCGGAGAACAGCCGCTTCGGCAAGGTGCCGCAGCCCGGCATGGTCGCGGCCTGCGTCAATCCCGCGGCCTTGGGCGGCGGCAAGGCGGTGACCGACGCGATCCTGGGCGCCAAGGGAGCGGGGCTCGCCAGCGCACCGATGGGTCCCTGGACCAGCGACAATGCGCCGGTTACAACGCCGTTCGTGTCGGTCCCCGGTCTGATCTCCGCCGAATGCGTGTCGAACGGCGGGTTCAACTATCTGGCGGTGACGGTGAACGCCAACCCCCAGGATCCGCGCACCGACACGATCGTCGGCGACGTGGTCGTCAACGGCACGACGCTCAAGGATTGGGGGCTCCACCTGATCGACATGCCGGTCGAGATGGGCGATCTGGTCAGCCTCAGCGAATATCAGGCGGCGTCGTGGCGTGGCACACCGATGGCGCCGCCTAAGAAGAAGTGACCAAGGCTTTCAGGTGATCGTACAAGCCGGCGGTGTTCGCTTCCCAGGTGAAGCGTTCGGCGCCGGCCCTGACCGTCGCCGGCGGCGTGTGATCGGACAGGACGGCGGCGATGCCGGACGCGAACCCGGCCGGCGTGCGCCCGACGATCCGTCCGTAGGCGCGTTCGGTGACGACTTCGGGGGCGCCGCCGACATCGGGAATCACCACCGGCACGCCGCAGGCGAGCGCCTCGACCCAGGCATTGGCAAGGCCCTCATTCTCGGAGGCCAGCGCCATGACATCGGCGGCGGCAAGCAATGCCGCCATATCGCCATGTGGCACTGCGCCAAGCAGCCGGACACGGTCGGTTAGGCCCAGTGCCGCGATCTTCGCCTCGAGCGCGCCGCGATAACTGCCTTCTCCGGCGATCAGCAGATGCGCGTTGGGCAGCGCCGCGACCGCGTCGATCACGATGTCGTGCCCCTTGCGCTCGATCAGCGCTCCGGTCGATACGACCAGCGGACCGCGAATGCCGAATGCCGCCTTGGCTTCGTTGCGGTCGCGCAGGGCAAATTGGCCAAGATCGACCCCGGTCCGATGAACGCGGATATGCTCGGCCGGCATGCCCATTGCGACCATGTCGCGCTTCATCGCCTCGGACACGGCGAGCAGTCCGTCCGCCTGCTTGCCGGCGGCCCGGATCTGGCCGGCGGTCGCGGCGGCGGTACCCCAATGATGCACGTCGCTGCCCCGCGCCTTGATCGAGACGGGGACCCCGAATCGCCGGCCGAGCGCTACGGCCGCTGGCCCGTCGGGAAAGAAGAAGGACGCGTCGATCACGTCGAACGCGAACTCGCGCTGCAAATCGGCCAGCAAGGGCGTCAGAGCGCGGGTGAGGAAATGGGCGTGGAGACGGCCGGCGGTGCCGGGCACCGCCAGAAAGCGCGGACGATAGACGTCGACCCCTTTCCATTGTTCGCCCAGGGGTAGCGTCCCCAGCCGGGCGTGGCGCCCACGCAACGCGAGCGGAAAGGGGGGCAGGCCGATCGGCGCCACCACGCGCAACTCGACCTCGGGGTGCGCGGCAAGCCCGAGCGTCTGGCGCTCGACGAACACCCCGAAATTGCGCCGGGTGGCGTCGGGAAACAGGGTCGAAAGCGTGAGGACGCGCAGCATCCGCCTTTCCTATGCCCCATATGGTTAATGGGTATTTGAGCTTGTTACGTTCAAATGCGCTTGGCGCCCGGATAGGCGAACAATAGGTCGCTTCCGGCTGCCGCAGAGACGTGGGCGGTGCCGCTGACCGTCACGCATTCGCCGGCCCGCCAGGCGACGCCGTCGGCCACGCCCTCCCCCTTGAGCGGGGTAAGCCAGCCGGTGACGCCGTCGGGCAGGGTGACCGTCCGGTCCCCGCCGGTCCAGCGCTCGAGCACGAACTTCGGCCCCTCGCATAGAATGGTGCGGCCCGGTTCGACCTCGCCGATGATCGGCTTGGGACGGAACGGATTGGGATCGGCGACCTTCAGTCCGGCGTCGAGATGGAGTTCGCGGTCGCTGCCATAATCATAGAGGCGATAGGTCAGGTCGACATTCTGCTGGACCTCGACCAGGGTGATGCCGCCGCCGATCGCGTGAACCGTGCCGGCCGGCGAATAGAGAAAGTCGCCGGCCTTGACCGGCTTCCAGTCGAGCATGTCGACGATCGATCCGTCGAGCGCGCCCTGGCGCAGCTTTTCGCGTGTGGTCGGCTCCTTGGTGCCGAGCGCGATCGTCGCGCCCGGTTCGGCGTCCAGAATCACCCAGCATTCGTCCTTGCCGCGCGGATAGCCGGCCGCGCGCGCCGCTTCGTCATCGGGATGGTCCTGCACCGACAGCCGGTCGCTGGTGAACAGATATTTGATCAAAAGATCGGGCGTCCCCGCGTCCGGAGTCTGGAACCATATCTCGCCAATCGGGTCGCCGCCGGGCGCGGGATCGCTGAAGCCGGGCCATAAAGTGTGCCGCCCCCACGGCTTTTCGACGCGTTTGGTGGCAAGCAAGGTGGCGGTCATCGGACAAAGCCCTCCCGGTTAACGGTTTTCAGGACGCGAACGCATGGACCCGGCGACTGATCCCGCGCAAGGCCATCGCAACGCGACGGATCGCGTAAAAGGATAGTTTGCGCCCCGCGCGCGCTGCGCTAAGACCACGCGCCATGCGTATTGCCAAGTCCCGTCCCGTCGCGTTCGCGCTGATCGCTCTCCTCGCTTTGCCAATGGCGGGCTGCGCCGGTCGCGGCGGCGGTCTGAAGAAGGGCGACGTCCCCTATATCGCGCGCGATGTCGGCACGCTCTACACGCTTGCCAAGACGCGGCTCGATCAGGGTCGCTACAAGGAAGCGGCGGTGTTGTTCGACGAGGTCGAGCGCCAGCATCCTTACTCGGTCTGGGCGCGCCGCGCGCAGCTGATGAGCGCGTTCAGCTATTACATGGACACCGATTACACCCAATCGATCCAATCGGCGCAGCGCTTCCTGGCGGTCCACCCGGGCAACCGCGACGCGCCGTACGCTTATTACCTGGTGGCGCTCGGCTATTACGAGCAGATCGCCGACGTCACGCGCGACCAGAAGATCACCCAGCAGGCGCTCGACGCGCTGGGCGAGCTGGTCCGCCGCTATCCCAACACCAAATATGCCGCCGACGCCCGGCTCAAGATCGACCTGGTCCGCGATCACCTCGCGGGCAAGGAAATGGAGATCGGCCGTTTCTACGAAACGCGCGGCCAATGGCTGGCGGCGACGCTGCGTTTCCGTGCGGTGGTCGACGGATACCAGACCACGACCCACGTTCCCGAAGCGCTGATGCGCCTGACCGAAACCTATCTCGCGCTCGGCGTGCCGGAGGAAGCGCAGAAATCGGCCGCCGTGCTCGGCGCCAATTATCCCGGCACCGACTGGTACAAGCGCGCCTACAAGCTGATGGAAGAGCATCCCTACAAGCCGGCGGCGCCGCTGGCGGCGGGCGAATTGCCGATCCCGCTCGGCTTCAAAGATGCTCAGCCAGTCGCGCCCGGCACGCCGGGCGTCGCCGCCAAGGACGAAGGCCGCGGCTCGACCGGGACCAGCAACACCGGCGGCGCGGGTAACGGGCCGATTCCGAAGTAACCTCGTATTCCTCTCCTGCGTGCGGGAGAGGCTGGGTGAGGGTCTTCTTTCTTCTTCCAGGCGGCTCTTGCCCGAAAAGAAGAAAGAAGACCCTCACCCTCCCACCGCCTGCGGCGGCGGGCCCCTCCCTCTCCCGCGCGCGGGAGAGGGATGAGAAGCGGGTAATCCGGTTCTCTCCCGCAAACAGGCGAGGGAACAAAACGTGATGACCCGGCATCATTTTTGCCGCTAAGGATGGCGCGATGCTGACCTCGCTCGCCATTCGGGACGTCGTATTGATCGAAGCGCTCGAGCTCGATTTCGGCGCCGGGCTGGGCGTGCTGACCGGGGAAACCGGCGCGGGCAAGTCGATCCTGCTCGACGCGCTGGGGCTCGCGCTCGGCGCACGCGCCGATAGCGGGCTGGTCCGCCAGGGGGCGGCGCAAGCGGTGGTCACCGCCAGTTTCGATACGCCGCACGACGGCGGTCCGATCGCGTCTTTGTTGGCCGAAAATGCGCTCGAGATCGACCCCGGCGAGCCGTTGATCATCCGCCGCATCGTCAAGGCCGATGGCGGCAGCCGCGGTTTCGTCAACGATCAGCCGGCATCGGCCGGGCTTCTCCGCGAACTCGCGCAATATCTGGTAGAGGTGCACGGCCAGCATGACGATCGCGGGCTGCTCAACCCGCGCGGCCACCGCGCCTTGCTCGACGCGTTCGGGCGCTGCCATGCCGGTTTGGTGGCGCAGGCCTATCGTGCCTGGCGCGATGCCGAGGACGCGTTGGCGGTGGCGCGTGCGGAGATCGACGCCGCGGCGCGCGACCGCGACTATCTCGAGCACGCCGTCGCCGAGCTGCGCCAACTCGCGCCCGAGCCCGGAGAGGAAGAAACGCTGGCCGAGCGCCGCCGCTCGATGCAGCGCGCGGAGAAGATCGCCGAGGATATGGCGGCGCTCGACGATTATCTCGCCGGCTCCGACGGCGGCTTGGCCCGGCTGCGCCAGGCGGCGCGCGTACTGGAGCGTGTCGCCGACGCGCATCCTTCGCTGGCCGAGGCACTGGCCGCACTTGATCGCGCGATCAACGAGGGCGCGCTGGCCGAAGATCAACTCGCGGCCGCGCGCGCCGCGTTGATGTTCGACCCGCGCTCGCTCGAAGAGGATGAGGCACGGCTGTTCGATCTGCGCGCGATGGCACGCAAGCATCGCGTCCAGCCCGACGAACTGGCGCAGCTCGCCGAGGATATGGCCTCCAGGCTCGCGACGATCGAGGCGGGAGAGGAAGGGCTCGCCTCGCTCGATCGCAAGGTCGCCGAAACGCGAGCCGCGTATGAGGCCGCGGCCGACGCGCTGTCCGCCGAACGTCACGCCGCGGCGGCGCGGCTCGACGCGGCGGTGGCGGGCGAACTCGCCCCGCTCAAGCTCGACGCCGCGCGGTTCCGGACGACGGTCGAAACCCTGCCCGACGAGCAATGGGGACCGGGCGGCAAGGACCGCGTCGAATTCGAGATCGCGACCAATCCCGGCGCGCCGTTCGCACCGCTGACCAAGATCGCCTCGGGCGGCGAATTGTCGCGCTTCATTCTCGCGCTCAAGGTCAGCCTGGCCGAGGAAGGCGGGGCGGCGACGATGATCTTCGACGAGATCGATCGCGGCGTCGGCGGCGCGGTCGCCTCGGCGATCGGCGAGCGGCTCGCGCGATTGGCCGATCGCACGCAATTGCTGGTGGTGACGCACAGCCCGCAAGTCGCGGCGCGGGGCGGCCAGCATTATTTCATCGCGAAATCGTCCGACGGACTGGTGACGCGGACCGGCGTGATCGCGCTCGACAGCGGTGCGCGGCGCGAGGAGATCGCGCGGATGCTGTCGGGCGCGACCATCACCGACGAAGCGCGGGCGCAGGCCGAACGCCTGCTCGAAGCGGCATGACGGCAGCACCGCGTCGCTCGCGCACGGCGGCAACGCTTGCCTGGATCAGCGCGATCCTGTTGCCAATCGGGCTGGTTCCGCTGGCGTGGATGACTGCCTTGGCGGTGGGCTATTGCGAGTTCGATTGCGGCACGCTCGGCACGCTCGCCATCAACGGGCTGATCGCCGCGTGCGTCGTCCTGGTGCTCGCCTGGCTGTGGTTGGCTGTGGCGATGGTTCGGCGTCGCGTGACGCGGCTGGTGCTGCTGGCGGCACTGCTGGCGGATTTGATTCTGCTCGTGCTCGGCGCGATCGCGGCCTGGACGTTCGGCGCCCTATGATGGGGACTGTGATGGGACCGTTCGACCTGATCTTCACCGGCGCGCTGATCGTCGCGACGACAGGAGCGATGACCTGGTTCCCCGACATCCCCGGCGGCACCCAAGGGCATCACGAAGCGCTCACCGCGCGGTTCGAAAGGAGTGGCGACGACGGGATCGACGAGCATCCGAGCTATGGCGACGCAGCGGTCGCCTATGTCGATCGCATCGTCGACCGCCAGCTGACCAAGGCGCGCGGAATTCTGTCGTTCGACGGTCTGATCCTGGCGTTTCTCGGGCTGATCGCGCGCGACAATACCAAGCTGGACATCGCCAAGGCGCATATGGTGCCGGTGCTGTCGCTGATGGGGTTGCTCGCCGGATCCAGTGCGATCTGCCTTTTCCTGTTTCGCGCGCGTTGGGGCTATGTCGCCGACCTGCGGACCTTTTCCCGCGAAATGGCCGCCACGCTCGCGCTCACGCGGCAACGTTCGTACTGGATCGAGCGGACGGTGCGGCTGTCGCTGCTGTCGCTTGGCGGGATCGTCATGCTGGTGATCGCGACGGTGATCGGCGTTTAAAATGGTATCTTCACTTTCGCCCTGATTACCTTCGAGGTGAACCCGCCGACGTCGCGCGAGGTGGTGCTGACGCCTGCCTTGGCGCCGCCAGGAAGATCGACGACCGAACGCACCGGTTTTTCGGCAAAGGCCGGCATTCGGCTGGTGTCGATGTCCATCATCTTTCTGCGTGCGCAGACGACGATATCGCCGGCCGGGTTGGCATCTCCGCACGCATCGTCGGCCGGCTTGTGTTGCGCCTTCGCCAGATCGAACTTGGCGAGGTCGTCGCCAGGCGCCCCCGGCTGGCCGCCGACCTGCGGAACTGCTTGAAGGGCCAAGGCGACGATCAGCATCGTGGCGCAAGGTGCGCGTTGGGGATGGCCGAATTACGGCGACGAGGCGCGCGGTTTCACCCGCTGGATTGGCTGCTAAAGAGAGGCACATGACGATTCAGTTGCCCGCCAATGACGCCGAAGCCGCCGCCGAGCTCGAGCGCCTCGCCGCCGAGATCGCGCTTCACAACCGGCTCTATCATGCCGAGGATGCGCCCGAGATATCGGATGCCGACTATGACGCACTGGTGCGGCGCAACGCCGCGATCGAGGCGGCCTTTCCGCACCTGGTTCGAGACGATTCGCCGAGCCGCAAGGTCGGCGCGGCGCCGGCCGGGCATCTCGCCAAGGTCGCGCATGCGCGGCCGATGTTCAGCCTGGACAACGCCTTCGACGACGAAGAAGTCGCCGATTTCGTTGGCCGCGTCCGCCGCTTCCTCAACTTGTCGGATGCCGAACCCATCGCATTGACCGCCGAGCCCAAGATCGACGGCCTCAGCTGTTCGCTGCGGTACGAGAAAGGCCGGCTGGTCCAGGCGCTGACGCGTGGCGACGGCCAGATCGGCGAGGATGTCACCGCCAATGTCCGTACGATCGACGACATCCCTGCCGTACTTCCGGCCGGCGCGCCCGACGTGTTCGAGGTGCGTGGCGAGGTCTATATGGAGAAGCAGGCATTCGCCGCGCTCAACGCGCGCCTGCTCGCCGAGGCCGAGGATAGTGGCAAGGAAGCGCGCCAGTTCGCCAACCCGCGCAACGCCGCCGCCGGATCGCTGCGCCAGAAGGACGCGGCCGTCACCGCGTCGCGCCCGCTGCGCTTCTTCGCCTGGGGCTGGGGCGAAACCAGCGACTTGCCCGGCGATACGCAATCATCCGTCGTGGCGACGATCCGCGGCTGGGGCTTCCCGGTTACACGGCAATTTCAGCCCGGCGGCACGCTTGACCAGGCACTTGCCATCTACAAGGCGATCGAGGCCGAGCGTGCCGATCTGCCGTTTGATATCGACGGCGTCGTGTACAAGGTCGACCGGCTCGACTGGCAGGCGCGCCTGGGATTCGTCGGCCGCGCCCCGCGTTGGGGCCTGGCGCACAAATTCCCGGCGGAGCGCGCGCAGACGACGCTCGAACGGATCGATATCCAGGTCGGGCGGACCGGCAAGCTGACCCCGGTCGCGCGGCTCGAGCCGGTGACGGTCGGCGGCGTCGTCGTGACTAACGCCACGCTCCACAATGCCGACGAGATCGCGCGGCTCGGCGTGCGGCCCGGCGATCGCGTCGTTCTGCAGCGCGCGGGCGACGTCATTCCGCAGATCGTCGAGAATCTGACGCGCGACGAACCGCGCGAGCCCTGGAGCTTTCCGTCGCATTGTCCGGAATGCGGATCGGAGGCGCTGGCCGAGGAAGGCGAGGTCGATATCCGCTGCACCGGCGGGCTGATCTGCCCGGCGCAGCGGCAGGAACGGCTGCGCCATTTCGTCAGCCGCGGCGCGCTGGATATCGAGGGGCTGGGCGACAAGACGATTCGCGAATTCCTCGATCTCGGCTGGATCGCGGAGCCCGCCGACATCTTCCGCCTCGCCGCGCATCGCGAGGAATTGCTCGGACGAGAGGGCTGGAAGGAGAAGTCGGTCGACAATCTGCTCGAGGCGATCGAGGCGAAGCGCGCGCCCGATCCGGTGCGGCTGCTGTTCGGGCTCGGCATCCGGCATGTCGGCGTGGTTACCGCGCGCGACTTGCTGAAGCGCCACGCGACGCTTCCGGAAATCAAGGCGCTGGCCGACGAAATCATCGCGCTGCGCGACAGCCTCTCACCCGCATTGGGCGAAGACGATCAGAAGTTCCGGCAGCGCGTCGACAAGGCGATTGCCGAGCATATCGGCGTCGACAATGTCGGTGCCGCGGTCGGCAATGCGCTGGCCGACTTCTTCCATGAGCCGCACAATCGCGCGGTGTGGGACGACCTGTTGGCGGAAGTTAGTCCGCCGCCCTTCGTCTTCGAGGCTCGCGAATCACGGGTTAGCGGCAAGACGGTGGTGTTCACCGGCAGCCTGGAGACGATGAGCCGCGACGAGGCCAAGGCACAAGCTGAAGCGCTTGGCGCGCGCGTATCGGGATCGGTGTCGGCGAAGACCGATCTGGTGGTCGCGGGGCCGGGCGCCGGGTCCAAGCTCAAGAAGGCGACCGAACTCGGTATCGAAGTCATGGATGAGGCCGGATGGGCCGCAATCGTCGCAGAAGCGGGTTGATGCTTTTTTGCAACGCAACATGGCTTAATCCACAGTTATCTCATCAGCCTCTTGCGTTGTCATTGAACCGAAATATTCAGTCTCCATGGGCCCACGCGACGGCGAGATAACGCCGCGCTTTTCAGCGACTCGCGCCCAAAAGGGGAATATAATGCGGACTCAATTTCTTATTGGCGTGGCTGCGGCCGCGATCATGCTTCCGGGCGCTGCCTATGCGCAGTCGACCGGTACGGCGGACTTCGAAGGCGATATCGTCATCACCGCCACCAAGACCAAGGGCGTCGGCGGAGTCGTGATCCCCGACACGCCGAAGACCAAGGTTCAGCTCGATCAGGCGTTCATCGCACGCCAAACGCCGGGGCAGTCGATCGACGAAATCATCAACTCGCTTCCGGGTGTCAGCTTCCAGAGCCAGGACCCGTACGGCTCGTCGGGCGGCCGCCTGACCATTCGCGGCTTCGGTCCGGACCGCATCTCGCAGACCGTCGACGGCATTCCGCTCAACGATACCGGCAACTATGCGATCTATTCGAACCAGCAGATCGATCCCGAACTGATCGACAGCGTCAACGTCAGCCTGGGCTCGACCGACGTCGACAGCCCGACCGCCTCGGCTTCCGGTTCGACCGTCAATTACCGCACCATCACGCCGACCGACAAGTTCGGTGTCCGTTTGGTCGGCTCGATCGGCGATCTCAATTATTTCCGCGTTTTCGGCCTGGTCAACACGGGTACCTTCACCTCGTTCGGTACCAAGGCGTGGTTCTCGGCCACCAGCGCGACCAACAACGTCCTGTTCAGCAATTTCGGCCAGATCAACAAGAACGCCTATAACTTCAAGATCTACCAGCCGCTGGGCAGCAATGGCGATTTCATTGCGGTAGCGGGCAACTGGAACGTGAACCGCAACACCAACACGCCCGACTATCCGTTGCGGCTGGATCCGACTCGTGTCGTCGGCAGCGGCACGGGCAATCGTTTCCCGCGCAATTTCGATGAAGCCTGGCTGCACACTTCGCCTTGCCAGACGGCCGCAGCGCGACCAGGCGTGGCTGATACGCCGAACACCTGCGGCACGCTGTTCGAGCAGAACGTCAACCCGTCGAACACCGGCAGCCTTCGCTTCAGCTCGCGTTTCACGTTGGCTCACGGATTGGTCCTGACCGTCGATCCGACGATTCAATATGTCAAGGCGAACGGCGGCCTCTATGGTGTCGTGGGCCGCGAGCAGGCCGGGCCGGCTGGCCGTTATGGCTTCATTGGTGGAACCTACTACACCGGCGTCGACCTCAATGGCGATGGCGATACGCTTGATCGCGTCGAGCTCGATGGCACCAGCCAGACGATCACGCATCGCTACACGATCCTCAGCTCGCTGCGTTGGGATATCACCGACACTCAGACATTCCGCCTGACCTATACCCATGATTATGGTCGTCACCGGCAGACGGGTGAACTCGGCAAGCTGCAGGCCAATGGCCAGCCATTCGACGTCTTCCCGATCAACTCGCCGATCGCAGCAGCGAACGGTGGGCTGATGGAAAAGCGCAATCGCAAGTCTTACGCGGTGCTCGATCAGGTGTCGGGCGAATATCGTGGCGAATTTGGCGGATTGACCGTGAACCTTGGTGTCCGCGCGCCGTGGTTCAAGCGCAATCTGCACCAGAATTGCTTCACCACCAGCGCAAGCGGTTTCGTCGACTGCATCGCCGGCACCAGCGCCGACGTTGCCGCTTATGCGACGGCCAATCCATATTCGTACAACGCGACGACGAATGTGGTGACCGGTTATCAGGCGCCGCAATTCCGTCAGTTCACCTATAATCGTGTGCTGCCCAGCGCCGGCCTTACCTACAAGCTTGGTGGCGGCCTCTCGGTCTATGCCAGCTATTCGAAGGGTCTGCAGGTCCCGGGTACCGATAATCTGTATCAGCAGTTCTACTATCCGGTCGGTGTCGGCACGCCGAAGCCGGAGACGACCGACAATTTCGACGCCGGCGTCCGCTATTCGACCAGCAAGGTTCAGGCGTTTGTCGGTGGCTGGTACACCATCTTCACCAACCGCCTGGCCTCGTCGTACGATCCCGTGCTGGACCAGACGGTCTATCGCAACCTCGGCAAGGTCGACAAATACGGTGTCGATGCCAGCATCTCGTATCGTCCGATCGAGCAGCTGACGCTGTACGCATTCGGTTCATACCTGAAGTCGAAGATCAAGGACGATGTGCTGGGCGGCGTCTGCTCTGCGTCGAACGTGACCTACCACACCTTTGGGTGCTCGACGGCAGGTGCAGACTATTATCTCAGGACTGCTGGCAAGCGTGAGGCGGGTGCGCCAACCTATACGCTGGGCGCGCGTGCGCAGGTCGACGTCGATCCGTTTGAACTCGGTATGCAGGTGAAGCGGACCGGCCCGCGTTACGTCAACGATCAGAACGTGCCGATCTACAGCTCGATCGACACTGGCAATCCGACGACAACCGTCCTTTATGGGGCCAAGACGCCAGCCTACACCGTCGTAGATCTGGATGCCCGCTTGAACCTGGGCTTCCTCGGCCTGAACAAGACGACCTATTTCCAGGTCAACGTGACCAACTTGTTCAACCAGTTCTATGTCGGCAACCTGGGTAACCCGAACAGCTCGTACACCAGCGTGCCGTTCGCGTATCTCGGTTCGCCGCGTACGGCGTCGGTTTCGCTGAACGTCCAGTTCTGATCCGACCGGATCGACTGACTAAAGAGCGCCGCTCCTGCCCTCGGGCAGGGGCGGCGTTTTCTTTTGCGGCGAAGTCCGCGCCAAGGGAGATGCGTGCGTTGCCGTCGTATCAGGCTCGGACGGTTCGCAGTCCTAGCCAGCGGGCGATGCCCGACCAACTCTTCAGCCCGCGCTCGACCAAGAGCACCATCAGCAGCGACACGCCGAACAGCGGCATCGCCACGCCAAGCGCAACGATCGCGGCGATCAGCGCTCCACCAAAACGCGGGCGCGAGAGTGGCAAGGGTGCGCCGAGCCGTCCCGACGGACGCCGCCGCCACCACGAGATCGCTCCCGATACGCTCAGTATCATCAGCATCAGCGCACCGAGCGTGATCAGCAACTGGTTGGCGATGCCGAACAACTGGCCCTCATGCGTGGCGATGCCATAGCCGACCGCGCGGTCGATCCAGTGGCGCTCGGCGAAGTCTTTGCGCGCGAGCACGGCTCCGGTCGTACCGTTGACCACCGCCTGCGCGCGCAACGGCCGATCCCCGGCATCGGACGTGACGGTCCAGCCGTGTGGTTCCTTGCCCGGCGGCGATACCAAAACCGGCGGCGCGAAGTGCAACGCGGTCGCCGCGACGACGGCGCGGTTCAGTTCTCCGGGCCGGACGCCCTGATGCACCATCGCCATGCCCATATGACCGGCATGCTCGCCGAGCATCGGGTCGTCGGACGCCTTGCGGCCGCCGATCGTCCAGTCGATCGGCCCGTCGAGCGTGCCGGTTACTGTCCGTATCTCCTTGAAATAGCTGCCCCAGGCCTTGGCCCAGGGCAGGCCGGTGGTAACCACGAACAGCGCGAACAGCGATGCCCAGATTCCGGTCACCGCATGCAGATCGCGCCAGAGCAACCGGCGGCCGCCGGACAGGCGGGGATAGAGCACACCCGCCAACCCCTTCCTTCCGCGCGGCCACCAGAGGTAGAGGCCGGTCAGGATCATCACGAGCGTCCAACAGGCGGCGATCTCGACGATATAGCTGCCCCAGGCGCCCGCGAGCAGCTCTCCGTGGAGGTGCGACACGATCTGCATCGGCCGTTCGTCTTCGGTCACTATGGCGAGCGTCGTAAGCCTGTAGGGATCGACATAGACGCGCCGATCCCCACTGTCGGTTCCGACCAGGACGCGCACGGCTGACCTGTTCGATTGCGGCAGTTCGTATTTGTGCAGCCGCGATCCGGGCACTGCCGCCACCGCCGCCGCGGCGATCGCTTCGGGCGAAGCGCGTGCCGCGGCAGGCGCGAGCGAGTCGTACGGACGGTCGAGCCATGCCTCTATCTGCGGCCGCCAGGCATAAATGCTGCCGGTGACCGCCAGCCACAGCACGAACGGGACGCAGAACAGTCCCGCGTAGAAGTGCCAGCGCCACACGGCGTTGTACCAGCGCGAGCCGGGTAGCCGGACGCTCACAGCTTGATCGTCAGGTCGGCGTGGAAGCTCCGCTGCGGGAAGGGGTGGAACAGGAAGTATTTGTCGTTGTTGACATTATCCACGCCTAGCCCGAGCACGTAATTCTTCGTGACGGCGAATTGCGCGCGCAGGTCGACGACGAAGAATTTGTAGAAGCCCTGATAGGTGTTCCCGACCACGTCCTTATTGTCGAGCTGGCCGTACATCCGGCTCGCATAGCGCGCGGCCGCTGACAGCGAGACGCCGCCGACCGGTCGCCAGGTCACGACGGCATTCGCCTTCCACCGCGGCACCGTAGGGATCAGCTTGCCGACCGCAGCCGGAAATGCCGGATCGGCGCGAGTCGTCGCATCGGCATAAGTCACGCTCCCCGACAGATCGAAGCGGGGGATCAGGTCGTTGCGGACGACCGCCAACTCGATTCCGCGCGCGCGCGTGCGGTCGACATTCTGGACGAAGCTCGCGGTCAGCGTCCCGCCGCCGACCGCGGCGATGGTGCCGGTCTGCGAGATCAGTGCGTCGGTCACGATCTCGTTGAACAAGGACAGGCGGACCGAACCCTTCGCGTCGGTACGTTCCACCGCGAATTCCTGCGATCGCGCATGTTCGGGCTTGAGATCGGGGTTGGGCACGGCGCCGAGCGTTCCGCTCGTCACCACCTGATAGAGTTCGCCTACCGTCGGAAAGCGCCAGGCATCGCCATAGGAGAACTGGACCTTCCAATGATCGCCGGGCTTCCAGGCCAGCGATGCCTTGGGCGAGAAGCGAGCGGCAGAGCGTTCGGATTGGATATTGGATACAATCGGCGAGGCCGAGAAATTGACCCCGTCATAGGCGCGCCACCATTCGTAACGACCGCCGAGCGTCAGCGTGAGCCTGGGCAGCAGGTCGAGCGCATCCTGTACCCAGAGTGCGGCAGTGCGCGTCTTGCCCAGCGATTGCTGATTCAGCGCGGCCGGGGCGCCGTTGATCCAATCGCTCGTCGCATAACGATTGCTCGCCAATACGAAGCGGTCCCAATGTACCCCGGCGCTCAGCACATTGCCGCCGCGGCTCCACGCGGCCTTGGCATCCAGCGTGTCCCAGCCCGTGCCGTCGAGTCGCGTGATATTGCCCGCCCCGCCCGACAATGCCGCGGGCAGGGTGCCGGTCGGGGTTCGCTGCTCGTCAGTGGCGAAGCGGTAACGCGTCCCGATCACTTGCCAGTCGATCCCGCCGCCCGATCCGCCGAGCGACAGTGCGTGCGACCAGTGGCGCTGGCGCGATAGATAGGTCCCGCTGGCGAATGACGCCGAGGGATACACCGGCAGGCCGGTCACGGTCGCCGTCAGATAGCTTTCGGCGCTGCCATTGGTGCGGTTGAGGAACAGGCCGCCGACATAGGTCAGCCGGATAGAGCTGCTCAGATCGAGCGCGGCCTTGAGCTTGAGGCGATCCTGGCCCTGACGCTCGATTCCGCTCGACCCCAGGACGGTGATCGGTTGCCCCGTCCGGTTGCGATCCGGGATCGCGCCGACCACGCCGGGCCCCGCCGCACCGGTGACATAGCCGATCGGCTGCGATCGACTCGTGACGTGATCGTAGCTCGCGAACAGCGCCAGCGGCCCGAACCGATCGCCGATCGTCAGCCCGGCCTGATAGGCGGGATAGGTATCGCGCCGCCCATACAGGTCATAGGTCTGGACGCTCACGCCCGCCGTTGCCGTCGCTTCGAATTCGTCGGGCAGGCGGGTGGTGATGTTAACCACCGCGCCGATCGAATTGCCCGGATAGGCGGCCGAGAACGGGCCGTAGAGCACGTCGATCCGAGCGATTTCCTGCGGGCTGACGGCGCTCCAGCGCGGGCTAGCAGACGTGTTGTTGTTGCCGATCAATGCCGAGAGCAACGCGCCGTCGGCATAGATCAGGCTGCGCGCGCTGGCGCCGAGTCCGCTGGTCCGTGTCGCCAGCGGCGCCTGGGTGTCGCCGATATGGCGTTTGCGCACGATCAGGCTGGGCAGATATTTGATCACGTCCTCGACGTTCATCGCATTGACCGTCCGCGCGATCGTGCCGGCGTCGATCGATGCGCGGGTCGAGGGCGCGTTCTCGATCGTCTGTTGCTGGCGTTGCGCGGTGATCAATATGTCGTCGCGGTGGTCGTCGCCGGGCGTGGTATCGTCGGCGGCACGCGCGGGCTGCGCGATGGCGCTCGCCATGACGGCGAGCGAGACGCACCACAAGGTGCGCTTGGCAATAGTCACAATCATTCCCCTTGCTGAATCGCTCAAGCTGCCAAAGGCAGCGTCGGTTCAGGCGCGGGAAGGCGGTCCGGTGGCGGGAGGCGGGGGCGCGGCGAGGCCGCGGCCGGGCACGGCGTCGATCGGATCGAGCGTCGGTGCGGCGTCGGGAGCGAAGATCGGCGCCGCCAGCGCAACGAGGGTCGGCGGCGCGTTGGCCACGCCGAGTCCCGAAAAGGCGCAAGCGTGGTCACCAGACTGGTTCTTGCCGGGTGCCTTGTGGCGCAACTTGCCGTCGGGCGACAACACCATCTTGTCGTCGGGCCCGGTGCCGTTACAGACCGTGATCTCGATACCGCCGGCGACGTTGACAACCGGCATCCACCCTTCGGGAGCGACGCTGCGCGCCAGCAACGCGGCCACGAGCAGCAGCAGCCAGCCGAAGCGGCGTCGCATGTCGTGAATGGGGTTGGCCGGATTCATTGCGGGGCTGTTCTTAAGGCAAGAGATGCCGCCAAGGCCATTATTATTCCTGCCTAGACGATCGCTCGACACCGCCGGCTTTGCGCACTGTGGCCAGCGCGTATAAAGGGGCCAGCCCCATGGCCACGATTTCGTCCCCCGCGCCGGCGCCGGCCGACACTGCATTGACGGACCAGAAGCGTCCCTTCTGGACTCCCGCGATCTTTTCGCGCCCGTTCTTCGAGGACAAGAGCCGGGCCTTCTGGACGCTGCAGGGCGTTGGCTGGGGCGGGTATCTCCTCCTTCGCTCGGTGTCGTCGGTGTCCAACGGCGCGCCGATGACGGCATTGATTCCGGGGATCATCGAATCGATCGTCGGTTATTGCATCACTCTGCTGCTCTCGACGCTCTATGGCTATTATCGCCGCCTGCCGCGGATCAGCGCTATCCTGTTGACGGTGGTGACGCTGGCCGGCGCGACGTTCCTGGCGGCGGTGCTCAACGGTTTCTCGTACAGCATCATGAAGGACAATCCCGGTCTCAATTTCGGCCTGGTGTTCGGTCAGCTGTTCCTCAATTTCACCGTGCTCGCGGGCTGGTCGGCGCTCTATTTCGGGATCAATTTCTACCTGATCGTCGAACAGCAGGCGGACCAGCTGCTGGTGCTCGGCAACCAGGCGTCCTCGGCGCAGCTGGCGATGCTGCGCTATCAGCTCAACCCGCATTTCCTGTTCAACACGCTCAATTCGATCTCGACCCTGGTGCTCTTGAAGGAGACCGAGCGCGCCAATGCGATGCTGTCGCGACTGGCGGATTTCCTGCGCTTCACCTTGATCTACGAGCCGACCGCGAACGTGACGGTCGCGCAGGAAGTGCACACGCTCAAACTCTATCTCGAGATCGAGAAGATGCGGTTCGAAAAGCGCCTGCGCCCGGTGTTCGAGATCGATCCGCGCGCCGAGCGCGCGCGATTGCCCTCCTTGTTGCTCCAGCCGTTGGTCGAAAACGCGATCAAATATGCGGTCACGCCGAGCGAGGAGGGGGCGGAAATCGCAGTTTCGGCACGTCTCGTCGGCGAACGGGTCCGGATTACCGTGTCCGACACCGGCCCTGGCTTGATCGAGAGCAAGTTAGGGCCGAGCCTTTCAACTGGCGTGGGGCTCGCCAATATAAGAGATCGGTTGGCACAGGCGTACGGACCTGACCACCGTTTCGATGCTCGGTCTACACCAGGGGGCGGCTTTGCTGTGGAGATCGAGATTCCGTACCAGTTGGAAGATCCGAATAGAGAGGCCGCATGACCATAAGAACCATCCTGGTGGACGACGAAGCGCTCGCGATCCAGGGGCTCGAACTCCGCCTTCAGGCGCATGACGATGTCGAGATCATCGACCGTTGCGCCAATGGGCGCGAGGCGATCCGCAGTATCAAGACAAATAAACCCGATCTGGTGTTTCTCGATATCCAGATGCCGGGATTCGACGGCTTTTCGGTGATCCAGGGCCTGATGGAGGTGGAACCGCCATTGTTCGTCTTCGTGACGGCCTATTCCGACCACGCCATTCGCGCGTTCGAGGCGCAGGCGACCGATTACCTGGTCAAGCCGGTCGAGGAATCGCGCCTTGCCGATACGCTCGACCGCGTGCGCCAGCGGCTCGCCGAGAAGCGCACCGCCGAGGAAGTCGAGAAGTATAAGGAAGCACTGGCCGAGGTGGCGCCGGAAGCGGCCGAGGAAATCGCCGACGGCGGCGAGGTGTCGTCCAACCGCTTCGAGAAGCTCATCAACATCAAGGATCGCGGCAAGATCTTCCGCGTCGACGTCGACACGATCGAAGTGGTCGAGGCGGCGGGCGACTATATGTGCATCAAGACCGGCGACAACACGCTGATCCTGCGCCAGACGATGAAGGACCTGGAAAAGCGCCTCGACCCGCGCCGCTTCCAGCGCGTCCATCGTTCGACCATCGTCAATCTCGACCTGGTCCGCCAGGTCAAGCCGCATACCAATGGCGAGTGTTTCCTGGTGCTCGATTCGGGTGGCCAGGTGAAAGTCAGCCGCAGCTATCGCGACGTGGTGGCGCGGTTCGTTCACTGATCCACATTCCCCTCCCGCCTGCGGGAGGGGTTAGGGGAGGGGCTGTGGGAGAGAGCGGAACACGCCCTCCCCCGGCCCCTCCCGCAAACGGGAGGGGAGTTTATGTCGTCCGCCTACGAGACCTTCGCCGCGCTCCATGTCCCCGGCGACCCGCTGATCATCTACAATTGCTGGGATCCGGGCAGCGCGGTGGCGATCGCCAAGGCGGGTGCGAAGGCGATCGCGAGCGGTAGCTATGGCGCTGCCGAGTCGCTCGGTTTCCATGACGGGGAGGAGGTTCCGCTGGATCTCGTTCTCGATAATGCCAAGCGGATCATGGGCGTGGTCGATGTCCCCGTATCGATCGACTTCGAAAGCGGCTATGCGCACGACGTCGAGGGCATTGCCGCCAATCTCGCGAAGCTGGCCGCGACTGGCGCGGTCGGCTGCAATTTCGAGGATTCGGTGATCGGCGGCGAGGGGCTCTATCCGATCGCGGACCAGGCAGAGCGCGTCGCCGCGGCGCGCAAGGGCGCCGGCGAGGCGTTCTTTATCAACGCGCGGATCGATCTCTACATCCGTACGCCTGCCGAAAAGCAGGATGCATCGACTCTCGATGAGACGATCGATCGGGCGGCCGCCTATGTCGCGGCCGGCGCGAGCGGGATCTTCGTCCCGTTCTTGCGCGACGCTGCGGCGATCGCGCAGATCGTCAAGCGCACCGGCGCGCTGGTCAACGTCCTGCCCGGCGGTGGCGAGGTCGACTCACGCGCCTTCGCCGATGCCGGCGTGGCACGGATCAGCTATGGCGCGGGCCCGTGGTTCGCGGCGATGGCTTGGCTGGAAGATCAGGCGCGTTCGGCGATCAACTGGAAATAGCCGTCATCCCGGCGAAGGCCGGGATCGCTGGAGAGTTGCGATACGGCCAGAGGCCAACGTCTGGGCGGATCGTCCCCCGGACGATCCTTGAGCATGCGGGGTATGCTCACCCGACGTTCCTCCGCCGGGCGGCGGATTTCAATCCAGCGGCTTCTTGTCTTCCTCGGTCACCCCGAGATCGGTCGCGGTGAACAGCGCGTGGAGCGTGATGCCGCGCTCCTTGAGGTTGGCATCCGCCCCTTGTTCGCGGTCGAGGATCACGATCGCGTCCTTCATGATCCCACCGGCCGCTTCGATCTGTTCGGCGGCCTTCAGGATCGACCCGCCGCTGGTCGCGACGTCGTCGATCAGCACGACATGCTTGCCCTGCAGCGACTCGCCGCCGCTATCGTCGAGCCCTTCGACCATCAGCGAGGTGCCGTGCGCCTTCGCCGCCTTGCGCACGAATACCGCCCCGATCGGGCGACCGACGTCCCAGCTCAATGCCGCGATTCCGCCCAACAATGGCACCGCGCCCATTTCCAGCCCCGCGACGTAATCGGCATCCAGCCCGTCGAGCACCGACAACAATCCGCGCGCGCATTGCGCGGCGCCTTCGGGCGTCATCATCGTCGCTTTCATATTGAAATAGATCCGGCTGCGCTTGCCCGAGACGAGCAGGAAATCGCCGCGCTTGAGCGTGCGCGTGGCGAGCAGCGTGCGAAGGGCTTCGCGGTCGTACAAGGCGGCCATGGGTCCTCACAGGGCAAAGGGAAGGAGCGCCACCGCGGCCGGTGACGCCCTCCCTTCGATCAAGCCCGGCAAGGCGTCAACTGGCGATCATGCGGGATTATACTTTGCCAGGAACGCCTCGAGTTCCTCCAGGAATTGCAGGCGGTCGGCTTGGCGCGTGAAATGATGGTCGCCCAAAGGCTGCTCGACGTACCGATAGGTCGCACCGGCCGCCTTCAGTCGCTCGACCATCTCGCGCGATTGCTTGACCGGCACGACCTGGTCGGCCTTGCCATGCATGATCAGGATCGGCGTCGAGAATTCGGCGGCGAAATTTATCGGCGACACCGCCTTAAGGTCGGGCGCCTGCCTGCGCAGATTATCCTTGTTGCGGCCGCCGTTGAGGAACGAGCCGTCATACCGCAGCATCGCCGTCATGTCGGATATGCCGGCGAACGACACCGCGCAGCGATAGACGCCCTTGTCGCGCTGCGCGGCGCGAAAAGCGGCATAACCGCCATAGGAACCACCGACGATGCATACGCGTTTGGAGTCGGCGATTCCCTGCTTCGCCGCCCAACCGACCGCGTCGACCAGGTCGTCCTGCATCTTCAGGCCCCATTGGCCTTCGCCGAGCTTGTTGAACTTGGTGCCGAAGCCGGTCGAGCCGCGATAATTGGGCTGCAGCACGGCGTAGCCACGGCTCGCCAGGAACTGAGCCCACCAATCCCATTCCTCGTCGTCGCGAACCGCCGGACCGCCATGCGGCATCAGGATCAATGGGAGGTTCTTCGCCTCGCGCCCTTTGGGCAGCGTCAGCACCGCGGACATTTCGGTGCCGTCGCGCGCGGTGTAGCGGACGGTCTTGACCGGCGCATAGCTCTTGGTGCCGAGCGTCGCATTGATCGTCGCGAAGACCGACATTCGCCCGTCGGCAGGGCGATAAAGATAATAGGCCCCCGCGCTGTCGGCCGCGCCGATATGCACGATCAACACGCTTAGGTCGTTGCTCCACGACACGATGTCGGGCCACAGATTGGGAACCGCCTTGTCGAGATCGGCCTGGACCTGCGCCAGGGTCGGGTCGAGCCATTTCGTGCGCGTCCGCGTGTCGGTATATTGGAACCCCATCATTTTCGTGCCGGTCGGGTCGAGAAACGGTGCGTCGACATCATAGCCGGGCGCATCGAAGATCTTGGCGCCGATCTTCATCGTGTCGAGATCGAAATCATAGACGGCGTCGAACCCGTCGGCATCGTCGACCGCGATCGCCTTTCCCGATTGCGGCAGGATCAATGCGGGCAAGGTGCTGAGCGTACTGCCCTTGGCGACGGCACGCTCGATGGGTTTCAGCGGCCCGCCGGCCTGCGCGCGATACAGCGTGCGATAGGATCGCCTGTCGTCGTCATAGGCAGTGCCCATCCGCACGGTGCCGGCAGTGTCGGCATACCAGTCCATTACATTGGTGGTCGAACTCTGGACGATCTTGCTCTTGCCTGTGGAGACGTCGAAGTCCCGCACCTGCGGCCAGAAATTCTCGCCCATATAGATCGAGTTCTGCATCGCGATCAGGGCATGCGGGCTGCCGTCGCGCGCGACCCACAATATGTCGGCGCCATTCTGGCCAGTCGTCGGCGTCGCCAGGACATTGATCTTGCCGCCATCGGAGCGAACGCCGAACGCGCGGCTGACATACCAGCTATCGCCCTCGACCGGCTGCATCTCTCCGGCGCGGAGCAATAGCCAGTCGTTGTTGACCCATTTCCAGCTGATCAATTCGAAATCGCCCGGATCGAGCAATTTGACCTTCGTGGTGTCGGCCAGCGGGATGATCGCCAGCCGCATCTTGCCTTGAACCGCGATCCGCGCGGCGACACGGGTACCGTCGGGCGACAAAGACGGCGCTTCGATGAACGGCAATTGCGCAAAGGCCGCGGCGGGAGGAGGGCCGGCATTGGCCGGCGCCGGCTTTGTCTCTGGTGCCGGTGCGGCTGGCTTGGTGTCTTGCGCCGATACACCGGTCATCGCCGGAAATAGCGCGGCCGCAGCCGCGATCGATACGATACGCCCAAACATGACTTGCCCCCAGTGCCCCGGGCAGCAGTCTAGCAATGAAAAAGGGGCAGACAAGCTGCCCCCGATCCAATTTTATGTCCGAAAAGAACGATCTGCTCCCATCCGGCGCAACGACCGGATGGGAGCCGTATCGCTTAGCCGACGCCGTGCGCGGCCAGTGCCGCGAGCAGCAGCAGCGCGACGATGTTGGTGATCTTGATCATCGGGTTGACCGCCGGGCCCGCTGTATCCTTGTACGGATCGCCCACGGTATCGCCGGTGACCGCGGCCTTATGGGCATCGGAGCCCTTGCCGCCGTAATTGCCGTCTTCGATATACTTCTTGGCATTGTCCCATGCGCCGCCGCCCGAGGTCATCGAGATTGCGACGAACAGGCCGGAGACGATCACGCCGAGCAGCATCGCCCCGACCGTGGCGAAGCCCTGATCGCGGCCCGCGACTGCCTGGATGACGAAGAACACCACGACGGGGCTCAGCACCGGCAACAGCGACGGCACGATCATTTCCTTGATCGCCGCCTTGGTCACGATGTCGACCGTGCGACCGTAATTGGGACGGCTGGTCCCTTCCATGATGCCCTTGTCGGCGGCGAACTGGGCGCGAACGTCCTCGACCACCGATCCCGCCGCCCGGCCGACCGCGGTCATGCCGAAGGCGCCGAACAGATAGGGAAGCAGCGCGCCGAGCAGCAGCCCGACGATGACATAGGGATTGCTCAACTGGAAGTTGATCGTCCCGATGCCGAGTTGCGGCGCATAGCGATCGAGGTCGGTCGTATAGGCGCCGAACAGCACGAGCGCGGCGAGCGCGGCCGAGCCGATCGCATAGCCCTTGGTCACCGCCTTGGTCGTGTTGCCCACCGCGTCGAGCGCGTCGGTGCGGTGCCGCACGTCGTCGGGCAGCCCCGACATTTCGGCTATGCCGCCGGCATTGTCGGTGACCGGCCCATAAGCGTCGAGCGCGACCACCATGCCCGCGAGCGCGAGCAGCGAGGTAGCGGCGAACGCCACGCCGATGATCCCGGCCAGCTGATAAGTCGCGATCACCGCGATCACGATCACGAGCGTCGGCAGCGCGGTCGATTCCAGGCTGATCGCAAGGCCTTGGATGACGTTGGTGCCGTGGCCGGTGGTGGATGCCTTGGCGATCGACTTGACCGGCCGGTAATTGGTGCCGGTGTAATATTCGGTGATCCACACCAACAGGCCGGTCACGACCAGGCCGATCAGCATGCAATAGAAGAGCGACATGCCGGTGAAGCTCTTGTCGCCGACAGTGCCGATCGCGGCGTTAAGGTCGCCGAGCACCCATTTGGTCGCGCCGAAAATGGCGAAGGCCGACAGGACGACCGTCGTCCAGAACCCCTTGTAGAGCGCGCCCATGATCGACTCGCCCTTGCCGAGCCGGACGAAATA
Organism: Sphingomonas sp.; assembly: GCF_024508665.1. GTDB lineage: Bacteria > Pseudomonadota > Alphaproteobacteria > Sphingomonadales > Sphingomonadaceae > Sphingomonas. The sequence continues at coordinate 987,726 of NZ_JANINP010000006.1, forward strand.
GGTGCCGATGATCGAGGTGATAATGCACACGCCGCCGACGATCAGCGGCAAGGCCATCAGCGCGAACAGATTGGGCGCGTCGGCGAGCAGCAGGGCGATGGAGACCATCGTCAGGCCGATCGTCACGACATAGGTTTCGAACAGATCGGCCGCCATGCCGGCGCAGTCGCCGACATTGTCGCCGACATTGTCCGCGATCGTCGCCGGGTTGCGGGGATCGTCCTCGGGAATGCCCGCCTCGACCTTGCCGACCAGGTCGGCGCCGACGTCGGCGGCCTTGGTGAAGATACCGCCGCCCAAGCGCGCGAAGATCGAGATCAGCGAGGCGCCGAAGGCCAAGGCGGTCAGCGCGGCGACGATCTCATGATCGCCCGGCTCGAGATGCTTGACCCCGGTCAGGTACCAGAAGATCCCGGCGATCGAGAGCAGGCCCAGGCCCGCCACCAGCATGCCGGTGATCGCGCCCGAACGGAACGCCAAGGTCAGACCGCCCTGGAGCGAGCCGCGCGCGGCTTCCGCCGTGCGGACGTTGGCGCGGACCGAGATGTTCATGCCGATGAACCCGGCGATGCCCGACAGCACAGCGCCGATCAGGAACGCCACGGTCGACAGGATGCCGAGCGTGAAGAACAGGATCACGGCGACGATCACGCCGACGATCGCGATGGTAGTATATTGGCGACCCAGATAGGCCTTGGCGCCTTCCTGGATGGCGGCGGCGATATCCTGCATCTTTTCGTTGCCGGCCGGCGCGCGAAGCACCTGCTGGCTGGTGATGAAGCCATAGACTACGGCGATCAGGCCGCAGACGATGGCCGCATAGACAATCGTCATTCCTCTTCCCCTGCTAGACACGTGACGCCGGACGGCATCCGCGAACTTTCCTTAAGGTGGGCAGGAGGTATAAGGAGGGATCGAGCGAGCGCAAGCGCCCACGAACCCTGGCCGTCAGTGTTGAAAACCGAGCGTGGCCGGGAGCGGGACGGATGAACCCTGCCACGTCAGCGCGATCCCGCTTCCGGCGCCGAACCGGCCGACCGGGGATGCGCCAACAGGCGGCTCTTCGCCGCCGGCCAGCGCGAACAGCAATTCGTAGTCGTCGCCCGCCGTCGCCGCGGCGAGGTGAGCGGCAAGGTCGGCGCCGGCAAAGGCGAGATAGTCCGGCGAAAGGGGGATGGCGGCGAGATCGATGGCGACCGCCAGGCCCGAGGCGGCGGCCATGCGGCCGGCGTCGATCAACAATCCGTCCGACACGTCCATCATCGCGTGAACGAGCGGGGCCAGCCTCGATCCCTCGGCAACACGCGGTATCGGGCGGCGATAGCGCGCGAGCAGCGTCTTTGGCCCTGCCTCTCCCTGCGCGATCCGCAAGCCCGCGCCGGCATCGCCGATCGTTCCCGTCACCCAGAGCGCGTCGCCCGCTCGCGCGCCCGAGCGCAACGGTGCGGGCGCATCGCGGCCGATCGCGGTCAGCGTCAATACGCGAGGCGCATTCGCGGGAAGGGAAACGGTATCGCCGCCGATCAGCGGACAGCCGAACGTCTCGAGCGCCGCGCGCAGGCCGTCGAGAAAGCCACGATCCCAATCGTCGCTCGACAGCGGATAATTGAGCAGCGCGCCCTCGATCCGCGCGCCCTTGGCGGCGAGGTCGGACAGATTCACCGCGAGAAGTTTCCAGGCGACGTCGCCCGGCGCATCGTCGGACAGGAAATGGACGCCCTCGACTATCGTGTCGGTGGTGACGGTCATTCCGCCGATCGTCGCATTGTCGTCGCGCAGCTCATGCGCGCCCGGATGGAGCGGCAGCGTCCGCAACGCGGCGATGAAATCGGCCTCGTTCATGCCCGCGGCTTCATGGCTCGCGTTTCATACCGTCCAGCTCGCGGGCGCGGCGCTCGGCTTCGGCCTTGGCAGCCTGTTTCTCTGCCTTGGTCCTGCCATAAGCGATGCGGTTGGCGGCGGCGGTCCTCCCGGCCTCCCCGCGCGCCTTCGCCTTGCGGGCCCGGTTGAGGTTGACGATCTCCGCCATCCGCGCCGGCGGTCAGGCTCGCGCGCTCTTGGCGACGCCGTCCAGGATGCCGTTGACGAAGCCCTTTTCGCGCCGTTCGTAAAAGGCGTCGGTGACGTCGAGATATTCGTTGATCACGGTGCCGACCGCGACGTCCTTGCGTGCGAGCAATTCATAAGTCCCGGCGCGCAGGATCGCTTTCATCAATTTGTCGAGCCGCTCGATCTTCCAATCGGCTGTGACGTTGTTCGCGATCAGCGCATCGATCTCGTCAATTCGCGCCAGCGCCCCGGTCACCAGATCGTCGAAGAAGTCGATATCGGCATCGGCATATTCGGCATCCTCGATCGTCGCGCCGAGGCGATGCTGGTGGAATTCGTGGAGCAACGAGACGACGGGCGTGCCGTCCATATCGTGCTGATAGAGCGCCTGGGTCGCGGCGAGCCGCGCGGCGGCGCGCGCCTTGGACCGGCCGGCGGTGCGGGAATTGGTGTGAGTCGTCATTTGCGTTGCCTTTAGACCGGTGGACCGGTTCTTGTCGAAAAATGGAGGCTCAGCCGAGCCGGAGCGCAACCGAGCGAGCGTGCGCGGGCAGGCCCTCTGCCTCGGCCAGCGTGACTGCCGCGGGGCCGATCGCGGCGAGCGAGGCCGGATCGAGTGACAGGAAACTGGTGCGTTTCATGAAGTCGAGCACCGACAATCCGCTCGAGAAGCGCGCGCGGCGGCCGGTCGGCAGGACATGGTTGGGTCCGGCGACATAATCGCCGACCGCTTCGGGCGTATAGCGGCCGATGAACACCGATCCGGCATGCTTGACCATGTCGAACAGTGCGTCCGCCTGGTCACAGGCGAGTTCGAGATGCTCGGGCGCGAGCCGATTGACCAACGGCATTGCCTCGACCAGGTCGGCCGTCACGACGATCGCGCCGTTCGCGTCCCAGCTCGCGCGCGCCACCTTGGCGGTCGCGAGTTTGCCGATCTGGAGGTCGACCGCTTCCGCTACCGCCCGCGCCAAAGCGGCGTCGTCGGTGAACAGGATCGACTGGCTCGACGGGTCGTGTTCGGCCTGGCTCAACAGATCGGCGGCGATCCATTGTGGGTCGTTCTTGCCGTCGGCGACGACGACGATCTCGCTGGGTCCGGCGACCATGTCGATCCCGACCACGCCGTAGAGCTGGCGCTTGGCCTCTGCGACCCAGGCATTGCCGGGGCCGCACACCACGTCGACCGGCGCGATCCGGCCGGTGCCGTAGGCCAGCGCGGCGGCGGCCTGCGCGCCGCCGATCCGCCAGACCTCGTCGACCCCGGCGACATGCGCGGCCGCCAGTACCAGCGGATTGACCTCGCCATGCGGCGTGGGCGTGACCATCACCAACCGCTCGACGCCCGCGACCTTGGCGGGGATGGCGTTCATCAGCACCGAGCTGGGATAGGCCGCGCGGCCGCCGGGGACGTAGATCCCGGCCGCATCGACGCCGCGCCAGCGCGCGCCGAGCCGCGCGCCGATCGCGTCGATCTCGTCGCGATCCTCGGGCTTCTGCTTGATGTGATAAGCGGCGATCCGCTCTGCGGCGAGTTCGAGCGCGTCGCGCAGATCAGGGGCCAGCGCTTCGTGCGCGGCGAGCCATTCGGCGCGCTCGATCCGCCAGCCGGTTTCGTTGAGGTCGTGATGGTCGAACTTGCGGGTGAAGGCGTGGACCGCGGCGTCGCCCTCGTCGCGCACGCTGGCAACGATGGTGCGGACATCGCGCGCGACATCGCTATCGGCTTCGCGCCGGGCATCGACCAGCGCCTGGAACTGGCGGTCGAAACCGGGTTCGGAGGTGGAGAGTTTGATCATCTTGGATCACCCTCACCCTTCCGCGCCTTCGGCGCTCCCTCCCTCTCCCATCGGGAGAGGGAAGGGGCCCGCGTCGCGTAGCGACGTGGGAAGGGTGAGGGCGAAGAATTACGCCGCATCGCATTTCTCCACCGCACGCCGGAACGCATCGACCAACGGCACCAGTTCCGGCCGCGTCTTGAATGCCGCGCGGTTGACGATCAGGCGGCTGGTGACCTCCGCGATCACCTCGACCTCGACCAGACCATTTTCCTTGAGCGTGCGGCCCGATGAGACAAGGTCGACGATGCGCGGCGCAAGACCCAAGGTCGGCGCCAGTTCCATCGCGCCGTTCAGCTTGACGCATTCAGCCTGCACGCCGCGTGCCTCGAAATGGCGTTGCGTCACGTGCGGATATTTGGTCGCGACGCGAACGTGACTCCAGCCGCGAGGGTCATCGGCGGCGGCCATCTCGGCGGGTTCGGCGACTGACAGCCGGCAATGGCCGATGCCGAGATCGACGGGCGCATAGAGCTCGGGATAGTCGAATTCGGCCAGCACGTCGGACCCGACGATGCCGATCTGCGCGGCGCCATGCGCGACGAATGTCGCGACGTCGAAGGCACGAACGCGGATCAGGTCGATGCCGGGCTGGTTGGTCGCGAACCGCAATGCTCGGCTGTCTTCGTCGGAGAAGGCCGCCTCGGGCTCGACGCCGGCGCGGACGAGCAGCGGCACGGCTTCCGACAGGATGCGGCCCTTGGGAACGGCAATGACTAGAGGTTGCGCCATGGCGGGGCTTTACTTGTGCACCTGCGAAGGCGCAATGCACCGCGACGGCGGCGCTTTCAGCGTGTGCCGTACCGGCGCGCTTGCCGGCCCGACCCTCCGACGGACAGCAATTCATGGAAGGTCGCGCGGGGTAGCGCGCCGGAACTGGACAAGGAGAATGCGGCATGGCCGACGAGGCGGGCAATCGCGAGGCGTTCCGGATCCAGGAATTCTATTGCCGCAACATGGACGCGCCGATCTATGCGCGGCTGTGCGCGGCGATCGCCGACGGCCTGACGCGCGACAGCCGCACGGGCACCCGCATCCTCGACTGGCCCGGCGAACCGACTCGCGACGCGTTGCCGCTCCGCTTCATCGGCGGGCTGCATGCCTTGGTGCAGGCCGGCGCCGATTCGGGTTTGGCGGCGGTGTTCCGCGGCGGGACGACCGACCGGGATGCGATTGCGGCGGCGGTGAATGCAGTACTGGCCAAGCATGACGATACCCTGCTGCCCTGGCTCGACGGGCCGCCGCAGACCAACGAGCCGGGCCGATCGAGCGCGCTGATCGTCGGGTTGCTCGAGATCGCGCGGCGTCATGGCCCCAAAATCGAACTGCTCGAGATTGGATCGAGCGCGGGGCTCAACCTGTTGATCGACCGCTATGCCTTCGATCTTGGCGGCGTGAAGCTTGGCCCCGCGAACGCGCCCGTCACGATAGCTCCCGAATGGCGCGGCGACCCGCTTGCGCCTGCGGCGATCGAGATCGTCTCGGTGCGCGGTTGCGACGTCCATCCCCTCGACGCCACCGATCCCGCGGTTGAGGCCCGGCTGGCCGCTTATGTCTGGGCCGAAACGCCGGCCCGCGCCGAGCGGTTGCGCAAGGCGATCACGATGCAGCGCGCCAAGCCGGTCGATCTGGTCCAGGCCGACGCCGCCGATTGGGTCGAGGCGCGACTCGCCGAACCGCAACCGGCCGGCGTGACGCGCGTGCTGATGCATTCGGTGGTGTGGCAATATCTGCCCGAGGACAGTGCCAGCCGTATCCGCGCGGCGATGAACGCGGCGGGGGCGCGCGCCACGGCGGAACAACCGCTCGGCTGGGTGATGATGGAGCCGGACCGCGCCCTTGCGCACCAGGTAGTCCGGGTGAAGAGCTGGCCCGGCCATGATGAGTGGCACGTGTTGGCGACCGCGCATGCGCACGGCGCCTGGGTCAGGAATGGCGGTGCCGACAATGGCGATCGGCAGCGTTACGACCTGCCGGCCGCGTCGAAGGTCGTGGCCGGCTAGCATGCAGACCGCGCGGCCGGCCGGCTGCGTGGCAAATTCCGGTACGGGCTAAGGTCCGGCTCCTGCTCAAAAAATGTTGCGGCGCGGCACTGGCGCCCCTTGAACGCGACCTTCCGAGAATTATCTGCCCGAGCAGTAATTGCCGAGGCAGATATATGCAGCCCTTCTACTCACCCGAGAATTTCCGGCCGGAAACCTGCCTCGGATACCTTCTCCGCCGCATCTACAAGTTGAGCGTCGCCCAGGTCGAAGCCAAGCTCGAGGACACCGGCGTCGGGATGTCGCAATGGATCGTCCTCAGCCTGGTCGATAACGGTATCGCCACGACCTGCCGCGCCTTGTCGCGCAACATGGGCCATGACAGCGGCGCGATGAGCCGGCTGGTCGAGCAACTCGAAACGAGTGGGTTGCTTGCCAAGGTTCGCGATGATGCCGACCGGCGCGTCAGCAACCTGATCGTCACCGAAGCCGGCAAGGCGGTGCTGGCGCGGAGCATTCCGCTGGTGATCGAGGTCTGGAACGACATCCTGCGCGACATCGCGCCCGGGGATATCGTCCAGACGATCGGCACGCTCTCGAAGATACTTGGCCAGCTCGAAGAACGCGAAGCCGAGACGGCGGACGCCTGACATGATGCAGCGGAGACTGTTCGGCGCGGCGATCGCGCTGTTGCTGGCCGGTTGCGCGGCCCCCCACGAGCCCGTCGCCGTGACTCCTATCGCCCCGGCCTCGCTCGGATTGGGCGATGCGCCCGCGCCGCTCGTCGCGTCCGATTGGTGGACCAGCCTGGGCGATCCGCAACTCGACCGCATCGTCGCCGACGCCTTGTCGGGCAGCCCGACGCTCGATGCCGCCACTGCTCGCGTCCGGGCAGCGCAGGCGGCAGTCGCGGGCAGCGAGGCGGCGCGCCGCCCCAATGTCGGCGCCGACGCCAGCGAGCAATTCGAGCGGCTGAGCAGCGTCTACATCATCCCCCCGCCTTATGGCGGCACCTTCCGCTGGATGGGCGATGCCCAGGCAAATCTGAGCTGGAATCTCGACTTCTGGGGTAAGCAGGCCGCCGCGATCCGCCAGGCGAAGAGCAGCGCCGACGCCGCGAAGCTCGATTATCAGGCGGCCCGGCTGGCACTCGCCGGCTCGGTGGTTCAGACCTATGTCGAACTCGCGCGGGCCGAGCGCCAGATCGCGCTGGCGCGGTCGACCATCGCGCAGCGCGAGCAGTCGGCCACGCTGGCCCGCGTCCGCGTACGCAGCCAGCTCGACAGCAATATCGACGTGCAGGCGGCGGACAGCCTGTTGGCGGACGCGCGCCAGGCACTGGTGCGCGCGCAGGGGCAACGCGAGCAACTCGTCCACGCCCTGGCGCTGCTCGCGGGGCGCGGCGCGGATTATTATCCGTCGATCGCACCGACCGCGCTCAAGCTCGACAGCTTGGCGCCGCTGCCGACATCGCTTCCCGCGGACCTGCTGTCGCGCCGGCCCGACATTCTTGCGTCGCAGGCGCGAATCGCGGCCGCATCGGCGGGGCGCCAGGTCGCGCGCAAGGCCTATTATCCCAACGTCAACCTGCTCGGCCTGGTCGGCCTGCAGGCATTGGGGATCGGTAATCTCTTTTCCAGCGACGCCTCGACCTATGGTGGCGGCGCCGCGATCCATTTGCCGATCTTCGAAGGGGGCAAGCTGCGTGCCGACTATGCCGGGGCGACGGCGGCCGTCGACGAGTCGATCGCCGATTATAACGGCAAGGTGCTCGGCGCGGTCCGCGAGACGGCCGATCTGCTCACCCGGCTGAAGACGCTCGACGACGATATCGCCCAGCAACGCGCGAGCACCGCCAGTCTCGCCGAGGTGCGCCGCCTGAACAACGTCCGCGTGTCGGCAGGCCTGAGCTCGCGGCTCGACCTGATCAACTACGATGTGCGCCTGCTCCAGGCGCAACAGGACAGCGTCAATCTCCAGGCCGACAAGGCCGTCGCCCAGGTCCAGCTCCTGGTTGCGATCGGCGGCGGATTCGACCCCGCCGCTCTGACTCCCAATTCCAGCCCGAAGGCCGCGCAATGACCGATATCGTGCAAGACCTGCCGACCCGCGAAACCCCGGCCGATACGGTGTCCGAGCATTCGGCGCCGCCGTCACCCGTCGCTCCGGCGACCGAACCGGCCAAGCCCAATACGCGCCGCCGGCTGCTGATCGTCGTGACGCTGATCGTCGTCCTGGGGCTGCTGGCCTATGCCGTCTGGGCGTTCTTCCTGGTCGGCCGCAGCGAGAGCACCGACGATGCCTATGTCGGCGGCGACACGATCGCGATCACCGCGCGTGACCCGGGGACAGTCCTCGGGCTCTACGCCGACGATACCCAGCGTGTGGCGGCCGGCCAGACCCTGGTGACGCTCGATCCCGCAACCGCCGATGTCGATCTCGCCGCCGCAGCCGCACAACTCGGCCGGGCCGTGCGCGGCGTGCGCGGCGATTTCTCGCAGGTCAATTCGGCGCGCGCCGAACTGGCTCAGGCCCAGGCCGAGCTCGCGCGGGCGCGCAACGATTTATCGCGCCGTCGCAGTGCCGCGGGTGAAGGGGCGGTGTCGGGCGAGGAAGTCGCGCATGCCGTGGATTCGGTAAAGACGGCGACGGCATCGGTAGCGCTCGCGCAAAGCAAGGTCGCCGAGGCCAATACCCAGGTCCAGGGCACCGACGTCCGCAGCAACCCGGCCGTGCTCGCGGCGATCGCCGATTATCGCCGTGCCGCGATCCGCCGCAGCCACATGACGCTGACCACGCCGGTGGCGGGCGTCGTCGCCCAGCGTCGCGTCCAGATTGGACAACAGATCGCGGCGGGCACCCCGTTGATGGCGGTCGTCCCGCTCGACCGCGTGTGGATCGACGCCAATTTCCGCGAGACGCAGCTTGCCGACCTGCGCATCGGCCAGCCGGTGACCATCACCACCGACACCTATGGCGGCAAGATCGTCTATCACGGCAAGGTCGCCGGGCTGGGCGCGGGCAGCGGCAACGCTTTTGCCTTGCTGCCGCCGCAGAATGCCAGCGGCAATTGGATCAAGGTCGTCCAGCGCGTACCTGTCCGGATCGCTCTCGACCCGCGCGAGCTCAGCAAATATCCATTGCGCATCGGGCTGTCGGTCAATGCCGAGGTCGACACCTCGAACACCTCGGGGCCTGTGCTCGGCGGCCAGTCGGCGCAACCCTATGCGCCGCAGTCCAGCGATGATGGTGGTGCCGCGGTCGATGCCCAGATCAACGCGATCATCGCCGCCAATGCGGGGCGCGTGCGGTGAGCGCGCCGGCCGGGCCCGCCCCGCTCAAGGGCGGAGCGCTCGCCATTACCGCGTTCGCGCTGGCGCTCGGCACCTTCATGCAGGTGCTCGATTCGACGATCGCCAACGTGTCGCTGCCGACGATCGCCGGCAATCTCGGCGTCAGCACCAACCAGGGAACGTGGGTGATCACCTCGTTCGCCGTCGCCAACGGTATCGCCGTGCCGCTGACCGGCTGGCTGATGGGCCGGTTGGGTGTGGTGCGGACCTTCGTTGTCTCGGTCGTTCTGTTCACCATCGCCTCGTTCCTGTGCGGCATCGCGTGGAACCTCAATTCGCTGATCCTCTTCCGCGTTCTCCAGGGTGCGGTATCGGGACCGATGATCCCGGGCAGCCAGGCGCTGCTGATCTCGATCTTCCCGCCCAACAAGCGCTCGACCGCGCTCGGCGTGTGGTCGATCACGACGCTGATCGGGCCGGTCGCGGGTCCGATCCTGGGCGGGTATATTTCCGACAATTATCATTGGAGCTGGATCTTCCTGATCAACGTGCCGGTCGGGCTGTTCTGCGCAATCATGTGCTGGCGCGGGTTGAAGTCGCGCGAGACGCCGACCCGCAATTTGCGCATCGATACCGTCGGCGTGCTGTTGCTGCTGGTCTGGGTCGGGGCGCTGCAGATCGTGCTCGATCAGGGCAAGGATGCGGACTGGTTCAACTCGACATTCATCACCGTCGCCGCGATCGTTTCCGCCATCGCATTCGTCTATTGGCTGATCTGGGAGCTGACCGACAAGCAGCCGGCGGTCGACCTGCGCCTGTTCCGCAACCGCAACTTCGCGCTCGGCACGATCGCCTTTTGCGCGGGCTATGCCGTGTTCTTCGCCAACGTGCTGCTGATGCCGCTGTGGATGCAGACCCAGCTCGGTTACACCGCGACCTGGGCAGGATTGGTTGCGGCTCCCAGCGGCGTCGTGGCGATCATCCTCACCCCGATCATGGCGCGGCTGAGCGGGAAGATCGACGCGCGCTTGCTCGCGACCTTGGCGTTCGGGTCGTTCGCTCTGTCGTTCTTCATGCGCTCGGGGTTCACCACCGAGGCCGATGTCTGGCATTTCACCTTGCCGCTGCTGGTCCAGGGCGTGGCGATGAGCTGCTTCTTCCTCGGCATGCTGACGATCCAGCTCGACGGCATTCCGCCGGAACGCATCCCCTCGGCGACCGGCATCTCCAACTTCGCGCGCATCACCAGCGGCAGCTTCGCCGCCTCGCTGATCACCACCATGTACGATCGGCGCGAGGCGATGCACCAGACGCGGCTGACCGATCAGTTCACCGCTTATGCGCCGACCTATGCGCAAACGCTGGAGACGCTGCGCCATCTCGGCGTCAGTGCGGCCCAGGCTCCGGCGATGGTCGCGCGACAGATGGTGGGGCAAGCCTATCTGCTCGCCGCCGACGATCTGTTCTGGATATCGGGCTGGATCGCGCTGTCGATGATCGCGATCGTCTGGATCGCGCGCCGGCCGAAAGCGCCGTCAGGGCCAGTCGCCGCGGACTGACTGCGGGACGGTTGATTTGACGGATGCGCTGGCCGATCTTGGACCCATGGCCACGCTCCATCGCTACCGCGTCTTCGAAACCGCGCATGGTATCGCCGCGATCGCGTGGAGCGGCGAGGCGGTCACCGCCTTTCGCTTGCCCGGAGAGTCGGCTCGCGACGCGGAATGGTCGCTGCTTCGCCGCTTGCCCGATGCCGTTGCCGGCGACCCGCCGCCTGCCGTCGCGGCGGTGATCGCCGACGCGATCCGCTATTTCGCCGGGGAGCCGGTCGATTTCGATGCCGTCGCGATCGATCTTGGCGAGCAGGAGCCATTCTTCGCACGCGTCTATCACCGCGTCCGCGCGATCGGGCGCGGCGAGACGATGACCTATGGCGCCGTTGCCAGGGAATTGGGCGCGGGGCCGGAAGCGGCGCGCGCGGTCGGCCAGGCGATGGCGCGCAATCCGATCCCGTTGATCGTGCCATGCCATCGCGTGCTGGCCGCGGGCAGCAGGGTCCACGGCTTCTCGGCCCCTGGCGGCGCGCTCGCCAAGGTACGGATGCTCGAAATCGAGGGCGTCGCCACCGAGCCGCCGTCTGCGGCGCAAACCACATTCGATTTCTGAGTCCTAGGAGTTTGTTTCAGCAAGCTGAAACAGTGCCGCGCCAGCCCGCTCAACGAAGCTGAAACGACGCGCCGCTTGCGCTTTACCGCGCTGCGGCATAGACGCCGCGCCGTGACGGGTTCCCCGCAAGGGGAAGCAAAAGGGAAGTCCGGTCGAGACGCCGGCGCTGCCCCCGCAACTGTGACCGGAGAGCGGTCGCCCCATTAATGCCACTGACTTCGGGGTCGGGAAGGCGGGGCGGACGCGATGACCCGGGAGCCAGGAGACCTGCCCGCCACGGTCGATCCTTTGCGCGGACGGGGTGTGCCGGGCGAACGAGGGACATCCCTCGCGTGAGCGACATGAACCGGGCCGTACGGTCCGGGTGTCGCGTTCAGGCGCCCGGAGTCCGCGGCCCCACGAAAGGGGCATGTCCAATGTTGAAGTTTTCCATCCTCGCGACGTCGGCGTGCGCCGCGATCGCCATCGCCGCACCGGCCTATGCGCAAGACAAGCCGGCGATCGACGATACCGATATCGTGCTCGCCGATCAGATCCGAACCGATATCATCGTGACTGCGACCGGCGTGCCGCAGGCGCCTGAGACGATCGGTCAGGCCGTAACCGTGATCGACCGCCAGACGATCGAGCAGCGCCAGACCGTGGCGCTGTCCGACCTACTCGCGACCACGCCCGGCGTGACGGTGTCGCGCAACGGCGGGCTTGGCGCGCTGACCGCTGTCCGCATCCGCGGTGCCGAGGACTCACAGACGCTGACCCTGATCGACGGCGTGAGGGTCAACGACCCCTCGTCGCCGGGCGGCGCGTTCGATTTTGCCAATCTGCTTGCCGGGTCGATCGACCGTGTCGAGGTGTTGCGCGGCCCGAACTCGGTTCCCTGGGGCAGCCAGGCGATCGGCGGCGTGGTCAACGTCACCACGATGCAGCCGGGCTATGGCCTCCAGGCGCGCGGCAATGTCGAATATGGCAGCTACGACACGGTCTTCGCCAATGGCGGCGTATCGGGGCGGAGCGGCATCGTGTCTGCATCGCTCAACGCCGGCTATCTCAAGACCAATGGCTTCTCGGCCGTGTCGTCGGGCACCGAACCGGACGGTTATCGTCAGATCGGCGCAACCGGGCGGATCGAGATCGCCTTCACCGACAATATCAGGCTCGACCTGCGCGGCTATTATGCCCACAGCAAGGTGGATATCGACGGCTTCGACGGTGTGACCTTCCTGCCCGCGGATGACGGCGAATATGCCAAGACGCAGGAATTGTACGGCTATGCGGGCCTCAACGCCGATTTCCTCGGCGGCCGCTTCAGGAATCGCGTCGCCTTCACCATCGCCGACATCAATCGTGACAATTACGATCCGGCATTCGGCTCCGCGGTCAGCTTCTTCGGCCGCGGCCGAAGCGAGCGCTATCAGTATCAGGGCGATTTCCAGGTGATCGATCAGGTCCGATTGGTCGCCGGCGCCGAGCATGAGGATACGCGCTATTTCGACGGCGATCTGGCGGCGACGCGCGGCGTCACGAGCTTTTACGGCGAGGTCATCGTATCGCCGGTCGATCGCCTGACCGTGACGGGCGGCGTGCGTCATGACGACGATTCGGCGTTCGGCGGGCATACCACCTGGGCGGCCAATGCGGTCTATACGCTGCCGACCGAGACGACCTTGCGCGCCAGCTATGCCGAAGGGTTCAAGGCGCCGACCCTCTACCAGCTCTATGGGCGGTTCGGGACGTCGGTGTTCGGCAACAAGGATCTGAAACCCGAAACCGCGCAAAGCTATGACGTGGGGGTCGAGCAGCGGCTGGTCGGCGGGCGGATCGTCGCCGGGATCACCTGGTTCCATCGCGACACGACCGACCAGATCGATTTCGGTCCGGCCTTCACCTACGTCAACATCGACCGCGCTCGGGCCAAGGGGATCGAGTTCGCGCTGTCGGTGCGACCGAGCGATCGGCTGACGCTCAGCGGCTCCTATAGCTTCATCGATTCGACCAATCTGTCGCCCGGCACCGATTTCGGCAACGATTTGGCGCGGCGTCCGCGTCAATCGGTCAGCGCGTCGATCGACTGGAAGACTCCCGTCGGCCTGGGCGTCGGCGCGACGGTGCTGAGCGTGGGTGACAGTTTCGACGATGCCGGCAATTTCAACCGGCTCGAGGGCTATACGGTCGTCGGGTTGCGCGCGGACTTCCCAATCGGGGACAAATTCTCGATCTATGGCCGGGTCGATAATCTGTTCGATGAGAAATATGCCGTGGTGAAATATTACAGCACGCCGGGCCGCGCGGCCTATGGCGGCATTCGCCTGAAGTTCAATTGAGGCGATTGATCGCCCTCATCACCTTGGGACTGGCGGGATGCGTCAACGCGCAACCTGCCAGCACCGGGGGGATCGTCTCGACCAATCCCTGCGCCGACCAGTTGTTGCTCGCGCTGGCACCGGATCGGGTGACGGCCATCAGCCATTATTCGCAGGAACCGGGCGCGACCTCGATCCCGCTCGACTTGGCGCGGCGCTATCGCGCGACTGCCGGGACGGCCGAGGAAGTGATCGCGCTCAAGCCTGATCTGGTCGTTGCGTCGAGCTTCACGCCCAATACCACGCTCGACGCGTATCGCCGCGCCGGGCTCAAGGTGCTGACTCTCGATTCGCCGACGACGGTCGCCGCCAGCCGCGACCAGATCCGCAGCGTCGCCGCCGCGGTCGGCGCACCGGCGGCGGGAGAGCGGCTGATCGCCCGGATCGATCGTGCGGTGGCGGATGCCGTGCCGCGCGATGACCGCCGGCCCGCGACGCTTCTCTATATTTCCGACAGCTTCGCCAATGCCGGGCCCAGCCTGCTGACCGAAATGGTCGGACTCGCAGGACTGGGCGATGCCAGCAAGGATTTCGGTCTCGCTTTCTCGGGCAACGTGCCGATCGAGAGCTTGGTCGCGCATCCGCCGCGGATCGTGCTCGATCCAGACCCGGATGGCCGCACCGCATCGCTGCGCCGCCGCGTGCTCGGCATGGCGGGGTACCAAGTGATCGAGGAGCGGTTTCCGCGCCAATTGGTCAATTGCGGCGGTCCGACCATCATCCCGGCGCTGCGCACCCTCGCCGCCATCCGATCGCGGGCCCTATCATGATTGTTTTGTCATGAACCGCGCGCTCCGCCTCGGGCTGCTCGTCCTGCTGACCGCGGCCCTGTTCGCGCTGTCGCTGATGGCGGGGAAACAATGGATCCCGCTCGACGCCTGGTTCGGTCATGATCCGCGTTGGGCGATCATCGCCGAATTGCGTATCCCTCGCGCGGTGCTCGGCGTGTTGCTCGGCTCCGCGCTCGGCCTGTCGGGCGCGGTGCTGCAGGGCTACCTCAGGAACCCGCTCGCCGATCCGACAGTGATTGGTGTGTCATCCTGCGCGGCGCTGGGGGCGGTCGCCTCGATCGTGCTGGGGGTCGGTGCGGGCTGGCTGGGCCAGTTCGGCTGGGCGATGGCCGGGGCAGGGGGCGCGATGGCGCTGCTTGCAATGCTCACCGCGCGCGCCGAGACGCCGGTGGTGTTCGTGCTCGCCGGTACCGTGCTCGCCAGCCTGGCCGGCGCGCTGACCGCGTTCCTGATCTCGATCGCGCCAAACCCCTATGCCATCGCCGAGGCGATCGACTGGCTGATGGGTGCGCTGACCGATCGTGGGCCCGACGATGTGGTGATGGCGGCGCCGTTCATCGGCGCGGGCATATTGGTGATGCTGTTCACCGGCCCCGGGCTCGACGCGCTGGCGCTGGGCGAGGACGCGGCGCGGTCGCTCGGCACCAATCTCGGTAGATTGCGCTGGCTGGTGGTGATCGGGACGGGCTTGGCGGTCGGCGCTGGCGTCGCGGTGACGGGCGTGGTCGGGTTCGTCGGTCTGGTCGTCCCGCATCTGTTGCGGCCGGTCTTCGGCGCCAAGCCGTCGGCGTTGCTGGTCCCGAGCGCGCTCGGCGGCGCCGCTCTGACGCTCGCCGCCGACAGCTTGTGCAGGTTGGCGCCAGGCGCGGGCGAGGTACGGCTGGGCGTCGCTATGGCGTTGATCGGCGCGCCGTTCTTCCTCGCCTTGCTGTTCCGCGAGGGAGCCAAGCAATGGCGCTGACTCTCGACCGCGTGACGCTCGACCTGCGCGGGCGGAGGGTGCTTACCGACGCCAGTGCTACATTCGCCGCTGGCCGCATCACCGTGATCCTTGGGCCCAACGGCGCGGGCAAGACCAGCCTGTTGCGCGCCGCCGCCGGGCTGATCGCCCCCAGCGCCGGCAAGATCACGATTGCCGGCCATGCGATCGCCGCGATGCGGGGCGACGAGCGCGCGCGGACGATCGGTTACCTGCCGCAATCGGGTGACGTCGCCTGGAACATGCCGGCGCGCGATGTCGTCGCGCTCGGTCGCCTGCCGCATCGGACCAGTGCCGCTGACGATATCGCCGCTGTGCTCGCGGCGATGACGGCAACCGACACAGAGCAATTCGCCGATCGTCGCATCGGCGAGCTGTCGGGTGGCGAGCGTGCGCGGGTGCTGTTGGCGCGCGTGCTGGCAGGCGAGCCGCAATGGCTGCTCGCCGACGAGCCGCTGGCGAGCCTCGACCCGGCGCATCAACTCGATCTGCTCGATCGCCTGCGCGGACAGGCGACGCGCGGAGTCGGCGTGGTCGTCGTGCTGCACGATCTGGTGCAAGCCGCGCGGGTCGCGGAAGAGATCGTGATGCTGCGTGACGGCCGGGTCTTCGCAGCCGGTTCGCCCGCCGAGGTATTGACGCAGAAGCATCTGCGCGACGCGTTCGGCGTCGACATCCTGCTGTTTGCCGATGGCGAGGGGCGGATGCTTCCCGTTCCGGCGGGGCGGACCGGATCAGCTTAGTCGGCCGCCGATCGCCTGAAGCCAGGTGGACACCGCCTGGATCCGCGAGGTCGCGTGAGTGTCCTGATGCGTCACCAGCCAGAAGGTGCGATGGACGGCGATACTCTCACCCAGCACGGCCTCCATCTTGGGATCGTGCTGCGCCATGAAGTCAGGTAGCACCCCGATCCCCCCACCAGCGGACACCAGCGAGCGCTGGACGTTGATGCTCGTGCTGCGGACCTGGGGTGACAGGCCGGGCTCGATCTCCGACAGATAGTCGAGCTCGGGCGCATAGATATGCTCGGGCACGTAGCCGACCAGAACGTGCCTGCCGAGCTCGGCGTTTGAGGCCGGTCGGCCATGACGGTCGAGATAGTCGGGCGTGGCGTAAAGCCGCAGCCGATAGCGCGCGAACTCGACGGCGCGGAGTTGCGCGCTGCGTGGACGCGCAAGCATCACTGCGATGTCCGCCTCTCGTTTCGACGGGTTGAGGAAGCCGGACGCGGTGATGAGGTCGAGCCGGATGCGCGGGTGGCTCGCCTGGAACGGTGCGATTGCCGGCGCGATCACCCAGGTTGCCAGCCCTTCCGCCACGCTTACCCTGACATGGCCGGCGGGGGCCAAATCACCCGCAGGTGCGATCGCGGCGACGACAGCCGATTCGATCGTCTCTGCGTGCGCGAGCAAAGCTTCGCCTTCCTCGGTCAGCCGGCGTTCGCCCCCGACCGACTCGAACAGCGGCCGATCGACGCGCGCCGCCAGCCTGGCGAGCCGGCGGCCGACGGTGGTGGCATCGACGCCGAGCGACCGCGCCGCCGGCGCGATCCGCTTCGATCGCGCGACCGCCAGGAAGATACGCAGGTCATCCCAATTCTGCATCGCGCTACCTGCATTTTTGCATGTTCATTCGGCAATTAAGTAGTCTTGCGTGCGAATTTGCCTAGTGAAATAGAGGGCCGAGCCGAACAAGCGCCCCAGGAGAGTTGACCATGCGCACCATCGACCATTTCATCGCCGGGGCCGCCGGCGGTGGCGCGACCCGGACCAGTGACGTGTTCGACCCCAACACCGGTCAGGTTCAGGCGAAGGTCAATCTCGGCGCGCAAGCCGATCTCGATCGCGCCGTCGCTGCGGCGCAGGCCGCGCAGCCCGGTTGGGCCGCGACCAACCCGCAGCGTCGCGCCCGCGTGATGTTCGCGTTCAAGGCGCTGGTCGAAAGGAATATGGACGAACTGGCGCACCTGCTCTCGTCCGAACATGGCAAGGTGATCGCCGATTCGAAGGGCGACATCCAGCGCGGGCTCGAAGTCGTCGAGTTCGCCTGCGGCATTCCGCATGTGCTCAAGGGCGAATACACGCCCGGCGCCGGCCCCGGCATCGACGTCTATTCGATGCGCCAGCCGATCGGCATCGGCGCGGGCATCACCCCGTTCAATTTCCCGGCGATGATTCCGCTGTGGATGGGCGCGGTCGCGACCGCGTGCGGCAACGCCTTCATCCTCAAGCCGTCGGAGCGCGATCCCTCGGTGCCGGTGCGCCTGGCCGAACTGATGCGCGAAGCCGGCATGCCCGAGGGCATCTTCCAGGTCGTCCATGGCGACAAGGAAATGGTCGACGCGATCCTCGATCATCCGGCGATCGCCGCGGTCAGCTTCGTCGGCTCGTCCGACATCGCGCATTACGTCTATAATCGCGGCGTCGCCGCCGGAAAGCGGGTCCAGGCGATGGGCGGCGCGAAGAACCATGGCATCGTCATGCCCGACGCCGATCTCGACCAGGTCGTGGCCGATCTGTCGGGTGCGGCCTTCGGCTCGGCCGGCGAGCGTTGCATGGCGCTCCCTGTTGTAGTGCCGGTCGGCGACAAGACGGCCGAAGCGCTCAAGGAAAAGCTGATCCCGGCGATCGCGGCGCTGCGCGTCGGTGTGTCGACCGACAACGACGCGCATTACGGCCCGGTGGTCAATGCCGCGCACAAGCAGCGCGTCGAGAACTGGATCCAGACCGGCGTCGACGAAGGCGCCGAGCTGGTGGTCGATGGCCGCGGCTTCACATTGCAGGGCCATGAACAAGGCTTCTTCATCGGCCCGTCGCTGTTCGACCATGTCACGCCCGACATGCAATCGTACAAGGAAGAGATTTTCGGGCCCGTCCTGCAGATCGTCCGCGCGCCCGATTTCGAGACCGCGCTCAAGCTGCCGAGCGATCATCAGTATGGCAACGGCGTCGCCATCTTCACTCGCAACGGCCACGCCGCGCGCGAATTCGCCGCGCGGGTCAATGTCGGCATGGTCGGGATCAACGTGCCGATCCCGGTGCCGGTCGCCTATCATACCTTCGGTGGCTGGAAGCGCTCGGCGTTCGGCGACACCAACCAGCACGGCATGGAAGGCGTCAAGTTCTGGACCAAGGTCAAGACCGTGACGCAGCGCTGGCCCGACGGCGGCGTCGGCGACGGCGCCAACGCCTTCGTCATCCCGACGATGGGCTGAGGGCGGGGCGGTCGGCGACGACCGCCTCGAACTTCTCGTGGTAGCGCGGGTGCTCCGTTCCCATCCACCGGTCCCACCAGGTGAAGTAGAGGCCGTAATTGTGCCGGCCTTCGCTATGGTGGAGATCGTGGTGCGTGGTAGTGGTCAGCCATCCGGTCCAGCGGCTCTTCGTGAAGCCCGACCAGGCGAGTTCGTGACCCGAATGGCCGATCACGTTGCGGATGATCTGGTGGAGCAGGAACGCCAGCACAACCAGCGCATGGAATGGCACTGCAGCCAGGAACAGGGGGAGGAAGGCAGCCTCGAACGCCGCCTCGATCGGCGCGAAGCTGTACGCGGCCCAGGGCGTCGGCGTGCGCGACATGTGATGCGTCATGTGCGCGCGGCGGAACAACGCCTTCAGGTGCAGCGCGCGGTGCATCCAGTAGAAATAGGCGTCGTGGGCGATCACGATGCCGGCGAACTCGATCCCGGCCAGCCAAAGCGGCGGGGCGGCCATCGAGACGTGGATTATCCCCATGCGCGCCAGCGCGATCGTCAGCATGGTCGAGGCGGCGAAGGTCACCAGGGTGATCAGCGAATTGATCACTTCGTGCTGGAGATCCGCGAAATCGGGCGTGCGCAACTGGATGCGCCGGCGTTCGGTCCAGCGGGCGCCGAGCCAGAGGATCAGGGTCACCGCGCCCGCCGCGCCGACATAGCGGACGAGTTCGATCATATAGCCATGGGCGCCTCCCATGATCAGCGTTGCGATCCAGTCGGTCATGTCATGCTCCCGTCGAATGATGCGGGAGAAGTGGCCGATCGTGCCTGCGGGGTCGCCGCGATGCCGGAAAAAGCCGATCGATTCCGGAATCGATCAGCTATTTTCGAAACCGCCGAGCGCGGCGCGGCGCCAATCGGTCGGGGTCTGGCCGGTCGCGTCGCGGAACGCGCGGTTGAACGGCGCGAGGCTGCCATAGCCCAGGTCCATGGCGATGGTGAGGACCGGCAGCGCGACCTTGGCCGGGTCGGTCAGCCAGCACTTGGCGTCGGCGACGCGATGCGTGTTGAGGAAGTCGGAGAAGTTGCGATAGCCAAGGCGCTGATTGATCAGCGCACGCAGGCGATGCTCGGGCACGCCGAGTTTCCCGGAGAGAACGCCGATGGTCAGGCCCGGCTCGCGATAGACATGGGCGGCCATCGCCGCCTCGAGTTGTTGCCTCAGGACATTCTCGGCGGGGCTGAGGCTCGGTTGGGTCGCGGGCTGGGTTTCGCCGTCGAACAGCAATTCGGCATTGCTCGACAGGAGCACGGCGCCGAACGCCATCACGGCAATGAAGGTCGTACCGGATTGCAGCAGCATCAGCCCGGCCAGTGTGTGCAGATAGCCGAACCAGCTCTCGACGATCACGATGCCCAATGTCTGCAGGCCGACGACGATGACGAAGCCGGTGCGGAAGGCGCGGCGCCGCTCGATCAGGTCGTCGCCGCGTTCGGTGATCGCGACCCAGATGGCATGCGCGGCGCAGGTGAAGGACAAAGCGTGCTGCGCGATGTCGGCGGCGACGGGCATGCGGTGCGTCCAGTAGAAGGCCGCGACGAAATTCGCCCAGCAGGCCAGCGTCACCGCGCAGCCCAGGACCAGCAGGCGCCGGCTGACCGGGCGCTCGAAGATCAGGTGCGCGAACACCCACAGCAGCAGCGGCGCCATCTGCGATCCCAGCTGGATCAACGGCCAGATACGCATGCTCCGTACGTCGATCACCGGCGCTACATCGGCCAGATACGCCGCCACGCACAACAGCAGCAGCACCGTCACCCAGCGGATCGCGCGCGGCGCGTGGCTGCGGCCGATCACCAAAGCGATCAGCATCAGCTGCCCCGCCGACAGCAGGCGCAATACGGTATCGATCAGCAGCATCCGATCCATGACGCCTGCGTTATGGCTTCGCTCCAGACGCGGGTCTATGGCCCTTTCCACACTGCCCAGACGAGATTCTTCGCATGACCAACCAGTTCGACCTGACCGACGACCAGCGCGAGATCCAGGAGCTTGCCAGGCGGTTCACCGCCGATCGCATCACGCCGTTCGCCGCGGAATGGGACGAGAAGAGCCATTACCCGGTCGATGTCTGGAAGGCGGTCGGCGAGCTCGGCTTCGGCGCGATCTACGTGTCCGAGGAATCGGGCGGAATCGGGCTCGGCCGGCTCGAGGCGGCGCTGATCATGGAAGCGATGGCCTATGGCTGCCCGGCGACCAGCGCGTACATCTCGATCCACAATATGGCGACCTGGATGATCGACCGGTTCGGCGACCAGGCGATCAAGGACCGTTTCCTTCCCGATCTGGTCAGCATGAACAAGATCGCCAGCTATTGCCTGACCGAGCCGGGTTCGGGCTCGGACGCGGCGGCGCTCAAGACCAGCGCGAAGCGGGACGGCGGCCATTATGTTCTGAACGGCACCAAGCAGTTCATCTCGGGCGCCGGGTATAACGACATCTATGTCTGCATGGTGCGCACCGGCGAGGAGAAGTCGAAGGGCATTTCCTGCCTGGTGGTCGAGAAGGACACGCCCGGCCTGTCGTTCGGCGCGCCCGAGAAGAAGCTCGGCTGGAATGCTTCGCCGACCGCGCAGGTGATTTTCGAGGATTGCCGCGTGCCGGTCGAGAACCGCGTCGGTGCCGAGGGCGACGGTTTCCGTTTCGCGATGGCGGGACTGGACGGCGGCCGGCTTAACATCGGCGCCTGCTCGCTGGGCGGCGCGCAGCGTTGTCTCGACGAGGCAGTGAAATATACCAAGGAGCGCCAGCAATTCGGCACGCCGGTCGCCGATTTCCAGAACACCCAGTTCATGCTCGCCGACATGGCGACCGACCTCGAGGCGGCGCGAGCGTTGCTCTATCTCGCCGCGGCCAAGGTGACGGCGAACGCGCCCGACAAATCGCGCTTCTCGGCGATGGCGAAAAGGCTGGCGACCGACAACGGTTCGTCGATTGTCGATCGCGCGCTGCAGCTGCATGGCGGTTACGGCTATCTTCGCGACTATCCGATCGAACGCTTCTGGCGCGACTTGCGGGTGCATTCGATCCTGGAGGGGACGAACCAGGTCATGCGCATGATCGTCGGCCGGGACCTGACCCGGCAATGAGGGGGGTGGCTAGTTCCTCCCCGTTTACGGGGAGGGGGACCGCTCGCGTAGCGAGTGGTGGAGGGGGGTATCCGCACATGCACCGCTTGGGGAGAGCCCCCTCCACCAAGCCGCTGCGCGTCTTGGTCCCCCTCCCCGTAAACGGGGAGGAATTATGACCGAGGACATCCTGACCTTCATCGAAGGCAAGGTCGGGCGCATCCGGCTCAACCGGCCGAAGGCGATCCATGCGCTCAACACCGCGATGTGCGCCGCAGTGCTCGACGCGCTCGCTGCCTGGCGCCACGACCCCGCGGTCGAAGCGGTGATGATCGACCATGCCGAAGGTCGCGGCTTCTGTGCCGGCGGCGACATCCGGATGCTCGCGGAAAGCGGTGCGAAGGACGGCGTTGAGGCGCGCGAATTCTTCTTCACCGAATATCGCATGAACCACCGCCTGTTCACCTATGAGAAGCCGGTGGTCGCGTTCATGGACGGAATCACGATGGGCGGCGGCGTTGGCATTTCGCAGCCGGCGCGTTATCGCGTCGCGACCGAGAATACCCGGCTCGCCATGCCCGAGACCGGGATCGGCTTGTTCCCCGATGTCGGCGGCGGCTGGTATCTGTCGCGCCTACCGGGCCGCGTCGGGCAATATCTCGCGCTGACCGGACATCGCCTCGACGGCGCCGAATGCCTCAATCTCGGTCTGGCCAGCGACTATCTGACCAGCGACACGCTGGACGAGGCGAAGGCGCGGATCGCGGCGGCACCGACCGAGATCGAGGAAATTCTGGGCGAGCTCGGCGCCCCGGTGCCCGAGGCGAAGATCGTCGCGCAGGAAGAGGACATCAATCGGCTGTTCGAATCCGACCGGCTGGAGGACATCTATGCCATGCTCGAGACCGAAGGCGGCAGCTGGGGCGCGGCGACCTTGGCGACGCTGAAGACGAAATCGCCGCAAACGATGAAAGTGTCGCTCCGCCTATTGGCGGAAGGACGGCAGATGGTCGATTTCGCCGCCGAGATGGCTCAGGAATATGCCGTCGGCGCGCGCGTCGTCGTGCGGCACGACTTCCTGGAGGGCGTTCGCGCGGTGATCGTCGACAAGGACAATGCGCCGGTCTGGAACCCCGACACGCCGGAAGGCGTCACCGACGAATTGATCGATTCCATTTTTGCACCGTTGCCAACAGAAGAGGCCTGGACACCCGCATGACCTACGAAACGATCCTGGTCGAGCAGCGCGAGGGCGGCGTCACGCTGATCACGCTCAACCGGCCGCAGGCGCTGAATGCGCTCAACAATCAGGTGCTGGGCGAACTCGTCGCCGCACTCCAGGCATTCGACGCCGACGCCTCGCAGGGCTGCGCGGTGCTGACCGGCAGCGAGAAGGCGTTCGCCGCCGGCGCCGACATCAAGGAGATGCAGCCGCAATCGTTCGGCGACATGTACGGCAACAATTATTTCGCCGGCTGGGAGCAGTTCACCCGCACCCGCAAGCCGGTGATCGCGGCGGTCGCGGGTTTCGCGCTCGGCGGCGGATGCGAATTGGCAATGATGTGCGATTTCATCCTCGCCGCCGACACTGCCAAATTCGGCCAGCCCGAGATCAAGCTGGCGGTCGCGCCCGGCATGGGCGGCTCGCAGCGGCTGACCCGCGCGGTCGGCAAGGCCAAGGCGATGGAGATGTGCCTGACCGGCCGCTTCATGGATGCCGAGGAAGCCGAGCGCGCCGGTCTGGTGTCGCGCATCATTCCCGCCGCTGAGCTGGTCGAGGAAGCGGTGAAGACCGCCGCGACCATCGCGTCGATGGCGCCGCTCGCGGTCCTCGCCAACAAGGAAATGGTCAACGCCGCGTTCGAGACGACGCTGATGCAGGGCGTGCAGTTCGAGCGGCGGCTGTTCCATGGTTTGTTCGGAACCGAGGACCAGAAGGAAGGCATGGCTGCGTTCGTCGAGAAGCGGCCGGGCGTCTGGAAGGGCAAGTAATCACGCCCTCGCCCCTCCACAGGAGGGGAGAGGGTTGCGGAGACTTGGGTCGGCGAAGCCGGCCCTAGTCGTAGCTGGGAGAGGGGTGGGTCGAGCGCAGCTCGACGCGAGCCGGCGGCTCGCTCGACCCCTCTCCCAACCTTCGCTAGGCGCCCCGGCGAAGGCCGGGGCACCAAGCTGCGGTATCCCTCTCCCCTTCCAGGGGCGAGGGCGGAAAGGAAGTACAATGGCACGCGTCGCATTCATCGGGCTGGGAAACATGGGCGGCGGGATGGCCGCGAACCTGGCGAAGAAAGGGCATGACGTGCGCGCCTTCGACCTGTCCGCCGAGGCGCTCGACAAGGCCAAGGCCGCCGGATGCCTGCCTGCGGCGAGCGCGGCCGAAGCGGTCGATGGGGCCGAGGCGGTGATCACCATGCTCCCGGCAGGCAAGCATGTCGAAAGTGTCTATAACGACTCGATCCTGGGCGTGGCGCCGGTTTCGGCAATCCTGATCGATTGCTCGACGATCGACGTCGCCACCGCCAAGCGCGTGGGGGAGGCGGCGCAGGCCAAGGGTTATGCATCGGTCGACGCGCCGGTGTCGGGCGGGATCGCTGCGGCCAACGCCGGCACGCTGACCTTCATGGTCGGCGGCTCGGCAGAGGCGTTCGACCGCGCGCAGCCGTTTCTCGCCGATATGGGCAAGGCGGTGATCCATGCCGGCGCCAGCGGCGCGGGGCAGGCGGCCAAGATCTGCAACAACATGGTGCTCGGCGCCGAGATGATCGCGACCTGCGAGGCGTTCGTGCTGGCCGACAAGCTCGGCCTCGATCCGCAGAAATTCTTCGACATCGCCAGCGTGAGTTCGGGCCAGAGTTGGTCGCTGACCTCTTACGCCCCTTGGCCGGGGGTGGGGCCGGAAACGCCGGCGGATCGCGATTACCAAGGCGGCTTCGCGACCGCGCTGATGCTCAAGGATTTGCGGCTGGCGATGGAAGCGGCGGCCTCGGTCGACGCCGACACGCCGATGGGAGCCAAAGCGGCCGAGCTATACCAGGCGTTCAACGAAGCGGGGAATGGCGGGCTCGATTTCTCGGCGATCATCCGGCTGCTCGGCAAGGACCGGCAATGAGCGTCGCGTTCCGCCGCGAGAGCGACGAGGAGCATAAGGAGCCGCGCTTCGAGCTGCCGATCCCGGCCGGGCCGAATCTGGTGACCGAAGGCGGACCGGCGTTGATTGACGGGCACATCGCCAAGCTGGAGGCCGAGCAGGCCGACGCCGACGAAGCTCGACGAGAGGAGATCGCGCGTAGCCTGCGCTATTGGCACACACGGCGAGTGACGGCGATCGTGGCGCCGGTGCCGCCGGCGAACGAGATCGCGTTCGGATCGCGCGTGCGGATCGCTGTCGATGGCAGCGAGCGGGTTATTCGCATAGTTGGCGACGACGAGGCTGATCCAGCCGCAGGGCTGATCGCGTTTTCAGCGCCGCTTGCACGAGCATTGATCGGCGCGGCGGACGGGGAGACGGTGTCGCTTCCCGGACGGCCCGATGCGGTCGAGGTGATCGAAATACTTCCGGTCGCGTCGACATAGAATCTCCCCTCCCTGGAAGGGAGGGGCAGGGGGTGGGTGCGCGCGAAGCGCGTCTGCACTGTCCTCCGAGGATATTTGGCTGCCCGGCAAAACAGCGATGACGAGACATCGAGCCTCGTCATCGCTCACCCACCCCTTGATCCCCTCCCTTGCAGGGAGGGGAGACAACAAGGGCAACCCTGCTGGACAATTGTTCGTCATTGTGGCGGAAGGGCAATCCCTCCTCGAGCCCAGGATCCTCACCGATGTTCAGCCGCCTGGCGCGCTTCTCCACCGCCGCACTCATTCTCGTCGCGACGACCGGCGCAAGCCCGTCCAGCTATCAACCCCGCGAAACCTTCGCGCCGTTCGACATGGGCCAGGCGGTCAACCGCTATCGCGGCGGCGACGGCATGCCCGGCCCGGACTATTGGCAGAACCGCGCCGATTACGTGATCCGTGCGACGCTCGACCCCGCCGCGCATACGATCAAGGGCGAGGTCGCGATTACCTATACCAACGCCAGCCCGAGCGCGCTCGACGTGCTGTGGCTGCAACTCGAGCAGAATATCTACCGCCCCGGGTCGCGTGGCGGCCTGGCGCAGGGCGGCGCGCCGCGCGGCAATACCGAGGGGATGGCGCTCGACCAGGTGACGGTGACGCTCGGCAAGACTGCGGTGGCGGTCGATCCGGTGGTCAGCGACACCCGCGCACAGCTTCGGTTGCCGGCGCCGCTCGCGGCGGGCGGCAAGGCGGTTATCCATATCCGCTATCATTACGAAGTGCCCAATGACGCGTTCGGCGGGCGCACCGGCTGGATGACCGCGAAGAACGGAGCGCCGATCTATTCGGTCGCCCAATGGTATCCGCGCATGGCGGTGTTCGACGACCTTCGCGGCTGGGACACGGCGCCCTATCTCGCGCAGGAATTCTACCTCGAATACGGCAATTTCGATTATTTCATCACGGTGCCGTCGGACATGATCGTTGCCGGATCGGGCGAGCTGGTAAATCCGCAGGAGGTGCTGACCCCGCAGCAACAGGCCCGGCTGGCGGCGGCGCGACGGAGCGACCGCACGGTGATGATCCGCGAGCCCGAGCGGATCGGCGATCCGACCACGCGACCCAAGGCAGGACCGCTGACCTGGCATTTCCACATGGATAATAGCCGCGACGTCGCGTTCAGTGCCTCGTCGGCCTTCGCGTGGGACGCGGCGCGGATCAACCTGCCTGGCGGCAAGGCGTCGCTCGCGATGTCCTTCTATCCAGCGGAATCGGCCGGCCCCGACAAATGGGGCCGCTCGACCGAATATATGAAGGATGCGGTCGAGCGCTATTCGGCGAAATGGTTCCCCTATCCCTGGCCGAACGCGATCAACATCGCCGGTCCAGCATCGGGCATGGAATATCCCGGCATCGTGTTCGATGGGGTCGAGGACAAGGGCAAGGAGCTGTTCTGGATCAGCGCGCACGAAATCGGGCACAGCTGGTTCCCGATGATCGTTGGCTTCGACGAGCGCCGCCATGCCTGGATGGACGAAGGCTTCAACACCTTCATCGACACCTATGAATCGGACGAGTTCAACCGCGGCGAATATGCCCCCAAGCGCGACAGCGAATATGCGCCGGGGGGCGGCAATCCGGTCGACGAGATCCTGCCGATCCTGGCCGATTCCGACGCCCCGCCGATCCTGTCGCGGTCGGACACAATCCTGAACAAATACCGCCACCCGGTGACCTATTTCAAATCGGCCTTGGGACTGGTGCTGTTGCGCGAACAGATTCTGGGGCCGCAGCGCTTCGATGCTGCGTTCCGGCGCTTCATCGCCGCCTGGGCGTTCAAGCACCCCAAGCCCGCCGACTTCTTCCGCGCGATGGAAAGCGAAAGCGGAGAGGACCTGTCCTGGTGGTGGCGCGGCTGGTACGCGAACAACTGGCAGATGGACCTGGCGATCGACGGCATTTCGACGGCCAAGGACGGCACGCCGCTGGTCCGCGTCGTGTCGCGCGACAAGCTCGTCATGCCGGCGACGTTGCGCGTGACCTATGCCGACGGGCGGACGACCGACATCGTGCTGCCGGCGGAGACGTGGATCCGCCAGGCGGCGACCGATGTAGCGATACCGCGCGGCGATGTGGTCAGGGCCGAGCTCGACCCCGATCACAAAATCCCCGACCGGGACCGGTCAAACAACGTCGCGACGCGGAAGTAAATAGCCTCAGCTGGGTAGCGACCGCTTGCCTCAAGCGATTCCCCTCCCTGCAAGGGAGGGGTTAGGGGTGGGTGAGGGCGGGACGAGGCTCAATGCCTCGTCCCGCGCTGTTTTGACGGTGCGTGGTTTGAGTCTCTGGCGGCGTGCGGACGCGCTCGCGCGCGCGCCCACCCCCGACCCCTCCCTTCCAGGGAGGGGAGTGGCAGCGTCAAAAGCCGATCCGCCGGCCCCCTTCCGGCCGCGACGCCACTTCCCTCGCCACCAGCGCGACCAGCGCCTCGGGTTCGGGCCGCGCCTCGGCGAAGCGCAGGCCGCGCGCCACCACCGCGAGGTCGCCCGGCGTCACCCCACGCAACTCAGCCAGCGAGCGTGGCGCCGGCACCCCGAATGTCCGCTCGAACGCCTTCGCCGCGCGCGCCGGGGACAGTGCGCTCAGTTCGAGCTTGAACACGAACCGCCGCATCGCCGCAGGATCGAGCTTCGCCGCATAGTTGGTCGCCGCGATGAACGGCAACGGATGCCGTTCGAACCAGGTCAGCAATTCGTTGACCTGGCTCACTTCCCAACTCGCCTGCGCATTGCCGCGATCGGCGAGGATCGAGTCGATCTCGTCGAACAACAGCACGGCCTCCTCTTCGCGCGCCTCGGCGAAGGCGTCGGCGATATTCGCCTCGGTACCGCCAACCCATTTGGACAACAGATCCGACGCCCGCTTGACGATCAGCGGCCGGTCGAGCCGCTCGGCCAGGTGATGCGCCAACGCGGTCTTGCCGGTGCCGGGCGGTCCCGTCAGCAGCAAGGAGAAGTCGCGCGGTGCGTCGGCGCGCGTCACGCGGTCGAGCAAGGCAGCGACGTCGACGTCCGCTTCGACCAAGGCAGGATCGAACCCTTTCGTGCCTTCGACCGGGCGCAGCGGGCCTGAAAGCGCCGTTACCAGAGATTCGGCCGCCGCCACCGCATCGCCACCGGCCAGTTTGGCCGTCCGGATAGCCACGCGCGCAACGCTCGCCGCTTCGGGCGCGCGCGTCACCAAGGCGTTGAACGCCGCTGGAACGGCCACGCCCTCCTCGGCCGCGATCCGCGCGAGCACTTCCCGCGCCGCCCGCGCCGACGGCTGCTTCATGTGCAGCACGAAGCTCATCCGCCGCAGAATGGCGGGATCGACGTTGCCGATCGCATTGCTGGTCCAGATCACCGGCAGCTTGTTGGTTTCCAGCATCCGGTTGACGAATACCTTTGAGCCCTGTCGCCCCTGGATCGAATTGCCGCTTCCGCGTGCCGCGTCGCCGATCAAATCCTCGAACTCGTCGAACAGCAACACGGTATTGCCTCGTGTCGCGAACGCTCGCTGGCCGATCATGAGCGACTCGATCCGGTCATCGCGGGTCGGTTCCTCGCCATCGAACACATTCTCGCCGACAGCGAACAAGACCACGCTCGCGGCTGCCGCCAGGCTGCGCGCGAACTCGGTCTTACCTGTCCCCGGCGGTCCGTGGATCAGGATGTTGACCCCCTCGGCGCGCGTTGCGACCGCGCCGCGCAGCATCCGCGCGAGCATGTCGGCGTAGCCCTTGGCCTGCGGGAATGCGTCGAGCGGCAGGCGTGCCTGCTGGCGCATGCCGACCATTGCGGTGACGATTTCCTCGCCATCCTCGATGCCGCGATCGAGCAGGCGTTCGAACCGCCAGGCCGTCTCTATCCGCGGCGCGGACAGATATTCCTGCGACAGCTCGAACAGGCCAAGCCGCATCACCGGGCTGGCACGCGTGGCGCCGGCGCTGGGTGCGCCGGCCGCGATGCCGATCATCGCCGCCATGTCGACTTGCGCGCGCGCCATGGCTCGCGCCAGCGCATTGGCACGCGGGCGTCGCTCGAACACGAGCGCGTAGAACAGCAGACGGCGGTCGAACTCGCCCAGCTGCAGCATGTCGCCCAGCGACGCGGTCAACGTCGCCAGCGCGTCGTCGGCGTCGCCCGCCTTCGCCGCGCGCTTCGCCATTTTCTCGATCCAGCCGAGGTCGACCGTCACATCCTTGATGGTCTTGCCCGCCAGCCAGCTCGCATTGGTTTCGCCCCACTCGATCAGCGCGCGGCTGACCTGAGCGGAGCTTCGATGAGTATCGATCAGGTGGCGCAACAGCGTCGCCACCAGGCGCAACTCGCCCATGACATCTCCTTCGTGCCGCACGCGCGCAAAAGCGCACGCACGCGACAGCTCGTTTAGTGGTTGTGGAGATCGGCGCGCCCGATGCCCGCGGGCCGGCGCGCAAGGGATTGCGCTAGGGCTGGCGCGGGACGCGGACGGAGCGGAGCCCCGTTATGATCTTGCGTCCAAACATGCAGTGTCCTCACTTGTCGGGCAGACTCGCCGCCCGAGGCCGGGCCCGTTACGCCCGTGGACCGATAACGTCAAGCGTCGCCGCCGAGCATCACGCTTGCCGCCGTCACGCGACACGCTACACCGTCGGCAAAACAGGGGAATCATCGATGGCGACGGTAATGGCGGAAGAGTTGCGGCCGGATCCGAGCCCATCCGACATCCGGCTGGTCATCGCCGCCTCGTCGCTCGGTACCGCGTTCGAGTGGTACGATTTCTTCATCTACGGCACGCTCGCCAAGATCATCGGCGCGGCGTTCTTCCCGGCGGGGAACGAGATGGTGCAGACTTTGCTCGCCTGGGCCGGGTTCGCCGTCGGATTCGGTTTCCGTCCGTTGGGCGCGGTGTTGTTCGGTTATCTCGGCGACAAGCTCGGTAGGAAATACACTTTCCTCGTCACCATCACGTTGATGGGTATCGCGACGGCGGGGGTCGGCTTGATCCCGCCTGCCGCGCAGATCGGCCTATGGGCGCCCGGTATCATCATCCTGTTGCGTGTGGCGCAGGGCCTGGCGCTGGGCGGCGAATATGGCGGCGCGGCGATCTACGTCGCCGAACATTCGCCGGCGGGCAAATCGGGTTTTTATACCAGCTTCATCCAGGCCTGCGTCGCGGGCGGGTTCATCCTCTCCCTTGCGGTGGTGCTGCTGACCAAGCTTGCCGTGAGCGAAGCTGCCTGGGCGGCCTGGGCATGGCGGTTTCCGTTCCTGTTCTCGCTGGTACTGCTCGCGGTATCTTTGTGGATGCGGCTCAAGCTCAGCGAGAGCCCGGTGTTCCGGGCGATCAAGGAGGCGGGCGAGACGGTCAAGAATCCGATCGTTTCCAGCTTCACTTATCCCGGCAATCTCAAGCGGCTGTTCGTCGCCTTGTTCGGCGTCGCCGCCGGCCTGACCGTGATCTGGTACACCGCGCTCTTCTCCACCCTGTCGTTCCTGACCACGACGATGCGCGTCGAGGAAACCACCGCGCAGTTGATCGTCGGCGCGGCCGGCGGCGCGGGATTGTTCTGGTTCATCTATTTCGGGCGCCTGTCCGATCGCGTCGGTCGCAAGGGGCCGATCGTGATCGGCTATGCGGTGACCCTTGCCCTGCTGTTCCCGATCTTCTGGGTGATGGGCAGCGCGGCCAATCCCGATCTCGCGCATGCCGCCAAGCGCGCGCCCGTGATCGTGTCGGGGCCGCATTGCACCTATGATCCGTTCGCCGCGAAGCAGGTCGACGAATGCGGCCAGTTGCTCGACTATTTCTCGAAGAAGGGCATCGCCTACACCAAGGACACGACGCCCGCGATCGCGGTAATCATCGGAGGAGACGCAGTCGCCGACACCAGCCCGGCCGGGCTCGACGCGGCGCTTGCCGCCAATGGTTACAAGCTGGACAAGGTGCGACCGACGGCGATCGGGATCGCGGTCATCATCTTCGCCATGCTGGTGATGGGCGCGCTTGCGGGGGCGACTTACGGTCCGGTCGCGGCCTTGCTCGCCGAAATGTTTCCGGCGCGCATCCGCTATAGCTCCATGTCGATCCCCTATCATATCGGCACCGGCTATTTCGGCGGCTTCCTGCCGTTCATCAGCCAATATATCGTCGCGAAGACCGGCAATCCCTATGCGGGGCTGTGGTATACCTGGATCGTCGTGTTGATGGCGTTGCTGGTGTCGCTCTGGGGCTTGAAGTGGAAAGGCGACAAGCTTCCGGATTGAACCCGGTCCAGGGGTGGCACGCCGCGCTGCCTCCCGCTAGGCAGCGCGCATGTTCGATCTTGCGCTCCGCCTGCGTCGCGATGCCGACGCTCTAGTGACCAATTGGCGTGCGCTGGCACGGTTGAGCGGGACCGCGGCGTGCGGCGCGGCGATCAAGGCCGATGGTTATGGGCTTGGCGCCGGCTGGGTGGCGGAGACTCTTGCGGCGGCGGGATGCCGCGATTTCTTCGTCGCCACCTGGGCCGAAGCCGCCGCACTCGCGCCGCTCGGCCTGCCCAATCTGGCAGTATTCCACGGCGTGCGCGACGAGGATATGGAATTGGCCCTGTCGGGCATCGCGACGCCGGTGCTCAACACGGCCGTGCAGGCTGCGCGCTGGCGGAACGCGGGAGGCGGCGCCTGCCATGTCATGCTCGATACGGGCATGAACCGGCTCGGATTAGGCGAGGGCGACCTCGCCGCCGGCGCGCTCGAGGGGCTCGTAGTGGATACGCTGATGAGTCACCTCGCCTCGGCCGACGAGGATAGCGCGCAGAATGGCGAGCAACGCGGCCGGTTCGTCGCGATGGCCGACAAGGTCGCGGCGCGACGACTGAGTCTCGCCAATTCGGCCGGGATCGCGCTCGGGCCCGATTACACGTTCGACCTCACGCGGCCGGGTCTCGCGCTCTATGGCGGTGTTCCGCGACCGGAGCTTGCCGGCGTGATAACGCAAGTGGCCTTCCCCGAAGCGCAGGTGCTCCAGCGCCGCACCGTGCGTGCGGGAGAGGCGGTGGGGTATAATGCCACCTGGGTAGCGCCGGTTGATACGGAGATCGCGATCCTCAATTACGGTTATGCCGACGGTTATTTCCGGGGCTTTTCGGGGCGGGGCGCGGCGTGGCTAGGGGATTCGGTCCTGCCATTGATCGGCCGCGTGTCGATGGATTTGATCGCGATCGACGTGACGGGCCACGATGTGGCCGAGGGCGATTGGCTCTGGGTCGATTTCGACCTGCCGCGCGCGGCGGCGCAGTCGGGCATGTCGCAATATGAATTGCTGACGGGATTGGGATCGCGTTTCCGCCGAGTCGGTTGACCGGCCCCAACTAAGGAGCCGGTCGCCGACTTGTCAGCTCACCGCTCGACGCACATCGCGATTCCCATTCCGCCGCCGATGCAAAGCGTCGCCAGGCCCTTCTTCGCGTCGCGCTTGGCCATCTCGTAGAGCAGAGTCGTCAGCACGCGCGCGCCCGAGGCGCCGATCGGGTGTCCGATCGCGATCGCGCCGCCATTGACGTTGACCCTGTCCGGATCCCAACCGAGTTCCTTGCCGACCGACAGCGCCTGCGCGGCGAAAGCCTCATTCGCTTCGATCAGATCGAGATCGGCGATCGACCAGCCGGCCTTTTCCAGCGCGCGGCGGGTCGCCGGCACCGGGCCGATACCCATGATCGACGGATCGACCCCGGCCGATGCCCAGCTCGCGATCCGCGCGAGCACCGGCGCGCCGCGCTTCGCCGCCTCGTCGGCCGACATCACCACCAAGGCCGCGGCGCCGTCGTTCAGGCCGGAAGCATTGGCCGCGGTCACCGTGCCGTCCTTCTTGAACGCGGGACGCACGCCCGACACGCTGTCGATGGTCACGCCCGCACGGATATATTCGTCGTCGGTGACGACCGTGTCGCCCTTGCGGCCTTTGATCGTGACGGGCGCGATCTCGTCGCGGAAGCGACCAGACGAGCGGGCCGCGTCGGCAAGGTTCTGAGAGCGGACCGAGAACGCGTCCTGCATCTCGCGCGTGATCTGATATTGCTCGGCCAGGTTCTCGGCCGTGATTCCCATATGATAGCCGTTGAACACGTCGGTCAGGCCGTCGCGGATCATCGTGTCAACCAGCTCGAGCGAGCCCATTTTCTGGCCGGCGCGGATGGTCTGGGCATGCGCGCTCTGCGACATCGATTCCTGACCGCCGGCGACGACGATCCGCGCATCCCCGGTCGCGACCGCCTGCGCCGCCAGCGCCACCGTGCGCAGGCCCGATCCGCACACCTGGTTGACGCCCCAGGCCGGGATTTCCTTGGGCACGCCGGCAGCCATCGATGCCTGCCGCGCGGGGTTCTGGCCCTGGGCCGCCGTCAGGACTTGGCCCAGGATGACTTCGGACACTTCCTCGCCCGCGACCCCGGCCTGCGCCAGCGCGGCTTCGATCGCGACGCGGCCAAGCTCGTGCGCCGGGGTCCCGCCGAACGCGCCCATGAAGCTGCCGACCGGCGTGCGCTTGGCGGCGGTAATGACGATGTCGGTCATGGAGACTCCGATTCAGCT
The DNA here is from genome assembly GCF_024508665.1 of Sphingomonas sp. GTDB lineage: Bacteria > Pseudomonadota > Alphaproteobacteria > Sphingomonadales > Sphingomonadaceae > Sphingomonas. Next base: position 1,021,658 of record NZ_JANINP010000006.1, read on the forward strand.
GTGGGTTTGGCGGCTATCTAGGCGCGCTTTAGCCACTGCGCCAGCGGCTCCCACAATTGTACTTTCGCTCGGCCACCCACGATCATGCCGACATGTCCCGAGCCCAGGTCGTGGCGATCGGTCAGGTCGGCGGCACTTTCCTTCGGGACGATGCGGTCGCTGAGCGAGACGAATTCGACCGCGGGGCAGGGGAGGGCGTGTGGGTCGACCGTGCGACCCGCGACGGTCCAGCCGCCTGTGCCGGTCAGGTCGTGGCCGACGAACTCCTCGAACAGCTGCCGGCCGGCCGCGTAGGGCAAGGGCGCGCCGGCATTCGCCCAGTCCTCCAGCGCGATGAATCCGTCCCAGGCGGGACTGCCGGGCTCCATACGCCCGAACGCCTCATATTTGCTCACCGTGCGGCCCGGATCGAGCCGCCAGAATCCGGTCTGCAGCACTTCCATCGGGACCAACCCCATGCGTTCGCAGGACGGCCTGGCCGATTGCCACAACTCGCCGATCGCCGCGCGCCCGCCGCCGAAGCCCGCGAAATGCCATGGCGTGGCGATCAGTGCGAGCCCGGCCACCGCGCCTGCCGCCGCGGCGGCGAGCGCCAGGGTGCCCCCAAGGCAATAGCCGACCAGCAACGGCGGCTCGTCGAACCTGGCGATGAGGGGCAACAATATACGCTCGACATGCGCGGTCACGTCCAGCGCTCGATCGGCCGACGACGGCTCGCCCCAATCGAGCAGATAGGGATGCAGGCCTTGTTCGCTGCACCAGCGCAACAAGGAATTTTGCGGCGCAAGATCGAGGATGAAAGGCGGGTTGATCAGCGACGGCACGAAGATCACCGGCCGGCCAGCGCCACCATAGTCGCGAAGGCGGGCTCGCTGCTGCCTGTATCGTATCGGTGCGAGACGCCTTTTGCCCTTGCGCGGCGCTTGCTGATACGCCCTCAGTCCAGCCAAGGCGGCGGCGCGGCGCTCGGGCGATGCTGCGGTTTCTTCGCGCAGCATGTCGAGGAATAAGGGTAAGGGGCGCGGTCCATGTTGCGGTGCGTCATGCATCGGTGGTACAGCCGCGACAAATCATTGGAGGGGCGCTCCCATCATGAAGAAGCAGGCGGCCGCCGACGGCCCGGTGATCATCAAGAAATACGCCAATCGCCGACTCTATAATACCGAAAGCTCGTCCTACATCACGCTCGACCATCTCGCCGCGATGACGCGCGAGGGGCGTGATTTCAAGGTCGTCGACGCCAAGACCGATGAGGACATCACGCACAACGTGCTGACTCAGATCATCATGGAAGAGGAAGCGCGCGGCCAGACGATGCTGCCGGTCAATTTCCTGCGTCAGTTGATCGCGATGTACGGCGACTCGATGCAGGCGTTCGTGCCGAGCTATCTCGAAGCGTCGATGGATAGCTTCCGCCGCAACCAGGAACAGTTCAAATCGGCGGTCGAGGGCGCGTTCGCCAACTCGCCCTTCGCCGAGATCGCCAAGCGCAACATGGCGATGTTCGAAGCGGCGACCTCGGCGTTCAAGCCGCAGACAGGAGCTGCCGCCCCTGCGACTCCGGCCAAGCCGGCAAGTGCCGACGACGACGTCTCCGCCCTCAAGGCCGAATTGGCGCGCCTGCAGGAAAAGATCGAGAAGCTCGGCCACTAAGAATCGTGGACTTTTCGGCGAAACAGATCGCCGGGGCGGTCGCGGCTGCCCTGGCCATCCTGGCGCTTGCCGCTGGAATAATCGATTGGCGCCACCGCAAGCGTAGCGATCTCGACCGGGTGTCTTTGATCGACTGGCGCAATGTCCAGGTATTCGCGCTGATCGCCACGATCATCGCGGCGGCGGTCGCGTTCCAGCTTTAGCGCCGCCGACCGGGACGGCGCGGGCGGGCAGGTCGCGGCGCAAATAGACCAGGGTGCGATACTCGGCGCGTGGCACATTGTAGATCACGCGATAGCCGCCCAGTGCCGCCTTCAGCGCCGCCAGGCTGCCCGGATTCCAGATGCCGAGCAGGCGCGTCGAGGTGACGATTACCGGCGGCCGCGCGGCGAGGATGCGCCGGACCTCGGCCGCTTCGTCGATTCCGGTCGCGCCCTGCTCGGTGGTATAGGCCAACAGGTTCGGAAAGGCGTAGCGCGTGGGCAGGCAGGTGCCGGCGTGCTGGTAGGTGAACGTGTCGCCGATAAAGACATAGGGGCAGCCACCATGGCTGTTGGCCTTGACCAATTCCGCGACAGCGTAGGCGCCTTCGCCATCATTGCTCTTGATCCCGCGCTCGACGACGTTGAGCAGCAGCCCGAGCGCCAGAGTGGCGATGAGCAGCCGCGACGACCGGCCCAGCGCGCGCGCCGCGACCACCGCGATCGGCGCGACGAGCGGCAAGGCGTAATGATCGAAGAACGTGCCGATCAGCAGGAACCCGCCCCCGGCCGCCGCCAGCCAGCCAAACCCGATCACCGCTTCCTCGCGTCGATCGGTGCGGGACCGCCACGCCCAGGCGATCGCCGCCGACACGATCAATGGCGACAAGGTCGCGACGATGCCGAGCAGCCGCATCGCCAATTGGTCGGTCGGATAGCCCGCGCGCAGGAAGATCGAGGTGACGTTGGCGAACCAGAAGGCGTCAAACGCCGTCGGACCCAGGTGCCAATAATATGCGCCGATCGCCAAGGTCGGCGCCAGGCCCGCCAACACCCACAATAAGGCGGCACCGGCGAGCAGCGTCCAGCCCGCGCCGGTGCGGCGCAGATACCAGAGATGGGCGCAGCCGATGAACGCGCCTTCGATCGCGGGCGTGTATTTGGCCTGGATCGCCAACCCGCCGAGGAGGCAGGCGACCGTTCCCCAAGCGACGATCGCGCGGGTCGCGCCTGCCCGCGCGCGCTCGGGCAAGTGGAGCGCGATCAACGCCGCGCCGGCAACGAACAGATTGTAGAAGACCGGCGATTGTCCGCCGCGGCCACCCAGCAACGGCAACCAGATCAGATACGCCGCGCCAGCCGCCAGCGCGCCCGTTCGGCTTGCCCCCGTTCGTAATGCCGCGCGCCAGACGATATAGGCGGTCGCGGCGGCGAACAGGCTCGCGACCAATTGATAGGCGATCACGCCGTCGCCCGGCAGCAGGCGCATCGCGGCATAAAGCAGGAACAGCCCAACCGGCTTGCGGTCCCAGATGTCGAGATAAGGTATCGCGCCGTGCACCATGCGGTCGCCGACCAGCAGATAATATTGCTCGTCGACATGGATGACGGGATTGCCGAAGTCCCAGGCGCGCAGGGCGAGCGCGACGACCGCGAGCACCGCCGCCATCTGCCAGGCCCTGAGACGATCCAACCCGCCTGCGCTCAATAGAAGCGCTCCAGCGTCAGCTTGCGCTCGCCGCCGCCGCAAATGCCCAGGCGCACGGTTCGGCCGGGATCGGCGACCGACCAGGTCGAGATCGGCTCGCTGGCGTAATTGGCGGTGATCGGCTGGCCATCGACACTGCAGATCTGGTCGCCCGCTTGCCAGCCGGCGCTGGCGGCCGGGCTTCCGCGCATGACGTGGAGCACGCGCAGGCGATCGCTATAGAAGCCGAGCAGCAGGCCGCTGGTCGACCGCAACGGAGGGCGGTCGACATCGGCTCCGGCTGCCATCACCATGCGGCCCGCGCCGGGATCGAGCAGCACGCGATAGCGCTGCAAATAGCCCAGCCCGATCCGCCCCGCCGCGCCCATCTGTGCCGAAAAGCCGCGGCCCGGCTCGATCCGCGCTTCGGCCTCGCGCACCATCGTCTCGCCGACGCGGACCGCCGGCAGCACGGTCAGTTCGGACGTGACCGGTCCGGCGATGCTGTACGAGATGGTGGTGGTCGTGGTCGGCTTGACGCCGCCGACCGATTTCCAGGCCTCGTCCGACATGGTGATCGTCGCGCCGTCGCCGGTATCGACGATCATCGGGCGCAGCCGCGTGCCATCGATCGACATCTCGCTGACATAGAATTGGTCGCGCAGCGCCATCGCCAGCGGCGCGGTCTGGCCGGGAAAGGGCATGCGGCCGCTCGGCAAGAGGCGGAATCGCTGTGCGGCGAAGTCGATATCGAGCGCGTAGCGGCGCAACAGATCGCTGCCGATCACCGCGTCGATCATGGCGCCGTTTCCGGTCGCGCCGGCCGGCAAGTCGAGCACCCCCAGCCGCCCGCCGCTTCGCGTCAGTCCGCCGATCGCCAGGGTGCGCCCGTTGATCTGTCCCATCGCGACCGTGCCGCCGATGCCGACGCCTTCGCCGCCGCCCGAGACCTTCAGGCCGGCGCGGCTGGCGAACCGGCGGGACACGACCGACAGGCTGAACCCGGTATCCAGGATCGCGGTGACCGGGCGGCCGTCGACCGTCATCCTGAACTGAATCTGGTTACCCGGCGTGAGGTCGAACGGCACCCATTGCGCCTCGGTATCGGGCGAGAGCACGACGCGTTCGGCCGGCGGTTCGGGCATCGCCGGCGCCATCGCCCCGCACAACGGCAAGGCGGCGAACATCAGCAAAGGCAGCATGCGGCGGCGCATGCCCCCGCTTATACCGGTCCTGGCCGCGCGGATATGGGGTAAAATCGCGATTAACCGCGTTATTGAATCCATTTTCCCGGAGCCGAAACGGGAGCGGTGGGAGCTCCCGGCGTCAAGGCCGAACCGGCTCCAACGGACGTGCGCGCCAGCCCGCACTGGCGATCAGAGGCAGGCTTCGAGATAGGCCTGGTCGAACCCGAACTGGCGCGCCTTTTCGAGCGTGTAGGGGCGCAACCCCATGGCGCGATACTCGCCGATGATCTTACCGTCGGCCGATTCGCTCTGATATTCGAACTTGAAGAGTTCCTGCGTCACGATGACCGGCCCTTCCATGCCGATCACCTCGGTAATGTTGGTCACGCGGCGGCTGCCGTCGCGCAGGCGCTTTACCTGGACGATCATGTCGACCGAATCGGCGATCTGGCGGCTGATCGCTTCCTTGGGGATCTTGATGTCCCCCATCAGCACCATGTTCTCCATACGGCCCAGGCATTCGCGCGGAGAGTTGGAGTGAAGCGTGCACATCGATCCGTCGTGGCCGGTATTCATCGCGGCGAGCAGGTCGAAACATTCCGCGCCGCGAATTTCGCCGAGGATGATGCGATCCGGGCGCATACGCAGCGCGTTCTTGACCAGGTCGCGGATGGAGATTTCGCCCTGGCCTTCGAGGTTGGCCGGGCGGGTCTCGAGCGGCAGCCAATGCGGCTGCTGCAGCCGGAGTTCGGCCGCGTCCTCGATCGTGAGCACGCGCTCGCCCGGGTCGATCATTTTCGACAGGGCATTGAGCATCGTCGTCTTACCCGACCCGGTACCGCCCGATATGACGACGTTAAACCGGCACGCTCCCGCGATCTTGAGCGCGGTCGCCATCTTTTGCGACATCGAGCCGAAGCTCGCCATCATGTCGAGCGTGATCGGTTTGTTGGAGAATTTGCGAATCGAGATCGCGGTGCCGCGCAGGCTGAGCGGCGGCACGATCACATTGACGCGGCTGCCGTCCTTGAGACGGGCGTCGGCGAGCGGCGTGGTCTGGTCGACGCGGCGGCCGACCGAGTTGCAGATACGTTGCGCGATCTGGAACAGATGCTCCTCGTCGCGGAACTGGATCGGCGCGATCTCCAGCCGGCCCTTCTTTTCGATGAAGGTCTGGTTGGGCCCGTTGACCATGATATCGCTGATGTCGGGATCGGCGATCAACTCTTCCAACGGCCCCAGTCCGAGCAACTCGTCGACCAGCACTTTTTCGAGCGCGAATTGCTCGCGGCGGTTGAGCGTGAGCTTGAGCTCGGCGAGCACCTCGCCGATGATCGGGCGGAATTCCTCGGCCAGCTCGTCCTTGTTGAGCGTGGCGGCGGCTTCCGGGTCGACGCGTTCGAGCAGGCGCGGCAGCACCTGTTCCTTGATCTTGTGGACAGACGCCTCGAACCCTTCGGCCTTCATGCCGGCGGCTTCGCCGCTGGAATTCTGGCGCTCGGTCAGGCGCGCCATGGCGTCGCCGCTGCCGCCTGGCATGTTGCCCGGCTGATCGGCGTCGATCTCGCTCGGATCCGGAAGCGGCGGGAATTGCTCGGCAGTATCCGCGGCGGGCTGGGCGCCGCCACCCTGCATCGGACGCGCCACGCCGAAAGCCGGCCGCGCAGGCTGCCCGGCACCCAATCCATTACGGCGTCCGAACGCGCTCATGCCCCTCGATCCTTCATGGTCGGGGCCGTTCGTACGGGCGAAGATTTGACAATTTCCTAACCAAGCCGATGCCGGGCTAAGCTGCGTTGAGACAGGAGGGGAAGCCAGGATGGGTCGAACGATATTGGTCGGACTGGCATTGCTGGCGACGGGCGCCGGACCGGCAACGGCGATGCCGGGCTGGCTGACGGGATGCTGGAGCGAGCAGAAGGGACCCAGTTGGACGGAGGAATGCTGGACCTCGCCACGCGCGGGCAACATGATGGGCAGCGGCCGCAATGGGCGCGGCGACGACCTCCGGTCATGGGAAGCGATGCAGATCGAGCGTGGAGCGGACGGCAAGCTCGTCTTCTACGGCTCGCCCAAAGGCGCACCGCGGGTCGCTTTCCCGGAACTATCGTCGGGGCCGCGCGAGATCGTGTTCGCCAACCCGCAGCACGATTATCCGCAACGCATCCGCTATTGGCGCGAGGGCATGGACCTGATGGCGGAAACCAGCCTGATGGATGGGACCAAGGCATATCGCTGGCGGTACAAGCGGCAGCTTGGCAGTTAAGGCTGCCGAAACGAAAAGGCCCGCCGCTCCCTTGGGGAGCAGCGGGCCTTTTCGCTCAGTCGACTGCCGAGCCTTATCCGGCTTGTTCGGCCAGCACCGTCAGTCCGGTAGCGGAAACCTCGGCGAAACCGCCCTGGATCGGCACCAGTTCGGGCTCCGATTTGTCGGCGCGGTAGATCGCCAGGTTGCCGTCGCGGATCGTCGACATGAAGGGGGCATGGCCCTCCAGCACGCCGAAATCGCCTTCGGTGCCGGGCACGACGACCTGATAGACTTCCTCCGAGCGGAGCAGCTTTTCGGGCGTGACGAGTTCGAAATGCAGCATTGCCTTGTCCTAAATCCCCTCTCCCGTCGGGAGAGGGTTGCGCAGACTTAGGCCCGTCAGGGCCTTAGTCGGAGCTGGGTGAGGGGATCACCCTGTCGAGAGCGGGTCCCCTCATCCAACTTCGGCTAGGCAGCAAGCTGCCAAGCCTTCGTATCCTTCTCCCTCTGGAGAAGGTTTGCAGAAAATTACGCCTCCGCGGCCAGCTTCTCGGCCTTGGCGATTGCGTCGTCGATGCCGCCGACCATGTAGAAGGCCGCTTCCGGCAGGTGATCATACTCGCCGTTCACCACCGCCTTGAACGAGCGGATCGTATCCTCGATCTGCACGAAGGCACCCGGGATGTTGGTGAACACCTCGGCGACGTGGAACGGCTGCGACAGGAAGCGCTGGATCTTGCGGGCGCGGCTGACGGTGAGCTTATCCTCTTCCGACAGTTCGTCCATGCCCAGGATCGCGATGATGTCCTGCAGCGACTTGTACTTCTGCAGGATCGACTGGACGGCGCGCGCCGTCTCGTAATGCTCCTGGCCGACGACGCGCGGCTCGAGCACGCGGCTGGTCGAATCGAGCGGATCGACCGCCGGATAGATGCCGAGTTCCGAGATCGCGCGGTTGAGCACGGTGGTCGCGTCCAAGTGGGCGAACGAGGTCGCCGGAGCCGGGTCGGTCAAGTCGTCCGCGGGGACGTACACGGCCTGGACCGAGGTGATCGAGCCCTTGTTGGTCGAGGTGATGCGCTCCTGCAGCGCGCCCATGTCGGTCGACAGCGTCGGCTGATAGCCCACCGCCGACGGGATACGGCCGAGCAGAGCCGACACCTCGGCGCCAGCCTGGGTGAAGCGGAAGATGTTGTCGACGAAGAACAGCACGTCCTGGCCTTCGACGTCGCGGAAATATTCGGCGATGGTCAGGCCGGACAGCGCGACGCGGGCACGCGCGCCCGGCGGCTCGTTCATCTGGCCATAGACCAAAGCCACCTTGGATCCCTCGCTGACGGCGTTGCCGTCGGCGTCCTTGGCGATGACGCCCGCGTCGAGGAATTCGTGATAGAGGTCGTTGCCCTCACGGGTACGCTCGCCGACGCCCGCGAACACCGAGGTGCCGCCATGGCCCTTGGCGATGTTGTTGATCAGTTCCTGGATCAGCACGGTCTTGCCGACGCCGGCGCCGCCGAACAGGCCGATCTTGCCGCCCTTGGCGTAGGGCGCGAGCAGGTCGATGACCTTGATGCCGGTGACCAGGATCGAGCTCTCGGTCGACTGGTCGACGAACAAAGGAGCCTCGGCGTGGATCGGCGCGGTCTCGGTCGCACCGACCGGGCCACGCTCGTCGATCGGCTCGCCGATGACGTTGAGGATGCGGCCGAGCGTGGCCGGGCCGACCGGAACGCGGATCTGCGAACCGGTATCGGTGACGTTCTGGCCGCGGGTCAGGCCCTCGGTCGAGTCCATCGCGATCGTGCGGACGGTGTTCTCGCCCAGATGCTGCGCGACCTCGAGGACCAGGCGGTTACCGTTATTGTCGGTTTCGAGCGCCGAAAGAATGGCGGGCAGGTGATCCGGGAAGGTCACGTCGACGACGGCGCCGATGACCTGGCTGATCGTGCCGACATTGTTGGTCGTCGCGACGGGCGCGGTCGACGTCACGTCGCCGGCCGGAGCGGCCGCCTTGGGCTTGGTCGCGCGCGGCTTGCGAGCGGGCTTCTCTGCAGTCGGGGCGGTTGCCATGATGTTTAGTCCTTTATCAAATCTATATCTACGTGAGCGCCATTTACGATAGTGACTGGACGCATCACACCGACACCGCTTCTGGTTGAAAAAGTTACCGCACCGGGTATTATTTTTGGCGCCTCGGTTCCGAGGGCTATCGCGGATAAATAATAGGTGCCGTCCGGCAGATCGGTAAACGAATAACGGTTATCAGCGTCGCATTGTGTAATTCTATTGTATGCGGCCATACGAGGATCGCCGTTTTTATTGAACCCGACAGCTTTGCCGTAAATCCACGTGCCACCCTTCAGGCTGCCATAAAACGCCAGCGCCTCTTCATCAGCTCTCGCCGATCTTGGTGTTAATGTTACTTCTGAGCCGGGGCAATTTGACTTGGCGCCGCCATAGGAAAGACGGACAATCCCAGAAATTGAACCTTTGCCATTCGAACGTGCCCAATTCACCTCCACAGGGTCAAAGGTAGTCTTATAGGGAGGCGCGATGGCGCATCCGCCGCAAAAGACAAACAGCGCCAAACAAGTAAATCGAGGACGTGCCACGATCACAGCGCCTCGGCGCCCGAAATGATCTCGACGAGCTCGGTCGTGATCGCGGCCTGGCGGCTGCGGTTGTACTGGATCGTCAGCTTGTTGATCAGGTCGCCGGCGTTGCGCGTGGCATTGTCCATCGCGGTCATCTTGCTGCCCTGCTCCGAAGCGGCATTCTCGCGGATCGCGCGGTACAGCTGGATCGCGACGTTGCGCGGCAGCAAGTCGGCGAGGATTTCCTCTTCCTCCGGTTCGTAATCGACCGCGGCGCTGACGCCGCCGGTGTCGGCGGCGCCCGCCGGGATCGACACCGGGATGATCTGCTGCTCGGTCGGCTCCTGCGTCAGCACCGACTTGAAGCGCGAATAGAATAGATGCGCGACGTCGAACTCGCCGGCCTCGAATCGCGCGATCAGATCGTCGGCATAGCCGCGCGCATCGGCGAAGCCGAGCTTGCCGAGATCGCCCGGCTCGACGCCATGGACCATCAGGTCGCGATACTGGCGGTTGAGCACGGCGCGGCCCTTACGGCCGATCGTGTAGAATTTGACCGTCTTGCCTTCGGCGATCAGCTCGGCGGCACGGCGCCGTGCCAAACGCGCGATATTGGTGTTGAACGCGCCGGCCAGGCCCTTGTCCGACGTGGCGACGACGAACAGGTGAACCTGATCGCGGCCGGTGCCGGCGAGCAATTTGGGCGAGTTCGGACCGACCGTGACGGTCGAGGCGATGCTTGCCACGACCTTTTCCAGCCGCTCGGCATAGGGGCGGCCGGCCTCGGCCGCTTCCTGCGCGCGGCGCAGCTTGGCGGCGGCGACCATCTTCATCGCCTTGGTGATCTTCTGCGTCGACTTCACCGAGCCGATGCGGATCTTGAGGGCCTTAAGTGACGCCATCTTTTCCCTACTTCGTCATCCCAGCGGAAGCTGGGATCTTGTGCCTCAGGCCGTTCGCTTGCGGCCCGAGACCCCAGCTTTCGCTGGGGTGACGGTTATGATTACGCAAACGTCTTCGCGAAGGCGTCGAGCGCGGCCTTGAGCTGGTCGCGGACGTCGTCCTTCAGGTCCTTGCTGTCGCGGATCGCCTTCAGCACGCCGGCATGGTTGGCGCGCAGGTCGGCGAGCATCGCCGCTTCGTAGCGCACCACCGCCTCGACCGGCACATTGTCGAGATAGCCCTGGGTACCGGCGAAGATCGACGCGGTCTGCTCCTCGAACGGCAGCGGGCTGAACTGCGGCTGCTTGAGCAGCTCGGTCAGGCGCGCACCGCGGTTGAGCAGCTTCTGCGTCGAGGCGTCGAGGTCCGAGCCGAACTGCGCGAACGCCGCCATCTCGCGATACTGGGCGAGCTCGAGCTTGATCGAGCCCGACACCTTCTTCATCGCCTTGGTCTGCGCGGCCGAGCCGACGCGGCTGACCGACAGGCCGACGTTGATCGCCGGGCGGATGCCCGCGAAGAACAGGTCGGTCTCAAGGAAGATCTGGCCGTCGGTGATCGAGATCACGTTGGTCGGGATGTAGGCCGACACGTCGTTGGCCTGGGTCTCGATGACCGGCAGTGCGGTCAGCGAACCGGAGCCGTTGTCCTCGTTCAGCTTCGCCGCGCGCTCCAGCAGGCGGCTATGCAGGTAGAACACGTCGCCCGGATAGGCTTCGCGGCCCGGCGGGCGGCGCAGCAGCAGCGACATCTGGCGATAGGCGACCGCCTGCTTCGACAGATCGTCGAACACGATCAGGGCGTGCATGCCGTTGTCGCGGAAATATTCGCCCATCGCGGTGCCGGTATAGGGCGCGAGGAACTGCAGCGGGGCAGGCTCCGACGCGGTCGCGGCGACCACGATCGAATATTCCATCGCGCCATTCTCGGTCAGCGTCTTGACCAGCTGCGCGACGGTCGAGCGCTTCTGGCCGACGGCGACATAGACGCAGTACAGCTTCTTCGACTCGTCGTCGCCGCCGTTGACCGTCTTCTGGTTGATGAAGGTGTCGATCGCGACGGCCGACTTGCCGGTCTGACGGTCGCCGATGATCAGCTCGCGCTGGCCGCGGCCGACGGGAACGAGCGCGTCGATCGCCTTCAGGCCCGACTGCATCGGCTCCGACACCGACTGCCTCGGGATGATGCCCGGCGCCTTCACTTCGACGCGGCTGCGCTTCTCGGCGACGATCGGGCCCTTGCCGTCGATCGGGTTACCGAGGCCGTCCACGACGCGACCGAGCAGGCCCTTGCCGACGGGGACGTCGACGATGGTGCCGGTCCGCTTGACGACGTCGCCTTCCTTGATCTCGGCGTCCGAGCCGAAGATCACGACGCCGACATTGTCGGCTTCGAGGTTGAGCGCCATGCCTTGCACGCCATTGGCGAACTCGACCATCTCGCCCGCCTGGACGTTGTCGAGGCCGTGGATGCGGGCGATGCCGTCACCGACGCTCAGCACCTGGCCGGTTTCCGAGACTTCCGCCTCGGTACCGAAATTGGCGATCTGGTCCTTGATGACCTTCGAGATTTCTGCGGCGCGGATGTCCATGTTCTAAACCTTCAGCCTTTCATCGCGTGCGCGAGGGTATTGAGACGGGTGCGGATCGAGGAGTCGATCATCTGCGATCCGATACGAACGACCAGGCCACCGAGCAGCGACTGATCGACATTCAATTCGACGGCAACCTCGCGGCCGACGCGCTGGCGGAGCTGCTGCTTGAGCTCGATCACCTGCGCATCCGAAAGCGGATGCGCCGAAGTTACTTCGGCCGTGGTCTCGCCACGATAGCTAGATGCCAGCCCGCGAAACGCGCGGATGATCGCCGGCAGCTGGGCGAGGCGGCGATTCTGCGCCAGCACGCCCAGGAATTTGGTGGTCGTCGCGTCGAGCTTCATCGCACCGGCGGCGGCGGCGACGCCCTTGGCGGCATCGGCCCGACCGATCAGCGGGCTGGTGGTCAGCGCCTTGAAGTCGGCCGAGTCGCTCAGCGCCTGCCGGACCGTGGCCAGGCTCGCTTCGACCGTGTCGATCGACTTCGATTCGCGGGCGAGTTCGAACAAAGCGGTTGCGTACCGCCCACCTAAGCTCGCTTGAATACCGCCGGATTGCTCCACGCGATGAGGGTCCTTTTCAAAAGGGTATGTGGCCCCATACGAAAAGAGGGCAGCCCTGAGGCGCCCTCTATGGGTTGGCGCGCGACTAGCATCGGGGGGGCGGGGATGCAACCCGGTGCTTTAGGATGAGGTGCAGCCGGGGGGCGGATGGCGACTCCTACTTGTCCCTCTCCCGCACGCGGGAGAGGGAGGGGCCCGCCGCCGTAGGCGGTGGGATGGTGAGGGTCTTCTTACTTCTTTTTGAGATCGAGTCGCCTGGAAGAAGAAAGAAGACCCTCTCCCGCAAGCGGGAGAGGGCTAGCAAGCGGGGGAGGGCGAATTTCGCCTATCCCAGCTTGACCGATGCAGCGAGGAAGTGTGCAAAAGCGCATTGAGGGGTGCCCGATGGACGTCGAACTCGCCGAAGAACGCGTGCTGATCCTCGCCGACCGGTTCAACATGGACCATGCCGAGGGGCGCGCCTGGATCAAGCGCACCGACGCGTTCGGGACGATGGCCAAGATCACCGGTTTCCTGTCGCGTCCCAAGGACGAAGACTATGAAGTGATCTATCGCGAGCGCCGCTTGCAGCCCTTCTTCCGCATCGGCTGCACCGCGACGATGACCTATGAGCGGCGCAAGGAGTATCGCGTCGCGGTCGATGCCAACGTGACCAACGTCGAAATCGATGGCAGGATGCACGTCGTCGCAGGGGGCGCCTATACGCTGACCGGCACCGAAACCTGCCACGACGAGATCCATCGCGAGGTCTGTTACGACGCAATCAGCGGCAACCCCGACCCCGGCGCGGTGCAATATCTCCAGCACGATGCCAAGGTGACCGACGCCGCGGGACTCGCCAAGGCGGCGGCCGACGGCGCGGTGGTGGTGCCGCCGACGGCCAAGGCGTCGATGCTGGTACGCGACGTGCTGGCGAGCTCGATCGAGCGGATCGAGGCGGACAAGGTGCTGGAGGAAAAGCTCTCGCTCCATCACATCGACCTCTATTACCGCCCGGTCTACGCCTTCCGCTACCGCTGGCAGGGCAAGGAAGCGGTGGTCGAGTTCGACGGCGTGAGCGGCGAGACGCGCACCGGCGGCAGCACGTTCGAGCAGTTCCTCGGCCACACGATCGACGCCGAATTCTTGATCAACGCCGGGGTCGAGGCCGCCGGCATCTTCATCCCCGGCGCACGGCTCGCCGAGATCGTCATCTCGAAGAGCCTGAAGGCGCGGGAAAAGAAGAAATAATACTCGCCGCGGCATCGGCACGAGGAAAGCGCTTTAGACATGGCCCAGGCGTGGTTAGAAGTCGCCGACACGGGGCGTATCACTTGGGGGGAATCATGAAATCCGTATTCGCGGCCTTGATCGTGTCGGCGTCGCTCATGGCCACCTCGGCACCGGCATCCGATACGCGAAAGGCAGACTTCCGGGTCGGTGGAGTGTCGTTCTCGATCCCAATTCCGGACGGCTATTGCCTGCCCTCCGGCAAGATGGCGGATATCGCGCAACTGCTGGCGGCAGGTGACACGGTCAACACCACCGATCTCATGCTCGCCCGATGCGACGGAGAAGTATTGAAGGGTGCGAACGACTATACCTTCATCAAGACTCCCTCGGCCGCCCTTTTGGCCACAATCGATCGCCAGACCCTGCTCACGCAGCTCGGCGTCGCTTTCGGTAAGACTCTTGATACCAAGAGCTGGCGGGATACCGCCGCCAAGTCGATGTCCGACATTACCGGCACCAAGATCGATATCAGCGGCACCTTCGCGCCGCGAGGCAAGGACGATATGTGCGGTTATATGGCCGGCGTCCTCCACTACGATACGCCGGGGATCAGCTACGACCAGCCCATCGCGGTATGCATTACGGCCGTCGGCGGCCGCGTGCTTTCGATTTTCCGGGCGGGGACGAAGACCGACGAAGCCGGCATTTTGTCGCTGATGCGCGAAACTCGCGCGATCGCGCAGACGATAAAGTCGCCGTGAATTCGGGGCGAGCGGCGCGGTGGCACTGGCTGGGTTAAAACGAATTGCAATCCGCACGCTGATCGCTGCCGTACTGATCTATGTCGCCATCGTCGGGTTGCTCTACACTTTCCAGCGGCGGCTGATTTATCCCGGCTGGTATTTCGGGACAGCGGCGGTCAATCCCGACCGTACCGGCTATCGCGACGTCGCGATAACGACCTCGGACGGGCTGCGCGGGCGGCTGCTCTATCACCCGCCGCAGCAGGGCAAGCCGGTCATCTTGTTCTTCCATGGCAATGGCGATTCGGTCCTGGGTAGTATCGTCGCGATGCGCTCACTGGTCGCCGCCGGCTATGGCGCGGTGTTGCCCGAATTTCGCGGGTTCAACGGCGCACCCGGCATCCCCGACGAACAAGGACTATATCGCGATGCGCGCGCTGCACGCGCGTGGATGACGGCGAACGGCATCGGTGCCGACCGCATTGTCATCATCGGCTATTCGCTCGGCACCGGAGTGGCGGCGCAGATGGCGCTGGAACACGCTCCTCGCGCGCTGATCCTGGTAGCGCCTTATGCCAGCGTCGCCCACGTCGCCGCGGCACGCTTCTGGTGGCTTCCTGCCGACCTGTTGGTCAGCGAACGGTTCGATACTGCCGCCAAGATCGGCCGAATCGCCTGCCCGATCCTGCTACTCCATGGGACTGCCGACACGACCATTCCTCCGGAGAACAGCGCCTCCTTGAAGGCACTACGCCCAAATGCTGATCGGGTGGTCTTTCCGCGCGTAGGGCATGAGGTTGTGTTCAGCCAGCCAGCCCAGGCGCTGATCGCGCGCTGGCTCAACGCCCACAGTCTCTGATCTCTGGCCGCGCGCTGCACGCTCCCTTATTGGTGCCAGCGATGACTCACGCCACGCTCTCGCATGCCGCGCGCCACGCCGAGCTCCATGCCGCGGAGGACTTGGCGTTGCAGCTATTGGATCGGATCGAGGCGCTCGGCCTGATCGCGGCCGGTCGGACCGAGCGTGAGGTCGAGCACGACATCTATACGCTCGCGCGCGAGGAATTCGGCGTCGAGAAACATTGGCACAAACGCATCGTCCATGCCGGCGTCAACGGGCTCGCGACCGCCCGCGAGAACCCGCCGGTGCTGACGATCGCGGAGGACGATCTGGTGTTCCTCGATCTCGGACCGGTATTCGACGAATGGGAGGCCGATGTCGGCCGCTCCTATGTCGTGGGTCACGACCCCGACAAGGTTCGCCTGGTCGCAGACCTTCCCGCGCAATTCGGCAAGGTTAAGGCGCGGTTCGACAAGGATCCCGACATCACCGGCGCCGAGCTCTATGCCTTTGCCTGCGACAGTGCGACGGCGGCGGGGTGGCGGTTCGGCGGCGTGATCGCCGGGCACATAGTCGGCGAATTCCCGCACGCGCATCTGCCGGGCGACAAGGATTTCTACCGGATCAACCCGGAGAACACGACGCGGCTGCGCGACCCCGACCCCAATGGCAACGATCGCTTCTGGATCCTGGAGATCCATCTGGTCGACCCCGCCGGGCGCTTTGGCGGCTTCTACGAACGGCTTATGTCCTGACTCGGCTTGTCGGCGGTCGCACTCCTGCCCTAAGGCGGAGGCAATGAAAGGCACCACGCTCCGCAGCCTGCGCCAATGGCACCATTATATCGGTGTCTTCCTGGCCCCCGCCATCCTGTTCTTTGCGTTCAGCGGCCTGATCCAGGTTCTGGGGTGGCAGGACCAGCGCAATCCGCCTCCGGCCGGCTGGGTGTCGGCGATCGCCGGCATCCACAAGCATCAAATGCTGCCCAAGCCGCGCCCGGCCGAACCGGCGCGCAAGCCCGCCGGGGCACGGCCCGCGGGGGATGACGATCACGATCATGGCGGCTTGTCGCCGCTCAAGATCTTCGCGTTGCTGGTCGCGATCGGCCTGTTCACCACCACGCTGATCGGCCTGACGATCGCGCTTGGCACGCGCAACCTGCGCCGCCCGGCGTTGATCGCGCTGGGGCTAGGCATTGTGGTTCCGGTCGCCCTTTTGATCGTGTGACGTGGCGTTCGACCGCCAACCGCACCTGATCAGCGACCTGGTAGAGCTTCGCCCTGCCACCGCCGAGGATTTCGACGCGCTGTTCGCAGTTGCCGGCGATCCGCTGATCTGGGAAGTCCATCCAGCGCATGACCGCTGGCAGGAGTCGGTATTTCGCCGCTTCTTCGCCGATGGCCTTGCCTCGGGCGGCATGCTGGTGGCGATCGACCGCGAGAGCGGGGCGGTGATCGGTAGTTCGCGTTACGATTTCGGCCGCGCCGAGCCGGATGAAGTGGAGATCGGCTGGACCTTCCTCGCGCGGTCGCATTGGGGCGGGCGCTACAATGGCGAGATGAAGCGGTTGATGCTCGATCATGCCTTTACCGGCGTGTCGCGCGTGATGTTCATGATCGGTGAAACCAATATTCGCTCACGGCGCGCGATCGAGAAAGTCGGTGGCAAGCTGACCGATCGCCGCCATCACGCCGAAATGGCGGGGCAGCCGGTGGTCCACGTAATCTATACGATCGATCGGAGCGGGTCGGCCGGATAGCCTTTAGCTTTGGCCGCAAACGCCGGGATGTGGCTGCCTGCGTGGGCGCCTACATAGGCTGCATGACGAGCGAAACCCCCATCGATATCGACGCCGCCTGGGCGGCCTTCGAGGCTCGCGATCGCGCGCAGGACGGACGCTTCGTCGTCGCGGTCAAGACCACGGGCATTTATTGCAAGCCGAGCTGCCCGGCGCGGCATCCGCGGCGCGAGAATGTCGAATTCCATCGCGACGCCGCCAGTGCGCGCGCCGCCGGATTCCGCGCCTGTCTGCGCTGCAAGCCCGATGAGGTCGGCCGAGATCGCGTCGCGGTCGCCAGCGCCGTAGCGCTACTCGAAGCGGCCGAGGACGCCATTTCGCTCGAGGAGCTGGCGGCGGAGGTCGGTTATGCGCCGCATCATTTCCATCGCCTGTTCAAGCGCGCGACCGGCGTGACGCCGGCGGCCTATTTCCGCGGCCTACGCGCTACTCGCGTCGCGCAGGCGCTGAAGGACGAATCGTCCGTCACCAATGCGATCTACGAGGCCGGCTATTCGGCACCGAGCCGCTTCTACGAAGGCGGCGCCAAGCGGCTGGGCATGACGCCAAGTGCCTGGCGCCAGGGCGGGGCGGGGGTAACGATCCGCTGGACCATCGCCGACACCAGCCTGGGCACATTGCTGATCGCTGCGACCGACAAGGGCTTGTGCCGCGTTTCGTTCGACGAGGATGCGCTCGACCTCGCCAAGCATTTTCCCAAGGCGGAGATCGTTCAGGGCGGTGCGGCGCTAGGTGATCTCGCCGCACGTGTGGTGGCCAAGGTCGAATCGCCCGATCGCGATCAGAATTTGCCGCTCGACGTCCAAGGCACCGCATTTCAGGAGGCGGTGTGGCAAGCGTTGCGCGATATCCCGGCGGGCGAGACGCGGTCCTATGGCGAGCTCGCCGCGATCGCGGGAAGTCCCAAGGCAGTGCGTGCCGTGGGCAGCGCGTGCGGCGCCAAT
The DNA here is from genome assembly GCF_024508665.1 of Sphingomonas sp. Taxonomy (GTDB): domain Bacteria; phylum Pseudomonadota; class Alphaproteobacteria; order Sphingomonadales; family Sphingomonadaceae; genus Sphingomonas. The sequence continues at coordinate 1,039,645 of NZ_JANINP010000006.1, forward strand.
CATGTCGCGGTCGTCATCCCCTGCCATCGCGCGCTGCGCAGCGACGGCTCGATGGGCGGCTATGCCTATGGCGTCGACCGCAAGACAGTTCTGCTCGATCGTGAAGGAGTGAAGTAATGGCGTATGTGATTCGCGGGCTCGACCCCACCCCGTTCAAGCCGCTCTACGGTCTGAGCGACGGCGAGCTCGCCGCGTTCGGCGCGGTGCGCCGCCGGGCCGACGAGAAGCCCGGTTTTCCCTGCCGCGTGACGCTGGAGGATGCCGAGCCGGGCGAGGATCTGATCCTGATCAACTACCAGCATCTGCCGGTCGATAGCCCTTATCGCGCGAGCTACGCGATCTTCGTGCGCGAGGGCGCCGAACAGGCCGCGGAATATCGCGACGCGGTGCCCGAGCAGCTGTCGCGCCGCCTGCTCGCGCTGCGGGCGTTCGATGCCCAAGGCATGCTGCTCAAGGGCGACGTGCTGGACGGCGGCGACCTCGCCGAGGCGATCGAGCCTTGGCTGGAGGATCCGAACGTCGCATACCTCCAGGCGTATAATGCTCGCCCGGGCTGCTTCGCGGCGCGGATCGATCGGGCCTGAATACCATCGTCATCCCCGCTGTTGCGGGGATGACGGTGAAGAGTCGGCGTCTACTTTCCTGGCCGCTTCGCCCCCGGCCGCGCCACCGCATACATCGCCCAGGCATTGTCCTTCATCAGCGCCATCTTGTCGCCGCCGCGTTCGTACAGGTCGAAATGCGTCTTGTCGGGCAGATAGGTGAAGCTCGCCTTGATCCCCGCCTTGGCCATGGCCGCATCGAGCAGATGCGCCGCACCGTCGAGATAGAAAGTATCCGCGGTCCCGACGGTGAGGTGAATCTTGCCGTCTAGGTCGGGTTTCAGCGCGGCGGCGTCCCGGGCGACGATATGGGCGACGTCATAATTGTCGTGCCAATAGGCGGCGACGGCGGGATCGACCTTGCCGGTCGCGCGGTCGAACACCGGCACCGGCCGGCCGTCGGCGCCGCGCGGGCTGAACACCCATTCGAACGAGGCGATCTGGCCGCCATAGGGGCCAAGTACTGCCTCGGCGCGGGCGAATTGCTCCATCGTCGCGATCAATTTGCCGTGATCGCGGACCAGCGGAATCGGTTCGCCCTTGGCGTCGCGGTAGAAGTTCGCGCCCGGCGCGTAGAGGTCGATATTGGTGAAGTTGTGGAAATCGCTGGGATCGGGCGAGGTCGGCCAGCTGCCGCCGAACAGTTTCGGATAGCGGACCTGCAGCCACAAGGTCGACCAGCCGCCCGAACTGTGCCCGGTCAGGAAACGCCCGCTCGGCCGGGCGTCCATCGCATATTGTCGTTCGAGCGCGGGGATTAGCTCCTCGGTCAGCGCCTTGCCCCAGGGTCCGTTATTGACCGAATCGGCGAATTCGTTGGTGCCGGTCGCGCCGCTATGATCGAGGAACACCCAGATCATCGGCGGCAGCGAACGATCCGCTATCATCGCCGAGATGCGCGCGCCTTGCATCCGCTCCGACGCGAGTGTCCCACCGAAGCCGCTGTCCGAATAGACGGTGGGGAATTTGGTTTTGCCGTCATAGCCCGGCGGCAGTGCGACCCAGCCGCGAATGAAAGTCGGTGTTCCGCGAAAGGCCGTGAGGGCAGTGCTCTGGAACTCGACCGGCTTGAGTTGCGACAATGCGGCCTCGACCTTCGGCCGCTCGCCGGGCGGCAGCCGTCCGAGCATGGCTTCGGGATTACTGGCCGGCACGACGCTATCGAGCGCGATCGTCGGCAGCTTGCCGGGCAGAGTGACTTCGACGACCTTCGACACGAGGTCGCCGGCATCGCGCCCGCCATAATTGTAATTGTGGTTGCGATCGAGCACGGCCTGGACGCGATAGGTGCCGGGCGACAGGCTCGACAGCGGCGCGGGAAAGGCATCGGTCTCGCCGTCGATTTGCGCGATCCTATCGGGCCCGAGGTCGCTCACCTCGCGCGCCGCGATCGACGCGCCGGTGGGCTCGAACGGAGAGAAATCGACTGCGTCCGCCGGCTTGGAATCGGGTTTTGCCTTTTCGGCGAAGACGATCAGCCGCCCCGAAAAATGATCGCCGAGCGCCGGCGCGACGGTGACCGGGATGACCACCGGCGGCGATGGCGCGTCCGCAGCCCCGAGCAGCGCCAGACAGGCGAGCAAGCCAAGTCGCTTCATAAGCACATTCCTCCCCTTGATCGACGGTGACCGCGGCACCGGGCAAAGCCATAGCTGATCTGCTTGCGCGATACACTGGCTGCGTTAGGCTCAAACAAGTCCGAGAGAGAAGAAGGGGCCCTCGCATGCTGCCGGTCGAACCGAACACGCCCCCCGACAGCCCGGCCTGGCGAGTCATCCACCACCCGATGATGCTGTTGTTGCTGAGCATCCCGCTGATCTTCGCCTGCGCGATCATGAGCAGCGCGGTCGGCAGGGCGTTGAAGGCCAGTCATACCGACGGCGGCGGGGTGGTAACCGCGATCATTGGCGCGGCGATCTTCTTCGGCGGCTATTGGGCGTTCGTCCGGTTCGTCGAGCGACGGCGGGTCGTCGAGTTCGCTTTCCACCGCGCGCTGCCGGAACTCGCGATCGGCATCGCCGGGGGCATCGCGATCCTGGCGGCGATCATCGGCGTCATGGCCGCGCTCGGCGCCTATCGCGTCGTCGGCTATAACGGTCCCGAAGTCCTCGCTGTGCCGCTGGCGATCGGGATCTTCCCTGGTTTTAGCGAAGAGATCGCGTTGCGGGCGCTTTTCTTCCGCCTACTCGAACGTTGGCTGGGCAGCTGGGCGGCGCTCGTCCTGTCCGCGCTGTTTTTCGGTTTCGGCCATATCTTCAATCCCGAGGCGACCTGGGTTGCCGCAGTCGGAATCGCATTCGAGGCGGGAATCCTGCTGGCGGCGCTGTACATGATCACGCGGCGTTTATGGATGGCGATCGGGCTGCACGCCGCTTGGAATTTCGCCGAGGGTGGTATCTTCGGCACGCCCGTCTCCGGGCTGCAGGTTTCGGGTTTGTTGCGTCCGTGGATCGGCGGGTCCGACCTCGTCACCGGGGGCAAGTTCGGCCCCGAGGCGTCGTTGCCGGCGATGGCCATCGCCACCGCGGTTGGCGTCGTCCTGCTCTATGTCGCCTGGCGCGGCGACCGGTTCATCGCCCCTTCCTGGGTGCGCCGTCGTCAGGGAGCCGCCGCCGCCGAACAGGCGTAGACCAGCTTCTCGCTATAGGCAGCCGGTAGCGCGGCGCGGATCGATTGCTGCTGGACCATCAAATTGTTGCGCGCGCCGGCGTCGGCGCTGCACTGCTTGAGCGGGCTCTGCGCACGCAGCTTGCGTGCCGCGCCCATCTGCGCCGCGCTCAGGAAATAGCGATAAGCCGTGTAAGTGCGCGTATCGGGGTCGAATTGCAGTACCGAGACGGTCTGCTCGTTACTCGGCACCAGCACGCGAGTCCATTTGCCGTTATCGTCGGCATATTGCGTCTTGCCGTTCATGCACCCGTCCTGACCCCAATCGAGATTGACGTCGTCGGTCGCCGATACGGTCACCCGGCTGCGGTCGGGCTGGAACTTGCACACCATCTTGCCCACCGCGCGCGCCGTCGCTGGCGAGGGGGTCGGTGGAGTCGCGACCGGAACCGCGAAGCCCGGTGGCAGCATCGGTTCCTCGCTCGGCCGCAACAGGAACACGATGACCGCAGCGACGATCAACACCCCGCCGGCCGACGCGGCCCAGATCGCCTCGCGCTGGCGTCCACGCGAATAGAGCAGTCCGCCACCGCCCACGGTCAGCGCGCCGAGAACGAGCAGCAAGGCTGAAATCGCCATGACATTCTCGCTCGCGCGCTGCGCGTTCAGCCGCGCGGCCTCGATCGCCTGTTGACGGCTGGCCTGTTCACGCGCGGCCGCCTCGCGCCGCGATGCGTCGGCCGCCTCGCGCGCCGCATTGTCGGCGGCCTGATCGGCGCTCAGCCGGGCTTCCAGGCTCATGCACGGGATGTCGACGGCATTGAAGGTCTGCCGGTTCGCTCGCAGGAATCCGGCAAGCTCGCTCTCCGCGATCGCGAAGGCGAAATTGGCATCGCCATCCTCGCCGCGGGTGATCGCGGAATTGACGCCCATCACGCGCCCGCAGCGGTCGAGCAGCGGTCCACCCGAATTGCCGCGCGAGATACTGGCGGTATGCAACAGGACGTTGATGCCTTCGATGTTGCGGCTCGCCGACAACGACCCTTCGGAGCGCACCGGCGCCAGCGGCTTGATATAATCCGCCGCCGACTGCGCGGTCGCCAGGTCGACATTGCCCGGATAGCCGAGCGAGACCAGCCCCATGCTGTCGTCGGGCGCCCCCGTATACAGCGTCGCGACGGGCAGCGCGCCGCCGGTGAACTCGATCAAGGCCAGATCGCGCTTGGTATCGATCGCGACGACGCGGCCCTGATAGGATTTGGACCCCTCGGACGGAACGACGCCGATCACGACATTGTCGGGATATTTTTGCGCGAGCTCGACGACATGCGCGTTGGTGACGATCCGATTGGGACCCACCGCGAAGCCCGAACCATGGCCGAACCCGACCACTTCCTGGTCGACGATTGCGATCGTTACGACACGGACGACGCTACGCGATGCCGCAGCAATGTCATCGGCGTGCGCGGGTAGGACGAGCCCACCCGCCAGCACTAAGGAAATCGCCACTGCGATCTGCCGCAATATGTTCATTGGTTCAGTCCACGCCATCGACGCCGCCATGACAGAAAGCGGTCGCGAGTTACAGTGCGCGCCGATCGATCGATGGCCGACCTGCGGCAAGACGTAGCAGATCTTAGGCTTTTTTCTTGTCCTCGGCCTTCTTCTCTGTCGGCTCGAAGGCTTTGAGAGCGGCCGTCTTGTCGCCAGCGTCCAGCGCCTTGAGAACCTTTTGCGCGATCTCAGCCGGGCCGCTCTCCTCGATATTGTAGGCGACCGGATACAGCGCGATTCGCGCCGCCTTTTCCTGGTCGCGGCCGATCAGCACGCTGGCCGCGCGCAGCCGCAGCAACGGGTCGTAAGGCGCGAGCGCATAGGCATAGAGCAATCCGTTGGCGGCATTGGTGGTTGGTTTCTCCTTCTGCTCAACGAAGCTGTCATAGAATTGCACGAGCGGTTCGGGATTCTCGGTGTCGACCTTGTTCGCGGCCAGATACCAACGCCGCACCGCGGCCCAGCGGCTACCATCATTGATCTTGTCGCGGAGGAGTACCGCTTGTTGCGCCATCCCCTTGTAAAGCAGAGCATGGACCGATCTCGGATCGGCGGCCAGCGCGCGGTCCGCCGCTGCTTCGGAGGCGGCATAGTTCTTCGCGTCAAATTCGGCCTCGGCCAGTTCGTTCTGCGCGGCGGGATCGCCGGGGAAAGGCGCCGCCAGGCGTTCCGCCAGCGCAGCGACCGTCGGCGCGGTCTTATCGTCGACGCCGCGTTCGGAGGCGATTAGCGCCGGCATGACTGCCGCCTCGCCCGGAGTCAGCGGACGTACGGCAATCATTCCGGTGTGCAGCTCGGATCCGCTTATCTCGTTGAATGGCATCGCCTTGCGGCTGCCCCACGCGTTCATCTTGCCGTCGAGCTCGCTGAGTTTGCCGAACGCCTCGCCGGCTTCCTGCGCGGACTTTCCGGAGTTGATTGCAATAATATAGGCGGCGAGTTGCTTGCGGCGATCGGCGTCGAAGGTCAAATAATGCATCAGCAGCCAGCCGCGTGAGTAGAGCGCGTCACGACTGTCGTCATCGAGCTTGCCGGGGTACGGTTCGAGCAGCTTGGCGGCGGGCAGCAGCATCGGGCTTGCAACGGTCCACTGCCGGTAGCGCGGCACGGCGCCGAATTGCACGCTGCCGTCGGGCTTGATGATCGCGGTGGCGTGGAGCTCGGCATATCCTTCGGTGAACCATGGCGGGAACGCGGCGTCCGACATGTTCGTCAGCATGAAATGATGCGTATATTCGTGGAACAGGATCGCCTGCGCGGATAATCCATAGTCGCCTTCATTCCCCGCGTTGCGGGGAGTGAAGGCAACCGACCCGCTCGCGCGCGGATCATAAAAGCCGGCGACGTTCGAAGTACTTCCTCTACCGTAGATTTTCTGGATTTCGCCGATATCGCTTAGGACGAAAATGGTGACTCGCGCCGACGGGCCGCGCTTGTCCTCGGGCATGCGATGCCAGTAGCGAATCGCTTGATCGAATCGTTCGAGGCGGTCGGTATAGGCCTTCACCCGTTCGGCACTGTCGTTGGCGTAGACGACAAAGTGTTTTGAGCTTGCCTGATACCAGGCGGCGCCGGCAACATCCGGCCACGCCACCGCAAGCAGCGATCCCAACAACCACAGCTTTCGAATCATTCCATCCCCCGAAGAATGCGTCCCTTTTACGGGAAGAAATTCTAAGGGCGCCCTTCAGACAAAGCTATAGGGATCAACGTCCACTATGACGCGGACCTTGGACGGCCAATCGAGCCCGCCGAGCCACGAGCGGATCACGTCCTGGACGTCGAGCCCGCGCCGCGCGTGGATCAGCAGGCGATAGCGATGGCGTCCGCGCAGCATCGCCAGCGGGGCGGGGGCGGGGCCATAGACGTCCATTCCTTCGACCCGCGGCGCGGTGCGCCCGACCAGCTTGGCGATGTCGTGCGCGGCCGACTGATCCTCCGAACTCACGACGATCGCGGCGTAGCGGCCGAACGGCGGCGCGCCGGCCTCGCGCCGCGCTTCGGTCTCGGCGGTCGTGAAGGCGTCGGCGTCGCCCGACACCAAGGCTTCCATCACCGGCGCTTTGGGATCATGGGTCTGGATGAAGACTTGGCCGGGTTTCTCGCCGCGCCCGGCGCGCCCGGCGACCTGCATGATCTGCTGGAACGTGCGCTCGGCCGCGCGCAGATCGCCGCCGCCTAGTCCAAGATCGGCATCGATCACACCGACCAGGGTCAGATTGGGGAAATGATAGCCCTTGGTGACCAGCTGCGTGCCGATAACGATGTCGATCTCGCCCGCTTCCATCCGGTTGACGAATTCGGCCGCCTTGGCCGGCGACCAGATCGTGTCGCTGGTGACGATCGCTGTGCGTGCCTCGGGCCACAAGGCCGCTACTTCATCGGCGATGCGCTCGACCCCGGGCCCGCAGGCGACCAGCGAATCCTCCTCCTTGCATTCCGGGCATGCGTGCGGGGTCGGCATGACATGGCCGCAATGGTGGCAACTCAGTCGCTGGACCAGCCGGTGCTCGACCATCCAGGCAGTGCAATTGGGGCATTGGAAACGATGCCCGCATGTCCGGCACAAGGTCAGCGGCGCGTAGCCGCGACGGTTGAGGAACATCAACGCCTGTTCGCCGCGCGCCAGCGTCTCGTCGATCGCGTTGACCAGCGGCGGCGCGATCCAGCGGCCGCGCTCGGGCGGGTTCTGCAACAGGTCGATCGCCTCGATCGCCGGCATTTCCGCCGCCCCGTAGCGACCGGGCAGCTTCACTTCGGCATAATTGCCGATCTCGACCTGCTGGCGTGTCTCGATCGCCGGGGTGGCGGTGGCGAGCACGACCGGGATATGCTCGAACTTGCCGCGCATCACCGCGACGTCGCGTGCATGGTAATGCACGCCCTCTTCCTGCTTGAAGCTGGTCTCGTGCGCCTCGTCGACGACGATCAGTCCCAGGTTGGAATAAGGCAGGAACAATGCCGACCGCGCCCCGACCGTGACCAGCGCCTGTCCGGTCGCGATCGCCCGCCAGGCGCGCCGCCGCTGCGACTGGCGCAGCCCCGAATGCCACGCGACGGGTTCGCAGCCGAAACGCGCGGTGAAACGCTGCAGGAACGGCTCGGTCAGCGCGATCTCCGGAAGTAGCACCAACGTTTGGCGCCCGGCGCGGATCGCGGCGGCGATCGCCTCGAAATAGACTTCGGTCTTGCCCGATCCGGTGACGCCGTCGAGCAGGGTCGGCTTGAAAGCGCGCGCGGCGACATCGCCGGTCAGCACGTCGGCGGCGCGCTGCTGCTCCTCGGATAGAACCGGCACGTCATGATCGGGATCGGGCAGCGGGAAGGGGCTGTCGATATCGACCTCGACCGGCTCGATCGCGCCCACCTTGACCAGCCCGCGGATCACCCCGTCGGATACGTCGGCGATCGTTGCCAGCTCGCGGACCAGACCCTGGCGGTCGCCGATCCGCTCCAACGCTTGCGCGCGCTGTGGCGTCAGCCGATCGGGGACATGTCCGGTCGGGCGATATTCGGTGACCGTGCGTGCCCCTTCGAGTGCCGAGGAAGACGGCAAGGCCATCCGCGCCACCGACACAGGCGACGCGAGATAATAATCCGCCGTCCACTCGATCAGGCGCCGCATCGCGTCGGTCAGCGGCGGGACCGGCAATACGTCGATCAGGTTGCGCAGCCGATTGTCGCCGACCTCCGCGTCCGACGGCATGCGCTCGGGCTCCCACACCACACCGAGCAATTGGCGCGGACCAAGCGGCGCGACCACAAGCGAGCCGGGCTCGACCGTCATGCCATGCGGCACGCGATAGTCGAGCGGACCCAGAGCGGAGTTCATGACGAGGACGCGAGCGCGGGACATTACGCGCCATATGGCGATTCCGATGCGCGTGCGAAACCTCGCGGTCGAGCGGTGGGGCCCCGCGGTGTGACGATTTCATCAACCTGTCATCGGGGAGTCCTCGATCGGACCTCGAACCGACCCTCAACTGACGCGAATTGAGTCCATCGGCGGCACGACTCGATCCATTCTGGGGGAAAAATTCGTGAAGCCGATCCTGCTCGCCGCCACCGCCACCATTGCGATCGGCGCCCCTACCAACGCGCAGGCGCAATCGGCGCTCGACGATAAATCAGCCTCGTCGGGAACGGCGTCGGATGCTCCGTTCGCCGACACGCCAAATGATATCGTCGTTACTGGACAGCGCGCTCAGCAGATCCGCTCGATCGAGGCCAAGCGCAACGCGATCGGCGTGGTCGACGTCTCGGCGGCCGACGAGATCGGTCGCTTGCCCGACCGCAACGTCGCCGAAGTGGTCGAGCATCTTGCCGGCGTCGGCGTCACCTACGATCAGGGCGAAGGTCGCTACGTCGCGATCCGCGGCGTGCCGTCGAACCTAAACCACTATACGCTGAATGGGCTGGAGGTCGGCAATCCCGACGGCACTACGCGCTCGCTTCCGCTCGACATCCTGTCGGGCCAGCTGCTCAACCGGGTCGAGGTGGCCAAGGTCAAGACCGCCGATATGGACGGGCAGGGGATCGGCGGCACGATCAACCTGGTTCCTCAGACCGCGTTCGACTTCAAGAAGGCATTCAACGTCGTCGGCAGCTTCAAGGGCGGGTATCAGACATTGAACAAGAAGGCGCCGATTGCCGGCGATCTCTCGATCGCCGGCCGGTTTGGCGCCGACGACCAGTTCGGTCTCGCGCTCGGCATCAGCTATTCGGACCGCGACTACAATTCCGAGGGGTTCTATCCCGACAATTGGAAGCCCAATTCGGCGCTCAAGGGCAAGAATTTCGCGCGCGGCGGAGTGCCCGACAACATCAAATATACCGAATATTCGCTCGACCGCCGTCGTATCGGTGCCACCGGATCGTTCGACTGGCGCCCCAACGAGCATCAGAGTTTCTACATCCGCGGCGTCTATTCCAAGTTCACCGAGAACGAGGTCCGCCCGCGCTACCGCCTCGACTTCGCGACCGCCGCACTGATCAACAGTCCCGCCTTCACGCTCAACCCCGACGGCGAAACCGGCACGGTCACCGGATCGGGTCCCGAGCGGCGCGAGGATTTGCGGCTCGACTATAAGGCCAAATGGCTGTTCACCACCATGGCCGGCGGGGCGAGCGAGTTCGGCCGGCTCAAGCTCGATTATGTGGCGGCTTATTCGAAGAACGAGACGCTGGACCAATTCCCGATCTGGCAGTTCCGCTGCAATCCCGGCACGGTCAATTTCGATTTTTCGGACAAGGTCTACACCGCGGCACCGGTGACCGAATGCACCGCGAACCAGATGCAATTCCGCCAATACACCTACTCGCATCAGCTCAACACCGAGAGAATCTGGCAGGGCAAGATCGACGGTACCTGGGACCTGGGCGACCGCGGCTTCGTCAAGTTCGGTGCAAAATATCGCAACAGCGACCGCGATTTCGATCAGAACAACCCGACCTATGTCCGTGCCTCGACCAGCGCCAACCGCTGGACGCTGGGTCAGTATAATCTCGGCGCTTCGGGCATCTGCGTCTACCCGAACAGCGCCGATACCAATCAATGCTTCCGCAATAGCCCGGTGTTCGACATCGCCGCGCTGAACGCCTTCACCAACCAGCATCTCGGCGACGCGTTGATGCCGCTCGATGCCACGACCACGCTGATCAACAACACCGCCGCCGACTTCAGCCTGAGCGAAAAGGTGTGGGGCGGCTATATCATGGCGAGCCTAAAGTTCGGGGCGATCTCCGTGACGCCGGGCTTGCGCTACGAACGCACCAACCTCGATATCCTGGGCTTCCAGCTGCAGAACAATGCGACGGTTATCCCGGCGAGTCGCGCCAGCTCGTACGGCGATTGGCTGCCCTCACTGATCGTGCGGATCGATCCGTCGCCCAAGACGGTGTTCCGCCTGGCCTATACCAAGAGCATCGGCCGGCCCGAATATTCGTTGCTGTCGCCGGGCGGCTCGGTCAACACGATCGATCTGCCGCCATCCATGTCGCTCGGCAACCCCGACCTGAAACCCTATGTCGCGCACAATTTCGACGCGACCGGCGAATGGTATTTCGCCAAGGGCGGCCTGTTGAGCGTCGGCGTGTTCGCCAAAGTCATCAAGAATCCCATCTTCAGCAAGGCGACCTTGCTGACCAACTATACGTTTAACGGCGTGACCTATCCGACGTTCGGCGTGAGCCAGCCGTTCAATGCCGACAAAGGCGACATCATCGGCATCGAGGCGCAGTATCAGCAGCAACTCTCGTTCCTGCCGGGTTTCCTGTCGGGCTTCGGCATCTCGATCAATGGCACGCTGACCGATTCGACGCTGACGCTCCCGAACGGTCGCACTTCGAGTTTCCCTAGCCAGTCGAAATACCTCTACGGCGCCGAACTGTTTTATCAAAAGGGGCCGTTCGAGGCGTCTGTGGCGTATCACAATACCGGCAAGGCGCTGATCGCGGTCGGCGATCCGGCGTATAACGACCAATATAATGACGATCTGCGTCGTCTCGACGCCAAGGCGAGCTTCCAGCTGACCAAATTTGCCCGCATCTTCTTCGAGGCGCAGAACCTGACCGACGAACCGACGCGCCAGTATCAGGGCGGGAATACCGACTGGCTGATCCAGAACGAACGTTATGGCCGCACCTTTTACGGCGGCGTGTCGGTCAAGTTCTGATGCTGCTGCCATTTCTCTTCTGGCTGGGCGCCGCAGCCGGTCTGGTCGCCCAGCCGGTGCAGCGCGTCGAGGCGGTCGAGGCGACGCAGGGCGCCGCTGCCGATCGCGGCGCGGTCTATGCCATCTCCAATGCCGATATCGGCAAATATGATCGCGCCACAGGGCGCAAGATCGGCGCGTGGCATGGCGACAAGGCGGTGTTCAAACACATCAATTCGTGCACGGTGATCGGCCGCGAATTGATGTGCGCGGCGTCCAACTATCCCGGCGTGCCGATGTCGAGCCAGATCCATTGGTTCGACACACGGACGATGACCCTGGTCCGGTCGAAATCCTTGGGTCGCGCTTACGGCTCGCTGACCTGGGTCGTCCCGCATCAGGGACAATATTGGGCATGCTTCGCCAATTACGGCGGCAAGGGCGGCGAGCCCGGGCGCGACAGCAGCTTCACCACGCTGGTTCGCTACGACCGGCATTGGCGCGAGACCGGACGCTGGTCGTTCCCGGTAGAAGTGATCGCGCGGATGGCGCCCAAGAGCGCGTCGGGTGGCGATTGGGGCAGGGACGGGCTGCTTTATGTATCGGGGCACGATCGCCCTGAACTCTACGCCTTGCGCGTCCCGCCTGGCGGAGGGATGCTCGAACTCGTCGCCACGATCGCGATGCCGACCGGCGGTCAGGCGATCGGCTGGGACCGCCGCGAGCCCCGGTTGATCTGGTCGATCGGCCGCGGAACTGGGCAGATCGTCGGCAGCCGCGTCCCGCCTGTTCCGACGCGTTAGCGCGCGCTAGAACAGGCGGGTGACCCCGCAGGAACAGCTCGACGGCTTCATCGACAAATTCGCGCCCGATATTGCGGCGACGATCCGGCGCGCGGTGGCGATGGTCTCGGCGCGGCTGCCCGGTGCGACGATCCTGGTCTATGACAATTACAACGCGCTCGCGATCGCCTTCGGCGCGAACGACAAGATGCGGTCGATCGTCTGTTCGGTTGCCGGCTATCCGCGCTGGGTCAGCCTGTTCCTGTCCAACGGCCCGAAATTGCCCGATCCCCAAGGCCTGCTCGAAGGCGAAGGGAGCACGGTCCGCCATGTCAAGTTGATCGGTGACCGGATCGACGATCCGGCGGTCGCCGCGCTGATCGATGCCGCCGCGGCTAGCGTCGAACAGCCTATCGATCCGGCGGGCGAGGGACGGCTGGTGATCAAATCGGTTTCCGCCAAGCAACGGGCGCGGCGGCCATGACGGCCCTGCCGCTCGAGTTCGGTCAGCATCTGGCGCGCGACCGGCGGCGCTCGGCGCATACCGTTCGCGCGTACGAGACGACTGCCGTCCGCCTGGTTCAGTTTCTCGGCGAACATTGGGGCGAGGAAGCGGATCGCGCGGCGCTGGGTCGGGTGACGGCGGCGGACCTGCGCGCCTATCTTGCGCGGCGGCGTGGACAGGGCCTGGGCAACGCCTCCGCCGCGCGCGAATTGTCGGCGATCAAGACCTTCCTCAAATGGGCGGCAGGGGACGAGGCCCCGCCGCGGATGCGCGGGCCGCGCGTCAAAAAGGGCGTGCCGCGACCGATCTCGCCAGCCGACGCGATCGCGCTGGCCGAAGAGGTTGCCGAGGACGCCACCGAATCCTGGATCGCCGCGCGCGATTGGGCAGTGCTGCTGCTGCTCTATGGGGCGGGGCTGCGTATTGGTGAGGCGGTCGGGCTGACCGGCGCTGTGCTGCCTTTGGGCGAGGCGATGCCCGTTACCGGCAAGCGCGACAAGACGCGGATCGTGCCGTTGCTGCCCCAGGTGCGCGATGCGATCGATGCGTATGTCGCTGCGTCGCCCTGGCCGGTGGTGCGCGGAGAACCGCTGTTTCGCGGCGCGAAGGGCGGACCGTTATCGGCGGGCGTGGTCAGGAAAGCCGTCCAGGCTGCACGGATCAGGCTCGGGCTGGCCGACCGCACGACGCCCCACGCGCTGCGGCATAGTTTCGCGACGCATCTGCTGGGCCGCGGCGCCGACCTGCGCCAGCTCCAGGAATTGCTCGGCCATGCCAGCCTGAGTTCGACCCAGATCTACACCGCGGTCGACGCCGCCCACCTGCTCGACGTGTACCGGAACGCGCATCCGCGAGCGTGAGCCTTAGCCGTCATCCCCGCTTCCGTGGGGATGACAATTGTCTAAGCCTTGGGTTTCCACGTCACCACGCGCCACGCGTACCACGCCGCGATCGCCACGCAGATCACAATCGCTGCCGGACCGGTCCACGCCTCCGCCTCGCGGAAGTTCGCGCCGAGATACCAACCGGCGCCGGTCAGGAACGCGTTCCAGATGGTCGTTCCGGCGAGCGTCCAGACGATGAACTTCCAGCGCGGCATTTTCGAAATGCCGGCCGGCAGCGACACGATCGACCGGCCGAACGGTGCGAAGCGCAGCGCGAAGACCAGCCATTGGCCGTGGCGGAAAAAGAAATTGTCGATCCGCTCTACGTCCGACCAGCACACCGTCAGCCAGCGCCCGTTGCGGTCGACGAACGGCTTGAGGCGCTGCAGCGGCACATTGCGGCCGATCCAGTACCAGAAATAATTGCCCAGGGTGGACCCCAGCGTGCCGGCGATCATCACTCCGACGAAGGTCAGCTTGCCATGCGCGACCGCGATCCCGGCGAAGCCCATGATGACCTCGGACGGGATCGGCGGGATGATATTCTCCAGCGCCATCCACAGGAAAATCGCGACATAGCCCCATTGTTCGAGGCCATCGAGAAACCAATCCGTCATCCGGTTGCCGCAACCTTCTTCTCGATCGCGTTCCAGATCATCGCCGACACGTCGACGCCATCGAGCCGCTCAATCGCGACGATGCCGGTGGGAGAGGTAACGTTGATCTCGGTCAGCCACTCTCCGCCGATCACGTCGATTCCGACGAACAGCAGCCCGCGCTTCTTGAGTTCGGGACCGAGCGCCGCGCAGATCTCGCGCTCTTTGGCGGTCAATTCGGTTTTTACCGCCGACCCGCCGACGGCCAGGTTCGAGCGGAACTCGCCCTCGCCCGGCACGCGGTTGATCGCGCCCGCAATCTCGCCGTCGACCAGCACGATGCGCTTGTCGCCGCTCGTCACGCCGGGCAGGAACGCCTGGAGCATGTGCGGCTCGCGCCAGGTCATGTTGAACACCTCGATCAGCGCCGACAGATTGGTGCCTGCGCGGTCGACCTTGAACACCGCCTTGCCGCCATTGCCATGGATCGGCTTGACGACGATTTCGCCATGTTCGTGGAGGAATTTGCGCGCTTCCTCCAGGCTGCGCGTGACGAGCGTCGGCGGCATGAAGCGCGCGAAATCGAGGACGAACACCTTTTCCGGGGCGTTGCGGACGCTGGCCGGGTCGTTGACCACCAGGGTCTTGTCGGCGATCCGCTCGAGCAGGTGCGTCGCGGTGATATAGCCGAGGTCGAACGGCGGATCCTGGCGCATCAGCACGACGTCGACCTCTGCGCCGAGATCCAGGCTCACCGGCTCGCCGAACGTGAAATGGCTGCCGACGACGCGTTCGACAGTGACCGGATGCGCCTTCGCCCAAAGGCGGCCGTCGCGATAATTGAGCGCGTCGGCAGTGTAATGGAACAGCCGGTGCCCGCGCGCCTGCGCTGTCAGCATCAACGCGAAGCTCGAATCGCCGGCGATGTTGATCGACTCCAGGGGGTCCATCTGGACGGCGACGGTCAGGGTCATGCGATTCTCTCTCTTTTACCCGTCACCCCAGCGAAAGCTGGGGTCTCATGCGGCCTGAGATGCCAGCTTTCGCTGGCACGACGGATGGGTGTCTATGCGTGTTATCCGGCTATGTCACCCGATCCACGCATTCTCGATATGGCGAGGCCGGGTGCCCGGCGCCAGCAGGATAACGTCGACGCGGATATCGTCGCCCGGCCCGGCATAACGCTGCATCAGCACCTCGGCCGCGGCCGCTACCCGAGTGAGCCGCCGTTCGTCGATCGCGAAATCCAGTTCGGCGGACGTCGCGCGCATCTTCACTTCGACAAAGGCGATGAGGTTGCCCTTGCGCGCGACGAGATCGACTTCGCCCGCCGGCGTGCGGACGCGCTTGTCGAGGATGCGCCAGCCCTTGAGCCTCAGCCACCATGCGGCGATCCGCTCGCCACGCCGGCCCGAGGCTTCGGCGGCGCGGCGATCCCTCTTAAAGCCCCTCTCCTTCAGGGGAGGGGTTGGGGGTGGGGTTGGGTTTCCGGTGCTCAGCCAAGCCTCCCCCACCCCAACCCCTCCCCTGAAGGGGAGGGGCTATTACTGATCGTCCTTGTCATTTCTTCATCTCCATCGCCCGCGCATAAAGCTCGCGCCGATCGAGGTTCAGCCGCTTGGCCACTTCGCTCGCCGCCTTGCTTGCAGGCAATCGCGTCAACGCCTCGGCCAGCGCGCTATCCACATCCTCCATGCTCGCCGGTGCCGCTTCGCCCGGCGGTGCCACCACCACCACGATCTCGCCCTTGGGCGGCGCGTCGGCATAGCGCGTGGCGAGCGTCGACAAGGTCCCGGTCACCGCTTCCTCGAATTTCTTGGTTATTTCGCGCGTCACCGCTGCTTCGCGGTCGCCGAGCTTCTCCGCCAGCAGCGCCAAGGTCGCCGCGAGGCGGGGTCCCGATTCGTACAGCACCAAGGTCGCCCGTATAGCCGCCACTTCGTCAATCGCTTCCGCCTTGGCGCCCGCTTTGGCCGGCAGGAAGCCGATGAACAGGAACCGATCGGTCGGTAGGCCAGCCAGGGTCAGCGCCGCGATCGCCGCGCAAGGGCCCGGGATCGTGACGACCGCATGTCCGGCCGCGCGCGCGTCGCGGACCAGTTTATAGCCTGGGTCGGAGATCAGCGGGGTTCCCGCGTCGCTCACCAGCGCGATCGCCTCTCGCCCCATCCGTTCGACGAGCCCAGGGCGGATGCGGTCGGCATTATGGTCGTGGTAGGCGATCATCGGCCGCTTTATGCCGATGTGCCGGAACAGTCCGGCCGTCACGCGCGTATCCTCGACCGCGACCAGGGCGGCATTCGACAGCACGTGCGCGGCGCGCGGCGACAAGTCACCGAGATTGCCGATCGGGGTGGCGACGATATAGAGACCGGGCATAAGAACATCAGACATCAGGGGATCGTCATGGCAGAGGCAGCAACCGCACCGCAACGACTGACGCAACTGAAGCGGGCTGTTTTCCTGTTCGGGCTGATGGTGCTCAGCGCCTGTTCGACCGTCGTGCCGCGCGGCGCTCCTCCGGTGGAACGCGGTCCCGCGGTCGTCGCGCCACCGGTGGCGCCACCGGTGGTCCCGGGCCTGCCGACCGATAACGAGCATCATATGGTCGCCTTGCTGGTCCCGCTGAGCGGCACCAATGCCGGGGTCGGCAAGAGCATCGCCAACGCGACTCAGCTCGCGCTGCTGGACACCAACAACGCTTCGCTGCGGATCACGACCTACGATACCGCGACGGGTGCTGCCGCGGCGGCAGAGCGTGCGATCGATGATGGCGCACGCGTGATCCTCGGGCCGTTGCTCGCGGAGGACGTTCGCGTGGTCAGCCCGATCGCCAGGCGCGCCGGCGTGCCGGTAATCAGTTTCTCGAACGATTCGAGCCTGGCGGGCTCGGGCGCCTATCTCATGGGCTATTCCCCGGCCCAGTCGATCGAGCGCGTCGTCGATTATGCCCGCGACCAGGGGATCACCACCTATGGTGGCCTGGTCGCCAACGGAATCTATGGCCAGCGCGCCTCGACCGCGTTCCTTCGCGCCGTCGAATCGGCCAAGGGCCAGGTGATCTCGCTGCAGAATTACGACCATAGCAATCCGTCGATCACCGGCGCGACGCTGCGCCTCGGCAAGGCGGGGGCGGTCGGCGCGGTCCTGGTCGTCGATGACGGTGCCACCGCGGCTGGGATCGTCCCGCTATTGCGCCGCAACGGAGAGGCTGGCGCGCGTGTGCTTGGCACCGAGCGCTGGAATACCGAGGCGTCGATTGCCGCCAAGCCCGCGCTCAACGGCGCCTGGTTCGCCAGCGTCCCCGACAATCTCTATCGCCAATATGCGGTCAAATACCGCGCGCGGTTCGGCGCGGCACCCTATCGCCTGTCGAGCATGGGTTATGACGCGGTGCTGCTGACGATCCGCATTGCGCGCGACTGGCGGATAGGCGCGCCTTTCCCCGAAGAGCGCCTGCGCGACAGGGACGGCTTTGCCGGCATCGACGGCGCGTTCCGGTTCAACCGCGACGGTATCGCCGAACGCGCGCTCGAGGTGCAGGAAATTCGTGGTGGCACGACCGTGACGATCTCGCCCGCGCCGGCCGGGTTCTAAGCAACGATAAATCCTCCCGACGCTTTGCGTGGGGAGGATTCAGGTCGTCTCGGGGACGCGAACGATGTCGCCCAGGATGGCGTTGAGCACCGGCATGCCCGCATCGGTGGCGCGTAAGCGTGTGCCGGTCCGCTCGAGCAATCCCTGCGCGGTTAACCGCTCGATTGCTGGTCCGTCCGCCAGTTCATCGATCGGCTGACCGCCCAGCGTCGCGATGCGATCCAGGTTTATTCCCTCGGCCAGCCGCAAGCCCATCAGCATCGCTTCGATTGCGCGTTCGCGGGGAGCGAGCGCGTCCTCCTGCTCGATGCCGTGGCCGTTACGCGAGACCGCCTCGATCCAATTTTCGGGTTTGCGCCGCCTCTGCGTCGCAACGCCGGCACGCCGACCATGCGCGCCCGGCCCGATCCCGGCATAATCCTGGTACCGCCAATAGGTCAGGTTGTGGCGGCTCTCCGCTCCGGGACGCGCATGATTGGAAATCTCGTACGCCGGCATGCCCGCGCTCGCCGTCAGCGCGCGCGTGAGTTCGAACAGGTCGGCGGCGCGGTCGTCGTCTGGCAGTACCAGCCGCCCGGCTAGCGCCTCGGTCTGGAAGCGCGTGCCGGGTTCGATCGTCAGCTGATAGAGCGATAGATGCTCGGTGCCGAATGATAGCGCGCGGGCGAGTTCGGCGTGCCAGTCGGCCAGTCCTTGATCGGGCCGGGCGTAGATGAGGTCGAAGCTCACCCGCTCGAACACGCGCTGGGCGGTGTCGAGCGCGGCGAGCCCTTCGGTCACGTCGTGCGCGCGGCCTAGAAAGGCCAAGGTCTCGTCGTCGAGCGCTTGCAGCCCCAGGCTCACCCGGTTGACGCCGGCCGCGGCGAGATCGGCGAACCGTGCCGCTTCTACCGATGACGGGTTGGCTTCCAGCGTAATCTCGATGCCCGGCTCGAACCCCCAGGCGCGCTCGGCGGCGTCGAGCACTGCCGCTACCGTCGCCGGCGGCATCAGCGAGGGCGTGCCGCCACCGAAGAAGATCGATCCCAGCCGCCGTTCCGGCAGCGCCGCCGCTTCATGCGCCAGATCGGCGAGCAGCGCGTCGCGCCACAGCTCCTGGTCGACACTCTCGCGAACATGGCTGTTGAAGTCGCAATAGGGACATTTCGAGACGCAGAACGGCCAATGGACGTATAAGGCGAGAGGGTCGGACATCTGACCCGTGCATATGGAGACGCTCGTATGATCAGGAAAGCGGGGATCGCACTATTGGCGATGGTGCTGACCGGCTGCGGTGCGCCGGGCGCGCCTGAGCGCGTGGTCGAGCCGCGCACCGGCACCGTGCCCGCGCAGCGCGGCGGCGCGTTACTCCGCCAGGTGATGCTCGCCAGGCATAACGACACCCGCCGTGCGGTCGGCGTCGCGCCGCTGGCTTGGGACGACGCCCTTGCCGCGCATGCGTTGGACTATGCCCGCGAGCTCGCCCGCACGCGGCGCTTCCAGCACGCGCCCCAGCCGATGGGGCCGGGGCGCGAAGGCGAGAACCTGTTCACCGGCACGCGTGACGCTTATTCCTTTGCCGAGATGATCCAGTACTGGATCGACGAGCGGAAGTGGTTCGTGAACGCGCCGGCGCCCGATTTCAGCACCACCGGCAATGGCGAGGCGGTAGCGCATTACACGCAGATCATCTGGCACACGACAACGCGGGTCGGCTGCGCCATAGCGAGCAACGATCACGACGATTATCTCGTCTGCCGCTACGCTCCGCCGGGCAACGTGATAGGGTTGAAGGCGCTTTAAGGCTTCTCGCCGAGCGCCCGTTAACGCCACACGCGCGATATGCGCGAGGATGATCCGCTATCGTTTTATCGCCGCGATCGCGTTGCTGCCGCTGACCGCGAACGCACCAATGCCGCGTCCCGGCGGCGCCGCATTCATTCGCGCGATGCTCGACAGCCAGAACGAAGCGCGCCGGGTGGCGGGCGTTCCGGACCTTGCCTGGGATGACAATCTCGCGGTCGATGCCCAGCAATGGGCCGACCATCTGGCGGGAACCAGTAGCTTCTATTATTCGGACAATGATCGCGGCAACGACCCGGATGGAGAGGGCGAGAACCTCTTCATGGGCACCCAGGATGCCTACAGCTATCAGCAAATGGTCGGCATGTGGGTCGACGAGAAGAAGTTCTATCGCGACGGCGTGATGCCCAATCTGTCGACCACCGGGAATTGGGACGATGTCGGGCATTATACCCAGATCATCTGGCGCTCGACCCGCCGCGTCGGCTGCGCGCTCGCGAATAATGGCGAGGACGATTACCTTGTCTGCCGCTATTCCGAGCCGGGCAATTTCTACGGGGAAAGCCCGCGGTAAGCCGAACTCCGCTCCCTGGGAAGGAGGGGAGGCTGACGCTCAGAGAACGGCGTCGACCAGCTGTCTGAACGCCGCCGCGCGGTGCGTCAGCGAGGTCTTTTCGTCCGGCATCATCTCGCCGAACGTGCGGTCGTGGCCGTCGGGCAGGAACATCGGGTCGTAGCCGAAGCCGTGCTCGCCGCGCGGCGGCCATACCAGCACGCCGTCGACGCGTCCTTCGAACCATTCGACATGGCCGTCGGGCCAGGCCAGCGCCAGCGCGCAGACGAAATGCGCGTCGCGAACGGCATCAGGGCCGGTCGCGGCGAGATTGTCTTCGACCAGCTTCATCGCCAGGCCGAAATCCTTGGCCGGTCCCGCCCAGCGTGCGGAGAAGATGCCGGGATCGCCGTTCAGCGCCTCGACGCACAGCCCGCTATCGTCGGCCAGGGCGGGCAGGCCCGACAGGTCGGCCGCCTGCAGCGCCTTCAATTCGGCATTGGCGACGAAGGTCGTGCCAGTTTCCTCCGGCTCGGGCAGGTCGAGCGATTTCGCCGACACCGGCTGGATGCCATACGGCCCCAGCAGCGCCTCGATCTCGCGCACCTTGCCCTCGTTATGGCTGGCGATGACCAGCTTGCCGGGGGCGAGCTTGCGGATCGCCTGGGGATAATCGCTCTCGCCGCTCATCCTGCCGATCCAACCGCTTTCGCCTGCGCCGCGAAGATCTCGTTGCAGCCGATCCGCGCGAGCCGCAGCAGCCTCAACAGCGCTTCCTCGTCATAGGTTGCATGTTCGGCGGTCGCTTGCGCCTCGGCGATGTGGCCATTCTCGAGTAGTACGAAATTGGCATCGGCATCGGCATTCGAATCCTCGTCATAATCGAGGTCGAGCACCGGCGTGCCCTGGAAGATGCCGCAACTGACCGCCGCGACCTTCTGCGTCAGCGGATCATGGGCGATCTTGCCGTCGCGCATCAGTCCGTTGATCGCCAGCCTGAGCGCGACCCAAGCGCCCGAGATCGACGCGGTGCGCGTGCCGCCATCGGCCTGGATGACGTCGCAATCGAGAGTGATCTGATGCTCGCCTAGCAGCGTCAGGTCGGTCACTGCGCGCAAGCTGCGCCCGATCAACCGCTGAATCTCCTGCGTGCGTCCCGATTGCTTGCCGCGCGCCGCCTCGCGCGCGCCGCGGGTATGCGTGGCGCGCGGTAGCATGCCATATTCGGCGGTCACCCAGCCCTGACCCTTGCCGCGCAGCCAAGGCGGCAAGCGATCCTCGACCGAGGCGGTCACCAGCACCTTGGTATCGCCGAACCCGACCAGCACCGATCCTTCGGCATGCTTGGTGAAATGGGGTTCGATGGTGATCGTACGCATCTGATCGGGGGCGCGGCCGCTGGGGCGCATGTAAGTCTCCTGAAACTGGTGGCGACGGCCCTAGGGCCTCAAGCCACGGGCGGCAATCGCCTCGTGTCGAACCCGTTGCGGTAAGCGGTGGGATTGAGCGGCAGGCCCACGCCGCCTAGATCAGGCGCATGACCGCCCCAGCCGTGACCGAATTGTCCGATCGCGCGCGCGACATCTTTCGCGCGGTGGTCGAGGGCTATCTCGACACCGGCCAGCCGGTGGGCTCGCGCACGCTCGCCGATGCCGGCGTGTTCGGCCTGTCGCCGGCGTCGATTCGCAACGTCATGGCGGAGCTCGAAGCGCTCGGCCTACTCAGTCATCCGCATACCAGCGCCGGGCGAATGCCGACCGATACCGGCCTGCGCTTGTTCGTCGACGGTATGATGCGCGTCGCCGAGCCGAGCAAGGAGGAGCGCGCAGCGATCGAGGGCAGGGCGGTGCGTTCCGGTCCGGTCGAGGAGGCGCTGGCGGCTACCACGGCGGCCCTTAGCGGCTTGTCGGCCTGCGCTGGATTGGTGCTGGTGCCGAGAAGCGAATTGGTGCTGCGCCAGATCAGTTTCGTGCCTTTGTCGCCGGGCCGCGCGCTAGCGGTGATCGTCGGCGATGACGGCCAGGTCGAGAATCGCGTCGTCGATCTCGCGCCCGGCACTAGCCAGGCGGCCTTGGTCGAGGCCGGCAATTACATGTCGGCGACGCTCGCCGGACTGACTCTGGCGGAGGCACGAGCGCGGCTCGACCGCCAACTTGCCGCCGACCGCGCCGCGCTCGACAAGGCCGCGGCAACCTTGATCGAACAGGGCATCGCCGTGTGGAGCGAGGATTCGGATCGCCGCCCGGTGCTGATCGTGCGCGGCCAGGGGCGGTTGATCGATGCGGCCGCGGCCGAGGATCTCGAACGCGTCCGCGACCTGCTCGACGATCTCGAGGGCAAGCAGGAGATCGCCGGGTTGCTCGACAGCGCGCGGACCGCCGAATCGACCCGCATCTTCATCGGCGCGGAGAACAAGTTGTTCGCATTGTCCGGCTCGTCGGTGATCGCGCGGCCGTTCCGCGGGATCGACGGCCGCGTGGTCGGCGTGGTGGGAGTAATCGGGCCGACCCGGTTGAACTATGCGCGAGTCGTGCCCATGGTGGATTTCACCGCCGCAACCCTCTCCCGCCTGATCGGTTGAGAGGCAGCAATTTTTCGGGGCCAAGACGAAGAGAATGATGAGCGAAGACGACAAAAATACGACCACCACCGCCAATGGCGCGGAGGACCTGCGCGCAGAAACCGCGGAGGCCGCGCCCGAACTGGCCGAGCATGACCGCGTCGCGCAATTGGAAGCCGAACTCGCTGAGGCCAAGGCCGCGGTGATGTATGCGCATGCCGAGGCGCAGAATGTCCGCCGCCGCGCCGAAAAGGAAGCCGCCGATACGCGCGCTTATGCTGTGACCAGCTTCGCGCGGGAGATATTGTCGGTCGCCGACAATCTGGGCCGCGGCTTGATGGCGATTCCCGCGGACTTGCGCGAGGACGACCGGCTGAAGGGCCTGATCGCCGGCCTGGAAGCGACCCAGCGCGAACTCGACGCGGTGTTCCAGCGCAACGGCGTCACCCGGATCGCCGCGTTGGGCTTGCCGCTCGATCCCAACCAGCACCAGGCGATGCTCGAAATCCCATCGGATGAGCCGCCGGGCACGATCGTCCAGGAAATGCAGGCCGGCTATATGCTGAAGGACCGCCTGCTGCGCCCGTCGCTGGTGGGTGTGGCCAAGAAGCCGGATTGAATCTGTAAAATCCTCCCCGGCACGGGGAGGGGGACCAAGACGCGTAGCGGCTTGGTGAGAGGTCCCACGATCACGGGGCTCTTGGCGTATGGATAGTTGGTCGCGGGCCCCCTCCACCACGCGGCTGACGCCGCGCGGTCCCCCTCCCCGTGCCGGGGAGGATTTTAGAGGGAATTTCCGCTGCTCCCGCTTCACCCCCTCCCGCAAGGGGGATCGGGTTGATATGGCTCGGCAATGAACCCAAACCTCACCGCCGAGCGCCCGACCTTCGTCACGCATCTCGAATGCTCGCTGACCGGCGAGCAGTACGAGGCGGACCGGTTGTACGGTCTGTCGCGCGCCGGCCGGCCGCTGCTGGTGCGCTACGATCTAGCAGCGGTGCGAGGGTTCGTACCGCGCGCGATGGTCGAGGCGCGCCCGACCGACCTCTGGCGCTGGCGCGAGTTGCTGCCCGTCCGCCATACCGAGAACATCGTCAGCCTGGGCGAGATCGAAACGCCTTTGGTACCGATCGCCAAATCCGGCGGGCCCAATGTGTGGGTCAAGGACGAAGGCCGGTTGCCGACCGGGTCGTTCAAGGCGCGCGGGCTGGTCATGGCGGTGGCGATGGCCAAGGAATTGGGCGTCACCAAGATCGCCATGCCGACCAACGGCAATGCGGGTGCCGCGCTCGCGGCCTATGCCAGCCGGGTCGGCATCGAGACGATTGTTTTGTGCCCCGACGACACGCCGGAAATCAACGTGCGCGAGATCGCGGCGCAAGGCGCACGGGTCTATCGCGTCAACGGGCTGATCGACGAATGCGGTGCGATCGTCGGCAAGGGCGCTGCCGAGGGCCATTGGTTCGACTTCTCGACGCTCAAAGAGCCGTATCGGATCGAGGGCAAGAAGACGATGGGCCTCGAGCTCGCGGCGCAATTGGGTTGGCGGCTACCCAAGGCGATCTTCTATCCGACCGGTGGCGGCACCGGGCTGATCGGCATGTGGAAAGCGTTCGACGAGCTCGAGCAGCTCGGCTGGATCGGGCCCGAGCGGCCCAAGATGTTCGCGGTCCAGGCGTCCGGCTGTGCGCCGATCGTGCGCGCGTTCGAGGCGGGCGAAGTCCATGCCGAACGCTGGGAAGACGCGCATACCGTCGCCGCCGGCATCCGCGTGCCCAAGGCGGTCGGCGATTTCCTGATCCTGCGCGCGGTGCGCCAGAGCGGCGGCAAGGCCGTCGCGGTGGGCGACCCGGCGATCCTGCGCGCGGCGGATGATTGCGCGAGGAAGGACGGCCTGCTGCTCTGCCCCGAAGGCGGCGCGACGCTCGCCGCCTATCGCCAGGCGCTCGCCGACGGTCTGGTCGACGAGGAGGACGAGGTCGTGCTGTTCAATTGCGCCACCGGCCTCAAATATCCGATGCCCGACGCGGCGGAGACACTCGACAAGAACGGGGCGATCGATCTGGCCTCTCTTTGAGGTTCAGTACTCCTGCGAAAGCAGGAGCCCAGGATTTTCCGTCGACCTCTATCTACGCTCGCGATCTTCTCGATCCTCGGGGTCGTCCCGGAGCGGGTTAACCCAAGTGTGGTTCTCGACGATGATCGAGCGGATCGGTGTGCCGTCCTCGTCGAGTGAGGGCCGGTAGCGAAAGCGCTGCTCGATCAACCGGCAGGTGGTGTTGTCGAGCAAGGCGTAACCGCTCGATCGCGTTACCCGGCAGCCGCTGACGCTGCCGTCGACATTGACGAAATAGCGTACCGACACGGTGCCCTCGACCCCGGATTCCCAGGCCGATTCGGGGATATCCGACGATTTGAGCCGGCCGCTCTTGTAGCGCGGCGCGATTTCGCGGCCCTCGCCGTCACCGTCGCCGTCTCCTGCACCGCCACTCCCGGTGCCATTGCCGATCCCGCCAGCGCCGGTGCCCGGCCCCGCGACCGGTGCGGCACCCTGGGTCGATTGGTTGCCCTGGAACGGTTTGGTCGCGGCAGGCAAAGGCGGAGGAGGGACGGGCGGCGTCGGGACCGGCGGCGCGGTGACTTCGGTGGCCTTCGACTTGATATTGGGCGGCGCGGCCTTGCCTTCGGTCTTGTGGCTCGGCTTGGGCTGGGTCTCGACCTTGATCTCGGGCGGAGGCGGGGGCGGTACGAAGGCGAGCAAGTCGTTTTTGACCGCTCCGATCGTCGGCAGGTTTACGACCAGACCCGCGACCAACAGATACAAGATCGCGGCCTGCACCAAAGCAGCGCCGATCAAGCCCTTGAGGCGTTCGGGAGTAATCGTTCCGGTCATCGTCACGGCGCGTTTACCTATCAACGACTGAACGCGCGCTGTCCGCCCCGGGTTGCTAGGGCATGGTCGCTTCCTGCACCATGTCGAACTCGCGCACGCCGCGCGCCTGCCGGGCGGCATTGACCAGATCGCGCAATTCTTCCCGCCGTTTCTGCGCCTGCTCGATATTGCGGATCGCGAACGGCCGCCCGGCGGTGGTCTCGTCGCTGGACAGCAGGGTGATGGTGCCGATCCCCGCCCATTGATTGATCAGCGAAAAGTCGATCCGGATGTCCTTGATCCGGTATAGCTCGATCTCGTCGATCGATTTCCTGAGGATGCCGCGATGCAGGATCAGCCGGTCCTGGGTCACTTCGTAGGTGGTGGCGAGATTCTGGAACCACTTCGCCGCCGCGATCAGCAGCGCGAGCGCGATGAAACCGAGCGGAAATGGCGTGCCCGTCATCAAGGTCCCGATCGCCCCGATCGGCACCAGCAACAGCGTTCCCCACCCGGCCAGCGTGCCGCGCAGCCAGCCCCAGGTCGAAGAACGGAAACGGTCGAGCGTCTGTGGCATTGGTGTCCCTCCGTGAGGAGAGTGTAACGCGGTTGAGGGGATAGGCTAGAGTCACAAACGTCATGCCGGGCTCGTCCCGGCATCCACCAGGCCTAACGCGCGTCCGTTGAACCTCTGGTACCGGGATGGCGTCCCGGTGGACCCCGGCACAGGGCCGGGGTGACGAATGAAATGGCGGCTAGCCGTGCCGCGCCCCATGGGCGCCATCCACCGCCCTAAACGGCAAAATCGTCTTCAACTGCTGCAATGGCGGCGCGCCCGGGATCAGTGCGTTGTGCCCCAGCAGAAAGGCGTGCCGTACGATTTCGGCCTGCTGCTCCAGCCCGTATTTCCGCAACTCCCAACCCGGCTTCACGGCATAATCGTACCTCGCCCAGGGCACGCGGCGGAGCGGCAGGAAGATGCCCGATTGATGCTGCCAGATATGCACCATCTCGTGCACGAACAGGCCCTGTTCGCCCAGTTCGGCGTGGCTGAAATCGTCGCGATAGGCGGTGCCGTGCGGATGGAAATGGATCCGGCCGCGCGGGCTCATCACCACGTTGCGGGGCTGGAAGAATGCCCATTTGCCGAGCACCACGCGGACCGGCGCGAGGTCGATCGCATCGCCGAACACCGACCGCGCGAGATCGATCTCGCCGGCAGTCAGTGGGCGGACTTCCTGCCTCATGGGTTACTCATTCCGGCGCTGGGTCGCCTGCGCTAACCACCTTAGCCGGAGCAGTTACCGTGCGGCCATCGGCGAACGTGAAGGTCAGTGGCACGGTCGCGCCGGGCGCCGCCTTGAGCCCATAGAGCATGACATGCTTGCCACCGGGCGCGAACGCGACTTCGCCGCCGGCGCGCAACGCGACGAGCTTTAGCGGGGCCATCGACATCATGCCCCCGGCGTTCATGCTCTCGTGCATCTCGCTGCGCACCGCAGCCGTTGTCGAGACGCCGATGAGCGTCATGTCCTTCGGCCCACCCTTCAGCGTAAAATACGCCGCCGAAGGGTTGGAGGATACCGCCGCGAGCCGAATCCAGGCCTTGCCGGCTGTTACCTCCCGGGGCTGTTGGCAGGCCGACACAGCGACGATCGCGGGAACCAGCAGCAGCGCGGACTTCATTCCTTCTCCTTCCCACTTTGGGAACACTTGAAATCCCTAGGCACGACGCAATCTTGCGGCAAGCGAATCCCCCCCTATATCGCCGGGGTATTTGGTGCTTGCGCTGCCTCTCGTGAGGGGCGCGGGCTGGGTTTTATTTTGATTGAGGGGCCACAGAGGACCAATGGCAAAAGTAATCGGTATCGACCTGGGTACGACCAACAGCTGCGTTGCCGTAATGGAAGGCGGCAAGCCCAAGGTGATCGAAAATGCGGAAGGCGCGCGTACCACGCCGTCCATCGTCGCCTTCGCCAAGGATGGCGAGCGCCTGATCGGCCAGCCGGCCAAGCGCCAGGCGGTGACCAATCCCGACAATACGGTATTCGCGGTGAAGCGCCTGATCGGCCGCCGCTTCGATGACCCGGTGACCAAGAAGGACACCGAGCTGGTCCCGTATCATATCGTCAAGGGTGGCAATGGCGACGCCTGGGTCCAGGCCGGCGGCCAGGATTACAGCCCCTCACAGATCTCGGCTTTCATCCTGCAGAAGATGAAGGAAACCGCCGAATCGTATCTCGGTGAGACGGTGACCCAGGCGGTCATCACCGTTCCCGCCTATTTCAACGACGCGCAGCGCCAGGCGACCAAGGACGCCGGCCAGATCGCGGGTCTCGAAGTGCTGCGCATCATCAACGAGCCGACCGCGGCTGCCCTGGCCTATGGCCTGGAGAAGCAGGACGGCAAGACGATCGCGGTCTATGACCTTGGCGGCGGTACGTTCGACATCTCGATCCTCGAGATCGGCGACGGCGTGTTCGAGGTGAAGGCGACCAACGGTGACACCTTCCTGGGCGGTGAGGATTTCGACAACAAGCTGGTCGAATTCCTGGCCAATCAGTTCAAGAAGAAGGAAGGCCTCGACCTCCGCACCGACAAGCTCGCGCTGCAGCGGCTGAAGGAAGCCGCCGAAAAAGCCAAGATCGAGCTGTCCTCGGCCGCGACGACCGAGGTCAACCTGCCCTTCATCACCGCGCGCATGGAAGGCGGTTCGTCGACTCCGTTGCACCTGGTCGAGACGATCACCCGCGCCGACCTGGAAAAGCTGGTCGAGGACCTGATCAAGCGCACCCTCGATCCGTGCAAGAAGGCGCTGGCCGATGCCGGCGTCAAGGCTTCGGACATTTCCGAAGTCGTGCTGGTCGGCGGCATGACCCGCATGCCGCGCGTCCGTGACGTCGTGAAGGACTTCTTCGGCAAGGAGCCGCACACCGGCGTCAACCCGGATGAGGTCGTCGCGATGGGCGCCGCGATCCAGGCCGGCGTGCTGCAGGGCGACGTCAAGGACGTGCTGCTGCTCGACGTAACTCCGCTGTCGCTGGGCATCGAGACCTTGGGTGGCGTGTTCACCCGGATGATCGACCGCAACACGACGATCCCGACCAAGAAGTCGCAGACCTATTCGACCGCCGACGACAATCAGCAGGCGGTGACGATCCGCGTGTTCCAGGGCGAGCGCGAAATGGCGGCGGACAACAAGCTGCTCGGCCAGTTCGACCTGGTCGGCATTCCGCCGGCGCCGCGCGGCGTGCCGCAGATCGAGGTCACGTTCGACATCGACGCCAACGGCATCGTCAACGTCAGTGCCAAGGACAAGGGCACCGGCAAGGAGCAGCAGATCCGCATCCAGGCTTCGGGCGGTTTGTCCGACGCCGACATCGAACAGATGGTCAAGGACGCGGAGCGCTTTGCCGACGAGGACAAGAAGCGGCGCGAATCGGCCGAGGCGAAGAACAATGCCGAAAGCCTGATCCACACCACCGAGCGTCAGCTTGCCGACAATGGCGACAAGGTCGACGCGGCGCTGAAGTCCGAGATCGAGGCGGCGATCGCCGAGGCCAAGACCGCGGTCGAGGGCGGCGATGCCGAAGCGATGAAGGAAAAGGCCAGCGCGCTGGCCCAGGTCGCGATGAAGCTCGGCCAGGCGATCTACGAGAAGCAGGCGGCGGCCGAGGCCTCGCCCGCTGCCGACGGTGCTGCCGCGGGTAGTGAGGCCGGCGGCGAGGACGTCGTCGACGCCGAATTCTCGGAAGTGGACGATAACAAGGCGTAAGTGATGGACTTTACCCGTCATTCCCGCGAAAGCGGGAACCCGTCTCCCTCGCTTCGACCGAGGCAGGATCAGGAGATGGGCTCCCGCCTTCGCGGGGGTGACGGGGAAGGTCGGCGGGGGCCGAGTAAATGACCACCGAAGTTGATTTCTACGAATTGCTCGAAGTCGAGCGCGATGCCGACGACGCGACGATCAAGTCGGCGTACCGCAAGCTCGCGATGAAATACCACCCCGACAAGAACGGGGGGTGCAAGGATCACGAGGCCAAGTTCAAGGCGGTGAACGCTGCCTATGATTGCCTGAAGGACCCGCAGAAGCGCGCGGCTTATGATCGCTTCGGTCATGCCGCGTTCCAGCAAGGCGGCGGCCCCGGCGGATTCGGCGGCGGCAACGATTTTTCGGGCTTCTCCGACATTTTCGAAAGCGTGTTCGGCGAATTCATGGGCGGCGGCCGTGGTGGGCAACGCCGGCCGCAGCGCGGCGCCGATTTGCGCTACGACATGGAAATCAGCCTGGAAGAGGCGTTCCACGGCAAGTCCGAGCCGATCACGATCGACGTCGCCGCGATGTGCGAGGCATGCGACGGCTCCGGCGCCAAGCCGGGCACATCGGCCAAGACCTGCGGCACGTGCGCCGGCCATGGCAAGGTGCGGGCGCAGCAAGGCTTTTTCGTCGTCGAACGCACCTGTCCGTCGTGCCACGGCGCGGGCCAGGTGATCGCCGATCCCTGCCCGTCGTGCCGCGGCGAGGGACGCGTCGAGAAGACCAAGACGCTGACCGTGAACATCCCCGCCGGCGTCGACGAAGGAACTCGCGTCCGCCTGACCGGCGAAGGCGAGGCCGGACCGCGCGGCGCGCCCGCGGGCGACCTCTACATCTTCCTCCACGTGAAGCGCCACGCGATCTTCGAGCGCGAGGGCACGACCCTGTTCGCGCACGCGCCGATCAGCTTCACCACGGCGGCGCTCGGCGGGTCGATCACCATCCCCGGTCTCGACGGCGAACAGCACGAGGTCAAGATCGCCGCCGGTACGCAATCCGGCCGCGAAGTGCGCCAGCGCGGCGCCGGCATGCCGGTGCTCCAGGGCAAGGGACGCGGCGACTTGGTCGTCCGCATCTCGGTCGAAACCCCGACCAAGCTCACCGCCAAGCAGCGTGAGCTGCTCGAGGAATTCCGCTGCACCGAAACCGGCGACGAATGTCCCCAGGCGCAGGGCTTCTTCCAGAAGGTGAAGAAGGCGGTCGGGGGGTGAGTCTCCGATTCCCTCTCCCTTTGGGAGAGGGAGGGAGCCGCGAAGCGGCGGAAGGGTGAGGGCAGAAGCTCGGACTCGCGCTTTTCTCTCCTCAAACTACCCTCATCCAAGCTTCGCTAGGCGGCGAGCCGCCAAGCTGCGCTTTCCTTCTCCCACCGGGAGAAGGTTTTACGTACGAGGAACAATCGATTCCCACAGCTCCCGGTGATCCACATCGTGCTCGGGCATGCCAGGCTTGGTCAGGTATCCGCGCGCATCCGGGATATGGCTGTAGATCATCCGTAACGGCTTTTCGTGCCATTGCAGGTTGAACGCCCAGCGGACCGGAAAGAATTCCATTGTCGAATAGGGCAGGTGATCGTGCACCCACCAGGCGATGCGCTTCCAGTCGTCGGGACCGGTCCATTCGTTGGCGAAGCGCGGCACGACGATACATGCCGTCGCACCCATCATCCCCTGGGCATCGCGCTGATCCCAGATATGCCCGGCGGCGCTGCGCTCGTTCGACGCGCAATTATAGCCCTTGGCATTGCCCAGCCGGTTGATCTCGGCCGATCGATAGGCGGAGCGGATCGCGATCCGCCCGAACACGTCCTGCAACGGCTCGAGCAATTCCTCGCACAACCGCGTGCCCGCCGCGATCGCCAGATCGGGATCGTCCGGGATGTTCGCCAGGCCATGAATCTCGGCGATGTCGGAATAGAGGAAATCGCGCATGAAGAATGTGCGCGAGAGCTGGACCCGGCCCAGTTCGGTCAGCTTGGCGACCGTTTGCGGTTTCTTCACGCGCGCCTCCCACCAAAACTCGCGGCATAGCGGGCTTGGGGCGGCGCGAAAATAGACCGAGTCTGGGGATAATCTCTTAGCGGGACCGGAGCGGCCCGCGATGGTGTCTCTGGCCCACCCATCCGGCCTGACCGCCCCCGACTTTCACGGGGTGCGGTGGGCCGATGGTTTAGAGGGAAAGGACCCCCGCCACCAGCGCCAGGCTGCCGACACTCACCATAGCGGTGGCCAGCATCTCCATGATACGCATGGTTGCTTCTCCTTAGAGCCGGATCAGTCCGGCTGGGAGCCATATGGAAATAGTTGCGCATGTGCGCAATATTATTTCAAGCCTTCGCAGTTGCAGCATTTGCAACTGTGTTGCCATGTCGCATCACGCCGTGGCGTCAAAGCCACAGGTCGCTCATCCTTGGCCGAACACTCGAGCGAAGATCGTGTCGACGTGCTTGAGGTGGTAACCGAGATCGAACTTGTCCTCGATCTCGGCCGGCGAAAGCGCGGCGGTCACCTCGGGATCGGCCTTGAGCAGGTCGAGCAGCGACAGTTCGCCATCCGATTCCCACACCTTCATCGCGTTGCGCTGGACCAGCCGGTAGGCATCCTCGCGGCTGACGCCAGCCTGGGTCAGCGCCAGCAGCACGCGCTGCGAATGGACCAGACCGCCCATCTTGTTGAGGTTCTTCTCCATTCGCGCCGGATAGACGAGGAGCTTGTCGACCACCCCGGTCAGCCGCGCCAAAGCGAAGTCGAGCGTGATGGTGGCATCGGGGGCGATATAGCGCTCTACCGACGAATGGCTGATGTCGCGCTCATGCCAGAGCGCGACATTCTCCATCGCCGGGATCGCCGCGCTGCGGATCATGCGGGCGAGACCGGTCAGATTCTCGGTCAGCACCGGGTTGCGCTTGTGCGGCATAGCCGACGAGCCCTTTTGTCCCGGCGAGAAATATTCCTCCGCCTCGAGCACTTCGGTGCGCTGCAAGTGACGGATCTCGACCGCCAGCCGCTCGATCGACGAGGCGATCACGCCCAGAGTCGCGAAGAACATCGCATGTCGGTCGCGCGGGATGACCTGGGTCGAGACCGGTTCGACCGCGAGGCCGAGCTTCTCGGCGACATGCGCCTCGACGCGCGGATCGATATTGGCGAAAGTGCCGACCGCGCCCGAAATCGCGCAGGTCGCGATGTCCTTGCGCGCCGCGGCCAGCCGCTCGCGGTTGCGCGAAAACTCGGCATAAGCCTCGGCTAATTTCAGCCCGAACGTCACGGGCTCGGCATGGATGCCGTGGCTGCGTCCGATCGTCGGCGTCAGCTTGTGCTCTTCCGCGCGGCGCTTGAGCACCGCGAGCAGCGCGTCGATATCGGCCAGCAGGATATCCGAAGCGCGCGCCAGTTGCACCGCCAGGCAGGTGTCGAGCACGTCGGACGAGGTCATGCCCTGATGCATGAACCGCGCTTCGTCGCCGACATTCTCCGCCACCCAGGTCAGGAAAGCGATCACATCGTGCTTGGTCACCGCCTCGATCGCGTCGATCGCCGCCACGTCGATCTTGGGATTGGTTGCCCACCAAGCCCATAACGCGGCGGCGGCTTCCTTCGGCACCACGCCGAGCTCGGCCAGCGCGTCGGTCGCGTGCGCCTCGATCTCGAACCAGATCTTGAAGCGCTCCTCCGGGGCCCAGATCGCGGTCATGTCGGGACGGGAATAGCGCGGGACCATGAACGGCCTTTCGAAAGCGGGATGCCGGGAATGTCCGCGCCGATAGCAAGCGCCGTCCCGACCCTCAATCGCCTTTGCGGGACGGCCACGGGAAACGTGCCGCTTCTGCGCACTGTGGTGCCGAAGTGACGGTTCCCAAAAATCGTGAGTCAGCTCGTCGCAATCAGCGCACAACTCCGCGACGACCTGCGCCAATCACGGGACAAACCGGCCCTTCACATCAACAATTTCGGACCCATATCGAAAATCGAATGTTCTATTTGAGCAATTCGCATGGGGTGGTGAACAACCGCTTCGCAGAAACAGGTCGAAAACGCAAGGAGATTTGCCATGCTGAAGCATGTACTATTGGCCAGCGCTGTTATGATTTCTATGCCTGCACTGGCGCAGAACCAGCCACAGACTGCAACGCCGCAGCCGGATACTAACGCTGCACCGGCGCAACCGCAAACCATGCCGGCTCCGGCGGCGCCGACCGCAACCAATCCAGCGCCGCAGACAACGCCGGCGCCGACCACCGCGGCTCCGACCACGCCACCGGCGCCGACCACCGCAGATGCTCAGCCGCAAACCGCGCCCGCGCCGACCGCGCCTGCCCCCAACGCTCAGGCGGCCAATCCGGCTCCCGCGGATAGCGCCACCGCGGCAGCTACGCCGGCCAATCCGGGCGCGCAGGTCGCCGATGTCGTCAATGGCGAGTTCGGCACCTACGACAAGAACAAGAACGGCTCGCTGAGCAAGGCCGAGTTCGGCGCGTGGATGACCGCGTTGCGCACCAAGGCCGATCCGTCGTTGAAGGACGATGCCGCGAACAAGAGCTGGGTCGCCCAGGCCTTTACCCAGGCCGACACCGACAAGTCCAAGTCGGTTTCGAAGGACGAACTGACCAATTTCCTCTCGCAGGGCTCGGGTCAAAAGGCGTCGTAATCTAACTCCGACGACGCCCACGCAGAGGGCCGCCGCGTTTTCCCCTTGGCGCGGCGGCCCTTTTTCGTGCGCGGCCTTTCCGCCCGGGGGTGCAAACACATTAGTATTGACTAATCGATTAGTATTGGCTAATCGATTCGCATGTTATCCGCCATCCCCGTTGACGCCGTGATGCGCGCGCTATCCGATCCGACCCGCCGGGCCGTGTTCGAGCAGGTCGCGCGCCGCGGAGAGGTCAATGTCGCCGACCTGACGCGCGCCAGCGGCGTGACCCAGGGCGCGGTTTCGCAGCATCTCAAATCGCTGAAGCTCGCCGGGCTCGTCGCCGAACGCCCGCAGGGGCGGAAAGTCTTTTACCGCGCGACGCCGGACGGGCTCGCGCCGCTGTTCGACTGGCTGAGCTATTACGACGCCTTCTGGCGCGACCGCCTCGCCAATTTGCATGAATTGCTCAAGGAGATCGACCCGTGACCGACACCGTTTTGCACGCCGACACGCGAGAGATCGTGGTCGACGAAGTCTTTCCGCACGCGCCCGAGACGGTGTGGAAGACACTGGCCACCAGCGCGATGATGGCGCGCTGGCTTAACATGACGCCGACCGGATACGAACCGGTGGTCGGCAACCGCTTCACCTATAAGACCTCTCCTGCGGGGGCCTGGGACGGGACGATCCAGTGCGAGGTGCTCGAAGTCGTGCCGGGCGAGCGCCTCGCTTATTCGTGGAAGGGCGGGGATGAGGCCAATACCGGCTACGGATCGCGGCTCGACACGATCGTCACCTTCACGCTGGAAAAGGTTGATGGCGGCACCCGGTTGCGTGTCGTCCATTCGGGCTTCGTCCTGCCGCGGAACGAGACCGCCTATCGCAACATGAGCGGCGGCTGGAGCCAGGTCATCGGCCGGATCGGTGCGGTGACCGAGGAAGAGGCCGCAACCCGAGCGCAATGAACGTTCGCCTTTCGTGATCGGGAGTATCATCATGCAACAGGACAGCACACTCGCAAACCGCCCGCCGACCGTATCGGCATCCCAATGGACTGCGGCGTGGGAGCGCATGCTGGTCAAGGAGAAGACCTTCACCCGCGCTCGCGACGCGCTCGCCGCCGAGCGCCGGCGGATGCCGTGGATGCTGGTCGACAAGGATTATCGCTTCGACGGACCCAATGGCGCGATGAGCCTGCTCGATCTGTTCGAAGGGCGGCGCCAATTGATCGTCTATCGCGCCTTTTTTGAGCCCGGCGTGTTCGGCTGGCCCGACCATGGCTGCCGCGGCTGCTCGTTCGGCGCCGATCAGGTCGCGCATCTTGCCCATCTCAATGCGCGCGACACGACGCTCGCTTACGCCTCTCGCGCGCCGCAGGCCGATATCGCGCGGCTGAAAGCGCGGATGGGATGGGACATGCCCTGGTACACGATCACCGACAGTTTCGACGCGGATTTCGGCGTGGACGAATGGCACGGCCACAACGTCTTTATTCGCGAGGACGGGCAGATCTTCCGCACCTATTACATCAACAATCGCGGCGACGAGGCGATGGGCACGACCTGGTCCTATCTCGACGTCACGCCGCTCGGCCGCCAGGAAAGCTGGGAGGATTCGCCCGAGGGCTATCCGCAGACGCCACCCTATAAATGGTGGAACTGGCACGACAATTACGAGGCCGAGCAAAACGCGCCGGATCCCAAATGGGTTGAAGTGTCCGATGCCGGCGAGGCGGCGTTCCGCAAGGAGGGCCAGGCGTGATCGCCGCGGGCACGGTCGGCGGCGCGGGGTTGGCCAAATGGCTCGGTCTGGCGGCATCGCCGACCTTCGCGGCGATGGCGTTGCTGACGAGCCTCGGCGGCGGTCCGATCGCGCTATGCTCGGCGACGGCCGGTTTCCCGCTGAGCGGCATGGTGCCGATGTACCTGCTGATGAGCGTCTTCCACGCGACGCCCTGGCTGAAGCTGGTCGCGGGGCGATCGGAGGCGCGCTGAGCGCTTGTGATAAGCTTCTGTCGTCATGCCGGCCCTGTGCCGGCATCCACAGTGCCGCAAACCCCAAGCTGTGGGATGTGCTGCGCGGTGGATGCCGGCACAAGGCCGGCATGACGGGCGAGGCTAGGTGTATGCGATTCGAACAAGATCGGGCTTGCTCGGCAAGATGTTATGTGATCTCATATCTGATATGCAGCGTCTGCTACTTTTCGCGATGATGTTGACGGGAGTCGGCTGCTCTCAGTCCCAGCCCCCGCAACCCTCGCTTGCGAGTATAAAGCGCGTCGTTGCCGTGGCTCAGCAGTTCGCGATCAAGCGCGGCATGGCGAGCGATTGCCACGCGCCGGGCCCGCACGAACATTACAACTATAAGAGCGTCGCCGACGCCTGGATTGTCGACATAGTGCCGCCGCCGGGGCGAGGGCAGCTAGTGCGACTCACCGTCAGCAAGGACAATTTCAAAGTCATCCGGGCTCAGAAGATCGCTTAACCACCCAACCCGGCGGCAGGATCGGCACGGTCGCGCAGGCGGGGCTGCCGTCGCGTGCGGTGCCGGCGATATGCGCGGTCAGGCGCCCGCCCGGCGCCATTGCCTCGATCGATTGCCAGTCGATCGCTCCCAGCGGAACCTTGGCACGGCGCTGCCATGGCGAACCGATCTGACCCGCGCTTGCGCCGATAGTGATATAGACGAACCGCGCAGCCGGCGGCCCCTGGACGAACGGTCCGAGCAGGCGCGGCCCGCCGGCGTCATTGCTGCCGTGCAGCGTCACCTCGAAATCGAACACGTGCGCGTCGGTCGAAACATGAACCGGCCCAACCAATGTCGCCTTGGCGCTGGCGCCGCGCCGCAGCGCGAGTGCGACGCCGGGCACAGGCCGCTCGACCACGATGCGTAGCGGCAGCGCCGATCGTTCAGCCGTCATGGCGCCAGCTTTCCATCACGTCCGCCGCTTCGTCGAGGTCGCGCCGCCGCGCCGCTTCGATCGCGGTCTCGCCCTTTTTGTTGCGGATCCGGGGATCGGCGCCATGGCGCAGCAGGATGCGCGCGACGTCGACGGCTTTGTCCTCGTCATCGGGCAGATGGAAAAGCGGCGTGGGGGTATCGTCCTGCGCCCGCGCGCGGTTGGCTAGCTCGGGCTCGGCGGCGAGCACGGTATCGAGCCGCTCGGCCAGACCGAGATGGACCAGCGGCCAAAGATCGCGGCTCAATGGCGCGAGCAGCTCGGCCATTCGCGGCCGCCCGAGTACCACCGCCCAACTGAGCGGTGTTCCGTTCCACTTGCGCTCTCGGCGATCGATCTCTGCGCCCGCGGCGATCAACAGGTTTGCCGCTTCCAACGATCCGGACTGCCCGGCACGGTGCAACGGCGTGATGCCTTCATGGTCGCTGCCCCCGACTTCGGCGCCCAGCGACAGCAACAGCGCGATGGCCGGCGCATTGCCGAACTCGGCAGCCGCCAGCAACAGCGCCGGATTGGCCACCAGCCGCGGGTCGGCCGCGAGCAGCGCCCGCGCGCTCGCTTCGTCGCCGCGCAGGCACGCCGCCCGAAACGCCTGCGCTCCGCTCAGCGCGACCGGGGCGGCGCCATGACGTTCGAGCAAGGCGGCCATATCGACGAACCCGGACAGTTGCGCCAGCGCATGGACCGGCTGTCCGGTATAAGCGTGCGGGGTATCGGGGTTGGCGCCGCGCTCCAGCAGCCATGCGGCGCGCGCCAGATGGTTCTGGCCGACGGCATTGCCGAGCAGATAGTCGAGCGGGTTGAGCGGCTGTCTGCCGCCGATGCGATAGCTGACGGCGTCGCGCCAGCGGTCGGTCACGCCCTGCGCCTCGCAATGCCGCCACAACAGATCGTACCAATAGACGTCGGACCCGACGATCGAGATGTTGTAGAGCGCCTGCGTGTCGAACGGCGACGCACCCGCGGCGACCAGCAGGTCGACCAATTCCTCCGCTTGGGGATGGCTCGATTTGGCGCCTTCGCCCAAGCCGATCGCGCCGGTCACGAGCGTGAAGGAATTGTCCCAGCCATCGTTGAACGAGAAATTCGGGTCGGCGCCCGCCGCCAGCAACAACCGCGCGATCGCCACGCCGTTGACGGCATCGAGCCGGCCATAGGCGACATAAGCGAGGGCGGTCCAATCCTTGGGTCCACCCGATGCGGCCGCGACACCGGGATCGCGGGCCAACCGCCGCTCCACCTCTTCGACATCGCCGCACGTGGCGGCGGTGAATACGCTATCGCGAGCGATGACCGGGTGGCGATCGACGATCCGCCGCGCGACCGCGGGATCGCCATCCCAGCCGTGCCGTAAAACCTGGCCGAGCCGGTCGGCATAGCTTTGCCGATCGAGCGCGAGATTGGCGATCGCCGTCTTGAGCGCGACCCAATTCTCGCAGCCATATTCGACCGCCAGTGCCTGGTGTACGTCGCGCAACGCGGGATCGGCGGAGCGTGTCGCACCGGACTCGCGAAGGCGCGCGATCGCGGCGGCATCGCCCGCGCGAATAGCTTTCAGCCAGCGCTTGGCGTCCTTGCGTAGGGTATCGAGATTGGTCTTGGGCGTGAGCGTACGACGCATCGGAAACCTTCCTTCCAAATGCCAGACGTCCGCTTACGAAAGGCCGGAAGAAGGGTTCGTAAGTATCGTTCTCAGCTGGATGGGAGAAGCTCCCTTGCCGCGGACAGGAGGCGCTCCAGATGCGCTCTGGCCGGGAGTATTGTGGACGCGACCGGGGCTGTCAACGGAGGCGCGTTACGTAATAGGATTCGTCGTCGAAAATCGCAGCATAGCTCGGGGCTGGGAATGACGACCTGCCGTTGCGCGGGCTCAACGCGAGGATATTGTCCAGAGATGGCTGAAGAACGCATTATCGAAGAAATTCGATCGGCGAATGATGTCGCTTATCGAGCCCTCATACTGTTCTGCATTACCGGGCTGGCGGCGGGCGCCGATCGTTCGGAAATTACCGCGTGGCTTTCCGAACACGATTTGTGGGGGAAGCTCGCGCCGTCCGAGATCGGCTTCATCGACACGCCGAGCCCGACCCATCAACAATTGGTCAACGCAAGTTGGCTGTCTGAACGCTTGGTTATGATCGTTTGGACGCTCGGGCAATTAGACCAGCTCCCGGCGCCTGATGAGCAATGCGACCTATCGGTCTTTCAGGACGTGCTGCCCCCATTCGCCGACGTCACCGTGCCGGAATTCGTCGCAACGGCGCGGCTACGATCGCCCGCAGAATTAATTGCGATGGCAGATGAAACGATGGGCCTTCACTGGGCGGCAAGGGATGCGCAAATCAACGAGCGTCCGCGCGAACAGAACGTCGACCTGGAGATCATCCAGGAGCGCCACCACGCGATAAACTGGGTGATCGGTTACGGCGCGCTGGATTGGGATGAGGTCACCACGGACACCTAGGTTCAGGCGGGTGTCGCGTCGTCTGCTCTAAATCAGCCCCTGACCCCGCAAGCTGACAAATCCCTTCGTCCCGACGATGATATGATCGTGCACCGCGATCCCCATCTTCTTTCCCGCCTCGACCACCGCGCGCGTCAGGTCGATATCGGCACGGCTCGGCGACGGATCGCCCGAAGGGTGGTTGTGGACCAGGATGATCGACGCGGACTTCAGGTCGATCGCGCGGCGGATGACTTCGCGGACATAGACCGGCGCTTCGTCGATCGAGCCTTCGTTCATCAGTTCGTCGCGGATCAGCATGTTACGCGTGTTCAGGTGCAGAACGCGGACGCGTTCGTTGCCGTGATGCGCCATGTCGGCGCGGAGGTAATCGAGCACCGCTTGCCAGTTGGACAGTAATGGCTTCTCCGCCACTTCCGCCTTGAGCAGACGCAGCGCGGTCGCCTGGGCGATCTTGAGCGCGGCGACCGACGTTTCGCCCATGCCTTTGACCCGCGCGAGCTCCTCGGGCGCGGCGGTCAGCAGGCCGGCGATCCCGCCGAATTCGCGCAGTAGGGCATAGGCCAGTGGCTTGGTATCGCGCCGCGGGATGGCGAGCGCGAGCAGATATTCGATCAATTCATGGTCGAGCAGCCCGTCGGCATCGGCGAGCAGCCGCTGCCGCAATCGGGCGCGATGACCAAGATGATCCGGTTCCGGAACGTCCCCCATTCTTTACGGGTTAATCGGCGATCCGGAGCAGCGCAATTGCCCTGGAGCCGCCGCGGCGTGTAGCGTCGCCAGTAATGACGATAACAGGGTGTCGATGACCGAGAGCGAGCCAGATATTGCCCGCCCGTCGCGCGGGGGTCGCATCCGGTTCAGGCTCGGCGTCGCGCTCGCGCTGTTGCTGGTCGTGCTCGCCGGGCTGTGGCTGGTGCGCAAGCCCGTCGCCGAACATTTCATCGACGATGCCTTGTCGCGGGCCAAGGTCCCGGCACGCTACACGATCGAGGACCTTGCGCTCGGCCATCAGCGCCTGACCAATATCGTCATCGGCGATCCCGCGCATCCCGATCTGGTCGCCGATTGGGTGGAGGTACAGACTTCGGTCGATTTTGGCGGCGCGCACGTGACCGGGATCCGCGCCGGGCACGTCCGTGCGCGCGCCCGCCTGGTCGATGGTGCGCTGTCGTTTGGCACGCTCGATCGGTTGCTCCCCAAGGGGAAGGGCGGGGCGTTTCGCCTGCCCGCGATCGCGCTCGACTTGCAGGACGGCCGGCTGCGGCTGGAGGCGCCGCAGGGTGTCGTTGGCCTGAAGGCCTCGGGCAGCGGTCGGCTCGACGGCGGATTCCGGGGCCAGGTCGCGGCGATCAGCGAGCGGCTCGCGAGCGGCTCGTGCGCGGTGGACAAGGCAGTCGCCGCGTTGCGCATCGACATCTGGTCCGATGCGATCCACCTGCGCGGCCAGGTCCGCGCAGGCGAGGCGAGCTGTAGCGGCAATGGAGTGACCCGTTTCCGCTCCGATATCGTCGCCGCGGTCGCGCCGGGCCTCGACCGCTGGAACGGCCATGCCGAGATCGCGGCCGACCGGGCGGTCGGTCCGTCGCTAGCCGCCGAGACGGTGACCGGATCGCTCGGCTTCGCCGGCACCGCGGGGGATATCCAGGGCAAGGTACGGCTCACCGCCGACCGGCTGGGCGGCGGCGGCATTGCCGGGCGAAGCGCGATGATCGAGGGGGCCTATCGCTACGCCGACGCCAAGGCCGCCTTCACCGGCAAGGCTCAAGTCGGAAGGGCGGCCCTGCCCGCCGCTATGCGCGCGCGCCTCGCTGGGTTGAGGTCGGCTGGCGCGGGGACGCCTGTCGCGCCGCTCACCGCGCGTCTGGCCGAGGCGCTGGACAACGCGGCGAAGGACTTCGCGCTGACCGCCGAACTGTCGGCGGCGACCGATGGCGGGCGCGGGGCGGTCAAGCTCTCCCGCCTGCTGGCTGTCGCCGATAGCGGCGCCAGCGTCACTTTGACCAGTCGCGATGCCGCGCAGCTCGTCTGGCCGAACGGTGGCGTCATCCTGCGCGGCGATCTGGTCGCGGGCGGCGGCGGCTTGCCCGACCTCGTCGCGCATCTCGATCAGCAACGCGCCGGCGCCCCGATTACCGGCACGGCGACGATGGAACCGTACGAGGGCGGCGGCGCCCGCCTGGCGCTCGCGCCGGTCCGGTTCAGTGCCGGGCTCGACGGCCGGACGCGGATCGACAGCGAAGCGACCCTGTCCGGTCCGCTTCCGGGCGGCGCGGTGGACGCGCTGCATATGCCCC
Organism: Sphingomonas sp.; assembly: GCF_024508665.1. Classification (GTDB taxonomy): domain Bacteria; phylum Pseudomonadota; class Alphaproteobacteria; order Sphingomonadales; family Sphingomonadaceae; genus Sphingomonas. The sequence goes on from NZ_JANINP010000006.1 coordinate 1,081,358, forward strand.
TGCTCGCGCAATGGGACGGACGCGGCAACCTCGCGGTCAATCCGACCTGCGCGCCGGTAGCGGTTGCCCGGCTGCGGCTCTCGGGCCTGGATGCACGGGGTTTTCGCACCCAGCTTTGCCCCGTCGACGGCGCGATGCTGCGGATCGCGGGCGGGCGGATCGGCGGCGGCGCGGTGGCACGCGACCTCCGGTTGAACGGCGCCTTGGGCGGCAACCCACTCGCCGTCGCCGCGGCCCAGGCGACCTTGCGGCTCGGCGATCGTCGCTTCCTGCTCGACAGACTGGCAGTGCGGCTCGGTACGCCCGATCGCCTCACCCGGCTCGACGTCGTGAAGCTGGATGGCAGCTTCGGCCAATCGATCGGCGGCACATTCGACGATGCTGGCGGCCAGATCGGCGCGGTGCCGCTGATCCTGTCGCAGGCGGTGGGAACGTGGCGGATGGACAATGGCCGGCTGCTGGTCGGCGGGACGTTGGCGGTGGCCGATGCCGCGCACGATCCGCGCTTCAAACAGCTCGCGGGCCGCGACGTGACGCTGACGCTCGCCGACAATCGCATCGCCGCGACCGGCAAGCTGACCACGACCAACGGCGCCGTCAAGGTCGCCGATGTCGTGATCGCGCACGATCTGTCGAACGGCACCGGCTCGGCCGATCTCGACGTTACCGGGCTGACCTTCACCAAGGCCTTCCAGCCCGACGCGCTGACTCCGCTGACCGAAGGCGTGATCGCCGATGTCGCGGGGACGGTGACCGGCCAGGGCCATATCGCCTGGACCCGCCAGGCGGTGACCAGCAATGGGGTGTTCCGCACGCACAACACTTATCTTGCCGCTGCGTTCGGCCCGGTCACCGGCCTGTCGGGCGAAATCCGCTTCACCGATCTGCTGGGGATGGTTTCCGCGCCCGATCAGGTCGCGACGGTCAAGACCATCGACACCGGCATCGCGGTCAGCGACGGGGTGGTCCATTATCAGCTGCTAGGGCCCCAGCGCATTCAGGTCACCGACGCGCGCTGGCCGTTCGCCGGCGGGCGCCTCGATCTTGCGCCGACTTTGCTCGACTTCGCCGATCCTGGCGGCCGGCACCTGACGTTCCGCCTGACCGGCGTCGATGCCGCGCAGTTTCTGCAGCAATTCAACTTCAAGAATTTGAACGCGACGGGCGTGTTCGACGGGACCTTACCGATGATCTTCGACGTCAATGGCGGCCGGATCGAGCATGGCGAACTACGCGTGCGCCCCGGCGGCGGTACGCTGGCTTATGTCGGTCAGGTCACCAAGGAGGATGTCGGCACCTGGGGCAATCTGGCGTTCCAGGCGCTGAAGTCGCTGCGCTATCGCAACCTGGATCTGACGCTCAACGGGCCGCTGGCGGGCGAAGTCATCACCGAAGCGCATTTCGCCGGAGTCAGCCAGGGGGAGGGCACCAAGTCCAACTTCCTGATCCGGCGATTGCAGCGCCTGCCCTTCGTATTCAACGTCAAGATACGCGCGCCTTTCCGCTCGCTGCTCGATTCGGCGCAGAGCTTTTACGACCCCACGCTGCTGATAAAGCGCAACTTGCCCGCGCTGATCCGTCAGCAGAACGAGGCCAATCAACCCGTTCAGCCTCCCGCAAGCGAGACCAAGCCATGATACGAATTGGATTGACGATGAAGCGATTGGACCCGACCAGACGGCCGATGCGACGGATGTTCTTGATCGGCGCGGCGTGCGCCAACGGATTGTTGGGTGGGTGCGTCAACGTGACGGCACCCGACAAACCGATCGAGATCAACCTGAACATCAACATCACCCAGCAAGTGGTGTACAAGCTGGACGGCCAGGCCAAGGCGCTGATCGACCAGAATCCGGGGATATTCTGACGATGACACGGACCATGACTGCTTCTGCCCTGTTGCTGGGCACCCTGATCGCGATCGCTTTGCCGGCGACGGCGCAGGAGCGCGACCCCGCTTATGCCGCGGCACGCGCGGCGGGGCAGATCGGCGAGATGCCCGATGGCTATCTCGGCGTGGTCGGCGCGCCGACCAAGGATCTCGTCGCATTGGTCAACAAGATCAACATCCAGCGCAAGGCGGTCTATACCCAGAAGAGCGCGGCGAGCGGCTCGACGGTCGAAGAAATGGCCTTCACCACCGGCTGCAACCTGATCCTCAAGACTGTACCGGGCGAGAAATATCGCGATCCCGCGGGCAATTGGCAGACCCGCACGTCCGCGGCGCCGGTGCGCGATCCGCGCTGCATCTGACCTTGTCCTTTCGGACGGTTGACTCGGTCCAGCCGCTTTCCTAAACGCGCGCTCAGCAAACGGGGGCTGTGGCCTTTCCGCTGCCCCGATCGTCGCCCGCTTGCCAGAGCGTGGCGGCGTTTCTTTATCAGGATGTTTCAGCGCCTTGGCCGACGATCGCCAGAATACTGACCTTGACAGCCGGATCGCCGCAGCGCGCGCCGCTGAAGAGGCGCGTTCGAGCGTCGGGCCGCAACCGTCCAAGGGGTACGGCCAGGGATCGCGCGTGCTGATGGAGCTGATCGGCGCCCCGCTCGGCGGTGGTATCGTCGGTTGGGCGCTCGATCACTGGCTCGGCACCAGCCCCTGGCTGCTGCTGGTCTTCCTGGCGCTCGCGATCATTGTCGCGTTCCGCAACATCTACCGCATTTCGAAGGAGCGTGCCGAATAATGGCCGGCGACATCAACCCGATGGAACAGTTCGAGGTCGGTCACCTGATCGATCTCAAGCTTTTCGGCTACGACGTCTCGTTCACCAACTCGGCGCTGTTCATGGTCGTCGTGTTCGTGCTGCTCGCCGTCTTCATGGCGGGCGGGTTGAAGCGTCAGCTCATTCCCGGCCGCTGGCAGGTGGCGGCGGAAGGCGCGGTGTCGTTCATCGATTCGATGGTCAACGTGAACATCGGCAAGGGCGGCAAGAAGTTCGCGCCCTACATGTTCTCGCTGTTCTTCTTCATCCTGTTCGCCAATCTGGTCGGCGTATTGCCGCTGGCGATCATCCCGCACCTCCACACCTTCGCCGTCACCAGCCACATCACGGTGACCGCGGTGCTCGCGTTCTTCTCGTTCGGGATCGTACTGGCGGTCGGCTTCTGGAAGCACGGTCTGAAATTCTTCTCGCTGTTCGTGCCGCATGGCGCGCCGTTGGTGCTGCTGCCGGTGATCGTTCCGGTCGAGCTGATCTCGTTCCTGGTGCGCCCCTTCTCGCTGGGTCTGCGACTGTTCGTCGCGATGACCGCGGGGCACATCCTGCTCGAAGTGTTCGGCAGCTTCGCGGTCCAGGGGCTCAATGCCGGCCTCAGCGGCAGCCCGATCGGCTTCGTCGTGTGGATCGGCAGCTTCCTGATGATCCTCGGCGTTTCGGCGCTCGAGCTGCTGGTCTGCGCGATCCAGGCCTATGTGTTCGCGCTGCTCACCTCGCTTTACCTCCATGACGCGGTGCACCTGCACTAAGTCCCGTTTCAATGCTGTAGATTATTCTGGGAGTTTAAAATGACTGATCATGGTTTGATGTACATCGGTGCCGGCCTCGCGGCGATCGGCGTCGGCGCGGCTGCGCTCGGCGTGGGCAACGTGTTCGGCTCGTTCCTCGAAGGCGCGCTGCGTAACCCGTCGGCCGCCGACGGCCAGCAGGGCCGCCTGTTCATCGGCTTCGCGGCCGCCGAGCTTCTGGGTCTGATCGCGTTCGTCGTCGCGATCCTGATCCTGTTCGTCGTCAAGTAAGCAGCAGAACGAGCGCTTCCGATGCCTCAGATATCCCAAGCAGCCTCCATCTACGCGTCGCAGCTGTTCTGGCTCGCGATCGTGTTTGCGGCGGTCTATTTCGGGATCGGCCGGGCGATGGTGCCGAAGATCGAGCGGACGATCGACGATCGTAACGCTCGCATCTCGGCCGACATCGCCGCGGCGGAGGAAGCGCGCAATGCCGCACGCGCGGCCGAGGAAGGCTATACCGCCAGCCTCGACAGCGCGCGCAGCCAGGCGCTGAAGCTGGTCGGCGAGGCCAAGGCCAAGGCCACCGCATCGACCGAACAGGCGATCAAGGCCGGCAATGCAGACCAGGAAAAGGCGCTGGCCGACGCCACCGCACGCATCAATACCGCCAAGGCGACTGCCCTTGCCGGGATCGAGGATGCGACGGTGGACGCGGTCGAGGCGATCGTTGCCAAGCTGTCGGGCATCACGCCCGATCGCGCGACGGTGACGGCACGAGTGAAGGCGGAACTGGCCAATGGCTAATCTCCAGACGACCACGCTGGCCAAGGAAACCGGCACCACCGAACTGCATCACGAAGCTTCGGCGCTGGGCTTGACCCCGCCGGCCTGGGTGGCGCTGGCGATGTTGTGCGTGATCGGCATCATGATCTGGCAGAAGGTGCCGGCGCTGATCGGTCGCATCCTCGACGGCAAGATCGCGACGATCCGCCAGCAACTCGACGAAGCCGCCGCGCTGCGCGCCGAGGCCGAAGCGCTGCTCGCCGAAGCCAAGAAGCGCGATGCGTCGTCGGCATCGGATGCCGCGTCGATCGTCGCTCATGCCGAACAGGAAGCTGCCGCCCTTGTCGCCAAGGCGCAGGCCGACGCGGCCGAACTGGTCGCGCGGCGCGGCAAGATGGCCGAGGACAAGATCGGCGCCGCCGAGCGCGCCGCCGTCGCGGAGGTCCGTGGCAAGGCGGCCGATGCCGCGACCCGCGCCGCCGCGTCGATCATCGCGGATACGCACGGCGCCGCAGCCGACGCAAAGCTGGTCGACAAGACCATCGCCGGACTGTCGCGGCTCAACTGATTAGCACGGGGCCTGCAGCGACGGGCTTCCTTCTGCCTCCCCGCCCCATCGTCATCCCGGCCTTATGCCGGGATCCGCGGTGCCGCGGGTCATGGGCAAGAGGTTCCAGCTCTTCGCTGAGCCGCCCGGCGGATCCCGGCACAAGGCCGGGATGACGGAGTAGGAGGCTCGGTTATCTTGCCGCTCTGGGCGGCCGCCTGGCTTTGCGGCATTCCCACTGCCCTGGCCCATTGCCGCCTACGGCCGCACCCCTTAGGGGACATCGCCATGATCCTCCCCGAAGACTGCCAGACCATGGTCGACGTCCGCGCCGGCGTCGATGCCGTGGACCGTCAGATCGTCGACCTGCTCGCGATCCGCTTCCGCTTCATGACCGCCGCCGCCCGGATCAAGCAGGACCGCGGCAGCGTTCGCGACGAGGCTCGCAAGGCGCAAGTCATCGCCAATGCGAAAGCCGCTGCCGAAGCGGCCGGCGTGCCGCCGGAGCTGGTCGGCGACCTTTGGGAACGGCTGGTCGAAGGGTCGATCGCCTACGAATTCGATCGCTGGGATCAGCATCGCGCCTGATGGCACGGCGGCTGCCACAATTCCGACGTCAAACGCGGTCACACAGGCGGTTCTCGTTTAGGGGAGAAGAATAATATGATGTCGCTGATCGCAATCGCCCTTTTCGCCGCCCAGGCCGCACCTGCGCCCGCTCCGGCTCCTGCCACCGCCGTCAGTGCCGGGCCCGCCACCGGCGCCGCGCCTGCAGTCACCGCCAAGTTCACTCTCGACACCCCGATCGAGACGATCGAAGCCGATGCCAAGGGCAAGGAAGTGCTGACCGCCGACCTCGGCGGCGACGTCTCGCAGCATCCGATGTACGACAGCTTCAAGTCGATGAGCCTGAACCAGGTCGCGCCGATGTCCGGCGGCAAGATCACCGACGACGTGCTCAAGAAGGTCGCCACCGACCTCGCCGCGATCAAGTAACACGGGGTAGCTTCACGCCCGGCGATTCCCTAGATTCGCCGGGCATGTCCGACCCCAATTCGCCGACCCGATTCAACGAAGAGAAAGCCACCTACACCGTCCGCGGCGGTGGCGAGGCGCCCGATCTTGCCGCGGGCGTGGCGGCGATCCGCAATGTGCTGAAGACGCTGCCGGCGCGCCCGGGCGTCTATCGCATGCAGGATGCGCGCGGCGACGTCCTCTATGTCGGTAAGGCGCGCGCGCTAAAGAACCGCGTGACCAATTACACCCAGGTCGATCGCCTGCCCAAGCGCCTCCAGCGGATGGTCGCGCAGACGCGGTCGATGACGATCGTCACGACCAATAACGAGGCAGAGGCGCTGCTGCTCGAAGCGCAGCTGATCAAGCGCTTCCGCCCCGCGTACAACGTGCTGCTGCGCGACGACAAAAGCTTTCCCTTCATCCTGCTGCGCGCCGATCACGACTTCCCGCGCATCCAGAAGCATCGTGGCGCGCGCCGCGCCAAGGGCAATTACTACGGTCCCTTCGCCAGCGCCGGTTCGGTCAACAACACGCTCAACGCGCTGCAGAAACTGTTCCTGCTTCGGTCCTGCACCGACGGCTTCTTCAAGACCCGCGACCGGCCGTGCCTGCTCTATCAGATCAAGCGCTGCTCGGCGCCCTGCGTCGGTCGGATCAGTCAGGCCGATTATGCCGAACTGGTCGGCGACGCGAAGGATTTCCTCGCGGGCAAGTCGACCAAGGTACAGACCAAGCTGGGCGCGCAGATGACCGAGGCGGCCGAGGCGATGGACTTCGAGCTCGCCGCGGTGCTGCGCGACCGGTTGAAGGCGCTGACTTTCATCCAGGGCACACAGGCGATCAACGCCGAGGGGGTGGGGGACGCGGATGTCTTCGCGCTGGCCTGTCGCGACGGCGTGATGGGCATCCAGGCCTTCTTCATCCGCGGCGGGCAGAATTGGGGGCATCGCAGCTTCTTCCCCGCGCATACCAACGACGTGCCCGAGGATGAGGTGCTGACCAGCTTCCTCACTCAATTCTACGAGGAAGTGCCGCCGGCGCGGAACGTGCTGCTCGACCGCGAGCTGCCCGAAGGCGCGCTGCTGAGCGAGGCGCTGGCCGAGCGCGCGGGCTACAAGGTTGCGTTGTCGGTGCCGCAGCGCGGCGACCGCCGCCGGCTGATGGAACAGGCCAAGCGCAATGCGGTCGAGGCGCTCGACCGGCGGCTGGCGGAATCGACTACCCAGGCGAAATTGCTGCGCGAAGTCGCCGACCTGTTCGAATTGCCCGAGCCGCCAAACCGCATCGAGATCTACGACAACAGTCATATCCAGGGCACCAACGCGCTCGGCGCGATGGTCGTCGCCGGGCCGGAGGGCTTCCGCAAAGGCCAGTATCGCAAGTTCAACATCAAGCAGGCGGCGACCGACGACGATTTCGCGATGATGCGCGAAGTGTTCGGCCGTCGTTTCGCCCGCGCCCAGGCGGAGGATCCCGATCGCGATGCCGGCGACTGGCCCGACCTCGTGCTGATCGATGGCGGGCGCGGCCAGCTCAACGCGGCCAAGGGCGTGCTCGAGGATATGGGCATAGAGGATGTCTGCCTGGTCGGCGTCGCCAAGGGGCCGCATCACGGCCGCGAAGGCCGGGAGGTCTTTCACTTGATGGACGGCCGCGAGCTGACCTTGCCGGTCAATTCCCCGGTGCTGTTCTACCTTCAACGGCTGCGCGACGAGGTCCACCGTTTCGCGATCGGCGCGCACCGCCAGAAACGCGCCAAGGCGATCGGCGCGTCACCGCTCGACGAAGTTCCCGGCATCGGCCCGGCGCGCAAGAAGGCGCTGCTGATGCATTTCGGCACGGCGCGGTCGGTGAGAGGGGCAAGCCTCGACGACCTCAAAAAGGCGCCCGGCGTTTCGGCCGCGGTCGCGCAGCAGGTCTACGACTTCTACCATTCGCGGTAGCCCAGCAGACTCCCCTCCCTGCAAGGGAGGGGCCGGGGGTGGATTGGCGAGCGTAGCGAGCCACGATACGCTCGCCACGTGCGCCGTCGTATCGATCCGGACCTGACCGCCAGAGCGCGCGAATTGCGCAACAATCCCACGCCGACGGAACTCGCGATCTGGCATCGCATATCGCGACATCGACCAGCGTTTACGCGGCAACTCGTTGTTGCACCTTTCATCGTCGATCTGGCGTGCCGCAGCGCCCGGTTAGCGGTCGAGTGCGACGGGAGCCAGCACGTCGATCGTGCGCCTTATGATGAGAGGCGGTCGGCATATCTCGTCCAACGCGGTTGGCGCTTGATCCGTCTGTGGAACTCCGATGTCCTCGCCAATTCCGACGGTGCTGCCGAGTACCTTCTGTTGCAAGCCGCCGAGTGCCTCGGCGGCACCCACCCCCTACCCCTCCCTTCCAGGGAGGGGAGAAAAAGAGTGCCGCGTACGCCCAGCGCCCCTTCAGTCGACTGACGCAGCCAGCGAATAGTCCATCGCCTTCAGGTCCTCGATCAGCCCAGGCCCGGTCGGAGCCCATCCGAGCAACTCGCGTGTCTTCGCGCTGGACGCTGGGAGATCGAGCCCCGCGAACATCGCCAGCCAGCCGAAATGCGCCGGTGCTTCTTCGGGCGTCAGCGAAACTACCGGCAGGTTTAGGCCCGCGCCGACCACCTCGGCGATATCGCGGACCGCGATGCCCTCTTCGGCCACGGCGTGATAGCGCGCGCCGGGCGCCGACCGCTCGACCGCCAGGACATACAATTTCGCGACGTCGAGCACATGCGCCGCGGGCCAGCGGTTGAGGCCCTCGCCGATATAGGCGACCGCACCCTTCGCCTTCGAAAGTTCGATGAAGGGTGAGACCAGACCCTGTTTGACGGTATCGTGGACCTGCGGCAGGCGCATCGAGACCAGGTTCACGCCAGCGTCGAGCAATATTTGCCCTGCCAGTTCCGACGCGGCGCGCGGGTTGGGATGGTTCCTGTTCAGCACATCCTCTCTCGCGGGGCCGCCCGATTCGGGATTGCCGATGCCGGTGCCGGACGTGATCAGCAGCGGCCGGTCGGATCCCTTGAGCACTTCGCCCATCGCCTCGATGGCGCGGCGGTCCTTTTCGCAATTCGCAACGAAGTTGGAGAAATCGTGGTCGAACGCGGTGTGGATTACCGCATCCGCCTGATCCGCGCCGGCACGGAGCGTCTCGGGATGTTCCAGGTCGCCGCGATGGACCTGCGCGCCGGCAGCTTCGAGGGCGCGCGCGCCGGCATCGGATCGCGTCAGGCCGAGAACCTCGTGCCCCGCCGCGAGCAGTTCGGGAACGATACGGGAGCCGATGAAGCCGGTGGCGCCGGTGAGGAAGACACGCATGAACAGCCTTTCGATATTGTTCGAGCCGTCATGTCGGGCTATTCTTCATCCTGTAAAAGTAGTGATGTTATCATGGTATAATTACCAACAGGATCGCCCCGGATCAGATGCCAGCCGAACCCGCCAATCCGCTTGGGACTTTCTTGCGCGACCGCCGTACCCGGCTCGATCCGGCGGCATTCGGCTTCGGTGGAGGGCGCCGCCGCACGCCCGGTTTGCGCCGCGAGGAAGTCGCGCAACGCGCCAATATCAGCCCGACCTGGTACACCTGGCTCGAACAGGGCAGGGGAGGGGCGCCGTCCGCCGACGTGCTCAACCGCATTGCCGCCGGATTGATGCTGACCGAGCCGGAGCGCGAGCATCTCTTCATCCTGGGCCTCGGCCGCCCACCCGAGGCGCGCTATCGCGGCGCCGAGGGTGTGACGCCGCGGCTGCAGCGCGTGCTCGACGCTTTGTCGCCCAGCCCTGCTCTGGTCAAAACCGCGATCTGGGACGTGGTGGCCTGGAACGAGGCAGCGGCGGCATTGCTGACCGACTATGCACGGCTTCCCCCGGATCGACGCAATATCCTGCGCATGATGTTCTCCGATGCGCGCGTGCAGGCGGCGCAGGAGGACTGGCTGAGCGTCGCGCGCTTCGTGGTCGCGTCGTTCCGCGCTGAGGCGATGCGGGCCGGCGCGGGTGCAGAGATCGCGCAACTCGTCGATGAGCTTTCGCACACGAGCCCGCATTTTGCGGCGCTCTGGCGCGCCAATGACGTGGTCGGCCATGCCGAGGGCGTGAAGCGCCTGCGGCACCCCGAGATCGGGCCGATCGAGCTGGAATTCTCGATCTTCGCGGTCGACGGACGCCCCGATCTGGGAATGATCGTCTACAACCCCATCAGCACCGAAGGCGCGGATCGCATCCGGTCGCTCATGGCCGCGCGCTCGGAGCGGCGCCTCGCGGAACGTCACAACCCGGCATAGACCCGATCGCGAAACTCCTTCACGCGCTTGTTCAGGTCGATGATGCCGGTGACTGGCGCGCCCGACGCCTCGACCAGGCGTTCGGCCAGGCACCCCGCTTCCGACCTCAGCGCCTCTCCCTTCGGCGTCGTCTCGATCAGCACTTCGCGTTCGTTCTTGGGGTTGCGCGTCCGCGTCACCAGCCCAGCCGCCTCCAGCCGCTTGAGCAACGGGGTCAGCGTGCTCGATTCGAGCGCGAGCTTCTCGGCCAGTCCGCCCACATTCTGTCGCCCGTCATGCCATAACAGGTTGAGCACCAGGAATTGCGGGTAGGTAATGCCCATCCGGTCGAGCAGCGGCTTGTAGGCGCGCTGCACCGCCATGCTCGCGGAATAGAGTGCGTAGCAGAGCTGGTCGTCGAGTTTCAGCACATCCATCGGTCAGGTCCGTCGGCAAAAAATCTTTCTCACACATATATCGCGATAAGTTTTGCCTTGACAAGAACCGCGGGAGCTCTATTTCGCAGATCGCGACAACAGTTATCGCGATAAATATAGGAGCAGCACTCATGGACATTCTCTACCGCACCAGCGCTACGGTAACCGGCGGCCGCACCGGCCATGGCCGCAGCGAGGACGGCCTGCTCGACGTCGAGCTGCAGACCGCCAAGGAACTCGGCGGCGGCGGGGGCGGCACCAATCCCGAGCAATTGTTCGGCGTCGGTTACGCCGCCTGCTTCCTCGGCGCGATCCGCTTCGTCGCCGGCCAGCGCAAGATCCGTATCGCCGACGACGCGACGGTCACCGCCAGCGTCGGCATCGGCAAGCGCGACGACGGCCGCGGCTTCGGGCTCGACGTGGCGCTCGCGGTCGATCTGCCCGGTGTCGATGGCGCAACCGCGCGCGAGCTGGTCGACGCCGCGCATATCGTCTGCCCCTATTCGGAAGCGACCCGGGGCAATCTCGACGTCCGGCTTTCGGTTGTAGAGCACGCTTGATCTTCTTAGCCCCTCCCCTTCAGGGGAGGGGTTGGGGTGGGGCCTATCCACGGGCGATTAGCATGCGGCACTGCCCCACCCCCATCCCCTCCCCTGAAGGGGAGGGGCTTAAGACAGATCCGGCACGGGTTCGGAAAATCTTCACCGTCTGCCGCTATTCCCCGGCGGCGTGACAGCCGTCTTCCTCACCATCGACACCGAGCTGATGTGGCGCCATCACGCCGCCGGCTGCGATCTTGCCACCCAGATCGAGCGCTCGCTCGATCCGGCAGGTGTCGGTATCCGCTATCAGCTCGACATGCTTGGCCGGCACGGCCTCAAGGGCACCTTCTTCGTCGATCCGATGCCGACCATGGTGTTCGGCCTCGACGCGATCCGACCGGTGGTCGAAACCATCCTCGCCGCGGGACAGGAGGTGCAACTTCACATGCACCCCAATTGGGCGGGCGCCAAGGCGAACGATGCCGGCAAAAGCTCGGGCCGGTTCGAGCTGATCGACTATAATCTCGACGAGCAGCGCGCGTTGATCTTGGGCGCGCGCGATCTGCTCAAGGCCTGCGGGGCGCCCGATCCGGTCGCGTTCCGCGCCGGCAGTTACGCCGCCAACGATGACACGCTGGTCGCGCTGGCGGAACTCGGCTTCCGCTATGACAGCAGCCATAACGGCGCCGACGCACCCTGGCCCAGCCAGATCGGCCTGCCGCGGCGCCAGATCGCGCCGGTCGCGCATAATGGCGTGACGGAGGTTCCGGTGACCGTGATCGAGGACGTGCCGGGCAACCTTCGCCATTTCCAGATCTGCGCGCTGTCGCAGGGGGAGATGCGTGCTGCGCTCGACCATGCGGGCGCGGAAGAGCATGAAGCGGTGACGGTCGTCAGCCATGGCTTCGAACTCGCCAATCGTGCCGGCACGCGCCCCAATGGCGTTCATGTCGCGCGGTTCGAAGGATTGTGCGCGATGCTCGCCGACGCGCGGTCGACCCTGTCGACCACATGGTTCCGCGACCTGCCGGAGTTCGCCAGCACCGGGCAGGCGACGCCGCTCGCTCCCAACATGCTGCGCACGCGCTGGCGCCAGGCGGAGCAGCTCTGGTCGAACCTGGTCGAGGAACGCGCGGCGTGAGCACCGCGCGCCCGCTACCGCTCAAATTCCAGATCGGCGCCCGCACGCTCGGCTCGATCCGCCGCGATCTCGTTCGCGTGCCGCTCAGTCTCGACGACGCGCTCGACGGCGACCGGCCCGATCTGCCGCCGCTCGATGCGACTGCCGACGGCTATCTCGTCACCTCGCTCGCGAAGCATCACCGCCATGCGCTTGCCTATGCCGCCAGCCCGGCGATCGCCTTCACGCGCCAGCTTTACACGCGCCGTTACGCCGACCTGACGATCGGATTCCAAGCCTATCTCGATCGCTTGTCGTCGAACACGCGCTCGGGCATCAAGCGTAAGGCGAAGAAGGTCGCTGCCGCCTCGGGCGGTACGCTCGATGTGCGCCGCTTCACCACGCCCGCCGAGCTACGCGAATTCCATGAGGTCGCACGCCGCCTCGCGCTCGCCACCTATCAGGAAAAGCTGATGGGCGCCGGCTTGCCCGACACGCCCGATTTCCTCCAGCGCATGTATGTCATGGCGGCGGAAGGCAATGTCCGCGCCTGGCTCTTGTACGTCGGCGGCGAGGCCGCGGCCTATCTCTATTGTCCGGTCCACGATGGCACGGTGATCTACGAATATGTCGGCCACGATCCGCGGTTCGGCGACCTTTCGGTCGGCGCCGTGCTCCAGGTCGAGGCGTTGCGCGACCTGTTCGCCGACCTCGCATGCCGCCGCTTCGATTTCACCGAGGGCGACGGCCAGCACAAGCGCCAGTTCGCTACCGGCGGTGTCGATTGCTGCGACTTGCTGCTGCTGCGCCCGACGCTCGCGAACCGCCTGCTGATTACCGCGCTGGCGGGGTTCGACGGTACGATGGCACTGGCCAAGGCTGGGGTGGAGCGAATGGGCCTGCAGAACCTGGCGAAGAAGGTTCGCCGCGCCTGAGCGGATAGGCTGCGGCCGGCGGCGGTCCGTGGCCGTAGTGGTCACTCGGGAGCGAGCGCGATAATCCGGCCGTCATCGTCCCCGGTCGCGAGCCAGACCATGGTTTTGCGAGCGAAGGTCAGCCGGTAGCGCCGGCCCCGCCGTGCCTCGCCCAGATAGTCGATTCTCTGGAGCGGACCCACTCCGCGCAGCATCGCGCGCGTGAAGGGCGATCTCAGCGCATCGCTGGACGAGGTGCCTGTCGTCGCGAACTCGTCGGCAGCATCCTTCCCTGCGGCAGACGCCTCTATCGCGTGCTTGAGCCTGGCCGCGAGCAGGGGGCGATCGTCGACCAGCGGCATTTCCGCGGCGGGTGCCGGGGTCATCGTGTCCAGCACGGCCTCGGCGATCAACGGATAGAATATCTGCTGATTGGTCAGGGCAATTACCGTCAGCTGTCGATCCTCAATCCGAACGATGTCGGCAAGCGCCGGCCCGCCGCTGTGGCCGACGACAGGCAGGCCACGATAGGCGCGGACGACCCAGCCGACACCAAAGCCGGATGTCTTTCCGTCTGGCAGGATCGCCGGTGTCTCCAGCGTGATCAGGCTCGATCGCCTGAGCAATCGTCCCTGGTCGAGCGCCACGAAGAAGGCCGCGAGGTCGGCGATCGAGGAATAGAGGCCGCCCGCGCCATAACCTTGCGGTGCGAAGAAGAAGTCGCTCGTCACGATCTTGCCGTCGCGAAGACCGTAAACGCCGGCTCTGCGCGAAAGCACCTCTGCCATGCGGACATTGCCGTCTTCGCTCGCCATCGCGAATCCCGTCGACCGGAGCGCCAGCGGCTTCGCGATCTCGCGGTCGAGCAACGCCGGAAGACTCAGGCCCGACGCCTTCTCAAGAACCACCCTGAGCACCGCGAAATCGGTGAAGCCGTACCGCGCCTCGGTCCCCGGCGGGTAGGCGAGCGGCACCGCCATCGCGGCCTTGACGATACCCTCCGGCGTCTTCGGACGGTCCGCGCCGAGATTATCGGACAGGCCGGACGTATGGTTGGCGAGCTGCCGAACCCGGATCGACGCCCAGCTTTGGGGAGCGTCGGGAAACCAGCGGGTAAGCGGATCGTCGAGCGAGACGGCTCCCCGCTCGACCAGTCGCATCAACAGCACGCCGGTGAAAATCTTGGTTGCCGAGGCGAGTTGAAACCGGGTGTCCGTGCCGACCGGCGCCGACCATTCCAGGTTCGCCAGCCCATATCCCTTGATCTTCGTCACTCGCCCGCGCTCGATGACCGCGACGGCCGCTCCCGGAATGTCGCTGATCCTCATCTGACTGGCGACGATTGCATCGATCCGGTCGGGAGCCGCTGCGGCCGGCGATGGCGCAATCGAAATGACAAGAGCCAGGGCCGCCAAAAGCCTGTGCATGTAATCCTCCGTTCCAACGGAAATTCAACGTCCGGTCGCCCGTCGGCCTTCGCGTGGAATGCGGGCGTAGGATTTGCCGACGGCTCCTTTTCAATTCGGGAGGTAGTGGACCTGAATGCGCCGCGGCTGTCCGGACCGGCAGCGGCCGTTCCAAGAACAGACCGGTACGGTCTATAATATAGCCTTGACTATCATTTTATTATGACCTCCAATCTCCAAAAATAACGGGAGGAAAAGGTCATGAGGAGCGTGATCGAACGGGGCCTGCTGGCGGGAACGGCAATGTTGTGGTCGGTAGCGGCGGGCGCGCAAACCGCGCCGGCACCGCAGCCGGATCCCGCTCAGGCGCAGACACCCCCGGCCGCGGCCGCCGACGATTCGGGCCAGCTGGGCGACATCATCATCACTGCCCAGCGCCGCGAACAATCGCTGCAAACCGTGCCGATCAGCGTCGCCGCTTTCAGTGCCGCCAACATCAAGGCGCTCAGCGCCGAATCGATCGGCGACCTCGACAATTTCACGCCGGGCCTGACGATCAACGATACGTCGGTGACCCAGCCCAGCTTCACCATTCGCGGGGTCTCGACCGACGATTTCGGGATCGGCACTGACCCGTCGGTCGGCATTTTCATCGACGGCATCTATTCCGGCCGATCGGGATCGTCGCTGATCTTCTTCAACGACATCAACCGGGTCGAGGTGCTGAAGGGGCCGCAGGGGACGCTGTTCGGTCGCAACACCTCCGCCGGCGCGATCTCGATCATCACCAACAAACCGTCGCCCGATCCGGAAATGACCGCCACGGCGCAGTTCGGCAACTACGCCAAGACCAAGCTCGACGTAATGGGCAATGTGCCGATCACCGACACTTTGTATTTGCGCGTCGACGGCGTGATCAACCGCCGCAACGGTTATCTGAAGGACGCGGTCACCCATGACGATCGCGAGCGCGAAAACAGCACCTCGGGGCGGATCGCGCTGCGCTGGGCACCGAGCGCCAATACCGATTTCGTCCTCGCCTACGATCATGACGACACCAACAAGGATGGGCCGGCTGCGATCGGCATCAGCGCCTTTGCCCTGAGCAAGGATCCGTTCGGCCCATTCGCCAACGACGTGATCGGCAACAAGGAAACCCGCATCCTGAACGGGGTCTCGTTGACGGCGACCCAGCATATGGGCGCGTTCACCCTGACCAGCATCAGCTCGTTCAAGCATTTCGAGACGCACAATCGCGAGGATGAGGACGGCACCAACGATCCCACCCGCTATCTCGACACCGAGAATGCCGAGCGGAATTCCAGCCTCTATCAGGAAATACGGCTGGGCTATGAAAGCGACCGGATCAGCGCGATCGCCGGGGCAAGCTATTATCACGAACGCAGCCGCCAGCAGAGCATCGTGACGGCGCTGACCGACTCCGTGAACCGGCTGATCAGCGACGCGACGGGCGGACAATTCCCGATCTTCTCGATTCTCGACAGCGTCGGCCTGCCGGTATTCGGCAACACCTTTCAGGAGACGATGAGCAATCGCGCCGCGAACGACAGCTACGCGGTGTTCGGCGATGCGACCTTCAAGGTGACGCCGAAACTGAGCCTGACGGCCGGCATTCGCTACACGCACGACCTGAAGAAATTCAGCTGGTTCAACGGCCCGTATTCCGCGCCCGGGCTCGATGCGATCAAGGCGCCCGGCGCGCTCTACAATGCCATCCTCGGTGTGCCGGCCTTTCCCGACGACGTCCTGTTCAGCGCGTCCGACTTCTTCGGCGCGACGATCGGCCCGAATGGTCTGATCTTCGACGAAGGCGCGTTGGAAGGGGTTCAGTTCACGCGGCGGGCATCGTTCAGCGACGTCTCGCCGCGCTTCGTCGTGCAATATGATGCGACCCCCGACGTCCACCTCTATGCCTCTGCCTCGCGCGGCTACAAGGCGGGCGGGTTCAACTCGGTCCAGGTGAATTCCTTCTTCGAGCCGGAAAAGGTTTGGAATTTCGAGGGCGGGATCAAGTCCGAATTGTTCAACCGCCATGTGCGGTTCAACCTCTCGGGCTATTATTTCAAGTACAGCAACCGCCAGGCGCTCAGCCTGGAGAATACCGGGGGTGCGGTTCCGCAATATATCACCCTGTCGGGCGACTCCGAGGCATATGGTCTCGATCTCGATACGCAATTCGTGATCTCGCGCGATTTCTCCATCACCGGCACCGCCGGCTTGATCGACTCCAAATGGGTGAAGCGGATCGAACAGGGCATCGATATCTCCGGTCAGCCCACCGGCGAACCGGTGTTTCGCGGCATTCTGGGCCTGCATTACAAGCACGATACCGGCAACGGCACGATCTTCGGCGATGCCAGCTACAGTTATACGTCGCGCCAGCGCCTCAACGACGCTGCGCGGGCGATCAACGCCTTCATCGCCATTCCCGCCGCGGCCGGTGGCGCGGGCGTTGACTTGGCGAAGATCGACCGGTTGTGGGCGCCGCGCAACATCATCAACGCCAAGATCGGGTGGCGCTCGCCCGGCGAGCGTTATTCGATCGCGCTCTTTGCAGAGAACCTGCTCAACGAAAAATATCTGCGGACATTGAATACGATAACCGCGGACACCTTCCACACGCCCTATGTCCGGCGCGATCAGCCCGGCTTTTACGGGATCGAGCTCGGGCTCAAATTCTGATCGAACGGGGAGAGAAAGATGACTAAAGCAATTTCGCTTGTCGGCTGCGCCGCGATGCTCGCGCTCGTTAGCGGCTGTGGACCGAAAGTCGACCAACAGGGCTTCACCGTCGATCCCGATTTCGAGAAGAACCTGCAGCAGAAGCTGCTCGACGCCAAACCCGGCAGCGTGATCGAGATTCCGGCCGGCAAATATGCACTGAGCCGCAGCCTCAGCCTTACGGTGGACGGAGTGACGATGCGCGGCGCGGGCATGGGCAAGACCATCCTGTCCTTCGCCAAGCAGAGTTCGGGCGCCGAGGGCATGCTGGTCACCGGCAACGACTTCACGATCGAGGATCTGGCGTTCGAGGACACCAAGGGCGATGCGCTGAAGGTCAACGGCGTCAAGAACACCGTGATCCGCCGTGTCCGCGCAGAATGGACTGGGGGCAGCAAGACGTCGAACGGTGCCTATGGCCTCTATCCGGTGCAGGTCACCAACGTGCTGATCGAAGGCAGCGTGGTGAAGGGAGCATCCGACGCCGGCATCTATGTCGGGCAATCGAACAATATCATCGTTCGCGACAATCGGGCCGAGGGCAATGTCGCCGGCATCGAGATCGAGAATTCGAACAACGCCGACGTCTATGGCAACACGGCGACCGGCAATGCCGGCGGCATATTGGTGTTCAACATGCCCAATCTGCCGGTGCCGGGCAGCAAGACCCGCGTGTTCAAGAACCAGGTCTTCGCCAACAATCACGCCAATTTCGGTGCGAAGGGCAGCGCGGTCAGCTCGGTGCCGGCGGGATCGGGCGTGATCGTCAATTCCAACGATCAGGTCGAGATTTTCGACAATGATATCAAGGACAACAAGACCGCCAACGTCCTCATCTCGAGCTATTATTCGACCGGCTTCGACACCAAGAAAGGCATCGCGGCGGCGTATGATCCTTATCCCGAAAACATCTACGTCACCGGCAACCGCTTTTCGGGCGGCGGCGAGGATCCAGGCAACCCGACGCTGGTCCCGCTCAAGGCGGTGAATGGCGGGCGACTGCCCGATATCTTGTGGGACGGTTTCACCAATCCGAAGCTCAAGGATCCGGGCATCTGCGTCCAGAATGGCGCGGCGAAGACGCTCAACGCCGATGGTCCCTCCAAATTCGCCGGCGCGCGGATCGATACGGGGCGCAATTGCGCCCCGTCGACTCGCCTGCCGGCGATCGTGCTGCCTGAGGCGATGACGAAGGACAGCGGCGCCAAGTCATGATCGTTCGCCTGGTCGCTTCCCTCTGCGCGGCGCTGCTGCTCGCGGCCTGCGGCCATGTGCCGCAGGCCGTCACCTTCCATGCCGAGGACAATCCGGAAAAGCTGTCGGCCTGGGGCCTGTTCACATTGGCCGATGGCCGCATCGCCCCGCACGAAGGGATGGTGACGTACGAGCTGCAGACGCCATTGTTCAGCGACTATGCCCAGAAATGGCGGACGATCTGGATGCCCAAAGGGGCCCATGCGACCTATCGGCCGAATACAGCCTTCGATTTTCCCGTGGGGACGATCGTCACCAAGACCTTCTATTACACCGCGCCGGCAGGTGTAACCGACCCCCAGACCAGCGATACTGTCGTGAAGATGACGCCGGCGACCTATCAGACCGGCGTCTCCGGCCTCGATCTTCGCCATGTCCGCCTGATCGAGACGCGCTTGCTGGTCCGGCGCTCAACCGGTTGGGTCGCTTTACCCTATGTCTGGGACACTGATGGCCGCGACGCGACGCTGGCGCGGACGGGCGCCGATATCGCGCTGACCCTCGATGAGGACGGGAAGAAGGTATCGTTCGATTATTCCGTGCCGAACCAGAATCAGTGCGCCGGCTGCCATGCCCAGGACTTTCGCACCCGCGCGGTCGAACCGATCGGGCTGAAAGCGCGCCACCTCAACCGCGACTTCCTGGGCGAGGGCGGCGAGATCAACCAGCTCAAGCGGCTGGTCGCGATGGGCTATCTGACCGGGGTACCCAGCAGCGGCGTGCCGCGCAACGCGAACTGGCAGGACGCCAAGATCGATGTGGCAGGCCGCGCGCGCGCCTATCTCGATATCAATTGCAGCCATTGCCATAATCCGACCGGTGCGGCGCGTACCTCTGGTCTATGGCTTGACGCGCCGACGGTCGACCCGCGGCTTCTTGGCATGTGCAAGCCGCCGGTCGCGGCCGGGCGCGGCACCGGGGACAGGCCGTTCGACGTCGTCCCGGGACACCCCGAACGCTCGATCCTGCCCTATCGCCTCGCGAGCACAGATCCCGGCGTTATGATGCCCGAGGTTGGCCGCGACATCGAGCATGTCGAAGGCGTCAAGTTGATCTACGACTATATTCTGGGCCTGAAAGGCGAGTGCACCGAGGATGACGGAACCGGGCCGGCACGATGAGCTGGTCCGCCGGGCCGCCGCTATGCTGATGCCGGGGCTCTGGTTCGGTGCGATTTGCGCGGTTATAGGCGTCGCATTCTCCCGGGCGCGGGCGACCGCGCCACCACCGATCAAGGCCTGACGTGACCGCGACTCCCGGCGATATCCTACGCGCGTCCCCCAAACAGGAGCGCGCGCAGCAGACCTATGAGCTGCTGCTCGATGTCGCGGGGGAATTGCTGGCGGAGGTCGGAATCGATCGCATATCGACCAATCTGATCTGCACGCGGGCGGGCCTCACGCCGCCTGCCCTTTATCGCTACTTCAAGGACAAATATTCGGTGCTGGAGGCGCTGGGGCTGCGATTGATGGAGCGCCAGAACGCCGTGCTCGAAGCCTGGATCGCGCGCCACGCCGGCAAGGGGCTCGACGATCTGCAGGACAATATCGAGGAGTTGCTGCGGGAGAATGCGGCGGTCACGCGCGCCGAACCGGGAGCGATCTGGATTCTGCGCGCGCTCCACGGTTCGCCCCGGCTTGCCCCTGTCCGCATCGAGTCGCACCGTTATGTCACTGGCAAGCTCGTCGAGGCCTATGCGCCGCATCTTCCGCACATGAGCAGCGAGGATTTGTGGCTGTATGTTCGCCTCACTGTCGAACTCGGCTTTGGCGCGGATGCGATGCTCTATGAAGAACCGGGCGTGTCGGCCGACGCCGTATTCCGAACTGCCGCCAACATGATGCGTGGCGGCCTGGCGACCTGACCTTCGTCGTCGCCTTGACAATCAAACCGCGGCATTGCTCAATAGGATCATGGGGTCGGCGATCTCCCCACGAGGCGGCATGCTGAAGTATCGCGTCCCGATTGTTTCGAAGGACGCGCCATGCCTGCCATCAATGCGATCACTTCCGACAAACTCGCGCGCCTGATCGGTACGCCGAACTGCCCGGCGATTATCGACGTTCGCACGGCTGACGATTTTGCCGCGGACTCGCGCCATCTGCCCGGCGCGCTGCGACGGGACCCTGCCGCCGTTGGGGATTGGGCGTGCGAGTTCGCAGGCCGCAACGCCGTCATCGCCGGTCAACACGGACGGGCACTGAGCGAGGGCGTCGCGGCATGGCTGCGGCATGAGAAAACCTCCGCCGAGATTCTCGACGGCGGTATAATCGGTTGGGCCACTGCCGAGCTGCCGATGGTTCCGGACACAATGTTGCCGAGGCGCGACAGCCAGGGCCGCACCCTCTGGGTGACGCGCGCTCGCCCCAAGGTTGACCGTATCGCCTGCCCATGGCTGATCCGCCGCTTCGTCGATCCGCACGCGGTGTTCCTGTTCGTCAGCCCGGCGGAAGTCGCCGGTGTCGCCGATCGTTTCGGGGCGGCGCCGTTCGATATCGAGGGGGACGACGTGACCTGGAGCCATGACGGCGAGCGCTGCACGTTCGACGTGATGGTCGAGCGCTTCGGCCTGCAAAGCCTGTCCGGTCTGGCGCGACTGGCCGAGATCGTGCGGGGTGCCGATACCGGACGCCCAGAACTGGTGCCGCAAGCCGCGGGGCTGCTGGCCATCTCCCTCGGCTTGTCGCGCATGTATTCGGACGACCTGGCACAGCTCGAGGCCGGAATGCTGGTCTATGATGCGCTATTTCGCTGGTGCCGCGACGCCACGCATGAGACTCACGATTGGGTGTCGCACCAGTCCAAGGTCTCTCGCGGCAAGGCCCCGGCATGACCACGATGACGTCCGGCGCCACGACTCCCGCAACCCGCCCGGAGCCGGTGTCGCTCGGCGAGGCCTTCTGGGTCTGGCTGCGCATCGCTGCTTTGTCCTTCGGAGGGCCGGCCGGACAAATCGCGGTCATGCACCGCATCCTGGTCGAGGAGAAACGCTGGATCGGCGAGCACAGGTTCCTGCATGCGCTCAATTATTGCATGCTGCTGCCCGGTCCGGAGGCGCAGCAGCTCGCCACGTATATCGGCTGGCTGATGCACCGGACAAAGGGCGGGATCGTCGCCGGCGGCCTGTTCGTGCTGCCCGGCGTGGTGGCGATCATGGCGCTGAGCTGGGTCTACGTGTTGTACGGCCATGTCGGGCTGGTCGCCGGACTGTTCTTCGGCCTGAAATCGGCAGTGCTCGCGGTCGTGCTGCAGGCGGTGGTGCGGATCGGCGGCCGTGCGCTGAAGAACGACGCGATGCGAGCGTTGGCGGGCAGCGCCTTCATCCTCATCTTCTTCCTCAACGTGCCGTTCCCGGTGATCGTAATCGGGGCGGGCCTGATCGGCTATGTCGGTAGCCGCGCCGGCATTGCCACCTTTCTGGTCGGCGGCGGCCACGGCGCCAGCAAAGGAAAGATCGTGCCCGACGCGGAGACCCTGCTGGGCGAGGAATTGCCGGCGCACGCGAACCCGACGCTCGGCCAGGCGCTACGGCAAGCGTCGATCTGGCTGACGCTGTGGCTGGCGCCGGTCGTCGCATTGCTGCTGCTATTCGGACCGAACGACGTCTTCACCAAGATCGCGACGTTCTTTTCTACGATGGCGATCGTCACCTTCGGCGGCGCCTATGCGGTGCTCGCTTATGTCGCGCAGCAGGCCGTCGACGCTTATCATTGGCTGACCGCGAAGGAGATGCTTGATGGACTGGGCATGGCGGAGACGACGCCCGGCCCACTGATCATGGTGCTCCAGTTCGTCGGTTTCATGGGCGCGTATCGCCACTCCGGGACGCTGCCGCCTTTGCTCGCCGGTACGCTCGGTGGCCTGCTCGCGACCTGGGTGACGTTCATCCCCTGCTTCCTGTGGATCTTCCTCGGCGCGCCGTTCATCGAGCGGCTGCGCGGCAATGCCGCGCTGTCGGGCGCGCTCTCGGCGATCACCGCGGCGGTAGTCGGCGTCATCCTGAACCTCGCCATCTGGTTCGCGATTCACACGATCTTTCGCACCACCGTTCCGGTAATCTTTGGACCAGTCCATTTCGAAGCGCCGGTGGTGGCGAGCGTCGATCCCTGGGCAGCGGCGCTTGCCGCGCTCGCGATCCTGGCTGTGTTCCGCCTGAAGGCCGGCATGTTCGCCACTCTTGGCGCAGCATCCGCGATCGGCATTGCGTTGAACCTGGCCGGGATTGTGCGGTGATAATCGACCGGGCCTTCTTCGGCTTGTGCAAAGGAGTGATGTTATGACTGATCTTCGCATCGACCGTCGTGACTTGCTGACCGCGGGCGCGCTGCTGTCGGTCGGCGCCGCGACTTTGCCCGCAAACGCTGCGCCCGCTGCACCGATGACCGCTGGCTATGCGCCGCAGCCGGTGCCGCTACCGTTCGATCCCAAGAGCATCACCGGACTTTCCGAGAAGTTGCTGATCAGCCACCACGACAACAATTATGTCGGTGCAGTGAAGCGCATCGGCGCGATCACCGGGCAAGTCGCGGCGCTCGACCCGGCGACCGCGCCAGGATTTCAGATCAATGGGCTCAAGCGCGAGGAGCTGATCGCCTGGAACTCGATGATCCTGCACGAGCTGTATTTTGCCGGCCTGGGTGCGCCGTCGAAACCGGGCGCGAAGCTCGCCGCGGCGATCGAGCGCGACTTCGGCAGCGATGCGCGCTGGCGCGCCGAGTTCGCAGGCATGGGCAAGGCGCTTGGCGGCGGATCGGGATGGGTGCTGCTGACGTACAGCCACCGCGACAATCGCCTGGTCAACCAATGGGCGGGCGACCACACAATGATGCTGGCCGGTGGCACGCCGATCCTTGCTCTCGATATGTATGAGCACGCCTATGCCATGGACTATGGCGCGAAGGCAGCCGCCTATGTCGACGCCTTCATGGCGACGACGAACTGGACCTCCGCCGACGCTCGCTTCGCCAAAGCCGCATGAACGGTCCGGCCATCAAGCGCTCGTCCGGGCTGCTGGCGGTGATGGCGGCGCTGATGATGTCGAGCGCCTGTAATGCGTCACCCCGAACCGTGTCGGCGAGCGATCCTTCGTCACCCTTGCGGCTTGAACGGACAATCGAGCTGCCGGGCGTCGCCGGACGGGTCGATCATCTTGCGATCGATCCGGCGCATAGACAGGTTTTCGTTGCGGAATATGGCAACGGCACGGTCGACGCTGTCGACCTGCAAAGCGGCAAGGTCGTGGGCCGGATCACCGGCCTGCACGAGCCGCAGGGCGTTGCCGCTCTCGGCGACGGGCAACTCGTTGTCGCGTGCGGCGATGGATCGGTGCATTTCTATACATTGGCCGATCGGCGCGAAACGGCCGTGCTGAAATTGGGCGACGACGCCGACAACGTGCGGGTCGATAGCCGCAACGGTCATGTCGTTGTCGGCTATGGCGCCGGCGCGCTCGCGGTGATCGACCCCGCGACGCATCGTCTGCTGTCCACGGTCAAGCTCGCCGGGCACCCCGAAGGGTTTCGGCTGGCCGGCGGCAGGACGCTCATCAACGTCCCCGATCGCGGATCGATCGTCGCGGCCGACATCGACACGGGGGTGGTGACCGCAACCTGGCCGACGGGGATGCGAAATCTGAACTTCCCGCTTGCCATCGCGGCGGACGGCCGCTGGTTCGCATTGGCCTATCGTCTGCCGGCGGCACTGCAGGTGCGTTCGGTGGAAGGGGCTGTGGTGTCGACCCGGCCGGGGTGCGGCGATGCGGACGATCTGTTCATCGATGGCGACCGGTTCCTTCTGGTCTGCGGCGCGGGTCATGTCGATGTCTCGTCGACGACGAACGCCGATGGTCAGATCGCGCGCGTCACGACCGCTCCCGGCGCACGCACCGGCCTGTTCGTGCCCGAACTTCGATCATTGATCGTCGCCGTCCCGGCACGCGGCGGCGCCGCGGCGGCTTTGTGGGTGCTGACGGCGCGCTGACGCCTGGGACGACGATATTTCGCCAAGCGGAATGCACGAATGATCGAGGCTGGCTATATCCCCCCTGGGAGGATATGGCCGTGCGATGTCTCACGCCAACGATCCAAAACTTCTCAACCGGCTACGCCGCGCGCATGGCCACTTGGCCACGATCATCTCCATGGTCGAGACTGGCCGCGAGGGCCTTGAGATTGCGCAGCAAATGCAGGCGGTCATCAGCGCGATCGAGGCCGCCAAGAAGGTGCTGGTCATCGACCATATCGAGCACCACCTGGAGACGGCGACTGGGCAACTGACCGAGGCCGGCCGAGAAGAATTGGCGCGCATCGCGAACCTGGCCAAATATCTGTGACAAGGCCGTTCGCGCTCGGCGACATACGCAAAGGCGGGTTACTGGCGATCGCCGCGGCCGCGCTGTTCGGCGCCTCCACCCCCGCTGCCAAGGCGGTCGTGTCGGGCATCGACCCGTTGATGCTGGCAGGCTTGCTGTATCTCGGCTCCGGGATCGGCCTCACCATCTTGCGCATCGCAAGCGGCCAGGCGGGCTGGACGTTCAAGCGGGCCGATTTGCCCTGGCTGGCGGCAGCCGTGATGTTCGGCGGCATGGCCGGACCTGCGCTGCTCATGCTGGGGCTGACGACAGTTACCGGATCGGCCGCCTCGTTGCTGCTGACGCTGGAAGGGGTTTTCACCGCGCTGATCGCATGGATCGTCTTTCGGGAGCCGTTCAACTTCCGCATCGGGCTCGGAATGATAGCGATCGTCGCCGGGGCCGCGTTGCTGTCGCTCGGCGGCGGATCGGGTCGGGCGATGGTCGGCGGCGCGCTCGCGATCGGTGCGGCCTGCCTGTGCTGGGCAATCGACAACAATTGCACGTCGCGCATTTCGCACGCCGACGCACCGGCGCTGGCGGCCGTGAAGGGGCTGGTTGCCGGCATCGTGAACGTCAGCCTCGCCGTGATGGGTGGGGCCGCCGTGCCGCCCGCAGGCTCGATCGCGCTGTCCGGCCTGATCGGGCTATTCGGTTATGGGATCAGCCTGGTGCTGTTCGTGCTGGCGCTACGCCAGGTCGGCGCGGCGCGGACCGGCGCCTATTTCTCAACGGCACCGTTTCTCGGCGCGATCCTCAGCCTTGTCCTTTTGCGCGAAGCGTGGAGCTGGTCGCTTCTCGGCGCCGGATTGCTGATGGCGGTTGGCGTCTGGCTGCATCTGACCGAACAGCGCCCTGAAGAGGTCGCCGGCTAGACCAGGGCCGATCGACATCCTTGGTTCGGCGACCATCATTACAGCGTTTTTTCAGCGCGATAGGCGCGCAAAAACGCCGAGACATGTTCGTTGGCGAATGTCTCGAAATCCAGCCGCCGGGTATCGACACCGCCAAGCTCGTTTTGATGGAAATGCGCGATGACCAGCGGCGACAGCAGGGCTAGCGCGGCGACGCGCGTATCGGCCATGCGCATCTCCCCGCGCGCCTGGTGGATTGCGAGCCGATCTTCGATCGCGAGTACCGTCGGTTCGAGGACCTGGTCGAGATAGGCGGGCCCCAGGCGGCCATGGCGCAGTCCTTCTCGAAGGCCCAGCGCGTGAATTTCCGAAAGGCCCGCCGTAAGGCCAAGCGACAGCGCCGCGACGAGCGACGTTATCGACTCGTCGAACGGCTTGTCGGTCGTGCGGGTCCTGGCGAGGTAAAATTCTCCTTCACGACGCAGCTCCTGAAGCAGCGCGACGACAATATCTTCCCGCCGACCGAAATAGTGCCTCAAAGTCGGTACGGTGACGCCGGCTGCGGCCGCCAATTCCCTCATGCTTGGTGTCGGCAAGTCGCGAGCGGCAAGCCGAGCCCGGCAGGCACGGAGCAGTGCGGAGCGCTTCTCCTGATGTCCGCTGCTCTTTGCCCCCTTCGTCTTCATGACAGCCTTGCTTCAATTGTCTTCGGCCCGGCTGCGCGCGCGCAACGAACTTCAGATCGGGCTACTGGAAAAGGTAGCGCAAACCTATCCGGACCGTCGACCGCCGCGATATCGGCATGATGATTACGGAACCCGCCCTACGACGACGTCGATCAATTCGCGAATATGGCACGCGGGTTCACCAAAGCAGGCGAGCTGGGACCGGCCATCGCTTGCCAGTTGATGAAGTTTCTCACGCGCGCCTTCGATGCCCCAAATCTCGGTCGCGGTACGACGGCCCGATACGGCGTCCTTGTTCAACCGCTTGCCTATCTGCTCCTCGTCGCCAAGGCGGTCGAGAAGGTCATCGGACACCTGAAAGGCGAGGCCAAGCACCGTTCCGAACTTGACGAGGCTGGCAAGTTGTTCGTGCCGGGCGCCTGCGACGATCGCTCCAACCAACAACGAGAATTCAAACAACCGGGCCGTCTTCAGCTCGGCGCAATGAAGCATCTCGTCCGCCGACCAGGCCATGGACGCCTTCAGGTCGAGCGTTTGACCGAGGGCCAATCCATCGCGGCCAACCGATCGAGCCAGTTCCGTAATGAGCCGCAATCTGCACGATGGGTCGAGATGGGTGCGCTCGTCTGCGAGCAACTCGAACGCGAGCGTCAACAACGCGTCCCCGCACAATACCGCCGTCGCCTCGTCGAACTTGCGATGAACGCTGGGTTTTCCTCGCCTGAGGTCATCGTCGTCCATGCACGGCAGATCGTCGTGAACCAGCGATTGCGCGTGCACGCATTCGACCGCTGCCGCGGCGTGAAGCGCGCGCTCGACATTCCCGCCCAACATATCGTTGGTCAACAGGACGAGGATGGCTCGCAACCTCTTCCCGCCGCCGAGAACCGCATAGCGTATAGCATCGTCCAGCTGCGATGAGGCGGCGGGACCGGTGCGCCGGCTCCGCGTCACCTCGATCAATCGCCGCTCGATCGCGTCGCGGGCCGCCTGCAGCGCATCCTCGAAGGGCCGCTCGTGCAGAAAGATCGGGATATCCCTCGCAGCCCCCTTACCGACATCGCCGCCATACATGGTCAGGCGCCCACGCAAGAGAGGAACGAGAAGGGCGGATTGTCGGGAGAGAGCCGTGCCGTTGAGAATGATATAGCGCGCATGCCTATATGTATCTCAAACGAGATATTTTTTAAAAGCGAGTTATTTTTGCCAAGCCGCGCGCCCGCGACGCGATCGCTTGAGGTGGTGGGATTCCGAATAGGCGCCGCGATTTCATGACCGGCGTCTCCGACAGACCCCCTTCCTCCATGGATCGGGCTTTTAGGGGGTTCGCGACACCCGGCCGCTCTTCACGCACGCCGGTACGGGCCGATCCTGACTATTGAAATTGGCCGAAGACATGCGCCATGTCACACCGCGCTGGCCCGACTGGTCGCTATTGCGAGCGCGCTTTTGCGATCTGCCCGCAATGGTCCGACATCAGGCGGCAGGCGCTAGCCGTCGCGCCGACCAGGTCTCAGGCCAGTTCGACCGGCGTCACTTCGTAATCGGCTGCCTTGAGCGCCGCGACCAGCCGGTCGAGATGCGCGCGGTCGCGGGCTTCGCATTCGATATCGGTGATCAGGCCCTTCGCGGGGAGGGTGGTGAACACGCGCTGGTGATAGACTTCGATGATGTTGACCCGTTGGTCGCTGAAGATGCGCACGACGTTGAACAACGCGCCCGGCTGGTCCTGCAAACGAATGCGCAACCGTGCCAGCCGGCCCGACCGTGCGAGGTCGCGCAGCAACACATTGGCGAGCAGGCGCGTATCGATATTGCCGCCGCACAGCACGATGCCGATGGTCTTGCCCTTGAACCGCTCGGGATGTTCGAGCAGCGCCGCGAGCCCCGCCGCGCCCGCGCCCTCGACCACCGATTTCTCGATCTGCAGCAACAGGCTGACCGCTTGCTCGAGGCTGCGTTCGCTGACCAGGACGATCTCGTCGACCAGTTCGCGGACCATCGCGGAAGTGATGCCGCCCGGCTCCTTGACCGCGATGCCCTCGGCCAATGTATCGCCGGCGCACGGATATTGGGTGCCGTTGATGCGGTTGTACATCGACGGATAAAGCTCGGCCTCCACCCCGACCACTTCGATCGGATGATCCGCCGCCGCGGCGACCACCGCCATGCCGCTGATCAGGCCGCCGCCGCCGATCGGGGTCAGGAACGTGTCGATCGCCGGCACGTCTTCGAGCATCTCGATCGCGACCGTGCCCTGGCCGGCGATGACGCGCGCGTCGTCGAACGGGTGGACGAAGGTGAAGCCGCATTCCTGCTCGAGCTGCCGGGCATGGGCATAGGCCGCATCGAACGTGTCGCCATGCAGCACGACCTTGGCGCCATGCCCTTCGGTCTGGGTCACCTTCACGATCGGCGTGTTGGTCGGCATCACGATCGTCGCCGGAATGCCCAGGCGGTGCGCGTGATAGGCGAGGCCCTGGGCGTGATTGCCGGCCGATGCGGCGATCACGCCCTTGGCGCGTGCCGCTTCGTCCAGCTGGAGCAAGGTGTTGAGCGCGCCGCGTTCCTTGTAGGCGGCGGTGAACTGGAGGTTCTCGAACTTCAAATAGACGGTCGCCCCGGTGAGCTCGCTCAACGTCTTGCTGATGAAGGTCGGCGTGCGGACGATCGAGTCGCGAATGCGCTCGTGCGCGGCGCGGACGTCCTCGATGGTGACGGGGAGGACGGCGGTCGTTTCGGCTGGAATCATTGGCGTCGCCTAGACCATCTGGCGCGGCGGGGGAACACGGCTTATGCCCGCCGCAGCGCAGTGTTTGAGCGCAAGAAATGGGAGTTGGTCGCGAATGATCCGTAAGCTGGTGGGGGCGGCCGTCGCGCTGTCGATGATCGCGACGCCCGCTTTGGCTGACGGGCTGATCGACAATGTCAACGGCATCACGATGGATGCCGACGGCAAGGTAATCCACTTCACCGGTGTGCTGATCGGCAACGACGGCAAGGTGAAGAAGTTGATGCAGTCAGGCGACAAGCGGCCCGACAAGCTCGACTGGCTGTCGAACCAGAAGGGGCGGACCCTGCTCCCCGGGTTTATCGACGCACATGGCCATGTCGTCGACCTCGGCTTCCGCGCGCTCGAACTCGATCTCTCCGACACCAAGTCGCTCGACGAGGCCAAGGCCAAGATAGCGGCTTATGCCCAGGCCAATCCGGAAAAGAAGTGGATCATCGGCGGCGGCTGGAACCAGGAGAAATGGGCGCTGGGCCGGTTCCCGACCGCGGCCGACCTCGATGCGGTGGTCGGCGATCGTCCGGTCTGGCTCGAACGCGCCGATGGCCATGCCAGCTGGGCCAACAGCGCGGCGATCCGCGAAGCCGGCGTCACCGCCAAGACCGCGACGCCGCCAGGCGGCCGGATCGAGAAGATCGGCGTCCAGCCCGCCGGCGTGTTCGTCGATGCCGCCCAGCAATTGATCGAAAAGGTTGTGCCCCAGCCATTGCCCAAGGAACGCGACCTCGCCCTGGCGAAAGCGCAGGAGATCCTGCTCGCCTTCGGCATCACCGCGACGTCGGACATGGGCACGTCTATGGACGACTGGTTGGCGATGCGCAGATCCGGCGACCGCGGCGCGTTGCGCGTGCGGATCATGAGCTACGGGCTCGGCGTCGACACCGCGGTGCGGATCGGCGGCAACGGCCCGACGCCATGGCTGTATGACGACCGCCTGCGCATGGCGGGGGTCAAGCTCTTCGCCGACGGCGCGCTCGGCTCGCGCGGCGCCTGGCTGCTCAAGCCCTATAGCGATGCGCCGGGTCAGTCGGGCGCGGGCTTCATGACCGACGACGTGCTGCAGAATTACATGAGCCGCGCGTCGATGGACGGGTTCCAGGTCGCGGTCCATGCGATCGGCGACCGCGCCAATCGCCAGGTGCTCGACGCGATCGAGGCGATGTCTAACACCTATAAGGGCGACCGCCGCTGGCGGATCGAACATGCCCAGATCGTCGACCCCGCCGACCTCCCGCGCTTCGCCAGCCTGAAGGTGATCGCCTCGATGCAGCCGACCCATGCGACATCCGACCGCGCGATGGCCGAGGCACGGCTTGGCCCGGACCGGCTGGTCGGCGCCTATGCCTGGGCGACGATGCTCAGGAACGGCGTTCCGCTCGCGTTCGGGTCGGATTATCCGGTCGAGAGTCCCGATCCCTGGGCCGGCTGGGCAGCTGCCTTCACGCGCCAGGATGCCAATGGCGAGCCGTTCGGCGGCTGGCGGCCCGAGGAGAAGGTGACGCGCGAGCAGGCCTGGTGGGCATTCACCCAGGGCGGATCCTATGCCGGTTTCGCCGAGGATAAGTTCGGCCGCCTTGCGCCCGGCCAGCTTGCCGATTTCATCATCGTCGACCGCGATCCGATGCTGGCGAGCCCCAGCGATCTGCGCCAGACCAAGGTCGAGGAAACCTGGATCGGCGGCCGCAAGGTGTATGTGCGCAAGCAGGGGTAACGCGGCCCGCGGCGGGGAGTGCGCTCAGGGGCGGGCCAGCCTGATCTCGGTATCCGATCGCTCGACCACCTTCGCGATGCCGTTGAGCTGCATCGCGGTGACGAAGCCGTCGACGTCGCCGGCGGCGAATACGCCGACGATCTCGGTATCGGGAACCGCGCCGTCGGCGAACACGATCTTCTGCCGCGAATAGCGATTGACCTCGGCGATCGCGCTGCGCAGCGGCTCGCGGACGAAAGTCAGCCGCCCCGACAGCCAACTCGTCTCGCTCGCCGCGTCGACCTGGGTGAGCTTCCAGTTCTGGTCGGCACGCGCGACCAGCTTGGCGCCCGCATTCATGTCGGCGCGCTGTTCGGAGCGTAGCCAGCCGTGCGATTGCTCGACGCGTACCTTGCCTTCGACCAGGGTCACGGTCACCGCCGCCTTGTCGTCGACGCGGACGTCGAACTTGGTACCGACCGCGCGAACGGTCTTGCCCGCCGCCTCGACCAGGAAGGGGTGGATCGGATCCTTGGCGACCTGAAAGAAGGCATGGCCGCGAACGAGTTGCAGGCGGCGTTCGGCTGCCATCTCGACCACGCGCAATTCGCTTTCGGCGTCGAGCGTCACCACCGATCCGTCGGTGAGGGTCGCGGTGGTCCGCTGCCCCGTGCCGGTCTCGAACGTCTCGCCGCGCGAGCTTTCCCAATAATGATCGAGCAGGCCGTTCTGCATCAACGTCGCGGCCGAGGTCACCATCAGCACCACGGCCGCGCCGACCGCGAGCAGTGTCCGGACGCGGCCGGGGCGATTGAAGGTCCGCAGGTCGGCCTCGCGTACCGCCAGGATTGCTGGGTCGTCGGCGACCGCGCCGAGCAGGTCCCATTGCCGCTGCAACCGCTCGAACCGCTGCTGCGCCTGCGGGTCGGACCCGAGCCATTCGACGAACGCCGCGGTCTCGGCCGCCGACATGTCGCCCGACCGCTTCAGGCTGAACCAGCGTGCCGCTTCTTCGCGGAGCGCGCGGTCGTCGCGGGGAGGCCCGGCGCTCACGACGATTCCTCCATCGTCTCGGACAGGCGGACGAGGGCGCGATGGATCAGCTCCTTGACCGAGTTCTTGGTAATGCCCATCCGGGCAGCGATCGCCTGATAAGTCATGTTCTCGAAACGGTGGAACACGAAGGCGGCACGGACGCGCGGTGGCAGAGCGGCGATCGCCTCGACAATCCGCGCATATTCGTCGCGCCCGATCGCGATCCGTTCGGGCGATAAATCGTCACCGGGGTCGATCCCCTCGTGGATCGGGGTGTGCAGATGCCGCTCACGGCTGCCGTCGGCGCGGTAGCGGCTGATCAGGACATTCTGCGCGACGCGGAAGAGGTAGCGTTCGGCATTGTCGATCGGGCTGGTCGACTGGCTGGACTGCATGCGGACGAACACGTCCTGGACCAGATCGTCGACATCGGCCGCGTTGACGCGCCGCGCGAAGAAGCGCCGCAGCCCCGGGCCGTAATCGGCCATCCAGCCCTCGAGGTCATGGGCATGGGAATCCGCGTCGCTCACCAGCGCCGCCCGATTGTCCATTTCCCCTCGGCTCGCCACCATGTCCGGTCCATCGACCACGCCACCGTGGCGCGCTTCGATCGATAGACGCACGGGCCGCGGAGTCGGGGGGAGTGCGATCGCTCAAATAGTCGGAAGCCGTAGCGGAAAATGCCCGTCATTGCCGCCCCGGTTGCGGCGAGGGCGGCGTTGGTGTCGGGGCATCTATCTGACATATTTGCCGAATGTCCGGTTATCCGCCCCCGCCCAGACGGTCGACGGTCGCGCTTGCGGGCGCTCAGGTCAAGCCCGCCGGCCCCGTCCGGGCCGCCGAAACATCCGATACGGCGGCGATTTTTTCCGACACCATCCCCCCTCCTGCTTCCCGTTTACGTCAATGGGAGAAGAAGGTGAGACTCCGGCACAAAGCCGGGGCGCCGAAAAAGGGAGAGGGGAGCATGGCCTCACGGTCGCTGTGGTTTCGTCGGCAATTGTTGCGCGGTATCGCGCTGGGGGGGGCTGGCGGTGCTGGCGGCTCCCAATCCGGCCGTCGCCCAGACGACCTTCCGCATCCCGGCGCAGGCGCTCGATCTCGCGTTGCGTGATTTCGGCCTGCAGAGCGGCGTCACCATCCTGGCCGACGCGGCGCTGACCCGCGGCAAGACGACGCAGGGGATCAACCATGCCGCGGCGCCCGAGGCGGCGCTCGACAAGATCCTCCGCGGCACCGGTCTGACCTATCGGCGCGAAGGCAAGGTCTTCGTGATCGTCGCGCTCAAAAGCGTGAGTGCGGTGGGAAACGGCCAGGCGGCTACGGCCGCCGCTCCCGTCAATGAGCAGGACTCGCCGCTTCCCGACATCATCGTCACCGCGCAGAAGAAGTCCGAATCGATCCAGAAGGTGCCCGTCGCGGTATCGGCCTTCACCAGCAAGTCGCTCGACGAGTACAAGATCGAGGGCGGTTCGGAATTGCTGCGCGCGGTGCCCAACGTCAATTTCTCCAAGAACAATTTCAGCGGCTATAATTTCTCGATCCGCGGCGTCGGCACCAAGGCGATCTCGGTGACCACCGACCCGGCGGTCGCGATCTCGTTCAACAACACGCCGCTGCTGCGCAACCGCCTGTTCGAGCAGGAATATTTCGACGTCGAACGGATCGAGGTGCTGCGCGGGCCGCAAGGTACGCTCTACGGTCGCAACGCGACCGGCGGCGTGGTCAACATGATCACCAACAAGCCCAGCGATCGGTTCGAAGGGCGGCTGAAGGTAGAGGGCGGCAATTACGATACGCGGCGTGCCAGCGGCATGCTCAATATTCCGCTCGGCGACACCTTCGCACTGCGCGTGGCGGGCGCCTACACCAAGCGCTCAGGCTTCGACTACAATACGGTGACCGACGAGAAGGTGAATGGCCGCGACCTGTGGTCGACCCGCGCGTCGGCGCGATGGAAGCCGTCGAGCAACTTTACCGCCGACCTGGTCTGGGAGCATTTCAGCGAGAAGGACAACCGCTCGCGCACCGGCAAGCAATTGTGCCACAACGATCCCGGTCCCACCCAGGTCGGCGGCGTCGCGGTGGCTGACGCGTTTCAGCCATTGCTGAGTCAGGGCTGCGCGATGGGCTCGCTCTACGGGGCGGGCGCGTTCGGCGTGCCAAATGGCCGCTCGATTCCCTTCATCGCCGCCGCGGCTGGAGTGGTGTCGCTGGGCATGGACCCCAATACTTTCGCCGTCGTCCCGATCATCAATCCCAGCGCCGATCCCTATGCCGGCATTGTCCAGTCGACCAACCTCCGCCAGATCGCGACCCGGTTCGATCCGCAATTCCGCGCGACCAATGACGTCATTCAGCTCAATCTCGACTGGGACGTCGCCAAGAACCTCAAGGTATCGTCGCAATCGCTCTATACCGAGGATTACTATTTCTCGACCCAGGACTATAATCGCTTCAACTCGAACCCGATCATCAACGATTCCAATATCGGGCTGGTCGACGTCTTCCTCAATCCGATCGGTGCTGGGCTAACGCCGGGCGGCATCTACAACGACCCGCAACTCGGGCCGTCGAACACGATCATCAGCGTGGACATGGTCAAGTCGCGGTCGAAACAATGGTCGCAGGAGCTCCGCCTGCAATCTTCCAACACCGGGCCGTTCAATTTCAGCATCGGCGCCAACTACCTGCACTTCAAGATCAACGAGGACTATTACGTCTTCGACAACCTGCTCTCGGCGATCGCGGAGGGTTTCTATGATGGGCTGACCGGGTTCGGCGGACCGGCCCAGCCGTGCCCGCTCAATTCGGACACGGGCTGCATGTATGTCGACCCCAATCCGCTGAACAAGATCAACGGGCAGGGGCACAATTATTTCCGCAGCGCCAACGTCTACAAGGTCGATTCCTACGCCGCGTTCGGTGAGCTTTATTGGCAGGCGGCGAAGAGGATCAAGGTCACCGCAGGGCTGCGCTACACCGACGACCGCAAGACGACCACGCCGATCCCCAGCCAGTTGCTGCTGGCGCCGGGTTTCCTCGGATCGGGCTTCGTCGGGTCGGGCTATCCGGCACAGCCCGACATCCACCAATCGTGGCAGAAATTCACCGGGCGGTTTGCCGTCGACTGGACGCCACGGCTGAGCTTCACCGACTCGACCCTGTTCTACGCATCCTATTCGCGTGGCTACAAGGCAGGCGGCACCAACCCGCCGGGGATCGGTGCCGACCCCCAGTACCTGCAGTTCTTCCCGCAGCCGACCACCTACAAGCCGGAATATATCAACGCGTTCGAGGTCGGGACCAAGAACACGCTGGCCGGCGGACGGCTGACGCTCAACGCCTCCGCCTTCTTCTACGATTACAAGGGGTATCAGATCTCCAAGATCGTCGATCGTACCGCGCTCAACGAGAATTTCGACGCCACGACCTGGGGTGCGGAATTCGAGGCGACCTGGCGGCCCGTCCGGAACCTGCTGATCAACGCCAATGTCGGTTATCTCGGCACGCGGCTCGCCAATGGCTCCAAGTCGATCGACGTAATGGACCGGACACAAGGCGATCCGAACTGGACGGTCGTGCGGCCATGGGTGCAGCTGACGTCGAACTGTATCGCGCCGACAAGCATCGTCCAGTCGATCCTGGCCGACCCCAGCGCGTCGCCATTCTACCTGACCGCCTTGTGCGGCGGTAATTCGTTGACCGGCAGCTTCGCGCCGGGCTCGTTCCTCGCGAGCCTGTATGGCGCCTATGACCTCAACACCGCGCCCAATCACGGCCAGGGCATCGCCGCCAATATCGGCGGCAACGAACTGCCCAACGCGCCGCATTGGACGGTCAATCTGGGCGCGCAATATACGTTCGAGTTCGGCGACTGGTCGCTGACGCCGCGCGCCGACTTCTACCGCCAGAGCGCGAGCTGGGCGCGCATCTACAATAGGCCGATCGACCGGTTGAAGGCATGGGACAATACCAATCTGTCGCTGACGCTCGAACAGCGTCCGTGGAACCTGACCTTCCAGCTTTACGTCAAGAACGTCTTCAACTCGGCGCCGATCACCGACGCCTTCATCAACAGTGACGATTCCGGGCTGACCACCAACGTTTTCACGCTCGACCCGCGGATTATCGGTTTCAGCATCGCCAAGCGCTTCTAATCGACCTCCCCTCAGGTCGCCTCTCCGCCGCACGTCGAGCCATCGGCGTGCGGCTTTTTTTGAGGGTACGAGGGGAGGCGGAGGGAGGACGGCAGAAAGGGCGAATTTATAGCCAAAGCGAACCAGATTTCGTGCCAGCGATCCCCCCGCCCGCCTGCGCGCCGCGTCAATCCTGTCGGGAAAGTAACGCCCCGAGAACGCGTACCAAAAACTCAAACGCGAGAGGATGAACATGAAGAAAATTGGAGCACTTTTCGCTGCGGTCGCATGCATGGCGATGTCCGGTCCGGCCTTCGCTTCCTCGTTCACGCCGACGGGCACGTTCAGCGCGACCGGCTCAACCAGCATGTCGGCGCCCGGCTTCCCGACCCTGGCCTGCACCGCCAATTTCACGGGAACGGTCAATGCCGACGGGACCGCGACCATCACCGGCGCCACCTTCACTGGCGGCCTGCTCAATGCGTGCGGGCTGGTCAAATTGGCGACGCCGTTCAAGATCGTCGCCAACTCGACCACTTCGGTGACGATCCAGAACCTGCAGGTGACCGCGCCGGTTTCCTGCGGCCCGCAGAATGTCTCGGCGAGCTGGACCAATGGCAGCCCGTCGCATTTCGACATCCCGACCGCGACGGTCAATCCGGGCAGCTGCACGATCACCGCGCACCTGACCGTGTCGGGCGTCACGATCATCTGATCGCATCCTGCGATCCCGATGAGGCAATGAGAAAGCCGATCTAGGCTCCCACCCCAACTGGTCCCGGCGCCCTCCCGGCGCCGGGGCCGATTTGCCTTCGGTTTCCCGCGTCTTGGTTTCCTCCACGCCTCCAACCCGATATGCGCCCAGTTGATGGGCAAGGGATGGCGGCGAACATGAACCGGCGACCGGGTCCAAAGCAGAACGGCGTTCGCGCGCTGTACCTGATCTCCCTTTCCGCCCTCCCCGCTGCGCCGGGTTTCGCGCAAACGCAGCCTGCCGCCCCTCGTACGGCGATGCCCGACGCCTATCGTGATGACATCGTCATCACGGCGCGGCGCGATGCGGCCGACGATCCCGAGACTGAGCTCAGCGAGCAGGATATCGCGCGCTACGGCGCCAATACGATCGCCGACCTGCTGCACAATATCGGCCCGCTGATCGACGGTACGGGCACGCCGCCGATCGTCCTTGTCAACGGCAAGCGGATCGGTGGCGCGTCGGGGATAACCGGTTTTCCGCCGGAGGCGCTCGCCCGGCTGGCGATCCTGCCGCCCGATGCCGCGGCCAAATATGGCTATCCGGCGGACCAGCGCGTCGTGAACCTGGTCCTCAAGAACAAGTTCGCGAGCCTCGAAGGCGAAGTGGGGGCGACCTACGCCACCGCGGGTGGCCGCGACAGCGAGCGTGAATCGGCGAGCCGCGTGGTGATCGACGGCGCCACCTATTGGAACGCGCAAGTCCAGACCACGCGTGACAGCATGCTGTTCCGCAGCGCGCGGCCGCGGGCCGTGCCGCCCGACCCCGTCTACCTCGCCGGCTCGGTATCGGGCCCTGGCGGCCAGCCGATCGATCCGGCGCTCGACGCGATCGCGGGGCGCGCAATCCTCATCGCCGCTCCCCCGGCAGTCGCGTCGAGCCGACCGCCGACGCTCGCCGACTTCGCCGCTGCCGGCCCCCCTCGCACGACCGATCCCGATTCCGCTTATGCCCTGCTCCCCGGCGGGCGTTCGCTGGGCGTCAATCTTGGCGTAACGCATCCGCTCGGTAGCTTCACCGGATCATTGAACGTCAATGTGAGCACGGTCAGCAGCATCCAGCGACTGGGCTATCCCGATGCGTCGCTCACGTTGCCGGCGGGCAATCCGTGGTCGCCGTTCGGTGAGGCGGTGGTGGTCACGCCCGATCTGCGTGCGATCGGCCCGCTAGAAACGAGGCAGGATACCAAGACGCTGGCGGTGTCGGCGAGTCTCACCGGGGCGATCGGCCAATGGAACGCCAACCTGCTCGCCAATGTCGCGCAGAGCTGGTCGACGAGCCGGTTCGATCGCGGGCTCGATCTCCAGAACATCCAGCAGCGGCTCAACGCGTTCGACCCGACGCTCAATCCCTATGCGCCCCTGTCACGGGGATTGCTCCAGGTCGACCGCAGCCGGTCGCGGTTCGCCTCGGCCGATGCCAAGCTCGTCCTCGACCGTGCCGTGGCGAAGCTGCCCGCGGGAGCGCTCACCGTCAACCTGTCGGCGGGCATCAGCCGGATGACCGTGTCGAGCACCAGCGAAAGCGATCAGACCGCGCCCGTCGCGCCTGTTGCGCCTGGCGACCTTCGACGCACCCAGATCGACTTGCGCGCCTCACTCGCCGCGCCGCTGACCAAGCGCGGGGACAGCGCGCTGGGCGATCTTTCCGCCAATGCCGCGATCGGCGCCACGAAGGTGACCGGCAGCGCGACCCAGCGCCAGGTGGATGCCGGCCTGACCTGGTCTCCCGCGGCGCCCGTGCAGCTCTATGCCGGTTATTCTTCCGCCCAGATCGTGCCCGACATCGCGCAGCTCAACGGGCCGCGGATCGAGACGGTCATCCAAATCTACGATCCGATCCGTCAGGAAGTCGCGCAGCCGGTCTGGATCACGGGCGGCAATCCCGATCTGCGCCGCGGCACCCGGTCCAGCCTGACGCTCAAGGCGATGTGGCGGCCATTGGGCCGTTCATTGACCCTCGACCTCGGCTATCAGCGGCAAGTCTCGAGCGGCGGGATCGCGGCATTCCCGCAACTGACCCCGGCGGTCGAGGCAGCGTTTTCCGGCCGCATCGTGCGCGACGCGGCGGGACGGCTGATCGCGATCGACGCCCGGTTGATCAACATCGCGCGCGACGCCAGCGCGCAGCTGACGACCGGCTTCACCTGGCTGTGGTCGCCCGTCGCCAGGCAGTCGGCGACAAAGCCAAGCTCGCCTGCGGCGTGGCAGATCTCGCTGACGGTCAACCACAGCTGGCAACTCGAAAGCCTGCTCACTACCGATCCCCGGCTGCCTCCGCTCGACCGGTTGGGCGGGGCGGGCGGCCAGCCGCGGCATCTGGTTTCGATGCAATTGATGGCTGGCCGGTCCGGGCTCGGAGCGATCCTCAACGGCCAGTGGCAAAGCACCGCGCGGGTCGACAATCCTGCCATCGCCGACGGCGCGGGGGACCTGCGCTTTTCGGCTTTCGGCCAATTCACGCTGAGTTTCTTCGTGGAGCCGGCCAACCTGCTGAACCCCGGAAGTACCACGAAGAGTTGGGCATCGAACCTGCGACTGTCGCTCGACGTCCAGAATGTGTTCGATTCGTTCCAGCGCGTTACCCTGGCCGATGGCCGGACCGCGCCGGGTTATGATCGCTATGCGCTCAATCCGCTCGGGCGGACGGTGCAGCTAACAGTGCGCAAACGGTTCTAGGCGCCGTCTTCAGCTTCGGGGGCGTCAATCGATCAGCGCGTCGGCCGGTCGGTTCTGGGCGCGGGCGCGTTCGACCCGCTCCTGGCGCTCGGCCATGGCTTCCCATGCCGCTGCGGCGCGCAGGCAGCGATCACGGACATTGTCCAATGTCGCCGCGTCGGCATCCGCTTGCGCGGCGGCCGCATTTTCTCGAAAAGTATTTTGCGCCAAGGCGGTTCTCCGGCTTGGGGAAAGCGGCGGCGCTGGATCGCGCCGCCGTATCGATTTCACTTCAGGCGACGTTCTGCAGGTTGCAGGCCGCCATCTTGCCGTTCCTCGACGCTTCCAGCTCGTAGGATACGCGCTGGTTCTGCTCCAGCGTCGCCATGCCGGCGCGCTCGACCGCGCTGATATGGACGAACGAATCCTCGCCGCCGGCGTCTGGCGAGATGAAGCCGAACCCCTTGGCGGCGTTGAAAAACTTGACGGTGCCAGTGATGGCCATGAATATTTCCTTCGATTTCCGTCTTCTGGATGAAGACCTACCGCTTAAGGGGCAGGGAAAGAAGGAATGGGTGCCGCAGCGCCGAAAACCGTCGATATGCGACTCTAGCCGGGTTGATGTAGCGGGTCCTGCCCGAATTTGAAAGGGCGGCTCCAGAATCGCACTCAAATGTTGTCTTTTTGTCCAGCCGCGTGGGTTTTTAAAACGGATAATTTTGCGTGGGCGCGGCTTTTCGTTTCGGAAATAAGAAGAGGGCCGCGGTGTCTTCGACGCCGCGGCCCTCGTCCCCCTTTTAACCTTTGAACCTCCGATTCAGGCGACCTGCGCCGCCTCGACCTCGTCGGCCTCGCGCAGCACATAGCCGCGGCCCCATACGGTCTCGATGTAATTCTCGCCGTCGGTCGCCAGGCTGAGCTTCTTGCGCAGCTTGCAGATAAAGACGTCGATGATCTTGAGTTCGGGCTCGTCCATGCCGCCATAAAGGTGGTTGAGGAACATTTCCTTGGTCAGCGTCGTGCCCTTGCGGAGCGAGAGCAGCTCCAGCATCGCATATTCCTTGCCGGTCAGGTGGACGCGGGCGCCGTCGACCTCGACGGTCTTGGCATCCAGGTTCACCGCCAGCTTGCCGGTCTTGATAACCGACTGCGAATGACCCTTCGAGCGGCGGACGACGGCATGAATGCGCGCGGTCAGCTCTTCGCGGTGGAACGGCTTGGTGACATAATCGTCGGCGCCGAAACCGAACGAGCGCACCTTCGAGTCCATCTCGCTGATGCCCGACAGGATGAGCACCGGGGTCTGGACCCGCGCGGTGCGAAGCTTCTTCAGCACGTCATAGCCGTGCATGTCGGGCAGGTTCAAGTCGAGCAGGATGATATCGTAATCATAGAGCTTGCCGAGGTCCAAGCCCTCCTCGCCAAGGTCGGTCGTATAGACGTTGAAGCCCTCGGTCGTCAGCATGAGCTCGATGGCCTTGGCCGTGGTCGGCTCGTCCTCGATCAGCAACACGCGCATCAGCGAAATCCCCTGTCCCTCGCGGCAAGCTGCCCCCGTTGGCCGCCCACACTCGACATATTCCATTAACCTAAGCACATCTGAAGGACAAAGGTTAATTCTTCGCTAACCGGCCTGACTCCGCGAGTCGCGGCATGTCAATGTGATTCGCGAGCAGGTTAATGTCGCGTTTGCGACGCGCATAATTCCCTAAACCGGGCAGCCAGGAATTCAATCAGGAGTTCTACGCGAGCGGGCCGTAACGCACTCGGCGGCGTGACGAGATGAAGCGCGACCGACGGACCTTTCCAATCGGTGAGAATTGCTTCGAGCCGCCCCGCTGCAATTTCCTCGTCGACGATGAAATCGGGCAGGCGGGCGATCCCCAGCCCGGCATGGAGCAGCGGTAGATTGGCATCGCCATTGTCGCTGGTGAAGCGCCCGTTCGGCCGTACCGCGACTTCCTCGCCCGCCGGCCCGCGGAAAGTCCAGGTCGTGCTGGCGATATTGGCATAAGCGAAGATGTCGTGCTCGCCGAGTTCGAGCGGATGCTTGGGCCGTCCGCGCCGGTCGAGATAGAGCGGGGAGGCGACGATGCGCGTCTCGACCGGCGCGAGCCGCCGCGCGCGCAAAGAACTGTCGGGCAGATCGGCGATGCGCAGCGCGATGTCGAACCCCTCGGCGACGATATCGACCTTCGCGTCCGACAGCCTGAGGTCGATATGTACTCCGGGATGCTCGACCATGAAATCGGCGATGACGGGCGCGACATGGCGAATCCCGAATGTCAACGGTGCGGCGATGCGGATCAGCCCGGCCGGCGCCGTGGCGGCATCGTGCGCGCTCTCCTCGGCGGCTTGCCCCTCGGCCAGAATGCGCTGGGCATGCTCGCTGAGGCTTTCGCCGCTTTGCGTAAGGGTCAGCCGGCGCGACGTGCGGTGGAATAGCGACGTGCCGAGCGCTTGTTCGAGCCGGGTGATCGCCTTGGAGATGGTCGCCTTGGATACGCCCAACGCGTCGGCAGCGCCGCTGAACGAGCGGTGTTCCGCAACCGTGGCGAAGATCGCCCAGGCCTCGAAATCGGGTAGCTTCATAAGTCCTCCCCCGCGTGCGGGGAGGGGGACCGCGGGGCGGAGCCGCGCGGTGGAGGGGGCGGGCCTCGAGGGACTCGCTTGGGGCACGCCCCCTCCAACGAGCCGCTGACGCGTCTCGGTCCCCCTCCCCATGAAAGGGGAGGAACTTAGTTTAGGAAACGATTGGTTTCAATCGTTTCCATTTACGCGATGCCGATCATGCCTATCTTGGCGGCAACGAATGGAGGTTTTCATGACCGACACCAATATTGCCACCCGTATCGAGCGCCGCGCTTTCGACAGCCTGGGCCACGCCGATCACGGCTGGCTCAAGGCGCGGCATCATTTCAGTTTTGCCGATTATTACGACCCCAAGCGCATGAGCTGGGGCGCCATCCGCGTGTGGAATGACGACGAGATCGGCCCGAACTCGGGTTTCCCGCCGCACCCGCATCGCGACATGGAAATCATCACCTATGTCCGCAAGGGCGCGATCACGCACCAGGACTCGATGGGCAATGTCGGCCGCACCGCGGCAGGCGACGTCCAGGTGATGAGCGCCGGCACCGGCGTGCGCCACGCCGAATATAACCTCGAACCCGAATCGACGACGCTCTTCCAGATCTGGATCGAGCCCAAGCGGCTCGGCGGCTCGCCGTCCTGGGGTGCCAAGCCGTTTCCCAAGGATGACCGTTCCGGCAAGTTCGTCACGCTGGCCAGCGGGTTCGCCGAGGATGACGGAGCCTTGCCGATCCGCGCCGACGCCCGCGTAATGGGCGCCACCGTCAAGGCCGGCGAGAGCATCAGCCACGCAGTGGGCGAGGGGCGTCACGCCTATCTCGTTCCCGCGACCGGCGCGATCGAGATCGACGGCGAGCGCTACGAGGCGCGTGACGGCATCGCGATTTCCGGCGGCCAGACCGTGGAGATCAAGGCGCTAGACGATGCCGAACTGGTCCTGGTCGACGCCGATTAATCCCCCCGAGCCGGCGCGGCGTTCCTCCCAACGCGCCGGCCCGGCCCCCTCCCTGACCCCCGGGGAGGGGGCTTCCCATCACCAACTGAAGGAGTCCCCCGATGACCAAGGTTCTTGTCCTCTATTATTCCTCTTACGGCCATATGGAGCAGATGGCCGATGCCGTCGCCGAGGGCGCGCGTAGCGCCGGCGCCGAAGTCGATATCCGCCGCGTTCCCGAGACCGCGCCTGCCGAAGTCGCCAAGGCCGCCGGGTTCAAGGCCGACATCTCGCATCCGGTGATCGAGGGTATCGATAAGCTCGCCGAATATGACGCGATCATCGTCGGTTCGCCCACCCGCTTCGGCCGTATGTCGAGCCAGATGGCCTCGTTCCTCGATCAGGCTGGTGGCCTGTGGATGCGCGGTGCGCTCAACGGCAAGGTCGGCGCGGCCTTCACCTCTACCGCGACCCAGCATGGCGGCCAGGAAGTGACGCTGTTCTCGATCATCACCAACCTGCTGCATTTCGGACTGACGATCGTCGGGCTCGATTATGGTTTTGCCGGCCAGATGGGCGTGAAGGAAGTGCACGGCAATTCGCCTTACGGCGCCAGCACGATCGCCGATGGCGATGGCAGCCGCCAGCCGAGCCAGAA
Source organism: Sphingomonas sp. (assembly GCF_024508665.1). Lineage (GTDB taxonomy): Bacteria > Pseudomonadota > Alphaproteobacteria > Sphingomonadales > Sphingomonadaceae > Sphingomonas. Next base: position 1,124,997 of record NZ_JANINP010000006.1, read on the forward strand.
CGATCTCGACGGTGCCCGTTATCAGGGCCGCCGCGTTGCCGAAGTCGCGGCTAAGCTCGCCGCCTGAACCGGCTGAGTCCCTAGCCCGATCGCTCCGCCTCCCTTATGGTCGCAACCCGGCCATAGAGGAGGCGGACGATGCTCAGGGCGACGATTGCCGCGATCGCGATATTTGCCGTTTCGCCGGCGGGCGCGACCGATGCGCCGGCGACCGGCGCCAATGTCCGTAACGTGAGCTACGCTCAGGGTTCGTACCGCCAGACCGGTCCGCACAGCTGGGCCGAATTCGATCTGGCCGGCAAGCAGACCAATGCCTTTGTCGAGGATGCGCGCGACGAATGGTCGGTCTTCCTGTTCGATCCCGCGCGCAACGTCCGCGTCCAGATCGACCTCTATCGCAAGAAGATTCGCTATACCGAAAATGGCGGGTTCTATGCCGATCTCTATGACGTGACCGGAGCGGCGGCGGGTGTCGGCGCCGCTGCGGTCAAACCGCCGGTGCGTACATCCCCGTCTCTCGCATCTTCGGACGGCTTCTGGAACAACAGCCCGGTCCGCTATGGCGTCGGCGCCGCCGGCGGCGACAAGGCCGGGGTGCTGCGTGGCGTGGAGGGTGGCGCGATCGCGAGCCAGGGCGACGCCAACCTTCGCTGTCCCGAAGCGGCGCGCGCCGTCAACGGTACCTGGAACGGCCAATGGCATCAGGGGCAAGGCGGCTTTCCCGGTCTCTGCCTGGTGCGGTTCGAGCACTAGAGCATCAAGCTCCAAAAGGGCGGCCTGACCGACCTTCGGCTATTATGCGAAATCGGTCGAGCAACTGAGCGCGCGCCATCGGTCGAGTTCCTCCAACCGCGCGCGGTCGCTTGCTTCGATCGCTTCGACCGCATCCTTGCCGAGTGGCAGCCGCAACGGCGGATTTTCGCCGTTTACGACGTCGAGCACGGCCTTCGCGCCGCGCCGGGGATCGCCGGGCTGGTTTCCGTCATAGGCGCGCTGCATCCGCGCCGCGGCACCGACCACCGCATCATATTCCGGCCGCCCCGCCTCGATCGTGGTCGAGGATCCGGCGAAATCGGTGCGAAAGCCACCGGGTTCGATGATCGTCACCCGCACACCGATCAATGCCATCTCGCCGGCCAGCACTTCGGAGAATCCCTCGACTCCCCATTTCGCCGCCGAATAGGCCGAGCGCCCTGGCGCACCGCGGCGTCCGCCGACTGACGAGAATTGCACGATATGGCCCTGGCGGCGTTCGCGCATGTGCGGGATGACGGCCTTGGTCATGATGATCGTGCCGAACAGGTTGGTTTCAATCTGGCGGCGGTAGGAATCGAGCGAAGTGTCTTCGACCGATCCGATATCGCCATAGCCGGCATTGTTGACCAGCACGTCGAGCGCGCCGAATTCGGCGATGGCAGTTGCGACCGCATCACGCGCGTGGGCCTCGTCGGTTACGTCCAGCGGTGCGGTTACCAGCCGGCCGGGGCGGCCGTCGCCCAGGCCGACGAGCTGGGCGGTGTCGCGGGCGGTGGCCAGCAGGCTGTCGCCCGAGTCCAGGATCGCTTCGCATAAAGCACGGCCGAAACCGCGGGAACTACCGGTCACCAACCAGCTTCGTGTCATCGGATCACCTCTTCGATTGGAAAGGCTCAAGCGGACAGCGCCGCCGCCTGCAGGACGGCGTCGGCGAAATCCTTGGGCGCTTCTTGCGGGAGATTGTGCCCGATGCCGCCCGAAACCAGACGGTGGGCATAGCGGCCGGTAAATTTCGCTGCATAGGCCGCCGGGTCAGGATGCGGTGCGCCGTTGGCGTCGCCTTCCATCGTGATCGTCGGAACCGCGATCGCCGGTCCCTGGGCCAGGCGACGCTCGAGATCGTCGAACCTCGCTTCGCCCTGTGCCAGCCCCAGCCGCCAGCGATAATTGTGGATGGTGATCGCGACATGGTCGGGATTGTCGAGCGATTTGGCCGAGCGATCGAAGGTCGCGTCGTCGAACTCCCATTTGGGCGAGGCGGTGCGCCAGATCAGCTTCGCGAAATCGTGACGGTTGCGCTCGTAGCCCAGCCGGCCACGCTCGGTGGCGAAATAGAATTGATACCACCAGGCGAGCTCGGCGGCTGGCGGCAAGGGCGCCTCGTTCGCTTTCTGGCTGCCAATCAGATAGCCGCTCACCGACACCATTGCCTGGCAGCGATCGGGCCATAGAGCCGCGACGATGTTCGCGGTGCGCGCGCCCCAATCGAACCCTCCGATCACGGCACGCGGAATCTTGAGCGCGTCCATCAACGCGATGACGTCGCGGCCAAGCGCCGCTTGCTGGGCGTTGCGCGGGGTGTCGGCCGAACGGAAGACGGTGCCGCCATATCCGCGCAGGAACGGGACGATGACGCGATAGCCTGCGCGCGCCAGCAGCGGGGCGACTTCCGCAAAGGCGTGGATGTCGTAAGGCCAGCCATGAAGCAGGATCACCGGCTTGCCGCTCCTCGGCCCGACATCGGCATATTCGATGCTGAGGTCGCCGGCGGCGATACGCTGAAGACCCGACCAGGCCTCCACCGATGACGCGGCCGCGCGGGCGAGTCGCGGCAGCCCAACCTGGCTGGCTACTCCCGCGACGGCGGCGAATCCCAACAGACTGCGACGATCGGTGAGCAAAGCGGACATCGGCTTCTCCTATAAAAGCGTATACGATTAGATCGTATGCGATCAGATATTCTATACGGGTGATGTATGTCAACCCTTCCGATTTAATCGCATGCGATCTATATCTTCCGGCGTCTGTTCCGTGAAAGGACGATTGTGAACGACCAGCCCGCGCCGACCATGCCAAAACTGGCGGATTTCCTGTGTTTTGCCGTCTATTCGGCTAATCTCGCTTATGGTCGCGCCTATAAGCCGATCCTCGATGCGCTCGGCGTGACCTATACTCAGTGGATCGCAATCGTCGCTCTGTGGGAAGAGGATGGATTGACGGTCGGCGCGCTGGGCGAGCGGCTGTTCCTCGAATCGAACACGCTAACGCCGATCCTCAAGAAGCTCGAGGCGCTGGGCTATGTCGTGCGGCGCCGCGACCCCGCCGACGAGCGGCAGGTCATCGTCACCTTGACTCCTGCGGGGCGGGCATTGCGCGAGACGGGCGCGCAACGCACCTTGGTCCAGGCCGCGGGCCTGACACCCGACGACTTCCGCCGGCTGCAGCGCGATGTTACCCGGCTCCGCGATAATCTGATCCGGAGCGTCGATCCTGCCGTCGTCGACTCCGAGCCCGCCTGATCCGAAAGGACCCGCTCATGACGCCTTTTCCCGCCGACATCTTCACCGAGCCGACTGATGTCGACCCCGACACGCTCGCCAATCTCGGCCCGTTGCGGCGGCTCGCCGGCGGTTGGGAAGCGCGCAGGGGCGTCGACCTCAATCCCAAGGCGGAAGGTCCCGAACGCCGCGAGTTCATCGAGCGGATCGACTTCCAGCCGATCGATCCGCAAGCCAATGGCCCGCAGCTCTTCTACGGCCTGCGCTATCACATCCACATCACCACGGCCGAAGAGGACATCACCTTCCACGACCAGGTCGGTTATTGGTTATGGGAGCCCGCCACGGGGCTGGTGATGCAGACGCTGGCGATCCCGCGCGGCCAGGTCGCGCTCGCCGCCGGCCATGCCACCGCCGATGCCGACACGATCACGGTCGATGCCGAGCGCGGCCAGACCCAATATGGCATCTGCTCGACCGCCTTCCTCGAATATGCGTTCCGCACCGACCATTACCGCGTCACGATCACGTTCAACCCAGACGGGTCGTGGAGCTATGTCACCGACACGACCCTCGCGGTCCATGGCCAGGACAAGCCGTTCGCGCATCGCGATCAGAACACGTTGGTGCGGATCAGCGATCCCGTCCCCAATCCCTGGGCACAGATCATCGCGGCGCGAAGGGCGCAAGGGGCGAAAGCCTGAACGGGCCTTGCCCTTTTGGTCAGCGAAGGCGGGGTAGCGGAGGAAGGCCGGGCCGTCTGTCTCGCGGCGCTTGCTGGGCCAGCATCCCGCTCACGGCGCGCCGTACCGGGGGCAGCCGGGCGCCCAACCCGATCGCGATATCGCGTGCAGCTCCGGCCAATGGGCGGTCGTCGGTGAACAGCCTCACGATCAGGTTGGTGGCGCGATACAGCGGCAACGTCGCGGCCCGGTGGCCGGCTTCGAACCTGCGCAGCAAGAGCGGGTGGCCGACATCCCCACCGCGCGCGACCGCCGCCGCAAGCAGGCCGCCCAGCCGGTCGACTCCGGAAAGTCCGAGGTTGAAGCCGTGCGCGGTTACCGGGTGCATGCCGACCGCGGCATCGCCGACCAGCGCCGCGCGAGTTGCCGTGAAATGCCGAGACCAAGTGGTGGTCAGGGGATAGATATGGACGGGCGAAATCGCGCGCATCGCGCCGAAGCGTCCGAAAAACCGCCGTTCGAGTTCCTCGCCCAGACGCTCGGGAGGGAGCGTCGCGACCCGTTTGGCAGCGCCGTCGGCCAGCGTGAGAACAGCGGAGGATTGTCCTTCGCTCAGCGGGAGCAGCGCGACGGTCTGACCGTGACCGAACCATTCGGTCGCCACGCCATGATGGGCGATCTCATGCTCCACCCGGCAAACCAGCATCGATTTGCCCAGCCGAGTGCAATCGGCCGCGATGCCGAGTTGATCGCGCACGAACGAGAAACGCGAATCCGCGCCGACGATCAGGTCGCCGCTGACCTGCGTGCCGTCGTCGAGCACGACACGCACGCCCTCGCGCCGTGCCGTCAACTCGGTGACCCCTACACCGCAATGCAAAGTCAGCCGAGGAAGGTCGGCGACCGCGTCGTACAGCGCGCGGCGAATGAGGTGATTGGCGACCAGATAGCCCAAGCGGTCGCTATCCGCCGCGTCGGGCGCGAATGACAGTGCCTGTGTCGATTGCCCGTTGAGCACTCGCGCCGCTCGCAACGGGTAAACTGCATCTGGCGGAATGAGTTGCCATGCGCCCAGCGCTTTCAGGATAGCTACCGAACGATGCGTCAGCGCGATATCGCGCCCGTCCGAAGCGGGGTCTGCCAGCGCATTGGTCGGCTGGCGCTCGACGATGGTAACCCGCGCGGTGGTCGCAGCGAGGCGCCCGGCCAGCGCCAGGCCGGCCGGCCCGCCGCCGATGATGATGACGTGATTGCGCACTGTCGGCTCCTTCGAGAAAAGCCGATTAAAATGCGCGAGGGCGACTGCCCTTGAGCCCGATCAAGGATTTTCGATCGGTCGGTCTCGCCCGGGGCGTCAGCCCGCCGGCGCTTTCGGTCCGTCCTTGGTCGCCTCGACCAGCGAATCCCCGCCGAGAGCGCGATAGAGCGTGACCAGGTTGCTCGCCCGAATGAGTTGGGTGTTGATCAGCGTTTGTTGCGCCGAATAATAAGAGCGCTGCGCGATGAGGCTGTCGAGGTAGGAATCGATCCCGCCGCGGTAGCGCATGTCGGTCAGCTTGTAATTGTCCGCCGCGGCATCGCGCAGGTCGCGGGTGGCGGCGAGTTGGGCGGTCATCGTGCCGCGCCGTGCCAGCGCGTCGGCGACTTCGCGAAAGGCGGTCTGGATGGTCTTTTCATAGGTCGCCAGCGCGGCGTCGCGTTGCGCCTTGGTCACGTCGACATTGGCCTTGCCGGCGCCGGCGCGGAAGATCGAATAGCTCGCCGCGCCCCCGGCCTGCCAATTGAACGCGCCGCCGGTAAACAGTGAGCCCAGCGCATTGCTGACGAAGCCGGCCAGGCCGGTCAGGCTTATCTTCGGAAACAAGGCCGCGCGGGCCGCTCCGATCTCCGCATTGGCTGCGCGCAACTGATATTCGGCCTCGACCACATCGGGCCGCCGCAACAGGATCGACGAATCGAGCCCAGCGGGGAGTTCGGCCAAGGTCGCGCCGGCCTCGTCGATCGAATTGGGCAGGCTGGCGGGATCGACGGGGGCGCCGATCAGCAATTGTAGCGCGTTGACGTCCTGCGCCAGCGAGGTCGTCTGCTGGGCGACGTCGGCTTTGGCGGTGTCTAACGTCAATTGCGCCTGGCGCAGATCGGTACGCGGCGCGATCCCTCCGTTGAGGCGTTTCTGCGTCAGTTCGACGCTGATCTGGGCACTGGCCGCGGTGTCCTGCGCGATCTTGAGCAGGCTCTTGTCCGAGGCATAGGTCAGCCATGCGTCGGCAATGTCGCCGATCAAGGTCAGCCGCGTCGCGCGCGCCGCCGCCTCGGTCGCGAAATAGCTGTTGAGTGCGCGGTCGGATTCCGAGCGGATGCGCCCGAACAGGTCGACTTCGAACGCGTTGATGCCGACATTGGCGTCGAAGCTCGACTTGGCGCCGGTCGCTCCCTGACCACCGCGGAAAGTGGCGCCGGCATTGGCGTCGACCTCGGGCAATAGCTCGGCGCGCTGGATACGGAACTGGCCCCGCGCCGCGGCGATATTGGCGGCGGCCACGCGCAGGTCGCGATTATTGGCCAGCGCCTGGACGATCAGTGCCTGCAGCCGCGGGTCGCGGAAGATGTCCTGGTAGCGCACGGTCGGCAGCGCCGCTTCGCTGGTGCGCAGATAGGCGTCGCCGACCGGCCAGCTCTGCGGCACCGGTGCCGCCGGGCGCTCATATTTGGGCGCGAGCGAACACGCGGTCAGGCTTGCCATCGTCGCCACGGCGGTCAGCTTGCGGATCATGCCGTCGCCTCCGGTTCCGCCGGCGGCGGAGCCGGGTGCTCGTGGTGAAGATGCTTCAGCGCGTCGCGCGTCGTGCGGCGGACCAAAACGAAGAACAGCGGGATGTAGAATACCGCCAGGATCGTCGCGGTCAGCATGCCGCCGATCACCGCGGTGCCGATCGCGACGCGGCTGTTGGCACCGGCGCCGGTCGCGATGGCCAGCGGCAGCACGCCGAAGATGAAGGCGAAACTGGTCATCAGGATCGGGCGGAGACGAATGCGCGCTGCTTCCAGTGCCGCCTCGATCACGCGCTTGCCCGATTTCTCCGCCTGCTCGGCGAACTCGATCATCAGGATCGCGTTCTTGGCGGCCAATCCCATCGTCGTGAGCAGGCCGATCTGGAGATAGACGTCGTTCTGCAACCCGCGCAGCGTCACCGCGAACACCGATCCGACCAGCCCGAGCGGAATGATCAGCAGCACGGCGATCGGGATCGTCCAGCTCTCGTAGAGCGCGGCCAGGCACAGGAACACGACCAGCAGCGACAGTCCGTAGAGGATCGGCGCCTGGCCCGAGGACAAACGCTCCTGGTACGATGCGCCGCTCCATTCGATCGAGGTTCCCGGGATCTTGGCGGCCATCTCCTCGATCCGCTTCATCGCGTCGCCCGAGCTCTTGCCCGGCGCCGACTGGCCGGAAATCTCGTAGGAGGAAATGCCGTTGAAGCGGCTGAGCGAGGTCGGCGCGTTCGACCAGGAGATCGTCGCGAAGGAAGAGAAGGGTACCATCTGCCCGTTCGAGCCGCGGACGTACCATTTGGCGATGTCCTCGGGCGACGAGCGGTAGGGCGCATCACCCTGGACATAGACGCGTTTGACGCGGCCACGGTCGTTGAAGTCGTTGACGTAGCTGCCGCCCCAGGCCGTCGACAGGGTGGCGTTGACGCTCGCCTGGGTCAGTCCCAGCACCGACAATTTCTGGGCATCGGTATCGACCTTGAGCGTCGGCTGGTCGGGCAAGTCGCTTGGACGCACCGCGGCAAGCGTCGGGTCCGCGCGCGCGTCGGCCAGCAATTGGTCGCGTGCGGCCCGGAACTGGTCGCGAGTCAGGCCGCCGGTATTCTCCAGCTCCACAGTGAAGCCCGACGATTGGCCGAGGCCGCGCACCGCGGCGGGCACGGTGGCATAGAATTCGACGTCGCGCAGCGCGCCCAGCGCCTTGGTCGCACGGTTGGTGATCGCATCGGCGCCGTTCTCGCTGCCCTTGCGCTCGCTCCAATCCTTCAGCGCGACGAAGCCGCGTCCGGCATTCTGGCCGCCGCCACCGCCGCCCCCCGTGCCGGACACGGTTAATATGGCGGCCGTGTTCTTGCCTTCGGTCTTGAGGAAATAATCCTCGATCGTCTTCTGCGCTGCCTGGGTGCGGTTGATCGTCGCGCCCGCTGGCAGGTTGAACTGGATCTGCGCAAAGCCCTGGTCCTCGGTGGGCAGGAAGCCGGTCGGCAGCCGCACGAACAGGATTACCAGTATCGCGATGACGCACGCATAGATCGCCAGGAACAGCCATTTGCGGTCGACGACCCTGCTCACCCGGTCGGTGTACCAATTCACCATTCGCTCGAAATTGGTGTTGAACCAGTCGCGCGCCTTTTCGGTGTGGCGATAGACCCAGCCGTCGTGGCGCTCCTGTTCCTTGCGCTTGAGCAAGGTCGTTGTCAGGGCCGGGGTCAGGATCAGCGCAACGACCACCGACAGCACCATCGCCGACACGATCGTCAGCGAGAATTGGCGATAGATCACGCCGGTCGATCCGCCGAAGAACGCCATCGGCAGGAACACCGCCGACAGCACCAGCGCGATCGCGACCAGGGCGATCTGGATCTCGCTCATCGACTTGATGGTGGCGTCGCGAGGAGACATCCCCGGATTCTCTTCCATCACGCGCTCGACATTCTCGACCACGACGATGGCGTCGTCGACCAGCAGGCCGATCGCGAGCACCAGACCGAACAGCGTCAGCGTGTTGATCGAAAAGCCGGCGACCGCGAACACGCCGAACGTCCCGAGCAGGACGACCGGCACCGCGATCGTCGGGATCAGGGTCGCGCGCCAGCTCTGCAGGAACACGAACATGACGATCACGACGAGGACGATCGCCTCGAACAAGGTCTTCACCACGTCCTCGATCGACAATTTGATGAAGGTCGTCGAGTCGTTGGGGAAATCGTAGGCGAAGCCTTGCGGGAAGTTCTTCGACTGGGTCTCGATCTCTTTCTTGACCAGTTCGGCGGTGGTCAGCGCGTCGGCGCCGGGCGCCAGGCTGACCGCGATGCCGGCCCCGGGATGGCCGTTGACCCGGCTGACGATCGCGTAGCTTTCCGAACCGAGCTCGATCCTGGCGACATCGGACAGGTGAACGGTCGACCCGTCGGGCTGTGTCTTGACGACGATGTTGGCGAATTGCGCCGGGGTCGACAAGCGCGACTGCGCGGTGACGGTCGCGTTCAGCATCTGATCGGGGCCGCTCGGAACACCGCCGACCTCGCCCGCCGCGACCTCGGCATTCTGCGCGGTGATCGCGGTCGTGATGTCGGCCGGCACCAGGCTGTAGCTTTGCAGCTTGTCCGGGTTGAGCCAGATCCGCATGCCATATTGCGCGCCGAACACATTGGTATCGCCGACGCCGGGGATGCGCCCGATCGAGTCCTGCAGGTTGGACACCAGATAGTCGGACACGTCGAGGTTCGTCTTCTGGTCGGTGGTGTCGTAGATCGCCGCGATCAGCAGGAAGTCGGGGTTGGACTTGGTTACCGTCAGGCCCTGTTGCTGGACCTGTTGTGGCAGGCGGCTCAGCGCCTGCTGAACCTTGTTCTGGACCTGGACCTGCGCGATGTCGGGGTTGGTCCCCTTCTGGAACGTCGCGCTGATCGTTACCTGGCCGCGCGACGACGAGTTCGAGCTGAAATAGAGCAGGCCATCGATTCCGGTCAGCTGCTGCTCGATCACCTGGGTAACGCTGTTTTCCAGCGTGACCGCGGACGCGCCCGGATAGCTCGCGCGGATATTGACCTGGGGCGGCGCCACGTCGGGGAATTGTTCGACCGGCAGCGTGAAGATGCTGCCCAGGCCGACCAGCATGATGATGATCGCGATGACCCAGGCGAAGATCGGCCGGTCGATGAAGATGCGCGACATGGGCTCAGCCGTCCGTGCCGGTGCGCTTGCCCCCTTGCGGCGCTCCGATCTTTTGCGGCGTGCCCGCGGGTACCGCCTTGACCGGCTGGTTGGGCTTCAGCTTGCCGATCCCCTGGGTGATCACCTTGTCGCCCTGTTTCAGGCCGCCGGTCACTACCCAATTGGTGCCGACCGTTCGCGACGTGGTGATGTTGCGCGGGACCGCCTTGCTGTCGGCGCTCAGCACATAGACCTGGGCATTGCCCTGGGGGTCGCGCGTCACCGCGGTCTGCGGGACCAGGAACGCATTGGGGTCGCTCGCCTGGGCGAAGTCGGCGCGGACGAACATACCGGGCAGCAGCAGCCCTTGCGGATTGGGGAAACGCGCGCGCAGGGTCACCGTGCCGGTGGCCGGATCGACCGTGACTTCGGAGAATTCGACGCTGCCGACATAGCCATAATCGCTGCCATCCTCGAGCTTCAGATGAACTTCGGCCTTGGTCGGCACCGCGCCTCCGCCGGCAAGCGCGCGGCGCAGGCGCAGCAAGTCGGCGGAGCTTTGCTGGATATCGACATAGATCGGGTCGAGCGCCGAAATAACGGCCAGCGGGTCGGTCTGGTTGTTGGCGACCAGCGCACCTTCGGTGAACAGCGAGCGGCCGATCTTGCCGCTGATCGGGGCGGGCACGGTGGTGAAGCGCAGGTTGATCTTGGCCGTGTCCAGCGCGGCGCGGTTCTGGGCGACGGCGGCATTGGCCTGGCGCGCCGCGGCGGCGGCGTCGGTGTAATCCTGCGCGGCGACCGCTTGCTCCTTGGCCAACGGGGCATAGCGATCGGCCTTGACCCTGGCCGCTTCGGCACTGGCCTGCGCGCTCGCGAGATTCGCCGACGCCTGGTTGGCCGCCGCGCGATAGAGGCTGGGATCGATCTGATAGAGCGGCTGGCCCTTTTTCACGAACGACCCTTCGGTGAAGAACCGCTTGCGGATGATGCCCGATACCTGAGGCCTCACCTCGGACGTCTGATAGGCGCTGGTGCGTGCGGCAAGTTCCGTGACCATCGGCACGCTGGACGGCTGGATCACGATATAGCCGACTTCGGGAGTACCCTGCTGGCCGTGCCGGCCGCCCTTCGCGGCATTGTCGCGCGCGCCGCATGCGCTCAGCGCGAACAGGCCGATCGATGCGGCGGCGAGGGCGGACCGCGCCACCCGACGATGGGGGAGAAAAGGCATGGGGCGGCTGATGGTTGCCCGATCGGTGCGTGTCAAACGCCGGATTGTCGCAAATTTTATCAGCTGCGAACCTTTATCCAGCTATTTGGCAGCGATCAGGACCCGCATTTGCGCGGTCCTCGCGTTCGACAATTGCACAATATAGGTTCCGGGCTGGAGGTCGAAATCGACGATCTTGCGGATCCCCGAACAGGGCGCCCCTTCCATATGTCCGGCCGAAGTCAACGGCTTGCCATCGCGCACCAGATCGACCCATGCGCCGTTCTGCAACACGATGCGATAGGTTCCGGCTGCCGCCACGGTCACGTGATAGACGCCGCCAAAGGTGCCGGCGGCGGGCTTGCGCGCGAGCGGCACGGGGAAAGTCACGCTGTCGATCGGCTGCAGGGTCAGCGCGATAGTCTTGCCCGGCGCGATCGCATCGGCGGTCATGCCCGGCGCCGCACTCCATGCTTCGAGCCCAGCCGGCGGCGCGACGGGGGCGGCGCAGACAGGCGCGGCAGTGGCGGGCGACGCCTGCAGCAACAGGAGGGCGAACAGACTGGCGATCATCGCGCGCGACTCCAAATCGTGGACCCGATGGTCCTAGATCGCTGTCGAATGACGCGCAAACGGATCGGCGATCGAGATATCGAAATGCGTGTTCATTTCGGCCAATGCGGCGACGCTGTCGCGATTGGCGATAGCCTGGGCCAGCCGGCGGTGCTGGTCGAGGATCGCCGCCCGCTGGTCGGCGGAGCTGTGGGCACGCCAGGCGGCCGGCACTTCGGCGGTCATCACCGATTCGAACGAGCGAATGATGGTATAGAGCAGCACATTGCCGCTGGCCTTGGCGATCGCCTGGTGAAAGGCGATATCGTGTTGGGTCAGGGCGTCTAGATCGCCGCCATGCGCCGTCATCGCCTCTGCATGGCCGACGATTGCACGCGCATCCGCATCGCTGCGACGGATCGCGGCGAGCTCGGCGGTACGCAATTCCAAAGTGCGTCGGACATCCCAGATTTCGCCGAGGGTAACTTGCGCGGTGGCGACAGCGTGGTCGAATGACGTCGACAACACCGACCCGTCGATTGCCGCGACGCGTGGCTTGCGGCCATTGCCGACATCGATCTGACGCAAGGCCGCCAAGGTAGAGAATGCCTCGCGCATCACCGCGCGGCTGACTCCCAGCCTGTCGGCGAACGCCCCCTCGCCAGGTAAGGTGTCGCCGACCTTCAGGTCGTGTTCGCGGATATGGTCGCGTACGGCCCGTACCGCGTGATCGACCAACGATCCGCTGTCAATGGCACGAACCCCCTCGCTCATGCGGCCGGAGGATGCGCGCGATACCGGATCGGTGCAACCCGTGATAGCGCCAGGGGAAGTAGCGAGGCGATCGTCTTGGCGGGACCGTAGGAGCACAATTACCGCCGAACTCGACTGGCCGTGTCCATGTGCCGGTTATACAGTGGTTAGCGCGCCAGAAGGTGCAAGATGGGGGAACAGGTGACGCTATCCAGACGTCTCGCTATGGTCCTTGCGATCGCAGGTTATGCGGCACTTGCGGGATGCGCGACGCCGATGAATCCGCCGCGCGCGACGGTCTTGGTGCCGGCAGCACCAATCCTGCCGCCACCGCCGATCCATGCCAATGGACAAGTGCTGTGGAGCATCGTCAATGGTAAATGCGTTCCCGACCAGCAGGCAAACGCCAAGCCCGACCCCTGCGCCGAGATCGCGATCGCTAGCGGCGTCGACAAGGGCTATGCCGTGCTCAAGGACCGCGTCGGCGTCAGCCAGTATCTCGTCATGCCGACCCGGCTCATCACCGGCATTGAAGATCCGCGGCTCCTGGCGCCAGGCGCGACCAATTATTTCGACGCCGCCTGGCGCGTCCGCGGCCTGGTCGATCAGCGGCTCGGCACGACATTGACCCGCGACGATGTCGGCATCGCGGTCAATTCGATCTACGGGCGCAGCCAGGACCTCTTGCATCTCCATGTCGATTGCCTGCGGATCGACGTACGAGACGAACTCCACCACCAGCTTGCCGCGGTCGGGCGTCGTTGGTCGGCACCGATCACGCTTGGGGGACAGCGGTATTACGCGCTGCGCATCCAAGGCAACGACCGCGTACCGATCGATCCGTTTCGCGCGCTGGCCAGTGGCTTGAGGGTGCCGCCGGCCGAAATGGGGGCGTGGACCCTGGTCCTTGCCGGCGCGACCTTCAAAGACGGTCCAGGCTTCGTCTTGCTCGCGGCGCGCGCAGACCCGGCCGGCGGATATGACGGGTCGGGCGAAGACATCCAAGACCACCAATGCGCAGGGCGCGGCGCCGCAAAGTAAGCGCCGCCCGAGCCGCGTTGACCCTTCGCCAATATTATGGCACGCATAGTGCCAATAAATGCGGCGAGGGAGATGGCCATGGAGGTATTGCGAACGCCGGACGAGCGCTTCGCCGGTCTGGCCGATTATCCGTTCGCGCCACATTACCTGATGGTGACCGATGCCGACGGCACCGAATTGCGCATCCACTATGTCGATGAAGGCCCCCGCGACGCCGCGCCGATCTTGCTGATGCACGGCGAGCCGAGTTGGTCGTACCTTTATCGCAAGTTCGTCCCTATCCTCGTTGCGCGCGGGCACCGGGTGATCGCACCCGACCTGATCGGGTTCGGCAAGTCCGACAAGCCGGCGGCACGAAGCGATTACACCTATGAGCGCCATGTCGCCTGGATGAGCGACTGGCTTGCCGCGCTCGACCTTACCGACATCACCTTGTTCTGCCAGGACTGGGGCGGGCTGATCGGCCTGCGGCTGGTCGCGGCGTTTCCCGATCGTTTCGCGCGTCTGATCGTGTCCAACACCGGGCTGCCGGTCGGAAGCGGATCGTCCGAAGGATTCGATGCCTGGCTCGCATTCAGCCAGAACGTGCCGCAATTCCCGGTCGGCTTCATCGTCAATGGCGGCACCACGCGCGACCTGACCGCCGCGGAGATCGCAGCCTATGACGCGCCGTTTCCTGACGAAACCTACAAGGAAGGCGCGCGCCAGTTCCCGACCTTGGTGCCGATCACGCCCGATCACCCGTCGGTCGCCGAAAACCGCACTGCCTGGGCGGTCCTCGAACGGTTCGAGCGACCGGTGCTTACCGCGTTCGGGGACAAGGACGCCGTGACCAAAGGCGGCGAACGAGCCTTCATCGATCGCATTCCGGGCGCCAGGGGGCAGCCGCACCGGATCATCGCCGGTGGTGGGCACTTCATTCAGGAGGACGCGCCGGAGGAATTGTGCGGCCTGATCGACGATCTGATTCGCGCCGACACGGGCGTCGCGGCATGAACGTCGTCAACGCGGTATTCCCGCCGGCGGAACAGGCGGCGGCGTTCTTCGGCGGCGCCGAGGACGGTCCGTTCGTGATGGTCAATTTGCTCAAGTTCAAGGAGCGCGCCGACTACCCTGACGGCAGCGACGCCGCCCTCTCGGGGCGCGAAGCCTATGCCCGCTATGGTGCCGGCGTCCAGGCGTGTCTGGCCGCAGTGGGCGGCAAGCAGATCTATGCAGGCGCCGTCACCGAGCTGATGCTGGGTGAGGTGGACGAGCTCTGGGACATGGTGGCCCTGGCACAATATCCGTCGCGCGCCGCGATGATGGCGATGGTCCAGTCGCCGGAATATCAGGCGATCGAGAAGCACCGCGTCGCGGGCTTGGCCGGGCAGCTCAACATTCGGACCAAGCCGATCGGCTGATGTTTGGCGTCCTTGCTCCCCTCCCTGCAAGGGAGGGACTGGGGGTGGGTGCGAGCGTCCGCGCGCCCTATATGACTCAATAACTGAACGCTAAACCCACCCCTTGATCCCGCCCCCTTGCAGGGCGGGGAACCTCTACCCGATCGGCGGCCGCGTGAACTCCACACCGCGCGACCCGGGGGCCAGGCTGAACATCATTCCGTCCTCGCCGACCATTATCGGCCCGTCATAGAGCTGCCGCGCGTCGCCCAGGAACGCCGGATACATCAGTCGCGACGGCATCTGCGGGATGACGTGGCTGAACACCACAAAGCGGACCCCCGCCGCCTGCGCCTCGCGCGCGACCGCTTCGGGCGAGGCATGATAGCTCAAGATGTCGCGCGTGATCTGCGCGGTGCCGGTGATCCCGCGCCGGGTCAGGGCCGCGGTCACGAGTTTGACCAGCTTGGGTTGCAGACCCTCGTGAACCAGCAGGTCAGTCCCGCGCGCGGCGGCGACCAACGCGGGGCTCGTGGTCGTGTCGCCGCTCACCACCACCGACCGTCCTTTATAGTCGAAGCGATAACCAACCGCCGGGTCGACCGGCCCGTGATCGACGCGAAAGGCGGAGACGCGCAAACCATCGGCATCGAACACGACGACGCGATCATTCGACCCGCGTGGGGGAATGGCGAAGGGGCGGGCGATCCCGCCCGCGCCGGACGGCGGTGCGATCACCGGGCCGTGATGCGCGGTGCGATAGCCCGAATCGAGCGCATAAGCGGCGTCGAACCCGGCCACCACCCGCTCGACGCCCGGTGGGCCATAGATGGGCAGCGGGCTGGTCGCGCCATTGCCGGTCCAGCGCAGCAGCATCATCGGGCCCAGCCCGTCGATATGGTCGGAATGGAAATGGGTCAGGAACACGCCCTCGATCCGGCCATTCGGTATCCCCATCAGCACGATATTGCGCGCGCCGCCTTCGCCCGAATCGACGACGAAAATGTGCTTGCCTGCGATGATCACGGTGCACGCTCCCGCTCGGGTCGGGTCGGGCAGGGGGGAACCGGTCCCGCACAGGGCGACATGCAGTCCGTCGCCCAGCGACGCCGTCCGGTCCAGACCGGCACGTTCGTCGAGCGCGGCGCGCAGCAACGTCGCGCCCGCTTGCCGCTCGAACGACGCCATACCGGCGACTGCCGCGAGAGCCGCCGCGATCGCGACGACGAACCTTTTGCGCATCCCCTTTTTCCCTTCGACGGCAGGATGGGCGTATATTTTGGCATAATCAATGCCGAAACATTGCGCTGGGCGCGGCGGCTGCTAAAGTGGGCAAAACAGGGGAGGGATCGGATGCGTAATATCGTCCGCGTTGCCGTGGGTCTGGTCGGACTATTCAACGTCGTGCTGGGACTCGGATTCCTGCTCGATCCGGCGCAAGCCGGTCTGCGCTTTTTCCTGACCTCCTTGGGAACGCAGGGCATGGCGACGATGCGTGCCGACTTCACTGCATTCTTCGTGACCGGCGGCGTCTTCGCGCTTGCTGCGGCGTGGCGGGCCTGGCGCCTGCCGTTGCTCGTCCCGCTTTGCTTGCTGTCGATCGCCATCGTCGGACGCACGATCAGCCTCGTCGCCGATGGAGCGCCGACGATCGCCTTTCCTCCGATGGCGGCCGAAGCGATCATGATCGCGTTGCTCGCACTGGGCTGGCGCACGTTCGAGGCGGAGCGCAACCGATGAAGACATGGGCTAAATGGACGCTCGGCACGGTCGGGGTGATCGGCCTGGCGGGGTTCGCCGCCAAGGATTACGTGTTCCTACACTTGCCCGGATGGATCGCGCCGCACGTTGCCGACAACCGTCCGGTCAAATGGCAGCCTGGTCCGACGACCGCCGCGGTGCCGGCCGACAAACGGCCGCCCAATATCGTGCTGATCGTCGCGGACGACCTCGGCTATAACGACATCAGCTTCAACGGCGGCGGCGTCGCCGGCGGGCTGGTCAAAACTCCGAACATCGATTCATTGGGACGTGGTGGCGTCAGCTTCCCCGACGGCTATGCCGGCAATGCCACCTGCGCGCCCAGTCGAGCGGCGTTGATGACCGGGCGCTATCCGACCCGCTTCGGCTATGAATTCACGCCTGCCGAGGTTCATCCACCCGCTTGGTTCCCGTCTCGCCTGATCCGCACCGACGCCGCGTTTTCCCGCACCATCGCCAATTTCAAGACTGATTGGGAACACAAGACGATCTTCGACGAGGACGCCGCACGCGCCCCGGCGACGGTCGCCGACAAGGGCGTCCCGAGCAGCGAGATCACCATCGCCGAACTGCTCCGAACGCGGGGCTATCACACCATGCATCTCGGCAAATGGCACCTCGGCGACGCCAAGGGCATGCGGCCGGAGGACCAGGGATTCGACGAAAGCCTGGGTTTCATGATCGGCGGGCAGATGTACCTCCCGGAAAACAGCCCCGACGTCGAAAACTCCAAACAGGATTTCGACCCGATCGACAAATTCCTATGGGCCAATCTGCCGTTCAGCGTTCAATATAATGGCGGCGAGCGGTTCCGGCCGGCGCGCTACATGACCGACTATCTGACCGACCAGGCGATCGCGGCGATCGGTGCCAACCGCAACCGGCCGTTCTTCCTCTATCTCGCCTATAACGCTCCGCACACGCCACTCCAGGCGCTCAAGGCCGATTACGACGCGCTTCCGCAGATCGCCGACCATCGCTTGAGGGTCTATGCCGCGATGATCCGGGCGCTCGATCGCGGCGTCGGACGGGTGATGGCGACGCTCAAGGCGCAGGGGCTCGACCAGAACACGTTGGTGATCTTCACCAGCGACAATGGCGGCGCGCATTATATCGGGCTGCCCGACATCAACCGGCCCTATCGCGGGTGGAAAGCGACCTTCTTCGAAGGCGGGGTGAAGGTGCCGTTCTTCATGCGCTGGCCGGCGAAGATACGCCCGGGCACCAGTGTCGCGGGTCCGGTCAGTCATTTCGATATCTTCTCCACCGCAGGCGACGTAGCCGGTGCCGCATTGCCCAAGGATCGCGCGATCGACGGAGTCGACCTGATGCCGTTCGTCGAGGGTAAGAAGACCGGTACGCCGCACAACACCCTGTTCTGGCGCAGCGGCCCGTATCGCGTGGTGCGCGACGGCGACTGGAAGCTGCAACTGCTCGATCTGCCGCACGTGGCATTGCTGTACGACATGAAGGCCGACCCGACCGAACGGCACGATGTCGCAGCGCTCCATCCCGATGTCGTAGGGCGGCTCAAGGGACTAATTGCCCAACATGATCGCGAGAGCGTAAAGCCGGCGTGGCCGTCGTTGATCCGCACGCCGATCGCGATCGATCGGCCGCTCGGCACCAAACCCCGGCCGGGCGAAACCTATATCTACTGGTCGAATTGATGAATCCACCCGACGTCTTGCCTGCCGACGGCCGCCGCCTCCGCTCCCAGAACAGCCGAAACGCCATCGTCGCGGCAATGCTCGAACTGGTTGCCGAGGGGCGGATCACGCCGAGCGCCGAGGAAGTGGCGTCGCGTGCCGGGGTCGGCCTGCGCACGGTGTTTCGGCATTTCTCCGACATGGAGAGCCTCTACGCCGCGATGACCGGGCGGTTGGCCGAACATTACGAGATGTGGCTGATCCCGTTCGATTCGGTCGAGTGGCAAGGCCAGCTGGTCGAGGCGATCGAGCGGCGGACGGCGACTTATGAACGCCTGCTGCCGTTCAAGCGCGCGGGCGACGCGCATCGCCACATGTCGCCGGCGATCCAGGCCGAACATGTCCGCATGCTCGGCATGATGCGGCAGCGGCTGCGCTCTTTCCTGCCGCGCGAAATCACCGACGACGTGGTGCGGTTCGAGACGATCGACCTGATGCTGAGTTTCGAAGCCTGGCAGCGGTTGCGCGACGAGCAGGGCCTGTCGGTCGACGTGGCGCGTCGTATCGTCCTGCGCGAAGTGTTGCGATTGGCCGGTGCGGAGAACTCGGCCGCGGCGGATTGACGCGCGCGCGAGTCCCTAGCCCTCCCCGTCCAGCGCGCGCTGCATGTAGATTGTATCCAATATCCGACCGAACTTGCGGCCGACGCCGATCATCCGGCCGGCGTGAACGAAGCCGCATTTCGCATGAAGTGCGACGGATCCGGGCTCGCTGCCGCCGATCACGGCGATCATCTGGCGAAATCCCGCGCGCCGCGCCGCCTCGACCAGCGCGGGCAGCAAGCGTGATCCTATCCCGCGGCCGAGCTGATCGGGCGCCAGATAGATGCTATTCTCGCACGTCTCGGCATAGGCCGGTCGGTCGCGAAACTGGGTCGCATAGGCATAGCCGACGATGACGCCGTCATGCTCGGCGACCAGGAACGGCCATCCGCGCGCGGTGATCGACGCGATCTTGTCGTGCCACGAAGCGGCATCGGGCGGGTCGATGTCGAACGTCGCGGTCCCATGCAGCACATGATGCGCATAGATCGCCGCGATCGAGGCGGCATCGTCGGGTCCGACGGGGCGGATGGAGGGATCGGTCATGGCCGCAAATTCGCAAGCTGTCGCACGGGACGCAACCGCCGATATCCTCTGCGTCGCCACTGGTTCGGGCGGCGGCGCCACGCCGCGCTCGATGCGGCAAAGCAAAATTAGAAGCTGGTGACCCCTACGGGACTCGAACCCGTGTTTTCGCCGTGAGAGCATTAAAAAACTGGCCTTAATATCGTCTCACGATGTATCATTTTATCCAGTTATTCTAGGTACTTGTGCGCTTATCGTTCAAGGCGTATCATCGTGCCACAACCGATAATACTGTACGGATACTGTACGGAATCGCGATGCCGGGTGGCCTTAAAGAAGCAAAGCTGACGACGCGAAGCGCTCGTGCGGCACTCGCCACAGGCCTGCATTGGCGGGCACTCGATGGGGACCTGCACTTGGGATACCGCAAGCGTGCGAAAGGCGGCGAATGGCTGGTGCGCTGGTATATCGGTGAGGGCAATTATCGCCGCGCGACGATCGGTCTTGCCGATGATCACATGGCCATGGGCACCTTTTCCTACAACGAGGCCTGCAAGCGCGCGCGCGAGCTGGTCACCGAGCTGCGCGCAAAAGCCGAGCGCAAGGCGAGAGGCTTGCGCCAAACCGTCCGGACGGTCGTCGAGCATTATATTGCCGTCCGCGACGCGCGTTTGCGCGAACAGCGTCCGGGCACCCGCCAGCGGTCCGATGCCGCATCGCGCCTGACGAAATACGTTCTAGAGGATGCCATCGCTGATATCGAGCTAGCGGACCTCAGCGAAGACGCGCTGGTCGCCTGGAAGGAAACCGTCGCGCCCGACTGCACGCCGGGCGCCCGTGTCCGTACCATGAACGACTTCAAAGCGGCGCTCAATCTCGCTCACCGGCGTCTCAGGCGACGCTTGCCGAGCGATTTTTCGGAGCGCGTGCGCTGGGGCCTCTCTGCCGAAGGCATGCTGCCCGAAGGGCACAAGAAGGCGCGCGAGAACCAGATTCTGGATGACGCGACCGTGCGTCGGATTGTCGCGGCAGCGCTGGATTACGATGCCGACGGCGATGTCGGTCGGATGGTCCTGCTCCTGGCGGCAACGGGTGCCCGCTTTTCCCAGCTGCAGCGCTTGACGGTAGGAGATGTGCAGGCCGACCGCCAACGGCTGTTCATTCCGCTCAGCCGCAAAGGGAAAGGAAAGGCCGAGGCGCACTATCCCGTGCGGGTAGGCGAGGACGTCATCGACATACTTCGGCCGGTCATCAGCGGTCGCCGCTACGATGAACCATTATTGAGCCGTTGGCGCATGAAGCAGGTCCGCAAGACCGCTGGCAAAGGCCTGATCTGGGTGCGCGACTATCGTGGCCCGTGGACCGCTGCTGCCGAGATTACCCGGCCCTTCAACGAGATTTGCGATTCGATCGGCTTGGCCGGGACCATACCATATGCACTTCGCCATTCGTCGATCGTTCGCGCGATCCGCGCAGGCCTTCCCATCCGGCTCGTCGCCGCCATGCACGACACGAGCGTCGAGATGATCGAACGGCATTATTCGCGGCACATAGTCGATGGCTTGGAAGAGTTGACGGCCAAGGCGATCGTGCCGATCGTGGGCACCAGGCTGCGGGCAGTAGCGTAACAAAGGTCCGTTCCGGCAGGCGCGGCGTTAATTCTTGATCGCTGCATGCGATAGCCGGAATCTGGTTTCCGTTCGTCTCAATCCCTTTGATGCGACAAGTTGGGCATCCACTTCCTCGCCCAGGTGCAAAACGCCGGCTCGAAATGGGTGGTCGATGATGGATCACGGCGAGGGAGCCCGGGTCGGTCTGTTGCAGCTGACTAACCACTTTCAGGGAAACGAGGGAGTGCTCTGATTTTGGACATAACGGGTGAGGAGCGAGACCAAGCGGTCGCATAGCGATGAGTGCAGTTGAAGGTGGCGCGGTCTTGGCTTCGAGCCCGGAAAAATATTGGCTTGTCCGATGGCGGTCCCCGGGACCCTGGCGCGTTATTCAGACAGGTCCGCATTGCATCCCTTGCCGATTGCGGCCCGCTCGGTTTGTCACGCTCGCCTATTCCACAGGCGAGCGCTCTTGCGTCACAGGGCTCCTTCGCTGCTTGCCGCAGGATCGACCGGCCGATGTCCACGTTCCCTGCCTCCGGGACGCGGATCTGGGGGCTTCCTCGCCCTGTTCCTGGCCTCGGCATTGCCCCGACGAGTGGCTGCCGAGGCCTTTTTTTCCGACCAGTATCAGATTGGTAGCGACCCCTGCCGCGATGATAATAGGTGATCATTGGAACCCGCACTCACTTGTCGTTCGCCGGACATGTTACGCGCAGCCGCCGCAACCTGGCATAGGCTCGCCGGTTTCCGGATCCGCCATCAGCCTACCGAGCGAAGAATTCCCGGCATACTCGTTCATGCCCGCGTCTTTCGCGGCGGCGCCATCTCTCTCCGGCGGAGCTCCCCGAGCTCGACTTCACCCGCGCAGGCCCGGCTGGCGATAGTCGCTGGGGTTATTGATCCAGCGATCCAGTTCGTCTCGCCGGAAAGCGATACGGCGTCCTCCCAGATCGACGAGAGGCGGGAAGCGTCCTTCTGCGATTCGGCGGTAGATCGTCGCTCGAGATAGGGATGTCAGCCTGATCGCGAGCTTCATGGGAATGAGCGGTGACGGATCGTTCACGGCGAAAGGCCCTTGCGCGATTGACGCCCCCTTGAGACGGCACACCCCCGAAAGAGCAGGATATCGAGAGGTGCTGGAGCTTTCTACCGCCCGACGTGCGTCCCCGCACTCAATGTCGGCGCGTGGCGCTGCGAGGCGGTGTAGGAAAGGGGCTATCCTAGCTTATCGGTCCCCCTAACTATCCTCCCAACGAGGCTTTGGGCGTCAGTCGGCCACGGAGGGATCGGTTCCGACCCCAAAGCTTTATCCGGCGATCCATTAATGCCGAGAGACGCTGCCCCCTTGCCCTGGCATCTTGCGTGGCTTCGATATGGGCCGCGGCCACGGATCGTCGGTCCATTCGGCATACATGGAATCGGCATCATGCGGACGTCTGCAATTTCCGAGTTCGGCAAGCGGCGCGGTCAACCAGGTTTGGTCTTCAGCCGGCTCGAGCAAAGCCGGCATGGTCGGCGATAGGGGTGCAATGAGGTCATTGGCGGGTGCCGCAATCCCTGCGAAACACGGGCCGCGTCCCGGCATTTCGCGTAGGATGCCGGCCCATCCAACAAGGGGCCGGTCGCTCAGTCCGAACCAGCTCTGGGTTCTCGAGCGTGGCGCACCTGCAGGCAAGGCGAAAGACTCGAGGACGATAAGGCATCGCTCGGGCGGATCGCTGCGATCGCCGAACCCGATCGGCGCCATCATGTCGCGAAGGCAGGTGGCAAGGCGTTCGGTGCCAGGCTGCCAGGGCAGCCCCCAGGTTGCGAGCTCGATGCGTCGGCGATCGCCATGCGCGCGGACGATCAGGGCTCTGCTTCCCGGCCAGACGGTCGGCTGCCAGAGCGTGCCCGCAATAGCATCGGCGCCGAAGGTTGCGGCTACTTCCGAAAGCGACGCGCGGCATCGGTACAGCCGCGTCATCGGCTGGGGCGCGGGCGCGCAGCCGGCCGCGATCCGGGTGGCCGGACGTGCTCGCCCAAGCGTGGCAAAATAATTTTCACTTCGATGGCGGTCCCATTGCCATTTATGCGTTCATTCCACGGGCACGAGGTGCATTCCCCATTTGCACCCCCTGCCTGTAAGGTTTGTCACGATCGCCTCTTTCCGCAAGCGATCGATCATGCGTCACGGGCGCCATCGCTGGATGCCGCATCGACTTACCGCCGATCCGCTCGTCCCTCCGGCGCGCGGATTTAGGGGGCTTCCTCGCCCTGACACTGGCCTCGGCAGCGCCGTAGTTGGGCGGCGTTGCCGAGGCCTTTTTTGACATGGGGCGAGGCGTTTTCGCCAAGCCGGTTAGCTCACCGAATTAGCCACAGGACGAGTGCGATTCCAAGTGTCAGGACGATCAGGCAAAAAAAGCCAATCGCCGCAATTTGGACTATCGCGAACAATTCGGCGCGCGTGCTCTGCTGCCGTCGTTCGCCGCCCAAAGGGGGCACCAGCGATGCCCACCAAGTCGATCGACGCTGTCCTAACGGCTGATCATGGGGGGCAGGCGCCTCTACCGCGCTCGCATCGTACGCGATCGGCGCACGGGGTAACCCAGCCTCCCAATCCACCAACAGCCTTGCCGCTTCGGCGCGACTCTGAACTTGCAGCGTCGCCAAGGCGTCTCTCACGTGATTATCGACCGTTGCCGGGCTGATCGCCAACTGGCGGCCGATCTGTTTCGACGTGTAGCCGCGGCCGACCAGGCGCAGGCAAGCCTTTTGGCGTTCGGTCAATCGCAAGATTGCCTGGTCCAAGCTGATCCCCCCGATCTGGACGTATAGTCGGGGGATTATACGCAAGGCGCTAAATCAGACGAGATTTATTTAAACAATTTATGCACTTATCACGCTTACGGCAAATCGTCCGGTCAGTCGTTCTACGTAATTCGTCTGCAAAATGTGTCGCACGCTTATCGGGTCGGCGCGCGATTACATCCGATGCTTGGTCCGTTTGTTCTTGCTCCGGTTATCTAGACATAGGGGGCGATAACTGAACGAATGTTGTTCACTACCGGATTGGGGCCGAACTGGGCCAATATGGCCAACCATTCACGGACGGCCAGCAGGGGAAACCGCTCCATATAGCCTGGCTCCAGCGGATTGACTTCGTTGTACGCGTCGAAAAAGTCCGCCGGCACGCCGGGATATAGCCAGGACGCGGTAAGGTCAGCCTCTGCCCACCCGAAATATACGGCGGGATCGATCAATCCAGCCTGACCGTCGCCGAGCGGGATGATGTTACCCGACCACAGATCTCCATGGAGCAAGGACGCGGGTTGGCTTGGAATGAAATCGGCGAGCTTGCTGGCAAATTTGCCGATGTTGCGCCGGTCATCCTCTGTCGTCGCCAGTTCGCATAGCGGCAGCGACAGATAGGCGTGGATGCGATGTTGGGCGAAGAATTCATGCCCATTCGCCGTCCGGCTGTTCGTTTGCCGTAGCCGGCCGATATAATTGTCGTGGGCAAAGCCGAATAGCGGGTCGTGCCACTGGTGCAATCGGGCCACGGCACGACCGAAAGCGCGCCAGTCGACCTCTTCTGGAGGGTGCGTTCCCAGATCTTCCAGCAGGATGAAATCGGCGGAGGTGGCAATGACGTCCGGAACCCGAAATCCCGTCCCGCGCAATTCGGCGAGCCCCTGTGCCTCGATCGCATAGAAATCGGCCGGAATATCCGCGGCGAATTTGGCGATGCCCTTAAAGCCGCCTGTTGTCTCGATCCGGCGCGTCTGGTTGATCGTGCCGCCCGGCACCCCGTCACACGTCTTGAGTGCGCCGCGCCCTTCATTCTCCAGATAGGAGAGGAGCGATGGCGGAAGGTCGTGGTCGATCACAAAAATACCATCCTCTCGGGATTTGCGTGCCGCCAAGAACGTGCCGGCCGTGCGTCCACCACACGGCCGGGCCAAATTTTCGCTAACCTCGATCAGACGATCCCCGAACCCGTGCCGGCCGGCGTTCGCTCCTGTGCCTTGCGGCGGCGCCAGGCCGATGCCCGGTAAGCGGCAAGCACGTCATAGGCACCGCCCGCATCAACCCTGGCCTTCGCCACGAGCGGGGACACGTCGACATTATAGGCGCAGCGCAGCGCCTGATATGCCATCATCGCATCATTCCTGGCCTGCGCCTCGTGGAGAGCGTCGCGGTCGACGATGAGCGCTTTGGCATAGGCCTGTACGATGGCTTCGGCCGACGACAACATGCTCTCGATGGGATCGGTGACGTTATGCGACTGATCGATCATATAAGCAGGGTTGAAGCCCGTGCCGGGCTTCTGTGCCGCCTCGATCAATTCGTTGAAGACCAGGAATAATTGGTGCGGATTGATCGATCCGGAATCAAGATCGTCATCTCCATATTTCGAGTCGTTGAAGTGAAAGCCACCCAGCTTGCCGAACCGGTGAAGACGGGCAACGATCTGCTCGATATTGGTGTTGGGCGCGTGATGGCCGAGATCGACCAGGCATTTGGCCTTCGGGCCGAGTTCCTGCGCGGCCAGGATCGACGATCCCCAATCGGCGATGACCGTCGAATAGAAAGCCGGCTCGAACATCTTGTGCTCGATCAGCATCCGCCAGTCGTCGGGAAGTACAGCATAGATCCGGCTGGCTGAGCCGAGATAGCGGTCGAACTGGCCGGCGAGATCCTGCTGGCCAGGGAAATTGGTCCCGTCGCCGATCCATACGGTCAGATCATGGCTGCCCAGCTGGCGGCCGATCTCGATACATTCGATATTGTGCTCGATCGCCTGTTCGCGGGTCGCTTCGTCGGTCGATGTCAGCGAACCCGTGGCGTAGCTGTTTGCCTGGCCCTGCTGGTCCTGGAAAGTGTTCGAATTGACCGCGTCGAAGCCGATGCCGAGAGCGCTCGCCTCTTCCTTCAGCGCCCCATAATCGTCAACCTTGTCCCAGGGAAAATGCGGACTGACCCGGGGCGTGACCGTCGCGAGCTGGTGGACGACGGCACAATCGGCGAGCTTTTCGTGAATATTGGTGGGTTCGCCCGGTATCGGAAATTTGGCAAAGCGCGTGCCGCCGCGACCGGCTCCCCAGGTGGGAATGGCGACCTCGAACCGCGCGACTGCAGCGAGCGTCGCGTCGACATCGATGCCCCGGCGATCGAGCTGGCCGGCGAGATGCTCGAAATCCCTGTCCAGGTCAGCGGCATGGAGTGCGTTCAGGCCGGCGATCTGATCCGCATTGAGCGGCGGCTGCGTTGCCGTGATTGTCATTTCTGTCATCCTCTCGTGTTGGGCCGGGACGCTCGAGCATCCCGGCCCCTTGATCGATCAGCGCGTGAAAGCCTGGGCGTTGCCCGCATCGACGTTGATCATGTTACCGGTCGACTTGCTGGCGGCGTCGGACGCCAGGAAGTAGATCGCCTCGGCGACGTCCTCGGGCAGGACGTCGCGCTTAAGCATCGAACGGCTGCGATAATGTTCCTCGAGTTGCGCGCCGGGATCGATGCCATGGGCACCGGCACGCTCCTGGCGCCAGTCGCCGTCCCAGATGCGCGACCCGCGGATCACGGCATCGGGATTGACCGTATTGACGCGGATGCCCGCGCTCGCACCTTCGAGCGCCAGGCAGCGGGCAAGGTGAAGCGACGCCGCTTTGGCGGAGGCGTAGGCAGCTGCGTTCGTCGCTGCGGCGATACCGTTCTTCGATCCGACGAAGACGATCGAGCCGCCCTTCTGCGCCTTCAGAAGCGGAAAGGCCGCCCTGGCTGTCAGGAAATAGCCCTCGGCGAGCACATCGTAATTCTTGCGCCACAAGTCGACGGTCGTTTCCTCCAGAGGCGCGGAGGATGCGATCCCGGCATTGGCGACCAGGATGTCGATGCCGCCGAACTCGCGGGCGGCAAAAGCGAACGCGGCGGCGATTTGTGCTTCGTCGGTCACGTCGCAGATCGTGGCGCGGACCACGTCCCGGCCGAAGCGGGCGGCAAGTTCGTCACGCCGCGTCTCGAGAACGTCGGGCGAGCGGTCGAGCAACACGACACAGGCTCCGTCGCGTAGCATGCGCTCGGCCGTGGCGACGCCGATGCCGCCCGCGCCGCCGGTGACGACGGCGATCTTGCCCGCCATCGGCTTCGGCTTGGGCATGCGCTGGAGCTTGGCTTCCTCGAGCGCCCAATATTCGATGCCATAGGCTTCGAGTTCAGGAAGGCCTTCATAGGTACCGATCGCCTCGGCTCCGCGCATCACGTTGATGGCATTGCCGTAAAATTCGCTCGCCAGCCGGGCCGTCGTCTTGTCCGCGCCGAACGCGATCCGGCCGATGCCCGGAATCAGCACGATGACCGGGTTTGCATCGCGCATGGCGGGGTCTCCGTCCTTTGCGCAGCGCCCATAATAGGCCGCATAAGCGGCTCGATAGTCCGCGAGTGCCTGGTCGAGATAGGCGTCGTCGTCGATCGACGCGGGATCCAGCGTGAGAGGCGCGATCTTGGTCCGCAGGAAGTGATCCGGGCAGGACGTGCCGATGCGCGCGAGACGTTCGAACTCCGCCGATCCGATGAACTCGAGCGTTTCCGGGCTATCGTCGAAATGGCCGAGCTTGCCGGCTCCGGTCATCAATCCGCGCAGTCGGGGCATGATGCGCGCCGCCGCTGCGGCGCGATCCGCCGCCGATTGTGGCGCCACCACCTGTCCGCCAAAGGCCGGACGGCCCTTTAGCCGATCATTCAGATAGGCGGCGGCATCGGCGATCAGGCCGATCGTGTTTTCGTAACATGCTTTGTCGTCGTCGGCCCAGCAGATGATGCCATGGCCGGCCAGCATGATGCCGCGCAATCCCGGGTGCTGGGCCGCATAGTCGCGGATCATGACGCCGAGCTCGAAGCCCGGGCGTTTCCACGGCAGCCAGCCGATCTTGCCGCCCCAAATTTCTCGGGTCGCTGCCTCGCCGCCGCTCGAAGCGGCGAGCGCGATAATCGCGTCGGGATGGACATGATCGACATGCGCAAAAGGCAGGAGGCCATGGAGCGGGGTGTCGATCGAGGCCGCCCTGCTGTTCAGATTGAACGTGCAGTGCGGGAGATAATCGACCATCTCGTCTTCGAATTCGACGCCGCGATAAAGCCGCTCGGTCGCGCGGAACTTGTCGAGATAAAGCGTGGCGAAGCCGTCGAGCTTCATAGAGCCGATATCGCCGCCTGATCCCTTGACCCACAGCACGTCGACCGTCTCGCCGGTGAGCGGGTCCGTGCCCTTGAGCTTGCCCGAAGTGTTGCCACCACCGAAATTGGTGACCGTCAGATCCTCGCCGAGCAGGTTCGACCGGTAGAGCAACAGCTCTTCGGGCGTCTTGGTCGCCGCGACGGCATCGTCCCAGCGATTCTCGGGAATAGCGAACAGGAGCGCCTCGGGCGCGGTTCGGCTGGCGGTAATCACGTCGTCCATTCGTTTGTGTCCTTGAACCTTGGCTGCGGTTGGGCCGGTCGGCCTCCTAGCGCTGCGGGTGTTCACAATCAATCTAAAAAGATTATAAACAATCAAAATCAATCAACAGCGATCATTGCTACGATGTGAGGAGGGTGCGTGACAGGCGAGCTGGTTGTGGTGCTCGACATCGGGAAGACGATGTCCAAGCTCACCTTGTGGACGAAGGAGGGCGAGCTTCTCGCTCGAGAAACCCGGGTCAACGAGCGGATCGACGCTGGCGCTTATGCGGCACTCGATGTCGCCGGAATCGAGGCCTGGCTCGCACTGGTCCTGTCGGATTTCGGTCGGCGCGGTTCCATCGGCTCGATCATTCCCGTCGGCCATGGAGCGGCGGCGGCGATCATTCGTGGCGGTGCCCTTGCGTTGCCGCCAATGGACTATGAGCAAGCCATTCCAGCGGAGGACCGCGAGCTTTATGCCGGGCAGCGTTCGCGCTTTTCCGAAACCGGGTCTCCCTTTCTCGCCGACGGGTTGAACCTTGGCGCCCAGCTGCACTTTATCGAGCGGTTGAAGCCCGAAGTCCTGGGGCCAGGCGCGCTCATCCTTCCTTGGGCGCAATATTGGGCGTGGCGGCTGAGCGGCGTGGCGGCGAGCGAGGTCACCAGCCTTGGCTGTCACACTGACCTGTGGAATCCGCGTGCGGGCAAGCCGTCTCAGCTCGCCTGGTCGCGCGGCTGGGCGAGCCTGATGCCGCGTTTGCGCAAGGCCGGCGACGTCCTTGGCCCGCTGTCGCCCGAATGGGTCGAGCGTACCGGGCTATCGGGCGCAACCAGCGTCCATTGCGGGCTCCACGATTCCAACGCCGCCTTGCTTGCCGCTCGCGGGTTCGATGAGATAGCAGGACGCGACGCCACGATCATGTCGACCGGGACCTGGTTCGTGGCGATGCGGACGCCAGGCGCCGGTTGTTTCGTCGATCCGGTGCTGCTGCCGGCCGCGCGCGATACGCTCATCAATGTCGACGTCTCGGGACGGATGATCCCGTCGGCGCGGTTCATGGGCGGCCGAGAGATCGAGTTGCTGACGGGACGCGATACCCGGCGCATCGATATCAAGGCCGATCAGGCCGACATCGTCGCGGCCACGCGCTCGGTGCTCGAACAAGGGGCTCGTGTCTTGCCGACCTTCGCGCCCGGCTTTGGCCCCTTTGCTGCCCATTGCGGCCGATGGATCGACAAGCCCACGGATCAGGCGTCGCTCCGGGCGGCCGTGTCGCTTTATGCCGCCCTTGTCGCCGATGTCTCGCTTGGACTTATCGGCGCGGGCGGGTGCCTGCTTGTGGAAGGGCGCTTTGCCGAGGCCGAAGTATTCGTGCGCGCCTTGGCGGCCCTTCGCCCGAACGATAAAGTCTACAGGGCCAATGCCCATAACGACGTCTCGTTCGGCGCGCTGAGGCTTCTCCAGCCTGGCCTTCGTCCATCGGGCGGTCTCGAGCTGATCCAGCCGCTGGCATTGCCGATCGAGAACTATCGCGAGCGTTGGCACGATGACGTCGCGGGTGCGCTGGAGGCCGTGTCGTGAAGGCTGCCTCGGTATCCGATTTCCGCGCGCTCGCCCGCCGTCGCCTGCCGCACTTCCTGTTCGAATATATCGATGGCGGCAGCTATGACGAAGTGACCCTGCGCGCCAATATGCGGGATCTCGGCAGCATCGCCTTGCGCCAGCGCGTGCTCGAGAATGTGTCGGCGATCGACCTCGCCACCGATCTGTTCGGCCAGAAGATGGCCATGCCCCTAGCGCTCGCGCCGGTTGGCCTAGCCGGTATGAATGCGCGGCGCGGGGAAGTTCAGGCCGCGCGTGCCGCGGCTGCCGCCGGCATTCCCTTCTGCCTGTCGACGGTCTCGGCCTGTCCGATCGAGGAGGTCGTGCGCGAGACGCCGCAACCTTTCTGGTTTCAACTCTACATGATCCGCGACCGCGGTTTCATGCGCGACCTGCTCGCCAAGGCGCGGGACGCGCATTGCTCTGCCCTGGTCTTTACCGTCGACATGCCGGTGCCGGGCTCGCGCTACCGCGACTATCGCTCGGGTCTTGCCGGTGCCGCCGGGATCGCAGGCAGCATCAGGCGTACCATCCAGGGCGCGCTACGTCCCGGATGGGCTTGGGATGTCGGCATTCGCGGCCGACCCCATAGTCTCGGCAACGTCGCGCCTGTGCTGGGGCCCCGCACCGGGCTGGAAGACTTCTTTGCCTGGATGCGAGACAATTTCGATCCCAGCGTGTCCTGGCGCGACCTCGATTTCATCCGGTCCGAATGGCACGGCCCCCTCGTCATAAAAGGTATCCTCGATCCCGAGGACGCCAAGCGGGCCGTCGCCCTGGGTGCCGACGGCATCGTGGTGTCCAACCATGGCGGCCGCCAGCTGGACGGTGCGCTCTCCACGGCCCGTGCCTTGCCGCCGATCGCGGACGCCGTCGGCGACAAGCTTGCCATTCTGGCCGATGGCGGCGTTCGCTCCGGCCTGGATGTCGTGCGCCTGCTGGCGCTCGGCGCCAAGGGCGTCCTGCTTGGCCGGGCCTGGGCCTATGCCCTGGCCGCAGGCGGCGAGGCGGGCGTACGGCAGATGCTCGGTCTCATCGAGGCCGAGATGCGGGTCGCCATGGCACTGACCGGCCTCACCCGGATAAGCCAGATCTCGCGCGACATTCTCGTTCGATAGGCACTTTGGTGCTCGCCATGCGGCGCGGCCCGCGTTGACCGCGCGGCTTCGCCCCGGCAAGACGGCCGAACTGCACCGGGTAGGCGCGCTACGCGGCACCCGTCATCGCCTGGCTCGCATAAGGAAAGGAATCGATCGTCTACATGCATGGCGAGGAGCGCGAGCGGTTGATCCTCGACGCCATCGGCGAACGGGGGTTCGTCACGTATCAGGCACTGCAGTCCAGGCTTTCGGCGTCGCCTGCCACGATCAGGCGCGATCTCGCCCGGCTGGCCGAAGCGGGGCTGATCGAGCGGGTCCATGGGGGCGCTCGCCTGGTGTCCGGGCGCCCGGAC
Source organism: Sphingomonas sp. (assembly GCF_024508665.1). GTDB lineage: Bacteria > Pseudomonadota > Alphaproteobacteria > Sphingomonadales > Sphingomonadaceae > Sphingomonas. Next base: position 1,156,431 of record NZ_JANINP010000006.1, read on the forward strand.
GGTAAAGGCGACGCGGGCTTAAGACTGACCGGCGCATCGTTCGAACAATCCCTGCTGGACCGGATCGATCAGAAGCGCGCAATCGGCAAGGCAGCGGCCGGCCTCTGCCGTGCGAACGAAGGCATCATGGTCGATGGCGGGACGACGACGTTCCAGATGTGTCCCCATCTCGCCGGCCTGGGCCTCCAGGTCCTGACCAACTCGCTCCACATCGTATCGGCGCTCTTGCCCCAGACCGGTACGCAGATCCTCGTGCCCTCGGGATCGGTCTTTCGCGACCAGAACATCATTCTGGCCCCCGAAGGCGAAGAAAGCATGCCGCGTTTCCACGCTCCCCGATTGTTCATGGGCGCGGCAGCCATCGGCCCGCAAGGAATCATGCAGGCGGATGTGCTGCTTGTCGCCGGCGAACGCCGGTTCATCGATCGCGCCGAAGAGATCGTCATCTGTGCCGACAGCAGCAAGTTCACGCGCTCGTCGGGCAATGTCGTCTGCCCGCTCGATGACGTCGACATCCTCGTCACCGACGAGGGCATCGGGAAGGACAGCGTCGACATGATCGAGGCCGCCGGGATCAAGCTCGTCATCGCGGTCTGACCGGCAGTAGGGACGGTGGCTGGCTCAGGAAGGCGGCGCGTCGGGAGCCGGCTTCTTGACTGCGCGCAGCGCCCAGCGCTGACCCGTCGCATCGCCGCCTAGGAGGCGCCCATTTACGCGCAATACCGCTTCGATTTGCGGTTGCCCCGTCGCCTTGTCCCGCGCCGGATAGACGTGGGCTGCAATGACGCGGCCCCGGAACTTGGGCGCGACGCGGTCCACTGGCGTGTGGCCGACGAAGATACGGCGGACGCCGAAATGATCGAGCGATCGCCCGACATCGGCGTCGCTCACTCGTTTGTGGCGCCGCCGGAAATATCCGCGATACCATAAAGGTCCCTCGCGATCGGCACTCATGTCGCCGGGTAAGGGCGGCGAGCTCAGCGGCATGTCGATACCCGCGCGGACACGATCGTTGATCTCCGCAATGTCCGGGGCTTCGTCGATCAGGCCCGGTGACAGGCCGCCATGGACGAAGAGGTTGTCACCGAGCTTGAGCATGGCGTTGCGGCTGCGCAGCCACTGGCCGAGCACGTCCTTGGGGCCCAGGAGATCGGCGTAGCGGTCCCGGCCGAGTATCGCGCCGGTGCGGTGATAGCGCGGGTGGAGATAGCGTTTGTCTCCCTGCAGCATCAGCGCTTCGTGATTGCCCAGAATGAAGTGAAGCGCGCCGCCCTTGGCCGCTGCCTGCGCCTCGAGCCCGTAGAGCAGCCACAGGATTTCGATCTGATACGCGCCGCGGTCGACGACGTCGCCCAGCACCACCACCTGACCCGTGCCGAACGTCCAGGAAAGCGCCGCATCGATAATGCCTTGTGCCTGCAACAAGGCAATCAGGATGCCGAATTCGCCATGCGTGTCGGCAACCACCATAAGCGGTACGTTGTCGGCAAGTGCCTGGACGGCGGGCGGCGGCGCCTCGACCGGATCGCGCAAGGGCACCGTGAATCCCAGCACGCCATCGGCAGGCGCGATGGCGAGGAGGTGGCCGGCTCCCGACGGCGCTGTTACCGCACGGCCATCGGCCGATACCGAGCGCGCTATCCAACCGCTTTCGGCCATCTCGACATAGGGGCCGTCTGCAACCGGCTCGATTTCCTGCTCCGATGGCGCGATGGCCCCGCAGGGCTCTTGCGCGAGAACGGTCGCTTCTGGGACTTCGGCGCTCGACGCGGTCAGGCTCACGGGATTTCCCTCTTGGCGATGCTTTGGACAGGTGTGACCGGACCGACCGGCCTTCGCTTGTTGGGAAACGTGTCTGCCGGCCGATTGCCGCACCGGACGACGTCGGCCGTTACGGTATCGACCGCCTTTGCGCGTTTCGTCGCGGACCACCAACGGCCGGGCCGGTGGCTCAAGCAATGACATCCGGCGAGAAAAGGGTGGGGAAGAAGATGACGAGTGTGGCGTTCCGCAAGGCCCCGCGTCAGGCAGTGGCTGCCTGATGCGGATCGATTATGGCAGCGATCTTCGCGGCGATGCGCTTGTCTGGTGCGCGGTCGAGGCCGGCGATGACAAATCATCCAATCGTCTGACCAACCAGCTGGCCTCGACCAGCGAAAAGATTTTCGCGCGGGCGGCCGCCGCCGCGCGTTTTTCCGGCAAGGCGAAGCAGTTGCTCGAAGTGCTGGCGCCGTCCTTCTGCGAGGCCGACCGCGCCTTGCTGCTCGGGCTCGGCAAGGCGCCCGGCACGAAGGATTGGCAGGAAGCGGGTGCCACCCTGGCACGCCATCTCGTCGCGAGTGGCGTGCGCGAGGCGAGCGTGTCGGGCGTGCCTTCGGATATGATCGGCCCATTCGTGCTCGGCGCCCGGCTCGGCGCCTATCGGTTCGACACCTATCGTCCCAATCTCCCCGCTGACCAGCGGCCGCGGCTCGAGTCGATCCGGCTGGTGTCCGATACTGGCACCGCACTGGCGGGGGCTGACCCGGCGCTCGACGCCCTGGCCGAGGGCGTCATCCTTGCGCGCGATCTCGTGAGCGAACCCTCCAACATTCTCCATCCCGAGGCGTTCGCTGCCCGGGCAAAAGACCTCGAAGCATTCGGCGTCGAGGTCGATATCCTTGGGCCGGCCGAGCTCGAGGCGCTGGGGATGGAGGCCATGCTCGCTGTCGGGCGCGGCAGCGCGCGCGCGTCGCGGCTCGTGGTGATGCAATGGCGCGGCGCTGCTGAGCGCGATGCGGCGCCGCTGACGCTCGTCGGCAAGGGCGTGACGTTCGATTCAGGGGGCATATCGATCAAGCCCGCCGACAATATGGAAGCTATGAAAGGCGACATGGCGGGTGCGGCCGCGGTGGTCGGGGCGATGCGGGCGCTTGCCGGCCGCCAGGCGCCGGCCAATGTCGTTGGCCTGGTCGGGCTGGTCGAGAACATGCCTGATGGCGATGCCTTCCGGCCAGGCGACATCCTGCGCTCGGCATCAGGCAAGACCATCGAGGTCCTCAACACCGACGCCGAGGGCCGCCTCGTCCTGTGCGATGTCCTCCATTACGCCCAGCAGAAGTTTAGGCCCAAGGCGATCATCGACCTCGCAACCCTGACCGGCGCGATAGTGGTCGCGCTAGGCAACGAGCGGGCGGGGCTTTTCTCCAACAACGACCTGCTCGCAAACGCTATTGCCGCGGCAGGGCAGGAGAGTGGCGAGCCGGTCTGGCGGCTGCCGCTCGACCCCGCTTATGACAAGCTGCTCGACAGCGAGATCGCCGACATGAAGAACCTGAACACGGGCGGTGGCGCGGGGTCGATCACGGCCGGGCAGTTCCTGCAGCGGTTCATCGCCGACGACCTGCCCTGGGCGCATATCGATATTGCCGGTGTCGCCTGGAAGGCGAAGAGCAACGTTGCCTGGGAGGCCGGATGGGCGACCGGGTTCGGCGTGCAACTGCTCGATGCCCTGGTGCGACGGAACGATTATCTGAGCGCCTGATCGGCCAGGTAAGTGTTGCTCCGCCTCGGGCGCGGAAGGTGCGGGCGGGGACTCTCCCGACCGTCGTCTTCCGGCTCGCCACGCCGTCGCGGCATCGTGCCCTTCGGGCAGGCACCTCCCTCAAAATACGCGAAAATGTTCGGGGTTTGCGCCGTCTCGCTCGTTTGAAAGCCATCGAACGGGAAAGGCATGGGAGCGATCGGCGCTCCCTCGGGCGGGAGCATCGGCGATGACACGCAGCCAGCTGGCAGAGAGGTCGGTGCGATGCCGCCCATTCCCGGCCTGGCTCTGCGGTCGCTCGGCCGTCTTGGGGCTTGCCGTCTGCGGCTGGGCGGTAACGGCCGGGCGCGCGCAGACGCTGCCTGCGGCACTTCCGGCCCAGGAGCAGGCGGATAGCGAGCGTCCGGACGCGCCGCTTTCGGAACAGCCGCCCGACATCGTCGTGACGGGCAAACGCTATGGCGCTGCGGTCATGGATCCCGAGCGCGAGCTCGACGAAGACGAGATCGCGGCCTACGCTCTCAACAGCATCCGCGAGGTGATGTCTGAAGTCGGCCCCCAGATCGACGGCAATAGCGATCGGCCGATCCTGCTCGTCAACGGGCAACGCATCGCCGATCCGCGCGACATCACCAGCTATCCGCCCGACGCCCTGCAACGGCTTGAAATCCTGCCTCCGGACGCAGCCCAGCGTTACGGCTATTCCGCCGGCCAGCGGGTCGTGAACCTCGTGCTCAAGCGCCAGTTCGACAACGGGACGGTCGAACTCGGTGTGGCGGCGCCGACCGCGGGGGGGAGGGTGTCGTCAACCCTCGGGCTGGGACGGGTTGGTATCAGGGACGCGACGCGGTGGAACCTCAGCCTCCAGGCGCGACGCGAGACCCCGCTTTATCAACGCAGCCGCTCGATCCCGGCGGGCACGGCGCCAGCGTCGGCCGGCAATAGCATAAGCGCGGTCGGCGGCGGGGAAATCGATCCGCGTCTGAGCGCGCTGGCCGGCACCATCGTCACCGTGGCGGGCATACCGGCCGTGGCCGGGGGTGGCATGCCGTCGCTGGCCGATTTCGTCGCTACCGCCAATCGTGTCGGTGGTGCCCAGCAGGATGACGAGCGGACATTGCTCGCAGGATCCCAAGGCCTGTCGCTCAATGCCGGTGCGAGTGTCCCGCTCGGACGGTTCAATGCCAGTCTGTCGCTGCGCGCGGACGCGAGCGGCAGCCGGCAATTGACCGGACTGCCCACCGTCTCGCTGGTGCTCCCGGCCGGCAATCCATGGTCGCAATTCGCGGTGCCCATCTCGTTGACACGAGTGCTCGCGGGACGTCCGCTGGCAACGCGGCAATATGCGGTCAGTACGGGTCTATCGGCGAGCCTCAACGGGGAGGTTCGCGGCTGGGCGCTCAGTCTTGCCGGTAATATCGATGCCAGTCGGTCGCGCTCGACGACCGATCGTGCGCCCGATGCCGAGGCATTGCAGACGCGGTTGGACGCGCTCGACATCAGCTTCGATCCCTGGGGAACGCTACCCGCCTTGCCGGTCCGGCGCGACCTCGCGCGCTCGTCGAGCCTGTCCGCAACCATGCGGCTGACGGCCGACCGGGGCCTGGCGGCCCTCCCCGCGGGTCGTGCATCGATCAATATCTCGGCGGGACTTGCCGGCGCGCGGTCTACGGCGCGGGCTGGATCGGACGATGGCCTGGCGACGATGGCGACAAATCGGCAAGCCGATGCGCGGGTCACGCTCAACATCCCGCTGACGGCCAATGGCAAGGCGTTGGGCTTTCTTGGAACCTCGTCGGCGTCGCTTGGGGCCGGCCGCTATCTGTCGACCGGGGCGAGCGCCCGAACCCAGCTCACCGGCAGTGTCGATTGGACACCTTTCGCCGCTTTGCACCTGAGCGCCGGCTATGGCCGTGACCAGTCGGCGCCCAGTAGCGAACAATTGAGCGCGCCGCGCGTCGAAACCGCCAATGTCCCGGTCTATGATTTTGCCCGTCAGGAGGTAGCGACCATCGTCCAGATTACCGGCGGCAATCCGGCGCTCGGCAAGGGTATCAGGCAGAACCTGCGGCTCGACGGGTCGCTGCGGCCGTTCGCCAAGGCCCGCGTGCAGCTCCACGCAAGCTATACGGTGAACGAGGCGGTGGACGGGATCGGGGCATTTCCGAGCCTGACGGCAGCGGTCGAGAAGGCTTTTCCCGATCGTGTCGTGCGAGATGCCGAGGGCCGGCTCCTGTCGATCGATACCCGGCCGATCACCATCGCAAGCGATCGCTCTTCGCAGCTGTCGGGCGGTCTTTCGCTGGGGCTGCCGTTCGGCCCGATGCGCGCCGTCCCGTCTCCGAACTCGCCGGCGCCGCGGGCTTCCTCACCGACCGGTTCCAAGGGTGCGCCGACTTCGCGCCTGGCTGCCCGGCGCGAAGGCTCGCTCCAGCTCAATCTGACCGAGACCCTGGCGCTGACCAATCGCACGCTCATCCGCTCCGGCCTGCCGATATTCGATCGCTTGGCCGGTGACGGGGGAGGGGTGTCGCGCACCACGCTCGGCCTCCAGGCAACCGCCAGCTACAAGGGAGTGGCAATGGCCCTGAGCGGACGCCGGCGTGGCGCGAGCCGCACTCGGGCTGCCGCGCTCGATGGCGCGGGGGACTTGCGTTTTTCGCCTTATGCCGCTGTCGACCTCCGGCTGTCGCTTGATCCGGGGCGGTTCGGGCGCCGGATGCAGCCTGTCGCCTGGTATCGCAAGATCAGGGTTTCGCTCGATGTCACCAATCTGTTCGATGCGCGCCAGCGCGTTCGCCTCGCCAATGGATCGCCGGCACCAGGCTTTAGCCGGGACGAGAGCGACCCGCTCGGCCGCATCGCGAGGCTGAGCCTGACCGGCCGGTTCTAACGGGCCCAAGATCCGTGGCCCGGGGACGTCACGGGCAGCGGACCGGCTAGCACTCCGGTTCGGTCTCCAGCCGCTAAGGTGGCGGCAGGCCGCCCGCGGCCATGGCAAAGGCTCGGAGTGCGGTGGACGCCGATCCTGATCGTTAGCCTTGGTAACCCGACTGCATCGGCGACAAGGAGATGTATGAAAGGGCGACCCGACCCGGACGATCGGCTCCCTGACAAGCCGCACAATGCGAGCGAGGCGGATGCGGCTTCAGGGAGCGCCGCCGCGCGCGAGCCGGGTGCTCCTGATCCTCGCGGTTTCCCACGCGGGACGGTCGCCTTGCGCCACGCGCGCATTCGGGGCGCGGTCGAACGGGGCGAGGATTGGCGGCCGATCGCCCGGACCTGGCTCGGGGTCGATCCAGCGATGAACGAGGCAGCGGCCTGGGCCTGCTGGTGCCAGGCGGTCGCCGAGGCGGAGCTGTTTTGGGAAGGACGCACCACGGCGCCCAGGACGCCATGACGCTAGCCCGGGCGATGCTGCAGCTCTGCGGACAATTGCCTGGGTCATGGCCGATGGGGCTTATCTTCCATCCTGTACCGGCAAGCGGCCTTGTACGATGGAAAGGCTCGTTCAGGCAAAACGCTCTACGGCCGGTGGGGGCCACAAGGCGTTCGCGCTCCTCTCGCCGGTTGTGCCGCAATGGTACCCAGGTTGGGCGGTCCTTGGTGACAAGACGGCCATGGCCTGTCATCCTTGCCGGTGGAGGGAGCGGCCGACCGGCCCCGTCGGGCAGGCGGTACGCTGATGGTGGGGCGTTGTCCCGGTGAGTGTTGCGACCCGCTTCCTGGTTTACGGTAAGCGCGGACTGCGAGCGATCGAGCAGCCGGGCGATGGCGGCGCTACGCTTTATTATGGTGATTTTGGCAAAGGCGTCCGGCGGATCTGGGCACCGCCGCCGGACTTTTCGTCGCTCGAGGAACGCGATCGGCGCCGCGCCTGGCGGCCGCTCCTCCTGTCGGGCGCGATGCATTTCCTGCTCTTCGCTATTTTATTGATTTCGGCCTGGCGCGATGACGCCGTTCGGCCCAAGCCCGACGGTGCGCCGGGCATGGAAGTGACATTTGCCGAGGATGGCGGGCAGCGCCGGATGACGCAATCCGAGGTCAGTCCCGACCCGGCGCATTCGGGCACGGGCCGCGACGAGGTCACCGAGGCGCCGACCTCGTCGCTTGCAACGCCCATTCCCGCCGATGCCTTGCGCGCGCCGAGCGATGTTCCGGTATCCGATGCCAAGGTCGACGCCGGTCCGGCCCCCGCGCCCAGGGCGCCCGTCGAGAGCGATCCCAGCCCCACCGATACCGATAAACCCCGCGCGCGTCCGGCAACCACCGATCGTGCCGATGAGGACCGCTGGGAAGGCGAGGTCCTGGCGCGCCTGCAGCGCAAGCAACGTTATCCCGCCGAGGCGCTGCGTCTTGGCAAGAGCGACGTCGTGATGATCCGCATCACGATCGACCGGCACGGTAAACTCCTCCTTGCCGAGCTCGTGAAAAGCCAGGGGATCAAACCGCTCGATGACGAGGCGATGGCCCTGGCCAAGCGGGCACAGCCTTATCCCGAGCCGCCAAGCTCAGTGGTAGGGGATGCGATCCAGCTGCTCGTGCCGGTCGACTATGAGATCAACAAGAAGAAATAGCCGTGCCGGCGGCATCTATGAGCCGGCGGCACGCGTCTGTCGTCGTTCAAAAGTCGAGCGGCAATTCCGTCGTGAATTTGAGCTGCTCCATCGAGAAGGTCGCGCTGACATCGGTCAGGTCCGCGACCCGGATGATCGCGCGATAGATCTGATTGTAGGCGCTGAGATCGGGCGCGACGATCTTGAGCAGATAATCGATCTCGCCCGTCATGCGGTGAAATTCGACGACCGCGGGCAAGGCGGCGATCTCTTTCGAGAAGCGTTCGAGCCAGGCTTCGGAATGGTTGTTGGTCTTGAGCATCACGAAACCGGTCAGCGACAGGCCAAGGGCTTCCTGCGACAGGAGATGGACCCGCCGCAACAGGATGTCGCCGTCCTTCAGCCGCTGGATGCGCCGCCAGCAGGCGGTCGGCGACAATGCGACAGCGTCGGCGAGGTCGTTCATCGTCTCCGAAGCGTCGTGCTGGAGACGGCCCAGAAGCCTTTTGTCGATCTGGTCAAGATTGATGCGTTGCAAGCCGAATATCCGGAATGGTTTGAGCGCAGGGCCGGTAATCAGGCGAACGATTTGCAAGATACTTTACCGCAATTCAGGGCATTATCAGTCGAAGGCGCCTGCCATCGAATCGCGGGATTGGGCAGGCGCCGATCGACCCATTGCGGACATCCGACCTGGCCGGATGTCCGTGGCGAGGACGGCGATCATGGGTCGCTGCCCGGTCGATGGGGTGGGGATACGGACTTTCGCGTTGAAGCCGTTTTGCGCAATATATTTTTCGGTGTGGCTCGGTGCGTGGTTGTTCGTTCTATTGGGTGACATGTTTATGCACGACGCAGGACCCGGGAGACGATTGCGATGGGGTCGGTCATCGGCCCCGGGGTCGCGGGCCCGAGCCGGGGTGGCTGCCACGTGACGGCGGTCGAGCCCATCGATGTCGGTGCGCTTTTCATTCGCCGGCGCGCGGCGATTGAAAATCATATCAGCCGCTATGTCCGGTGCCGGCAGACGGCCGCCGATCTGGCGAGCGATCTTTATCTCAAGCTCAGACGGGTCGACGCGACCTTCACCAGCGAGCGCGAGGCGGTCACCTATCTCTATCGGATGGCCCGGACCATGTCGATCGACCATGTCCGGATCGAGGCGCGGCGCGGTCAGATCCTCGCCGAGTCAGGAGACGCGCTGGAAACCGATCATTCGAGCGGCCCGGAAAATGTGGCGGCGGCCCGGAGCGACATGCAGATCGTCGAAGGAGCGCTCGGCGAGCTTCCGGAAAAATGTCGCGAAATCCTTTATCTGTCGCGCGTCTATGGCCTGACCCATAGCGAAATCGCCGAGCGGATGGACGTATCGCGCAGCCTCGTCGAGAAATATGTCACCATGGCGCTCGCCCATTGTCGCCAGCGATTGAAGGAAGTGTCCGAACTCGAGGTCATGAGCTCGAAATTGACCGAGCGTGTCCGGCGCGATCAGGCCGCCAAGGCCGGCAACGTCCTGCGCTGGGGACGGCGCAAGGGCTGATCACGCGGCGTCACGCTTGTCCTCGCCCTCATCCTCGTTCGGCAAGGGAATGGCGGTCGTCTGCTTGAACGTCGCCATGGCGAAGGTGGCATTGATTTCGGTAACAGGGGCGACGGCGATCAGCCGGCGATAAAGGCGATCATAGTCGCTTACCCGGCCGATCTGGGCTTTCAGCATGAGATCGCCGCCGGTCACGCGATGGACCTCGGTGATCGCCGGCAGCGCCGCGATCGCCTCCCCGACCCGCTCCGCTTCCTCTTCGCTCGAGCACGCCGTCTTCAGCTTGATGAAGACGAGCGTCCCGGCGCCCAGCTTGGCCGGATCGAGCAGCGCCACCCTCCCGGTGATGACGCCTTCGCTCTCCATCTTGTTGATCCGGCGCCAGCATGGATTCGGTGACAATTTGACGGCCGCGGCGATCTGCGCGAGCCGTGCATTGGCGTCACGCTGCAGGATCGAGAGAATCCGAAGGTCGATCGAATCCATCCTAGATGCTATGCTCCATGTCGGTCGCGCGTCCGCCGGGCGGTCGAGCGAGGTGGGGATCGGTCGATCGCCTCGTCGAGACTGTAACGCGGCAGCAGCGCCAATGTCGCAATCCTCACGGCCTATCATCTCTAATGGGATCGCATGATTGCGCCGCACCGCCCAATGCGAGGCGATATTCGATGCGATTGTGATAGACTTGGCCCGGCTCGAGCCGAGCCGATCCGAGGCCCGGCTGATTGACGCAGTCGGGCAGGCGTTGCGGTTCCAGCACCAGGGCATCGCCTTGGCGATAGAAGCGGCCAGCCTTGCCTATGAGTGTGCCATCGAGAAAGTTTCCCGAATAGAATTGCAGGCCGGGCTGGTTCGACCACAGGCTGAAACCCCGCCCCGAGACGGGCTCCGTGACATCCGCCATCCGGTGGAGATGGCCGCTATCGAGGGGGTCGGTAATCCAGCAATGGTCATAGCCGCGGCCGTTGACGATTTGCGGATCGCGCGCGTCGCGCAGATGCGTGCCGATCGGGCGGCCGTTGCGGAAATCGAACGGTGTCGCGCCGACATCGGCGCGGGCGCCGGTCGGGATGAGGTCGCTCGTCACCGGCAGGAAATGATCGGCGGCAAGCGTGAGGATGTGGTCCATCGCGCTGCGCGACGCGCCCTCGCCTGCCAGGTTCCAGTACGTGTGGTTGCTCAGATTGACGACGGTCGGGCGATCGGTCGTCGCCCAATAGTCGATCGCCAATATGTTCGCCTCGTCGAGCGCGTAGCGGGCGACGACCCCGAGATTGCCCGGAAATCCCTGATCGCCCGCCGGGCTGAAATGGCGCAATTCGACCGACGGCATACCTGCCGCATCGATCGCGGCCACGTCCCAGAGCGCGCGGTCGAAACCGCGAGCGCCGCCATGGAGCGCGTTGCGCCCGTCATTGGCCGGCACCGTGTAACTCTTGCCGTCGATTACGAAGCTTGCGCCGGCGATGCGGTTGGCAACGCGGCCGACCGTCGTGCCGAAAAAGGAGCGATGGCCAAGATAGCCGGCGAGGTCGCCATGACCGAGCACGACATCGACCGGCGTGCCGGTCTCGCCCGGCAGCAGCAGCGACTGCAGGCTCGCCCCATAAGCGATGATGGTCGCCGAGACGCCGTGGCTGTTGGCGAGCGTTACCGCCTCGACCCGGCGGCCATCGTCGAGATGGCCGAAAACGCTGCGGCGCGACGGTGCATGGCCTCGATCGATCTTGCCGCGAAGATCGCTCGCCGGCGATGTCGCCGTCGTCGTGCTACCCCGCATAACGGCACGCGCCGAGGCCGCGCCGGCCTGTCGCGATTTCGAACAGCTTGCCGGCCTCGGGGTCGTCGAGGCCATCATGCGCCGACGTTACGAACAGCCTGTCGAGATTGGGACCTGCGAACAGGCAATTGGTGATTTGCGAAGCGGGCAGATCGATCGCGAGCTCGCGTGTGCCTTCGGGCGTGAAGCGGCTGACGCAGCCCGCACCCCAATGGGCGATCCACAATCCGCCGTCGCTGTCGCAGGTCATGCCGTCGGGCTTGCCCCAATCGGGTTCGAACTGGATGAACGGTTCGCGCGGGCCGAGCACACCGCCATCGCAAGCGAAGCGATAGACCGTCCCGAGGCCGCTGTCGGTGTGATAGAGCCAGGCGCCATCGGGGCTGAAAGCCGGCCCGTTGGTGATGACATAGCCGTCGTCGACCCGCTCGGCGCCGGTTTCCGGGTCGCACCGATACAGGGCGCCGGTCGGACGGTCGCAGTTAAAGGGCATCGTGCCTGCCCAAAGCCTGCCGTCGAGATCGGCCTTGGCGTCGTTCATCCGATTGCCGTCGCGATCGGGCTCGGGGTCGAACAGGACGGTGGTCCGAACGGGGTCGAGCGCGAGCGACACGATGCGCCGGCCGAGGCCGGCGATGAGGCCGCCGCCCCGGCGTTCCAGGACCCAGCCGATCGTGTCGGGCATGTCCCAGCTGCGGACCTCGTCGGTAGCAAGATCGAGGCGATGGAGGCGGCGGTCGAGAATGTCGGTCCAATAGACCGAATTCTGGGTTGGCGACCACATCAACCCTTCGCCAAGCCGGTCGCGATACGTCCGCTCGATCGTGCGCACCGGAAAGCGCGCATGCGTCGCTATGGTGTGCGGGCGCACGGCGTCTTGGGCCTGGCTCGGCTGCCCGCCGCCCGGGGTGCCGGTCATCGTCGCGAGCTCAAATTCCTGGTCGATCATATCGGCTTGATGCGTCCCATCTTCGTCATTGGCCCGGTCAAGGCGGCGCGGCGTTCTTCGTCGGCGCAGCCCGGTTGCGGGCTAGAACGTGCTATCGGCAATCCTGCCGCAATCGGAGCGCCGGCGCGGGACGCGCGCGGCCAATTCGTGCCGGCAGTGTGAGTTTCGCGGGGCTTGGTCGTTTATCCTGCCGTCAAGGACACGCGCGGGAGACCCGAGAGATGCCCGTGATGAGTGAGGCAATGCCGATCGAGCGCGTCGAGGACGCCACCATCGTCCGCGCCCTGATCGACAGCCGTCACGACCTCGTCCGGTTCCTCACCAGCCGGCTCTTCTGCCGCGCAACCGCCGAAGACATTGCCCAGGACGTCTTCATCCGTCTGTCGACCGCCGAGGTCGATGCCCTTCATCCGCGACGCCTCATCTTCCGGACGGCAGCGAATCTTGCCTCCAATCATTGCCGCGATGAGCGGCGCCGGGCCGAGATCCGGCGCGACGGCTTGGCGCCTGAGCAGCCGGTGGTGAACGACCTTCATCCCGAGCGCTTCGCGATCGCGCGCGACGCCTTGTGGCGGCTCGCCGAGGAACTGGCGACCTGGCCCGCCCGGACCCGCGAAATCTTCATCCTCAACCGCTATGACGGCCTCACCCAGCGCGAGATCGGCGAGCGCCTGTCCTTGTCCTCGACGTCGATCGAGCGTCATCTCGCCCGAGCGATCCTCAAGCTGGCGAGCTGGGCCGCGCGAGAGCAGGCCTGACCATGGCCGATAGAGGCTGCTTTGCAGCTTTCCGGATTGGGCTATGCTGTCGGCCATGACTGACGCCCGATCCAGGCCGTCTCGCACGCTCGAGCGCGCCGCGTCGCTCTGGGTGGCGCGGCATTCGCTGGGCCCGCTGTCCGACGAACAAAGAGCGCAGTTCCTGCGCTGGCAGGAGGAAGACCCCGCCCATGCGCAGGCTTTCCAGCGCATGTCCTCGACGCTTGCCGCGTTCGACCAGGCCGGGCCGGTCGTCCGCGATACGCACAAACGGGCATTGGCGACCGAACGGCGCCGACGGCGCGCCGTGGCCGGATTGGGCGTGACGGCCGTTGCCGTCATCGTTACCGTGGTCAATCTCGACGTGCCGGCCCGCTTCGCCGACTTGCGTACGGGACGTGGCGAATCCCGGCAGATGGTGCTCGCCGATGGCAGCAGGCTCTGGCTCGATGCCGACTCGGCGGTCGACATCGCCTTCGACGCCAGGCAGCGTCACCTCCAGCTCGTGAGAGGCCGGATCCATGTCGAGGTCGCGCACGAAGCACGGCCGTTCGACGTGGCGGCCGGTGGCGGCGTGGTGCGCGATATCGGTACCGGTTTCGATGTCGAGCGTGGCGACGGACAGTCGCGCGCGATCGTGACCAACGGGCTGGCATCGGCGCGCGCGAACGGCACGGCGGTCATCCTCCATGCCGGCGAAGGGGCAAGCTGGACCGGTAACGGAGCACCCAGCCGCCTCGAAGGCTCTGCCCTTGGCGACGCCATCTCCTGGCGCGACGGGCGCCTCAGCTTTTCGAGGCGGCCGCTCTCAGAAGTGGTTGCCGTTTTGGACCGGTATAGCAGCCGAAGGCTGGTGCTGCTCAACGCGGCTGCCGGCCATCGTCTCGTCAGCGGTGTGGTGCGCACCCGGCAAGCCGATCGCGACATTGCAGCCCTTGCCCAAAGCCAGGGTCTTTCGACCACGGACATCGGGATCGCGATCCTGCTCCGGTAGCGACCGATCATTGCCTGCCGATGCGCTCCTAACCGGGCCGCGAACATCCCGAGCTCTTGCGCATTCGGGCGCGGTCGCTCGTTTTCATCCCGTCATGACAGTCAGTTGCCGGACAATTGAGCGCGTTTTAGGGTGTCGGACTGGTCATCCCGCATTCGACGTATCGCCCGAATGCCGGTGCCGGCCGATCCTGTTGTGGTGGCCGGCCTAGCGGCGTCGACCTCACCTTTTGCCGTCGCCATCGCCGGCCTCAATTTGTGGAATATAGGCGACGGCCGCCGGGGGCGGCTGTTGGCCGCAATGGGCGAGCAATTGGCCTGCCACGGGCAGCCACTCGCGTGCGCTCGGGATGCCACCCGATGCCGCTGAACCGGCTGATCGAGCAATTTTCCGAACAAGCGGCCCGAACGGATAGCCCGGCCGAGCTCTTCGCGCTCACCGAAGCGGCCGCCCGCGAGCTCGGCTTCTCGCGCGTCGCGCTCGTCCATGGTCTTTCCTTCCGTTGCCCGCGCCGCGGGCTCATCCATCTGGAGAATTTCGGTGAATGGTCCAACGTCTTCATGGAGCGCCGCTATTATCTCGACGATCCGGGATTGCTCGCGGCACAACGGATCACGCACGGCTTCGACTGGTCGGCCATCCGGCAGTTCCTGCCGCTTTCCCCGCGCCAGCTCGCGATCCTCGGCGAAGCCGGCCGGCATGGCCTGCGCACGGGCTATACATTGCCGGTCGGGGTGCTGGGTGAACCGCATGGCTGTTGCTCGTTTGCGACCGAGCGGGCGGTGTTGCCCTCGCGCCTGGAATGCCTGGCGGCATCGCATATCGGGGCGGAGGCGTTTCGCGAGGCTCGCCGGCTGCACGGCTTTCCGGGACGCGCCATGAAGGCGCCGCGTCTCAGCCGCCGCAAGCGCGACTGCCTGCGCTATGTCGCGATGGGCAAGACCGATGCGGAGATCGCCACGATCCTTGGCCTCAGCGCCTCGACCGTCCGCAGCTACATGGCGCTGTTGCGCCGCGACTTCGATGTGGTGAGCCGAGCCCAGCTCGCAGCCGCCGCCTTGCGGCTCGGTGTCATAGACTATGACGATGCAATACCACCGTTTTGACGAATAGTCCGGTCGCGTCCTCGCTGCTCTTTTGGCCCCCGCGACAACTCAAGCGAGGACCATGCGATGACGTTCCCAACTCAATTCCACCCGCCTCTCGAGCACGATCGACAGGCCGCGAGCATGTTTGTCATGACGGCCTTGATGGCCGGCGGCGTCGAACCCGGCGCGCCTTCCATGCCCCGGGCACGGTCCGCGCGATGACTGAGGATATCGGCAATCTCACGGCCGATCTGCTCGGCCAGGGCTATTGCATCGTTCGGGGTGCCGCCTCGGCCGAGGTCATCGCCGCGCTCGACCGGGACATGGAAGAGCATTTCGCGCGCGCTCCTTTCTGCCAGGGCAATTTCTACGGCGAGAAGACCAAGCGCTTTGGTGCGCTTCTGCGCCGGTCGGCGCTTGCCGCGCTTATCGTCCGGCATCGCAAGGTGCTGGCGATCGTCGAGGCGGTGCTGGGCCGCGCCTGCGACCGGATCGTCCTCAACCTCACCCAGGCGATCGAGCTTCATCCCGGCGCCCTTGCCCAGGTTCCCCATCGCGACCAGGATCTTTGGGGCGTCGCGCGCGGGGATGTCGAATATCAGGTCAATGTGATCTGGCCGCTGACGCCGTTCACGGCCGACAATGGCGCCACCTTGCTATGGCCGGGGAGCCATCGCGCCGAGGCCCCCGATCAGCCCGAGGGTGTGCCCGTCGCCGCCGAGATGGCGCCGGGCGATGCATTGCTGTTCCTCGGCTCGATTGTTCATGGCGGCGGCGGCAACCGGACCGAGGAGCGCCGGCGATGCCTCCTGACCGGCTATTGCCTGGGATGGCTTCGCACGTTCGAGAACCAGTATCTCGTCTATCCGCCCGATATCGCGCGGACCTTCGATCCCGAACTCGCGGCCCTGGTCGGCTATGCCCAGCACCGCCCCAATCTCGGCAATGTCGAAGGCCAATGCCCTTCGCGTCTTTTGCGCGAGGGTACGATCGACGGAATCGCCGCCATCGATGCCTTGCGTCCCGACCAGGAGGAAGCGCTCGCGCGCTATGTGGCCGAGCAACATGCGGCCGGGGCGGGGCTGCTCGGCGGATGATCGAGCACGGCAGCGACGCCTTGCCCCAAGCGGCACGCAGGCCCGGCCGATTACCGCCTCGGGCTCGCGTCCCGGGCGGTGTCCGGATCGAGCATCCGGTGGACCGGCAATCCGAAGGCACCGGCCAGGCGCTCGACCATGTCGAGCGAGGCGGAGAAGCGCTGGTTCTCGATTTCGCTCACATAGGAGCGATCGATCTCGGCGACGCCTGCGACGTCTTCCTGCGTCATCCCGCGCGCCTTTCGCAAGGCGCGCAGGTTCACCGCAAGCAGTCGTCGCGCTTCTCCCGCCATGCGCGCGTAGCGAGCGGGCGGGGGTTCAAAAGCCTATAGGATATGTTCCACAAAGGACGGGAGGCGTCGGCAACGTGGATAATTCTTGCAGCGCAAGGCTTCTTTCCGCGCCCAACGCAATTGGACCGGATCGGGATTATTATTTCGGATCAAGCTGTTACGTATTCACCTCGACCAGATCGTTACTGCGGTGAGCGGCGACGCTCATCTCGCATTTTGCGCTCAACCCGCATCGCGCACGACCGGTCGTATCGGCCCGGCCAGGTAAATTCGCTGCGGGACAAGGAGATTGTGGGTGACCTGCATGGCTAGGCTGTCGATCGGTGCGGGCAAGCGAGCGCTGCCCCCGGTGACGTGCCCGGCACAGGGCGGGGCCGCCTGAGCGGCCAATGCCGCCGACACACGCCGTCACCGACCGACTGCCCGATTTTGTGGAATATGTGCGGCGCGCCTGGTTGCGGCGTGCGGACAAAGGCCGTGTTCCCGCAAAGGCCGGCGCATCCCTTGCTGTCGGTCGGCAAGGCGCAGGAGGCATCATGCCTTTCGCGCTGATCGAACATTTTGCCGAGCTCGCAGCCCGCACCACCCGCGCGGCCGACCTGTTCGCGCATACCGAGGCGGCTGCGCGCGAATTGGGCTTTCCTCTTCTGGCACTCGTGCACGGCCTCGCGTTCCGCTTGCCCCAGCACGGGCTGATCGATCTCAACAATTTCGGCAGTTGGGAAGAAACGTTCGTCAGGCGCAAATATTATCTCGACGATCCGGCTCTGCTCGCCGCGCAGCGCACCAACACGGCTTTTGCCTGGTCCGCCATCCGCAAGCTCGTGCCCCTCGGCGACCGCCATCGCCACATTCTTGAGGATGCCGCGCGGCATGGCTTGGGCAATGGCTATACGCTTCCCGTCGGCGTCATCGGCGAGCCGCATGGCTGCTGTACCTTCGCAACCAAGGGGCCCGACCTCCCGCCTGTCGCCAACCGCCGTGCCGCGGCGTTGCTCGGCGCCGAAGCCTTCAACGCCGCGCGGCGACTGCACGGCTTTCCAGCGCGCTCGGCCGCCGTGCCTCTCCTCAGCCGGCGCAAGCTCGAATGCCTGCGATACGTCGCGATCGGCAAGACCGATGCCGAGATCGCCATCATCCTGGGGCTGAAGGAAAGCACGGTCAGGACCTATATGGCGATGCTGCGGAAAGACTTCGACGTCGTCAGCCGGTCGCAATTGGTCGCCGCCGCGTTGCGGTTCGGGTTCATCGGCTATGACGACGCCATCGCGCCCTGACCCAAGGAGCCGTCCTGGCCGGGGGAGGGCTGTCGATCGTCACCGCATTTCGGTTCGGCCGGCTGTCCGATCCTCCAGGAGCCGGGCGGCAAGCGTTCGGTCGAACAATTCGGCAAAATCGATACCGAACGCCTCGGCGAGCTTTTCGACGAGATCGATCGATGCCGAGAAACGCGCATTCTCGATTTCGCTGATATAGGATCGGTCGATTTCGGCGGCGCCGGCAACGTCTTCTTGCGTCATCCGGCGCGCTCTTCGCAAGGCGCGCAGGTTTGCCGCAAGCAATTGTCGCGCTTCTCCCGCCATGCGCGCGAGGCGAGCCGCGGACGCCGATTCTGACTATAGGATATACTCCACAATGCGCGCGGCGAGGGCGATTGAGATCAGGCAGGCCGTCCGACTTGGGAACCTTGAGGGCACCATTTTGCTGTTCGCGTGCAAGGCTTCGGTACCGCCTTTTCGTGCCCGGTGCGGTCGCCGCGCGTCTTGACCGTTCAATACACCGCAAAGAGGCCGTCGGATGCGAGCGGTCTTTCCTGGTTCGAAACACGATGCGAGGTTCTGCGTGACCCAAACAGCCCGACTGCGCGATATCGAGGCCAATGAGCTCAATGAGCTCATCCGTGACAACAAGCCGGTGCTCGTCGAACTCTGGGCGAGCTGGTGCGGGCCCTGCAAGGCGATGCTTCCCGTGCTGGAGACGCTCGCCGAGGAATTTTCCGGGCAGCTCGACATCGTCAAGCTCGAGATCTTCAATCCCGAGATGCCGGGCAACGACGATTGGGCGAAATTGTTCGGCGTGCGCTCGGTGCCGACCTTCATCCTGTTCGACCGCGGCACCGACATTGCCGGCTTTGCCGGCCTGGCGGGGCAGGGCGAGATGAAGGCCTGGCTCACCAAGCATCTTGGCGGCGCCGAGGCGGGCTGACGGATGGTCGCCATGCTCGATGTCGAGTCCGCGGTGCGGGCGCCGCTTGGCGTCCCTCCGCCCGGCTGGGCTCCCGTCGAGCGGGCCGACCGGGTCGCCCGGCTAGGCGCTTCGGCGCGCGACCTGTGGTGGCTGGAAAAGGATGCGATCCATCTCAACCACGGGGGATATGGTGCGTGCCCCAGGATCGTCGGCTACGCCCAGGACATCGAGCGCCGCCGCATCGAGACGCAACCCGATCTCCATTTTGCCACCCGCGTGATGCCAGGGTCCATAGCGAGCCGCGTGCGGGAGGCGGCCGCTGCACTCGCCCGGTTCGTCGGCGCCGAGGCGGGGCGGATCGCCCTAGTAGAGAATGCCACGTCCGGGATCGAGGCGGTGCTCCGCTCCATGCCCTTCAAGGCTGGCGACAGGATATTGCTGACCAATCACCACAATTCGGCGGTTCTGAGCGCGGTCGAGCGCCGCTGCCGGGAGACCGGCGCCCAACCAACCTTGGTCTCGTTGCCCATCCCGTTGAAGCCGGGCCAGGTGCTCGACACGATCGAAACCGCCATCCACCGCCATCACCCGGCACTCGCGATCATCGACCATATTACCGCTCCGACCGCCATCCGCCTGCCGGTCCGCGCGATCGCCCATCTGCTTCATGATTATGAGGTGCCGATCCTGGTCGATGGCACCCATGCTCCGGGACAGATAGCGCTCGACCTGCGCTCGATCCGCGCCGACTGGTATGTGGGCGACGCGCATACATGGCTGTATGCACCCCGCGGCACCGCCTTCCTGCACTGCGCGCCGCATGCCCCAAACATTCCTCGGCCCCCGGTGACCGGGCAAGCCGCCGATTGGGGATTTCCCCAGAGTTTCGATTATATCGGAACGCGCGATTATTCGGCCTGGGCGGCGCTCCCGGCAGCGCTCCAATTCTGGCAGCGGATGGATGCCGCCGGCCTCGACGCGCATTGCGCGAAGGTTCTCGAGGACGGCAGCGTCCATCTCGAACGGATCGGGCTTGTCCCCGCGGCTCCAGCCGGCTGCAGCGCGTTCATGCGGTCGTTCATTCTGCCGCAGCGCGGCCGGACCAGCCGCGCCCAGGCCGACCAGCTGAAGGAAACGCTCTGGCGGACGGCACGCATCCAGGCGAACAGCTTCGCCTTCGGCGACAAATTGCTGCTCCGCCTTTGTGCCCAGGCCTATGTCGAGCCGGACGAGGTGGCGGCTCTCGCGGACGTGCTCGACCGCCGCGGTTGGCCTGGCCGTTGATCCTTTCCGAACCTGCTTGCGGGCCGGCGCGCAGGCGCCGGGGAAGGGCGCGGACCCGCAATGTTTAGCCACGCCGGCGGTACGCCGCGTGGCCTTGGCAAAGGATCAGAGTAGGGAAGGGGGCTATTGGCCGCCGATCGCCATCTGCGGGACGAGCAGGGATGGCGCATTGGCCGCGCCGCGAAATTCCAGATCGGAGCCTGCGACAAGCCCGGCATAGAGGTCGAGGAGATTGCCCGCGACCGTGACTTCGCTCACCGGATAGGCGATCTCACCTTGTTCGAACCATTGCCCGGACACGCCGACCGACCAGTCGCCGGTATGCGGGTTGAGCGACGGACCGAACAGCGCATCGACGAGCAGGCCTCGGCCCGCAGCGCGCATCAGTCCCGCCTGGTCCGTGTCGCCCGGAAGTATCGTCAAGTTGGTCGGGCCGCCGGCATGGCCGGTGCTGGCGAGGCCAAGCTCGCGGGCGGCGGCAAGGTCGGTCATCCAGCCAGTCAGTACGCCGCGGTCGACCAGGGCGCGGCGCTGGGGCGGGATTCCTTCGGCATCGCATGCGCGCGAGGCCTGGCCGCGCACCACGAACGCGTCGTCGGTGAGCGTGATGCCCTTGGCGAAGACCTGGTCGCCCAGGCGATCCTTCAGGAACGACGTGCCGCGCGCGATATTCTCGCCGGTAATCGCGCCAAGCATCGGCTCGATCAGGCACATTGCGATCCGGCGGTCGAAGATCACCGGATGGTTGCCGCTTGCGATCTTGCGCGCGCCGAGCTTGGCGGCCGCATCCATGCCGGCTTCGGTCCCGATCGCGGCACAAGCGGGAAGGTCCGAATGCCACCGTGCGCCCCGGCCCGCGCCGGCAACTTCACGGGCATCGCCGCGTGCCGCCATCACCCCGACGCCGACCCCGAACCGGGTGCCGTCGGAACGGCGGTCGAGTCCGGCCGTGTTGATCGTACGCCCCGTCGCTGCCTCCCAGCTTGCGCCTGCGCTGTCGGTGCTGACGACACCCTGTATCGCGCGCGCCGCCTCCTCGACCTGGCCGGCCCAGTCCTCGAGCATCTCGGGCGTCGGCTCATAAGGGTCGTATAGGGCCAGAAAGGCGTCGTTGCCGGGCCCGACGATCTCGTCGCGGCCGGCCAGGCCATAGAAGGGATTTTCCGGGGCTAGGCGGGTCATCGCGATCACGCGGTCGATGAGCTGGTCGATGTCGGCGCGCGCGAACTTGTTGGTGCCAAGCGTCGCGCGCCGCTTGCCGACATAGGTCGTGACATTGATTGCCGCGATCTCGTCGTGGCGGATGTCCTGGAAGCTTCCGTCGCGCACGTCGACGCTGAGTGAGCGGCTCGCCCGTCCGTCGACCTGGACGTCGCTCGCCCCGGCCTTGAGCGCGCGTGCGGCGACGTCGTGGAGAAAATCGGCGTCGGTCGCCGGCTGCGCTTCGATGATGGTCTCGGTCATGCCGCGACAAACGATCCTTGCGCCGCGATGCCGCAACCAGGGCTTTCGAGTGCGGGGCGAAGGGGTGTCGCACGTTCTGGGCGGAGACGGACAAGACCTTTGGAGTGATCGAATGAGCAATATCGCGCCCGATGGGGCCGATCAGGGGCTGGACTGGGCCGAAGCGCAACGTGTTCTCGCCGACGCCATGCTGGGCGCCGATGATGGCGAGCTCTATTTCGAGGATGGGCGGTCCGAGCATCTGGGCTGGGACGATGGCCGGCTGAAAGGCGCTGGCTACAGTGCTGGTGCCGGTTTCGGGGTGCGCGTCGTGCAAGGGGAGCGTACCGGCTATGCCCATTCGTGCAATCTCTCCAGGTCGGCGCTCAGGCGTGCCGCGGGTGTCGCCGCCCAGGCCAAGAAGGGACGCGAGGCCACGCTCGAACTCTCTCCGGTTCGCGCCAATCGGCTGATCTACCGGAATGTCGACCCGCTCGAAGGCTATGATTTCGAGACCAAGACAAGTTTCCTGGGCGAAATCGACGCCTATGTGCGCAAGCGTCATCCCGAGGCGGTGCGCGTCGAGATCGGCCTCAATGCCGATCGCCGGGCGATCACCTTGCTGCGGCCGGATGGCGAGCGCTTCGAGGACATGCGGCCGATGGCGCAGCTTGGCATCTCGGTGACGCTCGAGCGCAATGGGCGGCGTGAGACCGGCTTTGCCAAGATCGGCGGCCGGCACGATTATGCGCCGTTCTTCGAGCCCGAGCGCTGGCAGGCGCTCGCCGACGAGGCGTGCCGGGTGGCCGGTGTCAATCTGTCGGCGATCGCCGCACCAACCGGCGAGATGGATGTGGTGCTGGGGCCCGGCTGGCCGGGGGTGATGATCCATGAAGCGGTCGGCCACGGCCTGGAAGGGGATTTCAACCGGAAAGGCCTTTCGGCTTATTCCGGCCAGATCGGCGAGCGGGTGGCAGCCCCCGGCGTCACCATTGTCGACAATGGGGCGATCGACGATCGGCGGGGGTCGCTCACCATCGACGACGAGGGCACGCCGACCAGGCGTACGGTGCTGATCGAGGACGGCATCCTCAAGACCTATATGCAGGACCGGCTGAACGCGCGGCTCATGGGAATGTCGCCGACCGGTAATGGGCGCCGCCAATCCTACCAGCATCGCCCGATGCCGCGCATGACCAACACCTATATGGAGAATGGCGACCGCGATCCGGCCGAGATCATTGCTAGCCTCAAGCGCGGCCTATACGCCGTCAACATGGCCGGCGGCCAGGTCGACATCACCAATGGCAAGTTCGTGTTCCAGTGCACCGAGGCCTATCTGGTCGAGGACGGCAAGATCGTGGCGCCTGTCAAGAATGCGACCCTGATCGGCGACGGGCCGCGCGCGATGCGGGGCGTCGAGATGATCGGCAACGATTTCGCGCTTGATCCCGGCGTCGGCGATTGCGGCAAGGATGGGCAGAACGTGCCCGCCGGGATCGGCCAGCCGACCGTCAAGATCGCCGGCCTGACCGTCGGCGGCGCGGGCGCCTGACGGTGATGCTGGGGGACGCGAGCGGGAGCGAGCCGGAACGGCTGTTCCTCTGGCGCAGGGGCGATATCGAGCGACCGGGGACGCTGCCCGATTTTACCATTCTGGGCGATGCGGACGGCAAGAACCGGTGCGTGCGCGGGATCGCCGACCCCTGGCTCGCGGTGTTCACGCCCAAGCGTCCGAACAACATGGCGGCCCTGGTCATTCCAGGCGGCGCCTATTCCGTCGTGATGATGGACAATGAAGGTTATGAGGTCGCCGCCTGGCTTGCGGAGCAGGGGTATCACGCTTTCGTCCTGTTCTATCGTCTGCCGGGCGAAGGCTGGGCCGATCGTGCACGCGTGCCGCTCGCCGACGCCCAGCGCGCGATGCGCGTGATCAGGGGCCAGGCCGAACGGTGCGGCTTCGACGCCGAGCGAGTCCTCGCCATCGGGTTTTCGGCCGGCGGGCATCTGTGCGCGACACTCGCCACTTGTCACGCGCGTCCGGCCTATCCCGCTTTCGATCGCCTGGACGGACTGCCGGCGAGGCCGTGGCTGTCGGCGCTCGTCTATCCCGTCATCACCATGAGCGGCCCGCATGCCTTGCCGGTCTGTCAGCAGCTGTTGCTCGGCGACGTTCATGAAGAGGCCCGCCATGCGGCGGGCGCGCACAACAATGTCGGGCGCGATACACCCGATCATTTCATCGTCCATGCCGAGGATGACGGGCTGGTCGCGGTCGAGCATTCGCTCCTGTTTCGCGATGCGTTGCGCAAGCGGTCGATCGCGGTGTCCACACATCTCTTTCCCGAAGGCGGCCACGGCTTCGGGCTGCAACGGATGGCCGATCCCTCGCTCGCGCTCTGGCCCGAGTTGATGACGCGCTGGGTGGCGGCCGCGACCGAGCGCCTGGCGGTACGCGAACGCGAAGCGGCGTGCGGCTGACGCGCATTGCGGTCGGAGAGATTGCGGCACGTTTTCCCAAAAGTTTCCCGGGCGGTCTGACCGGGCCGTCGCTGCGATGACCGGCGCATCTCGGTGCGCTGTTCCTCCGGCATGGCGTCAGGCGCCGCTCGGATCGGCGCCTCGCGAGGATCGCGGGGCGTCTTCGATTTTGGAGTGAGTTATGGCGTCGGACTTTATCGAGCAGTCGCTCGCATTCAATCATTCGCATCGCATCGCCGAGGATCAGCCGATCCTCTTTGGCATGCGCGACGGCGGGCGGCACTTGCAGTTCGGCAATGATGGTGAGCCTGTCGGCATGCCCTTTCGCGAGATCGTGGTTGCGCGATCGCCGGACGAGGATCCCGATCTGAAAGCGGCAATCGACACGGCAGTCGCCGCGACGTCCGAGCTTTCGAGTCGGCTCGAAAAGGCCGATTACCTGGCCGATTACGTGGCAGGGCTCCTCGCGGAGAATGACATAGGCCGGAACGTCGAGCTGATCGCAGGGCTGGGCGGGACAGGAGAACTGGCCGGCACGGAAGTGTCGCTCGGTGCCCTGATCAGGGCAGGGACGGGTGTTTGCCGTCATCGTTCGTTATTGTTCAAGGTCCTTGCCGACGCTTGCGGTCTGCCCAGCGCGCTCGTCCGCGGCAACTATATGCTGCCCGATGGTTCGGCGGGCGGCCACGCCTGGAACGAGGTCGTGCTCGAAAATGGCGATCGCATCGTCGTCGACGTCATGGGGCATTTCATCGCCGATCTCGCCGACCCGGAACTGCGCGGCTATGCTGACCTTGCCGGTACATTGCTCTACGCGGGCACCGACCAGCCTGTTGGATTTCCGCCCCCCGTCGCCGATCCGGACAGGGCCGATCTCGATGTCATAAGATCGCACCAATGGGTGGAGATCGGCGGTTCCGCCGGCCGGGCGGCCGCAGTGTTTCTTTCGGAAATCGACGAGGCTGAGCGGGCCGCCTTGGTCGCCTCGCTGGCTCGCCTGTCGATCCGAGCGGATGTCTGTTCCCTGCGGCAGCGCGACGAGCCGTCTGAGGTGTTCGAGGTCCTTCGCGTGCGTGGCGCGTCCTATCTCCTCTTGTTGAGGTGTGGTGCAACCACAACGGCACCCGGGGCGTCCGACGGTCCGGACCGGGCGCCAGTGGACTGGCCCGCGCAATCGCTCGAGTACAATCGCTCGCATCGCATTTCCGAGGACCAGCCGATCCTGTTCGGCCTGCGCGATGGGGGCCGGCATCTTCAGTTCGATGCGAATGGAGAGCCTCTCGGCGAACAATTCCGCGAGATCATGATCGCGCGTTCGCCGGACGAGGATCCCGATCTGAAAGCGGTCATGGATCAGGCGATCGCCGGAACGGCGGGCCTGGGGTCGCGGCTCGAGCGAGCCGACTTCCTGGCCGATCTCGTGGCCGACCTGCTGGCCGAGGGCGACCCCGAGCGCAACACGGCGATCCTGGCCGCAATGGGCGGCGAGAAGGGATTGGCGGGCGTACAGGTCTCGCTTGGCGAGCTGATCCGGGCAAGAACCGGCGTATGCCGCCACCGGTCGCTCCTGTTCAAGGTGCTCGCCGATGCCTGCGGGCTGCCCGCGGCGCTCGTGCGCGGCAACTACATGCTGCCCGACGGATCGGCCGGCGGCCATGCCTGGAATGAAATTGTGCTCGAGAATGGCGACCGAATCGTGGTCGATGTCATGGGGCGCTTCATTGCCGATCTGAGCGATGGCGCGCTCAAGGACTATGTCGATATGACGGGGCGGTATCTTTACCGCGATGCACCCCGCCCGGACGGCTTTCCGCTTCCCGTCGAGCATCCGGACGAAAGCGATCTCGAGCAATTGCGATCGCTTGATTGGGTCATGGCCGGCAGCCCTTCGGGCCGCGCCGCCTGCATCATCCTGGACAAGCTCGCCGAGGACAGGCTGGAACGGGTCGTCGCGGCGCTCGACCGGCTCGGTATCAAGCATGACCGTAGTGCGCTCGGCCATCGCGATGGCGATCGCTCCGCGCGCGACGTGCTTCGCGTGACCGGTGCCTCCTATCTCATCCTTGCGCGTACCGGTGCCGCGATCGATGAGCCTGCCGCGCCGAGCGCGCCCGAGCCGGTTCGGTTTCCGATCGAGGCTGCCACGCTCCCACCTGCTTCCCTGCTCGAGGCGCCGGGCGAGCCGCTCGCACAACGCATTCGGATCGTCGCGCCGGCGCGCATCTTGTGGACGAGCAAGGCAGGCGTCTTCAACGTGGAGCAATTGCTGTCGGGTGAGAAGGTGGGACCGGTCGAGCCCGGGATCGAATTGCCGTGCATCCTGCTCGAGGAGAGCGGCGAAACCGGATCGGTGCTGCTCGATTTCGGCCGTGAGCTCAATGGCTCGCTCGAGATCGGCGTGACCGCACCGATCGTGCCGGTCATGGCCTTGCCGCGACTGCGCGTTCGCTTCGGCGAATCCGTCTCCGAGGCGATGAGCGAGCTCGGCGATCGGGCGAGCGGCAACGATTATGCCGTGCGCGATCAGATCGTCACGCTTCCCTGGAAGGGGGCGACTTTGGTGGGGCCCTCGGGCTTCCGTTTCGTGCGCCTGGACCTGGTCGATCCGGTCGCGCCGGTGCCGCTGCGCCATGTCCGGGTCCACGCGGCCTATGCCGATCAGGAGCCGGTCGGCGCCTTCGAATGCAGCGATCCGCAATTGAACGCGGTTTGGGAAGTCGCCGCGTACACGGTCCAGCTCAATTTCCAGACCTATTTGTGGGACGGCATCAAGCGCGACCGGCTGGTCTGGGCAGGCGATATCCATCCGATGGTCGGGACGATCCAGGCGCTGTTCGGGCCGAACGCTGTCCTGCCGCGCAGCCTCGATTTCATTCGCGACAAGTCGCCCCTCGACCGGTGGATGAATGGGATATGCGCCTTTTCCTTGTGGTGGATCATCGTCCAGGAGCGCTGGTGGGTCTATTCCGGCGACCGCGCCTATCTTGAGCGCCAGGGCGATTATCTCGAAGCGCTGATCGGCAAGATCGCCGGCCATGTCGGGGAGGATGGCCGTGAACGCTTCGATGGCGGCATGCGGTTCATCGATTGGCCGAGCTTCGGCGACGAAGAAGCCCTGACCGAAGGCCTCCAGGCGCTCCTGGTGCTGGCATTGGCTGCCGGCGAACGCCTGTTGCGAGCATTGGCGCGCACGGCGCCAGCCGAGCAATGCGAGCAATTGCTCGCTCGCGCCCGATCGGTGCCGGGCGGTGCGAGCGAGGTCCGGAGCGTGCGGGCATTACGGCTGCTTGCCGGGCTTGTTCCCGAGGGTGAGGAGCCGGGGCTTGGCGGTGACGATCCGCGCGGCCTCACCGCCTATCTTGGCTATTACGTGCTCGAGGCCATGGGACGGTCCGGAGACATGACCTCTGCGCTCGCTTTGGTTCGGGCATTCTGGGGAGCGATGGTCGATCGCGGAGCGACGAGCTTCTGGGAAGAATTCGATGTCGAATGGCTCGAAGGTTCGGGCCGGATCGATGAACTGACGCCCGAGGGCATGCGGGACATTCATGGCGACACCGGCCGGTTTGGACATGCCGGTTTTCGCAAGAGCTTGTGCCATGGCTGGTCGGCCGGGCCGGCGGCTTTCCTGACCGAGCATGTTCTCGGCATCCGGCCGCTTGAGCCGGGATGCGCGCGGGTAATGGTCGCGCCCAAGCTCGGCGATTTGGACTGGGCGCGCGGCCGCTATCCGACGCCTCATGGCATGATTTCGGTGCATCATCGCCGCGGCGCCGACGGCACGGTGATTTCGCAGATCGAGGCGCCCGAAGGTGTCGAGATCGTCCGGGAGGAGCAGGCGCCCGAGTACCTCTAACCCATTCGGCCGGGTGGGGTTTCCCTCACGCGTGCCGATTGCCGCAGCGAAGAGGCGGATTGCGGTGAGCGCGCTCGCGGCTCGTTCCTCCTTGGCAAAGATCAACCCCGTCATGGTGAGGTGGCGAAATGTTCGTGACACGTGCGCTCGTGGCAGTGCTGGTGCTGGGCTTGATGTCGGGATGCGACAACAGTCCCAATCCGAACTTCCAGAACGCGCTCGATGCCCAAGCAGCGGCAAAGGCAGGCGATCCCTACGCAGATCTCGACAATGACGATCGCCGCTGGGGTCTGCGCAATTATTCGAGCCAGGAGCCGGCAAAGCAGCTGGGCTATGCGCAAAAGACCGCAGTCGGCATCCAGGGAAGCTATTCCGGCCTGTTGAGCAAATTGGCCGATGACAAGAAGATATTGGGCGCCAAGGCTCTCTATGCCTTTTGCCGCCCGAAATTCGATGCGGCGAATACGCTTGCCAATGCCGACAGTATCACTGCCGCCGCGCGTTCGGCGCAAGCGCAGCAGCTCTTCGCCGGCCTCGGTCAGTGTCGCGACAAGGCGATCGATGCTGAGGAGCATGGCGACAGCGACGCAGGGCCGGTGATCAAGCGTTTCGCCTCGGTCGGCATGGTGCTCGTGGGCGCCTCGACGGTCGCGAAGGGTGATCGTGCCGCTGGCGAGCAGCTTTGGAAGCGGGCGTCCAAGCTTGCCGACGACGATACGCCCGGCTTCCAGATCAAGCTCGACAATTTCCGCTGACGTGACCGCGCGGCGAGGAGTCGCGCCTGTATCCCTTGCAACCCAGGACTTCCAATGAGCGACGCGCTATCGATTCAGATCGATCCCAAGGAATATCGGCTCGATGGGCGGCTGATGCGCCGTATCGGGATGCTCTTGAAGCCCTATTGGCTCAATAAGGCGCATTGGAAATCCTGGCTACTCCTGACCTTTTCGATCCTGGTGGGGCCGGCCTGGGCCTATTACAATTACAAGATTGCCTTCGTGGCTTCCGATCAGGCCAATGCGCTCGTCGGGCGCGACAGCCATCAA
This sequence comes from Sphingomonas sp., assembly GCF_024508665.1. Taxonomy (GTDB): domain Bacteria; phylum Pseudomonadota; class Alphaproteobacteria; order Sphingomonadales; family Sphingomonadaceae; genus Sphingomonas. The sequence goes on from NZ_JANINP010000006.1 coordinate 1,185,306, forward strand.
TGGTTTTTCCTGTTCTGGCTGCTCGCGGCGCTGGGCTTTGGCCAATGGGTCTATGGCCAGGTCATGGACCTGCTCAATACGCTGATGCGGATGCAATATTATCGCTGGATGACCGAGTGGATGGTTGACCGGTATATGCGCAACAAGACCTATTACGACATCGCGATGAAAGGCGATATCGACAATCCCGACGAACGCATCCAGGACAATGTCGAGCCGTTCATCGGGGCCTTTGTCGGGCTGCCCGGGCAGGTTCTCGGGACCATATTGGGGCTGATTACCGGCGGCGTGCTGATGACCCAGGTGACGACCGGCATGATGTGGTTCGTGATCATCTATTCCTTCGCCAATATGGCGCTCCAGACGCTGATCGTCATTCCCTTGATCCGCAAGAATTTCGAGCGCGTTGCGGCCTTTGCCGACTTCCGGTTCGGCCTGCTGCGCATCCGTGACAATGCCGAAACGATCGCGTTCTTCCGCGGAGAGGAAATGGAGAAGCGGCAGATCAGCGACCGGCTCAGCCGCAATATCAAGAACCGGATGGATATCTATTATTATAATCTGAAGATGGGGTTCCTGACCTTCTTTACCGGCAAGGTCTGGGAATGGGCGCCGTTGGTCTTCATCTATCCGCTCTATTTCAGCGGCAAGATCGAGTTCGGCATGATCGCGCTCGCGACGGGTGCGGCGGGCACGTTGGCCGGCGCCATCCAGTCGGTTCAGGGCTATTTCCCCATGCTTGCAGGCGTTGCGCCGACTGTCGTCCGCTTGTCGCAGATCGTCGAGCGCTTCAATGCCATGGAGGAGCAGGCCGCCAAGCTCGAGGAGCATATCCATATCGACCAGGGCGACTATGTCGAATTGGACGATGTCTGCTTCGAGACGCCGGGCGGCGAGCAGAAGCTTGCCCAGCACGTCTCGTTGCGGGTCGATCCCGGCGAGAGCCTGATCATCATCGGGCAGACCGGCGTCGGCAAGAGTTCGATCCTGAGGTCGATGGCAGGGTTGTGGATCAGGGGATCGGGGCGGATGGTGATGCCGCCTCCGCGCGACACCATGTTCGTGCCGCAAAAGCCCTATATGATGCTCGGCAATCTTCGAGCGCAGCTCCTTTATCCGCATGGGCGCGACGATATGTCCGAAGCGGAGCTCCAGAAGATCCTGGAAACCGTCTGTCTTCCGGACCTGATTGCCAATAATGGCGGACTTCAGGCTGAATGCGATTGGTCGAAAGTCCTGTCGCTGGGCGAGCAGCAGCGCGTTTCCTTTGCCCGCATCCTGATTTCCAAACCCAAGTTCGTCTTCCTCGATGAATCGACCAGTGCGGTCGATATTCCGACCGAGGCGCGGCTCTACCAGGCGCTGAGCGACGCCGGCGTCACCTTTATCAGCGTCGGGCATCGCGAGACGATCCTGCGCTTTCATGATCGCGCCCTTCGTCTGGTTCCAGGCGGTAGTTGGGAAATCCTCGAATCGCGAATGATCGAGACGACTCCCGTTGCGCCGCTTGGCGCGGCGCGGCCGCGGATGATCGTTCACGCCGTGGCGGAAGGAGAGGCGGGGTGAGGGGCGCTTCGTCCATGTCGAACAAGGCCATGCACTGGCCGCGATCGGGTCGGACGGTTGCTCATTTTGGTAATTTAAGTGGCGGCCGGCAGATGCGGTTCGGGGAGTTCCATCCGAATTGGGTCTAATTCCCGCGGCTTGCACGCAATGAAATTTCGATTGCGGTCCCTTGGCTGGTGGTTCGTTCTATCAGCTGGAGGGACATGTCATCGTGGTGCAATGCGCGGGCGAACTATGCGTATTTTTGGTCCATAATGGATGTAAATCTCCATGGACCGGAGTCGCGTCGCGGTGAGTGCCGAGGGCGATCCGATCGATATCGAAGCCGAGTTCATCCGCAACCGGCCGCAACTCGAATATCAGATCGCCCGCGTCGTACGCTGCTCCGAAACCGCCGCTGATCTCGCGAGCGATCTCTATCTGAAGCTTAGGCGCGTTAATCCGCTTTGCTACACGCATGGTGAGGCCTGGGCTTATCTCACCAAGATGGCGCGCAGCACTGCCATCGACCACATCCGGACCGGCGGCCGCCGCCGCCTCCTCCTCGACGAGGCATCGGATTGCCTCGAGCCCGAGCCTGAGATCAACGCGGAAGCGATGATGGTCGCACGAAGCGAGATGCGTCTCGTCGAGGGCGCCCTTGCCGAATTGCCCGAAAAGGCGCGCGAGATGCTCTATCTCTCGCGCGTTGTCGGCTTGACGCATAGCGAGATCGCCGAGCGGCTCGGCGTGTCAAAAAGCCTGACCGAAAAATATATCGCCCGCGCGCTCATCCATTGCCGTCTGCGCATGGCCGAGCATGCGAGAAACGAAGAGCTTTGCGGACACGGATTGGGCGCCGCAGCGCCCAGGGCTCCCGGCAAGCCCGCGGTGCTGGGATGACGAGCGAGGCGCTCGCATCCGGCCAGAGCGCGGGCGATGCCGATCTCGGCCGGGCGAGCCGTTACGCGATGGCGTTGGGCTGCCGATATTCGATTGCGGGGCTTGGGCCTCTGGGTCGTTCTAAGGCCACCATAGTTTGGGCGTGGTTCGTGAAGGGCATTTCGGGAGCGCGCTGCTCTTGCAAATGGCCGAGCCATGCGCCGCATTGCAGAGGAGATATGCACGTGACTGCCCTTTTCCCTCCCAACTCCTCTGCAGCTGCCAGTCGACGAATGCGCGTTTTGGGCTATCTGGGGGCGGTCGCCTTGATGTCAATGTCGGCTTCGGCATTCGCGCAGACGGTCAAGTCCGTGCCGATGAGTTCGCTGGTCGTGCCGCGCAACGTCACGTATTGGGAAATGTTCACGCACGCGACGCTTATCGTGAAGGCGGTGATGCTGCTGCTATTGGCGGCGTCGCTCGTGACCTGGACGATCTGGATCGCGAAGCTTGTCGAACTGCGTTCGGCCAAGAGCCGGCTGAAGGCTGATATCGCAACCCTAAACGCCGCGCCGTCGATCGAAAAGGCGGGTGCGATGCGCCTCGAGGCTTGCGGTGCGATGCTCAAGGCGGTGCGCACCGAAATGGCGCGCCTCGGCAAGCTCGCATCGTCGAGTGTCGCCGAAGGGATCAAGGAGCGGGTGGCGGCAAGGCTCGTCAATGCCGAGACCAATGCGGTCGACCAGGTCATGAAGGGAACGGTGGTGCTCGCGACGATCGGTGCGATCGCACCGTTCGTCGGTCTGTTCGGCACCGTCTGGGGCATCATGAACAGCTTCATCGGCATCAGCCAGTCGAACACCACCAACCTTGCCGTGGTGGCGCCCGGTATCGCCGAGGCGCTCCTGGCAACCGCGATGGGCCTGGTGGCGGCCATTCCCGCCGTCGTCATGTACAATGCGGTGGCGCGCGCGATCGCCGGCTATCGCCGCCAATTGTCCGAGGCATCGACCCAGATCGCCTGCCTTCTCAGCCAGGACCTGGACGGCGCGCAGCGCGCCGATACCGTGTCCGTCAAGGCCGCCTGAGCGGCCGGCCCCGAGGAGAGGAGACAGGCCATGGCCATGAAACTGGGGCACACCCATGACGGGCTCGACCTCAATCACGACATCAACGTCACGCCGTTCATCGACGTGATGCTCGTGCTGCTCATCATCTTCATGGTGGCAGCGCCGCTCGCGACGGTGAACGTGCCGATCGATCTGCCGGTGTCGACCGCCCAGGCGCAGCCGCAGAATGACGATCCGATCATCCTGACCTTGAGCAAGAGTCTGACGCTGACGATCGGCAACGACCCGGTCGCGCGAACGGAGCTTGCGACAAGGCTCAAGGAGCGCACCAAGGGCGACGCCAATGCGCGGCTGTTCTTGAGGGCCGACAAGGGCGTCTCCTATGGCGACCTGATGGGGTTGATGAACGACCTTCGGGATGCCGGCTATCTCAAGGTCGCGCTGGTCGGGCTCGACGACAAGGGAGCGGCACAATGAAAGTCGCACTCGCTCAGCGCAGGGTGTTCGCCTGCGGCGCCGTGTCACTAGGGCTTCATGCAAGTGCCGCCGCGGCGATCTTCCTGGGGTTCGGTCAGGCTGTGGCGCGGCCACCTTCGGCGGCGATGGTAGTCGAGATGGCAAGTCTCCCGTCGGCGCCGCCCGCACCACCCAATCTCGCGCCGCCGACGCCCCAGCGTCAGGAAGCGACTCCCAAGCCCGTCATCGACAAACTCAAGATTCCGCCGCTTCCCAAGCTCGCGCTCGACATCAAGCCCGAAGTGGCGGTGCCGATCAAGCCGCCCGAAGAGCAGAAGCGCAAACCCGATCCCAACCAGAAGCCGGACGATGTGACGACGCCCCAGTCGGCACCGCAAGCGCCCAACAAGGACGCCCCCAAGGCGCCGAGCTTCGGGGATCCGGTCCAGTCGGCGACCGCCGAGCAGAATTGGTACAGCAAGGTGTTGGCCGCGCTCGAGCGCAAGAAGCGTTATCCTGGCGAAGCGCAGCGGTCCGGCCAGGAAGACGTCGTCTATGTGAAGATCTTCGTCGACCGTAGCGGCCGGGTGATGCAATCGAGGATCAGCAAGAGCCATGGCTTCGGACTGCTCGACGATGAAGTCATGTCGCTGGTCCGCCGGGCAAGCCCGCTCCCCGCGCCGCCCAAGGAAGTGACCGGGCAGACGATCGACTTGCTGGTGCCGGTCGAGTTCTTCCTCAAGCGGCAGACCGCGAGCCGATAAGATGGAGGGCGAGATGCGGGAAAGGAACGGCCGGCACGGCAGCTTGTCATCGCAGGCCAGAAAGCCTAGCGAACGGCAGGTCGCCTTTCCCCTATCGTCAACCGTTTTTGCACCTGATTGCGGTACTTTGGTCTTTCGGACGTTCTTAAGCGCATGATCAACGACAACGAGCCTTCGCCAACCATCCGCATGGGCGCCGATCCGGCCCAGGAGGCTGTCGATTGGCTAGTGCGGCTGACGTCGGGAGAGGCGAGCGATCAGGATCGGGCAGCGTTCGCTGCCTGGCACGCAAAACCCGCTCATGCTGCGCATTATGCCGAGATCGAGCGGATCTGGGATATGGCCGGGCCGGCGCTCGAGGCGCCGCCCAAGGTCGTCCCGCTGCCCATCGTCCGTCCGCGTCGATTTGCCTGGGCCAATCGCCGCAACCTTGCTGTCGCGGCGTCGCTGGCGCTCGCGGTTTCGCTCGGTTTCCAATACGAGCACAATTGGCGCCACGACCAGGTGGCGCCGGGCAGTGCGCAAAAGGTAGCCGAGCTTGCCGACGGCTCGCGGCTGGTTCTCAACCCGGGCGCGGCGATCGACGTCGCTTATAAGGATGGCGTCCGGCACGTGACCCTGGCGCGGGGCGAGGTCTTCTTCGACGTCAAGCACGACCCGGCACATCCGTTCATCATCGATGCCGGTGCAGGCAATGTGCGCGTGCTCGGTACTGCGTTTTCGGTGCGCCGTGACGGCGACGATGGCGTGGTCATGGTCGAGCGCGGCAAGGTCCGCGTCCAGGCCGGCGATGCCATGGTCGATCTCGTCCGCGGCCAGAGCGTCACCTATCGGCCCGGCGCGGAAGGCAAGGTCACTTCAGTCGACCCCGATGTCGATCTGGCCTGGTCGCGAGGGCGCCTGATCTTCGAGAACAAGCCCCTGGGTGAGGTGATCGAAAAGCTCGATGCCTATTATCCGGGTCGCCTCATCCTGGTCGACCGCCAGGCAGCACAGCGTCGCGTCAATGCGGTGATCGACCTAGCTCGGGTCGATGCCTGGCTCGACGCGCTCCATCGCTCGCAGAATGTCGCGGTGCATCGCGTCCCGGGTGTGGTCACCATTCTCGACTAAATGGCCTGCCCGGTCCTGACAGGACGACCGCGGGGGTGGAGGTTGATCGCGCGCGTCATCTGGCGCGATCTTTAATGTTCTTGCGCACCATAGCCGAGCGTTGATCCTGCCGCGACGCCGTTGCGGATTCGGGTGTTGCTGATCGTTGGTCTCCAGTCGGCGCATGGTGCGCTGGAGAACCGATCATGCTTCAAAAAAGTATCACCCTCATCGTTGCGGCAGCGGCCGCGGTGAGTGTTGCCGCCCCGGCCTGGGCTGAGGATGCAGCTACCAAGACATGCAAGAAGCCCGAGTTGCGCGAGCGTTTCTCGATCGGCCAGGAAGACATGCAGATCATCGCGGCCTCGGTGCAGGACTATATCAACTGCCTCCAGCCGCAGATCGATGCCAAGCGCACCAAGGCGCAGAAGATGCTCGACGATGCGCGAGCCGAAGCAGAATCGGCCAATGCCGATATCGTCGCGCTCAACACCTTCATCGACGACTTCAAGAAGTTCCAGCTGAAGCACAAGGACGACAAATAAGCATGTTTCGTGACCGGCGCTCGCCCGCCATCTGGGGTGCCAACAGTCTCAGGCGCCAACCGCGCGCCAGCCACCCGCCGAGCCCTTCGGGGATAGGACAATTGATCGTGTTCGGCGACAGCTTCAGCGATACCGGAGCAGGCTATGTCGACAGTAACGGTCCGACGGCCGTCTTTCACCTTGCTCGCGGTTTCGGGCTCGATCTCCTCCCCGCCGGGGCCGCTGCGGTCGGCAAGAAGGCAAGCCGCAATTATGCCGTAAGCGGCGCCGGGTCCGATGCCTCGCCAGGCGGCCTCGTCAAACGCCATATCCTGGGAAGGGGCCTTCAGATTCAGGTGCAGGATATGAAGGACGATCTTGAAGGCGGGCGGGTGATGATCGACGCGCATACCGTTTTCTTCATCGCGATCGGCTTGAACGAAGGGCAGCGCCCGACGGACGAGACGATTGGCAACCTACTGGTAGCTATCGAGGCGCTGTACGCGATGGGTGCGCGCTATATCGTCCTGGCAACGGTGCCGGAGCGATTGCCGGAATTTCCCGATGTCGGCCAGCGCCTCAATCCGGCCTATCGCGCGCTTGCCAGCGAATTGCCCGCGCGTCTTCCCGGCCTCCGGTGCCTGATCAGTGAGTGGGGCGCGTTTTTCGATGCCATCCGCGAGGCTCCGCGCCATTATCAGATCGCCAACGTGACCGATCCCTGCTGTTCCGGCCGCGCCTTGTTTGGCGAGGTCGTAGCGCCGCGCGCCGACCCCGATCGCTACTTCTATTACCATCCCGGCCATCCCTCGGCGGCTGTCCATCGCCTGGTCGGCGAACGGCTTGCAGCGGAAATGAACGCCTGGCTGCGCGGCTGACCACCCGCGGGCCTTCGGCTCCGAGGAAGTTCGAGCCCGCTCCTTTTCCCCCCTTTCGCAGAACTGATCGGCCCTGGCGCCCCGGGTGGACGGTGTGGCCAAGCTGACCGTCGCCCGTTTGATGCGCGACTTGCCATCACTGGCGGCTGCTCAGGCCCTTCTTCAATACAGGAACCCGTCTTCATGGAAATCCGCGACCTTCGTATCGAGATGCGCACCGACCCCCTTGGCCTGGATGTGCGCGAGCCACGCTTCAGCTGGAAGCTCCGATCGGAGACACGCGGTGCCCGTCAAACCGCCTACCAGCTTCAGATCGCCGGGTCGCCCGCGGCGTTCGACGGGAGCGCACTGCTGTTCGACAGCGGCAAGCTCGCGTCCGATCAGTCGCACCTCATCGATTATGAGGGGCCCGCCCTGGCGTCGCGCGACCGCCGTTTCTGGCGCGTCCGCGTGTGGGATGAGACCGACGCGCCGACGTCCTGGAGCGACATCGCCCAATGGGAGATGGCACTGCTCGAAGCTGAGGACTGGAAAGCGTGCTGGATCTCGCCGCCCGGTCAGGAACGGGGCAGGGTGGCCGAGCCGCCCACGCTTTTCCGCAAGGAATTCGAAGTGCGGGCCGGCCTTGTCTCCGCCCGCCTTTATGCAACCGCGCAGGGGCTCTACGAGGCCGAGATCAATGGCGGCGTCGTCGGCGACCTCGTCCTGGCGCCGGGCTGGACCAGCTATCGCCATCGCATCCAGTACCAGATCTACGACGTGACGGCCCAGATCCGGCAAGGCCCGAACGTCATCGGCGCGACCTTGGCCGATGGCTGGTTCCGGGGGCCGCTCTTTGCCGACAAGCGCTGGAATTGCTTCGGGACGCGGACCGCGCTTCTGATGCAGCTCGAACTCACCTATGAAGACGGTACGAACGAGGTCGTCGTGACCGACCCGAGCTGGAAATGCTCGACCGGCCCGATCCTGATGTCGGAAATCTGTGCCGGCGAGACCTATGACGCGCGGCTCGAATTGCCGGGCTGGTCGGCGGCTGGTTTCGACGATGCCGCCTGGCAGGCCGCGGACGAGCTCGGTCCCAATCTCGTCGAGCTCATCGCCCAGAACGGATCGCCCCTGCGGCGGATCGGCGAGATACAGCCGGTCGAGGTGACGACCGCCCCTTCGGGCGCAACCATCGTCGATTTCGGCCAGAACATGGTCGGCTGGGTAAAGGTCGCCGCCCAGGGTGAGGCGGGGCATGTCATCACCCTGCGCCATGGCGAAGTGCTCACCCCCGAAGGCGAACTCTATACCGCCAATCTCCGTTCGGCCGAGCAGACCTGCACCTATACGCTTAAAGGTACGGGCGAAGAGGTGTTCGAACCCCGTTTCACCTTCCAGGGTTTCCGCTTCGTCGAGGTTGCGGGGATCGAGGCGGCCGACGTCAAGTCGGCCCTGAGGGGCATCGTCATGCATTCGGACATGGCGCATGTCGGGCATTTCGAGACGTCTGATCCCCTCCTCAACCAACTCCAGAGCAACATTCTCTGGGGACAGAAGGACAATTTCATCGATATTCCGCTCGATTGCCCGCAGCGCGACGAGCGGCTCGGCTGGACCGGCGACGCACAGGTGTTCGCGCCGACCAGCGCCTTCAATATGGACGTCTCGCACTTCTTCGCAAAATGGCTCGCCGATGTCGCGCTCGAACAGGCAGCCGACGGTGGCGTTCCCTGGGTCGTCCCCAGCGTCTTCGGCAATAACGGCGCTTGCGGCTGGGGGGATGTCGCGACCTTCGTGCCGATGGTTCTCTACCGCCAATATGGCGACAAGCGCTTGCTCGAAGCGCATTATCCGATGATGCAGAAATGGGTCGGCTACATGGCCGAGAAGGCGGGTGCCGAGCATATCTGGAGCGGCGATTTCCAGTTCGGCGACTGGCTCGATTTCTTCTCCTCGACCCGCGGCACCGATCACGGCATGACGTCGGAAGACCTGATCGCGACCGCCTTCTTCGCCCGCTCGACCTGGCTCACGGCCGAGGCGGCAAATGTTCTCGGCCGCGACGAGGAAGCCGAATCCTATCGCCGGTCGTTCGAGCGGATCCGTGCGGCCTATTGCGAGCGGTTCGTCTCGAGCGAGGGCCTGATCGGCGAGGACACGCAAGCCGCTTATGCCATCTCGCTGCAGTTCGACTTGCTGGAGGACGAGGAACTCCAGCGCAAGGCCGCCGCGCGGCTCGCCGGCGACGTCAATTATCGCGGGCATCTCACGACCGGGTTCCTGGCGACGCCGCTCCTGCTCGATGCGTTGATGCGCTACGGCTATCAGAAGGAGGCCTTCTATCTCCTCCAGCGCCGCGAGTTCCCCTCGTGGCTCTACCCCGTCACCAAAGGCGCGACGACGATCTGGGAGCGATGGGACGGGATCAAGCCTGACGGCAGCTTCGGCAAGGTCCATATGAACTCGTTCAACCACTACGCTTATGGTGCGGTGGGCGACTGGATGTACCGGACGATCGGCGGGCTCGCGGTCGATCCGGCCCAACCCGGCTTCAAGCGCTTCCTGGCTGCACCCCGGCCGGGCGGCGACCTCAGTTCGGCCGAGCTTCGCTATGCCGGGCCTTATGGTCAGATCGAACTCAAATGGCGGGCCGATGAGGGCCGGATGACGGTCGCCCTGCTGGTCCCGCCCAATAGCGTTGCAGGATTGCGCTTGCCGGGTGCGGCAGGCGCTCTGGTCGAGGAAGGCGGGCGTCCGATCGGCGAGACCGGCCTTGCCGGTCGGGCCGAGGAGGTCGGCGGCGACCTTGCCTTCGAGCTCGAAGCGGGGCGTTACGCCTTTTCCTACGCCCTCAGCGCTCTGGCCGGTTGAATCGGTGGCAGTTCGTCTCGGCGGGCTGCCACTCCAATCACCTTGCTCCCTTCCCGAGCGAAAGGATTCCGGATGGATCGTCAGATGTTGAACGCGGCGCTTGCACCGATGGCGCAGACGATATTTCCGCAATTATGTGCTATTGAGCAGAATGGCGGGCTGCCGCCCTCTCTGCTGGCGGACGCGGCGACGGTTGAGGTTGCGCTGTCGCCGGCGCGGCTCAGTCTGTTGCCGCCCATGTTCGGGGCTGAGCGGTCGGTAGGTGATGCGCTGCAGGCGAGGTTCGAGGCGCTGCAATTCTCGCCCGAGCGGATCGACGATCTGGTCGGGCAGATGGGCGAGGCGATTGCTGAAGGGACAGTGGCGGTCCCCGCGAATTATTCCGGGGAGGCGCTCGCGCTCGAACTGTCCGCGATCACCTATGTGATCGCCTCTTATGGACTGGGTCAGCCGGTACGGTGTCCGCATACGGATGGTCCGGTATTCGAGGCGGGCAGCTGGCAATATGTCGACGCGGCCGCCGCCGCACTCGAGATCGCGGATCAGGCGGCTCAGAGCGGAGAATCCGTTTTTGCCGCCTCGCTTCGGACGGCGCTGGCCTTGCTCGACGTCAACGATTTTCGAGGGCATTTTGCGCTCGAGCCGACTATCGAGGGCATCAACAAGGCCGCCAAGGCGGCGGCCGCCTCGACCGATTGGTCGCATCATCCCTATTCCGCGATCGTCATTCCCGGCTTCGGTCCGTTCGACAGCGGCCTGGCCGTCAGCCCGCGCGGGCGGCTGCAGGTGCAGCTCGCGGCCAAGCATTTCGAGCTGGGCCTGGCTCCGTTCATTGTCGTGTCTGGCGGACGTGTCTGGCCGGCGCGCACGCGCTATCGCGAATCCGAACAGATGCGCACGGCCTTGATCGAGGATTTCGGCATCGATCCGGCTGCCCTCATCGTCGAGCCTTATGCGCGCCATACGCCGGCCAATCTCAGGAACGCGACCCGGCAATTGGTGTCGGTCGGCGTACCGCTCGACAAGGATGTGCTGGTCGTCACCAACAACGATCAGCTGGATCATATGATGTCCGAGATTTTCGGCATGCGGTGCATGCAGGAGCTCGGCCACTTGCCCGGCGCCTTTGGTGCGCGCGTGTCGGCGGTTGCGGCTGCGTTCCGGCCATCGCTGGAAGCGCTCAAGCGCAATCCGATGGATCCGCTCGATCCCTGATCGAGTCCGCCGGCGAGCCGGTTCGTGGGACCGGCTGCCGGCATACACTGGGGTATGGCTTGGACTGCCCGGCCCAACCGGGTGATGCTTCATCCCCTTGGCTTGCAGCAAAAGCGCAGGCGGCCGGTCGAACCGGCATTCCTATCGACATGTGCTGTCAGCGGCGTTGCCGGCGCCTGGCATCGAGGCCCTGTATAATTTTCTCGATTCCGGTGTTGGGAATTTCCAATGGTGACGTGTCTTCTTCCGACGGTCGAACGGGCCGTGTACCATGAAGAGGGGGAAGACACGTAATGCACAGGTCGAAAAGAGCGTCGGGGAAGATCGTCGCGCGGATACTCGCCACCACGGCGATCGGTTTTGCGCTCGGCGTTGCTTTCCCTGCCACGGCCATGGCGCAGGCGGTCAGCAATCAGCAGGCTTTTGATATCGATGGCGGCGACCTCGGCTCGGGGCTAAACAAATTCGCCTCCGTGACCGGATACCAGCTGCTTTATCCGAGCTCTCTCGTGCAGGGAAAGACCACCCAGGGTGTCCATGGGTCGCTGAGCGTCGAAGCGGCGCTCGCCCAGTTGCTTGGCGGAAGCGGCCTGACCTTCCGCGTCCTGCAAGGTCGGACGATCCAGATCGAAGCTCTTCCCGAGGGTGACTCTGGCGAGCGTGTTCTGGGAGCGGTGCGGGTCCAGGGCTCGCAGGATAGTGGAGGGAGCCTGGCCGGCTCGACGCCGGTTAACGGAATCAACGGGTCGCGGGACGTGACGGCGACCGAGGGCACCGGAAGCTATACGTCCAACGCCTTGACGGTTGGATCGAAAACGCCCGCCAGTATCAAGGATACGCCGATGACTGTGTCGGTGCTGACCGACCAGCGGCTCAAGGACCAGAACATCACCGATCTGGACACCGCCATGCGGAATCTGCCTGGCGTCACGGTCGTACATAATGGAACGGTCGGTTCCGAGCTGCAATTTTACTCGCGCGGCTTCCAGATCACGCAGTTTCAATTCGATGGCGGCGCAGCCATGGATGGATCGGCGAATGGCTATTATCGGCCGATCATCGATCTATCCCTGTATGATCATATCGAACTTGTGAGAGGTGCGACGGGGACGTTCAACGCCTTCGGCAGTCCTGGCGGCGTCGTCAACCTCGTGCGTAAGAAGCCGCTCGACCATCAGCAATTCACCTTCGACTTGCAATTGGGATCGTGGGACTGGCATCGGGCTAGCGTCGACGTGACAGGGCCTTTAGGGTTCGATGGCAAGTTGCGGGGGCGGTTCATCGCTACGCATCAGGACAACAATTACTTTTACGACACGGCCAAGGCGAACACCAACGTCCTTTCCGCTTCGCTGGAATATGATCTGGGTCCTGCCACTCTCCTCAGCGTCGGCGCGAACTATCAGGACGTCCATGACGTGCCCTGGGCGGCCGGCCTGCCGCGATATCTTGACGGACGGTCGCTGGGTTTGCCGCGATCGACTTGCTTATGTTTTGGTTTCGACCGGGACGATGCAGAGAATAAGGAATTCTTTGGGCAGATAGATCAGCGTATCGGATCGAATTGGAATTTCAAATTTAAGGCGACGCGCATCAATCAGTCGCGTATAAATTATGTGTCATCTATCGCGGGTGCGGTCAATCCTTACTCGTTGCAAGGTGCTAGTGCGCAGCCCGGATCCCTTAGTGAGGCCCGGGTTCGTCAATCTATGTTTGAGGCAACCCTAGATGGAAGGTTTCGGTTATTCGGACAATATCAAAAGATACTGCTGGGCGCCAACTACTCGATGGCCAACCCGTCGGGGGCCGTCGCATATTCAAACTATGATATTTATACGATGACGGTTTTCCCCTTCCAGGGAGTGAATGACAATAGTGTGAACGTGTTCGATTTCAATTCGGACGAATGGGGAAGGCCGGCAGCATCATCCGTGATTGGAACTATCCGACCATTTGCCGATAGCCGCGTTCTGAACTCCTATGCAAGTTTCGAATTATCTCCCTTGAAATGGATGCATATAGATTTTTCACTCCGGTATTCTCAATACCGAAATCGAAGCCTTATATTACAGGCGTGTAACGCAAGAACGATTAGGTTTCCATTTTATAAATGCTTCGGACATTCAATTGGTGAATATCTACCATTTTCTGCCGGCAATAAGCTTCAGGGGTCCAATTTCTCCTGGCCACCAACGGTTCAATTGAGATTTGATATTAATAATAATTTAAGTGCATCAGCAATATACACTGATATATACGTAAATCAGTCGAATTATCTCAACAAAGACGGATCGCCAATGCCGCCCATTACCGGTGGAAACTTAGAGGGAGAGTTAAAATGGCAGTCGCCGAATCAGAAATTCAATGCGACCATTTCTAGCTATTATACGAAGCAGCATGGCGATGCCTTCTTCGATTGCGGATATGATGGTGGACCAGCTTGTACGACAACCAATTCAACATCAGACCCAAATCAGCTAAATCAACAAACGCAATGTTGTTACAAGACGAATCCTGCATACGCAAAAATAAGTTATGGATTGGATTTTGAGCTGTCCGGTGAGATTCGTCGAAACTGGCAAATTTCATTTAGCTATAACTATAACAAAAACTTTATAAAAGGAGATGACGTACTTTTTAACGGTCAACGCAAACCATTGGATTCCTTCGAGCCGCGGCACAAATACCAAATTTGGACTACATATACCGTCGGCAAGACTTCCAAGCTTGCTGGAGCAGTCGTTGGTTTTGGTATCCGTGGCCAAAGTAAGACATTCGTTTCGGATGGATATTGCAAATCATTCGTATTGAATCAAGATACTGGTGAGCAGGATTGCGGAGAATTCCAGTCCGTATTGTTTACAGATCCCGGCCATATCGTGTTCAGCGGGAGCTTGGGATTCAAGTTAAACTCTAAGATGGGCATTGATGTTCAAGTGGAAAATATCTTGAACTCGACCTATTATGAGACCGTTGGTAGACTGGGCTCCGGAAATTGGTATGGCAGTCCGCGAAGTGTCAAGGTGACGCTTCGCAGCAAGCTCTAGACTCAAGGATCGCGCGGTCGGGCGGCCTCGGCTACTCGACCGCAGCCCCTGAAAGTCATGGCTGGCGGGCTCGCGTAGACCCTCAGACGTAATGATGCCGATGATCGGGTGCGGTTCGATCGTCGATTGATCGTTCGATCTTCCGACAAGGGAAGTTGGCCGATGACGACCGCGCTCCAAAGCCGCCTCGAAATACATTGGTGGCCGCTATGCCGCTTCATCGCAGGCCGTGTTGGCGATGCGTCTGCGGCGGCCGACATCACGCAGGAGGCCTTTGCGCGGTTTGCCGGGCTCCCGGAGGACCGTTTCCCGGCAAACCCCAAGGCCTATCTCTTCGCCGTCGCTTCGAACCTGGCGGTCGATCATCTGCGCGCGCGTGGCGGCACGACGGCGTTGAGTATCGATGAGGACGGTGTGGATGCGGTCCCGGATCCGGCGCCGCGTGCTGATACCGCGCTCATTTCCAAGGAAGAGTTGCAGATCCTTCAAGCGGCCATCGATGATCTCCCGCCACGCACCCGCGAAGTGTTCGTGATGTGCAAATATGACCAGCTTTCTTATGCCGAGATCGCTGATCGCCTGGGTATCGCCCGCAACACGGTCATGGTTCATATGACACGCGCCTTGTCTCATTGCCGGGATGCCCGCCGCCGCTATCGCGCCGAAAGCGAGTGATGTTCGTGCGGGCGATTTCGTCTAGTCTTCTCGAGATGTCGATTGGGGTTCCGGGCAAGTGACAGGCGATCCCATTATCGAGGACCAAGCGGTCGAATGGTTTGCGCGGTTGCGCGACTTGCCCGTCCAGGATTCGGTGAAGGCCGAGTTTGCGCAATGGAAACTCGCCGACCCCGCGCATGCCCGTGCTTATGACGAGATCTGCGCCTTATGGTCGGATCTGGACGGTCTCGACCTGTCCGCCGACCGTGAGCCGGTCGGTGCGGGGGCCGCTGACGAGCAAATCAAGGTGGCCGCGCGGAGCGGATGGACGTGGCGGTTGATGTCGATGGCCGCCGCGATACCGTTGCTGGCGCTGCTGGGAACGGCGACGCTCCTTCCCGAAGGCGGGCCAGCGGCGCTGCTCGCCGATGCGCGCACCGCACGAGGCGAAATTCGGACCGTGGATTTGCCGGATGGGAGCACGGCCGTCTTGGACGGTTCGAGCGCGCTGTCGTTCGACATGTCGGGACCCGAGCGCCGCGTCACATTGGTGGCCGGCCGCGCCTTCTTTCGGGTGCGTCATTTGCCGGCGCAGCCCTTCTCGGTTTCCGCGGGCGATGCGGTGATCCGGGATATAGGAACGGCTTTCGAGGTTTCGCGATTGCCCCAGGGCAATCTGGTCTCCGTGCAGGAAGGGCGGGTTGAAGCTCTCCTTTCCGGAAAAGCGCCGCATTTGCTCGGGGCAGGCGAGGCCTTGTCCGCGAATGGTGCCGATAGCACCCGAGTGCGAGAGAATGCGGTCGCATCCTGGCGATCGCACCGCCTGGTGTTCGAGAACATGCCGCTTGGCCAAGTGCTCGGCGAGCTTGGGCGTTATCGTGGCGGCTGGATCGTCGTCACCGATCGTGCCGCGCGGGATCGGCGCCTGACCGGTTCCGTCGATACCGCTCAGCCGGACGAGGCGCTGCAGGCGATCGCCGGCATGGCGGGACTCAGCGAAACGCGATTGGGACCGGTGACTCTGCTCCAGCGCGACTGACCGCCGGCTTTTCGAGAAAAATTGATTCAGCCCGATTTGGGTGTAATTCATCTTCCGGGAAATTCCGTCTTGATCCTGACGCGAAAAGGTTCGCGTCTTATCCTTAGGGGGGTCATTGATGGTTCCGCGGACGAGAATCGGGTTTCTTTGTGCTGGCATCGCGCTGTCGGCGTTGGCGTGGTCGCAGCCGGCATTCGCGCAGGACAGCTCCACCGCCGCATCGCGGCAGGCAAGCTTTTCCATCGCCGAGCAGCCGCTCGGCCAAGCTGCCATCCAGTTTTCGCAGCAGGCCGGCATCCAGTTGGTCATCGATGCGGGTGTCGCTGATGGCGTGGTGGCGCGCCCGGTATCGGGAACGATGTCGATCGCCGAGGCTGTATCGCGGATGCTCTCTGGCACCGGCTTGACGTGGCGCTATCTCAATGATCGCACGATTACGATCGAGCGCGTGTCGGCGGATGGCGGCGAGCGCGTGCTCGGCGCGGTGCGGGTGCAGGGATCGCAGGACGGCGGCAGCAGCCTGGCTGGGTCGACGCCGGTCAATGGGATTAACGGGTCGCGGGATGTGACGGCAACAGAAGGCACCGGGAGCTACACCTCCGGTGCGCTGACGGTAGGCTCCAAGGCCGCGGCGAGCATCAAGGATACGCCCTTCTCCGTTTCCGTGCTGAGCAGCCAGCAGCTCCAGGATCAGAATATCACCGGTATCAAGGATGCCATGGAACGGCTTCCTGGCGTCATTTCGCAATTGAATGGCGACACAGCGCACCCTCAATTCTTCTCTCGTGGTTTTGAGATTACGACGTTTCAGATCGATGGCGGTGCCGGTCTGCAGACGTCCAACAACAGCGCAAGCCCTTATGGAATGGTCCAATATTATGGGGGTACGTTTATCCCACAGATGGACATGTCATTATACGACCATATAGAAATCATCCGCGGGGCTGCAGGAACGTTTAACGGTTTTGGTGATCCGGGTGGGGTCGTCAATCTTGTGCGCAAGAAGCCTCTGGATCACAAGCAATTGCTGGTCGACGCGCAGACTGGCTCGTATGGCCTGCTCAGGCTGTCGGTCGATCTAGCCGGGCCGTTGGGTCTGGATGGCGGGCTTCGCGGGCGAGTGATCGCCACGCATCAAGATAACGGCTACTTTTACGATGTCGTCAAACATCGCACGGATTTGGTGTCCGCGACAGTTGAAGTTGACTTAACGCCGACCACCCTTCTTTCGATAGGAGCGAGCTATGACAAGCAAGACGGTGGAATTTGGAGTGGCGGCTTAGTTCGCTATATCGACGGCACCAAATTGACGGTACCCCGATCTACCTGCCTTTGCCTGCCTTGGGCGCATTTTAATACAAAGACAGCCGAGTTATTTGGCCAGATTGACAAAAGAATAGGGAAAGACTGGACACTCAAATTCAAGACCACGTATCAACGACAGGTTCAAGATCAGGTGAGCGCATTTGTCGGCGGGCCTTATAATCCCGATTCACTATCGGCTGATCACACATTGCTTACTTTGGACGGATCGCAACATAATCCTATCGTTCGATGGGTGAACGAATTCACGCTCGATGGACGCTTCAAATTTCTTGGACAAATACAGAGCTTAGTGATTGGCGGAAACATCGCTACGAATACTAGGACTGGTGGGAGGGAATATGCCGGAGCAAGTTGGTTGCCGGATGATCCATACGCAAACCAAATAATAGTCAATCCATTGACTTTCAATCCATATGATCCAGCATATTCATACCGAGGTAATGGCGATCTACAGTATAAATACAACGGCGATATGATAAGAACTGTTACTATATTTGCGAGGGGAGATTTTTCGCCATTCAAGAAATTTCATATAACATACGGTATGAATTTCACATCAACAAAAAATAACTTTAAGCAAAATGAATATTGTACGACTCTTGATATCCAAGGCGGGTTAGATTGCGTAAGAGGGGATCTTCTGCCGATCGGGTTAAATCGCCATTTCAATAATCCAGGAAAGTCGACAATTTCCTGGCCGCCAAGTCTTTCATTTCGGTACGATCTGCGGCGTGATATGGCGGTCTATGGAACGTACGCTGACATATATGTTGATCAATCCCAATCGCTGGATCGTAACAACAATCCTCTCGGCCCGGTAACTGGTGGAAATTTTGAGGGCGGTTGGAAATGGTCGCCACGAGGTGGCAAGATTAACATAAATATCTCTGGATATTATATCCGGCAGAAAAATTTTGCTATAGCGGACTGTCATAATTCGTGGGAGCCGGATAACGGCACTCCATTGTGCACATACGCGACGCAGGGCGGTGTCGAGACGGTGGGCTCTCTCACAAGCTGCTGCTACAAACAGGATCCTTCGGTGGAGCGCTTGAGCTACGGCACAGATTTTGAGATATCGGGCGAAGTCGCGCGCCGTTGGCAGGTGGCGGTGAGTTATTCCTTCAACAAGAATGAATATCGTGATCCCAATCGTCAATTAGACCCAGTGACGGGGCGGCCCGATCCTTTGCAAAGCTTTTCGCCTAGGCATCTTTTCAAGATTTGGTCGGACTACGAATTTTCAGATGAGTCAGCCCTGCGTGGATTGCGTTTGAATCTAGGCGTGCAGGGGCAGAGCATCACCTTCGTGTCGACAAGTTATTGTTCTGTCTTGGCTAGGACGGATTCTGGGGTGCAATATTGTGCTCGGAACGTTCCGGTCCATTTCACGGATCCCGGTCACGTGGTTTTTGCGCTCGGTGGTTCGTACAAAATCAACCGGACGTTGCAATTGCAGTTCAATGTCGAGAATCTGTTCGACAAGAATTACTATGCCCAGGTCGGAGGCACGGGCGGAGGGAATTTTTACGGGGCGCCACGAAACTTTTCGCTTACGTTGCGCGGCAAATTCTGAGGCCTGTCTGGCGCGATATAAACGGCCTCCGAGGCGTTGCCTCGGAGGCTTTTTCTCGTTGAGTGCGCTCAATTTGATTGCTCTTTGGCGCTAGCACTGTGGCTCTTCTTCGTAATGATTTGCCTCCAGAATTGATCTTGAATTGAGGTTGTGGCCATTCAGGTGTCGTATATGCTGGCTCACAGTCACTTCTGCGTATAATGCTCAGACGCGCTGCGTGTGCTCCGCCATTGTAAGGTGGTCGTCGAAAAATCGTTTTTCTCTTGCGGCGGGGCACTCGGCTGCCCGTTTCTCATCGTCACCATCAAAACGGCGACGTTGAAGGATGAGCGAAATGACCTCTCAGAGCGTAGTCCCTGCGCTGTTTCCGAATTATCGGCCGGCTGCGCCGATCGCCGACTTTTTGCCTTCGCAGCAGCGCGCCTTGGAGCGTCTCCGGCGTGCCGGCCAAGTGGCGCCGCTCGTGTCCGTTTCCGGTGGCGCCGCAATGGGAAAAAGCGCGATTATGCGGCGCTATGCGCGAGAGACACGGGCGGCGTTTCTGGACGGCGATCTCTACATAAATCGTGCCGAACGCAGCGATCCCTCCAAATTCGATCACGTGCTCTATGATTTGATCGACGTCCGGCTTCGGAAGGGCGTGCCCGTCGTCGTAGATGGGATCAGAGACTTCATGCCGCGGCCGGTCTTCGGGCTGATGATGCATCACTTCAAGGACGTGGCTCTCAAGCGGGGCGTGCCGCTGGTGATGGAATCCGTCGACGACGAAGCCGCTATCCAGGTCAAGATTCCCGCCTTGTTGGCAGAAGATTATGAGGCCTATTTTGCGGCGCGGTTCGGCGGTAAAGCTGTTTCGGGGATCGATTTTCCGCTGGTGCATGAGGCGGCTGCCGGTCTCGATCTCTACCAGCTCGACTTCCTGGCCAATTTAATGGAAGTCGAGGGGCTGACGACCGCCCAAATGATCGCTTGCTTGGAGCGTGACGTCTTGAAGGCGAATTTGCGCCTACGCGAGGTGGAGGCGTTGAGCTTCGACAGCTTGCCGGGATCGGAGCATATTGCCGAGGCGCTCGAAACCCACATTATCCTGCCGTTCGAGAACAAGGTGCTGGCGCGCGAGCTCGATCTCAAGCCGCGCCGCGGCGTCCTGCTCTATGGACCTCCGGGCACCGGCAAGACCAGCATCGGCCGGGCACTCGCGCACCGCATGCAGGGCCGTTTCTTCCTCATCGATGGTTCGGTCATCACCGAGCCGCCGTCATATTTTTTCGGGGGTGTCGAGGGTATCATCGCGCAGGCGAAGAAGAATGCGCCGTGCGTGTTGTTCATCGACGATGCGGACGTGCTGTTCCAGATCGAGCATATCGCCGGCCTGCAGCGGTATCTTCTGTCGCTGCTCGATGGTCTCGAAAGCGAGACGGCAAGCCATGTCTGCGTGATGATGACGGCGATGGACGCCAAGAAGGTGCCCGAGCCGCTCCTGCGCTCGGGCCGCGTCGAGCTCTGGCTCGAAACCAAGGCGCCTGACGAAGTTACCCGCGGACGCATCCTGGAACGCTGGATGGCAGCCGACATGCCCGGCCGTGAGGATATCGACTATCCTGCGCTCGCCAGGCTGACCCAGGGCTTCACGCCGGCCGACCTCCGGCGCCTCGCGAGCGATGCCAAGCTGCTCTACGCATCCGACCTCGTCGCCAAACGCCCGATCGCCGACGCCAATCGCTATCTCGAACTGGCGATCGACGACCTCATCACGCTGCGCGCCACCATGGCCGAGCGACTGGACGATGCGACCCTCAAGGTCGCCTGAAGAGGATTTCTCCCATGAACGCTCACACCCTTGTTCGCGAGGAGCCGCCGGCTGCCAGCGAGATCGTCATCAACGATCCCCTCGCCGCTCTCTCCCCCAGCCAGGCCGCTGCCCTCGCGGAAATCGAACGTATCGCCCAAGCCTCGCCGGTTATCAGTCTGTCGGGGCGTGGGGGTAGCGGCAAGTCGACGATTATCCGCGCGTTCCTTCAGAAATATGAAGCCGAAGTGGTTTCGATCTCCGACTTCCTCGATGAAATGGAACTCGTGGAGCCCGGCCAGATGGGCGACCGCGCCTATGTCGCGGTGAACTCGGCGCTTGACCGGTCGGATCTGGTCGTAGTGCCGGATGGAGCGATCTTTCGGGGCGGGCTGCTCATCACGCAATTGCGGGCGATCCATGCCCGCGTCAGGCGGGAAGGGAAGCGCCTGATCTGCCGCGATCTTGCTGCGATGGGGCCTAACGGATTTGGGAACGGTGCGCGTCAGGTGGACGTGCCTGCCTTTACCGCGGACGATTATGAAGCGATCATCGACAACATCCTCGGCGGAGGACGTGTGGCGGGAGTGGATTTCGATCTGGTCTTCCGGGATGCTCCGCTGCTTTCGGGATACGATTTGCGATTGCTGTCGGGGCTTCTTCCCCAAGAGGGGAAGATAAACACCGGACAGGTCGTTGCCGTGCTTCATCAGCATATCTTGCGGTCCAATGTTCGGATCAAGGAAGTCGAAGAATTGACCTTCGACTCATTGCCAGGTGCCGAACATATCGCTGCCAAGCTCGAGACGCACATCATCCTGCCGCTCGAAAATGCCGAATTGGCGCGCAAGCTCGATATCCGGCCCAAGCGCGGTGTTTTGCTCTACGGTCCTCCCGGGACTGGAAAGACCAGCATCGGTCGCGCGCTGGCGCACCGGATGAAGGGGAAGTTCTTCCTGATCGACGGAAGCTTTCCCACCGAGCCGCCGCTCAATTTCTTCGGTGCTGTCCAGAGCGTCGTCCGTGAGGCGCTCGAAAACGCGCCGTGTGTGCTCTTCATCGACGACGCGGACGTGTTGTTCGGCATCGAGCATATCGCCGGCTTCTCGCGCTACCTTCTCAGTCTGCTCGACGGCGTCGAGAGCGAGGCCATCAACAAGGTCTGCCTGATGATGACTGCGATGGATGCGCGCAAAGTGCCGGCGCCGATCTTGCGCTCCGGGCGGGTCGAGCTCTGGCTCGAGACGCGGCCGCCGGACGCCAATGTGAGGGCGGCGATTCTCAAGCGTTGGATCAATCCTGCGCTGCCGGGTGTCGACGACATGGATTATCTGCCGGTGGCGGAGCGGGCGGAAGGATTTACGCCCGCCGACCTGCGGCGGGTCGTCGCCGACGCCATGGCCTTTTTCGCTGCCGACCGACTCAGCGGACGGCCGATCAATGAGGCCGCGGGCTATTTGGTCCGTGCCATCGACGAAATCCGCGATAGCCGGGGACGCATGGCCGACAATCTCGGCGATGAAAGCCTCAGGCTCGCCGATACGCCCATGCGGGGGAAGTATGCGGCCGGGATTGGTGGGCTCGTCGAGACGAACAGCACCTGCCAACTGATTGGGTGGTAAGATGACATCGGTACAATCGCATATCCTGCCCTTGGTCGAGGGCATGCCGCTATACCCTGCTCAGCGTTCGGCGCTGGAGCAACTGGAGGAGATGAAAACCCGGTTCAACGTCTTCGCGTTCATCGGATCGCGCGGCTTTGGTGTTTCCCGCACCCTGACGGAGTTCGCTACTCGTCATGGTGCGACGCTCCTTGACGCGGGAGACTATTTCTCCCGTTTCCAGAAGACGGCGGAAGATCGTTGGGACGAGCGGGTCAAGCAATTTATCGACGAAGCATTCGATCGATCTGACATCCTTATTTTGGACGATTTTCCGTTCCTGGAACACCAGGTTGCACAACGAGTCGATCGAGAAGGCTTCATCGCCAGCGCGATCCCTGGGTGGCGCCGTCGCGCGACCGAGGAAGGCAAGACACTCATTCTTGCCGGTGGCTATGGTTCCAACAGGGGCGAGAGCGAGTTCGAGATTCAGTGGAGCCTGGAGAATACCTATATTCTCGACCCCGGTCAGATCGTTACGCTCAATCAAGATTGTCTCGGCCTTGGTGACTTCAGGGCAATTATCGAAAACCATGCCGGGGCCGAACTCTGTGCCGGCGTCGATTTCGAGACCTTGTTTTTCTCCTTTCCCGGGCTGGCGCCGCGGCAATTGGCGCTCGCTGGTAGCCTGGCGAAATTGGCCGGTGCCTCGGACACGGCCGCCTTTGCCGATATCATCGGCAATTCGGTGACGCGTTCCAACGTCCGTCTGTCGGAAGTCGAGAATCTCGCCTTCGAGGACTTGCCCGGATCGGAACACATCGCAGAAACACTCGAGACGCATGTCGTCCTGCCGTTCGAGCGGCCGGAGGTGGCGCGCAGGCTCGGTATCAAGGCACGGCGCGGCGTGATGTTGTTCGGGCCGGCCGGGACGGGCAAGACCACGATGGGGCGCGCACTTGCTCACCGGATGAAGGGGAAATTCTTCGTCATCGATGGGACAGTCGCGACCGAGCCGGGGCATGCCTTTGCCGCGCGCGTCAATGCGATCATCGATCAGGCGAAAAAGAACGCGCCGTCCGTCCTGTTCATCGACGACGCCGACACGCTCTTCACCATCCCGCATGCGGTTGGAATGGTGCGGTCGCTCCTCTCGTTGCTCGACGGCGTCGAAAGCGACACCGCGGGCAAGGTGTGCGTCATGATGACGGTGATGGATGCGCGCAAAGTTCCCGACGCGATTCTACGCTCGGGTCGTGTCGAGCTCTGGCTGGAAACGGAATTTCCGCAAGCCCCGCTGCGTGCACGCATCCTCGCGCGGTGGATCGAGGCGCGGGGGGAAGGAGCATTCCCGCCGGGAGCTATCGATTATGACGAGTTCGCCGGCCTGACCGAGCGGTTCAACCCGGCCGACCTCAGACGCGTCGTCGGTGACGCGGCCCTCCTCTACGCGGCCGATCTGGCGGCTGGCACCCAGACCGGTTCGGCCAGCGACTATCTGCGGTCGGCAATCGACGAGCTGATAAAGGTCCGTCGGCGGATGTCCGACGTGCTCCAGGATCCATCGCTCCTGGCGGGCAAAAAGATCGAGGAATATCTGTGATGACCGTTGCTGAAAATAGCGTTCTGGCGCGCATTGCCAAGGCCGAGCCGGCCGGTGATGTCGTTCTTACGCCCGGCCAGGCCGGAGCGCTGGCCGAGCTCGAAAAGATGGCGGCGGCGTCGGCCGCGGTCGGCCTCTGGGGATTGCCCGGTGCAGGCAAAAGCACTGTCTTGCGGGCCTTTGCCGAACGGCATGGCGGGCAACTGGTCACCCTGGAAGAGATTGTCGGAGCGTTTCGATTGGCGCCGGGCGACGATCTCGATCGCCACATTTTTCTCTATGTCGCCAAGCGCCTCCAGGAAACGGACTTGCTCCTCGTCGACAGTGCCGAACTGTGGTCTGCCGAACTGGGGGCTCAGGGCGGGCTGATCGGTCGCAACTCCAACGTGGATTTGCTGTTTCGGCTCGCCGAGACCACTGGGCGTCGCCTGGTCCTCGCCGTGCGTCCATTCCCGGTCTCGGATGATTGGGGATTGGCGGCCCGCTTCAAACGAGACCATGTCGCCCTCGTCCAGGTGCCGCCCATGCGCCCTGCTGACTATGCAGCGTTTGCCGAGACGTATCTCGGGGAGCGAGTGGATCGGATCAACTTCCGGCAGGTGTTCGCCCAGTTCGGCTCGCTCACCGGATACCAGCTCCGGGCGATTTGTCGGACCGCGGCAAGCCATGACACGATCGATACACCATCGTTCATCGAAATCGTCGAAGAAATGGCGGTGCGTGACAGTCTCAACCTTGGCGAGGTCGAGCAGGTCACGTTCGAAAACATGCCTGGCACCGAGGCCTTGGCGCGCGTTCTCGATACGCATGTGGTGTTGCCGCTGACCAATGGCGAGCTCGCCGATCAGCTCGAACTGCGGGCCAAAAGGGGCGTGCTTCTCTACGGTCCGCCTGGGACGGGCAAGACCAGCATCGGGCGTGCGCTCGCACATCGGCTGAAGGGGCGGTTCTTCCTGATCGACGGGTCGGTGAAGACCGAGCCGGCTTATGCCTTTGCCGCCACCCTGCAATCGATCGCAGCCGAAGCAATGAAGCATTCTCCGTGCGTGCTGTTCATTGATGACGCCGATCTGCTGTTCGGGATTGCGCACGTAGCCGGTCTCACGCGTTACCTGTTGACGCTGCTCGATGGCCTTGTCGGCGACACGGCGAGCAAGGTCTGTGTGATGATGACGGCGATGGATCCACGCAAAATCCCGGAAGCCGTCCTGCGCTCCGGCCGCGTGGAGCTGTGGCTCGAGGTAAAACCAGCGGATTGCGAAACGCGATCGAAGATCCTGCGTCGTTGGATGAGCGATCTGCTGCCGGGTGTCGAGGACATCGATTACGAGCAGTTGGGCAGCCGCACCGAGGGATTCACGCCGGCCGACCTGCGACGCGTGGCTAGCGATGCGCGGACTTTCTATGCCGCCGACCGCGTCGTCGGGCGGCCGGTCGAAGAGGCCGGTGTCTACGTCGAAAAAGCGATCCAGGACTTGGTGGAAACGCGCCGGGCCATGGCGATCAATCTGTCGGATCCAAGCCTTCGCGTCGGGTGAGTATTTCCCGAGGCGAGGGCGGCGTTTGATCTCATATTGGATCACATCCCGGACATCTCGAAATTTGTCCCGAAGGGGAAGCAGAATGGAAATTACGTTCAAACCGCTTATCGCGGACCACGGCGTCGACGACAATCAACCGCAGCTGCTGCCGGCGCAGCAGCGTGTCTATGACAAGCTGGCTGCGGTGGCGAAGCCTGGCTCGGTGACCGCCCTTATCGGCAATGGCGGGTGCGGCAATACGACCGTCCTCAAGAAATTTGCGGACGACAACGGTCTCAATTTTCTCGACAAACAGAACCTCATCGACCTCTTCGAGGGTGAGACGTTCCATAAATATGGGAACGTGGTCCTCGAATATCTCAACGAGGAGCTGCGCCTTCACGGCAACCTCGTCATCGATTCCTTTGGCGAATGGGGCCCGCAGATCGGAAGCGTGTTCAAGCTCTTCCAACTCGGGATGGCCGATCTGCAAAAACGGGCGTTGCTCGAAGGCTACCGGCTGATCTTCGGTGCGGACTTTTCTGCCTGGGAATGGGCGCTCGACGGACGCGAAGTGTCGTCCGTTCAGCTCTTTGCGGAACCCTTTGGCGAAGAGGATTATCGCGCCTATTTTGCCGAGCGCTTCGGAGCAGATGCGATCACCGCGATCGATTTCGGTGTGGTGCACGACGCGGCCCCGGGGCTGGATCTTTACCAGATCAGCTTCTTGGCCAATTTGCTCGATGGCGCGGACTTGTCGACCGATAGCGTGATTACCAGTCTCGAGCGTGACGTGCTGAAGGCGAATTTGCGCCTTCGTGAGGTCGAGGCATTGAGCTTCGACAGCTTGCCGGGATCGGAGCATATCGCCGAGGCGCTCGAAACGCACATCATCCTGCCGTTCGAGAACAAGGTGCTGGCGCGCGAGCTCGACCTCAAGCCGCGTCGCGGCGTCCTGCTCTATGGACCGCCGGGCACCGGCAAGACCAGCATCGGCCGGGCGCTTGCGCACCGTATGCAGGGCCGCTTCTTCCTCATCGACGGTACCTTCGTAACCGAGCCGCCGGTCGCGTTTTTCGGCATGGTCGATCGTCTCATCGCGCAGGCGAAGAAGAATGCGCCGTGCGTGTTGTTCATCGACGATGCGGACGTGCTGTTCCAGATCGAGCATATCGCCGGCCTGCAGCGGTATCTTCTGTCGCTGCTCGATGGTCTCGAAAGCGAGACGGCAAGCCATGTCTGCGTGATGATGACGGCGATGGACGCCAAGAAGGTGCCCGAGCCGCTCCTGCGCTCGGGCCGCGTCGAGCTCTGGCTCGAAACCAAGGCGCCTGACGAAGTTACCCGCGGACGCATCCTGGAACGCTGGATGGCAGCCGACATGCCCGGCCGTGAGGATATCGACTATCCTGCGCTCGCCAGGCTGACCCAGGGCTTCACGCCGGCCGACCTCCGGCGCCTCGCGAGCGATGCCAAGCTGCTCTACGCATCCGACCTCGTCGCCAAACGCCCGATCGCCGACGCCAATCGCTATCTCGAACTGGCGATCGACGACCTCATCACGCTGCGCGCCACCATGGCCGAGCGACTGGACGATGCGACCCTCAAGGTCGCCTGAAGAGGATTTCTCCCATGAACGCTCACACCCTTGTTCGCGAGGAGCCGCCGGCTGCCAGCGAGATCGTCATCAACGATCCCCTCGCCGCTCTCTCCCCCAGCCAGGCCGCTGCTCTCGCGGAAATCGAACGTATAGCGCAGGCCTCGCCGATCGTGGGGCTTACCGGCCCAGCCGGCATCGGCAAATCGACGATCCTGCGGGCATTCGTTCAGAAACATAATGCGACGGTGATCGACGTCGAACATCTGCTTGAAGCGCTCGAACTGCGCGACGTAGAAAGCGGTTCGCGCGCGGTGTTTCGCGAGTTCGAGGCCCGGCTCGCCGAAGCGGATATTCTCGTCGTCGACAATCTGCGGACATTCACGCGTTTTGTGAACGGGCTGAGCGGGTCCTTGGTCGGCGTATTCCTGCGGCTTTTCATGTCCAAGGTCAGGCTCTCGGGCAAGCGCTTCATTTTCACCGCATCGACCTGGGATCTCGACCAATATGGCGCGAAGGTACAGCGGGTCGCGATCGAACCGTTCGATGTCGAGGATTATCGGGCCATCTTGGCGAGCCGAATGGGTAGAGACGCGATCGCTGGCCTCGATGTCGAAACCCTGTTCGAGACCGCCGGCGGATTGAATGGGCGTGACCTTGCGATCTTGGCCGCTGCTCTGAGAGAGCAGAAGGCGCCTAGCACGCAAGATGCTGTTGCAGCGCTGCTGAAGCATGTCTTGCGCACCAACGTGCGCACCGAGCAGGTCGAAGCCTTGTCGTTCGCGTCCCTTCCGGGCGCCGAACACATCGCGGCCAAGCTCGAAACGCATATTATCCTGCCGCTCGAACACCCCGAGCTGGCACGTGAGCTGGATATTCGCCCGAAGCGCGGCGTGTTGCTGTATGGGCCGCCGGGCACCGGCAAGACCAGTATCGGCCGCGCGCTTGCGCACCGGATGCAGGGCAAGTTCTTCCTGATCGACGGCAGCTTCTCGACCGATCCGCCGACCGCGTTCTTCGGGCGGGTCAAGCAGATCGTCGAGGATGCGATTGCCAATGCGCCCTGCGTGCTGTTCGTCGACGATGCCGATGTCCTCTTCGACATCGTCAACATCTCGGGCTTCGCGCGCTATCTGCTGAGCATGCTCGACGGCATGGAGAGCGAGAGCGTCGACAAGGTTTGCCTGATGATGACCGCCATGGACGCCAGCAAGGTGCCTTCGGCGATCCTTCGTTCCGGGCGGGTGGAACTTTGGCTCGAGACGCGTCCGCCTGACGTTGCAACCCGTGCGGAAATCCTGAAGCGTTGGCGCAACGACGAACTGCCCGGCGCGGCTGCTATTGACTATATGGCGGTCGCCGAGCGCGCGGAGAATTTCAATCCGGCCGATCTGCGGCGCGTGATGGCTGATGCCATGGCCTATTTCGCGGCTGACGAAGTTGCCGGACGGCCAACCCAGACCGGTGACGCCTACCTGGTTCGGGCGATCGAGGAACTGATCGCGACGCGCAAGCGGATGGCCGAGTTGCTCCACGACGACAGCCTGCGGCTCGGCGGTTCGAAGAACCGTGACAAATATGCCATGGGGATCGGCGGCCTGGTTGAGGCAAGTTCCAGCTGCAGTCTCATCGGCTGGTGAACGAGCACACGCGGGGCGCCATAGCGCCCCGCATGATGCGGTTCTAGCAGACCTTGTGCGTTCCTATTGCGGGTAGAGCCGATCTTTAGGGGGCAAGGCATGAATGCGAGCCGCGGTGCAACCGTCCAGGCGCTCCATCTGTCCCGGGAGCTGGAGGCAGCGTACACCGAAAGCCATGCCGGGCTGGTGCGCTTCCTGGCTACCCGTCTCGATAGTCGGCATCACGCGGAAGATCTGGCGCAGGACCTGTTTCTTGCGCTTCCACGATTGTCCTGCGCCGAGCCGGTGCGCAGTCCCAAGAGCCTGCTGTTCCGGATCGCGCGCAACCTGGCGATCAACTTCAACGGCCAGGAAACGCGCCGCGCGGAAATCCGGGCAGCCAATGCCGATGTGCTTTGGACCGCCGTCGACGAGGTTACCCCGGAACGCCATCTGCTCGGTCAGGAGGCGCTCGATGCCATCAATGCCGCTATCGAGGCGCTCCCAGAGCGTACCCGGCAAATCCTCGCCTGGCGGCGCCTGGAAGGGTGCCGCAACGTCGACATCGCCGCGCGCTTGGGCATCTCCACGACTGCGGTGGAAAAGCATTTGCGGCATGCGATGACCGAGCTGGTCGCCGCCATCGATGCCTTGTCGAGCGAAGGATAGCCGTTGGCGGTTTTTCGATGGCATAAGGACGATCGCACTGGCTCGGGAATGGCGATGGGTGAGGATGACGACAAGGCTGCGAATGCGCGTCTTGCCGCGGCCGCCTGGGTCGAGCGCCTGACGTCGGTCAAGACACCTCGTACGTCCGACATTGTCGAACTCAAGGCGTGGCTTGCAGCCGATCCTCTGCATCGCCCCGCTTACGAACAGGCGCGCGCCTTGTGGGTGGAACTCGATCGAACCACGCTTGCGCGCCCGCGGCGGATGCCGCGCATGGCGGGCATGGCGATGGCGGCGAGCTTGGCGGCGGTCATGTGGTGGGGATGGCCCGCCGGCGATCTCGTGACGCCCCAAGGGCAGCTTCGGCAGGTTCGCCTCTCCGACGGAACCCAGGTCTGGCTCGACAGCGCAAGCGCGCTCGATGTGCGGATCGATGCCACGTCCCGCTCGATATGGTTGTTGAAAGGGCGCGCCGCGTTCGATGTCGCCAAGGATACGCGGCCATTTTCGGTTGTCGCGGGCGATGCGCGGATCACCGATATCGGAACCATGTTCTCGGTGGATCGGTCGGACGGCCTCACGGTCGATGTCAGCCGCGGCGCCGTCGACGTCGCGCGCGCCGGGCGCCATGTCGTGCTGAGCGGTGGCCAGGGGGCCGGGTTCGGCGACGGTGACGTTCGATTCTATCGCGTCGTCGACGATGCCTTCACCTGGCGGGATCATCGCCTGGTTCTCGACAATGTAAGGCTGAAGGACGCGCTTGCCGCGCTCGATCGATATTATCCGGGCCGGCTCATCCTTACTGCCAGCGATCTGGCCGGCAATCGCGTGAGCGGCACGTTGCGGGTCGACCGGCCTGAAGCCGCGCTCGAGACCTTGATGCGCAGCCAGCATTTGCGCGCGACCAAACTACCATGGTTGACCTTGGTTTCGCGCGACGACGAATGATTTTTAAAGGCCGCGGTTAGGTTTTTGGCGGCTCATCTGACTCCCCCATGACGTCCGATACAGGATCGGGCAGAATAAAGGGATTGGGGGGTTATGAACGTCGCAAGGAAAGCCTGCATCTCGTCATGCGTGTCGGTACTCGCGCTCGGAGGAGCCATGGTCGCCGGTGTCGCGATGCCGCTCGCCGCGCAGGCCCAGACAGATGCCGAGGCTGTGGTGACGGTCGATATTCCGGCAGGGAGCCTGGCCGAGGCGCTGAAGGTCTATTCCGCGCAGACGGGCGTCCAGCTCGTTTATTCGAGCGCGTTGGTCGATGGCATGCAGTCCTCCGGTGCGTCTGGAAAGATGTCTGCCAAGGAAGCGCTGTTTCGTATCCTCTCGGGGACCGGCCTGACCGCGCAGATGAACGGCGGCAGTGCGACCATCATGAAAGCCGATGCGTCGGCGGATGGCGGCGAGCGCGTGCTGGGCGCGGTGCGGGTCCAGGGATCGCAGGGCGGCGGCAGCAGCTTGGCCGGCTCGACGCCGGTCAACGGGATCAACGGATCGCGTGATGTGACCGCGACCGAGGGGACGGGGAGCTATACCTCCAACGCGCTGACGGTGGGGTCGAAGACGGCTCAGAGCATCAAGGACGTGCCGATGTCGGTGTCGGTGCTGACCGATCAGCAGATCAAGGACCAGAATATCACCAACCTGACCGACGCGATGCAGAATATGTCGGGCGTGACGGTCGCCAATGCGACCATCCCCGGGCAGGAGCAATATTACTCCCGCGGCTATCAGATCACGCAGGTCCAAATCGACGGCGGAGCGCCGCAGATCATTTCTGCCAGCGGAAATGTTGGTATAACGACTTATCGCCCGATCATTGACATGTCGCTTTATGACCATGTCGAATTGGTGCGGGGGGCGACCGGCACGTTCAACGGCTATGGCGATCCGTCAGGCGTGATCAATCTGGTGCGCAAGAAGCCGCTCGACCACCCGCAATTGCTACTCGATTTCGAGCTTGGTTCCTGGGGCCGGCACCGAGTGTCAGCTGACGTCTCGGAGCCACTCGCTTTCGGCGGCAAACTACGTGGGCGCTTCATCGCGACGCACCAGGACAACAATTACTTTTTCAAATACGTCCACAGCAATCTCAACATTCTGTCAGGCACGGTAGAATACGACCTGACACCCACGACCTTGGTCAGCGCCGGCGCGAATTATCAAACGCAGCGCCAGGATGGTGGCCGCACCGGTATTCCCCGCTATCTCGACGGGGCCCTCCTCAACGTGTCGCGTTCTACCAACTGGACCTTCCCTTGGGTCTTCGGCACGCAGGAGAACGTCGAATTCTACGGTCAGATAGATCAACGCATTGGTGATAAATGGACTCTGAGATTCAAGGGAACGCGTATTCGGCAGAAAGCTGTGAGCTACGATGCGCAAGTATCAGCAAGCTATATACCTCCTTCGGACATCGACCATTCGGTCTTTGCTCAATATCGCGGCGCTTCCTCGCCACGAACGAAGCAGACGCAGTTTGAGGTTACTGTGGATGGATCGTTCAGGCTATTCGGTCAGACCCAGAAGATTGTGCTCGGGGCCAATTATTCGATGGTTGATCAAGGAGGGAGTGCGACATATAATGGAGAGCAAACAACTGTTAATGGAGAAGTGGTCGGTATATTCGGTAAATATTATTTCGATCCATTTAATTTTGAACCGAACATTCTAGCCGAGCCATCAAACTATATGAATGTTAAAAGCAAAAATAGTTATATAGAAAAAAATGACATACGTAACATCAATGCTTACGTAAATTTTGAGATAACGCCGTTTTCGCGCTTGCATATCGTGTCTGGCATTCATTATTCTGCTTACCGTAGTCGGAGTTACGACTATAATCTCTGCACCCAACGCCTGGTCGATATCGGATTTTGTGCCGCGCTCGGGCTACAGCCAGATCCACACAATGGCGTGCTCTACAAAGGCAGCCAGTTCAGTTGGCCACCTTCAGTGGTTGCCAAATTCGATTTCTCATCTGATTTGGCGGTCTATGGCGGCTATACTGACATATATCAGGATCAGTCTTACCTGCGCACCAAAGATGGCTCGCCATTACCGCCGCTCACGGGTGGCAATTTCGAAGGTGGTCTGAAATGGCTTTCGCCGAGCAAGAAGCTCAATATCGCGTTTTCGGGGTACTACATCAGGAAGAAAAATTCGGCGATAGCGGTGTGCGACTATGACTCGTCGACCGATCTGCCACAATGCACCGGTTCGGGGTCAGGGCCGGCTTCGGGCGGAGCGCTCGTTGCTCAATCGAATTGCTGCTTCACAACAGATCCAAACTGGCGCGAGATCAGCTACGGCGTGGATTTGGAGGTATCCGGCGAGGTCCGCAAAGGTTGGCAGATCAGCGCCAGCTACAATTGGGGTCGGACGCTCGCCGCGCCCACGGCCGTGTATCCCGATGGAAAGCGGCAACCGCTTCAGAGCTTTCTCCCGCCCCAGCAGTTTCGCTTGTGGTCGACCTATGCATTTGACGATGGGTCCGCCTTAAAGGGACTGGTGCTGGGCCTTGGCGCCCGCGGGCAGACCAAGACCTTCGTGCAGACCTATTATTGTCCCATGGAGAGCGTCACGCCAACCGGGTGCGCGGTATCCGTATGGGACCATCCGGTTTATTTCATCGACCCCGGGCACGTCGTGCTCAACGCGAGCATCGGATACAGGATCAGCGACAAGCTTAGCCTGAATGTCGAAATCGAGAACCTGTTGGACAGGACCTACTTGGCGACCATTGGCGGACTTTCAGTCTCCAATTTCTACGGTACGCCTCGCAGTGCGATCCTTACGTTGCGCGGCAAGTTCTAGGGCGAGGCAAGCAAAGCGCGCCGGCGGGAGCCGGCGCGCTCCTTTTTTGTCAATGGGCGCGAATTTCGCGGCAATCACCAATCGGCCGCTTTCGATTCTTATGGTTTCCCATCGGTCAGCTCGTTCCTCATGATCGCTGCATAGGTTCGATGATTAGGCTGACGCACTCGATTGTCGGCCGCCAGGCCCTTGTTCAGCACCACCTCAGGGCAGCTGCTGATGTCTATCGATCAAAGCCAACCATCTTCCGCTCGCCGATACTCGGGCGCGGCCCTGGATCGCATCGCTTTCCCTCTTGGCGGCATCGGCGCCGGTATGGTGTGCGTCGAGGGCGGCGGACGCCTCTCCAATGTGTCGCTTCGCAATCAACCGGCGCTCTCGAACGAGCCCCCGCTTTTCGCGGCGCTCTGGATCAGGGGGCAGGGCGCGCAGGTGCTGGAAGCGCCCTTGCCGGCGCACAAGTTCGACGAATCCTACTCGAAAAAGGCATTGCCCGGCCTCCCGCGCTTCGATGGCGCGAGCTTCGAAGCGAAATTTCCCTTTTGCCGGATCGAGCTGGAGGATGCGGGCTTGCCGCTTGCTGCCAGTATCACGGCATGGAGCCCGTTCGAGCCGGGCCGTTCCGACGATTCCAGCCTTCCGGTCGCGACGCTCGAATATCGCTTCGTCAATCGCAGCGGGGTGCCTGTCGAGGCTGTCTTTTCGTTCAACGGAACCAACTTCCTGGGCGCGACCCGCATGTTTCGGGAAGGAGATGCGATCCTCGATGGTGTGCGGCGTATCCCGCGCGGTTTCGTATTCGAAAGCGGCCCAGCGGACGATCCCGATCCCCAAGGTGGGGCCTTTGCTGCCTGGACCGATGATGCCGCCACGCTTGTCGACGCTTCCTGGTTCCGGGGAAGCGAATGGGCGCAGGACGCTTTAGCGGTCGCCTGGAAGAATGTTGCCGATGGCTTTTGTCTTGCGCGGGAGGCGCCGGAAACCGGCCCATCGTCTCCCGGAGCATCGCTTTCGGTCCCGTTCCGGCTCGCGCCCGGTGAGGAGAAGACGGTCAGCCTGAGATTTGCCTGGTATTTCCCACGATCGCGGCTGCGCACCCCTTTGTGGAAGATCGAGAAGGGCCGGTTCGTGGTGCCCGATTATTCATCTTGCGGACCGAACGACTATTATGCGCCCTGGTATGCGGGGCGCTTCGCGAGCGTGGACGAGGTCGTCGGCTATTGGGATGCCAATTACGATCGCCTCCGCATTGCTTCCAAGCGCTTCAGCGATTGCCTCTTTGCGTCCACTATACCCGAAGAAGCGCTGGACGCGGTGGCGGCCAATCTCTCGGTCCTCAAGTCGCCGACGGTGCTGCGGCAAATCGACGGCAAACTCTGGGCCTGGGAAGGAAGCTGGACCGACACGGGGTCGTGTGACGGTTCCTGCACCCATGTGTGGAATTACAACCAGGCGATCGCGCACCTCTTTCCCGATCTCGAACGATCCTTGAGGGAAACCGAATTCGGTCCCTCGCAAGACGCGGCCGGGCACCAGTTCTTCCGCAGCCGGCTGCCGATCCGCCCCGCGGACAAAGCTAGCGACCATGACAATGAGCCGGCCGCGGCCGATGGCCAGCTCGGCGGGATCATGAAGGTCTATCGCGATTGGCGGATATGTGGCGACGATGTCTGGCTGCGCGATCTGTGGCCCGCCGTCCGGCGCTCGCTTGATTATTGCATCGAGCATTGGGATCCGCGGCATACGGGTTGCCTCGAAGAACCCCAGCACAACACCTACGATATCGAATTCTGGGGCCCGAATGGCTTTTGCTCGAGCTTTTATCTGGGCGCCCTGAAGGCTGCCGTCGCGATAGGCGAGTTTCTCCATGACGATGTCGAGCCTTATCGCGCGCTTCTTGGGCGTGGCCAGCGGCGGATGAGCGAAGAGCTCTTCGATGGCGAATATTACGTCCATCGCGTCTCGACCGAAGGGCTGCGGCAGACGCCACTCGCCGTGGAGGGACTCGCGCGGCCGATTTCGGAAGAGGATCGCGCGCTCTGCGCACGCGAGGGTCCCAAATACCAATACGGCATCGGATGCCTGTCGGATGGCGTACTCGGCGCCTGGCATGCCGATCTCTACGGGATCGACGATGTCTTGCCGGAAGACGAGGTCGCGAGCCATCTGGCGGCGGTCTACCGCCACAATTTCAAGCGCTCGCTCAAGCATCACGTCGCTATCATCGGCGGCACCACGAGCAGCGCGATCGGCAGCGAGGGTGGCCTCCTGACTTGCACCTGGCCCAAGGGCGGCCAGCCGACGCTCGCTTTTCCTTATGGCGGCGCGGTCTGGACCGGTATCGAATATCAGGCCGCGTCGCACATGATTCTGCACGGGATGGTCGCCGAAGGTCTGGACATCGTCCGGACCGCCCGGGGGCGTCAGGAGGGTATCAGGCGCAATCCCTTCGACGAAGTCGAGGCCGGCCATTGGTACGGACGCGCGCTATCGAGCTACGCTCTGCTCCAGGCCTTGGGCGGTGCCAGATACGATGCGGTCGATCGGACACTGTACCTGCGCCCGGCATTGGAGGGGGATTATAGCTGCTTCCTCGCGACCGCGAGCGGCTATGGGCAGGCCGGCGTGCGCGACGGCATGCCATTCCTTGTCGTCTGGTCAGGCGACATCGATTGCCGACGCATCGATTATCTCCCGGCGGCTTGACGACGCTCCTCGTCATTGGGGAGGCGATTGCCAAGGACCATCCCAGTTTGCCGGGATACCGATCGCGTCTGCCGTTGGATATTGGCGCCGTGAGTGCCGTTGCGGGTCTTGCCGGGGGTGCGCGTTTCTTGATGGAGCAATCGCTCAGGAACGCACGAGGACATGCCGATCATGCCGGATGCCGCCGCGAAGACCCCGGGCATTTCACCGCAGCCTGGTGGCATGGATCGCTCGCTGATGTCCCGGTTGCGGGCGCGGTTGGTTCGGCGCACGGGATGCGCCGAGGAAGCGGCCGATATCGTGCAGGACAGTTTTTTGCGCTACGCGCAGCGCTCGCCCTCCGTGAGCAATCCTGAAGGCTATCTCTGGCGCGTCGCGCGAAACCTCGTCGTCGATCGGCGCCGGCGCGCCGCAATCCTCCCCTGTCTCCCGCTCGACGACGATATCGTGTCGTCCGCGCCTGCGCCGGACCGCGTTCTTGTCGGGCGGCAATCGCTCGACCAGGTCTTGCGGATCGTCGACGGATTGCCGCCGCGCTGCCGCGAAGTGTTTCACCTGCGCAAGATCGAAGGCTGGGAGCAGCAGGAGATCGCCGCCCATCTCGGCATCAGTCTCAACATGGTGCAAAAGCATTTGCGCAAGGCGCTGGCGGATATATCATCGGCGCTGGATGAAGATTGCTGAGGAAAGTCAGGCGGGGCGCCTCCTCATATCCGTCCGTCGACCGTCTGGACGTTGAGAAGCTGTTGCGCTGGTCCATTATGCCGATCGAGCAGGTCCGGATGTTTGTTGCGCGTTGGCAAGACGTACGCCGGCGCCGTGCGGCGCAGGCCTGGGTCGTGCGCCTCGATGCCGGCGCGTTGAGCTCGCGGCGCGAACGCGCCTTGCAACATTGGGTGGCGACCCCTGCCAATGCCGACGCCTTGCGCAAGGCTGCGCGCTTTTGGGAAGGAATGGACGACATCCTCCTGGCGCAGCGGTTACGCTCGACGCGGCCGGCCGCCCAATGGCGAGGCACGCCGTCGCTTAGGATGAAGGTCGTCCTGCTGGGCGGCGTGTTGATCGTCGCTCTGGGCGGCTTGTCACAAACCGACTTTCTGATTGCGCTTCGCGCAGATGCGCGCACCGATACAGGCGAGACGCGGCTGGTGACTCTGGAGGATGGCAGCAGGGTCCTGCTCGACAGCCATAGCGCGGTCGATATCGCCTATACGCGTGGAGAGCGGCGCGTACGGTTGCTCGAGGGGCGCGCGCGCTTCGACGTCGCGCCCGCGCCCGACCGGCCGTTCCTGGTTCAGGCAGGGGACGGCGTGACGCGCGCTTTGGGGACGACGTTTTCCGTCGATGCCGATGGCGCCGCCACGCTGGTAAGCGCGATCCGGCACGACATCCGTGTATCGCTGGGCAACAAGGCCCAAATCCTCCATCCCGGCCAATCGCTGCGATATGCGGGCCAGCTCGGATCGCCGGAAGTCTCCGACGCGAGCGTCG
Source organism: Sphingomonas sp. (assembly GCF_024508665.1). GTDB lineage: Bacteria > Pseudomonadota > Alphaproteobacteria > Sphingomonadales > Sphingomonadaceae > Sphingomonas. The sequence continues at coordinate 1,222,644 of NZ_JANINP010000006.1, forward strand.
ATGCCTGGACGCGGGGGATGGTCGTGTTCGACAATGCGCGTCTGGCGGACGTCGCCGCGTCGCTCCAGCGCTACAGCGACCGGCGGATCCTGATCTGGGGCGCCGCACGCGACCGGCGTTTCAGCGGTGTCATCAAGTCGGCCGATCCGCTTGGCGGGCTCGCTGCGATCGCGAAAAGCGATGGCCTGGAATTGCGGCTGTTGCCCTGGCTGGCGGTCGTGACCGCCCGCTGAAACATTTCTGAAGCCCCCGACCTCCTCAAAATCGAGCGCTCTTCGTCAAGGTCATATGGACCTCGGCATGGTGCCGGTCCACAAATGACCTCGAGGGGGGAGATATGGGAATACGTGCAATGGCGCTCTTGGTGCGCGCCAGTGCCCTGGCTGTAGCGGGCGGGCTGTTGATGCCGGCGGTCGCCCAGGCGCAGTCGGTCTCGGGTGATGAGCGGGTGACGGTGAATGTCCCGGCAGGACCGCTCGGGCCTGCGCTCGAGGAATTCGGGAAGCAGGCAGGCGTTGCTCTGGTCTATCCCGCCGAGCTCGCCCAAGGGCTGTCGACCAATGGCGTCAGCGGCACGATGAGCGTCCAGGACGCGCTCGTGCGGCTGCTGTCGGGAACCGGGCTCACGATGCAATTCTCGGGCGGGGCGATCAATCTCGTTAGGGCCGGGGGTGAAGGTGGCGAACGCGTGCTGGGCGCTGTGCGGGTGCAGGGCTCGCAGGACGGTGGCAGCAGCTTGGCTGGGGCCACGCCGGTCAATGGGATCAACGGATCGCGTGACGTGACGGCGACCGAAGGGACGGGGAGCTATACGTCCAACGCGCTGACAGTGGGGTCGAAGACGGCTCAGAGCATCAAGGACGTGCCGATGTCGGTGTCGGTCCTGACCGATCAGCAGATCAAGGACCAGAACATCACGACCCTGACCGACGCGATGCAGAACATGTCGGGCGTGACGGTGAACAACGCCGGTATTCCCGGCTCGGAAGAATATTATTCGCGCGGCTATCAGATCACTCAGGTTCAGATCGATGGCGGGGCTGCTCAGATTCTCGGCTCCAGCATGGGCGCTGGGATTCAAAGCGGTCGCTATACTCCGATCATCGACATGTCGCTCTACGATCATGTGGAACTGGTGCGTGGAGCGTCCGGTACCTTCAACGCCTACGGTGATCCTTCAGGCGTGATCAATCTGGTGCGCAAGAAGCCGCTCGACCACGCGCAACTGTCGCTGGAGTTCCAGCTGGGGTCTTGGGCGCGCCATCGGGTGTCGGCGGACGTGACAGGCCCGCTTGGCTTCGGCGGCAAGCTACGCGGGCGCCTGATCGCGACGCATCAGGATAACGACTATTTCTTCGACATAACCCACAGCGACCTCAATATTCTATCGGGAACGCTGGAATATGATCTTACGCCGACAACGCTGCTCAGCGCCGGTATCAATTATCAAACCCATCGGCAGGACGGAGCGCGGACGGGAATTCCGCGCTACTTAGACGGCACACTGGTCGATTTGCCGCGCTCGACCAATTGGACTTTTCCTTGGGTTTTGAGCACGCAAGAGAATCTCGAATATTTCGGGCAGCTCGATCAGCGGATCGGCAATAACTGGACGTTAAAGTTCAAGGGAACGCGTATCAGTCAAAAGGGCCTCAGCGAGGGGGTTTCTGCTGGGTCGGACTACGTGTTGACCAGTGACCTAGCACACTCGGCATTTGCAAAATATGGATTGGGAGCGATCGCGCCGAGAACTAAGCAAATGCAGTACGAAATTACGCTCGACGGCGCCTTCAGGCTTTTCAGTCAAACGCAGAAGGTTGTGGTCGGCGCCAATTACTCAATGGCAGATCAGGGAGGGTCGGCAGAGTACTATGGAGGAAGCTTGGCTGCGAATGGAATTCCAACAAACCCCTTCGCCCGATATTATTTCAATCCATTTGCATTTGATCCAAGCATTCTGGTTGATCCAACGGGATGGATGGATCCATCCAGTAAATCTTTTTATGTCTCGAAGCAGGATGTTCGCATCGTCAACGCCTATGTTAACTTCGAATTTACGCCGTTCGCGCGCGTTCGCATAGTATCTGGAGCGCATTATTCCGCGTTTCGATCTCGTGGATACAGCTATGATCTGTGCACGGGAGCGATGGTTACGAACGGTGTACCAGGGTGTACCGCAGTCGGCGTGCAGCCCAATCCTCGGAATGGGCAACTCTATAAGGGGCAGCAGTTCAGCTGGCCGCCGTCCGTGGTTGCCAAGTACGATTTCTCTTCGAACCTGACAGGATATGCTGGGTACACCGATATCTACCAGGACCAGTCATTTTATCGGACACAGGATGGAGCTCCGTTGCCGCCTCTTACCGGAGGAAATTTCGAAGGAGGGCTGAAGTGGCTTTCCCCGAACAAGAAATTCAACATTGCTTTTTCCGGCTACTATATCCGCAAGAAGAATCAGGCGCTCGGCGTTTGCGATTATGATCCGTCAACAGATGTTCCGGACTGCACTGGCCCGGCGTCGGGCAGTCCGTCGGGCGGAGAGTTGGTCAACCAGACCTATTGCTGCTACGCGATCGATCCAAACTGGCGCGAAACCAGCTATGGGGTGGATTTTGAGGTGTCGGGCGAAATCCGCAAGGGCTGGCAGGTCAGTGCGAGTTACAATTGGAACAAGACGCTATCTGCGCCTGGGGGGCTTCTTTTCGATGGAAAGCGAGCACCTCTCCAGTCTTTCATTCCCCCTCAGCAATTCCGATTCTGGTCGACATACAGGTTTGATGAAGGTTCACCTCTTGACGGAGTGGTACTTGGCTTTGGTGCGCGAGGGCAGACAAAGACCTTTGTGACGACTTATTATTGCCCAAGGGAAAGCGTAACACCCAACGGGTGCAGCGTATCCATATACCTTCATCCGGTTTATTTCACTGACCCTGGGCACGTCATTTTCAGTGCGAGCCTCGGATATAAAATCAATGACCAACTCAGTCTGAATGTCGAGCTTGAAAATCTGCTCGACAATACTTATTTGTCCACGATCGGTACTTTGGGTTCGAATAATTATTATGGGTCTCCTCGTGGTGCGATCGTAACCCTGCGAGGAAAATTCTGAATTTCTTTGAAATATGTATACTTCAGCTCCGGGGCCTAGCGGCGCCGGAGCGCCTTTATGTACGGCGGCAGTATAAATGGTTCAGGGCGCGCCAAATTGGTTGGCGTGGCGCCTTGGTTAAGCCGCAGCCTGAATTGCCGATGATGCCCGCTTGGCCGCAATGAGAAGCGTGCTTGTTGCAAACCGCAGGGCTGCCGATCGTCTCCTTCGGCCAGCCATGTCCGCACCACCGCGGACCTCAAGCTGGTCAGCATCACGGCGGCCGGCCAGCGCAAGATCGGGGTGAACGCCAATGCGCTTCTCGCAGGCCCACGGAGCACCTATCCGGTCACGCGGAGCTGGGCCGAGCGCATCCACGATACGTGTCCGGCCGCCCAGGGCCTCTATTACATCTCCTACCAATATGGACCCGAGTTCGCGCTCGTCCTGTTTGGAGATCGTGTCCCTGGCGATATCCTAGAGGCCTTAGACAAGCGCGCCGTCGCCGATCCTCTCTGCCACGAAGACATTCGGCAACTCGCCGACACGCTCACGATCGATTACGCGGATGTTTAACCCGTAGACTTACCTGTCTCGTCAGACGGGTGTACCTGGCGATGTCTTCGATCAATCGACCGGCCAGACTTTCAGCTTCGTCGTTTCCATCGGATCGCTGAACGGGCCGGCCCGCAGGCTATCTGCCGACCGCCCCTTGCCGAAATAATCGGTGTCGATCGTGAAGCTCGTGCCGTTGGGCGCTTCGAATGCCGGGGCGGGCATGGCGGGGCGACCGAAGCGCGGTTGCTGGATGGCGCCCAGCCGCTCCGATGTGACAAGGTCCGCCGCGGGAGCGGCATCGGCAGGCAGGTCGATGGCGAGGTACCAGCCGTCTACTTCCCGGACGAGGACCGGTGTCGCAAACGCCTGCGTGATGTAGTGCGGTGTTTTGTCACATGTCGGCGGAATGGCGAGGGCGCCGTAGACATTGCCCTCCGACACGACCGGTGCCGATGCCCAGTCATAAGGCTGCATGTCGATCGGCCCAAGCAGCAGGTTGTTGTACCAACGATCGTCGCCGATATGGACAGGCCCGAGACACGTCACCTCGGTGCCGTGCGGTTCGAGATAGGGCGTCTGGCGGCCATGGCCACCCGATTGCGACATCATGCCCGTCACGAGATTGTGCACGAACGCGCCCCCGGTCGATTCCACCTTGAGCCCCCGGTGCGACAGCAGGATGTTGCTCGCGACCAGATGCGGCCCGTGATTGACCTCGAGATAGATGTCTTCGGAAACGTTGTCGTGCAGCAGATTGCCGGTGACGCTTGCGCCCTGCGCCATCCAGTCGAGCCAGATGCCGCGGCGCGTGCGATAGACATGGTTGCCGCTGATCTCCATGTCGATCGCGGCGTGGAACTTGATACCGCCTTCCTCGGCGCCGCTGAAATGCTCCATCAGATGGATGTCGTGTATCTCGTTTCCAGTGACGGTCGAGAAGGCGCAGCCCATGCTACCGACGATGCCGGCCTGGCCGCAATAAGAGACGTGGTTGCGGCGGACCACGTGGCTGCCGATCGTCTCCTTCGACCAGCCGCGGTCATGCGCGCGCTCGATCGTGACCACATAGCCTTCGGCGGTATTCGCGGACATGTTGTCGAACTCGTCGCCATGCTTGCCGAGCGTGATGCCGACGCAGCGCGAATGGCTGATCCTGTTGTCCTCGATGATCCAGCCCTTCGACCAATTGGTGCCGATCAGGCCGATCTGTTCGGCGGTCGGCGGCGCCCAGGGCGTGGCGGCGTGCCGCATCTCGAAGCCACTCACCGTCAGATAGTCGATATGGTTCCGGCTCGGGTAGAAGACGCTCTGGCGGACATTGACCTCGACCAGGCCCTGGTTCGGATCGCCCTCGAATTGCGCCCAGACGATCGTTTCCTCGTCTCCGACCTCGGCGAACCATAAGGGGCGGCCCTTGATGGGCTCCAGCACTTCCTCCTTGTCGCGCGCTTCGACCCGCGGTTCACCGTCGAGATAGACGCGGGCGGTGTGGAAGGTCCGTCCGCGGCCATTATACCAGTCGCCCTTGATCTCATCCGCGAACGGATTGAAGTCGCCGAACACATTGTTCGGGATGGCCGCCTTCCAGGTCGAATTTTGTTCCTGCGTCCAGCCCGTCACCACTTCCGAACCGGTGATGACAGGGCGAGCGCCCTGCGCCGCCCGGTAGACGATGCGGTCATCGTCGCCGGTGCCGCCACGCGGCGGATCGACGCGCTCGCGATAGACACCGGCCCCCACTTCGATCGTGTCGCCAGGCTGCGCCAGCTCGGCTGCCGCGCTGATCGTGCGCAGTGGCGCGTCGGCGGTGCCTGGATGCGTGTCGTCTCCCTCGATGGAGACTTGGAAGACCCGGCCCGCCGTCTGGATGGTGGTCTCGATCAATTGGCTGTCTGCGGTCACGAAACGCCTCGTCGTTATTGGTTTGGAAGAATACCGTCGAGGAACGTCTCGGAACGCGCGGAACCGCAGACAGCCGATATACTTTGGCGCGGGTTTGCGGTTCCAATCTTCCTGCCCCGTTTCTGATCGTTGTCGAGCGCGCCGCCTCTAGTGGCGTTTCAATCGATTCACCTTCTTATTTGGGAGCGCGCATGGAACTGGTTGATCTGACCGTGGAAGGAGAGCGCAACCCATTGGGCATCGACGACCTCGCCCCACGCTTCAGCTGGCGACTGGCAGACGATGGCAGGGGGATCAGGCAGGCCAGCTATCGCATCCAGGTCGCGGCCGATGAGGCGCGGTTGATCACCGGTATCGCGCTCCTGGTCGACACCGAAGAATGTCGCTCGCCCCACTCGCATCTGGTGGAATGCCGGTTGCCCGTGCTTGGCTCGCGCCGTTCCTATGCCTGGCGCGTCCAGGTACGCGACACGCAAGGGCGGCTATCCGAGTGGAGTGCTCCACAGCGCTGGGAAATGGGGCTCCTCGACAAATGCGAGTGGAGCGCTCGCTGGATTTCCCCGCGAGAATATCGCGACCGCGATGTGCCGTCGCCCGCGCCCTATCTTCGTCGCTCGTTCAACGTGCGGCCCGGCCTGGTGCGGGCTCGTGCCTATATGAGCGCGCAGGGACTTTACGCGGCGCGTATCAATGGCGAGCGTATCGGCGACGCCGTCCTCACGCCCGGCTGGACCAGCTATCACGACCGCATCCAATATCAGACTTATGACATCACCGACGCGCTCGTCGTCGGCGAGAATGTCGTTGGCGTGATGCTGGGCGACGGCTGGTTCCGGGGCAGTCTGTGGCCGGGGCCGCGCAATCGCTATGGCGAGCATCTGGCGCTTCTTTGTCAGATCGAGCTCTTCTATGCGGACGGCACGAGCGAAACGATCGGTACCGAGCGCGACAATTGGACCTGCTCGACGGGCGCCATATTGTCCTCGGAGCTCTATGCCGGCGAGGTCCAGGACGCGCGCCTCGAACCGATCGGCTGGGATCGGCCTGGATTTGATGCGTCCGAGTGGAGCAGCGTTATCGAGGCGCCTGAGCCTCGCGGCCGCCTCATCGCGCAATCTTGTCCGCCTGTCAGGCGCATCGAGGAACGCGCGCCCATTTCGGTGGAGCGGCTGGCCGACGGTCAGGTCATCATCGACATGGGGCAGAACATGGTCGGGTGGACGCGGCTTCGCGCGTCGGGGCCTGCTGGCACGACGATAACCGTGCGCCACGCAGAATTGCTCCAGCCGGACGGCAGCCTTTATACCGAGAATCTTCAAGCCGCGGTCCAGACCGACCGGTTCACGTTGCGGGGCGAGGGCGAGGAGATTTTCGAGCCCCACTTCACGTTCCACGGCTTTCGCTATGTATCGGTCGAGGGTTATCCCGGTGAGCTGACGCCGGACGCGATCACCGGCATCGTCTGCCATTCGGACCTCACGCTGACCGGCGAATTCGAATGTTCGGAGCCCCTCGTTAATCAACTCCAGAGCAACATCCTCTGGAGCCAGCGCGGCAATTTCGTCGATATTCCGACCGATTGCCCGCAGCGTGCCGAACGCATGGGGTGGACCGCCGACGTTCAATTGTTCGCGCCGACCGCCGCCTTCAACATGGACGTCCGGCGGTTCCTCTCGAAATGGCTGGAAGATCTGGCGGCCGACCAGCAGGACGATGGTGCCGTTCCCTGGATCGTGCCGAGGATCGAAGGGCAGGAGGGAACGGCCGGCTGGGGAGACGCGACCACTATCGTTCCCTGGACGCTCTACCAGCATTATGGCGATCTGCGCGTTCTGGAACGTGCCTATCCGAGCATGAAGCGCTGGGTCCAGTATATCGATCGCCGCGTCGGGCCGGACCTCATCTGGGCGCGCGACTTCCAGTTCGGCGATTGGCTCGACTATCTCTCCGTAACCCAGAACGAAGCGTTCGGAGCAACCCCGCCGCCTCTGGTCGCAACAGCCTATTACGCGCGTTCGACCAACATCCTCGCCAGGTCGGCGGTGTTGCTCGGGCGCGACGCGGATGCCGCTCATTATGCGGCGTCATTCGAGCGCATCCGTGAGGCGTTCGTCGCGCGGTTCGTGGGCGAGGATGCGACTGTCCGGGGCAGCTCCGAGCGTGCGCCGTCCCAGGCAGGCTATGTCGTGGCGCTTGACTTCGATCTTCTCCCCGAGGCCTTGCGGCCTCCTGCGGCGGCAAAGCTTGCCGCCGAGGTGCGCGCATCCGGCCATCTGACCACCGGCTTTCTCGGCACGCCGCGTCTGCTCCCGGTGCTCAGTCGGTTCGGCTATAACGACGAGGCGTATGCGCTGCTCGAGCGGCGTGACGTGCCGTCATGGCTATATCCCGTTACCAAAGGGGCGACGACCATCTGGGAGCGCTGGGATGGGCTCTTGCCGGACGGCTCGCCCAAGCCAGACACCGACATGAACTCGTTCAACCACTATCTCTACGGCTCGGTCGGCGCCTGGCTGTACGAAACGGTCGCGGGGTTGGGGCTCGATCCAGAACGGCCCGGTTACAAGCATATCCGCTTCGCGCCGCAGCCGGGCGGTAGCATTACGAGGGCCAGCGCTCGTCATCTTGGTCCCTATGGACCGATTGCGATAGCATGGGAGCGGTACGACGAGCATTTCTCTTGTAGCGTCGACGTGCCTCCCAACAGCAGTGCGACGCTGCGTTTTCCCTCGGCGGATCCAGCGCGCATCCGCGAGGGCGGCCGGCCGATCGCATCGTCACGAGACATCAGGGCGATCGTGCCGGGCGTCGATCACGTCCTGATCGAGTTCGGGTCGGGGAGCTTCGCATTCGACAATGAGCCGGGCAACGACCAGCAATGATGGCCGATGCGCTGCCCAATGCGCCACGTTCGTCGCCGGGAGCGACGGCCGAGCGATACGCGTGACGAGGGCGGGTGGCCGCCTCGGTCAAATTTGAAAGGCGTGCCGCCATGCCTATCTTCACCTGTTCGGCCTTGCCTTGGCTTGCGTGTGTCGTATTTTTTGACGGCAATGATTGATGCGCAATCATTGATGGAGGCGCTTTTCGGCCCGCATGACGATCCGCAATCTCGATAACGCACTCAAGGTGCGGCTATGCGTGCGGGCGGCCGTTCATGGCCGCTCGATGGAAGACGAGGCGCGGGATATCCTGCGCTCGGCTCTCGTGACCGAGGAAAGGGCTCAGGGGCTGATCAGTTCGATCCGAGCGCGGCTCGGGGCCGTGGGCGGCGGAATCGACTTGGCCTTGCCGAAGCGAGAGGCAATGCGTGAGCCGATCGAGTTTGATTGATGATCGTGCTCGACACCAATGCCCTGTCCGAATTGTTGCGCGTTCGGCCAGATTCGCGGGTAGCCTCTTGGGTCGAGGCACAACCTGCAGCATCGATGTTCACTACGGCCATCACCGGCGCAGAATTGCGGTTGGGCGTAGCGATATTGCCTGATGGCGCGACGCCAGGCGTTGGAGAAGGCTATTACCGGCCTTCTGCGGGAGTATCTTGCCGGCCGGGTTCTTGCATTCGACGACGACGCGCCCGATCACTATGCAAACATCGCCGCGGCCAGGCGCGAAAGCGGACAGTCGATCAGCCAGATCGCCGCGATCGCGCGTTTGCGTGGCGCCCGCCTCGCCACCCGGAAACGTTCGCGACTTCATCGGTTGCGGTCTTGAGATCGTCGGCCCTTGGCTTGTTTTCCCCGCTTTGGCGCCACAGGTGGTCAAGAGCCCGTGCTTTGCCTCGACTGTCCGTGTCATCGGGATAATGCGGTTCTCGCTATCGGCTGATGATGTCGATCTCGAAAGGCGCCGCGGATAACAGGCTCGCGTGGTTGGCCAGAACCCGGCCCGGGCATGGTCCAAAACCCAATGTCAGGATCGAGGCGGCGATCGGGGCACTGCCCGGCGCGCCGGGACCGCTCAGCTCGGTGCAGGATGGCTATGAACGTCGCTCGATAGTGCGACATTTGCCGACATGCGCCGTTCGATTCCATTTAAGGATCGAGCTCCCATGACCGCCATGATTCCCCAACTGACGATGCCCTGGCCGCAGGCTCGCCAGATCGTCGATCCGCAAGCCATTCCGAGGCGACCCGATGCGCATCCGGATCAACGGCTCGGGGTCAACGATTTTTGCCTGGTGCAGGATCGCCAATCGCGCTGGCACTGCATGGGTATACTGAGCGACGAGGGAAACCGGACCTTGTTCCATGCCGTGAGCGATACGCTCCAGGGAGATTATCGCTTTCTCGAACGCATCGGCTCCGGAGCAGCTGACGACGGGCCGGCAGACATGTGGGCGCCCTTCGTCACCTGGGCTGGACAGGACGAGGCTTTCCTCTTCTACGCGCATCTGCCGCGCCGGGAGGACGGATCGGCGCCCGACGTCACCTTGCGCCGCTTGTCGAGTGACGGAAATCTTGCGCGTTGGGCCCCGCATCTTTTCGCAGGCGAGAAGGACAATATCGTCTTTCGCGAACCGCACGTCCGCGATCCGCAGGTCTTCTGGGACGACGCGTTGGCCTGCTATCTCCTCTATTATGTGATCGGTGACGGCTGGGTCGATCCCGAAGCCGGTAATGTCGTTCGCGTGCGGACCTCCACCGATCTACGGACGTGGAGCGCGCCGCGGACCGTGCTGGCCCCGCCGCCCGGCTATCGCGCCGCGGAATCGATCTTCGTCCAGGTTCGCGACGGGCTCTACTACATGTGGGTATGCGGGTTCGATTACGGGCGGATGTCGCTCTACGTCTCCGATAATCCGTTTTGTTTCGGTGATCCCGTTGACAACAGGATGGTCGAAACGACCGGTCACGCGCCCGAGATCGTAACGATCGACGGCGTGGATTGGATGGCGTGCGTCTCGATTTCGAGCCAGGCGGGCTTGCCGCCGGCGATGCACGATTTGCCAGGTGTCTGGATCCAGCCATTGGAGTGGCGGCCGATGTCCGACGATGAGACGCAGCGCGTTTATCGCGGTTGAGCAATTGCCGGCCGGGGCTCGGTCTGGCGGCTTTGGCGCGTCGGTCAGGAGCGCTCGATCGAGCGCCAGGGCAACCATTATTTTGGCGTGCCGCCGCTACGCATGTGCCTTGTTGACTTATGATATCAATATTGATATCAGCCTTGGAAAGGAGCCACATCAAGATGGACAACAAGAAGGTCGAGTTTCTCGGGTCATCCTATAAGGATCTCCTGAGCATGCCCGAGGAGATAATTGATCAATTCGGTTATGAGCTCGGTCTCGTCCAGAATGACATGACGCCCGACGGCGCCAAGCATCTTACCAGGACGTTCGAGAATGGCGTGTGGGAATTGCGGGATAGCTACGACGGTGATGCTTATCGGGCCGTCTACTACCTTAAGCATGAGGAGGTCGTTTTCATCCTGCATTGCTTCAAGAAGAAGTCGACAAAGGGTGGAGAGATTCCCGCAGCCGACAAGACCACGATCGATGCACGGCTGGCGGCGGCCAAGCTCAGGATCGTGCAGATGAAAAAGGATCACGGAAAATGACCACCAACATTGGATATACCGTACCTGCTGGCGAGAGCGTTCTCGATCATCTTGGTCGTAGCCCCTCCTTTGCCGCCAAGGCGAAACTCGCGGTCATCATTACCAAGACCATCCAGGAGCTTGGGTTGACCCAACGTCAAGTGCAGCAACGCACCGGCATCCCCCAAGCCAGAATTTCGGAGATCTGTCGGGGAAAGCTGAAGGACATTTCCCGTGAACGTCTGGAGGATTGTCTACAGCAGCTTGGGCATGACGTGATCATCACCGTCGCCACAGACCGTCACGACGGCGTCGGTGAACTTCGCGTAGAGCGATCCGATCGTATTCCGGAGCTTGCATAAGCGAAACCCCCGCCGAGTTCTTGGTGCGTCAGGATGATCGCCCTGGTACCGGCCGCGAAAACGTGGCCGCTCGGTGGCGCAGGCCAAACTCGATTGAGGCGGCTCTTATCCTGATGGGAAGGACAGCCCGGGCGGGATCGTTGACCATAGGTGCCGTTCCACATCCTGCCTGCCGTGCAGGACGCGCATGATCTCCAATCGGTCGCCGTAGTCACGGGAATAGATCATGTGCTAACCACTGGAAAGTTTCCAATATTCGGCCCGCTCATCGGCCACCATCCCTTGTCGCTGTCCAGCAGCCACCGCACGGGAGGCGTTGGGAATTTCATCGGTGTAACGGTCGGCCTGATCCGGTCCCCAATTGTCGGCGCTATAATCCCAGATACCTTCGACATCGGCTTGCGCCGCTGGCGAAAAGGCGAGGGTCTTCACCTGCCTTCATACCCTGCCCGCTTGCGGGCCTTGAATGCCTCGAAATCAAAGGGGCGGGGTTCTCCGGATTGCTCCCCGGCGATCAGGGCATCGCGCAACGTCGTCACCTTCGCTTCGAGCTCTTCCAAAAGCCGCAGCCCGGCCCGCACGACATCGCTCGCCGAGCCATAGCGCCCTGCTCGCTGATGAAGCTGGTGAAGTGATCTCCGATCGTCACCGACGTGCTGCGGGGCATTGCCACTTTCCATTTTTCGGTACGGCGCAGTGTATGCCAAAAAAGTATCACTTTGCAGTCGCCTTCCACTTTTCTGTACGTCCTAAAGATGTACCGAGTTGACGAGCTGAATGCGCTGGCGTACATTTTCAATGCGTACAAGAAGGAGCTTGCGATGCCGCGTGCCACTGTGGAAGACAACAAGCGGATGAGCTTGCGGGTGACGCCGGAGGCGAAGTCGATGCTCGTCCGCGCCGCGGCGCTTCGCAGCGCGGACCTCACCTCGTTCGTGACGCAAGCTGCACTTCGCGAGGCGGAAACTGTATTGAGGGAAGCCGACAGGATAGAGGTTTCGCAGCGCGATCATGCGCGTGTCCTCGCGTTGCTCGAGAATCCTCCGAAGCCGAATGCCAGACTCAAGGCCGCCATCACGGCACTGCCTGACACGCTGTGACCATCCTGCCTTGGCGTGAAGAGCCGATCAGCAAGAAGCATGATCGGCAAGCGTTCGACTGTGGCGACCGGGATATGAACGCGTTTCTGCTACGCTATGCGCGCCAGAGTCATGAACAAAATGCGTCGAAGACATTCTGCGCGATCGATGCTGCCGTTCCCGGCAAGGTGTTAGGATTCTATACAATCACACCGTCTTGCGTCGCGCATGAAGATGTTCCGGCGGGAATGGTCAAAGGACTCGCACAGCACGAGGTGCCTTGCTTCAAGCTGGCCCGTATCGCAACCCATCTCGATCTCGCCGGACAGGGGCTTGGCGGTCAGCTCCTTGTTGCCGCGGCACTGCGTTGTCTGCGTATCGCGGCAGAGGGCGGCGGCGTACTCCTCGTCATTGATGCCAAGAATGAGCGCGCGGCCAAATGGTACGCAAGCTATGGAGCGGAGCCGTTGCGCGACAAACCTTTGACCCTAGTCATGCCGTTGGCGACTTTCGCCGCCGACCTCAAGGCTAAGGGGATGCTCTGAAAGCGTCACCAGCCCTGGCCGGCGCGATCGGTGGAGCCAGCTCTCTCGGTGCGTCTTGACGCCCTTCAATACAGAAACGTCGGCCCGGCCCGTAACGTCACGCTCTGCGCGCCGAGTGTCTGGTCGATAATGCGGATCGCGCCATCGGAGTCATTGGTCTTGAACACGCCTGTTACGATGTGCTCGCCGAGCTTGCGATCCACGATGTAGATCGAGGCGGAACGGGGCCGGTTGAGTTCGTGGACAACCATGCGGAGCGTGGCGCGTAAAACGACCTCGTTGCCGTTAGTCGAGATGCAAGCCATGCCGAACCGGGAGTGGCTTGGTTTGGCCCACGCTCGCATGGCGAACGCGCATCCATGCCGCCCGAGGCCGGCCCAAGTTGGTATCTCTGGTAAATCGGCGTCTCCGCCTCCTTCTCTCAGCGCCCGCGCGCCGGCCAGTGCGGGAATTCAGTCGCTCAGGCGTTCAAATTCCCGAAAGCCTGCGCGGGCAGGGATTCGGGGAGCGGCTTATGAACGGCGTCGATGGCGCAGGGCTGTTGGACTGGACCGACATACGCCCGGGCCTTGTCCGCTTCCTGACCAGGCGCACCGGCTGTCCGGCGGCCGCCGAGGACCTGACCCAGGATCTCTGGCTTCGCCTGCAGCGCTCGAGCGACCGTGTCGCCAATCCGGTCGCCTATCTGTTCACCGCCGCGGCCAATGCGGCGTTTGACTGGCGCCAACGCGAACTGCGTTCCCATTTGTGCGACGCAATCGAAAGCCACGAGGCAGTCCGCGATGAGGCGCCGTCACCCGAGCGCATCGCCAGCAGTCGCCAGACGGCTGACCTGCTTACCTCGGCGATCGCCGAGCTGCCGCCCAAATGCCGGACCGCCTTCAGGCTCTGCCGGATGGAAGGCCTGACCATGCGCGAGGCCGGCAAGCGCATGGGCGTTTCCGAGCGAACGATCGAGAACCACCTCGCCAAGGCAACGGTGCATTGCCGCAACCGGCTGCTCGATGCGGGCGCCTGGCCCTGAGGGTGCGAGGGTGGCGGGGCAGCGGATATGACCGGCGATCGTTATCGTTTATGACCCGGCCGGTGGACGATTCCCCGATGCCGGTCAGCGACGCGTTGCTCGAGCAGGCCACGCGTTGGCATGCGCGCCTCGCCGACGCGCCGGACGATGCGGGTCTGCTCCGCGCTGTCGAAGACTGGAAGGGTGAGCATCCCGATCATGTCGCGGCGTTCCTGGAAGCTGGCAAGCTCTGGGCCTTGCTGGGGCCGGTGCCCCGAACGCGCCGGCCGCCGTCGCGTCGCGCGATAGGGTTGGGAATGGCGGCGGCCGCCGTCTTAGCGGTATTCCTCGTGCCTGGCTTCGGCCATGCCCTCGAGAATTGGCGCAGCGACGTCGCGACGCCCGTGGGGCAGGTTCGTACGGTCGATCTGCCCGACGGTAGCCACGTCACCTTGAGCAGCGATACCGCACTTGCGTACGAGGCCGGGCCCGGAGGGCGCACGGTGCGTATCCTTCGCGGAGAAGCGTTTTTCGCGGTCGAGCATGACGAGGCTCGCCCGTTCCGGGTCGATGCCGGCAATGCCCAAGTGACCGTGCTCGGGACGCGCTTCGACGTCGACCTCGCCGGCGATCGGACGCGCGTCACGGTCGAAAGCGGCAAGGTGCGTCTGGACGGACCGAGCGGCCGGGCGTTCCTGTCCGCCGACGAGCAAGGTGTCGCCGATGCGGTGCAAACCGTCAGCAGATCGGTCAACGCCGCCGACGCCACCGCGTGGCGATCGGGACGGGCGGTCTTCTTCGACGCACCCTTGACCGAAGTGGCCCGCGTGCTGTCGCGCTATCGTGCCGCCGGCATATACGTCCTGGGCGCGAAATTGCGCGCGCAACACGTAACCGCCTCGTTCCGGACCGATGACGACCAGGGCATGATCGCGGCGCTCCAGGTCGGTACCCGGGCGCATGTCACGACGCTCCCCGGCGGGATCGTCTTGCTGTATTGACCTTGGCGGGCATTCGGCCATGCAGGGTCGGAAATATTTCCGGGCGGACTAGGGGACGAGCCGCCTGAATCGAGTCACCCCCATGGCGGCCCAACGAATGGCCGTGCCATTTTGAGGGGGTTTTGATGTACAAGACGAGCCGTGCCACGCAATTCAAGCTGGCCTTGCTCTCCATGAGTGCGCTCGGCGCGCTCGCATTGCCTGGCGCCGCCTGGGGCCAGGCTGCCGCTTCGGCGTCGCAATCGACCTACGACTTCAACATTCCAAGCCAGTCGCTCGCGCGCTCCCTGAGCGCGATCGCCGAACGCGCGAACATCCAGGTCATCTATCCTGACAAGCAGCCGAACGATATCGTCGCGCCAGCCGTCAAGGGCACGATGACCGTCGAGCAGGCGCTGGCAACGGCTCTGGCCGGCTCGCCTTATACGTTCAGCTTTCCTCGGCCGGGCGTGGTGACGCTGGTTGCCGCCGGTGGTGATGGTGCCTCCGGCGAGCGTGTCCTCGGAGCGGTGCGCGTCCAGGGATCTCAGGTTGCCGGCGGCAGCCTGGCGGGATCGACGCCGGTCAATGGGATCAACGGATCGCGTGACGTGACGGCGACCGAAGGAACGGGGAGCTATACGTCCAACGCTTTGACGGTGGGATCGAAAACCGCAGCGTCGATCAAGGACACGCCTATGTCGGTGTCGGTTCTCACGAGCCAGCGCTTGCAGGACCAGAACATCACCGACCTCAATTCGGCGATGCGTAACATGCCGGGCATCACCGTCTACAACCAAGGCTCTACCGACAATTTGGGCTTTTACTCGCGCGGCTTTCGGATCACGCAGTTCCAATTCGATGGCGGCGCGCCGATGAACATCAATCCGAGTGGCGCCGGCTATAGGCCGGTCATCGACCTGTCGCTCTACGACCACATCGAGCTCGTTCGCGGAGCAACGGGAACCTTCAATGCCTATGGTGACCCCGGAGGCGTGGTCAATCTGGTGCACAAGAAGCCGCTCGATCACCAGCAATTCACCCTCGATATGCAAATCGGCAGCTGGGATTGGCATCGGATCAGTGCGGATTTGACCGGTCCGCTCGCCTTTGGCGGCAAGCTGCGTGGTCGATTGATAGCAACGCACCAGGACAATAATTTTTTCTACAAGGTAGCCAACTCAAACCGTAACGTGGTGTCTGGAGGCCTCGAATATGACCTCACGTCTTCGACGTTGATTAGTGTTGGGTTAAATTATCAGAAGAACAACGAGCTACCATTTATCGGCGGGTTAATGCGATATAGCACCGGAGAGCCGCTCGGCCTGCCGCGCTCAACCTGTTTGTGCTTCAACTTCGCCAAGACAGATACCGAAAATAAGGAATTGTTCGGCCAGATCGAGCAGCGAATCGGCGCAAAATGGACAGCAAGGCTCAAGGCAACTCGAATCAAACAGGACGCTATCTCGATTTATCCGACAGTTACCGGGGAGCTCAATCCGAATACGCGCGACGATCCGAATGCTCTAACCGGCATCTATGCTGGCACAGATCAGTATTATTATTTACATGATCGGCAGACCATGCTCGAGGCGACATTGGATGGTTCATTCCGCATGTTCGGACGAGGCCAGAAGATAGTAGTTGGCGCGAACTATTCCATGGAAAACCCTGCGGGATCCGCCAAGGGCATCGGCTACGATATTTACACCGGCGATTTCATTCCCTTTCCAGGAAAGCAGCCGTACGCCGGATCAGATGTTGATGTGTTTCATTTCGACCCAAATGAGTGGTTGGAGCCTACATTCCCAGCAGGATTTTCTGGCAAAACAATCTATGGCGATTATCGCTATCTGAATGTCTATGCGAATTTAGAGCTAACACCGATAAAGAGACTACATGTTTCAACCGGTGTGCGCTATTCTGCTTATCGGCAACGCGGGCTCAAGCAATTTGTCTGCGATTTATATTCAGTGCAAGACTCGTCTGGCCCCTGCTTTGGCAAGCAAATCGGTGAGCTGACGTTCTTCAAATACGGTGAGTCGATTGGATCCCAATATAAGGGTCACTCCTTTTCCTGGCCGCCATCGGTGCAATGGCATTATGATATCACCGACAACCTGAGTGGTTCTGCGATCTACACCGACATCTATATCGACCAGTCGAGCAAGCTCGACAAATCAGGCGCACCTATGCCGCCGGTCACGGGCAAGAATTTCGAGGGTTCTCTTCGATGGGCTTCGCCAAGCGCCAAGCTCAATGCGGGCTTATCGGTATATTATACCAAGCAAATCGGATATGCCGCTGACGATCCAATTTGCCAGGGCGACCAGCGCGATCGCCGTTGCACCAATGGGTCGACACGGAACTCCGGGCAGTTGAACGACCAGAAGAGCTGTTGTTATATTTTCAATCCTAATCAGCAAAACATTAGCTATGGCGCTGATTTCGAGATTTCGGGCGAAATCAGTCGTGGATGGCAACTTTCGACAAGCTATAACTATAATTACACTTATGTTAAGAACAGCCAGCTACCTGACGGCCGGCCCGCGCCGCTCCTGTCTTTCGCACCGCGGCATCGGTTCCAGCTATGGACGAGCTACAATTTTTCCGAGACCTCACGGTTTAATGGCCTGTATTTTGGCTTCGGAGTTCAGGCGCAAAGCGAAACCTTTCAAACCGGTAGCTATTGCGCATCATATGTTGTCGATCCCAGCAACGGCTATTCCAATTGCACCGCGTGGGTGGATTATGCATTCACGGATCCGGGCCGGGTCGTCCTTAGCGGGGCGGTGGGGTATAAAGTCAATAATGTGCTGCGGCTCGACCTGCAGATGGAGAACCTGCTCGACAAGACCTACTATGAGCAAGTTGGAGGTACGACCGGGGGTAACTGGTATGGTAGTCCTCGCAGTTTCAAGCTGAGCTTGCACGGTAAATGGTAGTCAGCTTCCCTCGCGCCAATTCTTAGACGCGGTCAGGAGTCCCGGCGTTGAGGCGCCGGGGCTCTTTCTCATGTGTGATCCTCGTCTATGGACGACTCTTGCATTCTTCCAAATGCCCAGCGCCTCTCACTCTGTTCAGTAAAGAAATGTATGGCCCGTCGGCAGCGTTACGCTTCGCGCGCCCAATGTCCGGTCTATGATGCGCACTGCCCCTTCGGGATCGTCGGTCGCGAAGACGGCGGTGACGATGCGATCGCCAAGCGTGTTGCTCATCAGGTAGATCGGAGTGCCACGATAGCGATTGAGCTCGGCGACCACTTGGCGGAGCGGGGTTCGGCGAAACACGATCCGGTGCTGCCGCCAGCTGTCGTTGATCAGCGCGTCCGCGGGCAATTGCTGTAGCTTGCCATTGGCCACCACCGCTTCCTGGCCGGCGCCAAGCACCACCGCGGCGGCAGGCTTGCCCGCTGGCGTAACGCGGACATGCCCTTCGGTCACCGAAACGACCGACTGCGCGTCGTTGAGGCGGATGTTGAACTTGGTGCCGAGCACCCGAACCGTGGCATCGCCCGCCCGGATCGTGAACGGCCGGTTCGAGTCATGGGCGATCTCGAAATAGGCCTCCCCATCGACCAGGCGCGCGCTCCTGCCCATCCGGTTGATCGTGAAGTCGAACGCCGTTCGGCTGTTGAGCGTTACCAGCGAGCCGTCCGCCAATCGGATCTTGCGCATCGCGCCCGCGCCCGTGACCTCGTCGACGCCCAAATAACGGATCCACTGCATGGTCGGGGGGGCGAGCGCCAGCAACAGGCTGGCTGCGATCGCATAGCCGATCCAGCGCCGGGACCGGGTCTGGCCGGGCAGGTTCCAGCGGCGATGATAGTGACTGGACGCTTCCTGCGCCGGGCCGGCCGACGCTGCGAACATCGCCTCGGCCTCCGCGAAGGCGAACTCGTGCGCCGGGTGCTGCCGTTTCCATTCCTCGAATGCGGGGTTCGTATCCTTCTCGGCCTCGCGCAGGCGCATCAGCCAACCGATCGCGGCTTCATAATGCGCCGGCGTCGGTTCGAACCGCTCGGGCCCCATCAGCCAATCCACGTCGGGCGAGGCATCGCCCGGCCCTAGGGGGAGGGGGCCAGCTCCCTGTCGATCGTCACCGTTCATGGCCATAAGCCAGCTTCGCCCATCCGGTCGCGCAGAAACAAGAGGGCAGCGGCGATCTGCTTCTTGGCGGTCGAACTGCTCACACCCATCCGTTTGGCGGTTTCACCGAGCGACAATCCTTCGCCACGATAGAGGAGGAAGGCCGTACGGCGCCGTGGCGGCAATTCATCGATCAGCTCGCGCAAGTAAGCGAGACTCTGCCGCGACTGGACGAGGCGGTCATGATCGGGGGTGTCGTCATGCGCGTCGTGCTCGTCGCCGCCGGCGATCATGTAGCGCGCCTGGAAGCGATGCTGGCGCAGCCAATTGAGCGCGAGATTGACGACGATACGCTGGAGCCAGGCATCTGGGTTGTCGAAATCGCCTTCGTCCGCGCTCTTGGCGATGCGCAGCCAGACTTCCTGCGTCAGGTCGTCGGCGGCTTCCTGACTGCCGGTCCGCCGCCAGAAGAACGCCCGGATGCGGGCGCGGCGCCGGTCATAGGCTTCGGCCAGGGTTCGGGATGAGGGAGCTGTATCGGAGGGGCATTCCCGCGGAATCGGCGCCCGCGCGACATTGCTGCGCGCAGGCGCACCAGGGAACAGGATGAGGTTTTTGGCCGGCTCTCCCATCTCGTAAGCCAAGAACGCGTTCCGATTGGATCGACCGCAATGGGGTGAGGCATTGCCGCCGGGGAGGCTGGGTTCGATCGAGGGGCAAGAGGGGAGGGAGCCGCGGACAGGCCGCGGCTCCCGACGTCAGCACTCATAAAGATGGCGAATGGCCTACCACTTCCCATGCAGCGACAGCTTGAAGCTGCGCGGGCTGCCGTAAAAGTTGCCGCCGCCGATGCCGCCGACGGTTTCGTAATAGGTCTTGTCGAGGAGATTCTCCATCTGAAGGTCGAGGCGCAGCGTGTCGTTGACCTTGTAGCCGATCGAACCGCTCAGGATGACACGGCCTGGATCGGTGAAGTTGACCGGCACCGACGCGTTATCGGCGCACCTCTGGGCGCCTGGGATATCTGAATTCGGGTCTGGAACGTAGGCAGTGCAATAGCTGTCGGTGACGAAAGTCTTGCTCTGCGCCTGCGCGCCGAAGCCCAGATAAAGCCCCTTGAAGCGCGAACCCTCGTCGAAAGTATAACTGGTCCAGAACTGGAAGCGATGCCTAGGGGCGAAGGCCGTCAATGGCTGCCGCTGCCCGTCGAACAGCTTGCCGCCCTTCACGTAATTGTAATTGAAATTGTAGCTCGCCGATAGCTGCCAGCCCTTTCGAATTTCGCCTTGCACTTCAAGATCGGTTCCATAGCTGATGTTCGCCCGCGTCGGATCGAAAACGAAGCAGCACGACGTAGGGTGATCGAGCTCCCCCGGTGTTGTGGTCGTCGAGCTGTCTGTGCACCTAGGGTCTCTCGTTGAGCCGGAGCAGGCGGGATCAACATATAGATAGCCATTTTGCTTCGTATAGTAGCCGGATAAAGTGGCATTCAACTTCCGACTGGACGGTTGCCATTTAATCATCCCTTCGAAATTACCCCCCGTAATGGGTGGGGTCGGATTCCCATGGATGTCTAGTTGGCTCGACTGATTGATATATATGTCGGTATAAATTGCTGAAACGGTAACATTGTCGGACAGATCGTAACGCCACTGAACGGAAGGGGGCCACGAGAAATTTCCACCGCCAATCTGAGTGCCGACCCGGGACACGACAAGATCGCCCGTCTTTTTAGTACCGCACCCATTTCTATTCAGCGTCACAAAAATCGCATAACACACAGAAGATCCCAGACCTCTGTTACGGTATTCAGAATAGCGTATGCTCGTAGATAAATGTAGGTGCTTGATTGGGGTTAGTTCAAGGCTAACGTAGGTATTAAGATATCGATTGTCTCCGTAAAGTATTTTGCTACTATACCCGCCAGGAATTATGGGATCTCCCCATTCATTGGCGTTAAAATGAAATGCGTCAAATTCTGCACTATTTCTGCGAGTGAACTGAAGCGGCTGTAAGGTGTACAGATCGGCGTAGAGTCCATTGGTTGTTCCGGCAGGATTCTCCATGGAGTAATTTCCTCCGATAACGATTTTTTGATCTTGTCCAAATAGCCTGAATTTTCCGTCGATAGTTGCCTCGAATAGCGTTTGCCGTTCATGTCCGTAGTAAAATGACGACGGATACGCACCAGCGCCTAGCAGTGTATAGGGGTTTACGGAACCTGTTACGCCTGGACGTATCGTAACTTGAGTTTGGGTAATGCGCGTGCCCTTAAGTTTTAGAGTCCATTGATTCCCTAATCGCTGTTCGATTTGACCAAACCATTCCTTGTTTTCTGTATCGGCCTTCGCGAAGTAAAAACAGAAGCAGGTCGAACGTGGTAAGCCAAGCGGTTCGCCATTCTCATAGCGCATCAGCCCGTTTGAGAATGGCAAATCGTGGCTATCCTGATAGTTGAAGCCCGCGCTAACAAGCGTCGTCGACGTTAGGTCATATTCGAGCGTTCCGGACAGTACATTGCGATTGGCCTTGGCAATTTTGTAGAAGAAATTGTTGTCCTGATGCGTCGCGATGAACCGTCCACGCAACTTGCCGTCAAAGGCAAGCGGGCCGGTAAGGTCGACGCTGATTCGGTGCCAGTCCCAACTCCCGATCTGCATGTCGAGCAGGAATTGCTGGTGATCGAGCGGCTTCTTGCGCACCAGGTTGATCACGCCCCCCGGGTCGCCGTAGGCGTTAAACGTACCAGACGCACCACGTACCAGTTCGATATGATCGAACAGCGAAAGGTCGATGATCGGCGTGTAATTGGTGGAATATCCGCCGGCCAGCATCGGCGCGCCACCGTCAAACTGAATCTGAGTGATTTGAAACCCACGGGAAAAGAATCTCAGCTCATCGGCGGAGTTGCCGGTTGTGATCGTTACGCCCGGCAAGTTGCGCATCGCACCGTTGAGATCGGTGATATTCTGATCCTGCATCTGTTGATTGGTCAGCACCGATACCGACATCGGCGTGTCCTTGATGCTCGCCGCGGTCTTCGAGCCGACCGTCAGCGCATTCGAGGTATAGCTGCCAGTGCCTTCGGTCGCGGTCACGTCTCGCGAGCCATTGATGCCGTTCACCGGTGACGAGCCTGGAAGCTCGCTTGCGCCACCCTGCGCCCCTTGCACGCGTACGGCGCCGAGGACGCGTTCACCACCTCTGCTGGCATCGGCTGGCAGTTTGACGAGTGTGACGACGCTGGCCGCGGTGAAACGATAGGTGAAGCCGGTTCCCGCCGTCAGTCGCGCGAGGGCTTCGTCGATCGTCATTCGGCCCTTCAACGCGGGAACGTTCACGGCAAGGGGCTCATTGTCGGTGTAGACGACCTGAAGACCCGTGGCCGACGACAATGCGGTCAGTGACGTCGCCAGCGATTGCGCGGGAATGTCGAGATCATAGGTGCGATCGGGAGCGGATTGCGCGAGCGCCGGGGTCGCTACGATCAAGCCGGGCGTCAGCGCGGTAAGGGCGAGCGCCGCAATTCGGATGGCGCGGCGCGACTGGCCGCGGGTCGAGGTTATCATTGTAATCCCCCCAAGATGGTCGATTGGTATGGGAGCCGCCGGTTCGCGGTTGCTCCGATACGATCGACGTTCGAGAGGGGCAGGGGGCCTATCGGGTCACCTGTCAGTCATAGATGATCGTGATACCGCCGGGTAGATCGAGAACGCGGGCGCCGATGGTCCTCGCCACATTGGTCAGGGCAAGATCCGGCGTCCTCGTACTGAATGTGCCGGAGATCGTGCGGGCGCCCAATCCGGAGCTCAGCACCAGCACATTGCCCGAACGGTAACGCGCGATCTCGGCGATCACATCGCGGACCGGCTTGCGGTAGAAGATCATGCGGCCGCGGCGCCACGCCAGGGCTTCGTTCTGATCATAGACAGGCTGGCGTTGCGATGACGTTCCTTCCGAAAAGGCTTGCTGGCCGTCGGTCAGCAGAATTTGGGCCGCAGGGTTGGAGATCGGGCCGAAACTTACCCGCCCATGTGCGACCGTTACCGTCGTGCGCGCTCCATCCATTCGCACGTTGAAGTGCGTGCCTAGGACGCGGATGCGTGAATCACCCGCTGTGATGACGAAAGGACGCGAGGGGTCCCGGGCCACGTCGAAAAAAGCCTCGCCCTTCAACAAGCGGACTTCCCGCTTGCCGGATGCGAAACTCGTGCTGATCGCCGATCCCGTGTTGAGTGCGATCCGCGAGCCATCGACGAGACTGACCTGCTCCATGTCGCCGGGCCGCGTCATGGCGTCCGCTTGCATGCGCAGCGCGAGATCAGGGCCCCAGGCGAGGCCAAGACCAAGTACGGCGGCGGTCGCCGCTACCGTGTCGATCCGGCGGCGCACCCTTTGACGGCGAAGCGCGGTTTCCTGTCGCTCGCGAGTCGCGGTCATTTGCGCGGTCGGGGCGACCGCCTCGCGCAAGGAGCGCATTTCGGCATAGGCATATTCGTGTGCGGGACGTTCGGCGAGCCAGGCATCGAACGCCGCGCGCTTCTCCAGCGCGTGCGGTCCGGAGAGGTGTTCGATCCATTCCGCCGCGCGCTCAAGCGTGTCGAAATCGGGTTCCTCGAATTCAGGGACGATCGCTGCCGTCATGCCATCTCGACGCGCGGATTCTTCACCAGGCCCATCGTCATTTGCCCCATTTCGGATGTTATCGTCGATCACGGCCAGAGTCCTGCTTGTACCAGGCGCTCGCGAATATGCGCCATCGCCGATGCGAGCTGATGTTTGACGGTCTTCTCAGCGATCCCCAGGCGCTTGCCAGCTTCCTTGGCGGTCAGCCCTTCGCCGCGGCACAGCAGGAAGACCTTGCGGCGTCCTTCCGGCAACTCGTCGACCACAATCCGCAGATAATCGATAGCGCGCCGGGCGTTGTAGATACGTTCGGCGTCGGGCGCCGGGGTCGCGACGGCCGTCGCGTCGGCTTCGGCATCGTAGAAGGTCGAGCGGAAGCGGTTGCGGCGTAGCCAGTCGAGCGCAAGATTGCCGGTGACGCGCTGCAGGAACGCATCGGGATTGTCGATCGAGCGGTCGTCGGCGGCATGGGCAACGCGCAGCCACACATCCTGAAGCAGATCCTGCGCCGCCTGGTCGCATCCGGTGCGGCGCTTCAGGAAGGACGCAAGTGCGGGACTGAGGCGTATATACGCCTCATAAAGCGGTCCGCCGGGGTCGCCGCTCGCCAACGCGCGCGCCGCCCGCGCCCGCGCGATAGGGACCAGCCTTTCAGGATCGTCTGCCTGACCCACCACGTGTTCAACCCCGGTTCGGGGCCATTCTACACGAAAATGCCAGTCGGCCCCTTTCTTCGACGCGCGGGGAGGGGAAAGGGCCTATCGGGAGAGGAGATTTTTCTCGAACGCGGCTGGCTATCCGAAGAGGCAATCGCAATTGGAGAAGCTGCCCGGGGATTGTTACCCGGGCAGTTCCCCATGCGGCGCTGCTTACAGCTTGACGCGCATGCTCAGTTTGAAGCTGCGCGGCGAGCCGTAAAAATTGCCCCCCCCTATACCGCCGACCGTCTCGTAATATGTCTTGTCGAGCAGATTCTCCATCTGCAGGTCAAACTGCAGCTGGCTGTTGATTTTGTAGCCGATCGCGCCGCTTAGGACGACATGACCTGGATCGGTGAACGAGACTGCTTGCCGTGCTACGCAGCGGGGAAGTCCGGTTACCGGATGGGGCGCAAAGGTGGTGCAGTAGCTGTCAACCCTGAAGGTCTTGGTTTGCGCTTGCGCACCGAAGCTGACGCTCAACCCCTTGAAGCGCGAATTTTCGCCGGCCGTGTAGCTAGTCCACAATTGCAGCCGGTGTCGTGGCGCGAAAGCGGTGAGCGGCTGGGCGCTCCCGTCGAAAATCTTGGCATTCTTTACGTAATTATAGTTAAAGTTGTAGCTCGCAGAAAGCTGCCAACCCCTTCGGATTTCGCCGGAAATTTCAATATCCGTGCCATAGCTGATATTCTCGCGCGTTGGATCGAAGATGTAGCAGCAGCTCTTCAATACCGCTACTTGGCCTGGGTTTGATGTCGAAGTGCTCGTGCAGCGCGCATCGGGAATGTCGCCGGAGCAAATCGGATCGCCGGCGGCATAACCTAGCTGCTTGGTGTAATAGACCGACAGTCCCGCATTAAGCTTGCGGCTTGGCGACGTCCATTTGAGCTCGCCCTCGAAATTTTTGCCGGTAATCGGTGGCATGGGATTGCCATTTCGATCGAGGCTATTTGATTGGTCAATATAGATATCGTTATATACGGCCGATCCGGTTAAATTATTTGTGATGTCGTAGCTCCATGAAATGGAAGGTGGCCATGAGAAATCTGATCCCTTAACTACGATATTTGATCTTGTTGGGAGCTGGTCGCCAACGGAATGATTAAAGCAAACGCTATTATTGTCAATTATGTCCCACAAATAGCAAGTTCTATTAATGAGATCTCTATTTCTATATCCAGAATATCTAAGGCCAGTATTGATATGTAAATGCTTTAT
This sequence comes from Sphingomonas sp., assembly GCF_024508665.1. Lineage (GTDB taxonomy): Bacteria > Pseudomonadota > Alphaproteobacteria > Sphingomonadales > Sphingomonadaceae > Sphingomonas. The sequence continues at coordinate 1,248,326 of NZ_JANINP010000006.1, forward strand.
AATATTTAGAGATAAATTTAAGTACGAATTCAAGTACCTATAGTCACCGTAAATGACTTTGGATGAATATCCAGGTGGAAATGGCGGCTCAATAAACTGGCTAGAATTGAATGTTAATATGTTGACAGTGGGATACAAATCCATTCCGGGAAAGGTCGAGGTGGCTCCAGTGTATGGGTCGCTGGTCTGTCCGGCCAGCGTGCCGGCCGGATCGCTCATTGAGTAATTGGCGCCGAAGACTATTTTTTGATCTCGGCCAAATAGCCGAAAGCTTCCGTCTAGCGTCACTTCGAGCATTGTCGCCCGAATGTGATTAAACAGGTAGCCGCCGGTGTCAGCGCGTGACCCGAGAAGAGTATATGGGTTAACTGATCCGAATATGCTTGGGCCTATGGATGCTTGCCGCTGTTGAATGCGGGTGCCCTTGATCTTTAGCGTCCATTTGTCACCGATCCGCTGATCGATCTGGCCAAAGAATTCCCTATTTTCGGCGTTGTTCTTGGCATAATCGAAGCAGAAGCAGGTCGAGCGTGGCAGCCCGAGGGAGCGCCCGTCCTGATAACGAACGAAGCCGTTGACGAATGGAAGGTCGTGGCTGTCCTGGTAGTTGAAACCGATGCTGACCAGCGTCGAGGGCGTCAGATCATATTCCAGCGACGCGGAGAGAACGTTGCGATTGGCTTTCGCGATCTTGTAGAAGAAGTTGTTGTCCTGATGTGTAGCGATGAAGCGACCGCGCAATTTCCCGCCGAAAGCGAGCGGGCCGGTGACATCGACACTGACCCGGTGCCAGTCCCAGCTGCCGATCTGCATGTCGAGCAGGAATTGCTGGTGATCGAGCGGCTTCTTGCGGACCAGGTTGATGATGCCGCCGGGATCGCCGAAGCCAGTGAACGTACCAGCCGCTCCACGCACCAGTTCGATGTGATCGTAAAGCGATAGGTCGATGACTCGGTTGTATGCGGTCCCGGCAGTATTCATCGGAGCGCCGCCATCGAACTGGAATTGGGTGATCTCGAAGCCGCGCGAATAGAATTTCAGCTCGTCCGCGCTGCTGCCCTGCGTCACCGTGACGCCGGGGAGGTTGCGCATCGCGAGATTGAGGTCGGTGATGTTCTGGTCCTGGAGCCGCTGGCTGGTCAGCACCGATACCGACATCGGCGTGTCCTTGATGCTGGCGGCCGTCTTCGAGCCGACCGTCAGTGCATTCGACGTATAGCTGCCTGTGCCCTCGGTTGCGGTCACATCCCGCGACCCGTTGATGCCATTGACCGGTGACGAGCCCGGAAGCGCGCTCGATCCACCTTGCGAGCCTTGCACTCGGACAGCGCCCAGCACGCGCTCACCGTCGGGGCTGCCAGCCGGCGTTGCCGCGATGATCGTGATGACGCCGGGCTGCGTGTAGCGGAAGGTGTAGCCGGTGCCGCTGAGCAGCCGCGCGAGCGCCTCGTCGACGCTCATGCGTCCTGACAAGGCCGGTGCCTGGACGCTGGGTGGCAGTTCGTCGCTATAGAGAACCTGGATGTTGGCCGTGCTGGCTACCGCGACGATCGATTGCGAAAGCGGTTGGGCCGGAACCTGGAAGTCATGGCCGGTGTCGGCAGTCGATTTTTCCTGGGCGGCCGCGTTCGTGCTCGCGCACGCTACGGCGATCGCGCTCAAGGCGGTCAGGGCCATCAGGCTCGATTTCAACCGCGTCCCGAATTGCGTTCGATAGTACATTTTCCCCCCTCATTCTTGGCGAAGGCAGGGTGCACTTGAGTGTGCACCCGATACCTTCCACCCGCGAGGTCCCCGAACGGACCATCGGCCGAACCAAAAAAACTTTGCAAGCCTGTTGGCGGATCGGGTGGAGCGCGATGCTTTGCGGTGTGCGTCGGCGACGCGCGTTTCTTCCCGGCAGCCTCGCTTGGGCGAAGGCTGGGTCGGCCCGCCGTCTCTCCACTCCTTTGGCGGGCCGATCGTCTCTCGCAATCAGGTGGCCCGCTTCGTGCCCGGCGCCTCTCCAGCTAGGAGCTTGGAATGAAGACACGTTGGTCGGACGAGGCGTTGGTCGACGTGCCTCTTCCCGAATATCCCCGCCCCCAATTGCGGCGCGAGGCCTGGACCAACCTGAATGGCGCCTGGGACTATGCGATCCAGCCGCGCGCGGCTGCGGCTCCTTCTGAATTCGAGGGCAAGATCCTCGTACCCTTCGCCGTCGAATCCGCTTTGTCCGGCGTCGAGCGCCGCGTCGGGCCCGATCAGCGGCTCTGGTACCGCCGGACCTTCGCGGCGCCTGACCTGGAAGAAGGCGGTCGTCTCTGGCTCCATTTTGGCGCGGTCGATTGGGAAGCCGAGGTCTGGCTCAACGGCAAGCCGCTCGGCATCCATCGCGGCGGCTATGACCCGTTCCGCTTCGACATCACCACCTCACTCGTCGAAGGCGAGCAGGAACTGGTCGTGGCCGTCTGGGATCCCAATGACGCCGGCGCCCAGCCGCGCGGCAAGCAGATCAACGACCCGCATGGCATCTGGTACACGCCGGTCACCGGCATATGGCAGACCGTTTGGCTCGAAGCCGTGCCCGCCAGCTATATCGAGAAGCTGCGGATCCAGCCCGACTATGATGCCGGAAGCTTCAACGTCTCGGTGTATCTCAACTGGACGCGCGCCGATGCCGCGTTGAAGATCCGCGTGCTGGCCGATGGCGAAGAGGTCGCCCAAACCGTCATCGACCGCTTCGATTGCATGACCGATTATTGCAGCCCGGTCGAAATCGCCATTCCCCATCCTCGTGCCTGGTCGCCCGCCGACCCGTTCCTCTACGATTTCGAACTTATCTATTCGGCCCCCGGCATCGAGGATCGCGTCACCAGCTATGCCGGCCTTCGCAAGGTCGAGGTGCGGCGCGCGACCGACGGGCGCGACCGCATCTGGCTCAACAACAAGCCGATCTTCCTCTACGGCCCGCTCGACCAGGGGTGGTGGCCCGATGGCCTCTATACCGCGCCCACCGATGAGGCTTTGCGCTGGGATATCGAGACGACCAAGGCGATGGGGTTCAACATGACCCGCAAGCACGTCAAGGTCGAGCCGGCGCGCTGGTATCATCATTGCGACAGGATCGGTCTCATCGTCTGGCAGGACATGCCGTCCGCCATCAAGACTGGTGAACCCGGGCATCTGCCGCAACGGCTTCAGCCGCTCGACGGCGTCTTCAATCCCGAGGACGCGGCGCAATGGCGTGCCGAGCTGTTTGCCATGATCGATGCGCTGGAACATTTCCCCTGCATCACGTCCTGGATTCCCTTCAACGAATGCTGGGGGCAGCATAACACCAATGCGACGCTGGCCGCGGTCAAGCAGCGCGATCCGTCGCGCCTCGCCAACGGACCCAGCGGCTGGAACGATCTCGGTTATGGCGAGACGTTCGATCAGCATATCTATCCCGGACCCGGCATGTGGGACCCGCAGCCGGGGCGGGCCTCCGTGCTCGGCGAATTCGGTGGCCTCGGCGCCCGGCTCGAGGATCACAAATGGCAGGAGACCGGCAATTGGAGCTATCGTGACAGCGCCAATCTCGAGGAACTCGCTGTCCATTATCACTCGATGATGCTGCAACTCGCCCAGCTGATCCCCGACGGCCTCTCGGCCGCCGTCTATACCCAGTTCACCGATGTCGAAGGCGAAGTGAACGGGCTCGTCAGCTACGATCGCGATGTCGTCAAAATTCCCGCTGAGCGGCTTGCGGCAATGCACGCGCCGTTGACGACGGCGCTTGGTGCCAGGGCAGCGCGCGTTTCGGGATAATATTCTCGACAATGCGCAAAGGCAGCTGCGGGGCCTTGCGCCAGTTCGAGACAGAAAGGCCGTTATCCGACTCGTAACGGCCTTTCCCGCCCGGCCGGACGGATGTCTGGCCGGGCGGTTACCCGCTACTGAACCGTCCATCATTCTGTACCGCGGTGACTTCGAGCCGCACCCTCCTTATGATCTGTTGGCGGTTTGTTTATCGAAGGTCGTCTTCTGTCGACCGACACGCCGCGGAATGCTCGCAATCCGAAATGTCGCACCGCTGCTCTGACGCTGCAAAGAAGGGGCGTGCCATCCCGTTTGGCGAGCCCGCCGTGACCACCTCGACGAGACTGCCGTGTTGCCGGCCGGCGTTCTGGAGATTGTGATTGCGGCTTCGATCCCGCCCGGTCGTTCAGGTCCGAGGTCACTTGGTATCGCCATCCGCGCGCTTACGCGTGGCGCTGGATGAAAGGCCGTCCACTTGGCCGTGACGGTCTTTCCCGCCCGGCGGGTCTCTGGGAGGAGAAGGCAACCCGCCGGGCGGACTTGGCACGGACCCGCTCCAAAGGAACGGATGTATAGGCGCCCTCGAGCTGGCCATTTCTTGGCCCAAGAACCTGCTGGCTGCCCTGATCGGTCACCGGGCCGATAGCATCCTCAGCCGATCAAGTCCGCCACGCGCTCCTTGACGCCGACCGGTTTCCATAAAGGCTGAAGGGCGCCGCGTTCATACCAGAAAGCGGCTGCCGACCAGTCGTCGGCGCGCTCGTAAAGCATGCCGCTGTCGATCCCGATCTGCTGGATTGTTACCCGGATCGATTCTGCACAGACGATCGGGTCCGCCAGATGCCAGCGATAGAGCGAGACGCGTCCGGTATCCTCGTCATGCTCCTGCTCGCGAAAGTTGAGGCCGTGATGGAGAAAGGCCTGGTCCTGAACTCCATAAGCGCAGCCGACATAATCCTCGGCACCCGTCCCGCAGATGGTCGGGAAGGCTTGGTCGCCGTCGATATAGACCTTGACCTCGCCTTCGCCCCACCAGCGGGGTTCGCTGGGGCCTATCCCGAGGATCGCGCCGAGATAGCGGATCGCGCCGGTCCGCCGGGGCAGGATCTCGAAGTCGGTCCCGATCCGGGTCGGGCTTTCGCGCCTGAAACCCGCATGCAGTCGTCCGAGATCGGCGGGATGGTCGTCGCCCAGTGTATAGTCGATCTGATAGAAGAGCGCGAAGCGCCAGTCGGTCTCGTTGACGAGCTCGACCCGTGCATGACGCAGGAAGGGCATGGGGAGCCAGCAATTCATGCCATAAGCGGATGTGACGCTGTGCATGGCGGATTGGAACGCTTGGCAGCGGCCTTGGGCGAAGCCGAAGAATTCGCCCAAGGGAAGCTCGACCGAGGGAAAGGCGCTGTCTTCCCAATAGATCCGGATCATCACGCCACGGGCCAGGCCGGGATGCAATCTGGTCGTCATCCACCAATGCCTCAAGCTCCCGGGACCGGTGATATCGGCAAGGGTTACGGCTGATTGCGGCTCGACGAAACGCCAGGCCGATCCCTTGCGCCCCGGCCCGAGCGGCGACGCCGCCTGGCCGCCCATCCCGGGCGTACCGGTCGGATTTTCGAACGATATCGCGCGCGACACGAGCTTGGGGTTCCAGAGATAGGGCTCAAGACTATCGCCGTGCATGAAGTCGCTTCCGATTGCTTGGTTGGGCGCGTCGGATGACGCGGGTCGATGAAAAAACGGGCTGGCTGTGCCGGGCCCGCAACGAAAAGGCCGCCACGCTGATGCGTGACGGCCTTCCCCCGTCCGAGAGGGCGGGCTTGGGAGGAGGACAGCTCCGTCGCGCCCGGACGGCTCGCGTCAGCGGGAGGCAGCGATCGCGCTGCTCGCCTGGTTGCCCACCGCCGTTGCTGCGAGCTGATTGCCGGTGATCGCGACGGTGCTCGCTTGCAGGGCTCCCGTCGCCATCCGGTAGCCGCCCGAGATTTGCGCGCTCACCGAACCGGTATTGACCTGACGGCTGGCAAGGCCGAGCACGTCGCTTGTCGCCGCAATGCTGTTGGTCGCGCTGTTGCCATAAGCAGTGGCCGACTTGACCGCAGCTTTTTCGGTAAGGACTGAATTCGTCACGATGCCGTTGAGCGGGGCGGCAAGTCCCGTGACCGACGCCGCGATGGCGGCGCCATTATACTGCGCACTCGCCAGCGCGACATCGCCTGTGACCGTATCGTTCGCGATTCCGCCCGGTACGGTGGCAGCGGTCCCTGCATCGATGCTGTTCTCCGCCGTGTTGCCGCGCGCCAAGGCCGTCGTGCCATTGCCTTCCATATCGATCATTGAACCCGTCACCTCTGTCGCGGTCGCAGGGTTTGGAGCCGAAGCCGAAGCGGTCACCGTCGCAAGATTGGATTGGCTGTTGGCCAGCGCCAGGCTGGCGCGCGTGATGGCCGATCCTGCCTCCAGCGTGTTGAGCGCGCGATTGCCGGCGGCTTCGGCGGCCTCGCGATTGTCACTGATGGTCAGCATCGAGCCCGCGATCCGGCCATCGCTGCCGGCAGCGCCGAGGCTCGAGCCGCTATCGGCCTCGACTCGCCCTTCGGCGAATTGCTGGTTGGCAAGGGCTGCATCCGCCTGCGCGAGTGGAGCGACCAAGGGAGCTGCCGAAGCGCTCGCGGATGCGGCAGTGGCCGGTTGCGCGCCGACGCCGGTCAGGATGTTGGTGGCGTCGTTCATGACCGCGAGCGCGCGATTGTCGTTGCCGGTGATGGTAATATTGGCATCCGCGGCATTGGCCGGGAGCACGGTCGCCGCCTCCGAAGATGCCGCGACCAAGGCATTGCCATATTGGAAGGACGACAGTGCAGCGCCGCTGGTGCCGCCGGCATCGAGCGCGTTCGCGGTCATGTTGCCGAGCGCCTGGGCGCCCTGGTTGTTGCCGGTTATGGCCAGCGTGGATTGGGCGGTGTCCGGTGCGTCGATGCCGCTTCGCGTCGCGACATCGGCCGACACCGCCGTCCTGATCACGCCTGACGGGTCGGGTTCCCCCAATGTCTGGTGGTTGCCGATCACGAGATCGCCTTCGGCGCCATAAGAGTCGCCGGTCGGGCCTGCCAATGCGGGATGTGAGGCGCCTAGCATCGGAATGGCATCCGCCGATGGGGCCGGGTTGCCTTTTGCGGCCAGCGCGTTGGTGGCCATATTGCCGGTCACATAGCCTGCCACCACATTATCGCCGATCGTAAGCACCGATCCGGTCACGGTATCCCCCGCCGTCACTCGTTCGCCGGCGGGCAGGCCTGGCGCGCCGAGTGCTATTGTCACATAGCCGTTGCCCGACTGAAGATTGGCCAGCGCAGCGCTGGGCGCCGTGCCTGCCGAGGTCAGGGTCAGCGCATTGTCGGTGTCGTTGCCCACGCCGCTTGCGACCGTGCTGTTGCCGGTCAAGGTCGCAACCCCGTCCGAAAGACCTTGGCCGAGCGAGATTTGTTCGCCGGCAGCGGCGATCGAGGCAGCGATGGTGCTGCCATCAAAGCTTTGAGCAGCCTGGATCACCGCCTGGCCATCGGCATACGCGTTCTCGTCCGCCGAGACGAGGGCGGACGCTGGACGTGCGCTGCCCGACCCCGTTGCCGTCTCGAGGTCGAGCCGGCTTTCGGCCCTGTTCGCCGCCGCGGTAGCGGCAACGCTGTTGTCGGCAAGCGAAAGGCGCGAATCCGTCGCCGCGCCCCCTATGTCGATCCCGACGCCTCCCAGCGTGTCGGCCCGGATCTGGGCGCCGCCCGCATGCTGGACCTGGGTCAAGGCGGCCCCGGGCCCGTCGCCTTCGAGCGCCGCAGCGGTCAGATCGAGCGCTGCGGCTGCGCGGTTGCCCGTGGCCGCCGCCGTCAAGCTGTTGGTATTTGCCACGATGTCGCTTGTTGTCGCGCTGCTGGACGAAATTCCGAAAGTGGGACCCGCGACCTGACCATCCTCGGTCATGTTGCCGGTTCGCGCCTTGATGAGACCGGTTGCCTGCTGGACGCCGAGCATGGCGAAACCTGCAGTGCTCGAAGCCGATCCGTCCGCCGTTCCTACCATGCTGGCTGTTACGCCGCTCGTGGCAGAAGGCGCCAGGACTGCACCTTGGACAGATAGCGTCAGGGTCGCATCATTGCCCAAGGCCTCGCCGGCAATGGCGTTATCGGCGAGCGAGACCGATGAGTCCGTCAGGGCACCGGTGCCGATCGTCATGTCCTCGAAGATCCGTGCCGCGGTCACCGCAACGTTGGAAAGCGGGGCCGCGGACTGGGTCGAGACCATGCCGGCGCTCGCGGATGATGCGGCACCCGAAAGATCGAGCGAGGCGCTCGCCGCATTGGCGATCGCCGATGCCGTCGTGTCGTTGGACTGAAGGGCGAGGCTGCTGGCCGTCACGTCGCTTGCAGCAATTGCGATGGGCGTATCGAACGCGTCCGCGGCAAGGCTTCCGGCCATTCGTTGGGCGTTGGCGACGAGCATATCCGCTTTTGCGTCAACGGAAGCGGGTGTCGCGGCGAGGCCGGCCGGGCCGAGCGCAGCGTCGCTGGTGCCGCCGGTCTCCAGCGATTGCCCCGCGTCATTGCCGCCTATGGCGGCCTTGATGTCGTTTCGTGCGACCGTGACGGTCGATCCCGTTACCTCTCCATGGTCGCTCGCGACGGGCGCGCCGTCGATGTCGGCAAGCGAGAGCGCGGTCGACAGCCTCTGGTCGTTGCGGAGCATCTGTTGGCCGCTCGTCAACGTCGTGGTCTGCCCATGAGCCGGTGTCACCGCGAGGATGCCGGCCAGGGTGAACCCCGCCTGGGCCGAAAGCCGGCGGCGCATCTTCGAGAAGGGGCGTGTGTAATTCATCGGATTTCTCCAGTCGTGAGGGGAGGATGAGGAGTGCCATTCGAACCCGCCAGCAGGAGGTTTGACGGTTCCGGCCGACGGGCAGGCTTATTGGAGGCCGGGGCAGGGGCCCTGTCCCACCAGTCCTGCCGCGCAAGGCAAGGCGCGGGGTCGCTCTGGGTCGCGGCCGCCACCAGCTGGAGCGTCGCTTCCTCGAGCGCGGTGCGAATGCCGAGCTGGAGCGGTTCCTGGCCCTTGGCCCCGAGATTGATGTCGAAATGCGTCGAGCCGAAGAAGCGGAACAGGTCGAACCCGACTTCATAGCCGGTGAATTGCTTGGTCAGGCTCACCGTCTTCACGACGAGCAGCGAGCGCGTGTCGACGATCCTGAGGTCGATCGCGACCGACTGGGTATAGGTGCGTGCCTTGGGACCGATCTGTCCGGCCCGCGCCTCGGCACCCTTGGAACGAATGTCGTAATTGAGCTCGGTGATGCCGCCGACGATGAAATAGTCAGAGGCTGCGATACTGCCGCCATAATAAGGCAGCCAGGCAACCGGCGCCGCGCCTGGACCGGGTGTGTGCCTGGCCCCGTCGCCCAATTGGCGATGGTCCATATAGGCGAGTTCGCGCTCGGCGACCGCGGGATCGAACCGCTCGGCGATCCGGATGCCGGGCGCAAGCTTGCCGAGCGCCGAGCTCACCATCAAGGCGCCGCCCTGGGTGATCGCAGCACCCTCGTCGATCGCATATTTGCCGGTATAGTCGCGCACGTCGCCCACCGCGATGACCGGCGGCCTTACCGAGCGGGCGGCAAGCCGGCTCGCCAGGCAATCGAGTGCCGGATCCATCGGTGTGCGATTGTCGCGCGCAGGTCGCCCGATCGGGGTCGGCGCCTCGCCGGGCGCCAGCCGTACCTCGTGAAGGCCCGAGCAACCCGGGGCGATCGCGCAGACGATGAGTGCACCGACGGCGCGCGCAACGCGCGCCCTCGGCATCGAGCGGGGCGCCATCAATTGAGCACCCCAAAGGCGCAGGCGCTGGCATTCTCGACCCGCGATTGCTGGTCGCCTTCATTGGCTTGCTCGGAATTGAGCGCTTGCCAGGCGGTGCCCGTCACCGACGTCCTGGTCGATCCGGCAAGCGTGGACGAGACGGCGCCCAAATTGTGCTGGGCGCTTCCCATCGAACTCCCGGTCGTGCCGCCGTCGATAGTGGCCGCGTTCGCATTGCCCGTCGCGGTCGCTGTGGCGCCGGTCGTGCTCGGCGAATTGGCGAGCGCTGTCTGGCTTCCCTGATTGCCGGTCGCCGTCGCGCTCAGCGAGCAGACATATTGGCGATCGATATTGGTCGTGTAGCTGGGCGTCGCATAGGCGCCGCCGCGCTTGCGCTCGATGAGGTCACTGAGCGCCGCCTTGGCGGCAAGCTCGCTCGCGGTCGCGAACTGCCAGGCCCTGTTCTCGTTGAGATTGTTCGCCGATGCGGTGCGCGGAAGCGTCGCGACCGCAAGCGCGACGATGATCGTGAAGGCGAGGGGGCGGGATCGGACATAGCCGGTCGCCGGCATGAGATAAGAGCGCATGATCGTACAAAAGCCCTTCTAGCTGCGAGACCGGTCTTGGCCTCGACCGGCTGCGGCTTCTGCTCGAGCTTGGTGGATCGCGGCACTGGCCCTTGATCGACGGACGCCGCCATGCGCCGCCTTTCCGCCGTGCTGCTGCTGCTGGCTTGCGCGCGGCAGGGCCGCACCGGCCCGGTCAATACCTCCAATCGGTCGAATGGCGGGCGAGCCGCCCAAGTGCTCCTTTGCGCGCATCCATTATCGATGCGGGGAACAGGAATTGATCAGGGTCTTGCCCTTCGAGGATCGCGCGCGTGCGCCGCGCACTTTCGACACGATGTTCGAGGATCGCAAGCGGCTGTTCGTCGACTTGCTCGGTTGGGACGTGCCGGTCGTCGACGGCCGCCTCGAACTCGATGCCTTCGACACGGACGGTGCGCTTTATGTGATGGCGCTCGATGCCGACGGGCGCCACCAGGGATCGCTGCGCCTTTTGCCGAGCGACCGGCCGCATCTCCTCGGCACTGTCTTCGCGCACCTGTGTCCGCTCGGCGTGCCGCAAGGATCCGGCATTTATGAGATCACCCGGCTGTGCCTGCCTTCGCGCCTCGGCGCCCGCTGCCGGCTGGCGGTTCGCAATGCCCTCATCTCGGCGATGGTCGACCACGCCCTTCGTGCCGGCGTCACGCGATTGACCGGCCTGGTGGAAGAATCGTTTCGCAAGCATGTTCTGACCATGGGCTGGCTTGCCGAACCCCTGGGCCCGGCGATCGCCTCGGACGGTCAGCTGCTCGGCGCCTTCCAGCTCCACCTCGATGACGACACGCCCACACGGCTCGGTTGGACAGGTATCTATCGTGAGGGCGAGGGGCCGCATTTCGCCCCTCTGCCTGACGGTTCGGGCATGATCGGGCTGCTTCCCGAAGAGGGCGACGATGGGCCCGAACACTCGGGGGGCCAGGGCGCCGACGAGGATGCGAGGTGAGCGCGCCTGCTTTCGACTGGCGCGATCCCCGGCCCTATCGTGCGCTGCTCGCCTGCGGTCGCCCCGGGCTCGCCTGGGAAGTCCTGCGCCGCGATCCGGCCTATCGCGATGCGGTACTCGGGTTGGCGCGACCGGGTTCGCGTACCGAATTGCGGCTGGTCCGGGCAGCAGCACCCGACTTCGTCGCGCGCTGGGGGCTTCATTTTCGCCGAGGACCCACTTTGTCCCGCCTGGGGCGCACTGCCGCTCTGGTCGGCAGCTGCCGATCCGGCGGTGCTCCAGGCGACAACCACGCGCCCGACCGGGAATACGGCGCTCTCGGCAGAACTTCTCCGGCACCACGATTGGCGGATCGCACGCGGAACGAACGACCATCTGGTGCTCGATGTCGGAAGCTTCGCGCTGCGGATCGATATTGCTGGCGGCAATGTTTTGGCCGCACCGCGGGATCTCTCTTTCCACCTGGGGCCGGCCAGAGGCTGGCGCGATCGGCTGCCGAGAATCCGCTCGATCCTGTCGGCTGCCGAGGCGGGGCGCGCCATTCTCCCGCCGCCACCCGAGCCAGGGCTTTGGCGCGCCATCATGGCGCTGCGCACGCTCGATGCACTGGCTGCGGGTGCGAGCCTCCAGACGATCGCCCGCGACCTGCTCGAAATCGACGATTGGCCAGGCCCCGGCGAGTCCGCCAAGTCGCGCGCCAGGCGACTGGTGTCGCGCGCCGGGCGCTTGCGCGACGGCGGAAGCTTGGCGGTTCTTGCCGGACGGCTGTGACGAAGCGGGGCGTCCGGGAGCGGAGTTGGGAAATTATGCTGACGAGAACTATTTCAAGGACAGAATTATAGAAAAATGAACCAATAATAACGCCAATTTGGCTTAATATTTGAAATTTTCGCCGAGCGAAAAATATTAACTATTGGGATTGCGGGAAAAGAAAAGTTGGATCGTTTCTGGCATGACTTAATTTATCGGGGATTATTTGAAATGCGTTACCTGATCGGGTTCGTTATTGCTTCCTGCGCCCTTGCGGCGTCGGGGCCTGCCGTGGCCAATGCGGCCGACGATGTTCTCACTCGCTCCACGACGGTCAAGGTGAGCGATCTCGACCTGACCAAGCCTGAAGGCGTGGCGATGCTCGATGGGCGGATCAAGATTGCCGTGCACAAGGTCTGCATGGAAGTCGATTCGAGCCTGCACGCGCGGGCGCTGTCGTCCCGTTGCATGCGTGAGGCCAAAGTCATGGCATTCCGGCAGCGGGATCTCGCCATTGCCCGCGCCGAAAATGGCGCGGGCGCGACCAAGCTTGCCTCGGCGAACGGCAGCGCAGCGTCGCGCTGACGATAAGCGGACAAGCAGCCGGCCGGACAGCATCAAACCGGCCGCTTGCCGTTTTTCCCTGGCGTCCGCACCGGCTGGGTGCGGGCGCCAATTTTTGCCGATTGCGTCGTTCACAAACCCAGCTTGCCGTTCATTTCGTCAGCCGCTCTATTCGCTGCGTCTTCGCTCTCGAAGTGATCGGCCAGGATATCGCGGCGCCAAACGCTGCCATTCCTATGGTGATGCACGATAAACCAGTCGTTCATCGCTTTGTTGGACCTGACTTCAAATCGTTCGCGTTCCTCGGTCATCGCAAATCCTTGGCCAGCCAGCGTCATCCGTTCGTCAGAACAGCAATCAAGGTCGATGCCGCTCCAGCAACCACAGACAATGCTGTCCAGACAGCGGCGCGCCGGTTCAAGGCGCTCGACTGTTGCATGGTTTGGTACGTGGCGATGATCAGGTGTTGAGACGCGCGCGTCGGATCGATCGGCTCGATCTGCCCGTCATGCTCCCAAATGGGAGCGACATTCACCTTGCTCGCCCGGTACCACAGAATGGCGGCTCGCATGCCGGCCACGAACGACACGATAGCGACCCATAAAGCGGGGCTATCCGCCATGTGCACCACTCATATCCAGAACGCGCTTGTGCTCCACCAGGCCCCCTTCGAAGCGTTCCGGGCTCTTGTCCGTCTCTGCTTCGCGAAGAACTTCCTCGAACTTGTCGAGCTGCGATTTGGCATAAGTCATCTTCGTCGTCATCCAACATCCGGCGTTGCGCGCAGCGGCCCTTATCAGTTTTTCCTGTGTCCATGACATCCATCTCCCTCGTGCCGCTTGGCCAGTTTCGAGCAGTTCGACTTGGTGGTTCGACAGAGTTGCGGCCATCGGCCGCCGCGCCCGTTTCCCGTGCGTCGAAATGCGGTGCCGGACGCGGCCTCGCCCAGCGAACGAGGACCCGACCATGGCAACAAGCACCGCGGCCATCTCCCAGGTCATCGCCTTCGGCGACAGCCTGAGCGATATCGGCCAGGGCTATGTCGACGGTAACGGCCCAACCGCCATCGCGTGCATGGCCGACCGGCTCGGCATCGACCTCTTGCCCGGCCGCATGGCATCGAGCGATTGTCGGGCCAGCCGCTGTTATGCCGTGAGCGGCGCGGGGTCCGGAAGCGGCGAGGGCACGGCCATCAAGTCAGCGCTGTTCGGGCGGGGACTTCTCGCGCAGATCGGCGATTTCGAGGAGGCCTTGCGTTCGGCAACCCTTGCGATCGACGCTGGCACGCTGTTCTTCATCGCGATCGGGCTCAATGATCGCCAGTTATCCTCCGAGCAGATCATCGCTCATTTCGAGATCGCGCTTGCCCGGCTTCATGCCTGTGGCGCTCGCCGCTTCGCCATTGCCCGCCTGCCGGAGATCAGCGCCGGCTATGTCGACGTGGCGCGGCGCATGAATGCGTTGCTGCCGCAGATCGTCGCAAACGCGGTCGCCGCTTATCCCGACGCCCGCATCCATCTGAGCGACTTCGGCAGCTATTTCGACGAAATCCGGCGCAATTCCATCGAATTGGGGATCGACAACGCAGACGAACCCTGCGCGCCGGGGCGCGCCTTGTTCGGCGAAAACCCCGAGCGAAACGGAGATCCCGCGCGCTATTTCTATTATCATCCCGACCATCCTTCCGCGGCTGTCCACGCGATTGTCGGTACGGTGCTCGCAGTCGAGATGCGTGAGGCGTTCGATGTGCCTTCGCAGCCGATCGAAGCCGGTAAAGGGTGGATGCGCCCGCCTGCCCCTCGCTCGGCCCACGGCTGAGGGTCGAGCCGCATCGGCAAACGGTTCGAGAAGAAAGCTGGTTTGCCCGGGGCGAGGGGGGACGTCCTAGCGGCGCTCGTCCAGTAACCCCCTCGGCAGGATATGTGGTGCGCCCCGGTCGCTTAGGCAGCCTTTCCGCGCCGCTCTTGCTGATGGTCGGACAGCGCTCGATAGCGTCCTCCCGGAATGGCCATCAGTTCTTCGTGCGTTCCATCCTCGACGATGCGGCCGCGATCGAACACCAGGATCCGGTCGAGCGCGCGTATGGTCGACAATCGGTGTGCGATCACGATCGCCGTGCGTCCCTGCATCAGGCGTTCGGTCGCCTTCTGGATGAGAAGCTCGGACTCGGAATCGAGGCTCGACGTCGCCTCGTCGAGGATCAGGATCGGCGCATTGGCGAGGAACGCCCGGGCGAGCGCGATACGCTGGCGCTCGCCGCCCGACAATTTGATCCCGCGTTCGCCGACAAGCGTGCCATAGCCAAGCGGCAGGCGCGTGATGAAGTCGTGGGCATTGGCAAGCGTCGCCGCCAGCTCGACCTCCGCCCGCGTCGCGCCGGGCCGGCTATAGGCGATATTCTCGGCCACGCTGCGGTGGAACAGGATAGGCTCCTGGGCAACGACGGCGATCTGCTTCCTCAGGCTCGCCTGCGATACGTCGCGAATGTCCTCGCCATCGATCGTGATCCGCCCCTGGGTCACATCATAGAGACGCTGCACCAGCTTCACGAAGGTCGTCTTGCCCGAGCCCGAGCTGCCGACGAGCGCGATCCGCTGTCCCGCCGGGATCGTGACGTCGAGCTTGTCGTAAAGCGGCGTCCGGTGTCCGCCATAGTGAAACCCGACCCGCTCGAACCGGATCTCGCCCGACGTGATCGCGATCGGCCGCGCATCGTGCGCGTCGACGATACCAAGCGGCTCGTCGTTCAGTCGCACCATTTCCTCCATATCGTTGAGCGAGCGTTGCAGCTGGTTGATGTGAAAGCCGATGTCGCGAAGATAGCCCTGGATGACGAGATAGGTGGTAAGCACGTAGAGGACATCGCCTGTCGTGGCCTTGCCGCTTGCCCAGAGCCAGATGGCCGCGCCCGTCACCAGCGACCGTACCACCCAGAGCAGCGCCAGCTGCGCGATGTTGCCGAGCGCGCTATAGCCCCAGGTCCGGCGGATACGACGCTTCCATTTGACCACCAGACGCTCGACACGACGGTCCTCGCGCTCTTCGCCGGCAAAGCCCTTGACCACGCTGATCGCGCTGATCGCATCGGCGATCGCACCACCCATCGCGGTGTCCCAGCGGTTTGAGCGCCGTGCCGCGGGAACGACGATCTTCGCCGAAATATAGACCGCAAGCACGATGTAGAGCGCAGCACCAATCGTCATGGCGATGCCGAGGACCGGCCAGTGCGCGGTCAGAAGCACGATCGTGCCTCCCAGGACGAGCATCGCCGGCAGCACGCCGAGCAGGGCAGAAGCGGCGAGCGCATCCAACGCCCACATGCCGCGCGTGATCTTGCGGACGACCGAGCCCGCGAAATTATTGGCATGCCAGTCGGTCGAGAAGCGCTGCAGGCGATAGAAGGAATCGCGCACCACATCCTGCATCACGCGGATGGTGAGTTCATTGATGCAAATGAGCGCCGGACGGCCGAGGAGGAACGGAGCCACGGTCAACGCGGTAATGGCGCCGAACGCGGTGAGCGCGGCATGCTTGCCCGCCGTGCCGAGCTGCAAGGCGTCCGTGAGCTTGCCGACGAAAAGGGGCACGAGGACCTCGGCGGCCGTGCTCGCCAGCACCATCGCGATCGAGATGATGAGCCAATGCTTGTAGCGGCCCCAGCGGGTGAACGTGAAGCCCAGCCCGAGCCGCATCGCGTCGCGCCTGTTGAGCGATCGATCTTCCTTCATGGTAACGCGTGCCGCACCGCGCTTGCGCGCGATGTCTCCCCTGTTCGATGGTATGAATTGCGCTGGACCTCGAGGTTGCTCGCTTGTCCGCTGCTCTTGTGAAACGTCCGGATCGATGCTGCACCGCAACGAAGGCCGGAAAACTTCCAGGTGCGCCGCGTAGGGATTGATAATCGGGCGCCGTCAGGAGGGCGCGGCGAATACTCCCTCAACCGTCAAACGGGGGCCGCCTGCGGTGGTGCAGGCTCTTGCGCGTTCTCTTTTAAAATGCCTCGCTGTTGGGAGCCCGAAGTGGGTTGGACGGTCGCTGAAGAGATATCGGCAAAAGGCGCGCGAGCCGACGGCGTGGAATACCGCTCGTCGCTGCTGCGCTTCCTGACCAGCCGCGTCGGCTGCCGGGCAACCGCGGAAGACCTCACCCAAGAAGCGTTCCTGCGTTTCGCGCGCACAGAGACCGTGCGCAATCCCAAGGCGTTTCTGTTCCAGACCGCGGTCAATCTCGTGCGGACCGCGGCGCGTTCGGAAAGCAGGCGAGCGAGGCTGTCCGATTACGCCCACCTCGTCATGCCCGACGATATCGACATGCTGACGCCGGAACGGGCGCTTCTCGCGTCCGACGAATTGGCGCGCATCCGGATGGCGATCGAGAGCCTGCCGCCGGTGTGCGCGCAGGTCTTTCATCTCCATCGCAACGAGGGCCTGACCCAGCGCGAGATAGCGGCACGCCTCGAGATCTCGACAACGGCGGTCGAGAAATCGATGCGGCGCGCGCTCTCACGGCTGGCCGCCGCGGCCAATGGTGCGGTCGAGCAACGTCATTCTGGTCAAGCGGCGCCAGAAGAGTAAGTCTCGGCTCGTCATGAGCGATCTGCCGTCAACCGATGCCGAAGACGTGGAGGAAGCCGCGCGCGGCTGGTATCTTCGCCTGGTCGGCGGAGATGCCCGTCGTGGCGAATTGGCGGCACTCGAAAAGTGGCTCGCTGAACGCCCGGACCATCGCGCGGCCTTTGCGCGTGCGCGCGCTATCTACACCTCAGCGGTCGCCGACCCGCTCGCGGTCGCGCGCAAGGTCGAGCGCCGGTCGCGTGATCGGCGCCGCTATGCCATGGCGGGTGCGGCGTGCGCGGGCGCCTTGGCACTGGCCGTCCTTCCCAATCTGCCTTGGTTGACGGCGGATCAGGCAACCGCGACCGGCGAGATCAGGCGCCTGGCCTTGCCCGATGGCACAATCGCCTATCTCGATACCGGCAGTGCGCTCGACATGAGTTTTCAGGCCGATGGACGTACCATCGAGCTGAGACGCGGCCGCGCCTGGTTCAAGGTCGCGCATGAAAGCCGGCCATTTCGCGTCCGTGCCGCTGGCGCGGATATCTCCGATGTCGGTACGGCATTTTCGGTCGAATTGCGGGACAAGGGCGGCGTCGAGGTCAGCGTCGAGGACGGCCTGGTCGATGTCCGCATCGACGGTGTGACCCGGCGCCTCGCCCGGGGTTCGCAAGGGACGTTCGTGCCCGGCGCGCCGGTACGCATGGCCAACGTCGACCATGACGTCTTCAGGTGGCGCGAGGGACGGCTGTCGTTCGACAATCGTCCACTGGGCGACGTGCTCGCGGAGATCGGTCGCTATCGTCACGGATATATCTACGTGACCGATCGCGAGGTTGCCGCCCGGCGCGTGTCGGCAATGCTGTCGGTCGACGCCTTGGACAGCGGTCTGGCGGCGTTGGCCGAAAGCCAGCATCTGCGCATTCGCCATGTCACGCCATGGCTGCTCGTGGTCTCAGCCGGCGAGGCGCAATAGCTGCTATTGGCGACGCGACGGCGCGCCATCGAAATTTTTTTGTAGTGCCGGGTTAGGTAGGCGGCACGTCCTGAGTCTCACCCCCAGCGCATGGTGATGCGGCGAGAAGCTGCACGCGGTTGCGTTTTGGTTCATATGATCTTGGGGGGAATATAGATGCACCCGCATTCGGCGCTCAAAAGGGCTGTTTCGCATACGGCATTGAAGATCGCTCTTGCCGCGATCGCCGGCGGCATGGTCGCCGTGCCCAATCTGGCCCAGGCGCAAGCCGTAGCTGCTACCGAAACATTCCAGATCCCGGCTGGCAGCCTTGCCGCCGCGTTACGCGCCTTCTCCGACCAGACCGGACTCCAGATGGTCTACGGTGCCGGTATCGTCGAAGGGAAGGCGAGCGGTGGCGCGTCCGGCACCATGTCGCGGAGCGAGGCGCTTGCGCGTATTCTTTCCGGGACGGGCCTCACGTTCCGGTTCAATGATGCAAAGACGGTGATCATCGAGGCGGCTGCTTCGGGAGATGACGGGGAGCGTGTATTGGGCGCAGTGCGGGTGCAGGGTTCACAAGATGCGGGCAGCGCCTTGCCAGGGGCGACGCCGGTCAACGGGATCAACGGGTCCCGAGATGTGACGGCGACCGAAGGGACGGGTAGCTATACGTCCAACGCCTTGACGGTGGGTTCGAAGACGGCGGCGAGCATCAAGGACACGCCGATGTCGGTGTCGGTGCTGACCAGCCAGCGGCTGCAGGACCAGAATATTACCGACCTCAATACCGCGATGCGCAATCTGCCGGGGGTGACAATCCAATATAATGGCAACCCAAACGATCTGGCCTTTTATTCGCGCGGGTTCCGGATCACGCAATTCCAATTCGATGGCGGTGCGCCGCTCAACGTGAACCCCGGCGGTGTTGTTGGCTACCGCCCCATCATCGACCTGTCCCTCTACGATCATGTCGAACTGGTGCGCGGTGCCGCGGGGACGTTCAACGCCTATGGCAATCCCGGCGGTGTGGTCAATCTGGTCCGCAAGAAGCCGCTCGATCATACGCAGATGCTCCTCGACATGCAGATCGGCAGCTGGGATTGGCATCGGATCACGGCTGACGTCACCGGTCCGCTTGGCTTTGGTGGCAGATTACGTGGGCGGTTTATCGCGACGCATCAGGACAACAATTTTTTCTACAAGATTGCGAAGTCGACGCGCGACGTGTTGTCGGCCTCGCTCGAATATGATCTCACGCCCACCACCTTGGTCAGTATCGGCTTCAATTATCAGAACGAGCGCGATCTGCCGTTCAACGGTGGCCTGATGCGGTATGAGAATGGCGATCCGCTTGGTCTGCCGCGTTCGACGTGCCTGTGCTTCAATTTTGCTAAATCCAATAGTGAGAACAAGGAATTTTTCGGACAGATAGAACAGGAGATCGGCGACGACTGGACGATCAAGATCAAAGGAACGCGTATTAGGCAGGAAGGGGTAACTCTCACGCCATCATTTGGTGGCACCGTCAACCCTACGACATTGACAGGTGCCTACGCTGTAAACTCTGGCTATGGGTATGTGCACGATCGACAAACGATGGCAGAGGCCACGTTAGATGGCGGCTTTTCCGTATTTGGTCTGAAGCAGCGTATAATACTGGGTGCCAATTATTCTATGGAGGATCCTACAGGATCCGGTACCGGCATCCAATACGATATCTATACTGGGCAAAATATACCTTTTCCCGGATTGGGTTACTATGATGACTTCCCAGATATATTTCATTTTGATTCTAACAGATATCTTGAGGCGGTGTATCCGCCGGGGCGTCAAAATTTATATCTATATGCCGATTTCAGATATCTGAACGCCTACGCAAACCTCGATTTAGAGCCGGTAAGGGGGCTGCACGTTACGACGAGCCTGCGATATTCGTCGTACAGACAGCGCTCTCTTCAGCAGAATGTTTGCACGTACCGGACCGTTATTCGACCAAACGACGCCTGCTTTGGCAAGCAAATAGGAGATTTGGCGTTCACCGGCTTTGGTCTGATCCGCGGTCAGCTGAACAAGGGCAGTAGTTTTTCTTGGCCTCCTTCCATTCAGTGGCGCTACGATGTTACGAAGTATATTTCCGTGTCCGCTATTTACACGGATATCTATATAGACCAATCAAACAATATCGATAAGAACGAGGTGTCTCTTCCTCCGATAACTGGCGGAAATTTTGAGGGAGAGTTAAAGTGGGCGTCCCCTAACCAAAAGACGAACGCTTCGCTTTCGATCTTTTACACGAGACAGCTTGGATACGCTGGCACCGATCCGATCTGTGAAGGCGCAACGCCGGACGTCAAGTGCACAAATCGATCGACCAATGACGTGGGGAAGCTCAACCTGCAAAGGGCGTGTTGCTTCATATGGAATCCTGACCAAGAGAATATCAGCTACGGCTTCGATACTGAATTTGCCGGGCAAGTGGCGCGGGGTTGGCAACTGTCGGCGAGCTACAATTTCAACTACAATTTCATCCGAAATCAGAAACAGTTTGATGGATCTCGTACCCCTCTGACATCCTTTGCGCCAAGGCATCGCTTTCAGTTGTGGACCAGCTATATCGTACCTGATTCCTCGATCATTTCTGGAGCTAATTTTTCATTGGGTATCCAGGCGCAGTCGAAAACATATGTTGCGGGACTTTATTGCAAGACCTTCAACGATACTGGGGATCGCTGCTTAGAAAATGTCGATTACGCGTACGTGGGTCCAGCGCGGGTGATCTTGAGCGGTGGGATCGGATACAAATCGAAGAGCGGCTTGAGCTTCGATTTGCAGGTCGAAAATATCCTCGATAAAAATTATTATGAGCAGTTTTCTAGTACGACTGGTGGAAATTGGTATGGAGCTCCACGAAGCTTCAAGCTGACGCTCCACGGAAAATGGTGACCGTTGCGCCTGGGCCGGACCTTGCGTCCGGCCCCGCTTAGCTAGCTAGCGCCGTATGGCCGTGAGGGGACCGTCGATCGATCATGCCAACGCCTGGAATCCTCGCTTTGACAGGCGGAGTTCGGCTATGTTGTGACCTCGCAATATCCTTCCGGTTGTCCTCTATTTCGTCTAAATATCGGATGAGACATGGGACGTGAGTAAATCTGGGCATAATGCTAAGGAACACGGAGGGCCCGGCGCGCGCAGACGCGCCTAACCGAAATGCTGGAGATCATCAGCCGCATTCGCGACTGGGCCGGCGGCGAGGCGCAGGTGATGGCCTGGTATCGTTCGCAGCCGATTCCGGCGCTCGATGGCCGTACGTCCGAGGTCCTCGTCAAGTCCGGACAGGTCGACGCTATGCGCGACTATCTCGATCACCTGGCACTTGGCGGCTTCGCTTGAGATATATGGGCCGTTGCTATCGCGGTCACAATCCCGTCTGTTCCTTTTCGCCGATCTCCGGCGAGGGCTCGGCAATCACGGGCGGGCGGTTCAACCGCAACGGCGAGGCGACGCTCTATCTGTCGCTCGACATATGACCCCGATCGCAGAATGTACTCAAGGGCTCAGCAATCGGCTGAGCCGCTGACCATGTGCGAATATGACGTCGATTGCGATCCAATCGCGGATCTTCGAGACGATGCCGGTCGGGCGCACCATGGAATGGTTATGGGCGAGCTCGACTGTGCTTGGCTCACCGCCCTGCGAGAAGGGCGGGATCCGCCATCCTGGCTTGTTGCCGATCGCCTGCGAGGTGAGGGTAGTGCAGGCATTCTGGTGCCGAGCTTTGCGCCACAGGCTACCGCTCACGGCTTTAACCTCGTGTTGTGGCGTTGGGGTCCCGATCTGCCCCACCGGGTCATTGCTTACGATCCCGCCGGGCGCTTGCCGAAGAATCAGCTGTCTTGGTCTTAACCGCGATACGCGTTGATGCTGGGAGTGGGGCCGATGACGATCGAGGAAGTCTCCCGACGCACAGGCGTGTCCTTGGGGCTGATCGTCCAGCGGCTACGCAGTCTGCCGGGTTCAACCGAACAGGCCGGCAGAGCATCGGCTCGCTCTGATCCAACGTTATGCCGTTGCGGTTTCTATCGTCGGTGTTCGTTGATCGAGGGGAGGTGAAGGTTGGCAAGGAACGCCGGTTGCGCGGCCGACCTATATTGACCAGCCGCATGTCGCCTCGGACAGGCGGGTCGGCTTATCGTGCAACAGGGTTTGAACCTCGAAGGCAAGAACGCACGGATGGCGCTGGCGTGCGGCTATTCGGGCGAGTTGTTGCGCTTCTTGCGGCATCGTGTCGGATCCCCCGACGATGCGAGCGACCTGCATCAGGAGACGTTCGTGCGGCTCGCAGGCGGGGATGCCACGCCTATTCGTGACTTTCGCGCCTATGTGTTTCGGGTCGCGCGTAACCTTTCGGCTGACTTTCTCCGCGCCGAACGCCGCCGGCGCGACCGCTTCGTTGCGGAAATCCCCGAGAATCTCGCGGCAGACCAGGTCAGCCCCGAGCGCGCCTTGCTCGACAAGGCGGAACTCAACCATCTCCTTGGTGCCCTGTCGACGCTGCCCGAGCGCCAGCGCGTGGCCTTGTTGCTCTACCGCCTCGAAGGACTGTCGCTGAAGGAAATCGGGGTGCGGCTCGGTGTGTCGGAAAGCATGGCCTGCCGCTATGTCGCCGCAGCCTTGGGGCATTGCGCCGGAGTGCTGGAGCGTTAGCGTCTCGGATCATGGCCTGGGTATAGACCGCCAGGTAAATGGAACGGCAAGCGCGCCTGGTCGTGTCGAAAGCGGAAATCGATGACGGACATCCTGCTCGAGCAAGCGAATGAATGGCTCGTCCGCCTGCACGACAATCCCGTGGCCGAGGATTGGGTGGAGCATGCCGCCTGGCTCGAACGCAGCCCGGAGCATCGCCAGGCCTGGGATCGGGCCGAGCGCAACTGGTCGCTCTTGGGGGCGCTTGGGGCGGATGCGGACGGGGCCAATGCCAGGGTGAAATCCTATGTCCGCCGCCGGCGGGCGGTCCGCACGGCCAGCGTGACCGCGGTGCTGGCCGCATTGCTGGCCGGCAACTGGGCGTATCGTGTCGTCTCGCCTGCGGATCTTCTGGCCGACGCGAGCACGCGGCCGGGGACGGTCCGCGCCTTGAACCTCGAGGACGGTAGCCGCGTCACGATGAACGGGGCGACGCGGCTCGACTGGAAGTTGCTCGCCGACCGGCGTGAGGTGGCGCTGGGGAGCGGCGAGGCCTTTTTTGAAGTGGCCCATGACACCGCCCGGCCCTTTTATGTCAGGGCAGGCGACGCGCAAATCCGCGTCACGGGCACGCGTTTCTCGGTGCGGCGCACCGGCAACCGGGTCTGGCTCGAGCTTGAACAGGGCAGGGTCCAGGCTTCGTCGGTGTCGGCGACCTCCGGGCAGGGCATACTGGAAGTCTTGCCCGGTGAAAGTGTGATCTGGGACGATACCGGCAAGATGTCGAGTGCACCTGTCAGGGTCGAGGAAATCGCCTCCTGGCGCCGGAATTTGGTGACATTCCGCTCCAAGCCTCTCGGCGACGTACTGGATGAGCTGAACCTTTCCTGGGGCGCGCATATCATCGTACGGGGCGAGGCGGCGAAGCAACGAGTGACCGGCGTATTCCGGCCATCGGACGAGGCGCGCGCGCTTCGGGACCTCGAACAATCCTTGCCGATCCACATCACTCGGATCGGGCCGTTGATCATCGTTACCAAGCGCGAGTGAAAATTTTTCGGGCCGTCGGTTCAGAATTGCATTCCCCCATCGTCTCCAATTGTGCCAGCCCCATGACGGGCGGCCTCAGAATTGGGGGAATCCATGCAAGTCCTTTCCTGTCGAACGAAGCGTGCCGCCCGCCTGTTGTCGATCGCGTCGGTCGGTGCGATGGCGGTCTGCTATTGCGCGCCTGCCGCGGCGCAGACCGCCGCTGCCACTTATTCGTTCGATATCCCTGCCCAGTCGCTCGAAAATGCCCTTCTGCAGTTCAACAAGGCGACGGGCCTGCAATTGGTCTATTCGGCCGCGCTGACGCAGGGGCTTTCCAGTCCCGGCGTGCACGGAACCATGTCCGCGGATGAGGCTCTCGTGCGGATACTGTCGGGCACCGGGCTGACTTTCCGGAGGCTGGGGTCGGGATCGATTACGATCGAAGCGGTCTCCAGCGATAGCGGCGAACGTGTATTGGGCGCGGTGCGCGTGCAGGGCTCGCAGGATGCGGGCAGCACCTTGCCTGGCTCTTCGCCTGTCAATGGCATCAACGGGTCGCGGGACGTGACGGCCACCGAAGGCACGGGCAGCTATACCTCGAATGCGCTGACGGCGGGTTCCAAGACGGCCGCCAGTATCAAGGATACGTCCATGGCGGTGTCGGTCCTGACAAGTCAGCGACTGCAGGATCAGAATATCACCGATCTGAACACGGCGATGCGCAACCTGCCGGGCGTTACCGTTTACAACCAGGGAAGCACGACCGATCTTGGCTTCTATTCCCGCGGATTCCGGATAACGCAGTTCCAGTTCGACGGCGGGGCGCCGATGAATATTAACCCCGGAGGCGCTGGCTACAAGCCGGTGATCGATCTCTCGTTGTACGACCACATCGAATTGGTGCGCGGGGCGACGGGTACGTTCAACGCCTATGGTGATCCGGGCGGGGTGGTCAACCTCGTGCGCAAGAAGCCGCTGGACCATACCCAGTTCCTGCTCGACATGCAGATCGGCAGCTGGGACTGGCACCGGATCAGCGTCGATGTAACAGGACCGCTCGCTTTCGACGGCAAACTGCGTGGCCGGTTCATCGCAACGCACCAGGACAACGAGTTTTTCTACCGGATTGCCAACGCCAACAAGAACCTGCTGTCCGGCACGCTCGAATATGACGTGACGCCGACCACACTTCTCAGCGTGGGCTTCAACTATCAAAAGAGCCACGAACTTCCCTTCACGAACGGCTTAATGCGCTACCAGAATGGCGATCCGCTTGGTGTGCCGCGTTCAACCTGCCTCTGCTTCAATTTTGCGAAGTCCGATACCGAGAACAACGAATTCTTCGGGCAGATCGAGCAGAAGCTTGGGCAGCGTTGGATCGCAAAGCTCAAGTTCACCAAAGTCAAGCAGGACGCAACGACTTACACTCCCTCCTTGGGCGGGTCGCTTAATCCAGATTATGCAGTTGATCCCGCCAATGCAATAGGAGTTGTTGCTGATCCCGCTGCACCATATTATTTGCACGACCGCCAGACAATGGTAGAAGCAACATTGGAGGGATCATTCCGTTTTTTGGGGCATGATCAAAAGATAGTATTTGGCGCTAACCATACGATGGAAGATCCCGCGGGCACTGGGGTTCGGCTTGGTTTTGACCCTGTTACACGGCAGCGTGTCAATTTTACCGGAAATGCTCCGGCCGGCAACAATGTAAATCCGCTTTTTTTTAACACAAATGATTGGGGTGAACCGAATTTCGATTCCTTGCCAAAAAAATATCAGATTCTAACAGTTGAAGGAAGTTACAAGTACAATAATATTTACGCAAATATTGAATTGACTCCCTTTAAAAGGTTGCACCTTACCACCGGGCTGCGTTACTCCCAATATGAAAAGAAGACCTTGCAGAAGCGGATTTGTGACTCATTTTATTCCATGTTCGGCCTGTGTGGCACAGATCAAATCGGACAAGAGGTTTATTTAACTAACTTCGGCCCCGCGATTGGCAATCTTTACAAGGGGCACGCCTTTTCCTGGCCACCATCGGTTCAGTGGCGATATGACATCACCGACAGACTGACAGGGTCGGCGGTGTACACCGATATCTATGTCGATCAGTCGCAGTATGTCGATAAATCCGGCAATCCCATGCCGCCAATTACGGGCAAGAACTTCGAAAGCTCTCTCAAGTGGCTTTCGCCAAATTCGAAGCTCAATGCCAACCTCTCGGTGTACTACATCAAGAAAGTCGGCGCTGACCTAACCGACCCGATCTGTCAGGGAGATAGCCCGGACCCGATTTGCACCAATCAGTCGACCCAGACAACGGGCGTACTTAATCTTCAAAAATACTGCTGCTATGTTTTCAGTCCCGATCAGCAGAACATGAGCTATGGCGCTGACTTTGAAATCTCCGGAGAAATCCGCAAGGGATGGCAGATTTCATTCAGCTATAATTTCAACTACACCAAATACAAAAATGCAACAGATTTTGACGGTCGGCCCATCCCACTGCTTTCCTTCGCACCACGGCACCGGATGAATCTGTGGACAAGCTATAATTTCGAGGATGGTTCGCGTTTCAAGGGCCTATATCTGGCATTCGGGGCGCAGGCTCAATCCGAGACCTACCAGGTCGGGAATTATTGTAAGGAGTTCATTTTAGACCCCAATAGCGATCAACATACTTGCGCGCCGGACGCTAACATTCCTTACGCCTTCACCGACCCCGGCCATGTGGTTTTCAGCGGTGCCGTGGGCTACAAGCTCAACGATACGCTGCGGCTCGATGTCCAGTTGGAGAACCTGCTCGACAAGACCTACTACGATCAGGTGGGCAGCATTTATGGCGGAAACTGGTATGGCGCACCGCGCAGCTTCAAGCTGTCGTTACACGGCAAATGGTAGTCTGACGTTTCCGTCGGATTAACCTGCCGCATGAAGAGCCGCGAGCCAAGGGCTCGCGGCTCTTGCAGTTGAGCCGCCGCGAAATCGCTGTGGATCAAACGTGTGCCACGCAGGATTAGTCTGACGCGAGTCTTCACATCCAAATTTATATATTATCGGTGACCTGTTCTCCCGACTGTTGCCGTTCAACTTATGCCGCCCCTGAATCCGCAAAACCACCACTCTAGGAATCCCATTCATGGTTCACGGCGTATTTCAACGTCGGTCCTGAAACGGCCTCCACACGGGACCCAAAACCGAATGCTTTGGCCGTGTCGACACGGCGTGCGGCATTATCGGTCGGTGCCGCTCAACTCGCGCCTGGTCAGCTGGAGGAAGGTTCGGTCGCGCCATCGTGCCAGACGTCGAGTGTCAATCTGACGGTCACGCGATGAAACCGATCTTGATGCCCGCAGCTTGGCAGACGGCAAGGACGCGACCGATCTCGAGCGTCGGCTTGCCTTTCTCGAGTTCGATGAGGAAGCGGCGTCCGACCCCAGCGAGATCGGCGAAACGCTGTTGCGTCATGCCCATCGCGCGGCGTGCCCCGCGTACCTGGCGGCCGATATCGGCCGCCGAGCCGATCACCTTGGCCGAGCTGCTTTTCTCAGCCGGCTTGGTCACCGCTCGCTCGCGGTTGACCGGTTTGAGATCGCGGGGCGCTGCGCCGATCTGGTCGAGAACATCGCGCGCCGGTGAGCGATAGGCCGGGTTGAGTTCCGGCATGCTCAATTGCCGCTTGGTCTCGGCTGCCAGCCCCGCGGTAGCCGATGAGTTTTCAGTCAAGTTGGTCAAGCCCCGGGAGCTTGCGGCATTCGCGCGTGCCGCCGGTGCGTCGCCGACTATCGCACTAGGCGCGGTGAGACCGAGCGCCTTTTGAGCCTGGACGAGCGGATCCCTGGCCATGGCATCTGCCAGACGATCAAGAGGGGACTGAGGAGCGCGTGTCACTTAAGTTGTTCCCGTTCGGGCACTTTTAGAAGTGGCCGCCAGTAAAGAAATCAAGAATGTTCCTGATCGGGATCATTGCAGGGATAAACCAGCAATAGAGTTGAGTAGTCCCCGTTCGGGAACATCGAATTGGAGGCGCTCGGCAACCGCCATTGGTCAGCAACCGTCCGTTCGCCCCTGCTTGGTCATCGACAATGACTGGCTGAGACTTGGCGGTGCTTGGGAATTCTCTTTCGCCTGACTCATCGGTCACCGGCCTCTTGGCACTATGCCGGGTCCGCTTTGACTAGCGAATAGCTCGTGCTGCGCCCGCCGGCCTCGTCTCGTACGAGCACGCCTTTCTTGACTAGATCAACTATGTCTCGCGAGGCCGTATCCTGGGAAGCCTTGGTGAGCTTGGCCCATTTGCTGCTGGTCAGTTTTCCCTCAAACCCGTTCAGCACGCGATTGAGGACTTTGCGTTGCCGGTCGTTCATCACGACTTGGGCGTGCTTTTCCCAGAAGTGCGCTTTCTCGAGCACGCCGCCGAGCAATTGGTCGGCCTGAGCGATGGCGCGAGCGAGGCAGTCAAGGAACCAGTCGAGCCATGTGGTGATGTCGAGATCGCTCTTCTGGGTGCGTTCCAGCATGTGATAATAATCGGCGCGCTCAGTCCGGATTTGTGCGGACATGCTATAGAAGCGCTGCGCGCTATTCTCCGACCGCGCGAGTGCCATGTCGGTGATGGCACGCGCGATGCGCCCATTTCCATCCTCGAACGGATGGATTGTGACGAACCATAAGTGCGCGATGCCCGCCTTGAGCACTTGGTCGATCCCCTGGTCTGCTTCGAACCAGGCAAGAAATGAGGCCATTTCCGCCGGGATCAGACCTGCAGCAGGCGCCTCGAAATGGATTTTTTCCCGGCCAAAGGGGCCCGAGACGACTTGCATCGGGCCGCCTGCGTCCTCGCGCCATGTTCCGACGACAATCTTGTTGAGGCCGCTGCGTCCTGTTGGAAACAGCGCTGCATGCCAGCTGAGCAATCGTTCCTCGGTCAAAGGCTCGGCATAACGCTGGGTTGCGTCAAGCATCATGTCGACGACGCCCTCTACGTCGCGATCGGCCGGGACCAGGCCCACCACGTCCATTCCCAGCCGCCGGGCAATGGACGATCGGACTTGGTCAAGATTGAGATGCTCGCCTTCGATTTCGGAGGATTTGAGCACGTCCGCAGTCAGTGTTTCCAGGACGGCTTCGCTGCGCAACTGGAAGCCGAGCGATTCCATTCGGCCGAGTAGACGACCCTGGCTATGACGCACCCCGGCCAGGCGCGCGGCAAGCATGTTGAGGTTCCACCGCAGGTCGGGCCAGGCACCTAGTTCATGGATATAGGTCATTCTCCGCATCCTTTGCGGAGAATATAGTCAATATTCTCCGCATGAAAAGCGATATTCACCGCAAAATCTGCGGCGATAATTCCTTATATTCTCCGCATGACACGATCGGGCCTCGCTTGTCGCGCGCCGGGGCATCGGCGAAGCCGGCTGGCGGCGCAGGCTATCATGTTGGGACCAGAGATCACGGCCCGAGCTGCACGGCTTGAGGGGGGGCGAGCTTTCCGCAACCAGGAACAGAGCGGGTGAGTAGTCCGCGCTCGGCGAGATTAGCCGTCAATTGCATGATGCCCAACGTCCATCGCAATGCTACGGCCGAGCTGGTCACGCGACTTCCCAACGTGCCGAGCTTGAGTCTTGCGATCCGGGCGAAGTGGCGTTCCTTGGGGGTGAAGCCTTTGCCAGGCGCGTTCCTATCCTTAGTGGGCACGAACAACCTGCCCAGGAAATGCTGCGACGCCATCGGGATAATCGAGCTCGCTCATTGTCTGGCGGACCGGTCTTGGGGCGACCGGCTGATCGCATGCATCGAACCCGTCCGCTCGCCCAATAATCTTTTATCTACGATGTCTTGCTGGGGTTCGGCGGCGCTCGGGCGTCTTTCGGTCGGAAGTGAGAGCCGAAGTGACATGACGGACATATCACCGCGGCCGAGCTACTGGCTATTCTCGCGCAGCCAAATCGGAAAAAAGCAAATCGCATCGCATAGTCGGGAAACCGAATTTTTCAGCTCGCGATCATCGATTCCGGGCTTACATCGTCATTTGAATTCGGGCCCTGAAACGCCACTCAGATCGAACGCAAAAAATGCCGATTGCGAAAAAGGAAATTTTCCGCGAAAAAATGAGGGCATTTTAAACGCCCGTTCAGGCGCATCCCGATAGTGCGATCGTGCGTTGGAAAAATGCTACGGCAAAAGGAGGCCGGAAAAATGACGCTCGCGCAGCGCAACGCAGAAATCCTCAAGCTCCTTGAGGAACAGACGAAGCGCAATTCCGCTTCGCCGGCCGCCGCGCGCGCGTCGCTGATCGCCGAAGGCATCTATACCAAGAAGGGCAAGCTGCGCGTCGAATATGGCGGCAAGTCGAAGAAGGGCGCCGTCGCGGCTTGAGCCGTCTCGCCACGTCGTTCGTCCTCGCTTATCATGGCTGCGACGCTCGCGTCGCCGACAAAGCGGTTTCTGGCGACATCGATATCCTCAAAAGCGAAAAGGCCTATGACTGGCTCGGACCGGGTGCCTATTTTTGGGAATCCGATCCCCAGCGCGCGCTGGAATGGGCGAAGGAAAAAGCCGCGCGCGGCGATTACCGCAAGCCGGCGGTGATCGGGGCGGTGGTCGATCTCGGGCATTGTCTCGATCTCGTTGCCCGCGAAAATCTCGAACTGGTGCGAGGCGCGTTCAAGGCCTTCAAGGCCGAGCAGAAAGCATCCGGCCTCCAGCTCCCCGAAAATAAGAGCATCAAGGGGAAACGAGACGACGACCGCATCCTGCGTTTTCTCGACTGCGCCGTGATCCGCCACCTGCATTCGGCTATTGAACGCGTGGAAGAGGATAAGCGTATCGTCCAACCGTTCGATACGGTGCGCGGCATGTTCACCGAAGGACGGCGCCTTTATCCGGGCTGCGGATATCGGGAGAAGACACACGTCCAGATCGCGGTTCGTAACCAGGCCTGTATCAAGGGCATCTTCTATCCGCGCAATTCGATGTGAGCCTTGCCTCGGTTGCGAGGCGTGAGGTGAAATCGCAGGCGCGCGATCCGTTGTCCTTATCTCAGGGCATATCTGCGAGGGACCCTGGCGAGTCGATTCTAACTCTGCCGACCTGATTGCCGCACCAAGCGACGCAAAATTGCGGAACTATGTAGCAAATGCACCGACGCGCAGATGGTTATCCGTCTGCGCGCTGGTCGTTGCCATCGTTCGTTGGGTGCTCCTCGTGAACAAGATTGGCACGATACGTCTGGGTGCACAGGCGATCTTCTTCCCAACGCCGCTCGCTTTTGCTGAGGGACGGGGTCCGCGTTCCATCATCGGCATAGCTCTGCAAGAACCACGATCGCCAACTAAACTGCACGATATCATCTCTGTTGATCGTCCTATAAGTTACGGCAGCAAGCAAAATAGGATGACAGAATTCAGGGTGTTGCGGCGCGCTCCACCAAGAAAGCTCTTTAGCGTTGAACGTTTCGTCGAAGGTCTCGATTTCTATATCAGCGGGCAGCAGTACGTTTGTAGGCTGCATGGGTGCCTCGTTCCGCCATTCCTCGATGATTTTGTTTACCCGCGCGCGAATCTCCTCGTAGGGTTCGTCTTGCTTCCAGAATAGGACACGGTAATGCAACTCGAAATGGGTCGCTGGAGTTTGGCCAATGTTCTCAGCGGAGAACTCGATGTTGAAGCGCAGGGATCCCTCACGAGGCTGAGTAACCAGGATTGGTTTGACCGTCAGCCTAACCCAAGCGCGTTGTGCGGCGCTAAATTGGGCAGCTTGCGCGGTCGCAGCCTGTGCATTGCGCTCAGCTATCCCGAGCGCTCGAGCCTGATCAGCATCGGCTTTTCGGGCTTCGCGACGCGATCGGCGTTCAAACAGCAGGTTCAGGCGATTTCCGCGACGCGCCTCGCCGAGCGCGCCATTCGTCTGCCAGATAGTGACGATAAGTCCGCCAACGGTAATCAGGCTAAGGACGGTCCCGACGATCGCTGCTATCGTTGCAAGTCTGGCTTCGTCCGCCGCTTTCTCCGCGGCGATGGCGGCGCGCCATTGGGCGCACAGGTCGGCAGTATCGTGGTTCTGTGCGGAATAGCAGCCGTCGGAATATCGATCGCGATACGGCCGATAAGGGGGCGACTCTGAGGGTGCGGGTCGTGGCGCTGAGACAGTATTCTGAGTGCCGCTGGGGCTACCGGGCTGCTCGGCTGGTCGTTGAGCACCGCATAGCGCTAGCCATCCGACAACCGCAAAGACGATGCTCCGATAGCCTCTAGGCATTGGATCAAGAATACCGCTGTCAATTTGCCCCGGCTGGCCTTGTTGCGCACGTTGGGTTCGGAGTCCATCATGCCAATGTTCGCGAGCTTTGCGACCAAGTCGGCATTGGCCATCCCATCGCGGGCCAGCTTGGGCCTTGAGGAGCCGTTTGACCTCGACCCGAGCTAATTGGGGTACCCGCGCGGCGTCAATTCCGCCAATCCGGACGCAAGCGGTTGCATCCGGGGCCGTGGAGGGCTTACACCCTACGCGTGAGAGCATGCTCCTGCGTCCGGCCACACCCCTCCGCTGGCCGGACGCGGTTGCAGTAACGCACAATACGTCTGGGAGGGGCGCGAATGATCGGCTTGGCAATGTTGCTGGTGGCAACGGCGCCACAGCAAGAACCGGCGATGATGTACGGTTTTCCGTCGGCGCAATCCTGTGGAGATTGGATCGCCGAGCGGCGTGGCAGCGGTCAAGCGCTGCAAGCGTGGGTTCTCGGGTTCATGACCGGGTTCAACTTCTATGGCCCGGCTGGCTCTGGTGCCAACGATGATATGAGCGCCCAATCGATCATTTCTTATGTCGATGGGTATTGCGACAAGAACCGGCTAGATTCTGTCCTTCAGGCGACGGTGGCGCTCGTTAAAGACGTGCGTAAGCGCCGCGGACGCTAGCGCACGATCTCCCAAGGCTGCCAGTATCTGCAAGGAAATCTGACAGTTTGCATCATGACCTGATACTCTGAAAAGGATCGGCGGGTTTGCAGTCCCGTCCGGTTGGCATCGAACGACGGGCCCTTTCGCGCGGATCAAACTACGCGAATTGAGGGCACTTCCGATGAAGAAGCCGGCTACGGCGGCCCGAATCCTATAGCTCTTGCGCCCGGTCCGCTTGAGCTTCCAATTCCGCCACTGAAAATTCTCGAAGTGTCTGAAGAGACACTTCGAGAATGTCTATAGCCGAACTCCGTGCAGTTTCCTGCAATTCGATCATTGTTGCGTCGGGGCGCTTTGGGACGACCATGTTTAGAACGGCTCGCAAGATTGGACCGCAATCGCCTTCTCGGAATCCGAGAGATAAACTAGCCCATTGCTGGGTAGGGTCATTCGTGGGTGCGCCAATCCCGGACAACTGCGCTTCGTATAGAGTTAACATTCCCGCTCCCGCCTCATCTAAACAGGCGCAAGGCATACCCAAACGTCTTTCGCCATCCTAGGCTGGCAAGTTACCTTACGATCTCATTGCAGCAAAGCCGGGCTTCCTCGATAGACCGGACTAGCACCGTGGCGCGCTTGGGCGAGCGTGATACCCGCCAGCTATGGGCGATCGTCAAATCGCACTGAGAGGAGATGGGGCTGGCGAGGCGAGTAATCCTCGCTCCGCTAGGTTCGCCATCAATTGAGTGATGCCGAACCGCCATCGGGGGGCTTTCGCAGAACTCGTCACGCGATTTTCGAGCATGCCGAGCCTGGCGCTCGAAATCCGCACGCAATCGCCTTCCTTGTGGGTGAATCCCATGCCCGGCGCGTCGCGGTCTTGGGTGGGCGCGAACATCGTACCGAGGAACAGGGCAAAGCCGTCGGGATAATCATGCTCGCTCATTGTCTGGCGAACGAGCTCCCGTGGCGATCGGCTGATCGCACGCATCGAGCCCGTCTCCTCGAGGTAAAAACCGTCCTCGCCGCGAATGGTGAGCGAAAGCTCGGCATCCAATAGGTCGTCGAGCGAGAAGTGCTCGTCGAACAGCCTGATGAAGGGGCCGATCGCGCAAGAGGCGTTATTGTCCTTGCCCTTGCCGAGGAGGAGCGCCGAGCGGCCCTCGAAATCCCGCAGATTCACGTCATTGCCCAAGGTCGCGCCGATGATCGCGCCGGCGGAGTTGCAGACGAGCACGATCTCGGGCTCGGGATTGTTCCAATGGGAGTCCGAGCGCACGCCGATCTCCGCGCTATGCCCGACCGAGGCAAGCACCGGCGCCTTGGTGAAGATCTCGGCATCGGGCCCGATCGCGACTTCGAGATATTGCGACCACAAGCCTTCGGCGATCAGCACATCCTTCAGCCAAAAGGCCGTGTCGCTTCCGGGCACGACAGTACCGAGCTCGCCCCCGAGTTTGGCGCCGATCCTCGTTTCGATCGTATGGCGCAGTTCAGTCGCCTTGCTCGCGTCGCCGCGCGCACGCTCCTCGATGACACGTTCGATCATCGACGCGGCGAAAGTGACGCCCGCCGCCTTGATGCACTGAAGGTCGATCGGTGAGAGAAGCGGTTGGCTCGCGAAATCGAACTCCGAGACCGGGCCGAGCGAGCGTCCTCTACCCTGGCCAGGATTGACGGGCTCGAGGAGTGCGGAAACCGTCGGTGCGATCCCCGAACAATCGAATACATTTTCTCCGATCACGGCGATCGGACTAGGACCGGCCTCGGTCAGAATGCGCCCAATCAAGGCGGCACGACCAAGGTCGGTTGGCAGATGATCCATGATGTTCATGTGCTGTCGTTCGGCTCCCTGGTGCCTGGCCCCCCGGAAGGGGAAGCCCCTGCCGTTCAGTGGAGGAAACGTGTCGCGCTGGCGTCGCCCTCAAGCGGCGCGCTGGTCGGGTAAGGGGCATTAGAAACCGACGGCCGTCAGTCGCGCACCGCACAGACAGGATCGGGCGTCCCAGGCAATCGACCAGCATCTTCGCATGACGAACGTCCAGCAGTTCAGGGGCAAGCGGAGCCAAGTATCGCCCGCCTGTCACGATGATGCGGTCGAGCGGAATTCCGCTCATATAGGCCGTTATGAGCGGAATTCCGCATCACGCGGCTGGCAAGGAAAATTCTCAAAATCGACCAAAGTACGGTTACCAGGCCCGGCAAACGTTCCTGCCCCAAAGAACAAATCGCAGGAGGGGCGCGTGCCGATCATTTCATCCGAGCTTCAAACAGGCCGCCTTGCCGATGGCGGCGGAAGCGTGCTGCATGCCGGCCGCAAGGACGTACCGCGAGCACTGGCGTCGTGACGCGCATCACCGCGATCGAGACGCTGCGTCTCGCCGAACATCCCAACGTCTTGTGGGTGCATGTCGAAAGCGACGACGGCGCCAAGGGCTTGGGCGAGACCTATTTCATGCCCAGGGCTGTCGAGGCCTATATCCATGAATGGGCAGCGCCGCGGCTGATCGGTCAGAAGCTGGATTCGATCGAGCGGCTGGTGCGGACCCTGCGGCCCTATCTCGGCAACCGGTCCGCCGGCGTCGAAATGCGCGGCAACAGTGCGATCGACATCGCCTTGTGGGACTTGATGTCGCGCCTCGACGGCAAGCCGCTGGTCGACATGCTGGGCGGCCGGATGCGCGATACCCTGCGCATCTACAATACCTGCGCGGGCCCCGCTTACATGCGCGGTGCCACCGGCCAGCGCAGCGCCAATTGGGGTCTTGGGGCGGGAGGCGATTATGATGACCTCAACGCCTTTTTGACCCGTGCCGGCGATCTTGCCGAAAGCCTGCTCGACGAAGGCATCACCGCCATGAAGATCTGGCCGTTCGACCAGGCGGCCGAGGCGCATGACGGGTTCGACATCGCGCCAGACGAATTGCGGGCCGCGCTCGAGCCGTTCGAGGCGATCCGTGCCCGTGTCGGCGACCGGATCGATATCATGGTCGAGTTCCATTCGCTCTGGACGCTGCCCCCTGCGCTCAAGATCGCGCGCGCGCTCGCCCCTTTTGCGACCTATTGGCACGAGGATCCCGTCCGGACCGACAATCTTTCGGACCTGCGCCGCTATGCCGAGGCGAGCCCGGCCCCCGTCTGCGCGTCCGAGACGTTGGCCGGTGTCGCGGGATTCCGCGATCTGCTCGAGACCGGCGCCGCCGGGATCGTCATGCCCGACCTTTCCTGGTGCGGCGGGCTCGGCGAAGCGCGCAAGATCGCTATCCTGGCCGATGCCTGGCGACTGCCGATCGCGCCCCATGATTGTACGGGACCCGTCGTCCTTGCCGCCTCGACCCATCTCGGCCTCGCCAGCCCCAATGCGCTCATCCAGGAGACCGTCAGGGCCTATTATCGCGGCTGGTATCGCGACGTGGTCACCGCCGTTCCTCCAATCGCCGATGGCAGGATCGGCGTCCCCGACGGACCCGGCCTCGGCCTCGAGCTCGATCCCGATCTGGCCCGCAAATTCACGCTCACGCGCCAGCGCACCGACAAGGAGGGCCACCAATGCCTGTGACGATCGATCTTGGCGGGCGCGTCGTCCTCCTGACCGGCGCCCTCGGATCGCTGGGCAGGGCCCAGGCCAGGCGCCTCGCCGAAGCGGGCGCATCGCTCATCCTTCACGACCATCCCTCGAAGGCGGATCCGTCCTTCGCCAGGGAGCTTGCCGACCGATACGATACGCCATGCGCGTTCGTCGCTTTCGACCTCGGGGATCTCGCGCGCTCGAAGGACGAGGCCGCGGCGCTTTCCGACGCGCACGGCGGCATCGACATCCTCATCAACAATGCGGCGCTGATCGAGAACCGGCTGTTCGCCGAAACCACCATCGAGCAATATGAAGAGCAATTGCGCGTCAATGCCGCGGCCGCGTTCGCCTTGGCACAAGGCGTTGCTCCGGGCATGCGTACCAAGGGGGGCGGGCGCATCATCAATTTCTGCTCGATCACGCTTAACGGACGCTGGACGGGCTACGCTCCGTACGTGATGTCCAAGGCTGCCCTGCACGGTCTGACCAAGGCGCTCGCGCGCGAGCTTGGTCCCGACAACATCCGGGTGAACGCGATCGCACCGGGCGCGGTCGTCTCGGATGCAGAAGCCCGCGTGTTCGGAGACCGCGCCGAGGAATATGCCTCCTGGGTACTCGACAATCAGTGCCTCAAGCGGCGCATCGAGCCGCACCATATCGCCGATGCCATCCTGTTCCTCGCGTCCGACCTTTCCGAAATGGTGAGCGGCACGATGCTCGACGTGACTGCTGGCTGGTGACGGCACACGAGCTTTAGTGCCGTCCTGGCGGGGTGTGTTCGATCGGGTACAAGTTGATCTTTTCTCGCTCGTCTTATGGGTAAGGCAGCGGAGACCGGCTGGCTGCGGTCGTGCGCGCCAGGGCGCGCGTGATCAAATTTCGCAATTCTCGAAGCAGCGTGATGGATTTTCGCAGTCGGTGAAGGATTTTCACACGATGCGATGCGTGTCTGATGGCGTGGGCAGAGCGTGCTGGCGATGCGGGCGACGTTGGCTTCTCTCCGGCATCGGCTCGCCTATCCGCGTCCGCAGCGGACATAGCCGCCGAGCGCGGCGATAAGGCTGCGGCCGATCCGGTAGCTTGCCGCAAGATCGCCTTCGGCGGTCATCAGTCCGTCGAAATAGCTGGCGAGGCTTGCGATCTTGAGATCGAATACTTGCCGCAACTGCTTGTCGGGATTGCTGATCCAGCGGCCGTCATGGTCCTTGGCGACGACATAATAGCCAACGATCATCGCCCCGTAACGAAAGGCGAGGCG
Organism: Sphingomonas sp.; assembly: GCF_024508665.1. Classification (GTDB taxonomy): domain Bacteria; phylum Pseudomonadota; class Alphaproteobacteria; order Sphingomonadales; family Sphingomonadaceae; genus Sphingomonas. The sequence continues at coordinate 1,285,778 of NZ_JANINP010000006.1, forward strand.
ATTGACGATGTCGTTCCTGTCTGCCGTTGCGACCAATGGCGCAAGGCCGGCCGCTTGGGTCAGCTCCTGGGCTAGGTCGAACGCCATCGCGCAGGTCTTGCGCTGCAACGGACCCGACATCGGACGCCGGTTCGACACCATGCCGCGCAACTCGCGGCGCTCGCCCGCGGTCAGGATGTCGTCGGCTTGCTTCAACCGCACGATGAGATTGGCGGCCGATCGCGCTAGCGCGTCGCGCAATTCCCTGGCCTGGACCTCGAGCGGCGCGACGTGATCCACGATCTCGCTGGTCGGCGCGACCTCGATCACCGTGCGGCAATAGGCCCCGAACTGACGTGTCTCGTCCGGGCTGACCAGCCGGTTGACGAGACCCTTGCCGCGCCCGGTGAGTGCGATCAGCTGGTCGGTGCTGCGCAGGATGACGACCTGCCGGCTATATTGGCAGCAGATCCGCAACGCTTGCTGGATGGTCCTGAGCGCATCGCGCCGGTGGAGTTCGATCATCGTCGGATGCGCGATGACCGCGATGTTGGTCTTTCGCGCCCCGAGCCATCGCGCCAATTCGGGCTTTTCCAGGTAATTGGTGTCGATCACCCGGCGATCGAGATCGCGTTGGCTCATGCGCGGCCGCTTTCGCCGATCGAGGCGGCGAGCGCCGGCCTTCCTTCAGGGGTTGTAGAATATCGCATCGAGCATGGCCGCGCGGCATTCCCATAACGGGCCGTCGCCGGTGTCGGGCTTGTCGACATTATACCAGTCGGCGGCGCGGATCGCCCCGACGACAAGGTCCCAATAGTTGTCGAGATCGAGTGCCCGCTTGGCGAACCCCAATTGCTTGGAGGCGGCCGCGATATTGGGCCCGCATACGCACAGGAATATGTCCGGGCGCTTCATCGCGAGCAGCCTCGACGCCGTCGCGACCCCGCCCGTCCGCTGCGAATGATCGAATGCCTTGCGGAACAATCGTACGAACCGGTCGTAATGCGCGCGCTCGACCTCGCCGCGTTGCGGGATGCTGTCGAGCGCACGCGCAAGCGAGCGGTCGTTCACCACTATCCGGTTCTTGAAATCGCCGGCGCCGCGCATCGACCCGAACCATCCCCAGTCGCGGTCGAGCTCGGAATCGGTCTTGTCCTTCCTGCCGATGATCCCGGCGATCGCCTTGCGCCGCGCGACCGCAAGATCGTGGAACGACCTGACGCCGGCGAGCCAGGACTGGGCGATCGCGAGAAGATCGAGGCTGGCCTCGATATCGTGATGCTCCGAATTGCGGATAGCGTCGGCGTAATCCTTCCATGCCATGGCCGCGAGCGGGAGCGACAGCGCCTTGATCGTGCCGGCCGGCACATCCGCCAGCGGGTCGCGCGGCAGGCGGGGTTTGGCAGCCGCACGCCGGTGGGCCAGCCTATATCGTGCGGCGAGGGCAGGGGTGACCGCCTCGCCCAAGGCGGCGCTGCGCTCTGCAAAGGCAAGCGCGTCGGCAAGCGGGCCCTCGTCCGCTTTTCCGGATATAAGGACTGCTGCCTCATGATTGCTGCCAAGGCCGCCACGCGTGAAGTTCGCGCTCCCGACAAGGGCCGCAGCGCGTTTGCCGGTGCGAAAGCCATAGACTTTGGGGTGATAGGTGCCGCCCGGAAACGCCGTCACGACACTCGCGCCCTTGATGCCGGTGAGCGCGTCGACCAGGTCCGGATCGGTCTGGGCGAAGGCGAGACCGAACGTCACGGCACGAAATTTGGCGCGGTTTGCGAGGAGCAACGGGGTCAGATCGTTGGCCGTGCCCCAGGCAACGGCCCAATGATATTCGTCATGCTCCGCCATCAGCCGGGCGAGCGTCCGCTCGACCGCCTTTCCGTCCACAAACTCGATTTCCATCCGCTCCTGCTCCCCCTTGCATCACTCCCGCCCTATCCCTCTAGACGGGCGCTCGTGGTTCGCGCGAACTATCTGGTCCGAAACGGATGGAAGCCGGGACCTGTCGCCCGCCGCGTGCGAGCCGCATTCCATTGCCTGCCAGGATGCGGGCACCGGCCGGCTTAGATGCCGGGCAAATCGATGGACGTCTTTTCCGCTTGCTGGCGCAGAAGATCGCAAAATGCCTCGTCCGGGACCGGCTCGGCGACCAGCGTGCAGATCGCGACTTCGCTCATGAGCTCGAATGCGAGCGGCCGTATCGCCAGCGAGCGCCGGTATCGGGCGGCGATCGCCTGGTCGACGATCGTGATCGCCTTGCAGCCCGAAAGCATCATTTCGCAGGCCGCCAATTGCGTGCGCACCGTCGCCAGGACGCGCAACGGAACGGGCCGCGCTTGCGCCAAGGCATTCTGCAATTTCAGCCGATAGGGGCTGTCCGGCGGCAGCGCGATGACGTCATGATCCGCAAGATCGGCGGTCTCGATCGCCGGCCTTTGTGCCAATAAATGATCATGGGGCATGACCGCCACCATCGGCGTCGAGCGGAGCGATCGCCAGGCGATCGCCGCATCCGCATGGATCGGGACCGCGATGCCGAGATCGAACCGCCGGCGGCGCACGCCGTCGATAATGGCGGACGTGTTCAAGACGTCGAACTCGATCCCGGTATTCGGGTTCGCCGCAAGGTAGCGCCCGAGCGCGGGCGCCACGATGGTTTCGGCGAAAGCCGGCATCGCTGCCACGCGCAATTGGCCAAAGCGCATGTCGCGCAACATGATCGCTCGTTCGCGGACGGCCGCCATGCCGAGATAGACGCGCTCGATCTCGTCATAGAGCAATTGCGCCCGACGCGTCGGACGCACGCCGCGACCCACGCGCTCGAATAATGGAAACCCTATCTCGATCTCGAGATCGGCGACGAGATGGCTGATCGCCGGCTGGGTGACGCATAATTGCCGTGCCGCAGCCGACATGGATCGCAGCGCAACGGTCGCCCGGAAAGCCTCGATCTGCCGATCGTTCAATCGCATAAGCGCTATATGCGAACTTCTTATAATAACATGTCAAGGAATAAATTGTCCTTAGATATTGGTCGGCGCTACCCATGAGTTCATGGCTGCGCCGCTCTTCCTGCCGCTCCTTGCGATCGCTTTCGCCGGCGCCTTTGCGCAGTCCTCGACCGGCGTCGGGTTCGGCGTGGTTGCAGGCCCCTTTCTGGTCAGGGCGCATGGCTATGAACGCGCCATCGCCGAAACCGTCCTGTTCAGCCTGCTCGTGGCCCTTATCTCGGCCGCGCGGCAATTCGCGCACCGCGACACCCGGGCGACGCGTTCGCTGCTGCTGACCTTGCCGGTGGGCGTGCTGCTCGGCGGCATTGCCCTTCGACTGGTCCCGCAGCGGCTCATCACCCTGATCTTCGGACTGATATTGTCCGCGCTTGGCTGCCTCCTGCTGGTGCGTTCGGTGGCTGGCACGCCGCGCGCGGCACTGGACGAGCGTTGTGAGGCGCGTGGCGCCGGTACCCGGCGGCTCGCGATCGGCGGTGTCGCGGCCGGGGCGGCGGCCTTGCTCTTTGCCGCACCCGGCCCTGCCGCTGCCTGGGGGCTGGCGGGCAAGGGGCTGCCGGCGGATGCCGTGCGAGGCACGCTTGCCGCCTATTTTGTCGCCGCATACGGCCTCATCCTCGTCACCCTTGCGGCGACCGGCGCGATGGCGGGGCTGGACTGGATCTTCATCGGCGCGGCCGCTGGCGCGAGCGGCCTCGGCGCGGTCGGCGGTCTCATCACCGGCAAGCGATTTTCCGCCGGCCTCCTCGATGCCGCGATCGCCCTGGTCGTCGCTGCCTCCGGGCTCATGATGCTCAGTCCCTTGTTGCGGGAGGTCCTATGACATCCGCGACACTCGAGGCGCGGCTCGCCGCCCTCCCGCGCGTCCGGTTCCTGCCCTGGGCGACGCCGATCGAACCGCAGCCGGGCCTGAGCCGCCTTCTCGGCATCGATCTCTTGATCAAGCGCGACGATCTCACCGGCCTCGCCTTTGGCGGCAACAAGGTCAGGCAACTCGAATTCTATTTCGGCAAGGCCATCGCCGAGGGCGCCGATACCGCGCTCATCACCGGCGCCGTCCAGTCCAATTATGTTCGCGTCGCCGCGGCCTGCGCGGCGCGGCTCGGCATGCATTGCCATATCCAGCTCGAGGAACGCGTAAGCGGCGTCGACCAGACCTACCGCTCCTCGGGCAATGTCCTGTTGAGCCGGTTGCTGGGAGCTGTCCTCCATAGCTACCCGGCGGGCGAAGACGAGGAAGGCGCGGATCGCCGGCTTGGCGAGATCGCGGCGGAACTCGAGCGGGAAGGGCGCCGCCCGTTCGTCATCCCGCTCGGCGCCGGGCAGCCGCCGACCGGCGCGCTCGGCTATGTCTGCTGCGCACTGGAACTGCTCGGCCAGGCGCGCGACTTCGATCGCGTCGTCATCGCCTCTGGCAGTGGCCACAGCCATGCCGGCCTGTTGTTCGGGTTGCGCTTCCTAGGATGGCGCGGTCCCGTCCATGGGATGTGCGTGAGGCGCGGCGCGGCGCTCCAGCAGGAGCGCATCCTTCGCCATTGCAGCCAGCTGAGCGTGATCGTCGGTGACGGCGCGACCATCGGGCCCGAGGACGTTCTCCTCCATGACGACGTCCTGTCGCCCGGTTACGGTGTCGTGAACCCCGAGGTCGAACGCGCCATCCGTGCCTGCGCGTCGCTCGACGGCCTCCTGGTCGACCCGGTCTATACCGGACGCGCGATGGCGGGGCTGATGCATTGCGTCGCCGATGGCACGATCACGTCCGGCGACCGTGTCCTCTTCGTCCATACAGGGGGTCTCCCGGCCTTGTTCGGCTATGCCCGGGACCTCGGGCCGCTGCTTACGCCAAGGGATGGCGCCTTCCTCAGCGCCGGACGGTCGGGTCCGCCTCTTCCGATGGGTGCCGCGTCACGATGAGGCCGCTCCTTCTCGTCCTTCTCTTGTGCTCGGGTTGTGCGAGCGCGGATGCGGGCGAGACGGCGATCGCCCGCATCCGGCGCACCGGCGTCGTGACCATCGGGTATCGCGAAGCCGCCATTCCCTTTTCCTTTCGCGACCGCGATGGCCAACCGGCCGGTTATTCGGTCGATCTGTGCCGGCGCGTCGTCGATCGGCTGCGCCACGCGCTCGCCATGCCGGCAATCGGCATCCGCTACACGCCGGTCACGCCGGCAACGCGGATTCCGCTGGTCGCCAATGGCGGCATCGATCTTGAATGCGGAACCACGACCAACACGCCACAACGCGCCCGGCAAGTGGCGTTCGCCTATACGCATTTCATCGCCGGCATGACATTCGTCGCGCGTGCCGATGCCGGCCTCGCCTCGCTTGGCGACCTGCGCGGCAAGATTGTCGCAAGCAACGCGGGCTCGACCAGCATCGAGCGGCTTTACGCGCTCAACCGGACGGCGGGGCTCGGGCTCACCATCCTGACCGCACGGGATGTCGGCCAGGGCTTTCTCCTCATGACCACCGGACGCGCGGCGGCTTTCTTCAACGATGATGTCGTGCTGGACGCGCTGGTCGCCAATGCGCAGGATGGTCATACCTATCGCATCTCGGCCCAATCGCTGTCGGTCGAGCCCTATGCGATCATGCTCCCCAAGGGCGATCCCCAATTCCAGCGCCTGGTCGACGACGCGTTGCAGCGGGAATTTGCCAGCGGCGCTGCCGCAGCCCTCTATCACCACTGGTTCGAGCGGTTAGTCGGGCCGCGCCGGATCAATCTCGCCATGCCGATGAGCGCGGCACTGCGCCGCGCCTTTGCCAATCCGGCGGCCGTGTCGCGGCGGTCTGACATGCCTGTCGAACAGCGGCCATAGGCGATGCGATACCAATGGAACTGGTCGGTCTTCCTCGAAGCCTCTCCCGAAGGCACGCAGACCTATGCCGGCCTCTTGATGTCCGGCCTTGCCTGGACGGTGCTGACAGCGCTCGTCGCCTGGGCGATCGCCTTCGTCCTGGGGTCGGCGATCGGCGTCGCCCGCTCGCTGCCCCGGCGCCCGATATTGGCGTCGGCGGCTGCCGCCTATGTGGAATTGTTCCGCAACGTCCCGCTCCTTCTCCAATTGTTCCTCTGGTATTTCGTCCTGCCCGAGCTCTTGCCCGAACCGTTGGCCGGATGGGTCAAGCACCTGCCCTATGGTTCCTTCTGGACGACGGCTCTGGGCCTCGGTCTCTACATGGCCTCGCGCCTAGCCGAACAGGTACGCGCCGGTCTCGCCGCGGTGGGCGCAGGGCAGTTCGCGGCAGCGCGCGCGCTCGGGCTTGGCACCGCGCAGATCTACTGGCGCGTCGCCATGCCGCAAGCGTACCGGATCATCTTGCCCACGCTCACGTCCGAGTTCCTGAACACGATCAAGAACAGTTCGGTGGGGCTCGGCATCGGTCTGCTCGAACTGACCGCGCGCGCCCAATCGATCCAGGAATATTCCTCGCAAGTGTTCGAGGCCTTTGCCGCGGCCACCATCCTCTATCTCTTGCTCAACGCCCTTGTCACCGCCGCCGGGCGCGCGCTGGAGAAGAGGATCGCCATCCCGGGGATGGAGGCGGTGCTGCGATGACGCTCGATTTCTCGATCATCGGGGTCTCCTTTCCCTATCTGTTCCTCGACGGGATGCGGCTTACCCTCGAGCTGACGATCGTCGGCGCCTCGGGCGGGCTGGTGCTCGGCACGCTGGTCGCGCTGCTGCGCGGCTCGCGCCGTCGCCTGGTCCGGTTGGGAGCGACGCTCTACGTCGACGTCCTTCGGGCACTGCCCCTCATCCTGATCATCTTCTGGTTCTATTTTCTCGCGCCCTTCGTCGCGGCCGCCCTGATGGGCGGCGGCACGCCGCCCGCCATCGGCGCGTTCACGTCCGCCATCCTCGCCCTAATCCTCTTCGAAGGCGCTTATTTCTGCGAGATCGTGCGGGCCGGCATCCAGGCCGTCCCCAGCGGCCAGGTCCGGGCCGCGCTCGCGCTTGGGCTGTCGCCGGCAAGAACGATGCTGCTCATCGTCCTTCCCCAGGCCTTTCGCCACGTCGTCCCGATCCTCCTGACCCAGGTGATCGTGCTGTTCCAGGACACGTCGCTCGTCTCGGTCATTTCCCTCACCGATTTTCTCGGTGCGGCCTCCAATGTCGCCGAGCGTGACGGACATATCGTCGAACTCTATCTGACGGCAGCGCTCACCTATTTCACGATCTGCCTGTCGCTCTCCCTCGTCGTCAGGCGCCAGCAGCGGCGCCTGGCCGTTCGCGCCCGCATAGGATGACGCCGATGTCCCGACCGTCCCTGACCTATCCGGGCAAGACAGCCGCCTCGGCAGAACGGCCGATGATAGAATTGGCCGGCGTCGACAAATGGTTCGGTACGTTCCAGGTGCTCAAGGGGTGTTCGGCAACCGTGGCGCGCGGCGAGGTCGTCGTCCTGTGCGGCCCTTCGGGCTCCGGCAAATCGACCCTCATCAAATGTATCAACGCGCTCGAGCCGGTGAGCGGAGGGAACATCACACTGGACGGAGAGCCGGCGACCGGCGCAGGCGACCTGCCCCGGTTGCGCGCGCGCGTCGGCATGGTCTTTCAGCAATTCGAACTCTTCTCCCACCTGCGGATCATCGACAATCTCTGCCTCGCCCAGCAGAAAGTGTTGAAGCGCAGCCGCGCGGAAGCGGAAGCGCGGTCGGACGACCTCCTCCAAAGGTTCGGTCTCCTCGATCATCGCCGCAAATATCCCGCCCAGCTTTCCGGAGGGCAGCAGCAGCGCGTCGCCATCGCCAGGGCGCTCGCCATGGATCCCGTCGCCATGCTGTTCGATGAGCCCACCTCCGCGCTCGATCCCGAAATGGTCGGTGAGGTGCTCGATGTCATGGTCGGCCTCGCCACGAGCGGCATGACGATGATGGTCGTGACTCACGAAATGGGGTTCGCTCGCAAGGTCGCCGACAGGATCCTCTTCATGGACCGGGGCGAGATCGTCGAGGAGGCAACCGCGCAGGACTTCTTCGAACGGCCCAAAAGCCTCCGGGCGGCGGAATTCATCAAGAGCATCGGGGCGGGATGATGGGCGGGCCCTGGCAGGACGATGCGGCTTTCGCGTTTGGCGATCTCGTGGCCGCGGGCGCCATCGCCGAGCAATGGCGGCGGAGCGGCACGTTCCTTCTTGCGGGGCTGTGCGGCCCCCAGGGGTCGGGCAAATCCACGACCGCCGCGCGGCTGGTGGAGCGTCTTGGCGGACACGGCCTGCGTGCGATCGTATGCGCACTCGACGATTTCTATCTCACGCGGTCCGAACGCGGGTCGCTCGCTACAAAAGTCCATCCGCTATTGGCGACGCGCGGTGTCCCGGGGACACACGACCTCGCCTTGCTCGGCGATACGATCTCGGCCTTGCGCAGTGCGACCGGCGACACGACGATCCTCCTCCCCATATTCGACAAGGCGCTCGACGACCGCCTCGACCGGAGCGACTGGCGCGTGCATCGCGGACCCGTCGACATCGTCATTCTCGAAGGCTGGTGCATCGGGGCGCGGCCCCAGAGCGCCGCCCAATTGGCGGAGCCGCTGAACGCGCTCGAGCGCGACCGCGACGCCGACGGCGTCTGGCGGCGATATGTCAACGAGCAACTCGAGACGGGCTATGCGCCCTTGTTCGGCACGCTCGACTTCAACCTGCTCTTGCAGCCGCCGTCCTTCGATTGCGTCCTTTCGTGGCGTGCCGAACAGGAAGCCGGCCTGTCGCGGCGCGCCGGAGCGCGCGCGCCGATGACGCGCGCCGAGCTTGCGTTCTTCATTGCCCATTACGAGCGATTGACGCGATGGCTGCTCTTGGACCAGCCGGCTGACTTGATCGTCGATCTCGATATGCGCCGCGCCCCCTATGCCTGGCGGCTGGGCGCCGGATCGGGACGGCACGCATGACGGGAGATAGAGATGCGGTTGCGGACATTGCTCCTTTGCCTGTGCCTTCTCGGGTGCGCCGTCCCAGCGGCCGCGCGGACGCCAGCGGAGCGGGACGTCGAGGCCCTGGTCTCGGGGTTCTGCGACAGCTGGAACCGGCACGATGCGACAGCACTCGCGGCGCTCATGGCGCAGGACGGCGACTTCGTGACCGTCGCCAGCCGCTGGTTTCACGGCAGGCACGACATCGAGCTCTATCATCGCCGCCTGTTCGCGGGGCGCTACCGCCAATCGACCTTCCTTTCACGCGCAGTGCGGTTCCGCTTCGTGACCCCGCGACTGGCCGTCGTCCATTGGATCTGGCAACTCTCCGGCAATACCGACGCGGCCGGCGCGGCCCGTCCGCCTTCCTGGGGCATGATGTCGATGGTCGCGGCCAGGCGGGGAAAGCGCTGGTCGATCGTGACCGCCCACGAATCCACCGGGCGCAAGGCGCCGGCCGGCGAGGAACTGGGCATCGACCTGCCGATGCCGCTTCCCGACGATCTGCCCTGATCCAGGATCGTTGCCCGCCGGCTCTTGCCGGCCGGGGCGGTCAGTGGTCCGCGCCGAACGCGCACTCCGTTTTGCGTGCCGGAACCAAGCGTCGCGATCGCCTCAAGCGTTGCGCTTTGCGCAACACAGCCGAATGCACATTGATCTGTGGGAGGGCGGCACCATGCTGTAGCTTTCCCCATCGACGCCAAGGTCGAACAGCGACAGCGTGCAACACTATTTCTCACATGACCGTGAAGGTTTGATGACATAAAGGGGAATTCGATGCGAAATATCTCGCGAAGCCGCAAAGTAATGCTGGCGACTATCTCCATGGCTGCGATCGGCTGGGTCTCGGCTGCCGCGGCCCAGACCGCTCCGCCGTCGACAGATGTTCCTGCCGCAAGCGACGATATGTCGAACGATATCGTCGTCACCGCGCAGAAACGCGCCGAGCGTGTTCGCGATATTCCGCTGTCGATCACCGCGGTGTCGGGCGCGGACCTGGCGCTGCGCGGCCTGTCGGATGCGCAATCGCTCTCTTTCAACGTGCCCGGCCTCAGCGTCTTCAACCAGGGCGGCGGACAATTGGACATCTCGATCCGCGGCGTCCAAAGCTATCGCGGCAAATCGTCGCTCACCGGCGTCTATGTCGATGACGCGCCGCTCTCCGGCCTCCAAAGCGGCTTCATCGCAGGCTATGTCGATTTCGCGGCGGTCGACCTGCAGCGCGTCGAAGTGCTCAAGGGGCCGCAGGGCACCTTGTTCGGCGAAGGTGCCGTGGGCGGGGTGCTTCGCTATATCACCAACGATCCCGCGCTCGACAAGGTCAGCGGCAGCATCACCCTTTCAGGCTATACGACCCAGGGCGGAGACCCGTCGGGCGAGGCCACGGGCGTCATCAATCTCCCGCTCACTGACAAGCTCGGTGTGAGGGTCACCGGCCTCTACAAGACGCTCGGCGGCTGGATCGAAAATGTCGGCACCGGCGTCTCCAATTACAATGACGAGCAGGTCGGCGACGTCCGGGTCAAGGCGCTGTGGCAGCCCACCGCCCGGCTGACGATCAAGGCGCTCGCCAACGTCCATCGCGACCGCGGCGACGGCAACAATATCGTCAATTATCCGCTGCTCACCACGTTCCGCAACTATGAGGGAACGTCGTTCCTCCAGGCCTTCGATCCCAAGTTCCCGACCAACTACCGCAACGACTTCGAGCTCTACAACTTGTCGGCCAGTTACGATCTCGGCTTTGCGACGCTGCTGTCCTCGACCTCGCGGCTCAACACCAATTCGAGCGGTCAATACACGCAGCTTTATGGCGGTACGCCGCCGGCCGGCAATCCCTATCCCCTGTTCGAGCAGGTCCAGCTCGGGTTCGGCAATCGCCTGCGGATGACTACCGAGGAACTCCGCCTGACCTCGGCCTCGACCACGCCGTTCAAATGGGTGCTGGGGGCCAGCTACAAGGACCAGAGCCTCGATGCGATCCCGGGGAGCCGCTACGCCCGGCTGACCTATGGTGCCCGCGTCCAGCAGGGGATCAACGCCGGCGTCGTCAACAATACGCTCAGCAAGTCATGGGCGGTCTATGGCGACCTTTCCTACAAGATCGCCAGCATGCTCGAAGTCGGTGGCGGCCTGCGCTATTTCGACGACAAGCGCCACGATTCCGACAATGTCGCCGGACACCCCTCCTTTTCAGGATCGTTCGGCAAGCTCACCTATCGCGCCTTTGCCCGGCTGAAGGTGAACGACAATATCAATATCTACGGCAATATCGGCAGCGGCTTTCGCAGCGGCGGCTTCAATGCCGCCAACAAGGTGGCGATGGGGGCGCCTGCCCATATCGGCAACGAGACGTCGATCGCCTATGAAGTGGGAACCAAGACCAGCTTCCTCGACGGCGCCGTCGCGTTCGACTTCGCCGCCTTCGAAACCCGATACCGCGATCAGCAACAGGACGTGACGCTGATCAACAGCTCGGGGGTCCTGGTGCAATATACGACCAATGCGGGCAATGCGAACATTCGCGGGCTGGAATGGCTGCTGTCGCTCCGTCCGGTGCGCTCGTTCAAGCTCAATTTCAGCGGCGACGTCTTCGACAGCAAATATACCAAGGTCTCACCCGTCGCCGCGGTATATGTCGGCGATCCGATGTCCTTCGTGCCCAATTTCGACCTTCAGGTCTCGGCCAACTACCAGTTCCACTGGGCGTCCGACCTGCCTGGCTTCATCGACATCGACCTGACCCACCGCGGCAAGCAATATTCGATCTGGCGCGGATTGACGCTCGGCTCGCAATATGACGTCTCGCATCCCTTGACCTTCCTCCAGGCGAGCGTCGGCATCTCCTATCAGGGTTTCCAGTTCACAGTGTTCGGAAAGAACCTGCTCAACGAACGCCACCCGCTCGTGCCCAATCCTACCGGCGTCTATGCCCAGGGCAGGCCGCGCCAGATCGGTGTCACCATCGGCAAGAGCTTTTGAGTGAAGGAGGCGTGATGAGGGGCACGCCTCGCATCGGATCCGCCCGCCCGGCCGTTCCTCCCGAGCGGAGGCCGGCCGGCCGGCGAGGCCATGCGGCCGGGTGCCGGCATCCGGCGCACGGCGCCGGTTGGCGGCACCCGCTCGCGCTCTTCCTCGCTGGAGCGCTGATGGCGGTCCTGTCGCCGGCGGCCGCCGCACCGCCTCGGGGGGAGGATGGTACGGCGGCCGCGTCCGCTTATGAGGGTGCTGATCGGGCGCGGGTCGCGCTCGACTGGAAAGTCGACGTTCCGATGCGCGACCAGGTGGCGCTCGCGGCAACGCTCTATCGGCCCAAGGCCGGCGCTGCCGATGGCTGCATCGTCGCGATCACGCCCTATACCCGCGACAAGCTGACCCGGTTTGGCCAATGGTTCGCGGCCAAAGGCTGGGCGTTTCTGGCCGTCGACGCTCGCGGCCGGGGAGACTCGCAAGGGCAGTTCCGGCCGTTCCTCCAGGAAGCCCGTGACGGATATGACGTCGTGGAATGGATGGGCGCGCGCGCGGAATGCGCGCGCGGCGTCGTCATGTGGGGCAATTCCTATCTCGGCTACGCCCAATGGGCCGCCGCCCGGGAGCGGCCGCCGCACCTCAAGGCGATCGCGCCGGCCGCCGCGCCGATGATGGGCTACGACTTCATCATGCGCGGCGGCGTGCGCACGCCCTATCTCATGCGCTGGCTCGTCAATACGGCCGGCCACGCCTCGCAAGCCAATCTCTTCGGCGACCTCGATTTCTGGGCGCGGCACTATCGGGACTATTTCATCTCCGGCATGCGGTTCGAGGATTTCGACCAGGCCGTGGGCCTGCCGTCCCCGACCTTTCGCGAATGGATTTCCCATCCCTCGCTCGACGCTTATTGGGACGCCTACAGCCCGACTGCCGACCAATATCGGCGGATCGATATACCGGCTCTCACCATCACCGGCATGTATGACGACTGCCAGACCGGTGCGCTGCGTTATTATCGCGAGCACGAGCGATTGGGCAGTGCTGTCGGACGCGCCGGCCAGTTCCTCGTCATCGGTCCCTGGGATCACCGCGGGACATCGGTTCCTCATCTCGATATCGGCGGGGTTGCCGCCGGTCCCCGGGCAATGCTCGCGCTCGATCAGCTCCATCTCGACTGGTACCGCTGGGCGCTGGGAGAGGGGCCAAGACCCGCCTTTCTCGAACGCCGCGTCGCTTATTACGTTCTGGGCGCCGACCAATGGCGTTATGCCGATACGCTCGATGCCGTAACCGCAGCCAATGTGCCTCTTTTTCTCGGTTCCACGGCAAACGCGACGGCGATCGACGGAAGCGGTACGCTTGGCGCCGCTGCGGCAAATGGCCCCCCCGATCATTATCGCTACGATCCCAACGACCCGAACGGCCCGGAAATCGATGCCGAGTTCAAGGCGGATGGCGGATCCTTTGTCGACGAGCCCCTGCCGATCGCCCTCCAGGGACGCGAGCTCGTCTATCAGACCCGCGCCTTTGCCGCCGATGTCGACCTTGCCGGCTTCTTCCGGCTGAAGGCCTGGTTGCAGATCGATCGACCGGATACCGACATCTATGTCTCGGTCTATGACGTCTCGCCCGAGGGCAGGACGGTCCGCCTCAGCAACGACCTGGTTCGCGCGCGATATCGCCAAAGCCTGCGCACGCCGACGCTCCTGCGGCCGGACGAAATCGCGCTGTTCGACTTCAACCGCTTCACCTTTGCCGCCGCGCGCATCGCCAAAGGCCATCGCCTGCGCCTCGTGATCGCCCCCATGGGCCGGTACGACGGCAATACCGGCATCACTTTCGCGGAGAAGAATTACGGGTCGGGCGGCGATGTCGCGCGCGAAAGCGCGTCCGACGGCCGTCCTGTAACCGTGAAGCTCTATCATGACCGGCAGCGGCCGTCCTTCCTGTCGCTCCCCGTCAATCGCGATGCCGACCGCGCCGCTTTGGCAGCGGAGGGCCGCTAGATGTCTCTTCGGGGCAAGAAGCCGGCTATCCTGGCGATCCTGTGCATCGCCTATTTCCTGTCCTATATGGACCGTATGGTGATGGCGACTGCCATCCCCGGGATCGCTGCGGATTTCGGGCTGACGCCGGTTGCGATGGGCGGCGTCCTCAGCGCCTTCTTCCTCGGTTATGCGGCGATGCAGATCCCGGGCGGGATGCTCGCAGACCGGTTCGGCCCGCGGGTCACCATCTTCGGCGCAATTCTGTGGTGGTCGCTGATGACGCTCGCGACCGGCCTCGCCGGTTCGCTTGCCGCGATGCTCGTCATCCGTTGCCTGTTCGGCCTGGGCGAGGGGCCCTTTCCACCCGCCGCGTCCAAGACCCTTTCGAGCTGGTTCGACCCGGGTGAGGTAGGCCGCGCCAACGGATTGCAGATGGCCGCCTCCGCCGCCGGCGCGGCCGTCGCCCCCGTGCTGGTGAGTTCGCTGACGGGTGCCATCGGCTGGCGCGCGGTCTTCTTCCTCCTGTTCGTCCCGGGCCTCGCAGTCGCGTTGTGCGCCTGGCTCGTGCTGCCGGCCGCCCGGCCCACCACGAGCGCGCCGGCCAGGCGGCGCGAGCGCCTGGCACTCCCTGCGCCCCTCGAAGCATCGCTTCGCAACAAGAACGTCGTGCGCTGCGCCCTGGGCTTCCTCCTCGTCAACATGGCCAATTGGGGCTTGCTCAGCTGGCTCCCGACCTATCTGCTCTCCGCGCGCCATTTACCGGTCTCGCTGATGGCCCTGTTCTCCGGCATCAGCGCGCTGGCCTTCGCGGCCGGCCTGGCAGGCGGCGGCGTGATCTGCGATCGCTATTTCAAGCATCGCCTCAAACGTCAGATCATCGTTGCCGTCGCCTGTTGCAGCCTGCTCACCGCGTTGGCCGCCTATGTCTCGGCTAACGCGCTTGCCGTGACACTCGTGACCGGAGCCTTCTTCTTCATGGGGGTGGGGAACGCGGCCATTTTCTGCGTGCCGCTCGCCGTCATGCCACCTTCGTCGACCGGTACCGCGTTCGGCGTTATCAACACCGCCGGACAGATATCCGGCGTGGTATCGCCATTGCTCCTGGGAGCCGTGGTCCAGAATACCGGGCGGTTCGACCTCGGCCTCTATGTCCTCGTCCTTTTGGCGCTCATCGGCCTCTTACCGATTTCCGCCATGAAACAATCCGCAGACGATGGGAGCGAGCGATGAACGACCCCCGCCCGACCCGCCGCGCGGTACTCGCCGCGGCTGCCGGCCTCGCCGTCGCGAACGCGCCCGCGGCCGACACCGAACTCCAATCGCTCGAGCGACGCGAGGCGCTACAGATCGGCGTGTTCGCGCAAAGGCTCGGCGGGCGCACGATCTGGAGCCATCGCGCCGACCAACGCTTCCTGATGTGCTCGACCTTCAAGATATTCCTCGTCGCCGCGGTCCTTCGCGAGGCGGACCGCGTGCCGGGGCTTCTCGCACGCGACGTGCCGCTGGTCCCGGCCAAGCTCCTTGCGAACTCACCCGTCACCGGGCGCCAGCCGCTCCCCGCCTCGCTGAGCGTCGAGCAATTATGCGCCGCCGCCATCGAATATAGCGACAATAGCGCCGCCAATTGCCTTCTGGATATCGTCGGAGGACCGCCGTCCGTGACCCGGATGTTCCGTCTCCTCGGCGACCCTGTGTCGCGGCTCGATCGCATCGAGCCCGATCTCAATACCGGTGCGGTCGGCGACACGCGCGACACCACGACGCCGAGAGCGATCGCCGGCGCCCTTTCGCGGCTGATCGAGGGATCGGTACTTGGCGAGGCCGCGCGCCGGCGCCTGCTCGGCTGGATGGCGAACGAGCATAATGGCGTGCGCCGCATCCGTGCCGGCATGCCCGCCGGCTGGCAGGTCGCCGACAAGCCGGGCACCAACAATAGCGGCAGCGTGAACGATATCGCGATCCTGCAATCGCCCTCGGGCCAGCGGTTCCTGCTCGCCATCTATGTCCGCTCGCCGGTGGCCGACGTCGCAAGGCTGGAACGCATCATCGCCGGGCTGGCGGCGTCGTTCGCGCAGCGGGCGATTCCCTTAGCCTAATTCCCGACACGTCCTGACAGGATCCAGCATGAAGATCTTCACCGGTGGGATCGTTACCGAAACCAACACTTTTTCCGTCATCCCGACGTCGCTTGACGACTTCGTCTTCGCCGCGGGCGCCGGCGCGCACCATCCCTTCGCCGAACTGCTGGCGATCTGGCGCCGGCAGGCGGCCGCCATCGGTGCCGAGCTGGTGGAAGGCATGATGGCCTGGGCCCAGCCCTCCGGCCTGACCACGGCGGCGGCCTACGAGCGCTTGAGCGACCAATTGCTCGACGACGTCGCGCGCGCGATGCCGGTCGACATCGTGCTGCTCAAGCTGCACGGCGCCATGGTCGCGGCGGACTGCGAGGATTGCGAGGAGGATATCGTCACCCGCATCCGCGCGCTGGTCGGTCCCGGCACGATCATCGCCGCCGAGCTCGACCTCCATTGCAATCTGAGCGACGCACTGGTCGACCAGGCGGATATCCTTGTCGCCTACAAGGAATATCCCCATGTCGACATCAACGCGCGGGGGAGCGAGCTGTTCGATCTCGCGGTCGCCGCCTGCCGCGGCGAGATACGGCCGAGCATGGCCTTGTTCGATTGCCGGATGATGGGCCTTTATCCGACCTCGGTTGAGCCGCTGCGCGGCTTTGTCGATGCCATGCAAGCGGCCGAAGGGACCGACGATATCCTTTCGCTGTCGTTCGGGCACGGCTTCCAGTTCGCCGACATTCCGCATGCCGGCGCCAAGATGCTCGCCCTGGTCGACGGAGACCGGACGCGCGCCGCCGTCGTTGCTGAACGGTTCGGCCGCCAGGTTTATGCCCTGCGCCACGACATTGCCTTCGGCGCCAAGTCGCGGCCGATCGACGAGGCGTTGTCGCGCGCGATGGCGGCGGCGAGCGGGCCGGTCGTCGTGGCCGATCAGTCGGACAACCCCGGTACCGGGGCGCCGGGCGATTCGACCGCGGCGCTGCGATGGCTGATCGACGCCGGCGCTCAGGACGCCGCCCTTGCGGTCCTGCACGACCCCGAAGCGGTCAAGCTTGCGCGCAAGGCGGGGGTCGGAAGTTCGCTGCGCGTGCGGCTTGGCGGCAAGCTGTCGCCGGCATCGGGCATGCCGCTCGACCTAGAGGTAGAGGTGAGGGGCCTCCTCTATAATTATGTCATGCCGTTCAACCAGGGAAGCGGAGGCGCGGGTGGCTATCCGGTCGGTGACACGGCATGGCTGCATTGCCGCGGGATCGACATCATCCTGGGCAGCATCCGGTGCCAATGTTTCGGTCCGGAAGTGTTTCGCGCATTCGGCATCGAGCCTGCGTCGCGCCAGTTGCTGGTGGTCAAGTCCACGCAGCATTTTTTCGACGCCTTCTCGCCTCTTGCCGCCGAGATCATCTATATGGCGGCCCCAGGCGCCGCGCCGCCCGACCCGCGTCTCACCCAATATCGCCGGCGCGATACGAGCGGTCTCTATCCATGGGTCGAGGATCCGCTCGCTGCCTAGCCCGTCCGCCCGCGGCCGCGCTGCCGGCGACGCCGCGAGGACGGTGATGCCGGGCCGGCACGCTTTTCTCCGATTGCGGCCGGACACGATATCGCTCACGCCAGGGAGTGTGGCGCGGCATTGACCTGAACGGGAGGGACGCACGATGTTCACCAGCGGCCTGAAGGCCTTCGATGCGGCGGTTCGGACGGGCTCGATCCGCAAGGCGAGCGATTCGCTGGGCGTCGCTCCCTCGTCGGTCAGCCGGCATGTCGCCTTGCTCGAGCGCGAAATCGGAACCGCGCTGTTCGATCGCAAGGCAAGGGGCGTGAAACTGACCTTCGCCGGCGAACTTGTCGCCGATTATGCGCGCTCGGTCCTTATCGGCTACGATACGTTGCGCTCGGATCTGAACGACCTTCGGGGAACGCGGCGGCGGCTGATCCGCGTCGCGATGATCGAGAGTATCGCAACGACCGGCCCGATGGATGCGGTCAAGCAGTTCAACCAGAAATATCCCGAAGTCTCTTTCGAGCTCAAATTGCTGCCCGCCTTGCGCGTGGTCGAAGCCGTACGGGACGATGAATGCGATATCGGCCTCACCTTCGGCGCCGAGCCCGATCATCATATCCTGACGCTGGCCCGCTTCCACGAGCCCATCGTCGTGCTCGCGCCGCTCGACCACCCGCTCGCCGGACGGGAGCGCGTGCAGCTTGCCGAAGTCGCCGAATTCCCGCTCGCCTTGCCTGATGAAAGCTTCGGTGTCCGCCGGATCGTCGAACGCGCGAGCGCGCGAAGCGCCGTGCCGCTTGCGCCGACCCTGTCGACCAATGTCTTTGAACTGCTGCGCGAGTTCGTCCGGTGCGGCATCGGTCTCGCCTTGCTTCCGCAGCGCGCCTGCCGGCTGGCGACCCAGCCGGGCCTGTGCAGCATCGCTCTCGCCGATCGCGCCTTCACCGACGTGACGATCGATCTGATCGTTCTGCGCAAGCGCAAGCTCCCCCGCGTGGTCAAGGCCTTTGTCGACTTGCTATCGCGTGAGATCGAGACGGCCGCGTCATAGCCCGTCAACGGAACGCGACCGGCTCGCAAAGATCGTGCAGGGCGCCGATCACGCTCAACGCCGTGATCCGCGACGATTTGGGATTGGCGGCGAAGCCCGCGCCGACCAGACGGACATCGAGCTCGCCTGAATCGGCCGTCGCGTGAAGATGGCCGATATTGTCGGTGATGGTCGGGTCGGCGACGAGTTCGACCTCGGTCCGCTCGAACCCGATGCCGGCGATTGCTACCGCCGCCGCCAAATTGGCATTCTTGGGAAACAAGCGGCAGACTTGGGCGGCGCTTCCGCGAAAAACGACCACCGGCTCGCCTTGCTCGGCCGCGGGGAGGAGCGCTTCGGCCGGGGTCCCGCGCCACGCGGAGAATGGCTTGGTCGAAATATAGCGCACCGACTGTATCTCGCCCGCGCGCATGCTCACCAGACCGTCGAACCCGGCAAGCGCGCCGGCCAGGACGACGATGCGGCTGCCATGAGCGGCAGCTGTCGCGGCGAGCGTCGAGCGCAGGCCTGGATCAGCCAGCGCCCCGACCGAAAGGATGTGAAAGTCGCGCCCCTGGGCGAGCACCTTCTCTCCCAGGGCGGCGACCGCCCCATGGCCGGCCGCCTCGACGACGATATCGGCGTCCTTCGCCAGAAAGGCATCCGGCTCGTCGGTGACGAACGTCTCTTTGGGCGCGCGGGCCCGCGCTTCGGCAAGCTGATAGGGTCTGACCAGCAAGGCCCCCAAATGCGAGCGGTTGGAGAGCGTCGGCCAGAGGTCGACGACCGAGGCGCCGATCGCGCCGAACCCGATGAGAGCGATGTTGCGCATAGCGTTCCAAAAAAGGCACCCGAGCAAGGGACTTGCCCTTGATCTGCCGAATTCCTGCAGCTGCCGCGATGCCGATTTGGTGATGGAGGGGTTGCGTCAAACACAACGCTCAGGCGTGGTCGAAGGCTGTTTGCGCTATTGCCGGATCGAGGCCAGGGGAAAGCAGCAGCAATTGAAGCAACAGGCGGCTCTTCTGCGGATTGAGATCGCCCGCCGCGACAAATCCCGCTTCGTTGTCGTCGATCTCGACATTGCGGTCGACCGCTCCCTGATGAACCCTTGTCGACCGCACCACGATGCAGCCTGCTTTTGCCGCGAGGCGCAGCACGCTCATTACCGCGTCGGGGGCATTGCCGTTCCCGACGCCGGCCAGGACGATGCCGGCAGCACCAGCGATATCGCGCTCGACCGCAACCGGATCCATGTCGGCATGCGCATAGACGATCGGCACGGGCGGCAGCGGGCCGGCCGGCGGCAGCGCATGGCGCCGGCCGGCAGGGGCCAGCGGGCTCGTGAAGAATCTTACGCCGCCCGCATCGACGATACCGGCCTGCCCGCCCGGAAAGGACGAGAGCCCGTCCACGCCGCTGGTTCTGGCCTTGCGAACCGCGCTTGCCATATGGATCGCGCCGTTCATGACCACCAGCACGCCGCGCGATCGCGACTTGGGGTCGAGCCCGACTCGCACGGCATCGATCAGGTTGCCCGGCCCGTCGGCGCTCGGCGCGTCACTGGGACGCATGGCGCCGACCAGGATGACCGGCTTGGCCGGCTCCAGGACCAGGTCGAGCAGGAACGCGGTCTCCTCGATCGTGTCGGTCCCGTGCGTCACCAGGATGGCCGTGATCGCTGGGTCGGCGAACCCTGCTTCGATGCGCGCCACGAGCTTGCGCCAAACCGCCAAGCCCATGTCCTGCGATCCGAGCGAGGAAATCTGCTCGCCTCGATAGGAGGCGAGGTCGGCCAATATCGGCACAGCCGAGACGAGCTGTGTGATCGCCACTTCTCCTGCCCGATAGGCTCGGTCCGCCATCGGATGCGTACGGCCGGCGATCGTGCCGCCGGTCGCCAGGATCATAAGGCAAGGCGCCTCCTTGGCGGAAACTACCCCGGCCTTCAGGTTCGCGTCCATCGACGTCAATTGGGGCCTGTTCCAGGTGCGGCGCCAAGGCGCTGCAGAAGGCGCGCGAGAAGATAGATGCGCGGGCCGACCGTATCGAGGTGGAGTGTCTCCTTATCGGAATGGAAATCGTCGCCGATCGGGCCCAGGCCGTCGAGCACCGCGCTGCCCGCCTCGAACGCGACCGCCGATTCGGACGCGCCGCCATTGCCGTCTGCCCCGAGCGTCCTGCCGATCTCGGCATAGGTTGCGATCGCCATCGCCCCGAGCGCATCGCTGCGCGGATTGGGCGGGAGCGGCGGCGCGCCGTTTTCGACCGAGACGGTGATGCTCGTATCCGCGATCCGCGGGCGGGCGGCCGCCGCGCGAACCGCGGCATCGACACGGTCGAAGTCCTTCTTGTCGCGCGCCCGGACATTGAGCTTGGCGAACGCCTGGTCGGGAATGATATTGACCCTGCTTCCCGCCTGCAAAATGGTGAGATTGGCGGTAAGCCCGTCGCCGCTGCGGGGCAGCGTTTCGAGCTGCTGGAGCTGGTTGAGAAGTTCCTCGGCCGCGTTGCGGCCGTCCTGCGGCGCGACGCCGGCATGGGCGGCGCGTCCCTTGACGGTGATGGTGTAGATGCGCGTCCCCTTTCGCCACACGACGACGCTGTCGGGATTTTGACCGGGCTCCATGCTGAGCGTAACCTCATGCTCGCGCGCCAGCCGGGCGATCAATTGCCGTGATCCGATCGAGCCCTTTTCCTCCGAACTGTCGATCAGCAAGGTGATCTGGCCAAAATCGCGAAATCCGGCTTGCCGCAGCACGCCGATCGCAGCGATGGCGGTGACCAATCCTGCCTTTTCGTCGCTGACGCCCGGACCGTAAGCGCGATCGCCCGCAACCCGATAGGGCCGTTTTGCAGCCGTGCCCGGCTCGAAGACCGTGTCCATATGGGCGATGATCAGGATGCGCCCGCGCCCCGACCCGGCAATCCGGGCGACGATATTGTCGGGCAATCCCGCTTGTTCCGCGGGCACGGTGCTGAGCTCCATGCCGAGCGCCTTGAGCTTCGCGGTCACGACGTCGGACGCCTTGCTCCAGCCCTCGAGGTCGCCCGTCCCGGTATCGATGTTGACCAACCGCTCGAGCAAGGCGAGCGCCTCGGGCGTCGCCTTCTCGACGAGTGGGCGAAGCGCCCGGGATTGCGCGCGCTCCGCGGCCGGCGTCGGGCTCGCGATCAACAGGCAGGGGAGCGTCGCGAGAAGAGCGTAGCGCATGGGAACTTCCTTGGGATGCCGCTGGCGGTGGCCGATCCTAGAGCGTCATCGATGGCTGGAAAGGGCGAATCCGGCATCCAAGCGTTGCGCGGGGCGCAACGGGGAGGTCGTGCCTTAGCCATTTGCTGACGCCGTTCCGCCGTCTAGCTATCGTTGCCGTTGCCGCCCTTGGGCCAAAGGATTTCGCATGGCCGTTCCCTTCGATCCTCGTGACACAGTGCGGCTGGGGGCGATGTCCGGGTTTCAGGTCCTCGCCGTTGTGCTGTGCATCCTGATGAACATGATGGACGGCTTCGATATCCTGGCGGCGGGCTTTACAGCACCAGCGATCGCGCGCCACTTCGCGCTGGGATCGGAGGCGGTCGGCCTGTTTCTGGGGGCAAGTCCTGCCGGCATGATCCTGGGCGCCTTGTTCCTCGCACCCCTCGCCGATCGCTGGGGGCGACGCGCGACGGTGCTGGTCTGCCTCGCAACCATCGCTGCCGGCATGGGCGCGACGGCAAGCGCTGCGTCTCTGGCGCCCTTGCTGATCGGCCGCCTGATTACCGGCATCGGGGTCGGGGCGCTGATGGCGGCAGTCAACACCGTGGTCGCGGAATTCTCGAACGAGCAACGCCGGGAAATGGCCGTCTGCCTCCAAGCCGCCGGCTTTCCTGCCGGCGGTGTCGTCGGGGGACTCGCTTTCTATTTCCTCGGCGGCATGGACTGGCGGCTCGTTTATGCGATCGGGGCGCTGATCTCGCTTCTCTTCGTCCCCGCTGTCCTCGTTGCCTTGCCCGATTCGCTCGATTTTCTCATCGAGCGGCGCCCCCCCAACGCGCTCGTTCGCGTCAATGCGCTGCTGCGCCGCATGAACCGGCCGCCCGTGGCGGCGCTGCCCGTGCCCAAGGCGTCGATAGTCGGTGTGGCCGCCGCGCTGCGCAGCCCGGGCGCGCCCGGCATCTGCGCCGGCTTCTTCCTGATGATGCTGACCTTCTATTTCTTGTCGAGCTGGATTCCCACTATCCTGACCGGCGCGGGCCGCTCGATCCACATCGGAGTCTCGGCGTCGATCCTGATGAGTCTCGGCGGCGTCGTCGGCGACATCCTGTTCGCGCTCGGCACGACGCGCTGGAAGGCAAGGGCGCTGGGCGCGGTCTTTTGCCTGCTTACCTTTGCTTGCGCGCTGCTGGTTGCGATGACCCTTCACCTCGACGCGGTTCTGTTGGTTGCGGCGCTTGGTCTCGGCATGTTTCTCTATGGTGCGATGGCGAGCCATTATGCCGTCGTGCCCGCGCTCTTTCCCGCAACGGCACGCGCATCGGGAACCGGCCTGGCGCTCGGGATAGGCCGGATCGGGGCGACGCTCGGGCCCGTCCTTGGCGGCGTGCTGTTCGCGCACGGGGGCGATCCGGTCGTCACCGTCGGCGTAATGGCATTGCCGCTCGTCATCTGCGCGGCGCTGTTGAAGGGCATGGGAAAGCGCGCCGAAGCCGGCATGCGCGGGCGGTGATCGGAGCCATGGCGCCGTCAACCTACCCCCTCAGTCGCACGCCAAACGGGCCTTTCCGGCTCGCGCGGGTACCGGCGATTGGCTTTCGCTTCGCAGGCGATCTCCGTCCTGGCCAGGATCGACAATGAGGATCTTGATCGTCGGCAGCGGCGTCATCGGCGTGACCTCGGCTTATTATCTTGCCGAGCGGGGTCACGAGGTGACCGTCATCGATCGCCAGGCCGGGCCGGGCCTCGAGACCAGCTTCGCCAATGCCGGACAGATATCGCCGGGCTATGCCGCGCCCTGGGCTGGCCCGGGCATTCCCCGGCGAGCGATCCGATGGATGATCGCCAAGCATCCGCCTCTCATCCTGCGCCTGGCTCCCGACCGGGCGCGCTGGGATTGGCTGCGCTCGTTCCTCGGCAATTGCACGGCGGACCGCTACGCAACCAACAAGGAGCGTATGGTGCGGTTGGCGACGTTCAGCCGCGACCGGCTGCGCGATTTGCGCGCCGACACGGGCATTGCCTATGACGAACGCAGTCTTGGCACGCTCCAGCTGTTCCGCACTCAAAGGCAGGTGGATGCCTCGGCAAAGGACGTCGCTGTGCTCGCGAGCGCCGGCGTTCGCTTCGAGGCCTTGACCCCTGCGGCCTGCATCCGTGCTGAGCCCGCTTTGGCGAATATCGAACACAAGATCGCGGGCGGCCTGCGATTGCCCGATGACGAGACCGGCGATTGCTTCAGCTTCGTCAATGCCTTGCAGCGATTGGCCGCAGCCCGTGGCGTCACCTTTCAGTTCGAAACGACGGTAAACCGGGTCGAGCTCGATGGCGGGGCGGTTTCCGCGGTCAATACCAGCCGCGGCACGATGGTCGCTGACCAGTATCTTTTGACCGCGGGCAGCGACAGCACAGCGCTTGCCCGCGGCGTGGGCCTCAGGCTGCCGGTCTATCCGGTAAAGGGCTATTCGCTGACAGTGCCGGTCGGCCGGGCTGAACGGGCGCCCCGTTCGACGGTGATGGATGAGACTTTCAAGGTCGCGATCACGCGGTTGGGCGACCGGATTCGCGTCGGTGGCACCGCCGAGATTGCCGGCCATGACCACAGCCTTCCCGGTCGGCGACGGGCAACGCTCGAACATTGCCTGGATGATCTGTTTCCCGGCGCGGCCGACCCAGGATCGGCCGTCTTCTGGTCCGGGCTGAGGCCGATGACCCCGGACGGGACACCGGTGATCGGCCCGACCTCGATTGCCAATCTCTGGCTGAACACGGGCCATGGCACCCTGGGCTGGACCATGGCGTGCGGGTCAGGCCATGTGATCGCCGACCTGATGAGCGGCACGCGTCCGGCAATCGACGCCGATGACCTGTCGATCGCCCGCTATCGCTGATCCACCAACCGCAAAGGGAAATGTTATGACAATCAGGCGGATACAGCCGGGTGCCCGGATGAGCCAGGCCGTCGTTCATGGCGACACCGTTTATCTGGCAGGTCAGGTCGGTGCGCCTGGCGAGAGCGTCGCTGACCAGACAGCTCAAATCCTGGCGTCGATCGAGGCCTTGCTCCGCGAGGCGGGAAGCGACAAGGCGCACATCCTGTCAGCGACGATCTGGCTGGCCGACATGACCGACTTTGCTGCGATGAATGCCGTCTGGGACGAGTGGGTCGATCGCGACCATCCGCCGGCTCGGGCAACGGGAGAAGCGCGGCTTGCGACGCCCGGCCATAAGGTCGAGATCATCGTCGTGGCGGCATTGGCTCAAGCCTCGTGATCGGCCAGGCGGCCGGTCCGATCGATGAGGGCGCGGCGCCGTTTCCACGATCGCTGCGCGAGGGACGGCAGACGGTCTGGCTGCGGCCCGCAATCTCGCGTTCGAGCGAGGTTCGCGAGATCGTTTCGTCAGCCGAAGTCGAGGCCGCCGTCCAGCGTTTCCGGCGCTTCGAGCCGGTCCTGGCGGGCTTGTTCGGCGAACAAGAGTGGGACGGTCGAGTGCGGTCCGCCCTCATCCCTCTGTCCGCCGATCGGCATTGGGTCAAAGGCGATCATGCCTTGCCGATGAC
The DNA here is from genome assembly GCF_024508665.1 of Sphingomonas sp. Taxonomy (GTDB): domain Bacteria; phylum Pseudomonadota; class Alphaproteobacteria; order Sphingomonadales; family Sphingomonadaceae; genus Sphingomonas. Next base: position 1,310,999 of record NZ_JANINP010000006.1, read on the forward strand.
CGGGTCGATCAAGGCGCGGGGCGGCGTCCATGAAGTGCTGCGGCTGGTCGAGGAAAGGGCCCGCGCGCAGGGTCTGCTCGGCGGCGATGATTATCGCTGTCTCCTCGACGCCGGATCGAGGTCGGCCATGGCCGGCCGCAAGGTGGTCGTCGCCAGCACCGGCAATCTTGGCTATAGTGTCGGCCTCGTCGCCCGGGCCTTCGGACTTCGCGCCGAGATTCACATGTCCCGCGATGCCAAGCTCTGGAAGAAGGAGGCCTTGCGCGCGGTCGGCGCGACGGTCGTGGAACATGATTGCGACTATACATCGACCGTTGCCCGTGCGCGTGCCGCGGCCGCGACCGATGATGCGCACTTCATCGATGACGAGCGCAGCCGCGATCTGATGACCGGCTATGCAGCGGCGGGCGTCGAACTCGAGGAGCAATTGCTCGGGGCAGGGCTGGAGATCGGGCCGGCGCGGCCGCTGGTGGTCTACCTTCCCTGCGGCGTCGGCGGCGCCCCGGGCGGCATCACGCTTGGCCTCAAACGCCGCTTCGGGGATAGCGTCATCACCGTCTTTGTCGAACCGGTGGCCTCTGCATGCGTCATGGCCGCGATGATCCAGGGAGGGTGCGAGCCAGTGGATGTCGCCAGCTATGGCGGCAATAACGACACGATTGCCGATGGCCTGGCAGTGGGAAGGGCGTCCGACCTCATGCTTTCGGCCTGCGGGAATCTCGTCGACGCGGTCGTCGCGGTGACCGATCAGGATATGATAATGGCCATGCGCGACGCCTGGCTGACCTACGGCCTGCGCTTCGAGCCTTCGGCTGCGGCGAGCATGGCAGCCCATTCGCCGTTGATGGCAAGCGCCGCACGATCGCACGGTTGGCCCGATCTTGCACACGCCCATCACCTGTTCTGGGCGACGGGGGGATCGCGCTTGCCCGCCGACGAATTTTCAGCCCTTTTAGCCCGTTAAGGCCGGCGCCGGCGCGCTAGGGCCGAGCTCCTCGCGCGAGCAGGCCGGCGAGCACCGGTTGAAGCCCTGCCCAATCCATGACCCCGGCAACGGGCTTGCCGTCGATCAGGAATGTCGGCGTGCCCTTGACGATGGGGCGCGCCCGCGATGTCTCGGCGACGATCCGCCGGATGCCGCGTGGATCGCTGAGGCAAGCAAGCAGCGCCGCGCGATTGAACCCGTCGCGCTGCATCAGGTCGAGATAGCCGAGTTTTTCCGCCAGCTGGAGCGCGACCATGTTGGGCGACGCCTTGCGATCGATCGTGTCGGCGACCTGTTCGGCATTGGCCAAGAGCCGGTCCTGTTCCGCGAACATGCGGTCGAGCACCGGGAAATAACGCTGCGGAGCGACGCAACGGCCAAGGAGGATCGGAGCGAGATCGAGGATTCCCGCCACCGGGAAGTCCCGAAACTCGTAGCTGAGCTCGCCGCTTGCGATATCGCCGGCCCCGAGCATTGGTAACCCTTCGGCGGCGAACCGCGCGCAATGCGAACAGACCCGCGAGCCATATTCGACGAGCTTCACGCGGGCGTTGGGATTGCCCATCCGCATTCCGCCCTCAGGCGTCGGCGCGATCGCCTTGGTCCAGTCGACGGATCTTTCTGGCCGGCCATCCGGGACCGGCACGCCGGCTGTCGCGCTCGCGCCCAGGACAAGCGATGCCGCGGCTGCGATCCACACGATCCTGGTCATTGGAGCACCTCCTCGAACCCTTCGATGCCGGCTCACCGACAAGCCGGGCGGTCACGGCATCGAACGACCGGGAGCCGGCTGCGCCGCATCCGCCGCGTGGTGCGCGGGTCCGTTCCTACCAGATGGTCACCCGGTCGGCGGGTGCGCGGTACATCTTGTCTCCCGGACGAATCCCGAACGCCCCATAAAAGGCGTCCTGGTTGGTGAGCGCACCCGTCACCCTCAGCCGGTCGGGCGCGTGGGTGTCGGTGAGCGCCGCATTGATCTCGGCTGGCGTCCGGACCGGCTCCGACGCCCAAATGCGGGCAAAGCCCAGATAGAAACGCTGCAATCCGCTGAACCCGTCGAGCGCCGGCGGCTGCGCGCCGCCAAGCGCCAGCCGGTAGGCGTCGAGCGCGATTGCCAGCCCGGCCGTATCGGCGATGTTCTCGCCGATCGTGCGCTTGCCGTCGAGCGGATGGCCCGGGGCGACGTCATACCCGCCATATTGGTGCACCAGAGCATCGGCGCGGCGCTCGAATTCGTTGCGGTCCTCCGGCGTCATCCAGTCCACCCGCTTGCCCGATCCGTCATATTGGCTCCCCGCACGATCGAATGCGTGGCTCAGTTCATGGGCGATGAAGAAGCCGAGCGCGCCGCAATTGGCCGCTGGGTCAGCGGCGGGATCGAAATAGGGCGGCTGCAGAAGCGCTGCGGGCAACACCACCTGGTTGCGGCTTACCGAATAATAGCCGTTCACCGATTGTGGCGACATCGTCCATTCCTCGCGGTCGACCGGCCGCGAAAGCTTGGCGATCTCGCCTGCTTGCAGCAATGTGCGGGCCCGCAACCAATTGCCGACGGGATCCCTCGGATCGATCGCGAGCGCGCCATAGTCGCGGCCGTGATCGGGCGCGCCCATCCGGATCACCAGCCGATCGAGCTTGTCGAGCGCCGCTTTCCTGCTTGCCTCGTGCATCCAGGTCGAGGCGGCGATCCGCTTGCGAAAGGCGGTGACGACATTGTCCAGGATCGCCGTCGCGCCGCTCCTGGCGCTCGCCGGGAAATGGCGTGACACATAAAGACGCCCCATCGCGTCGCCCATCGCGTCTTCGATCATCGTCATCGCCCTCAGCCACCGCGGCCGGGCCGCGGTTGCGCCTGCAACCTCGAACGTCCAGAACTGGTCGGCCTCGTCGCGAAAGCCCCGCGGCAGGAAACGGGCGAGGTGATCGAGCAGCCGATAACGCAGATAGGCGCGCCAGACCGGCGCGGGCATTTCGGCAAGCGCCTTGCCGAAGGCCGCGGCATAATCGGGCTCGGCGAGGTTGAAGCGATCCTGCGCGCGCGGCACGCCCATGCCATCGGCGTATAGCGAAAGGTCGAACGGCGAGGTGGCCGAGCGAAGCTCGCGCCGCGTCATGCGATGCGCCGTGGCGCCAGGCACACGCGTCGCGGTGTCGCTCCATTGCGCGCCGGCGAGGCGCGTCTCGAGATCGAGGATGGCGCCGGCCAGCCGGTCGCTCTGCGCCACGCCCGACAGCTCGAGAAGACGGGCGACATGGTGCCGATAGGCCGCGCGCACGGTCGCGATGCGCGCCTCCTGCCCGAGATAATAATCGCGATCGGGTAGCCCCAGATCGGACTGGACGATATCGGCGATGTAACGGCTGGGGTCGCGATCGTCAGGGTGCACCCAGATGCCGACACCGATATCGATTCCTTGTGCGCCGAGGCGCGCGATGGCCCGGACAATATCGTCGGGCGTCGCGACCGCGTCGATCGCGCGCAAGGCAGGCGCAATGGGACGAAGCCCCGCGGCGTCGATGCGGGCGACATCCATGTAAGTGCGATAGAGGTCGGCGAGCTTGCGCTGGTCGCCCGACACAGATGCGGTCCCGGCAATCGCGCGTATGTCCTTGTCGAGTCCCTCATAGACACGCAGCTGGAGATCGCGGCTGGCGCTCCAGCCCGCAAAATAAGCCGGGGCGTCGACATGGGCGATCCAGCCGCCGACCGCATAGCCGTAGAAATCGTCCTGTGGACGAACGGCCGGGTCGAGTGCGGCAGGATCGATTCCTGATTTAGGCCTTCCGGCAGCTTCTGCCGATCGCGATGGGGCTGGAAAAGCTGGCGCCGCCAGACTGGCCATGATCAGACCGGCCGCCGCCACGATCAACCCCACCCGCCTCGCCATTCCGCCGTCTCCCGAAAATAATGTCAATATTTACGTAAATAGTGACGTATATTGCAACCCGGCGATAATTGCGTAATGATCTGCGACCATGGACGATTTCATCCAGTCCCAGGGCGTGATCTGGCTGCCGCATATCCTGCGGCGCCTGGCGAACCGCTTCACCGATGCGTGCGACCTTCTCTTCGAGCGCTACGATATAATGGTGCCGGCGCGCCTGGTGTCGGTCGTGCACCTCCTGCACGATCGCGGGCCGTGCGGCGTGACCGCGATCGCGGCGATTACCGGGCAATCGCATCCGCTCATCAACAATTACCTCAAGCGGCTGGGCGCGCTCGGTCTGGTGACCACCGCGCCCGATACTATCGACCGCAGGCGGACATTGGTGGCCCTGACCGACGCCGGCCATGCCCAGGCCGAACGGCTGCTGGCGATCCGGCCGGTCCTGGTCGACACATATCGCGACCTTCTCGCCTCCGCCGATGCCGATATTTTCGATGCCTTGTGGCGGATCGAAGCTGCACTCAAGCGCCAGGGATTTGCCGAGCGGGTGACGGCAAAAGAAGAGGCCGAGCGTGCAAGTTGAGCGCGCGCCGGCCTGGTTGACTGGAGTGTCCGGACCGTTTGCACGCGTCGCCAGCCCCCCTCGGGCTCGTCGGCATGCGCGCGCGCTCACCGGCATGAACGCGCAAGCTTCGCGATCACCGCATAGGCAGGCGCGCGGCTAGGCTGCCGCCGCATAAATCTTGCGCGCGCGTGCGCAGAGAGTGGCGGGAGCTGGTGCGATCGTCCCGGACGACAATATGGCCGGCAACGACTGCGGAGCGGCGACTTCGCGTTTCATGATGCTCGTCGCCGACGCGTCGAGGCATGCCCAGCCGAAATATCCAAATGCTTCTTATTCGACGCTCGTCAGCGGCAAATGTTACCCGCGTTGAGTTGAAGGAATGTCAACGGGCGATTGGCGCAATTGCCGCAATAAATGCAGCCAACTTTCGCGGCCGGAACGGATATTGTTGTCATGGACCCAGAATATGCCCCGCCTTAGCCTCGCATCATCGACGCCGGGCGTGACTGCCCGGCGACACTTGGGCGGAGGAGCGGCGGGACGTGGGACAGATATGTGTCAGGGCTTCCGAATTGCCTCGCCGGTTCGGGCAATTGAGCCAGGCCGGAACGACCGTTCTCGTGACGCATCATGGTCGCGAGACGCACGCGTTGCTGCCGATCGCCAGCTATCATGCGATCGTCGCGGCCAAGGACGAGCGTGGCTCGCCGCTCGAAGAGGATAGCCTCATCGACCGTCTCCCGATGTTGCTTCTGGTGGTCGACAATGCGGCGCGGATCGTCACTGCCAATCGCACCGCGCATGCGGTCCTGCGCAAGCCGCTCGGGCGCCTCGTCGGGGGCCGCCTGCTCGATCACTTGCCGCTGCTCGAAGGCAGCGTCTTTCAAAGCTATTTCAACCGTACCGCTCAATCGGGCGAGCCGTCCTCGTTCGAGTTGTCCGGCTTGTTCGGTGCCGAGACCTGGCACCGCATCGAGACCTACCGCACCGTGGAGGGCGTCGTCATCCTCGCCCATGACATTACCGAGGACATAGCGGCGCACCGCCTGGCGGATGGGAAAAAGGCGTTGATCGATGCCTTGGCCATGCATGGCGGCATCGGCCATTTCTGGCTCAATGTCCGGGGACGGATCGACCGGTGCGATGCCGCGGTCGAACGATTCCTGCAATTGCCCGCCACGCGGCTGGCCGGCGTCGCGATCGCGGACCTCGTGCCCGTCGGTCAGCGCGTCAATTTGCGTCAGGCGATCGAGGACGTGCTGTCGGGGGCAGGGGGACGGCGCCTCGAGACCGAATTCCTGCGGAACGATGGGGAAACACTGCCGATGATCTGCGCGATCACCGAATTGCGCGGTTCCTTTCGCAGCGAAGGGGCAGTGATGGTCGCGACCCGGCAATAGCGCCGCGCGATCTTCCGGCCGCTTATCCGGGACCGGTGGGTCCGTCGCCGCGGATGATCTCGGCGACGAACCGCGCGACCTGGCGGTTCGAGCGCAAGACGACCACCCGGCAGCTGGCGGGCGCACGCCCGACCAGGTTCGCCATCCGCTCGCGCGCGCTCAGCCGTGATCGCCAGATATATCGGAGGAAGTCCGGCAACATCGACCATCTTTCCGGGCAGCCCTGGGGAAGGTCGGGGCGTGTCCTCCCGATATGGAGAGCGGCTCGCCAGATGACCCGACATATGCGGATAAGGGTACCGCGATCGAGCCAGATGAGCATGTCGGCGCGCGAGATCCGGTTTTCCCAGGTCGCCGAATGCCCGCCTTCGAATATCCAGCGATCGCCCATTTCGACATCGAGGCACAATCGGGTCTTTTCGGCCGCGGCGCGCTCGATCCATCCCGGCCGCCAATGGATGGTGTCGATATGGATGACCGGCAGGTCGGTGATACGGCCAAGGGTTCGGGCGAGCCTGCTCTTGCCAGAGCCTGGCTGCCCGATGATCATGATCCTCTGCATCGCTCACCTTCCCGCTGGCCTCTCGGGATGACACCGATTGATCGGGGAAACGGGCGAGCGCTGGTCGATCCGCAAAAATCCAGGCCGGACACGGGCGGCGCATTCGCCAGGACCCCCCATTTCCAGGCGCCTTTCAGCCGGCCGGCGTTCCGGCAAGCCCGCGGCGCCTCAAGATCGCCGCCGGATCGGGATCGCGGCCCCGAAAGGCGCGAAAGCTCTCGGCTGCCGGCCGCGTCGCCCCGCGCTCCAGCACTTCCCGGCGCAGGAGCCTGCCGGTCGCCCGGTCGACCAGCCCGGCTTCCTCGAATCGCTCGAACCCGTCCGCCGCCAGCACCTCGGCCCACAAATAGCTGTAATAGCCCGCGGCATAGCCACCGCTGAAGATGTGCTGGAACGCATGCGGGAAGCGATGCCAGTCCGGCGGCCGCGTCACTGCCACTTCGTCGCGGACCCGTTCCAGCACGGCCATGGGGTCGCACCCTTGCGTGCCCTGATGAAGGACGATGTCGAACATCGAGAATTCGATCTGGCGCAGAAGCTGGAGTCCGGATTGGAAGTGGCGCGCTGCCACCAGCTGGTCGAAGAGATCGGGCGGTAGCGGTGCGCCAGTCTCGACATGACCGGACATGGCGGTCAGAACATCGCGATCCCAGGCGAAATCCTCCATCAGCTGGCTCGGCAACTCGACCGCATCCCATTCGAAGCCCGCGGTCCCGGCAACGGATGGCCGGTTGACGCGGGTGAACATGTGATGGAGCGCATGTCCTGTCTCGTGCAGCAGGGTCACGATGTCGTCATGACTCAATAAGGGCGGCAGCGCGCTGCCGGTCGGCGCGAAATTGCAGACGATGAACGCGACCGGGACCCGGCTCATCTTGCTGTCGTCGAGCCGCGGCCGGGCCTCGGCCATCCAGGCACCGGCATGCTTGCCCGCGCGTGCATGAAGGTCGAGGTACAGCCCCGCAATCTGCGTGCCGTCCTCGTCGGCGACATCGAAATAGATCGCGTCGGGATGATAGAGCATGACGTCCTCCCGGCGCGCGAGGCGGATCCCGAACAACCGTTCCAGCAATCGTTCCCAGCCCGCCATGACGCGCTCGGCCGGGAAATAGGTCATGATCTCGGGCTCGTTTATCGCGTAGCGCGCCTCGCGCAACTTGTCGGCCGCAAAGCCCACGTCCCAGGGCTCGAGCGTGTCGATACCGAGCTGATCCTTGGCGAAATCCTGCAGCTCGGCGAGATCGCGTGCCGCTGCAGTCTTTGCCCGGCTGGCGAGGTCGCGAAGGAAGGCGAGCACGCCGTCGCCATCCGGCGCCATCTTCGTTGCCAACGAATGTTCGACGCTGTCGGCATAGCCAAGCAACATCGCCGCTTCCCGGCGCAACTCGAGGGTACGGGCGATTCGCGCGCTGTTATCGAATTGGCCGGCATGCGGGCCTTGATCGGACGCGCGCGTCCCGGCGGCTTGGTAGACCGAAGCGCGCAGGGCGCGGTCCTCGGCGAAAGTCAGCACAGCCTGGATGCTGGGCTGCTGGAGCGTGACGACCCAGCCCTCGAGCGAGCGCGCGGCGGCGGCAGCGGCGCACATCGCCTTGGCTGGCTCGGGCAAGCCAGCAAGCCGCTCGGCATCGGTAATATGTTCGTACCAGGCCTCGGTCGCGTCGAGGACCGCGCTCCCGAACGCGGTGCCCAGATCGGAAAGTTCGAGCGAAATCTCACGGAACCGCGCGCGTGCGTCGGGTTCGAGCGCGACGCCGGCCAGCCGAAAGCTGCGGATGGCATGGTCGAGTGCCGCTTTGTCCTCGTCGGCGAGGCTGAGCATCTCGGGCGACAGCGCGATATCACGCAGCAATTCATAGAGCGCTCGATTCTGGCCGACGGCCATGCTGTTCTCGGTCAGGAGCGCCTGGCCCTTGGCGTGCGCGTCGCGCAGCGCCGGCGTGTCGGCTACCGCGCGCAAATGCGATGCGGCCTGCCACAAGGCATCGAGCCTGGTTTGTGCCCGCTCGAGCGGCAACCACGCTTCGGCAAAGCTTGTAGGGCGCCTGTGGACGAGGTCCGCGACAACCGCCCGGTGATGATCGAGCGCCTCGTCGAGCGCCTCCGCTATGGCTTCCGGAGTGAGCCTGTCGAAATCCGGAAGCTGCAAGGGGTCGAGAAGCGAGTTCATCCAATACTCCGTCAAGAAGGACGCCAGGAAACGCGCCGGCCGCAGTGCGGCGGCTTGCGCGCACGAGCGCCGCGCCAGCTGTCCGAAATCCGCGCGGCGCCACGTCCGACCGGCAGCAGTGCGGCAAGCTTACGATGCTCCGTGAACGTGCGGTCGCAGCCATCGCCGCAATGGTTTTGGCGACGGGATGGTCGGGTCTGTCTGAAGGCGCGGTATATTCTCTTGGCCTGAAGAAACAGGTGAGCGGCAAGACTTGCCGGCCCGCGGCTTGTTGCCCGGTCCCGATCGGAAGGCGGGGGAGGACAAGAGACGCGCGAAATCGAGGAATGCGCGGACAAGCGCATGGCAAGGTTGTGGCCGACGCGACGGTTGCGCGTTCGATCTTCCGATAGTGTCAGGGTGCTTGGCGCCCGAAAAATGGGGGCGCGCGATGACTATCCATGAACAATCTCTGGTGTTGAGGAATGGCGTCCTCATGCCGGTATTGGGTCTGGGGACCTGGCTTATTCCGGATGGCCAGCCAGCCTATGCGGCCGTGAGCGCGGCGCTCGATCTCGGCTACCGGTCGATCGATACGGCACGCGTCTATGGCAATGAGGCTAGTGTCGGACGCGCCGTTCGCGATAGCGGCCTGGCGCGCAACAGTCTCTTCATTACCTCCAAGCTCCCCGCGGAAATCAAGGAACCCAATGCGGCCCGGGCAAGCTTCGAGGAAACCATGGCCCAGACGGGCCTCGATTATCTCGATCTCTATCTCATCCACGCCCCCTGGCCATGGGACGATATCGGCCGCGATTGCACCGAAGGAAATCGTCAGGTCTGGCGCGTCCTCGAAGAGATTTGGGCAGAAGGCAGGGTGCGGGCCATCGGCGTTTCGAATTTCAACGGGGCCGACCTCGACGCCCTGTCGGAGACGGCGAGGATCATCCCGATGGTCAATCAGATTCCCTTTGGGATCGGCAGCGATCAGGACGCAACTATTGCCTATTGTGCGGCCAAGGAAATCGTCCTGCAAGCCTATTCGCCGCTCGCCCATGGGCGCCTGCTCGCAAGAGCGGAACTCCCGACCGTGGCGGCACGATATGGCCGGTCGGTGGCTCAGCTTTGCAATCGCTATGTGGTCCAGAAAGGCCTCGCGCCATTGCCGAAGACGACGCATCCCGAGCGCATGAAGGAGAATGCCGACATCGACTTCGTCATCGGGCCGGACGACATGGCGTATTTGGACAGTCTGGCCAGAGCCCAATGATTGCACCCGTCCAGGCAATGCTGGAATTCCTGAAACGGGGCTGTTTGACCTCATAGCTGATCAGGCTACCTGAGAGGGGCGCCGATGCCATCACCGGGCGGACGCCATACCGCGATGAGCGACCTTGCTGGGCGGGCATGCCCGCCCGCTTGGCTGCGTATTTCGAACGTCTGGCAATAATCTGGCGGCAGATCGTCAATGCACGATCGCTCCGCACTATGTTTGTGGACTAGGCGTCCGCCATCCGAACTAGAGCTGATAGGCTGCGCGCAGGCGCTCAACCGCAACGTCACGCGTCATGGGCACCCCGAATTGCTTGGGCTCGAAGTCGGCCTGGCCGGTAAGCGCATGCGCGAACACTTTCATGTCATCCCTGACAACCGGGGGCAGGTCATAGCGCGCGTCGGCGCCAAGCAACTGGAGCAACCGAGCGACATCGTTGCGATGCTTCTTGATGTCTTTCTCATCGACTTTGTCGCCTCCATCGCGCCGTCTCACCATGTCGATCCACGCCCGCGCCTTGAACGGAATGATCGCGGCTGCGTCGAGCACCGGTATACCGTCGATTGTTCGCACCATAGCCGTCAGGAAGTCATAATAATCCGCGTCGAGCAGGATCGCCGAGAGGCTGGCGGCCTCTTCGTCGATCGGTAATGGGGTCAGATGGCTGCCCTCGGCGAGCGTCAGACCCTCGGGCATTCGCGAGAAAAGTTCTAGCATAGCCGGGTAGCCGGGATTGGTGGGCTTCTGAAACCGGTAGAGGACGCGCTTACCCTCGCTGTGCTGACGAACTTGATACCGGCCTGCCTCGACAAACGCCCAAAACCGATCGGCGAACGCGGCGTCGAGCGCTTCCACGATCAGAACGATGTCGAGATCCTTGGTCGCCCGGAAATCAAGGCCGGCATCTGCCATCAGCAAGTCGCTGGCAGCTCCACCGATCAGGACATATTGATGTTCATGCCCGGCAAAATGGGCTCGGAAGCGATCGATGCCGACTACCATCCAATAGACTCCAGCAATTGTTGTGCCGCCTGCGCAATCCGTTCGTCGGGATCGTCTCGTGCGCTGAGGTACAGCGACAGCGGATCGACGACGCCAGCTCGCGCCAGCGTGCTCGGGTCATAACGCCAGGTCTCAAGCTCGATTTGCTCACTGTCATCGAAGTCGAACCCGACCTTGAGCGCGAAGACTGATTGGACGGTTTTCCACCGCGCGGCGGCAAGTGCGCGCTGCGCGATGCGCGGTTCCGCCAGCATGGTATAGTGCGCCAGCGCACTTTCGCCGGCGAGCGGCGCCACATCATTCGGTAGAACACCTCTTACGGTGCGCACTTTGCGCACGGGCGACTGCAGCCGCGGCTCCACTGCGCGCCACAGTTCGGCGCCACCGAGGATGAGATGAAGGTGCCGGTCGCGACCCGCGGTTTGCGGCTTGGCCAAACCGCTTGCTTCAAGTTCGTCGAGTGCACGGCTCACGCTCATAATCGACACGCCGTATCGCTCGGCAAGCGCGGTCTGATTGGCCTGACTGAGATCATCGCCCAGCAACGTCGCGATTACGAGGAGCTGTGCTGTCGGGCTGAGATGGTCGCCGGGCGTCGCGCGCGGCCTGCGTGTGCGCTCGCGAAAATCGACGAGCGCCTCCGGAATGTAAAGCTGCGCTCCAGGTGCGATGAAGCCAATATGGCGCTCGATCATCTGGCGACGGATCGCGGTTGACACATGATCGAGGAGTAGCAGCACCACTTTTGCGCCGAGCTCGGTGCGCAACGTATCGCGATGCTTGATGAACTGGTGCGTAGCGCCTTGTCCGGGCATGTGCTCGCGAACGGCGACGACGAGCAGCGGCTCGCCGTTCAGCTGCCCCAGCCACAAGCGGTAGCGATCGAGCAAATAATGTGGCAGCACCGTGGGTGTCGTTGGCGCCAGCCCGAGATGGAGAGCGAAAGCCTCGCGCACATAGTTTTCCGCTTCGACGGCAAGGGCGTCCAGCGCGCTATCGGTTTCTCGGTTTAACATTAGGCAATACATTTAACATCGCTGCTGTTAAAAATCTACCTACTGTTAAATAGCAGGTTCGCGATATTTGCTCTGGAAGCTGCGGATGTAGTGCCGCAGCGGCAAGTCTACGCCGGCACCATCCTGCGCCTTAAGATAGGATGTTGAATCCGGACCTCAGCTTATGAAGGCTTGTCATGACCGCTCAAACGCGTCGCAGCTATGATAGCTGCCAGATCGCTGGCGGCCCGATAAATGCTATGTGGTGACGCTTGAAACGAGCAGAGCTTCCAGTTTAAGAGACGCCAGTACAAATCCTAAAGCGATTGTTTCGTCGAGGCGGCGATCATTGCCCGTCCTGTTAGGATTTAGGGCTGCCAGAATTCCTGCCCTCTGACGACCGCCAGCCGACAATGGATCGAAAATATTAATCGCTCGCCGCGACGACCGCCCAAGATAGCGGCGCGGGTTAATCATTATCATGCTGTATCCCATAGGGGTAGATGAGCTTTGGTGACTTACCGTTAACTGCGCTCGGAAATACGGCGTTGAATAGGGGATGGACGCAAAGCATGTCCTGCGTGGAGATGACCATCTCGCCAGGCACGGTGTATTCAAACTGGCACTCCCAGAACATTTCGGTCTCATCGATCTGCTTGCCTAGGACACCAGTTTCGACAAGCATGCGCTTGAAGTCGTGATAGCTCATCTCGGCGTCACCACCGGCATCGCCGATACGCTTGAGCACACCCTTCACAGATTGATTGAAGACTGTGTGCAGGTCACCGTCATTGAACCGGCGCCGCAATTCGGGAATGGCTGAAGCGCAAATCTCGTAAAAGTGCGGATATCGGTAATAGAAGGCGCTTCGAATGCCGCCGGCGATGATCGGCTCGGCCTCGCCAACGCCTTCGACAACCATCTTCGGCGTGATCTCGCCAAGTATGTTCGACGCCGGTGCAATCGCCCGCGAGATAATGCGGTTCAGGATGTGAATAAGATCGCGCGGTAATAGCTGCGTGTGCCGGGCGATATGCGTCAACGATTGCTCTACATGCGTCTCGCACGCGATCGTGCTTGGGAGCAACTTTAGGAAGAACGCGATGGCCCCTGCTCGGTCATTGGAGGCGTGCTCTGCGCCTAGACGTTCGAACGCCGCGGGGTCGTGGATCTCTAGATATAGGGCGAGGCGGTGCGCCGCAATTCGCCATAGCTCACCGGCCGACCAGTGCAGCACTGCCTGTGTTCCAAAGTCCTTAGCTGAGTTGGAGGACGCGCGCCGGAACGTTTCATACAGCTCAGCGGGGAGGCAGAAGCGAACGTCGATTAGCTGTTCCGTTTGCGCGTGTACGCCGAGGTACCGCACGAGTCCCCCAAGCGCGTCGTTCGCAACGTCCTGCGCAAGCCGATAGTCCTCCATTGTGTCCATCAGCACGAGGATCTCGGCCTTCCGGCGCGCAATGGCCGGTGAACTGATGATCTCGCGCGCGGCTTGCAGCGCGTTCGAGTAAATCTCCTGCGGACCATCGGCGAGTTCCAGCAGATCGAGCCGGGAATCGACTGAACTTCCCGACGCCGCGGAGCGCGCGGTCAGGTTTTTCACGACCTGTCGAATGACTTCGGCGGGCGCATCCGCTTCGGAGAAACCGAAGTCATTCGCGAAGCGGCGAATTCCAATCAATCGCGCATCGCTCTCGCCGCGCAGCAGCGTTGCGAAGACCGCCGACCAGATGAGCAACTCCCATAGGTGAGCCACCACCTCGACCGGCGGCGAATTGACGCCAAACACGCCGCGGATAGACTTGAGGATCGAAGGAAAGACATCAGGCGCATTCAGATAGACCACCTCGTTGGTCGCGCGTGACGCTCGCAGGTGGTCGAGAAAGGCGGTCTTGCCGGCGCCACGGCGGCCAATCACGATGCCTGACGTGCTGAAAAGCTGCGAGTGAATGTCGTTCTGCCGCTCAAACAATCTCCTCGCCGCAAGATCGTGATTTATCATGCGTTCGGCAGCGATCGGGCCAAGTGGCTCGCTGCGGGTCAGGAAGCGCGCCAGCTCCCCCTTCTCGAGCTCGTTCAACCGTTTGTCTTCCTTCGCCATCGGGAGACGCTCGCATTCTGGTTGATCCGCAACTCTATCGCCAGACGCCCTATCTGCGAACGCCCAAGCGATACGACCGATTCGATGTCGGCTTTTGGCCAGCTTACCAGCTTCTTGTCTTCCTCGTTGAGAATTACGTCCACGTTTAGATCGGCGGCTTCCGGGGAGCGATACATCAGCCTGGTGATCATGGAGATGATCAGGAGGTTATAGACATAGACCCGCCAAAGCACGGGCAATTTTACCGGGTCGAGGTAGCGTACGACGTGGTCGACGCCATTCGCCGCTTTGCGGACCGGGCTGTCCAGTTCGCCATACGCCTTAACGAAGGCGGGTAGCGGGACCAAAGCGCCGTCGACGATCATCGCGCTTGTTAACGTGTCGAGTTGCTCGTAATTGAGGCCTTGGTGCTGATGGATGGCTGGATCCGCGCCGCCTAAGCCGTCAATCTGATTGGGCTCGTACTTGAGGGCACTAGTCGTTACCCGGCTCGCCAGTTGCTGATCGCTGGTAAATGCGTCACGCAGCAATCTGCCAAGGCCGAATATGGCGTGAATCCGGGGAGCGAGCGTCAGGTCGTAGGCGGTCAGCGTGTTGCTAATTTGGTTGTAGGTCGCGACCGGCGCGAACAGTCGGTAGATGGTACTTACCCTACTGTCCTCGTTGGATAGCCAGGTAATAAGCTGTTCTTCACGTGCTAACGCAGCGATCAGCACGATGCGGTTGCGTGCTAACTCGCACTCGCGGATGAATCTAAAAACTGCTGGCTCGCATTGCTCGTAGAGCCGCTTGCGGGCCTCGTATTCGTAGTCGAGCTTCGCCTTGCGTAGTGCCTGCCGCTCGGCCAGCTCTGAACGCAGCCGCTCTAACGCGCGATTTCCGAACAAGGTCGCGATCGTCCCAACCAAGCCGGCGCAGGCGCCGGTGACCGTCGCGATTGCTGCAATGCGAGCTACCGTCATGCTCGCGAGCGCGGTGGCCTGCGCTGCAGCGACCGCATCCGGCGTCACTCGTGGAGTTACGACCGCGACCAGCTCGATCCAGCGGTTTATCATGTCCAGATGAACGCGGGCGGTCCCGCGACAAATTCATCCCGGTGGACCAGGTCGAATCCGGCCGCGCCCAAGTCAAGTATCTTGAGTGACATCAAGATGAGCGCGCAGAGCAACCTTTTCCCCCCAAATGAACGGGCCGTAGCAAGGCTCGCCCGCGTGATCGAAAGTCAATAGGGCGACAAACGAGAGTCAAGCGGAACTGCAACCAGATTGGGTGTAATTTGAGCCAATCTATAGAAATGAATAGCTTACAAGTCAGATTCCTCTGGATAGTAAGGTCATCTGTCGGCGATCAATCCAGAATGGCCGCAATTGGACATGAAGAACAACTCATTCTCGCATAGAAATTGAATTCTGCGGCACGACTCTGAAAGGCTGCGATCCATTTGGTGCGGGAGGTCGATATGGGGGAGAATTACAAGGGCACAGATAGGCATGTGTTCGGTCGGCGTCGTCCGATCCTTCAGGCCCATTTTCCGGTCAGCCTCGATGTCGGAGAAGAACATCGAGACACCAAATTCCGGCCCTTGCCGGAGCCGACGGGCAGCGCCCCATTTCGGCTCGCGCTAGAGAGTATCCTTAGCCCGGCTGAGATGACGACAATAAATGCGAAAAAGCAGCTCACTTTTCATCTCAATGGTGACATGGGCGGCATCAAGGACGCAGTGCCGCAGGAATTAGTCGCCAAAGGGATGGAGAAGAGCTTCGACCCAGCGGCCGACGCGAGCATCAACCCTTCATTCCTCTACATCACCGGCGACTGCGTCTATTTCAACGGCCAGAAGGCCGAATATTATCGGCAGTTTTACGAACCCTATGAATTCTATCCGCGTCCGATCTTCGCCGTCGCCGGCAATCACGACGGTGAGAATTTGGATGATGACGGATCAACCTCACTCGACGGCTTCATGCGCAATTTTTGCGCGCCTCAAGCGGTCCATCTGCCCGAGGCTCTCGACTCGCACCGAACCGCAATGATCCAGCCCAACGTCTACTGGACGCTGACGACGCCGCTTTTCAACATCGTAGGCCTCTATTCAAACGTTCCCGAGGGTGGCCAGATCAAGGAGCCCCAACTCGACTGGTATGTAAACGAACTCAAAACGCTACCGACTAACGTGCCGTTGTTCGTCGCGCTTCATCACCCGCCCTACTCGGCCGACGACCATCATTCAGGCAGCAAGCGAATGATCCAGGTATTGGACGATGCCGCGGCTAAAGCTGGCCGGGCGCCCGATATGGTTCTGGCTGGCCATGTTCATAACTATCAGCGGTTGTCGCGCACCAACGCGACTGGCGACGTCACGCCCTATCTGGTGACCGGCGCGGGCGGCTACCACAATCTCCATCACATCATGAAGGTCAACCACCAGGCGATGATCACGCCGGTCGTGCTAGATCGCGGCGATGATCAGACGGTCACGCTTCATAGCTACATGGACGATCATCACGGCTTCCTCGTGCTGAGCGTCACGCCCGACCGGATCGTCGGTGATTATTATCACGTGCCGCGCCCGCAAGAGCCCTACTCGAAGGGCAATCAGCTGGTCGATCATTGGGAGTTTGACTGGAAGGGGAAGCGCTGGCTGACCAACGACCTAAGCGGTCCGGTCGGGAGCACCGTCGATCCGGCGGAGCCTGTGCCGATGGCGCCGCACGGCCGTAGCCATAAAGCGGCGGCTGACAATCCATTCTAACAGCCGAGCGGGACTTATTGCTTCGCTGGAATCTTTTACGATACGAAGAAGACCACGTTCCGATTCAATATAATATCGCTCAAATCAGGTATTAACCGTCCTAAAAGGCTTGGCGATATAAATAATACTCAACTCTGAGTGTGATTACCTTAATTAATACCGTTAAGCGGCTCTGTGCCACATCTACAGCCATTTAGTGCGACTCTGAGGCTGCCTCGAAAGCGGACCTTCGAATAGCCGCTCGCGCTTCATAAATGAGGGTAGCTTCCTCAATTGGGAGCAACAGCTCCTGCGACCAAGAGTTGATCGATTTTGACCCTTTCTTCGGCGCTTAGGTCAAATTCAAGGAGCGCCTGCAGTGCCAGCCTTTGAGCTTCCCCGGCCGTTCTCGCTGGAAAAACTTGAGCGCCGCCCGACCCGTACGGATTGCCAGGGAAGACCGCGTACCGCCATCGATCGTTACTTACACCTTTCTGAGCCGACCTGTTCCGCTCCACGTACGCAAACATCCCTCCAATCCAAGGCTGTCTGAAGGTCTCCTCAATCACTATCGGTTGATTGCCGGGTCGAACCCAGAACTCCTGGTATGGAGAATGCGCGTTGAGCCACCTGAACAACGGAATTGGCTGGTTTCGTCGGTATCGCCTTTCATAAGGCGCCGCCGGCGGAAGTAGTTCAAGCGCTTGTTTGACAGATCCAAGGTCTGGTGAAGGAAAGCCCTTTTGGTTGGCAAGAACCGCGATCATTTCATCATATTTTGACGCAAGATTGTGGCGATGCCGAACGCGGCGCTGGATTTTGATCACATCTTCTGGAAATTGGTCGTCGTAGCGAAGCGCGACAAGGCCATCGTTGGATACGAAGAGGTTCGAACCGTCGAAACTCACTGTTCTATAGGGCGTCATTATGTGTTCGAGCGCTGATCGCGACAGTATAACCCGCGCTGTCTTTGCGATTTTCGACTCGGCCTCATAGGCATCGAGGAAGGCTGGCCCGATGATTTCCGCGCCGTCGATATAGACGTCACCCGCAGCGAGTGCCCCGCGTACGGCGAAGCCATAATTTACTGCCCGATACATGATGCTGAGGCATGCCGACACGACGGCGCTAAACGCAGTAAAGAACGTGTCGGGCATTGCCCGATCCCACGTCGCTGCAACGACAAAGCTATCAGACATCGACACCACGTAGGGTGCGGAGACGAAGTGATAGGGCGCAGACAGAGGTTCATCCGGATAATAGTGCAATGATGAATGGATACTCTGGCTTTTAACTGCTTGTGCCTTTAGATCCATAATAACATTTAAGGGTGAGATGGTTCTTTGCCACTTTTCACGGATATAAGACGAAAATCCCAACAGATCGAGAAAAGCAATAATTGCCTTGCCCTCGAAAGGGGCATTTCCTAACGGAAAAGTGACGTCGCTTTCGTGGCATACCTGAAAACCTTGCCAGTTGTATTTCATGTCACGAGTCCGACGACGAGAGCGATTAACACTAACTCGGTTTAGCCCCTTTTGTAGCTTTGCACCCAAAAATTCGCCATTCGCAGCGGTGACAGGCTTTCTAAAACCGGCCGTTCATTGTGCTCTGCCGCGGCCGCTCACTCAAACGATTAGTATAACCACCTGGCCCTGGGTTGTAGACGCTCAAACACCATGATACCGAACCGAAACGAATATAGGCGGTAGAGCTAGCAGGATGGTTCGGCCTTTTTTCGCTTTGGTCGTCCTACTCGTGGCGGCTGTGGCGGGTCACGGCGCTAACTCTACTCTCGCCAAGATTGACGCCGTCAAGTTCGACGCGGCAGTGATCGCAGGTCGCACGACGGTCCTCTCGCTCGCTGGGCGCACTCCGGTGCTTAAGGCCACCACCATCGATTGCGTCACACATCTTAAGACGGCGAAGGATGACTTCGAAGTCGATTGGAGTAGCTCCACGATCAACGGTGCCCTTACCAAGGGGCCGACGCTGATGATCAGCGAAGGGTCGACGCAGGATTTCGCGATAGACTTTGGCGTCCGTGCTCAAATTCCGATCGCGCGTGCTGCAGGCGAGCATCTGTCGGCAGCCTGTGCAGCATAGCCTGAGCGCTTCGAGTTCTATATGAGGTTAGCTTCGATCGGGTGGTCGACCGCGCTGCAAACAAGATGCTGACACAGGGGCCGATGCATCGTCGCCGTAATTGATAGCGCCTAACTGCGGTAAAGCGTCCTGCTGCGGGCCCGAACTAAGCCTTCAGCTATGCGCCCTATAAACGGTCATTCGCTGCAACCGTCGATGCTCGCGAAAGCGGCCATTCGTTCATCATTGCCAACGCCGGGTCGGCAGCTAGGCCTTGGTCTCGAAGAGCGAGTTAATCGCGGTGGGTCTCACACGAGCAGTACGCGCAATCCTGGGACCGCGGGCGCGATAATCTGTGTGAAGTCCTTGTCGCAGGTTACTACGACGTAATTGCGCTCGAAGGCCTGCCCGGCGATCCAGAGATCATTCTCGTCTATTTGCAGCAGCTGACCACTGACGCGGTCGGTCCAGCCCTCCACCCAGCGTGGAATCCGGCGGCGAATGTCGATCCGCGCCAGCGCGATGCTCGACTTGACCGTCGCGAAGGCGTCGGCGGTATGCCGCGTGACTTCGGCAAGAGGATGCGTCTCGGATCGGGCGACGCAAGTCTCAATATGAGTGAGCGTTTGTCCTGCGGCGCGGGCCAGCGCCAGCCCGAACCGCAACTCGCCGACCGTCACGACGGAAACTAGCTGAGCGGCCCCGGCAGGGAGCGCGGCGACGGCTTGGCGGACCGCGTCATGGTTGGGCCGCCGCGCGTCATACAGCACGGACACCAGGTTCGTATCGAGCAGATAGGTATCCATCCGCTAGTGGACGTAGAGCCTGAGCCGCTCGACCTCGTGCTCAGGGGCAGGTGTAAAGGTATCGAGCGCCCAGGCTCCGATATTCTCGCGCAGCAACGGCCCGATATATTCGTACAGCGGCACATAGGCCGTGAAATCCTCGGGGAACCAACCCTTGAAGGGACTCGCGACGCGACGCTCGAGTTCGTGCCCGCGGAACGCTTCGAGGAGTCGGCGCTCCAGGCGCGGCGGCAGATCATAGGCCTTGAGGAGCTGCGCATCGATATCGATGAGCAATGTCTCAAGGTGGTCGTCGATCTCGGGGGTCCGCAGTGCATAAGCCGCGGCGGCGGCAAGCCCGTCATGGTAGCGCAGCACTGCAGCGACTACGTCGGCGAACGCACCGCGCTTCGGCAGCGGTAGCTTCTTCATGATAAGGTTGGTGAGATGCTGGTTCGAAGCCCGCTCGAGCACGAAGGCGCTCGCCAACGGGCTGTTAATCAGCGCTTCAATCACTTCCAGCGGGAGATCGGCAGTTGTCGGCCAGATGCCGAAAAAGGCTTGCGACGGCACCAGCCCGCTCAGATCGAGCGCGCCGTCCAGCCGCCAGGGGCCGCGCGATCGCCGCGCGGCATTGACCAGCACCTTGGGCTTGTCCCAGGGGCGCGTGAGTGGGCCGAGCCTGTAGGCAGACTCCCCGCGCTTATCGACATAGCCCGTCGCGGTGACGCGATATTGAAGCAGCGAATCCGCGGGCCTGAAAACCCCCCTCACATATCCCTCGCGGGGTAGCGCGCTCCAGCCTGCCGACTGACTGATCCATTGGAGGCCGCGATGGACCTCGGCTTGGCAGCCCAGCGTGGGATAGTCCGTCAGATATTCCCAGACCTCATCGAGTGCACCGATCCAGAGATCGCCCGAGCAGACCCGCTTGGCGCGGCGACGCTCCGTGCTGATCGTGCCAGTCATCAGGAAATCCGGACGGCTCCGGTCGCTGACCTCGACAGAGCGCAGCTGGTTCGGAAGGCCCTTAGCATCATCGCGCCAGTCGGTCGCGATGATGACGGCCGATTCAAGACCCGCGCGCTGGAAGATGCGATCCGGAAGAGAGGTCAACTCGATGCGGCCGTAGCTGTCCGCGAGCAGCTGCCGCAGCTCGACATATTGTTTCTGACGGAGGAAGCCCTGCGGCAGGACGAAGCCCAGGGCTTCGGGCTTAGCCTCGATCAAGGTGCGCAGGACCGCCATGGGCTTCGAGAAGGACTTCGCCGCCATTTCCGGGTAGCGCTGCCGCTCGTCGGCGTCGAAATCTTCCCAGGGCGGGTTGCACAGGATGATGCGCTTGCCGGCCGCGTCCGCGGCGAGCTCGCTCTTCTCGAACAGGTCTTTCGACGCGATCTTCCACCCGTTGGCGTTGGGATAGTCGGCCAGGATCAGCGACAACGTCGCGACCTCGCAAGCGAAGCTGTCGAGCTCCGCGCCGCTAATCCGCTTGACTAGGAAGGCGTGTCGCTCTTCGTCGGAAAGTGTGTCGGGTAACCTGTCGCGCAGGTGGCGTAGGGCCGCGACAAGGAAAATGCCCGCGCCGGCGAACGGCTCGTAGATTTCGATGTCATCGAGATCGAACCGGCTCAGGTCCAGCTGGCTTACCACATATTCAGCAACTTGGCGTGGCGTGCTGTGCGTCCCGAAGCGCTTACGCGTGTCGGCGGTTACCAGCGTATTCTCGTATACAAAGGCGAGACTGTCCGACGAGATGTTTCGGAAGTTGATGGCGCCGCGTAGCGTCATCCATGCCGTCTCGACGGTCGCCGTCGGCAGGGCCTCGACTGCGGGACGCGCCATCTGATCGAGGTGATAGTAGGTCTCGATCCCGGCGAGGACCTCCGCCACCGGCGCGGTTGACCAGGATGCGGCATCGGGATGCCGGCGATCGATTAGGATCTTGGCCGCCAGAAGCCTGAACGTCGTGCGGAAAGCCGCTTCTTCGCGCTGCGGATCGTCGATACCGGTTAGTAGCTTGGCGATGACCTCACCGAGTAGCCGGTCAAGCTTCACTTCGATTTCGTGCTCGATCACCGGCATTAGTCCGAGATCGACGAAGTCGAGCTGATAGGCGACTTGGGTCTGACCGAGCGACTTGGCGCGGTGGACCGCGTGCGGGCTCCAATCGTCCGCGTTGCGCGCGAATAAGGCGCCGAGCTGATCTAGCGGAACCCGTTCGATTAGGCGCGGTTTGCCCTCGACGCCGACGCGCCAGACGCCGACATCATCATGGCCGACCGAGAACAGGATCGGCGCCCCGAGCGCGCGACGGCGTGCCACCGCATCCGCATCATGGGCGCCTGTGATCACGCCAAAGGCGGCAGAACGGAAGGACTCGGGAACCTGGGTAAACGCCGCGAGTGCAACGCACAGTTCCTCGCCCGTCTCCGACAGAACATCGGCGAAGCTATAGTCGTAGATGAGCGACTCCGGCCGGTAGCCGATCGCGCGCAATCCCGCCTCGATTCTCGCGAGCGCGGTCACGCCGCATCTCCGTCGGAGGAGCGCAGCACGGCCCTGCTCTCCGCATCGGCGGGCACTTCGCTTCGGCGCAATCCGACCGCGGGGAAGAGCGGTAGCTGCGCAATCGGCTCCGCGACGCCGAAGCCTTGCGACAGCACTTCGAGATGGCCGTTGAGCGCAAGCAGGATCGCGTCTTCGTCCGTCGGCAGCGAATCGCCGGCGTTGAGCAGCGCGCAGCGCTCCAGCCCAAAGATCGCGAGCCGATGGCCCCAGAGGCTAGGAAAGGAGCGACCGCTCAGCAGTCCGCGCGCGCGCGCCAGCAGGTCCCGGTGCACCTGCAGTTCGACATGAAACCGGCTGCGCATAACGACGGCGAGACGCAACATAAGCACCGTCTGCCAGCCAAACTGCGCCTGCTGACCTCGGCGCGACGCCGGGACATCGGGATGAATAAGTCCGCGCCGCACGGTCCATTCGCGCAACTGGTCGCCCGATAGCCCGGTCAGTTTCAGGACGGCCCGCGATCCGATCAGCCGCATTAGCTCCTCCAATTCGGGTATGACACCCGAACTCAGATCGGGTATCATACCCATTCTCGTAGGTAAAGCGCTTCCCTCCCGGATCGACCACTCCCGTCGGCGACTTTTGCAGGCGCCGCGCATGATGGGACCGATTGGCGACTTTAGGCGAGTCCAATGACAAAAGATGATCGACGGCAGGCGGCCGCTGCGCCTGCTGCTGCCGCTCTTCCGCCACGTGGCGGATTCGTGGCGCTCCAAAGACCTGGCCACCATGTCGATAGATCTCTTCGAGAGCCGCCCAAGTTGACCGAGGTGCATCGGGAAGCGGCTATCTATTGGGTCTCGGCCGTTGCGCCGTTGTCGGCTAGAACGGGAATCCGATGTTGGCTGCCCAAGAGCCAAGTGTGCTTACAATCTCTGAGCCAACGCTAACGATCTCTGCTTGGTGGCCGGTCATATAGTTGAAGAGCTTCGCGCCGGCTGCGGT
Source organism: Sphingomonas sp. (assembly GCF_024508665.1). Taxonomy (GTDB): domain Bacteria; phylum Pseudomonadota; class Alphaproteobacteria; order Sphingomonadales; family Sphingomonadaceae; genus Sphingomonas. The sequence continues at coordinate 1,334,036 of NZ_JANINP010000006.1, forward strand.
GACAGCCCCGCTGGCAAGCAACATGGGCGACTTCTTTGCCAGCTCCTTGACCCATTCCACGAAGCGCCGGAAGCGGTCCTCTGCCACTTCCACGACCTTCTCACTCGCCTCCTGAGCGAAATTTGGCTTGGCGAGTTCGTCCCGGATCTGTTGGATACTCGCGAGGACATCGCGAAGGTCCGGTTCGTCCTCGGCAATCTCTGGCGGAGGGTTGTTATGACCGATGCCCGGCTCTTCCTGGAGATCGTCTAGACCATCGCCGCGTTGGATGGTCAGTATCTGTGCGACATGAGCTTCGATCGTATCCAGCTGCCCGGCTAGCGCGTTGAGCCGCTCGTCCAGCGTGGGCGGCGGCGGCCCGTCAAAATCGTCTTGCTCTTCCGGGTAGCGAATGCGGGCGCCTGCTGGAGCGAAGTCAGGACCATCGGCGTCGATGCGATCAATCGCCTCAATCTGCTCTTCCTCGGTGGCGTCAGGGAAAGCGTCTGGAATGTAGTCTTGCGCCTCGAACGGTCCACCGTAGATGTAAAGGTAGCCGCCTTCACGACCATTGTAGGGTGTCTCCTCCGCCGGGTCTTCGAAGTTCTCGAAGAACCAATCGACCATTGCTTGAATGCGCGCTTCCCCCTCAACGCCGTCGAGCGGCGGCGCAGGTGTTAGCGGATCTAGGCCGGGGTGACTGCTCATCCGCCGAGAATATCGTGATACTCCGTCATGGCAACGGCCCGAGCTTTCACTTCGCTCCGAGCCGGAGCAGCACAGCTGCGAATCGAGCCAAGTAGAATGGCTAATTGCGGTTCCGACATCGGCCGACCATCCCCGCGCTTCATCGGAACGATGCACGATGGTGGTAAGCCGCCGTTCAATTATGTCCGCGACAACGGCAGCTCTCTCGTGTCGGAGGCTCAAAAGCCGACTAGCCCCTAGCGGCCCGGTTCCTGTCGTTGGCGGCTTCGTCGGCGGGGCCAGTGATCCCTGCTCACTGGCGACGTTCTCGTTCGGCTTATACTACTTGATGATGCACTTGCGTGCAGCCTCTTAGCTCGCTTCGAGACCGGCAATGCTCTTGAGCGGAAAGGTCTTCAATCACTTCATCGTGCGATGATGTAATCTCAAGGGCGCGAGGGATTGGCGATCCTTCATGCAGATGCATGCGGTTCCGACTTGGCCGTACAGGGTCTGGCGATATCCAATCGCAGGGCCGCAGCTATCCTGCGGTCGGGACTGCTGCCGGCCGTTCATCCTCCGGGTCGAGCTGCGCTTCTCGTCGCGTAGCGCCCGAAGAGGGACCGTGTCGGTCATGATCGAAACCAGTGTTGCTGCCTTGCAGATTCGGCCTTGGCAGGAAGATGACAATGTCGCCGCGCTGACCGACCTCCTTCATTGTGCCTATGCTCGGCTCGGACGATTGGGCTTCAACTATACAGCGGTCGACCAGAGTGTTGCGGTGACGCTCGAGCGGATTCGGTCGGGCGAGTGCATCATCGCGCTCGATGGCGCCGGCCTGTGCGGCACCTTGTTGTTCAAGGATTGCGCCCGGACTTCGGGCTGCGCCTGGTATGACCGTCCCGATACAGCCTCGGTGAGCCAGTTTGCCGTCGCGCCCGATCGCCAAGGGCTCGGCATCGGCGGGGCGCTTCTCGGTGTCGCCGAACAACTCGCCAGGCGAGCAGGGGCCGCCGAACTCGCCCTCGATACCGCCGAGGGTGCGCATCATCTCCTCGGCTTCTATCAGCGTCGGGGTTACCGGCCGGTCGATAGCCTCGGCAGGGACGGTAAAACCTACGATAGCATTGTCCTGAGCAAGTGCCTGGCAATGAGCGAGGCATAGGCGAATACGACTTTGCCGCGGCGGGGGCCACAGTCTCTGACCACGGTCGAATCGGTTCCGGCTCCTCGTCGGAGACGTTACATTCTCGAAGCGCGCGAATTCGGGCGTCCTCTGGCGAACTTTCTGGGCCTCGAGCGGGCGCGCGTCGTTTAAAGGCCTCGCGCACGGCATCTGACGTGAGCGCTCGGGGGCGGCATGTGGCCGCTGGCCATAAGGACCTGAGTGCCTCTTGCCGAACGGCGACGGCCAGCATCATTTCCTGCGCTCGAAGCATTGTCCATTGTCTTGGGTGACCGGACTCTCGCATCGGCTTGCTCCGCCGGGCCGCGGTGCGCCCCAGCCCCTTTGCGGCATGGAGACTGGCTGAAAAGCGGACGGCGCGGATGCGCCGGCGCTTTCGGTTGGGCCCGCGACCAAAGCGCGGAAGGTGGCCGGCGCGCCCTCCTAGGCCCGCGCGGGCGCACCGCAACCCGGCTGCGCCGGGTCCTTCACTGACGTTGCGGCCGCCGGTGCGGTCCGCCCGCTGACGCGGGCCTCTTGCGGGCTTCCTCGCCGCCCACCTCCCACGCTTTTTGCGCCGGGCCGTGGTGCGGGAGGACAGTGAAGGAGGCGAGCGCCATGGGCATCAAAAACGGCAGGGCATCGGGCGGGCGAGGGGAGGCGGGGCCGCGCGTGTCGCTCTATGACGAAGTGACCACCCGCATCATCGGCGAACTCGAGCAAGGCCGCATCCCTTGGGTCAAGCCATGGGCAAGCGGCGATGCGAGCCCGTGCCTGCCCCGCAATGCCGCGTCCGGGCGCCGATATTCCGGGATCAACGTCCTGCTGCTCTGGGCAGCGAGCGCCGCCAACGGCTGGGCGCAATCGTGCTGGCTGACCTTCGCACAGGCCCTCGCGCTCGGCGGCAACGTCCGCAAGGGCGAGCGCGGCACCATGATCGTCTATGCCGACGCCTTCGTGCCCAGGAATGATGGAGGCGAACATACTGGCGCGGCTGGCGAAGACGCCCGTCCCGTGCGCTTCCTCAAGCGCTTCATCGTCTTCAACGTCGCGCAATGCGAGGGCCTGCCCGAGCAGGTCGCGCCCGGCCCGGCAGACCCCGTGTCCGAACCCGTTCCCGCCGCCGACCGGCTGATCGCGGCCAGCGGGATCGACTATCGCGAAGGCGGCGACAGGGCCTTCTACGTGCCCTCGGTCGACATGGTGGTCGTACCGCCGCGGGCCGCCTTTTTCGAGCCGCTCGACTATTATCGTATCCTGCTTCACGAATTCGTCCACGCAACCGGCCATCCGAGCCGCGTCGGCCGGACGCTCACCACCGATTTCGGCAGCCGGGATTATGCCCGCGAAGAATTGATCGCCGAACTCGGTTCAGCCTTCCTGTGCGCCGCACTCGGTATCGCGCCCACCCTTCGTCACGCCGACTATCTCGCCCATTGGCTCGATATCCTGAAAGCCGACAACAAGGCGATCGTCCGGGCCGCCAGTGCCGCCAGCCGCGCCGCCGACTGGCTGCTCGCGCGAACCTTGAGCGAGGGGAGGGCCGAGCCATGAGCCTCCTGTCTCCCGCCGACCGCGCTGCCCTGGCGGCCAACCATATGACTGCCGCCGACGCGACTGCGCGCGGCGCGCAATTCGACCCGGTGCCGCTCGTCAAGTTGTTCAATCCGTTCGGCGCCGCGACCTGGCTCGCGACCGAGCTCGCCGCCGATGGCGATACCCTGTTCGGACTCGCCGATCTCGGTATGGGGTCACCCGAACTCGGCTATTTCAGCCTCGCCGAGCTCGAAGCCGTTCGCCTGCCATTCGAGCTCGCCATCGAGCGTGATCGCCACTTCACGAGCGATTTTCCGCTCTCGGTCTGGGCAGGCTGCGCCCGGACCGCCGGATCGATCCTCTGGGCGGAAACCCTTCTTCGTCGCGTCGCCCAAGGGCGCCGCGCGCGCCAGCTTCCGTCCGATCCCGCCCCCGGGACCGGCGGATGACGCGGGCGGCCGTTTGCCGCCCAACCCAGCAGCCGGTGCGCCATTTTCGTTCGATCGCGACGCGGACCGGCCCATTCAAAAGGAGCAGACCCATGAATCTCGACTTCATCGCGCTCGACAAGCTTTGCGTGAGCAAAGCCAATATGCGCCACTCGAAAAAGGCCCCCGACGTCTCGGACCTTCTGCCGACCGTCCGCACGCGCGGCGTGCTGCAGTCGCTCATCGTCCGGCCATCGGGCGAGCCCGGCCAATTCGAGATATTGGCGGGGGCTCGGCGCTATCATGCAGCGCGCATCGTCGCTGCGGAAACCGGCACGGCGCCCGAGGCCTGCCTCCTTCCCTGCGCGATCCTCGACCCCGGCGACGATGCCGCCGCCGTCGAGGCATCGCTCATCGAGAACATCGCGCGGCTCGATCCCGACGAGGTGACCCAATGGGAAACCTTCACGCGCCTCTGCCGCGAAGGGCGACAGGTCGACGAGATCGCGGCCACGTTCGGGCTGGCCGAAGCCGCCGTGCGCCGCGTCCTCGCGCTCGGCAGTCTCGTCCCACGCCTGCGCGACCTTTACCGCGCCGATCGCATCGATGCCGCCAGCATCCGCTTCCTCACCATGGCGACCAAGCGCCAGCAACAGGACTGGCTGGCCCTGTTCGACGATCCCACGGCCCATGCCCCGACCGGCCATCGCCTGAAGGACTGGCTGTTCGGCGGACAGTCGATCAAGGCCGAATTTGCCCTGTTCGACATTGAAGCCTCGGGTCTTGCCCTTGTCGCCGACCTGTTCGCAAGCGACCGCTATGTCGCCGACCCCGCGGCCTTCTGGAGAGCGCAAGACGCGGCGATCGAAGCGCGCCGGCAGGCCTATCTCACCGAGGGTTGGGCCGACGTCGTGATCCTGCCGCCCGGCGACGCCTTCCACTCCTGGCAGTTCGACAAGACCTCGAAACGCCGCAAGGGCCGGGTCTATATCGACGTGCGCGCCACCGGCGAGGTGGTATTTCATGAAGGCTATCTCGGCAGGCGCGAAGCCGAGCGCGCCGCGCGGGGCGACGGGGCCACGCCCGAGGCGCGCGGCGAAGCGACGCGGCCGACCCAGACCTATGTCGATCTCCAGCGCCACGCCGCCCTCAAGGCTGCCCTTGCGACCAGTCCCCAAGTCGCCCTCCGGCTGCTTATCGCCCATCTGGTAGTCGGGTCGCCGTCGGTACGCGTCACACCCGATCGGCAAGCCGCTCCCTCGCCCGAGATCGCGCAATCCGTCGAGACCTCGCGCGGTGCGGTGGAGTTCGCCTGGCATCGCCACGCCGTGGCCGACCTTGTCGGCGTCGATCCCGAGTGCGAACGTATCGTGCGCGGTCATGGCGACGAGCATGACCTCGTCGCCCTGTTCCATCGCCTGCTCGACCTGCCCGATCCCGCCGTCCTGGATGTGCTCGCTGTGGTCATGGCCGAGGGGCTCGCCTCCGGGAGCGTCGCGGTGGAAGCGGCGGGCCGCTATCTCGGGCTCGACATGGCCGAGTGGTGGGATGCCGACAGCGCGTTCCTCGACACGTTGCGCCATCGCGAGGTGCTCGGCGCGATGGTCGCCGAAGTGGCGGGCGCGGCTGTCGCCGCCGCCAATGCCGAGGAAAAGGCCAAGACGTTGAGAGCGATCCTTGCCGACAGTCTCAACGGCAGCAATGGCCGCGCGGTTTCTGTCCCCTGGGCTCCACGCTGGATGCGGTTTCCCGCTACCGCTTATACCGGGCGGGGCGGTATTGGCAGCGTTCGCGCGGGCGCCATCGTCGATGCAGCCCTGATGACCCCCGTGCTCGATGAGGGACAAACCGAGGAGCATCGGCTGGCTGCCTGACCACCGTTTGGGGAGCGCTCAATTCCGGGCGCTCCCCTGCGGTATCGCAGGCGCTGGCTCGTACGTTAGCTGGCACGGTGGACCGCTGTGTTGCGATCGGCATCCCACGCCAAAGCCAGCGGGACGGACTTAAATAGCACCAGCACTTGGCTGACGCTCAACCTAGAAGCGGTCGACTTTAACTTCATCGTTTCCAATGCGGTAATAGTCGCCTTTATCTTTTAAGAAGATGTGTTTTCCGGTTAGTAAGCCGGTCGGCATGTCGAGGGAGCCGGCCGCAATGGCGATTTCTTGTCCCTGCAGCGCGCGATAAAACAGGCTCGACCCACACGAGCCGCAAAAACCCCGCTGAGCGAATTCCGACGAAGAATACCATTGCGGTTGTTCGTCACCGGTGAACGTAAGGCTTGTTCTGGGCGCGGAAACGCAAGCCCATAAATGGCCGCTAAGACGCCGGCATTGACGACAATGGCATATCGTGACCTCCAACACGGCTGGCTCGGCGGTGAAACGGACTTTCCCGCACTCGCAACGACCGGAAATCACTGTGTGATTTCCTCGGCTAGTGCTCCGATTCGGTTCGGACTCTCATACATATCCGAGTATTTCCTTCACGCGTACGGCGTCGGCTAGCGGCAGGTCTGCTTCGGAAAAACACCGACCGCAGCGACGGTCAACGTCCTGGGAATATTGCATGTCGAATAGTAGGTCTTGTCTACTGCTCGCAGCGTCGAGCGTGCGTTGGAGCGCTTCTCCATAATCGATTGGAGCAGAGGCTTGGCGATGGTCGAACCAAATCGATCGGATATCGTAAGATTTGAAATCCAGCAGAGCGTGGAGATACTTGCGCGCGATCGGGCGGCCCTCGGCAATTGGCCAGCACAGTCTGGCCAATGCTCCAATATAGTCCAATATATTGATCACACGCTCTTCCGTCCGCCCGAGATTGAGAGTTGTCGACCGCCGGATGACGTCGGTGGGACAGCGGAAGAGATCAATCCTCAGGGAGTATTCTGGATCGACCAGTTGCAGGATCAGGTCGCTCGGCCCCGCGGACGGATGATAGTGGCGAACTAGGAGGCGCGAGTCCCGCAGGTCGGGAAGCACCACCGGGTCGCCGATCACCAAATCGAGGTCACCCGGCCCTCCAAAATTGGCTTGGAAGCGACATCGAAGGTGCCTAACCCACGATCCAGCCACGGCATAGTGCCCGAGGCCACACCTTCGAAGTTCCCGTAACGCTGCCGATGTCCCGGTGGCCGAAACCGTCAACGTTTCTGACCCTCTACTAGTGATATCACGGGGGTCGCCGTTCGACATGGTCTTTC
>NZ_JANINP010000007.1 GCF_024508665.1 Sphingomonas sp.
TCTTTCCCCGTGGTCCAACTTCACCGAGAAACGAGTCGGTCACAGTTGAGCCACAAAACTCACAACTCACGCGGCGGCCGCGAGGTGCGGATTTGCTGGTGGAGCGTAGCTCACGGCCTCAAGTTCGATGCCGTTTCCATCAAAGAAATAGAAGCGGTTCAACACCGCATGGTCGAGCATCGCATCCGCCAGCAACCGCGTCAGCCGCGTGCTCTCATCTCGAGCACCTTCAGCTTGCGCGCCTGCGAAACGTCCATGCCGCCATAGGTCGCCTTTCACTTGTAGTAGGTCGCGCTGCTCACGTCGTGCTTACGGCACACGTCCGCGGTCGACGACCCAGCTTCCTGCTCACGCAGGATCGCTATGATCTGCTCCTCGATAAACCTGCTGCGCTTTATCTCCGTCCTCCTCAATGAAGGACTCTGGCTCAAACTGGAGGAGTTTCAGGGTAGCACGTCACGAGCCCCGCCGATCCCGTCGCGTCAAACGTCGATTCATGCATCGCTCAGCGGCGCTTGCATATAGCGCGAAAGGATGCGCCCCTATGGAATTCCGTATTCTCGGGATAATTCAGCCGCCCGGAGCTCGTCCATCCATAAGGAAAGCCGACCTGGAGTATATCCGTCGCTAGGTTCCATTTCGCGCAACGGAGTGAACTCTACCCCCATTATATTATTTTCGACGACGATGTCCCGAACGCGGGCTGTCGCAAAAGTGAAGAGCGGCAACGGCCAAATCATGAAAACATCGCTTCCATCCCACTGATCCGGATCGAAAAGGAGGCTTGGCTCCTTCAATCCAGAATAGTGAACGCGCCCGCAGCCGGGGCAAGGTCCTTCGTCCAGATGGATTCCGCTCTCGGGCCTTGCCAGCCCACCCCAGCCCGTGGGACGCAGAACGGAGTAATGTCCCGGTGGTGGAATACCGGCGCCGCTCTTCAGATTGGCATCGGCGAGGCGGTATCCACTAACATCGTTGCCACGAAGTATGTCGACAGCTTTGTCCCCTATTAATATGTCTCTCGTCCATGACCACATGAAATCAGCGGCAGAGTTCTTTTTCCTTGCAACGAACTCATACGGCGGGACGATGATACTCTGCCCATTGTGATCGGGGTCAACGTCGCATGGAATCGAATTGTACTGCATTTTCCCCCATTCAACTGTTGGTCCACGCAATGGCGGAGATAGGAGAAAGATGAAGTCAGTATCGTTCAGCAAAAGTCCTTCTCCATTTGGTTGAGTTGCCTCATAACATCGCTAGGTGATGCTAGAGGATTTTTGGAAATCCACGCGCCCCATGTGCCATTCCAGTCTCCTCCCTCTGTGGTGTGCAGTCCATAAGGTTTGCAACGATGAAGCGACCTGGGGATCGGCAGCAAGTATTGTACATCATTTATGTTAAAACCCCTCGCTGCGAAAAAGCTTTCATATTGCTGCGGTAGGAGGTGATGAATTTCAATTGGGTCGGATTGCGCCTTTGCCTGCGGGATAATGATCTCCCCGAGGCCACGGAAAAAGCCGTTGAAGCCGGACGAGATGGAGTTTCCGAGACCGTGGAAGCTCCCGTAGCCGTACCAAGGCCCGAAGCCGCCATAATAATTGAAGCCGAACCAATCGTCGTCCCACCAGCTGTCGCCCGGTCCTGATCCATTGCCATCGTCACCGCCGGGCACTTTGATTGGACCGGTTACGTGGCCGCAATCCTGGCTGTGGTCGTAGGGGCACGGATCCAATCCGGTCGGATCGGTTTTGTTGATCGGGTTGTTGCGGGCATAGGCATAGAGGTTCGGCAGGTCGCCATAGCCGATCGGATCGGTCTGCATGAACCGACCAAGCGTCGGCGAGTAGACACGCGCCTTGTAGTAATAGAGGCCGATCTCCGGGAGATAGGCCTGGCCGGTATATTGCAGGCGTCCGCTATTGCCCGAACCCGGAATGCCATATTCGTCATAGCTGTCGAGCGAGGCGCGCGCGCCGCTGATGTTGCTCGTGGCGATCACGCTGCCGCGTTCGTCCGTATGATACCAGGTCGGTGCCGTGAGACCGGCGCCTTCATAGGCGAAGGCCGGTTCGTCGGTGGACGCGCCCGGCACGAACCGGCGCAGCCGCGTGTTGCTGCCATTATATTCGGCGGCTATTTGCCCATCGATATATTGGAATCGCGTCGTCGTCCCGCTCGTGGCGATCTGATAGAGGCGCCCGAGCGGGTCGTAGGTGAGCGTCGCTCCGGGTGCGGTCGTGAGAAGATTCTCGGAGCTATAGCCATACGTCAGGCTTCCCGATGCCGTGAGGTTGCCGCGGACATCGTAGCCGAAGCTCGTCGTGCCGGCGGCGGTATATTGATTGAGGCCGTTGGTCGTGTGGTTGCGGTCGGCATTGGCTGCGTTGGTCCATGCGTAACCGTCATTGGTGGATGTTCGGCTCGCGATTTGGCCGGCCGGGTTGTAAGCATAGGTGAAACCGACATTATTGGCCGTCGTCGTGAAGCTATGGGTGAGGCCGCCCAGCCGCGAGACGGCGTCGTAATTGTAGCTGGAGCCCGCGCCATAAGGGCTCGCCATCGACGTCCGTCGACCCAGGCTGTCATAGCCGTAGGTCGTCATCACCGTCGAAGTGCCGACGCCCTGATAGATGCCGGTCATTTTGTTGGCGGGGTTGTACGCAAAGGTCGTGATGGCGCCGTCGGGCCAGGTGATCGCGGTGCGGTTGCCCGCCGCGTCATATTGGTAGCCGATTGTCCCGAGTGGTCCCGTCTCGCTCGTTTGACGCCCGAGCGCGTCCCACGCCTGGTTGATGGTCTGCGCCGAGGTGGCGGCGCTCGTCATTCGACCCAGCAGGTCATAGCCATAAGTGACGTCGAGTTCCGTCCCCGGCAGATCCTTGGTCTTCAGCCGATTGAGAAAGTCGTAAGCGTAGTTGATCGTCGTTGCGCCGCGTAGCCTGCGGCTGGTGACATTGCCGTTCGCGTCGTAGCCGAGCTGCTCATAATCGGTCGTCGAACTGGTTCCAGATCCTTTGGTGGGGCTTGGGAACTGGGTCTGCGACAAGCGATCAAACCCATCATAGATGTAGGTCGTCTTGTTGTTTTCGGCGTCCGTCAGCGTGAGCAGACGACCGTCATTCGTATAAGTCAGCGTCTCGTCGTCGGACGCATCGCCGGTAGCATATCCGCTGGTGATCTTGGTGGTCTGGTCCGCGCTGTCATAGGTGTAGCGCGTGATCTGGTCCGAGCCGCTCGACCCGGTGGTGGAGAGCGTGCAGGCCGCCGGAAGCGAACCATATACCACCGGGTTCATCCGAATTGCCGTACAATCCAGCCGACCCGCGGCGTCGTAGCTATACTGCGTCAACGAATAGGTCGTGCCTGCCGAATTGGTCGTGACCTGGCTTTTTCGGGCATTGGCGTCATAGACGATCGCAGTGTTTTCATAAGGGGTGAAGGCATTCCAGGCGGTGTCGGTCACATCCGTAACCGTCCCTCGCTCCACGAGCGTCGCCCGGCCATCGTCATTGTAGCTAGTCCGCAACGCCAATCGCGCTAGCGGCCCTGTCGCATCGGGATCAGGTGCGATTGAACCGACGATCTGGCGATCGGCATTGTACCGAGACGTCTGTGTGTCTGCCGTACCCGAAAGCGGCCCATCGACCGTCAGGTTGTTCCCGACATAATCATAGGTGTAGGCGGTCGTCGCCGTCGGCGAACCGTTGCCGGCGCCCTTGCTCGAGCTGACGGGAAGCAGGTTGTTCATCGTGCCCGCCACTTGCGGGCCATAATTGATGCTGGACTTCACTTCGTCCGTGGTGCCGGCGCAAGACGCCGTAGTGGCACAGGTCGATATGCCGGTCTGCATCGAGATCGGAAGCCCCGATGCCACGATCATCCCGCCGCTGTTCTTGTAATAGCCCTGATACGATGTGTAGCTGTAGGTAGTCGTCGGCCGGATCGCGCCAGCCGTGGCCGCCGGATAAGTGACGGTTGTGAGTTGGCCTGTCGACGACGAATAGGTGAAATCCGTTTGGTTGCCCTTGGCGTCCTTCACCCAGACCGGTTTGTTGCACGTCGCCGCGACCGAGCACGACGTAGGATAATTCGCGGTGACGACGATGTCGGCGAGCGTCGACGAGGCCTTGGCCTTTTTCAGGATCTGAGTGACGTTGCCGCGCGCGTCATAAGTGTATTGATCGTAACCCGCGGTGGATGTGCCCTCGGGCCAGATCACCTTGGTGATCCGGCCGTAGCTGTCGGGCATATAGGTCGTCTTGCGGCCTAAGGCGTCGGTGTCGGTGAGGAGGACGCCCTTGGAGGTGTCGGCGGTCGTCACCCTTTTACGCGACAGCGAGTCATTGCTTGTCGCGGTGAGCGTGGTTCCGGCCAGCGACCAGCTATAAGTCGTCGTGTGGCCATCCTTCAGCACCGACGATACCCGGCCGTCGGCGCCGTAGCCCACGGTCATGGTGTCAGTGGCGGAGGCGGCGCGCTTGTACCCGATGACGCGTTGCGAAGCGTCGATCGTGTACCGGCTGACGCGGTTCGCCGGGTCGGTGACGGTGATCGTCGTGTTGGCCCCGCTCGTTCCGTAGGCATAGGTCGTGATCGGCCAGGATTGGGAGAGGCTGGTGCAGGTAAGCGCGGTGGGATCGCAATAATCCACGCCGCTATTGATCGCGGTGGCCTTGGAGACCTTCAGCCAGTTCGCCAGGTTGCCGGGCTGAATGGCCGTGTTCGAGACATATTCATATTTGAGGTGGTATCCTCGATTGCTCTGCACCGAGGTGACGCGGGTCAAGTAGGTCGGGGGATTGCTCAGCCCGAGCATGTAAAAGGGAGCGGCCAAGTAGGTGATCGTCTCGGTCGTCCCGTCGGGATGCACGATCTTGTTGGCCTGGGCCTTTCCACCGTTGGGAATTACATCGAAGCTGATGACCGTGCCGTCCGCTTCGGTATAGTTAGCCGTCGTGCTCGTGGTCGTGAGGGTCGCGCCATTGGCTTGGTCGGATACCCATATACCGCCGCTCAGCGTGAAAGTGTTGCTCGCGCCGCTCAGGCTGACCTTGATCGTGGTGGTAGTGGAGTAGTAGATTTCGATATCGTACTTATCGCGCCAGAAGCGTGCACCCCACCAGTAGCGGGTTTGGCTAAGGCGGGCGTCGTCGCCGCCGATCGACATGTCGGTGGCGCTGACGATGAGGGCGCCGGACGCCCGATCGACGCCGTTATCGTCAACCACGGCACTCACGGGTGGGGCAGGAACATCCGTCGAACTCTGCGCGAAGGCTGGTGCCGCGAGACCGGTGCACAAGATGGTGGTAACGCACAAGATCGAGGAGCGTACGTGCAGGCTGCTGCGCCCGGCAATCGCCGAGTTTGTCATGTTCATTCCCCAGAATTTTCGAGAGTATCGAGCGCGACCGACGCTCATGGCGCGCCGGTTGTCTTCACGTTGGTTCGGTTGTCGGCATGGTCATGCGTGTACTGGGCGGTGACGCCATTGTTCACCGTGCCGGCATGGACGACTTTGATCAGCCGGCCCTTGGCATCATAGGTGTAGGTAATGGTTTCGCTTGCACGTGCGACGCCGACCACCCCTAGAAGCAGGACGGCAACCAATCGAAGGCTTGGACGCAATGTCGATCTCCCCCCTTTCCGCGTGAATCACGGGTCTCGAAAAGGGAAACGTTTGGAGCCACTCGCCCCCGCAGCGCGTTTGCCGACAAATTTGATCCAATTCGGATAGATGATGACCCGGTGCGTCCAGCAATTGCGTCAGGCATCCATAAGTGATGACGCCGTTCCTGGATAAATTCGCTCAGCCCAACTGCCTATGTCGTTCGGGCACCCCGTGCGAGAGGGCAGCTACTTTGCCGGCTTGCTGGCATCATGCCGGATGGCGAGCGGGCGCTGACGGCAGTGATTGAGGAGGCCTATATCCAGGGTATCTCGGCCCGCTAGATCGACGGTCCGGTCAACGCGCGGGTATGGACGGAATCCGAAGATCAAGGTCAGTCGTCCGTGCGAGGAGATTGACGAGCGCTTCATCGCCTTTCAGTCGCCCTATCAAGAGGGACTGGCTCTACCTGTGGATCGACGCCACATACGTCAAAGTCAGGCAGAACGGCGTCATCGTCTCGGTGGCCGTGATCGTTGCGGTGGGCGTTAACAGCGATGGCCGGCGTGAAGTTCTCGGCATGAACATTCGGTCCATCGGAAGTGGAGACCGTTCGAGATGCGGTAAACTTCGACCTCGCGTCAGATTGCGCCCCAAACGAACGACATATTACGTCATCCGCGAGCAGGGCATAAAATGTTGGCTATGACGTCGAAACTACATCGGTGGGCGCATGCATTCCCGCGTTCCCGACGCCTGAGCGCGGCACCCAATGATCTTTGTCTTGATGCCGCGCCGCGCGGGCCGGGGCGGACCGCGCGGCGCGGACGGGCGGCGCGTGTAGCGATTCGGGAAAACCACAACGCGCCTGCAGGGTGGTGCCCTGCGCTCAGGGGTAAGAGCGCAGGATTAAGGAGCCACCGCCCTGATCCTATGGCCTGTCGCCATCATCCGCAGGCCGTTCGCATCGGCGGACTGTTCGCGGCGATGTCGATTCCGCGTTGCAGGGCAGCCCTGAACGAAGAATCGCGAAATGGGATGCGCGCCAGGGTCGCGGCGGCGAACCCCGCCTTGTCGCGCAGATTGCGGTCGTACGCCGCCGCTGCGTCATCCAGCCGATCGGCGCTCGCCAGAGCGCTTACCTCGAGGATTTGCGCGAGGACATAATGCGGATGGGTCGTGCGAATGTCGCGCACCAGCTTCAAACATCCCGACGTGTCGCCGAGCAACAAGCGCGCCGTCGCAAGCTCGCCCATCGCGATGAAGCGGAACGGATCGATCGGGGCGAGGTCGAGCGCTTCCTCAAGCGGTGCAACGCCGCGCTCAGGATGGCCATCCAGGCAATGCGCGGTGCCGAGCAAAGCATGAGCGGCAGCAAAACCCGGTGCGATGCCGGCGCTGCGCTCGAACTGGCGGCGCGCACTCGCGCCATCGCCTTGCCATAGATCGAGGATGCCGACGAACAGCGGCCCGCGTGCGTCGGTCGGGTCGCCGCGCAAGGCGCTGCGCGCCAGCGGCATGAGCGCGCCGCCGCTCGCAAGCGGCGCGCGGCTTGCCCACAAGGCGCCGATTGCCTGGTGCGCCTTGAGCATCGCCAGTTCGCCATGATGCGGCTTGAGTTGGGCGGCCTGGCGCAGGAGGCGTCCCGCCACGTGCATGCCCGCGCTGGTGAACTTCTGCAGATGATGGCGTGCGCGCCACAGGAGCGTTCCGAGATCGGTGGCGCTGTCCTCGCTGGACAGCCGATGCCGCTGCTCTGTCCGATCGACGATCTGGGCCATCGCATTGGCCGCACGCAGCAAGGGCCGCCGGACCTCGGCGATGCCGGCATCGAGCGATACTTCCGAGGTCTGGCTCCACAGCACCTTGCCATGCGGCCGCTCGGTGAGCACCAGGCTGACAAGGCCGCGCCGTGCGTCGCTGACGAGATCGGTCTCGACCACATAACGGCTGCGGGGCGCCGCCACCCGATCGGAGGCCGGCGCGACCACGGCCAACCACCGCATTTGGGACAGCGAGTCGACGAGCGTCCCGGTCACCGCGGTAAGCAGTGGATCTGGAATGTCGCCGCCAGTGGTGTCGCGCGCCGCAATGATGGCGACTTCGGCCTCAAGCGGGACGTCGGCTTGAGGAACTGCCTGCACCAAAGGTGCGTCATTGGCCGTGATGCGGCGATAATAGCCCCTCATCTCGCGCAGCCAGTCCTCGAAATCCTCTTCGCCGGGAATGTCGATGCCTTCGAGGAATTCGCCCGTGCCACGCGAACGGCTCACCGGTCGCCGGATATCGATGTCGACGACAGCGAAATCGAGCGTCACCGAACGGTGATTGGCCTTGAGCCAGGCAATGCCGTCCGGCAGGCACTTGCGTAACCCCGACAATTCGCGGCGCAGGCTCGCCTGGGCTTGCAGGACTTCGCGCGCACCCCATAATTTTTGCTGCAGCCAGGCGCGCGACCGCTCACCGGTGTCGGCGGTCGCGAGCAGGCCGATCAACGCGAGTCCCTTCTTTGAGCGGATTTCGATGCGGCGTCCGTCGCGCAGGGTAATACGCGGATGGCCGAGCAGATCGACCCGCACGGCGTAATAATCGTCTCCCCGCGCCATTGTTCGCATAAAACCCGATAGTATCTATAGCCACGGGCGAACGGGCCAAGTAGCGAAAGGCCGCAATAAAAAGAATTGGACATTTTCGACACGGCTTTCGCCGTCTCATATTACTTGATCCATTTCGGCTGAATTCACGCTTTACGAACTTTGTACTCACGATCCGCGAGCGTTGAGGCGGCAAGGGCGCGCCCAAGACGCTGGCGATAGCTGCTGCTCGAGCGGCGGCACGCTGGCGTCCCCACTCAACCAACCGGGGGAACCCATGCGGAATATCAAGGTACGTACTACCAAGAAGACCCTGGCGCTCGGCGTCGCCGGCGCGGCCCTCGCGGTCGGGCTGTCGGGCACGGCGCATGCGCAATGCGCAACCACGGGCGCGGCCGTCGATTGCACCGGCACGGTCACCGCGACCGACGTCAACACCGCAACAGCCGGTGTCGCCGGCAGTGATGTCACCGTCACGATCGGTACCGGCGCAACGGTTACCCAGCCCGGCGCGACCGTGTCGCCCGGCCAGCAGGGCAGCGTCGTGATCGACAATCGCGGGACGCTCGGCACGACCGCCAATCCCGTCGGCATCAGCTATTCGGGCAGCCCGACGCTCGCGACCAATCAGCTCACCATCACCAATTCCGGCATCGTCGCCGGCGGTATCTCAGTAGGCGGCGTCGGCGGCCCGATCTCGATCACCAGCAGCGGCGGCATCGCCGGAGCGGTCAGCGCGCAAGGTCGTGGCGATGTCACCATCGCGACCACCGGCACGGTCGGCACGCCGGGTACAAGCATGGTCTCGAGCGATCTGCGCTCGGTCGGCGCCTTCAGCATCGACTCGGTCGTCGACAGCACCAGCAACACCGACACGACCGGCGGCGTCACGACGACCACCAATACGAACAGCCAGGATCTGGTCGGTGGGACCGGCTCGGTCTCAATCGGCGCGGGTGCCATGACCGGGACGGCGGCAGCCTATGGCATCACCGGCGCGACGGTCGATGTGGCGGGGGCGATCGGTGCCGACGACCAGGTCGCCGGAGCGGCGGCCGTGTCGCTGTTCGTGACTGGCCATCAGGCCTCGAGCACCACGACGATCACCGACGGCACGACCAACGAAACCGATACGCATTACGAAACCGCGACCACGGGCGGCACGTCGGCGATCGATGTCCAGACGACCGGCAGCCTTTCCGGCAATGTCGCCGTCTATGGCCTGGGCGGCGCCTCGCTCAATGTCGACGGGACGATCGGTCTCGACGGCGGCAGCCTGACGAGCTCGGTTCAGTCCAGCGGCTACACCTATGCGCGTGACACCAAGTCGGTCAGCGCGCCCGGCACATCGCACTACGAGGAGACCTCTTCCTACGCCCGGACCGGCGGCAATGCCGATGCGACGGTCGGCTCGACCGGCGTCGTCAATGGCAATCTCACGGTCCGCGCCGATGGCGATGCGACGCTCGCCAATGCCGGCACGATCGCGCGCAATGCGACCGTTTCGGCCGAGCAATATGTCGGCGATGTCGATCACGCATATACGAGCGACTATAGCGCGACGACGACGGCGGACGGTGAAGTCGACGTCTCGACCAGCAGCGGACATGACCGCTACGACTTTGCCGGCGGCACCGCCAGCGCGACCAACGACGCGGGCGCGTCGATTGGCGCAATCAACGTGACCGGCCTGACCGCGGCGTCGCTCAGCAACGCCGGCACGATCGGCGGCAATGCCTCGGTTCGCTCGGGCAGCGTCAATGCGACGGCCAACGACTTCGCCAATTCCGACACCTTGACCTATACCAATCTGTCGGGTGGCGGCACGGCCCTGACCAAACGCGTCATCGACAATAGCTCGAACAGCAGCACGGCCGCGCTCGGCGGCACCGCTTCGCTCGAAAACAAGACCGGCGGCCTGATCGACGGTTCGGCAAGCGTGAGCGGCTTGGCCGGAGCTGATGTCAGCAATGCCGGCCGCATCAATGGCAATGTGTCGCTCTCGGCAACCGGCAACGACACCACCAGCGGCTCGACCTACAACGCTGTCTATAATTACGACAGCACCGGTACCTTTACCGACAGCACAACCACCTCGGGCTCGACCAGCACGTCGAGCGCGACCGGCGGCGATGCGTCGTTCGGCAATGCCGGCATGGTGGTCGGCGGCGTCTCGGTCAACGCCAATGGCAATGCGACCATCGCCAATTCGGGTCTCGTGACCGGCCAGACCTATGTCGCGACCTATGGGTCGAACGACCAGTCCGCCAACAGCCAGACCAATGGCTATGCGATTGCCGCCGACGGCACCCAGACTTCCACCTATGATGCAAGCTCGAGCAGCTCGAGCGCGATCACCGGTGGCGACATCACCGGCACCTATGCCGGCGTCAACGGCGCCTATCAATTCTCGCCGACCGGCGCGAGCGACGGCTCGGTGGCGCAATATGCGGCGGGTTCGAGCACGGCGACCGTGACGGGCACCATCATCGGCAATTTCACCGGCGATGCCGGCGGCGCGTCCAATGAGTCGAGCAGCACGGCCTCGTCGACCGACATCTACGTCCCGTCCGCAGGCACAACCCCGTCGACCGAAAGCTATGTCGGATCGAACGAGGCGGCGAGCAACACCACCTATAACGACGCTGCAAGCGTGCTGGCGGTGAATGGCGGGACGATCGTCGGGAGCGCGCAGCTCTACGCCAATGGCGATGCGACCGCCTCGCTTGGCAATGATGCGTCGATCGGTGGCAATCTGTCGGTGTCGACCAACGGCTTGTCGGGCTATGGTTCGACGAGCAGTTCAGCGTTCAACGACTCCTATGAAGGCGGTTCGCTGGTCGCCAGCGACTATCAGTCGCAGTCGAGCAGCAGCCAGACGGCCGGGACCGGCTCGGTCGCGGTTACGATCGGCAAGGCGACCGTCGGCGGCTCGGTGTCGCTGAACGGCGCCTCCGGCACCAACAGCTTCTCGCTCGCCGGCGACGGCGAAGTGGGTGGCTCGGTGTCGCTCAACAGCCTGTCGACGACAACGGCGACCGATTACTCGGACGTCTACTCCCTGGCCGGCGGCAGCTCGACCGAGACCGTGACCGGCAATTCGAGCACCACCGGTACGGGTGGCGACGTCACCGCGACGGTGGCCGGCGTGGTCGGCAACACCCTCAACGGTGCCTATGCCAATGGCAGCTCGGGCGGGTCGGGCGACCTCTTCTTGCGGACCAATGCGGGCAATGCTTCGGCAACCGTCACGGGTCAGGTCGGCGACCAGATTTCGGTCGCAGCCTATGGCACTGACACTACCAACGGCTCGGTCACCGACTATGCCGATGGGTCGGTCAGCCGCTATGCGACGACCGCCAGCTCGACCGCGACCGGTGGTACCGCCACGCTCGCGATCGACTCGGCTGACGGCCAGAATCCGGTCAATTTCGGCAACATCACGGTTGCCGGCCTGGCCGGCTCGACCGCGACCGTCTCGGGCGACAGCGTCGTGCTCGATCGTCCGGGCGGGGCATCCTTCTATGTCGGTCGGGTCGGCTACGACACCGTCTCGGCGAGCGAGGATCTCTATCCGGCGACCGGTCTCGCCAGCGGCACCCGCTCCTATAGCGAAACGGCCGTCGGCGGCGCGTCGTCGCTCACCAATGACGGCCAGATCGGCTATGACGGCGGCGCCTCGTTCGGCGGGTCGAATGCCTATGTCGGCGTGTTCAGCGCGACCGATGCGGCGCTCACCAATACCGGCCGCATCTACGGGTCGGTTGGGGTTTCGGCCTATGCCGACGACTTCGCCAGCTCGACCAGCATCGTCAATCTCGGCGACGTGACGCGCGTCGATACCGTGACACGCACCTATTCGGTCACGGGCGGAACCGCGTCGTTGGTCAATAGCGGGCTCATCACCGGCAATAGCTGGCTGGCGGCGGGCACCGGAGCCATGACCAATAATGGCGTGGTGCGCGGCGACGCCTCGTTCGGCACGCGCTTCGACAATTATGTCACGCGCTCGGTCGATACCGTGTCGCAGATCGGCGTCGAGAAGCTCTATGCTACGCAGCCGCTCATCGCCCAGACCTATACGTTCAACCAGAACGGCCTGTTGGGCGGCTCGGTCTATGTGAACGGTGCCTTCGGCTATATCGACGATGCCGACGGCAATCCGGTCAAGACCAGCGACATCAATGCGACGATCAACCTCAACAATGGGTCGGTCACTGGCGGCGGTGTCTATGCTGAATATGACCAGGCGACCGGCGAACGCTACACGACCACCAATGTCAATCTGGTCGGCGGCGGCTATCTCGGCCTCGATGGGACCGGCGTGGCCGCGCTCGGTACGGCCTTTGCCGGCGTCGACCCGGCGATCGCCGCGGCAGGCGACCTGTCGGGTTATGAAGGCGGGGCGCGCGTGCTCGGGGTCAATACCCTGACCAAGTCCGGTGACGGGGTGTTCACCATCGTCGGCGCCGCCTACCAGCCGGTCAGCAACGTCAATCCGGTTGCCGATTACACGCTCGATCTCGGTCAGTTCGAGATCCAGGGTGGCGAAGTGCAACTGGCGACGTCGGGCAACGAAACCTTCGGTATCCGTGGCGATGTCCAGAATGATGCGAGCTTGGTCCTCGGGACGCGCGTCGTACTTCCCGCGCAGCAGTTCGGGTCGAACCTGACCAGCCTCGGGACCCAGGGTATCGATGGTGTGGCGATCTACCAGAAGGGCAATTTCGTCCAGAATGCAGGCGGTAGCCTGACCGTCGGGATGATGCCGTCGCTGGTGCGCGTCGTGGATCCGTCGCTGAGCGGCGTCGTCCTTTCCAACGAACCGCTCGGCACCCAGCAGGTGGTGTTTGGCCAGGGCCTCTTCACCACGCCCGACAAGGCCTGGGGCTCGGCTTATGCTGCGCTTGCTCCGAGCTCGTATACGCTGGATGGCAACCTGACGCTCAATGGCACGGTCAACCTGGTCACGCCGAAGGGCGGCCTGTTCCTGAACGGCCAGGCGCTCGACTTGTTCGATGTGTCGGGGACGGTGACGGAGAACGCGACCGTCGCAACGTCGTCGGCCAACAATTTCGTGACGTTCGACGTTGCGGAAAAGGCCAATGGCAGCCGCACGCTGGTTCAGGTGGTGGCGACCCGCAAGGGCTATGAAACCGCTGCGACCACGACCAATGCCAAGGCGGCCGGGACGGCGCTCACCAATGCGCTTCCGGGCGTGGTGTCGGCGCTCACCGCGGACGCCCAAGGCAACGGCACGTTCACCTCGGTCAACCAATATTCGCTGACCCAGGACTTGGCGACCGTCATGGCCGGCCTCGACAGCCAGCTGACGATGGCAGGCGCCAAGCAGGCGCTCACCGAACTGGCTGGCGGGTCCTATTATGGCTCGCTCGTCACGCTCAAGACGACCGCGCCTTTCGTCGACGTGCTCAGCAGCCGCCGCCTGCCGGAAGGCGCCAAGGGCTTCAACTTCTGGCTGCAGCCGACCGGCGAATTCGCTCGCACCAGCGGCGATTCGACGACCGGCGCCTCCAAGCTCTCCGCTGACAATTATGGCGGATCGCTCGGGTTCGGTGTGGCTACGGGAAGCGGCGAGTTCGGCCTTGGCTTCGGTTATGGCCGTACCAACAGCCACTCGGAGGACGGGCTCGCCCGGGCAACGGCGGACACCTACCTGCTCGGCCTTTATGGTCGCCAGGACTTCGGTCCGCTGACCATCGCGGGCGATCTGGTCTATGGCTGGAGCAACTGGGATGCCGATCGTGCGTTGCCGACGCTGTCGCGCAACACCAGCGCGACCTTCGACAGCAAGGAAGTCCGCGGCGATCTGCGCGCCGAATACGGCCTCCAGTTCGGTGCCGCCACAGTGGCGCCGTTCGGGCAGATCGAATTGCGCCACTACAAGTTCGACGGCTTCACCGAAGAAGGCGCCGGCGCGGTCGATCTGGTGGTCGACTCGACCAGCAAGACGGTCTTCACGCCGACCATCGGTGTGAAGCTCGGCACCGAATATCAGCTGTCGCAGACCAAGCTGCGGCCGGAGATTTCGGTGAGCTACAGCTTCATGGGCGACAACAACTCGTATCGCGACGTTGCCTATGCCGGCGCGCCGTCGAACAAGTTCCGGCTCCAGGGTGTCGATCCGAACGGCTATCTTACCCTCCAGGGTGGCGTGACCGCGGAGATTGGGACCAAGTCGAGCGCCTTCGTGCGGGGTACCTTCTCGACCAGCGGCGGCAATGATGTCGCCGGTGTTCGCGCGGGCGTCGTGATCGGCTTCTGACGATACCCGCCGGGGCACCGCTCGGGTGTCCCGGCGGTCTGAGCGGTACCATCGAGGAGAGCCTGCCGACCGGCAGGCTCTCCTTTTTTTTGAGCGCCTTGGTGGCGACGGTCCTGCGCTTGGTCCGTTTGTTGGAACGCGTAGAAAGCTCGGCTGGCGGCCCCTATCGGGCAGGCCGATTGCCGCGCCGCGCGATTGGGTCGGATCGCGCGGCGCGGTCTTCAGAACAGGCGTGCCAGGAGGGAGGCAACGCTTGCTCCTAGGGCATAGGCAGCTGGTGGGTAGGGGTTTCCACCGGCCAGTAGCTAATGCTGGTTTCGGACAGGAGATGGCAGCGGACCCACCGCTCGACCCTGAGGGCAACTTGCTCATCGAGCCAGATCAGCGACCGTCGCCCGTCTTCGGGGTCGAGGGCCCGGTGGATGGCGCCGGCCTCGAGCAATTTGGTGATCCAGCGCAATGCCGTGGTCCAGGGCGCTTCCGCGGCGACGCAGGCCGCCGACACCGCGATCGGACGTCCCTCGATCCGGCAGACGAACAGGTCGAGGAGCAGGTCCCAAGCCGGATCGGCAAACCAGCTTCCCTCCAGTATCGACGTCCGCGCGCGGCGGCTCGCGAGATAGGTGCGAACGGCATTTGCCATGTCGTCCTGCGCTGCCCATCGCGGTGAGGGAGACGAGACCGCATCCGGGCGGGGCGTTGTCCGCATGCCCGGCGCGGCCCCGCCGCGGCAATGTTCAAGCGTTGCCAATGTGGCCCGCAATTGTTCGATCTTGCGATCGAGGGCGGTCGGATCCGTCGGTAGTTCGAGCAGCCAATCGAGCATCTGGATGGTCATCGGCAATCCCCCGCCGACGGTCGATCACGACGCCGATAGCCAGCGTCATGGCCAAACCGAACGGCCAATAAGCGTGCAGGAGTGAAAATAGGGCCGGTACATATCCGGGCGCTGTCAACGCCATCGCCTGCGCGAGGACGGCGGTAAGCTGGAAACCCGCCAGCCAGACGGCGATCCAGCGGTCGCTTTGAAGCGCAACGAGCGTGAAGGCCGCAACCGGCAACACGTCTAATGCGAGGAATGCAAGCGGCATCGGCCCCTTGTCGCCGCCGCCACGAAAGATTGTGGGGGCAAGCGATGCCGTTACGATCAATGCTGCGAGAGCACTCCCGGCCCGACCGCCAAGGGCCACGCCGGCACCACAGGCTCCCAAGCCTAACATCCAGAAAACGGGCGCCGCAAGCATGTCTGCGACGCGCATTGCCACGCTCTTTTCCGGGCATGTCTGGACAGCTCAGGCAAGCAGCGGCTCGACACGATGTGCGCCGGTGAAGGCGTGAGGGCGCCGCCGGGACAGCCGGTTGCGACCTCGCGTTGATCGCTGCGGTCCTTGACCAGGGGCAGCCGGGTAATCAGCTGGCGCCGGTCCTCGCGACCCTCGACCAGCTTGCCGCCATGCGTGGCGATGCGCGAATGGAGATCCTGGGTGACGGCCAACGGAAGATCAGAACCGTCCGCGGTTTCGAGGACCGATGGTACCATCTGGACATGGGCGAGAAGTGCCTGATCGGTCGACTTGAGCGCGGCCTGGGTATCGGCGGCCACCACACGAACACTGTTTTCGGCAAGTCGATGCATAAATCCTCCCATGTGCGGGAAAAGCACCCTGGTGCTTCCCCGCGAGTTCGCCGGCGCCACTGTTCAGAGACCGACTGGCAGCCAGCTGCCGTTGCCGCCCGGTCACCGGCGTAGACCCTTGGCTTCGGTCATCCGCTGGACCCAGCGTGCCGGTCCGGCCGATGGCCGGCAAGCGTCGCCGCTTGACTAGTCAACGGCTGACTATCCAGGTGGCGAGGGCCAGCCGTGCGGTGCCGACAATCGAATATGTGGCCCGAGGCGCGCGCGCCTGGATAACCGCCGTGAAAGCCCCGCTGTGGCACCGGCAGCGCGGCGGATGCGTCCCGCACTGGCGGGTTCGACCGATCCCTCGGGTTCTCAGCGTCGGTCTTCGGAGCTCGAAGCGGCCTGCAGATCGCGGCAATCCTGCATTAAGTGCCGTGCCATCCGGTCAGCTGCGGATGCGCGAAAGCGGCCTTTCGATGATGGCGCTTGGCGCCCGGCCGGCCTTCTTGCTTGCAACGGCTTCGCCGTCCTCCGCTCGGCGCTTCGGCCCAAGGGTGCACGCAAGCCGTCCGGTCGCCCGGGACATCGCCATCGAGGCCGCAATCGGGCGGTCGCGATGACACTGACACGGAGGTTTTCATGGCACAGATTGGCAGCTTCACTCGCGACGATGCCGGCGCATTTTCCGGCACGATCCGGACCCTCACGCTCAACGTCAAGGCAGTGATCAAGCCGGTCACGGCGGAAAGCGACAAGGCGCCCGACTATCGCGTGACGGCAAGCGGCGGCGTCGAATTCGGGGCGGGATGGTCCAAATCGTCGCGCGAGGACAGGCCCTATGTCTCAATCAAGCTCGACGATCCTTCCTTTCCGGCGCCGATTTATGCGACGCTCGCCGAGGGCGAGGACGGCCAGCATGTCCTGATCTGGTCGCGCTGACCCGCGCGAGGGCCGCGGCGCCGGGGGCGCCGCGGCCTCAAGGGTGTCGAAAACGCGCATCGCCGATTTCGACACTCTGCCGGACCCCGACCATCTGGCAACCAACTCCGACCGAGCGGCCTCACGCGCCGTCAACCGGACAGGCACCTATGGCGGACGATGACATCCAGCGGGCCGAGCGCGCCAAACGCGGCAGCCCCTATCTCAACACGGCCCAGGCCGCCCATTATCTGGGCATTTCGGAGCGCTCCATGCAGCGCATGCGTGCGCGCAACGAGGGTCCCGTTCCCCGACGCCATGCCCGCATGGTGCAATATCATATCGACGATCTCGATGCCTGGTCGCGCGCCAGAGCCGACGGGCGGCAGATATGAGCGGCCCGCTTACCGCCTTGGACAGGCCTGCCCAGCAGGCCGATGCGCGGCTCCGCCGATGGTTTTACGGCCTCTATCTGGCCTTCGGGCCGCTTGCCCTGACAATCTTCGACCCGCCGGCGCCGCGGCTCTTGTGGAATGCAAGCGCGAGCATGCCGCGGGGGCTCTACCGCGTTCATCCCGGCACCACGCCGCGGCGCGGCGACGTGGTGGTCGCGCACTTGTCGCCCGCCATGCGCGACCTCGCCGCCGCGCGCCGGTATCTTCCCGCCGGCGTGCCCGTCGTGAAGCCGGTTGCCGCCGTCGCCGGGGACCGGCTTTGCGCGCAGAGGCGCGTCATCCGGGTTAATGGGCGACACCTCGCCGACCGGCTGGCGGTGGATCCGGCGGGGCGGGCTTTGCCGATCTGGCAAGGTTGCCATGTCCTCGGCAAAGGCGACGTCTTTCTTCTGGCAGATGCGTCGCCCGATTCGTTTGACGGGCGCTATTTCGGGATCACCCATCGCACCGACCTGGTGGGCACGGCCGAACTGCTATGGCACCGTTGATCCTTCTCCTGGCAACCGTTCAGGCACCCGCTTCGAGCGAGGCTGCCTCCGATTGGCGGCCCTTCGTCGCCGAGGCAGCGGCGCGTTTCGGCCTTCCCGCAGCCTGGATCGAGCGAGTCATCGCTGTCGAAAGTGGCGGGGTGGCCGTCACGTCGAAAGGGCCGATCCGATCGGCCAAGGGCGCCATTGGGCTGATGCAGCTGATGCCTGACACCTGGGCGGTGCTCCGCGTCCAGCTGCAACTCGGCGACGAACCGGATGACCCTCGCGACAACATCCTTGCCGGAAGCTGCTATCTGCGGATGATGTACGACCGGTTTGGCTATCCCGGCCTGTTCGCAGCCTATAATGCCGGGCCGTCGCGCTATGCTGCCTGGCGCGCGGGCCGAATGACACTCCCGGCCGAAACCTGGCAGTATGTCGCGCGGCTCGGTGAATCCTTGCCCAGAACGAGACTGCGATATCGCGCAACCCTGCGAGCCCCGGCAGGTGTGCCGGGATCGGGGAAAGAGGCTTCCGAACCTGCCGTTGCCGATGGGGCGAGTGCTGATTTGTTTGCCATCCCCAACCGTGCGCGATGAGGCCAAGGGTGGGAGAGGCTGGTCTTGGTCGTCCGAGCATGACGGACGCCGGGGCGTCTCTCAAGGCCCGCGGGTACCCCCCGATTTGCTGCGCAAATCGGCTCCCCCCGCGTCCGCTGCGCGGCGCCGCGGCCGAGGCCGCGACGGCCCTGACAGACGCCCCGGCGCCCTTCTTTCGACTGTTGTCCTCGATCGCGAGGACGACAGCGAAGGAGCATTCCAATGACCCATTTCGAGCCGATTTCGACCGCCGCGGATCGCGTTCTATCATCCTTGATGGCTGGCCTGGAAGTGGAGTTCGGCCATGTTGCCGGGGCCGCATTGGCAGCGCGGTTTCTCGCGGCCGAGGAGGTAGATTTCTACTGGGAAGCACGAAGCGACGAGCGATGGATCGGCTGCTACGAGCAGCGCGACGAAGACGATGTAGAGCTCGATCGCGTCGCTATCCTGGGAACGCTTGCTGGCCGCTGGTTCGTCGCGACGATGATCGTCGATGGCGACGGTAACCCCCGGGGGATGATGGGCAAGCGGACGTTTCGCCGCCGCAGCGATGCGCTGCGCATTTTCGCGCATTGACGCGATCGGCAGACCGGGAAGGTGCGGTCTTCCCGGTCCTCATTTCTTATCGAGCGCGCATTGGCGCCGCGCGCGTCTCGCCCACGCCGGAAAGGCAGATCGGAATGGTTGAGCGTCGCACGGGAGGCAGGGAATGCCGGGAGAAGGGAGGGGAGGGAGGGGAAGGCAAGATAAAGGCAACGCCTCCCCGCGGTTGCCAAGTGTTTGTCTGCACGTCCGTTTTTTGGGAGGTTGGCAAGTGTGCCCGGGAGCACCGCGGCCGAGGCTGTATGATCGCTCTGTCGCCGCTCACGCGGATAGGATGGCGGGAGGGCGGTCGCGATGAGTGATGATGAGGATTTCACACCGCGGCTCGGCCGGCAAAGGGCGCAAGGCAACAGCAAGAGTGCACGCCGCTATCTCGCCGCCGTTATCGCTGCAGCGGCGCTAGCCGGCGCTGCCGGTGGTCCGCGCGGGCGACGATTCACCGGAAGCAGGATAGGGCGTGGCGCCAGCATGGCACGCGTCTTGGTCGGTCGGGATCGCCTTGCAGGCTTCAGGGCCCGTCGCGCGATGGTGAAGACCAGGTTGGTTCGTCTGGGTAGCAAGGGCGTTGCCGGAGCCCGCGCGCATTTGCGCTACATCCAGCGCGACGGCGTTACGCGCGACGGGTTGCCGGGCGAACTCTACGCGGCAAATGACGATTCCGTAGACGGCAAGGCCTTTCTCGAGCGCGGCGCCACCGATCGCCACCAGTTTCGCCTCATCGTTTCGGTCGAGGACGGTGCCGATTATGCCGATCTGAAGCCTTATGTCCGCCGGCTGATGCTCCAGGTCGAAGCAGATCTGGGGACGACATTGGATTGGGTTGCAGTTGATCATTTCAACACCGCCCATCCGCATACCCACATCATGGTCCGCGGGGTCGACGATCAAGGGCACAATCTCGTGATTGCACCCGAATATATAGCGCACGGCATGCGGGAACGCGCAGCCGAACTGGCGACGCTTGATCTCGGCCCGAGAACTGACGCCGAAATCCAGGCAACCTTGCGCCGTGATATCGATGCGGAGCGGCTGACACAGATTGACCGACAATTACTGCGCGCAGCGGATGGCGATCGGCATCTGTCGGGGGTGGCCCGTGACCCATTCATCCAAGCCCTGCGTGCGGGGCGGCTGCAAAAGCTGGCCACAATGAACTTGGCTAAGCCCATATCCAGCGGGCGTTGGCAGCTGGCGGAGGATCTCGAGAAGGTCCTTCAGTCGCTTGGCGAGCGCGGGGACATCGTTCGGACAATGCAGCGCGAACTGGCGGCGCGCGGACTCGAGCGCAAGCCGGTCGTCGCTTTGCCTGGCGAAGATGCATCGGGTGCCATCGTTGGAAGCGTGATTGGCCGGGGATTGGCAGACGAACATCGCGATCGTCATTATCTCATCATCGACGGCACCGACGGCCATGCCCATTATGTCGACATCGGTCGGCCTGACGCAGTTCCGCCTCTCATTGAAGGGGCTATCGTCCAGATCATTCGGCGGACAGCATCTGCGCGCGCGTCGGACCGGCTCATTGACGAGGTCGCGGCGGCGCACGACGGCCGCTATTCCCTGGATGATCACTTGCGATACGATCCTTGGGCGAGCCCGGCTTACGCCGAAGCCCATCTCCGGCGCCTCGAGGCGCAGCGCCGGGCAGGTCTGGAGATCGAGCGGCATGGCGACGGCTCTTGGACCATTCCGCGCGATTATCTGAACCGCGTCACGGCACTCGACGAGAGACGGCTTGCCGATCGTCCGATCGAGCTCGAAATACTGGCGCCGCGCCCTCTCGCGGACATCATCCATGCGGACGCTGGTACCTGGCTCGACCGCCAGCTGGCTGGGGAGGATGTAGTGCCCGCGCGCGATGCCGGATTCGGTAAGGAGCTTCGATCCGCGCTTGCGATCCGCCAGCAATGGTTGCTCGAGCACGATCTGGCCGATTTGGTCGATGGCAGGCTTCGGGTGCGGCCCCTCGCCTTTGAATTGCTGCGGCGGCGGGAGATTTTGCGGTTAGGCAAGGAGGTGGCGCAAGAACTCGGCAAGGAATTCGTCGAGGCGCAAAAAGGCGAGTCGATCGCTGGAAGGCTCTCACGGCGGATCGATGCTGCCGGCGGGCAATATGCCCTTGTCGAAGGGAGGCGGGAATTTGCCCTGGTCCCTTGGCGGCATGTGCTTGAAAATCGGCTCGGCACGGCGGTGACCGGATTAATGCGTGACCATGACGTTACTTGGCGCTTCGGACGCGATCGAAATGGTCCTCAATTGTGATGGCATTCGCGGCGGTAACTGGAGTTCGCTGTGATCTGAAACCACTTTGGTGCGGCGGACTTCCGTGGCCATTCAAATACAGTTCTTGTACCCGAGCTTCTCAGCGCTTGCACTGGCCTTACCGAGCCGTCTGCCGATACCAGCGCTGGAGCGACGCCTTCATTGATCCCGCCGCCGAAGACATAGACGCCGGACGCCTTGGCCTCATCGATCACCGCACGGGCGTCGATACCGGCTTTCCTGAATTCCTCCTCGCTCAGACGCATGGCTTCGCTCGGGAACGAGATGAGGTACTTAGTCATCCCGGTACGATGGACCGCGTTCCCCCTGTCGGCAACAGCGCGGGGTCAGTCAATTGGCGTCGAGTTTGAATGGCGGCTATCGAGAAGCGGGCTCGGGAAGGTTGTCAGTCCGCTCCCGGCCCAAACGCTGCCCGGCGGCATCAACATAATTTGCCCGACGGGAATGCGCCCCAATTGTCGCCATTCCGCTCAGGCTTTCGGCCACCCAAAACCTGGCATTCGCTTTGTCGATAGACTCGCTGGCCTAGGTCTCGGCGGGCGGAGCAATTCGGATAGCTCATTTGCAAGTTGAGCCTTACCGGATAGTCATAATCAACCGGTTCTACTAACTGCGGCCGATGCCACACGGCGCCCTCAACCCCGATGAGCTTGGACGTAAGGGCGAAGGTCGATTCGAGGAAATTTGGTTGGAGCCCGATGCTTATTACGTTTCTCGGTGCGAAGTGACCCCATTTCGGGTCAATTTTATTATTGACCCAAAATCGGGTAAATTTTAATGTTGACCCATATATGGCCAAATTCGACCTCTATGCGGTCTTGATGGGCGACTTGGTGCGCAGCGAGAGCAATGCGGCCATTGGCGAACTGCATCACCATTTCAACGACGCCGTCGATCGTCAAAACGATGAACGCGCACCCGTCGTGGCATCCCCGCTCACGATCACGCTTGGCGACGAGTTCCAGGGGTTATTGGTGTCGTTTCTCGAAGCCGCCTCGGCAATGCGCGCGATGCGGCTCGATCTGCTCGCAAAGGGCATCGAATGTCGGTTTGTCGTCGGTGCGGTTTCGCTTCGCACGCCACTCAACGACAAGCGGGCTTGGAACATGATGGGCCCTGGACTTGGCGCGGCACGCGCTAAGCTCAATGACAAGCGGAGCCCGTCGCTTTACCGTTTCTCCTTCCCAGACGATCCCCAGTTGGAGCGGCTGCTCGACGCGATCGGCGCCAGCCTCACCGCGATTGAGCGGCGTTGGACTGATGTCCAGCGGGCCGACATATTGGCGGCGCTAGACGGAGTTACTGTCGCGGAGATTGCGCAGCACCGCAACGTGTCGGTGCACACCGTTTACAAGGTCCAACGATCCGGTGAGCTCAATCTCTACATGACCCAATGGCACGCCGTTATCGAAGCGCTTGCCGCATTAGATCGAAAGGCGGGGAGGGGCTGATGCTGCAGATCCTTCACGCGCTGACCTACACTATCGTCGGATATTTTCTTCTCACTTGGTTCGGCAACGTTCTCTGTCGTCTGATCTTCAATCTGACTGGGCTCAAGGATGCGACCGCCAGCGACGGCGAGCCGGCGCACAATGCCGGCCGGTGGATCGGCACGCTCGAACGGATCATCCTCGCTATCGGGGTAGTTCTGCAGCGCTGGGAAATTCTTGCCGCGGTCATCGCCCTCAAGACAGTGTCGCGCTTCAAGGATTTGGACGAGCGCGACTTCGCAGAATACTTCCTGGTGGGTTCGCTGTTCAGCATCCTTTGGGCAATATTGGTGGCTAGCGCCTGGCAAGCCTACGACCATAGTGTGGGCGTCGATCTGCGTCATCGTGCCACGATTCTCCTAGGCGCGGACGATACTAAGCCAAAGACGTGACCACATCGTTAGAATCCCTCCGGTTATTGTGGAGACCTACTCGGCCCAGGAGCGATGAACTCGTCGGATCGCCATTCCACCATCGCGAGATTGACCGCGGTCGTGCGCCGGATCGGCGACCGTAAAGGTGTGCCCGATGCCGGCGCGATGGCGCCGGACTGGCCGAGACATCGCACCCAAGCATCGCCTAATATCGCTCGGATTGAAAGCCCGGCCAGCGCGTTCGAGCATTGCGACCGCCACGCCGCGCTCGACGCACTTTTCCGATGGCCGATGGGTGCTTCGGTCAGGCCGTGGCTTTTCGCGGACGTCCCCGCTTGCGCGGCCGTCCGTCCACCTCGGTGGTGACTTTGCCCGTCAGATCTTGTTCGTATTGCCTCAGCCCGCGGATCACGGTGCGGCGGAATCCGGAGCCCATCTCGAACATGTCGATCACGAGGGCGTGAAGCCGATCGGCATCGCGCTTGGTGACCGCGTCGACGATTTCGCGATGCTTGCTGTGATGGTCGAGAACGAGATCGAGCTCATAGTCCGCGAAGAGATTGATGTAGCGCTCCAGCCGCGCGTCCAGGTCCATCCAGATGCGCATCATGACGGGCGAGCCGCATCCCGACAGCAAGGTCGAGTGGAGCACCGAATAGGCGCGCTGCCACATCTCGCGATGTTCCGGATCGTCGAAATTCTTTTCGACCTTGAGCGAGCGGTGAAGCTGAATGACGACCGCCTCTTCCCAAGCGTCGTCGCCATTCTCGAGCGCCATATCGAGCATCAGCAGGTAGATCGCGCGATAGGCGCGTGAAAGATCGCTGTAATCGGCCAGCGATACAGGCGCGACGCGATGCCCCTTCTGGTGCTCATGCACAACCAGTCCGCTGGTCGAAAGCCGCAGGATCGCTTCGCGCACCGGGCTGTGGCCGACCTCGTAAAATGAAACGAGCTGCTCGACCTTGAGCCGGTCGAGCGGCGCGAAAACCCCGCGAATGATATCGCGGCGTAACCAATATTCGAGTGCCAGCGTCGGATTACGATCAGGATCGACCGGCGCGACAATTGACGGCGCGGTGAAGTTCTTAACGGACGGCAGGTCGGTCGGCACCCTGAAACTATTAGACGAGCCTCGCAGCCGCGCAACCAGCGCGCCCTCGAACCTCTGGCTGGTCTGAAGTCGACCGGCGTTCTCGCGAGGCTCGGATAAAGGCGGTCTCGCGGCGGGCTTGGTTGAAGGCATTCTTGTCAAAACTGTTGCGCCCGTCCGGTGGCCTCAATCGCGAGAAAAATGCCACATAATTTATCGAAAACGCAATAATAATGTATCATATGATAAAATGACAATTGACATGGCTATAAAATATCGAGATTTGGTGAGCGCGGACCAGCCGTAATCAGGCGACTCCGACGCGGCGGCTGGCAATCGACCCCCGCGCGAATGAGAGTCCGAAGGACCAGGAAGGGGAGGGAAATGAACAGCAACAAGGTCAATCAGGGGCGGCGACTCCGCGGCCCGAAACTGGCAGGGTTATCGGCCTTCGCGCTGGCGACGGTGCTTGGTTGGGACGGCGCTGCGCACGCCCAGACCGCGCCAGCCGCCGATGCGCCCCGGACCGGCGCGGCCCCGATCACGGACGACGGTAACAGTTCCTCCGGTCAGAATGAGCAGGACATCGTCGTCACTGGAACGTTGCTGCGCGGCGTGGCGCCGACCGGCACCAACGTTATTGGCGTCAATCGCGACGCGATCGTCGCCAGCGGCGTCAATTCGTCCAACGACCTCCTCGCCAAAATCCCGCAAGTGGGCAATTTCGGCACGATCCCGGTGGGCACCGCTCAATTCGGCCTCCCGATCGTCCGGCCCAACATCCGAAATCTCGGCGCGTCCGGCGGCAGCACGACATTGGTGTTGATCAACGGCCATCGCGGCGTCGGCGCGGGTATCCTCCAGACGACGGTCGACCCGTCGATATTGCCGCCCGAGATTCTCGAACGGGTGGAGGTGGTGCCCGATGGCGGCTCGGCGATCTACGGATCGGACGCGATCGGCGGCGTGGTCAATTTCATCACCCGCAAGCGCTTCGACGGCGTCGCCGCCAATCTGCGCTACGGTGTCGCCGACAACTATCATGCGATCGACGGCAACCTCACGGTCGGCAAGGATTGGGGTAGCGGGTCGCTATATGTCGCTTATGCCTATGTCCGGCACGACGATATTCTCGGCGCCGATCGCGGCTATGCCTCGGCCAACCGGACATCGAAAGGCGGCGGTGACTTCCGCGTCACAACCTGCGCGCCCGGAAACGTCCAGGTCGGCGGGGTCAACTATGCCCTTCCTGGCTTCATCGCCGGCAGCGTAAACAAGTGCGATCAGAATGCTTATGCCGACCTTTTCCCGCGCGAGCTTCGCAATTCGGTCTTCGGCTCGCTGACGCAGCACCTCAATGCGAACGTCGACTTTTCCATGACCGCTTATTGGTCGCGGCGGGATACGACCGTGCTTGAGGCACAGGGGATGATGTCGGGTATCATCACTGCCCTCAATCCCTATTTCCACTCGATCACCGGCGAATTGCAGCAGAACGTGTCGATCTCGTTCGCCAACGCCTATGGCAACAGCCTGACGAGCCGGCAACGGTTCGAATCCTATGGCGCCACGCCCGGCTTCGCCTTCTCCTTCGGCAACAACTGGCAATTGCGCGCTGAGAGCAATTTCGGACGCAGCTACAATCTCGTGCGCGAACGCGCGCTCGACACGACGACCGCGACGCTGGCGCTCGCCGGGCTCATCCCTGGCGCCGCGCTCAATCCCTACAACCTGTCGGCCAGCGACCCCGCGGCACTTGCCGCCATCTCGAACTACGAGAATTTCGGCGACGCCACCCAAGAGCTCGCCGAAGGACGCCTGGTCCTCGACGGCAGTCTCGCCCGGTTACCCGGCGGCAATGTCCGCCTCGCGGTCGGCGTCGAATATCATTACGAGAATATCGCCGCGCGCATCGCGCAAGGCGCGATCGGATCCTATGCCAATGCGCGGGTTTCACGTGCGTCGCGCGACGTCCGCTCCGCTTATGGCGAATTGCTGATACCATTGGTCGGCGCTGACAATGGCCGGCCCGGTTTGCGCGGACTGCAGATTTCAGGTTCGGTTCGCTACGACGATTATAGTGACGAGGGCGGCACCACCAATCCCAAGATCGGCATCAACTACAAGCCGTTCACCGACCTCGTGATCCGGGGCAATTACGGCACCTCGTTCCACGCGCCCAGCCTCGCCGATACGACCAGCACCTCGGACTCGCGAGCGACCGTGCTGCCGTTCAGCCCGTTCCTTGCGCCGAGCGCGTCGCCGCTCGACGTCCTGCGTTCGACCATCGTGCTGGCGGGCGGCAACCCCAATCTGAAACCCGAACGCGCCGACACCTGGTCGGTCGGCTTCGACTGGACGCCGGCCGCGGTCCCGGGGCTGGTCGCCAGCGTCACTTATTACAATGTCCGCTTCAAGGACGCGATCGGCCTCGCGCCGTTCGTATCGCCGACTCTCTATACCGACCCCAATTATGCGAGCTTCTACATCCTGAGCCCGACGCTCGCCCAGGCCAAGGCGGCGGTCGGTAAATTGCTGGTGGTCGGCACGCCGAGCATCGACAGCCTCTATGCCGGCGGCGGCGTGCCGTACGTGCTGATCGATGCCCGCCGCAACAATCTGGGTGCGGTCAATACCGACGGCATCGACTTCAATCTCGCTTATATACACAAGACCGGCTTCGGCATGGTCAACGCGAGCATTGCCGGGACCTACACGCTCAACCGCAAATCGGCAGCGATCGCCGGGGGTGCCTTCAGCAACGACCTTGACAATGGTGTCGGCCGAGCCGCGTTCGTTGCTACCCTGGGCGGCAAGGCCGGCGCGTTCACGGGATCGGTGTCGCTCAATTACAAGGGCGGCTATCCGATCCTCGGGGTCAAGCCGCAGACGCGTATCGACGCGTTCAAGACGGTCGACCTCTATCTCGCCTATGACCTTGGCGAACATGGCATCCTGAAGAACGCGATGCTGACGCTCAACGTGGATAATGTCTTCGACCAGGATCCGCCCTGGCTCAACACCGCCACGGCCTATACCAACGGAAGCACGCTAGGACGACTGGTCACTTTTGGCCTGCGGACCAAGTTCTGAGAGGACCATGCCGGCACCACGACCGTCATCGGCCGCAACGGGGCTCCTCGCGATCGGGGCTAGGTTCGCTGTCGCAGCCGCCGCTGGGATTTCGCTGGCAGCGATGTCGCTTTGCGCCGCTTCGGCGGTCGCAGGGGAGGGCGAGGTTACCCCATCGGCGCTAACCGTCGAATATACGGACGCGGCGCTCGGCATCGACGAGCCGGCGCCGCGTCTTGCCTGGCATCCAGCCGCCGACCGCCAAACCGCCTACCGTATCCGTGTCGCCGACAGCGTGAATGCGCTGGCCAGCGGGAGGATTGTTTGGGACAGCGGCAAGGTGGCCTCGGATGCCGATGCCCAAATACCCTATGCCGGCCCGGCGCTCGCGTCGCGCACGCGCTATTGGTGGCAGGTCAAGACCTGGGACTCGAATGGCCGCGAGAGCGGCTGGAGTCGCCCCGGCTGGTGGGAAATGGGATTGCTCCGCCCGTCGGACTGGGCCGGCCGCTGGATCGCCGGACCCGAGCGCCGCGATCATGACTGGGGCGACGTGAGCTTCGACACGGAGCTCACCTTGACCGGCGGATCGCTCGATCTGCTGTTTCGCGCGCGCCCGGCCGGCAAGGTCTATGGCGAAGCCTATGTCTGGACGCTGAGCGACGACAAAACCGGCCCCGTGCTCATTGAGCGCGTCCGCCATTATCCCGGCGGGAGCAGTTCGGCCGTTACTGTCACCGAGATCAAGCGCGTGCCACTCACCGGTCTGGTGTTGCGCAACGTACGGCATCGGGTGGCGATCACAGCACGTGGCAGCCGGATCGTTACCGCGATCGACGGCAAACAGGTCGACCTGCTCGACGACGGCGCTCAGAAAAAGGGCACGATCGGTTTCGCGTCCCGGGAGCCGAATGCCGCGATCATCCATTCAGTGCGCGTAAACGGCACCGGCAGCCCCTCGGTGGCGATCGATTTCCGGGCGAACGACAATCCGTTCGTTGGCGGAACCGTGGAGCGGGAGGGGCTGGTCGTCGCGGGCGGCGTCCCCTCGGTCGATATCGTCCTCCCGCAGGAGGCGCCGGCGCCGCTAGTCCGCAAGGCCTTCGTCCTGCTGGCCAAGAAGATCGTCGCCGCGCGACTCTACGTCGCGGGGGCGGGCTGGCCGCGTCTCCACCTCAACGGATCGATGGTGGGGGCGACCGCACTCGCCAGCGGCTTCACCGCTTATGACAAGCGCGTTCTCTATCAGACCTATGACGTGACCAACCGCGTCCGTCCCGGCGCGAACGTTCTGGGCGCCGAATTGGGGCGGGGCTGGTACGGCCTGACCGATCCCAACGAATGGTATTTCAACCAGGCACCCTGGCACGGCGAGCCGGCGCTCAAGGCGCAGCTCGAGGTGGCTTTCGCCGATGGCTCGCGGCAGACGATCGCGACCGATCCGAGCTGGCGGACGATATCTGGACCGACGCTCGACGACTCGCTCCATCGTGGCGAGCGCTATGATGCGCGGCTCCTGCCCACCGGCTGGGACGCGGCGGGGTTTGCGGCAAAGGGCTGGACCGCCGCGCTGGCCGTCGCCGGTCCCGCGGGCGTGCTGCGCGCGGCCAATCTCGAACCGATCGCACCGGTCGAGGAGATCAAGCCGATCGCGCTCAAACAGGTCAGGCCCGGTGTCTGGGTCTATGACTTCGGACGCATATTTTCCGGCTGGACGGCGATCGACGTGGCGGGACCGCGCGGCAGCACCATCTCCTTGGTGGCAAGCGAGCGCATCGGCGATGACGGTATGGTCGTGCCTGCCTCCGGGCTGATCGATGCCCAGCTCCAGACCGACCGCTATACGCTCGCGGGCAAAGGACGCGAGCTCTGGCAGCCGAGCTTCGGCTATCGCGGCTTTCGTTATGTCGAGCTGCGCGGTTTTACCGGCGTGCCGACGCTGGCGACGCTCACCGGCAAGGCGGTGCATTCATCGGTTGCCCTGGTCGGCACCTTTGCCAGCGCCAATCCGCTGCTCGGCGAGATCGACCAGGCCGCGATCCGCACCATCCTCAATAACATGCACGGCTATCAGACCGACACGCCGACTTATGAGAAGAATGGCTGGACCGGTGACGCCCAGGCATCGGCGGGCGCCGCGGTACGCAGCCTCGGCGTCGCCCGCGTCTGGAGCAAGTGGCTCGCCGACTATCCCGACGCACAGGCTCCGAGCGGCGAACTGCCCGAGATCGTCCCGGCGACACCGTGGTACGGTTATGACAAATCGCCGGGCTGGCAATTCATGTGGGGACCGACGACGCCATGGGATGTCGCCGCGATGATCCTGCCGTGGGAGCTCTACCAGACCTATGGCGACACCCGCGTCCTCGAGCAGATGCACGACACCCAGAAGCGGCTGGTCGACTATACCGCCACAATCTTCAAGGCGCCGGAATACCGCCACGACAGCGGTCTCTCCGAATGGAGCGCACCGGGGGGCTTCGACATCTTCAACGCCAATAATGGCGGCATCGACGCAGTAACCGCCGCCTATTTCTTCGAAGAGGCCAACCTACTGGCCAAGTCGTCGGTCGTGATCGGCAACCGGGCCGATGCGGACCGTTATTCGGCTTTGGCCGCGGACATCCGCCGCGCCTACAACGCGCGCTATTGGGATGCGGCCAATGGCTGGTACCGGACGATCGATAAAGGTGTCGCCAAGCAACCCACCCAGACGCAGAACATCCTGCCGCTCGCTTTCGGCATGGTGCCGGCGGGCGAGGAGCAGAGGGTCGCCGATGCGATCGCGGCCGACGTCGATGCCCGTGGTTTGCGAGCGGGCGTGTTCGGCACGCGGTATCTCCTCGATATCCTGAGCGACTACGGCCATGCCGATCTAGCCTATCGGGTCGCGATCCGGACCGACGAACCGAGCTGGGGTTTTTGGCTGAAGAACGGGCACAAGACCCTGTTCGAATCCTGGGGTCTTAACGCGCGGTCGCGCGACCATCACTATTTCGCGTCGATCTCAGACTGGATGCGGCAGCGGCTCGCCGGCCTGCGCCCGGGCTCTCCGGGCTATCGGAGGGTAATCGTGCGACCGGCGATTCCGCAGGGTCTCGCCTGGTCCTCGGCGACCATGGCGACCGCGCAGGGAGAGGCGCGCTCGGCATGGCGCGTTGATAACGGCAAGCTCACGATCACCGCAGTCATTCCCATGAACAGCAATGGCGAGATCTGGGTGCCGGCCGGCTTCGGCGCCGTCGGGGCGCCGCCGCCAGGCGCGACGCTAGTGCGCACGACCGGTACCGCCACGATCTATGCTGTCGGGCCGGGAACGCACGACTTCGTCACGGAAGGACGTCGATGAAAAGGTCGCTCGTCACACTCGCCTTGCTGTTGGTCGCGGCCGGCCCGGCCGATGACGGGCCCGTCGCCCGGACCGACGGCGGCAATGTGCGCGGCTCGACCGTGGCCGGCATCACCAGCTTCAAGGGTATTCCCTATGCGGCGCCGCCGGTCGGACCCTTGCGCTGGCACGCACCGCGGCCTGCGGCCGCCTGGACCGGTACGCGCGATGCAAGGCGCTATGGCAACGACTGCATTCAGGCCCGGCTGCCTGGCGACGTCGCCAATACCGACCTGCCCATGAGTGAGGATTGTCTGTTCCTCAACGTCTGGACGCCGCGCGGCGATGGCCGCGCCAAGCGGCCGGTCATGGTCTATATCCATGGTGGCGGCTTTTCGACCGGGTCGGGCAGTTCCGCGATCCTCGACGGCAGCCGTCTGGCGGCGCGCGGCGTCGTAGTGGTGACCTTCAATTACCGCCTCGGCCGGTTCGGCTTTTTCGCCCATCCCGCACTCACGCGCGAAGCGGCTGGCGGCGCGACCGGCAATTGGGGTCTGATGGACCAGATCGCAGCGCTCAAATGGGTCAGGCGCAACATCATCGCGTTCGGTGGCGATCCCGCCAACGTCACCATTTTTGGCGAATCCGCAGGGGGTGAATCGGTCGATCGGCTGATGGTGTCGCCCGTCGCCAAGGGGCTGTTCGCCAAGACGATCGCGGCTTCGGGCGGCGGGCGCGACAATTGGCCCGACCTGAGGATGGCGGAGGCCAAGGGCGTGGCGTTCGCGGCCCGCGAACGCGCCGGCAATCTCGCCGCGCTGCGGGCTCTGCCCGCCGACAAGGTGCAAGGCGGCATCAACCTGCTCAACGGCGACGAGGCGCATTATTCGGGGCCGATCACCGACGGGCGGATCGTGACCGGCGGTGCCGATGCGCTGTTCGCGGCCGGCAAGGCGCGCGGCATCCGCTACATCGTGGGCTCGAACAGCGACGAGCTCGGATTCATCCCCGCGCCGTTCCTGACCGGCTTTGTTGCCAAGGCGACCGCCGCTTTGGGTGCCGGCGCTGGGGCAGTGCGCACGGCCTATGGTTCGACCGCCGCATATGACCGGCACATCCCAAGTGATTTCACCTTCAGCGAGCCGGCCCGCGCCCTCGCCGCGCGCCAGGCCAAGGCCGGGGCGCCGGTCTGGCTCTACCGTTTCGGCTATGTGAGCGAGGACAAGCGCGCGACCCTGGCCGGGGCATCGCATGCCTCCGACGTGCCGTTCCAGTTCGACAATCTCGCGGCCGCGGGCGGCAAGGTCAGTACGGCCGACATGGGAGCCGCCAAGCTGGTCGCCGATTATTGGACGCAATTCGCCAAGACGGGCGATCCCAACGGTAAGGGGCTCCCCGCCTGGCCGCGCTTCGATGCTCGCGCCGGGACGATGCTGCTGATCGATAACTACAAGGCTGCGGTGACGACCGCCAATGTCCCCGAGCTCGAGGCGATCGCGGCCGTCCGCGACGGCGCCAGGGCGACACGATGAGGAACCCATTAATGCGGGTGTTGACCTGTTTCTTCGCTTTGTTTGCGCTTTTGGCCGGCGGCACTGCCGCGGAGGCGAGGGAAAGCGAGACGATCAAGCTGTTCCCGAACGGCGCACCGGGATCGATGGGGCCGATGCAGCCGGAGACGACCGCGGACCAGCCGCCGTTCGGGCATGTCACGCGCAACGTTTCGCATCCGACGCTGACGGTCTTCGCACCCGATCCGAAAATCGCGACGGGAACAGCAGTGATCATCGCACCGGGTGGCGGTTTCCATCTGCTGTCGATCGAGAATGAAGGCACTGGCGTCGCCGCCTGGCTCAACAGCCTCGGCATCACCGCGTTCGTGCTGCGCTACCGGTTACTGCCGACCGGCGACGATTTCGGCCCATTGTTGATGCGCCGCCTGATGAACTTCAGCGAACTCGAAGCAGCGATTGCGCCCCTCCGGCCGCTGGCGACCGCCGATGGCGAGGAGGCGGTGCGCTACCTGCGCGCCAATGCCGCGCAGTTCGGGGTCAAGCCGGACAGAGTCGGCATGATGGGGTTCTCGGCCGGCGGGGCGGTGGCGACGTGGACCGCGCTCGCCGCGAAGGCGGACAGCCGGCCCGATTTCGTGGTGGCGATGTATCCAGGCCTGGTCGGCGGCCCGCTGGCCGTGCCGGCCAAGGCGCCACCGCTCCTGGCGATGGTCGCCGATGACGATCCGATCGTCCGGCCCGAGAGCGACCGGCTGGTCAAGGCGTGGCAGGCAGCCGGCGCTGATGCGACCCTGGTGACCTTTGCAAGCGGCGGTCACGGCTTCGGTATCGCCAAGAGCGGCAAGGCATCGGACGCCTGGACGGCGCGGGCGCAATCATGGTTCGAGGCGAAGGGGTTGCTCAGGAAATGAACAGGATCGCGCATATCGGCGCCTTGGGCGCGTTCGCGGGCGCGCTACTTGCCTCGGGCGGGCGTCCCGAACCGGCAGTCGCCCTTCCCATCGCCGATCCGGCCACGGGCAGCTGCGCCGCACTCATCGGGCTTGCCTTGCCTGGCGGCAAGGTGGCCGCCGCCGAGGAGGTCATCAAGGGCGGGATGGTCTCGACCCAACAGGGATCGCCCGGCTTGCCGTCGCAGGCGGCGTTCTGTCGCGTTCATGTCGAGCTGACGCCGTCACCGGCTTCGTCGATCAAGGTCGAGGTCTGGCTGCCCCAGATGGCGGCCTGGAACGGCAAACTGCTTGGCGCCGGCAATGGCGGCTATGGCGGCAGCCTGCTGCTGCCGCAACTGACCATGCAAGGGGCGCTCGCAAAAGGCTATGCCACGGTCGGCACCGATATGGGCCATCTCGGGACCGCCGACACTGACGCCAAATGGGCGCTCGGCCAGCCGGACCGGATCGCCGATTTCGGCCATCGCGCCAATCACCTGGCGAATGCGGTCGGCCGTTCGGTGGTCGCGGCATATTATGGCAGCAAGCCCAAGGCGGCCTATTTCCAAGGCTGTTCGGACGGTGGGCGCGAGGCGTTGATGGAGGCGCAACGCTATCCCGACGATTACGACGCCATCATTGCCGGCGCGCCGGCCAATGCCTGGACCCGCCTGATGACCGCTTTCATGGCTGACGATCGCGCGGTGTTCGGCCGGCCCGAAACGGTCATTCCGAACGCCAAACTCAAGTTGTTGCAAGACGCCGCGATCGCGCAGTGCGATGCCAAGGACGGCCTCAAGGACGGGGTGATCGACGATCCCCGCACCTGCCGCTTCGATCCCGTCGTACTTCAATGCAAGGCTGGAGACGGACCCACCTGTTTGAGCGCGGGGCAGGTCGAGGCGGCGCGTGCTTTGTATCGCGGTGCGCGCGACGCCGGCGGCAAGCCTTTCTTTCCTGGCTATATGCCGGGCGCGGAAGCGGTGCCGGGGACATGGGATGTCTGGTTGACCGGCCCCAAGGCCCAGCACGGCATCTTCGCCAGCGAATTCTTCCGCTACATGGTCTATTCGAACCCCGACTGGCAGTCCGCTTCCTTTAGTCTCGTCCGCGACTATCAGGCCGCACGGCGGCTGGCGCCGGTCCTCGACAGCGACAATCCCGATATCGGCGCCTTCCTGAAACGGGGCGGCAAATTGCTCCTCTATCACGGCTGGAACGACGCCGCGATCGCACCCGAGAATAGCATCTCTTACTACCAATCGGTGCTCAGGCGTCAGCCCGATGCGGCGCGATCGGTGCGGCTGTTCATGGTGCCGGGCATGTCGCATTGCCTCGCGGGTCCGGGTCCGAACGTGTTCGACGCGCTTGGTACGCTTGATCACTGGCGCCAAGGCGGGGCGGCTCCCCAAAGCATGATCGCCACCAAATACGACAACGACCTGTTCGGGTATCTGGGCTTTCCGGCCAAGCCGGTACGGACACGGCCGCTCTGCGCTTATCCCCGAGTAGCGCGATGGACCGGCAAGGGGTCGAGCGACGACGCCGCCAATTTCACTTGCGTGGCCCCCATCCAAGGAAAATGAGTCTCACGATCAGTCATGTTCGCGGCCCGACCGCGCCGCCGTTGATCGAGCAGACGATCGGCGAGGCATTGGCGGCCGCCGCCGTGCGTTGGGGCGACCGCGAAGCCTTGGTGTCGGTCGGGCAGGGGGTACGCTGGACGTTCGCGGACCTCCTCGACCAGGTCGACCGCTTCGCGGCGGGACTGCTTGCCCTCGGGCTCGAGCCCGGCGAGCGGATCGGTATCTGGGCACCCAATTGCGCCGAATGGACCGTGACCCAATTCGCGGCGGCCCGGGCCGGATTGATCCTGGTCACGATCAACCCGGCCTATCGCACGTCCGAAGCGGCATTCGCGATGGCCAAGGCCGGGCTCGCCGCCTTGGTGTTCCTCGACCGCTTCAAGACCAGCGACTATGCCGCGATGGTCGCCGAGCTGGCCATCTCCTTCAGGTTGCGCACGATCATCTGCATCGGGTCGAGCAACGACGGCGGCTGGATCGGCTTCGCCGACGTCGCCGCTTACGGTCGTCCTGCGGACCACAGCCGGCTGGCGATGATCGCGGGCACGCTTCGTGCGACGGACGCGATCAACATCCAGTTCACCAGCGGCACCACCGGCCAGCCCAAGGGGGCGACGCTCAGTCACCGCAATATTCTCAACAACGGCTATTTCGTAGGGCGGGCCCAGCAGCTCGGCCCGGGCGACCGGGTTTGTATCCCGGTACCGCTCTACCATTGCTTCGGGATGGTCATGGGTAATCTGGCGTGCATTACCCATGGTGCCGCGATGGTTTATCCAAGCGCGGGGTTCGAGCCCACCGCCGTCCTCGCCGCGGTCGTGGGCGAGCACTGCACCGCGCTCTACGGCGTCCCCACCATGTTCATCGCGATGCTGGCCCATCCCGAGCTAGCGGGTTTCGACCTCTCATCGC
Source organism: Sphingomonas sp. (assembly GCF_024508665.1). GTDB lineage: Bacteria > Pseudomonadota > Alphaproteobacteria > Sphingomonadales > Sphingomonadaceae > Sphingomonas. The sequence continues at coordinate 35,739 of NZ_JANINP010000007.1, forward strand.
TGCGCACGGGCATCATGGCCGGCGCGGTCTGTCCGGAACCGCTCATGCGCCAGGTGATCGACCGGCTGCACATACCCGATATCACCATCGCCTATGGCATGACCGAGACCAGCCCGGTCAGCTTCCAGACGGCAACCGACGACACCATCGAGCGTCGCATAGGGTCGATCGGCCGCGTCCAGCCGCACCTCGAATGCAAGGTGGTCGACGAAGAAGGAGCGATTGTTCCGATCGGCACGCCGGGCGAATTATGCACGCGCGGCTATTCGGTGATGCTGGGCTATTGGGATGAGCCCGAGAAAAGTGCCGCCGTGATCGACAGCGATGGCTGGATGCATTCCGGCGACCTCGCGGTCATCGACGCCGATGGCTACGGCACCGTCGTCGGCCGGCTCAAGGACATGGTCATCCGTGGCGGCGAGAACATCTATCCGCGCGAGATCGAGGAATTCCTCTACGGCCATCCGGCGGTCGAAGACGTCGCCGTCATAGGCGTACCCGACGCCAGGATGGGCGAGGAAGTCTGTGCGTGGATCCGTCTGCGCCCCGGCGCGAGCAGCGACGAAGAGGAAGTCCGCGCGTTCTGCCAGGGGCGGATCGCGCACTATAAGGTGCCCCGCTACGTTCGCTTCGTCGACGCCTTTCCCACCACAGTGACCGGCAAGGTCCAGAAATATCTGATCCGCGAGGCGATGATCGCCGAGCTCGAACGCGTCACCCTCAACACCAAAGGATGAAACAATGAAATCGTTGCTGATCGCCACCTTGTTCGCACTTCCCGGCACCGCGATGGCGCAGACTGCCGTCATGCCGGCACCGGCACCGGCGCCCGTTCCCGCGCCTGGCCAAGGCGGGGCTGCCGCTCCCGCCACCGCATCCGCGAAATTCACCCTGGACACCCCCATCCAGGACATCGTGGCCGATACGCAGGGCAAGGCGGTACTGGATAAGAACCTTCCTGGCCTGGTCGACCTGCCGCAATATGAGATGTTCAAGGGGCTGAGCCTCAAGCAGGTCCAGCCCTATTCCAACGGCAAGCTGACCGACGAACTGCTCGCGAAAACCGCGACCGACCTCGCCGCTATCAAGTGATGCGGAGCACGTCCCTCTTGGCCTGTGTCGCGGTGATGGCGCTGGTCGCAACGGGTACCGCCGCTCCCGCCCGGCCACAGGCGCAAAAGGATCGCATGATCTATCGCGACAAGACCGCGCCCCTCGAAAAACGCGTCGACGATTTGCTCGGACGGCTGACGCTCGAGGAGAAGGTTTCGCTGCTTGCCGGCGCCAGTTCGATGAAGCTGCACGCGATCCCGCGGCTGGGCGTGCCGGAAGTCAAGATGACCGACGGTCCGACCGGCGTCCGCTCTCCCGAGGGCAATCCGGCAACCGTGTTTCCGGTCGGCGTCGCGATCGCCGCGACGTGGAATCCCGAAATCGCGAAGGCGGTCGGCGGCGCGATAGCTGAGGAAGCACGGGGCTATGGCGCGTCGGTGCTCCTGGCGCCGACGATCAATATCGTGCGAACGCCGCGCTGGGGCCGCAATTTCGAAACCTATTCGGAGGACCCGTATCTCGCCGGGCAACTGGCGCTGGGCTATGTCAGGGGTGTGCAAGGCCGCGGCGTCGGTGTCTCGGTCAAGCATTTCGCCGCAAACAACCAGGAAACCAATCGCTTCTTCGTCGACTCGGTGGTCGACGAGCGCACGATGCGCGAGATTTATCTTCCTGCCTTCGAAACCGTGGTGAAGGACGCCGACCCGTGGTCGGTGATGGCATCGTACAACAAGATCAACGGTACCTATGCCAGCGAGAATCGCTGGCTACTCACCGACCTCCTCAAGACCGAATGGAAGTATCGGGGCTTCGTCGTTTCCGATTGGGGAGCGACGCATTCGACCGCGACCGCGGCCAATGCCGGTCTCGATCTCGAAATGCCGGGCCCGGCCAAGAATTTCGGCGACAAGCTGGTGGCCGCGGTCCGTGCCGGTACGGTGAGCGATGCGCAGATCGACGACAATGCCCGGCGCATCGTGCGGCTGATCGTTCGCAGCGGCGTGCTCAATGGTCCCTTGCCCAAAGGCGAGATTGGCGGCGAGCGCCATCGCGCGGTCGCCCGCGCGGCTGCCGAAGAAGCCATCGTTCTCCTCAAGAATGCGGGCGTTCTGCCGCTCAAGCCTGGAATCCGAACGCTCGCGGTAATCGGTCCCAATGCCGATGGCGCGCGCATTCAGGGCGGCGGCAGTTCGGCCGTCGTCCCGTTCGCCAAGCTCGAAACGCCGCTCGACGTCATCCGCGCCGCCTTGCCCGGCGTGCGGATCCTCTACGAAAAGGGCGTCGACAGTGAGGAAACCCCGGCCGCGCCGTCGCCCACCTTGTTCAGCCCTGTGGCGGCCAGTACCGAGACCGGACTCACCGCCAGCTACTTCACTAGTACTGATTTCAGCGGCCAGCCGGTCAAGACGGAGCGCATAACCGACTTCAGCAAGCGAGTGAGCGGCAACATCGCGAGTGCGCAGGTGGTTGGCTATAGCGCGTTGCGCTGGACGGGCATATTCAAGGCGCCGGCTACCGGCACTTATGAATTCAGCGTGCGCGGTACTGGCACGGCGACGCTGTCGCTCGATGGCAGGACTGTCATCGACAAGACGACACCGTCGACACCCGACAATCGCGACGTGACCGGCCTCGCGGTGCCACGCCGGACGATCAAGGTCGAGCTAGAGGCAGGGCAGACCTATCCGGTCCGCCTCGACTATGTGACCGGTCAGACTCCTTATGAAGCATTGTCGTTGGGCGTGAGGCTGCCGCGCCCTGATTTCGATGCCGCCGTCGCTGCCGCGAAAAGTGCAGATGTTGCCATCGTCGTGGGGGGGGCAGCGTCGCTGACCGAGGGCGAAGGCTATGATCGCATGACAATCGATCTGCCTGGCGAGCAGGACAGGTTGATCGCCGCCGTGGCGGCGGCCAATCCCTCGACCGTGGTGGTGGTGAACGCCGGCGCCCCGATGGGCATGCCATGGGCGGACAAGGTCTCCGGGATCGTCGATATGTGGCTGCCCGGCCAGGAGGGGCCTGCGGCCTTGGCTGATATCCTGACCGGCAAGGTCAATCCCTCGGGTAAGCTGCCCGTGACCTTTCCGATGCGCACCGCCGACGATGACGTGTCCCTGACCGGCTTGCGCAGCTCCTATCGCGAAGGACTGCTGGTCGGTTACCGCGGCTATGAGGCGAGATCGATCACACCATTATTCGCATTCGGGCACGGCCTTTCCTACACGACCTTCGCTTATGGCGGCCTGAAGATTCCCGCCCGCGCGACGCCGGACAAGACGATGGTCGCAACTATCGCCGTTACGAACACCGGCAAGGTAGCAGGCAAGGAAATAGTCCAGCTCTATGTCGCGCGTGCCGACCGCACAGCAGGCGAACCGGTCAAGCAGCTCAAATCCTTCGCCAAGATCTTCCTGCGGCCGAGCGAGACAAGGACCGTGGAGCTTGCCCTGGATTCGCGCGCCTTCGCCTTTTGGGACGCAGCGACGCATCGCTGGACCGTTCAGGCCGGTACCTATCGCGTGATGGTCGGCGGCGCGTCGGATGATATCCGAGCTATCAAGGAAATCGTTATCAGCGCGACGAAAGCGGTCGAGTGATGCTGGGAAGCGTCCCAATTGGGAGCAGGTCGATCATTACGGCATGTAAAGCGATTTTCGCTTGGCTCGAACGGGCATAGCCGTCGTGCCGGTCACCAATTCCGTCCTTTCCGTCTGAGATGCCGCCTCAGCGCAGAGATCAATGTCTGCAACGGGGTCGGGGACCGGTGGCTATACTGGCCAGTTGTGACGCGTCAGCTACGCGCCCTAATTTCGGCCGTTCGCTGGCGACTGCGGCATATCCGAAACCGGTCGTTAGATCGGTCCGACCCCTGGGAGTCTTCAATTGGGTGATGGGGGGGTTAGCTGCCGCAGATCTGGACAGCGGCGTCCGACTTCCGCAGCATAAACAAATGGGAAAACTTGCGGCAATTTACGAGCGAAAGGGCGCGTTGTTCGTCACGGCCGCCCATCGAACCATTGCAGGATTCTGGATTGACGACGAGCGCGTAGACACTCTCGATCGACCCATGCCCGAAGATTTGGGCCGAGCTGTCGAAGCGGCACTGGCTCGCTCGCAAGATGGTGTTGCCACGCCGCCGCCAACAGCGCGACCCGACAAGCCGCTGTTGAGGGCAGCTGGTGTGAGTTCGTGGGCAACGTTCATGAAGTTGTCCAAACACATCAGCGTTTCGCTTGATGGTGACGTGCTAAAGATCACCCCATACCGCAACCTCGGCGGGAAAGAAGGCTTTGAGCCGCAGCAGAATGTGGCGGTCGCACTTCCAACTTCTGCATCAACCGTAGGCACTAAGCTTATCGAAATGCTCAACGAGGCAGAGTGACGCCAAACGTCCGCTATGGGGCCGTGGTCGCCATGCGAGCCGCTCTGGGTTGTTCGTCAGCTACGCGCCCTAGTTTCGGTCGTTCCGTGACCTACCTGCCCATGCCGAAAGCGGTCATCTGCATATCGTCACTTTTCTGCGAGTTCGGCGACGTGTCGTTTCGCCGATTCGTTGCTCGGATCCAGCTCCAGCACGCGTCGATACTCACGTAGCGAAGCTGCGGCATCTCCGACGACATGATAGGCCTGCGCCAAGCTATCATGTGCGTTCGCGCTGTTGGGATATTCGTGTGCGATGAAAGCGAATAGCGGTACAGCGTCACGCGCGCGTCCGGTGCTGAGCAGACGATAACCCCAGTCGTTGAGTTCGCTCTCAGGCCATACGAGGTCAGGATTGCGCGCCTTGATCGTAGCCGCCGCTGTCGCAGCATGGTCGTATCCCTGTTCCTCCAGCGCGATCCGGAGTGCCGGCACGCCGGCGAGCGGCAGATCGGGAGCGTACAGGGAGGCGATCTTATCGACCATATCCTCGGGAAACGAACCCGCCAGGTTGGTGAGGATGACCACGCCGACGTGATCCTCGGGATAATAGAACACCGCCGCGCGCCCGCCGCCGGTCATGCCCACCGCGCGGTGGCTGCCGCGAGAGAAAACTTCCCATCCCATACCCCATTGCCCGGTCGTCCCATTGGTAAACGACACAGGCGTCCACATTGTCTCGCGCGCGCCCGTCGTAAGCAGCGAACCCTGCGAAACGGCGATCAGCCAGTTTGCCATGTCGATCGCCGTACTGTTGAGCCCCGACGAGGCGCGCCGGAATGGCAGGAAGCGTTCCGATGCCTCCTTCAGCGTGCGCGGCGCGTCGGGCGCCGCACCGCTATAGCCGTTCACGAACGGGCCGGGCAGCGACCAGCGATAGGTCGGCACCCTGTTCGGGATCATGTCATAGGCATCGCCATAATATGTGTGGGCCATACCAAGGAGCCGCAGCTGCTCCTCGGCAAGAGGCGCATCGAGGGCTTGTCCTTCGAGCGTGTTGAGCACGCGCTGGATGAGCGTGTAGTTGGTCTGGCAATAGTCGAACCGAGCGCCCGGCGGGAAGCGGACCGGTTGCTGCTGCACCCATTTCCATGCCGCGGCGGCATCGGTTTCGACAGTAGGCGCGCGCATCACGTCGGGCAGGCCGGATTGGTGGCTGAGCAGCTGACGGATCGTCACGGCGCGCCATGTTTCTGGCAAATCCGTCAAATAGCGTCCGACCGGCGCGGCTAAGTCGAGCTTGCCCTCGTCGACCAGCCGCATCGCTGCGACGCCGGTGAACGCCTTGGTGATCGAGTTGATCGCGAAGACCGTGTCGTCCCGCGCCGGCAGCCCGAATTCGACGCTGCCGATCCCGTAGCTGCGCGAAAGGACAATCTTGCCGCCCTTGACCACCGCCATCGCGAGACCGGGGATCCGGAGCTTGGACATCTGCGCGCCGAGATAACGATCTACGCCAACCGCAGGATCGACCTGTGTGTCTTGTCCCAACGCAGGCATTGGCATGGTGGCGAGGATCAGTAGCGCCGTGTCGCGCATAAAGCGCCGGCGGCTGGCAGGCCGGAGGATCGGGCTCATAATAGTCTCCAAGGATTTTGGGCGTGGTCAAAATAGGGAGTGGACGCGGGATCGGCGCGCGCCGGGTGTAAGCGTGGGTCATTCCTCTTGACGCTGGGGGAGGCGAGATTTGTCGATCCGGGCGGCGACCCCAACACTACGCCCGGCGAGGTTGGGTATGCTGAAGCGGATCGATGTGCCGATGACCTTGGCTGCGTCCGGCAGGCTCAATCCATAATCCTGTTGCAGCCACTGGATCAGTCCGCTGCCGGCCGACTTCAGGGCTTCATCGAGCGATCCAGCCTGTCCCAAGACCATCAATTCGGTGGGCGACTCGATCCGCGGCACGCTAATTGCCTTGTTCTTGATCAGGTCAATCCGGATGACGACGTCCATTGACGTCTCCAAGGCGTATTGGCTGGTCTCGCCGTCACCCTGCAGCGCATGAGCGTCGCCAAGGTACAGCAGCGCCCCGGGCTGTTGCACAGGCAGATAGACGGTATTGCCTTCGACGATCTCGGGAAAATCCATGTTGCCGCCAGCGCGTCCGGTGTCCCCGGTCGAGAGCGGCGGCGAACCGAATCCACTCGCCAATCCCAGCCCACCGAGCATTGGCCGCAGCGGAACGCGGTAGCCCTCAAGCTTGCCGGTTGCGCCTTCCGGCGTCGCGAAACCATGGTCCCGATCGAGGCGCCAGCGAACCTTCCTGCCCAGCTCACCCGCTTTTGCAGCAAGTCCCGGAGTCAATGCGCGCGCGACGATAGTATCCAGGCTATCGGCCCAGTCGCGATTGGGCGTCAGCTTGACGATGTGGATCGCAAGAGTGTCGCCGGTAGTCGCACCGGCGATGAAGAAGGGGCCGGTCTGAGGATTGCCAAACAGGGCTCGCGTCTTTCCCGTCGAGTCGATGCCGCCGGAATCGATCGTACTGGTTCGCAAAGTGTCGCCCGGCCATAGCGTCAAAACGGGTGTTCGTTCGGCCGAGAAACTGTTGGCAAAATCTGTGGGTTCGAAGTCGACGACCCGGGGTCCCCCAGCCGGCCGATCGGGAACGCGACGCGCGGTCAGGTGGAACTGCAGGCGCCGGCCGGGAAAATTGTTGTCAGGATAGTCCGCCGTGCCTTGAAGCGTTCCATCCGTCGGCCTGGCTTCGAACCGATATGTTGCGCCGTGCGCGTCGGTGACAGTCAGCTTCAGTACGCTGCCAGACCAGCTACCCTTTACCGTGTCACCGTCCCAATCGCCGGAGATCAATGGGCCATCAGATCGCAGAGTGAGGGTGGAATGTTCCGGATTCCCGAAGCGATTGACCGTCAAGATCCAATGGCCATCCACGGGCGTCGCTGCACATGCCGGGGACGGGAGGCCGACAACAACCGCAAGACCGACATAGCGCCACATAGAGTTTTCCTTCGAATCGATTACGTCTGTAGTCGATGCGGTTTTAGCTGCAAGTGTTTCTTCCGGCAGTCTAGTGAGGTGGAGATTGCGATCAGTGGATGATCGGAAAAAGCAATGGATGCAGTTTCTGCGCTAGCGCCAAGACTGGTATTGGCCCATAGGGAGGCTGATGAGAAGAAGATCCCCCGGTTTCGCGCGCGAGATGCTTCAAATGTGCGATGTCTACGCCAGCGAATTAGACCGAGTTCAATCCAGTTTCATGTCATTTTTCTTCTGGCAAGTAACTGCCATTCGTCGAAGTCTTCGAACTGCCTGAAATCGGGCGTTCGTTTTGTGCGGCAGTCAAATGCCTGCCTAATGGGTGGATAAACTTCAAGCGACTTTTCCGGCAAAGGCAGCTAGACCAAATTAAGGCGCTGCTTCAACGGCGAACGTGGAATCGGCGCTGCCGACGAGAGCAGACCAGCATGTAAAGTGAGGAAGCGGTGGTGCATCGTCAACGGATCAGAAACTGCTTCAGATAAAACCGATAATTGACCACGTCATAACTGCTGCGATATCCCTCTTTGTCGGCATGGTGAATCAGGAAGCGGATCGTCCGATTGTGATATCCCTTTAACCACGTCATCTTCGCCTTGACGGAGGCGTTCATCGCCAACGTTGCCAGGGCGAGATTCGATAGGATCATTCGCTTGTGCTGCCGGAGGAAATCTGCCCAATCGGCCTCTTCGTCGAGTAGGTGGCGCCAAGCCCACAGATAGTCGAGTTGTAGGAGATCATTCGGTAGCTGCGAGGTGAACTCCTTTAAGTCTTCTATGAGGAGGTGGCTGTCGACTCCGTCGTAATAATCGTCGGCGTTCCGAAGTGCGCTATCCTCGGCCTCGACCCGCCTATAGAGCGCATCGACGAGGTCCGGGTCGATCACAATCCGGGGTTGGATCGCATATTTGCTCTCAAGTTCATATGCGCGGACGAGCGCCGGGCCGAAGAGAACGTTGCCATCCGTCTCATCGAGATAGATCTCGCCAGCGGAAATCCCTCCACGAACAAAAATCCCCTCTCGGACCATCTCGCACTGTGCGACGACCATGTCGCGCAACTCCAGCATGATAGTGTCGGCGCTGGGCTCCCGACCGAACAATCGCACCCGCACGACGCTGTCCGAGAAGGCGATGGCTCGAACGATCGGATCGGCCGGCGCGGAGAAGTGCTGGCCGTATAGATCCCGAGAAGACGAGAAACGCTGCAAGTGGCGGACTGCGCGCGCGATCGTCGGGGCGTCTGCGGTTTCGATCAACGATCGAAAACCGAGAATGTCGACGAAAGTCACTAAGCCGAATGCATAAGAAACGACGTCTTGCTCCATCCCGAACTATGATCTTAGATGTCTGGCAGTGGTCAAGCTGTCCCGAACTCGATTTGAAGCGTTGGCGGCAGCGGTCGGCAGCGATCCCACCGGATGGCGATCACCGATTCGAATATCGCATAGCGGCAGCCCCGCATTGGACGTGGTCACAGGACTTAACGGTATACCGTCGGGTGTGATAGTCGAACTCTATGGGGGCGCGTCCGCCTGGAAATCTACCTACGCACTTCAGTTGGTGTCGGCTGCACAGCGGGACGGAAGCAAGGCGCTCTACCTTGACGTCGATTACGGGTTGACGCGCGAGCGCGCAGTCCAGCTCGGGGTCGATCTCGACCGATTGCTGATCTGCCACCCCGAAAGCGGTGAGGAGGCGCTGGAGGTGCTATACCGCTTGGTGCTCTCGGGCGGTATACGCATCGCTGTCGTCGATAGCATCGCGGCCTTGGTGCCGCAAAGCGAGCTGGTGCAGCAAATTGGCGAGGTACCCCTCGGGCTGCAAGCACGATTGATGACGGTCGGCATACGTCGGCTTGTTGCCGCCGCTCGCAAAAGCGCAACGACAGTGATTCTGATCAACAGGCTGTTCAATATTGACCGAGGGCAAGGAGTGCTCGTCCCCGCAACCCCGGGCGGCCAAGCTGTCCGTCACTTTGCGGGATTGCGAGTTCGATTGAATGTCGGCGATCCGATCATTTCCGACGGCGTCTGCATCGGTGAACTAATTGAACTTTTTGTCACCAAGAATCGATACGGTTACGACGGGGCATCGGTGACTCACGGCATGTATTTCGATCGAGGTTACGATCCCATTGAGCAACGCAATGAATTAGCGCGAATAATCGGTCTACCGGAGCCATCGTGCGATCTGTCATCAACCTGGCTCGATGACGACAGTGCTGCTGCAGTATTCAGGACGCTACAGAAGAAGCGTGTTCGACGAGAGGCGAGCTTCATGGATCAGGAGAACGAGGCTGATTTTATAGACTTCGAGAATGACGGGCCGCCGTTTTAGCTTTCAAGGTTGTGTCGTGCGCGCTGCTCCCGTGCGCCTGGGAGTTTGCGGGTGCGGTCGTGCCCCGCGCGTGAGCACTGATCGCCGGCATGGTAGCGCGCTTAGTCGAAGAGATGGGCCTCCCAGCCCGCAGCTTGCCTCCCAAGCTTCTCCATAGCCTACTGGCGCACACAAGGCGTGGACTCGATTACCCCGCGAAGCTTGAGTTCTCTTATGCGCCCCAATCTCTGCCGTTCAGCTGAGCTAAGCACGACCTAAAACCTGCCGTTCGCTCATTGCCCCAGGAGCAGCGGCCGGAGCGGCCGACGTTCGGACTTAGCTGTCGCTCCGCCAATCGTGTCCCAATGGCAGCTTCTAGCATAAGCGCACGTTCCGATCGCCGCCACCGCTCGGGCTTCCGCAACCGCACGCACCAACCACTTCTGCCGTCAGTCCTCCTTCCCCCGAAAAGCCGCAACGAAGGCGTCCATGACTGCGACGAGCGCCGACCCTGCAGGACCCGGCGCGCACAGCAACCACACAGCGCAGGGAGGCGGTGCGTAGGTTTCGAGCACCTTCACGAGACCGCCGGATGCGAGGAGCGCAGCCGTGCCTCCGAACCAGCCTGCGCGATCCCAGCTCCGAGCGTCGCCGCTGCGCGCTTGGCGTCCGATCCGTCGACGACGAGTGCGAAGGCGGGTTGAAGACGGCGCACGCCGCCGCCCCTGCCGCTGCCTCGCCGCCTCCACTCTATTCCCGGCCCTCGCTCCCGGTTTCGATCAGGAGGACCGACATACCGCCGTCCTCGTCGTACTCCACTGACTCGGGTGGCCGCTCGCGGTCCTCGCCGTCGCCGCTCGGAACAAACGCCTCCCCGGTCGGTGGCAGCGGCGGCCCACCGCTGGCTGGATCCTGAAAGCAGAGGACCGATTGTCCGCGCGTCCCGCCGATATGCGGATAGCGTTTGAATGATGCGGTCCGCGCGGCGGCGAGGCGCAACAGCTCCTCGACGGTCACGTCAAAATGATTGTTGGGGGCGCCGGCTACGCTGAGCGCGAGGGGGCCGGTGATCTGCTGAGCCGCGCGCCCGCGCGGATAGGCGGTCGAATAGAGCATGTTGGCGAGCAGGCTGCCAAGATCTTCAGCGCCGGCGGCAAGCGCCGGGCCGGCCGGATCGGCGGCCATCCACGGGAACAGATAGGTATGCTGCGGATAACAGATTGCGCAGCGCCCGTGCGGATGGGCGTCGTCGTCGACCAAGCCGTACCAGCTGCCGCCAGGATTGGGGCGGATCGTGCGATGGCCTGGCAGATAGGGTGCGGCGGGCCGGCCACCGCCACGCCCGTGCAACGTGAAGTCGGGCCAATGGCGATAGAGATATTCCTGATGGACATCGGGGGTGCTGGTCGGGACGCCGTCGACTATGCGCTTAGCCTGAAGCAGCAGCGCGCGGCGCGACGGAGCAGCGCCGATATGGTCATGGACGACGAGCAGGTCGCCGAGTTCGGGCTTCACCGGTCCGTCGAGCGGATGATCATAATGCGCCTTCGGCGTCTGGTGGATGAGAACGCCGGTAACGCGCAGCGAGACGCCACGTCGGGCAAGGACGGGCCGCCATTCGGCGGCGAGCCGCGCCGTGCCGGTTTCGACCAGCGCCCAGACATGTTCGACTTCCTCGGGAACACGGTGCCGCGTCACGCGATGAGCAGCGGCGAACGCATCCCATACGGCCTCGCGCGCGCCCTCCACCAGTGCGGGGAAAAGATCGTCCGGGATCATCGTCGCACTCCTGCTGATTTCGCCATGACAGCCATCGTAGCGCTGCGTCGGCTTCGCTCAATCGGTGTTCGCTCGAAGTCGACCTGACCGGATTGATTCCGCGCGGCTTTCTCGACGCCGCCATTGTGGGGTAAGCGGAGCGTCATGCGCAAACGCTCGACAAATGCCCGTACCGAACGCGCCGGGCTAATTGCGGTTGAAAAGGCCTGCAACGAACTGAACCTGATCTGGCGCGATCTCTTTCAGGAGGATGTCGGCGTCGACGGCACGATTGAAATCGTCGTCGGCGACTTTCCGTCGGGCAAGCTGGTTGGTGCGCAGGTCAAATCGGGACGAAGCTATATCCGATCGGAAACAGAGGACTCGTTCCGTTTTTACCCGCGCGATGGCGATCTGGATTATTGGGGGCAGCTGTCAATCCCGCTGTTCCTCTTCGTCCATGACCCCGAGACCGATATCACCTACTGGCTCGATGTCTCGCGTCACATCCAGGCACGCGGCGATGACCCGCTCGGCACCGCCTATCTGTTGGTCCCCAAGGAAAATCGCCTTGGAGAACGGTTCGCCGACTATCTGCGCGGTCTGTTCGACCTCTCGGTCTATGACGACGCCCAATTTGCAGCGCTGCGTGCCGAGCTGGAAGCGATCACGCATACGGGCGGCGTGGGCGCGGGCGAGGTGACCGTCACCGCGCTCGACCTCTTCGTCGGGGGCCTGTGGGGGTTATGCAGCAAGCTGCAATTCCATTCCAGTCTGCTCGCGGATGTTTTTCGCAAAGCGGTCTATGAGCGCCGCGCCGACATCGTGGTCCGGTATAGCTTCTCGCGCGCCGATCTCTACCCGTTCTTCATCGCCTATATCGCGGCAGTAACCACCCACCATTTGGCGACGATCGACGCCGGCGACATCAACGAATCGCTCTACCGCAAGCTCGAATTCCCGACCTTCATTGCGCCGCTGACCACCAATGGCCGCCGGTTCGTCGACTATCTGCGTGCCCATGGAAGAAGCGACGCTCACGACAATCGGTACTTCACGCTTGCGGTGATCCCGCATGCACAGATCGAGGTTTATTCGCGCTTCGATGGCGAGAGGGACGGCCGACCAGTGTTCGGTCCGTACACCGATGTGCTCGGGATCAGCTTCAACCCGCATCTCGACTATTACTATGTCGAGCATTGGCGACGAACCGAGCCCGAAGGTCCGGCGAGCCAGGTTATGGCGCAGAACGCATTCTATTTCGAGCTGACCGATTATATCGAACGGACGTTTCACGGGGTCGACAAGGATACGATTCTGCTTCGTCATCTCGACATCCCGCTGACCCCGCTCAGTTGCTGGCTGGAGCGATGGTACGAGTCAGAGCAACCGATGGCGGGTTCGGCATTCGGAGGAAAATCTAACGTCGAGAATTACGGCCTGCACGACGAACTCCTGTCGATCTTCGGCGCCGCCGGCGCGGTCGATCTCAGCGAGCCCATCGTGCCGCGCCTCCCGCTGTCGCGTCTGGGCAGCGGCGAGCTCCTGCGGCGCGAGACCGGCTGAGCCGCGCTTAGCGATACCGCGACGAGGAAAGCCAGCTTATGCCGGGTCGCTCGCATTAGGGCCGCGCCGTACGGCAGCAGCACCGGCTCATCGACGTCTTGGCCCAGCGACCGGTTCTGGTTCGGCGGACCGATGACGATCAGGCAGGCCCCTGCGGTGGAGCCCGGCGATAGCATCTTCCGTCGCCTCCTCGCTGACGTCATCACGACGCGGCATGCCTATGATCGTGCCACGCTGCCCGATCAGCTCGCGCATCAGCCACAGCTGGAGGTCGGTAAGCGCCGTAGCATGTTCCCTTCGGTTAGGCGGCTGGCGGTTGTCGGAGCGGGGCGGCACGCCGCTCATCGGCCCTGCCGCCGGAATATAGCGCGAAACACACGACCAGCAGGATGATGCCGCCGACGATCTCGAACGTCGAAAGGAGCTGTGGCGCCCGGCCCGTCAGCACATAGCCTGCGCTGCCGCTGGTGGTGATGGTGGATGCGCTGAGCCACAAAAAATCGGTGATGGTAGTGGGCGAAGATTGCCACACCGAGAATGGCAGCAGCGCATAGAGCATGGCGTAGTCGATGATGAGCTCGACATAGCTGTTGAGCGCGAGACGGACCCGCCACGCGGCGGTAAGATCACTGCCGGCCGGCTTATCCTTCAGCTGATCCACCGCGTCGCGATAAAAGGCGATGAACACCTCAGCGCAGCGCGACCAAAGAAACCAGCCCCAGATCCAGAGCGGCGACCAGGCGCCTGCGCGAAGCGGCCGCGCATTGTTATCAAACCTGACGATCAGGGTTGTGATCGTCGCCACGGCAATTACCAGATAGACGACGTTGAGCACGACGATCACGTAAGTGCGACGCTCTGGATCGCGGGGTTTGAGCCAGGCGGCGAGCCGCCACGTCGGCGAGATCACACTGGCGGCCAGGCTCAGCGCAAATTTCGCAATCGCGACTTCGCGCGGATGGCGCGCGACGATATCGACAATCTTCCGATCGAGCGCGGTGGTGGGTGCGGTCATTCCCACAAGGTGCCACGTTGCGATCCAATGCGCGAGCGCGACGCGCGGGAAGCATCGGATTGCGCTGGAGCTCCGCCAGTAAAGATGCGCGTTGCAACTGATGCCGTGCCCGTATGCAGAGATTGCGCGACATCGCGAACAGCGCGGTGGAAGCCGGTCTAATCGTGAGTCTAGATGGGCAAGCCTCTGAAAGCTGCCATCCCGCAACCGGCCCATTTTGAGGCGTAGGTAGAGCATCTCGTTTACACCGAGACGGCGGCGGATCGAACGTCAGCTTTGGCTAGTTTTGAAGCCGCAAGCTGCAAGTCCGCAAGCGGCCCATAACCAGACGCCCCTCGGATCATCGCGCTAGTCGCCTGGTCCGTAATTGACTCGAGCGGAAATTCAGTGACGCGGAGACATGGCGTGATTTGGCGTGCTATGTCGCCGTCAGGGTGCTGCACCTGCGGCCCGGCTTCTGAAATCTTGCTCCTCGCTTCCGACGTCCCGGTCGGGAGGGAGCTTTGCCATGACCCCCACCAAGCTGCTCGTTGGTCAGATTGTCTTAGTCTTCGCGATTACGATCGGCGGAATATGGGTGGCGACGCAATGGGCGGCAGCATCACTCGCCTACCAGCCTGAGCTCGGTGTACCGTGGGTCATCCTGCTTGGCCGGCCTATCTATCGGCCTTGGGCTATCTTCCCCTGGTGGTATCATTTCGATGCCTATGCGCCGGCCATCTTCGACCGGGCCGGCGCCCTTGCAGGGGCGAGCGGATTTCTAGGGTGCGGCGCGGCTGTCGGCAGTTCGCTCTGGCGCGCACGCCAGCGGCGTATCGTCACGACCTACGGATCGGCCCGTTGGGCGTCGGCCTCCGATATGCGCCGCGCCGGCCTATTCTGCTCGACCGGTGTCTTTCTCGGCGGGCTCGGCGCGCGCTTCCTCCGGCACGATGGACCCGAGCATGTCATGGCATTCGCGCCAACCCGGTCCGGTAAGGGCGTGGGGCTGGTCGTGCCGACGTTGCTCGGCTGGACCGGGTCGGTCGTCGTGCACGACATCAAGGGTGAGAATTGGCAGCTCACCGCAGGCTGGCGATCCCGCTTCTCGCATTGCCTTCTCTTCAACCCGACGGACGCTCGCTCGGCCCATTACAATCCGCTGCTCGAAGTCCGCCGCGGCGACCATGAGGTGCGCGACGTCCAGAACATTGCCGATATCCTCGTCGATCCCGAAGGTGCGCTCGAACGGCGCAACCATTGGGAAAAAACCAGTCATTCCCTGCTGGTCGGCGCGATCCTTCACGTCCTCTATGCCGAGGAAGAAAAGACGCTCGCGCGCGTCGCCACGTTCCTCAGCGATCCCGGGCGAAGCTTCGTGGCCACTCTCCGGCACATGATGACTACCAATCATCTGGGCACGGTCGAGATGCCCAAGGTTCATCCCGTCGTCGCTTCCGCCGCCCGCGAATTGCTCAACAAGAGCGAGAACGAGCGGTCGGGCGTGCTGTCGACGGCCATGTCGTTTCTCGGACTCTATCGCGATCCGACCATAGCCGCAGTGACTTCGCGCTGCGACTGGCGGATCGAGGATCTGGTTTCAGCAGCCGCTCCCGTTTCGCTCTATCTGGTGGTCCCGCCGTCCGACATCAGCCGGACCAAGCCTCTCATACGGCTGGTGCTCAACCAGATTGGCCGGCGCCTGACCGAGCATCTGCGCGGAGAGGAGCCCGACGGCGGACACCGTCTGCTCCTGATGCTCGACGAATTCCCCGCGCTCGGCCGGCTGGACTTCTTCGAGACAAGCCTCGCGTTCATGGCAGGCTATGGCGTGCGAGCCTTCCTCATCGCCCAGAGCCTCAATCAGATCGAGAAAGCTTATGGCGAACACAATGCGATCCTAGACAATTGTCACGTACGCGTCGCCTTCGCGGCCAATGACGAACGCACCGCCAAGCGCATTTCTGACGCACTAGGGACGGCGACCGAGCAGCGCGCGATGCGGAACTATGCCGGTCACCGTCTCGCGCCGTGGCTCGCGCATGTCATGGTCAGCCGCCAGGAAACCGCTCGCGCCCTGCTGACGCCCGGTGAGGTCATGCAATTGCCACCTGCCGAGGAGCTGGTCCTCGTGGCCGGTTGTCCGCCCGTTCGCGCAAGGAAGCTTCGCTACTACAAGGAGCGCGCGTTTCGGCGGCGGATATTGCCGCCGCCCCCACTGAGCCCTGTCGCCTATCCAGATTGCCCGCCATGCCGAGCGCACGATTGGGAGGGGTGCGTTTGCCCGGTCGACCCGCAACTGGCGTCACCCGTCTCACCTCCGGATGACACCGAAGCGAGCAGCCTGGAATCCGTCGTGGAACTGGCCGGGCACGAGCGTCACAGCGCAGCAACCGCCAGCAACGATCCGCTCGGTCTCGGCGACGATGATGACGAGGCAGCCCTGATTGTCGCGCCTGTCGAACCGCTGGGCACCGCGCGTTCAGCCTACGCGGTCGATGCGGGCGACCGGTTGCAGCCCGCTCTCCCTCTGGACTTCTGATCATGGCCGAGCGGATCCGTCACCAATTGTATCTATCGCGACCCGTTAGCGACCGGCTCGAGCAGCTCGCGGCGCGGCCCGGCGTATGCAAATCGGCCATTCTCGCGGACGCGGTCGTCGCTTGGCTCGATCGGCGCGGCGCATCGGAACTCGATGACCGCTTCGGCATGCGGCTCGACCGGATCAGTGCGGCCTTGGCCCGGCTTGAGCGCAATGATCATGTCCTGCTCGAAACGCTCGCGCTTTTCGTCCGCTACGAGCTGGCTGTTCAGCCACCGCTTGCCGAGAACGATGCTGCGGGCCGCGCGCGCGCGGCCAAAAGGTTCGATGCGTTTGTCATCCAGGTCGGGCGCCAAGTTGCAACAGGCAAAGCCAGCATTGCGGCTGACCGAGACGGTGCAAAGTGAACGGCACCTCCACCGATCGCAGCCGGGCCATGCTACGGACCGCGATGGGCCCGGCGATTGCGGCCGCCATGAGCGACCCGCTCGTGGTCGAGATCATGCTCAACCCGGACGGTGTGCTTCGCCTCGACCGGCTCGGCGAGGGACGTATCCCGACTGGTGTCACCATGGATCCTTCCCAAGCAGAGCGGATCATTCGGCTGGTCGCTGCCCATTGCCGCGCCGAAGTGCATGCCGATGCGCCGATCGTGTCAGCCGAGTTGCCGGCAAGGGATAACGGTGCCGCGGGCGAGCGGTTCGAAGGCTTACTGCCGCCCGTGTCCCGAGGCCCGTGCTTTGCGATCCGTAAGCCGGCCGAACGCCTTTACACGCTCGCGGACTATGTTGCCGGCGGCCAAATGACCGGCGCCATCGCCGCAGTCCTCCGTCAGGCGGTGGTCGACCGGCAAAATATCCTGATCGCGGGCGGCACGAGCTCGGGCAAAACGACGCTCGCCAATGCGCTCCTCGCCGAAATGGCGACTCTCGACGAACGCGTCGTTCTGATCGAGGACACGCGCGAATTGCAGAGCCCGGCGGCCGATACCGTTGCGCTCCGCACGAGACCAGGCGTCGTCGGCATGGCCGATCTGGTTCGCTCTACACTGCGGCTCAGGCCCGATCGCATCATCGTCGGTGAGGTGAGGGGCGGCGAAGCACTCGACCTGCTCAAGGCATGGAATACTGGCCACCCCGGTGGGATCGCCACGGTCCATGCCAATTCCGCGGCCAGCGCGCTCCTTCGGCTCGAACAGCTTGTCCAGGAAGCAGTCGCAAGCGTGCCGCGCTACCTGATCGCCGACGCGATCGACCTTGTTATCTTTATCGCCGGGCGTGGCCTCGCCCGCCGGATAGACTCCGTCCTGCGCGTGACGGGCCTCGCGCCCGATGGTGGCTACGCAACCGCGTCACTCGATCCAGACATCCTTGCCTCCAACGGAGATCAGTCATGAAACGATCAACGACACCGATCCGGCGCAGCGCGATGATAGCAGCCGCTGCCGCTATTGTCGGGGCATCGGATGCCCATGCTGCGGGCTCCGGCATGCCGTGGGAACAACCCCTGCAGCAAGTGCTCGAATCGGTCCAGGGGCCGGTCGCCAAGATCGTCGCCGTAATCATCATCATCGTCACCGGACTGACACTAGCATTCGGTGAAACCGCCGGCGGCTTCCGTCGGCTGATCCAGATCGTGTTCGGGCTGTCGATCGCGTTCGCCGCCTCCAGCTTCTTCCTGAGCTTCTTCAGCTTCGGGGGTGGAGCCCTGGTCTCGTGATCGGCGTACACCACCACCTGGAAGGCTTTGAGGTACCTATCCATGCAAGCCTAGGCTCGCCCATCCTGCTGGGAGGCGCGCCGCGCGGCGTCGCCATCGTCAACGGAACGATGGCGGCCGCGATCGGGCTCGGCCTCCAGCAATGGATCGTCGGCATCGTGTTGTGGATTGCCGGGCATTCGCTCGCAGTCTTCGCCACGCGCCGGGATCCGCATTTTGCCTCCGTCCTGATCCGGCACCTTCGCCAGAAGGGATATTTCGCTTGCTGAACCTTGCTGAATATCGCCGTCGTGCTGACCGCATGGCAGACCATCTGCCTTGGGCGGCATTGGTCGCGCCGGGGGTCGTCCTCAACAAAGACGGCAGCTTCCAGCGCAGCTTCGCGTTTCGAGGCCCGGACCTCGAATCGGCAACCGAGGCAGAACTCGTGTCCACCTGCGCGCGCGCCAATAACGCGCTCAAACGGTTTGGCAGCCGCTGGGCCCTGTTCTTCGACGCGGAGCGCCGCGCGGCGGCATCCTATCCCGCCAGCCCGTTCCCGGACGCTGCCAGTTGGCTGGTCGACGAGGAGCGGCGCGCTGCCTTCCTCGCGGAGGGCCGCCATTTTGAAAGCCGTTATCACCTGACCCTTGTCTGGCTACCGCCTGCCGATGCGGTCGAACGGGCCGGGCGCTCGCTCGTCGACCGGCCGCATGCCGACCGCACGCGCGACTGGCGGCAGGCGTTGGCGGCGTTCGTTGCGGAAACCGATCGCGCGCTCGACCTTTTCGGTGGCTTCATGCCCGAGTTTCGGGCGCTCGACGACGCCGAAACGCTCACCTATCTGCATGATGCGATCTCGACCCGGCGTCATCCGGTCGGCGTCCCCGGGACACCCCTCTATCTCGACGGGCTCCTGTGCGACACGCCTCTCACCGGGGGGCTCGAGCCACGGCTGGGCGATGCCCATCTGCGCACGTTGACCCTGCTCGGCTTTCCCAATCTCAGCCGCCCAGGCATCCTCGATGCGCTCAATCACCAGGATTTCGCCTATCGCTGGGTCACGCGGTTCCTGCCGCTCGACAAGGCCGATGCAACGAGCGTCCTGACCAGGCTGCGCCGCCAGTGGTTCAACAAACGCAAGTCGGTCACAGCCCTGCTGCGCGAGGTACTCTACAACCAACCTGTCCAATTGACCGACAGCGATGCCGACAACAAGGTTGCCGACGCCGATGCAGCGCTCCAGGAGTTGGGCGGCGACCACGTCGCCTTCGGCTATCTGACCACCACGATCAGCGTCTCGGACGAAAGCCGCTCGACGGTGGAAGAAAAGGTTCGGGCACTTGAGCGTGTGGTCGCGGGCCTGGGTTTCTCCGTTATCCGCGAAAGCGTGAACGCGGTCGAGGCTTGGCTCTCCTCCCTGCCGGGGCAGGTCTATGCGAACGTCCGCCAGCCGCTCGTCCATACGCTCAATCTTGCCCATCTGATGCCCTTGTCGGGCGTCTGGGCGGGACCGGAAGGCGACCAGCATCTGCAAGGTCCTCCGCTGCTGCTCGCCAATACCGCCGGCACGACACCGTTTCGGCTGTCGGCCCATGTCGGCGATGTCGGGCACATGATGGTCGTCGGGCCTACGGGTGCCGGTAAATCGGTGCTGCTGGCACTCCTCGCACTTCAGTTTCGCCGCTACCCCGACGCGCAAATCTACCTGTTCGACAAGGGGCTGTCGGCGCGCGCGGCGGTCCTTGCGATGGGCGGTGTGCACCACGTGCTCGGCCTCGGACCGGACCAGGGGGAGACGCTCGCCTTCCAGCCGCTCCGGCACATCGACGACAGCGCCGAGCGAAGCTGGGCAGCGCAATGGCTGGGTGCGCTCGTCGAGCACGAACATGTAGCGATGACCCCCGAGCTGAAGGACGCTTTGTGGTCGGCCCTTAACAGTCTTGCCTCGGCGCCGGTCGAGGAGCGGACGCTTACCGGACTTGGCCTGCTCCTCCAGTCGAATGACCTGCGTGCGGCCATTACTCCCTACACGCTGGACGGGCCCTACGGCCGGCTGCTCGACGCCGCGGAAGAAGGTCCGGCGCTGGCCGGGGTCCATTGCTTCGAGACCGAGCAGTTGATGGGCCAGCCGAGCATCGTCGCCCCGGTATTGAGCTATCTCTTCCACCGGCTGGAGGCACGTTTCGACGGTCGGCCAACGCTCCTCCTTCTCGACGAGGCCTGGACCTTCCTCGATCATCCGCTGTTCGCGGCGCGCCTTCGAGAATGGCTGAAAGTACTGCGTAAGAAGAACGTGTCGGTGGTCTTCGCGACCCAGAGCCTTGCCGATATCGGGGAAAGTACGATCGCGCCCGCCATCGTCGAGAGTTGCCCCCAGCGGCTGTTCCTGCCCAACAACCGGGCGATCGAACCGCAGGGCGCAGACATCTACCGCCGGTTCGGCCTCAACCAGCGGCAGATCGAACTGATCAGCCGCGCCGTTCCCAAGCGGCAATATTATCTGCAATCGGCACGTGGCAACCGGCTGTTCGAGCTCGATCTTGGCCCGATCGCGCTTGCCCTGTGCGGCGCGTCCGATCCCGCCACTCAAAATCGTATCGACGCCCTCCTCGCCGAGCACGGCCAGCACGATTTCGCTGCGCGGTTCCTGGCTTCCGCCGATCTCGGCTGGGCTGCCGATCTCATCGCCGAGACTTCCACCCCCGCCTGAAAGGATCGCTCATGCCCATCATCACGCTGCCCATATGGAAGCATGCCGCCGCCGCCGTGTTGAGCGGGGGAGCGTCGGCCGTCTTGGTCGCAAGCGTCGCCATCCCGGCTCTGCCGGCAAGCGGCCAGATCGCGGTGTTCGATCCGACCAATTACAGCCAGAATCTGCTGACCGCGGCGCGGGCGCTCCAGCAGATCGACAATCAGATCCAGTCGCTCCAGAATCAGGCGCAGATGCTCGCCAACCAGGCGCGCAACCTCAGCCGGGTCGATTTTCCCGAGCTTTCGCAATTGACCTCGACGCTCCAGGAAATCGACCAGCTCATGGGCAAGGCCCAAGGGATCGACTTCAAGGTGACAGGGCTCGACGATCAATTCGCCCGGCTCTTCCCTCAACAATTCGATGCCGCACGCTCTTCCGACCAGCAGGTCCAGGGCGCGCGCGCCCGGCTCGATGCGGCGATGGCAGCTTTCCGTCAGACAATGGCGGTCCAAAGCAAGGTCGCCGAAAGCGTCGCGGCGGATGCCGGTACCCTCTCGAGCCTGGCCGCCAAGAGCCAGGGCGCCGAAGGTGCACTTCAGGCGCAGCAGGCCACGAACCAGCTTCTGGCGCTCGTCGCCAAGCAGCAATTCCAGATCCAGAATCTCATGGCGGCGCAATTCCGCGCCGATGCGACCGAAGCCGCGCGGCGCGCCGAAGACAGCGTCGAGGCGCAAGGGCGCGCGAAGCAGTTCCTCGGGTCGGGCTCGGCCTACACGCCGCAGTGACGAGACCGGGCGTGGCGGCTGCCCACCCCCTCCGGCCGTCACGTCCGTAGTCCGCGGGGCATCGGTGCCGGCTCCCGCCGGTGCCTCGCGGGCACCTATTCGATCGAAGGAACAGCCCTTGAACGATCTCGGCGTCATCGACCGCTTCATGCAGGCTTTCGCCCGCTATATCGACAGCGGTTTCGGACTCTTGGGCGGCGATGTCCATTTCTTGACCGCAACGCTCATCGGTATCGACATCACGCTCGCCGGTCTCTTCTGGGCAATGGGTGGCGATGACAATGTCATCGGCCGATTCCTGAAGAAGATTCTCTATATCGGCGCCTTTGCCTTCATCTTGAACAGCTTTTCGACGCTCGCCGATCTCATCTTCCGTTCCTTTGCCCAGGCCGGCCTGACCGCAGGCGGTGGAACGATGACGGCGGATGACCTGCTTCGTCCGGGCAAGGTTGCCTCGACGGGCTTTTCGGCTGCTTGGCCGCTCCTTGAGCAGATGGCAACGATGACCGGCTTCGTCAGCGTGTTCGACAATTTCCTGACCATTGCCGTGCTGCTGTTCGCCTGGGCGATCGTCATCCTCTCCTTTTTCATTCTCGCCGTGCAGATGTTCGTGACGATCATCGAGTTCAAGCTGACGTCGCTCGCCGGCTTCTTACTTGTGCCGTTCGCCTTGTGGAACCGCACGAGCTTCCTCGCCGAGCGCGTGCTCGGGAACGTCGTAAGCTCTGGCGTCAAGGTGATGGTGCTCGCGATCATTGTCGGGATCGGGTCCAATTTCTTCACCGATTTCACGTCGTCGATGCAGGGCGAGAGCGTCGATCTCGCAGCAGCGATGAGCTTGGTGCTCGGAGCATTGACGTTGTTCGGGCTCGGCATTTTCGGGCCCGGTATCGCGTCGGGATTGGTATCCGGCGCCCCCCAATTAGGCGCTGGCGCCGCTCTCGGGACGACGGCTGGCGCGGCGGGCGTAGCGATGCTGGCAGGCGGTGCGGCGGCCGGCGCCGCCCGCGCGCTTGGTGGCGCGGCCCTCGGCGCGGTGCGCGCCGGCACGTCGATGGGATCCGCTGCCTCGACCGCCTATACCCTGGGCAAGGAGACCGCTGCCAAGCCATCGATGGCAGCCGGCTTGGGCGGTGTCGCTCAGGCGGCCGGCAATGCGGCCAAGACCAAGGCGGCGAAGGCGCTGGGCGTGGGCGAGGCGGCCGATCGCGGGCGTCAGGCCGCCTGGCAGGCGCTCACCAGCGCTCCTTCTCGCTCCTCCTCTGACAGCAAAGCGGATGATGCGGCGCCCGGCTGGGCCCAGGCCATGCGCTCGCAGCAGGCCAGCCGTCATCATCAGCAGGCCGCTCTCCACGCACTTCAACAAGGCGACCGGGGCGGTGGCGGTGCGGCGCCCGACATCAAGGAAAGGGACGAGTGATGATCTTCAAGCGAGCGGTTCAACGCTATTCGAAGTCCCCCGAGCCTGAGACGCCATACCAACGGGCGGGCCGCCTATGGGACGACCGGATCGGATCGGCTCGCGTCCAGGCAAGAAACTGGCGTGTCATGGCGTTCGGTTGCCTGTCGCTTGCCGCGGCAGCCGGTGCGGCACTTGCTTGGCAATCGCTCCAGAGCCGCGTGGTGCCATATGTCGTCGAGGTCGACCGGCTTGGCGAGGCGCGGGCGGTAAAAGCCGCGGACACGGCGTTCACCCCGAGCGATGCCCAGATCGCCTGGCATCTCGCCCACTTCATCCGCGATGTTCGCGCCGTGTCGCTCGATCCGGTCATGATGCGCGACAGCTGGCTCGAGGCCTACGCCTACACGACCGAACGCGGCAGCCGCTTCCTCGGAGATTATGCTCGAAGCGCCAAGCCGTTCGAGCGGCTCGGGGAGCGGGCGACCTCGGTGCAAGTAACGAGCGTCGTTCGCGCGTCCGATACGTCCTATCAGGTCAAATGGACCGAAACGGCGTTCGAGCGCGGCGTCCCTGCCGGTCGATCGAACTGGACTGCCATCCTGGCCGTGCTGACGAAGCCCCCGGCAGATGCGGACATGCTGCGGCGTAATCCGCTGGGCATCTATGTCGATGCGATCGACTGGAGCCGCGAACTCGATGTGCCGGCCCGTCCTCCCGACCAACCCATGCCGACCTCTTCGCCTTCCCCGGTCGGCACCGTGCCGCCCAACCTTGAGGAGAACCAATTGTGAAACGGCTCTATCGAACGCTGATCTTGCATACCTGTCTGGCGGCGGCCGTTCCGGCGGCAGGCCTGGGGGCGAAGCCGGCCCCGCTGGCGGCCACAACCCAGCCGCGCCCGGCGACCAAACCGGTCCCCGGACGTGCTGTACGGCATCGGTCGTCCCCTCGCGAACGCATGCCTGCCGCCGAGCGCGTGGTGCGCGCCGCGAATCTCGCCGCGACCCGCGAGCCACAGGTCGCAGGCTATATCGATGCCGGTCAGATCTTTCCGTTCGCAGAGGGCGCCCTTTACGCGGTGTACGCCGCCCCCGAGCGGGTCACCGACGTTGCCCTTCAGCCAGGCGAGACCCTGATATCGGTTGCTGCCGGCGATACCGCGCGCTGGCTGATCGGGGATACGACGAGTGGCGACAAGGAAGCCAGGCGCACGCATATTCTGATCAAGCCGGTCGCGGCCGGGTTGGCGACCAATGTTGTGATCGCGACCGATCGCCGTACCTATCATCTAGCCCTTACCAGCACCGCTGCGACAGCAATGACAGCCCTGGCCTGGACGTACCCCGAGGACGCGCTGATTGCCGTCAAGCGCACCCCCGACCAACCCGTGGTATCCTCGTCACCCCCGCCTGTCCCCGGGATTGCGCCTGACCGGCTCGAGTTCGGCTATTCGTTGTCCGGCGCCCGTCCGGCCTGGCGGCCCCTGCGTGTCTTCGATGACGGCCGGCAGACTTATATCGAGTTCCCGCCTGGGCTGGCGGTCGGAGAAGCGCCGCCCTTGTTCCTCGTCGACCCGAACGGTGTCGCGCAATTGGTCAATTACCGGCTGATCGGCCGCTATTATGTCGTCGACCGGCTATTCGATCGTGCCGAATTGCGGCTGGGCCTGAAGCATCAGATCGTTGTCCGAATCACCCGGGTCGCGAGCAACACCCGCGCGAAGCAATCGTCATGACCGAGAGCGACGCATGGCAAGCTGGTCCCAAGCTGGATCCTGAGACGCTTGCGCTCCGGGCCCGGCCCGAGCGCCCGATCCGCTTCCGGCGGGGCGCGGTCATCGCCATTGCCGGAACGGTTTGCGCAAGCCTGGCAGCCGTTACATGGGTCGCGCTCAAGCCGACCTTCTTCCAACCGGGCCGCGGAGACTCGGAAATGTCTCAGCCGCTCGGCAAAGCGCCGTCCGACACGCTCGCGGCGCTTCCCACGAGCTATCAAGGCGTGCCTCGCCTGGGTCCGCCGCTTCCCGGGGATCTCGGCCGGCCCATCCTCGAGCGGCAACGGCAATTGGAAGGCGCGCCGCCGGGCGGCAGCATCACGCCTCCCACTCCGCAATCATCGGCCCGCGCCCGCGCAACTAGCGATCGCCAGTCCGCGCGTGCCTCGGCGCTCATGGTCGCGCGTTCCGTCGTACAACCTGCCGCCTCCGGTCCCGCCGCGTCGTCATTAGCACGCTCGGCGGCAGCTGACGCTCCAGCTAAGCCCGCACCCGATCCCGCGGACGATCCCAACGGCCAGCGCCATAAAATCGACTTCGTCTCGGCCGCTGGCGACCGCGACACGGTAAACCGGCACGCACTGACCAAGCCAATCTCGCCCTATATGCTGCTTGCCGGCAGCGTCATTCCGGCCAGTCTTCTGACCGGCTTGCGATCCGACTTGCCGGGTATGGTCGTTGCCCAGGTGACGGAGCGAGTGTTCGATAGCGCGACGGGCCGGATCGAGCTCATCCCTCAGGGAGCCCGCCTCATCGGCAAGTACGATAGTGTCGTCGCTTTCGGGCAGAAACGCGCTCTCATCGCCTGGCAACGCCTCGTCATGCCCGACGGGTCATCGCTGGACCTCGAGAATGCGCCCGCGACCGATCCGCAAGGTTATGCCGGTCTTGAAGACAAGGTCGATTTTCACAGCTGGCAGCTCCTCAAGGGTATCGCCATGTCGTCCCTGCTCGGCGTCAGCGGTCAGCTGGCGCTCGGCGGAGACGGGGATCTCGTCGCCGCGCTACGCCGGTCGACCCAGGACAACGTAGCCCGTGCCGGCGATCAGCTTACCAGCCGCAATCTGTCGGTTCAGCCGACTCTGACGGTCCGGCCAGGGGCGCCCGTGCGGTTGCTCGTGCACAAGGACCTGATCCTGGCACCCTGGATGGAAGGACAATGACATGGCGGATCTCAAGCTCGCCAGATTACCCGATCGCGTACCGGTCAAGCTCGCCATCGCTGTCCTGCCCGAGTTGCATAACCGGCTGCTCTCTTATGCGGCTGCCTATGCCGAAACCTATCAATCGGAGGAGCCGCTCTCCGAATTGATTCCGGCGATGTTGGCGGCGTTTCTCGACAGCGACCGCGATTTCGCGCGGCGTGCGAAATAGCGATCTGGCGGCGGCGCCTTTCGTTCCCGAAGTTAACCGGCGGCCGTCACGCCAGCGCTGAACGTGACGGCCGCGCCGGGTCAGGCGGGCTTTGCGCCGGGCGTTCCGCATTTGGCGAACCTGCCGTTCGCTGTCTTGCAGCGGACGGCTTTCTTCGGTGCCTCCGGGCACTTGATGAACTTGCCCTTGGCATCCCGGCAACGCGGCGCGGCCGCACCGGCAGGCACGGCAAGTATCGCAGTTGCGGCCAAGGCTAGAGCAAATCGGAACATGATGCGGCCCTTCCATCGGTGATATGCGAGACGATAACGTGATGCGCTGGGAGGACCAGATCGATTACCCGGCTCTGCCACCTCCCAGCATAGCCCGTCAGGATTCTACCCTTGTCGCGCGACGACGAGGCGTCGCCTTCCGGCCGAGCCCTATCTTGTTGGCCATCGCCCGTCGCTTTTCGGAATACGCCGGAGCGACCATCGGATAATCGGCCTTGAGACCATAACGCTCGCGATATTCGGCGGGCGTCAGCCCATGAGTCTTGAGATGCCGGCGCAGCGCCTTGTACGGCTTGCCGTCGATCATCGAGATGATGTGGTCGCGCGACGCGAGGGATTTGCGCACGCTGACTGCGGGGACGTGCGTTTCTGCGGCGTCGTCGTCAGTAGTTGCCGACGCGCCACCCAATTCAGAAACCGCCTGATGCATCGTCTTGAGAAAAGCAGGCACCTCTTCCGCCGTCGCGCGGGTATTGGGATTGGTCAGCCAGGCGATGGTCAGGTCCGTCGCGAGGTCAATCGTCGTTTTGGTAGCCGTTTCTTCCATGCTTGTTTCCTTCGGATCGCAATTGTTCTTGGCGATTGTCCCTACGGCTAGGCGAACCCGATCGGTGCGGCAAGAGGTGTGGCTGACACATTGCTTGGGCTAATATCGGCAGCGCGAATATTCTCGCCGGACGTGCATCGACTGTTTATCGGGCCATAGGGTTGGCGGTCGACGCGTCGACCGCGTCCGGTCGCAGCAGATTCGCCTGCTGCGCAGCGTGGTCCTGTCTCGAGTTGGGAAGATCGATGTCCTCCATCGGCGGATTCGTGAAAGGGAATGGTGCTCCCGTGTCAAACGCGGAGGTGGATCGTTTCGCGGCCGCCTTGCCCGTGTTCGGAATGGATGGCCTGGGACGCTGGCAGCATGGTCCGGTCGCGCTCCTATCGACACCGCGAAACGGTATCGCCCGGCCAGGATTGGGGGACGTGGCCGTGTGCTTCGATGGCCGGCTCGACAATCGCGCCGAACTCCTTTCTCTGTTGGGCGCTGCCGCGCCCACTTTGGCAGAGGGGCCCGACAGCGTGCTGGTCCAGGCTCTGGTGCTGGCGCTGGGCGATCGCTTCCTGCAGCATCTGGTCGGCGACTTCGCCTTGGCGGTCTGGCACTGCCGCCGACGGTCCTTGCTCTGCGCGCGCTCGGCGACGGGATGGCGACCGCTCCTCTGGGCGCGGGACGGGGCGGGACTGGCGTTTGCAACCGAGGTCGCGATCCTGGCCGCGGGCTTGTCCGATCATGCGCTCAAGCCCAACGAGGGATATCTCGCCGAGATCCTGTCGGCGCGCATCGCAACCGCCACAGAGACGTGCTGGGAGGGCGTCAACCGGTTACCAGCAGGCGGCGCGCTGCGCTATTGCGACGGGCGCCTCGATCAATGGACCTGGTATGAAGAAGCGTATGAAGACTTGTCCGGACGCTCGGATGCGGAGCATGTCGAACAGTTCGTCGCCCTGTTCGACCAAGCGATCATAACCTCGCTGCCCAAAGACAAGGGTGCTTCGATTCATGTCTCGGGGGGGCTCGATTCATCCTCGGTCTTCTGCAGGGCAGTCGAGCTACGTGAGCTCGGTCGCGTCTTTGTCCCGCTGACGGCGATCAGCGCGCGCTATCCCGGCGAACCGCAGGACGAAACGCGATGGAGCGATCTGGTCCAGCACCATACCGGCGAGCCCGTTCTGGTCGTACGTGACCGCCCCTACGATATCGACGCGGCGCTCGCCTGGTGCGCTTCGACGCGGCATTTGCCGGTTCGCCCGAACGCCCTGGGGCCGACGCTCGGTGCCTGCCGGGCGATGCGCGAACGCGGCGACCGGCTGCTCCTGACAGGGGAGGGCGGGGACGACTGGATGGCCGGATCGCACGCCCATTGGCCCGATCTCGTACGGGCCGGCCGTCTTCGCACATTGTTTCGAGAGGGTGTTCTCCATGGCGCATCCCGCTCGCCGATCGTCAACGCCCGGGCGATGATAAGGGACGGTCTTGGCCCGTTGCTGAGACCGGCACGCCGTGACGCGCTGACGCGCCGCTTCATCGGTACCAGCACGACCGCCCCGCCGTGGATCGACCCCGCCTGGGCGTCGGGGCTCGCCTTGTCGGACCGCTGGGCGACGCCACCAATCGATCGCGGCGATAGTTTTGGCCGGCAATGGCGCCTGTCCGCCATGGCACCACCTCATCGGGATGTGACCTTCGATCCGCTCATCGCCTTGGCCGAGCGCAATGGGGTCACCTTCCGCCATCCCTTCCACGACCTGCGCCTGATCCGTTTCTTCATGGGGGCCTCTGGCGGGATCATGGAGCGGAAAGGTGTGCGCAAGTTCCTGCTGCGCGAAGCTATGCGCAATACACTTCCGGAACCGATCCGACAGCGCACCGACAAGGCGCATTTCGCAGCGCCGATGATCGACGCGATCGCGCGCTATTTCGAGAGGTGCCCTCCATCGAGAATGCACGTCGTCCAAAGAGGATGGGTTAAGGGTCAAATACTGGACGATTTGTTTGCTCAGCACCTGGTCTGGCGCCGAGACGGCTTGTCCGGCCCCGCGCCCAATACCGCGCTTGGCGGCATCTGGAATTGCATAGCGGTCGATATGCTGCTGACGGCATGATTTCGAGCCATAGTCTGCCGCTCTGCGCCTGCCCGGCTTGCCGAGCGGCTCCTCAGGTTTCTACAGGATCACGATGAGACCCTCACGCGATGGCGACAATCTTTTCGCGCGGGCTCCCTATCTGGTTAGCGCGACGGTGGACACCGGTGTGTTGATCATCGACGCTGCGCAGGCACGGTTTGTGGATCTCAATCATGCGGCGGGCCATTTCTGGCAACTTCTTGTCTATCCACGATCCCTGCGTTCGTTGATTGCGGCCGCGCGCGAGAGCTTCGACATCGACGCGGAAACGTGCCGTCTGGAAATCGAGCAATGGCTCGACGACATGATGGAGCAGGGCCTGGTAATCCGCGCCCCAGCCGAAGCAGGCGCTGCGAGCCGCGCCTAACCGCCAAGCAATTGTCGAAGCAATATTTCGGCCTCGGCAAGGGCTGCAAATCCGCTGGGATAACGCAGGCGGAAAAAGGGCACTTCCGACACCGTGGCAACCGCTGCTTCGATCGGT
This sequence comes from Sphingomonas sp., assembly GCF_024508665.1. GTDB lineage: Bacteria > Pseudomonadota > Alphaproteobacteria > Sphingomonadales > Sphingomonadaceae > Sphingomonas. The sequence goes on from NZ_JANINP010000007.1 coordinate 65,544, forward strand.
GGAAGTCGCTCGTCCGGCAGGCCATTCGGGTTGAACAGGATCAGTTGCTGGATGATCGATTTGATGCCGTCCGAGGACCCGAGCCGTTCCAATGCGGGAGAGCCGATCAGAGGATCTCGCTCTAGGGTCACGCAAGCTGCGAGCGAGGCGCCCAGGGCAGGCGCCGGAGATGTGCCGAGGTAGCGCACCTTGCCGTCATAGCCGGCCATCGTCTCGCAGCGCTCCGCTTCGAGGCCCAGCGCGCTTTGTGTATCGGTCCATACGCATATGCCGGTCGTGCAAGGCTCGATGCGAGCCTCGTCGGCACCTCTGATGATCGAGATGTCGTCGCTCAGAACGTTCCACCCCGCCCGGCTCAGCGCCGCGGTCATGGTCGACTTGCCAGCGCCCGATGGACCGTAAAGCAACAGCCCACGCCCGTCGTTTGCGATTGAGGCAGCATGGATGGCAGCCGCGTCGAATAATGTCGCTACGCGAGGGAGAACACGTCGGACGAGGATGTCATGCAACCCTCTGCCGATTGGCAGTCGAGGAGCAGTGACCCGGATCTTGCGACCGTCAGACGACACTGCAATCGCACCCTCGAACGCCGAGGTAAATACCCGATCCCGCCCGCTTCGCGACAAGCGGAGGCCGTAGCGCCCGCCCCAGTCGCACAGCAACTCGTCCGGCGCGGGTGGGTTGCCGGCCGAAAATTCGATGGTCAGATCAGGAGCCGGCGAGCCGCCTTGGGCGCACAGGTCGGGAAGGGGGACTTGGCTGGCAACGTTCAAGCCCCCGAACCGATAATGGATGTTTATGGCCGGCGAGAGTTCAGCTCTGCTCCGAGGCGAAATCGAAGCCGGCGGCGCCATTGCCTTCGGTATCGATAATCGGCCCGAAGGAATTGATCTCGGGCTTTTTCCAGTCAGCCTTGGCCGGAGTGACGTCGCTGGCTTCTGCGCGGTTGTCGGTCTTCATCAAATATCGTCCTTTCGTCGCAGTCCGGCGGCCCTATTCATTCAGGGCCTACAAAGTCAAAACGGCAATCGTTCATTCTGGCCGTAAAAATCGCTGCGGCCCGTCATGACCAGTCGAGCACGACCTTGCCGCTCTGGCCAGATGCCATGGCTTCGAATCCCTCTTCAAATGCGCGCGCCGGCAATCGGTGCGTGATGAGCGGGGACAAATCGAGGCCGCCGCGAATGAGACCGAACATCTTGCGCCAGGTGGCAAACATTTCGCGGCCATAGACGCCGCGGATATCGATGGCTTTCAGGATGATGTCTGCCCAGTTGACCGGCATGGCCTCGCCCGGGATTCCCAGCATGGCCAGTTTGCCCCCCATCTCCAGCGCATCGACTGCCTGGCGGATGGCGCTGTGAGCGCCCGAAATCTCAAGCGCTACCTGAAAGCCGCTGCGGATGCCCTCAGCTGCCATGACGTCGCGTAGATCCTCGCGTGACACGTCGACCGGCCGGACGTCGGCAAGCGTTTCGGCCAGTTTGAGGCGATAAGGGTTGATGTCGGTAATGACGACGCTGCGGGCGCCGGCTCGCCGTGCGACTGCCGCCGCCATGATGCCGATCGGCCCAGCCCCGGTAACCAGCACGTCTTCGCCCATCAGGTCGAATTGCTGGGCGGTGTGCACGGCATTACCAAAAGGATCGAGGATGGCGCCTATTTCATTGCTGACATCTTCGGGTAGCGGGATGACATTGAACGCTGGAATGCAAAGATAATCGGCGAAGGCACCCTGGCGGTTCACGCCGACGCCCACGGTCCCGGGATCGAGATGAAATTTGCCGGCTCGAGCCGCGTCGCTGTCCAGGTCGATGATATGGCCTTCGGCGGACACGCGCTGACCGACCTGAAGCGCGCGTGTGACGCCGGGGCCGACTTCCACGATCTCACCGGCGAATTCGTGGCCGAAGATCATCGGCACGGGAATGGTGCGTTGGGCCCAAGCGTCCCAATTATAAATGTGGATGTCGGTGCCGCAGATGGCGGTCTTGCGCACCCGGATGAGCACTTCACCCGGACCAGGGGAGGGGACGGGTGCCTCGATCCGCCAAACGCCCGGAGCGGCCTCCAGCTTGGCCAGGCCCATCATGGTTCGCGTCTGGACCGGGCGGCGTTCGAGAAGTTCCACCGTCATGGGATGATCTCCAATTGGCGACCGACCTCGGCGAAAATGTCGGCGGCGCGGGTGACTTGCTCGGCGGACAGCGCCGCCGACATCTGGGTGCGGATCCGCGCGGCGCCATGCGGAACCACCGGATAGGAAAAGCCTGTCGCGAGAATGCCTGCTTCAAGCAGCGCGGCGGCCATTTGCTGAGCGCGGCCAGCATCGTGGATCATCACCGGGATGATCGGATGCTCGCCCGGCAGGAGCTCGAAGCCGGCTGCGCTCATCGCGGTTCGGAATTGACGGGCATTGGCGGCGATCCGTGCGCGACGGTCATCCCCCTCAGCGCTTTCGGCGATCTCGATGGCAGCAAGGCTCGCGCCGCACACCGCAGGCGTCAGGGCATTGGAGAAGAGATAGGGCCGCGCGCGCTGGCGCAACAGCGCGATGACCTCGCCGCGCCCCGCCACGAAGCCGCCCATGGCGCCGCCGAGCGCTTTGCCGAACGTCCCCGTGACAATGTCGATCTGCGCTTCGACGCCGCAGGCATGCAGCGTGCCGCGCCCCTTCGGGCCAATGAAGCCGCTCGCATGACAGTCATCGACCAGCGTGATCGCGCCGTAGCGTTCGGCAAGTGCCGCGATCATCTGCAGATCGGCGATGGTGCCGTCCATCGAGAACACGCCGTCGGTTGCGATCAGGATGGTGCGGGCGCCGGCCTCGCGCGCCGCCTTCAACTGCGCCTCAAGGTCTTCCATGTCATTCGTTCGATAGCGATAGCGCTGTGCCTTGGAGAGGCGCACGCCGTCGATGATCGACGCGTGGTTGAGGCTGTCGGACACGATTGCGTCCTGGTTGCCGAGCAATGGCTCGAACACTCCGCCATTGGCGTCGAAGGCCGCCGCGAACAGGATTGCGTCTTCCAGACCAAGATAGGCCGCGATCGACGCCTCGAGTTCCTTGTGGATCGATTGGGTGCCGCAAATGAAGCGTACCGATGCGAGGCCAGCCCCCCAACGGTGCGTTGCCTCGATGGCAGCCTCGACCACCCGCGGGTCGTTGGCGAGACCGAGATAATTGTTCGCGCACAGATTGATTATATCGCGACCGCCGATGCGGACCATGCCGCCCTGGGCTGATTCCAGGACCCGCTCGGGCTTCAAGAGGCCCTCGGTTTCGATATTCAGCAGCGTCGCTGCGACGCGGGAATAGAAGTCGGGGTCGCTCAAAGGTCGTTTCTCGCAGGTCGCCCGCGATTGCGGGTGGATATGCGTGGGAACGATCCTGTCTCCGATATACCGGAAGCGATTGTTCGATTTAGCGGAAAAAAAGTTGCTGTGATCGTTTAGCGCGTCACCACCAGCAAGGCACGGGCCGGCCGATCGGAGAGGTTGCGGATGGTGTGCGCGACATCCGCCGCGTAGCGCGATGTCGCGCCGGTGGGGACTTCCGCGCGGCTTTCTCCCGACGTCACCTCGAGCGTTCCTTCTAACACGGTCAGATGCTCGCGCATGCCACGCAAATGCGCTTCCGATACGAGCGCGCCGCCCGGTGCCATCTGGACGTCATACCATTCCAGGGTCTCTGCATGATCGGCTGGACTTAGGATGCGCAGCACGCAACGGCCGTCCTCTGTTCGGATTTCCGGCGTAAACGATGCCGAGGCTATCTCGATCGGCTGCGGGGTCTGTCGCGGCTCGCCTCCGATCAGTTCGGTGAGATCGATCTTGAGCGCTCGTGCCAATGCCCAGACGGTGGCGAGCGTGGGATTGGCGTCGCCGCGCTCGATTTGTGACAGAATGGACTTCGACACGCCGGATATGCGCGACAGCGTTTCGAGTGTCAGTTCCTGACGCCTGCGCAATTGCCTGACGATTAGGCCGATTTCTGGAGAGCCTTGGGTCACGGCAGCGCTCCTTGGGGGCCGGCGGGCGATGCGGGCGAACAGGCAAATGGTGAGAGATAGGTTCCCATAGCCGCACGCTTATCGAGGCGGCGGCGACATGGCCAATCCCGCTGAGTCCGCGGCTTCTCTCGGCGCGATTTGTCGGCGCTGCGGCGCAATATCATTCCTGAGAATGGGGCTGTCGCGAAGATCGATTTCGCGCGAGCCGCCAAACGCGAAGCGCCGTTGAATTCTGAACCGGCCTCCTCGACCTTCCGCTGGCCGCGAATTACGCAAGCTAGGAGGGGCCGCTCGGCGTCATCGGGAGATGAGATCATGCGCAAGCTATTGGGTGCGGCGGTTCTTTTTGCGGGTGTTGGAGCCGCCCAGGCGACGCCCCCGAAACAGCAAAGCTTTGGGCAGCAAAAGCTTGACGCGATAATCAAGGGCAGGCGGCAGGGTGGCCCGCTTGATTGCATAACGCTGCGGTTGGTCCGCTCGGTCGAGATCGTCGATGGCATCGGCATCGTCTTTGAGACGAACGACGGGGTCAGGTACCTCAATCGGCCGACGACAGGTGCTGATCGGCTGGACAGCTCATTCATAGTCCAGACCGATACGCATTCACCCGATCTTTGCCGTGTCGATGTCGTCAAATTGATCGATCCAGGAACGCATCGATTGGAAGGCGTAGTCAATCTGGGGCAATTCATCCCTTATAGAAAACCCCTGATGTAACCGGGTTGGAGACTGTTGCGCTTGTGGCGCGCCGCTTGTGGCTGCCCTGCGCTTTGAGCATTGCGGGGCATCGGGCGACGGCATGAGGGTCCGCGCGGCCCGTTCGCTTTCGAGCTAGAGAATCTCGCGGCGCTTTGCCGAGCCCGATTCCCATGGTCGCGCGATTCTATATCGGCGGAAAATGGGGGCAGATTACGCTGGCGGCTTTTGTCCCATCCGATGTTTGCCATCTTCGATTCGACGAAGACCGGGCCCATGCGGTGTCCATCATGTCTCATCGCGTGCCACGAAGTCTTACTGTACGGATACTGTACGAGCTCGCTTCGTCCTGCCAGTTTGCTGCCTAAGTCATTGAAAACGCTGGTGACCCCTACGGGACTCGAACCCGTGTTTTCGCCGTGAGAGGGCGACGTCCTAGACCGCTAGACGAAGGGGCCGGCGGTGACGCGAAGCGGCGCCTCTAGGGGTGTTGCCGGGTGGCGTCAAGGTGATTGAGCCCCGCCAGGCGCGGGCAGTCGCTGGGCTCGACCACAAGTGCGTCCGTTGGACGGGGTCGTGCCTGTTCTGGCTCGTTCCACCCCGGCCGATGGAACCCGAAGCCGTAACGAACGTCTTTCCTCCTGCGGGGCAGGACGGTCGGGTACGAGCCTTTCCGCCCGGTTTGAACAGGAAGGATAAGAAATGCTCTGGACAATCGTCGTCATCCTGCTGGTGCTATGGCTGCTCGGTTTCACCGTGCTCCACGTTGGCAGTCTCATCCACCTGTTGCTGGTGATCGCACTGGTCGTGGTGGTGGTTCGCCTGATCCAGGGTCGCCGCGCGATATAGGGTGAGGAGCCGGGCTCGCGGCGATGCCGAATTCGGTGCGCCGCGTTCATCGATGCGACAGCGTCCGCGCCGGCGTCCCAACGCCGCCCACTGCCAAAATCATAAACAACAGCCCTGGCTATGCCCGGCGGATGCTCCCGCCGGGCATTTCATTTTCCCTTTCTGATTGGTGGTGCCGACGCAGGGGCGGGCGTCGCGCCGAACCCGGAGGTGATGCTTCGTGCGCCCAGCGAGACCGCGAACAACCGCCAGCGGTTGCTTACCCATTGAAAGGTCAGGTCGAACAACACCGCCGTCGGTCGCAAACCGAACGCGCCGGTCAAGCGCAGCATGCCCTTGCCGTCGATCGCGGGCGGCTCGCGATAGGTCGGCGCCAGCAGCAACGCGTTGGACAAATCGATATTGGTCGACCGAATCCCCGCGAAGATCTGCGTCAGGCGACTGGGGTCGTTGGCGACTTGGAACGACGGCGACGCGATGTCGCGCAGCACTGAATAATTGCCCGATTCGTTGGCCTGCTCGATCGCGATCATCGTCGTCCAGATGAGCTTCGCGCGGGTCAGTTCGTCGGGTAGCGGCTGGGTCGATACCGGCGCGCTGTAAGCGATGTTGGGGGGCGCCCCGGATGGTGCCACGACGGGTGGCGGCGCGGACTGTGCCCGCGCCTCCCCGATGGCCAGCGGCCCTGTCGTCGACAGGACCGTCAGCGCCGCCGCGATCAGGAGATGCCTGATCATGCCCGCCTCAAAAGCCGACCGCAAAGCCGCCACGCGCGCCGACTTCGCCCGAATTGAACCCGGCACCGACCCCTGCCGAAATATAGGCTTTGGGTCCGACCCGAGCGCTCATCGCGATCGTTCCCGCGGCGCGGTTATTGTAATATCCCACGCCGCCCGCGAGCGCGAAGTTCGATCCCTCCGGCACAGCGGGCGAATCCATCGCCAGCGCCATCGCGACGCCTTCATTGGCCAGTCTTGCCTGGCGGCGGTTCTCGGCGCTTTGCGCGAACAGCGAATTGACCTGGCCGCTAAGCGTCGAAACCTGGCCGTTCAGCGTCCCGATCTGGCCATTGATCGTGCCCAACTGCGTATTGATGCCGGCGACCTGGGTGTTGAGCATATTGATCGAAGTCGTGTTCCCCGCCACCTGGGTATTGAGCGTGTTGATCGACGCCGTATTGCCCGCCACCTGGGTGTTGAGCGTGTTAATCGACGCGGTGTTGGTCGCAATATTGGCCGTGTTCGTCGCTATGTTCGCGGCATTGGTCGCGATGTCCGCGGTGTTGGTCGTCACCTGGTTGCTGAGCGCGGTCACCGACGCTGCCGTTGCCAGCGACGAGAGTGCAGGGCCTACACCTAAGGTGCCGCTGGCATCGGCGGTGACCAGATTGACCGAGCCGGTCTGAGCCGCGGTGCTCGCCGCCAAGTCGCCGACGGTGACCGACTGGCCCGCGCCGCCGAGCACAATCTGGTTGTCGCGCGTGGTCGTGGCCCCGGTGCCGATGGCGTACGAATTATTGTTCGCCGCCACCGCGCCGGTGCCCAGCGCCATCGAATCGACGCCCGAGGCGTTAGCGGTGGAGCCAATGGCGATGCTGCGGTCTCCGACCGCCTGGGCGCCGGTATTGGGATTGCCCGACGTGCTTCCGCCGATCGCGACCGAGCTTACGCCCGTAGCCGCCGATCCCGATCCCATCGCCACCGCCGCATTGCCGCCGGCATTCGACGAGGTGCCGATGCCGATCGCATTGGCACCGGAGCTGCTGGCATCGAAGCCGGCCGCGATCGAGGTTGCCCCTCCGGCGACGCTCTGCACGCCGAGCGCGGTCGAGCCGAAGCCGGTAGCCTGCGCCAGCGATCCCACCGCCATCGCGAAATCGGCCGAGGCGTTGGCGTTCTGGCCGACAGCGATCCCCGCAGTGCCCGCCGCGTTGGCGGAGCCGCCCATCGCCACCCCCAGGAGACCGGCGGCCGACGCATTGGATCCCACCGCGACTGCGCTGCCGCCACTGGCGGCGCTGTTATAGCCAAGCGCCATCGCGTTGGGGCCGCTGGCGACGGCATTGAAACCGAAGGAGGCGCTATTGTCGCCAGTCGCCTGTGCGGTGGAACCCACTGCGGTCGATTGCGCGCCCGAGGCGAAGGACGAACTGCCTATCGCCGTTGCCCGGGTGCCGCTGGACGCGGCACTGAATCCAGTCGCGACCGAATAGTCGCCGCTGGCCTGGCTCTGCACACCGAACGCCTGCGCGGCGTAGCCGCTGGCGGTCGAATTGGTACCGATCGAGCTGGAGAAATCGCCACTCGCGGTCGCATTGGATCCGATCGCGGTGCCGACCAGGCCGCTCGCGGTCGCGAAGCTGCCAACTGCGGTGCCAAAATCGCCGGTGGCGCTGGTATTCTGGCCGACCGCGACCGAGGACGTACCCGTCGCGGTGCTTGGCGCGCCACATTCAAGCGCAGTGGTGACCACGGCATTGGCGTTGCACTCAGGTGTGTTGTCGGCGCGCGCGGGTGCGGTGGTCAGGACGAGAGTTAACGCCGTCAGGCAAGCGCCGCCGGCAAGAGAAGCGAAGGAACGCATTTGGGTCTCCCTGTTATGACACACTCCCCTCCGCCGGTTTTCAGGCGTGAAGAGCATGTCCCCTAAGGCGACCCGGTTGGTTCGTTGGATTCCGCTAGGGAATCTGGCGCTGCTTGTAGCACGACAACGCTGCCGGATAGGAAAAAAACGGCAGAGAACCGTATTGCGCGCGTAACGCGTACTCTGTGGCGTGATCGCGCACTCGGCGCGATACAACTTATGATCTCCTAAAAATGGCCCCAAAGGCCGACCATTTCGATACCGCAACGGTATCCTAACTTTCCTCACGCGGACCTTACAATCCTGCAGGAAATGCGGTGAACAGAGCGAAATAAGCGGGCTGGAGAGCTCGGATCGCCAATGGATCGCGCCGCCGTCTCCGAAAAAATGGCAGGCCGATGAAACCCCTTCGCTCGTTGAGGGTTACGCTCCGGTCAGCCCGGACCGTCGTTCCTGCGGAACGTCGCGCCGTGGCCGTCGCGCAACTATTCCAAAGGGGATGCCATGACCAAGAAGTTCCTCGTCGCCGCCGCTGCCATCGCGCTGCTGCCGCTCGGTGCCTGCGGGCACAAGACCGATGCCGCCGACAACGTCCAGGCTGCCGCCGACAACACCGCCGACGCGATCGACGCCAATGCCGACGCCATGCGTGACGAAGGCAGCAACATCGCCGACAACGTCCAGGCGACGATGGACAACAAGGCCGACGCGATGAACAACAAGGCCGATGCGGTCCGCGCGGCGGGCGAGAACAAGGCCGACGCGATCGACGACGCCAAGAAGTAAGCTTGGTTCGGGCGGCGAAGGACGTTTCTTCCTTCGTCGCCCTATCCCACCTGACGTGGTCCCGCGCTCGGTTCGATAAAGCGCGGCAATACCGGCAAGTGCTTTCCGTACCCATGCGGTGAAAGCGGCTTCCCGGCGCAACATTTACATCGCGACGAACCCTCGCGGGACCCCGCCTTTCGCCGCGCACGCCTCGCTCAGCAGCCCCGCGGCGTTATGCTACGACGCGCCAGATTTCGGGCATGTGGTTGGCCCCAAACCTCGTCCAGAAAACGAACCCATCGATTTCTGACTCAGCCAGGTCGAGAGGGATGGTGCCCGTTGCGAACCGACCGATCCGGTCGCGCCCGGGTCGCCTCGACCGACGATTGCCCCGTAAACAAGCCACGGCGATCAAGCGATTGATCATCGGCCCGGTTGTGCCATGAATGGGCTTGGCGCAATAATCGTCAGGGGAGAGCGGAAATAAATGGGTGGCAGAACTCGGGGACGGCGTCGGTCGCATTCGGCGAAGATCAGGCAGCGCAAGATCGTCATCGCTTCGGCCGCGCTGGTCGTGGTCATCGCCTTGGCTGTTTTCGCTGCGAACGGCGGGGTGACGGGACTGTTCGACGTCCAGGGATCGGACATTCCCCCGGTCGACGGGCATTGATCCTAATGCCGATATCGTCGATCGCGCTCGGCATCGCGGGGATCGGGCGTTAACGAATTTGCATGGCCGATATTTCCCTATCGCAGGCGCGACGGATCGTAATCGCCGCCCAGGGCTTTGGCGGGCGGAGCGGTTCGCCGGTCCGTCGTCCGCATCTCGCCCGTTTGGTCGATCGGCTGAGCCTTCACCAGATCGACAGCGTCAATATAGTCGCGCGAGCGCATTATCTGCCGGCCTTCTCGCGTCTCGGATGCTATGATCGCGATCTGCTCGACACCGCGGCGTGGGGCGGCAGGCGCGACCGCCGATTGTTCGAATATTGGGCGCACGAAGCCTCGCTGCTCCCGCTCGACCTGTTTCCGCTGATGCGCTGGCGCATGGCACGCGCGGATCGCGGCGAGGCGGGCTATGTCGCGCTACGCCGCTTCGCGACCGAGCAGCGTCCGCAAGCCGAGGCCATCCTTGCGCGGATCGCCACGGAGGGACCGCTCGCCGCGTCCGACTTCCCGCACGGCAAGAGCCGGTCCGGGTGGTGGGAATGGGGCGACACCAAGCGCGCGCTAGAATGGCTGTTCTATGCCGGCCACCTGACCACCGCCACCCGTCGGCGGAGCTTCGAGCGCGTCTATGACCTGACCGAACGCGTCATTCCCGCGAATATCCTCGCGCTGCCGGCGCCCGACGAGCGCGATGCCCGGCGCCAGCTCATCGAACGCGCAGCGCGCGCGCTGGGTGTCGCGACAGCCGCAGAGCTGCGCGATTACTTCCGGCTCAAGCCGGTGGAGAAGGACAATGCGATCGGCGACCTGGCCGATGCGGGCGTCTTACGCCAGGTCCGCGTGGAAGGGTGGGGGCAACCCGCGTTCCTCCATCGCGACGCGCGCGTCCCGCGGCGGATTGCGGCCAGCGCGCTGCTGGCGCCGTTCGACCCGTTGATCTGGCATCGCGACCGTACCGAGCGGTTGTTCGGTTTTCGCTATCGGATCGAGATCTACACACCGGCGGCGAGCCGCGTGCACGGTTATTACGTCCTGCCGTTCCTGATGGACGAGCGACTGGTCGCGCGTGTCGACCTGAAGGCGGATCGGCAGCATCGCACGTTGCTGGCGAAAGCGCATTTCGAGCCAGACGCCCCGCCCGATAGCGCAGAAAGATTGCGCCTAGCGCTCGGCGAAATGGCGTCATGGCTGCAACTCGATCGAGTCACGATGCGCTGACTCCCGCAGCAAAAAGGGGATGGCCGTCACAAGCCATCCCCTCGGTAGGTTTAGCGGGTGCCAAGGGATCAGGGGTGCATGTCGCGCAGCCTGCCGCCGATCGCACCGGCGACCGCGCCGATAAAGGCACCCACCAGCAGCGACAGCCCGGTGAACCCGGCGACCGACATCGCTGCCTTGCGCGCGGCGTCGATCGCGTCCTTGCTCATGTCGACGTCGACCGGTGCCGCCGCGATGTTGGACAAGGCCGAAGCCGCCACGGCGACCATTGCGATCAGCACCGTTGCTGTGGCCCAGGTCAGCAGACCGTGGGCGGTGTCGCGAAAGAACACCTCGTCTGTGTGCAGTCCGTGCCACCGTACGCGCAGCCGACCGGCGAGATAGCCGCCGACGGCCGAAGACAGCCATTGCGTGACGATCAGCCACACGCCGGCGGCGATCGTGAAGGTTGTGGGGGCGGCGCCGACGCCTGGCCATGGCGATACCGATGCGAGGCCTAACGCCGAGCCGATCGCCACCAGGATCAGCGTCAACGCCACCGCGGCAATGGTGCCCGCGAAAATCGCCGACCATGACACGGCCGACGCGCTCGATCCGCCGGCGATCCCGGATGGATAAAGGTCTGGATCGACCGATTGGGGAATATTCGTCGCCATGATCAATGCCAGAGCAAGAGGAGCAGGATAATGATGGGCAGAGGAATGCCCAACAGCCACAGCAGAATACCTTTACCCATGTTAATCCACTCCCGTTGTTATGGTGACAATACGGGTGCGCAACGTCTCTGTTGTGGCGGCGGTTCCGCTTTTCATGGCGATACATGACCCGATCGAATGGTTTGGAGCGTTGGGCGCAGATCGCCTTGAAATCGGCAACGAAAGTGGTGGGCGTCGGCGGAAGCGCTTTACCGGGCCTCGAAGGACCGCACGCAATCGTCGGCCGGAACGAGATGACGCCTTGGTGCAGCCGGGCTATGAAACCATTGCCAGGCTGGTCAGCCGGATCGACCGATTACTTTGTTTTCTGTGCCGGCATCGGAAAGTTCGCTCCCGCGTTCCTGGCTCGACGGCGATTCAGGCGAAGGATGACGGCCATGATGGAGAAGGATCGGCGCACGGCACTGGCCTCGCTCGCGGGCATAGGATTGCTTGTGGCCGGGTGCGCGAAGAACGACGCCGATGGTGCGAAAAAAAGCGAGGGCGACGAGGATGCGGTTACCGCGAATGAGGATCTCATGCGCGAACATGGCGTGCTCCGCCGGATCCTGGTCATCTATCGGGAGGTTGCGCCGAAGCTCGTGGCGAATCCCGGCGCCGTCGACGCCGCGGCGCTCGCAGCCGCCACGACATTGTTCCAGACGTTCGGCGAACGCTATCATGAGCAGATGCTCGAGGAGCAGCACATCTTCCCGATCGTGCGCAAGGCCGGCGGCGAGGCGGCCGGGCTGGTCGACGCCTTGCTTGCACAGCATGCGCGCGGGCGCGAAATCACTGCCTATATCCTCGACCGGACGAAATCGGGCCGCATCGGCACCGGGGACGCGCAGCCGCTGGCGAAAACGCTGACCGCCTTCGCGCGCATGTACGAACCGCACGCCGCGCGCGAGGATACGGTCGTGTTTCCCGCGTTCAAAAAAGCGGTCGGTCCCAAAGGCTATGACGAGCTCGGGGACCAGTTCGAAGATATCGAGCGGCGCACTTTCGGCGGTGACGGCTTCGACATCGCCATCGACAAAGTCGCCGATATCGAACGCCGCCTCGGACTCGCGGACTTGAACGCCTTTACCGCGCCTGCCGTCACCTGACGCGGCGGTATCGCTGCGCATCCGCTCGTCTCGCCAGACGCACAGCCGGGCAGAATCGGGATTGTTGGAGCAACCATGCTCGGCTTGGGTCGTTTCGCTCGTTAACCATTGGGAAGAGTGTGTGATGTCGGCGTCTGTAACGAAAATGATCCCCGCGGCCGTGATTTTGCTAGGTGCGATGGGGTTGGGCGGTTGTGCCACCAAGAGTTATGTGCGGGAGCAGATCGCCCCGGTCAGCCAGCGCGTCGACGCGCTCGAGGCGAAGTTGAACGAGACCGACGGCACCGCGAAATCGGCCCTGTCGCAGGCCCAGGCCGCGTCCGGTCAAGCTCAGAATAATGGTCAGCGTCTCGATCAGTTGAACGCGCGCGTCGATGGCATCGAACAGCGCATGGCGGAGAGCCAGAAGAAGCGGCCGCGCAATTGACGCCTGACCGCTGCTTTGGCTGATCGGCGCAGTGCCGATCGGCCGAATTCCTGGTATATCGCGATATCGTGCGCCGTCCCGATCATCGGGGCGGCGCCCGTTTCGTAATTGGCGCCTATAAAGATGATCGATTTCCTACTCGCGTTCGCCGCTCTGGCGGTCGCGACGCCCCAAGCCCCTCCGGCGGCGAAGCACTCACGGCCGCCGGCGGCGAAATCCGCCAAGAAACCTGCCCCGCGGGCGAGCGCCACGGTCAAGCTCGACTTGACCCAGTCGGCGGCGGCGACACGGGTGATCGACTGGGTCGCGGCATCGGGCGACAATGGCGCATTGCCCTATATCGTCATCGACAAGAATAATGCCGCGGCGTTCCTGTTCGACGCGACGGGACAAGCGGTCGCCAAGGCGCCGGTGCTGGTCGGCGTGGCTGTCGGCGACGAGGCGACCCCGGGTATCGGCAGCAAGAACCTGGCCGAGATCGGTCCGGCCGAGAAGACGACCCCGGCGGGGCGTTTCCTGGCCAAATACGGTATCGCCGCGGGACGGCAGAAGGTGTTGTGGGTCGATTACGCGACGTCGGTCGCGCTTCACCCGATCCCGGTCGGATACAATCCGAAGGAACGCCGCCGCGAGCGCATGGCGTCGCCCGCCCCGGGTGACCACCGGATCACCTTCGGCTGCATCAACGTGCCCTCAACCTTCTACAGCAAGAGCGTCCAGCCGTTGTTCCGGAAGAAGGGCGGCTACGTCTATATCCTGCCCGATACCAAGCCGATCGAGACGGTGTTTCCGCTCCTGCTGGGCCAGGCGGTGGCCAGCGGCGGTTCGCGCTGAAACCGGGCGGCAGCGTCGCAAACTGATCGATCATGACATCAGGTGCCGACCCTATGCGGTGGGGCCGGCGCCGATAGGTCAGGGCCTGGCTCCGACGCCCGCGTCATTCGTTCGACATAGGCACAGAGCATATCGGCCAGCGCGTCCGACCAGAGGACGATCTCCGTCTCCGTTCGCGGCGTTTCGGAAAAGCTGCTGCCCACGCCGCTGAGCGTCATCTTGATCAGATCCCCTGCAAGACTGCGCTTGTCGTCGGGCATGTCGGGCAGGGCTTCCCGCAGGAACGTCCGGAAAATGTGGGCGTTTTCCTTCTTCGCCGCGATCGCTTCCGGCGCATCGCGGTAAAGCGGTGCCGCGTCGCTCAAGGCGATGCGGATCGCCGCTTCCTCGCATTCCGACCGGACGAAGGCATGGACCAGTCGGCGCAGTCGGGCGGGCGGCGCGGTGGCTTGATCCTCGAGGATGCTGCGCAGCAGAGCCGACGTTCGCTGCCACTCGTCGCTCTGCAGACGGAACAATATCGAGGCCTTGTTGGGGAAATATTGGTACAGCGAGCCGACACTCACGCCGGCCCGCTCGGCGACTCGGGCGGTGGTGAAACGCCGCGCACCTTCTCTCATCAAAACCTGAACAGCCGCGTCGAGCACGGCCTCGACCAACTGGTTCGAGCGTGCCTGCTGAGGCTGTTTGCGCGAGGTGATAGCGGTGCTGCGGGCGGCGGTCATGCGGGCTTCCTGCCAATGCGAATAGTCAAAACTGACGAACTAGTCGTATTTTCTAGTCCGGCAGGCAAGGCCCTGTCCGCACATGGAGAAAACCCCTGATGACCACGCTTTCGCGCGCCCCTGTGGCGCCTCTTCTCGCGCGCCTGTTCGCCGAGGCCGATGCCAATTCGCCGGCACACAGCCCGCTTTTCGCTGGCGTAACCCGCGAAGAGCAAGGCCGAATGATGCGCAGCAAGACCGATTATCGCGATTTCTATGCCAAGCTCAGCGACTTCGCATTGCCGGTATCGCGCGAGGTCGGCGGGCTGCTCTACATGCTGGCACGGGCGACCAATGCCCGTTCGATCGTCGAGTTCGGCACGTCGTTCGGTCTATCGACAATCCACTTGGCGTCAGCGCTCCGCGACAATGGCGGCGGACGGCTGATCACGAGCGAGTTCGAGCCCGGCAAGCTGGCGACGGCAAAGGCCAATCTTGTCGAAGCGGGGCTCGCCGACCTGGTCGAGTTCCGCGAAGGCGATGCGCTGGAAACGCTGGCCGTCGACCTGCCCGAGGCGATCGACCTGGTGCTGCTCGACGGGGCCAAGGCGCTCTATCCGGATATCCTCGATCGGGTGGAGAGCCGGTTGCGGCCGGGTGCGATCCTGATCGCCGACAATGCCGATTATTGCCCTGAATATCTCGACCGGGTCGGCACGATCGCCAACGGCTATATGTCGATGCCGTTCAGCGACGAGGTCGAGTTCACGATCAGGCTCGTCTGATCCCCGGCAAATCGCTCGATGCGATGGGTGGCCCGGTTATCGTATGGAAACCGGGCCGCCCTCGACATCGGTCCGCTATTTGGCGGCAGCGATCCCGCATTGTTTCTGTTCCATCGGGATCTGCTTGGTGATGCGGGTGGCGTTTTCAGCATAGGCTTCGGTCACCGAGCCGCTGTTTACGGTCTTGCCGCGCAGCGGGCTCACGCCCTGACACAAGTGGAAGACGTGC
The DNA here is from genome assembly GCF_024508665.1 of Sphingomonas sp. Lineage (GTDB taxonomy): Bacteria > Pseudomonadota > Alphaproteobacteria > Sphingomonadales > Sphingomonadaceae > Sphingomonas. The sequence goes on from NZ_JANINP010000007.1 coordinate 81,123, forward strand.
GGCGTCGCCGACTTCTTGGCGCCGTTCTCCGGCGCGATCCAGTAGACCAGGTCCTGGCCGGCCGGGTGGGCGGCGTCCTTGGTTGCTTCGGCCACCGTGCTCGAGTCCCGGGCGATGTCCTTCGCCTGATCGGCGACCTCGGGGGAGCAGGCGGTGGTGGGCTGGCCGGCTTTGATCTGCGCGGCGCATTGGTTCATGTCTTGCGTATATTGCTCGACCGACGGCGGCTTGAAGCTCACCCCGACCAAAGTGGCGATCACCGCCAGCACGGCACCGATCCCGCCGGCGATCTTCTTGTTCTTCGGATCCATGTCCTTGTCCATGAAGATCAGGACGACCAGCGGCAGGAAGGCGATCAGGGTGATGATCGCGCCGAGCTGGTTCTGGAAGAAGAACTTGGCCTTGTCGGCGGCGAGGGCGGGGTCCTGCTTGTTGGCCGACTTCCACATCAAATTGCCGGCAATCGCGAAGATGGCGATCCCGACCAGGATGCCGATCAGGAGCCCGAGGTTGCCGTGGTCGAACTTGTGCTGACGGAGCAGAACAATTCCGGCGATCTCGCCGCCGATCGCGACGACCCAGGCGAGTATCGCGAAAAGACGAAGGCGCTTGGCGGCGGATTGCTGACCCTGCGACGCGCGCCAGGCCTTGGTGACATCGACGTCCGCGCCTGGATTGTTGTCTGGCATTTTCGAACCCCCTTATCGACACTTCGACATGGCGGACGTTGGCCGGGAAGCCCAGGCCATCGCGCGCGTTATCGCAACATCTCCTAGGGGACAGCCTAACCGACGCGACTGGTCCGGACCAGCAAGAAATCGGCAGCGGCAACCGTCAGGAATAACGATTGTCGCCGCGCCCTTGCGTTCAGATCGGGAAGGGAAGTCGAAGGCGCGCCGGCGGCCGACGACGGGCTAAGCCGCCTCCGCCCGCCGTTGCCTCAGTTCGTCATTCAGCATCTCGGCGAGCAGGAACGCAAGCTCCAGGCTCTGTCCGGCGTTCAATCGCGGATCGCAATGCGTGTGATAGCGGTCGGCCAGGCTCTGCTCGGTCACATCGACCGCGCCGCCGGTGCATTCGGTGACGTTCTGTCCGGTCATCTCGGCATGGATGCCGCCGGCGAACGTGCCTTCGGCGCGGTGCACGGCGAAGAAGCCGCGCACCTCGGCCAGGATGCGATCGAACGGGCGCGTCTTGTAGCCATTGGCGGCCTTGATGACGTTGCCGTGCATCGGGTCGCAGCTCCAGATCACCGGATGGCCCTCGCGCTTCACCGCGCGGACCAATTTGGGCAGCCCGGCTTCGATCTTGTCATGGCCATAGCGTGTGATCAGCGTCATGCGCCCGGGCACGCGGCCCGGGTTGAGCGTATCAAGCATGCGCAGCAGCACGTCGGGCTCCAGGCTCGGGCCGCACTTCACGCCGATCGGGTTGCCGATCCCGCGCAGGAATTCGACATGAGCCGATCCGTCGAACCGCGTGCGGTCGCCGATCCACAGGAAATGCGCGCTGGTGTCGTACCAGTCGCCGGTCAGGCTGTCCTGCCGCGTCATCGCCTGCTCGAAGGGGAGCAGCAGCGCCTCGTGGCTGGTGTAGAATTGCGTCTGGCCGAGCTGGGGCACGGTGTCGGGATTGATCCCGCACGCCTCCATGAACTCGAGCGCCTCGCCGATCCGGTCGGCGGTCTCGGCATATTTCTTGGCCCAGGGGCTCGAGCCGAGGAAATCGTGCGTCCAACGATGCACTTGGTGCAGGTTCGCGTACCCGCCCTGCGCGAATGCACGCAGCAGGTTCAGCGTTGCCGCGGATTGCGAATAGCCCTGGATCATGCGCTGCGGATCGGGGATGCGGCTTTCGGGGGTGAAGGCGATGTCGTTGACGTTGTCGCCGCGATAGCTCGGCAGTTCGACGCCATCGATCGTCTCGGTATCGGCTGATCGCGGCTTGGCGAACTGGCCCGCCATGCGGCCGAGCTTCACCACCGGCAGCTTCGACGCGAAGGTCAGCACCACCGCCATCTGCAGGATCACGCGGAACGTGTCGCGGATGTTGTTGGGATGGAATTCGGCGAAACTCTCGGCGCAATCGCCGCCCTGAAGCAGGAACGCCTTGCCCTCGACCACGCGGGCAAGATCGGTGGTCAGATTGCGCGCCTCTCCGGCAAAGACCAGCGGCGGATAGCTGGCCAATTGCTTCGTCGCGGCGGCCAGCGCGGCGGCGTCGGGATAATTGGGCAACTGGCGTGCTTCGTAATTGGTCCAGCTGTCGGGGGCCCATTTGGCGGCCATGATCGTCACTTCTTCTCGGGTAAAACGGGCAAGTCCCATGCGCCGAAACGCCCGATGCCGCAACAAAGGAAAAGTCGATCACGCTGATCGCGCTGCTTCATGCCCGCCGCGATCCTTCCGGACATCTCGTCCGTTGGGGCGTCTGGCGAAAAGGAGTCAGCGCTGATTCAGGTCATCGGGGAAACCGGGAAGGGTGACGAAGAGCCACGAGGCCCTGGTCCCAACCCGCCTTGCATGTTCTCCGATTGTTCACATATCGTAACCGTGACCACCGATCTGTTCGACATGCCGTCTATCCCCGGCCCGCGCAGCCGTGCCGACTTCCTCACCCCGGCGGAGGAAGGCGCGGTAATTGCCGCGATCGGCGCCATCGAGCTCACTCCATTCCAATTTCAGCAATGGACCGGCAAGCGCCTCACCCACAGTTTCTGCTGGCAATATGATTTCCGGTCGGGCGAACTCGGCCGTGGTGCGCCGATGCCCGACTGGCTGTTGCCGATCCGCGATCGCGCCGCTGCCGCCGCTGGGCTGGCCCCCGACGCGCTCGTTCAGGCGCTGCTGCTGCGCTACGATCCCGGCGCGGGGATTGGGTGGCACCGCGACCGGCCGATCTACGATCAGATCGTCGGCATCTCGCTCGGCGCGCCGGCGACGATGCGCTTCCGCCGCAAAGAGGGCGGGCGCTGGCGCCGCGTCAATGTGCCGCTCGAGCCCCGCGGCCTCTATCATTTGTCGGGAGAAGTCCGCCACGATTGGGAACACAGCATCGCGCCGATGAACGAGACGCGGTGGTCGATCACTTTCCGATCGTTCTCCGCCCAAGGCTTGAGGATCGCCGCGGCGGCCTGATTGCGACTGCCTGTCGCGCAGGGATGCATGTGGCGATCACTTCTGCCATGACACAAAAATGTCATGGAAATGTCATGCGGCGATCGGCGCCTTCGTATTCATGATGCTGCCTTCGGCGGCAGAGGCCGATGACGCGCAGGTGTGGCTCGGCGCCAACGCCCGCGGTCCCATCGCCGGCCGGGTGGAGCTCGGCGTAGAGACGATCGAACGGTTCGGCCGTGACGACGAAGGCGGCCTCTACGAGAGCGAGAATAGCGCGATGATCGGGTTTCGCTTCGAGCATTCGACGCTGGCCGCGGGCTATGTCCGCGACATCGTCTATCGTGGCGGTGGCGCGGCGATCGAACAGCGTGCGCGTCAAGACTTCAGTGTCGATCACATCGCTGCGATCGGTCCGCTCGCCATCGGCGCACGGCTGCGCGTCGAGGAACGCTGGCGCGACGGATCGAGCGGGACGGGCGTGCGGATCAGGCCGTTCGTCCGGTTGACCTTGCCTGTTGCCGGCAAACTGAACCTGCTCGCCAGCCACGAGAGCTTCGTCAATTTAGGCGGCGGCGCCGGCCAGCGCGGCGGCTATGACCGCGCGCGCAACTTCATGGGGTTCGGCGTGCCGCTGACCAAACGGGTCGGCGTCGAGATCGGCTATCTCAACCAATGGACCCGTGGGGCGCGAACCGTCGGCGCAGCGGCATTCACTCTTGGATGGCGCTGGTAAGGCAGCTTCACTCTAAAGCAGGCGCGGGAGGGATCCCGCCGTCTATTTCGGCGGCGCAAAGCCGGGGATTTCGAACCTGGGTGCAGCCAGTGACGCGTCTGTCGGCAGCCCCCGTGTCTCTCCGGTCCGCAGGAAATCGTAGATCGCCTGCTTGGCAGCGGTGTTCTCGCGCAACTGGTAAAAGGTGCCGTCATGGCCGGCCCGGTGCACCAGGATGGCATGGCCATTGGGGAAATAGGGTAGCAGGCCGAGGGTATTTTCGATCGGGGTCGACGTATCCCAATCGCCGTGCACGAAGACGACCGGGATCGATGTAACGCGTGGGCGCCGCACAGCGTCGCCCATGTCGGGGGTCGGCCAGTCGGGTGCCGACGCCAGGTTCGCCTCGAAATTCCAGCTACCCAGCAGGCCCACGGCGGGATCGGTCCGCATCTGATGTTCACGATCCGACGTGACGCCCAGGCTGCTGTCCGCCAGCGGGCCGATCAGTTTGACGGGCCCCGCACGCCGGTCTTCTATCGTCTGGCGGGCCCATGCGTCGTAATGGCCGTAATAAAGCGACAGGATGAAGGCCGGCCAATGCTCCGCTTCGTCGGTATGCGCCAAAAGAGCGAGCTGCAAATCTTCCGCGCCGAGCACGACCGTCTGCTCCTTGCCGGCATAGTCAGGGATCGCCACGCGGATCGGCTTCGCGGCGAAGCGCCGCTGCAGGGCGCGTACCGCCGCCATCATCCCGCCTTTGGGGAGGTAGGGGGCGAGGCCTGGATCGCGATCGGCGTCATAGGCGATACGCTGGAGCGCGGCGAAAACGTGTGACGGCATGTCGAACCCGTTGTTCAGCGGTTCGACCGAAGAGAGCACGGCGCGAGCGACGATCTCGGGATGGAAACGCATCACGGCGAGCGACCATTGCGAGCCGAAACTGCCGCCGAACAGGCTGATCTTGTCGTAGCCGAGCGCCCGCCGGAGATCGTCAACGTCCGCTGCGAAAGCTTCGATCGTATAGCCGGACAGATCCTTGTCGGGATTATGCGTGACCGCCCTACGGGCGAGCGCCTGCATGGCGCGCGCATCGGCCTGGACCGAGGCAGGCTTGTCGAGCGGGGAAGCGTCGGCCGTTTCGACGAGCATCTCCCCGCGGCTGGTATAGCCGCGTTGCTCGATCACGACGAGGTCGCCGGCTGCGCCGAAGGTCAGCCACGACCGTAGCCGGCTCCGTGCTGCGTCCCCATTGTCGGTGAAGGAGCCGAGCACGCTCAAACCGGGACCGCCGGGAAGCCAGAAAACTGGCGGCGCACCGGTCGGCCGCGGCGCCTTGATCCGTGCGAAGCCGATGCCGATCCGGCGGCTCGCCGGTTTGCTGCGATTCTCGGGCACATACAGCGTGCCGATCTCATAGCGGACGGTCTCCCCGCTTGAGAGCTTCACGGTTCGCTGCTCGATCACGATCCGATCGCCCGTAGCCTGCTGTGCCGAAGCGGGCGTCACATGAAATAACAGTGCCAACGGCAAGAATGCGAGCCTTCGAATCGAGCGCATGCTAGTCTCCACGGATGGCTTGCAGTCGATTGCTCTCCGAAATATACCTTTATGTCAAGATACTTGATATAAAGATTGTTGCTTATGGCTGAGCAAACACCGGTCCGCGCCGACGAGGACATCGTCGATCAGTTGCTCCGTGACTGGGCGCACGAGCGGCCGGATCTCGACGTGTCGGCGATGGCGGTCGTCGGCCGCCTGTTGCACCTTGGCGGGCTGCTTCAGGCGCAGGCGGGCGAGCGGCTGCGCGCGTTTGGAATCGGCTATACCGAGCTCGACGTTCTCGCCACGTTGCGGCGATCGGGTGCGCCTTATCGCTTGAGCCCGACGGCGCTCAGAAAGTCCGTGCTGCTCACGTCCGGCGCGATGACGGCATGTCTCAACAGGCTGGAGCAGCGCGGACTGATTTCCCGAGTCTCGGACGAGGCCGATCGCCGCTCGCTCGTGGCTATGCTCACCGACCAGGGCGTGCGCCTGATCGACGAAGCGATCGCCTCCCATTTCGGCGGGGCCGAACGGACGGTGGGCGGGCTCGATCGAACCGAACGCGCGGAACTCGCGCGCTTGTTGCGAAAATTGAGGCTGCAGCTCGAGTGATTGTCTAAACAGACCTCTCGGCGCCTATCAGGGCTGCTGCGAACAGAAATCTGGTTGTCGCGAGCGAGCAGATAATCCCAAGACCTGGAAAGCGCACCGTGGGGCCGCGGCACTCCTTCGTCAGAATGGTCCTTCGGGCCGAGCGACCGGAGAGAGCGCGAATGACGTGGTGGTCAGGACGATCTTGTTATCGGCCTTGGGGAACTTGATCGGCCCGCAGATGCGTGTCGGAACTCCCGCCGGGGTGGTCACGCTTCCAAGCGGACTGCAGTTTTGCGTCGCACGATAGAGGAAACGGACTCGCGCCGCGGTGATGGTGTTTCCGGAAAAATCTGAATCCAGAGGATATTCGTTCAGACGCTCCGTGACAGGATGAAAGGTAATGCGCTTGGTGACGATAACACCATCGGTCCCGACATCGCCGAGATTTCCCCATTCGACCGTCACGGGATTTCCCGGGGCGCACTGGCAGAACCGGAATCGATACTTGCCGAGCAAAATCTCCTCGCCACCCTGGTGCGGCACGATCGTCTGGCGGACCTGCGGCTTGCCGAGCTGAAGCACTTGGTAGGCAATGAACAGGTCGCTCCCGTCCAAGGTCACCACCGATGTGTTGCCGCCGGACGCCGTCAGCGTGACTGGCACGTCCCTGCGCTCGGCACCGGCTTTGAGGCTGGCGGCGCTGCCGGTGTCGGTCTTGATCGATATCTTGCTCGCCTTGATCGCCAGATAGAGGAGCTGATCGCCCGCGCGCACTGTGCGGATCTTGGTAAGATCGCTCACCCGGACGATGGCCAGATTGGCAAAGGTGGCATCGAGCGTTTGCGATCTATTGGCGTCGAGCCCAAGAAACGTTCCGATCGAAAAGGCCAATTGGCGCTTCAGCGTGGAGGTGATGACCTCGTTGGAAACACTCTGACTCGTCACCAAATTGTCCACGTCGGCGCCAGGTCCTGTCGGTCCGATGCCAGGCAGCCATTTCGCTCCCACCGGGATCTCGCGTTGTGGAAGTTTCATCGCGACGAAATTGTTGAAAAGGTTCTGATTGAGCGATGCCGCCGGTACCGGCCCTTCAATCAGGAATGCTACTGCGATGATTGCTAGCGCGCGCCACATCTATCGTCCCCCCGGATCGTGACTTCCGGGGAATACGACATCATTTTTATCCCGGTTGCAACCCGCTGCTATTGCTGGGCATCCGGGGCGCAACCGGCATCTTGAACGCATCCGGGTCGGCGCAGAGGACCGAGCAGGACTCGGTCGTGCATCCCCGCAACCTTAGCCATTCGCTACCCAATTGCCGTGGAAGCCCGGCGGTACTCGGTGCGGGATGCGGATGCTGGCGACGGGCGGCTCAGCGAACCGCGTCGCGTCCAGGATCACCAGATCGGTCGTCTCTTGCGGCAGATCGATCACCAGCCCGACCATCCAGCCGTCGCCTTCCGGCGCATCATCGCTACGCGGAACGAACACGAATTCACCCGGATAACGGCCTTCGCCGAACTCGTGGACCTCGCGTGTGCCGGCTTCGAGATCGTGCTTGTAGAGCCGGGTCGCACTGATCGCAAAGTCGCCCTCGGGCAGCGCCATCGTATAGGCATAGCGATAGGGCTGGCCGAAAAAGCGTTCGTCGGGACGGGGAAATTCCTGCGGCGCCGCATCGATCGTGCGGCGTTCGATCGTCTTGGCCACCGGATCGATCGTCCAGCGCTCCAGCCCCAGCGACGTTCCCGACGGCCCGCCGGTCGCCTCGGCGAACATCGTGTCATAGACGCAGGCGTCCAGCACGACCTTGCCGTCGGGCGTGTCGTAGGCGTTGGCGACGTGGAAGATGTAGACCTGCGGACAATCGACCCAGACGATGTCTTCCGCCTGGCCGGCGCGCGGCAGCAGGCCGACCCGCGCCTGGTGCTCGGGGTTCCAGCGATAGGGGAAACGGTGGCCGCCGATCAGCGACTTCATCGAAAAGGTGACCGGCAGGTCGAGGATCAGCGCATAACGATCGGTAATCGCGCAATCGTGGATCGATGGGCCGTGCTTGACCTGGATGCTCAGTTCGCGGGTCACCTTGCCCTCGGGCGACAGCACCACGTGGCGCACCGCATCGGGGTCCGTTGCTTCGTAGCATATGGCATGGTGCTCGCCAGTCTTGGGGTCGAGGTGGGGATGCGCGGTGAAACTGCCGGCCAGCGTGTCGTCGAACGGATTATAGGTCTGTTCGTCCAGCGTGTCCGAGAGTTCGACCGGATAGCTTCCCGCCTCAACCAATGCCCAGGTGCGGCCGGCGATGCCGAGCACGTTGGTGTTGACCGTGTCGAACCCGCCGTGGCGAGGTCCCGGGGCATGCTTCATGCCCGTCTCCGCCTCGACCATTTTCGATCGGATCCAGCGGTTGCGATACCATAAAGCCTTGCCTTCGCGGAGCGCGATGCCGTGGACCATGCCGTCCCCGGTGAACCAATGATAGCCCTTGGCCTCGGGCTTTGCCGGGTTGGGCCCGATGCGCAGATAGCGGCCGTCGAGTTCGAGGGGGATTGTTCCGGTAACGGTGAGGTCTTCCAGCGTGATTTCGCTGTCCATCGGCCGGTGGATGCCGGTCAGGAACGGATGATCCTGCTCGGGCATGCGCTTGCGGTTGAACTCGGCGACCACGCCGATGCCCTTGGTGACGGTGCCCCGGATTGCATTTTCGATCACGCTCGCCATGACTGGTCTCCGACTCGATGTTTATGGCGTCAACATAAAAGCTATGGTAACAGTGTCAACATGTTTTGGGACGTGACGTGACGGAGCGGGGGGCGAAGGCCAAAACCTCCTATCATCATGGCGATCTGCGTGCGGCGCTGATCGCCGAGGGGTTGCGCCTGCTCGCCGATCGCGACGCCGAGGAATTGTCGCTACGCGAAGTGGCGCGCGGCGTCGGGGTCAGCGCGACTGCCGTCTACCGCCACTTTCCCGACAAGGCGGCGCTGATGGCCGCGCTTGCCGCCGAAGGGCTCGCGATGCTGAGTCACGTACAGCACGCCGCCTATGATGCCGCGGGCGGCGGAGTCGCGGGGTTCAACGCTACCGGGGCCGCCTATGTCCGCTTTGCGCTGCTCCATACCGCATTGTTTCGCCTGATCTTTGCCAACCCGCCGACCGGCAAAGTGGTCGAGCTCGCCGACTCCCCCGACAATGCGATGCGTTTTCTAATGGAGAACGCTGCGAAGCTTGCCCCGCCCGAGATGGAGCCGCGCATCTTCGCGCTGCAATCCTGGTCGGTGGCACATGGTCTCGCCATGCTGATCATCGATGGTCAATTGCATGTCGACGACAAGACCATCGACGCGGTGATCGATGCGCATATGATGACGTCGAACGCAGAGAGGAAAACCGGATGAAGGCCCAGGCGAACGGCATCGAGATCGAATATGAGACGTTCGGCGAGCCGACCGATCCGCCGGTGCTGCTGATCATGGGCCTGGCCGCGCAGCTGACGCGCTGGCCGCTGCCATTCGTCGAGCAACTCGCCGCGCGGGGTTATTTCGTGATCCGCTACGACAATCGCGACATCGGCCTGTCGACCAAATTCGATGGCGCGCCGGTCCCCGAGCTGCCCGCACTGATCGGCGCGATGATGATCGGGCAGAAGCCGGACGTGCCCTATACGCTCAACGATATGGCGGCGGACGCGGTCGGTCTGCTCGACGCGCTCGACATCGAGCGCGCCCACGTCATGGGAGCATCGATGGGCGGCATGATCGCGCAACTCGTCGCAGCGGAATATCCTGACCGCATATTGTCGCTGACCTCGATCATGTCGTCGACCGGCAATCCCAATCTGCCGCCATCCAAGCCCGAGGCCATGGCGGTCCTGATGTCGCGCCCGACCAGCGGCGAGCGTGACGCGGTGATCGCGCATGGCGTGCGGACCGACTTGGTTATCGGCAGCCCTGCCTATCCGAGCGATGAAGCCACGATCCGCGCCCGCGTCGAACGCGATTTCGAACGTATGAACTATCCGGCGGGGCCGGGGCGGCAGCTCGCCGCGGTGGTGGCGAACGGCGACCGGCGGGCGACCATCGCGAGCATCACGGCGCCGACGATGGTGATCCACGGTACCGACGACCCCTTGGTCCTGGTCGAATGCGGACGCGATACCGCGGCGGCGATTCCCGGCGCGCGGATCACCGAGGTGCCCGGCATGGGTCACAATCTGCCCGACGCGCTGATCCCGACCATCCTCGACGCATTCGAAGAAGTGGCAGGGCAAACTGCACCGGTGTGAGCTGGTCGAGGGTCAGCCGCGCCCTAGTCGCTCGCCGGCATAGCGTCCGCTGCGGATCGGCTCCCACCACCAATGATTGGCGAGATACCAGTCGACCGTCTGCGCTAGCCCGCTGGCGAAGTCGTGCTGCGCGCGCCAGCCCAATTCGCGTTCGGCCTTGTCAGGGTCGATCGCGTAGCGGCGATCGTGCCCCGGACGGTCGGTGACGAAAGTGATCAGCGATCGTCGCGGCGGATGGCCGTCCGTGCCCAGCCGCGCATCGACCAGGTCGCAGATCGTTTCGACAACTTGCAGGTTGGTACGCTCCTCGCGTCCGCCGATATTGTAGCTTTCGCCGATGCGCCCCTTGGTCAGCACCAATTCGAGCGCGCGGGCATGATCCTCGACGTGCAGCCAGTCGCGGACATTCTCGCCCCGGCCGTAAACCGGCAGCGGCTTGCGGTCGATCGCGTTGAGGACGGTCAGAGGGATCAGCTTTTCGGGAAAGTGGAACGGCCCGTAATTGTTCGAGCAGTTCGACAGTACGACCGGCAGCCCATAGGTTTCGTGCCAGGCGCGGACGAAATGATCCGACGCGGCCTTCGACGCCGAATAAGGCGACGACGGCGCATAAGGCGTAGTCTCGGTGAACACGCCGCTATCGAAGGGAAGGTCGCCGAACACCTCGTCGGTCGAGATGTGGTGGAACCGGAAGGTTTCTCGTCGATCGGCGGCCAGGCCCTGCCAATATTCCGTCACCGATGCCAGCAGCCGAACGGTCCCGAGTACGTTGGTGACGACGAAGATTTCCGGGCCGTCGATCGAGCGGTCGACATGGCTCTCGGCGGCGAGATGCATCACGCCATCGACATTCTCCTCGCGGAGCAAGGCGCCGACCAGGTCGCGATCGGCGATATCGCCCTGGACGAACCGATAATTGGGAGCGTCGGCGATCGAGGACAGCGAGGCGAGGTTGCCCGCATAGGTCAGCTTGTCGAGATTGACGACGCGCGTGCCGGTGCCGACCAGCAGCCGCACCACCGCCGATCCGATGAACCCGGCGCCACCGGTGACGAGAACGGTTCTCACCAGTCGGTGCTCGCGCGGCGGCGAAGATAGGACGCATAGTCGGTCTTGCCGAGCAGGTCCGCGCGCTTCAGCATCGCGTCGGCATCGATCCAGCCCATGTCGAACGCAATCTCCTCCGGACAGGCGATCTTGATGCCCTGGCGGTGCTCGATCGTCCGCACGAACGACCCGGCGTCGTGCAGGCTGTCGTGCGTCCCCGTATCGAGCCAGGCATAGCCGCGACCGAGTTGCACGACCGACAAGTCGCCACGTTCGAGATAGACCGTGTTGACGTCGGTGATTTCGAGTTCACCGCGCGCGGAGGGGCGGATCGATCGTGCGATCTCGGTGATGTCGCTGTCGTAATAATAGAGCCCGGTCACTGCCCAACGCGATTGCGGCCTGGCCGGCTTCTCCTCGATGCTGGTGGCGCGTTTGGTGGTCGGGTCGAAGGCGACCACGCCGTAGCGCTCGGGGTCCTCGACCTGATAGGCGAACACGGTTGCGCCACTCTCGCGCTCGCTGGCCGATTTGCACAAGGCACCGAGCCCGGAACCGTGAAAGATATTGTCGCCCAGGATCAACGCCGCCGGGCCGCCGGCGACGAAATCGGCGCCGATGATGAATGCTTCGGCCAGGCCGTTTGGCTGTGGCTGCTCGGCATAATCGAGATTGATGCCGAACGCCGAACCGTCCCCGAGCAATTGCCGGAACAGCGGCAGATCGCGCGGGGTCGAGATAATCAGGATATCGCGGATGCCGCCGATCATCAGCGTGGAGATCGGATGATAGATCATCGGCTTGTCGAACACCGGCAGCATCTGTTTCGAGACGGCCAATGTGGCGGGATACAGCCGGGAGCCCGAACCCCCCGCAAGAATGATTCCCTTCATATGGCGCGCGATATCGGGCGAGGAAGGCAGATACAAGCTGATCGGCAGTCCGCCCTCGGATGCGCGCAAAACCGCGCGCCGCAACGTCATGCGGGACGTTGCGCGGGCCGCAGATTGGCTCTACCCGCCGTCGCAGGAAGCCAACGCCCGAGACGGAGGACGATTCACCATGCCATTCCGGTGCTTGCGCTGCCCGCTGCTCGTCCGGCACGGCGGCCACATGGATGGCGTTGCGAAGTTCGGCAATTAGCTCGCCCGTATCGTCGCTGCCCACGCCTCTATCTAACCCCGGAACCAGATAGCATGTCCCAGGATAATGGCGATGTAGGCATGTCCCGCCTGTCGATCGGCAGAGCCGATATCCGGCAAATCGTGCGCTTCGTCGCGGTCGGCGTGCTCAACACCGCCTTTGGTTACGCCATCTTCGCGGCAGGAGTGCTTGCTGGTCTGCCGAGTGGCGTCGCGCTGGCGATCGCGATGGTGATCGGGGTGATCTTCAATTTCTTCACGTTCGGCCGCCTGGTATTCGACAGCCGCGATCCCACCCGGTTGCCGCGGTTCGTCGGGGTCTATGTGCTGACCTATGTCGTGAACGTGGCGATGCTCGCGCTTTGGCAGAGGGTCGGCGTCAGCCCGTTGCTGGCGCAACTCGCCTGCCTGCCGGTGACCGTCAGCCTGACTTTCGTGCTGATGCGTTTCCTGGTGTTCAAGTGAGCGGCGCGCGTCCCGGCGCCGCGCTGCCCGAAATCGGCAGGCGCAGCTGGCTCGTCCTGTTCCTGGGTTTGCTCGCTTTGCGCGCCGTGATCCTGCTGATCGGTCCCGGCATCCTGAATGGCGACGGCTTTCTGTACGTCGGCGCCGCCCAGCATTTCCTCCAGCATGGACAGATGCCACCGGCCACCGCGCAGTCGCGGTCCTTTTCGGTTTTGCTCGCGCCGGTGATCGCCTCGCTCGGACACGACGCGATCTGGAATGCGGTGCCAAGCCGGCGGCTGGGCCAGCCGATCGCAGAGGCGATGCATGTGGTGCAAGTGCTGTTCGACCTCGGCCTGGTCGCGCTGCTGATGCAATTCTACCGCATGGTAGGGCCGCGCGAACGCTGGGCCTTCGTCATCGGCCTCGCCGTCATCGCGCTGCAGCCGATCACTGCCTCCTGGAGCAATTTCGTCGTTCCCGATTCGCTCGCGACGTTCGGGCTGTTCGTCGGGCTGTACTTACTGGCGACCGCCGCGATCGATGGCGCATTGTGGCGGCTCGCTTGGGGTGGGCTGCTCTTGGGGATCGCCGCGTTCCTGCGGATCGACCTGCTTCCGCTCGCGCTGATGCTGATCGTGCCCTGGTGCCTGCTCGTCCTGTTACGGAGGGGGCGGGCAATGGTTGCGGGCGGCGCGGTCGCGCTGGTCCTGTTCGCGGCCCCGATCCTCGGCATGATGGCGCTGCAATATGCCGGCCAGGGCGACGCGCGGTACGTCGTCGCGAGCGCGAAGGACAACCCCAATGCCGCCAAACCGGGCTATTTCACCTGGACCCGTGCGTGGCTGCTGACCCCGAACGAGTTCCACGATTTCGCCTTTCCCGAGGACGATGCGGGTTGGCGCGGGTTCGCCGTGGAGAATTATCCGGCGCGCGCCTTTGTCAACGATGCCGCTCGCGCCGATGTCGCTATTATACTCCGCGAATGGCAGACGGGCGGCTACACGCCGGCGGTGGACGCGCGCTTTGCGGCGGTCGCCGGGCGGCTGCGCACCGCGCGGCCCTTGCAGGCGTTGGTCACAGTACCGGCCGCGCGGACGGCACAATTGTGGGGCAATCCGGATGGCGGCGTAGCGCTCACCGCTATCTTCGGCCTGTCGCCCCCGCCTCTCGTATCGCGATTGGTGGCGGTCACCGTCTTGCTTCTCAAGGTCGTCCTGAGCCTTTTTGCGCTGATTGGATCGTGGGTCCTGATGCGACGGGTCCTTGCGTCGCGTTTCGCTCTCGGCACCATCGTCGATTGGCCGCAGGGTCTCGGCATCCTGTCATTGGCGGCGTTGCTCGGCCGCGGGGCGGAGATGTTCGCCCTCAATCTGATTTACGCGAGCGCGGTGATGGAATCGCGCTACGTGATCGAGACTTGGCCGTGTCTGATCGTTTTGGCCGCATTCGGCTATGGCGCGACAATCGCGCGGTTCAGCCGCCGCGGCGTCGGGGCGGCCGCGGCGCTCGACGAGCCGAACAGCCCGCCTGGAGTTGCCCGATGAAGTCGGTACCAATGAACGATTTGCGCAGGCGTTACGCGCGGCATGAGGCCGAACTGTCGCGGATCGCGCTCGACGTGTTGGCGTCGGGCTATTGGATCAACGGGCCGCGCACCGCCGCTTTCTGCCGTGAGTTCGCGGCCGCGACGGGCGTCGCGCATTGCGTTGGCGTGGCGAACGGCAGCGACGCGCTGGAGGTCGCCCTGCGTTGTCTGGCCACCGACCCGACGCGGCGCGAGATCGTGACCGTCGCCAATGCCGGCGGCTACACGACAACCGCATGCCGGTTGATCGGGCTGGTCCCGGTCTATGTCGATATCGTGGAGCGATCGCAGCTGATCGATATCGACCACGCAGTGGCCGCGGTCGGTCCGGCGACCGGCGCAGTCGTCGTCACGCACCTTTATGGCGGGCTGGTCGACGTACCTCGCTTGCGGGCCGCGCTGCAGGCCGCCGGCTTTGGCGACGTCCCGATCATCGAGGATTGCGCCCAGGCGCACGGGCTCAGGGGATGCGGCGCCGGCGCGGGCGCGTTCGGTGATCTGGCGACGTTCAGTTTCTATCCGACCAAGAATCTCGGCGCGCTGGGGGATGGCGGTGCGATCGTGACCGATGATGCCCAGCTTGCCGCGCGGGTTGCGCGGCTGCGCATGTATGGCTGGGGCAACAAATACGATGTGGAGACGCATGGCGGTCGCAATTCTCGGCTCGACGAATTGCAGGCGGCTTTCTTATCGGCACTGCTTCCCCATGTCGAAGCCGACAATCAGCGACGGCGGGAGATCGTCGGTCGATATGCGGCGATGCTAGGCGACGGCGTCCAATTGGTATCGAGCCCCCATGGCACCGTCGACCATCTTGCCGTACTATTGACCGACGAGCGCGATCGACTGGCCGCGCATCTCAAGGAACGCGGCGTGGCGACCGATATCCACTTCCCGATCCTCGACTGCGAGCAGACCGGCTGGGAGGACTGCGATCAGCGGATCGGCCCGCGCGGGCTCACCGTAAGCCGCAAGTCGGTCAAGCGGATCTTGAGCGTGCCCTGCTTCCCGGAAATGACCGACGACGAGATCGCACAGGTGGGTGACGCCCTAGGATCCTATTCGGCATGAGCGCGATCCCCGCCAATCATGTGCCGCCGGCGGCACCGTCGCGCTCGCTGGTCATCCCGGTCTATCTCAACGAGCTCAACATTCCGCCGCTGCTGGCGGCATTGACCGAACTCCATCGCGCGCTGGGCGGCGATCTCGAGGTCGTCTTCGTGATCGACGGTTCGCCCGACGCCTCGGGTGAAGTGCTGGCCCGCGCGCAACCGGGCCTGTCCTTTCCCTCGCGCCTTATCTTCCACAGCCGCAATTTCGGGTCGTTTACCGCGATCCGGACGGGGCTCGAACATGCGTCCGGTCGGCTGTTCGCCGTAATGGCGGCCGATTTGCAGGAGCCGCCCGAGTTGATCGTTCGGTTCTTCGAGGCGCTGGAAGCCGACGAATGCGATATCGTATTCGGGCAGCGCGTGAAGCGAAACGATGCACCGGTGCGGGATGCCTTGTCGCGCACCTTCTGGTGGCTGTATCGCAAGCTGGTGATATCGGGCGTGCCGCGCGGCGGGGTGGACATTTTCGCCTGCAATCTTGCGGCGCGCGAGGAACTGCTCGCGATCGAGGAGCCAAACAGTTCGTTGATCGCGCAACTGTTCTGGATCGGTTTCCGTCGATCGTTCGTCACCTATGAGCGCCGCCCGCGTGAGATCGGCACCAGCGCGTGGGGAGTAGGCCGCCGATTGCGCTACATGATGGACAGTATCTTCTCCTTCACCGACTTGCCGATCATCCTGGTGCTTTGGGTCGGCGTCATCGGCGTGCTGATCAGCCTGGTGTTCGGCATCGGCGTGGCGATCGCGCGGCTCACGGGAGAGATCACCGAACCGGGCTATACGACGCTGGCCTTGCTGATCACGTTTTTCGGGTCCGCGGTGCTAGCGGTGCAGGGTATCATCGGCTCCTATCTGTGGCGGACCTTCGAGAATACCAAGCGGCGTCCGCTGCGCATCGTCGCGCGGATCGTCGATGGTGGCGGGAAAGATCTATGACCGGCGACGCACCTCCTTTCGTTCATCCGGCAGGGTTGTGCGAAAGCACGCACGTGGGCAGCGGCACGCGCGTCTGGGCGTTCGCGCATATATTGCCCGGCGCCCGGATCGGTCGCGACTGTAATGTCTGCGATCATGTCTTCATCGAGAATGACGTCGTCGTCGGCGATGCCGTCACGATCAAATGCGGCGTTCAATTGTGGGACGGACTACGCGTCGGCGACAACGTATTCATCGGCCCGAACGCGACCTTCACCAACGACCTTCACCCGAGATCGAAGCAATATCCCGAGACTTTCGCCGAAACGGTGATCGGCGACGGCGCGTCGATCGGTGCCAATGCGACGATCCTGCCCGGTATCCGCATCGGCCGCGGGGCGATGGTCGGGGCGGGCGCGGTAGTGACGAGGGACGTTCCGGCCCATGCGACGGTGGTCGGTAATCCGGCAAGGGTGATAAAGCAGGTCGAGGCACGGCCTGATTCCGACAGGATGGTTCGGGGCGAGACGCTGGGTCAGGCCATCGGGTCGAGGCTCGATCTTCCGGTAAAGGGCTGCTTCGTCGAGCGGTTGCCGCACTTCGTCGATCCGCGTGGGAGCTTGGTGCCGCTCGAGGCGGGCAAGGGCGTCCCGTTTACCCCGCAGCGGTTATTCCTGGTCAACGACGTGCCGGGAAACAGCATCCGCGGCGAACACGCGCATCGCGCCTGCGAACAGTTTTTGATCGCGGCGCACGGTGCACTGGCAGTGTCGATCGACGATGGCGCGACGCGCGCCGAGATTCGGCTCGATGATCCGACGATCGGCTTGTACCTCGCGCCGATGACATGGGGGACGCAATACGATTTTACCCCGGACGGCGTGTTGCTGGTCGCGGCGTCGCACACCTATGACGCCGACGACTATATCCGCGACTACGACCTGTTCATCAGCGAAGTCGGACGCTGAACCTTCAATAGCCCAGCACCAGGTCGACCACATTTTCCATCGGCCGATCATTCAGAAACGCGTCGAGGTTGCGCAGGAACAGTGCCGCGGCGCGCGGGAACATCTTGGTCTGGCTGCGGCCCGACAGGTGCATCGTGACGATGCAATTGGGCGCCGACCATAAGGGATGATCGGCCGGCAGCGGCTCGGGATGCGTGGGATCGAGGAACGCGCCGGCGATTGTGCGCCCATGGAGCGCGGCCAGCAGCGCTTCCTCGTCGATCATGTCGCCGCGCGCGATATTGATCAGCCAGGCCGACGGCTTCATCCGTGCGAGTTCGGCCGCGCCGACCATCGCCTTGGTCTCATCGGTCGAGGGCGCGGCGAGGATGACCCAGTCGAAATCGCCGAGCCGTTCCTGCCATTGGTCGGGCGTCAGCGTGCCGTCGCGGCCCGATCGGGTGACGCCGGTGACCTCGACGCCGAACGCCTCCAGTCGCGTCGCGATCAATGTGCCGATCGCGCCCATGCCGACGATCAGCGCGCGGGTTTCGAACAACTCGACCTTGCCTGGCGCGTCCTTCGGCCATTCGTGGCGGTCCTGCGCGCGGACCACTTCGTCGAAGCGCTTGGCCGCGGCCAGCACGCCCATCACCGCATATTCGGCGACCGCGAGCGCGTTGATCCCGACGCCGTTGGTCAGCATCGTCCCGCGCTCGCGCATCCGGTCGAGCGGAAAGGCATCGAGCCCGGCATAAATGGTCGACACCCATTTCAGCCGCTCGCCATGCCGGATCGCTTCCGCCGTCAGGCTGGTCGGCTGCATATCGACCCAGGCGATGTCGGCGTCGGCGATCATCGTATTGGCCTCGGCCGGCGATGCGAACCACGCTACGTCCAGCCCGGCCGGTAATTGCGGCTCGAGCAGGGGCCGCGCCAAGGCGGGCAAGACGGCCTTCACGCGTTCAGAACCACGACTGATT
Source organism: Sphingomonas sp. (assembly GCF_024508665.1). Lineage (GTDB taxonomy): Bacteria > Pseudomonadota > Alphaproteobacteria > Sphingomonadales > Sphingomonadaceae > Sphingomonas. The sequence goes on from NZ_JANINP010000007.1 coordinate 99,559, forward strand.
GCCCTGGACATAGCGCCGCTGGAATTCGGCATCGTCGATCACGAGGTAAATGATGAATTCGATGAAGGCGATCGTAGCGGTGATCAGGCCGGGCAGGATCAGCAACCAGCCGATCGTCCCGCATAACAGCATCGTCACCGCCGCGCCGGTCTTGTTGAGGTAGAATTTATGCGCGCCGAAACAGCCCAGGAAAAAGGCGAGCAATGCCGCCGCGACCTTGTCCTTGGGCGCCACCCCGGCAACGCCCGAACCTTGCAGGACATAGATATTGCCGGCTCGGTCGGTATTGGCCTCGAAATCGACGACCTGGCCGCGCGCGGGCCAATAGGTTTCGCGCCAATCGGGCCGTGTGAAGGTGTAACGCTGTCCGTCCTCGCCCGAAATCTGTCCCTGGCTGACAGTGTTATCCCAACCCAGCACGCGTCCCCGCATCGCCCATCCCCGATTCTGATTGTCCAGCTGGGAGCTTAGCCACCTGACGCGGGCTTTCAAGCGAGCGTTGGCCGCCAGTCCCAGCCGATTGGATCGCCGTCCATCACCTCTACCCCTTGCGCCGCCAGCTCGTCACGGATCGCGTCGGACCGGGCGAAGTCCTTGGCCGCGCGGGCTTCTCGCCGTTCGGCAAGCTTTGCGGCGATATCGGTTTCGGCCAAAGTCGCGGTCGTCGGGCGGACACGCAAATCCTCGCGTCTCAGACTGCCGAGATCGAGCCCGAGCACGGCGTCGAAATCGGCGAGCGCGGTGAGACGGTCGGCGGGTGCGACCTTTTTGTCCGCGAGCAATTCGTCGAGCACGACCAGAGCCTTGGGCGTGTTGAGGTCGTCCGACACCGCCTCGTCGAGCCGCTCGCGATAGGGCAGCGCCGATGCGGCAGAGGGCGCAGGCGGGCGGTCGCGGAGCTGCCCCACGGTGATCGCCAGGCGCTTCAGCCGGGTGAGTGCTGCGGCGAGATTCTCCTCGCTGAACTCGAGCTCCGACCGGTAGTGCGCCGACAGGCACATCAGGCGATAGGCGAGCGGATGGACGCCGGCGTCGATCAGCTTCTGCAAGGTCCGGAAATCGCCCGACGATTTGGACATCTTGCCGGCGCGTTCGACCAGGAAGTTATTGTGCATCCACCAGCGCGCGCCGGTGAAGTCCGGCTGCTCCGGGCAGTCGCAATAGGCCTGGTTCTGCGCGATCTCATTGGGGTGGTGGATTTCGCGATGGTCGATCCCGCCGGTATGGATGTCGAAGGGCGATCCGAGATATTTCTCGCTCATCACCGAGCATTCGAGATGCCAGCCCGGCGCGCCACGGCCCCAGGGCGAATCCCATTCCATCTGGCGATTCTCGCCGGGCGCCGACGCGCGCCAGATCGCGAAGTCCTGCGGATGGCGCTTGCCCTCGACCGTATCGATCCGACCCTCGCGAACATCCTCCTGCGCGCCCGCCAGCCGGCCGTAGTCCGGCACGGTCGAGACGTCGAAATACAATCCGCTATCGAGCTGGTAGCAATGTTTGGCCGCGATCTTCTCTCCGAACGCGATCATGTCCTGGATGTGGTCGGTGGCGACCGACCAGCGCGACGGCCCGCGGATGTTGAGGTCCTTGAGGTTCTGCTTGAACGCCGCGGTGTAGTGCGCGGCGATGTCCCAGATGCTGGTCGCGTTCTTGCGCGCCGCCGCTTCCATCTTGTCGTCGCCGGCATCGGCGTCGCTGGTCAGATGACCGACATCGGTGATGTTGATGACGTGGGTGAGCGGATAGCCTTTCCACGTCAGCACGCGGCTCAGTGTGTCGGTGAAGACATAAGCGCGCAGATTGCCGATATGCGCGTAATTATAGACCGTCGGCCCGCACGAATAGACGCGCACGTTCGCGGCGTCGATCGGCTCGAACCGTTCGAGCGAGCGTGACAGGCTGTTGTAGAGCGTGAGCGGGGCGCCGTGCGACATGCGCGCGGCTTAGCGGCGTGGGCAGGGGGCCGCAACCGGAGCGGCGTGCGGCCGAGGCGCTCCTACATCTGGTGCGTTGGCGCGGGCGTGCCGTCGGACCAGCTGCAGGCTCCCAGAAGCAGGACCGACAAGGGCGGGAGGGCAGCCGTTTCGGCTGCATGGTCTGGCGTCGCGAACCAGTAATTGCCGCCGAAAATGGGCGATCCCGGTGCGTTGGCGCCCCAATTGTCGCCGTTCTTGAAGGGGATGAAGAACATGACGTGCGGCATGTCGTGATCGCCCTCAGCGGAGAGATACGAGGCTTTCGACATCATGTAGGACATGGCGCCCGGCGCCAGCGGCGGAATTTCTCTGGTGCGCAGCGCTGTCTTGATGCGCGCCATGATCTCCGCGTCACTCCGGCCGGCGAGAGTCATGGCGGTTCGGAGCTTGGCCAGCGGCGCTATCGACCGTGCCGCCTGTGGATTCTGGCATTCGGCGGCGCGGATTTTCGGATTCCAGCGTTCAGGCCAATCCGGTGCGCTGCTGAAACTGCGGGACACCATGCAGACAAAGCCGTTGGTGCCCGTAACCGCGGTTTCATAGCCGGTGCGCGTCAGGACTAGGATCGTCGCGTTCTTGGAAATGGACTCGGGCGCCGCGCTCCTTGCCAGGGCAACCTCCTGATTACGGTCCATGAGGTAGGCGTCGACGGGCGCCATGCGGGGATAGGATGCCTTCTGATCCGCTGCGGTGCCGGCCGACATGGCGAACAAGACAGGCGCGGTGATCGTCAGCATGGCCGCGAGCCTGCCCAGCGATCTCACCATCTTTTTTGCCGTCGCCTCGGACCGGCCGCGTCCATTGCCGTCGGCGGCGTTCTGGAATCTCATTACACACATCGTCCTGCCTCCTCGTCGATGCCGCCTCTCGGGGAGCGGCATTCGAACGACGAGCGAAGGAGTCGAAAATCGACATCGTCCTCGAAATTTTTTCAATCCGACGCGTCGCGTCATTCGCCGTATGGCGCGATGCCTCCGGTCGAAGGGGCCGAAGATGCCGTTAGGCCGACAGGGGCTGTCCACTCTCCCCGCCGCGGATCAGTTCGAGTTCGCGGCTGACGATCCCCTGCAACCGCTCGCACAAGGGCTGATAGTCGCGGCCCCGTTGCGCTTCCATGACGATCGTCTGGCAGAGCCCGCCGCCCAGGGCGAGGATCAGGTCGGCCAGTTCGGACCGGGCCGTTTCGCGATCCTTTCCGGGTGCCCACGCCTCGAGCGCCGCCGTCAGCGCGCTCTTGACGCTCGCGCTGATGTCCTCCTGCAGCCGCGCGACGCGCGGATTGCGCGACGATTCGGCCATGATCTCCGGCATCAACCGATAGCCTTCGATGTCATCGTCGCATGAGACGAAGGCCAGGATCCACTCGCGGATCGCTGTCATGTCGCCGGAATCGATCGCGCGTTGTAGCGTGGCTTCGTCGAGGAATTGCGAGAGGTCGCGAAACGCGATCGCGGCGATGATATCCTCCTTCGAGGAGAAATCGCGATAGATCTGGCCGACCTTGATTCCCGATGCGACCGCGATCTGCGCTACGCCGGTCCCGTGGAATCCGTTCTGGATGAACAGGCGCCGCGACGTGTCGAGAATGAGCTGCCGGCGCTCCGCCGCCCGTCCGGCGGGAACGGTGGGCAACAGCCCCCAGCAATCCAACATCGTCGACATTCTTCAATCCTCGGGTTGACTTAGGTCAGTTGTTCGCAGTAGCAGCATTTTTGTGAGTGAACGTTCACTCACACAGCATATATCAATGGGGTCGGTATGTCACTAATCCGCAACGCGCTCCCCGCGATCGCGCTCGTGTCGCTTGCCGCTTGTGGACAGGGTGGGCAGCAGCCGCCGGCCCAGGGCGCGCCGCCGGTCGGATATGTGATCGTGAAGGAGCAGCCGGTGACGCTGATCACCGAGCTCCCCGGCCGTACCACCGCCTATGAAACCTCGGACGTGCGGCCGCAGGTCAACGGGATCATCCTCGCCCGACTGTTCCAGGAAGGCGATATGGTCAGCAAGGGCCAGGCGCTCTACCGGATCGACCCTGCGCCCTATCAGGCGCAGGTCGCCAACGCGCGTGCGGCTTTGGCCAAGGCCCAGGCGGCGATCGCCTCCAGCGCCGCGCTCGCGCGCCGGTACGGCGAACTCGTCAAGATCAACGCGATTTCGCGCCAGGATTACGAGAACGCGCTGACCAGTGCCGCGCAGGCGCGTGCCGATGTCGCCGCGCAGCAGGCGGCGCTGCGCAGCGCCACGATCGATCTCGCCCGCACCACCATTCGCGCGCCGATCAGCGGGCGGATCGGCCGGTCGATCTATACCACCGGCGCGCTGGTCACCGCGTCGCAGGCCGATGCGCTGACCACCATCTCGCGACTCGATCCCATCTATGTCGACATCCAGCAATCGAGCGCCGACCTGCTCAAGCTCAGGCAGCAAATCCTGGCGGGCCAGGTGGCGAGCGAAGGCAAGGCGCAAGTGCGGCTGAAGCTGGAGGACGGCTCGACCTACGGACCCGAAGGCACGTTGCGTTTCGCCGACGTGACGGTCGATCCCAATACCGGGTCGCAGACCATCCGCGCGCAATTCGCCAATCCCAACGGGCTGTTGCAGCCCGGCATGTATGTCCGCGCGCAACTGGCGCAGGGAACCCAGCTCCAGGGCATGCTGGTGCCGCAGCGCGGCGTGGGCCGCGATGAGCGCGGCAACGCAACCGCGTTGGTCGTCGGTCAGGGCAACAAGGTCGAGTCGCGCGTGATCAAGACCGAGCGCGTGGTCGGCGACGCCTGGCTGGTCACGAGCGGCCTCAGGCCCGGCGACAAGGTGATCGTCGAAGGCGCGATGATGCTGCGCCCCGGCATGCCCGTCACGCCGCAGCCATGGAATCCCAACGCCAAGCCCGCTGCGCCGCAGCAACCGGGCCAGGCCCAGGCGAAGTAACCGTCCATGTCACGTTTCTTCATCAACCGGCCGATCTTCGCCTGGGTGATCGCGATCGTCCTGATGCTGGCCGGCATCATCGCGATCCGGTCGTTGCCGATCGCGCAATTCCCCAGCATCGCGCCACCGTCGATCTCGATCACCGCGACCTATCCGGGCGCGGACGCGCAGACGCTGGAAAATACGACGACCCAGATCATCGAGCAGCAGATGAAGGGGTTGGACCACCTTCGCTACTTCTCGTCCTCGTCCTCGTCGGCCGGCACCGTCACCATCACTTTGACCTTCGAACAGGGTACCAATCCCGACATCGCGCAGGTCCAGGTCCAGAACAAGCTGCAGGCGGCGACGCCGCTCCTGCCGCAGGAAGTCCAGCAGCAGGGTATCCAGGTCGCCAAGGCGACCCAGAACTTCCTGATGTTCATCGGCCTCTATTCGGAAAATGGCGCACATGACGGCAAGGACCTTGCCGATATCGTCGCCACCAAGGTGCAGGATCCGCTCAGCCGGGTGAACGGCGTCGGCGATACGCAATTGTTCGGCTCGCAATATGCGATGCGGATCTGGGTCGATCCGCTCAAGCTCAACAACTACGCGCTGACGATGACCGACGTGATGACCGCGGTCCGCGCCCAGAACGCGCAGGTCTCGGCCGGCCAGGTCGGCGGGTTGCCGGCGCCCAAGGAGCAGATGCTCAACGCGACCGTTTCGGTCCAGTCGCGTCTGAACACCCCCGAGCAATTCGCGCAGATTCGGCTGAAGAGCGGCGCCGACGGATCGGTGGTGCGGCTGGGCGACGTCGCACGGGTCGAACTGGGCGCCGAGAATTACGGGTTCGATGCGCAATATAACGGCAAGCCGGCGACCGGCATCGGCATCAAACTGGCGCCGGGCGCCAACGCGCTCAGCACGGTCGAGGCGGTGAAGGCGAAGGTCGACGAGGTCGCCAAGCAATTCCCGTCCGACGTGAAGGTCATCTACCCCTATGACACCACGCCGTTCGTGCGGCTGTCGGTGGAGCATGTCGTCGAGACTTTGGTCGAGGCGGTGGTGCTCGTCTTCCTGGTGATGTTCCTGTTCCTCCAGAACTTCCGCGCCACGCTGATCCCGACGATCGCCGTGCCGGTCGTGCTGCTGGGGACGTTCGCCGTGATGGCGCTGACCGGGTTCAGCATCAACACGCTGACCTTGTTCGGCATGGTGCTGGCGATCGGCCTGCTGGTCGACGACGCGATCGTGGTGGTCGAGAATGTCGAGCGCCTGATCACGACCGAGGGGCTGAGTCCCAAGGACGCCGCGCGCAAGTCGATGGACGAGATCAGCAGCGCGCTGGTCGGTATCGGGCTTGTCTTGTCGGCGGTGTTCCTGCCCATGGCGTTCTTCGGCGGATCGACCGGCGTGATCTATCGCCAGTTCTCGCTGACGATCGTATCGGCCATGGCCTTGTCGGTGATGGTCGCTTTGATCCTGACCCCCGCTTTGTGCGCGACCATCCTGAAGCCCCATGACGCGAACAAGAGCGAGGGTAACGGCCTGCTGGCGCGCTTTTTCCGCTGGTTCAACGACAAGTTCGAACGCGGCCAGGTCCGCTACGAAAGAGGCGTGCGCTCGACCGCGCGCAGCTGGAAGCGCTCGATGCTGATCTACGCATTGGTGGTGATCGGCATGGGGCTGCTGTTCTGGCGCTTGCCGACCGGCTTCCTGCCCGACGAGGACCAGGGCTATGTCATCGCCATCGTCCAGGGACCGTCGGGCGCGACGACCAGCCGCACCGCCAAGGGGCTCGACCTCGTGCGAAACCATTTCCTGCAGGATGAAAAGGCGAACGTCCAAGGCGTCTTCACCGTCAATGGCTTCAGCTTCGCGGGCGCCGGCCAGAATAGCGGCATCGCCTGGATTCCGCTCAAGCCCTGGTCGGAACGCAAAGGCGGGCAGAACAGTGCTGCGGCTATTTCGGGCCGGGCGATGGGTACCTTTTCGCAGTACAAGGACGGCATGATCTTCGCGATCGTGCCGCCCGCGGTCTCCGAACTCGGCAACGCGACCGGTTTCGATCTGCAGTTGGTCGATACCGGGGCAATCGGACACGACCGGCTGATCCAGGCCCGCAACATGATGCTGGGCATGGCATCCCAAGACAAAAATCTGGTCGGCGTGCGTCCCAACTCGCTGGAGGATGCTCCGCAGCTCAAGGTCGATATCGACCAGGACAAAGCGCGCGCGCTCGGGCTCGATCTCGGCGAGGTGAACTCCACCATCTCCGCGGCGTGGGGTGGCGCCTATATCAACGACTTCATTGACCGTGGCCGTGTGAAGCGCGTCTACGTCCAGGCCGACGCTCCGTACCGGCTCAAGCCCGAGGATATCGGCAGCTTCTACGTGCGTTCCAACAACGGCCAGATGGCGCCCTATACGGCGTTCTCGACGCTGGACTGGGCACAGGCGCCGGTGCAGCTGACGCGCTATAACGGTCAGCCGGCGATCGAAATCCAGGGTGCGCCCGCGCCCGGCGTGGCGTCGGGCGCGGCGATGAAGGCGATGGAGGCTATCCATGCCAAGCTTCCCCCCGGCACCGCGCTCGAATGGACCGGCCTGTCCTATGAGGAGCGGTTGTCGGGTGGGCAGGCTCCGGCGCTCTATGCATTGTCGCTGCTGATCGTATTCCTGTGCCTTGCCGCCCTGTATGAAAGCTGGTCGGTGCCGATCTCGGTCTTGCTGGTCGTGCCGCTCGGCGTGCTCGGCGCCTTGCTTGCCGCGACCATCACCGGGCTCAACAACGACATTTATCTCCAGGTCGGCTTGATCACGACGATCGGCGTGTCGGCGAAGAACGCCATCCTGATCGTCGAGTTCGCCGAGGAGAAGATGCGCGACGGACTCAACGCGTTCGAGGCGGCGGTCGCCGCAGCCAAGCTGCGCTTGCGTCCGATCCTGATGACCAGCTTTGCCTTCGTCTTCGGCGTGTTCCCGCTGGCGATCGCCGCTGGCGCCGGGGCGGGCGGGCAGCATGCCATCGGCCGGGCGGTCGTGGGCGGCATGCTGTCGGCGACCATCCTCGCCATCTTCTTCGTGCCGATGTTCTTCGTGGTCGTGCTGCGGCTGTTCGGCCAGCACGGCGAACGCGACACCGCGACCGACCACGATACCGGTGCGGTCTCGCCGCAGGGAGCCTGATCCGTGACTGTTCGTCCCATCCTCGCCCTCCTGCTTGCCGGCAGCACGCTGTCCGCTTGCAACCTGGCTCCCAAATATGTCCGGCCTTCGGGCGCCGTTCCCGCTACGCTACCAGAGGGGGGCATCTATCCGCGCGCCGCGACCGACGCGCCCGATGTCACCGCGATCGGCTGGCGCGACTTCTTCACCGACGAACGTCTGCGCCAGGTCATCCAGCTCGGGCTCGACAATAATCGCGATTTGCGGCTGGCCGCGGCGAACGTGCTCCAGGCGCGCGCGCAATATCGCGTCCAGCGCGCCGATATCCTGCCGAGCATCAGCGCCAACGGGTCGGCCACCTATACGAACACCGCAGGTGCGGCCGCGAACACCGGGGGGGCAGCCGGCGGCGGCTCGTCGACGGACATCCAGTATTTCCAGGCCAATGTCGGTTTCTCGGCGTTCGAGCTCGACCTGTTCGGGCGGCTGCGCAACCTGTCCAAGGCCGCGCTCGAACAATATTTCGCAACCGAAGAAGCGCAGCGCACGACACGGATCAGCCTGATCGCGGAAATCGCCACTGCCTGGCTGACGCTCGCGTCCGACCAGGAACAATTGCGGCTGTCGCAAAACACCCTCAAGACGTTCGAACAGACGCTCGACCTGACGCGCGCCCAATTCCGCATCGGCGTCGCCTCCGAGCTCGAATCGCGGCAGGCCGAAACCAATTATCAGGCGGCGCGCAACGATATCGCCACGCTCCAGACCAGGATCGCGCAGGACCAGAATGCGCTCAACCTGCTCGCCGGGACGACGGTCTCGGCCGATCTGTTGCCGGCGGCGCTTGGCGATGGCCGGGTGACTCGCGGCGCCTTGCCCGCCAACCTGTCGTCGGACGTGCTGTTGCGACGCCCCGACGTACTCCAGGCCGAGCATCAGTTGGTTGCGCAAAACGCGAATATCGGTGCGGCGCGCGCCGCCTTCTTCCCGCGCATCTCGCTGACCGCGGCGCTGGGCACGATCAGCAGCGGGCTGACCGGGCTGTTCGGGGCGGGGACGGGCACCTACAATGTCGCCCCCTCAGTCGCGCTGCCGCTGTTCGATGCCGGCCGTAACAAGGGCAATCTCGATTACGCCAAGGCGTCGCAACAGGCCGCCGTGGCGACGTACGAAAAGACCATCCAGACCGCCTTTCGCGAAGTCGCCGACGCGCTCGCGCAGCGCGGCACGATCGACGAGCAGGTTTCCGCCCAGACCGCGCGCGCCAATGCCGCGCAGGTCGCGGCCAAATTGTCCGACGCGCGCTATCGCGCGGGCGTCGACAGCTTCCTGGTCGCGCTCGACGCGCAACGAACAGCCTATGCGGCTGAACAGCAATTGGTGACCACACGAACGAGCCGGGCGAGCAACCTGGTCGAGTTATATCGTGCACTCGGCGGCGGGCTTCAGTGAACGATTAGACCACCCGCTTGCCTTTTGGCGCAATAAGCATAACCTCTCTTCGAAAATGAGGAGAGGGTGGTGATGAAAGATATCGACCTCGCTACCGAAAACGGCAGCGACAAGACGATGTTGATCCTGCAAAGCCTGTTGTGTGTATTGCGTGAAAAGAACCTGCTGACGCGCGCGGATATCGAGAATCTGTGCGAGAAAGTGGCCAGTGCGGCCGACGAGGCGCAGAATGCGTTACCCTGTTGCAGCGCGAGCGCGCTGGCAGCGGCCAGCGAGATGGGCAAGATCGGCGACTATATCGGGCGGCGCTACGGCGGAAAGCACCGCCGGAACTGAGTCGGCGCGCCGGAAGCACGCTTCACGGCTGCGGCCAAGGCGCAACAGTCGACTCGCTTGCCTTTTGTCGAACCCGCTGTTAGGAGCCGCGCACTTCACGCCCGGACTTTGTCTGGGGCGGCCATATCCATTTGATCTGGAGTTGACGGGTTTTATGCAAATCATCGTGCGCGATAACAATGTCGATCAGGCGCTTCGGGCTCTCAAGAAGAAGCTCCAGCGCGAAGGCGTGTATCGCGAGATGAAGCTGCGCCGTCATTACGAGAAGCCCAGCGAGAAGCGTGCGCGCGAGCGCGCCGCCGCCGTTCGCCGTGCGCGCAAGCTCGAGCGCAAGCGGATGGAGCGCGACGGGGCCAAGTAAGGCCTTTATCGTCGTTTGTATGGGGGCTTGCTAGGCGCGGCCCCCGGACCTACCGAGAACAGCGTGTCCCGGCCGCGGTCGTACGCGGCCTTTCCGTCGAGGCTTGCTCCCATGTCCGTGACCGCCGTTCCCCTGCAACCCGTCAAGCGCAGCTATATCTGGCTGCTGTGGATCGGCATCGCCGTCGCGGTGATCGCCGCTTTCCTGCTCGCGCGGCAGGGGGACGATCTGTTCACCAGGTCGCAGCGCGGCTGGGACGTCAAGACGACGTCTTCTGGTCTCAAATACGAAGTGATCAAGCCGGGTACGGGCGCGTCGCCAACGGACACCGACGTTGCGCTGGTCCAGTATGAAGGCCGCCTGCGCAACGGCAAGGTCTTCGACAAGTCGCAGCAGCCGATGCCGATGCCGGTCAAGGGCGTCGTCCCAGGCTTCAGCGAAGCGCTGAAGCTGATGCACAAGAATGAAAAGATCCGGGTCTGGATCCCCGCCGACCTCGCTTATGGCGCGCAGGACCAGAAGGATCAGCAGGGCAATGTCGTCCTGCCGGCGAATTCGCCGTTGATGTTCGATATCGAGCTCAAGGATTTCCTGCCGCAAGCGGTGGTCGAACAATATCAGCGGCAGATGCAGATGATGAACGGCGGTGCCGGTGGCATGGGCGGTCCCGGCGGGCCGGGCGGTGCGCCTGGCGGTGCCGGTGGCCCGCCCCCGGGCGGCGGCGAGAGCCTCGTCCCTCCTCCAGGACAGTGAACCGATAGAACATGGCTGATACTATTGCCCCGAAGGCGCCCGCAAAGGCGCCGCTCGATCCGCGCGCGAAGCGCGTCCTGTGGCTGGGCATCGTGCTCGCCGTGTTGGGCGCCGGTGCATTGCTGTTCAGCATGTTCATGTGGTGGGGCGGCAGCGCGCGCGACTCGCTGACCATGACGTTCAATTCATGGGCGCCGGGCGTGAAGACCACCTCCTCGGGGCTGCAGTACAAGGTGCTCACCCCGGGTAAGGGCAAGAACCCGACCGACACCGACGTCGCGCTGATCAATTACGAAGGCAAATTGCTTGACGGCACGACCTTCGACAAGTCGCAGCAGCCGACGCCGATGCCGATTAAGGGCGTTGTCCCCGGCTTCAGCGAGGCGCTGAAGCTGATGAGCAAGGGCGCGAAGTTCCGCGTCTGGATTCCCGCCAAGCTCGGCTATGGCGACAAGGGCGCGGGGCCGATTCCGGCCAATGCGACCCTGGTCTTCGACATCGAGCTGATCGACTTCCTGCCTCAGGCGGTCATCGAGCAATATCAGAAGCAGATGATGCAAAGCATGGGCGGCGCTGGCGGTGCTGGTGGACCTCCCGGCGCCGGCGGTGCGGCTCCAGGCGGCGAGCCAGGCGGTGCGCCTGCCCCGACAGGCAACGCCGCAGCGCCGGCCGCGCCGACCGGCAAGTAGGCAAGACGCCATGGGGCTGAGGATCGCGACGGCTTGCCTGATCGGCGCGCTGTCGGTCACGATGGCCATGGTCCCGGCGTCTGGCAAGAAAGCGCCAGCCGCGAAAAGGACGGCCGCCGCCAAAAGGACTGCTGCCGCCAAAAGGACTGCTGCCGCCAAGGTGCCGGCGGTGCCGCTGTCGCCCGAGGACGCATTCCTGGCCAGGAATCGCCGGCAGCGCGGCGTGGTTCAGACCGCTTCCGGCATACAATATCGGGTGATCAAGCCGGCGACGGGGGCGCACCCCACCGATACGGACGTCGCCTTGGTCAATTATGACGGCAAGCTGGTCGACGGCACGCGCTTCGACAAATCGACCCAGCCGACACCGATGCCGGTTTCGGGAGTGGTGCCGGGCTTCAGCGAGGCGCTGAAGCTGATGGCCAAGGGCGAGACGCTGCGCGTGTGGATCCCGTCGCGGCTGGCTTATGGCGCCGAGGATCAGCGCGACGAGCAAGGCAAGGTCGTCATCCCGGGCAAGTCGACCTTGGTGTTCGACATCGAGCTCGTCGACTTCCGGCCACAATCCTGACTCCGGGGCGTGCGATGCTCCGGCGGGCAACCGGAACTCGCCTGTCCGCTGCCGTCCCACACAACCCAGGCTGCGCATAGCGCACTTGCATTATACTCGCTCCGGGCGCATCGGCGGCGGGCAAGGAGGTGGCGATGACTGCCGCTGAGACTGCCTTGCTGCTCGCCCGGATCCAGTTCGGGTTCACCGTCAGCTTTCATTTCATTTTTCCCAGCTTTTCGATCGGCCTGGCGAGTTACCTGATGGTGCTCGAGGGGCTGTGGCTGCGCACGGGAAAGTCGGTCTATCTCGACCTGTTCCGTTTCTGGGTGAAGATCTTCGCGGTCGCGTTCGCCATGGGCGTCGTGTCGGGAATCGTCATGTCCTATCAGTTCGGCACCAATTGGTCGGTCTTCTCCGACAAGGCGGGTCCGGTGATCGGACCGCTGATGGCCTATGAAGTGCTGACCGCGTTCTTCCTCGAAGCCGGTTTCCTGGGCGTGATGCTGTTCGGGATGAAGCGGGTGGGGAAGGGTCTGCATTTCGCTGCGACCTGCATGGTCGCGCTCGGCACCTTCATCTCCGCTTTCTGGATCCTGAGCGTCAACAGCTGGATGCAGACGCCGACCGGGTTCGCGATGAATGCACAGGGGCAGTTCGTCGTCGCCGGATCCTGGGCGGCGGTGATCTTCAACCCGAGCTTTCCGTATCGGTTGGTGCACACGGTGATCGCGGCGTATCTGACGACTTCGCTGGTGGTCGGGGCTTGTGGCGCCTGGCATTTGCTCGCCGATGCGCGGCGCCGCGGCAAAGCCGCGTCGTCGGACGAGCCTCGCGGCTCGCCGGCCGCCGCAGCGAGTCCTGGAGCGACACCGTCGCTCCAGGCCGCTCGCACCATGTTCTCGATGGCGATGTGGATGGCCGCGCTGGTCGCGCCGGTTCAGATCCTTGCCGGGGATCAGCAGGGTCTCAACACGCTCGAGCATCAACCGGCCAAGGTGCTGGCGATGGAAGGCGATTTCGATCCGAGTCCGAACGGTGCGCCGCTGGTCCTGTTCGGGCTGCCGTCCAACGCCGATGGCAAGGTCCATTACAAGGTCGAGATCCCCTATGCCGGTTCGCTGATCCTGAAGCACGACCCCCATGCGCCGCTCCAGGGACTGAAGGATTTTCCGCGCGATCAATGGGCGCCGGTCGCGGTCGTGTTCTGGTCGTTTCGGGTGATGGTCGGACTGGGCCTGGCGATGCTCGGATTGGGATTGTGTAGCCTGGCCGCGCGCATGCGGCGCAAGCTGTACGATTGGAAGTGGTTGCACCGCGCCGCCTTGGTGATGGGGCCGTCGGGCTTCGTCGCGGTGATTGCAGGCTGGATCACGACCGAGGTCGGGCGCCAACCCTGGACGATTTATGGCCTGCTCAGGACCAGCCAGTCGGCCTCGCCGCTGGCCACGCCAGCCGTCGCGACCTCGCTGGCAGCGTTCGTAATCGTCTATTTCGCGGTGTTCGGGATCGGCGTCTGGTACATCCTGAAGCTGATGCAGAAGGGGCCCGGGGCGCACGAAACCGAATTGTCGGACGCGCCGATCCGGACCGCCGGCATCACGCCCGCCGCTCAGATGGGAGACGAGCCATGACCGTCGATCCCACGCTTGCCTATATCTGGGCGTTCGTCATCGCCTTTGCCGTGTTCATGTACGTGGTGATGGACGGGTTCGACCTGGGCATCGGCATCCTGTTCCCGGCGTTCGGCGTCGGCGAGGAACGCGACCAGGCGATGAACGCTATCGCGCCCGTATGGGACGGCAACGAGACCTGGCTGGTGCTGGGCGGCGGCGGGCTGATGGCAGCGTTCCCGCTCGCTTTCGCGATCCTGATGCCGGCAATGTATCCGCCGATCATCGCGATGCTGCTCGGCCTGGTGTTCCGCGGCGTCGCGTTCGAGTTCCGCTGGCGCGATCCGCGGCACCGCGCGTTCTGGGATATTGCCTTCACCGCCGGATCGGTGACCGCCGCTTTGGCGCAGGGGATCGTGCTCGGTGCGCTACTCCAGGGCGTACAGGTATCGGGCCGCGCTTATGGCGGCGGCTGGCTCGACTGGTTGTCGCCCTTCTCGCTGCTCACCGGCGTCGGCACAGTGGCCGCTTATGCATTGCTCGGCAGCTGCTGGCTGATCTTCAAGACCGAGGGCGGGACTCAGGCGCATGCCTATCGCTTGGCGAAGGTCGCCGGTCTTGCCGCGGCTGTGGCCGTGATCGCGGTGAGCGCCGCGACGCCTTTCCTCGATCATCTTTATTACCAGCGCTGGTTCGCCTTCCCGAACGTGCTGGTCGCCGCGCAAGTGCCGCTGCTGGTGGCGGTCCTGTCGCTCGCCTTCTGGTGGGCATTGCTCAGGAAGAAGGAGCTGATGCCCTTCCTGCTCACGCTCGCTCTCTACCTGCTATGCTTCATCGGACTGGGGATCAGCATGTTTCCCGACATCGTGCCAGGATCGGTGTCGATCGTGCAGGCCGCATCGCCCGCGAATAGCCAGACCTTTATGCTGATCGGCACCGTGATCATGGTGCCCCTGATCCTGGCGTACACCGGCTGGTCCTACTGGGTGTTCCGCGGCAAGGTCGGCGAATCGGGCGGCTATCATTGATGGCCGACGACGCCGGTCCATTATGGAAGCGACTCTGCTGGATGGCGGCGATCTGGACGGCTAGCGTCGCGGCGCTGGCGGTTGTCGCGATGGCGATTCGTGCGGTGCTGCACGCTTGATCGCGCGGCGCTGCTGGGCCAGTGAAATCATGCGTCGCAAAGGGGGAAGCTAATGGCGGACGAAAAACTGGTTCTCGAGGATTTCGCGCCGCATGTCGGGACTGATTTCACAATCCCGAGAGCCGAGTCCTCGGACCTCGTCGCCTTCAAGCTGATCGACGCGAAGCCGCTGCCTCACAAGCCCAATTTCGGTGATTTTCGCGATCCGTTCCAACTCGTGTTCCGAGTTGCGGACCAGGACGTCCAACCGCAGGGTCTTTATCGCCTGTCTCATCCTATGATGGGAGATCAGGATATCTTTCTGGTTCCGGCGGGGCGCAGCGAGGCTGGTGTCGATTATTGCGCGACGTTCAACTGACGCCGTCGGGCGTCCACTCCATTTCCAGGTAGATTTCCTCTTCGCGGATCACCTTGAAGCCCATGCGGTCGTATAGCGATTTCGCAGGGTTGATCCGTTCGACAAATATATCGACACCCTTATCGCGCGCGCGGGCATAGTCTTGGAGGGCGTTTACAATCGCGGTACCCACGCCGCCGCCACGCCGATCGGGCATCAATGCGATGTCGAGAATATGGACTCGGGTCTGCCGTTCATCGACGTAAAGCCGGCCGATCGGCGTTCCGTCTCGTTCCAGCACGTCATAGGCGGCATCGGGATAATAGGCCCGATAATGTTTCCGTTGCGCGCTGAATTGGTGGACCAGAAAAGCGCGCTTCTCGTCCTGCGTCCAGGGGACAAGCGCCAGTTCCTCCGCCCGTGTCGACGCAAAGACTTGCATTAGGAAGGGCAAATCAGCGTCGGTTTCCGGCCGGAGCGACAAACCTTCTGTCAAAAGGCTTTCCGGCAACGCGAAGGCCGGAATTCCAGCAACTTCGATCATGGAAATCGATCAATTCCGTGCCGGGAAGACGCCTTGCAGACAGATGATGAAGGTGACCGCCAGATAAGGTTGCGTATTGTTATGCGGCTGCGATCCCCCGGCGGTCGAGATCGACTGAGGCGCCAGGAAAACCTGCGTGCCGACTGCCGCCGCGTAGACCCCATTCGGCGACGAATTGGTGAACAGCGTATTGCTCGCCGGTGTCGCGCCCGGGGTAGAATTCGCGATCGTCGCGCCCGAAATCGAGTGGGTGTGCAGGGGCATTTCCGTGCTGAGCAAGGTGACACTGTTTTCACCGGCTGTTTCGCCGATCACGTATTGGCTCAGGCCCGCGCCACTGCCCCAGTGCATCGGCGCGCGACCGCGCAGGTCGGGCAGGGCAAAATTTGTCTGACCGTTGCCCCCGTAGAACGTGCCGATCAAGGAGAACAAGGCGGTGTTTTGAGATATCGCCATGAGCTGGCCGTTGCACAGCGCCCAGCTCCTCGGCGCGAAATTGCCGGCGAACATCCGAATCTCTGCGACGTAGGGAGTGCTCATTGTCTATCCTTCCGGTCAATTCTGGCTCGGGAAGACGCCTTCCAGCGCGATGATGAAGGTGATGCACAGAAAAGGCATCATATTGTCATGCGGCTGGTTGCCCCCGGCATTGCCGATAATGCCCGCCAGCATCGGCTTCAGGTTGCCAGCCACCGGCGTCTTGGTCGAATCGGTATAGAGTGTCGCCGAATTCCCGCCGGTTGATTGTTTGGGTCGGCACGGCATCGTGTTCGAGGCGGGAGCGTCGTTGGTCGGATCGGTATTGTTGGCGACCGGCTGATGCCCGTGCGAGGGTAATTGGGTCGTGATCAGGGTTACGGTCTCCGTCCCGGCCTTCTCCCCAATGACGCGCGTCGACAGTCCCGGGCCTGTGCCCTGGTGAAGCGGAATGCGTCCCTGGAGATCGGGCAGCGCGAACGTCGTGACGCCGTCGCCACCATAAGTGGTGCCGATCAGCGCATATAATGCGTCGTTTTGTGAGATCGGAAGGAGCTGCCCATTGCAGAACGCAAAGCCGCGGGGTTGGAAACTCCCGCCGAACATCTTGACTTCACCGAGATAAGGAGTCGCCATGATAACCTCTCAATTGCGATAGTGCGCGATGTCGATCAGTTGCGCGACGGAAAGATGCCCTGCAGCGCTATGCAAATGGTCAGCACCAGATATGGCTGCATATTATTGTGGGGCTGGCTGCTACCCGCGGTCGACATGCTGAGCGGATTGAGATTCACATAGGATGAATTGGGCGCGTTATACGCGGCGAAATAATCGACCGGCTGAGTGTCAACGTCGTCGGCGAAGACGCCGAGATTGACACCTGCCTTCGTCGCGGGCGACGTCGTCGCAGTGAAACTATGGTTGTGGAGCGGCATCTCCACGCTGGTCAGCGTGTGATTTTCCTCGCCGCCCACTTCACCCAGCGAAACGTTGGCGAGGCCAGGACCCTGGCCCCAATGTATTGGCGTACGGCTCTGCAAATTGGGCAGTTGGAACGTCGTCACGCCATTGCCGCCATAGGTGGTCCCAAGAAGCGAGAACAAGGCCGCATTCTGCTGGATGGACAAAATCTGGCCGTTGCACATCGCCCAGCCTTTGGGCGCGAAATTGAACGAAAAGGTCCTGATTTCGGCCAGGAAGGGGCTCGACATTTTCCACCTCTCGCTTGCTTTGTCGGAAGCGAGGGGTTGTGCGATTCGCTGCACTGGCCCCCCGGCAGCACTATCCAGACCTTAAAAGCGTTCTCCGGCAATTCCTAGCTGAGTGAGAAAAAAAATATCACCGGAATGGAGATTCGCTTGGAGAAAGGTTCAAAGTGAGTTGAATTTATTTGCCGAAATACCGTTCGACTTGACCTCTGGCGGAGACTAGGCGCAAAAAGGATTAGGAATAGGCGCTGCGCAAGATCGCAGCATTGTTGGGGGAATTTTGCGATGTTGGCCACAGGCGAGCCTTCTTTCGGACTGGAACCGTCGAATAAGCGCAAGCAGTGGGAAACGCCGGTGGTGATCATTGCCTCGGCGGAACGCGCAACATTGACGAGCTTTAACACCGTCATCCCAGATACGCAGGCTACATCGACGAGCCAGGGATCGTAACGGCGCGGACTTCACGTCAGCGATTGCTGCGGTCGAGCCACGCCAAGAACCGAGCCGTTGTCAGCGCCTTCATTGCAAAGCCCAGCCGGATACGGTCACTCAGCCGTTCTTCCGACACCCCGTCGCGGAGCATTGCGGCGAGCGCATCTACGTCGATGTACCGTGCGATTGCGTCATCATGCCGAACGTCATCCAGTGCCGCGAGCATAGCGGGCGCGGCCTGGATATCCATTGATAGCAAATCGGGTTGTTCCCGATCATTGCCCGGCATCCGTCGGATCAAGGCGGGAGGAAGCCGGTCGGCGAAGGCGGTGCGAGCCAGCCATCTTTCGCGACCGTCGCGAAACAACAAATGATCTGGCAAGGCGCAGCCCAGTTCCACGATGCGCTTGTCGTGAAACGGTCGGGTCAAGTCGAGATCCGGTGTCATGGCGATGTAATTGCCGGCAGCGCCGGCCGAGGTCCAATTGCAGATTTCCAACCATAGTCCGCGCCAGCGAGGACCGGGATGAAACCCGTCCCGCAACCGACGGCGGCTGACGACACCGTTGGCGAAAGCTCGCAAGGCAAAGTCGCGCTGTACGCCGCGTCGCTGCCAAGCCGGACGAAAGCCGTTGACCGCAACGCGCCATGGCCGGCGCACCCATTGCGGCACCAAGGCACTGAGCACATCGCGCCCAAATACGCGCCAGGCTGACCAACCGGTGAAGCGCATTCGCGCCCGGTATTCACGCACGAAGCGGCGGACGTCGCCGCTACGAAGAATGGCGCCGAGCATCGCGGCATCAAATACGTTGACGGTGTAGTCGCCCCCATGGCCGTCTAGGATTAGGCGAGACCCTGCAGCCCGTGCCATCTCGCCCATCCGGCACCGGACGACGCTTGGCGGCTGGTGACGAAAGGTCCGGCCGAATGTCGCTTCGAGATCGTCGTAGCTGGTTTCCTCGCCTCGAACATAGTAGCGTAAATCGAGGCCCGGCAGCCCGCGAAAGGCCTCCACGGCAGAGCGGGCGTTGCGTCGCGAATCACCTTCCTTCAGGACCGACGCGATGCACGTGAGCACCCATCCGCGCGCTGCGACGATCGGCCCGGCAATCGTGGCGATGATGCCGCTGTCGAAGCCGCCGCTGAACAGCAAAGACGGCGGATCGTTCAGCCGCCTCAGCCGGCACGCCACCGCCTCCTCGATCGTCGCGCGATAGGTCGCGAGATAATATGCGTCGTCGCGGTCGAGATGTACGGGGCCGGCGTGCGGCTCCCAGTAACGGTTGATTGTGACAATACCACCAGCGGTCAGAGACAGCGTCGTGCCGCCTGGAAGCACGTGGATGTCGGCGTAGATGAGTTCGCCCGCGATTCGCTCGGTCGACTTCAACAGTCGGCGGGCCAATTCGTCCTCGTTCACTCGACGCGGGACGTCGTCGGCCGCGAAAAGTCCGCCAAGTTCGGTGGCGAACGCCAGGAAGCCATCCCCGTAGTGATAATGGATCACGCGCTGGCCCATGTGGTCGCGGCCGAGCAGCAAGGTGCCTCTCGCTCGATCCCAGATCGCGAAGGCAAAATCGCCGAGCAGGTGGCGCGCGCAATCGTCACCCCAATGGCGCCAGGCGGCCAGCAATAATTCGCTGTCGGGCAGAACGGCAAGGTCGGCGTCGGCGATGCCGAGCGCGGTGGCGAGTTCCTCGCGGTTGTCCAGGCGCAGGTCGGCGACGAGCACCGCGTCGCGGGTGATGCTCGGTTGCGCCTCGTAGATATCCTCGCGATTGACCCGCAGCAGGCAATGGCCCAGCGCGAGGCGGCCAAGCTCGACGGTCTCGACGCCGTCGGCACCGCGATGCTTCATGGCTCGAGCCATGCGGTCGACGCAGCGCGGCGAAACGTCGGCGCCATCGAACCGCACCACGCCGCAAATGGCACTCATCGCCGTTGAACCGGTTTCCGCTCTCGCTCAGCTGGCATCGCCGATCCGAACCGCCTGATGTTGGCCGAGCGTGGCGATGAACGAATCGACCTCCGCCCGGCAGATTGCAGGATCGACGTCATACTCGCTGACCAATGCGCGGCACAGCGCCTCGATCGAGCGCGGCGTTTCGAGCAATTCCCAGATGCGCGCGCCGACCGGCGAGAGGCCGATATAATTGCCGTTGGTCGCGCTCATCATGACCATCTCGTCGCCCACCTTGGCTGCGAGCCAGTCTCCGTCTCGATAAATCACTGCTGTCCCCCTGCGTCAGCCATAGATCGGCTATAGTTGAGCCGATCCATCATTACTGCATGATCACGTTCGATTTGAAGTACTTGCGCGCTCGTCAATTCGTCCCTCCAACCGCCCGACGTGCCCCGGCGGAAAAATCCGTTCATCTTGCGGGGCGCTTCGCGAAAGCCTTTCTCGGTCTCCTGGCGCCGCAACTCGCTGATCGAAGCAAAGGCGACCGCACGATCGATTGCCTCGGGGTTAGGTTCCAATCCCGCGAACCGCAACGCTGCCGACAGGGTCGCCGCTGTGTCGGTCAGCATGTCCTCGTACCGGACTAGATGGACGGGGATGTCGCGCTGGTCGAGCCAACTCCGCGCAAAGCCACTCCAGCCGCACAAGCGCTGCCGAAATTGGCGATCGAGTCGATCCGATGCCGAAGCGAGGCAGAAATCGGCGTCGTTCATCCGGGTTATGGCCGTGTCTATCGAACTGCCCATATGGTGGGCGAAGGACGCCGCGACATCGCGCGGATCCCGGACGAACAGGATCGCCCCAGTCGCACCGCTCGATCCCGCCATCAGCGGTTCGCCGCGATCGGTAAACGTATATGCGTCGTGCGCCTTGACGAACCGCACCGGAAAACAGGGATCGTCCGGATCGGCCAAGGTTTCGCCCAACGCGGCATAGGCGTAGGTAGCCGGACGCAGCCGGTCGATCTCGTCGTTCGTCAGCAGCGAAGAATCGATCAGCGTCTGCTGGTCGAACGGATTGCGAGCGCTGGCGATCGGATCGGTGCTTTCGATCAGATTGATGTCGACGGGACTATCGCTGTTCGACCACAAATTCGCGACCAGGATGCGGAACCAGGTGTTGCCCGACTTCGGATAGGAAGCCAGCCAGATCGTGGGGATCACGGTGCCGCGTCCCCCAATCCGATGTCCGCCCAGTGTGTCTGCAGCATCGCGATTGTCGCCGGCATCTCATCGAACCCGAACTGCCGCTTCAGCCGGAAAATGCCTGCCGTCGCGGCGAGGGCGGCGGCGGCGCGAAAATAGATTTCCCTTTGGTTCAGCCGATGCACGAGCAATGGGCGATATGCATTGGCGACGAGCAATCTGGTCGCGTCGACGACGTTAGGCTGTTCGATATCGGGCAATTGCTGCCCGCGTATCTCGATCAGCGCATAGACCGCGCCGATCGACACCGCTGCATCACTGGCGGCGGCGGGCTCGACATAGAATTTTCGCAGCCGATTGCGCATCGGGTCACCGCGGCGATCGCCGAGGCCGAGCTCGTCGATACTCTTTTCCCACAGCCGAAGTTGGCGGCCGTCGGCCTGGATTTTGGGAATACCGTCACTGCCGATCTCGATCGCGCATTGGTCGTCGGCAATGAGCGAATAGCCCCGTTCGCCGAGCGCCGCGGCCAAGGTCGACTTGCCCGCGCCGGACTGTCCGCAAAACAGCACCGCCTTGCCGCCGACCATCACTGCGCTGGCGTGGAGAACGATATGATTGCGCTGATGGAGGAGCACGCCGAACACACTGCCGGAGAGGAACACCGCCACATCCTGCAGTTCGGCATCCTCTTCCGCCTCGAAGGCGATCGAACGTCCCCCCTCCAGCAGGAAGCGCGCGACATTCGGGACATGCATCAGGAAACGCCCGTCGGCGCGCTGCCAGGTTGGACCAATCGCACTCGCGCCATCCAACGTTCTGGGTACTGCCGCGCGGCGAATCGTCACATCGGGTGCGCCGTTCGGATTGCCCGGAATCAGGCCGGGAAGGGTCACCTCACTGGCGACTTCGAGCCCCGATACGCGATACGAATACATCGCTTTCCCCCGCGATTGCCCGCCGGGCATACGAAGGACCGTGTAGCCGTTCAAGGCGTTAAAGTCGTTCTCAGATTTCGCTGAACGCGAGCTTAGCCCCGGGCCGCCAAGGTCTTCAGATCGTTATGCAGACCGCTCAAATATGTCTCGCTGGCGGCGCGGACAGCATCGCTGGCGCTACGGCGCTTGTTCTCGGCATCGGGCTCGAAGGCGAAACTCGGGGCTTTGGCATCCCACGTCGCCGCCGCACGCAGGGCAGCCAGGCCCTCGGGGTCCGCCTCGATCCCGAAATGCGGCAAGATGCGTCGTTCGACCGCATAGGGCAGGTCGGCATAATCGACGAACAACCCCCCACCGATTTCGGCATGGTCGACCGCCGCCTGAGTCACGCGATTGAGCACGCGGGCGATATAGTCTTCGGTCGACAGGCTGTGTGGATCGGGAATCGCAAAGACCGCATCGAGCTCGGTGCCCGGCACCGTCTGTGATCCGCGCATGCGTATTTGCGACACCATCACTTCGGTGGGATCGCGAAACAGGAAAACCCAGGGCGTATTGGGAAACGCGGCGCGGAACAGCGGGAGCGCAAGGCTGTGCCAGCTGTCGGTCTTGATGACGTAATGACGGCGATTGCCGAAGCGGTCGCGACCCAGCGCGGCGGCCATGCCGCGCAACAGCGTGACGCGTTGATCGAGCGGAGCCTCCGGGTGGCTGTGCACCAGCTGGACGATCGCATCGAGCGGGGGCGCCTCCGAAACCATAATGCTGCCCGGCATTGCGGCCAGCATCTGCGACACCAGCGTCGAGCCACAGCGCGACATGTGAAAAATCAGGCCATCCGGCGCGGCCGTTGCGTCTGGCGGTGGCCGATTGCCGAGAGTGCCGAGCGGGGTGCAGACCTTCAGCAGCGCGTTGATCGGCCGGCGCTTGGCGCGGCGCAGCGAGTCCTCGAAGAAGGACTCGAGGAGCGGGGCGTCGCCGAAATGAACCCAGTCGATCGCCAGCTGGCCTGGTGCCGGAAGCAATGCGGCGGGCAGCCAGTTGCGGCCGGGCCAATCCAACGTAGTTACCTGCTGTCCGGTAAAGCGCTCGATTCCCAAGGGATCGCGCTTGCTGCCGGCAAGGATCGCTTCGGCTGTGATCGTGATCCCGCCGCTGCGGCCGGCTTCCGCAGCGGCGGCGGAGAACGCGTCGCGATCTTCGATCAACGCGAGTCTGTCGGCCAAAGCTTCATCGGCCAGAATCATCGCGCGCAGGCGGGCTAGAGCATCGGGATCGGACATCAGGTGCTTGGCAATCGGATGAGAGGGGGAATAGGGTCGAGACCGGCCGCCCAGGACGTGCGGCCGATGGGAGCCTATCCTGACCGACTGGATGCAACAACCTGCCTTGACGCTGCCCGACCGAGCCCGATTGGCGCTGGCGTTCGATCCCGCACGGTTGCAGGCCGACCTGGCGGCGGTCGAGGCGATGACCTGGACCGACCATTTCGTCCGGCAGAATTACGAAGGACGATGGGACGTCTTGCCGCTGCGGCACCAGGCAGGTGCGACGCATCCGATCATGCAGGCCTATACCCCACCCGACGCGACGGAATTCGTCGATGCCGCCATCCTGGACGCCACCCCGTATTTCCGTAGCGTGCTGGCGGCGATTCCCTGTTCGTTGAAAGCGGTCCGGCTGATGCGTCTCACCCCCGGGTCGAAGATCAAGGAGCATGCGGATCACGACCTCGCCGCCGATTGGGGCCAAGCGCGGTTGCATGTACCGATCACGACCAATCCCGGCGTGACGTTCCTGCTCAACCGCGTGCCCGTCGCCATGGCGCCCGGCGAGGCCTGGTATCTGCGCCTGGCCGATCCCCATGCGGTGACCAATGACGGCGACACCGACCGCGTCCATCTGGTGATCGACTGCGCGGCGAACGATTGGCTGATCGAGCAGATCGCGGCGTGAGTAAGCGCCGCTTCAATCGGCTGCGGCTGATCCAGAAGCAGATCAACGAGCGGCCGCGGCTGCGCGAGTGGCTGACGCGGCTGCGCCACGGCGCGCGCGATCTGGACGTCATCCTGTTCACGCGCAAGGTCAGGATCAACGCGTTGCGCGAGAACGGCTATTACCGCGCAGCGCGGCTTGCCCACGCGAACAGCCTGCTGCGCGATGAGACATTGGTGATGCAGCGGGTCAGCATGATGCTCGGTGACGGTGTCACCTTCGTCGATGTCGGTGCCAATATCGGCATATTCTCGTCTGTCATCGCCGATGCGCAACGGCTGTTCCGCGACTTTCGCGTGGTCGCGTTCGAGGCCGATCCCGCGACATTCGCGCGGCTCGCGGTAAATGCCGAGCGTTTCGGGTTCGAGGCGATCAACGTGGCCCTGGCGGCCGAGGCGGGAGAGCTCGATTTCGCGACCGGTGCGGTATCCGGAATCGCGACGCGACATGACAAAGCGGGGCGCGCGCATATTGCCGGGCGCGGCTTCTCCATCGCGGCGCGGCGGCTCGACAGTTTCGACCTGCCGGGCAAACTGGTGATCAAGATCGACGTCGAGCACATGGAAATGGACGTGCTCGAAGGCGCGCGAGACCTATTCGAAGCGGAGCGGGTCGCTGCCGTCTATCTCGACGAGTTCGACGACAAGGCCAGGGTGATCGATTTCCTCTCGGGATATGGATTCGATTTACTGGCTCCGCCGCGGCTCCGTCCCTTTTCCCCGGGCCGCCGCGCACTATTCGCGGTCCGCCGTGGCGACTGATCTTCAGACCCCGTGATATTCGCGGTACCATGACACGAAGTTCGGCACGCCGACCTCGATCGGCGTCGTCGGGCTGAACCCCAGATCGCGTTCGATCGCGCTGATATCGGCGTAGGTGGCGGGCACATCGCCCGGCTGCATCGGCTGATAATCGCGGATTGCCTTAACGCCGCAAGCATCCTCGATCAGCCCGATCATCTTGCCCAGCTCTTCGGAGCGATGGTTGCCGATATTGTAGATCGCGTGCGGGGTGCGGCTGCCGCCGGCCTTTTCCTCGCCATCGTCCTTGGGCGCCGAATCGAGGCACGAGACCACCCCGGTGACGATGTCGTCGATATAGGTGAAGTCGCGGCGCATATCGCCATTGTTGAACACCGGGATCGGGCGGCCTTCGAGGATCGCCTTGGTGAAGATCCACATCGCCATGTCGGGACGGCCCCAGGGACCGTAGACGGTGAAGAAGCGCAGACCGGTCTGCGGCAGCCGGTAGAGACTGGCATAGGTCTCGCTCATCAGCTCGTCCGCCTTCTTGGTCGCGGCATAGAGCGAGAGTGGGTGGTCGACGCGATCCTCGACGCGGAAGGGCAGCGTGTCATTGCCGCCATAGACCGAGGAGGACGAGGCGTAGACGAGATGCTCGAGCTTTCGGTGCCGCGCGACTTCCATCACATTGAGGTGGCCGACGAGGTTCGATTGGACATAGGCGCGCGGGTTGTCGATCGAATAGCGGACCCCGGCCTGCGCCCCCAGATGGACGATGCGGTCGAATTCCTTGCCCGCCAGTGCCGCCTCGAGCGCTTCGTGACCGGCGAAATCGACCTGGATGAACTCGAAGCGGTTGGTGTTGAGCCCGTTGATCAGCGCGACGCGGTCGCGCTTGAGGTCGACCGAATAATAATCGTTGAGGTTGTCGATTCCGATCACGATGTCGCCGCGATCGAGCAGCCGGCGGATCACCCAACTGCCGATGAAGCCGGCCGCGCCGGTGACGAGAACTCGCATCGATAAGCTCCTAAAGCGTCCAGCGCACCGTGCCGGTCATGCCCGGCACGCCATTCTTGATATCGGCGAACAGCCCGCCGGGCGCGACCAGCTTTGCCAACCCGCCGTCCATTTCGAGATACGACCGATGCGGTACGGCCAGGACCACCAGATCGTAGGTGCGCGACAGGGCTTGGCTGTCGAGCGTGATGCCGTATTCGTGGGTCGCCTCGGCCGGATCGGCCATCGGATCGTGGACGGTGACGTCGTGGCCATGGTCACCGAGTGCCGCGACCAGTTCGGCGACCTTCGAATTGCGCAGGTCGGGAACGTTTTCCTTGAAGGTCAGCCCGAGCACCAGCGCGGATCCCTTCTTGCCCGCCCGGGCGTGGATCTGCCCGGCGATCCACGCCGACATGCCGTCATTGGTATCCCGTCCCGCCAGGATGACTCGCGGATCATGGCCCAGTTGCTCGGCCAGGTGGCTGAGATAATAGGGATCGACGCCGATACAGTGGCCGCCGACCAGCCCGGGTTGAAAGGGCAGGAAGTTCCACTTGGTCTTCGCCGCCGCCAATACGTCCCACACCGACAGGTCGATCGCGCCGAAGATTCGCGCGATCTCGTTCATGAAGGCGATATTGATGTCGCGCTGCGCGTTCTCGATCGCCTTGGCGGCTTCGGCGGCCTTGATCGACGCGGCGCGAAACACGCCGGCAGAGGTGACCTTGCCGTAAATCGCCTCGAGCCGATCGGTCGTCTCCTCGTCCTCTCCGGCGATCACCTTGACGATACGATCGACCGTGTGTTCTCGATCGCCCGGATTGATCCGTTCGGGAGAGTAGCCGAGCGTGAAGTCGCGGCCACGCGTCAGACCCGAGACGCTCTCGATCTCCGGACCGCAAATCTGTTCGGTGACGCCGGGATAGACGGTGCTTTCATAGATGATCGTCGGGCGCTCGGCGGGGTCGATCATCCCGGCGACCATCCGGGTCGCGCCCATCACCGCGCCGAGATCGGGGCGCTTGTCGGCATCGATTGGGGTGGGGACGGTGACGATATAGGCACTCGCCGCCGGGCAGGCGGACGGGTCCGAAGTGTAATTGAGAGTCGAGGCGGCGAGCGTGGCTTCGTCGATTTCCCCGGTGCGGTCATGCCCCTGCGACAATTCGGCGATGCGGCCGGTATCGATATCGATACCCCAGACCTCGAAATGACGCGCGAGCGCTATAGCTAAAGGCAGGCCAACATACCCCAGGCCGACGACGACAAGCTTCACACGCGCTCCTTCGCAACGCCGGATCGGATGAGCGCGCGCGGCACATGCCTCCTCCGGACTACCGGCCCTTAGCGGGGAAGCCGACAACGGCCAAGCTGGCTTGAATCCCGCGTCTCGGCTAGCGACCCGGGGATGATCAAGTCGTTAAGGCCATTGTTCGCTTTTGCCCTGATCGCGGCTGGGCCGTCGGGCGACGACCAAGCGACCCTGATCGTACGCGGGCTGCTGCAGCAGGACACCGCGGTCGCGACGATCGGTTATCGGCTGGCGACCGCCAATGTCGATCTCTGCGTCGAGCATATGGTCGAGAGCGGGATGCTGATCGAGACATTGGCTCAATATGGCGCGGCGTTCCGTCCGGCGGCCCGTCAGGTGCTGGGTCTGAGCAACGGACCGACCGTTGCGCTGATCGTGGCGGGATCGCCCGCGGATCGCGCCGGGCTCAAGCCCGGAGACGTGCTCGTCGATGCCGACGGCACGCCGTTCGCGGCGCCGCCGCCCGATTCGCCGGATGGCCGGTTCACCGGCGTCGAGGCGGCGATGACCGCGCTTGATGCGGCGCTGGCCGACGGAAAGGCGCGCCTGACGGTCGACCGGAACGGGCAGCGGCTGACGATCGACCTGACCGGCATCGCCGCCTGCAAGGCGCGATTCCAGCTGGTACCGGGCGGCTATGCTGATGCGGTGGCGAACGGCACATGGGTGCAATTGTCGACGCGGATGGCGGGATTCGCGACGACGCCGGACGAGCTGGCCGCGATCCTGGCGCACGAACTCGCGCACAATGCCCTGGGGCATCGTAAGGCAAAGGCGAAAATTCAACGTTTGCACGAACTTCAGGCCGACCGGCTGATGCCCTATCTGATGGCGCGGGCGGGTTTCGACCCCGGTGCTGCGGTCACGCTGTGGAGGCGATTCAGGGTGCAACGGCTTGGCGGATTGTTCCCGAGCGCCACGCATCCGCAATGGTCAGACCGCGTGCGCGCGGTCGAGACAGAGCGCACGCGGATCGCCGGTCTGGTGTCTCGAGGCGACACGCTCGTTCCACCGGACGACCTGAAGTCGCGATGAATGTTGCCGTAGATCAATAGACTCGGGGCGCCGGACGGGTGTAATGCTGCGCCGCAACCACCGTGCCGCAGCGACTTTAAGGGGAATTGGTCATATGCTGATGAGCCGGGCCAAGGCGGCAACGCGCCCGCGATCGAGCATCTTCGAGTCCTTCCGCGTCGAAGCCTTCGCGGTGCTGGTATTGGCCGTGCTCGTGCCGAGCATGCTGATCAGCCGTCCCTTGCTCCTCGACAATCCAAATGCGGCGACACTGATCGGCGGAGTCGACAACGTTATTCTCGGCGCGGCGGTTGGAGCCGTGCTGGGGCTTTTTCTGCTGCGGCGGGTGACGGCGTTTCCGGGGTCGCGCGTGTTCAGCTATATCGTCCCGACCTACGCGACATCCTATGGGCTGGTTTTCGCGACCTTCTTCTTCCTTCGGCTCGACTATAGCCGCGCCTATCTGGGCACGTCGGCTGCACTCGCGGCAGTGACCTCCTACGCGATTCATTTCTATCTGCTACGCGCGACGACCAAACCCTTTTACATCGTCCCCTTCGGCAAGACATCCGCGCTCACGGAACTGCCCAATGTCGAATGGATCCCGCTGACCGAGCCGGTCATACCGCCGGGCCGCGAGGCTGTGATCGTCGCCGACCTGCGGTATGATCATGATGACAATTGGGAGCGCATGCTCGCAGAGGCGGCGGTCAACGGCCATCCCGTCTATCACGTCAAACAGATACGCGAATCGCTGACCGGACGCGTATCGATCGAGCATCTGTCGGAAAACAGCTTCGGGTCGCTGCTCCCCAATCTCGCCTATCGCAAGATGAAGCGCGGTATCGACCTGTTGCTGACACTGATCTTCCTGCCGATCCTGATCGTGCCGATGTTGGTAGTAGCGCTGCTGGTAAAGATCGACTCGAAGGGACCCGCGCTCTTCAAACAGGAACGCATGGGCTATCGCGGCCGGCCGTTCATGGTGTGGAAGTTCCGCACGATGCGCGAATGCACACCCGAGGAAGCGGCACGCGACGGGTTCATCACCACCGATGACGATCAGCGCGTGACGCGCCTCGGCCGCTTCCTGCGCCGGACGCGGATCGACGAGCTGCCGCAGATGTGGAACATCATCAAGGGTGAGATGAGCTGGATCGGCCCGCGGCCCGAAGCGGTCGCGCTGTCGAGCTGGTACGAGCAGGAAATCCCCTTTTATTCATATCGCCACATCGTGCGGCCGGGGATCAGCGGCTGGGCACAGGTCAACCAGGGGCATGTCGCCGACCTCGCCTCGGTTCATTACAAGCTCAACTACGACTTCTTCTACATCAAGCACTTTTCGGGCTGGCTCGACCTGCTGATCCTGTTGAAGACGGTCGGCACCGTGGTCAGCGGGTTCGGCGCGAAATAGCGATATAGACGACTGCCGCGGGCGCTCCGGAGCGGCGCGAACATCGACGCCCGAAACTCAGTCCGGCCAAAGCCCGCGCGTGTCGTAGATCGCCTTGCCGGCACGTCGGTTGGCGGCGACTCCGCGGAACTCATGATGGTCGACCAGGACGACCAGCACCCCGCAATCGTCGAGCGCCTGATCGAGCGTGACCTTTGTCGCGCCGGTGCCGTCGAACACCGGCGGCAGCGCATCGATATGTGGTTCGACCACGCGCACGCGGTCGCCATATTTCCTCGCCAGTTCGATCGCGATCTCGAGCGCGGGGCTTTCGCGCAAATCGTCGATATTGGCTTTGAACGACAGGCCCAGGCACGCGATCGCGGCATCCGGATGCGCGTCCGCGAGCGCCGCCGTACGCGCAAGGACATAATGCGCCTTGCCGTCATTGACCTCGCGCGCCGTGCGGATCAGCCGGGCATTTTCCGGGTCGCTGTCGACGATGAACCAGGGATCGACCGCGATGCAATGCCCGCCCACACCCGGGCCGGGCTGGAGGATATTGACCCGGGGGTGGCGGTTGGCCAGTCGGATGACTTCCCAGACGTCGAGATCGAGCGTGTCGCAGACGATCGACAATTCGTTCGCGAACGCGATGTTGACGTCGCGGAACGAATTTTCGACCAATTTGCACATTTCCGCGGCGCGCGCGGTGGTCGCGATGCACTCGCCGGCGACAAAACCCTTGTAGAACTGCACGGCGCGTTCGGCGCAAGCGGCGCTAAGTCCCCCGATCGAGCGGTCGTTGCTGACCAATTCCTCGAGAATCTTTCCGGGCAGCACGCGTTCCGGACAATAAGCGACGCAGACGTCGGTGGCTCCATTGCCGCCATCGGGGAAGGTAAGATCGGGCCGTGCTTCCCTCAACACGTCGCGGACCGCCTCGGTCGTGCCGACCGGGCAAGTCGATTCGACGATCACCAGGCTGCCCTTGCGTACCGCCGGAGCGATCGAGCGGGTCGCGGCGAGGACATATTTGATATCGGGCGCGTGATTGTCGGTGAATGGCGTCGGCACCGCGATCACGAACACGTCGCTGGCCTCGGGGGCGAGCGCCGCGCGTAACGCGCCCGTCGCGACCATGTCGTGCACCAGGGATTCGAGATTGGCTTCTTCGATATGAATGCGGCCGGCGTTGATCGTCTCGACGACGTGCGGGCTGATATCGATGCCGAGCACCGATGCACCGCTTCGGGCGATCACCGCGGCAGTGGGCAAGCCGATATAGCCGAGGCCCACGACGCAGACGCGTAAAGTACTGGCGCTCATCTCAGTAATCGGAACCGAGGATGATGCGGGCGATCCGCTCGCTGCTTTTGCCATCCCCGAACGGGTTGTGGGCGCGGGCCATTGTTTCATAGGCCGCCCTATCGTCCAAAAGGCGTGAAGCTTCGGTAACGATGACCTCCTCGTCATTGCCGACCAATTTCGCGGTGCCCGCGGCGACACCTTCCGGCCGCTCGGTCGTCTCGCGCATCACCAGCACTGGCTTGGCGAGCGCGGGCGCTTCTTCCTGTACGCCGCCGCTGTCGGTCATCACGAAATGGCAGAGCGACAGCAGGCGGACGAAGTTGGGATAATCCAGCGGGTCGATCATCGCCACATTGTCCACGCCGGCCAGCACTTCGCTCATCGGGCCGCGGACATTGGGATTTGGATGGACCGGAAAGATCACGGCGACGTCGGGACGATCGGCGATTCGGCGGACCGCCTGGGCGACCGATCTCAGTCCGTCACCGAAGTTTTCCCGCCGGTGTGTCGTTACGGCAACTATGCGTTTGCCGGCGAAACGCGCGGCGATCGGAGCGATCGTCGAGGCGAGGGTAGCGTCCGAATCGACGCGCGCGCGCGTCTCGATCAACGCATCGATCACGGTATTGCCGGTCACGTGGATCCGTTCGGCCGGAACGTTTTCGGCGAGCAGGGCATCACGCGACGTGTCGGTCGGTGCGAAGTGCAGATCGGCGATCGCGCCCACGACCTTGCGGTTCACTTCCTCAGGCCAGGGATGATAGATGTTGCCGCTGCGCAGCCCGGCCTCGACATGGCCGACCGGGATCTTGCGATAATAAGCGGTCAACGCGCCGATCATCGCGGTGGCGGTGTCGCCCTGGACGATGACGCGGTCGGGCCGGTCGGCGTCCATAACCTTGCCCAATTCGGTCAACAGTCGCGCGCTGAGCGTATCGAGCGACTGGTTCGGCAGCATGAGATCGAGATCGTGTTCGGGCGTGATTCGTGCGATCTCAAGCACTTGATCTAGCATCTCCCGGTGCTGACCGGTGACGCAAACGCGCACATCGGCATCCGTCCGGCGTAGCGCATGGACCAACGGAAAGAGCTTGATCGCTTCGGGGCGCGTCCCGAAGACCACGAGGATGCGGGGACGTGCGACGGAAGGCATGCATGCCCTTTCCCGGATTGAATGGCGCCAGACAAGCCCCATTCGTCACGTCTCACCTTGGTGTCGCCGATATCTGACGATCCGGTGCGTCCGTGCGGCGGCCGGCGCGAATACGTCAGAAATCCTGATCTATCGTCATCGAAATTTAACCGTTCCCGGCGAAGGCGATGCATGGAAGCCACAGTCGGATAAAAAGGGCTTTCGCCACGCAACAAATCCAGCTTACCGGCGTTTGCGGATAGTTGGCGTTGGGGCCGAGTAGGGGCTGGGAACGATCCTGGAACGATCGGCACTATGGTTGACAGTTGGCGCGTTTATGTGGCAAGCGCGTCGAGAAATTGGAACAGATAACCAAGGGAGTTTGCTAATGGTGCTGTTTAAGTCCGCTGTTGCGGCGCTCGCGTCGGTGGCGCTCGCGGCGACCCCGGCATTGGCCCAGGCCGCGCCCGCCAAGGGTACGGTCATGGCCAAGGTCAGCACCGTGCGCGCTGGCGCCGATGCCAAGGATGCCAACCATCTTCGTGGTGGCGGCGGCGGCATCGTTGCGGTCCTCGCGGTGATTGCTATCATCGGTGGCATCATTGCCGCCACCTCGGGCAGCTCGAAGCCGAAGAGCCCGTGATCGGTTTCTAACCGGATATTGTAGGGCGCGAAGTTTTCGAACTTCGCGCCCTTCTTATTTGTACTGACCCCGGGACGGCGGTGCGCCGGGCCGGGTTTTTTAGTGCGCCAGGCGGGCCATCATCTGGTGCATCCCGGTCGCAGGCACGCTAGGCCGATATCGACATGCCCGAGGGACGAGGGCGATTGCCAAGGGAGCGACAGTGGCCGACGGATCCGAAACCGCCATCAGCTGGCACGATTCGATCGCGCCGGCATTTCGTGACGGATATGTCCGTTCCGCCGGATTCCGCGATCGCTTGCGCGCCTGGGGCAGGTTGATCGAACGTTATGCCCGGCCGGGAGATCAAGTGATCGACGCGGGGTGCGGGGCAGGCACCCTGTCTTTCGAAGCGGCCAAGATCGCAGCGCATGTCCACGGCATCGACGGTGCGGAACGAATGATCGATCTGGCGCGCGCCAGTGCCGACGACCACGGGATCGCCAACGTATCGTTCGAAGTGGCGCTGTTCGAAACATTGTCAGATCGTGCGGGGCAATATGATCTGGCATTGTGTTCGAGCGTGCTCGAATATCTCCCGGACCTGACGACCGAGATAGCCCGACTCGCCGCCTTGCTCCGCCCGGGCGGCCGACTGATTCTATCGCTGCCCAATGGGCGGTCGCTCTATCGCCGATTCGAAGCACTTGCCTGGCGAGTCACCGGGCGCCCGCGTTACTATCGCCATGTGCGCCACGTTCCGACATCGACCCAGGTGCGCGAGATTCTGCGGCAACTCGGTTTTACCTTGCTGGAAACGGTCTATTATGCCGATCCGCCACTGCCGCGTTTCGTCAACCGCTTGGCTGGTGGTCCGCGTCATCGCAAGACCATGTTCGCGATGGTGGCGGCGCGCGATTGATTCTAACCTCGCGCTGGAAAGGGGCGCCGGTTTTCGGCAGAAAAGGCGCGATCGGAAATAGCCGCAGCAGAGCGGTTGATCGGGGCTCGGGCAGTCCGCTTCAAGTCGCGCCAGGAACGATATTCAGCGCAAACGCGTGATGTCGAGCCCGTCCACATAGAGCGCCAGCGTGTCGAACGTCGTATCCCGGGCGGCCCCGGTCAGCGCCAGCTGTTGCTGATCGCATTTCGACGGCACATCGAACTCGACCGCATAACGGCCAAGTTGGCCGGGCAAGGGATTGATTGGCGCGGTAGCGAGAACCCCAGTCGCACCCTTGGTCATACAAACGATCGACCAGCGGAAGACCCCCGCATCGATCGCATCCTCGGCATAGACGCGCCCCGCGAATCGATAATGGCCGGCCGGCAGCACCAGTTCCTGATTGGCAAAGACCGTTTCGCGCTCCCCCGAATAAGAAACGTAGAGCGCGCTGCCCATTCCCGCCGGGCCATTACTCCGCTCGGCATAGACGCCGTCGGCAGGGTAGAAGCGCCATCCGAATGGCGGAGACGCGTCGAGTCCGGTAAAGTCTCCTTCGCGCAGCAGACCCTTGCCCGCCGATTGCGCGCTCGGCGGCAGCAGCGCGACCCATTGCGCGAACAATTGGGTCGGCGACAGCCGGTCGGCCATCTTGATAAAATAGGGGTCGAGCTCTTCCTTGCTTGCCGGTGAGCCGATCGCCTTGAGCCGAGTCAACAGCGCCAGGGTCGCGTCGGGATAGGGATTGTCGCTACCGAGCCGGGTGAGGAAGGTGCTGCGCCAATATGGCCGTGTCGCGAGCACGCGCGCCAGCGGATCGATGATCCTGGGATCGCGGGTCAGAGCAATCAGCGCGGGAAGAATGACCGGCCAATTCTGGTCGTCCTGGCGAAGCAGGATATCGGCTTCGGTCACGGCCGGCGCGACTTCGTTCGTGCGGAATCGATAGTCGAGCAACCAGGCATGGGTCAGGTAATCGCGCAGCGACAGCCGCGCGGCGATATCGAGCAGCTTGGCCGCACCTTTCTCATCGTCGTTCGATGCGGCGATGATGCCGATGTTTCGGAGCGCCACGACTTCATAAGGCGAATGTTCGAGGAGCCGTTTGCTGTCGGAGGCGAGCTTGGCGGCCGGAGCGCCCAGCTCGACGGTTTTCAGCCGCTCGTTGGCATCCATGCTGAGCGCGTTTGTGTTGGTCGGATCGATGCGGAGCGCGAGTTGGGAAGTCGCCGGCGTGGCGAGCAGGAACGCCAGCCCCGACCGCACGGTGAAGAAGCCGGCGGCGAGCGCGAGCGTCAGCACGACGACCCGAACGGTCGCCGTGCCCCGGCGCAAGGCGATCATAGCCATGACGCGCCCGCCGTCAGGGCTCAGCCCGTCACGCGCTTCATGAAGCCGATCCGCTTGTCGCCATAATCGTAATTATAGCCATAATCGTAGCCGATCTTCTTGGCGTCGAACTTGGTAAGTACCGCGCCGAGGATATTGGCATGGACGTCGGCAAGGCGGCGCAGCGACACACGCGCGGTACGCGTATGGGTGTTGCGCGCGGCGATCACGAACATCGTCGCTTCGGCATAGCTGGCAATCAGCGGCGCGTCGGCCAGGCCGAGCACCGGCGGGCCATCGACCACGATATGGTCATAACCCTCCTTCAGCAGCCGCTCGAAGGTCTGCGACAGGTTGGAGCCGGCCAGCAGCTCGGCCGGGTTGGGCGGGATCGGACCCGAGCTCATGATCGACAGACGGTCCACGGGCCCCTTGCGGATATAGGTATCGACGTCGGTCGCACCGGCAAGGATATTGGTAAGGCCGCCCGTATTGGCGAAGCCCATTATCTTGTGCACCGAGGGGTTGCGCAAGTCGGCGTCGATCAGGATCGTCTTCTTGCCCAACGATGCGAAATTGCGCGCCACCGCCATCGCCGTGGTCGATTTACCTTCGGACGGCCGCGAGCTCGTCACGAACAGCACGCGGGGCGCACCCTTGCTGGTAGTAAGTCGAAGCGCGGTCTGGAGCGACAGATAGGCTTCGGCAAGTGGCGTCTTGCTGTCCTCGAGCAGGTCGATCGAGACGTCCGAATCGGGCACGCGCGGTACGCTGCCCAACAGCGGCACGCCGAGCTTCCGCTCGAGATCGTGCGGCGCGATGATCGACTCGTCGAGCTGTTCGAGGATGAACGCAACCGCGCCGCCGACCAGCGTGCCGAGCAACAACCCGAGCAGCAGGTTCATCGAGGTGCGCGGCGTTACCGGGCTGCCCGACGGCAGCGCGGTATCGACGATCGACACGTTATTGGTCCCGACGCCGCCGGCGATGCCGATCTCCTTGTAGCGCTGGAGCAGCGCGTCATAGAGCGCCCGGTTGGTGTCGGCATCGCGCTGCAACGTGTTGTACTGGACGGTCCGGCCGCGCAGATCGATCACATTGTTCTTGAGCTTGTCGACCTGTCCCTGGAGTTCGGACTGGCGCTGCGCGGCCGCCAGATAGGCGGCGCGGAGCGAATCGAGC
The DNA here is from genome assembly GCF_024508665.1 of Sphingomonas sp. Classification (GTDB taxonomy): domain Bacteria; phylum Pseudomonadota; class Alphaproteobacteria; order Sphingomonadales; family Sphingomonadaceae; genus Sphingomonas. The sequence continues at coordinate 135,545 of NZ_JANINP010000007.1, forward strand.
ACCACCGCGCCTTGCTTGCCGAGCTGCTTGTCGAGTTCGGTAATCTGCTGGCGAAGGGCGACCATCTGCGGATAGTCCGACCGGAATTGTGCCGACAGACGCTGATATTCGGCCTGCAATTGCGAGCGCTGGCTGCGCAGGGCGGCGACGGTGCCGTCCTGCAAGCTCTCGGGCGCGTTCAGGCCCTGGCTGCGCGCCGCCTGCTGATAGTGCGCCTCGGCTTGGGCACGATCGATCTTGGCGGCGTTGAGCGCGTCATTGAGCGCGCGCAAGTCGGTCGATTCGACCGACGCACCGTTCGACGAATCCTGATCCTTGCTCGTGGTGCCGTTCTCATAATTGATGATCCGCTGCTGCCCGGCATAGGCGACCAGCGCGCGTTCGGACGCCTCCAGCTTCTGACGCGTATTCTCGATCTGCTGCTGCAGGAACTGGCGCGCATAAGCGGTCGCCTGGAACCGGCGATTGAGGTTGGAGGCGATGAAGTTCTTGGCGATCGAATTGACGACGGTCGCCGACAGCGCGGGATCCGGGCTGTCGAAGCTGAGCTGAACCAGGCTCGATCCGCGGACCGGCTCGACCGTCAAATGGCCCATCAGCAACCGTGCTGCGGTCAATTCGCGACGCTTGCGGTCGCCGGCGAGTGCATCGGCCGGCGGCTTCTTGCCGGTATAACCGTAAAGGAAGGTCGGATTGTCGGCGAGACGCAGCGACGCGACCGTCTGCTCGGCCAGCGCGCGGCTGCGCAACAGGCCATATTGCGTCTGGTAGAATTCCTGGCCCGCCGCCGCCTGCCGGGGTTGGGTATCGTCGGTATTGACCACGCGCGCCGCTTCGCGCGCGATCTCCATCGACCCGGTCGAGCGATACAGCTTCACGGTGGTCGCGTTGACGAACACCGCGGCCAGCACGCCCGCGGCGATGATCGCCAACACGATCCAGCGCTGCCGAATCAATATCTGGAGATACTGAGTCAGCGGGCTTTCCGCGTCCTGCTGTTGCAGGAAGTGTTCGAGCGCCAGCCGCGAGTCGGGGCCGCGGTCCGCCGCGGGGCCGCCGAGATCGAGCGGAAGGGTATTGGTTGCCAAGGGAAAGCCTTATCTTGCGATCTGATAGAAGATGCCGAGGACCGGCGCGATGGAGATGATGTCCTTGAAGAGCTGCCGGCCCGGGTTATTGCCGATCACGATGACATCGTTGCCATAGATTTCCGGGTCGGGCGTGCGCGCGCCACGGATATCCTTGATGTTGAACCGCGCGACCATCTTTTGGCCGTTGACCGTCCGAAACACCACCGCTTCGCTCAGTCGCGCGAAATCGGACGGGCCGCCAGAAGCAGCGATCATGCGGAGCAGGGTGGTGCGGCCAACTACGGCATATTGGCCGGGCTTAACCACGCTGCCTTCGACCGTGACCATCGCGCTCACCGCCTCGGTCACGGTGACCGACACCTGCGGGTTGCGGACGTAACGCTGGTCGAGCGCCGCCGCGATCTTGGCCGACAGCGAATTCGGCGTCTCGCCGATCGCCTTGATCTGGCCGATCAGCGGCATGGCGAGATTGCCCGCGCCGTCGACCTGGCCGTTGGTCGTCAAATCCGGCACCCCGAACACGTTGACCGTAAGCTTGTCGAGCGGGCCGATGCGATAATCGGCCTGGTCGCGCGTCATGTCCTCGACCGTCGGCACGGGCAAGGTGGTCTGGGGGCTAGCCGCGGTCGCTACCTCGGGCTTGTAATTCGGGCCGGCGCATGCGCTCAGGCCAGACGCGAGCGCGCACGCTACGATAAGCTTACGAGTAATGTTCGCCTCCCTGCGCCGCGAGTCCGCGGTCGATTGCCCTGTCGGGTACCACATCCTGATTTTGTCCATATACCCCAAAAGCGTCCTCGCCCAAATCGCGGCGCGATCTCGAGCGACTCGCCCCGGCTTCCTCCGGGACGGTCAGGAACGCGGCAAGAAAACCGAATATGCAGGCGATCGTTCCCGTCCGCATCGGATAATCGCCCATGCCATGCGCCAGGATCATCGTCATGAACAGCGCCGCCGTGGCCTGTTGCCGCCGCATGCGCGAGGAATCGTCACCATGATACCAGATGCGGACGACGCGGATCGCGAACCAGACGAGGAACGCCAGGATCAACAGGATACCGACAAGGCCGCCTTCGATCGCGACCTGCAAATAATCCTGATGGGCCTGGTTCCAATAGCCGAAGCTCAACTCACTGGCCCGCTCGTAGCTCTTGTACACCGGCTCGAAGCTGCCGAGACCGGAACCGAAGGGAAAGAAATCGTGCGCTACATGGGCAAACCGGGGCAAAAGGCCGATCCGTTCCTGCGTGCCGTCGTCGATCTGGAATCGATCCGACAAGACACGGCCGCTGAGCACCAGTCCCAAGCCGGCGGCGAGTGCTAACGTCACGACCGCGGAGCCGCCCAGCACATAACCGCGCTTCAGACCGATCCGTTCGAGCGGGAGCATCGCCAGCCCGCCCAGCAGCCCCACCACCGAGAAGATCGCGCCCGCGCGCGAACTTGTTCCGGCGATGCCGAACAGCAGCACGGTGATCGCCAGGCCGCAGATCACCGCGGCCGGCGCGGGGATGCGGCCGCTGACGGTCATCGCATCGGCCAACCATGCAAGCGCGATGACGATCGCGCCGGCCAGGAAAAGCGCCAGATGATTGGCGTTGGAAAAGAAGCCCACGCTCGAATCGTCGTTGGTCACGTGATAGAAATAGAGCGGGCTATCGGCTCCCATCGTCAGCTGGATGAGCCCTAGCGTTGCGCTGGCGAGCGCGAACAGCAGCACCGCCCGCAATACCACGACGCGACCCGCGTAATCGAGATGCTTGCCGAGTAGCCAGGCTGCCAGCGGCACGACCAGTGCCAGCAGGAAATCGAGTGTACGGCTGGGTGACAGGCTGATCGGCAGCCAGGGCTTGTCGCCCAGCGCCGTATAGACATGCTGCGCGAGGCCGCGACCGGGCAGCGCGGTCCAGACCGACCATGGAAGCGGGATGAGCTGAACGAGCGGCAGCGCGAACAGCACTGCCCAGAAGAATAATGCTCCACGTTCGACGCGGAGCGGCGAACGGTTGCGCGGCCAGAACAAATAGACGATCGCCATCAGCGCAGCGAGCCGGGGCAGCATCGTCGTCCCGACCTCATAGCGCGTCGCCCCGCCGAACAGGACGGCAACGCTGAGCAGCGCGAGCGCCGCGTAGAGCGTCTGCGGCCGGTTGGTGCTGAACGGATTGGGCAAACTTCCTCCGGCTCGGTCGGTCTGTCGTTGCCGCGGCGACGCCCGCGAAGCCGAGGCCCTAGCGACTGCTACGCGCGCTGCCAAGCTTGATGCCTCGCCCGTCTGGGGGTTGCTTTTGATCGTGCGCTGGTTACCCGGGCTCCCGACCCGTCCGTCGGCGGCGTCGGCGTAGAAGAGGGACCAGGAGTTGAACGGCAAAAAGGCGATCATCACCGGGATCACCGGCCAGGACGGCGCGTATCTGGCCGAGCTGCTGCTCGCCAAGGGATATGAGGTGCACGGCCTGCGGCGTCGTGCCTCGTCGTTCAACACGTCGCGGATCGACCATCTCTACGACGATCCGCATGTGGAGGGCGTGCGGCTATTCCTGCATTATTCGGACATGACCGACGCGACCAATATCGGCCGCGTCATCGCCGAAATCCAGCCCGACGAAGTCTACAACCTGGCCGCTCAAAGCCATGTCGCGGTAAGCTTCGAGACTCCCGAATATACTGCCAATGCCGATGGTGTCGGCGTCGCGCGCGTGCTCGAGGCGATCCGCGTCGCCGGGCTGGCGGAAAAGACGCGCTTCTACCAGGCTTCGACCTCGGAGCTGTTCGGCAAGGTGCGTGAGGTGCCGCAGACCGAAAACACGCCTTTCTATCCGCGCAGTCCTTACGCCGTGGCCAAGCTCTATGGCTATTGGATCACGGTCAATTATCGTGAGGCTTATGGCATGCATGCCTCCAACGGCATCCTGTTCAACCATGAGAGCCCGCTACGCGGCGAGACCTTCGTCACGCGCAAGATCACCCGCGCGGTGGCGGCGATCCGTCACGGGCATCAAGATACACTCTATCTCGGCAATCTCGACGCACAGCGCGACTGGGGCCATGCGCGGGATTATGTCGAGGGAATGTGGCGCATTCTGCAGCAGCCAGAAGGCGACGATTACGTGCTCGCTACCGGGGAGACGCACAGCGTACGGAGCTTCGTCGAACGCTCCTTCGCGGTAGCCGGGATCACTTTGGCCTGGGAAGGCGAAGGGATCGACGAAATCGGCCGTTGTACTGAAAGTGGCCGCATATTGGTGCGGATCGATCCGCGCTATTTCCGGCCGACGGAGGTGGATCTGTTGATTGGCGACGCGTCGAAGGCCAAGCGTGTGCTCGGTTGGACTCCAACCACCTCGCTCGATGCGCTGATCACCGAAATGGTCGAGGCGGATCTGCGTCGGGCCGCGGGTCAAAGCAACCGAGGCGGCGCCTGATGGCGGTCGCGCCGCGCGGGCGGCGGGTGTTGATGCTATTGACCGACGCGTGGGGCGGACATGGCGGGATTGCGCTCTACAATCGCGATGTGATCGAGGCGATGTGCCTCGACCCGACCATCGACCAAATAGTCGCACTGCCGCGCGTCGCGAAATTGCCACTGGTCGGCGATTTGCCCACGAAGCTCGATTTCGACCTGTCCGCGCTGGGCGGCTTCGGCTCATATGTCAGGGCGGTAATGCGCGCGATGCGGCGCGGGCGCTACGATCTGGTCTATTGCGCCCACCTCAATCTGCTGCCGCTCGCTCGCGCTGTCGCGACGTTGCTCAGGAAGCCACTGGTACTCGCTATCTACGGCATCGACGCCTGGGAACCGTCGCCGCGGGCATGGTCGCGGCGCCTGGCGCGTTCGGCCGATCACGTCATGTCGATCAGCCAGGTGACGCTCGACCGCTTCCGCTCCTGGGCGCCGTATCCGGACGCGGCAACGACGCTGATGCCCAATGCGATTCACCTCGATGAGTTCGCGTTGGGGCCGAAGAATTCGGAGCTCGAGAGGCGCTACGGTCTCGAGGGGCGCAAGGTGCTGATGACCTTCGGCCGGTTGGCGGGCAGCGAACGCTACAAGGGATTCGACGCGGTGCTGAACGTGCTGCCCGCGATCGTCGCGCAGCGCCCGGACGTCAGTTACGTCATCGCCGGCGACGGCAGTGATCGCGGGCGGCTGGAGGGCAAAGCGCGCGATCTTGGATTGGCCGATCATGTCGTCTTTACCGGAATGGTCCGCGAGGAAGAGAAGGCCGACCATTACCGGCTCGCCGACGTCTATGTCATGCCGAGCCGCGGCGAGGGGTTCGGCTTCGTCCTGCTCGAAGCGATGGCCTGCGGCATCCCGTCGATCGGCAGCACGCGCGACGGCACACGCGAGGCGATGCGTGAGGGGCTACTCGGGCCGATCGTCGATCCGCTCGATCAGCAGGCGGTGGTCGGTGCGGTGATCGCCAGCCTGGAACGGCCGCGCGCCATTCCGGAAGGGCTCGACTATTTCGCTTTCCCGGCCTTTGCGCAGCGGCTCGCGGCGATGACGGGCGTTTTGATGGCGCGAGCATGACCGCGCGGTCGGCGCTGATCTGGGGCGTCGGCGGGCAGGATGGCGCGTATCTGGCGCAGTTGCTGCTCGACAAGGATTATCGGGTGCACGGGACGAGCCGGGGCGGCGCGATACCGGACAATCTTGCCCGCCTGGGCGTGGCGGACAGGGTCATGCTCCACCGGGCCGATCCGTCGGACAGCGCTCGTGTTACCGAGATCGTCGCCGCGGCGGCGCCGGACGAAATCTATTATCTTGCGGGACAAAGCTCGGTGGGACGGTCTTTCGCCGAGCCCCAAGCGACGTTCGCGGGTGCGGCGTTCGGATTGCTCAACGTCCTGGAAGCGGCGCGGCGCGAGGCGCCGGATGCGGCGTTGCTCAACGCGGCCTCGGGCGATTGCTTTGGTGAAACCCTTGAGCCTGCGACCGAACAGTCGCCGTTTCGCCCGCGCAGTCCCTATGCCGCCGCGAAGTGCAGCGCGCATCTGCTGATCGAGGCCAATCGCGTCGCATACCGGCAGCGCGCTTGTTCGGCTTTCCTCTTTGCCCACGAATCGCCGCTCAGGCCCGACAGTTTCGTGATCGGCAAATTGATGGCGGCGGTCCGCCGATTTGCCGCTGGCGAGCGCGCGCCGCTCGAACTCGGCGATTTGAGCGTCGTGCGCGACTGGGGCTGGGCGCCGGATTATGTTGCCGCGATGTGGGCGATGCTCCAGCGCGAAACGCCGGAGGATCTGATCCTCGCCACCGGTACCAGCATGCGGCTCGAGGATTTCGTCGCCGCCGCTTTTGCGGCGATCGGTCTCGACTGGCGCGAGCACGTGACGAGCGTGCCCGGCCTGCGCCGCCCGGCGGACATTGCCGAGCAGCATGCCGATCCGTCGCGTGCTGCCGAGGTGATCGGCTGGCGCGCGAGCCTGGCGGGCGAGGAGCTGGTGAAGCGGCTGGTCGCCGAAGCTATTGCTTCGCCATCCGCGTGAGCATGTCGGCGGTGTAGATGCCGCCCTTGGTCGAGGCCATTTCGACCATCAGTCGGAATTTGATGCTCAACCGGATCATCTGCCACAAGAGATAGCGGATCGTGCTGACGACGCCGTGCGGGCGGGGGCCGCATTCGCGGAAATCGAAGCGCTTGAACCCGCAGAGCAGGCCGATCTGGCGGAACGCCGAGGGGGTGTAGGCGATCTCGTGGGTGATGTCCCAATAGCGCGTCATCGACCCGAACGGCGACCCGGCATTGGGCGTCATCGCGACCAGATAGCCGCTCGGCTTGAGCACGCGTGCGGCTTCTTCGAGAACCGTGGCGAGCGTCTGCTTGTCGATATGCTCGAGGATATTGAGCGCCATGATGCGGTCGACGCTGTTGTCGGCCAGGCCCTTGAGACCAGATACGAGATCGGTGTCGAGAAAGGTCGCGCCCGGCACGCGCTCGCGCGCCAAAGCATTCTCGCTACCCGATAGATTGATACCGGTGGCGCTCGCCGCCCCGCGCGACAGCGCGAACAGACAGCCTTCGCCCATGCCCGAGCCGAGATCGACCATCACTTCCCCAGGCTGCGCGCCCCAGTCGCCGAGCAGACGGCCGAGGGTCGCGACGGCATTGGCTTTCATTTCCTCGGTGAAGGCGGTGCGCGACGAGGTGGTTTCGAAATATTGGTCGATCACGCGTTCCTGCGTGGTCGGCGCGGCGGCGTCGGTCATCCAATCAATCTCCTCATCGCGGCCTCGACCATGGCAGCCTGTTCGGGCCAGGTGAAGAAGCGTTCGGGCATCCGGGGGTCGGGAGAGAAGCTTTCGGCCGATCTCAACGCCGCGACCAGCGCGCCGGGTTCGGTCGGCACGGCAAGCGGGGCGTGCAGCCGTTCCGCCTCGGCGATGCTTTCCGGCAACTCGCCGCCATAGGCGATCACCGGCCGGCGGCAGGCGAGCAATTCGAACAGCTTGTGGTGAAAGGTGCGGCCAAGGAACACGTAGATATTGGCGAGCGCGTGCTGGCACAGTCGCGCCATCTCGTCGGGCGAGACATAGCCGGGAAGAAGGATATCGATGCCGCGGTCGTTCTTCAGCCACTCGCCCTGATTGCCGAGATGGATCAGGCTCAGTGGCGGCTGACCGCTGGTCGCATTGAACTCGGCAAGCGCGCCGAGCACCGCGTCGACCGTTTCGCGATAATAAAGGCTGCCGACCAACGTTACATAGCGTCGTGCGGGTTCGGGAGCGGGATGGGGTTCGAAGAACGCCGCATCGACGCCGCTATAGATTACCTCGGCAGTGTCGCCGAGCCAGCGCCGCGCGGCATCGGCATGGAGCATCGAATTGGCCTGCAGCGCGGCATAGCCCCGCAGTCGCCAGGCGAGCGGCAAGCGCGCGGCTCTGGGCACATAGATGTCCGGATTATCCTTGTCGTCGAAGATCCAGGGAAAATGCTGCTCGCTGGCCAGCGTCCGCAGCGCGGTCACCGCTTCGAGCGAGCCGAACGTCGCCCAGCCGATTTGCGGCCGAAACTCGGCGGCAAGCGCGCGGCCGCGGGCGACGACGCTGCGCTGGAAACCAGTGCGGCGCCCGCCATGGCGTAGCAAATTGGCGAATGTCGCGACCGCGTTACCGCCGGTCGGTGGCGGATCGTCTGCCTCGACGATCAACGGCTGCGACCAGTCGTGCGATGCGATCGGCGACGGTTCTTTCGCCGCCACGCCCGGCAGAGGCGGGCAGATCAGCACGCAACGATGCCCCATCCGCGCGAACTCGTCGGCAAACCGCCCGGCGCGCACGCCCGAGATGTGCGGCGCCGCGGGATGCGTCCCGTTGATCAGCAGGATGTCCATCGGGCGCGTCGCGTCAGGCGGCGAGGCGCTTCGGCTCGATGCCCTGCGTCGCGGGTTTGAGGAAATGCTGTTTCCACATCTCGTGGATGAACGGCTGCCACAAATTCCAGCCGAGCCCGAGATCGCCGCCGCGGATACGGTCGAGCACCTTCAGCCACCATTTCTGGTCCCAGATTTCGGACTGGCGGAACGAGGTGGAGGTCAACGTGTCCTGCATCAGCTCGAGGAATGCAGGCGAGGTGAACCACAGATCCTGCGGCGGACGAAAACCCTGCTTGTTCCAGCGCGTCGCGATCGCTTCGGGCAGGAATTCGCGCAGCCCTTCGCGGATCGGCCGCTTGGTCTGGACGTCGCCCATGATCAATTCGGGCGGCAGCGACAGGACGAATTCGGAAAGACGATGGTCGCAGAACGGCAGACGCACTTCGCGCGAATGCGCCATCGAATTACGGTCGCCATAGCGCAGCAAGGTGGTCAGGAAGCGTTCGAAACTATCCTCGTAGAGCGCATCGCGCAGCGGATCGCCGCTGCCATGGTCGGTGCGCCCGCGTTGTTCGGATACCGCCTCGCTATAGCCGGATTTCAACCCAAAGCGGATGTCGGAGCCGCGATTGAGCATATGCGCGAGCGCGTGGCGCAGCCGTTGCGGGACCGCGGACTTCATCCGCATTGCCCGGTCCATCTGCGCGGCCGGGTAACGCCGCTCGATCTCGGGCAGCTCGCGCGCCAGTCGCGCCGTCTCGCCGCGTGCCTTGAGCGAGCGGATGTAGAAGGCGAAATATTGCTCATACCCGCCCATCAGCTCGTCGGCGCCCTGGCCATCGAGGAGCACCGTCACCTTGTGCTGCTTTGCCAGATGAAACACGCACCATTGCGCGAACTGGCTCGACGATCCGACCGGCAGCTCGTTGTGCCACATGAAGCTGGGCAGGTCGGCGATGAAGCGGTCGACGGTCGGCTCGACGACATGGCTGACTACGCCCGAGGCGTTCACCACCTGCTCGGCGAAATGCCATTCGTCGGCCGGCGTACCCGGGAAGCGCCCGGTGAAGGTGTGATAGACGGCGTCCGGGCCGAGCAGATGGCGGACCGCGCCGACGATCGCCGATGAATCGAGTCCGCCGGACAGGCAGGACCCGACCTCGACGTCGGAGCGCATGCGGATGCGCACCGAATCGACGAACAGGTCGCGGAACTCTGCCATCGCGTCCTTGGGATTCGCGAAGCTGCGCTGGCGCGTCAGGTCGATGTCGAAATAGCGCCAGGTCTTGCTCTCCAACGTGGCGCAATTGACCACCATCGCCTCGCCCGGGAGCAATTGTTCGACCGCGGTAAAGACGGTCTGGCGCTGGCGGTCGGCGCTCGATCCGGGCTGGCAAGTCTCGGTGACGACGCGCAGTTCGTCATGATCGTGCGGCACGCCCGGCAGTGCCAGCAGCGCCTTGTACTCGGAGCCGAAGGCGAAGAAGCGATCGCGCATCGTGTATAGGAACGGCTTTTCGCCATAGCGGTCGCGTGCGCACAGCATCATCCGCTGGCTGCGGTCATAGAGCGCTATCGCGAACATGCCATTGAGCTTCGACAGCACGCCGACGCCCCAGGCGCGATACCCCTCGATGACGACTTCGCTGTCGCTCGCCGACTGGAACGTCACGCCCGCGGCGATCAGCTCGTTTCTCAGCTCGACATAATTGTAGATCTCGCCGTTGAAGATCAGCACGTAGCGGCCATCGATCGAGTGCATCGGTTGGTCGCCGGCATGGCTGAGGTCGATGATCGACAGGCGGCGATGGCCCAACCAGACGTTGTCGCCCGAATCATGCCAGCTATTGTCCCCGTCGGGACCGCGATGGGCGATCAGGTCGAGCGCGGCATGCGCGTGCCCGCGGTCGATCGGGTCCTTCGACACCAGCCCCAGGATACCGCACATGCTTCGTCTCCTATCGCGCCGGCAGTCCGCCGAGCAGCGAGCGACCGAGCGGCACGAGGTCGCGCAGATTGGCGCGGATCGCCTCGGCAGGCGCGGCGCCGCCAAGCGATCCCGACAATGACCTGAGATCGGCCGCCAGGTCCAGTCCCAGCTCGGCGATCGCCGCCTGATGATGCCGCAGGATGGTCGCGGCGAAATCGACATAGCCGAGCGCGGCGGTGAGGATCACCAGCTTGGCGGCCTGGGTCGCGCCGCTTACCCGCCGGAAGTCGCGCACGGCGATCAGATCGCCCTGTGCCAGCACCGGCTTGGAATAAGGAAGGTCGGCCTTGGTCCGATAGGGATGGCCGGCAAGTCGTTTTGCGCGCCAGCGCTGCACCGCGATCAGGTCGAGGATGAGGAAGCCGCGATCGGTCAACAGCTTGGCGACGTCCCAGCCGAGCGGCTGGCCGGTGCGCTGTTCGAGGAACGAGACCTCGACGCGTAGCGCAAGGGTGGTCTCGAGATAGCGCGTGGCATGTTCGAGGATCGCGCCTTCGGCGCCCTCGACGTCGATCTTGATGTAATCGGCGGTCGGCAACGTGCCCTCCGCGAGCAAGCCGTCGAGTGTGCGCGTCTCGACCGCGATCGAGCGGTCGACGCTGTGCTGCTCGGACACGCCGAACCACTCGACCATTTCCTCGTTGTGCGGCAGCAGCGAAGCGCTCTCGGGCGAAGGCGGGATGTGGAGCGTGGCCGTGCCGTCGACCCCGCCGACCGCCGCGGCGATCACGCGCCGGCTCTTCCAGGGCTTGGGGTCGCCGCCTTGCAGCGCGGCCGCCTCGGCGGGTTCGGGCTCGAACCCGATCATCTCGGTCGCCCAGGCGAGCGGCAGCATCGCGGCGTCCAGTCCGCCGCGCGCACCGATATCGACCGCGGCGAATCCCGCGCTTTCGCAGAAGCGCGCCGCGGTCAACGATCGGAACTGGTCCTGGGCACTCATCACTGGGTCGATTCCTGGTTCTTGCGATCGGCCGCCGCCTGAATCGAGACGACGATTGTAATAAGGATCGCCGTTATCACCCAGGCGATGAGCTGGATATAGCCCAGAGCAACCCCGCGCAGCCCGGGAGCGAACCACATCGTCGCACCGACGATGACAAGGGTGTAGGGCACGAAAAGCAGGAACTGCGTCCACATCCGGCCGGTCGCGACGAGATATTGCTGGTGCACGTTGCAATAGACGGTCGGGACCAGGACGATCAGGAACAGCCCGAACAGGAACGTCTGGCCGTGAAAGTCACGGCCGTAGAGCTTCAGGATGAAACTCGAAAACAGGATGACCAGGATCGAGAAGATCAGCGCGATGCCGACGTTGAGGATCATGTTGTAGCGTTGCAACCGCTGCGTCTGGCTATGATCGTCCTGGCCGATATAGCGGCCAAGCATAGGCAATAGCGCACTGGCCAGCGACGCCATCACCACCAGGATCGGCGAGCGCCATTGCAGCCCGGTGTTGATCACCGCCAGGTCGCGCAGGCCATAGGGACTGCGGGTGAGGTAGTAATTGCCGATCCACATGGCGATGCCCTGCGCGAAGGCGAGCATCCCGCTCGGCAGGGAGAATTGCAGGATCACCGATCCCTGGCGAATGGCTTCGCGGAAATTGCTGTGCCCGGCGAGCCGGTTGCTGACCGCCCGCGCCGGGATCGCGACCGCCAGCCAGCGCAGTACGGCATTGCCGGCGAGCACGATCATCACCGGCGTCAGGCCGGGCGTGAGCTTGGCGACGACCACCAGCACGAGCACACCGACGATGGCGGTGGAGAGGCGTGCGATCGCCAAGGTGCGGAAGCGCTCGCTCGCCTGGAGCAGGGTGTCGTTGAGGCCGGCCTGGATCGAGGCCATCAGCAGGATCGCGCCGAGGATCAACGGCCAGGCATAGCCGGGCGCGGCGAACAGCCAATCCGACAAGGGGATCGCGAACAGCAACGCGATGGCCAGCATCAGCCCGGTGGTCGCCGCGGTCAGACGGCGGCCCAGCAAGACGACGGCGCCTGCTCGTTCGGGCTCGCGCGCCTGATAGCGCGAGACGAAATAGATGATCGCATAGGGCAATTGCAGCCCGACCAATGGGGTCAGCAAGCTGATCGTCGAGAACAGCAGCGCGTAGCGGCCGTAATTCTCGATCCCGATCGCGCGCGCGATCATCACCGTCTGGATGAGCGCGGCGGCACGCTCGATCAGCGACGAGGTGAACAGCCAGCCGGCGCCGCGCAGCCAGGCCGCGATCGGGCTGTCGCTCAGCCAGTAGCTCGGACTGACGAGCTTGCGGACAACGCTCATTTCGGGCTCATTTCGGGCTCACCGTGGTCTTGCCAGCGCGGTGTCGATCCCGCGATGGACGCCGGCGACGCTTGCCGAAATATCGAGCTCGTCGAAAATCTCGAGCGAGCGCGTACCCATTGCCGCGCGTCGGGTATCGTCGCCGGCGAGTTCATCGATCAGCACGGCCAGGGCTGCGGTGTCCGCACACGGAAAGACCAGCGCGTTCTCGCCCGGCCGCGCGATATCGGTAGGGCCGGCTGCCCCGACACGGTCGCTGAGCAGCATCGGCAGGCCGATGCACGCGCTTTCCGAACAGATCAGCGGATGCGGGTCGGCCTGGGATGGATGCACCAGCATATCGGCGGCGGCATAAAGCGCGGGCAGCTTGTCGACATTGACGAACCCGGCGAAGCGCGCATCGACCCCGGCCTGGGCGGCACGTGCCTTGGCCGGCTCCATCTGCTCGCCATTGCCGGCGAACAGAGCGGTAACCTTGCGAGAGCCTTTGGTCTGCGCCAGCGCCTCGATCAGATCGACCGGACGTTTGCGACTGGACAGCTTGCCGACGAACAGCGCGACGATCGCGTCGTCGGCGATGTCGTAGGCGCGGCGCGCCTCGGCCCGCAGCGCGGCCCGGTTGGCCTTGGCCGCGCGATAGGTGATTTCGTCGATGGTGAAAGGGCAGCGGAAGATGCGGTCGCGCGGTGCGCCGTAATAGGCATAGAAATCGGCGTTGCGATCGCCGACCGACAGGAAGGCCGAATAGCGTCGGAAGATCTGGCGAACGACGACTTCCTTGACCATCCGCGTCGTCGTCGTGCGCTGGCGCAGCAACTCGCTGTCGCCGATCGTCATCAGCGGTACCTTGTTGCGCCGACACCACCAGATCGCGCGATAGACATTGGCCTGGGCATGACCATAGACCAGGACGACATCGGGATCGAACGCCTTCAGTCGCGGGGCGATCTCGGGTGAATTTGGCGCACGCACGCTCGACTGGCCATTGGCCGGCACCTCGCCCAGGAATTCGTGGCTATAGCCCCCGAGCATGTCCATGTTCCAGCTGATCTCGGACTGCATCTCCTTGTCGAAATAGGATTTCACGCCGATCGGTGCGCCGTAGAGAACGTGGAGTTCGATTCCAGGATCGGCTGCCAGTGCCCGATAAAAGGGGACGAAATGTTGGATCGGGTGCGTGACGACGATCGCGAGTCGTACGGGCGCGGGGCGCGTAGGCATGATCGGGCTCAGGCCGTTTTGGGCTTGAGCACCACGACGGGGCCGTGGCGGTCGATCAGATCGAAGCGGCCGGTCGCCTGGAGCGCGGTGATCAGGTCCTCATAGCTGCCGTTGCCCGGGCTGTCGTGCGTCTCCATCACGATCATCCGCGCGCTCGCAAGCGCGTCGAGATCGTTCTTGAGGATGCGCCACTCGACACCCTCGATGTCACTGACCAGCGCGAAGTCGGTAAGCTCGTGCCGCTCGATCAACTGGCTGAGTGTGCAGGCCGGAACTTCGATCGTCGGCAGCGACCCGGCGTCGGCGGCGACGCGTCCGCTGACCGAGCTTTCGCCGAGCGCGAACGATACTGTCTCGCCCGGATCGTAGCTGATCGCCGCCTCGATCACTTCGACATTGGCATCGCAATGGTTGATCGCCAGGTTGCGGCGCAGTGCCTTGGCCAGGCGCGGGTCAGCTTCGACGATAAACTGGCGGCGGGTGGGGTCGATGCGGCGGCGGATGGTGCAGCTGATCACGCCGAGACTGCCCCCCAGCTCGATCACGTCGCAATCGGTCGGAATATACTGGCGGACGAAGCGGTATTCGCCCGATTCATAGCCCTGGAGCAGCAATGCCGCCTTGATCTTGGGCGTAACCACCGGGCTCGACGTGTCGATCGTCAATCCGCGATGCGGGATGCGGTCGCCAAGCACGCGCGCGGCGATGATGCCGGTCCAGCGATTGGCGAGCAACGGGCCGATGAAGCGCTTGGCGTGAGTGGAGAGGCTGGTCATGCGCGCTTGCCCTTGGGTGAAGCGTGCATACCGGTCAAGGTGAGGAACAGCCGCGCCATGTCCGCTCGAGCGGTCGACCCGGCGACGAAGTGCTCCGCCATTGCTCGCGCGCCGGCGCGCCACTGGGCATAGTCGGCCGGGCCCATCGCGGCGAGGCAGTCGATCGCCGCGGCGAGTGCGACCGGATTGGGGAGCGGGATGTCGAACCCGGCCTTGGCTGCTTCCAGATCCTGCCACGGCGTGCGGTCGCCGATCAGCACCGGCGTGCCGGCGCACAAGGCCTCGAAGATCGCGTGCCCGAAATTCTCCGAGCGCGACGGCATGAACATAAGCTCCTGCCCGGCCATCGCATGTGGCACGGCGTCGTTGGTCAATTCGCCGTCGCGATGTGCGGTGACGTTGGCGGGGAGGGCAGCGATCAGTTCCTCGCAGCGTGCCCAATGCGCGGGATCGCTGACGGGACCATAGATGGTAAAGTGGACCCGCTCGGTCACGAGCGCCAGCGCTTCGAGCGCGACGTCCAGCCCCTTTACCGGCGAGATGCGGCCGAGAAAGGCGAGCCGGAAGAGGTTGCCTGGTTGATAGGGCGGTAGCGGGAAGAGCGGGCGGACATTGGTGATCCGCTCGATCCGATTGTTCGGAAAAAGCTTGCGGGTATCCGCTTCCTCTTCCTCGCTGGTGACGTGAAAGGTCACGTTCCTCGCCAGTCCGAGCAGCCGGACCAGCGCCATGTACAGACCCTTGCGCGCGTTCTTGAGACCCAGCGCGCCCGACGAAAATTCGCCGCGGGGCGAGATTACGACCGGCGTGCGGGGCGCCTTGCCGAAACGGCGGGCGAGCATCGCCGGAATGGTGAACTCGCGATCGAAGAAGCCGTTGACGAACAGCAGGTCGTGGGGAGTTTCGCGAAGGAGGTCGGCGAGCCCTTCGGCACCACGCGGGCTGACGGTGAGGTAATGGATCTTCGCCCAGCCGAGATCGCGCCAATCCTTGTTGGCGACCATCGGCTCGGCAGCGCCGAATGGGCGGTCGCGCGCGACCAGCAAGAAGTCGACTTGGTCCGACAGGCTCTCGCACATCGCCTTGACGCTAAGGTTCGGCCCAGCGGACTCATGTCCCGGCCAGAACGCGCCGATCAGAATGATGACCCTGGGTTTCACCGCCGCCATGCGATTCCCGTCTCGGCGATGCCGTAACGCTCGGCGAGATAGCGCGGGAAATCCTCGATCGAATTGGCCGCGATCCAGGTCCGTGCTTCGTCGATCTTGGCGTCCATCAGCACGAAGAACCAGAATCCATGGAGAAAGTGCCAGACGAAACCGAGCCGGCCGTCGAGGAAGCCGCCCAGCAGGAAATAGCGCCGAAGGTAATAAAGAACCGCGCGCAGATAGAGCGGGGCGCCGCCATAGAGCTTGCGTAGCCCACGGCGCTTCCTGGCCGAAGCGGTGAGTTCGCCGTCTGCTTCCTCGCCGATCAATCCGTGCTCGCGCGCAATGAAGTCGATCATCTGGCGCGTCGCATAGCCATTATGCTTGTCGGTCCACCATCCGATGTCCTTCAGGCTGGCATCGACCAGGTCGCCTCCGGTCAATCGCTCGGCGCGCCCTCGTGTGATCAGCAGCCGCTCGTCCATCCAGCGCTGCTCCATCCGCCCGGCATCGGGGCGCCATAGCCGCGTCAGCCAGGTCCGGTAATAGCCGCCCCAGCGGATGAACTTGCCCTTGAACAAAACCTTCAACTTGACGTCGAGGGCGGTAACGTCGGCGGGGAGAACAGGGAGCTTGGCCTTGATCTCGTCGATCAGCCCCGGTTCGAGATATTCGTCGCAATCGATGCGGATGATCCAGTCGCTGGCGATCGGGATCGTGTCGAGCGCCCATTGCAGCTGCGCCGCCTGGTTGGTGAAGGCGTGCTGGTGCACCTCGGCGCCGAGCTCGCGCGCGATTTCCACCGTGCGGTCGGTTGAGAAACTGTCGACCACGATCGTCCGCTTGACGAGCGGCGCGATCCGCTCGAGGCAACGGCGGATATGCACCTCCTCGTTGAACGAGAGGATGATCGCGGTGGTCGAGGGCGCGGTCACG
The DNA here is from genome assembly GCF_024508665.1 of Sphingomonas sp. Lineage (GTDB taxonomy): Bacteria > Pseudomonadota > Alphaproteobacteria > Sphingomonadales > Sphingomonadaceae > Sphingomonas. Next base: position 152,313 of record NZ_JANINP010000007.1, read on the forward strand.
CGGGCCTTCAGTCCGCGCCGGCCATGTCCAGCGTCGCGGCGCTGACCGCGATCAGTTCGTCGAGCGGTATCGGCGGAGGAGCGCCCTCGCGCGCCGCGGCATAGAACGCCTTGACCAGTCCGGTCTGGCCTTTGTCCTGCGCGGAGGCCGATTTGGTGGTGGTCTTGCCGCCGCGCGTGATGTGAAGCTTGCGGAAATCGTCGAGCCGGATGACGAGCCCGCTGGCGAATATCTCGAGATATTCCTTGGGCAGCGAGGAGTCGCCGAGCGAGGAATAGAGGATCGTGCCCGTCGAGCCATCGGCGAAACGCAGAACCGCGGAGACAGTGTCGCCGATGCCGTCAGGTCTGAACGACTCGATCGAAACCGGCGGTCCGCCGGCCAGGAACGTGAGTGCGTCGACGAAATGGCAAGCCTCGCCAGCAATGCGGCCGCCGCCTTCGCTACCGTGCAGCCAGCTGTCGCCCGGCACATGCCCGGCGTTGATGCGGTAATGCATCGCGATCGGCCCGCCGCGATTGGCGAGCGCCGCCTTGGCTTCGACCATCATCGGCGCGAACCTGCGGTTGAAGCCGACCGTCAGCACGCCGGGAGCGCCGGTGGCGGCCGCCTGCACCTCGGCGAGCTGATCGATAGTCAGCGCCAGCGGCTTTTCGACGAAGACGTGCTTGCCGGCCTTGAGCGCTTCGACCGTCAACCGCGCGTGGCTGTCATGCCGCGTCGCGACGAACACGCAATCGGTGTCGGCGTCGCCCAGCACGGCCCGGGGATCGGTCGCGGCGTGCGCGAAACCCTGGCGTTCGGCGGCATCATGTGCCGACAGACCGGTCGATGTAACCACCGTCGTCAGCCGCTCGTTGCCCGCCTTCTTGAGTGCAGGAAGCAAGACCGATTTGGCGTAATTGCCGAAGCCGATAAAGCCGGTGCCGCGGCCAGTAGCGGCGGAGCCCTTCTTGCCGGCGACCGGGATCGAGCGTTCGATGGGAGTTGGCGTGTCGGCATAGGTGAGAAGGATAGCGAGATAGGGTTCGTCGCCATCCATCAATTTGTAGGCGGCCTCGGCCTGCTCGATCGGGAAGCGATGGGTGACGAGCTTGGACGGCGTGACCCGCCCTTCGGCGACCAGTTCGAGGAACGCCTGCATATTCCGCTGCTCGGTCCAGCGGACATAGGCCAGCGGGTAATCATGGCCTTCCAGCTCATAGGCGGGATCGTGGCGGCCGGGCCCGTAGGACATCGACAGCCTGAGGTCGAGTTCGCGCTTGTAATAGGGCTCGCGGTCGATTTCCATGCCGGTCAGACCGACCATGACGACGCGGCCCTTCATCCGGCTGATCTCGGCGGCCTGGTTGGGCGGTGCGGAGGATTTGCTCGACGCCGTGACGATCACCGCATCGGCGCCGTACCCGTCGGTGAAACCGCGCACCGCATCATCGAGCGCGTCGCTGACAGCGACGTCGGCGCCCATCTCCAGCGCGAGCTTGGCACGCGCCGGATTGGGATCGAATCCCAATACGCGACAGCCATTGGCCTTGAGCAATTGTACGGTGAGCTGGCCGATCAGACCCAGCCCCATGACGACGACACGCTCGCCCAGCGTCGGGTTGGCGACGCGTACACCCTGCAGCGCGATCGCACCGATCGTGACGAAACTCGCCGCCTCGTCGTCGACGCCCGCGGGGATGCGGACCGACAGGTTCTTGGGCACAGCATTATATTCGGCATGATTGGCGACCGCCGCGCCGGCGCAAGCGATCCGGTCGCCGACCGCATAGCGGCCGGCATCGCTGCCCGCCTCGACCACCGTGCCCGCCAGTGAATAGCCGAGCGGGATCGGCGTATCGAGCTTGGCGAATACCTTCTGCACAGTCGGCAGCAAGCCTTCGTTGCGAACCTTTTGCAGCGTCTTCCGGACGAGATCGGGACGCGCCATCGCCTTGCCGGCGAGGCTCGACCGCGCGAGATCGATGATCTGCTTCTCGGTTCCCGCGCTGATCAACGACACGCGCGTCGCGACCAGGTTACGCCCGCCGCCGGCGCGCGGCACAGGCGCGTCGATCAAGCGGAGCACGCCGCTACGATAATTCTGTTCGACCTGTTTCACTAAATCCCCGTTTCGAGCGGTGTTGCGGCGGCGAATTCCAGCGTGGCTTCAAAGCAACCCGGCGGGAGTGTCAAGCACAGCCGCCGTGTCGCCAATTCTACGCCCATGTCGGGCCACCACATAGCGGGTTCGACATGGAGCGGCGCGGACCCTTTGATGGCGATCGACACTTCGCCGCGATGCACAATCGCAAGATCGCCGTGAAGCTCGATGCGGCAATCGGGGTGGAGCAGCAGGCGGGACGTTGCCTGATGCCAATGCGATGCGTCGATCCGGTCGTGGAGAACAATTCCTTCGGCATTCGCCTCCAGCCGGCGGACGACGACCGGCTTCCCCTTGAGGTGGCGATAGCCGTCATGATGACCCTGGAGCAGCATGCCGCCATCGCCGCCTACGAATTGCGACACGCCGACGCGTGGTCGGCGGCCGCAGCGGAAGGCGCCATAGAAATCGGCCGGCTCGGCACCTAGGAGTGCCAGGCAATTATGGTGATGTGCGCTGCGGGCGGCCTGACGGCGTTCTCCGGCGACATATTCGTAGACACCCTGGTCGACTATCAAGCGCTCGCCGCCGATCGACAACTCGATCGATCCGATATCGCCATGCGCGTGCGCCGGAAGGCTGTCGGGGCCGATCCGCCCCATATCGGCGATCAGCGCGAAGCCCGGGGCATGGAGCCCGAAATAGCCGGCATCGCGAAAGCCGAATGCGCCATCGCGTTGCGGGATCGGGCGGCCGGTGACCCGCGAGAACGCGGCGAGGCAAGTGCTCGGAGCATAGGCCATGGTCAGCCCGGCATCGTTGAAGATCGCCGGGCCGCCATCGGGATGCGTCAGCATCGTGACGACCTGCGCCATGCGGGCGAGCACGGGGTCGAGCGCCGGGTCGCCGAGCGCCGAGCGCGTTTCGATCAGATCCGCGAAGACCTGGGCATGATAGGAGGATGACCGCTCATAATGCATCCCGTCCGGCAAGATCTGGCGCGGGATTTCCCGCGTGAGCAGCCCGATAGCGCGGTCCCGCAGCTTCTGGCCGAACGGACCGGCGAAGAACGCACCGCCCCAGGCCAGCGCCTTGATATTCTTGATTAGGTGATTGCCGCCGAGATCGAGTTCCAGGTTGCGCAGCAGGAAATCGAGTTGTGCTGCCAGGCTGGAGACGATGCGGCGACCGTCGGGATCGGTGAGGTCGAGGCCCCAGGCGGTCAGGCGCTGCATCCACACGACCACGCGCAGCGACAAGGCGTAGCTGTTCCAACTGTCGCGCCAGTAGCCGCGTCGCCAAGGCGGGTTGGCGGCGATCCACTGGCGGATCAGCGCGACGCCGGTGTCGCGGTCGAGCTCCTCCAGATACTCCATGTAATGGAGGTTCATGCACCACAATTGGTCGGGATCGGCCTGCCAGTCGATCGCCTCGCCGGTCTCGACCGAGCGGCCGACAAAGGTGAAGCGCCAGCCAGTGGGAAGGCGCTCGATCATTCCGGTGCGCGGTGGGAAGATCGGCTGCGGCGTCGCGGGGGCGGGATAAGCGAGCGCCTCGAGGCGCGGCGGTGCGCGCAGCGACCAGCGGCGCTTCGCCTCGAGCCAGAAGCGCGCGGCGATCTGGCGAGGCGGGACGTGGCGGGCAAAAGCGAGGCTGCGCGCGAGTTTCACCGCCGAAGCGCCTCGAATTCGGCGAGATAGGCGCGCGCCAGCTTCTCGCGGTCGAACTGAGCGCGGACGAACGCCTGGGCCGAAGCGCCGATTCGGCGGCCGAGCGCGCGGTCGTCGGCGAGGCGCAGGATCGCCGCGGCAAGTTCGGCATCATCCTCGGGAGTGATCGCGATGCCCGCGCCGCCCTCTTCCATCAGCGCCTTGGCCTCGCCCTCGACGCCCAGGATCATCGGCACGCCGAGCGCCATCGCTTCGAACATCTTGGACGGGATCACGGTCTTGAACGTGTCGACGCGTTTGAGCAGCACCAGCGCCGCGTCGCTCGCTCCCCAAACCGCAGGCATCGCCGCCTTGGGTAATTGGCCGAGCATGACGATGTTGGTCAGGCCCTTCGCGTCGCGCATTGCCTTGATCGTTTCACGCTCGGCGCCGCCGCCGACCATCAGGAATGCGATGTCGTCGCGATCGCGCAATCGCTCGGCCGCAGCGATCACTACCTGCAGCCCATGCGCCATGCCGTGGGTGCCGATATAGGAGGCGACGAACTTGCCGGTCAGGCCGTTCTCGGCGCGGAAGGCGTCCGCGGCGGCGGGATCGCTGGCGAAGCGCGACAGGTCGACGCCGTTCTTGATCACCGCGATCGGTCCCTTGGGCCGACGTGCGCGGATGTGGGGGACAAATCCGTCGGTGACAGACACGACCAGGTCGGCCTTGCGATAGGCGAACGCCTCGATCTTCTCGATCGCGCGGATCGCGGTACCGCGCTTCATCGCGCCTACGGTGACGATGCTTTCCGGCCAGAGATCGCGGATCTCAAGCACCCAGGGTCGCTTGCCGCGCTTGAGGAACCAGCCTGCGAGCCCGCAGAAGAATTGCGGGCTGGTCGACATCACCACGTCCGCGCGCGGCAAACGCCACATCCAGAACAACAAAGAGAACAGATAGCTGAGGTAATTGGCGATCCGGGGCAGGAAACCTTCGTTCGCCGCCAGATAGGTCCACAGCCGGATCACGCGGATGCCGTCGATCGTCTCTCCCTGCCACAGCCGATTGCGGTAGCCCGGATAGAGCTGTCCGGCGGGATGGTTGGGCGCGCAGGTGACGACGGTCACCTCATGCCCCGCCTCGTGCCAGACGCGCGCATGTTCGGACAGGCGCGACGCGGGCGCGTTCACCTCGGGCGGGTAATAATGAGAGAGCGCGAGAATTCTCACAGGCCGATCGCCTAGCCGTTCGCGGACATCAGCGCCATCGCTCAGGCGGTCGCCAGCGCGTCGACCGATCCCGCGTAGCGAGCTTCGACCACATGCGCCCAGCGACGCGAGGTGCGCCGATCCTCATGGTGTTCGACATCGCCGCGCAGCCAATCGCCCACCGGAATGCCGAAGCCGGTCTTGGGGCGCGCGACGACGTCGGCCGGGACCGGAATGACGGGCGCGTTGGCGAGCAGGACCTTGCCTTCGCCCGGCTGGAGCGACGCGATGCGCGGCGCGATTGCCTCAAGCAGTGTAAAATCGACCAGCGGCACGCGTATTTCGACCGAGTGCGCCATGCTTGCCCAATCGGTGTCGCGCAGCAATTGGTTGCGCATGTAGTTGCACGTTTCTAGCGCGCTCACCCGGCCGTTGTCCGATCCCGGATCGGGAACAAGGCTGTCGGTGAACAGGCCGAGCAGATCGAGTTCGGCCAAGCCTTCGCGTGCCATGGCCGGATCCATCGCGCCATCGAGTTCGAAGGGAAGCAGCACCGCGCGGCGCAACAGATAAGCGCCTGCCCAGGTTCCCGCATGGTCCAGCACGCCAAGCACCTTTGGGTTGCGGCGAGCAAGTCGCGGCAGGAGGGCGCGGATCAGCATCCTGGCGACCTTTGCCGCGCCGGGCATCTTGGTCAGTGGTCCGGCCCGATGAAACATTCGAGGGACCGATCGGAAGGTCGAATAGCCCGCGAGCAGTTCGTCGCCGCCCAATCCCGACAAGGCGACCTTCAACCCCATATCGCGGCATGCCTTGCTGACGAACCAGGTATTGACGCCGTCGACGCTCGGTTGGTCCATTGCATCGAAGATTGAATCCAGATCCTCGGCGAATTCGGCGGCGGCGACGGATCGGACGTGGTGATCGACGCCATAACGTCGCGCCATCTCGATCGCGCCCGGCATTTCGTCGTCTGCGGTTCCGGCGAACTCGCGATAGGTGAGGGTGCAGGCGCGGATGCGTTGCTGGCCGCAATCGCGCATCAGCCCGATCAGCGCGCCTGAATCGACTCCGCCCGACAGGAAGGCGCCGATTTCCACATCGGAGACGAGATGATGGCGCACGCTGTCGCGCAACGCCGCGCGAACATCGCCGTCGCCGACCATCCGCCCACGCGCATGGGCGAGGGTGGCGGCGACATTGGCGTAGCTGGCGGGCGTGCCCGGTCCCTCTTCCGTGCACATCAACCAGTGTCCCGCAGGGAGTGCGCGGATGCATCGATAAGCGGTGAACGGTTCGGGCACCGAGCCGGTAAGGTGGAAGCCCGCCAGGCCCGCCGGGGAAGGGTCGCGAGAGATAGCGGGATCGACCAGCAGCGCCTTTACTTGCGATGCGAACCGCAACGTCCCGCCGCTGTCGGCATAATAAAGCGGTTTGATGCCGAGCGGATCGCGCGCCAGGAACATCGTCCGGGCATGGGCATCCCAGATCGCGAGCGCGAACATCCCGCGCAGCTTTCCCAGCATGCCCGCACCGTATCGGGCGTAGAGGTGGAGCACGACCTCGGTATCGGAATCGCCGACGAACGTCGTGCCTTGCTCGGTCAACTCGTCCCGGAGAGCGCGGTAATTATAGATCTCGCCATTATAGGCGATGGTGTACCGACCATCGGGCGTCGGCATCGGCTGCGCGCCGGTCTCGCTGAGATCGATGATCGACAATCGACGATGGCCGAAGCCGGCGCGGCCATCGGGCGCGATCCAAAGGCCGACTCCGTCGGGGCCGCGGGGCGCCATCCGGTCGCGCATCGCGACCAGTGTGGCGCGGCCGATCGGCGCGCCGTGCGCGGCATGGGCAAAGAAACCGGCCAAGCCGCACATGACAGGAGCTTAAGGCTGTACGAAAAGTCGAGGCATCGCCCCGCCCAGCGCCCGCGGAAGGAATCGGTTCATCAACTCCAGGGCGATATGCGCCAGGACCACCAGTGCGATGGGCCCGACTATATCGGAAACGAAGGCGCCGTCGACGCGGAGGGCCATTCTCATGCCGATCAAGACGATAAAGAACAGGTGCCAAGCTTTACGTTGGATGACCTCGTAGGAATAGATCGTCCAGAGGCCAAAGACCAGCGCCAGGAATATCGCGACACCGATCGTATATAGCCAACCGCCATTCCAATAAGCCTCTGCGGCAAGGCCGGCACTGGAGGACGAGTTGTAGTTGCCGTTGGCGGCATAGGACAATTCTCGTCCCACGTCCGTGATGATGGGCTTATCGGGAAAGATTATTCGGGGGATCCAGACGATCGGCAAATATCTGTAGGAGTTTCCAGGCGTGCCGTGATCGTATTGATTTATCACGAAAGTCCCGGCGTTGACGAAGCTCAGGCGCATCCAGCCGGTTTCGACGTCGGCATATTGATCGCTTTCCCGGCCGGTAGTGAAATACGAGAGATACAAACCCGGAATTTCTTGAGCCGGAGCCGCACTATCATAGTACTTCCCGTTCATATCTCTGACATGCGTGATGATCGGAGAAAGAAACATGAACAAGGTCACGAAGCTTCCGGCCAGAAGGGTGATGCGGAATAGGCTGCGACGATGGTAGATGAAGGCGATGCTGACCATGACCAGGGGCATGAGCATGACCGACTTGCTCATTGCATAGAAGCCGATCACGCATTCTCCGAGCGCAAGTGCGATCGGCCAGATGATGAATTCCCGGCGCTTATTCTCGAGCCCCCAGAATATCACCATGAAGTATCCCAGCCACGAGAGCACGGATAGGTTCGCTAGGGTGCTGAAAAAGCTCAGTCTGATCCACCCGACGATCTGCGGAAAAATGATCAGATAGTTCACGGCCGAGCCGACGATCAGGCATAACGACCCGAACGCGATCATGTTGAAATTTGAAGGATTGATAAACTTCCGGTCGAGGATCGATTTGCTGATAGTTCTATTGCTTAAGGCAATAAATAACGTCTTTGTTGCTGCCAGAAATACGAAGTTAAATGTCGTAATCAGCAGATTAAGCTTGACGATCTCGTAAGGGAAGTAACTATAAAATCCCTTCATCAATTCCTGAGTATCGGCGTTGGTCCAGATCGGAACCAGAGAGCCAATTCCGTAATAGCTCAATAGCGCTACCCGGTACCACATTATGGGTGTCCAAAGCGACGCGACGTTGAGCTTCATTTGACGATAGGCGGCCCAGGCCAGCATGATCGAAAACGCGACCAAGCCGATCGTATTGATCCAATCTTCGGATCCGGGGAGCGCGCCCAGGCCAATGGCGAACCACAAGGCGATGAGCGCCGAAAAGAAAACCTCACGATAGGTCGGCTCCAGGTCGTGGATCATCGACGATCTGGGCTGGAGCGGTTTGGTTTCCGGCCAATATCGGGAGGGGGCAAGCGTTGCCATGATCAGGCTGCCATCCGCAGTGTAGCCGTGCGCGCAGCGCGCGCGATGCATTCGCGGCCATACCAATCGACCTGAAGGTCGGCAAACCCCTTGGCCTTGAGCGTGTCGAGGAATTGTTGCGGGTCGCCGCCGAAATCGTGAAGTTCGATGGCAACGCGATCGGTGATGTCGAGCAATCGGCTGCCGCGTTCCGTCATGAAGAACTCGCTGCCCTCGATGTCGCATTTGAGGAAGTCGATGTGATCGATCGCGTATCGCCGCAGGAATTCGTCTTCGTTGATCGTCGGCACGCCGCCGTAAGCGGGATCGTTTTCAAAATCGCGGCGCTGCTTATCGGTGAAGATGCCGATGAACGCTCGGCACAATTGTGCGCGATCCTGAAAGCCGTTGACCGCCATCGTCGCCGCCCATTTTGCGCCGAGCGGCGCGCTGGGTTCGATTGCAATCAACCGCGCAGTGGGATTGGCGGCAAGTGCCTGCGCAGAAAAATTGCCCATATTGGCACCGAGATCGACGACAGTGCCGTGATCGGGCACGCGCAGGAAACCGCCGCCGGCATAGACATCGCGGACCCATATCTCGCGCAACCCACTGAAGGCGCTTTCGCCGGTCAGAAGCGCGTTCCCGATGGCGTGGCGGACACGGAACGGACCGGTCCCCATCAGTCGGTCGGCAGCCAATAAATTGCGGGTCTTCAGCGCGGATGGCAAAGTTGCGGCAACGCACGCCAGCCAACGTAGCGCGGTGCCGATACCCGCAACGCGGGCGATACCCCTGAAATCTCCGAACAGCTTTGCCAACATGGATAGGGTCGTTTCCGCCAATGCGTTTGTCCGCGCCGTCCTAGGCGGGTCGGTCCGAGGGGGTCAATGCGCTAATCCGGCGTGCAATCGCACCGGAGGAGCTGGTGAGATGGCTGGTCGGCCGGTGCGCGAAGGTGGGTTGGGTCTGAAGTCCTGCAGAATGAAGGCGATGCGGCCGGAATCGTTCAGAGAACGTTGACGAGCAATCCCCGTTCCATCAACAGCGTCGCAATCTCTCCGGCGCGCGCCTCCAGCGAATAGGCCGGCACGCACCGGGCGTGGCCGGCTTCCGCGATGGCCGCGCGCTCGGCCTCGTTCGTGAGATAGTGTCCGATGCGCTCGATCAGCTGTTCGTCGCCGGTGAAGACATCGATCTCGCGTCCGGGCTCGTAAAGCGCGCGTACCTCGTCATTGTCGACATGGAGCATGAATCCGCCCGCGGCGGGAATCTCGAACGTCCGGGTCGAAGTCAGGTCCTGCCATTTATCCGATCCGACTTCGCCGTGATGGATGGCCAGGTTGATCCGCGTTTCCTCGATCGCGCGGGCAAAATAATCGCCGGTGAGTGGCGCGCCGAGAACAAAGGGCGCGAGTGGCGTTCCTTTGGCCATGTCGGTCCAGCCATTGCCGACGACGACGAAACGCTGGTCGGGGAAGGCGCGTGCGACCGCGGTCAGATGCGCGGCCTTGTGGGGCGAGGCATTGCCGATGAAACCGATATCCCAGCGATAGGGGATCGCCCCCGGCGCGTGGCGGCGCGAATGGGCGCTGGGGCAATAGCCGTGATGGACGAAGGCATGCCGCGCCGGCCCGACCAGCTTGTCGAGATAAGGCGCGTGATAGCTCTTGGACGTGACGATGAGATCGGTCGCGGCGAGCACCGCCTCGTCAACGCCGGCATGATCGAACAATACGTCTGGATAGAAGACGACCACGCGTGTGCCGTTCGCGCGGAGGCGCTCGACCGTCGAACGCGCGATGTTGACCCCCTTGATCGTCAGCAGGAGCTCGACCTTGTTGAGCTCGGCAACGCGCAGGATTTCGGCATTATATTCGGCGATCGAGTTGTTCCACAGCAGCCGCGCCGCGCCGCGCGCCAGCCGGCCCCGACCACGTACGACGAAATGGAGCAGATCGACCTCGGCGACGTCCCAGCCGAGCGCGCGAAATCCGCCGACCAGACCGCGTGCGGTCGAGCCGTGAATGAATTCGCTGGCGATCATCATCCGGATCGGCCGGACAGGAACGGTCGGGGTCATTCGGTAGCCTGTTGCCGGACGCCCAGGCATAACCTGTAGAATTGCCGCACTATTGCCCCTTCGAGGATTCGGCCATTTGCTCGACCGCACCGCTATAGGGGCATGAGCGTCCGGTAAACAGCCGACATGGCGGCCGGGCGATGCTTGCTTGCCAATGCCCGCTTGATCGCGGGCGAGCGGGGTGCCTATCTGCGGGCATGAATATCCGGGTTATCTGTTTTGCCGGGCGATACGCGTCATGATCGCGCGGCGGTTGAAGAATCTGTTCGGCGGCAGCGCGCCTGGTAGCGCGGCGACGGCGTCGAATGGCGCGCATCTGCCGCCGGGCGAGCGACTCTATGCGATCGGGGACGTGCACGGCCGGCTGGATCTGTTGACGCACTTGCTCGACGCGATCGAGCGCGACGATGCGGCGCGCGGCACGGCGGACACGCGGATCGTGCTGCTAGGCGACCTGGTCGATCGCGGACCGCATTCGAAGCAGGTGATCGACCATCTGTTGACGCGCGACTGGGGCACGCGGCGACCGGTGTTCCTGAAAGGCAATCACGAGGAAGTGTTCCTGCTGACGCTGGGCGGCAATTTGGAGGCGGCGCGGTTCTGGACGCGCATAGGCGGCGCCGAGACGATGGCGAGCTATGGCGTTTCGGAAGCGCTGATCGAATCGGGCGATACGCTGTCCTTGTGCGAGGATTTCGCCCGACGCGTGCCCGACGCGCACACCATGTTCCTGAACCGCATGACCGACACCCTGGTGGCCGGCGGCTATTGCTTCGTCCATGCGGGTCTCCGCCCGGGCGTGCCGCTCGATCGCCAGAAAGCCGAGGATCTGCGTTGGATCCGCGAACGCTTCCTCGATTTCGAAGGCAGCCACGGGACGATCGTCGTCCATGGTCATTCGATCAGCCCTGCGGTCGAGGAAAGACACAACCGCATCGGCATCGATACTGGCGCCTATGCCAGCGGGACGCTGACCGCGATCGGGATCGAGGCGGGGCACCGCTGGTTCCTCGCGACGTGAGCGGCGGCGGTGCCTCCGCCGAATTCCTGCTGCTCGCGGCATGTTGCCGCTGGCCGACCGATGCGCCGGCGATCCGCGAGGCTGGTCAGGCGGCGATCGATTGGCACCGTTTCGTAAAACTGGCGCGACGCCATCGCGTGCAGGGGTTCGCGCGGATCGGACTGGAAGCGGCGGCGATCGCCGTGCCCCCGGAGCTTGTCACGGCGCATCGCCGTCAGACCGCACGCAATTTGTTGTTGCTCGACGAGGCCGCGCGGATCGCCGGAATGCTGGCGGATGCGGATATTCCCGCCGCGTTTCTCAAGGGCGCGACGCTCGCCGAACTGGCTTATGGCGATCAGGCGGTGAAGCGGACACTCGACAATGACTTGCTAGTCCGCCCCGAGCAGGTCGCCGCGACGATCGAACTGCTTGCAGGCACCGGCTATCGCCTGACGGATCCGGCGGTGCGGCTCGATGGGAAGCGGCTGTCCGTGCTGATCGACATGGTCAAGGAATGCACCTTGGTCCGGCCAGACAACAAGGCGATGCTCGACCTTCATTGGCGCATGACGTCGGTCGAGGGGCTGCTCGCCGAGCCCGATCTGACCAGCGATCTGCGGACCGTGACGATCGGCAATCACCGGCTGCGGACGCTCGGCGACGAGGCGTTGATGGTCTATCTTGCGGTCCATGGCGCGCGGCACGGCTGGTCGCGGCTCAAATGGCTCGCGGATTTCAACGCATTGCTGGTGGCGATGGACGCGATGGCGCTGGCGTCCTTGCGCGCGCGAGCCAAACGCGATGGCGTGGCACGGGCGATGGACCTTGCCCTGTTGCAGGCGAACCGATTGTTCGGAACCCCCGTACCTGACGATGTTGGCCGATCCCGACGCGTCCGCTGGCTTGCCACTTTGTCCGATGCGCTGATGCGCGGTGGCGACGAACTGGCCGAACAGCACACGGTGCCGCGACGCTATATGGCGGTTGGCCATGTATCGGCGGTATTGCTCAAATCGAGTCCCATCTACCTCGCCAACGCGGCTTGGAGCAGCTGGGTATCGACGGGCGACGCCTTGGCGCTACCGCTCCCGCGCGCCGCGCGGCCACTCTATCTGTTGACCAGTCCGGCCGCCCGGATTGCCCGTGCCGCGCGCCGGATCGTCAATCGGGGCTTTTCGCGGTCGGCGCGGAGCCCTATGCGCGCCCGCCAGGAGAATTGAATGTCGATCAAGCCGCTGCGCAAGGCCGTGTTCCCCGTCGGGGGGCTCGGTACCCGATTTCTGCCCGCCACCAAGGCGCTCCCCAAGGAAATGCTGCCGATCGTCGATCGCCCGCTGATCCAATATGCGGTCGACGAGGCGCTGGAGGCAGGGATCGAGCAGATGATCTTCGTCACCGGCCGCGGCAAGTCGGCGATCGAGGATCATTTCGACATCGCCTACGAACTCGAATCGACGATGGCGCATCGTGGCAAGTCGCTCGAAATCCTTCACCAGACGCGCCTGAAGCCGGGCGCCGTCGCCTATGTGCGTCAGCAGGAGCCGATGGGTCTGGGGCACGCGGTATGGTGCGCGCGCGACATCGTCGGCGACGAGCCGTTCGCGATCTTCCTGGCCGACGAGCTGATGGTCGGTCAGCCCGGCTGCATGAAACAGATGGTCGACGCCTATAATCGCGTCGGCGGCAATCTGGTCTGCGGCTTCGAAGTGCCGCCCGAGGAAACCGATCGCTACGGCATCATTTCCCCCGGCAAGCAGGACGGCGATCTGGTCGAGGTGACCGCCCTGGTCGAAAAGCCGAAGCTAGGCACCGCGCCATCGAACCTAATGATCCCAGGCCGCTACATCCTGCAGCCCGAAGTCATGCGGGTACTGGAGACGCAAGGGAAGGGCGCCGGCGGCGAGATCCAACTGACCGACGCGATGGCGCAGATGATCGGCGGACAGCCGTTCCACGCATACAAATTCGGCGGACGCCGCTTCGATTGCGGCGACAAGGCCGGCTATATCCAGGCGAATATCGCACTGGCGCTGGACCGTCCGGAAATCGGCCCGGCGGTGCGAAAGTTCATCGATACGCTTTAAGTCCGGCACCCCGGACAGCCCGGATCCTTGGGCAGGCGGATCGTGCGGAACCTGAGCGACAGACCGTCGGCAAGCAGCAAGGTGCCGGCGGTGTCCTCGCCGAATGGCGCGATCGCCCGGACGACTTCGAGCGCGGCGAGGCTGCCCATCACGCCGGCCATCGCGCCGAGCACGCCGACATCGGCGCAGCTGACGCCCTCGCGCTCCGGGTCATGCCCGACGAAGCAGCGATAACAGGGCTTGTCGCTTTCCCAGCCGCGATAGACGCCGAGCTGGCCTTCGAACTGGCTGACCGCGGCCGAGACCAGCGGTATCCGGAGCGCCAATGCGGCATCGGCGACCGCCAGACGCGTCGCGAAATTGTCGGTACCGTCGAGCACGACATCGGCCCCGGCGAGAATATCGTGCACATTGTCCCGGTCGATCCGCTCGCGACGACGGTCGACGGTCACATCGGGATCCAGTCCGGCGAGCGCCGCAGCCGCGGCATCCGTCTTGGCGGTGCCGATATCGGCGGTGCCGAACAAGGTCTGGCGCTGGAGATTGGAGAGGTCGACCGCATCGTCGTCGACGATCGTGATCCGACCGATCCCGGCCGCGACGAGATATTGCAGCGCCGGCGATCCTATCCCGCCCGCGCCGACCACTACGACACGAGCGCGACGCAAGGCCAACTGCCCGACGCCGCCAATTTCCTTCAAGACGATATGCCTGGCGAACCGCGACAGGTCGGTATCGGAAAGGGGCGTCGGCGAGAGGCTCACGGCCCCCATGTAAGGGTCATGCCGACATGGTACCAGCTGTCGGCCGCAGGCGGTGGGCCAGCGATATTGCCGCGCGCCGCCTTCTGAATGACACCGGCGGCAAATTGCTCGACGGTGGGGCAGTTGATCGCTCGCGGTACGATCTTCACGGCCTCGCCGTTCGCCGCCGAGACGAGCACCACCATATCGACCTTGATGCTGGTCTTGCCGTCGACCGGGGCTGGCGCGACACACCGCCCGGCCGCGATCTCGTCATGGACGAACTTGGTCATGATCGCCGCATAATCCGGCGTCGTCGCCAATCGGAGGTCGGGCAGCCTCGACCAGTCGCTGGGCACAGCCGTCGGGACGGCTGTCGCAGCGGCCGCCTGGAAGAGCAGGAAGAGTCCGAACATCATTCGCCGATTATCGACCAGTAGAGCCGAAACCGCCACTACCTCGATCAGTGTCGTCCAGGTCGGCCACTTCGTCCAGCGTCGCGCGTTGAACCGGGGCCGGAACGAGTTGGGCGATCCGGTCGCCACGGCCGATATCGAACGGCTGATCGCCCAGATTGGCGAGGATCACTTTCACTTCGCCGCGATAGTCATGGTCGATCGTGCCGGGGGTGTTGAGGCAAGTCACACCATGTTTGAGCGCCAGGCCCGACCGCGGACGGACCTGAACCTCATAGCCTTCGGGGATGGCGATCGCGAGGCCGGTCGCGACCGCGTGGCGGGCGCCCGGGGCCAGCGTCAGGGATTCGGCCGCAACCACGTCCATCCCGGCGGCGCCGGCAGTGGCATAAACCGGCAGCGGCAGGCCCTCGCCATGGGGCAGGCGCTTGACGGCGATACGAATGGGGGCGGTCATCTGGTCAGGGCACCTTTGCGACGGTCGTCTCGATCCGGAGCGGCCGAATCGAGGTTGCGAACCGCGTTGTAGGAGCGCCCAGGGTGGCGGGGGAAGGGGAGTTGCAAGCATTGCGCGGCTGACGCCACAATGAGGTCATGACCGGGCGCTTCCAGATAGACATCGCCACCACCGCAGAGGACTTGCGGGCGGTTTCGGACTTGTTTCAGGGCTATGCCGCCTCCCTACCGGTCGATCTCGGTTATCAGGATTTCGCGGTCGAACTGGCGGGGTTGCCGGGCAAATATGCCGGGCCGGAGGGGGCGCTGCTGCTGGCTCGCGACCCGGCCGGGGCGCCGCTCGGTTGTATCGCGCTGCGGCCGCTCGACAATACGACCTGCGAGATGAAGCGGCTGTTTCTGCTCCCCGAAGCCCGGGGTATGGGACTCGGCCGCGCGCTGGCGGAAGCGGTCATCGCGGCGGCGCGCGATCGGGGGTATCGCGAGCTCCGGCTCGACACCTTGCCGTCGATGACGAGCGCGATCGCCTTGTACGAAGGACTCGGGTTCGAGCGGATCGAGGCCTATTACGCACCCACGCCGCCGGGTACGGTGTTCATGGCGTTGGCGCTTTAAGCGAGCGCGGCGGCAATTCGATTGGCGAGGCGGGCGGCGACGTCGCGCTTGGGCAATCTTTCCCAGCTCTCAACACCCTCGGCCGAGACGATATGGACGCTGTTGGTGTCGCCGCCCATCACGTCACCCGACACGTCATTGGCGACGATCCAATCGACGCCTTTCCTGGCCAGCTTGGCGCGGGCATGGTCGATCACATGCTCGGTCTCGGCGGCAAAGCCGACGACCAGGCGCGGGCGGCGAGGGTCGCGGGCAAGCGTCGCGAGGATGTCGGGGTTTTCGACCAGGTGGAGAACAGGCGGGCCGTTCGCGCCTTTCTTGATCTTCTGCGCGGATGCGTCGACCCGCCAATCCGCCACGGCGGCAACCATCACGGCGGCATCGGCGGGGAGGGCGGCATTGACCGCAGCCGCCATTTCGAGTGCGGTCTCGACGTCGACGCGGTCCACACCCGGCGGTGTAGGCAGGGTTACCGGACCCGCGACCAAGGTCACCCGGGCGCCGAGCGCCGCCAGCGCGCCGGCGATGGCGAATCCCTGTTTTCCCGACGAACGGTTGGCAATGTAGCGCACCGGGTCGATCGGCTCATGGGTCGGGCCGGCAGTGACGATGATGTGGCGGCCGGCGAGCACCTATCGACCCTCACCCTTCCGCGGCTTCGCCGCTCCCTCCCTCTCCCAACGGGAGAGGGAAGGGGCCCGCCGCCGGAGGCGGTGGGAAGGGTGAGGGTGGAGAGGGAATCACCCTGCCAATTTCTCCAGGATCGCCGCCAATATCGCCGGCGGTTCTGGCAGGCGCCCCGGCCCATATTCCCCGCAGGCCATCGCGCCTTCGTCCGGCTCCATCACCGTTATGCCATCCTCCCGCAGAGTCGCGACGTTGCGCCTGGTCGCGGGATGCGTCCACATCCGCACATTCATCGCGGGCGCGGCGAGCACCTTCTTGTCGGTCGCCAGCAGCAATGTCGTCGCTAGATCATCCGCGATCCCTGCGGCCATCTTTGCCATAAGGTCGGCGGTCGCCGGCGCGACGACGATCAGATCGGCCTCGCGGCTCAGCTGGATATGCCCCATCTCGGTCTCGTCCTTGAGGTCCCACAAGGTGGTATAGACTTGTTCCTCGGACAAAGCGGCGAGCGTCATCGCGGTGACGAAATGCGCGCCACCGTCGGTCAGCACGCATTTGACGCCGATCCCGGCCTTCTTCGCCAGGCGGATCAGCTCGCAAGCCTTGTAGGCCGCGATGCCGCCGCCGACGATCAACAGGATGCGCTTCATGGGGTGAGCCTCGTGACCGTAATCTTGCGACGCTTGGGGAAAGCGGCCGTGATCAGGTCCTTCACCCCGTCAGGCGCGAAGGCCAGGCCGATCAGGATCGCGGGCGCCACCATCAGCCCCCAATAGAAGGTGTCGACCCGCCCGAACAGGCCGATCAACGCGGCATAAGCGGTGAAGGTCGCCAATGCGCGGATGCCGGTAAGGTCGCGCCACGCTGCCCAGCCGAACAAGGTGAGCCCCATCAGCAATGCCGCGATCCACATCGGCGCGAGGCGGAGTGCGGTCGACAAGGTCAGTGCCTCGACGAAGAAACCGAAGCCGAGCATGCCGGCCCAGCCGGGCGAGGCGGGGTCGACCGGGGTCACGACCTGCGCGACGGCGTGAGCATGCGCGGCGACGGCGACCGCCAGCAGAACGAGCCCGCCGGCCCATCCCAGTGCTTCGCGCCGATCGCCTTCGAGCCAGGCGAGCACCAGCATGATTCCGACATAGAGCGCGCTGGTTTCGCGAACCAAAAGAGCGATTGCGCCGATCCCCGCGGCGGCGACCCAATGGCCGGGGCGGCGCACCGCCAGGCTGAGCGCGATCAGCAGCCCGGCCCAGACCTCATGAAAGGCCGCGAGGTCAGCCTGGATGAACGCGCCCATGCCGCCCGCGAGCAGAACCATCGCGATGAACAAGGGCGGCGGCCGCGCGAAAGTGGGGCGCAGACGATTGAACCACGCCACCATGACACCGGCGGCGAGCGCCCAGAGCAGGCCGACTACCGCCCAATGCGGCATGAGCGCCTGGACCATGGCCAGCGTCGGCAGGCGGAAGGTGACAAAGGGGCGCAGCGGATAATCGCCCCGCCGCAATTCCTGCGCGGCGACCTCGTAATAATTGCCGCCATGACGGACGCCGTCGACGATCGCTTCGTAGAGGACGATATCGGCCTGATCGTCGCCGCGCTTGGCCGAATCGCCGCTGACCGCCGGCGGGCCCGGCACGGTGAGCGCGCTCAGCGTCGCGAGGAGCAGCAGGACCAGCCCGACGAGCGCGAGCCGCGCCTTGCCTTTCGACAGGCCGGCGAAGCGCGAAGGTTCGGCCAGCCACAGCGTCCCGCTCATCGCCCCTCCCCTTCAGGGGAGAGGTTGGGGGTGGGGGATGCCTCGCAGAGAAACCGCCTGCCGCGCGGCCCCACCCCAACCCCTTCCCTGAAGGGGAGGGGCTTTTGATAGAGGCACTCGCTCACCGCAAGAACCACCACGTCGCCGCGACCGAGATCGCGGCGCTCAGCACGGCGACCGCGACATAGCGCCAGCCGCCGCCCAGACGTACGACCTCGATCTCGCGCAGCGGCGGCGCAGGCGGCGCGCCGCCGGGCGACGGGAAGCGCGCCTCTATGTTGCGAATGAGCTCGGGCAGACGCATCAGCGTGCGCAGATCGGTGATCAACCGATCGCCGATTGCCGCCTCGGGACCCAGCTCGGTCCGGATCCATTCGCGGATGAACGGCGCCGCAGTGTCCCACATGTTGATCTCGGGATCGAGGCTGGTGGCGACGCCTTCGACCATCACCATGGTCTTCTGCAGCAGCAGCAGATGCGGCTGGGTCTGCATATCGAAGTCGCGGGTGATGCGGAACAACCCGTCGAGCATCATGCCGACCGACATGTCCTTGACCGGCAGTCCGCGCATCGGCTCGCCGACCGCGCGCAAGGCCGTGGCGAATTCGGCGACATTGTGATGCGGGGGCACGTATCCCGCCTCGAAATGGATTTCCGCGACGCGCTGATAATTGCCGGTGATCAGCCCGTAGAGGATTTCCGCCAGCCAGACGCGCGCGCGCCGGTCGATCCGCCCCATGATGCCGAAATCGATCGCCGCGATGTGCCCCTGGGGAGTCGCGAAGAGATTCCCCTGATGCATGTCGGCGTGGAAGAAGCCTTCCGAAATCGCCTGGCGCAGGAAAGCGTTGACCAGGATCGACGCGAGCCGGCTGGGATCGTGCCCGGCGGCGATCAGTGCCTCGCGGTTGGTCAGCTTGATCCCGTCGATCCATTCGAGCGTCAGCACGCTGCCGGTGGTCCGCTGCCAGTCGATCGCCGGGACCTGGTAATCGGGCTCGGCGCGCATCGATTCGGCGAGTTCGGATGCGGAGGCCGCCTCGCGCCGCAAATCGAGTTCGCGCAAGGTCCAGCGCTTGAACGTCTCGATCACCAGGCGCGGCCGCAACCTCGCGAGTTCTCCGCCCAGCGCCTCGGCTTGCGCCGCGGCCCATTGATAGGTGTCGATCGCGCGCGCGAAATCGTCCTCGACGCCGGGCCGCAGCACCTTGACCGCGACCTGGCGCCCATCCGGCGTGACGGCGCGATGCACCTGGGCGATCGAGGCGGCGCCGACCGGTACTTCATCGATCGAGGCGAACACCTCCTCGACCGGACGGCCCAGACCGCGTTCGACGGCGGCCTTGATCGTCGGATACGGCAGTGGCGGCAATGCGTCCTGCAAGCGCATCAAATCGTGCGCCGCTTCCTCTCCGACCAGATCGGGACGGGTGGCCAGCGTCTGGCCGAGCTTGATTGCGGCGGGGCCGATCGCCTGGAAAGCGTCGGCATAGCGCGGAACCTTGGGCACCCTTGCCCCGAACCGCGCGATCCTGACCAGCCGACGGACGCGCGCGGGCGTGTTTGGGTCGCGCTCGATCCCCTTGAGCGCTCCGTGGCGCGCGAGGATCCGGCCCCATTTGAGGAGGCGCCAGAGATGGATGGCGGGGGCGGTCATTATCTAAGCCCCTCCCCTTCAGGGGAAGGGTTGGGGGTGGGGCAGCGCGGCAAGCCGCTCGCCTGCGGATAGGCCCCACCCCAACCCCTCCCCTGAAGGGGAGGGGCTTTATCGATGCCCCCCATCAAATCTTCCAGCCGCTATGGATCGCGACCAGCCCGCCGAGCATCGGTTCGACCTTGGTCTGGACGAATCCCGCCTCGCCGATCATTTCCTTGAACCGCTCCATGTTCGGAAAGCGGCGGATCGACTCGATCAGATAGCGATAGCTTTCGGCATCGCCGGCGATCGCCTGGCCGACCTTGGGCACGACATGGTGCGAATAGGCGTCATAGATGTCGTCGAAACCCGGCCACAGGGTGGTCGAGAATTCCAGGCAGAAGAAGCGGCCGCCGCGCTTGAGCACGCGATGGGCCTCGCGCAACGCCTTGGGGATATCGGTGACGTTCCTGATGCCGAAGGCGATCGTGTAAGCGTCGAAGAAGCGGTCGGGCCATTGCAGCGTCTCGGCATTGGCCTCGCTCCACACCAGGCCGTCGATGCCGCGCTTGGCGGCGCGCTCGATCCCGACCTCGAGCATCGCCGGGTTGATATCGGCGACGGTGATCGCCGCGCCGGACTTTTCCATCCGGAATGCGATGTCGCCGGTGCCGCCTGCCATGTCGAGGATCGCTTCGCCCGCACGCGGTTTCACGCGGCGGACGAACACGTCCTTCCAAACGCGATGGAGCCCGCCCGACATGGCGTCGTTCATCACGTCATATTTGCCGGCGACGCTGGCGAAGACGCCGCCCACGCGGCGGGTCTTTTCCTCGGGGCTGACATCTTCGTAGCCGAAGGAGACTGTATCGGTCATGCGCGCGGCTCTAGCGGGCGCTTGTGGCGGGGGCAAACCCAACCTAGCTGAGTAACGTGCCTGAACTTCCAGAAGTCGAAACGACCGTTCGCGGCCTCGAGCCCGTCCTCAAGGGGCAGCGGCTGACGCGCGTCGTCACGCGTCGCGGCGACCTTAGGCGGCCGTTCCCGCCCGATCTCGCGCAGCGCATGACCGGAGCGACCGTCACCGGGCTCGGCCGGCGCGCCAAATACGGGCTGATCGATACCGATCGCGGCGACACGATGATCTTCCATCTTGGCATGTCGGGGCGCTGGCGAGTCGATCCTCACGAATTGCTCGCGCACGACCATCTGGTGATCGATACCGAGGCGCGGCGCCGCGTCGTGCTCAACGACCCGCGGCGATTCGGCTCGGTCGATCTGGTGCCGACCGAAGGCCTTGCGGACTTCCCCGCGTTCAAGGCGCTGGGCCCCGAGCCGCTCGGCCCGGATTTCACCGCGCCTTATCTCAAGGCCGCGCTCAAGACCCGGTTCGCGTCGATCAAGCAGATGCTGCTCGACCAGCGGATCGTCGCGGGACTGGGCAACATCTATGTGTGCGAAGCGCTCTATGCCGCGCGCATCTCGCCGAAGCGCGAAGCAGGACGGATCAGCGTCGCGCGGCTCGAACGACTGGTGCGCGAAGTGCACGTTGTGCTCGATTCGGCGATCGCGGCGGGCGGATCGAGCCTGCGCGACTTCGCTCGACCCGACGGCGAGCTCGGCTATTTCTCCAAGCAATTCGCCGTCTATGGCCGCGAGGGCGAGCCGTGTGGCTGCGGCGGCACCGTGCAGCGCTATGTCGAGGGCGGCCGTTCGACCTTCTGGTGTCCAGCCTGTCAGACTTAGCGTCTCCGGCTTCGCGTGGATCGAGAATCCCTCAACGCGGTTGACCGAATCTCGATCGCTCGCTAAGGGCCACCGCTTCCGGGCGCGGCTCTTGGCTGTGGCCGTCCCATTTTTTGCGAAATTCAGAGGACTTTCATGGCGAACACGCCGCAAGCGAAGAAGCGTATCCGTCGCAACGAGCGTCGCGCGGAAATCAACGGCAACCGCGTTGGCCGTATCCGTACGTTCGTCAAGAAGGTCGAATCGGCGCTGGCCGCCGGCGACAAGGAAGCCGCCACCGTTGCGCTGGCCGCCGTGCAGCCCGAACTGCAGCGTGGCGTCGCCAAGGGCGTGCTCCACAAGAACACCGCGAGCCGCAAATTCTCGCGCCTGACCAAGCGACTCGCCTCGCTCTAAAATTACCCGTTTTGGTAGCGGGGATGGCGCCCGTCGGTGAGAAATTCACCGGCGGGCTTTTTGCTGTCCGGGCCTCCCGCCATGCTGCTCTGCAGCGAGATCCATACCCGATATTCGAACGAATCTCGTAACCATGGGAAAACCTAGCGATTCGCAAATGTTTCACAGAAACGTCACGTGAAATTTACCCGGATTCAGTGGGTTATTTAGAGAATCCCGGATTTCTGCGGGTAAGGGCGAGTCAACGTTTTTATTTTAATATTTCTGTCATCGTCGGGCTTGATCAGAGGCGTTCGAGCTTCATAATCGGCCTTCGCAGCGCCGGTCAGGTGCTCGCCGAATCATAGCAGTTCTCGCGTTCAGGCGGATGCGTTTCCGGCTGGGGGAGTCGTCTGTCTGAAAAAAAGGGCCGGTCGCGGGGGCGTTGGCTGGTGAAGAAGGGGTTGTTGCGGGTGGCGGTTTCGTTGGCAAAGGACGGTGTTGTGCCCGGGGAAGTTCTCAATGCCTGGGCGAGAATCCGTAAAAACCTGAGGGAATCGGCTGGTGCGCGTTTGTTCGAGCAATGGCTCAAGCCGATCGAACTCGACGACAGCGAGGATGAGACGACCGTTCGCCTGACCCTGCCGTCGGCGTTCACCGCCAATTGGGTCCGCAACCATTATCAGGACCGGCTGGTCCAGGAATTCCGCGCCGCGATTCCGTCGATTCGCACCGTGTCGATCGAAGTGCGTCAGGCGTCCGCGCCGGCGGTGTTGCGTATCGCCAGCGAGCAGCCCGCCGAATCGCCTGCCGCTCCTATCGAAGCCGCCGAACGTCCTACGCTTGATCCGCGCCTGACGTTCGAGCGCTTCGTGGTCGATCCGTCCAATCGCGTCGCCTTCAACGCCGCCAAGGCATTGGCCGAACCGGGCGCGCCGCGGTTCAGCCCGTTGTTCCTCCATTCGGGAACCGGGCTCGGCAAGACGCATCTGATGCACGCGATTGGCCACGCCTATCTCGCGGCGGTTCCCGACGCGCGCGTGTTCCTGATGTCGGCCGAACGCTTCATGTTCGAATTCGTCGCGGCGATTCGCGCCAACGATACGCATGCCTTCAAGACCCGGCTGCGCGGCGCCGATCTGCTGATGATCGACGATCTGCACTTCATCTCGGGCAAGAAGCCGACCCAGGACGAATTCTTCCACACGATCAACGAGCTGACAGCGGCCGGCAAGCGCCTGGTCATCACCGCCGACCGCCATCCGCAGGGACTTGACGATGTCGAGGCACGGATCGTCTCGCGGCTGGCGATGGGCCTGGTCGCCGACATCAAGACGCCCGACGCAACTCTGCGCCGAGCGTTGCTCGATCATCGCCTGGGCGAACTGCCTGAGGTGAAGGTGCCGGAAGACGTGCTCGAATTGCTCGCGCACAAGGTCACCGGCAGCCTGCGCGAAGTCGAAGGCGCGCTCAACCGCTTGGTCGCCTATGCCCAGTTGACGGGCGAGGAGATCAACCTGGAATTCGCCCAGGCGACGCTCGGCGACGTGCTGCGCGGCGGTACCAAGCGAATCACGATCGATGAGATCCAGCGCGCGGTGTCGGCGCATTACGACCTCAAGCCGGTCGACCTCGTCTCGGCACGCCGCGCCGTGGTGGTCGCCCGCCCGCGCCAGATCGCGATGTATCTCGCCAAGCGCCTGACCACGCGCTCCCTGCCGGAGATCGGCCGCAAGTTCGGCGGTCGCGATCATTCGACGGTGATCCATGCGGTGCGCCGCATCGAGGAATTGCGCGGCAGCGACAACGAGATCGACGGCGCGGTGCGGAGTTTGATCCGCCAGCTGGAAGGCTGAAATCTTCCGGCTACTCGCTCCGGTTTGATTGGACGGTTCGCCCGGAAGGCGCAGATCTTACACGCTAGCTGAGCCGAGAAAGCTTCAGCGCGGCTTGCCCAGCGCCGCCACCGCACGTTCGTGCAGTCGCGCGATCGCCGCGAGGTGGATGCCGGGCGCGGTCGCCAGCACGCCGAATGCTTCGGCACGCGGCGTGTTGAACCGCAGCTTGCGTCCGACCGCATCGCTGACCGCGCAGCCCGCTTCGCGCGCGATCAGCACCGCGGCGGCGATGTCCCATTCATTGCCCCAGCGGATCGTCGCCAGCAGATCGGCCTGACCCGCGGCGACCATCGCGATGCGCAGGGCGATCGAGTTGGGCTTGGCGACCGCGACCAGGTCCGCATCCACGCTGGGCAGCACATCGGTCGGCGTGCGTGCGCCGGTGAAGATCGTCCGCCCGCTATGCATTGTCGGCTCGCCGTTGAGGGTCGTACCCTTGCCAGCTTCGGCGCGCCAAACTTCTCCCAAAGCCGGCGCATCGAGCACCGCCGCCACCGGCTGCTCGCCATCGACCAACGCGATCGACACTGCCCAGCCCTCGCGTCCGCGAATGAAGTCGCGCGTGCCGTCGATCGGATCGACCACCCAGCAGCGGCGATGGTTGAGCCGCACGGCATCGTCGACCGTTTCCTCCGACAACCAGCCGGCATCGGGCGCGAGCGCGGTCAGCCGCTCGCGAAGCAGGGAATTGACGTCGAGATCGACCTGACAGACCGGGTTGCCCGGCGCCTTTTCCCAGCGCGCGAAGTCGGTCCGCCACCGCGCCAGCGCATAAGCTCCCGCTTCGGCAGCGATCGCCGCAATGTCGTCGACCAGTTCAGCCACCCGCTACCGTCATTCCATCGATTCTGAGAGTAGGGACATTGGTCGCATACCGAAATTCGAGGTCGTCGGCGGCGGTCAGCTGGAGGAACATGTCCTTCAGATTGCCGGCAATGGTAAATTCGTCGACCGGCCTGGTGAGTACGCCGTCCTCGATCAGGAAGCCCGCCGCGCCGCGGCTGTAATCGCCGGTGACGCCGTTGACGCCCTGACCGATCAGCTCGGTGACATAGACGCCGCGCTTCACCCCGGCGATCAGGTCGTCGCGACTGGTCTTGCCCGGGGCGAGATAGGTGTTGGTGGTGCTGACTCCCGGTGCTCCGGCGCCGCCGCGGGCGGCATGGCCGGTAGGCTCGAGCCCGAGCTGGCGCGCCGAGGCCGAATCGAGCAGCCAGGTCGTGAGAACGCCGTCGCGGACCAGGCTGGTCGCCGATACCGCCAGGCCTTCGCCGTCGAAGGGCCGCGAACGCAGGCCATGCGGGCGAAGCGGATCGTCGATGATCTCGATCCCGCTCGCGAAGATCTGCTCGCCCAATTTGCCGAGCAGGAAGCTGGTGCCGCGCGCGATCGCCGCGCCCGAAATGGCGCCGGTCAGGTGACCGATCAGCGAGGCGCCGACGCGCGGATCGAACAACACCGGCATCGGCCCGCTCGCGACCTTGCCGGGGTTGAGCCGGGCGACCGCGCGTTCGCCGGCCTCGCGGCCGATATCCTCGGGCGAGGGAAGGTGCAGGCGGTGCCGTGCCGAGCGATGACCGTAATCGCGCTGCATCGCGCCGCCGCTGCCCGCCAACACGCTGGCCGACACCGAATGGCTGGTCGTGGCATAGGCGCCGGCGAAACCGTGGCTGGTGGCGAGCGCCCACGCGACGCGCGAGGCCGACGCGCCACCGCCTTCGCTATTGGTGACCCCTGGCACCGCGCGGGCGGCGTCCTCCGCGGCGAGCGCGGTCTGCTTGAGCGTGGCCGGCGCCGGGTCGTCCGCATCCTGCAGGTCGAGATCGGGGATCGGTCCGGTCATCAGGCGATCCTGGGGCGCGAGCCCGGCCCATTGGTCCTCGGGCGCCTCGCGCGCCATCGCGACCGCGCGTTCGACCAACGCATCCATCGCGGCCGACGACAGATCGGAGGTGGAGACCGAGGCCGAACGCTGCCCGACGAACACGCGCAGACCCAATTGCTCCTCTTCGGAACGGCCGACGTCCTCGAGTTCGCCCAGCCGTACCGACACCTCGACGCTGGCCGACGCGCCGAGCACCGCGTCGGCGGCATCGGCGCCGGCTTTGCGAGCGCGAGTGACGATATCGAGAGCGCGATCACGCGCGGCGTCGGGAGTCAGCATGACGGGCACTTAGGAAGCGCGAAGCCCTGGGTCAAAGGGAACAGACTTCCTGTCACTGGGACTAAGTCGTCAGCAATGCGGCGTCGAACCAAACGTCCTCGTGATCGTCTGCGATTAGGAAGCGCCAGCCCGATGGCAGCGCGAGATAAGGCAGTATTGCCGGACACATTTCGTGCAGATGATACAAGTGGAAGGGTTTGAAGAAATTCGGGTCTTCGGAGAGCTCGGTTCCCGACCAGACAAACCAGCCTGTGGTGCCATCGTCGGGTGGATGGCGGAGCCCATTCAACGGCCGCCCGCCGTTTAAGGCACCCCGCGTGACGCCAATCTTGAACGTTTCCTCCGGCACCATTGGTGCGACGCCATAGCGTGCGCACAAGGACCGCTGGATTTCTTCGACTTCGGTCATGCGCTCAATAGCTGGTCTGGCCGACCACGAAGCAGGCGAGGAACACTAGCAGCCCGGCGAATCGGTTGGCGCGAAAGCGGCGAAGTGCGTTAGTGCCGTCGGCGGGGTCGAGGGTCGCGACTTGCCAGGCGAAATGCAACGCCGCCGGGGCGAGCGCGACGAGCACCAGCGGGTCGGGCCGCAACTCCCATAACGCCAGGGCCCAGCAGGCGACCGCGAGCGCGTAGAAAGTGCCCACCCCCGACCTGACCCGGCTGCCCAAGGCGCGCGCCGAGGAGCGGACGCCGACGAGCGTATCGTCCTCGATATCCTGAAGCGCGTAGATCGTGTCATAGCCGATCACCCAGAAGATCGACCCCAGATAGAGCAACGGCCCCGGCATCATCAGCGACCCCGCGATCTCGCTCCACCCAACCAACGCCGCCCAGGAAAAGACGATGCCCAGCCACGCCTGCGGCCACCAGGTGATCCGTTTCATGAACGGATAGGCAGCGACCGGCCCCAGACTGACCAACGCCACGACCGCGGCATAACGGTGGAGCTGGAGCAATACGACCAAGCCGATCAGGCAGAGGCAAATCAGCCAGATCCACGCCGCCTTGAGCGACACAGCACCTGAGGCGAGCGGGCGGCTCCGGGTACGTTCGACCTGGCGATCGAGGTCGCGGTCGACGATGTCGTTATAGACGCAGCCGGCGCCGCGCATGACGATGGCGCCAAGCGCGATCCACAGAATTAGATCCCAGCGATCGATCGCGCCATGCGCCAGTGCGATCGCCCAGGCGCCGGGCCAGAACAGCAATTGCCAACCGATCGGCCGATCGAATCGTGCCAGAAGCGCCAGCGCGCGCGGATAGGGCGGCAACCGCCCCGCCAACCCGCGGTACTGGGTGTCTGGGACGATCTCGGACTCGGGTGCGGCAGTCATCGCTCATTCACTAGCCGCCTGCGAATTGCCGCACCAGCGCCACGCCTTGCCCCAAGACGGACAATATCTATTTCTAGGCGGAAGGGGTGGGGGAGTGTGTTTTGGAGTTTGCGATGTCGATGATCATGCCCCGACTTCTGGCCTGCGCCGCGCTGACGCTGACCGTTGTTGCGGCGTCTGCGCAAGCCGGTCCCGAACCCGATCCGGCGCGCGCCGGCGCGGCCTGGGCGGGCACTTGGACCAATATGAACAACACGATGCACGTCCGCGCCGGCCGCTGTGGCGACGCGATGTGCGGTACCGTCATCTGGGCCGATGACAAGACCAAGGCGGACATCGCCTCGCGCGGCCGGACCTTGGTCGGAACGCAAGTGTTCCGCGAATTCCGTCAGACCGGCCCGAACGAATGGAAGGGCAAGGTATACGTTCCCGCGCTCGGCCAAACGATTTCGGGGCGAATCGAACTGACCGATTCGGACAGCATTACCGCCAGCGGCTGTACCTTGTTCGGCTTCGGCTGCCAGACGCGGCATTGGAAACGGATACGCTAGGCCGTTTAACACGTTAAGGGACCAATCCATGGTCCATCTTTCCGTCGCCATTGCCCGGTTCGCAGAGACCCTGTTCTGGGGCATCGCCCAGGCGGCGGGGCTGGCACTGATCGGCGGCGCATTCGGAATCGCGGCGTTGCTGGTCGGCTGGCGGATGATGCGGCGCAGGCCGAGGCCCTGATCTAAGGCATCCCGCACATTCCCCTCCCGCAAGCGGGAGGGGAGAAGAGTGGCGCCGCTAGCTCCCGAGAGACGAACTCGCTAAGCCGCCAGCCATGGCAGCAACTCCCGCCTGGCCGCCGCGATCGACGCCGCGCTTGTTCATTGAAGGGGCGATTTCCCCCGGACCCCTGCGCATTGAGGGGCCGGCGGCGCATTATCTGATCTCGGTTATGCGGATGAAACCCGGCGATCCGGTCAAGCTATTCGACGATCTCACCGGCGAATGGCTTGGCGTCGCGAACACAGTCAATCGCCGCGATATCATCTTGGATGTGACCAATCATCTGCGCGATCGCGAACCGGTGCCCGACCTCTGGTTGTGTGCGGCACCGTTGAAGAAGGGGCGCATCGACTGGATGGCCGAGAAGGCGTGCGAACTGGGCGTCGCTCGTCTCGTGCCAGTTGTTACGCGCCGATCAGTAGTGGAGCGGCCAAAGCTCGATCGTCTGCGCACGCACATGATCGAGGCGGCCGAGCAATGCGATCGGACGGCGCTGCCCGAGTTGGCCGAGACCGTGAAGCTCGACACCTTGCTCCGCGACTGGCCCGCCAATCGCGTCCTGTTCTTCGCCGACGAGACCGGGGGCGTACCGGCGGCCGAGGCGATGGCTGCGCGTAAAGGCCCGGCCGCGATCCTGATAGGCCCGGAGGGCGGCTTCGACGACGCCGAGCGCGAAGCGATCCGTGCCCTGCCCCAGGCGGTAGGGGTCGGCCTCGGTCCCCGCATCCTTCGCGCCGAGACCGCGGCGGCGGCGGCGGTGGCGATCTGGATGTCTGCTGCGGGAGATTGGTGAACGTCCCTCCGGGAGACTAGCGCGGCGCCTTTTGCGTAGCTACATGCGCGCCATGACGACGAAGACCGTTACGGACACGAACGCAGCGGTCATCGAAGACCGCCAGCAGCTGATCGATTTTTTCGCAGGGGGAGAGAAGCCGGCGGAGCGCTGGCGGATCGGCACCGAACATGAGAAATTCGTCTATCGCACCGACGATCATCGCGCGCCGTCCTGGGACGAGCCCGGCGGTATCCGCGACCTGCTCAACGGGCTGACCGAGTTCGGCTGGCGGCCGGTCGAGGAGAATGGCAAGATCATCGCGCTGACCGGCAACGATGGATCGGTCAGCCTCGAACCTGCCGGACAGTTCGAGCTTTCGGGCGCCCCGCTCGAAAATCTGCACGAGACCTGCGCCGAAACTGGGCGTCATCTTCAACAGGTCAAGACGATCGGCGACCGGCTGGGACTCGGTTTCCTCGGGATGGGCATGTGGCCGGACAAGGCACGGCAGGACCTGCCGATCATGCCGAAGGGCCGCTACGCGATCATGCTGCGGCACATGCCGCACGTCGGCAGCCTGGGGCTCGACATGATGCTGCGGACCTGCACGATCCAGGTCAATCTGGACTATGCGTCCGAAGCCGACATGGTGAAGAAGTTTCGCGTCGGCCTCGCGCTGCAGCCGCTGGCGACCGCTTTGTTCGCCAATTCGCCGTTCACCGAGGGCAAGCCCAACGGCATGCTGTCGTTCCGCAGCCATATCTGGTCGGACACCGACCCCGCGCGCACCGGCATGCTGCCGTTCGTGTTCGAGGACGGGTTTGGCTACGAGCGCTATGCCGATTACGCGCTCGATGTGCCGATGTACTTCGTCTATCGCGACGGTCAGTATCTCGATGCGGCCGGCCTCAGCTTCCGCGATTTCCTCGACGGCAAGCTCGACATCCTGCCGGGTGAGAAGCCGACGATCGAGGATTGGTCGGATCATTTGTCGACCGCTTTCCCCGAAGTTCGGCTCAAGACCTTCCTCGAAATGCGCGGCGCCGATGGCGGGCCATGGGGGCGGATCTGCGCCTTGCCGGCATTCTGGGTGGGACTGCTCTACGATCAGGGCGCGCTCGACGCGGCATGGGATCTGGTTCGGCATTGGACCATGGCCGAACGCGAGGAATTGCGGAATTCGGTGCCGGCGCTGGCGCTCGATGCGCCGCTGCCGGGCGGCGGAAAGCTGCGCGACATTGCCGGCCAGGTGCTCGACATCGCGCATGCCGGACTGACCGCGCGGGCTCGGACCGATGCCGGCGGGACCAACGAAACCGGGTTCCTCGATCCGCTGCGCGAGGTCGTGCGGTCGGGCAAGGTCCCTGCCCAGGTTCTGCTCGATCGCTATAATGGCGAGTGGAACGGCGACATCTCGAAAATCTATGACGAGATGAGCTTCTGATGGTCCCATCGCGGCTGATCGCTGCGATGGTTTTTGGTGCGGTCGCAATCGCCGGCTTGTTTGGCTCGCTGCTCTATACCGGCCGGATGGCCAAGGTCGTCGGCTCGATCGAGGGCAGACGACTCTTCTATGGACGGCCGGCGGTGTTGACCTGGTCGGACTACGCCCGGCTTTGTCCCGGGGGTCCCTATTGGACCCGGTTATGGCAGGCCAACTGGGCGTTTGTTCTCGGCCTGATCGGCGTCATGCTTTCTCAGGGATAGCGATCTCAGACGCGCCGGACACCGTCTTGCCGGTCAGCCAGCGGAAGAAGCGCGGCACCAGGCCATTGCGCTCCATCCACTGGTAATATTCTTCGTAAGCCGGGTCGGCGCGCAAATGACGCTCCTCGGTCCGCGCGCGCCAATAATAGATGCCGGCGACGATCGCCATGATCGCGGTCGAACGCACCGCGTCGAGCCAGCTGCCGGTGGTCAGGAACGGCACCGTCGCGATCAGCCAGAACAGGTTCTTGGACAGATAAGCGGGGTGGCGCGAAAAGGCATAGGGTCCGTTGGTCAGGATCCCGCGATTGGTCAGGTTGGAAAAGCGGATGCCGAAGGTGACCGTCGCCCAGGCGTAGATCGCGGTGAGCAGCACCAATATTGTGCCGATGCCGACCAGCAGCACCGGGTAATTGGCGAACCAGATCGACCAGCCGGCCTCGCCATAGGTCCCCGGATGATAATCGAGCGGGCCGTTATCGCCCATCAGCACGAAGGGTGGGTAGCAGATCAATGCCGCCATCCAGCCAGCAGCGTAAGGATTGGCGGTACGGATGTGCGAATCGAGCGGGCGCAACGCGAGCAGATAGCCTGCTGTCGCGAACGCGACATCGACCAGGAACATGAAGGTGATCAGCCAATTGGCCAAGGCCACCGGACTGGCCAGCACCCGGCTGAAATCGCCGCGCACGAAATCGCCGAACCCCGGCGGTACGATCGCGAGCATGAAGGCGGTGAAGAACATCTTCACGCCCCAGCTTTTGAGGTGGTTCCAGATCGCTTCCTGGTCGATCGGCTCCTTGAGCCCCATCATCCAGGCGCCCAAGGCCCAACACCCGTCCTTCGGCTCGACCATGTGGCGATCAAGCCACAAGGTGTAGGGGATCGAGGCGACGAACAGGACCGGCGCAGCCCACATCAGGCACCACATCGAGAATTGGAAATTGCCTTCCCAATAGAAGCGTCCGACCGCGTAGAGGCAGGCGATACCGGCCCAGGTCAGCCACAGTCCGGCCAGCTTGGTGATCGAGATGTCGAGCGTATCGCGCCAGGGCTTGGGATTGGACCAATCAATCCCGGTAGAAGGATTGCGGTGCACCTTGTCGACGAACACGGACCACAACACCATCGGCAGTCCTGTCGCCGCGACATTGGCCAGCGCGGCATAGGGACCGTCCATCCCGAACCAGCGCGCGATCGCGATCCACGTAAACAGCCCGGCCAGCCCGGATATGCCGGTCCCGGTGGACACGGCGGACTTGGGGCGCGGATCGGCCTTGGCGGCCGTGCCCAATGCTGGGTCGTGATACATGCGCGCGGGGATACGCGCGAAATGGTAAGCAACCCGTGAAGGATGTTGGACCGCAAGCAGCTAAAGCACGCACATCATTTGCAAAGCAGGCGCCTTGTACAAACCTATGTGATCGGTTTTGGCCAAGGTCCGTTCCAGCATTGCTTGGGATCGCGAGGCCGAACCATTGCTGGCTCGTTTGGCCTGATCCAGACCGGCAACCTTGAGAGAGATGCTACATAATCGGTAGCGCCGCCAGGTACGACGCCGAGATAGCTGCACAGCGGCGCGGGGGACCGAGGAAAGAGGATTGCGCGGCCGATCTCCGTGGCCGGCGTTGCCAGGCCGATCAGGAAGGCGCCAAGCACGATCCTGCGGCCACGTCGGCCAGAGGTGTCAGGAGGCGTGCTGAGCAGGTCGGCGATCAGCACGGAAAGAATGGCCAGTGCGGGTATCGAAACGCGCATCACGAAGTCGATCCCTCTGCCCACCTTCCCGAGCGGTGCGAGCAGCAGGATGATCGCGACGATCGCGAACGTCGCTCGGCCAAATCGGTCGGTTCTCGCCGCGAGTTTGAGCCCGACGAGGAACGGCACGATCTCCAAAAGCTCGATCGCGAGATATTGAGGAATCACGGGCGGCTCGAAATGTGCACCGACCGTGTCCGCCGCAGCCGTGAGATAGGCGAGCGAAGGGAGGGAGAGCAGGACGGCGAGCGCCGGTGAGGCGAGTTCCCGGACGTGCACTTCACGGCGCAAGACGACGCTCACCGCAGCGTGTGCGGCAAAGGGGAGCAGGCCCATGAAAGCAAGCGGCGACAACAGCGCCGACAGGGGGACGACGCAGAACAGCAGCGCCGCCGGTGCCTTATCGTCGCGCCACAACAGATAGCACAATGCCCCGATCCAGCCCGCCAAAGAGTGTTGGGGCACCCAGAACGCCTGGGTAATATGGGAGGAGAATTGGTAGATACTCCATTGTTCGATATGGCTGTAGATCGGGTATCCGGTGAGCAGCGCGCCGATAACGTCCATGCCGCTGAAACCAAGGAACACGCCCAGCGCGATGAGGCGCGCGCGTGTGCCGGTGAACAGGGTCGAACCGAGCGCCAGCACGGCCGTCAGCAGCAGGGTGTTTTGCAGCAACTCCGCGATCTCGGCGGCCGGGAAGCCATAAAGTTTGCCGATCCAGGCCGGGATCAAATACATGCCCAATGGCAGGCGCAGGATCTTCGGATCGGCTCCGTCATAAACGACGGGCCAAGGATAGTTGACGAGATCGCGCAGCACCGCGCCACGCACCTGCCAATCCACATTGGCGTAGAACAGCCGCCCTTCGCCGCCCAGGATGTAGACGACCAGCGAGACGGCGAAGCAAATACCCAGGAGCTTCCACGGCAATCTTGCGCTTGTCGCGGCGGTGCGTCGCGTCAGCGGCCAGAAGGCCACGGGCAAGGCGACCAGCGCCGACACGACGAGTATCGGCGGGACAAGGCCAAGGAAATGCCAGAGCATGACCTGGTCGAACACCAGGAACGAGACCAGCGCAGATGCGAGCGTGGCAGGGCGAATGCCGTACCCGACGATCGCTGGATCATCGCGCGCGTGAAGCGCCGGCCCGGGGGCAAGAGCGGAGCGTCCCTTATGGTCCATACGGCTTAGTGCGGGGGTTTGGTGAACGATCCGTTAAGTATGAATGGTTGAGGCCTTCCAGGGCGCCTGACCCTTGCGCCTCGCCGATCGTCGCGCTAACCGGTGCGCCGCACCAGCCGGATGCGGGTATAGCACAATGGTAGTGCAGCAGCCTTCCAAGCTGAATACACGGGTTCGATTCCCGTTACCCGCTCCAACCTCCTCGTCGACGATCGAACCCCTTCTGCTGACGCCGGCCTTTTGCCGAGCGGAGCACAGTCGGCCATTCACGGGATAGGCCGATAAGGGTCCGGTGAAATACGAACAGCCGAGGGTGCGCCGCATCGTTCATGAATGGGGAGCGCGACGGGCCGTGCGTCCAATTGGCTCGATCTCGGCGAGGAGGGCAAGATGATCGACCATATCGGCATCGGGGCGAGCGATTTCGAAGCGTCCAAGCGCTTTTACGACGCGGCGTTGGCGACCCTGGATTTCGGCATGATCATGGAAGTCCTTTCGGAAGAAAGCGGCGGCTATCACGGCATCGGCTATGGCAAGGACGGCAAGCCGTTCTTCTGGCTCGGCGATGACGGGCCCCGCGGTACCGGCATCCATGTCGCTTTTTCAGCGGCTTCGCGATCGCAGGTCGACGCCTTTTATGCCGCGGCGCTTGGCGCCGGCGGCAAGGACAATGGCGCACCCGGACTCCGTCCGCATTATCACCCCAATTATTATGCCGCGTTCGTCATCGATCCCGATGGCTTGAATGTCGAAGCTGTGTGTCACGCGCCCGCGTGACGTTCCGACGCGCCGGCCGCCGCTAGCCCTTTTTCTCCGCCGCCGCCCTTAGCCCGTCCAGCGTCGCGGTGGGGGTGATCGCCTGGCTGTCGAGATGGCAATGCAGGATCGCGGGCTTGCCGCTGGCGAGTGCGCGTTCGAAGGCGGGCGCGAATTCGGCGGTCGTCGTCACCGTCTCGCCATGCCCGCCATAGGCGCGGGCAAGGGCGGCGAAGTCCGGATTGGTGAGGTCGGTTGCCGATATCCGGCCGGGGAAGGTACGCTCCTGATGCATGCGGATCGTGCCGTAAATGCCATTGTCGATCAGCACGACGATCAGCGGAATGCCGTGATGGACGGCGGTCGCGAATTCCTGGCCGTTCATCAGGAAGTCGCCGTCGCCGGCGATGGTCAGCGCGATGCTGTCGGGCTTTTGCCGCTTGGCCATTACGCCGGCGGGCAGGCCATAGCCCATCGATCCGCTGGTCGGCGCCAGCTGGGTGCCGAAATCGCGGAAGCGATAATAGCGATGGATCCAGCTCGCGAAATTGCCCGCGCCGTTGCAGATCGTCGCGTCGGGCGGCAGCCGGTCGCGCAGCCACGTCATGACGTCGCCATATTGGAAGTCGCCGGGCACCGGCGGTGGGGTATCGGACCAGGTGAGGTAATCGGCGCGTGCCGCCTCGCGATTGGTGGACCAGCTCGGGTCTGCCTCGATACCATCGAGCGCGGCGAAGAAGGCTGGCGGGGTGGCGTTGATCGCCAGCACCGGCTGGTAGACGCGGCCGAGTTCCAGCGGATCGGGATGGACGTGGACGAGCTGCTGCCCCGACGCAGGAATGCCAAGCAACGTATAGGATTGGGAGGCGATTTCCGACATCCGCCCACCGATCAGCAGAACCAGATCGGCGGCCTTGATGCGCTCGATCAGCTTGGGATTGGGCGCGAGACCGAGGTCGCCGATGAAATGCTCGTCGGTCGCGGGGAAGAGCGGCGCACGACGGAATTGCGCGGCGACGGGCAAATCGAAGCGATGCGCGAAATCGACCATCGCGTCACGCGCCTCTGGCGTCCAGCGCGAGCCCCCCACGATCGCGACAGGGTTTTTTGCGGTCGCGAGCAATTCGCCGAGCCGGTCGATGTCGGCGGGCGCCGGGGCGGTTTCCACCGGATCCACGCGCGGGGCGTCGGCCACGTCCGCCATCTCGTCGAGCATGTCCTCGGGGAGCGCGATGACCACCGGGCCGGGGCGTCCCTGCATCGCGATGCGGAAGGCGCGGGCGATGATCTCCGGAATGCGCGCGGCGTCGTCGATCTCGACTACCCATTTCGCCAGCGCGCCGAACGTGGCGCGATAGTCGAGTTCCTGGAACGCTTCGCGATCGCGCATGCCGCGCTCGATCTGGCCGACGAACAAGATCATCGGGGTCGAATCCTGCATTGCGATATGCAGGCCGGGGCTGGCGTTGGTCGCCCCCGGTCCGCGCGTCACGAAGCAGATGCCGGGCCGGCCGGTCAGCTTGCCATAGGCTTCGGCCATCATCGCGGCGCCACCCTCGGCGCGGCAGGTCAGCAGGTCGATGCCCGACCCGATCAGCGCGTCGAGCACCGACAGATAGCTCTCACCCGGCACGCAGGTCGCACGGTCGACGCCCTGCGCCGCCAGTTGATCGACGAGGATGCGTGCGGCTGTCCGCCCCGAGGTCTGAGTCATGCGATGTGCACCGCCTTGGTGGTCAGATGCGCCATGATTCCCTCCGGACCATCCTCCGAGCCGAAGCCCGATTCCTTCATCCCGCCGAACGGCGCGTCGGGCCATGTCATACGGACCTGATTGATCGCGACCATCCCGGCCTCGACCGTTTCGGCCAACAGATTCTGACGACGCCCGCTCTCGGTGAAGCAATAGGCCGCGAGCCCGAACGGCAGGCGATTGGCCTCGGCGATGGCGTCCTCGACTGTGCCGAACGCGCGGATCAGCGCGAGCGGGCCGAACGGTTCGTCGTTCATCGCTTTCGCTTCGAGTGGAATGTCGGCGATCACCGTCGGCTGGAAGAAGAAGCCGCCATCCTTCGCCTCGCGCTCACCGCCAGCCAGCACCCGCGCGCCGCTGGCGCGGGCGTCCTCGACCAGTGCGGCGATCGTGTCGGGACGGCGCGGATTGGCGAGTGGCCCCATCTGGGTGGCGGCATCCAGGCCGCTGCCGATCTGCATGCGCTTGGTGCGCTCGGCGAACCCCTCGACGAACTTCTCGTAGATCGGTTCCTGGACGTGGAAGCGGGTCGGCGCGACGCAGACCTGCCCGGCATTACGAAACTTGTGCGTGACAAGAATATCGAGCGTCTTTTCGAGATCGCAATCGTCGAACACCAGCACTGGTGAGTGACCGCCCAATTCCATCGTCATTCGCATGACGCTGTCCGAGGCGAGCTTCATCAGATGCTTGCCGACCGGTACCGAACCGGTGAAGCTCAATTTGCGCGTGACCGGCGAGGCCAGCAGGTGGCGCGACACTTGGTCGGGTACGCCGAACACGATCTGCGCGACATTGCCGGGCAGGCCCGCGTCCTGGAAGCAGCGCATGATCTCGACCGCCGAGCCCGGCGTTTCCTCGCTCGGCTTGAGGATGATCGAGCAGCCCGCGGCGACCGCCGGTGCGATCTTGCGCACGACGTTCAAGGCGGGAAAGTTCCAGGCGCAGAAGGCGGCGACCGGACCGACCGGGTGGTGCAGCACCATCGACCGCATACCCGGCGCGCGCATGAGCACGCGGCCATAAACGCGCACCGCTTCGCCGGCATGGAATTCGAGCATCGCCGCGGCGGCCATGACTTCGCCCTTGGCCTCGGCGACCGGCTTGCCTTCCTCCATCGTCGCGATGCGCGCGATCGTATCGGCACGTTCGCGGACCAGGGCGGCGGTCTTGTTGAGCACCGCGGCCCGCTGCTCGGGCGTGACCGCACGCCATGCCTCGAACCCCTTTTGCGCGGCGGCGAGCGCCCGGTCGAGATCGGCGGCACTGGCCAGCGGCAGATCGGCTTGGCCCGCACCCGTTGCCGGGTTGAGCACGGAGTGTACGTCGCGGCCGTCCCCGGTCAGCCACTCGCCATCGATATAGAGGCCGAGTTTGGCGGAATAGGTCATGGGGGACTCCTGAAGGCGGGGGATTTGCCGCCCATCTAGGGTTCCGATCCGTTCGGGGCAATCGTTCCTCCCCGTTTACGGGGAGGGGGACCGCTCGCCGAAGGTGAGGGGTGGAGGGGCGCTGCTAAACGCGATCCCCTTGCCGCACGGCCCCTCCACCATCCGCTAACGCGAATGGTCCCCCTCCCCGCTAGCGGGGAGGATGTCCTCGACCAGCTCGCGCCACAGCATGACCAGCACCGCCATCGTCGCCGGACCGACGAACAGGCCGAGTAGTCCCAAAGTCTCGACGCCGCCAAGAATGCCGACCAACGCCCAGAAGAATGGCAGGCGCGTCGCGCTGCCGATCAAGGCGGGGCGGACGAAATGGCCGGCGACGAACTCGGCGGCGAAGCCGATCGCTACTACCGCGATCGCGGCGCCTGGCGATCCTTGGCCCAGCAGCAGCAAGGCGGCGATGCCGAAAGCGACCGGTGCGCCGAACGGGATCATCGCGGCGATCGCGGTGACCGCGCCGAGCAGAATGGGGTGGGGCACGCCGAGGAAGAAATAGACGATGGTCATGACCACGCCGAAGCCGAACCCGACCAGGACCAGGCCGTCGATCGTCCCGCGCACCGATGCCAAGGCCTGCTGGCCCATCCGTTCGCCTTGGGGGCCGAGCAGCTTCGCGCTAGCGGTACGGAACTGCGCTGCCAATGCGTCGCGGTCGCGGATCAGAAAGAACAGGGCGATCAGGGTGAAGCCGAATACCACGGCGCGATGGACCAACCCGAAACCGAGCAGCCGCGCCTGCGCGCCGAGGAGGCTGTGGCTGAGGGTCTCGAAATGATGATGGGCGGCCGCCGGATCGGACAGGTTGGTGCGCCACCAATCGGTCGCCTCGGCGCTGAACGGGAGGTTGGCGAGCCAGCCGGGCGGCGGCACGCCATATTGCTGCGCTTCCTTCACCCAGATCGCGACGTCATGCGCCTCGCGCGCCGCCTGCGCGATGCCGATCGCGATCGGCGCCAGCACGATCAGGGCAAAGCCCAAGGTGAAAGCAGCCGCGACCAGATTGGGCCGGGGGAAACGCCGTTCGGCGCGTTGGACGAGCGGATCGACCGCGACGGCGATGACCACCGCCCAGACCAGGACGGGCAGGAAGGCGTGAATGACCCACAGGCCGAGCAGCCCGAGCAGGAGAATCAGCGTAAGACGCGCCGCCGATTGGCGCTTGGGCGGTAAGGGCGTGCCGGTCATTCGGCGGTGGCCTCCAGGCTGAAGCCGCGAGCGAAGCGGCGCTGTTCTATCCGTCCGGCGTCAAGCATATTGGCTAGCGCCGCCAGCGCGGCGTCGAGATCGTGGCGGCGTCCGCAAAGGAACATGTCGACCGCGGCGTATCCGCGCTCGGGCCAGGAATGGATCGAGATATGCGATTCGGCGAGCAAGGCGATTCCGGTTACGCCCTGGCCGTCGCCGAAGCCGTGAACCTTCAGGTCGAGCAGAGTCGCATCGGCCGCAGTCACCGCTGCACGCAACGCCGCTTCGATCCGCGCTTCATCGTCGAGATGATCGCAGTCGAACAGGTCGGCCAGAAGATGCGTCCCGCTGAAATCCACGATCCTGTCTACGTCAGCACTGACCGATAGGGAATGGAGAGATGCGTCATCGCGTCCTCCGCCGCGCGGATGCCGCGATATTGCGCTTCCTCGAACAGCGACAGGCCGCTCAGGTCCGAATGCGCGAAGAACAATGGCGGGCGCGGAGCGGCTGCGGCTTCGCGGCGGCCGTCCCAGAAATAGCCGGGCATCGGCCGGATCATCGCGTGGCCCCAGCGCCAGACGTCGATCCGCCGGATCGCGCCTTTCAGGTCGGGATTGGTGCGGAACAGGTCGTCGCGCACCATGTCCTGCCAATACGTGAGGGGGCGGTCGAGTAACTCGCGGCGTGCGTCAGCGGGCGCCATGTCGGATAAAGGCAGGTACCAGCTCAGCACCGTCGCGCGCGGCACGCGATCGAGCGATTGATGCGTGTCGACGACATAACCGAGCGAGCGGCTGGTCCAGGACACATTGTCCCAGGCGACCTCGAACCCCGGCCCTGCCGGCATGCGGTCGACGGTGACGGCGGCGACCACCCAGGGCGCATAGTCGAACCCAGTTGCGGGCGGCGCATCTTTGGTCAGCCGCGCGCTGACGAAATGGGGCGTCGCCAGCACGACCGCCTCGGCCTCGACGCGGAGGCCGCGGCCGCTCGCGACGTCGAGCGCGTCCACTTGCACGCCGGTGCCGGCGCGGACGACGCGATGGATGATCCGCCCGCAATCGAGATGATCCTTCAATCGCGCCGCCATCCGGCCGACGAGATGGCCGTTACCCTCGGGCCAGGTCAGCATCGTGTCGGGATCGGCATTGGCGGCATGGCCGCGGCGGCTGGCGAAATAATGCACGCCGGCCCAGGCCGACACTTGGTCGGGCTCGGTGCCGTAATCGTCGCGGCAGGCGTAGCGGACGTGCGCGCGCAATATCGGTGATTTCCACCCATGCTGGTCGAGCCATTGGGTAAAACTCAGCTGGTCGAGCGCGAGCAGATCGGGATCGCGCGAACTCAATTCCATCGGAATCGCGAAAGCGGGTCGTCCCTGGGCGTCGCGGCGTTCCTGATAGGCCTTCATCGCGGCGAAGAACGCCTTGAGGTCATGGACGTCGGCCTCGCTCAGCCCCTTTTGCGGCACCAGCCCTTCCTGCCATTTGCCGAGATAAAGCAGGCGCTCCTCGGGATCGGAGACGAGCTGATAGGGATCGTAGACGGGCTTGCCGTCCTGCCAGCCGGTGATGATGCCGAGTTGCTCGAGCAAATGGATGACGCCCTTCGCCTCGGCATTGGGCAGCGGGAGATAATGTGCGCCGAGCGGATAGGCAGAGACGCTGTTGCGCCCGCTGCGCGCATTGCCGCCGGTGCGGTC
Source organism: Sphingomonas sp. (assembly GCF_024508665.1). Taxonomy (GTDB): domain Bacteria; phylum Pseudomonadota; class Alphaproteobacteria; order Sphingomonadales; family Sphingomonadaceae; genus Sphingomonas. The sequence continues at coordinate 192,651 of NZ_JANINP010000007.1, forward strand.
CTCAAGTTCGAGCAGGCGGAAATCCTGAATCCCGGCATCGGCCAATGTCCAAGCCGCGGCGAGCCCGGCGACGCCGCCGCCGACGATCGCGACCTTTGTTCGCACGGTCTCGCTCGGTTCAGGGAATTTGCCGCCGCGCAGTCGGTGCCCACGGCGGAAATCGGCACCACTCAATGTACCGGGAATAGTGTCGTCACCTGGAGCTAGAGCGACCGCACCCGCGCCAAGAGCCGCAGCACCGGCGACCGACCCGGCAATCACATTGCGGCGAGACCAGCTCATCAGCCCTCGAACACCGACCATTCGGCGTCGAACTCGCGGACCAAAGCCTGGTTGTCGAGCCGGTTCACCGGGGTCGGGCGCCGCGCCATGTCGGGCGGGAAGAAGAAAGCCAGGGTGTCGACGCGTGGCGTCAGGAAGCGCAGTCCCGCGGGCAAGGCGCCGGGCGCGCCGATCGGGCCGTTCGAGGCGAGGACGAAGCCCCATTCGCCGAAGCTCGGCACATAGACATGATAGCCGCGCGTGGTGAGCCCGGCCGCTTCCAGCGTGGTGGCGACGGTCCAATAGGCCTTCGGCGCGACCAGCGGCGAGGTGCTCTGGACGCTGAGCATCGCGCCTGGGTTCAGCGCGCGCGCGAGTTCGCGATAGAAGCTCACCGTGTAGAGCTTGCCGATCGCGAAATTGGTCGGGTCGGGGAAGTCGACTAGCACCGCATCGAATTTGCGCTGGTTGGCCCGCAGCCAGCTGAAGGCGTCGGCGGTGACGACATGGACCTTGGGCGACAGCAACGACCCGTGGTTGAGCGTCACCAGCATCGAACTCTTGCGGAAGAGCGCCGTCATCGCCGGGTCGAGATCGACCAGTGTCACCGATCGTACGGTCGGATATTTGAGGATCTCGCGCACCGCGAGCCCATCGCCGCCGCCCAGCACCAGCACGTCGCGCGGGCTGGCAACGCGGCTCAACACGGGATGCACCAGCGATTCGTGATAGCGATATTCGTCGCGCGACGAGAATTGCAGATTGCCGTTGAGGAACAGCCGCAGATCCTCGTTGCGCTTGGTGATCACGATCCGCTGGTACGGCGTCGCATCGGCGTAGATGATCGGGTCGCCATAGGCCGCGACTTCGGCGGTGCGCTCGATCTTTTCCGATGCGACGAAGCCTGCTGCGAGCACGATCGCGACCAGAATCGCGACGAGCAATTCGATCGTCATCCGGCGCCGCTGCGGCAGCATCAGGATCACCGCGATCGCGACGCCGACGTTGAACAAGCCGAACAAAAAGCCGGTACGGATCAGGCCGAGATGGGGCACGAGCAGCAGCGGAAACAGCAACGAAGCGGCAAGCGCCCCGACATAGTCGAACGTTAGCACTTTCGAGACCAGGTCGCTGAACTCGAGCCGATCCTTGAGGATGCGCATCAGCAACGGAATTTCGAGCCCGACGAGGAAACCGATCGCGAGCACCAGACCATAGAGAGGCAGGCGGAAATCCTGGACGCGGTCGAATAGCAGGAAGAGTAACGCCGCCGAACAGCCGCCGATCGCGGCGATCAGCACCTCGACCCGAACGAACGTCACGAGCTCATTCTTGCGGACATAGCGCGAGCACCACGAGCCCATACCCATGGCAAATAGATAAATGCCGATGATGATCGAGAATTGGGTGACGCTGTCGCCGAGCAGATAGCTCGCGAGCGTGCCGGCGAGCAGTTCGTAGATCAGCCCGCAGGTGGCGACGACGAATGCGGAGGCCAGCAGCAGCGCGCCGGTGCGGGAAGGGCGGGTGAAGCTGCCCTGTTGCTCCGTCATACGGGCCTAGCCGTCATGCCGGACTTGTTCCGGCATCCAAAGTGCAACAACGGCTGAATTCCCTTGTGGAGGGTTGGACCCCGGAACAAGTCCGGGGTGACGAAGTGCTTTGATCGGCTGGGAAGTCTCAACCCAGCCGTTCACCCATGGATCGCGGCGGCGATGATCATCGCGACGGAAATCGCGATCGATCCGGTGAAAATCGCCAGCGCGACATTCTTCTCGCGGCAGATCTCGCCCCACATGTCGACCGGACTGATCTTGTCCCACAGCCAGAAGCCGCCGATGAAAATGACCAGGCCGATGCCGGTATAGACCAGGGTAGTGACGAGAATAGGAATGGAGATCATCGTCCGATCCTTTCGTTATTTGTGGGTGGGGCCGTAGGAGCCGAACATCATCGGCCCGCGCGCGCCCGCGGTGGCGAAGGGCGAATAGCCGTCGCGGGTCGCCATCATCCCGAGCAGGACGACACCAAGGCAGTAGAGCCCATAGATCGCGATATGACGGTTCATCAGTCGTCGTCCCCCCAGCTGTCGTCATTGTCGTCGCTGCTCCCGCCACTTCCGCTGACGGGCGCCATGCGGCGCTTCTCGAATCCGATATGCTTGAACAGGACGATCAGCGGCCAGACGGCGATCAGCAGGAAGGCGAGCACGATGTTGCCGCCGAAAATGCCGCCGCGCTTGATCGTGACGGTGACCGGAATCGATTGCGAGAACTGCGATGCACTGCTCCAGCCGTTCGAAAAACTGTTCGGCATGAACGTGCTGCTCGCGCTGCTCGAACCGCCGTTCCATCGATGCGCAGAGAGCGTCACGATCAGGTCGTAGCGGCCGCCCGGAATGCTCGACAGGCTGACTTCGGGGCGTGGGTCCCCTTCACTCCAGGGTCCGTCGCTATCGCTCCCCGAATAATGTTCGGCCAGGCCGTAGCTCTCGACGCTGTCCTGCGTCTTCTCGTCGGTCAGCGAATAATCCAAATCCACCCAGGCATTGTCGATCGCGCCGGCATCGGCGTCGACCACGATCCGCGAGCGCGCGTTGGGCAGGTCGAGCCCGCGAATCACCACGGTTTTCTCCGGCCCGTCGAGCACGACGTCGGTCGAGGTCTGGCCGATCTGCTGCTCGCTGCCGGCGAAAGTCGAGATGACCAGCAGCGCGAACAGGGCGACGATGCCGATGATCAGTGCTTCGCTCAACTGGCGCTTATAGGGCGACGGTTCGTGCGGCGCAGGATGGCTGTATTCACGGCGCCGTGCTGGGATGCCGAACGCCTTTTCGGCAACACCCCAGTCAAGCAGGTCGAGCTTGGTCCAGGTGCGCTCGGTCTGATAGACTTCGCACGACAGCATCGTGCCCGGGCGGACAAAGTCGGTTTCGTCGACGGTCTCGCCGACCGCGACGCGCCAGTAGAATTCGCCAACCACGAACGTAACGCGGACCGGATAGGTCTGACCGAACCGAGAGTAGCCCTTGCCGTCGAGTAGAGCACTGCCCCAACTCGACTGGGGCAGGCGGTCGAGCATGATGCCCAGGCTGAGGCGGCGGCCGTCGTCGACCAGGAAGGCATAGCCTTCATAGGGGTTGAACAGCAGATATTCGGCCCAGACGATCTCCTCGTCGGTGCGCTCCATATAACCGACGACTTCCCACACGCGGCCGTCCAACGTGCCGCGGGTGCCGAGCGGGATTTGCGGCGTCTTGAGCGCCTCGTTGGCGCGCGCGATGACCTGGAGGTCGGGGCTGGTCGCGTCGAGAGTCGATCCGCAATGCTCGCACAGTATGCTGACGGTCAGGCCCTGGGCGCGGACGTTGACGATCCCGCCGCAATTGGGACAGCTCAGCGCGTGCACGGTCGACGCCGGGGCGGGTGGCGGCGCGGGCGGCGCGGGCGGCGCGATCGGCGCGTCGGTCATGCGCGGAATTCCGGCATCGGCCAGCCCTCGAACGATCGCAGACCGGTGGCGTGAAGCTCGGCGAGCGACATATAGCGGCCGGTATAGACCTCGACCTCGCCGTCTTTGTCCTTCTGGACGCTGGCGCATTCGCCGTCATGGCCGTTGAGGTCGATGCTGGTCGCCATGAGCCCAAGCGGGGCGGAGAAGGGCAATTCGCCTTCGCTCGCGACCACGGTCACGTCCTTGGCGTCGGACACCCAATAATCGACGCCATCGATCGTCGCCTCGGTGCCCGGCGCCACCGGTTGCCCATCGCGCAATTGCCGGACGATCGTGGTGCGCATCCCCGAATGCTCGATCGGTCGCAGCATCATGTAACGCCCCATCGATTCGCCGACCCAGCCGGTCGAGCCGTCATCGAACAGTGCGAGCCATTCATTCCAGGCGCCGTCGGCATAGCGCCAACGAACGCGGCCGATCAGCTCGAAACCCTGTGCCCCGTCGCGGCCGCGCACGCCCAATTGCAGCGGACTGACGTCGTCGGGCACCTCGGCGATCTTGCCGATCGCCTGGAGGTTACCGCCGGTCCGCAACACCGATGAGCGGCAATAGTCGCACACCTTCACCGGAAGGTCGTTCGACCTGAACCGGATCGGGGCACCGCAATTGGGGCAGGTCGCGTCGAGCATCGGCGCGCGATCAGATCTTGGCGAGCAAAGCGGTCTTCTTCGCGTCGAACTCCTCTTGCGTGATTGCGCCCGCGACCATCAATTTATGCAGCTTCTCGATCTGCTCATAGGGATCGACTTCCGCTTGCGGCGCCGCGGGTACGGCGGTCGCTCCGCCACTGCCGACACCGCCGAGCCCCGCCGCCATTTGCTGGCCGATCGCCATGCCGGCCGCCGCGCTCGCGCCGATCCCGGCCAGGCCGCCGGGATTGGCCGCCGCAGTCTGGATCGAGTCCGCAGCCTGGAACTTGGCATATTGGTCGAGATTGCCGAGCACGCGCATCTGGCTGCCCTTGTCGAGATATTCCTGGACGTTCTCGGGCAACGACACGCTCTCGACGAAGAAGGTGCGGCAGGAAAGGCCCCATTCCTTGAACCCCGCCTCGACGGCGCCCTTCAACTTTTCCGACATCGCCTGCTGATTGCCGGCCAGATCGACGAACGCGATCTCGCCGCCGCCCAGCGCCGTGGCGATCGCGGTGTTGATCACCGCGCGCAATTGCTGGTCGAGGTCGGTAACGGTCAGCCGGTCGAGCGATCCCATCATCTTGACCGCGAAGGTCGCGACGTCCTCGATCCGGAACGAATAGCTGCCGAACGCGCGGATCCGCAGCGGCCCGAATTCCCTGTCGCGCACCGTGATCGGCTGCGGCGTGCCCCATTTCAGTCCCGTCTGCTCGCGCTGGCTGAAGAAATAGACATCGGCCTTGAACGGCGACTTGAACCCCTTGTCCCAGTTCATGATAGCGGTCAGCAGCGGCAGGTTCTGCGTGACCAAAGTGTGCTGGCCGGGTCCGAACGCGTCTGCCAGCCTGCCTTCGTTGTGGAACATCGCGACCTGGCCTTCGCGCACGGTCAATTGACCGCCATTCTGGATCTCGCGATCCTGCATCGGATAGCGGATCGCCAGCACGCCCGGCTCGTCGACCCAGTCGATGACGTCGACCAGTTGCTTCTTCAGGAAATCACCCAGACCCATCACGCATCCTCCAAAGATGCCGCCAATCTATCAGGCTTTGGCGGCTTCGCGAGAGCCGAATTTCGACGAATCGGGTTGCGGGCGCGGAGCTCCGCCTCCGCCGCGGCAAGCGGCACCGCGCGGTGCCGATAGCCGAGACGGGGGGCTAGCGATCGACTGGCCGCAACCCGGTCCGATCAGAGCTTGGCGAGCTTGGCGGCCAGAGCGTTGCGCTCACCCTGGAGCCTGGTCGCCTCGGCAGTGGCGGTCTTGTCGTCGACCATGGTTTCGTCGATCAACATCGTCCCGTCAGCACCGGCTGCGTTGATCAGCGTCAGATCGAGGTGGAGATCAGTGCGGTGAGCAAAGCTGTCCTGCGGCTTCCAATCGCCGAACATATTCGGTTCCAGGGTCAGCGATTGCGATTCGCCCGGCTCCAGGCCACCCGGAAACTCATAGTTGAAGCCGGAGGATATCCACGGCACGGCGCGGCCGGGCGAGGTCAATGCGCCGTTTAGATAGACCGTCTTGATCGGGCGTTTCGATCCGTTGGTGATGTGCAGCATGATCTGCGGCTGATCGATATCGAGGACGCCTTTGCTGATCCGATATTGCGCATTATCGATTTTCACCCCCTGGAACACGTCGGCAACCTTGGCGCGCGCCGCCTGATAGCGTTGGGCGCTCGCCGCCTCGTCGGCGATCTTCTGATCGAGCAACTTGATCCGGGTCTCATAGCCGAGCTTGATAATCTGGTCCGCGGTCAGTCCGTTGATCTTGTCCTTGGCGCCCATAAAGACCGGTGCGGTCGGCTCCGCCTGCGACCAGATACCCGTCTGGGGCTCGGCGGTGTTGAAGGTGATCGCGATCAGCGAATCCTTGAGCTCGGCCTGTTTGGCGGCGGGCATGTCCTTGACCATCGCTTCGATGCTCTTGCTGTACGCATCCGGGCTGGACGTATTCACCCGTTGTCCGCAACCCGCGATCAGCATTGCCGCCAGCAGCACCAGTCCTACCTTCCGCATCCGATTTCCCCCAATATATCAATATGGAGGGGACCTTGTTGAACCTTGCGCAAAACACAACCGGAAATATCCGAATTGGCGCAAGTAGTCGGAGCCGATCGGCTCGGAACGGGCGATCCGTGGCGGCAAATTGAGCCCGACTATCACCAGCGATGGCGCAGGTGAGTTGCTCTCCCGGCTAGCGATATGGCGGCGATGAGACCGTCCCTGCCGCCTGCGCTGGTGGGTAGGGTGCGCCAAATGCCCCCCCCATGTTTTCAGGGTCGGACGCGCCCGTTCGTAACAATACGAATGCCCGGAGGGACGGCTGCCTGACACGATGGTCGGCATGACTAATTCTGTGTCCCCCACACTTTCGCGTCGCTCGCTGATCGCCGCCGGTGCGGCGTTTGCCATCGGCGGGGCGATCCCGGTCGCTCGGGCGTCGCCGGCTGGGGGGCGCTTCATCGAATTGCCGCCCATCGCTTCGGCGCATGCCGCGCCACGCCGGATCACGGCTTGGTTGCCCGCCGAATACGATCGCGCGAGTTGGGGATTTCCGGTCATCTACCTGCATGACGGCCAGCTGATGGCGGACCCGAAAGGCGATACCATCCAGTCCGCGATTGCCGGCACGCTGACGGAGCTGGTCGCGCGACAGGCGGCGGAGCCGGCGATCATTGTCGGCATCTGGAGCAGTACCGATCGCCTCCGCGAGTTTTGCCCCGCCGCGTTCATGCCGGCACTGCCGCCGGCCGCACGCATCGGTGTCGAAGACGCGTGCCGGGGCCCCGCTTTGTCCGAAGGCTATGTTCGCTATCTCGCGGAGGAACTGAAACCGGCGATCGACCGCTTGTTCCGCACTCGCCCCGACCCCGCCGATACGTCAGTCGTCGGAACCGGAATGGGCGGGATGGCGGCGCTCTATGCGGTGGGCCGGCGCCCCGAACTGTTCGGCAATGCCGCCTGGATCGCCGGTGGGAGCCCGCTCGTCCCCTATGGCAAGGCGGTCCTGTCCGACGAGGAAGTCACCGGCGTGGAGCGTGCGTTCGAACATGCCTTCGACCGCATCATCCCCCAGGCGGGACGGCACCGTTTCTATCTCGACTATGGCGATTGCGGCACGGATCTGTTCGCTTACCCTTTCCAAGGGGCGGCGGATCCCGTGCTGTACGATCGCGGCTACCGCAGAGGCGGGGACCTGCTGTGCGAAGGCGCGCCGCATCCCGATTTTCGTCGCGTCTCCGACGACGAGAAACTTCGCGCGGCGCTTTCCCTGCTGCTTCGCCCTGGCGGCTGCACGCCGCGTCCCGGCGAAGACTAGCTGAACCGGCCGGCGATCAGGAGGCGTCCCGGGCCCATCCGCGCGAGCACCGCGTCAAGGTCGCGTTCCGCGACGGCGAAGCATCCCTCGCTTCTTCCCAATACGCCCGTGCCGCGGGCGATCTCGGCGCTGACATATTTGGCCGAATGAATCACGATCGCGCGCGCCTCGGCATTGTTGTTGGTGCCGTCCAACCCGGCAAGCCGCACCGACCGGCCGTGCTTGCCGTTATAATAACCGACCGTCCGGTAAGCTCCTTCGGAGGTGCAATAGGATCCGGGGTCGTTGGAGAAGCGCCGCAGCCAGCCGCTATGTGCAGGATCCGAGCCCCGGCCATGCGCGACCAGGAAGCTTTCGACTGTCCCGGACGCCATGTTCACCAGATGAAAGCGTTCCGCCGACGATGGGGTGGAGAAATCGGCGATCGCCACGACGTCGGTCTGCGTGATCTGTCCCGCCCTGCGGCGCAGTTCGGCGTTTGCTATGCCGATCCACCGCTTGTTGGAATCCGCGGCGAAAGCCTGCGGTGTAACGAGGCCAACGGCCGCCACGCCGACGGCCGATGCCAGAAATGTTCGACGATCCATACTCAACTATCCCGCTCGAGAGCGAGTAATTTAGGTCCGGAGCGGCCGATCCGCTAGGGTGGCGATTTCTGCCTGCCCTACTTCGGCAACGCTTTGTCGGGCGCGCTCTCCAGCAACGCCCCCCGAGTCAGAGACGTGGCGGAGAGGGAATCCGGAAGGATGAGCACGGTGGCGCCAGGCTCCAGAACGCCCGTGATCGTCTCTTTCACACCCTCAGGCAGGGTGACGTCCTGCCCCACCTCGGACGTGAGCGGTTTGGCTGGATCCTGTCCAGGCAACGGTAACCGCATCCAGTGATCGCCCGTGGCATCGCGTGCCTGCAGCATATAGGCGGCTGCCCGCTCTACCGGATTGGCCAGGATGGCGGGCGCGGATCCGATCTCCTTGCCGTTGCGCAGGACGATGAGCTTGCGGTCGCTCGCACTGATCACGACCGTGACGGGGCCGTCCGGGGCAAGCTCCGGAAACCAGGTCACGCCGTCGCCGGCGGGCGCCGGCTCGGGCGATTGTGTCCCGAGCGTCGGCGCCGGGACGAAGCGCGGCAGCTCGGGGCTATCGGTGATGACCACCACCGTGCCGAGCCGTGTCTCGCCATAGAGCAATTTGGCGAAGGCATGAGGGAGTCGGATGCAACCGTGGGAGGCGGGATAGCCAGGCAGGGTGCCGCCGTGCAGCGCGACGCCGTCCCAGGTGAGGCGCTCCATGAAGGGCATCGGTGCGCTGTCGTAGAGGCTCGAAAAGTGCGTTACCTGCTTTTCGAGAATGGTGAACACGCCGGTCGGCGTGCGGCGCCCGGCGCGTCCGGTCGATACGGTCGATATGGCGATCGGGACGCCGTTGCGATAGACGACGAGGCGCTGGGTCGCCCGATTGATGATGATCAGCATCGGTCCGGCGGGAGCGAGTTGCGGCGCCCACAGATATTGGCCGGCTTTCAGCGCGCGAACGGCGTCCATGACGGCGCCGCGCTCCAGCGACTGGGCCTGCACAGGCGGCGCGAGTGTCGAACCCAGCCCCGTCAGAAAAGCGAGCGCGCAGATCGCACTCGTTCCTGTGCGCCACCGTCTGCCCAGCCAGGATTGCAGCATCGCGAACATCGCCTCAGGCCGCAAGCTGATCGAACGCCTCGAGGGCGTATGCGGCGTACATGACCGAGGGTCCGGCGCCCATATAGATGGCGGTCGCCATCGTTTCGAGAATCTCCTCGCGGCTTGCCCCTTTCTTGGTCGCGCCTTCGGCGTGATAGGCGATGCAGGGCGAGCAGCGCGTTGCCACCGCGATCGCCAGGGCGATCAGTTCCTTCGTTTTGCCGTCGAGCGCATTGCCACCATGTGCTGCCCTGGCCATTTCCGAAAAGCTCTTCATGATCTCAGGCGCGCCATGGCGGAGTTCGCGCACGCCGCCGTTCATGTTTTCGATCAATTCACGCCAGTCCTCGATCACATCAGCTCTCCGGTAAAAATCGTCAGGCGCCGCCGCCGGCCGCCGGGGGAGGGCGGCCGACGGCGACATTCGGCCCCGGCGATCGCAGGTCGGGGCCGATGGGGCCGGTCAGGCCTTGATCGCGATCGTCCGCTTTTCCGCGGCCGCCTTCTGGTCCTTGCCGATCGTGACGGTCAGCAGGCCGTTCTTGAAGGACGCGGAGACGGAGTCGCGGTCGGCATCCTTGGGCAGCGTGATCTGGCGGCTGAACGCGCCGTAGCGCCGCTCGCTCATCAAGCAGCCGCCTTCTTCGCCGTCCTTGCTCTCGGATTTCTCACCCGCGATGCTCAGCACGCCGGCAGTAAGCTCGATCGTCACGTCCTTGTCGGTCATCCCCGGCAGTTCGGCGGTCAGGCGATAGGAATCGCCGGCATCGACAAGCTCCATCGGCGGGACCGGCGTGCCGCGCGATCCGAAATTGAAGATGCCGCGCGCCGGCTGCCCGAAATCCTCGAACAGGCGGTCGATCTCTCCGCGCAGCCAGGTCATCGGCGTCTGATCGAGAAATGGCGATGCCGGTGTCTGACGAGCGGCGATGGGCTTGGTGATCTCATTCATGACGGGTCTCCATTCTTCGGGTCGCTCAAGCGAAGAGATTCTCCTTGGAATCGACCGCGATCGGCTTGGACTGGACCGGGCGCTGTTCCGGAGCGATCGTTCGCGTGTGCAAAGTGGGGGTGCCAGCTGGCGGGCACGATGAAAGCGTCCCACCAGGCCGTCAGCCATTCGAGCGGCTTCAGCCACATCTCGTGACATACCAGCCAGAGATCCTCGGCATCATCGCGTCGCGCCTGTGGGGGCGGCTGCACCATCGCTATTCTCCGCATCGAGCAGGCACTGGGCTACGAGGGAGCCTCGGTCGCCACCATTGGGAATGGTACTTAGCGGCGCGGCTGGCCGGATCGGCGTCACGGAATCAGAACGGCGGCACCTTCCAGGCGACCCTCGCGGACGGCCGACAGCGCCTCGTTCGCCTCTTCGAGTTTGAAGCGCGTAACGCTCGTTCGGACGGGGACCTTGGGAGCGATGTCGAGAAAGACGAGCCCATCCTCACGCGTCAGATTGGCAACGGAGAGGATCGACCGCTCACCCCACAGGTCGGCATAGGGAAAGCTCGGAATGTCGCTCATGTGGATTCCCGCGCAGACCACGCGGCCGCCTTTCCTGATTGCCTTGAGGGCGATCGGGACGAGCGCGCCCTCGGCCGCGAAGATGATCGCCGCGTCGAGCGGTTCGGGCGCGGGCTCGTCCGACCCGCCGGCCCAGCGGCAACCGAGCTTCAGCGCGAAGTCCTGGGCTTGCCGGTCGCCCGGTCGGGTGAACGCATAGAGCGAGCGCCCCTGCCACAATGCGACCTGCGCGATGATATGCGCCGCCGCGCCGAACCCGTAGAGGCCGATCGCTCTGCCCTGGCCGGCCATGACCAGGGATCGGTAGCCGATCAATCCCGCACAAAGCAGCGGCGCTGCCTCGGCATCATCATAACCCGGGGGTATCGGCAGACAGAAACGGGAATCGGCAAGGACGTGGCTGGCATAGCCTCCATCGCGCGTGGCGCCGGTGAAGGTCGGCTGGTCGCACAGATTCTCGTGCTCCGATCGGCAATAAGGACAAACACCGCAGGTTCGCCCGAGCCAAGGCACGCCGACCCGATCGCCGATGTCCAAATGGGTGGCGTCCGGGCCGATGGCGATCACGCGTCCGACGATCTCGTGTCCCGGAACGACCGGGTAGCGCGCCGTGATCTCACCGTCCGCCACGTGCAAGTCGGTGCGGCAAACACCGCAGGCAGCGACCTTGATCAAAACGTCCGTGCCGGCCGGTTCGGGAATCTGAGTCGTGGTCAACCGGAGCGGGCGACTTGGCGCATCGATCACCATGCGAGTCATATATGCCATCGTCATGCCTCGACATTGGCTCGGAGCATTCGATGACCGGTCATGAATGCTTCAGCGAGCTAAGGCTGTATTGTACCTCATCTTGAGCGAGGGGGGTGTTCGTAACTTCCCTCATCGCCCATGCGTACATCTACCAAGTTCACCGCTGGTTCGCCTCGCCTAACGGTTGGCGGTTGGGGCACAGGAGCCAGACCTAGGTGACGAACAATCCAACGCTCTCCTTTCACGGTGCGGCGCGCACCGTCACGGGTTCCTGCATGGAATTCTGCCATGGGGGAAAACGCATCCTGGTCGATTGCGGTCTCTTCCAGGGTTCCCGGACATTGGAAACGTTGAACCGCAGCCCGTTTGCGTTTGATGCCAAACAGGTCGACGCCGTCATCCTGACGCACGCGCATATCGACCATTGCGGACTGCTGCCACGCTTGGTGGCTGAGGGTTTCGCCGGCGACATCTGGTGCACCGAACCGACCGCCGCTCTGCTCGAATATATGCTCGCGGATGCGGGCCGTATCCAGGAAGGCGATGCCGCGAGGCGCAATCGGCGCAAGGATCGCGCCGACCTCCCGGATATCCTGCCGATCTATACCGAGCAGGATGCCATCGCGGCATGGCAGCAGACCCGGAAAGTCGCGCTTGAGGAATGGTTCGAGCCGGTCGACGGTTTCAAGGCGCGGCTTTGGAATGCCGGCCATATCCTGGGTTCGGCGTCCGTCGAGCTGTCGATCGGGGACACGCATATCCTCTGTTCGGGCGACCTCGGACCGAAGAACAAGGCATTCTATCCCGACCCCGAAAGCCCGGCGGCGTTCGACCATGTCATCTGCGAGTCCACCTATGGCGACCGTAAACGCGACGATGTGACGCTCGCCGAACGCCGGACCTTGCTGGAAACCGAGATCAAGGCCGCGCTGGCGCGGGGCGGAAATCTGATCATTCCCGTTTTCGCGCTGGAGCGAACGCAGGAATTGCTGCTCGACCTGGCCATGCTGATCGAAACGAAACGCATCGCATCGGTTCCGGTCTTCATCGACTCGCCGCTCGCCACTCAGGCGACCGGCGTGTTCGCAAGATATGCCGGCACGCTGGAAGATGTGGACGGCGAGAACATCTTTCGTAACGCGGCCTTTCATTTCGTCGACTCGACCGCGGAGTCGATCCGGCTCAACAGCGTATCGGGAGCGATCATCCTCGCAGCGTCGGGCATGTGTGAAGCCGGGCGCATCCGGCACCACCTGAAGCACAATCTTTACCGGCGGGACGCGACAATCCTGTTCGTCGGATTCCAGGCTGAGGGCACGCTGGGCCGCGTGATCCTCGATGGCGCCAAGCGGGTACGGATCTGGGGTGAGGATATTGTCGTGCGCGCGCAGATCCGGCGGATCGACAGCTATTCCGCGCATGCCGATCAAGGCGACCTCATGGCCTGGATCGAGGCTCGCCGGCCCATCGCCGGCAGCTTGTTCCTCGACCATGGCGAAGGCGCGTCGATAGAGGCACTTCGACAACTCGCTTCGACGCAGCGGCTCGCGCCCGCCGTCCTCGCTCCGGAATTGGGAGAGACCTATAGTCTCGCGGCCGGCCAGCCGGCCCGGCGCATAAAAACGGGCGACCCCCATTTGCAGGAGGCGATCGGACGGGACTGGCAGAACAGCTATGCCGACTTCGCGGCCAACCTGAAGCGCGAACTCGCGGAGATCGCCGACGCGCGATCGCGCGAGCGCGCCGTCGCCGACATGCGAAAAGTGCTCGACAGCTACAAGCAAGTCCGCGCCGAGCAGGCGTTTCGGCGGCGCGGGCATTGATGCCCATCACCAGCTTGCTGTGGCGCGCGCGAGCGATGGAAGTGGCGGCTGAAATGCTCTCCTCCCCGCAAGCCGACATCTTGACCGAATTGCTGATCTTCTTTGCCATCGTTTTCGGCGTGAACCTGCTCCCGGCGTTCGGGCCGCCGACCTGGTCGATCATCGTGCTCTATTGCCTGAACACCCGGCTACCCATTCCGGCTCTCGTGATCGTGGGCGCCTTGGCGGCCGCGAGTGGTCGTTTCCTGCTCGCTCAGAGCTTTAGGCTATTGGCTGGGCGCCTGTCCGACAGAACGCGGCGGAATCTCGAAGCCGCGCACGCGGCGCTCATGCGGCGTAAACGCAACCTCGTCCTGGGGTTGGGGCTTTTCGCACTCTCTCCACTGCCGTCGGCCCAATTGTTCGAAGCCGCCGGGTTGGCGCGGATGCGGATTCTCCCGTTCACGGCTGCCTTTTTTGCAGGCCGGCTCGTTTCCTATTCGATCTATGCGCTGAGCGCGGGGCAAATCCGGGAAACCAGCATTGGGGACGCATTCCGCCGCCACCTTGCCAGCCCGGTGGGGATCGCCATCGAACTGGCGATGCTCGCGGGGCTCGTCGCCCTCGGCCGGATCGATTGGGAACGGTACTTCCGTCGTTCTGGCTGACGCGCCGCTCGCTTCCATATCCGGCTGGCCATCGTACGGCGCGGGATTGCGCCGGCCGGTCGCATATGAACCGCGCGCGACCGGACGTTCAGCATCGCGCCAAGCGACCTTTCGTAATTGGCGCTTCCCGACATGTCCGGACGGTCAGGAGTGCTTATGCGTAGGGTTTGGAATGTGGTGTTACTGGGCACATCGCTCATCGCGAGTGGCTCGGCCAATGCTCAGAGCTGGGGCGTTTATGTGGGAACGGGCGGTGGATATCCGGGCTATCAACGCGGCTATGACGACGAGGACGGCTTGGCGCGGTTCATCTGCTCGGGCCAGCGTGCGCATATGCTCGAAGACCGGCTGCGCCATGAAGTTGCCGAAGACGAGATCGATGGCGACGATGCCGATCGCATCCATGCGGCGATCGATCGCCTCGAAGACAGGCAACGCCATGAGTGCCGCGAGGGAGACCGCAGGGCGATCGGCGACATAGCGTATCGCTATGATCGCATTGCCCGATGGATCGACGGCGAAGCGCATCGCGGCTGGTAGGCGAGCGACGCAGCGCGCAGGACGGGGACGTTCGACTCAGCGCCAGAACCGGCCGGCATCGACCAGCGCCGCATGGGCTTCGGCGGCCGCTTCGAGCAGCTTCTTGCGGCTGCCTGGGAAGAGCACGGCCATCGTGTCGGGCGAATTGGCGATGCCGAGTTCGGTCAGGACCGCGGGCGCCGTTACCAAGTCGTTGAGCGCTCCCAATGCGTCCTGCAGCGCCTCCAGCTCCGCGACGAATCTTTTGTACCGGCGGCGCTGCCGCTTGCGATCGAACAGGGGGGCGAAGAACTCCGCCGCGTAGCGCAGCTTCTTGGCCTCCTTGCGGAGCTCGTGCCGTGCCGGATCGTCAAGTTCGGCGAGATCGCGGCCGCCTCGCTTGGCCTTGCGGCGCAGGCGATCGAGCGCGGTGCGGGCGAATATGCGCGCGGGCTGATCACGAAGCTCCGCGGTATCGACCGTACCCAGCCATGCGCCGCTAGCGCTCCATTGCGCCAGGTCGAGCATCAACCCGCGCGCCTGGGCGGACGCGAGGATCGCTTTGACCTGAGCATAGGCATCGTGCCGTGCCGCCTCGAGCCGATCGCGCAGCGCACCGGGCGGCGCGCGCGCGACCAGGACGTCGATGCTTCGCGCCGGGCCGAGCGCATTGGCAAGCCAGCGCAAAGTCTCGCGCAGCTCCGCGCTGGCCTCGTCGGCGATCAGGACCTTGAAGATCGACAGCGCCGACCGCAGCCGGCGCAACGCGACGCGCGCCTGGTGTAGCGCCTCCGGCGTCTGTCCGATCAGGAGCAGGTCTTCGTTCAACCGGAACTGGCGCAGGCAGGCCTGGACGATGTGCTGCAATGCCTGCCCGGCTGTCGTGTCGCGATGCAGATCGATCCCGCCGGCCCTGAATGCCGGGACCGCCGGATCGACCAGGCTATAGCCGCGTTCGGCCTTGGTCAGGACGCCCAGCCGGAGGGGCGCAGCGGCATCCAGCTTGCGCGCCAAGACGAACAATGCGGCGGCATCGCCACTCTTCAACTCCAGCTCGATCTCGCAGATCGACGAACGGCGATCGCCGGCCACCACCGCGCCGCGGTCGAGAACCAGTTCGATCAGGGCATCGTCCTGGCGTATATCCCAAGTGCGGCGCTCGACGCGGATCTCGAAGACCGGCGCGAGCCCGTCCGCCTGCTCGCCGAGCAGCGCCCGGATCGGCGTGGTATCGTCGAGGACCGGCATATCGTCCGGTACCGAGCATTCCCATTCGGGCCGGGCGAACATTCCGACCGAGCTGCCGCCACGAGCCTTGACTGTCTGGGTTCGCTTGCGTCCCGCGTGGCGAATGCGCAGCGAAAGTCCGGCCTTGAAGAGCGAATGATCGGCGGTGTCGAAATAGAGCGACCTTTGCCGTGCTTTGCGCGGCTCGCCGTCCAACAAGTCCGAATCGGCCAGGACAATGGCGTCGCGCGGCCGCAGCGCGAGCTTGAGCTCGACTTCATCCGGCATCGCCTTGCCCTTCCGGTTCGGTCGCGGGGGCTCGGCCCTCCGAATTGCCGAAGATATCCCACGTCACCATGAACAGCGCCGCGATGACGGGCCCGATCACGAACCCGTTGAACCCCATCAATTCGAACCCGCCCAGCGTCGCGACCAGGACGATATAGTCCGGCATCCGCGCGTCGCGGCCGACCAGGATCGGGCGGACGACATTGTCGACGCTGCTGATGATGAAGAATCCGCACAGGAAGAGGATGCTGCCCTGCCAGATCGCGCCGGTGGCGAGCAGGTAGATGGTCATGGGCACCCAGACCAACCCGGTGCCGATGGCGGGGAAGAGCGAAAACACGCCCATCGCCACGCCCCACAGCAGCGCGCCGGGCAATCCCAGCAGCCAGAAGGTCAGGCCGCCGACAAGGCCTTGCAGCAGCGCGACGATCAGGCTGCCCTTGGTCGTCGCGCGGATCACCTGCACGAATTTGGCGATCAGGATCGTGCGCTGCTCGGCGGGTAGCGGAATGCTGCGCTCGACCCGGGCCGCCAAAGCGTGTCCGTCGCGCAGCAGGAAGAATGTCAGGTAGAGCATCACGCCGAGCGAAAGGAAGAAGCCGAACGCTCCCTGGCCGATACTCAGCACGCGCGATGCGACCGACTGGAAGCTGTTCGCAAAGCCCTGGCTGATTTTGGCGCGCAGGCCTCCGACGTCGCCCAGGCCGATGTCCGCGAGCCAGCTTCGCGCCCAATCCGGCAGATGCGCCTGCGTTTCGACGAAGAGCCGGCCGAAATCGACCTCGCCGCTCCGCACCCGGTCGTAGAAGACGCTCGCCTCATGCAGCAATGCGGCGCCGAGCAACATCGCGGGCACGACGACGACGACGGTGATGATGATCAATGTCACCAGCGCCGCGCCATTGCGCCGCCGCGGCATCGCGGCGAGCAGCCGCGCGTTGAGCGGTTCGAACAGGATGGCCGCGATTACAGCCCAGAGGATCGCGCCGGAGAAGGGGGCGACCAGCCACACGAAAGCGACCGTGGCACCCGCAACGAGCGATAGCAGGAACACCCGCGACGGCGTCATGCTGAGTCGCCTGTCGTCACTCACGGCGCGATTGCCAGTTTGCCTTCAGGCCGGTTTAGCCAAACGCCTTTCGAGGGCGCGGCGCGCGATCCAGGACATGTTCGTACAAGATGGTCTCGCGCTCCAGCCATGTTCACCGCTTTGCGATATTCCCCGCTGTCGCACAATCGATGCACTCGGCAGCGGCCGGCAGCGCGTTCAGCCTCTCCGCGGCTATGGCGTTGCCGCAATGGGTGCAGGTTCCGTAGCTGCCCGCGTCCAGCCGGGCGATCGCCGCTCGTATCTGTTCGATTTCCGCGAGCGCGGAGTTCTCCAAAGCGTCCAATGCCTGGTCGTCTTCTCGATCGATCGCCTGCTCGGCGAAGTCGTCGTCCAGTGGTTGGCCGAACTCGCCTTCAATCCGCCCGACCTGCGCCATCAACGCGGTAAGCCGCTCTGTCAGACGGGTACGAGCTTCTGTTTTGTCCAGCATCACGTGATCTTTCTCTTGGCGGCCATGGCCGCAGTCGTGTCGAACGGGACCGGCCGTTCCCTGCGTAGGCATCTTCGGACGGATGCGCGCCAAAGATCGCACGCCGATCGCCGGCGGGAGCAAGCCCACCGATACGG
This sequence comes from Sphingomonas sp., assembly GCF_024508665.1. GTDB lineage: Bacteria > Pseudomonadota > Alphaproteobacteria > Sphingomonadales > Sphingomonadaceae > Sphingomonas. The sequence continues at coordinate 210,510 of NZ_JANINP010000007.1, forward strand.
CCACGCGCTCAGTGCGACAGGAAAAGCGGGTACGGAGAATGCGAAAGCAACTCGCGGGTCACTCCACCGAAAACCGCCTCGCGCAGCCGCGAATGGCCATAGCCGCCGGCGACGATCAGCCCGGCGCCATGACGGCCGGCCTCGGCGATCAAGGTGCGCGCGATACCCGTCGGCAGCGGCTTGGCGCGTTCGACCCGCGCATGGATATCGTGACGCGACAGATAACGCGCCGCGTCCTCCGCCCAGCCATCGGCTCTGTCGGTCTCGACTTCCACCAGGAATACGCGCTCCATCAGCTTGAGCAGCGGGATGGCGTTGCGAAGCGCCGATGTCGCCGCCATCGATCCATCCCACGCGATGACCGCACAATTATCGTCGAATTTCCGCACGTCCTGCGGCACGGCCAGGACCGGCTTGCCCGCACCCGTGATCAGGCCGCCCGCGACGCTGCGCATGGGCGTGACCGGATCCTCCAGTTGTCGGTTGACGATGACCAGATCGGCGAACTGCGCGGCGCTGCACAAACTGCCCACCAGGTCGCCGGTGCGTTCCTGCCAATCCCACGACACATCCTCGTGACCGAGACGCGCCTCGACCTTCGCTCGATTGGCGGCTTCCACCTCGATTTCGCTCTCTACGATCGTGGCGCTGATCGTGCTGCCGACCGAATCGTCGACATAGGCCGGCGGCAATACGACTACATCCAGACAGGTGAGATGCGCGTCCAGCCGCCGCGCAAGATCCATCGCAACTTGCAGCCGGGCTTCTTGCCCGGCGTCCTCATGCGCAAGTACCAAAAGGGTCTTCATGGTTTGCCTCCACGCTGCATGATAGGAACGTAATCGGCGAAGCGAATGGCAGGCTATTGGTGGATTTACGGACCCCGGTCAGGGCCATCACGCTCTAAGCCGGCGGCCTGCGCTGGCGATCGGCCTTAGGGTTGGTCGGCGCGACGCGGTCCGCCGCTTCCAGGTTGGTCACCAGCAGATCGAACGGCATGATCTCAAGCAAATCGGCCACATGGCTGCGCCGAAAAATCGCTTCGAGACCGCGGTGCCGATGGGTGGCGGCCACGATCAGGTCCGGGTGAAGTGCCGACCATTGCTCGATCAGCACCGATGCCAAATCGCCGCGCCGCACGATGGGTTTGACCGGAGTCGCTACGTCTGTACGCTTGGCGAGGGTTTCCGCGATCACCTGTTTCAACGCTTCCATCGCTGCGCCCAGGTACTCCACCGTCGACCGCTTCGGGCACGCATGCACCGCGTACACCTCGTTGGCCGATCTGATTTGCAGCGCAAGGTCGAGGACCCGCTGCGCATCCTCCTCCTCGTCGAGCAGGGCCAGGAGCCGCTTATAGGGGCCCGTCGCCTCGGCCTGCACGGCCAGCACCGGAATAGATCCCTCTCGCGCGACCTTGACGATCAAGTCGAACGGGCGGTCGTCGATCTGGTCGGAGTCGATCGCATTGCGCATTACGATCAAATCGGCGCCGAGCATTTCGGCCTTGCTCACAATCGCTCCGGCGTGGGGCGGCATCGGTTCGCTGAACGACACCGACCCGATGCAGGGAAAGCGCCGGCCGACATCTTCGGCCAGGACCTGGGAGGACGGGGCGCTCGGGCTGCCGCGGCGATGATGATCGCGCAACCTCAGTACGTGCAAATCGGCGCAATTCGCGGCGGCGATTTCGCATCCTCGCTCGAATGCGACGTCCGGATCGAGCGCCAGGTCGCTGGCGACCACGAGCTGATGCACGGCAATCTCCTCGCGTTCTCTTTTCGCCCGGGAGGCGTCGCGCGCCATCGGGAAGTGTACTTAGAGTGTAACCCCGGCGGGGGATTGCTCGCCACAGGCTTCGCACAAGGCGTCGAAGATCGACCGGACCATATCGTCGGCGATGCGGTAATAGCGCGTCTGCGCGTCGGCCCGCACCGCGACCGCGCCGCCGTCGCGCAACACGCCGAGATGCTGCGAGACCGCCGATTGGGCGAGGCCGGTCAGCTCGACCAGTTCGTTGACCGACGCTTCTCCCGCCGACAGACGGCAGAGCATGATCAGCCGCTCGCGATTGGCGAGCAGGCGCAGGATCGCCGCCATACGGTCGGCATTCGCGCGCAAGTCCTCGATCGGATCGGTGTGTTTCATGGCGCCAAGGTGAGCGGTCGGCCGTCGTCGCGCAAGACGATGTAGATCGCCGGGATGACGAGGACGGTCAGCAGGGTCGATGAGGCCAGCCCGAACAACAGGGAGATCGCCAGGCCCTGGAAGATCGGATCGGTCAGGATCACCGCCGCGCCGATCATCGCCGCCGCCGCGGTCAGCACGATCGGCTTGAAGCGTATCATGCCCGCTTCGAGCAACGTGTCGCGCAGCGATTTGTCCGCGCGCCGGGCATGCCGCACGAAGTCGACCAGCAGGATCGAGTTGCGCACGATGATCCCGGCAAGCGCGATGAACCCGATCATTGACGTGGCAGTGAACGGCGCGCCGAACAGCATGTGCCCGGCGACAATGCCGACCAGAGTCAGCGGGATCGGCGTCAGGATCACCAGCGGCAACCTGAAGCTACGGAATTGCCCGACCACCAGCACGTAGATGCCGAGCAATGCCACCATGAATGCCGCGCCCATGTCGCGGAACGTCACCCAGGTGATTTCCCACTCGCCGTCCCACAGCAGGGCCGGTCTGGTTTCGTCCTCCGGCTGTCCGTTGAGGCGGATTTCCGGCTTGGTCAGCCCGGCGCTTTTCCAGTCGAAATGCTTGATCGCGTCGTCGACCGCGAGCATGCCGTAGATCGGCGCTTCGTAGCGGCCGGCGAGTTCGGCGGTCACCATGTCGGCCGCCCGGCCGTCGCGCCGGAACAATTGCGTGTCGCCGGTGGTCATCGAGGCAGTGACGACTTCGCCAAGCGGGATCGGCACTGGCCCGTTTGGTCCTTGCGTGGCGGCGATCGGCGTTGCCGCCAGGGTCGACGACCAATTGCGCTGCGCCTGGTCGAGCGACACTTCGATCGGCAGCGGATCGCGCTGGTTGCCGCGCGGCGCATAGCCGACCACCTGATCGCCGAGCAGTGCGGCAATGCTGTCGAACACCTGACGTTCCGACAGGCCGTAATAATCGAGCTTGGCGCGATCGGGGACCAGCCGGAGTTGCGGGCGCGGCGTGCCGAAGCTGTTGTCGACGTCGACGATATAGGGAACGCCCTTGAACAGCCGCTCGACCGTCGTCGCCGTGGCCCGGCGAGTGGCTTCGTCGGGACCGTATATCTCGGCGAGCAACGTTGCGAGCACCGGCGGTCCCGGCGGTGTCTCGACCACCTTGATCGAGCCGTCGGCGGGGAGGGCGATCGACTTCAGGCGATTGCGCAGATCGACGGCGATGGCATGGCTCGACCGGGAGCGGTCTCCCTTGGGCTGGAGCGTCACCATCAGGTCGCCCATTTCAGGTCGGTTGCGCAGGAAATAATGGCGCACGAGCCCGTTGAAATTGAACGGCGCTGAGGTGCCGACATAGGCTTCCATCGACGTGACCTCGGGCACCGCGCGGGCGACCGCCGCCGCTTGGTCGATTACCCGCGCGGTGTTCTCCAGGCTGGTGCCCTCGGGCATGTCGACGACGAGCTGGACCTCCGATTTGTTATCGAACGGCAGCAGCTTCACGGTGACCGCCTTGAAGTAAAACATCGAGCAGGCGACGAGCGTCGCTACCCCGACTGCGGCGAGGAATATGCCTGCCGACCGCCGCGTCGCGATCACGCGGGAGGCGACCCGCGCGTAAAGCGCACCGAGCTTGCCGCCATGGGCGTCGTGATGGCCCTGGCCGCCAAGCGACTTGCGCGCGAAGCGGATCATCAGCCACGGCGCGATGATCACGGCGACGAAGAACGAAAAGATCATCGCCGCGGACGCGTTGACCGGGATCGGCGCCATGTACGGCCCCATCAGCCCGGAGACGAACAGCATCGGCAGCAAGGCGGCGACGACGGTGGTCGTGGCGACGATGGTCGGGTTGCCGACCTCGGCGACCGCGTCGATCGCGGCATCGACGCGGCTGCGGCCGTCGGCCATCGCCCAGTGCCGGGCGATATTCTCGATCATCACGATCGCGTCGTCGACCAGAATGCCGATCGAGAATATCAGCGCGAACAGGCTCACCCGGTTGATCGTGAAGCCCATGATCTTGGAAGCGAACATGGTCAGCAGGATCGTCGTCGGGATGACGATCGCCGTCACCCCGGCTTCGCGCCACCCGATCGCGAACCCGATCAACAGAACGATCGAGACGGTCGCGAGGCCGAGATGGAACAGCAACTCGTTCGCTTTCTCGTTGGCGGTCTCTCCGTAATTGCGCGTCACGGCGACGGTCACGCTGTCGGGGATCAGGCTGCCGCTCAGCGAGGCGACGCGGCGCACGATGGCGTCGGAGACGGTGACGGCATTGGCGCCGGGGCGCTTGGCGATCGCCAGGCTGACGGCGGGCGCCTGCGACCACGCGCCGTCCTGCCTCGCCCAGCGCCAGGACCGTGCCTGATCCTGGCCCGGGCTTTCGGTCACCGTCGCGACGTCGCGCAGATAGACCGGCTCCCCGCTGACCGACCGAACGGTCAGTAGCCCGACATCCGCCGCGCTCGCCAGCATCCGCCCCGCCACGACGTCTGCCACCCCACCGCGCTCCCGCACCGATCCGGCGGGGAAGGCGCGATTGGCCTGCGCCGCGGCCTCGACCACCGCACCTAGTGTGACTCGCCGCGCCGCGAGCTTGGCCGGGTCGGGGACGACGCGAATCCGCTGTTGCTGACCGCCGATGATGAAGGACAGGCCGACATCGTCGACCTTGGCGACCTCGGTCTGCAGCCGGCCGGCCAGATCGCGCAGCGACTGATCGGTCCATTGGCCGGGCGCATTCGCCTTGGGCGTCAGGGTCAGGACGACGATAGGCACATCGTTGATCCCGCGTACCGTGACCTTGGGTGCCGGTATGCCGACGGGAATACGGTCGATATTGGCGTTGAGCCGTTCGTTGATCCGGATCGCGGCATCTTCGGGATTGGAGCCGACCAGGAAGCGCGCGGTCACCAGCACGCCGTTATTCTCGGCCTGGGTGTAGACGTGCTCTACCCCGTTGACGCTCTTGACGATCGTCTCGAGCGGCTTGGCCACGAGTTCGACGGCGTCCCCCGCCGACAGGCCCGGCGCCGCGACCTGGATATCGACCATCGGCACGCTGATCTGCGGTTCTTCCTCACGCGCGATCGTCATCGTCGCGATCAGCCCGACCAGGATAGCCGTCAGCAGGAAGAGGGGGGTCAGCGGCGAATTGATCGTCGCCCGCGTGATCCTTCCGGAGATGCCCAATGCCACCGTCAGCGACCCGGACCGATCAGCGTGTCGCCGGCGCCGGCGCCCGCCAGGATCTCGACCTTGCCGCCATCCGCCGGCCGCGTCTGGACTGGCACGGTCGACTGTTGCCCGTCGGCCGCGACCATCATGACATAGTCGATTCCAAAGCGCGTCGTGACGAACCCTGCCGGCACGAGAATGGCTTGACGCTCTCCGATCCCGACATGCGCGGTGACGCGGCGTCCGATCAGCGTACCGTCGATCCCAGGCACCGCGACGTCGACACGGACCTGGCCGGCTTCGATCGCGGGATAGACCTTGGTGACCGTGCCGCGCAGGTCTTGTCCGTCGGCGACTCCGGATACCGTCACCAACGCCCCGGGGCGAACGAGTCCGCCAAGCGACTCGGGAAGATCGAGTCGAACGACGAGCGGGCCGGATGTAATGGTGGCGATCGACATGCCGGGAGTGACCGCCGATCCGGCGGGCACGTCGGCCACCAGCACTCGGCCGCTCGATGGCGCCAGGACGAGGCCCTGGCCGGCGACGGCACCCACCGCAGATTGCTGCGAGCGCGCGGCGCGAACCTGTGCGGATGCCGTGCCGACCGCGGCTTGCGATTGATCGAGGCGCGCCTTGGCGTAGACGCCGCGCCGATACAGATAGTCGACGCGTTGCAGGTCGGCCTGGGCTTGTCGCAACTGCGCTTCGGCCGCTGCTGCCTGCGCGCCATAGGCGGCCGCCTGATAGCCGAGCTGGTTGTCGACGACCCGGCCGATCGGCTGGCCTTTCGTCACCATGTCTCCCTTGCGGACGAGCAACGTCTCCAGCACGCCGGCGATCCGCGCCCGCGCGTCGGCGCGATCGGTCGTCGTGATCTCGCCGCCGACATCCTTCCAGTCCGTGGTGGCCGTCCATTGCAGCCGAAGGCGCGGCCCCTTCGCCGCCGAGCGCGTTTCGACCGGCGTCGCGCGATCCCCCCCGCCGCAAGCGGCAAGCGATGCCAGCGCCATCGCGGCGAAGGCGGTTCTGAAGGACAGAGTCGTCACGCGTCGATCCTCTCAGGCTCCGGTCACGAGCGGCAGATTAGCCGCCTTCCAGGCCCCGATCCCTCCGCAAAGATGCGTATCGACCGCCACGCGTGCCGCGGCGCACTGTCCGAGCGCGGCTGCCGATCGTCGGCCGCCGGCGCAATTGAGGACCAGGACCTTGCCATTGGCGGAGGGCAGCGAATTCGGGTCGAACCGTGACAGCGGCATGTTGACCGCGCCCGCTATATGCCCGGCCGCGAATTCGTCGGGCTCGCGCACGTCGACCACCGAGGCAGTGCCCGCGTCGAGCATCGTCTTCAACGCCCGCGGATCGATTTCGCGAATGCGCGTGCGATTACCCAAACCAAACATGAATCATCTCCAATCAGCAGTTGCTAATATTAGATATAACACATATTAGATAATTGCAATATATAGAGCATGAGGAGGTCGAGGTGGCGGTACCGAAAATCGTTGTTCTGGGAGCCGGGCTGGGCGGCACGATCGCTGCCTATGAACTGCGTGCGAAGCTGAAAGGCCGCGCGGAGATCGTGCTGGTCGGCAATTCCGAGGATTATTGGTTCGTGCCGTCGAACCCATGGGTGGCGGTCGGCTGGCGCGAGCCCGAGGCGATCCGGGTGCATCTGCCGCCGGTGATGGAGCGCCACGGCATCGCTTTCACCGCCGCCGGCGCCACGCGCCTCGTACCCGGCGAGAACCGGCTCGAACTCGGTGACGGATCGACGATCGCCTATGACTATCTGGTCATCGCCACCGGCCCCGACCTGGCGTTCGACGAGATCCCGGGATTTGGTCCGCAGGGACATACGCTCTCGATCTGCCAGACGCATCATGCCGCCGAGACGCATCGCCGCTTCGAGGAATTGTGCGCCGACCCGCGCCCGATCGTGGTCGGCGCGGCCCAGGGCGCCTCATGTTATGGGCCCGCCTACGAATTCGCGATGATCCTCGATACCGAGCTCAAGCGCCGCGGCGTCCGCGACCGGGTGCCGATGACCTTTGTCACGCCCGAACCCTATATCGGCCATCTCGGGCTCGACGGGGTGGGGGACACCAAGGGCCTGCTCGAAAGCGAGATGCGCGACCGCCACATCAAGTGGATCACCAACGCCAAGGTGACCGGCGTCGACGCCGAGGTCATGCATGTCGAGGAAGTCGACGAGGACGGCAAGACCAAGCGCACCCACGACGTGCCGTTCGGCTTCGCCATGCTGTTGCCGGCCTTTCGCGGCGTCGAGGCGGTGCGCGGTATCGAGGGACTGAGCAACCCGCGCGGGTTCATCCTTGTCGACAAGCATCAGCGCAATCAGGCCTTTCAGAACATCTTCGCGCTTGGCGTGTGCATCGCGATTCCGCCGGTCGGGCCGACGCCGCTGCCGGTCGGCGTGCCCAAGACCGGCTTCATGATCGAGAGCATGGTGACAGCGATCGTCGAAAATCTCGGCGAGATTCTCGACGGGAAGGAGCCAACCCACGAGGCGAGCTGGAATGCGATCTGCCTCGCCGATTTCGGCGATGGCGGCGTGGCGTTCATCGCCAAGCCCCAGATCCCGCCGCGCAACACCAATTGGGCGGCCGAGGGGAAGTGGGTCCACCTCGCCAAGGTCGGGTTCGAAAAATACTTCCTGCGCAAGATCCGCAAGGGCGAAAGCGAGCCCTTCTACGAAAAGCTCGCGCTGCATGTGCTCGGGGTCAAGAAACTGCGCTTCGACTGAGGAGGATTGCCATGAATATCGATCGTGCCGTGATGGCTTTTGCCGGCTTCGTCGTCCTGTTGGGCACCGTGCTCAGCCTGACCGTCAACGTCTGGTGGATCGCGCTGGCGATCTTCGCCGGCGCCAACATGATCCAGGCGAGCTTCACGGGCTTCTGCCCTGCGGCGATGCTCTTCCGCGCGCTCGGATTGCGTTCGGGTCAGGCGTTCCGCTGATCGCGGCTGTCCGGCGTTCCTCGACGCTCGTGGCTGCGCGAGGGGTTCTGGAAATGGTGGACAGGGCTGGATTCGAACCAGCGTACGCTTGCACGGGCAGATTTACAGTCTGCTGCCTTTAACCACTCGGCCACCTGTCCCCAGGTCTTCGCCCTTCGCGGGAAGGACGGTCGCTTCGAAAAGCGAGGGCGCCCCATGCCCAAGCCGCGCCGCCATGTCAACGCGGCGGCAGCAGGTTTTCGACCTGCCCGCGCACAGGCGTACGATATGCGTGGCACACCCTTGCGCGGGTGACGCGGCGGCAATAGCGTGCGGATATAAACCCCGGGGAGCATAATCGTTCATGCGCAAGATGATCGTCGCCTTTGCTGCGGCCGCCGCCGCCGTCGCCATTCCCGCGTCGCTGCATTCCAACGACCTGTCGATGGTCAACCGGATCATGGACGAAGGGTTCAACCGCTCTCAGGTGATGACCACCGCCGAATATCTTTCCGATCAGATCGGCCCGCGGCTGACCAACTCGCCCAATATGCGCAAGGCGGAGGCGTGGACCTCGTCCAAGTTCAGCGAATGGGGTCTGACCAACGTCCATAAGGAAGGGTTCGAATTCGGCCGCGGCTGGTGGATCGAGAATTCGTCGGTGCGGATGACCAGCCCGCGCCCGATCCAGCTGACCGCGATCCCGATCGCCTGGACGCCGTCGACCAACGGCGCCGTGTCGGGCGAAGTGATCGTCGCGCCGATGGCGACCCCCGCCGACTTCGCCAAGTGGAAGGGCAAGCTCAAGGGCAAGATCGTCCTGGTCACCAAGCCCGATGACGGCTCGGAGCCGGGCGACGCGCCGTTCAAGCGCTACACCGCCGACGACCTCGCCAAGCTCGATCAGTTCGTCCAGCCCAAATACGATCCGGCCGCGGCCGAACGCGGCATGAAGCGGCTCGAATTCGCCAAGAAGCTCGATGCTTTCCTGCAGGAGGAAGGCGCGGTCGCTTATGCCACCAAGTCGCGGCTCGACGGCAAGCTCGTCCATGGCGAGGGTTATCTGTTCGGCGCCGGCGATACCGTGAAGACCCCGGGCGTGGAGATCGCGGCGGAGGATTATCGCCGCCTGGTCCGCCTCTCGATCGCCGGCGCGAATCCGACCGTATCGATCAACAACGACGTCCGCTTCGACGACAGCGACGTCAATGCCTACGACATCATCGCCGACATCCCCGGCAGCGCCAAGGACGGCAGCTACGTGATGGCCGGCGCGCATCTCGATTCCTGGGTCGCGGGCGACGGTGCGGCGGACAATGGCGCCGGCAGCGCGATGATCATGGAGGCGGCGCGCATCCTGTCGACCTTGAAGGTCAAGCCGAAACGGACGATCCGCTTCGCGCTTTGGGCGGGCGAGGAGCAGGGGCTGCTCGGCAGTCTGGCCTATGTCGAGAACCATTTCGCGACGCGCGGCAGCCCGAACGATCCCAAGCTGACCGGCCTCGCGCGCTATCAGGGCTGGGCCAATCGCTGGCCGATCACGACCAAGGCGGACTGGTCGAAGATGGCCGCTTATTTCAACATCGACAATGGATCGGGGAAGCTGCGCGGCATCTATGCCGAGAACAATCCGGCGGTGGTGCCGATCTTCAAGCAATGGCTGGAGCCGTTCAACTCGATGGGCGCGTCGTCGGTGGTGATCCGTAAGACGGGCGGTACCGATCACGTCTTCATGCAGGCGGTCGGCCTGCCGGGCTTCCAGTTCATCCAGGATCCGCTCGATTACGGCAGCCGCATCCACCACACCTCGATCGATACCTATGATCACCTGAAGGGCGACGACATGCGTCAGGCGGCGGTTGTGCTGGCGGCGTTCCTGTGGAATGCGGCGAACAGCGACGCGCTGCCGCGTCCGCCGCTGCCGACGCAGCCGTCCAAGAGCGATCCCTTTGCCTATGCCGATGAGTAAGCCCCAATCGTCGCCCCGGCGCAGGCCGGGGCCGCCTTGTCATCGGGCGGTGCACCAAGTGCCAGCGGCCCCGGCCTGCGCCGGGGCGACGAGCTAGCCATGGCTCGCAGAGGCCATCGCCCTTCGCAAGCACCCGCTTCGCGGCCCCGTTTCTGGGGCCGTCATGCTGTGCTGGCGGCGCTCGCCAATCCCGAACGGACCGTCAGGAAGATGTGGGCGACGCGCGAGGCGCTGGCCGGGCTCGACATTCCGCCGGTGATCCCGATCACCTACGCCGATGCCGCCGATCTCGGCCGGCTGGTCCCGGGCGACGCGCCGCATCAGGGTCTGGTGATCGAGGTCGAGCCGCTCGAGGATATCTGGCTCGGCGACCTGCTCGAACAAGGGCAGGGCGAGGATGACCGGCGGCCGCTGGTGGTGCTCGACCAAGTGACCGATCCGCACAATGTCGGCGCGATCCTGCGCTCGGCCGCCGCGTTCGACGCGCTCGGCATCGTCACCCAGGACCGCCATTCCCCGCCCGAATCGGGCGCGGTGGCGCGAACCGCGTCGGGCGCGCTCGAGATCGTGCCCTGGGTTCGCGTGGTGAACCTGTCGCGCGCGCTGGACGAGATCGCGGAGGCCGGGTTCTGGCGCGTCGGCCTGGCCGGAGAGGCGACCGAAACGCTGGGCAACGTGATCGGCGGCGCCGCGCGGATCGCACTGGTGCTGGGGGCCGAAGGCGAGGGGATGCGGCACAATACGATGCAGCATTGCGATCAGCTTGCGCGCCTGCCGATATCGCCTAGGATCGAAAGCCTGAACGTGTCCAATGCCGCCGCGATCGCGCTCTATGCGGTAGCCGCGCGCGACTGAAGGGGGATGGGGAATGACGGCACGGATTACGCGTCTCGCGCTGGTGCTCGTCGCGCCCCTGATGCTGGTCGGCTGCCTGCTCGCGCCCGGCAAGTTCACCTCGACCTTGACGATCAATGCCGATCGCACCTTCACCTATAGCTATCAGGGCGAGGTTTACGCCTTCGATCTCAATGACGCGATGAAGGACATGCCGTCGGGCGGCGACGACGATACCAAGAAAACGGACGGCGTCTCGTTGCAGAATATCGGCTTCGACAAAGACAAATCGAAGGACAAGGACAGCGCCAAGGACGCGGCCAAGGCCAAGGCGGAAGCCGACGCCAAGAACCGCGAAATGGCCGCGACCCTGTCCAAGGAGGCGGGGTTCCGCAAGGTAGAGTATGTCGGCGACGGCAAGTTCCTGATCGACTATCAGATCAGCGGGAAGCTCGATCACACCTATCTCTTCCCGTACAATCTCGATGCCGGAATCATCATCCCGTTCGTCGCGGTCGAAATCCGCGCCAACGGCACTGCGCGCGTCAAGGCTCCCGGCTTCGCCAACGATTCGAAGGATTCTTCAGGCGGCATGGGGCCGGATGCGAGCAAGGCGTCGGCCAAGCTCGACGGCACTTTCATCCTCGACACCGATGCCGAGATCGTCAGCCAGAATAACGAGGACGGGGTGAAAGTCGTAAACGGCCGCAAGACCGTGACATGGAAGGCAACCCCGCTGTCGAACACCGCGCCGATGGCGGTGGTGCGGTTCGCCGGGACGGCGAAGTAGATCTCTTTCGTCCGTCACCCCGGCCTTGTGCCGGGGTCCAACGGGAGACAGGCTGAGGGCTGGAGGCTCTAGCTCTTCACCGCGAGGTTCGTTGGATGCCGGGACGCGCCCGGCATGACGATTTAGAGGTGGCGACCTATCGCGCCCCGCCTCAATCTTCTTCGGCGATCCGCACCTTCAACCCGTCGAGGTGATCCCCGAACTCGATCTGACACGACAGGCGACTGTTCTCGTCGCGATCGGCCGAGGAATCGAGCAGGTCGTTTTCGTCCTCGCTCATCGGTTTCAGTTTGGCAGCAAATTCCGGATCGACATGGACGTGGCAAGTGGCGCAGCTGCAGCAGCCGCCGCACAGCGCCAGGATCTCGTCGATCCCGGCGTCGCGAATCACTTCCATCACCGACAGGCCAGCTTCGCCCGAAATTTCCTGTTCTTTCCCGTCGCGTGTTACGACGATAAGCTTGGGCATGTCTTTCCTCCGTCCGGTTGCCAGCGGCCATGCCGCGCCCGGACGCATCGATCAAGGTTTCGTAGAAGGTTTGCTATGGTCCAGACTGCCACGTCGTTGAACGCCGCCCTCGATGCGCTCGCCGCGATCGAACCCGCCTTCGGCGTCGCACTGCAGCGCGCGGGCTATCCCGAGCCCAGGGTGCGCGACCGCGGCTATGCCACCTTGCTGCGCACGATCATCGGCCAGCAGGTGTCGGTGGCGGCGGCGCAGTCGATCTGGAACAAGCTGGAGGCGCAAATCGGCGACCTCACCGATCCAGCCACCGTCGTCGCGGCGGGCGACGAGCAATTGCGAGCCGCCGGCCTGTCGCGGCAAAAGGTCAGCTATGCGCGCAGCCTGGCCGAGGAAGTTACGAGCGGCCGGCTCGATTTCGACCGACTGCCGGAGGACGACGAGGAAGCCATCGCGCAGCTGATCGGGATCAAGGGCATCGGCCGCTGGTCGGCGGAAATCTATCTGCTGTTCGCCGAAGGCCGGCCCGACATCTGGCCGGCAGGCGACCTGGCCGTGCAGATCGAGATCGGCCGCATCCTCGGCCATGACGAGCGACCGGCGGAGAAGTTGATGCGCGAGCTGGCGGAAGCCTGGCGCCCGCATCGCGGCGCCGCGGCGATCCTGGCGTGGCATCATTACAAGGTGGACATGGAAGTGATCTAGCCCGGAGCGGGCTGCCCACGGCCGGCCAGGTCTAAGCCCGCAAAACGCGCGCGGGCGGCATCGATAAAGGCGCGATGGTTGACCGAGGTGCGGCGGTTGGCTTGGTAGACCAGGTGGACGGGGATCGGCGGCGGCGACAGTCCGTCGAGGATCGGCACGAGCCGGCCCGAAGCGATCGCGTCGATCGCCTGATAGGACAGGACCCGGGCTATCCCCGCACCGGCCTCTGCCGCCGCGATCGCTGCGTCGGCGGTGTTCGCGGTCAGGCGCGGTTCGATGCGGATCGCGGTCTTGCCGGTCGGGCCGAAGCGCCATTCGTGCGCGCGGTCGAGTTCGGTGAACGAGATCAGCGAATGACCGTGCAGCGCCGGTACGTTGGCGGGTATGCCATGCGCCTCTAGATAGTCCGGACTGGCGACGAGCACGCGCCGGACTTCGGCGACCTTCAGCGCGTGGAGCGAGCTGTCCGACAGGTCGCCGATCCGCACCGCCACGTCGACCCCTTCATCGACCAGCCGGACGATGCGGTCGATCAAAGTAAGCTCGACGTCGAGGGCAGGGTAGGCGCGCAGCAGCCCGGTCGCGATCGGCAATACGTGGAGCCGCCCGAACGTGACGGGCGCCGCGATCACCAGCTTGCCGCCCGGCGTCGCGCCGTCGCCGCGCAACGCGAGCGCCGCGTCGTCGAGTTCGGCCAGCGCCGATCGGCAGCGCTCCAGATACAGGGCGCCCTCGTCGGTCAGCCGCACCGACCGCGTCGTCCGGCGCAGCAACGGCCGGCCGAGCGATTGCTCGAGTGCCGCCACCGCGCGGCTGGCGGCGGTCGGCGAGACGCGCAGGCGCCGCGCGGCTTCCGCGAAGCTCGCCTGATCCGCGACGGCGACGAAGGTGCGCAGCATCTCCAGCCGGTCCATGATTATCCCGATATTCGCATGAGTGAAGTGTAGAATTGGACAATTATCACGTCTGCCGCAAGATGGCATCTCCAATGGGCAGGCCGCATGCCGCCGCCTGACAAGGAGAAAACCCCGTGTCCCGTATCGCCATCCCCGCCCGTGAAGACGCTCCCGCTACGTCCCAGTCGCTGTTCGACGCCGTCGAAAAGCAGCTTGGCGTCGTTCCCAATCTCTTCCGCCTGGTCGGGCTCAGCCCGGCGGCGCTTGAGGGCTATATCGGCCTCAACGGCGCGCTGGGCCGCACGCTGGATGCCAAGACCCGCGAGCGGATCTCGCTGGCCGTCGCGCAGGCGAACGGCTGCGACTATTGCCTGTCGGCGCACACCTATCTCGGGCTCAACCTCGCCAAGATCGACGACACCGAAATCGCGCTCAATCGCAACGGCCATTCGGGCGACGCCAAGGCCGACGCCGCGCTCGTCTTCGCGCGGAAGGTGCTCGATACCCGCGGCCGGGTCAGCGACGCCGATCTCGCCGCGGTGCGCCTCGCCGGGTTCAGCGACGCGCAGGTGATCGAGATCGTCGTGTCGGTCGCGCTCAACGTGCTGACCAACTACGTCAACAATGTCGCCGAAACCGACATCGATTTCCCCGTCGTCCGGGCAGCGCAAGCCGCCTGACGTCCCGCCGTCGGCGGGTTTTCCCCCGCCCGTCGACGGCACCCTGGCAATTGGAGTCGGCACATGGGCAATGCCTTCCTTACCATCGCAACCACACCCTCGGTGCTTGCCGCGCAGGCCGCGAATGGCAGTGCCGGACTGTACGACAATGTGGGCGGCCATCGCCCGGCCAATCGCTTCGGTGCGGCGGAAGCCGAATTCATTGCCCAGCGCGACAGCTTTTACCTCGCCAGCGTGTCCGAAAGCGGCTGGCCCTATGTCCAGCATCGCGGCGGTCCGCCGGGCTTCCTCAAGGTGCTCGACGAGACGACGCTCGCTTTCCCCGATTTCCGCGGCAATCGCCAATATATCACGCTCGGCAACGTTGCCGCGGACGACCGCGTCGCCGTCTTCCTGATGGATTATCCGCGCCGGCGCAGGCTGAAGCTATTTGCGCATATCGAGGCGCGCGACCTCGCCGCCGATCCGGCGCTGGCGGCGGCGCTCGATCTTGCGGGCTATCGCGCCGCTCCCGAGCGCGCCTTTGTACTTCACCTCGAAGCGTTCGACTGGAATTGTCCGCAGCATATAGTGCCGCGCTTCACCGAAGCAGAAATCGCCGCCGCGTCGGCGCCGCTCAAGGCGCGCCTTGCCGAACTCGAACAGGAAAATGCCATGTTGCGCGCTACGCTCAGCCGAAAGGATAGTATCGCATGACCGAACTCGAAATTCCGCGGCCGCCCCTGCCGCCCTTCACGCACGAAACCGCCTTGCTCAAGGTGCGCGCGGCCGAGGATGCCTGGAACAGCCGCGATCCGGAACGTGTGGCGCTCGCCTATACGATCGACAGCGAATGGCGGAATCGCGACGTTTTTCTGCGCGGGCGAGAGGCGGTCATCGAACTGCTCACGCGGAAATGGGCGCGTGAGGAGGAATATCGGCTCGTCAAGGATCTGTGGGCCTTCACCGGCAACCGCATCGCGGTCCGGTTCCAGTATGAATGCCGAACCGAGGGGCAATGGTATCGCTGCTACGGAAACGAGCAATGGGAGTTTGCCGATAACGGCCTGATGCGCCGTCGCGAGGCGTCGGTGAACGACGTGGCGATCGCCGAATCCGAACGCAGGTTCCGCTGGGACGGTCCCGGTCCGCGGCCTCAGGACTATCCGGGCCTGATTGGCGTCGGGGGATGACCTGCGTCGCGTCGGAGCCAACACCGAACGATCGGACTCGGCGCCGAGCGGCCGAGGCGATCGCGGCAAACGTCTATCCCGCGCGTGTCCAGATCATGGTCTGACAGAATATCGCGATACAGCCCTGAACCTTCAGATTGGCGCCGTCGCGGCCGACGACCGCGCGGTACGTCTTGCCGCTCTTGGGGTCGTAGATCTTGCCTTTCCAGCCGTCACCCGACGCGGCCATCTCGGTCAGGATCGGCAGGCCGACCAGCGGGCGGGTCTTGAGCCTGGGATCGGGATTGAGCGCATCGACCCAGGGCTTGCCGGCCGGCGGACCCTTGATCACCTTGACGACGCGGCCGCAGATCGAGCCGCCGCAATCGCCGATCGCGACCACCGCGCCGCCGTCCGCGGTCAGCCAGCGGCCGGCGATCGGCGGCGCCGCAGCCGCCAGGGGAGCGGCCGCCGCCATGACGGCGAATCCAATAAAAAGACGAAGAATCATGGCTATGCCTATCCCAGATCATTGCGCGGCGGGCGCGCCCTCCCTAGCCTAATATGGGGCTGGGGGGCTGTACAAGTGACGCGTAACGCAGATGTCGCCGCACCGGCGGATAGCCAGATAGCGGTCCAGTTCATGCTGCCCGTCCCCGAGCTGCGACGGTTTATTTCCGGCTATCATTTCTACACTCTCTCCTACCCGCCGGGCCACGTCCATTACGACGTCTTTTATCCCGCTTGGGCCAACGTTCGGTTCTATGCGTCGGACATGAATTGGCGCATCGCGATCGGCGACCGCGCGTTCGATCCTGTGCCGCAAGCGGCGCTGTTCGGTCCGACCAGCCGGTCGAGCACCAGCGCGTCTGGCGCCGGAACGATGATCGGCGCGGGCCTGACACCGCTCGGCTGGACGCGATTGATCGGAGTGGACGCGGCGTCGCACGCCGACGGCGTCGTCGCGCTCGCCAACGTGCTCCCGGGTGCGGGCGAGCTGGCGGGCGACGTGATTGGCGCAACCGATGCAGCGTCCGCGGTAAGGGTGATGGATGGCTACTTTCTTGCCCGATTGGGCTCTGCGGGACGCAACGATGCGCGTATCGAAGCGATGCACCGCCTGCTCGTCCAGGCCCCGCCGATCACCGTCAACGAAGCGGCCGCCGCGGTGGGCATGCATCCGCGCGGGTTCCTGCGCCTCGCGCTCGCGTCGTTCGGGTTTCGGCCGAAGCTGCTGCTGCGCCGGGCACGGTTCCTGCGGACACTGACCCGGCTGGAGGAGCAGCCGAACGCCCATTGGGTCGATGTGCTCGATATCGGCTATCACGACCAATCGCATTTCATTCGCGACAGCCACGAATTCCTCGGCATGGCCCCCGGCGATTTCCTGCGCCTGCCGCGGCCGATCAACGCGGCGTCGACACGCCTCCGCCGCGCGATGCTCGGCGCGCCCGCGCAAGCGCTGCATCGTCCCGAGTGATGTCGCGGCGAGATGCTTCTTCTCCCCTCCCGCGAGCGGGAGGGGGATTTCCTCCACGCCGCCCCCGGTTCAATTCCCCCCGATCAAACCTTAAGGGAAGGCGGCGAATCGCACTTACAGGAGACCCTATGAGCGACGGTTGGACGATCGGGATCATCGGCGGATCGGGTCTTTATGCGATTGACGGGCTGGAAGATGCCGGGTGGCGTCGCGTCGATACGCCCTGGGGCTCTCCGTCGGACGAGTTGCTGTTCGGGCGTATCGGTAACGTCAACCTCGTCTTCCTGCCACGCCATGGTCGCGGACACGCCATCCCACCGTCCGAGCTTAATTTCCGCGCCAATATCGACGCGCTCAAGCGGTCGGGCGTGACCGACGTGCTGGCGATCTCGTCGATCGGCTCGCTCGAGGAGGATCTGCCGCCCGGGCATTTCGTCGTGGTCGAGCAGTTCATCGACCGCACCGTCCATCGCGCGTCCAGCTTCTTCGGCACCGGCATGGTCGCGCACGTCAGCATGGCCGATCCGGTGTGCGAACGCCTTTCGGGCTTCGCCGCCGCGGCGGTCGAGGCGGCGGGCGGCAAGGTGGCGACCGGCGCCACCTATCTGGCGATGGAGGGGCCGCAATTCTCGACCCGTGCCGAAAGCCTGCTCTATCGCGACTGGGGCGCCGACGTGATCGGCATGACCGCGATGCCCGAGGCCAAGCTGGCACGCGAAGCCGAGCTGCCTTATGCGCTGATCGGCATGGTCACCGATTACGATTGCTGGCGCGAGAGCGAGGCGCCGGTCGAGGTGGCCGAAGTGATCGCGCAGATGCACAAGAACGGCGAGGTCGCGCGCCGCACGGTCGAGGCCTTCGTCAAGGCACTGCCCAGCGAACGCACGCCGTCGCCGATCGACACATGTCTGGACGTTGCTTTGATCACCGATCCGGCCAAACGCGACCCGGCGTTGCTGGCTAAGCTCGACGCGGTGGCGGGCCGGGCATTGCGGCGCTAGGAACGATCGACGCTCGTGCGGCTTTGAAGGCGCGGACGCGAACGGGGACCGAATGACGCCACCGCCGAACAGCGACGCCATCCACGACGCCGCGCCTTTTGCGCGAGGGCGGCCGTCACTTGCCGAAAGCCATGCCAGCATCGCGGTGCCGGCGACTGGCGCGTGGCGGCGGTTCTTCGCCTTTGTCGGTCCGGGTTATCTCGTCGCGGTCGGTTATATGGACCCGGGCAATTGGGCGACCGACCTCGCCGGTGGATCGGCGTTCGGCTACACGTTGCTCGCCGTCGTCCTGCTGTCGAGCCTGATGGCGATCCTGCTCCAGACCTTGTCGGCGCGGCTCGGCATCGCGGCGAAACTCGATCTCGCCCAGGCGTGCCGCGCGCGATACGGGCGCAAGACCACGATCGGTCTATGGCTGTTGTGCGAGGTGGCGATCATCGCCTGCGACCTGGCCGAAGTGCTCGGCACCGCGGTCGCGCTCAAATTGCTGTTCGGGCTGCCCTTGCTCGCCGGCGTGGTGATCACCGCCTTCGACGTGCTGTTGTTGCTCTCGCTGCAGCGGTTCGGGTTCCGCAAGCTGGAGGCGTTCATCGCAACATTGCTGATCGTGATCGCCGGATGCTTCGCCTACGAATTATGGTTGGCGCGGCCCGATTGGGGGGCTGTGGCAGGGGGGCTGGTGCCGCGGCCGGACATCGTCACCAACCCGGCGATGCTCTATATCGCGATCGGCATCCTGGGTGCGACGGTGATGCCGCACAATCTCTATCTCCATTCGTCGGTGGTGCAGACGCGCAAGGTCGCGGCAAGCGACGAGCGCGGGGCGATCCGGCTGGCGACGATCGACACGATCGTATCGCTCGGCCTGGCGTTCCTGATCAACGCCGCGATCCTGATCCTGGCTGCATCGGTATTCCACATCTCGGGCCGCACCGACGTCGCCGATATCGAACAGGCGCATAGCCTGTTGTCGCCGATGCTGGGCGCGGGCGCGGCGAGCGTAGTATTCGCCTTGGCGTTGCTCGCCTCGGGGCAGAATTCGACCATCACCGGCACGCTGGCGGGCCAGATCGTGATGGAGGGGTTCCTCGATCTGCGCCTGCCGGTCTGGCTGCGCCGCATCGTGACGCGGTTGCTGGCGATCGTGCCGGCTGCGTTGGTGATCGCGATTGCGGGCGAGGGAGCGACTACCAGCTTGCTGGTGCTCAGCCAGGTCGTCCTGAGCCTTCAACTTCCCTTCGCCGTAGTTCCGCTGGTCGGCTTTACCAGCGACCGCCGGATGATGGGCGAGTTCGCCAGTCCCTGGCCGCTGCGGGTGGCGGCGTGGGCGGTCGCTCTTGCGATCATTGTGTTGAATGTGAAGCTGCTGGCGGGGGTAGTCGCCGGCTGATCGGTAGGAAGCCTTGTCCCTGTCTCGCAGCCTATCGAGCTGGTGCCGGCGAGAAGGATGCGGAACGTCTGGAGTCTGCTGGAGGCTTACTTGGCCATCGACTGCAATTGGCCGAGATTGACCGAGGCGACCGCGGATTTCAGCGTGTCGATGCTGGGGGCGGAGCCGCTCGCCTCGACGGCGAAGCGGCTGGCGACGAGCACCGAATAGCTGCCCGATTTCGACTGATTGTCCCACTTCTCCTCGACCCTGTTGCCGTCTTGCATCTCGGACTTTTCGTAGCCGGTGGCGGTCTGTTTGTTGGACGTCGCGTTGATTGCGCCGCCCAAGGTCGCGATGTTGCCGAGGACCCCGGTGTCGGTGACCGAGAGACTGAAGCTCTGGTCGCCCGACTGGAATTCGGCGCGGGCGTTGCTGCCGCCGATGCCTGCGGCAGAGCCGCCCTGATTCTCGACGCTGGTCCGATTCCAGCCCGAGATCGAGGCCGGCAACAGGTTCTGCAGCGCGCCAGGATCGACCGCCTTGACCGCACCGTTCCCACCCTTGACCGACGCTTCCATCGCGCTGGTGGCTGCCTGGAGCTTGGCCGCGCTATCGGTGAGCTTGCCGGTGTCGAGCGTCGTGCCGCCCACGGTGATCGTGCCGCCGCCTGCCGGGCCGAAGGCGTTCGGCGTCATCGCGAACATCGCACCGCCGATCGCGAGCGCGACCATGCCGGCGACGATCATCGCTACCGCGCCGACGATGATCGAAACGATGATGAAGCCGGGCGCCTTGTCCTGCGGCACCTTCATCAGGATGGGGCCGCCAACCCAGAACAGATAGATGCTGTACAGGCCCAGGATGGCGAGGATGCCAAGAAAGGGCAGGATCCCGAAGATGCCGCAGATCCACGCCGCGGTGCCCGAGAAGGCCGCCGCCTTGAGCGCCGAAATCTGGTTCTTGGTGCCGCCGAAGCTCGGGGCAAGTGCGTCGATGACCAGCGCCCAGACATAGGTGGAGGCGATCGCCAGCAACCAGGTCAGGATCGCGGTAACGATCGCGCCGAGCAATGGCGGACGCCACGTGACACCGAACACGCTCATCGGAAATAGCTGGCCCTGGATCAGCCGCGCCGCCGGACCGATGGCGGCGAGCGGCGCCACCCAGCCCATCAGGATGCCCTGCGCGGTCATCGGCTCGGCATCGATTGCGGGCCATTCGTCCTTGGGTTTCAATATCAGCCGCTGAATACGCCCTATCATGCCGCCCCCAACCGGAGGCTGTCCGATATCCTTGGGAAATTCGCTCGCCATGATGCTGAAACCCCTTTCTTTTTCGCGCCGAAGCGCGCCGCTACCATCACCTTCTGCCGCCTTTGGCGGCGCAATTATTGGATCGACCCGACATCGCTTGCCGTAGCGGCAGCGTGTCCTGGCCAAGGTATCACTCTTTGCCCGCTACGGGGAGGGTGATGTTGCGCCCGCGCAACCGATGCCTACATGGCGGGCATGAGTGACAAGATGACGTGGCACGGCACGACAATTCTCTCCGTGCGCAAGAACGGCAAGGTGATCGTCATCGGCGATGGCCAGGTGACCGCCGGCCAGACGGTGATGAAGCCCAATGCCAAGAAGGTACGCCGGTTGGGCGACGGCAGCGTGATCGCCGGGTTCGCCGGCGCGACCGCCGATGCCTTCACCCTGTTCGAGCGGCTCGAGGCGAAGCTCGAACGCGCCAACGGCCAGTTGATGCGCGCCGCGGTCGATCTCGCCAAGGACTGGCGGACCGATAAATATCTGCGCAACCTGGAGGCGATGATGATCGTCGCCGACAAGGATGTGACGCTGATCCTGACCGGAAATGGCGACGTGCTCGAACCGGAAGCTGGGGTCGCCGCGATCGGATCGGGCGGCAATTACGCGCTCGCCGCTGCGCGCGCGCTGGTCGAGTATGAGGACGATGCCGAGACGATCTGCCGCAAGGCGATGAAGATCGCCGCGGAAGTCTGCGTCTACACCAACGACCGCGTGACCGTGGAGAGTTTGGATAGCGCGAGTTAATCTAAGCCCCTCCCCTTCAGGGGAGGGGTTGGGGTGGGGCAGTCACAAGCGACCCACTCTACGAAATATCCCCCACCCCCTACCCCTCCCCTGAAGGGGAGGGGCTGAAGAAGAAGAATATGAACGACACACTGACTCCCAAGGCGATTGTGGCCGCACTCGATGCGCATATCATCGGACAGACTGACGCCAAGAAGGCGGTCGCCGTCGCGCTGCGCAATCGCTGGCGCCGGCAGCGCCTCTCGGCCGATCTGCGCGACGAGGTCACGCCGAAGAACATCCTGATGATCGGGCCGACCGGGTGCGGCAAGACCGAGATCTCGCGCCGCCTGGCCAAGCTGGCCGACGCTCCCTTCGTCAAGGTCGAGGCGACCAAGTTCACCGAGGTCGGCTATGTCGGCCGTGACGTCGAGCAGATCGCACGCGATCTGGTCGAGGAAGCGATCCGGCTGGAGAAGGAGCGCCGCCGCGTCGCCGTTAAGGACAAGGCCGAGGAGGCGGCGATGAACCGCCTGCTCGACGCACTCACCGGGCGCGACAGTTCGACCGCCACGCGCGAGGCGTTTCGCCAGCGCTTCAAGGACGGCCATCTGAACGAGACCGAGATCGAGATCGAGCTGGAGGCCGCGCCCCAGATGCCGTTCGAGATTCCCGGCGGCGGCCAGGTCGGGATGATCAATCTCGGCGAGATGATGGGCAAGGCATTCGGCCAGGGCCAGATGAAGCGCCGCAAGCTGACCGTGCCGTCGGCCTGGGACAAATTGGTCGAGGAAGAAGCCGACAAGCGGCTCGACCAGGAAGACGTCGCGCGGGTCGCGCTGGCCGACGCTGAGTCCAACGGCATCGTGTTCCTCGACGAGATCGACAAGATCGCGGTCAGCGACGTGCGCGGCGGATCGGTCAGCCGCGAGGGCGTCCAGCGCGACCTGCTGCCGCTGATCGAAGGAACCACGGTCGCGACCAAATACGGGCCGATGAAGACCGACCATATCCTGTTCATCGCGTCGGGCGCATTCCACGTCGCCAAGCCGTCGGACCTGCTGCCCGAACTCCAGGGCCGGTTGCCGATCCGGGTCGAGCTGAAGGGCCTGACCGAGGACGATTTCGTGGCGATCCTCAACGACACCAAGGCGTCGTTGCCCGAACAATATAAAGCGCTGATCGCGACCGAAGGCGTGACGATCGACTTTACCGACGACGGCATTCGCGCGGTCGCGAAGGTCGCGGCTGAAGTGAACGCCGCGGTCGAGAATATCGGCGCGCGGCGGCTGCAGACGGTGATGGAAAAGCTGATCGAGGAAGTGAGCTTCGACGCCGAGGATCGCTCGGGCAGCACGCTGACGATCGACGCCGCCTATGTCGACAAGCAACTCGCCTCGATCGCCCGCAACACCGACCTCAGCCGCTTCGTGTTGTGAACGGTGGTGCGGTGCGGGAGGCGAGTTCGCAGCACTGGGATCGACATTCGATGGAATTCGCCATGTCGGGCTCGTTCCGCCATCCACAAGCGACTAGAACACGGTGGAAACGGGTTACCCATCTTTGAACACCCTCACCCTTCCGGCGCTTCGCGCCTCCCTCCCTCTCCCAATGGGAGAGGGAAGGGGCCCGCCGGCGCAGCCGGTGGGAAGGGTGAGGGTGCCCAATATTTCCTGCTCAGGTCTGTGGGCATATTGTCCCGCACTTGCGGCCGGTGGGCCCGGCACGACGCCGGACGAAGGCCAGGAGTGAATCGAACCTTATTTCCCCTTGGCCGGTTTGTCGTAAGGCGTGAACTTGCCCAGCCGGCAGTACGGGCCGGGGATACTCAGACCCGGAGTCAGCGCGCGGAAGCGGTCGTTGCGGCATAATTGCGTGCCGAAGACGTCGACGATCAGCGTGTCCATCGGCTTGAGGCCGGGGCACACGCCGATCAAGTCGTTACGCCAGACACGGCGGCCCGATTCACGATAGATCAGCGTCTTGTCGTCGATGACTTGCGGGCCGTCGAGACGCGAGTGGTCGACGCAATCGACGGGCTTGCCCGCGACGCGCCCGGCAAGTGCGCTCTCGATGGTTTCCTGACGCGGGGCGGCGGGCGCGGCGGCGCCGAGCAGGCCGAGCGCGGCGATGGGGATCAGCACGATGCGCATGGCGCTACTTCGCGCGGTAGGTGACGAACGATCCCAGCGCGCAGCTGCCCGACGGGATGCGCGACCCTGGCATCACGGTCTGCGCGATATCGCCGCGGCACAGCCGCCCGCTGGGCGACTTGGTGACCAGAATGTCGCCGCGTTCGACCGCCTCACAACCACCACCGGTGTCGTTAACGTATTTCAGCTTCCTGCTGACGCTGTAGACTAGGGTCCCGCCATAGGCCTTGAGCGACGAGGACTGGTAATTGTCCATACAGTCCTTGGTCTCGGTCGGCGTCAGCCCGGCGAGTTCCTTGCCCAGCGCGGCCTGGGTCGCGGCCTTGGCATCGGCGGCGCGGGCGGTCTCGGCGGGAGTCATCGTGCACGACGACAGTGCTACTGCCGCGACGGACAGCGACGCGAGCGGAAAGATACGGTTACGCATAGCGGCTCCTTCGCATCCCCTCGGCTCGATCCTACACCGGTTCAGCCGCGGAATACATCCTTAGAGGCGCGCCGTTCGGCAAATTGTTCAATCGATTGCGCGCGCATGAACGGATTGGTGGCGCGTTCGAGCGCGATCGTCGTCGGCACGGTCGCCTCGCCACGCTCGCGCATCTTTTCCACCTCGCGCAGGCGTGCGGCGATCGCCTCGTTGTCCGGTTCGGCGACCCGCGCATAGCGCGCGTTCGACAGCGTATATTCGTGCGCGCAATAGACCGAGGTTTCCGGCGGCAGGGCCGCCAGCCGCTGCATATTGGCATACATTTGCGCCGCAGTGCCTTCGAACAAGCGGCCGCATCCCATTGCGAACAGGGTGTCGCCGGTAAAAGCCACCGCGTCATCGGCGAAATGATAGGTGACATGGCCGGCGGTATGCGCGGGCGTCTCCAGCACGGTCGCGATATGCTTGCCCAGCATGACGGTATCGCCTTCCATGACCAGCCTATCGGCGGTGGGGATCTTTGCCGCCTCGGCGGCAGGCGCGATCACCGGAGCGCCGGTCGCCTGCTTGATCGCCGCATTGCCGCCGGTGTGATCGGGATGCCAATGGGTGTTCCAGATCGCGCTGATCGTCCAGCCGCGCCGCTCCGCCTCGGCCAGCACGGGGTCGGCTTCGGCGGGGTCGACCACCATCGTCTCGCCGCTTTCCGGGTCGTGGACGAGCCAGATGTAATTGTCGCTGAGTGCGGCAATGCGGACGATGTCGAGCTTGCTCATCTGTTTCCTTCCAGCGCCGCGGCACCGAGTCTGGCTGTCAAATCTTCGGCAGGTTCGTCGCCCG
Organism: Sphingomonas sp.; assembly: GCF_024508665.1. Classification (GTDB taxonomy): domain Bacteria; phylum Pseudomonadota; class Alphaproteobacteria; order Sphingomonadales; family Sphingomonadaceae; genus Sphingomonas. The sequence goes on from NZ_JANINP010000007.1 coordinate 235,613, forward strand.
ACAGGCCGACGCCTTGCCCCGCCCATAACGGCGAATAGTCGCCGCGCCCGTCGGCTTCGGCCTTGGCGCGCAATTGCGCCAGTGCGGCGCTGGCATAGGGAAAGGGCGGGGCGGCATCGCTGACCGGCCCGAGAGCCTCGATCAGGCGGTTGCGCAACCCGCGCGCCAGCCCGCCGGAGAAGAGATTGGTGAAGACGCTATCCTCGGGCCCGGCCTGCGCCAGAAGCCGGCGGTGCACCGCGCTGGTGGTCGCTTCGGGCGTGCGGAGATAGGCGGTGCCGACCTGCACCGCTGCCGCGCCTGCGGCTATCGCTCCCTTGGCCGCGCCGGCGTCGGCGATTGCGCCTGCCGCGATCACCGGCAAGTCGATATTGTTCAGGATCTGGCGGACCAGCGCGAGCATGCCGATCGGGCGATGGCCGATCAGGAAATGGCCGGCATGGCCGCCCGCCTCGAATCCCTGGGCGATGATCGCGTCTACACTTGCATCGGCGAGGAAGCGCGCCTCCGCCAAGGTGGTGGCATTGCCGAAAATGCGTGCCCCGGTCGCCCGGACGCGGTCGAGCAGATCGCGCTCGGGCAGGCCGAAATGGAAACTGACGATCTCCGGCCGCACTGCCTCGATCACCTCGGCCATCGCGGCATCGAACGGCTTGCGTAACGCTGGCGGCTGGGTCGGCGGGGCGACGCCTTCCGCCTGGTAGAAGGGAGCGAGCGCCGCGTGCCAGGCACTTTCGTCGGGCTGCGGTCCGAGTCTATGGCAGAAGAAATTGACGTTGATCGGCCCGGTTGCCGCCGCCCGGATTGCGGCGACTTCGGCCGCGACCTGATCGGGCGACAGCACCGCACAGGCGAGCGATCCGACTGCGCCAGCCTTCAGCGCGGCGATCGCCAGCGCGCTACCGGCGAAATTGGCCATCGGCGCCTGAACCAGCGGCAGGCGCGCGCCGGTCAGCGCCAGGAAGCGATCGGTCGCGGCGCTCACCGGGTCACCATTCCCCCGTATTCGGCATCGACGCCCAGGGCTCGGCAGGTTCGAGTACGCCGTTCTGGAGCAATTCGATCGAGATGTTGTCGGGGGTGCGGACGAACGCCATGTGGCCGTCGCGCGGCGGGCGGTTGATCGTCACGCCGGCGTCCATCAGCCGCTGGCACGTCTCGTAGATATTGTCGACGCGATAGGCGAGGTGGCCGAAATTGCGTCCGCCCGAATATTGTTCGACGCTGCCGTCTTCCGCGGGCCAGTTGTAGGTGAGCTCGACCTCCGCGCGGCGATCGCCGATCTGCTGATCGTCCTCGGTCGCCAGGAAGATCAGCGTGAAGCGACCCTTCTCATTGTCGAAGCGGCGGACCTCCTTGAGGCCGAGCAGCTCGAAGAACCGCACCGTCGCGTCCGGATCGCTGACCCGGATCATGGTGTGGAGATAATTCATTCGTCTTCTCCCTGCTGGTTCAGGCGGGAGATAGGGGCGCGAGGGGAGTCGCGCCAGTGCTAGTACTCCCCTCCCTGCAAGGGAGGGGCCGGGGGTGGGTGCGCGCGTCTGCGCGCCCAAAAAGACCCAAAAAGCGACCCGCCAAAACAGCATCGGACGAGGCATCGAGCCTCGCCCGCTGCCCACCCACCCCTGATCCCCTCCCTTGCAGGAAGGGGGCGAAGCGATGCCCAGCGCTAAGGTTTCTTGGCGGGCGCCGGGCTTGTTACGGGGGAGGTGGTTGGCGCCGCAACAGCCGGCGCATCGAACTGCGCCAGCGCGGCCCGGGCATTGTCCGCGATCGCAGTGCCGGGCGCGAGCTTGGCCGCGGCCTGCCACGCCGTCCGCGCGCCATCGGCATCGCCCGACAGAGCGGCGATATTGCCGGCCTCGAGCTGGACCGAGGCATCGTCCGACGACAATTTCAGCGCCTCGGCAATGTCGGTCTGCGCGCGGGACAGATCGTTCATCCGCCGCGCCAGCGTCGCCGACAACAGCCAGGCGAGCGGATCCTTGGGCGTCGCTTCCTGCCCGGCATCGATGTCGCCCCGCGCCGAGGCAAGGCGGCCGGCGGCGACCTGCGCGCGGGCGCGATCGAGCAAAGCCTCGCCGCGGCCGAAATTGTCGAGCGTGCCGGCGGTGATAGCGGTTGTCAGCGCGGTCTGCGCCTTCACGGCATCGCCCGCCGCCAGCCAGGCATTGCCCGCTTGCGCCCAATAGCGCGCCGCTTCCGGATCATGGGCCGTATCGGCATCGCGCGCCGCCGCCTCGAAAGCCGTCGCGGCGTCGCCCCAGCGCGCTTCCTGCGCATAGGCCATGCCCTGGCATTGGTGCGCCCTGGCGCCGCCGCCGGCGCTGCGGAACTGGTCGGCCTCCGCCTCGGCCGCCTTGGGATCGCTCGTCGCCAGCGCGATGCAGGCGCGATAGCGCTGCTCATTGGGCGACAAAGCCGACGGCGTCGACCCGACCTGGAACATCAGCGGAAGCAGGATCATGGTCGCGTCGACAGTCCTTCGATCGTGCGGATCAGCAGCGCGATATCCTGGTCGCGCGACAGCCGGTGGTCGCCGTCCTTGATCAACGTCACCTGCACGTCGGCTGAACGGAGGATCCGCGCCAGATGGAGCGAGCGTTCGTGCGGCACGTCGCGATCGCCCTGGCCATGGAGGATGCGCACCGGGCAATCGATCGCCAGCATCGACGCGGTCAGCCGCGACGCCTCGCCCGATTGCCAGAAGCGGCTGGTATAGACGGTCGGCTGGTCCGAATAAGGCGACGGCCGTTCGAATTGGCCATCCTGGAGCAGCTTCATCTTCTCATCCATCGAGAAGCCCCAGTCGGTGAAATCGGGCGCCGGCGCGATGCCGACCAACGCCGCGACCAGCTCGGGATGATCGCGCGCGATCATCAGCATCAGCCAGCCGCCCATCGACGAGCCGACCAGGATCGCGGGCTCGGCGAGCATGTCGAGCATCGCCAGCACGTCGTCGCGCCAGCCGGTCAGCGTCTGGTCGGCGAACTCACCCTCGCTCGCGCCGCAACCGGCATAATCGAAGCGCAGATAGGTGCGGCCAACCGCCTTCGCCCATTCCTCCAGCGCGACCGCCTTCGTCCCGGTCATGTCGCTGGCATAGCCGGGCAGGAAGACCACCGGCGGTCCCTTGCCGACAGTGAGGTGATAAGCGAGCGCGGGGCGGGTGGGGGTATCGGTCATGGGGGAGGCTGTAGGGGGAGGGCGAACAAACAAAAAGCCCCTCCCGGTTACGGGAGGGGTCGTTTAGCTCCCCTCCCGCTTGCGGGAGGGGCTGGGGGAGGGCGTGTCGCTTCTGCGCTGATGAACAGGCCCTCCCCTAACCCCGTGCGAGGTGAAGAGCGCCCCGCGCTCTTCAGGCCATGCCGGGGGCATGGCCGACCTCGCACGCGCAAGCGGGAGGGGGAACTAGAGGTCACCCCGCGAACGCGGTCACCGCCTTCAAAAACACTTCCGGCTGATCGAGCATGATGAAATGCGCGCTGTCCGGCACTTCGACCAGGGTCGCATGCGGCGCGTCCTTGTATGCGGCGGTGTAGAGCGGCTCGGCCACCGCCTTGGGCAGCGCTGCCGAGGTCGGGTAGAGCATCGTGATCGGCGTCGCGATCTTGCCCATGTCGCCGCGCAGGTCGGTGATCATGTCCTCGTACATTGCTTCCGCCGACACGCGGGTATCGGTCCGACCCATCCAGCCGGCGACCTTGGCCTGGGCGTCCGGGCGGAGCGCGAACCGCGCCGCCATCGCCTGATTGGCCGCCGCATCGGGCTTGCCATAGCTCGCCGCGAACCGGTCGCGCATCGCCGCGGCCTGCGGCTTGACCGCGTCGACCGTGGCGCCGGGACCGAACAGCATACCGTACCAGGGCAGGGAGTCGACGATCATCAGCTTGCCGACATCGCCGGGCTGCTCCTTGGCCAGCATCAGCCCGACCAGACCGCCCATCGAATGGCCGACCACCGCCGCGCCCTGCAGCTTGTGCTGCGCGATATAGCCGTGGAGGTCGCCGACGATCCCGTCGAGCACGCCCGGCTTCAGATTGGCGCCGGCATCGTCGCCGGCAAAGCCGTTGACCTGGACCAGGATGACGCGGTGCGACTTGGCGAGTTCGGGCACGACGCCGTCCCACACCGCCCGCGGCGAGGACAGGCCGGGGATCAGGATGACCGGCGATCCCTTGCCGGTCTCGGTCACCGAAATGTGGTCCATCCGGACTTCGCCAGTGCTGGTCGCCGCAGCCGGGGCGCAATGGCCGATATTGGGCTGGAGGATAACGAGCGGCGCGAGCACGGCGACGGCGAAGCGAAGAGTGAAGTGGTTCATGGTTCAGGCTTCCTTGCTGGGAGAAACGAAGATGTCTTCGATCGCGAGCCCGAACAGCTCGGCGATCTTGAAGGCGAGGGGGAGCGAGGGGTCGTAGCGGCCGGTCTCGATCGCGTTGACGCTCTGCCGGCTGACCTCGAGCTTGTCGGCGAGGTCGCCCTGGCTCCAGTTGCGTTCGGCGCGCAGCACCTTGAGGCGGTTGTTCATCGACCTCCCCCCATCGTCAGCCGATTGGCGAAATTGCCGAGGCCGAGCCCGCCGAACCACAGGACGGAGACCCAATAGACCTCGACATGGCTGACCAGCTCGAAGCTTTCGAGAAAGCCCCACATGGTCGCGATGCTGAGCGCGAAGCCGGACGCCCAGAGCGTCTGGCGCACCATCAGCATGCGGACATATTCGTCCTGCTCCTCGACCAGATAGAGCCCGATCGCGGCGAAGATGCCGATGATCGGAAGCGCGGGCAGGATCGCCACGATCCAGGCGACCGGGCCACCCACCAAATGATGTTTGAACGCATAGACCGCGCCGATCAGGAACGCGGCGTAGATCAGGCTGAGGACGATGACCCTCTTGTTATAGCGCCAACCGGCGGGGCTCATGATCATGTAAAGGCTCCTTTCGAATCAGTAAAGTGAGCTTTACAGTAAAGCGTGCTTGTCAGTCCAGGGGGCTTTACAGGGTATTGGATGGTCATGGCCCTCGCATATCGCGACGGCATCCTTTGTCGGACCGCCTAGGCGCGTCGCTCGGCCGCCGCCCAGTATGTGCAGCAAGGCGGGCGCACGCTCCCGCCAGAACGGGCAAGAAATTGGTGGTCGAACTGCAATATCCCGATAATACAGAACCAGTTCGCCTCCGGGGGGAGGCGATTCGCTAGTGAGGGGGTTTGCATGAACAGGACGATTCTGACCGCTGCGGCGGTTGCATTGGTGTGCGCGTCCGCGCCGGTCATCGCCAAGGACAAGAATGCCGCGCCAGTCAATGTCGATGCGCCGGCGGGTGCCGCCAAGCCGATCGCGGCCAGCTGGCCGGCCGGCGTCGCGCCGACCACGCCGACGATTGCCGCCGATGCAGTGCTGCCGACCAATACCGAAGTGGTCGTGCGGCTGAATTCGGAACTCAATTCGAAGAAGGCGCGCGAAGGTTCGACGTTCCTCTCGACCGTTGCCTATGACGTGATGCTGGGCAATGTCGTCGTCGTGCCGAAGGGCACGCCGGTCAACGGCGTCGTCACGTGGCGCACGGGCAAGGGCGCGTTCGGCAAGTCGGCGAAGATGGAATATGAGATCCGCAGCTTCGACCTCGGCGGCCAGCGTTACGCGCTGTCGGGCAAGTTCCGCCAGGAAGGCAGGGGCAACACCGGCGCCGCGGTCGGCGCGGTGGTCGCCGTCGGCGTGTTCGGCGCGTTCGTCACCGGCAAGAGCGCGATCGTCGAGCAGGGCCGCGAGCTCAAGGTCTATACAACGACCGTCATCCCGGTGATGGTGCCGCCCGGCGCGTCGGCGGCGCCTGCTCCGGCGGCCATGCCGGCGACGACGGCGGCAGTGCCGCCTCAGGCGACCGCGCAGCCGGCTTCGGCGACCAAATAAGCGATCAAATCGTCAAAGGGTCGTGCGGCATGCGCCGCGCGGCCCTTTTTCTTTGCTCGTGTGCCGGCGTCACAGCCCTGCGATTTTCGCCAGTATATCGCCCGCGAGCACGCTCAGCGTGTCGTCGCGCGCGCCCATCACCACGACGCGGTCGCCGGGTTGAGCGATACCCGCGATCATCTCCGCCGCTTCGGCGCGATCGGCGATGTGGCTCGCGTTGCGGCCGGCCGCCTTAACGTCGGCGACGATGTCGGCGCTGGTCACTTCACGGGTCACGGTGCCGCCATAATAAGCGGGATCGGGGAGGATCAGAACATCGTCCGCCTTCAACCCATGGGCGAAGGCGGCGACGAGTTCGCGGCGCATCGCCTTGAGCGGGCCGTAGCCATGCGGCTGGAACAGCACGATCAGCCGGCCGGGAAAGGCGTGGAGCGTGGTCAACGTCGCGGCGATCTTGTCGGGATTGTGCCCGAAATCGTCGAGCACCGCGATGCCGTTGGTCTCTCCCACCAATTCGAAGCGGCGGCGCAGGCCGGTGAATCCGGCGATCGCGACCGCGGCATCCTCGAACGAGACGCCCGCCGCATGGCAGGCGGCGATCGCCGCGAGCGCGTTGGCGATATTGTGGCGGCCGGGCACCTGGAGCTCGACCGCGACGGGATCGTGCCCGCGCGCGACGAGCTGGAAATGCGCGCCATAGGGTTCCTCGACGATATCGGTCGCGGTGATCTCGGCATCGGCCTTGAATGCGAACCCGACCACGCGATTGGCGGGCAGCGTTCCGGCCAGCCGCGCGCCGTCCTCGTTATCGAGATTTACGACCGCGATTTCCGACTTGGCGATGAAGTCGCCGAACAATTGGTTGAGCTCGTCGAGGCTCTTATGGTCGAGGCTGACATTGTTGAGCACCGCGATGCGCGGCGCGAACAGGGCGATCGAGCCGTCGCTTTCATCGACTTCGCTGACGAACGCATCGCCGCCGCCGACCAGCGCGCTGGCGAACGGCGCGTTGGGCGAGGCGAAATTCTTCATCACCGCGCCGTTCATCACCGTCGGATCGCGACGCAGCGCATGAAGGATCCAGCCGATCATCCCGGTCACGGTCGACTTGCCGCTGGTGCCGGCGACGCCGATCGGCATCGTGCTGGCATTGAACAGATCGGCGAGCATTTCCGCGCGAGTCATGCGCGGGCACTCCAGCCGCTCGGCGGCGATCATGTCCGGCACGGTGGGCTCGATCGCGGCGGAGGCGACGACGATCTGATCGCGCGAGGAGATGCCGCTGCCGTCCTGAGGGAACAATTTGATCCCCAGGTCGCGCAGATAATCGAACTTGGCGGGCAGCCGCGCCTGGTCGAGGCTGCGGTCCGAACCCGCCACGCTGGCGCCGCGCGCCGCCAGGATCATTGCCAGCGGCATCATGCCCGACCCGCCGATCCCGACGAAGAAACAGGGTTTGCTCATATCCATTGCGCCGGGCTATCCCCGCTTTCTGGGACGACGGCAAGAACGGGACGGCAGGGCAGATGAAAATTGCGGTGATGGCGCCTGCCAACCGGGTCGAGGAGCATTCGCTCGACGCGCTGCCGACAATCGCCGCCGATTATGATGTCGAGCTGGTAATCGACCCGCAATGCTATGCCTCGGGCGGCGGCCATACCTGGGCGGGCCCCGATCAACTGCGCGCCGACACGTTCCTCAAATATGCAAACGATCCCAGCGTCCATGCGGTGTGGTTCGCGCGCGGCGGCTATGGCTCCAACCGCCTGTTCCCGCTGATCTTCCCACACCTGGAGGACGCCGCGAAGCGCAAATCCTATGTCGGCTATTCGGACATGGGGTTCATGCTCGGTGCGCTCTACGCGCGCAAGGTCGGCAAGCCGATCCACGGCCCGATGCCGATCGACGTCACGCGTAACGACAATGGCGCGTCGGTCCGGCGCACGCTCGGCTGGCTGGTCCATGGCGACAAAGCGGGACTCGAGCCCGGGATCGTCGGATCGGGGCGGCCGGCGGCGGCGTTCAACCTGTCGATCCTGGACGCGATGATCGGCACGTATTGGTTGCCCGACCTGACCGATCATGACCTGCTGGTCGAGGAGGTCAGCGAGCATCTCTATCGAGTCGACCGGATGATGTTCCATGTCGCCAACGCGACGCAATTGTCGGGCATCGCCAGTCTCCGCTTGGGCTCGATCACCTTGCCGCCCGCCGACGGTCAGGCTGATTTCGGCCACACGCCCGACCAAATCGCGTGGGATTGGAGCAAGATAATGAAGGTTCTCTACGAAGGCCGCGCACTAATTGGGCACGACAGCAACAATCATGTCGTGCCTTTCGGCCAGATCATTGCGCGTACGTAATCATACCCATATTGGGCAGCGTCCGTCGAACTACGTAGTCCCTCAAAGCCTTTGCTAACCAATTCGCACTAGCCATCCGGTGATCGAGAGGTCACCGATGCCGCAGACGCTGGAAGAATATCACGCCAAGATCGAACGGATGATGGCCGAAGGCGATGCCCTGGTCGCGGCGCGTGATCCGGCGTCCGAAGATGCGGCGAAGCGTCGAATGTCCGAATCCGCTCTGGTCATGGCCTCCTATCAATTGTTCGTGCACCGTCAGGTATTCGCGCCGATGCTGGAACATGCTGATGCGGCGACGCGCGCGCGAGTCAACGAGCTCAAGGTCGAGTGCATCGCGCTGACCGAAGATCTGCGCTTCAATGTCCGCGAGTTCGTTGCGCGCGTCGACGACGAGCCGCTCGACTGGGACCAGGCCGCAGCCGGAGTGGCGTGGTTCAACGGCCGGGTCCGCGCGCACATCGCCCAAGTCCGCCAGATGATGGCGCCGGAACTGAGCGATGCCGACCACGCCCGGCTGCGTGCGCATCGCACCGCTGCGATCGGCGTTCACGCGGCCTGAGGCGCGCGCGCCCGTGCGAAATCGATGAACGCGCGTAATGGCGCCGGCATCTGTCGCCGGCTCGGATAGAAAAGGTAAAGACCCGGCCAATAGGGGCACCAGTCGGCCAGCACGCGTTCCAGCCGGCCCGCCGCGATATGATCGGCGACGATCTCCTCGAACAGATAGGCCAGCCCGATCCCGGACAGTGCCGCGTCGAGCATCAGCTCCTGGTCGTTGGTGATGAACGGACCGTCGATCGCGATCTCCAGCTCGACCCCGGCGCGCTCGAATTCCCAGTGATAGAGATCGCCGCGCTCGAAGCGATGGCGGACGCAGGGCAGGCCGATCACGTCGCGGGGATGGGTAGGGCGGGGATGCCGCTCGAAATAGCCCGGCGTGCCGACCACCGCGAAGCGGCGATGCGGCCCGATCGGCACCGCGATCATGTCGGCCTCGACCAGTTCGCCGAAGCGGATGCCGGCGTCATAGCCACCCGCCACGGTGTCGACGAATGCCCCTTGCGCGGTGATCTCCACCGTGACTCCGGGATGCGCGGCGAGGAAGCCGGCGAGCAACGGCATCAACTCCAGTTGCGCCGCGATCTGCGAGGCGTTGATCCGCAACGTACCGATCGGCGTGCCGCGCCAGGTGTTCAGTTCCTCGATCGCGTCGTCGACATCGCGAAAGGCGGGATCGATGCGGTCGAACAGCCGCTGCCCGGCCTCGGTCAGCGCGACGCTGCGCGTGGTGCGGTTGATCAGGCGGAGGTCGAGCCGTTCCTCGAGCGCGCGCAAGGCGTGGCTCAGCGCCGATGGCGTGACGCCCAGGTCGATCGCCGCCCGACGGAAACTGCCGGCGCGCGCGATGGCGAGGAAACTGCCGAGATCGGCGGGCGTCACACGCTGCATTGATGAATCCTGCTCATTAACTCGTGGATGATATCGTCGATTATCTCATTAAGCGCCAGCGTCTATCTGGGCTTCACCGACGGATTGCCGCCGGATCAATTCGAGGAGACAGATCATGCGGACATGGTTCATCACCGGCGCGTCGCGTGGGTTCGGCGCGCTGATCGCCAAGGCGGCACTGGAGGCGGGCGACGCCGTCGTCGCCACCGCGCGCAATCCCGACGACGTGACCAAGACGCTGGGCGGACACGACCATCTGCTCGCGGTACGGCTCGACGTCACCGATCAGGCCCAGGCGAATGACGCGGTTGCCGCGGCGATCAAGCGGTTCGGCCGGATCGACATACTGGTCAACAACGCCGGGTTCGGCGTGGTCGGCGCGGTCGAGGAAGCCAGCGCGGAGGAAATCCAGCGCGTCTATGCGACCAATGTGTTCGGCCTGCTCGGCGTGACGCGCGCGGTGCTGCCGCATATGCGCCGCCAGCGCTCGGGCCGGGTGTTCAACCTGTCGTCGGTCGGCGGCTATGCGTCGCGCGCCGGGTTCGGCATCTATTGCTCGACCAAATTCGCGGTCGAGGCGTTGAGCGAGGCATTGCACGGCGAACTGGAGCCGCTCGGCATCCACGTCACCGTGGTCGAGCCGGGCGCGTTCCGCACCGACTTCCTCGACGGCAGTTCGCTGGCACCACATGCGCAGCGGATCGCCGATTACGACCAGACCTCGGGCCAGACGCGCGAATGGTCGAGCGCCAACAATTATGCGCAGCAAGGCGATCCCGCCAAGCTCGCGACCGCGATCGTCCGCCTGGCGGGCGAGGCCCAGCCGCCGCTCCGCATCCAGTTCGGCAGCGATACCGTGGCCATTGTCGAGGCCAAGAATGCCTTCGTCGCCAGCGAACTCGCGCAATGGCGCGACCTCGCGCTCAGCACCGACTATCCGGCCGAGGAACTGGCTGGGGCCTAGGTGTTCCAACAAGACGGACCGACCGCGCCATTTCAACGGTCGTCACCCCGGGCTTGTCCCGGGGTCCACTCTTCCACTTGCGAAGGCAGGCGTTGTTGCGCGGTGGATGCCGGGACAAGCCCGGCATGACGGTTGTGTCATTGCGATTGGGCGGGTCCGTGTAGATCGGACCCCCCGACCACGCGATGATGCTCGACATGGTCGGGCCGCGTCAGTAGGAAACGGTCGTCCTCCGGATAGTAACGCGCGCGGTCGATATCCTCGCCGGCGAACGCCACGATCGCGTCGATCGATTCCCACCAGCTGAGCGTCGTGACCTCGCTTTCGCCATTGCCGAGCGTGCGGACCAGCATCTGCGCGCCGAGATTGCCCGGCGTCGCGCGGTAATCGTCGAGCCCGGTGCCGGCGATATAGGCAACATAGTCCGCCTCGTCGGCGGTACGGATGCGCGCCGACCAGCGGCGCAGGATAACGATCTTGTCCATCGGGCGATCCTCCTGCTCCATGGTCTAAGGCGCCGGGCGCGCCGGCAAAAATCGAATGTGGCGATAGTCCGATAAGACACGGTTATGATCGGCGACCGCTGCGTGACGGCGCGGCCTTTTCCTTCAGGTCGAACGCGTCCATAGGCCCTCGCGACATCGGCGATGACTCGCGAAGGAGTTCGCCGACCGCATTTGTTGAGGATTGAACCATGGACGATATTGCCGACCTGCAGGCCCAGCTGGTGGCGTTGCGCATGGCGGTCGAAGGCGCCTGGCTGTCGCTGCTCGGCAACGACGGGGATCCCGTCGGAACAGTGGCCAAGCTTAAGGAAGCGAACGTCGCCGCGGTCGATCAACTCGACGCCACGACTCCCAATGCAAAGGCATTACGCGATACGGTGGCGGCGCATACCGCGCATCTGTGGAGCTCGATCGAATGGCAACTCCAGCAGATCGCCGCGAACAAGTAATAGCCGCGGCTGGATTCTTCAGCCGGCCCGCCATATATCCGCCTACATGAACAGCGCGTTCGCCACGACTACCACCACTACCCCGGCTTTCCGGGGGGTGTTCGGCGCGCGCGACTGACGCTCACGCCGATTGCCTCGCCCGGGAATGGGTGAGGTCGGCGTCCGCTCTCCCGTTCCAGTCTTTCCCTCGGACGCTGCCGGGTGCATAGGCGCGCCAACTGACAGGAACGACCATGGAAATGCTTTCGATCACGCTCCCCGACGGCTCGGTTCGCGAGGTCGCGTCCGGTACGACCCCGGCCGACATCGCTGCGGCGATCGGCCCCGGCCTGGCCAAGGCGGCGATCGCCGCGCGCGTCGACGGTGAGTTGCGCGATATCACGCGCCCGCTCGATCACGACGCCCAGCTCGCGCTCGTCACCAGCCGCGACGAGAAGGACGCGCTCGAACTTGCGCGCCACGATTTCGCGCACGTGCTGGCCGAGGCGGTGCAGAATCTGTTTCCGGGTACGCAGATCACGTTCGGCCCGGCGACCGACGATGGCTTCTATTACGATTTCGCGCCGACGCCCGAGCACGGTCCCTTCACCGAGGAAGAACTGCCCGCGATCGAGGCGGAAATGCGTGCGATCATCGCGCGCAACGAACCGCTGATCCGTGAAGTGTGGAGCCGCGCCGATTTGATCGCGCGCTGGAAGACGCAGGGCGAGACGTTCAAGGCCGAATGGGCCGCCGAACTGCCCGAGGGCGAGGAACTGACGGTCTACAAGGCCGGCAATCGCCCGGACGCCTGGCTCGACATGTGCCGCGGCCCGCATCTCGCCTCGACGGGCAAGCTCGATCCCAATGCGTTCAAGCTGACGCGCGTGTCGGGCGCCTATTGGCGCGGCGACCAGAATAACGCGATGCTCTCGCGCATCTACGGCACGGGCTGGCTTAACAAGAAGCAACTCGATCAACACCTGTTCCGGCTGGAAGAGGCGGCCAAGCGCGATCATCGCAAGCTGGGGCAGGAGATGGACCTGTTCCACCTCCAGGCCGAGGCGCACGGATCGGTGTTCTGGCACCCCAAGGGCTATATGATCTGGCGCGAGCTCGAGGCCTATATGCGTCGCGCGATCGACGCCGCGGGCTATCGCGAGGTGAAGACGCCGCAGGTGATGGACGCGCGCCAGTGGGAGCAGTCCGGCCATTGGGGCAAATATCGCGAGAACATGTTCGTCATCCCCGACGAAGTGCCCAACACCGAGGATGAGGGGCCGATCGTCTCCGACCATGCCGAGTGGATGGCGTTGAAGCCGATGAATTGCCCGGCGCACGTCCTGATCTTCCGCCAGGGGATCAAGTCCTATCGCGACCTGCCGTTGCGCCTGTACGAAAATGGCTGCTGCCATCGCAACGAGCCGCACGGCGCATTGCATGGTCTGATGCGCGTGCGTCAATTTACCCAGGACGATGCGCACATCTTCTGCCGCGAGGACCAGATCGTCGAGGAAGTGCAGGCCTTCTGCCGCCTCGCCGACCGCATCTATCGCGACTTCGGCTTCAAATATGCGATCAAACTGGCGCTTCGGCCCGACAACCGCTTCGGCACCGAGGAGATGTGGGACAAGGCGGAGGCCGAACTGCGCGACGCCGTGGTCAGGGCCGGTCTCGCCAACGAGGAATATGGCTGGGAAGAGCTGCCCGGCGAGGGGGCGTTCTACGCGCCCAAGCTCGAATGGCATTTGACCGATGCGATCGGCCGGACGTGGCAGGTCGGCACGATCCAGTCGGACCGCGTGCTGCCCGAACGGCTCGACGCGAGCTATGTCGGGGAGGATGGCGAGCGCCATCGTCCGGTGATGCTCCATCGCGCCATCTTCGGGTCGTACGAGCGTTTCATCGGCATCCTGATCGAGCATTTCGCCGGCAAGCTGCCGGCATGGCTTGCACCGGTTCAGGCGGTGGTGGCGACGATCGTGTCGGACGCCGACGATTATGCGGTGCAGGTCGCGGCCGAGCTGCGCACGGCGGGGCTGCGGGTCGAGACCGATCTTCGCAACGAGAAGATCAACTACAAGGTGCGCGAGCACAGCCTGGCCAAGGTCCCGAATCTGCTGGTCGTAGGCAAGCGCGAGGCCGACGAAGGCACGGTCGCGCTGCGCCAGCTGGGCAGCGAGCGCCAGCAAGTGCTGACCCTGGCCGCGGCGGTCGAACAGCTCCAGCGCGAAGCGCTGGCGCCCGATCTGGCGATCGAAGCAGCGGTCGAGGCTCAGGGCTGAGCGGGGCCGGCGGGCTGCATCGTCCGCCGCCCTGTTTCGCTACGGATGAATCGACGGACTCTTTCCCCCTCCCTGCAAGGGAGGGGGATGGGCACCTCAGAACGCCGCGCTGACGGAGAACAAAGCGGTTGCCCCGGCGATCGACGAGCCATTCTTGGTCGACGAGAAATTGGGCTGCAAATATGCCGACCTTGCCTTGCTGATGTCGGTATCGACATAGGACACGCCGAGCGTCACCGGGCCGATCACATAGTCCAGCCCAAGCGACCAGTCGAAATACTCGCCGGTCGGCGTCACGCTGGTGCCGTTGGGGCCGAGCCCCGGATTGCCGTTGGAATGGCCGAGATGCGCCTTGGCGGTCAGCGGGGTCTTGGGAATGCCGACGCTGGCGTCGCCCCAAAGATAGAGATTGTCCTGCGACTGGCCGCGGCTTTGCGGCGTGTTGGAGAAATTGCCCAGCGCCTTCTGCTTCGGGGCATAAGCGACCCCTGCGAGCAGATTGGCCGGTCCGATCGTGGTGCCGAGTTTGACATAAGGCTCGGCGAAGTCGGTCGTGTCGGCGCCACCGGGATACATGTACCAGGTCAGCCCAATGTCGATTGTGGTGCCGCCGGCGATCGGCTTCTTGATCCCGGCGAACAGATCGAGTTCGAGATTGGCGCCGCCGAACGTCCCCCAGCCGGCAAGGTTCGATGCCCAGGCGCCCGCATAGACGCCGCTTTCGTGCGTGACGGTCACGCCGCCTTGCAGCGCGGCATGCTTGTCGGACTGCGACACGCCGCGGAAACGATAGTCGGACACCAAGGCGACATTGGCCGACACGGTGACCGGCTTGGGCGGTTCTTCCTGCGCCGCGGCGGGCATGGCAGCCAGCAACGACGCCGCCGCGATGGCGGCGAGGCGATAGATCATGGAACATTCCCCTGAACGATGAGGTGAACGTTCCTCCTGCGGCCGCCCGGCAGGGTCTTCTATGGCGAGACCGAGTCCCGGCGGCGGCTCCTGACTATCGTGGCCGCATTGCCGCAATCGTGCGCGATCGTGAGGAAATGTTGCCGCCTGCCGGGGCCGCTTCGACCGCGAGCCGCCATTCGCGTGCATAAATGCCGACTTTTGCTGTCCCCGCTTTTAAATCCCTCGGCAAAATTCTATATCGGTGGCTTCACAACCCAAAGGAGCAGTACCTATCCGTCCTCCCACGATGCGCCGACCAAACCAGGCGCCGCCGATGAACGGCCCCCGATTCAACGAATGGATCCAGTCGCCCAAGGTTCGAGTGATCGACCATGAAGGCGAAAATCTGGGCGTGATGTACACCAGAGAGGCGATGGAACAGGCGCAGAGCCTTGGCCTCGACCTTGTCGAAGTGTCGCCGAACGCCGATCCGCCCGTGGCCAAGTTCCTCGATGTCGGCAAGTTCAAGTACGAGGCGCAGAAAAAGGCCAACCTCGCTCGCAAGAGCCAGAAGACGCAGGAGATCAAGGAGATCAAGATGCGTCCGAACATCGACGATCATGACTATGATACGAAGATGAAGGCCATTCACAAGTTCATCGGCGAGGGCGACAAGGTCAAGGTGACGCTCCGTTTCCGCGGCCGCGAACTGAGCCACGGCCAGCTCGGCATGAATCTGCTCAAGCGCGTGCAGGAAGACACGGCCGAAGACGCGAAGGTCGAAAGCTATCCGCGCATGGAAGGCCGTCAGATGCTGATGGTGCTCTCGCCGAAATAAGGCTCGGTGCAGCGGAATAGCGACGCTATTCCGCGCCCGGCACTGAGCCCGGCCGGCGGCGCGCAAGCGCCGACCGACGGCGCGGATTTACTCCGCGCCGGCTCCGCTACCCAAAAAATACCGGCGTCATCCCGGCCTTGTGCCGGGCCCACTCTGCCGCAAGCGTGGAGCTTGAGCCTCTAATCCTCGCCAACCTGAACGGCGGATGCCGGGTGAGGCTTAGAGGCAGAACGGCGCGTCACACCGCCGTGGCAATTGCATTGTATACTGTATCCAATTCCGCGTCGGATATGCAGTAGGGCGGCATCACATAAACCGTGTTGCCAAGCGGCCGGAGCAGCACGTCCAACTCACGGAAATGCTTGAGCAATCTTGGGCCGATCGTCGCCAGATAGCCGCCGTCGGACACCGGCACGTCCATCGCCGCGATCGTCCCGATCCGCCGCTTTCCTGTCACTCCCTCGATCCCATCAAGCCGCGCCTGTTGCCGCGCGCCGAGATCGGCGATCCGCTCGAGCACCGGTTCGTCGCGCCAGATCTCCAGATTGGCGACCGCGGCCGCGCAGGCGATCGGGTTGGCGGTGTAGCTCGACGAGTGGAAGAACATCTTGGCGCGATCGTCGGACAGATGCGCATCGAAGATCGGCTGCGTCGCCATCGTCACCGCAAGCGGCATGGCGCCGCCCGTCAGCCCTTTCGACAGGCACAGAATGTCGGGCACGACCCCGGCCTGTTCGCAGGCCAGCAACGTCCCGGTGCGGCCCCAGGCGGTCATCACTTCATCGGCGATGAACAGCACGTCGTGCCGCG
The DNA here is from genome assembly GCF_024508665.1 of Sphingomonas sp. Classification (GTDB taxonomy): domain Bacteria; phylum Pseudomonadota; class Alphaproteobacteria; order Sphingomonadales; family Sphingomonadaceae; genus Sphingomonas. The sequence continues at coordinate 252,069 of NZ_JANINP010000007.1, forward strand.
CGCAGATCGCGCGCATCTCGGCCAATAGCTGCGCCGGATAGGTCAGCATGCCGCCGGCGCCGAGGATCAGCGGCTCGACGATGAACGCCGCGGGCCGCTCGCGGCATGCCGCTTCCAGCGCGTCGAGCGTCGCTTGTTCGTGCGCGGCCGCCGGAAAAGGAATGGTGCCGACATCGAATAGCAACGGCGCGTAGGCCCGATTGAACACGCCGCGCGCGCCGACCGACATCGCTCCGATCGTGTCGCCGTGATAGCTGTGCTCCATCACCAGGATGCGGTGGCGAGACTCGCCGCGATTGGTCCAGAACCCCAAGGCCATCTTGAGCGCGACCTCGACGCTGGTCGACCCGCTGTCCGAATAGAAGACGTGGGTGAGGGCGGGCGGCATGATCGCGGTCAGCCCGCGCGCGAGCGTCTCGGCGGGCTCGTGCGTCCAGCCGGCATAGATGATCTGGTCGAGCTTTTGCGTCTGCGTGGCGATCGCCGCCATGATGCGCGGATGGCAATGGCCGTGCGTGGTCACCCACCAGGACGAGATCGCGTCGATCACGCGCCGGCCATCGGCGGTGTGGAGCACTGCGCCCTCGGCGTGCGTCACCAGCGGGATCGGTTCGCCGAGCCCGTGCTGGGTAAAGGGATGCCAGACCGGGGAAGCGCTCATCGAAAATCGGCCAGATCGAAATTGGCGGCGAAGGCAGCGGCAAGCGTCGCGGGTTCGAGGGGCGACACGATCGGCAGGCGGCCGAGGCGCTTGACCTTGCCCATCGCCGCGATCGTCGCCTCGCTATCCTCCACCGCATCGCCGACAAAGGCGATGCCGCGGATATCGACGCCGCGCGCGCGCAGCGCTTCGATCGCGGCTAGGCTGTGGCTGATCGTGCCGAGCGACGTCGCCGCGACGAGCACGACCGGCAACCCCCAGCGCGCCATTACGTCCGCGAAGGTCGTCTGCCGCGTGAAGGGCACCAGCACGCCGCCGGCGCCTTCGACTACCAGCGATCTGTCGCATTGCGGTGGTTCGAGCGCCTCGACATCGATCGTCACGCCGTCGATCTCCGCTGCGCGGTGCGGCGAGCAGGGGGTGGTCAGGCGATAGGCCTCGGATAGCAGGCGATCGGCGGGCAGCCCCGACAATCGTCCGACCCGCTCCAGGTCGCTGCCGTCGTCGAGCCCGGCCTGGACCGGCTTCCAGTAACAACCGTCGAGCGCGGCGGTCAGCGCGGCGGCGAACACGGTCTTGCCGATATCGGTGCCCGTGGCGGTGATGACGATTGCAGTCACAATTCCTCTTTCAGCGCATCGGCGAGCGCATCGATCGTCGCGGCGTCGATATTGAGCGTGATCGACAGCCGCAGGCGTGCGGTGCCGACGGGAACGGTCGGCGGGCGGATGCCGCGAACGTCGAACCCCTGTGCCTGCAGGCGCGCGGCAATCTCCATCGTCCGTGCGTCATCGCCGATAATCACCGGCATGATCGGCGATCCGCTGGCCAGCGCGCCGAGCGGGACGAGGCGATCATGGGCGTGGCGCACCAGACTATCGAGCCTGGCGATCCGCTCCTGCTCGCGCGCGAGCAAAGCGAGGCTGCCGCGCACCGCCGCTGCCATCAATGGGGAGGGCGCGGTCGAAAAGATGAAACCACGCGCTCGATTGATCAGGATGTCGCACACCGCGCGCGAGGCGCAGACCAGCGCGCCTTCTGCGCCCAGCGCCTTGCCGCAGGTCCGCAAGGTGATGAGGTTGTCCCGACCTTCCCATTCGGCCGCCAACCCGCGCCCGGCCAGCCCGAACACACCGGTTGCATGCGCCTCATCTACGATCAGTACGGCGTCCTCACGATCGGCGATCGCCATCAGATCGGCGAGTGGGGCGCGGTCGCCGTCCATCGAATAGAGGCTCTCGACCGCGATCCACGGCCGGCCCAGGCCGCCCTCGCGGCGCCATCGAGCGATCGCATCGGCGACGGCATCGGCGTCATTGTGCCTGGCCGAGACGCGCGCGGCGCGGCCGAGCCGCATACCGTCATGCGCGCTGGCGTGGATCAACTCGTCATATATGACTAAGTCGTCGGCGCCGGGCAGTGCTGCGAACAACCCGCCATTGGCGGCGAAGCCGGTGCTGAAATACAGCGTCGCCTCGCTGCCGAACCACCGCGCCGCCTCTGCCTCGAGCGCTTCATGCTCGTCATGATTGCCGCGCAAGAGGCGCGATCCGCCCGCGCCGATCGGCACGCCGCGCGCCAGCGCATCGGCGACGATCGCCCGCATTTCGGGCGAGCCGGCAAGCGCGAGATAATCGTTCGAGGCGAAGTCGCGGCCGGTCCGCGCCGCCAGCGCGCGCCGGCGGTGGCGGCCGGTCAGTGCGTAGAGATCGTCTTGGAGCTTTGCCTGGAACGCCGCGCCGGGCGGAACGGGGTCGGATCGACTCAAGCCGGCGCTTCCCACAATTCGATCGGGTTGCCCTCCGGATCGTGGATGCGCGCGAACTGGCCGGTTTCGGGCGAGTTCCATTCGGGCTTGATGATCACGTCGATCCCGCTGGCGTTCAATTGCTCGAGCAGGCCATCGAGGTCGCGCACGCGCAGGTTGAGCATGTACTGGCGGTCGCTCGGCCAATAATCGGTGTCCGCCTTGAACGGCGAGAAGATCAACGGCCCGCCCTGGATCGTCCAGCTCCACTCGTCGCCCGGACCGGTATCTTCGGCCGCGCAGCCGGCACCGATGCCGAGATTCTCGCGATACCATGCGTTGAGCGCGTCGGGATCCTTCGCGCGGAAGAATATTCCGCCAATTCCGAGTACCGGCATTGCATTCTCCTCTGTCAGGCCGCCTGCGCGGCCATTTCACCCATTGCGGCATCGACCAGCCGGCGTTCGAGCGCCTTGACCCGTGCCGGCGCCTCGATCTTGTCGCCGGTCAGGTCAGTCACGTAGAAAGTGTCGACGGCGCGTTCGCCATAGGTCGCGACATGCGCCGAGTGGATCGTCACTTTCGACTGGAACAGCGCCTGGGCAAGCTGATGCAGCAGGGCCGGGCGATCGCGCGCATTGACCTCGATCACCGTGAAGCGGTTCGACGCATGGTTGTCGACGAAGGCCGCGGGATTGATGTCGAATGCCTCTGCGCGCGGCCGCGGCGGCGGTTTCGCCTTGAGCCGGTCGCTCAGCTTGTTGCGATTGGCCAGCGCATCCTCGATCGCGCGCCGCAACCGGGCCAGCTGCGCGGTGTCGTCGAATGGCCGGCCGAGCGGATCCTGGACCAGGAAATTGTCGATCGCCATGCCGTCGCGCGTCGTATGGATCCGCGCGTCGATGATATTGCCGCCCGCCACGCTGATCGCGCCGGCGATGCGATAGAATAGGCCGGGATGGTCGGCGGCATAGATCGTGACCAACGTCGCGCCGCGATCGGTATCGACCTGGCTGGCGATCGACAGCGGCTGGTCGCCTGCCTCGGCCATCAGCTTCAGATTGGCGATCAGCGCGTGGTCTGGTTCAGCCACCCAATAGGATTCGGGCAGGCGCTTGACGATCGACGCGAAGGTCCGGTCATCCCAGCCGAGCGCGGCGGCGACTGCTTGCTGCTTGGCGGCGACACGCTCGCTGCGTCCCTTCTGCTTGTGGCCGAGCCGCAGCACTTCCTCCGCCGCGTCGTAGAGATCGGTGAGAAGCTGGCGTTTCCAGCCATTCCACACGCCGGGGCCGACGGCGCGGATATCGACCACGGTCAAGGTCAAGAGCAAGCGCAGCCGCTCCGGACTTTGCACCACCTCGCAGAAATCGAGGATCGTCTTGAAGTCCGACAGGTCGCGCTTGAACGCAGTCGCGGACATTAGCAGGTGATAGCGGACCAGCCAGGCCACTGTCTCGGTCTCGGCCGCGGTCATCCCGAAGCGCGGGCAGAGCCGCTGCGCGACTTCCGCGCCGAGCACCGAATGGTCGCCGCCACGCCCCTTGGCGATATCGTGCAGCAAGACCGCGACATACAGCACGCGCCGCGAGGCGATCTGTTTCATGATCGCATGGCTGAGCGGATGATCGTCGCTGAGCTCGCCGCGCTCGATCCGGCTCAACAGTCCGATCGCGTGGATGGTGTGCTCGTCGACGGTGTAGTGATGATACATGTCGAACTGCATCTGCGCGACGACGCGGCCGAAATCGGGAACGAAGCGGCCGAACACGCCGGCCTCGTTCATCCAGCGCAGGGTGACTTCGGGGTTGTTGCGACTGGTCAGGACTTCGAGGAACAGAGCGTTGGCCTCGGGATCGCGGCGGATGTCGTCGACCAGCTTCGCGTCTCGCGCGGCGGCGCGCATCGCAAGGGGATGGATCTCCAGACCATGGCGGTCGGCGAGCACGAAGATTTCGATCAGTCGGCTTGGTTTCTGGACGAAGAAATCGTCGCTGGGCAGCGCGAGCCGGCCGCGATCGAGCACGAAGCCGTGGAGTTTGCTCGGCCGGCGCCGCAGCACTGGCAGGCCGAAGCGCCGGCCGCGCGCGGCGAATTTGTCGTCGAGATGCGCCAGGAAGACCCCAGTCAGGTCGCCTACCGCTTTCGCCTGGAGGAAATAGTAATGCATGAAGCGCTCGACCTTGGACTTGCCGGGTCGGTCGGCGAAGCGCATCCGCTCGGCGATCTCGCGCTGCATGTCGAAGGTCAGGCGGTCTTCCGCGCGTCGCGATAGCGAATGGAGGTGGCAGCGCACTGCCCAAAGGAAATTGTCGGCGCGGTGGAACTGCGCATATTCGGCACGGGTGAACAGCCCCACATCGACCAGTTGCGACGCAGTCTGGACGTTATAGGCATATTTGCCGATCCAGAAGAGCGCGTGGAGGTCACGCAGCCCGCCTTTGCCTTCCTTGACATTGGGTTCGACGACATAGCGCGTGTCCCCCATGCGTTTGTGGCGCAAGTCGCGCTCGGCGAGTTTTTCGGTGATGAACACGCGCGCGGTGTCCGACTGGACTTCCGCCTTGAAGCGCCGCGCCGCCTCATCGTAGAGGTCCTGATCACCCCAGACGTAGCGCGCCTCGAGCAAAGCGGTGCGGACCGTGACGTCGCCCTTTGCCTGACGCACCATGTCGTCGAGGCTGCGGGTCGACTGACCGACCTTCAGCCCCAGGTCCCACAAGGCGTAGAGCATCGATTCGACGACCTGTTCGTGCCAGGGCGTTTCCTTCCATGGCGTCAGGAAGCCGATATCGACGTCGGAATGCGGGGCCATCTCGCCGCGGCCATAGCCACCGACCGCGATCAGCGTCAGACGTTCGGCGGCGGTGGGATTGCTCAGCCGATAGAGCCGCTCGACGGTGAAATCGTAGAGGAGGCGCAGGATCTGGTCGATCAAGAACGCTTGGCTCGCGGCGATTTCCAGGCCCCGCGACGGATGTTCGATCAACCGGCGCTCGATCTCGGCGCGGCCCGATTGCAGCGCCTGTTTGAGCAAAGCGGTTGCCGCCTGGCGGAGCTTGGTACGGTCGTCCCCCTCCAAAGCCTTGAGCGCATCGGCCAATAAGCGGCGGTCGATGATCGCGCGGCGGTGGGGCAGGCTGTCGAAGCGTGCGGGCATGACCCGCCGATAGTCGCGAACGCGGGCGGCGTCACGCGCGGTTTAATTGCTCGGAATGCGTTTCAGCGAAGCCGAAACCTCTAGCGGCCGTGCTGGAGTCCCTCGGCTGTCCAGCCAAGATCGAAGCGCGCGCGATTGGCAAAGAATGCGGCAACCTCGCCATGCAGGCAATCGGTGACCCATTGCAGCGGCAAGCCTACCGCGCGGGCGTAATTGCGGGCGAAACCAAGCGCATAGACCGGGGCGGAGAAGCCGTCGAAGCGCGCCTGCTCGATCGCTTCGAGATGCCGAACGGGCATCCTCGTCTCGCTGGCGACTTCGGCCAGCGACAATCCCAATTGCTCGCGCGCCGACCGCAAGGCGCGGCCGACCGCGTCCGCGGCCAACGGCGGCATGTCACGGTCAAGTTCTTCTCCGAACAGATTCATTTTAGGTCCCCCGACTCAACGAAGGATCGCACCATTGTGTCGCCGTCGCAACGATCTTGGCGGTCAGGGACGCCTCGCCGCTTGCCAGATGTCCGAATTTAGGTCGCTCAGATGGTTTGCGGCGCGGTAATCTTATTGTAATGGCTTGGCGGGGCGTCTCTTTTGGCGCGGGGTGGGAATGATGAACGTTGGGCCGCCGGTAACCCCGGAGCGGACACAGTCGCGGCTAGCGTCGCGCCTGCTGGTGGAAACGCAACTGACCAGCCTGGTCAAGGCGATCGCTATCGTGCGCAAGCTTGCCGGCGGGTCGTTCGTGTTCGACCGCGGCATCTTCTTCCTGGCGATATTGCGCGCGAGCGGCGAGGTGCTTGCCGATTGGCCCAACGCGCCACGTAGCCAAACCGATAATGGCGGGATCAGCATCAACGCGCTGTCGCAGTCGTTGCACCGCCCCTTCGAAACGGTTCGCCGCCACGTCAACGCGCTGATCGCCGCCGGATTGTGCGTGCGCACGAACAGCGGCGTGGTGATCCCGATTTCGCTGCGCGACGATCCCGACGTCGCGGCATTGCTGGTCCATCTGCACGATTCGCTGGTCTGGTTGGCCGATGAATTCCACGCCGTCGACTTGCCGCTGCCGCGTGCCGCGACAGCCGAGCACCCTTATCGCGCCGATATTACGCTCGCGGCCTCGATCGATCTGGCGCTGGGGGCGTTCGACAATGTCGGGATGTTCGTGGCGGACTGGCTGGAACTCGCCATCGTCGGGGCGGTGCTGGTCGCGAGCGTGCGGAGGATCACGCTCGATAGCGAACTGGCGCGCCAATATTCGGAAACCGAGACCGTAGTCCCCATCGAGCTGCGCGATCCGGTGTCCGCCGCGGCGATCGCGCGCGCAATGACGATCCCTTATTCGACCGTGCGGCGCCAGATTCTCGCAACGACGGCGGCTGGCAAGCTGATCGAGCGTGGGCGCGGGGTATTGTTATCCGACGATCTGCTGGCCGGACCCGGCGCCGCGATCATGGGAGCGACGGCGACAATGCGGACCGCGGCCCTGTTCGGAAGACTGGTCCCCGGCGGCTTCCCCTTCAATGATCCAAAACAGGCGTATGTCGCGGGGCGGCCGCCGCTGGTCGACTTCAGCTAAGGCACGCAGGAATCAAGTGATCGGCAACGAGGAGATGGCGATCCGCGCCAGCTCGGCGGCGAGAGTCAAAGCGACCCATTTTTCGGGCAGTTTCACGACTCGGGCATAGGCGCGCGCTGCCGCGATCGTCTTGCTGACGCCAGGCATGCGGCCGAAGTCCGAATCCTCTATCGCACTAACGGTCTGCAGGTCAGTGCCGGCCCGGCGCGCCACATCATCCAGCGACAAGCCCATCCTCAACCGGCCGCGCCATAAGGCCTCGCCGATCTGGCTTGGTGCGGGAATGGCCCTTCCCTCCATTTCCGCACGCTCATGATTTGGTGCCGGACCGCGGTCGTCGCGGTCCATCGAATCCCCTCCTGTCCCCGCGGAGGTTTCTGCCACGGTTATAGAGTGGCCGCAACGGTCCTAATTGGTGGAGCGGAAATTATTTGAGCCGATCCAACACTGGGAAGCCGAAAAATGCGTCTAGGCATCACTCGCGAGCCGCTTCAGGCGGTATAGCACGTCGAGCGCCTCGCGCGGGCTCAGCGCGTCGACGTCGAGGCCATCGAGTTCGGCGCGGACGGCGTCGCATTCCTCTTCCTCCGCTTCGATGGCCGCCGCGAACAGCGGCAGGTCGTCGAGCCCGGCGGCTAGCCCTCCGGTCTTGGCCCGGCCCGCCTCAAGCTTGGCCAGAACCGCCTTGGCGCGCGCGATCGTCGCCGGCGGCAACCCGGCGAGGCGTGCGACCGCGAGGCCATAGGAACGGTCGGCAGGCCCCTCGGAGACTTCGTGGAGCAGGACGAGATCGCCTTTCCATTCGCGCGCGCGGACATGATGGAGGCTCAGCGCGTCACAGCGTTCGGCAAGCCGGGTCAGCTCGTGATAATGCGTCGCGAACAGGCAGCGGCAGCGATTGTCCTCATGGATCGCTTCGACCACTGCCCAGGCGATGGCGAGACCGTCATAGGTCGACGTGCCCCGCCCGACTTCGTCGAGGATGACGAAGCTGCGCGGCGTGGCCTGCGCCAGGATCGCCGCGGTCTCGACCATTTCGACCATGAAGGTCGACCGCCCACGCGCGAGATTGTCCGACGCGCCGACGCGGCTGAAGAGCTTGTCGACCAGTCCGAGTTCGGCGCGCGCCGCGGGCACGTAGCTGCCCGCTTGGGCAAGAACGGCGATCAGGGCGTTCTGGCGCAGGAAGGTCGACTTGCCGCCCATATTGGGACCAGTGACGAGCCACAGCCGCGAGGTTTCGGACAGCATGCAATCGTTGGCGACGAAGCGCTCGCCGCTCTTCTGGACGGCGGCCTCGACGACCGGATGGCGCCCGCCTTCGACCTCGAAACAGGCGTGATCGACCAGGCTGGGCCGCGCCCAGCCGTCCTCGGCGGCGCGCTCGGCAAGGCCGGCGGCGACGTCGAGCCGCGCCAGCGCATCGGCGGTCGCGGCGATCGCCTCGCGGCCGGCGAGCGCGGTCTGGGTCAGTTCCTCCAGATGCGCGGCCTCGGCTGCCAGCGCATGGCTGCCGGCCTGGGTGACCTTCATCGCCAGTTCGTGAAGCTCGGGCGCGTTGAAGCGGACGACGCCGGCCAGCGTCTGGCGATGAGTGAATCCGCTGTCGGGCGCCATCAGCGGATCGGCGGCCTTGGCCGGGACCTCGACATGATAGCCGAGCACGCCGTTATGACGGATCTTGAGCGCGCTGGTGCCCGTACGGTTGCGATATTCGGCTTCGAGCGCGGCGATCGCGCGGCGGCCGCCGGCGCCCACATCGCGCAGATCGTCGAGTTCGGCGTCATAGCCTTCGGCGATATAGCCGCCATCGGACGCGTCGATCGGCGGAGCGGGGACGAGCGCGCGCTTGAGCAGGTCGATCAGCGACCCGTGGCCGCGAAGCCGAGGCACGATATCCTGAAGCAATTGCGGCGGCGCATCGAGCGCGTCGATCCGCTCGCCGAGCAACCAGGCGCCATCCAGACCATCACGCAACTGCCCGAGATCGCGGGGGCCGCCGCGGCCGGCGACCAGCCGCCCTAGCGCGCGGCCTATGTCGGGCAGGCTGCGCAACGTCGCGCGCAGGCTTTCGCGTAAGGCGCCGTCGTCGTGCAGCCGCTGGACGAGATCGAGCCGTGCTTCGATCGCCGCCCGATCCATCAGCGGCGCGCCGATATCGGCGGCGAGCAGTCGGGCGCCCGCTCCCGTCACCGTGCGGTCGACCGCATCGAGCAGGCTGCCCTTGCGCTGGCCGGTCTGGGTCTGGGTGAGTTCCAGGCTGTCGCGCGTCGCGGCGTCGATCGCCATCGCTTCGCCGGCGTTGCCGATCCGGGGCGGGCGCAGAAATGGCAGCGAGCCTTTCGCCGTATGGTCGAGATAGGCGACGAGCCCGCCAGCCGCGGCCATGGCGGCGCGGCTCAACTGGCCGAAACCGTCGAGCGTCGCGACGCCATAGACCCGCTTCAGTCTCGCTTCCGCAGCTGTGGAGTCGAACTCGCTACGCGGACGCAGCACGGTGGCAAGATGCTCGAATGCGCTGCCTTCGCCCGCCAGCACTTCGGCTGCGTTCAGACGTGCAAGTTCGGCGGACAGTCCAGCGGCATCGGTCTCGGTCAGTTCGAACCGCCCGGTGGAAACATCGGCGGCAGCGACGGCGACGCCGCCCGCGGCCTCGCCGATCGCGACGCACCAATTGGCACTGCGGGAATCGAGCAAGGCCTCCTCGGTCAGGGTGCCGGCGGTCACCACGCGGATGATCGCCCGCGCGACCAGGGCCTTGGAGCCGCCACGCTTCTTGGCCTCGGCCGGCGTTTCGGTCTGGTCGGCGATGGCGACGCGGTGACCGGCCTTGATCAGCCGCTGCAGATAGCCGACCGCGGCATGCGCCGGTACGCCGCACATCGGGATCTTCTCGCCATCATGCTCGCCGCGCGCAGTCAGCGCGATGTCGAGCACCGCGCTGGCGATCTTCGCGTCCTCGAAGAACAATTCGAAGAAATCGCCCATCCGGTAGAAGAGCAGGCAATCTCCAGCCTCCGCCTTCAGGGCGAGATACTGGGCCATCATCGGGGTCGGTGCGGCGTCAGCCATTGGCGTCGGTTAGCCCAGCGAGCGAATGGCGCAAATCCCGCTTTCGCCCTTTGCTGTGGGTAAAGTGTGCGGATTTCCGCCCGGTCAACGACGCATCCTTGCCGGCAAAAGTACATCAAGGGCCTGCAAGCCGGTTTCCTTCTCCCCAACGCGGACCTAAAGACCGCGCAACAGAGAGGACCAGGATGGCCGACGAAACTTCCGTGCAATTTTCCGATCGCGAAGCATTGCTGTTCCATTCGGAGGGGCGGCCCGGCAAGATCGAAATCATCGCGTCGAAACCGCTGACGACGCAGCGCGACTTGGCGCTGGCCTATTCGCCCGGCGTCGCCATTCCCGTACAAGCGATCGCCGACGATCCGGCCACGGCCTATGATTATACCGCCAAGGGCAATCTGGTCGCGGTCGTCTCGAACGGCACCGCCATCCTGGGCATGGGCAATCTCGGTGCCCTGGCATCCAAGCCGGTGATGGAAGGCAAGGCAGTCCTCTTCAAGCGTTTCGCCGACGTCGATGCGATCGATATCGAACTCAAGACGGAGGAAGTGGACCGCATCATCGACGCGGTCGAGTTGATGGAGCCGAGCTTCGGCGGCATAAACCTCGAAGACATCAAGGCGCCCGAATGTTTCATCATCGAGCAGACGCTGCGCGAGCGGATGAATATCCCGGTCTTCCATGACGACCAGCACGGCACCGCGATCATCACCGCGGCAGGCCTGATCAATGCCTGCCTGCTGACCGGCCGGCACCTTTCGGACATCAAGGTCGCGGTCAACGGCGCGGGCGCGGCGGCGATCGCCTGCACCGAGCTGATCAAGGCGATGGGCGTGCGGTCCGACAACGTCATCATGTGCGACCGCTCGGGCGTGATCTACAAGGGCCGCGACAAGGTCAATCAGTGGCAGTCGGCGCATGCCGTCGACACCGAGAAGCGGACCCTCCAGGATGCGTTGCACGGAGCCGACGTTTTCCTCGGCCTGTCGGCGGCCGGCGCGGTCACGCCCGACATGGTACGCGACATGGCCAAGGCGCCGATCATCTTCGCGATGGCCAATCCCGAGCCAGAAATCCGTCCCGAGCTGGCCAAGGAAGCGCGCCCCGACGCAATCATCGCGACGGGACGATCGGACTATCCCAACCAGGTCAACAACGTGATCGGCTTTCCGTTCATCTTCCGCGGCGCGCTTGACGTACGCGCGACCGGGATCAACGAGGAAATGAAGATCGCCGCCGCGCACGCGATCGCCGAGCTGGCGCGCGAGGCGGTGCCGGAGGAAGTCGCCGTCGCTTACGGCGTGCGCCATACGTTCGGCCCCGAATATATCATTCCCGCGCCGTTCGATCCGCGGCTGATGGAGCTGGTGCCCGCCGCGGTGGCCAAGGCGGCGATGGATTCGGGCGTTGCGACCAAGCCGATCCTCGACATGGCGGCCTATCGCCAGCAGCTGCGCGGCCGGCTCAATCCGACTACCGGCGTGCTCGCCCAAGCCTATGAAGGCGCGCGCGCCCAGCCCAAGCGCGTGTTGTTCGCCGAAGGCGAGGAGGAAGTCGTGCTGCGTGCGGCGGTGGCGTTCCGCGAAGGCGGGTACGGCACACCGGTGCTGGTCGGACGCGACGACGTCCATGACCGGCTGCGCGCGCTCGGCGTCAAGGAGGTCGAGAGCTACGAGGTCCATAACAGCCGCACATCGGCCCTGGTGCCGCGGATGGTCGACTTCCTCTATCAACGGCTGCAGCGCCGCGGCTATCTGCGTCGCGATTGCGAGCGGATGATCAACCAGGACCGCAACATCTTCGGCGCGGTTCTGCTCCAGCTCGGCGAGGCCGATGCGATGATCACCGGGGTCACGCGAACCTATGCCCAGACGATGCGCGAAGTGCGCAAGGTGATCGACGTCGAGGCTGGACGAACAGCGTTCGGCATCCACGTCATGGTCGGCCAGACTCATACCGTGTTCATGGCCGATACCACGATCAATGAACGTCCCACGCCTGATGAACTAGCCGACATCGCCGAACAGACCGCCGCGGTCGCGCGCCGCATGGGCCATGAACCGCGCGTCGCCTTCCTGAGCTATTCGACCTTCGGCAATCCCGAAGGCCGCTGGCTCGAGAATCTGCGTGCCGCGGTGGGCGTGCTCGATCAGCGCCAGGTGAGCTTCGAATATGAAGGCGAAATGGCGCCCGACGTCGCGCTGAACCCGCGCCAATTGGCCAATTATCCATTCGCCCGGCTGTCCGGGCCGGCAAACGTGCTGATCATGCCGGGGCTGCAATCGGCCAATATCTCGGCCAAATTGCTGCGTGAACTCGGTGGCGACGCGGTGATTGGACCGATGCTGGTCGGGCTGGAAAAGCCGGTCCAGATCGCACCGATGACCTCGACCGCGAGCGAGCTGGTGACGCTGGCGGTGCTCGCCGCGGGTGGGGTCGCGCGCTGATCTGATCCCCGGGATCGAGCATCTCTTGCTGCTACGTTTGTAGCATGCTACAAACGTAGCAGGAGGTCGGGATGATCGATTCGCTGCCGCGCCGCGAGCGCGAGATTTTCGAGATAGTGTGCGGCCTGGGGGAGGGCACGGCTTCCGCCATCCGCGGCGCGATGACCGACCCGCCCAGCGATTCGGCGGTGCGCGCGTTGCTTGCGCGGCTGGTGGCGAAAGGGCTGATCGCGCACCGTACCGAGAACCAAGCCTATATCTATGCGCCTGTGCCGCAGACCGATGCAGTCGCGGCCAGCGCATTGCAGCGTCTGGTGCAGACCTTCTTCCACGGCTCCGCCGCGAGTGCAGCGACGGCGTTGCTGGGAATGGAGCCCAAACTCGCGTCCGACGAGATCGATGCGCTTCAGCGCATGATCGACCAAGCCCGGCGGGACGCGAAATGATACTGGGCTTGCTGATCGATCTTGGCTGCAAATCGGCACTGGTCGCCGGCGTGGCCCTGCTCCTCAGCGCCGCGATGCGCAGCCGCCCGGCGGCGGAACGCGCCGCCTTGCTGCAGGCGGCGCTGGTTGCTTCGCTCGCGCTGTTCCTTCTCGCGCCATTACTGCCGCCGCTCGACCTCGCCGTGCTGCCGGCTGCCGAGAGCGTAGCGGACGTGGTCGGGACGAGCGATATGCCGGTGGCTGCGGCCCAAGTATCGCATGTGACTGCAGCAGCGCTCGACGAGGCGGACCTGGTGGCGATGCTGTATGGAGCCGGAGTCGTACTGCTCTTTGCTCGTTTTCTGGCGGGGCTGTGGACGTTGCTGCGCTGGACGCGCGCCGCTCGGCCGGCGATCGATCCGCGGTGGCAGCGTGTGATGGACCAGGAAGCTGTCAGTCTCCCCCGAGCCGTGCGTCTGCTGGTTTCGCCTTATGCCGCGACGCCGCTCAGCTGGGGAATCGCCCCCGCCTGGATCCTGATCGGTCCAGCGACCCATGATCGACCGGAACAGGCGGAGGCCGTCATCGCGCACGAACTGGCGCATATTCGCCGGTTCGATTGGATAGGGCTGGTTATCGCCCGCCTGGCCACCGCCGTGTTCTGGTTCAATCCCTTGGTGTGGCTGCTCGCGCGTCAATGGATGCGCGAGGCCGAGCTGGCCGCGGACGCCGACGCACTGCGCCGGGTCGACCGCTACGATTATGCCGAGGCGTTGCTCGCGGTCGCCGGCGGACGCATGGCGCATGCCGAAGCCAATGGCATGGCGTTCGCCCGAACCGCGTTGGCGCGCCGGATCGGCATGGTGCTCGATGGCGGTGGGCGGCGGCGCATGGGGCCGCTGGTACCGGCGCTGCTGCTTGCGGCGGCATTGGGCACCGCGGTGCCGTTGGCTGCTGCCAGGATCGTGCGCGCCGCCGCTGCACCGAAGACATTATTGCCGCTCGCTCCGCAAGCGCCGACGCCGCCCGTTCCGCCTTCCTTGGCGGCAGCAACGCACTCGCCATGGCCGAACGCGATGCGGAGCGCCGGCGGCGCCGCGGGCCGGATGCTGAAGCGGCTGGGCAGCGGGATCAAGGGCGGGTCGGCGGTGCCGGTGGCATCGCCAGGCGCTGGCGGTCCGGACGACCAACGGACTGCGGCCCGGGATGCGCCGGCAACGATCGACGGATCGACGCAGGACGCATTAGCCGCTGAGGTGAAACGCGAGAAAGAGGAAGGCGCCGCGGCCGCCAAACAGGGCCGGGAGGAACAGCGCCATGGCCTTGGCGAAGGTATGCGCGGCACCGCCGTCGGATTTCGCGCGCGGGCCGAAGAGCTTGAGCGCGTCGCCAATCTGCCTGGGCAATCCAGCGCTGTGCGAGAGAGCAATCTGGCGATCGCAAAGGGGTTCCGCGCCAGCGCTGACGATCTCGACAACAAGGCCGACAAGCTGACCGGCGGCTAACCGCCGCGATCCACCGACTTCATCCGGGCAAGCGCGATTCGCGCCACGGGACCGGCTTGCCCAACTCAGGAGATATTCATGCGGGTCACCATCTGTGCTGTCGCCATCCTGCTGGGAGCGTGCGCCGAGCATTCGGCACTGGCGAGCGAGCCTCGCTTGAGGATCAGGGTCGCGGACATTTCGACCGACACACCATCGGGGCGGGCCGAATTGCGGCGGCGTGTCGTCGATGCGACACGGCGATTTTGCGCCGATTATGGTGCCGAGATCACGCCACATGAGTCGCGGGAGGACCCGCGATATTGCCCCGACATGGCACGATCCTTGGCGATGAGCGGAATGACGCGCGATCTGCGGCGCGCCTATGACTTGGCGCGGCACGAGGCGAAGGTCGTCGGCAGCGCTCCGTGATTTCGGGTCGCCGCGTGGCGATCCGTTGCAGTGCGGCCGGCCTTCACGAAGCTGGACATCACGCTAAGCTGGCATACATCTAACCTATGGCAGGTAGCGTATATGGCTGACGCTTTGGGTGGCTCATTGCCGCTATACCTCCTTATCGGCATGGTGATCGCGCTGATGCTGCTTGCCCGGCGATTTCGGGTGGTTGGGCGGCTATTGTCGACGACGGCGCTGGTCGTCTCGCTGGGTCTGATCGTGATGCTGGTCGGCGAGCGCGGGCGGTTCGACCCGATGTTCGCGCGGGTCGCCAAGATCCTGCATCTCGAGGACGGGCAGCAGGTCGTCGGCAAGGAAATGCGCGTGCCGATGGCGGATGACGGCCATTTCTGGGTGAAGGTGCGGTTCGGCAATGTCGAGCGCAGGATGCTGGTCGACAGCGGCGCGACGGTCACCGCTCTGTCCACGGAAACCGCCGAAGCGGCTGGTCTGCGGCCGAGCCCCAGCCCGTTTCCGATGATCATCCAGACGGCCAACGGATCGGTCCGCGCCGAGACCGCGACCGTGCCCGAATTGCGTATCGGCAACATCGTCGCACGCGATCTGCCGGTCGTCAGCTCGCCGGCGTTCGGCGACATGGACGTGATCGGGATGAATTTCCTGTCGCGGCTGAAGAGCTGGCGGGTCGAGGGCAGGACGTTGATATTGACGCCGAACCATCCGCAGGAAACCAAGGACGACCGCGTCTAACGCCGATGCGCGTCAAGTTTCGTAACATGTGAGGGGTAAGGGCAGTCACTCTTTCTGCCCTCACCCTTCCGCCGCTCTTCGAGCGGCTCCCTCCCTCTCCCAACGGGAGAGGGAAATACGCATCAAGCGTCGATCGACGTGCCCAAGGCCGCGTTGACCAGGCCGCCGTCGACCACCAGCGTATCGCCGACGACATAGTCCGATGCGCGGCTGGCGAGGAAGATCGCGGCGCCGGCCATGTCCTCGTCGGTGCCGATACGGCGCATCGGGATGTTCTTCGCCACCTCGTCGCCGTGGTCGCGCGCGGCGCGGTTCATTTCGCTGGCGAAGGCGCCGGGCGCCAGGCTGGTGACGATGATCGCATCCTTGATCAGCCGCGCGGCCATCCGCTTGGTGAGGTAGATCAGCGCCGCCTTGGAGGCATGATAGCTGTACGTTTCCCACGGATTGAGCCGCAGGCCGTCGATCGAGGTGATGTTGATGACCTTGCTTGGCCGGTCGTAGCTCGCCTGCGCCTTAAGCAGGCCGTGCAGCGCCTGGGTCAGGAAGAAGGGCGACTTCACGTTCAGGTCCATCACCTTGTCCCAGCCGCTTTCCGGAAACTCCTCGAACGGCACGCCCCAGGCGGCGCCGGCATTGTTGACCAGAATGTCGAGATGATCCTCGTGCTCGGCCATTTTCGCCGCGAGCGCCTTGCAGCCCTCTACCGTCGACACGTCCATCGGAATCGGAATGCAATTGGGACCGAGCTCGGCGGCGGTCTCCTCGCACGCCGGCGCTTTGCGCGACGAGATGTACACCTTGGCGCCCTGGGCGATATATCCCGCTGCGATCATCTTGCCGATGCCACGGCTGCCGCCGGTGATCAGCGCGACGCGCCCTTCGAGGCTGAAGAATTTGCTGGTGTCCATATGTTGTCTCCCGTTTCGTCGTCGCCCCGGCGAAGGCCGGGGCCGCTATGTTGTGATGCGGCCAACGACCCCGGCCTCCGCCGGGGCGACGGCTCGCTTCTTTTCGATCACCCCCCGCGCTTCAAGGTCTCGCGCGCGATGATGAGTTGCTGGATCTGGCTGGTGCCTTCGTAGATGCGGAACAGGCGAACGTCGCGATACAGCCGCTCGATACCGTAATCGGCGATATAGCCGGCGCCGCCATAGATCTGGACCGCGCGGTCGGCGACCCGGCCGACCATCTCGCTGGCGAAATATTTCGCCGCGGCCGATTCCATGACGACGTCCTTGCCGGCGTCCTTGGCGGCAGCGGTTTCGAGGACGAGCGCGCGGGCGGCGAGCGCCTCGGTCTTGGAATCGGCGATCATCGCCTGGATCAATTGGTGCTCGGCGATCGGTTTGCCGAATTGCTTGCGCTCGCTCGCATAAGCCACGCAATCGGCGATCAGCCGCTCGGCGACGCCGACGCAAACCGCGGAAATATGCAGCCGCCCGCGATCGAGCACGCGCATTGCGATCTTGAAGCCTTCGCCCTCGGCACCGAGCCGGTTCTCGGCCGGCACGATCACGTCGTCGAAGATCACGTCGGCGACCTTGGCGCCCTTTTGTCCCATCTTCTTCTCGGGTTCGCCGATCGACACGCCGGCCAGATCGCGCGGCACCAGGAAAGCGGAGACGCCGCGTCCGCCGGGCTCGTCGCCCGTCCGTGCCATCACGGTGAACAGATCCGCCTTGTCGGCATTGGTGATGAAGCGCTTGGTGCCCGACAGGCGATAGGCTTGTCCGTCCCACATGGCCTTGGTCTTTACCGCGCCCGAATCGGAGCCGACATCGGGCTCGGTCAGCGCGAAGCTGGTGATAACCTCGCCGCTGGCGATCCTGGGCAGCCATTCGGCTTTCTGCTCGGGACTGCCGGCCATCACCAGCCCCTGGCTGCCGATCCCGACATTGGTGCCGAAGCTCGAGCGGAAGGCAGGCGTGGTGCGGCCGAGCTCGATCGCGACCTTGGCCTCCTCGATCATGGTCAGGCCAAGACCGCCATATTCCTCGGCGATCGACAGGCCGAACAGGCCCATCTCCTTCATCTCAGCAGTCACGGCGTCGGGGATCGCGTCATTGGCTTCGACATCGGCTTCCAACGGACGCAGCCGCTCGGCCACGAAGCGGCGGACGGTGTCGATCAGAGCGTCGAAGGTTTCGGCGTCGAGCGCCATGGCTTTCTCTCCCCTAGTCCAATTCGTCATGCCGGGCTTGTCCCGGCATCCAACGTGCAACAACGGCTGGATTCCGCTGTGGAGGGTTGGACCCCGGCACAGGGCCGGGGTGACGGTTGGTAGATTGGCCAAGCGCCTGCGGCAATATCAAACAAACCCGAAATTCGAAAAGTTGGATTGACCGGCTTCAAGCCCCCTCTATGGTGCGCCAAAAATACATGCAGGAGAATGGAATGCGGTTTCAGGGCAAACGCGCCGTGGTTACTGGCGGCGCCTCCGGTATTGGGCGTGCGACGGCGTTGCGCCTGGTCGAGGAAGGCGCGGATGTGTTGATCGGTGACGTCGATGTCGCGGGCGGCCAGGAACTTGCCGAAACATCGAACGGCCGCATCCGCTTCCAGAAAACCGACGTGACCCAGGCCGCCGATATCGAAGCGCTGATGGCGGCCGCCGATGCCGCGGGCGGCCTGGACGTGGTGTTCAACAATGCCGGCGCGGCCGGGTCGCGCGACAAGATCGACGAGATTTCGCCCGACGATTGGGATCGCACCATGAGCCTGTTGCTGCGATCGGTGGCGATGGGCATCCGCTATGCCGCGCCGCTGATGGCGAAGCGGGGCGGAGGAGCGATCGTCAACACGTCGAGCGTGTCCGCTTTGGGCAGCGGCTACGCGCCGACCGCTTATTCGACCGCCAAGGCAGGCGTGCTGCATTTGACCAAGGTGGCGGCGGCCGACCTCGCCAAGCACAATATCCGCGTCAATGCAGTCGTGCCGGGGTTCATCACCACCAACATCTTCACCTCGGCGCTCGGGCTCGAAGGCGCGGTGCGCGATCAGGTCAATGGCGTGATCGCGCAAACCGCCGCGCACGCCCAGCCGGTGCAGCGCGCCGGACGGCCCGAGGACATTGCGGCGGCAGTCGCGTATCTGGCGAGCGATGACGCCAGCTTCGTCACCGGCACGCACATCCTGGTCGATGGCGGCATGCTGATCGGCACGCGCGCGAGCTGGGACGACAGCGTACCCGGCCTGTTCTCGTCGCTGGAGGCGGCGGCCTCGTGAGCAAATTGGCAGCGCCGGCGCCGCGGCGGCTTTCGACCTGGACCACTGCGAGTTACGGCTTCGGATCGGTCGCCTATGGGGTCAAGGACGCCGGGTTCGGGACGTTCCTGCTGATCTTCTACAATCAGGTGGTCGGGCTTGACGCCTCTACGGTCGGGTTGGTCATCTTCGTCGCGCTGGTCTGCGACGCATTCGTCGATCCGCTGATCGGCGTCTTGTCGGATCGCACGCGCGGGCGCTGGGGCCGGCGCCATCCATGGATGTATTCGGCGGCGCTCCCGATCGCGATCGGATGGCTTTTGTTGTGGAACCCGCCGCACATGAGCAGCGGCGCCACGCTGGCCTGGCTGTTCGCGACCGCTGTGGTCGTGCGCAGCGCGGTCAGTTGCTATGAAGTGCCGTCGCAGGCGCTGACACCCGAGCTGACGTCGGATTACGACGAGCGCACGCGGATTACTTCATATCGCTACCTGTTCGGCTGGGCGGGCGGGCTCGCGATCCTGCTGCTCGCTTACGGCGTGTTTCTGACGCCGAGCGCTGATTATCCGAACGGCCTGCTCAACCGGGTCGGTTATGGTCACCTGGCGATCGCCAGTACCGTGATCATGGTGGTTGCCATCCTGGCATCGGCGCTGGGCACGCATCACGAGATTGCCCGGCTGCCCAAGACGGTGGTGCGCAGCCAGACGCTCGGCGAGCATTTCCGCGAGCTGTGGGAGACGGTCAAGAATCGCGGCTTCCTGATCCTGATGCTGGCGGGCGTCTGCGCTTATACCAACCAGGGGATCAGCTACGCGCTGTCCAACTACACCTACAACTATGTCTGGCAGTTCAAGTCGTGGACGCTGCAGCTGTTGCCGTTCGCGCTGATGCTGGGCGCGGCGCTTGCCTTTGTCATTGCACCCGCCGTCGGCAGACGGACGAGCAAGCCGCGCGCCGCGATGGCATTCGTGCTGGCGGCCACCGTGTTCCACACCATGCCTTATTGGCTGCGCTTCGCCGGTCTCGTTCCTGCTCCGGGATCGAGCGCGCTGGTGTTCATGCTGTTGCCGATCTTCGTCATTGCGACGGCCCTCAGCGTATCGTCGTTCATCCTGGGCGCCTCGATGATGGCCGACGTCGTCGAGGATTCGGAAGCGCGGACCGGCCGGCGGTCGGAAGGCGTGTATTTCGCCGGTTCGTTCTTCGTCCAGAAATGCACCTCGGGCCTGGGCATCATGATCGTCGGCCAGTTGCTCGACCTCGTCTCGTTCCCCAAGGGCGCGAAGCCGGGCATGGTGCCGATCGCGGTGATCGACCATCTGACGCTCGCCTTCATCCTGATCTACGGTTCGCTGGCGATCGTCGCGGCTGTCCTGTTCGCGAAATTCCCATTCGGTCGCACCGAACACGAAGCGCGGTTGGAGCGGATGATCGCGGCAGCGGAAGCCGAAGGGGCGCCGCACGCGCCCTGATCACGGTGGTGACACCGGTAGCGATTCGCGCGGGATTCGGCCACAAAATCTAGGTGTGGGGGGCGGCAATCGGGTCCGCTCAGCACCTCATTTGGGCGTTCACCGGCGACGAAACACCGTTCGTCGTGAAAGGTTCCATTCATCGCCCCGACAGGGTTCCCATGTCGGTTTTGTCCACCTAACCAACCATCAATAGTTCAACGGACCTTTTGGGGGGTCGCATGAAATTTGGTGGTTTGGCAGCGCGATTCGCGCTGGTGGCGCTCTGCGCCCTGGCGACGACGGTGCCGGCTCAGGCTCGGTTCTGGCAGTGCGCTCCCTATGCGCGCGAGATCTCGGGCATCCAGATTTTCGGCAACGCCAACACCTGGTGGTCGCAGGCCGCCGGCAAGTATGAGCGGGGCAATACCCCCAAGGTCGGATCGGTGCTCGCCTTCGCTTCCACCGGCCATATGCGCCTTGGTCACGTCGCGATGGTATCGGCAATCGTCAGCGATCGCGAAGTCCTGTTGACCCATGCCAATTGGTCGCGTCACGGCGGCGTCGAATACAATGTCCGCGCGATCGACGTGTCGGCCAACGGCGACTGGAGCGAGGTCAAGGTCTGGTACGGCCCGAATGGCGATCTCGGCACCTCGATCTACCCGACCAAGGGCTTCATTTACGCCAATAGCGCGCCGAAGATGGACAATGGCGACAGCGACCAGATCGATACGTCGCGCAGCCAGACGATCGCTACGATCGCTCCGGTTGGTGCTCGCGGGATCGTCGGCGTCCGCGACTAAGACGGACCTGTCCCTCAAATTATAGCGAGAGTGCTGCGTTTACGCTTCCCCGGCCTTCGCTGGGGAGGGTCGGTTCATTTTGGCCGAGGCATTTCCTCGGCCGATGTCCTACGCCTTGCCCGGTGTGAAATTCATCGCCGCGCCGTTCATGCAATAGCGCAGGCCGGTCGGTTTGGGCCCATCGTCGAACACATGCCCCAGATGGCCGCCGCAGCGGCGGCAATGGACTTCGGTCCGCGTCATTCCCAATGAGCTGTCGTTGCGCGTCTTCACGGCGTTGGGCAGCGGCGCCCAGAAGCTCGGCCAGCCGGTGCCGCTCTCGAATTTGGTCCTCGACGAATAAAGCGGCAGCGCGCATCCCTTGCACGAGAAGATGCCGGCGCGGTGCTCGTTGTTGAGCGGGCTGGTATAGGGCGTCTCCGTCGCCTCGTGCCGCAGCACCTGGTAGGAGAGCCCCGGCAGCCGCTTGCGCCATTCGGCGTCACTCAACTGGAACTCGAACTTTTCGGGGGGCGCGGCAGGCGCGGCGCGGCAGCCACCGACCAGCATCGTCGCGGCACCTGTGCCGGCCAGGGTCAGGAAATGGCGGCGGTCGAACGTCATCATATGGGCTCCATCGGTCGGACCTATACAGGTACGGACGAGGAGCCCCACGGGTTTCAACCCGCCGCGATTCCCGCGCTCAATATTTGCTGATCTCGACCGGCAGCTTGCGATAGCCGTGGACGAAGCATGCCGCGACGCGTGTCGGCTCGCCGACGACGTTCACCCGCATCCTGCGCTTGGCCATTTCCTCCAGCAACACGCTGATCTGGAGCTCTGCAAGGCGCGCACCGACGCAGCGATGGATGCCGTGGCCGAAGGCGAGGTGGCGGCGCGCATTTGGCCGGTCGACGACGATATTGTCGGCGTCGTCGCCGAACACGGTCTCGTCGCGATTGGCCGAGATGTACCAGAGCGCGAGCTTGTCGCCTTCCCTGATTGTCTGTCCGCCCAGTTCGTAATCCTGCGTCGCGGTGCGGCGCATGTGCGCCAGCGGCGTTTGCCATCGGACGATTTCCTGGACCGCGTTCGGGATCAGTTCCGGATTGGCCTCCAGCTTGGCGCGCTGGTCGGGGAACAGGTCGAGACCATAGGCGGCCGCCGACATCGAGTTGCGCGTCGTGTCGTTGCCGCCGACGATCAGCAGGATCAGATTGCCGAGGAATTCGTACTGATCCATCTCCGCCATCGCGTCGGAATGGATCATCATGCTGATCAGGTCGGGAGTAGGCTCCTTGCCGACCTTCTGGTTCCACAGATTCTGGAAATAGGCGCCGCACTCGAACATGTGCGTCAGTCGCTCGGCGCGCAGCTCCGGCGTCTTGACCAGCTCGATATCGCCGGCCCAGTCGGACCAGAAGGTCAGCTTGCGGCGATCTTCCCATGGAAAGTCGAACAGGATGGCAAGCATCTGGGTGGTCAGTTCGATCGACACCTTGTCGACCCAATCGAATTGTTCGCCCCAGGGCAATGTATCGAGAAGCTCGGACGTGCGGCGGACGATGTCCGTCTTCATCCGCACCATCTCGCTCGGCGTGAAGGCCGGAGCGACGGTACGGCGCTGGCCGGTATGCTTGGGCCGATCCATCGCGATGAACATCGGCATCTTGACGTCGCTCTCGGGCAGGAAATCGGCGAGGGTGATCCCGCCGACTTCGGACGAGAAGATTTCCGGCAGCGATTCCGCCTCGACGATCGGCTTGTAGGTGGAGATCGACCAATAGGGGCCGAAGTCCGAATGCTCGACCTTGTGGACCGGCGATTCGGCACGCAGCTTCTTGAACGGCGCCTGCCAGACGTCGTCGCGATACAGTTCGGCGCGGCTGACATCGAGCGGATCGACCGGGCCGTCATATTTGTAGGTCGGCCCGTTCGCCATCATCTCGGTCAATTCGGCCTGAGTCGCCATGCCCACTCTCCTATATGTGGGGCAAGACAAACCTATACTTACACAGATGTCAATAGTGAAGCGGCTAGTCTGTTCGAAAACGCGCTGAGGGCGCGTTTTGCGGCACCAGCCCGCTCCCCCACCCTACCTCCCAATCAGGGTATTCTATGGGAGGCCGGGTGGGGGAGCGGGCTGGTGCGGCCTCAAAACTCGCTCTTTTGCGGAGTTTTCAAACAGACTCTGAGCTGCTGGAAGGCTGCGGCTGTTTGCGTTTGCGCTTCGGCCCTTCGCCCGATTTCAGCACGCCGCGGCGGAACCAGCGCGCGCCCAGCGAGATCACCAGCGACACCCAGAGCAATTGCCACAGAATCGCGACCGCGTGCGGCCATAGCGCCGACGAATTGGCGGCATGCGCGGCCATGGCCATGGGCGAGCTGAACGGGAAGATTTCCGCGATCCAGGCGATCGTGCTCCCCGGCTTGCCCGCGGCGGCGGTCGACATGCCGACATTGGCCATTTGCACGACGGTCATCGGCAGCGCCATCAGCTGGAGCTCGCGCTGGGTCGAGGCTTGGGCGCCGAGGATCAGATAGACCGCGCCGATCAGCAGGTAAGACATCACGAAATAGGCGAGGAACAACAGAGCGAAGACAGGCTTGCCGACGGCGGGCGCGACACCCGCCAGCGCCGCCGCCGTCCCGGCAGGGAGAATGGCGGTGATCTGGCTCGCGACCGTGCCCCAGAAGCCGACGAACAGCAAAGCGACGCCGAACATGCCGATGAGCTTGCCGAAGAACACCGATTCGAGCGGCACCGCGGCGGCGAGCACTTCGATCACCTTGTTGCTGCGTTCTTCCGCCATCGTCCCCATCGTCAGGCCGGCGAGGAACAGGGTGAGCAGGAAGATGGCCATGACCGCGAACAAGGCCGCCGCATTATGGCCGCTGGTGGTCACGACGGTGCGGACGATCTTCGTCTTGGTCGGCGCGCTGAGCGGCGCGGTCGATCCCAGCTTCTGCGCGCGCAACGCCTGCTCCGCGAGACCCGCGAGATAATCGGCTTCGTTGCTCCCACCGCCGCCATAGACGATCGTCGGGTGCTCGAGCGGCCCGTAAAGCGCCGCGTCGACATCGCCGTCGCGGCTCGACACGCGTGCGCGGGCCTGGGCGGCGGGGTCGTTCGACGGCGTCACGACGTCGAGGGGCGGCGGGATGTCGCCACGTCCGAATACCTGGCGCAACTGCCGGTCGGTCGCGACGATCGCCGCAGCCTGATCGGGCGCGGCGATCACGACGATCCGAGCGCGGTCGGCGGCGCCCTGCGCCATGCTCGATGCGCCGAAGCCGCCGGCTGCGCCGAACAGGATGGTGAACATCGGCGACAACAGGAAAAGCAGGAAGGTCGGGGTGAACACGGTGGCGATGAAATCGCGCCGCGCCACGGTCAGCGCCTGGCGCAGTCCACGACCGATGTTATTGGCCATCACAGCGCCTCCGCTTCGGCTTGGGCCAGCGCTTCGGCGCCGACGATGCGGACGAAGGCATCGTGCAGACCGGGACGCTCGATCGACAGCCCGGCGACGCCAAAGCCCGATTGCGTCAGCTTGAGCAGCAATGCCTCGACCGCGTCATCGGCGACGGGAAAGACCCAGTCGCGCCCATTATGCTGCGCATCGGCAGGCAGGATCGCCGCCACCTCGGGGCCGTCGCGCTCGGGCTGGTAATGCGCGCGCATCGGTAGCAGCCCGCGCGCGTCCGCGACCGTCCCTTCGAACCGCCGCTTGCCCCCGGCGATGATCGCCAGCCGGTCGCACAGCCGCTCGGCATGCGCCATGACATGGGTCGAAAACAGGACGGTGGCGCCGCGCGCCTGTTCGGCGCGGATCAGCCGTTCGAGCCCTTCCTGGTTGACCGGATCGAGTCCCGAAAAGGGTTCGTCGAGCACGAGCAAATCGGGCTGATGGACGACCGAGCCGAGCAACTGGACCAGTTGCGCCATGCCCTTGGACAATTTGCGGATCTTGAAATCGACCGCATAGCCTAGGCCGGCTTGCTCCATCATCTCCACCGCGCGCTTGCGCCCGGTTTTCCACGGCAGGCCGCGCAACGCGCCCATGAAGGCGATCGCTTCGCGCGCCTTCATCTGGGGATAGAGCCCGCGCTCCTCGGGCAGATAGCCGACATGATCGCTCGCCTCGCGCGGGCGCTCGCGGCCGAGCAGGGTGCGCTCGCCTTCATCGGGTTCGATGATCCCGAGCAGCATGCGCAAGGTCGTGGTCTTGCCCGCGCCATTGGGGCCGAGCACACCGTAGATCGTCCCCGTCGGCACGGCGAGATCGACGCCGTCGACCACACGCCGCCCACCGAATTTCTTGACGAGGCCGTGGGCGGTGACGGCCAGAGATTGAGACACGCGACCTCCCTCGACTGGTTCGTCCGTGGTAGCGGGGCGGAGTGACCGAACACAAGTCATTCGAAAACCGCTTGCGCGCCGAAGCCTTAAGGCTCGGTTTCGCTGCCGTCGGTATCGCGCGCGCCGACGCCGCGCCGCGCTCCGGCGAGCGGCTAAGGCAGTGGCTGGCCGAGGGCCGCCATGGCGAGATGATCTGGATGGAAGAGCGTGCGCATCACCGTGCCGCGCCGGCCGGATTGTGGCCCGAGGTCAGGAGCGTGATCGCGCTCGGCATGAGTTATGCGCCCGGACGCGATCCGCTCGCGCTGGCCGGGGAGGGGGATCGCGGGCGGATCTCGGTCTATGCGCAGGGCAGCGACTATCACGATCTCGTCAAGCGGACGCTGAAGGCACTGGCGCGATGGATCGTGGCGGAAGCGCCGGGAAGCGACCTCAAGGTGTTCGTCGATACCGCGCCGGTGATGGAAAAGCCGTTGGCCGAAGCGGCCGGGCTTGGCTGGCAGGGCAAGCATACCAACCTGGTCAGCCGCGATCACGGCAGCTGGCTGTTCCTGGGGGCGATCTACACCACGCTCGACCTCGCGCCCGATGAGGCGGGACGCGATCGCTGCGGTTCGTGCGACGCGTGCCAGCGCTCGTGCCCGACCGATGCCTTTCCGGCGCCCTATCGGCTCGATGCGCGCCGGTGCATCTCGTATCTGACGATCGAGCATAAAGGGCCGGTGCCGGAGGAATTTCGCGCGGCATTGGGCAATCGCATCTATGGCTGCGACGATTGCCTGGCGGTGTGCCCGTGGAACAAGTTCGCCTCGGCGGCAGCGGCCAATCGAGCCTTTTTTCCTCGAGCCGAACTAGCGGCACCGTCGCTCGCCGATTTGCTCGCACTCGACGATGCGGGATTCCGCGAGGTGTTCTCGGGTTCGCCGATCAAGCGGATCGGGCGGGATCGCATGGTGCGTAATGCGGCCTATGCGGCGGGGAATAGCGGGGATACGGCACTGGTGCCGGTGCTGGAGGGGCTACAAGAGGACCAGTCCGACGTTGTGCGCGACGCAGCCGAATGGGCGTTAGACAGACTGAAAGCCCCTCCCCTTTAGGGGAGGGGTGGGGGTGGGGCAGTGCCCCAAGCCGTATCGCCTATGGATAGGCCCCACCCCAACCCCTCCCGCGAGCGGGAGGGGCTAAACTTACTTACCCCCACCTCTCCGCGCCAGCGCCGCGACGCAGCTTGCGCGGTCTATCGGACTGCCATCGGGCTGGCGGGCATCGACATAGGTCACGGTCGGCTCGCCGCCGTTCTTGCCCGGATAGAGATAGGTATCGAGCACGCAGAACGAGCCCTGGAATTGCAGTTTGCGTGCCGTGCCTTCGCGGACATCGGCGTTGGCGCTACCGAACAATTGGGTGAGGCCGGCGGCATTCTGCCCGATCACACGCTCCAGGCCGCTGGTCGGCTGGGGTGGCCTGACGACCATTGTCGGCGTGGCGGGGCGCGCCAACGTCGTCTCGCCGCAGCCCGCAAGGAGCAGGCCGAGCCCCGCAACAACCAATACAGCTTTCATCCTCGTCTCCCGTGAAACAGGTGCGCCGCCATTGCCGCGCCCAGGATCGGGGCGAACAGATTGACGACCGGCAATGTCAGCAATGCCGACACGATGACCCCCAATTCCCAGCGCACCCAGCGGGTCGACGCGCGCCACGCCTTCATCTCCG
Organism: Sphingomonas sp.; assembly: GCF_024508665.1. Classification (GTDB taxonomy): domain Bacteria; phylum Pseudomonadota; class Alphaproteobacteria; order Sphingomonadales; family Sphingomonadaceae; genus Sphingomonas. The sequence continues at coordinate 279,329 of NZ_JANINP010000007.1, forward strand.
ATGGCGCGATATGGCGCGCCGCGACCATCTCGCCCAGATCGACTCCCAACAGCCAGCCATTGGCGGCGAAGAACAGCAACGGCGTGCCGAATCCGGTCAGCAGGAGCAGGATATAGGCTGGGGCGAGCACCAGATTGACCGCCAGCGCGCGCCCGGCCGAGCGCAATCCCATGTGCAGCGAGCGCGCGAACGGCACGTCGTGCGCGCTCGCCAGCGCGTCGGGATAATGTTTGCGCTCGACCGCAATCACGATCTCGTCGCCGAACAGGTCGATCACCGCGATCGCGATGGCGCGGAACAGGACCCAGCCGAACAGGAGCGTCGCGACGAACTCGCCGATCATCGCCAGGCCGGCGGCGTCCTCGCCCCAGCCGAGCTGGTCGACGAACAGCCATTGCGTTCCGAACCAAAGTCCTGCGCCGAGCAACAGGAAGACCAGCAGGGTCAGCCCGATCGACTTGAGAAAGACGCGCAGGATCGCGGAATCGGTAAGCTGGCCGAGCGACAGGAGGAAAGCGCGGATCATCGTTGCTTCTGTCTAGCGGCGGCGATACGGCGCGGCCAACCATTTCCCGGAGATATCTGACTTGACCAACCCCGCTTATGACGTGGTCGCGATCGGCAATGCCATCGTCGACATCCTTTCGCAGTCGACCGACGAGTTCATCGCCGCCGAGGGCATGACCAAGGGATCGATGGCGCTGATCTTCGATCCTGACGCGGCCGACGATCTCTATTCGCGGATGGGCCCGGGGCAGGAAGTATCGGGGGGATCGGCGGCGAACACGATTGCGGGCCTCGCGGCCTTGGGCCAGCCGACCGGCTTTATCGGCCAGATCGCCGACGACCAGCTCGGCCAGGTGTTCGCGCATGACATCAAGTCGCTCGGCGTGCATTTCGCCACGCCGCCTGCAACCGGCGGCGATCCCACCGCGCGTTGCCTGATCCTGATCACGCCCGACGGCCAGCGCACGATGAACACGTTCCTGGGCGCGGCGCAGTTCCTGCCCGAGAGCGCGGTCGATGCAGAGACGATCGGTGCGGGCGCGATCCTCTATCTCGAAGGCTATCTGTGGAACGCCGAACAGTCGCGCGATGCGATGAAGCGCGCGATCAAGATGGCGCGCGATGCCGGGCGCAGGGTGGCGTTGACGCTGTCCGACACCTTCGTGGTCGAAGGACATCGCGATGAATTCTTCGAGCTGATCGACGCCGGCCAGATCGACCTGCTGTTCGCCAACGACAACGAAGTCCGCGCGATGATGCAGACCGACGATATCGCGGCGGCGGTGAAGAACCTGGCGGCGCGCGTGCCGACGCTTGTCTGCACGCACGGTCCCAAGGGTGCCGAGGCGCATCATGGCGACCAGCATGCCCGCGTGCCCGCCGAACCGGTCGATCATGTCGTCGACACGACCGGTGCGGGCGACCTGTTCGCGGCGGGCTTCCTCGCCGGCCAGGCGCAGGGCCGCGACCTCGAGACGAGCCTGCGGATGGGCGCGATCTGCGCCGCCGAATGCATCTCGCACGTCGGCCCGCGCCCGCTGGCGGACCTCAAGAAGCTGGTGGCTGAAAAGTTGAGGTGATCCTGTTTCTCTCTCCCGCAAGCGGGAGAGGGAGGGGCTCGCGAAGCGGGAGGGTGAGGGTCTTCTTTCTTCTTCCAGGCGTCCGCCGAGACAGAAGAAAGAAGACCCTCACCCAACCTGCACCGGGTGAACAGTGCCCCGCACTGTTCAGGTCATGCCGGGGGCATGACCGACCCGGTGCACCCGCAGGCGGGAGAGGGCTAGAAAGAAAAGGGGCCGGAGTATCGCTACTCCGGCCCCTTTCTCGATGCCCTAAAGGCGGGCGCTCACTCGGTACCGGGCACGCGCGGCGCGAGGCCTTCATAGGCCTCCGGCTCGGGCACATCGATGATACCCCGGCCGACATGGCTGCGGCTGCGGCTGTAGAAGAAATAGATCAGCAGCCCGATCAATCCCCAACCCGGCAGGACGAGGATCGCGGTCAGCGGCAGCGAGATATAGAGCCCGATACAGCCGATGATCGCGAGCGGTGCGATGATCCACACGCCGGGCGTGCGGAACGGCCGCTTGCGGCCCGGATCAGTGCGGCGCAGCACCATGACCGACACCGCCACCATGAAGAAGGCGAACAGCGTGCCCGAGTTGGAATAGTCGGCGAGCTTACCCACCGGCAGGATCGCCGAAGCCACCGCCGCGCCGACTCCCGTCACGACCGTGACGACATGCGGGGTACGGAACTTCGGGTGGACCGAGGCCAGCCTCTCTGGAAGCAGGCCGTCACGCGCCATGGTGAAGAACACGCGGGTCTGGCCGAACATCATCATCAGCACGACCGACGGCAGCGCGAGCACTGCCGCGACGCCGACCAGTCGGCCGATCACCGGCCAGTTTATAACCTGGAGAACATGGACCAGAGCTTCCTTCGAGCAGACTAGCGGCTCCATCGCGCCCGTCGCGACGATCCGGGCGCAGCGTCCGGCCATTTCGGCCGATCCCGGTGCGAGGACGCTGCCATCGGCGCCGGTCACCGGCTGCGCACCAATCGCACCGATCGCGCCCGAGGCGACGAGCAGGTAGAAGATGGTGCAGATGCCGAGCGACCCGATCAGGCCGATCGGCACGTTGCGCTGCGGATTCTTGGTTTCCTCGGCTGCGGTCGAGACTGCGTCGAAGCCGACATAAGCGAAGAAGATCGATGCCGCGGCGCCCAGCATACCCGTCGTGCCGGTGGGCAGGAACGGCTCGGAGGGCGAGTTGAAATGCGTGCCGTTGAGGACCGGTAGAGTCAGCACGATGAACGTGGTCAGCGCGGTAATCTTGATCAGCACCAGCACCGCATTGACGCGCGCGCTCTCCGTCGTGCCGATGACCAGCAGCCAGGTGACCAGGCCGACGATGAAGACCGCCGGAAGGTTGATCCAGCCGCCGGTGTCCATCGCCGTCTGCAGGTCGACGTTGGGCGTGGCACCGAACGCGACCTGGGCATGAGCCATCAACGCATCGGCGTTCTTGATCGCATTGGGCAAATGGAAGCCGATACCATCGAGCAACCCGGCCAGATGGTTCGACCAGCCGACCGCGACCGCGCTGGCGCCGACCGCATATTCGAGGATCAGCGCCCAGCCGACCATCCAGGCGAGCAATTCGCCGGTCACGGCATAGGTATAGGTATAGGCCGATCCCGATACCGGCACCATCGAGGCGAGTTCGGAATAGCACAAAGCGGCGACCGCGCAGACGAACCCCGCGACGACGAAGCTGAGCAGCATGCCCGGCCCCGCCTTTTGCGCGGCTTCGGAAGTCAGCACGAAGATACCCGTGCCGATCACGGCGCCGATGCCGAGCATCGTCAGCTGGAACGCACCGAGCGATCGGTGCAGCCCCTTTTTCTCGGCGGTCGCAAGGATCGCATCGAGAGGTTTTACGCGGTCAAAAATCATGAATGGCCAACCCCCAAGGTGGTATTTTGGTGCTGGCGGCGGAGCCTAGTCGCAAAACCCCTACGTGCAATCCCTTATTGGTTTCTGCTGCGACGAACGCGCGTTCGGTTTCAGCAGAGCTGAAACGGTGTCGATCCAGCGAAGCTGCAAACGCTCTACCGCGCCAGCATCGGCCCCAGGGCGCGTCCGCCGAACAAGTGGACGTGGAGATGCGCGATCTCCTGGTGTCCGTGCAGGCCGACATTGGCGAGCAGGCGATAGCCCGGCGCGACGAGATCGAGGTCGCGCGCGACCTTGCCGACCGCTCGAACGAAGCCGGCGATCTCCGCTTCGGACGCGTTGGCGCTGAAATCGTCCCACGAGACATAGGGTCCGCGCGGGATCACCAGGACATGGATCGGCGCCTGGGGGTTGATGTCATGGAAGGCGACTGCCCATTCGTCTTCGTACACGCGCTTCGACGGGATCTCATCGCGCAGGATCTTCGCGAAGATGTTCTGGTCGTCATAGGGCAGGGTGGCGTCGATCGGCATCAGCGGCTCCGATTGGCTTTTTCGGTGAGACCGGAGGTGCCCGTCCGCCGCGCCAGCTCGTTGCGCACGTCGTTGAGGCACAAGCCGGATTCCGCGAGCAGGACGAGTAAATGATAGACCAGATCGGCGGCCTCGCTGGTCAACTCTTTCTTGTCCTTGCGCATGGCGGCGATGACGGTTTCGACGGCTTCCTCGCCGACCTTTTGCGCGATCTTGGCACGGCCGCCGACGAACAAGGCAGCAGTGTACGAGCTGGAGGCGCTCTCGCCCTTGCGGGAATGGATCAGCGCGTCGAGCGCGTCGAGCGGATCGTTGTTCATGGCGCGAGCGCTGCCTGTCCGCGCCGCCGCCGTCAATCCTTTGGCGCAGCCGCCGTCGTGTCCGCCGGTTTGGCGAAGCGCTTGCGAAGTGCCCGACGCGCCAGCCAGACGCCCGCAACCGCCATGCCGAACAAGGCGATGTCGGACAGTTCGGGCATCGATCGCGTGTGGATCACCCCGCTATGCGGTGGGACCGAGGCGAGCGTGGGCATTGCGGTCAGCAGCAAGGGCAGGGCGAAGACGTAGCGCATTGAGAGGGCGTAATACCGCGAGCCTCTTAACTTTCCGTCATGTCGGGTTTGTCCCGGCATCCAACACGCAACAACGGCTGGATTCCGTTGAGGAGCGTTGGACCCCGGAACAAGTCCGGGGTGACGTTGTAGCTAGGCTAGCGGTCTACGCACCGGGATGCCCGCCGCGGCCAGCGCGCGGTGCGCGTCCGCGATGCTCGCCTCACCAAAATGGAAAATACTCGCGGCGAGCACCGCGCTGGCATGGCCGTCGCGGATGCCGGCGACGAGGTCGTCAAGGCCACCGACGCCGCCCGAGGCGACCACCGGCACGCTGACCTGGTCGGCGATCGTGCGGATGAGCTCGAGGTCATAGCCGCTGCGCGTGCCGTCGCGGTCCATGCTGGTTACCAGTAACTCGCCCGCGCCAAGTTCGGCTAGCCGCAGGGCATGCGCGACCGCGTCGATTCCGGTCGGCTTGCGGCCGCCGTGGGTGAAGACTTCCCAACCGTGCGTCGTGCGTCGTGCGTCGACCGAGGCGACGCAGCATTGGCTGCCGAAGCGCTCGGCGATGTCGCTGACGAGTTCGGGCCGCGCCACGGCGGCGGAATTGACCGCGACCTTGTCGGCACCGGCGAGCAACAGGGCGCGTGCGTCCTCGGCCGAGCGCACGCCGCCGCCGACGGTCAGCGGCATGAAGCAGACTTCGGCCGTCCGCCGCACGACGTCGAGGATGGTGCCGCGCGCTTCGTGACTGGCCGTGATGTCGAGGAAGCAAAGCTCGTCGGCGCCCGCCGCGTCATAGGCCTGCGCCTGCTCGACGGGATCCCCGGCGTCGCGCAGGTCGACGAAATTGACGCCTTTCACCACTCGGCCATTGGCGACGTCTAGACAGGGGATGACGCGGGCGCGAACGGTCATCTGCCGGTTCCGACCGCGAGAATAAGGATGCCCGCCAAGGCCATGCCGGTAACGATCACCAAGTTGACGGCCGTCGCGCCCCAGAAGAAGGCGGGCGCCTGAGCACGGTCGAAAATGAGCGGGTTGATGTTGCCGAAAAATAGAGCCGGCATCTCGCCGTCGTTATAGCCGTCGCGGAGCTTGCTGGCGCCATAGGCCGCCAGGGCAAACAGAATCAGCGAAAGGACGACCCGGTTCACGCCGCTTCCGCCACCGATATCGCCGTCGCGAGGTCGAGCCGGCCATCGTACAGCGCGCGGCCGGTGATGACGCCCTCGATCCCGTCGCGGGCGTGGAGCGCGAGGATGTGGATGTCCGCAATCCCTCCGACACCGCCCGAGGCGATTACCGGGATGTCGACCGCGCGGGCAAGATCGACCGTCGCCTGGACGTTGCAGCCCTTGAGCAGGCCATCGCGTCCGACATCGGTGAACAGCAAGGCGGCGACCCCGGCATCCTCGAAGCGACGCGCCATATCCTCGACCGACACGTCCGAGACGTCCGCCCAGCCGCGAGTCGCGACCATGCCGTCCCTGGCGTCGACAGCGACCACGATGCCGCCCGGGAAATCGCGCGCGGCCTCGCGCACCAATTGAGGATTGTCGAGCGCCGCAGTGCCGATCACCAATCGCGAGACGCCGACGTCGAACCATCCTTCGATCGCCGCGCGGTCGCGGATCCCTCCGCCCAATTGGACATGGCCCGGAAAGGCGGCAACCACCGCGCGGACGACATCGCCATTGACCGATCTGCCTGCGAACGCACCGTCGAGGTCGACCATATGGAGATGCTGCGATCCCGCCTCGGCAAACGCCATCGCCTGCGCCACGGGGTCGTCGCCATAGACCGTCGCGCGGTCCATATCGCCCTCGGCCAGGCGCACGACATTGCCGCCCTTGAGGTCGATCGCCGGGAAAATGATCAAGGACATCAATAATCCTCCCCGGAACGGGGAGGGGGACCGCTCGGCGCTAGCCGAGTGGTGGAGGGGCCCCGCGACCAACGAGCAACAGTGGAGAAGGCAGCCGCGGGAGGGGCCCCCTCCACCAAGCCGCTGCGCGTCTTGGTCCCCCTCCCCGTTTCGGGGAGGATTTTCACGGCCGCCATTCTAGGAACCTTTCCAACAGCGCTAACCCGTAGCGCTGGCTTTTCTCGGGATGGAATTGCACGCCCGCCATATTGTCGCGCGCGATTGCGGCGACGACCGGGCCGGCGTGGTCGGTGGTCGCGACGACGTCTTCGCCCTCGAATGCGTAGCTGTGCAGAAAATAAGCCTCACCCGCTTCGATCAGCGGGTGCGGGAGTGTCGGCCGGACGTCATTCCAGCCCATGTGCGGTACCTTGGCGGCAGGGTCGGTCGGCGTCAGCAGGCGAATGCGGCCCTTGATCCAGCCGAGCCCTTCGTGATCGCCCATTTCCTCGCCGACGTCCGCCATCAACTGCATGCCGACGCAAATACCGAGGAACGGCGCGCCGTCGCGCCGCACGCGCTGGTCGAGCGCCTCGATCATGCCGGGGACGGCACGCAACGCCGCCGCGCAGGCGCCGAACGCGCCGACGCCGGGAAGGACGATGCGATCGGCACCACGCACCAGCTCGGGATCGGCGGTGACCGCGACGTCCCGCGCGCCTGCCGCCTTCAGCGCGTTAGCTACCGAATGCAGGTTGCCCGCGCCGTAATCGATCAGGGCGAGCGTCACGCGAACAGGGGAGCGACCGCGTCGGCCGCCCAACTCGCATTGAATTCGATCACTTCGATCGTCGCCGAACCTTCGGTCACGAACGGGTCGGTCGCCGCGAGTGCTTCGACTTCCGGCTTGCGGCCGCGGCAGACGATCACGCCGCCGATGCGCGGGTTGCGGCGTCCCGACAGCAGAAACAGGCCTTCGGCATAGCCACGCTCGAGCCAGTCGATATGCGCCTTCATGTGGCGGTCGACCTCATCGAGGGGAACGACATAGGTGATCAGGATCAGGCATACCGGCGCGTCGGCGTTGGTCGCCGGCATCACAGCGTCCCCTTGGTCGAGGGAATCGCACCGGCCTTGCGCGGATCGATCTCGACCGCTTCACGCAAGGCGCGGGCGAGGCCCTTGAACGCGGCTTCGGCGATATGGTGATTGTTCGAGCCGTACAGCGTCTCGATGTGGAGCGTGATTCCGGCGGTCTGCGCGAACGAGTGGAAGAAATGCTCGAACATCTCGGTGTCCATCTCACCGAGGCGCTTCTGCGAGAATTCGGTCTTCCATACGAGGAACGGACGCCCCGAAATGTCGAGCGCGACCCGGGTCAGCGTCTCGTCCATCGGCGACAGCGCTTCGGCATAGCGGCGGATGCCGCGTTTTTCGCCGAGTGCCTTGTTGATCGCCTCGCCGATCGCGAGCCCGGTATCCTCGACCGTGTGATGCTGATCGATATGGAGGTCGCCGATCGTCTTCACATCCAGGTCGATCAGCGAATGGCGCGACAATTGTTCGAGCATATGGTCGAAGAACCCGATGCCGGTCGACACGGCATAGCTGCCGGTCCCGTCGAGATTGACGGCGACGTCGATCGACGTTTCGCTCGTCTTGCGGCTGATCGTCGCGGTGCGCATCGCGCCCCCATATGGGTGTGTCGCACGTCATGCAATCTTGACCCGCCGCTCGCATCGGCTACCCAAGGCATATGAGTGATGGACTGCCCGATAGCCTGATTCCGTATGATGAGATCGTGCAAGAGGCATTGCGCGCCGTGGTCGGCCGCGTGCTGGGCTCGGTCGCGGCCGGCGGCGGGCTGCCCGGCGAGCACCATTTCTATATCACGTTCAAGACCCAGGCGCCCGGAGTAAGCATTCCCGAGCGCCTGATCGAGCGGTTCCCGGACGAGATGACGATCGTCCTGCAGAACCGCTATTGGGACCTGACGGTCGACGACGAGCGATTCTCGGTCGGGCTGAGCTTCAATCAGGTGCCGTCGAAGCTCGAAATTCCCTATTCAGCGATCACCGGCTTTCACGATCCGGCGGTCAATTTCGAACTGCGTTTCCAGGCGCAGGAAGGACCTGAAGGTCCCGAACCGCATGACGAGGCCGAAAACGATCATGTCGAGCGCGTCGATGACGGCTCGAACGTCGTAAGCGTCGATTTCAAAAGGAAGAAGTAGGCCGAAGCGAGCCGCGCAAGCTGCGCGGCGGTCACCTATTGGTGACGCGAACGGCCGGCCGGTGCGGCGATAGCCGCGTCCGACGTCACGGGATTTACTTCCGTGACGGCTCCTGGAGGTCTGCTTTCCCAGGTGAACTAGCCCCATCTCCCGCGTCACCCCGTCCTTGTGCCGAGGTCCACTCCTCCATTCGCGAGATGAGGGGTTGTTGCGCGGTGGATGCCGGGACAAGCCCGGCATGACGAAGAAGGTGAAGGCCTTCTATGGTAACGGCTAGGCTCAATCGAGCCGCTGACTAGGCCGCCAGCGCGAGACGCGATCCGCGTTCGGCATCTCGACCATTTCCCCCGGCGTAACCTCGACCCCCGCCCACAGCCGCGCGATCACCTCGCGGTCGAGCTTATCGCTTTCCTGCAGCAGATGCGGGCACAATGCCGGCCAGTCATGCGCGCCCCAATCGGCGGGATTCTCCTGGCGAAGGACGGTCTTGCACGCGTCGTCATCCGCCAGAATGATGTCGCGCGGTTCGACCAAGCCGTTCGCAGCGGTGTCGTAGAAGACGCGCAGGCGCGGGCGGCTGGCGCGGCGGCCGTTGGACAGCACGATCGCCAGCCGCTGCGAGCGCAGGCGGACGACCATGCCGACCGGGAACACCGCAATGCTCTGGTAGAAAGTGAACAACAGGTCGCGATCGAATTGGCCGTTCCAGCCATGCATCGCGGTTACCGCTTCAATCGGGGACCAGGACTCCTTGTACGCGCGGTCCGACGTCAGCGCGTCATAAACGTCGCAGATCGCGCCCATCCGCGCTGCCAGGCTGATCTCGCTGTCCTTAAGTCCGAACGGATAGCCGGTGCCGTCGATCTTTTCGTGATGATGGCGGCAGACGTCCATCACAATAGCGGGGATGGCGTCGGCCCGGCCGAGAATCGCGCAGCCGCGTTCGGGATGAAGCCGCGCGATGGCGAATTCCTCGTCGGTCAGCCGACCTGGCTTGTTGAGGATTTCGGACGGCACGTCCATCTTGCCGATGTCGTGCAACAGTCCCGCCAGGCCGAGTTCGCGCACCATGTCGTCGGCCAGTCCAAGGTGGTGGGCGAAATTGACCATCAGCGCGCACACCGCGACCGAATGCAGATAGCTGTAATCGTCCTTCGATTTGAGCCGGACGATACCGATCAGGGCATAGGCGTTGCGTTGCACCGATTCCGAAATCTCGTCGACGACTGCTCCGACCTGATCGGAGTCGATTGCCTTCCCCATTCGGGCATCCTCGAAAACGCCGCGGATGATTTCCCTTGTCCGCGCGACGATGTCGGCGGCGCGCTCGCGCTCGGCGGTGATGCCGGTGGGGATGTTGGCGGCGACGGGTTCAGTGATGATGATCGGCTCCGGCTCGTCGTCGACCGGGGCGAGTCCTCGCGCGGTGTCGATCGTCACGAAGGCGATGCCCGCGTCGCGCAGGGCGGCGATCTCGCCGTCCGATCGCAACAGGAACCGGCGGCGCCAGAACGGATGGCTGAGCCACGAGCCCTCTATGGCATGCAGGAACATGCCGGGGCGAAGCAGAGAGAGCGGGACTCGGCGCAGCATGCTCGCCTGAATAATCGATATCGGTTGACAAGTTACTACTTTCGCAGTGTTTTCCTATCCGAGGATATGTCGGCCGTCGGGCTCTGTCTCCGCCGGATCGAGATCGACCTCACCAGGAGAAGGTGGCGCGCCGCATAGGGTGATATGGCTCAACACCAGCCGCAGGATCCGACACCAATGTCACGCGCAACCGCGATCGCTTATGCGGTCGCGCTGCCGATTTCATTGCTGCTGCTCGTGTTCCTACCTGTTGGCGATATCGGCTGGATGCCGGGCTGGATCTTCGTCGCGGCGCTGGCGATCGGGTTCGCGGCATCGGGGTTGGCGCTCGCCAAGGTCAATCCTGTCATCTTTCGTGCGCGCAGTCGCTTCCAGCCGGGGACCGAGCGTTGGGACTTGCCGCTGGTGGCGGTGATCCTGACCGCGATGGTCGCAACCATTCCCGTCGCAAGCTTCGACGCGGGAAGGGCGCATTGGTCGCACGTGCCGCTGTGGTTGGTCGTGATCGGTTACGCTGCCTTGTTCGGCGGGATCGCGGGCACCGCCTGGGCGCAAGCGGTCAATCCGTTCTTCGAACCTGGCGTGCGCATCCAGTCGGAACGGCATCAGCGGGTGATCGACACCGGGCCTTATCGCTTCGTCCGGCACCCCGGCTACAGCGCCGCGGTGGCGATGTTCCTCGGCATGCCGCTGGCGCTCGCTTCCTGGTGGGGACTGCTTCCGGCCGCGATCGCGTCGATCCTGCTCGTCATCCGTACGGCCTGGGAAGACCGGCTGCTCCAGGGGCGCCTGCCCGGCTATCGCGAATATGCCGGTCGTGTGCGCGCAAGGCTTGTGCCCGGCATCTGGTGACGCCAAGTCGGGCGCACCGTCCGACAAGGAGCCTGCGCGATGACCGACACCCGCACCGAAACCGATTCGATCGGCGCGATCGAAGTGCCGGCGGGCGCTTATTGGGGGGCGCAGACCCAGCGATCGATCGAGAATTTTCCCTTCGGCGAGCGCGAGCGCATGCCGATCGCGATCGTCCATGCGCTGGCCCTGGTGAAGCAGGCGGCGGCGCGGGTGAACCGCGCACATGGGCTAGCGGCGGAGAAGGCGGACGCGATCGAGGCGGCCGCCGCGGAAGTCGTCGCCGGCAAGCTCGACGACCAGTTTCCGCTGGTCATCTGGCAGACCGGCAGCGGCACCCAGTCGAACATGAACGTCAACGAGGTGATCGCCGGCCGCGCCAATGAGATGCTGACGGGCACGCGCGGCGGCAAGACGCCGATCCACCCCAATGACGACGTCAATATGAGCCAGTCGTCGAACGACAGCTTTCCGACCGCACTGCACGTCGCGGCGGCGCTGGCGGCGACGCGGCGGCTTCTTCCCGCGCTCGATCGCCTCGCCGACGCGCTGCTCGTCAAAGCGGAGGCATGGGACGATATCGTGAAGATCGGGCGGACGCATTTGCAGGATGCGACGCCGCTGACGCTGGGGCAGGAGTTTTCGGGCTATTACGCGCAACTCAAGCTGGCCCATGCCCGCACCGAACCGTTCGTCGTCCATGCTTTGTCGAAGCTGGCGCAAGGCGGAACCGCCGTCGGAACCGGCCTCAACGCTCCGGCCGGATTCGCCGAGGAAATCGCCGCCGAATTGTCGAAACTGACCGGTTTCGCATTCGAGACCGCGCCTAACAAGTTCGAGGCGCTGGCCTCGAACGACACTTTGGTCGATTTTTCGGGACGATTGAACAGCCTGGCGGTGGCGCTGACCAAGATCGCCAACGACATTCGCCTGCTCGGATCGGGGCCGCGCTCGGGCATCGGCGAGCTGGTACTGCCGGCAAACGAGCCGGGCAGCTCGATCATGCCGGGCAAGGTCAATCCGACCCAGTGCGAGATGCTGACGATGGTCGCGGCGCAAGTGATCGGCAATCACCAGGCCGTGACGGTCGGCGGTATGCAGGGGCATCTCGAGCTCAACGTGTTCAAGCCGATGATCGGGGCCGCGGTGCTGCGGTCCGTCGACCTGCTGAGCGTCGGGATGGAGAGTTTTGCCGAACGGTGCGTCGAGGGAATGGAGCCCGACCGGCGCCGGATCGCCGAGTTGGTCGACCGCTCGCTGATGCTGGTCACCGCGCTCGCGCCGGAGATCGGCTACGACAATGCCGCGAAGATCGCGAAGCATGCGCATGCCGAAGGGATGACGCTGAAGGAAGCGGGGCTGGATTTGGGGCTGGTCGACGAGGCGACGTTCGACCGTGTGGTACGGCCGGAGAAGATGGTGGGGCGGTAAGGCAAATCCTCCCCGCTTTGCCGGAGGGGGACCGCCGGCCGTAGGCTGGCGGTGGAGGGGGTCGGCCGCAATGGACTCGCTTGCGGCCTACCCCCTCCACCAAGCCGCTTCGCGCCTTGGTCCCCCTCCCCGTAAACGGGGAGGATTTTTTAGCCCTTGATCCGCGCCACCTCGGCCTCAAGCTTGTTCAACGTCGTGCGCCAGCCTTCAGGCGCGCCGCCGACCATGGCCTTGGCCGCCTCGTCGTAGATTTCATATTCCTGCCGCACCGACATCAGCGAGCCGTCGCCGTCATCGGTGAAGGTCACGAACGTGCGCACCGCGAACGGCGCGTTGCCGCTGTCGTCGACATGGGCGCCGGCCTCGAACGACAGGCTTTCATTCTCGACCACGTCGATGAAGCGGCCATGGTTCCAGAATTTCTGACCGTCGGGCGCCTGCATGCAGATGTCGAAGCGGCCACCGGGGCGGCATTCGATCACCGCTTCGGGCGTGGTGAAATGTTCGGGGCTGAACCAGTTCTTCATATGCTCGGCCGTGGTCCAGGCCTGGAACACGATGGCGCGTGGCGCATCGAAATGGCGCTCGATCACGAGCGGTTCCGGGCGAATGATCGTCTTCTCGGTCATTTTTGCTGTCCTTTCAGGGTGTTGACATAGTCCTCCAGCTTATCGAGTCGGCCTTCCCACTCGCTGCGGCAATCGGCGGTCCAGCGTTCGACCAGCCCGAACGTCTCGGTGTCGATCCGGCAGGTCCGGACCCGCCCAGCCTTGTGGGACCGGACCAGCCCCGATTCCTCGAGCACCGCCAGGTGCTGCATGACGGCGGGAAGCGACATGGCGAAGGGGGACGCCAATTCGCTCACCGACATCGGCCGAAGCGCGAGCCTTTCCACCATCGCCCGCCGCGTCGAATCGGCGAGGGCGTGGAAGACGCGATCGAGAGAAGGTGATTCGTTAAGCATGCGCTTAAGTATTCCGAGTCTAACACTTTAGCAAGTGCTTTAGTGTTGATCGGCCTATTTTCCCGTCACCCCAGCGAAAGCTGGGGTCTCGGGCGAGGGGCACGATAGGGCCGAAGACCCCAGTTTTCGCTGGGGTGACGGCATGGAACCTTCTGCGCCATCCGGCTTTCAATCACAGACATCACAGGGAGATATTGTGTGATCGGAGACTTCATCGCCGCTGCCATCGGCCGCAACATCGACCAGCGCGACGGGGAGGGAGGGACTCTCGGCGCGGTTGTCGGGGTGGCGACGTGGGAGGTTGCCAAGCGCGTCGTTCCCGCCGCGATCGTGCTCGGTGGCGCGGCGCTCGGCGCACGCTATCTGATGCGCAAGTTCGGGAACGAGCCCGCCAGCGCTTGACGCGCCCCCTGCGCGCACGTCAGTAGCGCGCATGATCGATCATCGTTCCTCGCAGCCGCCGGGCTTCAAACGCCGTGGCCTGATGTTCGTGCTGTCCTCGCCGTCCGGCGCCGGCAAGTCGACCATCGCCAACCGGTTGCTGGCGGAAGAGAATGGTCGCCTCAAGATGTCCATCTCCTACACGACGCGGCCGATGCGCCCAGGCGAGCAGGAGGGGCGCGAATATCATTTCGTCGATACCGACACGTTCAAGGACATGGTCGAAGACGACGCCTTCCTCGAATGGGCGCGGGTGTTCGACCAGCGCTACGGCACCCCGCGCGACACGGTGTTCAAGGACCTTGAGGCCGGGCAGGATATATTGTTCGACATCGACTGGCAGGGCGCGCAGCAGTTGTTTCAGCTTGCCGGGGGCGATGTCGTTCGCGTCTTCATCCTGCCGCCGGGTTTGAAGACGCTCCGCCAGCGACTGGAGGGGCGCAACACCGACAGCCAGGACATTATCGACCGCCGCATGGAACGCGCCCAGGCCGAAGTCAGCCACTGGGACGGCTATGATTATGTCCTGGTCAACGACGATCTCGACGATTGCTTCGAATGCGTCCAGACGATCCTTACGGCCGAACGGCTGAAGCGCTCGCGCCAGCGCGGGCTGATCGGATTCATTCGCAAGCTGCCGGATAATTGATTGGGAGCCAGCAATAAACTCCCTCTCCCCTTGTGGGAGAGGGAGGGAGCGCCGTGGGCGCGGAAGGGTGAGGGGGAGTCACAGCCGATCTCGCTCGTGACTCCCCCTCACCCTTCCAACTCGCTGACGCGAGCGGGCCCCTTCCCTCTCCCACAAGGGGAGAGGGAGTTGGCCATCGGCCGCGCACACTAGACCAAACTCAGAAACCGCGCGGCTGCCTCGAAGTCGCGTTGCCGTGTCTCGCGCGCTTTCACCGCCAGCTCGTCCTCGCCCCATTGCTCGGCCTGCCAATCCTCGTCGAGATTGGCGGCTCTCCAAACGGCGTCGGCGTCCATGGCGCGCTCGGCCAGCGCCAGCGCCAGGACCAAGGATCCCGTGATCGTCACGATCGGCGACAGCGGCGCGAGCTCGAATGGGGCGCGTGCGGCGACAGCGGCGCCCAGCCGATCGATCGTCGCATCGGGTTGGGCGCGGTGGATCACCCCGGTTACGATCTCGAAATGTACGTCGTAGCGGTCGCGTGCCCAATCGAGCGGCGGATTCCATAAAGCGGTCTGACGCTCCACGAGCTCGGGGGGGCTCTCGGCGTGGTAACAGAGCAGGTCGCTCTCACCATAAGCGGCTAGGCCAGCGGCGAAGGCGGCGGGATCTGGCGCTATGCGGTCGATCGCGGCATTGGCGAGGCCGGTCAGCGGCATCGCGCGCGGATCGATATCGTCGGCGACCATGCGCCATTCGTCGGCGACGGCTTCGGCCAGGCCGGCGGTCGGCAGCACCAGCGGCGCGCGACCCGGCGTGCGCACCGGCCGGTCGTCGAGCCGCACGCCGCGCTCGGCGTCGACGGTGACATCCTTCCAGAATCTCTTCATCGCCGCGTCTTGGTCGTCCGTTTGGGCGGTTCGTCGACGGTGCGCCAGCGATGCGCGAGCGAGGCGGGAACCGCCCAGGACATATAAAGCGCCGACAGCACGATCGCGACGCCCAGCACCTTTGGAGGCCAGGTCGGCGCGCGCCCGATCAGGATCACCGCGAACACCGCGCCGGCGATCGCGAGCAGGCGGATAGCGGTGATGATCAGCCAACGGTTGCGGGATTGGACGGCGGAATCGGTCATCATGCCTCCAGATGATGCGGCAGGTCGGCGACCGCAAGCGCCACGCCATGCGCGCCCGCCGCGACGAGTTCCTCGGCGGGATGATAGCCCCAGGCGACTCCCACCGCGCGGACGCCGGCATTCACCGCCATCAATATGTCGAAGCTGGTGTCGCCGATCATTACCGTTCGCGCCGGGTCGGCGCCGGCTTCCGCGATCGCCGCCGCGATCATCGACGGATGCGGCTTGGAGGGATGACGGTCCGCGGTCTGCAACGTGACGAAATGATGCTTCAGGCCATGCGCGGTCAGGATATGGTCGAGCCCGCGATCGGATTTGCCGGTGGCGACCCCCAGCATCCAGCCGTCGTCGGCGAGCTGCTCGACGATCGCGTCGATGCCGTCGAACAATGGCTCGTCGGCGAGCGCGCCGCTGGTCCGCATCGCGAAGAATTTGTCCTTATACGCCTGGGCCAAGCGGCGGTGATCCAGGTCGCCGGCGTCCGGCAGCAGCGCCTGCATCGCTTCGACCAGGCTCAACCCGACGATGCGGCGGATGCGGTCGCGCGAGGGTACCTCGACCCGCGCCTCGGTCAGCGCCTCCTCGACCGCGCGGCAGATATTGGCCTGGCTGTCGACCAATGTCCCGTCGCAATCGAAGATTGCCAATCTGGTCGTCGCGGGGCCGCTCACGCGTTGCGCATCCAGTGCGCGATGCCGCGCCGTCCCGATGCCTCGACGCCGTCGGCGGCCGACAGCCGCGCTGCTTCGGACTTGTTCTGGCCGAGCTTCAGCGTGCCGCGCCAGGCGGCGATCTCCAGCCGGAAGCCGACGATCGCGCTCGTCATCTTGCCGAACAGCGCCGGGTCCATTTTGCCGCGGGTCCATGGCGTCTTGTCGAGCCGCTCTTCCTGATGAGCGGTCAGTTGATCGACCTGTGCGACCAGCGCGTCATGTTCCATCCGCCGCATCGTGCCTTCGAGTTCCACCGCGACGTAATTCCAGGTCGGGACCTGATTGTCGTCGAGGCCGTACCAGTCCGGGCTGACATAGCCGTCAGGCCCTTGCGCCACGAACAAGGCGGTCGCGCCGTCGAGATGACGGACGATGCCGTTGCCGCGCGCCAGATGCAGGCCGAGCGTGGTTTCGTCGAGCCACACGATTGGCACATGCGCGACGCGCGGGCCGTCCGGCGTCGCACAGAACAAGGCGCCGAAACCGAGTTCGGCGACCAACGCACGCATAGCGTCGCGATCTTCCCACCGGAACGCGGCATTGGGATGCATCAGCGCCCCTTCCGAGGCGGCCCCTTGGGACCGCCCGATTTGGGCCTTGCAGGCTTTGCCCCGGCAGTCCTGGACCCGGCGGTCTTCGGGCGCGATCCACCCTTGCGCGGCTCTGCGACCGTTCCTCGGTTGCGGCGCTCGCCCTTGCGTTCCCTGCGCACCGATTTGGCATGGGCTTTCGCCTTGGCCTTTTGCGCGTGCTTGGTCGGCGGGGCCGGTTCGTCGAGCGGCATCATATTGCCCGCCATCTGGTCGAAGCCCAGGCTTGCCAGGCTTTCGGCGAAATGGGTCGGCAATTCGGCCTCGACATCGATCTTGCCGCCATCGGGATGATCGACCGAAATACGGCGCGAATGGAGGTGCATCTTGCGGCTGATGCCGCCGCTCAGAAAGGCTTCGGGACCGCCATATTTGCCGTCGCCGACGATCGGATGGCCGATCGCCGCCATATGCACGCGCAATTGATGCGTGCGCCCGGTGAACGGCTGCAATTCGACCCAGGCGGCGCGGTTGCCGGCGCGCTCGATCACGCGATAGCGCGAACGGGCGGGCTGGCCCTCGGCTTCGTCGACATGCATCTTTTCGCCACCGGTGCCCGGCTGCTTGGCGATCGGCAATTCGATCATGCCGTCCTCGATCGACGGCACGCCGACGACCAAGGCCCAATACACTTTCTTTGCGGTGCGACCCGAAAACGTCTTGGCGAAGAATGCAGCCGCGCGCGCGGTGCGCGCGACGAGCAAGGCGCCCGACGTGTCCTTGTCGAGCCGATGGACCAGCTTGGGCCGCCCTTCATTGTCGAACTGCAGCGCGTCGAGCAGCCCGTCGACATGCTGGTGGGTCTTGGTCCCGCCTTGCGTCGCAAGCCCCGGCGGCTTGTTGAGCACAAATGCCTGCGGATCCTGATGGATCACCAATTCGCGCGCGAAGGCGATCTCGTCTTCGGTAAGGGGAGGGCGCTCGCGCTTCGGCTTGCCGGCCACCGCGACGGGCTCGGGCGGAGGGAAGCGCAATGTCTGTCCAGCGGCAATCCGGTCGCCCGGTGCGGCGCGCGCGCCATCCACGCGCAATTGGCCCGTGCGCGCCCATTTGGCGACGGTGGTGAAGCTGGTGTCGGGCAGATGCCGTTTGAACCAGCGATCGAGCCGGATGTCGTCGTCATCGGGTGCGACGATGAAGGTGCGGATCTCGCTCATGCCATTGCCCGGATCAGGTGCAGCCCGGCGAACAGCGCGAGGATCGAGCCGATCGCCGAGACCAGGACATACGCGATCGCGATGCCCAATTCGCCGCGCTCGATCATCAGCACGGTGTCGAGGGAGAAGGAGGAAAAGGTGGTGAAGCCGCCCAGCACGCCGACGCCGAGCAGCAAGCGCGTATGTTCGCTGCCGCCGGTGCGCGCGAGGATTCCGGCGAGCACGCCCATCAGGAACCCGCCGATCAGGTTCACGGCGAGCGTACCCCAGGGATAATCGGGTCCGAACCAGCCGAGCGTCAGCTTGCCGACCCCATAGCGCGCCGCGCTACCGACGGCGCCTCCGGCCATGACGAGAAGGAAATTCATTCGCGCGCTGTAGCCGGAGGCGGGCATTCGGACAAATGGCGGTTTTGCGGAGCGGGCGCGCGTCGTGCCAGTCGTCACCCCGGACTTGTTTCGGGGTCTAATCCTCAACAACGGAATCCAGCCGTTGTTGCCCGCTGGATGCCGGGACGAGCCCGACATGACGAAAACTGGTTGACTGCTTGCTGCCCGAGGCCCCGGCCTTCGCCGGGGCGATCGCCGCGTTGCGGCGATCGGTTTTCAGCATCGACGCGAACGGCGTGACCCTTGCTGTCCGTTATCGGGAGGGCGAGCTCGCGTCGATGCTGAAGCGGCTAGAAGAGATGAGAACCCAATCAGTTCCCGTTATTTGCGACCAAATCCACTTCGGTCCGCCCGTCACCGCGTTTTTCCACGTAGATGACATAGGCGCCGCCGTCCTTGCCCCGGGTGCCGCCCAGCACATGCTGCCCGCCATCCGCCTGATGTTCGGCCGAATAGCCGGCGGCGGTGACGCGGCCATAATAATAATCGAGCACCGTCTGGACCGAGGCCCCGGTCGAGAAACTGACGACGCGGAGCGCGCAGCCATTGCCGGCGACGCCGGCCGCCTCGTCGACGCGGGCGTCGGGATAGAGCGGAATGTCGGCGGGCAGGCGCTGTACCCAGGCGGTCGAATATTGAAGGCTGCGCGCGCAGCCCGATGTGCGCTTGTCGGCCTGGCGCTGCGCCAGTGCGCCGAGCGTAACGGAATCGCGCTTCACCTTGCATTGCAGACAATCGCCGGCCGGGGCGGGTGCCGGCTTGCTGCCGCCGCTCGAAGATCCGGTGCCGTCGGCGATGTTGGTGCCGTCGGTCTTGGACGGCGCCACCGAATCGGGCGGCGTCGCGCCCGAATAAGGCTGTTGCGGCGGACGGACGGCGTCGTTGTTGGCCTGACCGGTCAGCGCGGGGTCGACCATGATCTGGTCCTGGAGCGCGCTCATCATCGCCGGGTCGCGGCTGTTGCCCGTCGTGTTGCCGGCCAGTTCCGCATCGAGCGAATCGATATTGCTGTCGGCCGGCGGCTTCGATCCGCACGCCGCGAGGGCGAGCGGGGCGAGCGCCCAGGCCAGATTGCGAAAGGTGATAGCCACCCAAAACTCCGATCGGTTCGGCGCCCGCCATGCCCGTGAAGTGGTTAATAAACCGCCTATCATGATGACAACGGACTTGCACCCGAGGTGTATTGCCCACATATGACGCAGCATGTTCAACGTGCTCTCGATCGTCATCGGCGTGATCCTGCTGGTCGTCACGCTCGTCGCTCCAGGGTCTGTACTCAATTAGCACGAGGTCGTGACGGAGCCGATTTTGGTGTCCGGCGAGGAGCAAGGAGGGAGCGATGCTGTAGGCATCGTGACCGACGCGCGACGACGTCCGGGCGCCAAAATCGGCCCGCCGCTTCGCGGTTGCCCGCAGGAGCCCGCCGAGCGTCGTCGCTTGCTTGCGCGTAGCTTCAGCTACGCGTCTGCGCTGCGCTCCTCGTCGGAGGGCTCCTGCGGGCAATCACGATCCTCGCGCTAATTGAGTACAGACCCTCATCCCGTTCCTGGGCTGGCTGAACTGGCTCGGACTGATGATCGGCGCGTTCGGGGTGTTGTTCGGCGCGCTGTCGAAGAACAAGGCCGGACTGACCATCAACCTCGTGCTGATGGCGATTGCCGCGTTCCGCCTGTTCCTGGGCGGCGGCATCCTGTAAGAGAGTCCCTGCGCGCCCGTCCGCTAAGAGGCGGGAAGCAATAGGGGACGTCTCAATGCGCTACCAATATGGGGTGGCCATCGCGCTGCTGGGGCTCGCTGCCCCGGCCTATGCCGATGCCCTGGATTTCATCCTGACCAACAATACCGGCAAGGAAATCACGCTGGTCGAGCTGTCGCCGCTGGGGGCCAACCAATGGCAGCCCAACAAGGTCGACGAGGGTGAGAAGCCCAAGAACATCAAGATCGGCGGCCGTGCCACGATCCATTTCGACAAGACCGGTACCCAGTGCAAATGGGAGATCAAGGTCACGTTCGTCGACAAGAGCGTGACGACATTCCCGGCAGTCAACGTCTGCGACGATTCGTTCGTGACGTTGAGCTTCAAGGGTACGACGCCGGCGTCGAGCGGAAGCTGATGCGAAAACGAGGGCCCGGCTTGCCGCCGGACCCTCGCCCGCCTATCCTGAACGTTCGGCTTTTTTAACGGCAGACCACGCGACCACGGTCGATCGATGAGCCGAGCGCCGCACCACCCGCGACGCCTAGCAGGGTGCCGAAGGTCGCCGATCGCCCGCTGGACAAGGCATTGCCGAGCAGGCCACCCAGCGCTGCGCCAGCGATCAGCCCGGTCGTGCCGTCCGACCGGCGGCAATAATAGCGACCGTCATTGCCGCGATAGACGCGGTCGTTGCGGCTCAGGCGATAGGGGCGATAATAGCGACCGTCGCGATAATAGCGGTCGGCATAATAATAACGCTGGCCCGGCTCGGTGCGGTTCCAGTCATACGACCGATAGCGGCGCCAGTCGCGCGTGTCCTTGCGATAGTCCTTGCGCGCGTCCCGGATCTCGCGATTGCGTTCCCGATTGGCGCGCTGAACGTCGCGCCAGTTATCGGCGTGGCGCAGGTCCTTGCGGTAATCCTTGTTGGCATCGCGAACCTCGTCGCGATACTCCTTACGCGCGTGATAGGGATTGTCCTGAGCCATCGCCGCTATCGGGGCGATCGTCACACTACCGGCCAAGGCGGCCATGATCAGCCGTCGCATCATTCATTCTCCCGTTGTTTGGGTGCAGTAAGAACAAACCGCATCGCGGGGAGGTTGCGTGAACGTGAAACTACCTCACGTTCATCGCAGCGACAGTCGGGCGCTCAGCCGTTGAGCGTGTGTGTCAGCGTGATCTCGGCGTTGAGCACCTTGGACACCGGACAATTGGCCTTGGCGTCCGCGGCGATGCGCTCGAACTGCGCGCTGTCGATACCCTCGATATGCGCGGCGAGCGTCAGGTCGGAGCGCGTGATCGCGAAACCTTCGCCCTGTTTGTCGAGCGTCACTTTCGCGCTGGTCTCGAGCGTGCCGTCGGTAAAGCCCTCACGAGCGAGCGCGAAGCTGAGCGCCATGGTGAAGCAGCTGGCATGCGCCGCCGCTATTAATTCCTCCGGATTGGTACCGGGTTCGTCGCCGAAGCGGGTGTTGAAACCGTATTTCTGGTCGCTGAGGACGCCCGATTGGGTCGAGACATGACCGACGCCGTCCTTGCCAAACCCTTCATATTTTGCCGATCCGCTGCGTGTAGGCATCGTGCGTTCCTCATGAAAGAAGGGCGCGGTTCTTGCGAACCGCGCCCCGTTTAGCCGTATCGCCTTAGCGGCAACGACGCTTCTTGGTGATCGTCTTGTCGATCGCCTGGCCGCCGAACGCGCCGGCGACACCGCCGACGATCGTGCCGAGGGTCTTGTCGCCACGGCCGGCGACGCCATGGCCGATCAGCGCGCCGGTCACGCCACCGACGACCAGGCCCGTGGTGCCGTTGGACCGGGTGCAATAGGTACGGCCATCACGACCGCGCCATTCGCGATACTGATGCCGACGCGCGTCGGCCTGGGTGAGCGGCACGACCATCGAAGTAACCATCGATGCCGCGCTGAGCGCGAGCAGAACTTTACGCATAGTGTTTCCCTTGCTTCCTTGTGGATGTGATTCAATGCCGGGTGCGTAACGTTCCCGCGACGATTGGGTTGCATGGCGTGCCGAATCCGGGACGAAATGATGCTGCGAAACTTTGTTTCAACGCTGCTCCGATCTGTGCACGTTATCCACGTTATCCACAGCCTCGCGTAGGTGTTTCCTGCTTGGTGCGACTCGGCTTTGGTGACAGCATGATGACATCAGGAACGAGAGCGGTTCACCGAGAAATCGGAAGAAAGTTCAAGAACTTGATCTTCGAAATTTGCGTCCGACCCGCAAGGGAAGGAAGGCGGTTTCGAGGTAGGGACGGCAGCGCTGCTGCGTCCGAATGGAGCGTGCAAGCGCGACGGCCGGACTATGCATCTGACGGACCGAACGCGACCGGAAAGCTTTCGAGCGAACGGGCGCGGCTCGCGACGGAACGCTGTTCATCGAGCCGGGCAACCGGGGAAATGAAAGGGGCACTGCAGCGACGCAGCGAAGATAGCATGCTTCGGCAGAGGATCTTCGTAAGGCCGCTGGTGGCCGGGATCGCTGAGACTCTTCGGATGATCGCGCCCGGCCCCGACGACCGAGCCGGGAAGCTCTGGTGGGTCTTCGGACTAAACCGAGTGGAACGGAGCGATGCCAGGGCAGCTTTCGGGCCGGCCGGGCAAAGCAAATCGCGATGGACGAAATGCCTTCGGGTGGTTCGGCCGGAGCGGCGCCTAGCGAGGAACGTCGCAAGACGATCCGAACGAAGCGAAACGCGAGATTCCAGGGACTTTCGGGTCCGAGGGGTGGAGCGATCCGGGAAGGACGAAGTGTCTTCGGACAGTTCGACCGGAACGGTGCGAAGGGAGGAACGTCGCAAGACGATCCGAACGGAGCAAAGCGCGAAACCTGGCGCCGTCTTCGGACAGCACGGGCGTAGCGAGCCGCCGAAACCAGAAAGCGCGGTCAGGTCGCAAGACGTGGCGAGCGGATCGAAGTCCGGCGACAGGGGAGTCGGTGGCAACACCGGCTCCCCAATTGCGTTTTGGGGGCGGCGCGATCGCGTTGGCGAGGCATATTTCTCGTCATCCCCGCGAAAGCGGGGACCCATCTCCCGATCGATCAGCTTGCCAAACAGTCGTGGCGCTTGTGGCGCCTCTCCGAGCTGGGTCCCCGCTTTCGCGGGGATGACGAGCTTGGAAATGGATCGCTTCGACAAGCCCAAAGCCGGTGGCGAAGCTTGGTGGGGCGCGCTACCCATGATGCAATGCTTCCCCACACTCCCGAATGGCTCCCCGCGATCGCGCCCTGGCTCGATCTTGCCGGCCTCGTCGTGTTCGCGGCATCGGGCGCGCTCGCGGCCGCGCGGCGGGGACAGACGATGGTCACGCTCTGCTTTTTCGCGTTGGTGACCGGCGTCGGCGGCGGGACGGTGCGCGATCTGTTGATCGGGGCGCCGGTCTTCTGGATCCATGACAGCCGCGCGGCGGCCGCTTGCCTGGTGGTGGCGTTCGCGGTGTGGTTGACGCCCGTCGCGTGGTGGCGTGGCCAGGCGCTCGATTGGTTCGACGCGATCGGGCTCGCCGCTTATGCCGTGTTCGGGGCAGCCAAGGCGATCGGGTTCGGCGTACCCCCCGTGCCGGCGGCGTTGATGGGCGTCGTCACGGCGTGCGTCGGCGGCATCATCCGCGACGTGCTGGCGGGCGAGCCATCGATCATCATGCGCCCCGAAATTTACGTCACCGCGGCTGCGCTGGCGTCGGGGTCTTATGTCGCCTTGGGGCTGCTCGGCGTGCCGCTGCCGATCGCCGCCGGGATTGCGGCCGTTGCCGGGTTCAGCCTGCGCGCGGCGGCTCTGCGCTGGAAGCTCGCGCTGCCGGCGTATCGCAAGTGATCCTGACCTAACCCCGAACCAGGCCGACCTCGCTAAATGGCTTGGGTTCGACCGGCGGGATGGCGGCGTCGTTGAGCTCGCGCTGCCAGAAACCGATGTCGATCCACCGGCCGTGCTTGAACCCCAGTTCACGCAAGACGCCCTGGCGACGGAAGCCCGCGGCCTCATGCAGGCCGATCGAATAATCGTTGGGCAACGAGATCACGCTGACCGCCTGGACGAATCCCTGGGCACGCAGCGTATTGATCAGCGCCGGGTAGAGCAGCCGCCCCACGCCCTGGCCCTGCACCGGCCCGGAGACATAGATCGAGGTTTCGACGACATAGCGATAGGCCGGCCGCTCACGAAACCTGGTGGCATAGGCATAAGCCAGCACCGCATCGCCATCGGCCTCGCCGTTGGTCGCGACGATCCAGGGATAGAGGCCGTCGCTCGCCGTCATGCGGTTGCGCATCGCGCGGGCATCCGGCGCCTCTGTTTCGAACGATACCGTGCCGGTCAGGACATAAGGCGCGTAGATCGCGGCGATCGACGCGGCATCGTCCGGCCGCGCCGGGCGTAGCGCGATCACTGCCAGATCGCCTTGATCAGCATCTGCGCGAGCGTGCGGTCGTCGGCATCGGCACGCGCGTCGGAGAAACCGCCGCATTCGAGGCAGCGCGCCTGCACCGAACTCGCCGTCGCCAGTCGCTTGGCATCGCCCAACGCGCGCGCGAATACGTCCTGGCGCTGTGCCGCGAGCATCGCGAACACGTCGCCCGCCTTGGCGTCGTCGGTCGCGCTCGAATCGTCATCGTCCTTGTCGGCCAGACCCTGGACCAGCTTGGCGAACCAGCCGGGCTGTTTCTCCAGATAGACGCGGCGGACGTTCTTCGGATCGATTCCGGCGCGCTTGGCGGCTTCGGCAACGGCGTCGTCGAGCGAGCCGAAGCGATCGACCAGCCCGAGCTGATGCGCGGTGCCGCCGTCCCAGACGCGGCCCTGGCCGATCTCGTCCACCCGCTGCGGTGTCATCTTGCGCGCGGCGGCGACGCGGCCGATGAATTCGGCATAGCCATGTTCGATCGACGCCTGCAGGATCGAATCGACTTGCGGATTGGTGCCGCCATAGACGTCGGGCTGGCCCGACAGGGGCGTGGTCTTCACCCCGTCGGTGGTGATGCCGAGCTTCTTCAGCGAATTCTCGAAGGTCGGGATGATGCCGAAGATGCCGATCGATCCGGTGATCGTGTTGGGCTCTGCGAACACGACGTCGCCGGCGGTCGACACCCAATAGCCGCCCGACGCGGCGAGCCCGCCCATCGAGACGACGATCGGCAGCTTCTGTGCCTTGGCCTCGAGCACCGCCTTGCGGATCGTCTCCGACGCCAGCGCCGAGCCGCCAGGCGAGTCGATGCGGACGACGAGCGCCTTGAGATCCTTCTTGGCGAGGCCGTCGAGCACCGCCTTGGCGATCGTGTCGCCGCCTGCGGTGCCGGGCCCGGCCTTGCCGTCGACGATGTCGCCGGCGACCGTCACGATGCCGATCTTGTCGCCCGATGTGGCCATCGGGTGCGCGGCGGCGAAATCGTCATATTTGATCGCGGCGAAGGTGCCGGCGATCTTCTTCGGGCCATCGCCCGCCAATTGGGCAACGCGCTTGCCGAAGGCGAGCCGGTCGCCGAGCTTGTCGACCAGCCCCGATGCGAGGTTGGCGTGGGCGATATCGCCCTTGGTCGCGGCGATCGCCTGATCGGGCGCGGTCAGGAAGGCGTCGATCTGCGCCTTGGGCCGCGCCTTATGGACCAAATCCTTCCACTGGCTGAAGATCGACGCATAGAGCGCGGTCAGCGCCTCTTTCGCTTCGGGCGACTGGGCGTCGCGTTCATAGGGTTCGACGAACGACTTGAACTTGCCGACGCGATAGACGTGGACGTTGACGCCGAGCTTGTCGATCAGGCCCTTGTAATAGAGCTGGTTGCCGCCCGGGCCCATGAACAAAGTTCCGCCCATCGGGTTGAGCCAGACCTCGCTGGCATTCGCGGCGAGCAGATAGCTGCCGTCGGTATAAGCGGTGGCATAAGCCAGCACCGGCTTGCCCGATGCCTTGACCCGGCCGAGCGCGTTGGCGACCTCAGTCACCGCGGCAGGATAGCCGCCGCCATAACCGTCCAGATCGAGAACGACGACCTTGACCCGCGTATCATCCTTGGCCGCGTCGATCGCGCGGACCAGGTCGCGCAGGCGGAATTGATGTTGCGCGCGGCTGCCCTGCATTGCGGCGAACGGGCTGACATTCTCCGGCTGTTCGACGATCGGTCCGTCGAGCTTGAGCAACAACGCACCGTCGCGGACCGAGCTGTTGGGCTTGGCCGACAGAGCGGCGAACAGCATGCCGAAAAACAGCAGCATGAAGATCAGGACCAGGCCGTCCTTGATCCCGACCAATATCTTCCAGGCGCCGCGTACCAGTTTCACGTCGATCATCTCCCCGCTGCGTCATGCAGCGTGTCGTAAAGCCGCCCTAGCCGCAAGTGTGATGGTTGAGCAATACGCGTTTGGAAGGGCGCGCTCACGGCATGTCCCGCTTTCGCTCGCCTTCATCCCGATCGTCACCACAGACTTGTTCCTGGGCCGAACGCTCCACAATGGAGTGCAGCCATTGTTGTACCTTGGATGCCGGAACAAGTCCGGCATGACGGCGTGGGGGCGGGAATGGGGGGTGCCTGGGCAGGTCGCCTGCGGATAGGCCCCACCCAAACGCATTCAGTGAGGGGAGAGGCCTCTGCCTCGCGCCCCGAGGTGTTGCCGCCCGCCAATACACGCCCTAGAGCCACCGTCCCCATGTCCGCTCTAGCTGCCCCCATGCCGTTGGCCGGCTCTGCTCCCGCCTCGACACGGGACGAACTGACGGCGCTGCTGCGTCTGTCCGCGCCGCTGGTCGGCGCCAACCTGTTGCAGATGGGCGTCTATGCGGTCGACGTGATGTTCGTGGCGCGGCTGGGCGCGATCGATTTTGCCGCATCGACGCTCGGCGTCTTTCTTCTCAGCCTGGTGATGTGGGCGCTGATCGGCATGACGGGTGCCTGCGCGCCGATCATCGCCGCCGAACTGGGCGCGCGGGCGCACGCGGTGCGCCAGGTACGACGGTCGTTCCGCATGGCCATGTGGCTGGGGCTGCTCGCTGGCCTGATCGCGATGGGCATGCTCGCCTTCGGCCAGCAAATCCTGCTCACGCTCGGCCAGGATCCCCATGTCGCGGCGCGGACGGGCGCGTTTCTCGATATCCTTTTATGGGTGATGCTGCCCAATCTCTGGGCGGGCGTCATGCGTACCGTTGCCGCCGCGCTCGGCCGCCCGGGATGGGCAATGCTGGTAACGGCGGGGGCCTTGGGCGTGAATGCCTTGGGCAACTGGCTCCTGGTGTTCGGGAATGCAGGCTTTCCGGCGATGGGGCTCGAAGGGTCGGCGACCGCCAGCCTGGTCACGGCGTCGATGATGATGCTGGCCTACACCGCGATCCTCGCCTTCGACCGCAAGCTGCGACGCTATCGGCTGTTCGGCAAATGGTGGCTGCCGCATTGGCGCCGGCTCTGGGAGATCGTCAAACTCGGCACGCCGATCGCCATCGTGTTCACGCTCGAAGGCGGGCTGTTCGGTGGTGCTGCGTTCCTGATGGGCTTGATCGGCGTGACCGAGGTCGCCGCGCATGCGATCGCGCTCAACATTGCCGCGCTCGCCTTTCAGGTGCCGTTCGGCATCGCACAGGCGGCGACGATCCGGGTCGGCATGGCCTATGGCGCGCGCAACCGCGTGTGGATCGGCCGCGCCGGCTGGGCGTCGATCGTGACCGGCACGGGTTTCATGGTGGTGACCGCCACGACGATCTGGGTCGCGCCGAGGCTGATCGTCGGCATTTATGTCGATGTCGACGACCCGGCGCGCGCACGGGAAGTGACGCTGGCGATCCAATATCTCGCGGTCGCCGCGATGTTCCAGCTGTTCGACGGGGCGCAAGCCGTCGCGGCGGGCGCGTTGCGCGGACTGCAGGACACGCGCATCCCGATGGTGGTCGCGGCGTTCGGCTATTGGGTGGCGGGGTTCGGCACCGCGATTCTGCTCGGCTTTCATTTGCATTGGCAAGGCGTCGGCATCTGGGTTGGACTTGCCGTCGGACTGGCGGTGGTGTCGGCGCTGCTGGTCACGCGCTGGGCGATGCGCGATCGGTTGGGGCTGTTGCCCGGCTGACCGCTTCATCGCGGCTTCGATCCATCTCGCCACGTCGATGCAAAAGATTTGTTCCGCCCCGTTGACGTGTTGGAGGTCGAGACACATATGCGCGGCGTTGGCACTCGGGGGAATCGAGTGCTAATTGCAAATTCACTCTGCTTGAGGGACTCACGCAAATGAACTTTCGTCCGTTGCATGACCGCGTCCTCGTCCGCCGTGTTGAGGCGGAAGAGAAGACTGCGGGCGGGATCATCATCCCCGACACCGCCAAGGAAAAGCCGCAGGAAGGCGAAGTCGTCGCCGCCGGCAGCGGCGCCAAGAGCGAGGACGGCAAGGTTACGCCGCTCGACGTCAAGGCCGGCGACCGCATCCTGTTCGGCAAATGGTCGGGCACCGAGGTCAAGGTCAATGGCGAAGACCTGCTGATCATGAAGGAATCCGACATCCTTGGGATCGTCGGCTGATCATGATCGTCGCCCCGGCGGAAGCCGGGGCCGCTGCATAATCTATTGCAGCGTATCGAAATCCAACGGCCCCGGCCTTCGCCGGGGCGACGAATGAGGGAATAGCCAACATGGCAGCCAAGGACGTAAAATTCAGCCGCGACGCGCGTGAGCGCATCCTGCGCGGCGTCGATATCCTGGCCGACGCGGTCAAGGTCACGCTCGGTCCGAAGGGCCGCAACGTCGTGATCGAGAAGTCGTTTGGCGCTCCGCGCATCACCAAGGACGGCGTCACCGTCGCCAAGGAAATCGAACTCAAGGACAAGTTCGAGAACATGGGCGCGCAGATGATCCGTGAGGTCGCGTCCAAGACCAACGATCTCGCCGGCGACGGCACCACCACCGCCACCGTTCTGGCCCAGGCGATCGTTCGGGAGGGCATGAAGTCGGTCGCGGCCGGCATGAACCCAATGGACCTGAAGCGCGGCATCGACCTCGCGGTGACCAAGGTCGTCGAGGACGTGAAGGCCCGCTCGAAGCCCGTCTCGGGCTCGAACGAGATCGCCCAGGTCGGCATCATCTCGGCCAATGGCGACACCGTCGTCGGTGAGAAGATCGCCGAGGCGATGGACAAGGTCGGCAAGGAAGGCGTGATCACCGTCGAAGAGGCGAAGGGTCTCGAATTCGAACTCGACGTCGTCGAGGGCATGCAGTTCGACCGCGGCTATCTGTCGCCCTATTTCATCACCAACCCGGAAAAGATGACGGTCGAACTCAACGACCCGTACATCCTGATCCACGAGAAGAAGCTGTCGAACCTGCAGGCGATGCTCCCGATCCTGGAAGCGGTCGTCCAGTCGGGCCGTCCGCTGCTGATCATCGCCGAGGATATCGAGGGCGAGGCGCTGGCCACGCTCGTCGTCAACAAGCTGCGTGGCGGCCTGAAGGTCGCCGCCGTCAAGGCGCCGGGCTTCGGCGATCGCCGCAAGGCGATGCTCGAGGACATTGCGATCCTGACCAAGGGCGAGATGATCTCGGAAGATCTCGGCATCAAGCTCGAGAGCGTCACCATCGGCATGCTCGGCACCGCCAAGCGCGTCACGATCGACAAGGACAACACCACCATCGTCGATGGCGCCGGTGATGCCGATGCGATCAAGGGCCGCACCGAGGCGATCCGCCAGCAGATCGAGAACACCACGTCGGATTACGACCGTGAGAAGCTCCAGGAGCGCCTGGCCAAGCTCGCGGGCGGCGTCGCGGTGATCAAGGTCGGCGGTGCGTCGGAAGTCGAGGTCAAGGAGCGCAAGGATCGCGTCGACGACGCTCTCCATGCGACCCGCGCCGCGGTCGAGGAGGGTATCGTCCCCGGTGGCGGTACTGCTCTGCTCTACGCGACCAAGGCTCTCGAAGGCCTCAAGGGCGCCAATGACGACCAGACCCGCGGCATCGATATCGTCCGCAAGGCGCTCTACGCGCCGCTGCGCCAGATCGCGCAGAATGCCGGTCACGACGGCGCGGTGATCTCGGGCAAGCTGCTCGAGGGCAACGACGCGTCGCAGGGCTTCAACGCCCAGACCGACACGTACGAGAACCTCGTCACTGCCGGCGTGATCGACCCGACCAAGGTCGTTCGCACCGCGCTGCAGGACGCGGCCTCGGTCGCCGGTCTGCTGATCACCACCGAAGCGGCGGTGTCGGAATTGCCGGAAGACAAGCCCGCGATGCCGATGGGCGCCGGCGGCATGGGCGGCATGGGCGGCATGGACTTCTGATTTTGGACGGGAGCAGCGAACGCTGCTCCCGATACGAAATCGGAACGGCCGGCGGGCTTCGGCCTCTGGCCGAAGTCCCGTCCGACGTCAGGCAGCGGCTTCGCCGCTGCCCCGACCAGACAAAAGAAGGGCCGGTGGAGCGATCCGCCGGCTCTTCTTTTTTACGAGATCAGTGCCGATCGGACGGGTCGAAGCCTCGCGACCACGCGAATGCTCTCAGGTAATCCGGTACCGCGGCGGTTATCGAGGCGATCCATTCATCCCAGTCCGATTGTCGAAGCGAGGCCGGATGCGCGGCCATCAATTCGTCCCAACCGGAGTGGTGGTCGCCAACGATCTCATCCCGCGCTCGTCGTCGTTCGGCCAGGGAATGCCCCTCGGAGTCGAGCAATGCCGGCGGAACGGCCGACGAGGTGAACGTCGCCAGCGCGTCGAGCCAGTGCTTCTTCGTTTTCAGGATGCGTGCGTCGCCGAAGTCGGTTTCAAAATAGTCGTTTTCCTGGCCGATGAGTTCGCGAGCGGCGGCACGCATCGCTTCGACGAAGCGGCCCTCCTCTCCGGCGAGGACGCGTAATCCCAGCAAGCAATAATATGGTCTGAACCAATCGGTGCTGAACAGGAGCACGCACTGGTCAGCCGAATTGCAATGGCCGTCTTCCATACCGCGCACATACCGGCAAGACGTTAACGGGTCGCGGCGATGCGGCGGTTGGGAAAACGATTACGCCGAAGCAGGACGCGGCCCAGTGTACAACATAGCCACATTGCACCGCGCATATCTCTTCCCGAACTCCTCCATGATCCCCGCATCATGGACGAACCCGACTTTCTCATAGAGGTGCACGCCCGCCGCGCCCTTGGCGTTGCTCAGCAGATACAACCGGTCGCAACCCAAGGCGAAAGCACGCTCGATCGTCGCGTGGAGCAGGAATTCGCCGGCCTTGCGCCCGCGCGCCTCCGGCACGACGCCCATCTTGGTCAGCTCGAACTGGCGCTCCCCGGTCTTCTGCAGCGCGCAGGTGCCGATGATGCCGAGCTTGGGATCCTCGACGAACAGGATATCGCCGCCGGGCTCGATCAGCCGTTCGCGCGGATGGGTCAGCACGTCCACATCGGTCGGTTCGAGCGTGTACATGTCCTCGATCCATTGGGCGTTGATGCGATAGAAATCGGGCGCGAGATCATCGCTGAACCGGCGGATGGCGAGACCGCCGCGCGGGCGCTGTTCGAGCGGCTGGGCCGCGAGCGCAGTCTCCATTGCGGCGATCTGCGGCAGAAAAGCATCGACGTCGCACACTTCGGCAACCGCGGCACGCAGCCGCGGCCACAGCACGGTTCTGGCCAAATCCATCGCCTCGCGGCCTTTGCCGGTCAGGGCGATGGTCCTGGTGCGTTGATCGCGCTCGTCGCGGCTGGTCTCGATGAGATCGAGTTCGAGCAGCCGCGACTGGATGCGGGTGACCGCGGGCTGGCTGATTCCGATGCGTTCTGCGAGTTCGCCCACCGTTTGCGGACCGTGGCGGTAAAGGGCGGTCAACAGGGGCATTTGGCTTGGTTGCGTCGGCAGGCCGCAATCGACGGCGATGCGTTCGGCGCCGTTCTGAAGGCGCTCGGCAAGACGCTTGAGGCGGCTGCCCAGCATAACCGCTCCTTCGAACGCTATCGCATCATCGATCATCGAATCTTCCTCTTCTGATATAAAACATAACATGATATATATCGCGTTATATAGTCAAGCGAGGAGCGACGGATCGTCTCGCATCCGGCGGGGACATCGTCCGTTAACTATAAAGTAGCGCGCGTCGGGCAAGCCGCACTCGTGCGCGCGCTTCTGCCTCGACTGCCTTTGCTGCTGTTGCCGCTGGCGCTGTTCCTGGCACTGTTCCACCCGGCGACGCTCGATATCGGCAATGCGGGCTGGCTGATCCGAGGATCGGACAATGGCGAGAACGCGTTGGGGATTCACGCGTGGCTGCACGATCCCGCGCCTGGCGTATTGCGCACCTATCTGCTCAATGCGCCCGATGGTGTGCCGTTGCTGTTCACCGACAGCAATCCGCTGATCGGTATCGCGAGTTGGCCGATCGCCTCATTGCTGCCCGCCGATGCGCAATTCGTCGGCCCGTGGATCCTGACGTGCCTGTTCCTGCAAATATTCTTCGCCTGGCTGTTGCTCAGGAGATACGCGCCGGGCCCGATCGCGCTCTGGTGCGGCGTGATCCTCCTCGCCGCGCTGCCGACGCTGGCCAACCGTTACGTCCATGCCAATCTGATGGCGCATTGGCTGATCCTGTGGGCATTGTGGCGCTTCCTCGATCCGGAGCGCGCCGGATCGAACCGGGGCTGGGCCGTGCTGCTGCTGATCGCCGCGCTGGTGCACAATTACCTGCTGATGATGGTCGGAGCGATCTGGCTGACGGCGATGATCGAGCGCTTCATGATCGCCGATCGTCGCGGGCGCGTCGTGTTGGCGGGGGGTGCGGCTGCGATCCTGGCGATGGTCGCGGGGCTTGCCTGGACGCTCGGGGCCGGCGAGGCGCATGCGCTGGCGGGCAATTATGGCGCGTTCGCGATGCCGATCGACGCGCCGGTAAATCCTGGCACGCCGGCCTATTCGCGCCTGCTCCCCTCCGTCGCGCAGCGCGCCGGGCGCGGTTTCGAGGGGTTTCAGTATATAGGGGCCGGCTTGCTCCTATTGCTTCCCATAGCGGTTTTGGTCGCATGGAACCGGCCGCCGGCCGACGACCAGCGCGTGCCATTGCATCGGTTGCGCTGGCTAATCCCCGCGCTCGTCGCGCTCACCCTGCTTGCGATCAGCAATTATCCCGACATCGCCGGTCAGATGCTGCCGCGCCTGCCGTTGCCGGCCTTCCTGATCGCGGCACTCGACCTGGTGCGCGCATCGGGCCGCCTGTTCTGGCCGGTCGCCTATGTGCTCGTGCTGGTCGCGATCCTCGCCGCATATCGGCTGCCGCGTGCCCAGGCGGACGGATTGCTCGCGTTGGTCTTGGCCGTCCAGCTTATCGACCTGTCGGGCATGGCGGCGGTCGTTCGCGCGCAGAGCGCCGAGGCCGGCGCGCATCGGCTCTATGTCCTGACGCCCGATCCCCGTTGGGACGCCGCGGTGTCGGCGGCGCGAGACGTTACTTTCGTACCGCCCGATGCGACCCGCGACTTGGCGTTGTTCCAGGAAGTCGCCTGGCGCGCGGCGGGGCAGGGCAAGCCCGTCCGGCTGGTCTATGCAGCGCGCGATTCCCTCGCGACCGTTCAGCGCCAGCGACGCGAGTTGGCCGCGTTCGCCGCAGGGCATGTCGACCCGCATCGGCTCTACGTGCTGGCGCCCGACGTCGTCGTGCCCCCAGCGGCCACGCGGCGGTTCGCGCGGATCGACAATGTGCCCGTGATCCTTCCTGTCGGTGCGCTAACTCGCTAATACACGCTTCCCTTTGGCCGATCATCGCGGCAGGATGGCGGCATTCACTCGATGCCGGTCCACCGGCGCGCTCAAAAGGGAAACAGCATGACCGAACTTTCGCGCCGTGAGGCGATGACCGCTGCGGCGATGATCTCGATTGCCGCGGCGATGCCAGCCTGGGCGCAGGATGCGGCGCCCGGCGCGATGTGGGACCTGACCGACCTCTATCCGAACGCTGCGGCATGGGACGATGCGCGCAAGAAGACGCTCGCCGACATCCCGAACCTGACCAAGTACAAGGGCAAACTGGGCGAGAGCGCTGATACGCTCGCGGCCTTCCTGGCCGCGCAGTCCGACATCGGCCGCGCCGTGAGCCGAATCTATACTTATGCCAGCCTCAACGCCGACGCCGATCTGCGCGTCTCGGCCAATCAGGAGCGCCAGGCGCAGGCGATCGACCTGTTCACCGCTTTAGGCGAGGCGACCGCTTGGGCCACGCCGGAGATCCTGTCGTTAGGCAAGGCGAAAATCGATGGGTTCATCGCCTCGAACGACACGCTCAAGAAGCGGTTCGACTTCGCGCTCGCCGACACGTTGAGGCAGGCCGAGCATACTTTGTCGCCCGAAGGCGAAACGCTGCTGGCGGGCGTCGGCTCGCCCTTGTCCGGGCCGAGCGACATCCGCGAGCAACTCGTAGCGTCGGACATTCCTTGGCCGACCGTGACGCTCTCGACCGGCAAGCAGGTGCGGCTCGACGACCAGGCCTATACGCTCAACCGCGACGCGCCCAATCGCGCCGACCGCAAATTGGTGTTCGACACGTTCTGGGCCGAATACGGCAAGTTCCAGAATTCGCTCGGCGCCGCCTATGCCGCCAAGCTCAAGGCGGACGTATTCAGCAAGAAAGCGCGCAAATATCCGACCTCGCTCGCCATGTCGCTGTCGGGCAACAACGTGCCGGAGGGCGTGTACCGCACGCTGGTGGCGGAGACCAACAAGGGCCTGCCCGAGCTGCATCGCTATTTCGAATTGCGCCGCAAGCTGCTCGGCCTGCCCGACATGGCCTATTACGACATCTATCCGCCGCTGGTGAAGCTCGACACAAAGGTCGAACTCGCCGACATGCGGACCAATACGCTGGCCGCGACCAAGGTGCTCGGTCCCGAATATACTGACCTGTTGGGCAAGGCGACCGCGGCGAAGTGGATGGATCCGTTCCCGCGCACGGGCAAGAAATCGGGTGCGTACATGAATCCGGGCGCGGCGTACGATCTGCACCCCTATTTGCTGCTCAATCTCGGCCACAATTACGAGGGCATGACCACCTTCGCGCACGAATGGGGCCATGCGATGCACACATTGCTCGCGAACAAGAACCAGGTGTACGAAAAGTCGGATTACCCGCTGTTCCTCGCCGAGATCGCCTCGACCTGCAACGAGCAACTGCTGGCCGCGTACATGGTCGCGAACGCCAAGACCAAGCAGGAGAAGCTCTATTATCTCGGCATGCAGCTTGAGGGCATGCGGGGCACCTTCTACCGCCAGGCGATGTTCGCCGAGTTCGAGCTTGCCGCGCACGACAAGGCCGAGGCGGGCGAGGGGATGTCGGGCGAGAAGTTCAGCGCGATGTATCTCGACTTGCTCAAGCGCTATCACGGACCCAAGGTCGCGGTATCGGACACGTACGCGTCGGAATGGGCGTACATCCCGCATTTCTATTCGAGCTTCTACGTCTATCAATACGCGACCTCGATCTCGGCAGCGTCCTATTTCGCGCGTTCGATCCTGAAGGGCGGCGCCAAGGAACGCGACAATTATCTCACCGTGCTGAAATCCGGCGGATCGGATTATCCGACCGAGATCCTCAAGCGTGCCGGCCTCGATATGGCGAGCCCGGCGCCGTACCAGGCGATCATTCAGACGTTCCGCGAGACGCTGGATGCCTGCGAGAAACTGATGGCGTGAAGTTCTTTGAAGCCCTTCCCCCTCGGGGGAGGGGCTAGGAGACTTCGCGGCCCGCGCCACAAAAGCTTCCCCAAAGCGTAACGCCCCCGTCACCCCGGAGTCGCGCGATTGTCGCGCGGCAGGAATAGCGCCCGCTGCGATGCGATATCGGGAATTCCCGATGATCCGGCACTTCGGGGGGTACGAACATGGCCAGCTTTACGTTGCGCGGCACGGCGTCGCGCTTCGCTCTTGGGTTCATGGCGCTCGGCGCCGCGGCTCCGGCTTTTGCGGCCGGCGGCCAGACCGCCGCCGCCTCGCCGACCACGAGCGGCGCGCCACGGGCCGCGGACGGCGCCGCCGAGGCGGATGACGGAACATCCAATGACATTGTCGTGACCGGCTCGCGGGCCGCGCTGCGTGCCGCCACGACCGAGAAGCGGGACGCTGACAATTTCGTCGAGGCGCTCCATGCCAACGACGTCGGCAAGCTTCCCGACCAGAACGTCGCCGAGGCGGTCAAGCGCCTGCCCGGCCTGTCGGTCGCCAACGATCAGGGCGAGGGGCGCTATGTCGTTATCCGGGGCATCGATCCCAGCCTCGTCAACGTCACCCTCAACGGCCAGACCTTGCCCGCGCCGGAGCCGGATGGCCGCGTGGTCAAGCTCGACGACCTGCCCTCGGCGATGATCCAGTCGGTCACCGTCACCAAATCGCTGCTGGCGAGCCAGGACGCCAATGCGATCGGCGGCGAAGTCAATATCCGCACCAAGACGGCGTTCGACAGCAAGACGCCGTTCTTCTTCGACGCGCGCGGCGCGATCGGCCTGTACGGCCTGAACAAAAGATCGCCTTACGAAGTGGACGGTACCATCGGGGGCCGTTTCGGTGCCGGCGAAACGTTCGGCGCGGTCCTGTCGGTCAATTATTCGCGGCGTCCGATCGAGTCGGAGAACTTTCAGGGCTCGTCGGACTGGAGCCATGTCGTGGCCGGCGTGAACGTGCCGGCTGGCGGCGGCTATCGCGACTATAGCCCGCTGCGCACGCGTTTGGGGGTCGTCGGCAATTTCGACTGGCGGCCCAATGACGATGTGAAGCTCTATATACGCTCGAGCTATTCCAAATATCAGGACCATGAAACCCGCGACCAGAATCTGCTCGCGCTCAACCTGCCGTCCAAGCCCGCCGACCTTGCGGCGCTAACCCTGATGACCCTGCCGGCAACCGCGACGATTCTGGTGCGCCATCGCGAGGAGGACGACAACACCAAGTCGGTCACACTGGGAGGCGATTTCAATGTCGGCGGCGGCAAGCTGTCGATGTCGGGCGGCTGGACCCGTGCCGAAAAGCGCGACCCGATCCGCAGCGAATTTACCTTCACCTATACGCCGCCGAAGAACAGTCCGCCCCTGCTGGCGACCTACGATCCATCGACTTATCCCTATACGCTGGTGCCGAGCGGCGCGAATGCGGGGATCTTTTCGGACCCGACCAATTTCATCCAGAGCAAGCTGAAGGCCGAGCATCGCTTCACCTTCGAGCGCATTTGGCAGGGGCGGATCGACTACAGCCATCCACTGGCGATCGGCACCGATTCGTCGTTTCAGATCGGCTTCAAATATCTCGACCGGCACAAGAACGACGATCACGATCTGACCAGCTACAAGACGGTCAAGGGCGCCAACTGGTCGCTCGCGACGGTCGGCTATCTCGGCGACAGCGACTTCTACGACGGTCTGTTCACCTTCGGCCAGCGGGTCGACTGGCACAAGGCGCAGGCCTATCTCGCTGCTCATCCGAACGTGGCGACATTCGATTATTCCGGCAATCTCAGCGGCTCGCTGGCGCCCGATTACGACGTCAAGGAACGGATCGTGGCCGGCTATGCCATGGTCACGCTCAAGTTCGGCAATTTGACCGTGATCCCGGGTCTGCGCGTCGAGAATACGCGCGACCGGACGGCAGCGAAAATCGTCGGACCAGCGATCACCAAGATCGGCAAGGCCATCACCACCGATGCGGCTTATGCCGCGGCGCTGGCCGCGAACAATGATTTCAATGCCCGTGCCAGCAACAGCTACACGGACTGGTTCCCCGGCCTGAACGTCAAGTTCGAGGCGATGCCCAACCTGCTGCTGCGCGGCGCGGTCACCACGTCGATCGGGCGTCCGAACTACAGCACGCTGGCGCCGTTCATCACGGTGACGAACGACACGGTGCCCGCGACGGTCAATGCCGGCAATCCGTTTCTGAAGCCCTATAAGGCGGTCAATTTCGACGCCGCGGTCGAATATTATCCGAACAAGGACAGCCTGTTCAGCGCCGGGTTCTTCTACAAGGACATCAAGAACCCGATCTATCAGATCGGCATGCCCAACGTCGCCAACCCGGGCGACATTCCCGGTGCGCCGGCAGCCGACTATCCGACCATCAACCTCACCCAATATACCAATATGGACAAGGAGTTCATCGGCGGTGTCGAGCTCAACGCCCAGACCCAGTTCACGGGGTTGCCGGGCTTCCTTGGCGGCTTCGGTATCTCGGCCAATTACACCCATGTCTGGGGCCATGCCACGGGAGCGGCCTTCCGCGCCGGCGCAATCCCGCTCGCCTATCAGTCGCACGATCTCGGCAATGTCAGCCTGTTCTACGAGAAATACGGCCTGACAGCGCGCTTGGCATTCAACTACCGCTCGGCTTTCTCAGACGTGGTCGGTACCAGCGCGGCGACGGATTCCTATTGGGACTCGCAGGGACAACTCGACCTGCACGTCGGCTATCAGGTCACCCCACAATATACGATCTATGTCGACGCGGCCAACCTGACCGATTCGCCCTGGCGCCACTATCAGGGCAGCAAGGCTTTCCTGGTCGAGCGCGAGCATTATGGGTCGACCTACCGCATCGGCGTGCAGCTGCATTTCTAGGACGACTTGACTTTGGCGCGCCGGGTCGGCGCGCTGAAGTCGGGCGGTTTGCCGGCGATCCACGCGAGAAAGCGCTGAATCGCCGGTTCCGCTCGCAAAGAATCGAGATCGCTATAGCGCCGCGCAAGTTCGGTATTGCCGAAGGCCGCATGGATCGCGCGGTGGCAGATCGGGTGAAGCGGGGCGGTGTCGCGACCGCCTTCGCTTTTTGGAACCAGATGGTGCCATTCGACGCGACGGCCGAGCGGGCGCTCGCATAGCGCGCAACGATCGGGCGGCGGGGCAGGCGTCGGGATTGCGGCGAGTGCCTTGCGCCGGACGCGCCCGGCCATCGCTATTTCATCGCCTCGATCAGCTTCTTGACCTCCTGGCTGCGGCCGCGCGGCAGGACGAGCACGTCCTTGCCGTTGGAGACGACGATCAGGTCGGTGACGCCGACCAGGGCTATGCGCACGCCATCGGCCTGGACCAGGCAATTCTCGGTCTCGATTGCGACCACGTCGCCCTTCAAGCAATTGCCCGCTTCGTCGCCCACGCTCAATTCGTGCAACGCGTCCCAGCTGCCGAGGTCGCTCCAGCCCATGCTGACCGGCACCACCGCGACGCGCGGCGCCTTTTCCATCACCGCATAATCGATCGAATCCGATGGCGAAGCGGCGAAGGCCTGTGCGTCGGGATGGACGCGCGCGCCTTCGTGCTTCGCGTTGAGCATAGCCTGCTGTGCGGCATGCAGGATTTCGGGCCCATGCACCGCGAGCGCGCCCAGGAACGCGTCGGCGCGGAACAGGAAGATGCCGCCGTTCCAGACATGGTCGCCCGCCGCCAGCATCGCCTCGGCGCGGTCGCGCGGGGGCTTTTCGACGAATCGCGCCACCTTGTGCACGCGCGGCGCCACCGCCTCGCCGACATGGATCCAGCCGTAGCCGGTTTCGGGGGCGTGCGGATCGATCCCGAACGTGACCAGCCACCCCTGGTCGACCATCGCACGTGCGGCATGGATCGCGGCGTGGAAGGCATCGGTATCGGCGATGACATGGTCCGACGGCATCACCAGCAATGCCGCGTCGCCGCTGCCCGCCGCGAGCGCGGCGAGGGCGATCGCCGGAGCCGTATTGCGCGCCACCGGCTCGAGGATCAGCGCCTGGGCCGGGGTGCCGACCGCTTTGAGCTGCGCTTCGATCTCTTCGGCATGGCGCTGGTTGGCGACCACGATCGGCGGGGCGAAATGGTCGCCACAGGCGCGCCGTGCGGTCAACTGGAGCATGGTTTCGTCGGCGGTCAGCGCAAGCAATTGCTTGGGTGTTTCCGGCGTCGACATCGGCCACAAGCGCGTGCCCGATCCGCCCGAGAGGATGACAGGGATGATCGACGTCGCCTCGGGCATTCAAAAATCCTTTGCTGGTTGATGGTAATCTAGGGCCTTCCCCCGATTTCCCCAACTCACAGAAAGCCGCCGGTTTCCGCGGCGTTCAGTCTTTCTTTGTCAATTTCTGCGACATCGCCTGAAACCGTGTCGGAAAATCTTACACCCGACGATCGAACTAGGGTGCGGACCAAGGCCGAAAAGGCAGGCGAAGACGATGATCAGGCTGTTCAAGCACTATGTGCCGCATGCCGTTTTGTTCCTGGGGCTTCTCGACGTCGCGCTGCTGATCGCGGCGGCGGAGATCGCCTATTCGATCCGCCTCCACCAACTCGGCAGCATCGTCGAACCGATCGTCGACCGCCTGCCGCAGCTTTTCACCTTTGCCGTCTCGCTCGAAACCGCAATGATCGCGGTCGGCGTCTATGGCGCCGACGCACTGCAATCGCTGCGCCGGGCGATCGCACGCATCCTGGTCGCGATCTCGCTCGGCATCATCTTCCTGTCGGTTCTGTTCTTCCTCTCGCCGGCAATCACGTTCTGGCGATCGAACCTGTTCTACGCGATGGGGATTTCGGCGGTATCGCTGATCGCGATCCGTATCCTGCTCGGCAAGATGCTGGGCAGCCATGTGTTCAAACGCCGCGTCGTCGTGCTCGGCGCCGGCCCGCGTGCCGCGCGGTTGAAGGCGTTGCAGCAACAACCCGGCTCGGCATTCGTCGTGGTCGGCTATGTGTCGATGAGCGAAGCCAATCGCGTGATCCCGGAAGCGATCGCGCGCGATGCGATCTACAACCTCGCCGACCATGTCGTATTGCTCAACGCGAGCGAAGTGGTGCTGGCGCTCGAGGAGCGGCGCAACGCGCTGCCGCTCAAGGACCTGCTCAGGATCAAGACCACCGGGGTGCATGTCAACGACATCTCGACCTTCCTCGAACGCGAAACCGGCCGCGTCGACCTGCAGAGCGTCAATCCCAGCTGGCTGATCTTCTCCGACGGATTCTCGTCGGGGCGGATGCTGTCGGGCGTGTTCAAGCGGCTGTTCGACATTACCGCCAGCCTGATCCTGCTCGTGCTCGCGGGTCCCATCATCCTGCTCACCGCGATGGCGGTGAAGCTCGAGAGCAAGGGCCCGGCTTTCTACCGCCAGCGCCGCGTCGGCCTCTATGGCGTCGGGTTCGACTGCCTCAAGCTGCGCTCGATGCGCCAGGATGCGGAGGTCGCTGGCCAGGCGGTCTGGGCCGAGAAGGACGATCCGCGCATCACCCGAGTCGGCCGCTTCATCCGCAAGGTGCGGATCGACGAGCTGCCGCAATGCTGGTCGGTGCTGAAGGGCGAGATGAGCTTTGTCGGCCCGCGTCCCGAACGCCCACAATTCGTCGAGGATCTCGAGCAGCAGCTGCCTTATTATGCGGAACGCCACATGGTGAAACCCGGCATTACCGGCTGGGCGCAGATCAATTATCCCTATGGCGCGTCGATCGAGGACAGCCGGCAAAAGCTTGAATATGATCTCTATTACGCCAAGAATTATTCTCCCTTTCTCGACCTGTTGATCCTGCTCCAGACGATCCGCGTCGTTTTGTGGCCGGAAGGGGCGCGCTGAGGCGATGACGCCGACCGTCATCCTGTGGAGCCACGCGCTCGCGGCTTTGCTGTTCGCGGGGCTCGCCCTGTCGCAGTTGCGCGACCGAGCGGTCAGCGTGCCGCGTACCGCGTTCGTCGCGGCGCTGGGCATGACCGCGCTGTGGACGCTCGCGGTCGCCGGGATCGGCGGCCAGGACTTGACGACACAGATCACCGAGAGCCTGCGCAATATCGCCTGGCTGGCGTTCATGCTCGCGGTATTGCGGCGCGACCCGGCGGCGCGGCAGGCGCGCGCGGTTACGATGATCTACAGCGTGGTCGGACTGGTCGCGGTTGTCGGCATCGCGCTCAGCCTCGCCCAATCGACCGTGGCCGGCGATCTGGTCCAGGGTATCGCGGCGGTTCGTATCCTGTTGCGCATGATGGTCGCGCTGGGATCGCTGGTGCTGGTCCACCATCTCTATTCGGTAGTCGCGCCCGGCGCGCGCGACGGCATTCGTCTGGCGGTGGTCGCACTTGCGGCGATGTGGCTCGCGGACCTGTCGGTATATACCGCCACCTATCTCAGCGGCGGTTGGCCGCAGGAACTGACCGCGGGACGCGGACTGGTGATGATCGCGATCGTGCCCGTGCTCGCGATCGCGGTGCATCGCAACGGCGACTGGACGCTTAACGTGTCGCGCACGGTGACGTGGCAATCGCTCTCCCTGGTCGCGTTGATCGCCTATGCCGTCGTCACCGTGCTTGCGATCAGCGCGATCGAAGCATTTGGCGGCAGCTATGCGCGATTGGGGCAGACCGCGTTCGTGTTCGGCTCGGCTGCCGCCTTGCTCACGTTACTGTCTTCGCCGGCGATCAAGGCGTGGCTGCGGGTGA
The DNA here is from genome assembly GCF_024508665.1 of Sphingomonas sp. GTDB lineage: Bacteria > Pseudomonadota > Alphaproteobacteria > Sphingomonadales > Sphingomonadaceae > Sphingomonas. The sequence continues at coordinate 321,946 of NZ_JANINP010000007.1, forward strand.
TGGTCGCCAAGCATCTGTTCCATCACCGCTATGATTATCGCGCGGAATGGACGCGCTTCACGGAGACGCTGGGCACGCCGGGGGAGGGCGCCGCCCCGCTCGAGGAACGTATCGTCAAGGCGGTCGCCGACGTTACCGATTCCCCGGCCGGACTGTTGCTGGTCGCCGGCGACGGCGATCTCGGCCTTGGCGCGGCATGGAATTGGGACGGGCCGACCCCGGTTGCGGTTTCGGGTGAGCCGCTGGCGGAATTCCTCGCGCGGGGCGACCGGATCATCGAACTCGACACGCTCCGCGCCGGCCAGGCCGCGCCGGCCGAACTCGCGGCGGTGCCGCAATGGATGCTCGACGCGCCCGCTGCCTGGGCGATCGTGCCCCTGGTCCATCTCAACCAGCTGATCGGCGCGATCCTGCTCGCGCGGCCGCCGATCGATCGTTCGCTCGACTGGGAGGATTTCGACTTGCTCCGGATCGCGGGGCGCCAGGTGGCCAGCTATCTCGCCGAGGCGCGCGCGCACGAGGCGCTGGCCGATGCGCGCCGCTTCGACGAGTTCAACCGCCGCTTCGCCTTCATCATGCACGACGTGAAAAATCTGGTCAGCCAGCTCACGTTGGTTGCCAGAAATGCGGAGCGGCATGCCGACAATCCCGAGTTCCGCGCCGACATGATCGCGACCTTGAAGGATTCGGTCGGCCGCATGAACGACCTGCTGGCACGCTTGTCGCAGCACAATTCGGGCCGCGTCGAAGAGCCGGTGGCGGTCGAGCTGATGCCGATCGTCGAGCGCGTCACGCGCCGCCGCGGCACCAGCCACCCGATCGCGGTCACCGGCAAGCGCGATGCGGTCGCCGTCGCGGATCCGGCACGGCTCGAACAGGCGCTCGGGCATCTGATCCAGAATGCGATCGAGGCAAGCAGGCCGGGCGAACCGGTCGGAATCGTGGTCGGCGCCGCGACCATCGCGATCGTCGACAAGGGTGCGGGGATGAGCGCGAGCTTTGTCCGCGACCGGCTGTTCCGGCCGTTCGTCTCGACCAAGGACGGCGGCTTCGGCATCGGCGCGTTCGAAGCGCGGCAGGTGGTCCAGGCTATGGGGGGGCGGCTCGACGTGGTCAGCCGCGAAGGCGAGGGCACGCGCTTCACGATCGTGCTTCGCGAGGCGCTCGCGCCGGTCAAGATGGAGCGGGCGGCATGAACACCGGGTCACGACCGAAATTGCTGATTATCGAGGACGATGCCGGGCTGCAGCGGCAGTTGCGTTGGGCCTATGACGATTACGAGGTGATCGTAGCGGGTGACCGCCGCGAGGCGATCGATGCGGTGCGCGCCGAGGAACCGGCGGTGGTGACGCTCGATCTGGGCCTGCCGCCCGATCCCGACGGCGTCAGCGAGGGCTTCGCGACGCTCGCCGAGATCCTGCGGTTGAAACCCGATACCAAGGTCATCGTCGCCTCGGGCCACGGCGCGCGTGAAAGCGCACTGCGCGCGATCGCCGAGGGCGCGTGGGACTTCTATCACAAGCCGATCGATATCGACGCCTTGGGCCTGATCGTCGCGCGCGCTTTCCATGTCCATGCGCTCGAAGAAGAGAATCGCCGCCTTGCAACCGCACCCCGCGAGGCGCTGGGCGGCCTGATCACCGCAGCGCCGGAAATGCTCAAGGTCACGGGGATGATCGAGCGCGTTGCCAGCGCGGACGTCTCGGTGATGCTGCTGGGGGCGAGCGGCACCGGCAAGGAAGTGCTGGCGCGCGGTCTGCACGAAAAGTCCGGGCGCAAGGGCCAGTTCGTCGCGATCAATTGCGCGGCGATTCCCGAGACATTGCTCGAAAGCGAATTGTTCGGGCACGAGAAGGGTGCGTTCACCGGCGCGGTCAAGACCACCGAAGGCAAGATCGAACTCGCCGATGGTGGGACCTTGTTCCTCGACGAAATCGGCGATGTGCCGCTGCCGCTCCAGGTCAAGTTGCTGCGCTTCCTGCAGGAGCGGGTGATCGAGCGCGTCGGCGGGCGCAAGGCGATCGCGGTCGATACCCGCATCGTCTGCGCCACTCACCAGGATGTCGATGCGATGGTCGCCGGCGGGGCGTTCCGCGAAGACCTCTATTACCGCCTGGCGGAGATCGTCGTGCGCATCCCCAGCCTGGCCCAGCGCACCGGCGATCCGGTACTGCTCGCCAAGCATTTCCTGCATCATTACGCCAAGACCATGAACCGGCCGGTCACCGGCCTGTCGCCCGACGCTCTGTCGGCGATCGACGCCTGGGGTTGGCCGGGCAATGTGCGCGAACTCGAAAACCGTATGAAGCGCGCGGTGATCATGGCCGATGGCAAGAGCGTGACCGCGATCGATCTCGATCTCGCCGAGCGCGACACGCCCGATCCGATCAACCTCAAGGCAGTGCGCGAAAGCGCCGACCGTAAGGCGATCCGCCATGCCTTGGCGCGTGCCGAGGGCAATATCTCGAACACTGCCAAGTTGCTCGGGATCAGCCGTCCGACACTCTACGATTTGCTCAAGAATTACGACCTCCATGCCTAGGACCGGGACCATGAAGACCATCGTCAAAGGCGCGCTGATCGGCGCGACCGCGATCGCCGCGGTTGTCGGCGTCACGGCGACGCTGACCGCGCCGGCCCAGGCCGACGCGACTGGCGCGCGCACCGAATTGGGCTATAGTCTGGCGTTGCTCCAGGCCGGCAATTTCAACGCCGCGCGGTCGCATGCCCAGGCAGCGGTCAAGCAGGACCCGCAATGGGGCGCCGCACATGCCGTGCTGGCACGCACTTTCCTCGCGCTGGGCGATGGCGTGGGCGCCGAGTCCGAGCTCGGCCGTGCCGCCGCCGCCGGTTTCGACATGCGCCGCGGTCATCAATTGCTGGCCGAGGCCTGGCTGTTGCAGGGCGACGCCAAGCGCGCGCTGGCCGAGGCGGCCAAGGCCGATCCGAGATTCGGCGGCTATGCCACGCGCGTCACGGCGCGCGCATTGGCGGCGCAGGGCAAAGCGGCCGAAGCGCAGGCGCTGTTCGGCGAGTTGCTCGACGGCAATCCCGCCAATTCCTACGCCTGGTCCGACCTCGCTCGCATCCGTTACAGCGCGGGCGACATCGCCGGCGCCTCGGGCAACGCACAAAAAGCGGTCGAGCTCGATCCCAACAATCTCGAGGCACTTACTCTGCGCGGCGAATTGGTGCGCGAGCAATATGGCCTCAATGCCGCCTTGCCGTGGTTCGAAGCGGCGTTGCAGCGCGATGCCTATTACCACCCGGCGCTGATCGAATATGCCGCCACGCTCGGCGATCTCGGTCGTTACACCGATATGCTCGGCGCCACGCGGCGCGCGCTCGCCGCGCGACCGGCGAGCCCGCAGGCCTTCTATCTCCAGGCGGTGCTCGCGGCGCGCGCCGAGAATTACGATCTCGCGCGCAGCCTGATGGAGCGGACCGGCGGACGGATCGATGACCTGCCCGGCGCGCTGCTGCTCAACGGCACGCTCGCCTACCAGGCCGGCGCCTATGAACAGGCGATCGGGGCCTGGCGCGAGCTCGTCGGGCGGCAGCCGATGAACATCACCGCGCGCCGGTTGCTCGGCGCAGCATTGCTGCGGTCGGGCGACGCCAAGGGCGCACTCGACGTGCTGCGTCCGGTGGCGATTCGCGGTGACGCCGACAGCTATACGTTGGGGCTGGTCGGTCGCGCGTTCGAGGCGACCGGCGAACGCGATTGGGCCGCCAAGTTCCTCGACCGGTCGGCCTGGCCGGTACGTGCCGGGGCGACTCCTTTCGGAACGGACGATAGCTTGGCGGTGTTGACAGGGGCGGCCGACAAGGATCCGACCAATCCGGTGCTCGCGGTCACGGTGATCCGCGGGCTGATCGATGCCGGCCAGAGCGACGCCGCCTTGGCCCGGGCGCGTGCGCTCGAGGCAGCGACGCCGGGCGCGCCGGCGGCGCATCTGCTGGTCGGCGACACGCTGATGACGATGGGCCGATATGGCGATGCCGCCGATGCCTATCGCAAGGCCGCCGATATCAAGTTCGACGAGCCGACCATGTTGCGCACCGTCGACGCGCTCGATCAGGCGGGGCGCCGGCCCGAGGCGACCGGCGTGTTGGCGCTGTTCCTGACCCAACATCCCGAAAGCGTACCCGCTCTGCGCCTCGCCGCGCATTGGCAGATCGCGTCGGGCGACTGGGATGGGGCGATCGATACGCTCGAGGATTTGCGCGCACGCGTCGGCTCACGCGATTCTGGCCTGCTCTCTGAACTCGCTTATGCCAATGTGGGGGCGGACAATATCGATGACGCCGTCTCCTACGGCACGGCGGCCTATGACATCGCGCCGATGAGCCCGGCGGCTACCGACGCTTATGGCTGGGCGCTGTACGCGGCGGGCGAGAATGAGAAGGCGATCGATCTGTTCGAGAAAGCCGTGTCGCTCGCGCCGAAGCAAAGCGGTATCCGCTGGCATTTGGCCCAAGCCTATGCCGATAGCGGCCGCAATGCCGAAGCAAAGGCCGCCATCGCTGCGTTGCTCGGCGATCCCGGCTTTACCGATCGCGCACCGGCGCAGGCCTTGCTCAAGACACTGGGCTGAGAGTGCCGGGCCGTGTAACGCGGGCGGCATGACCGACCCGCTCGACCGTATCGCCGCCGCGCTCGAACGCATCGCGCCGGCCGTGCCGGCTGATGCCGACCCGCTTGTCCACCCCGCCTATATCTGGCGCGACGGCCGACTGGCCGCCGCGCGCAAGTTCGACCCGCTGCCGCTCGACCTGCTGTTGGGGATCGATGCGCAGAAGGCCGCTTTGGTCGAGGATTTCGGCCGGCTGGCGGACGGGTTCGCCGCGCAGGACGTATTGTTGTGGGGCGCGCGCGGGACCGGCAAGTCGGCGCTGGTCAAGAGCGCGGTGTCGGCGGTCCAGGCCGAGGGCCGCAAGCTAGCGCTGGTCGAGGTAGCGGCGATGGACGGGCTGCGGGCGCTGTTCGACCGGATCGACGGACTGCCGCGCGCGTTCGTCCTGTTCCTCGACGATCTCGGTTTCGATGCCGGCGGTGACGCCCGGGCGCTGCGCTCGCTGCTCCAGGGCGGCGCGGAAGCGCGGCCGGCCAATGCCCGGCTGGTGGTGACCGCCAATCGCCGCCATCTGGTGCCGCGCGACATCGCCGAACAGGAAAGCGCGATCAATCCGCGCGACAGCGTCGACGACCATCTCGCGCTTGCCGACCGATTCGGGCTCAGTCTGGGATTCCATGTCATGGATCAGGCGGGATATCTGGCGATCGTCCGCGCTTATGCCGACCGCTTCGGTTTATCGTTCGATCCCGACGAGGCAGTCGGCTGGTCGACCCGCCGCGGCGGACGGTCCGGACGCGTAGCCTGGCATTATATCACTGATTTGGCTGGACGATCGGGCAAGCGGCTGCCTTTCTAAGCCGATAAGGATCATTTTCAGGCCGGTTCGGCTTGACTTGGGGGGCGGTAACGATGCCCAGTCGATACATGGCCAGGATCGGCGAACTCGATCTGCCCGACCGGTTGTTCCCGGCGGTGCCGCGCTGGGCGACCCAGTGCGGTGTGGCATTATTGTGCGTCGGCGCGGCGGGGCTGTTGCGGTTCGGGATCAACGTTGTGGCACCGGGAGCCGCGGTGTTCGCCCTGGTCTATCCCGCCGTGATGATCGCGACGTTGTTCGCGCGCTGGCAATCGGGCCTGCTGACCGCCGTGATCTCGATCGGATATGCGTTCTTCGCAATCTATTTGCCGTCCCCGACGACGACCGAGAGCGGTCCCTATTGGACGCTGTTTGCAATCGTCGTCGCGGCGGCGCTGACCATTGCGCTCGCCGAAACCTTCCGCCGCGCGGTGTACCGCGCGACTACCGAGCGCGATCGCGAAATCGCCGACCGCGACCTGATGCTCAGCGAATTCGAACATCGCGTGAAGAACAATTTTCAGATCGTCGCGAGCATCCTCGATATCCAGCGCCGCCGCGTCAAGGATCCGGCCGCCAGTGAAGCCCTGACGTCGGCGTTGATGCGCGTCGACAGCATCGCACGTGCGCATCGCCATCTTTATCGCGATGGTCAGGGGAGCGAGGTCAATGTCAGCGACTATCTGAGGGACCTTTGCAACACGCTGTCGGATGCCTTGCTGCTTCGCGGAGGCATCACGCTGACCTGCGATGCCGACACTGCGCATATCCCGCGTGACCATGCGGTATCCATCGGCCTGGTGGTCAACGAACTCGTCACCAACGCCGCCAAACATGCGTTTGCCGACCGTGAGACGGGAACGATCAGCGTCTCCTGGAAGCATCTGCCCGAAGGCGGATGGCGGCTGACCGTAGCCGATGACGGCGTCGGACTTCCACCCGGGTCGCGCGCGAAGAGCAAGGATGGCGGACTTGGTCAAAAATTGATCGAAGCGTTTGCCAAGCAAGCGGGTGGCACATTGACCACGGCAAGCGATGCCAACGGCTTGCGCGTGACGATGGATGTGCCCGACTGAAACTTCGCGACTGCGGCGCGTTGTGTCGGGCATGGAACGACTGTGGTTCATTACCAATCCGCATTCCGGTTCGTCCGACGCGGAAAAGGCCGAGGCGATCGAAGCGGCTTGTACCGAACGTGGGCTGAACTTTGTCGGGCGAACCGATTTCCCCGATCAGACGCTGCCGACGATCGCCGATCTCGACCGTGCCGGAGCGGACACCGTCGTCCTGTTCGCTGGGGATGGGACGATCAACGCGGCCTCGTGCGCGCTGGCGGCATGGGATGGCGGCCTCCTGATCCTGCCTGGTGGCACGATGAACATGCTCGCCAAGATGCTGCACGGCGACGCCGATCCGGCGGCGATCGTGCACGCGGCGCATGAACATGGGCAGCGCGCCACGCTTCCTTATGTCGAAGCGGGTAAGCACCGCGCGCTAGTCGGGACGATCGTCGGGCCCGCGGCGAGCTGGTATCGTGCCCGCGAGCATGTGCGCGAGGGCAGCTTCGGCAAAATCTGGCCAGCGATCCGCGCGGCGTGGCGGCGAACATTCGGGCGCGGCGTCCATTTGACCGGCGCGGCCGGTTTCCCGTCCCGCGTCCAGGCCGCCTATATTCGGGCACAGGACGATCATCTGCAGATCGCCGCGGTCGACGCCCGCGATGCCCGCGCGATCGCCGATCTCGGCTGGAATTGGGTGACCGGGGATTGGCTCGCGGCCCAGGCGGTGACTGAAGTCCGTACCGGCCGGGTGCGCGTGGCCGAGCGCCGCCCGGTACTGGCATTGTTCGACGGCGAGCCCCAGATGCTCGATCCGGGAACGACCATCACGGTCGGGCGTAGCAGGCCGCAGTTCATCACCACTGCGAAAGAGCAAGCATGACGAGGCTGTTCCACGTCAGCGACGTGCATTTCGGACGCGAGGACAAGGCGGCCGTCGCGTGGTTCGACGCGCTGGTCGCGGCGGAAAGACCCGATGCGGTGGTGATGACCGGTGACCTGACCATGCGCGCGCGGCGTCACGAATTCGACGCTGGCCTTGCTTGGCTGCGATCGCTCGATCGGCCGGTCACGGTCGAGGTCGGCAATCACGATCTGCCCTATTTCAACCCCCTTGCTCGGATCTTCACGCCATATCGCCGGGTCCGCGAGATCGAGCGCATGATCGAAAAGCCGCTCGAACTACCGGGCGTCGCGATCGTCCCGCTCAAGACCACGGCGCGCGCGCAATTCCGACTCAATTGGGCCTCAGGTCATGTCAGCCGGCATGCGCTCGATCAGGCGCTGGCGTTGGTGGAGGCAGTGCCCAAGGAAAAATTGGTGTTCGTCGCTTGTCACCATCCCCTCATCGAGCCGCATAAGCGACTGTCGAAGCAGACGCATCGCGGCGCCGAAGCGCTGGAGGCGCTCATGAGGGCAGGAGCGAATGCGGTCCTGACCGGGCACGTCCATGATGCTTTCGATGTCGAGCATCGCGATGGCGATGCGGTGGTGCGGATGATCGGCGCCGGTACCCTTTCGGAACGCACGCGATCAACTCCGCCGTCGTTCAACGAGATCCGTATCGAGGATGGCGCGTTCGAAGTCGTCTGCCGGACGATGACGCCGCAGCCCGACGAGATTTTGCCCGTGGAGGAACCGGAGGCGGCGTAAACTCCCGTACGACAGAAAGCCCTCTCCCGCTCGCGGGAGAGGGTTGGGTTAGGGTCTTCTTTCTTCTTCCAGGCGGTGATTTCCCAAAAGAAGAAAGAAGACCCTCACCCTCCCACCGCCTTTGGCGGCAGGCCCCTCCCTCTCCCGCAGGCGGGAGAGGGGAGAGGGAGGCTCGCAGCCGATATTCCCTCACTTACCGCGCCCATAACCACCGGTAGGACTTGAGCCGCTCGCAATCCCGGCTAGGCTCGCCGCCCATGCGTCATGCTTTAGCCCTGCTGCTCGCCGCCCCGCTGATGATCAGCGCCGGTCCCGCCTCCTACGAAACCCGCGTCGCCAACGTCCTGGCGAAGACGCCGCTGATCGACGGGCATAACGACTGGGCGGAGACGCTGGCCGACAAGGCAGGCGATGCGCGCTGGACGATGGACCTGACGCGGCTCGATCCAGCCAAGTACAATACCGACATCACACGGCTGCGCGCGGGGCACGTCGGCGGGCAATTCTGGTCGGTCTATGTCTCGGCCAATCTGCCGGGGCCCGAACAGGTCAAGGAAACGCTCGACCAGATCGGGTTGATGAAGGAGATTTTCCGCCGCTATCCAGCCGTCTTCGCGCCGGCAGTCACCGCGGCCGACGTGCGGCGCATCCACGCCTCGGGCCGGATCGCGTCGATGCTCGGGGTCGAAGGCGGCGGCCAGATCGACGGCAGCTTCTCGGTGCTGCGCGCCTATCGCGCACTGGGCGCATCCTATCTGACGCTGACCCACACCAAGACGATCGAATGGGCGGACTCGGCCACCGACAATCCGCAGCATGGCGGCCTGACCAAATTCGGCGAGGCGGTGGTGCACGAGCTCAACCGGCTGGGCATGCTGGTCGATCTCAGCCATGTGAGCGAGGACACGATGATCGATGCGCTGCGCGTGTCGAAGGCACCGGTGATCTTTTCGCACAGCTCGGCGCGCGCGCTCGACGATCATCCGCGCGACGTGTCGGACAAGGTGCTCAAGCTGCTTGCCCAGAATGGCGGCGTGATCATGGTCAATTACGCGCCGAGCTACGTGTCGGAAGAGCGGCGGCAATGGGAGGCCGCACGCAACGCCGAAAGGGCGCGCTACAATTCACCGCCTTATGGCGGCCTCTATATCGGTCAGCCCGATCGCGCGAAGGCGGCGATGGAGGAATGGGAAAAGGCACATCCGCGTCCGCCCGTGACGCTCGCCATGGTCGCCGACCATATCGACCATGTCGTCAAGGTCGCCGGTATCGACCATGTCGGGATCGGATCGGATTTCGACGGCGTGGAGAGCCTGCCCGACGGGCTGGACAGCGTCGCCACCTATCCGGCGCTGCTCGCCGAGCTGATGCGCCGCGGCTGGACCGACGAGATGATCGCCAAGCTCGCGGGCGGTAACGTCCTGCGGGTGATGGAAGGCGCCGAGCGCGTAGCCGCGTCGATGGCGAAGGAGCCGCCCGCCACCGCGACGATCAAGATGCTCGACGGCAAGTGACGGACGGCCTGCGGACGAGGATCGCGACCGACGCCGACATTCCCGCGATCGCGGCGTTGATGGAGCGCGCGATCGGCGCATTGCAGCGGGATTATCTGACGCCCGAACAGGTCGAGGCGAGCCGGTTGAGCATGGGGCTCGACACCCAGCTGATCGCCGATGGCACCTATGTCGTGGTCGAGGATGATGCGAGCAGGATCGTCGGCTGCGGCGGCTGGAGCTATCGCGCGACCCTGTACGGCGGCGATGCCGGTGCGGTCGCGCGCGACGCCGCAGTGCTCGATCCGGCCAAGGACCCGGCGCGGATCCGGGCGATGTACACCGACCCCGATTTCACTCGGCGCGGGATTGGCCGGATGGTGCTGGCGGCCAACGAGGCCGCCGCCCGCGCGGCTGGGTTCAAGCGGGCAGAATTGATGGGGACGCTCGCGGGCGAGCCGCTCTATCGCGCCTGCGGGTATGAGGCGATCGAGCGCGTCGACAGCATGGCGGATCGCGGCGTGCCGGTGCCGGGGGTCCGGATGGGCAAGGTATTGGCCTAGCCCGCTAACGCCCGCCGAGTGACGCTAGCGGCCGACAAATCCTCCCCATCGCAGATGGGGAGGGGAACCGCCGAAGGCGGTGGAGGGGCCGCAGCCGCGTAGCGGCGAGGATAGCGCAGGGCACTTCCCCTCCACCATTTTGCTGCGTAAAACGGTCCCCCTCCCCATGCATTCGCATAGGGAGGATTTGAGTTATGCAGCGGCTGGTAGCAGAATAGGAATTCTGAAGGACAGGTGGGCGACGGCTATGCCGCGTGCTCGCAGTACGAACACTTGCCCCGCACCTCGATCACCGGCCGCACCGGCGAGAAGCCTGCTGCCTCCGCCGCATGACGGACGTTATTCGCGATCTTGTCGTCGTCGATATGCGTGGTCTGGCCGCAGCTGTCGCAGACCAGGAAGATGCAATCGTGCAGGCAATCGGGATGCGCGTTGGCGATATAGGCGTTCGAGCTCTCCACCCGGCGCGCCAGATTGGCGCCGACGAACAGGTCGAGGATGCGATAGACGCTGTTGGCAGCGACGCGGCGCCCTTCCGCCTTCGACACCGCATCGGCGATGTCATAGGCGCTGGCCGGCTTGTCGAACTTGGCGAGCGCATCGAAGATGCTCGCGCGCATCGTCGTCCATTGCTCGCCGGATTTCTCCAGCGTCGCTTGCGCGACCTTGGTCAGCTCCGTCCCGGAAGCCTCATGATGGTCGTGATGATGATGCGCACCCATGAGCGTAAATCTAGGGATTGTGACGGGACAGGGCAATGGTCCAGCTGGACCCGCACCGGTTCGGCTTCAGTGTGTCGCGCGCCGGTTGAGATCGTGGCCGAGCGCCAGGATCGCGACGCCGATCAGCGTCCACAACGTCTCGCCGCCATTGCCATGCGGCAGTTGCATTGCGCCGGCCATCATGCCCAGCCCGAGCGATCCGGTGACCGCGGGCGCCATATAGCCATGTTCGAAAATACCGCGACCCAGCGCCAGCGCGCCCAGGATGATCGCGACGGTCAGCCCGATCTCATGGAAAGCGGGGTTGAGCAGCATGCCGCCGGCGGTCGAGGCAAGCGCCACGAGCACTGCGCTGGCGAAGCAATGCACCGCGCATAGCCCGGACAAACCCATCGCATAGCGATCGAGTTGGGGGATGCGGGCCAACCAGGAAAGGCGAATCGCGGGATGCATCGAGCGCCCATCTAGGCGCAACCGCGCGACGTTACAATATTACATCGGGAAAAATCGATTGTGTCGATATCGGCCGCCGACCAGCGGGCGCCGAAACCGGGGGAGCGATGGCTCCCCCGGGTGCATGCGGTTAGAAGGCAACGCCGATCGAGAAGACCACGCCGCTCTGCGAGATGTTCTTGCCCGACGGCGAGAACAGATCCTTGCTGGTGTCGACATAGCTGATGCCGGCGGTGAACTGCTTGTAGGTCGCCGTCATGCCGAGCGCCCAATCGGTATATTCCTTGCCGATCGACAGGTAGCTCGGGCCGAACGTGTGGCCAAGATGCCCGGTGAACGCTAGCGGCGTCTTCGGCACCGCTACCGACAGGTCGCCGGCGAGATAGAAATTGTCGTCCTTGTCGCGGCCCGGCAGACCCGACCAGATCGCCTTCTGCTTGGGAGCGTAATTGGCCGTGACTTTCAGCGTCGCCGGACCATAGGTATCGGCGACCGACAGATACGGCTCGACAAAGTCTGTGTTCACGCCCTTGATCGCGCCCGGATAGTAATAATAAAGCACGCCGCCATCGATCGTCACACCGTTCTTGAAAGTGTGCTTGTAGCCGAGGATCAGGTCGAGCTCCTGATGGCTCGTCGCGGCGACATAGTCGCTGATCGAACTGCCCCAGACCGATGCGTAGAGGCCGACCGACGTCGTCGCGGTAAGGCCGCCCTGCATCGCGAAATGCTTGTTGGTCTGCGAAATGCCACGGAAACGATAGTCCGAGACCAGCGTCGCCGATCCGCTGAACGTAACCGGCGGCGGGGGCGCGGTGTCGCCCTCGGCTGCCGCGGCGGGCACCGGGGCCGGATCGTCGACGGTCGCCACGGCGGCCGGGGTGCCGCTATCCGTCGCCGTTGATGCCGCGGGAACGGCCGCCGCATCGGGCGCCGGCGTGCTCGCGGGCAAGGGGTCCGCCAAGGCGGGAGTCGCAATGGCGAGCGCCAGCGCGCCAAGGCTGATGTGAGACAAGCGCATTATCTTCCTTTCGAAGCGAAAAGTGCGTTCGTCCCGCCTGCGGTGCCGGTCCAGCCTCTGTACCGGCGATTGCCGATCGGGCCGTTGAGCCGGTCACACGCAGATAGAGTGCAGACTTTCGCTGCGCTGCACAACACTAATCGACCTTAATCGTGCCCATAGGCGTAATGATGTTGCGGCGGAGCAACACTTTCCGGAGATCAATCGGATACGACCGTGCCGACAAGGTGTACGTCGCGGCGCGGATAGGGGAGGGTGATGCCATTGTCCCTGAACAGCACCCAGAGCCGGTTCAGCACGTCGGATCGGATACTGCCGACGCCGCTTTCGGGGTCATTGATCCACACGAGGATATCGTGCTCGATCCCGATCTCGCCGAACTTGCTGACCCAGACATTGGACTTGGGCATATCGAGCACGCGCGGGCTTTCCGCCGCCGCGCGCAGCATCAATTCCTGCGCGAGGGGCAGGTCGCAATCATAGGCGACCGTCACGGGGATCCGCACCCGCACGTTGCGATCGGTATAGGACCAATTCTCGACCGGCTTGGTCATCAGGTCTTCGTTCGGGATCAGATGCTCCTTGCCGTCGCGCGTGATGATGCTGACCGCGCGCACGCCGATCTTGTTGACCCAGCCGACATCCTTGTCGGCGACGACGATGACGTCGCCCGGCTTGATCGATCGATCGAGCAACAGGATGATGCCGGCAATGAGGTTGCCGACGGTCTTTTGCAGGCCGAATCCCACCGCCAGGCCGAGCGCACCGGAGAATACCGTCAGGCTGGTCAGGCTGATGTCGAGCAAGTCGATGCCGATGAAGAAAGCGAGCGTGACCGTCGCGATCCCGGCCAGTTTCTGCGCGAGCAATTTCTGGGTCGGGTCGAAGCTGCTGGTGCTGACGATGGCGTGACCGACCAGCCGGTTGACCAGCCGGATCGCGGCGAACAGGCATATCACTGTCACCAGCACGATGATCACCCGCAGCAACGAAAAGCGCCACGAACCGAGATCGAAGCCGACCGAATCGAGTGCGTTATTGATCGGCGCGAGGCCGCCGACCGAATGGCTGAAGATCGCGGCGAACAGCACGAGCCCGACGGTCCACGCCATCCAGCGCGCGAGGTTGAGGCCGCGCAGGATGTGTGCCGCCATCCGCGCGACTGCTGCACCCAGGAAGAAGCCGATCAGTCCGGCGGCGAGCGGCGGCCATTGCCCCGCCGCCTGGAGAATCGAGAGGAGCAAGGCTACGGCACCGTGTCGTACCACCGAGGGCACGCGGGGGCCGATCCCTTCGGCATGATGGCCGAGCTGGCGCTGCCACAGCGCCTCGATCGGCGGACCGAGCCAGCGGCCGGCCAATATGCCGAGCGCCAGCGCTACGACAATCAGCCCGACGACGATCAGGGTTTCGGTCGCCTCGCTACCGCGCGGGACGGCCAGTCCCTGCGCGTTCAACCAGGCCATCGCGTCGTTCATCCCCGCGCCGCGCGGAAGGCCGCGAACGCCTGATCGAGGTCGGCGATCAGGTCGGCCGGATCTTCCAGCCCGATATGGAGGCGGACCAGCGCGCCGCCATGATCGGGCACACCCAAAGCGCGCCTGGGATCGGCGGTGACCGCCAGGCTTTCGAAACCGCCCCAGCTGAAGCCGATGCCGAACAATCGCAGCGCGTCGATGAAGGCGGCGCGGCTGGCTTCATCGCCGTCCTTCAGCGCGAAGGCGAACAGCCCCGACGATCCCTTGAAATCGCGGACGAAGAATTCGTGCCCGGGGCAACTCGGCAAGGCGGGATGGAGCACGGTGACCACTTCCGGCCGTTGCTCGAGCCAGCGCGCGATTTCGAGCGCGCCCGCCTCGTGCTGCTTCAACCGCACCGCCATCGTGCGCAGCCCGCGCGATCCCAGCCAGCAATCGTCGGGACTGGCAACCTGACCTAATTGGTAGCTGAGATTGCGCAGCCGGGCGAAGTGGCCGGGAGCCGCGGTCACCGATCCCAGCATCACGTCGGAATGGCCGACGACATATTTGGTGCAGGCAAGCACCGTCAGGTCGATGCCTTTTTCGATCGCGGGAAAGAGCAAGGGGGTCGCCCAGGTATTATCGAGGATCGTGGCGACGCCCCGTGCCTTGGCCGCGGCAACGATCGCCGGGATATCCTGAACCTCGAAGGTCAGGCTGCCCGGGCTTTCGAGCAGGATCGCCTTGGTCCTGTCGGTGAACAGTTCGGCGATGCCGGCACCGATCAGCGGATCGTAATGCCGCGTCGTGATGCCCATCCTCTTGAGGAAGCCGGCGGCGAAACTGGTGGTCGGATCGTAAGCCGAGTCGACCAGCAGCAATTCGTCGCCCGGCTCGAGCACCGACAGCAACGCGGCCGTGACCGCGGCGACTCCCGAGCAATAGAGGAATGTATCCTCGGCACCGGGCTCCAGCTCGGTCAGCGCGTCAGCCAGCGCCCATTGCGTCGGTGTGCCGCGGCGCCCGTAATAGAGCCGGTGACGTGTATCGCCCCGTCCGGTCTCGCGCAGATGCTCGACCGAATCATAGAGGATCGTCGATGCACGCCACACCGGCGGATTGACGATCCCCTGCGTCCATTCCTTGCGCCTGCCCGCCGTCACCACGCGGGTAAGGGGCTTGTCGTTCTCGTTGCCGGCCATTGGGAAGTGCTAGGGGGCTGGGCCCGGTTCGACAAGCGGGCGGATGTTCCCCTCCCGCTCGCGGGAGGGGAGAATTGCCTATGCCGCGCCCATCGCCTTGGGGGTCGACATATCCGCGCCCCATTCGGACCAGCTGCCGTCATAGAGCGCGCCGTCATTTCCGAGCAGATGGGCGCCGAACAGCAACACCGCGGCGGTGATCCCCGAGCCGCAGGTCGTGACCAGCGGTTTCGACAGGTCGATCCCGGCGCTCTCGAATTCGGCGTTGAGCGCGTCACCGGTCTTCCACGTGCCGTCCTCGTTGAACAAGCGCGTGTACGGCAGGTTCTTGGAGCCCGGAATGTGGCCGGCATGCGTCGCCGGGCGCGGATCGGGTTCTTCGCCGGTGAAGCGCGGCCCCGACCGGGCATCGAGCACCTGCTCTGCGCCGCTGTCGACGTTAGCCTTCATCTGATCGAGCGTGCGGACCTGGCTGTCGTCGGCCCAAACGGTGAAATGGCGGTGCCGATGCTGGGGCTTGCCGCTTTCCACCGGGCGGCCCTCCGCCTGCCATTTGGCGAAGCCGCCATTGAGGATCGCGACATCGTGCGCGCCGAACACGCGCAGCATCCACCAGGCACGCGCCGAGGTGTGATAATGCGAATTGTCGTACAGCACGATGCGACTGCCGTCGCCAAGGCCGAGCGACTGCATGCGGCTGGCGAACTTCTCGGGCGGCGGCAGCATCGTCGGCAGCGGGCTGTTGAGATCGGCGATCTCGGCAATGTCGAAGAACACCGCGCCCGGGATGTGCGCCTTTTCGAAATTGGCCGCGGGATCGCCGTCCGGGCTGCCCGGCACCGAGCCGAAATAGGTCGCGTCGACCACGCGAAGGTCGTTCGCTCCCAATTCGTTGGCCAGCCATTCGGTGGTCACCAGCGCGTCCATGATTCGTCACTCCTCTACTCGTGGTCGATGCCAAAACGCCCGGGGAAGAAGGAACGGCGTTCCGATCCTAACGCGCACGGAAGGGGCCGTCGAGGAGGTTGAGGGTCGAGGGTGAATATTCTCCGTCGCAAGGAGGTTTGGCGCGAACAGACGCTTAGGCATCGCCCTGCCGGCCTTATGCGGGGTTCACGGCCTCTCACTGCCCTGGGGCGCGAGGAGCGGGCCGGCGGCACACGGCCGGGGTGACGGTTGAGGGCGGCGCACCTATATCCCCGGTCATGAACCCCAAACACCTTGGTCAGAACAGCTCGCTGCCGGCATCGCCCGAAGAGGCGGTGCTCGATTATGTCCCCAATCCGCGTCTGGGCCGGCCCTATCTGGTCCGCTTCACCGGGCCCGAATTCACCTCACTTTGCCCGGTGACCGGCCAGCCCGATTTCGCGCATCTGGTGATCGACTATGTGCCGGCGGAGACGATCGTCGAATCGAAGTCGCTCAAGCTGTTCCTGAGTTCGTTCCGCAACCATGCCGCCTTCCACGAGGATTGCACGGTCGGGATCGGCGAACGGCTGACGGCCGAGATGAAGCCGCAATGGCTCCGCATCGGCGGCTATTGGTATCCGCGCGGCGGGATCCCGATCGACGTATTCTGGCAATCGGGCCCGGCGCCCGACGGGCTATGGCTGCCCGATCAAGGCGTGCCGGGCTATCGCGGCCGTGGCTGACATGCCCGACCTTAACACAGGTCAGCGCGATTCCTTTGTTGCGTTGCAACAAATACGCAACCATATTTCTTTCAATCCGTTCAGGGAGGCATGAGTCGGGCGATAATGCCCGGAAATCACTTGTGAAAGGGCAGAAATGGCGTCCTCGCCTCTACCACCCCGGACCAAACACCTTGCGCTGATTGGCAATTTCCTGCCGCGGCAATGCGGCATTGCGACATATACGACCGATACGTATCTGGCGCTCCAGGACCGTTTTCCCGACATCAAGGTCGACGTCTATGCGATGGACGATCGTGCCGAAGGGTACGATTATCCGCCGGAAGTTACCGGATCGATCGCGCAGGAAGATCGCCTGGCCTATCTGACGACCGCGCGAACCATCGAAGCGAGCGGCGCTCAGGCCGTCTGGGTCCAGCATGAATATGGCATCTTCGGCGGGCCGGCGGGCGAGCATCTGCTCGCCTTGCTCGACCGGCTGACCATTCCCGTCATCGTGACACTGCACACGATCCTCGAAGACCCGAATGACGATCAGCGCCGGGTGATGAACGGCTTGCTCAAGCGTGCCGCCCGGGTTGTCGTCATGGCCGATATCGGCCGCGATATCCTTATACGCGTCTATGGCGCCGATCCGCGGATGATCATGATGATCCCGCACGGCGTGCCCGATCGTCCGCTGGTCGATCCCGACACCCTGAAGCCCCGATTCGGCTGGGAAGGGCGCAAGGTGCTGCTGACCTTCGGCCTGCTGGCGCCGAACAAGGGGATCGAGAGCGTGATCTCGGCAATGCCCGAAGTGGTCGCGGCCAATCCCGACGCGCTATACGTCGTCCTGGGCGCCACGCACCCCAATCTGGTCGCGCAACAGGGCGAGGCCTATCGCGACCGGCTGAAGGCGCTGGCCGCCGAAAAGGGCGTGGCCGACCATGTCCGCTTCATCGACGGCTTCCTCGAGCATGACGAGTTGCTCGATTATCTTCAGGCGACCGATCTCTACGTGACGCCTTACACCAACCCCGCACAGATCACGTCGGGGACGCTGTCTTACGCCATTGGTGTCGGCAAGGCGGTCGTGTCGACGCCGTACATTCACGCGACGGAGATCTTGGCCGACGGCCATGGCGTGATCGTCGATTTCGGTGATGTCGAGGGCTTCGCGCGCGAGATTTCGCGTTTGCTCCGCGACGACGCCGCGCGTGCCGAGCTGATGCGGCGCGCTTATGCCCGCGGCCGCACGATGATCTGGCCGCGCCTCGCCGAAGCTGGTCTGGTTGCGATCGACGCGATCGTCGCGGCGGCACCGCGGCGGATCAGGAGCACCAAGCCTTTGACTCCGCTCAAGCCCAGTATCGCCGCCGTCGAACGGATGAGCGACGCGACGGGCATGTTTCAGCACGCCGTCCTATCGGTGCCGGACTTTCGCCACGGCTATTGTATCGACGACAACGTCCGAGCGCTGATGCTGATGACCGCGATCGACGATCTCGACGAGGACGTGCGCGACAAATGGATGACGACCTACGCGGCGTTCGTCCAATATGCGTGGAATCCCGACAAGAAGCGTTTCCGCAACTTCATGAACTTCGATCGTACCTGGTGCGAAGACGCGGGATCGGAAGATTCGAACGGCCGTACGATCTGGGCGCTGGGCGTCACTGCCAAGCGCGCCACGCTTCCCAAGCATCGCGATTGGGCGGCACGCCTGTTCGACGAGACCGCGGGAATCGCGTTGGAGCTGACCAGCCCGCGAGCGCAAGCGTTCGCCATGCTCGGCGCCGCGGCGATGCTGAGCGCACATCCCGGCCACGAACGGTCGCGAACCATCCTGGAACGCTTTTCAGCCGATCTGGCCGATTTGCTCCAGGAAACGCGCCGGCCCGAATGGGAATGGTTCGAAATCGTGCTCGCCTACGACAATGCTCGCCTGCCCGAGGCCATGATTCGTGCCGGCGTAGCCCTCGAACGTCAGGAATTGATCGCGACGGGCTTGCGCACGCTCGACTGGATCGTGGGTCAGCAAACCAGCCCCGAAGGCCGGTTCCGCGCCGTCGGCACCGACAGTTTCGGGCGGCCCTATGAAGGACCGTTGCCGTTCGATCAGCAGCCGCTCGAAGCACAAGCTACGATCGATGCCTGCGCCGCGGCGTTCAAGGCGACTGGCGATCCGCGCTGGGTCGAGGAAGCAAACCGGGCGTATCGCTGGTATCTGGGTCAGAACGACCTCGATCTGCCGCTGGCGACGGTGCAGGATGGCGGCTGTTTCGACGGCCTGATGCCGGGCGGTTTGAACCGGAATCAGGGCGCAGAGTCGATTTTGGCGCTGCAATTGGCCTCTTGCGCGATTTCGGCACTTGGAAAAGCTGCCGGAACCGTGGCAGGGACGGGCCGCGCCGTCGCGTAGCAACGACACGCGGCGCCGCTTGGATCAGGGTTGCAAGCGGGATGGCCGTTGCTCGAAATATTTCATCACAGCCTTAGGCTGCACGCCGACCCGTCGCGAGTCGTCGTTCGTCCGTTCCATATCGGCTGGTCCCCCGTCGGCGGCGGGACCAGCCGGACCGATCGGCTGGTCCGGGCGGTTCTGGCGATGTCGGCTCAGGAGACGCGCGACGAACTTGAGGTCGTGCTGAAGGACTTCGAGGCGCGTCACTGGCAGACGCGCCGCGTGTTCATGACGCGCTATGACGAGATCGAGGATCTGCTCGGTCTCGACGGCCGCGACATTGGCGATGAGAAACGCCAGTTGATCGGCGCCTATTTCTGCCACGAATATTCCTACGCGGCGGCGGCGCTGATGAACCCCAGTGCGGTGCCGCATTTCGACCAGACCGGTATGCCCAAAGGGTCGATGCGCATCCTGATGTCGCTGCGCTCGGTGGGTGAAGGGCACATTTCCTCGGTAGCCTTTCGCGAAGGCATCATCACTACGGACAACCAGCTCAAGCTGGCCCCTGAACCGCCCTTCGCGACCGCGGCCGACGTCCATGGCAGCGATGAGGAGCATGTTCCCTCGGGCCCGGTCACGGTGCACCGGCATCGCGATTCGACTTTGTCTGGCACGGTCATCTTTCCGATCACGGACGCCCAGTCGAAAGGCCTGGAGGACCTCCGCCTGGTCCAGTTCCATCACGACGATGGCGAGATCGAATGGCTCGGCACCTACACCGCCTATAACGGCTCGCAGATCCAGTCGGAGCTGTTGCGCACGCGCGATTTCCGCGCCTTCGACCTGGTGCCGATGACCGGACCCGCGGCACGCAACAAGGGCATCGCCTTGTTCCCGCGCAAGGTCGGCGGCCGCTATCTCGCGATCGGGCGCCAGGACGGCGAGAATCTCTTCCTGCTCGATTCCGACCGGCTGACGCATTGGGAGGAAGGCGGACGCCTGCTCGAGCCGCATTATCCGTGGGAACTGGTCCAGATCGGCAATTGCGGCCCGCCGATCGAGCTCGACGAAGGCTGGCTGCTGCTGACCCATGGCGTTGGCGCGATGCGCAAATATTCGGTTGGCGCGGTGCTGCTCGACAAGGAGGACCCGTCAAAGGTGATCGGCCGTACGGCCGAGCCGATCCTGGCCGCTAAGGACCAGGACCGTGAGGGGTACGTGCCCAACGTCGTTTATTCGTGCGGCGCGATCCGCCATGGCGACAGCTTGTTCCTGCCATACGGCGTGGCCGATAGTTCGGTCGCGTTCGCCTTCGTGCCGATCAAGGCGCTCGTCGCGACGCTAGTCTGATCTCTCGCCTTACCTCCCCTCCCGCTTGCGGGAGGGGAATGGCCCGCCGATCAGCGCACCATCTGTTTCGTGCGGCTGTACAGCCAGGCGATCGATCCGAAGAACACCAGCAACGCGGCGAGCTCCGCCCATTGCGCATAGCTCGCGCCCATGATTCCCGCCGGAATCTCGCCGCCGCGCACCGCGACGAAGAAGGCGAAGCCGACTCCCCACAGGCTCTCGCCGACGATCAGCCCGGTCGCCGCCAGTGTTCCCATCCGCTCGGCGAATTCCGGATTGGCGGTCCGCCGCGCCCAGCGGTCGTAAAAATGACCGATCAGCGCGCCGACCGGGATCAGCAAGGTCAGCGCCATCGGCAGATAGATGCCCATGCCAACACCGAGCGGAGGCAAGCGCATCTTGCCCATCTTGCCGAGCGTCTCGTCGATGGCGATCACGATCACCCCGATGAGCGCGCCCGTGCCGATCAGCCACCAGTCGATGCCCGAGCCGAGGATGCCTTGAGCCAGGGCCGCGATCAACGAGGCCTGGGGGGCCTGCAGCGCGTTGGGGCCGGCGCCGGGCATGCCGACGAAGCCGAATGTGTTCTTGAGCAGATCGAGCACGACCGGGATGACCAACGACCCGAAGATTACCCCGAACACCAAGGCGACCTGTTGCTTCCACGGAGTCGCGCCGACCAATTGCCCGGTCTTCAGGTCCTGAAGGTTGTCATTGGAGATCGTCGCCACCGAAAAGACGATGCCCGTGGTGAACAGCGCGTAAGCGATCAGCGCGCTGGCGCGGTGCGGATCGGTCTGATGCCCGAAAAAGCCTAGCAGGAGCAACGATGCTCCGACCGCGGCGAGGATGCCGACGCCCGACACCGGGCTGTTCGACGCGCCGATCAGCCCGGCCATATAGCCGCACACCGACGCGATCACGACGGCGACCAAGGCGATGTAGATGACGGTACCGCCGATCACGGGAAGGACATGCTCGGCGACCGGTCCACCGGCCGAGAACGTCCATAACAGGAAGGCGATCAGCGGCAGCATCAGCAGGATCGTGCCGCCGACGATCGAAATCGGCAGGTCGCGCTCGGTCAGTTCGAGCACTTCGCCCTGGCCGCGCGCCTGCGCCGCCGCCATCGCCGACCGGATGCCGCCGATGATCGGGCCCAGGATCTTGAACAGGGTCCAGATCGCGGCGACGCCGATCGTGCCGGCGCCGACGAAGCGGACCTTGTTGCGGAAGATGTCGGTGACGATCGCGTCGGTCGCGCCGGGAACATGCGCACTCAGCCAAGGGACCAGTCCGACCCAGGCGATCAGCATGCCGAAGAACATCGCCGCGCCGACCGACAGGCCGACCAGATGGCCGACCCCGATCAGCGCCATCGAGAAGCTGGTCGAGACGCCGCTGACGCTCGGGCCGATGCGAAAATTCTTGGCGGCCTCCGCGGCAACGACCTTGAGCGTCGCGAGCAACTGGAAGATCGCGGAGACCAGCGAGCTGATCACGATGATGCGCAGGCCCTTGGCGTTTTCCTCGCCGCCATCGGTGCTGGTGCCGACCTTGAGCACTTCGGCCGCGGCGACGCCCTCCGGATAGGGCAGGTCGGATCCCGTCACCAGCGCGCGCCGCAACGGCACCGAGAACATCACCCCCATGATGCCGCCGGTCGCGCATACGGCGACCGTCGTCCAATAGGGAAAGCCTTGCCACCAGCCGACCAGGATCAAACCGGGCAGCACGAAGATGATCGCCGACAACGTCCCAGCGGCCGAGGCGATGGTCTGGACGATATTGTTCTCGACGATATTGGATCCGGGCAGCATCCGCAGGATCGCCATCGAGATCACCGCCGCCGGGATCGACGTCGCGAAGGTTAGTCCGACCTTCAACCCCAGATAGACATTGGCCGCGGTGAACAGGATCGTGATGATGCAGCCCAGGATCACGCCGCGAATGGTCAGTTCGGCGATCGGGCGGGTGGTGGCGGTGGTCATGCGCAAAACCCGGTTTAGTGTTCAAGTGCCGGCGCGGCAGGACCGTTGTGCGGCGGACTGCGTGTCGCCGCGCTGAACGGAGATCGCCCCGGTGTCTGGCCGAACGTGGCACATTATTGCGGGTTTAGGACAGAAGATTCTGCGTTCGCCCGTGCTCTGCCATGAACCTGGCGACTTCGCCGAACCCGGGTCCCGGCCTCGCCGGAACGCGAAAGCGACTTGCTGCTTAAACCGGCGCTGCCAGCGAAGCCGTGGTGTAGTCGCTATGCAGCGACCATCCGAGAGATGTGTAGAGTTCGCGACCAGCCGGCGTCGCGCAAAGCATCGCGTCTTCGATACCCGATTGCCGCGCTTCCGCCGCTAGTGCGCGCATGACCGCGCTTCCCAATCCGCGACGCTGATAGTGTTCCGCGGTGCGGATGCGGTCGAACACGATCAGACCATCAACCGTCACGATGCGGCCACGCGCCGCTTCCTCGCCGTAGACGTATACGATATGCGCGAATGTGATAGACTCGTCATACGTGATGCGTATCTCGAATTCCGTAGGAATGGCTGGAGGCCGGTCGAGCATGACCGACAAGGGCGCTGTCATCATGAAGCCGGGCGTGGCGATCTCCCAGCCTGGCGGCAGCAACGGGGCGACCATTTCGGCCGGCGCGCAGACCTTTAGGTAGAGCAACGGCCGGTCGATGCTCGCGGCAAGCGGGCCGATCGAATCGGCTTCGAGCCGCGCGAACAGGTAACGGCCGACCTGATCGGGTTGATCGACATGAATGTATAGGCCGCCGTCGCGCGAGACCGGCATCGCCGCGCCGCGCGAGATCGCCCAGGCATCCGCCCAGCGGGCGATTAGGTCCGGATTGGCGACAAGCATCGCTCAGTCGGGTTTGGGGATCAGACCATATTCGACGTTGAGGTCGAGCAGACGATGGCCATGGATCGACTTGCCAGCGATATCGACCACCACGACCAGAAAGATGTCGGGCCGGTCGGTCTCGATGATGATCTGATCGTAGCGGCCGCGCGCGTCCTGATAGACGCGGTCGACATCGTCGAACCGTTCGACGCCGAAGGCCTGGGGGGCGAGCGCATCGACATAGGGCCAGATGTCGATGTCGAGATCGGCATCCTCGTCATCGGTGACGTCGAGCATCGGCTCGTCGAAGCAGGCGGCGAACTCGGCCGCACTCAATTCGCGCGGCGCGGTCAATCGAACCCGTTCTCGAGGAAGCGCTCGGCATAGGCGCAGTGCATCGCGATGCCCTTGGCCATGACCGATTCCTCGATCGTCATCTTGGTGTTGTGGAGCGGCGGGTTGTGCGCCGGGTCGGAGCCCTCGGGCGCGACGCCGATGAACGCCATCGCGCCGGGCACTTCGCGAAGAACATAGCTGAAATCCTCGCCGCCCATGATCGGCGCCGGCATCGGCTGCCACTGGCCCGGTTCGAGGTCTTCCGAAATCTGCTTGAGGAGCGAGACCGCGCGCGGATCGCACATCGTCACCGGATAACCGTCGTCGATCCGCACCTCGGCGGTGCAGCCATGGGCGGCGGCGATATTCTCGGCAATGCGCTTCAGCCCTTCACGGGCCTTTTGCCGGGTCTTGGCGCTCAACGTGCGCAGGGTCCCCAGCATCTGCACTTCGTCGGGGATGATGTTGTATGCGCTGCCGCCGTCGATCTTGGTGATCGACAGCACCGCGGGGTCGGTGGCCGGGATCTGCCGCGCGATGAACACCGACAGCGCGGTGACGATCTCGGCGGCGACCGGGATCGGGTCCATCGCATCGTGCGGCATCGCGGCATGGCCGCCCGCGCCACGGATGGTGAAATTGAGCGCGTCGGTCGAGGCGAGCAGCGCGCCAGGCCGCGTCTGGATCGCGCCGGCTCGGGCATTGGGATAGATGTGCAGCGCGAACGCGCTGTCGGGGCGTTGCACGTCGAGCAGCCCATCCTCGATCATGAAGCGCGCGCCATGATGGCCTTCCTCGCCCGGCTGGAACATGAAGACGACGGTGCCTGGCAGGCTATCCTTGCGCGCGGCAAGGGCACGTGCCGCGCCGACCAGCATCGAGCAATGGCTGTCATGGCCACAGGCGTGCATCGCATTGGGCACTTGGCTCGCGAAGTCGAGGCCGGTCTCCTCGGGCATCGGCAGCGCGTCCATGTCGCCACGCAGCAACACCGTGCGGCCGTTATCGCCGCCGCCGCGCAGGATGGCGATGAAGCCGCTGGTCGACGTGGATTCGTGGATTTCGAGCGGCAGGCCGTCGAGCGCGGCGCGCAGCTTCGCCGTGGTGCGCGGGCATTGGTTGCCGATTTCGGGATCGGCATGGATGGCACGTCGCAGCGCCACCACGTCGGCGAGTTCGGCCTCGCCGGCGGCAATCCAGTCGGTGGAGAAGTCATTCATTGCTATCGTCCTCGAGTCTCGATCGCACGCTAGACCAAATCATTGCCGACGGCATCATGCCACATCGAGCGCCGCGCGTGCATGGCGGCCGATATTGCTCGCGAGTCCCGGCATCGCCGCGAGATCGCGCAATTCGGATAGCGTCGCGCCGCCGCGATTGACGATCGTCACCAGCCGGGGAAATGGGAAATCCGGATTGGGACGTTCGGCGAGCACCACTCTATCGCCCGGCGCGATCGAGCCCTCGCGCAGGACGCGATAATACCAGCCCGAATGGCCGGTTCGCACCATGTGCTTGCCAAGCCGTGGCTCGCCGAGCGCCAGGGCGAGCTTGAAACAGGGCTGGCGCGGCTGGCAGACCTGCAGCAGCGCCCCGCCGATCGCATGTACGTCGCCGACACAGAGATCGTCCTCGATCATTCCATCGACGGTTAGATTCTCACCCATCGCCCCGGCAACGAAGCGCGGCGCGAGATGGGGAAAAGCTGCGCCCCAATCGGGATAGCGCGCGGAAGCATACGCATAGACCGCCTTTTCCGGACCGCCATGGACCGACAGATCGGCCTGGCTATCGCCGTCCAGCCCGAGTGCGCCGGTCATGATCGGCTCATCCACCGCGCTCTTGATAAACCCGCTTGGCACCCGTTCCGGACCAAGCGGCGCGATGCGACCGATCCGGATCGACGCAATACGCGCGCTCATCGCCGCTCGAACACCCCGCCGGTTACGCCGCGCAGGATGGCACGAAAGATCGTTATCGCGTGGGCCATACGAGAGCTCCCTCGTCCCGGTTGGGGACGAGGGAGCTCTAGCGGTTGACCTACGGGACTGCCAAGTCGGGATCAGCTGCCCTTGAGCTTGATCGCGACATACTGGCTGCCCTGGCGCGCGCGGGTCATGTACAGGAGCAAGGTCGTCTTGCCCGCTGCCTTCGCCGCGCGAACCTGGGCGTCGAACTCGCCCGGCGTGCGTACCGGCACCCGATTGACCGACGAGATAATATCGCCACGCTGCATGCCCTTGGCGGCCGCGTCGCTCGACATGTCCACCCCGGTGACGACCACGCCGCTCACCTGGCTCGGATTGACGCCGAGCGTATTGGCGATCTGCGGGGTGAGCGCGGTGACCTGTACGCCGAGCAGGTTGACGCCGGCATGGAGTTCGGGCGCACCGTTGCCGGGCGCGCCGTCGCCATCGTCGTCACCATCATTGCCGCCGGTGATCGAATTGGCCAGTTCCTCTTCGCTCGGACGGTTGCCGACGACAGCGTTCACCGTGAGCGGCTTGCCGTCACGGATGATGCCCAGCTTGGCGGTGCCGCCCGGCGGAACGTTCGCGACCAGATAGGGCAGGGTCTGCTCGGGGTTCACTTCCTGGCCGTTGACGGAGACGATGACGTCGCCTTGCTTCAGGCCGGCCTTCGCGCCCGGGCCGCCCGGCTCGACGCGATTGACGATTTCCCCGCGATCCTTGGGCAGGCCGAGCGTGCCGGCGATATCCTCGTCAACCGGCTGGCGGCCGATGCCGAGATAGCCGCGCTGTACCTTACCACCCTTGATCATCGTCTCGATGATCGGCTTGGCCGAGGCGGCCGGGATGGCGAAGCCGATGCCGACGGATCCTTCCGACGGCGAATAGATTTGCGAGTTGATGCCGATCACATTGCCATTGAGGTCGAACATTGGTCCGCCCGAATTGCCCTTGTTGATCGCCGCGTCGGTCTGGATGAAGCGGTCATAAGCGCCGCCCTGGCCGGTCACACGGTTGAGCGCCGAGACGATACCCGCCGTGACGGTGCCGCCGAGGCCGAACGGTTCGCCGATCGCGATCACCCAGTCGCCGACCCGCGCCTTGGTCGAATCGCCGAACTTCACATAGGGCAGGTTGGTCGCATCGACCTTGAGCACGGCGAGGTCGGAAGCCGTGTCGCTGCCGATCACTTTCGCCACATATTCCTTGCGGTTGAACAAGGTGACGGTGATCGATTCGATCTTGCCCTTGGCCGCGGCGGTGATGACGTGCGCGTTGGTGACGATATAGCCGTCGGGCGAAATGATGAACCCCGAACCCAGGCTCTGGCCCTCGCGCGTGATAGGCTGGCCGTCATCCTGCCCCTGCTGGCCGAACAATCCCCCGAACAGATCACCGAACGGATTGCCGCCCGACGAGACCTGCACCTTCTGCTTGGTGGAGATATTGACCACGGCCGGCTGAAGCTTGGCGACCATGTCGGCGAAGCTCATCGGCGCGCCCGGCTTTGGCGCAGAAGCAGAAATAGTGCCCGGCTCGTTCTGCGCGTTCTGCGCATAGGAAGGCGACAGCATCGTCGTCGCGGCGCCCCCGAGCAGCAGGGCGGTAGTAATGGCGTAGGCGTAGCGCACTTGGGTAAATCCTCTTCGTCTCGATATGCCCCAGTTGGACTGTTCTTGCCCTCCGGAGCCTGAACGGCGATTGAATATGAACGAACTGCAAGGAACGTGATTGGTCAAACCCGCCACGCTCTTATCGGTTCAGCGCGTCATTTCCCGTTGCCTTCGAACTCCTTCAGATACGAATTGTCGGGCGTCAGGATCAGGTTGGTCGATCCCGACGGCAGCTTGCCGTTGGAGTCGGGGCCGAACGTGACTCGATAGGACTGCATCGCGCGATAGAAATTGTAGAAGGCAGGGTCCTTGTTGAACGCTTCGGCGTAGATCTTCGCGGCCTGCGCGTCGGCCTGTGCGCGGATGATCGCCGCATCGCGCTGACCTTCGGAGCGGATCGTCTGCGCCTGCTGCTCGCGGGTGTTCTTCATCCGGTCGAGCGCCGATTGCAGGGGCGATCCTTCCGGATAGTCGGCGTGCTTGATGCGCACATCGATGATCTGGATGCCGTAATTGCGTGCGTAGCGTTGCAACGCGACCTGGATATTGTCCATCAACTGGCCGCGTTCCGGACTGAGCAGCGCATCGAAATCGACCTTGCCGAGTTCGGAGCGCAGTGCCGAGGCGAACAACGGCGTCAACTGCGCGCGGACGCGATCCTCCGCACCCGAGGTCAGGCCCATCGATTGGACGAGACGCAAGGGGTCGACGATGCGAAAGCGGGCAAAGGCGTCGACCTCGAGCCGCTGTTGGTCGGTCGACAGCACCGGTTGATTGTCGAGATCGAGATCGAGCACGCGCTTGTCGATCCAGATCAGTCGGTCGACCAGCGGAATCCGCGCGATCAGGCCCGCGCCAGTCTGTCCCAGCGTCTCGCCGGCTTTCCACCGATTGACCGTGCCGATCGGCTGTTCGAGCCGGACGACGACGACCTGCTTGGTTTCGGGAACGATCGCGATCGTGCTGGCGAGCAGGATCACCGCGAGCAGGGCGACGACGCCGAGCGTGATCGGGTTGCGCAGCCAGGTCATCAGCGTGCCTCCCCTTGCGGGGCATCGGGCAGTTTCCGGACTCCCCCCGGCACCGGGAGGAATGGCGCGATATTGCGCGGCTCGATGATCGTCTTGTCGTTCTTGGACAGGATCGCTTCCATCGTCTCGTAATACATGCGGCGGCGCGTGACCTCAGGGGCGAGCTTGTATTGCTCGTAAACGCTGTTGAACGCGGCCGCCTGGCCCTGGGCGATCGCCACGACCTGTTGCGCATAGCCGCGCGCTTGCGTGACGTTCGATTGGCGCTCGTTTTGGGCGGCCGTCACGCTCTTGAACGCGTCGCTGACCTGCTGCGGCGCGGCGGCGTTGTTCAGGGCGACGTTCACGATGCGGATGCCGGACTGATAATCGTCCAGGATCTTCTGCATCGAATCGGCGACCTGGGTCTGGATCGACAATTTGCCGGCGCCGAGCACTTCGTCGAGTGTCGCATTGGCGATCGCCGCACGCACCGCGGTTTCCGCGATGGCTTTGACCGCCTCGTCGGGCTTGTCGAGCTCGAACACGTATTTCTGCGGGTCGATGATGTTCCACTGCACCGAATAGCTGAGGTCGACCAGATTGCCGTCGCGCGTCAGCACGAGATTCTGTCCGCCGCCGCCGTCGGTGTCGGGAAACGAAAAGCCCTGAATGCCGGTGACGTTGATCACCCGGACCGACGCGATCGGCGCCGGCAGTGTCAGGTTCCAGCCCGGCCCGATCGTGCCAGAATAGCGCCCGAAATACGTTACCACACCGCGTTCCTGGGGACCGATTCCGTGAATGCTGGTCATGCCGATCCAGGCGAGCAGGAACAGGCCGACACCGGCGAGCCACAAGGATCGCCCATTGCCGCTGCCCGGGAAGCGGAAATTCCCGTTGCCACCGGAACCGCCACCGCCACCACGCGCACGCTTCAGCAGGTCTTCGATGCCGCCGCCAGGACGTGGGCCACGCGGGCGCGATCCCGGCGCCTGGGCCCAGGGATTCCGCGGGCCGGCGTCATTGCCGCCATTGCCGTCGCCGCTTCCGCCATCGGAATCGCCGCCACCGCCGCCCCAGGGGCTCTTCGGCTTGTCGGACATGGTTTGGGAAAGGCGGCGCCGCCACGGCAAGGCAATCGTCATATCCGTCTTTATAGGTTCCGCTGCGCGGAAAAACAGTGGCAAGCGGCGGTTGCGGCCCTATCTGGCGTCCATGAACGAAAAGACGGGGCTGGCGGCACGCGTCGCAGAGGTGGCGGGCGACCGCGCGACGGTGAGACTCGATAGCGATCGCGCGAGCGTGATCCTTGACGTCACGGGGTTGGATCCGGAGGCGCGTGACGCGCTGGAGGCGGCGGTGCGCGCAGCCGCACTCGCCGGCAGGGAAGCTCGCGAGGTGCGCATCGCGATGACCAGCGAGCGCGTCGGCCGCAAGCTGATCGCGGTGGCCAGCGGCAAGGGCGGGGTGGGGAAGTCGACCGTCGCCGCCAATCTTGCGATCGCCTTGGCCAGGGCCGGACGCAGGATCGGGTTGGTGGATGCCGATATCTACGGGCCCTCGCAGCCGACCCTGATGGGCGTGGAGGGGACCAAGCCCCAGGCGCGCGACAAGACGATGATCCCGGTGCCGACAGCGTTCGGCGTGCCGATCCTGTCGATGGGCCAGTTGGTCGCGCCGGGTCAGGCTATCGCCTGGCGCGGCCCCATGGCCGCGAGTGCGCTGGGGCAGTTGATCGAGGGCGATTGGGGGGCCGCCGATACCCTGGTGGTCGATATGCCGCCGGGCACCGGCGACGTGCAATTGACGATGATCCAGAAGTACAAGCCTGCCGGCGCGGTAATCGTGTCGACCCCACAGGACCTGGCGCTGATCGACGCCCGCCGTGCCGTCGATTTGTTCGCCAAGGCCGGCGTGCCGGTGATCGGCGTGATCGAAAACATGGCCGGCTATCGCTGCCCGCATTGCGGTGAATTGTCCGATCCGTTCGGGCAGGGTGGTGCGGAGGCTGCTGCCGGGGAGATGGGCGTTCCGTTCCTCGGCCGCGTGCCGCTGGCAATGGCGATTCGCGCCGCGTCGGATGCGGGCAATCCGCCGGCCGCCGGGAACGGGGCCGAGGGTGTCGCGTTCGGAGAGATAGCCGGGAAGGTCGGCGCTTGGCTTTCCGGCCGGTGATTAAACAAGCTCTTCGCCCTTAAAGGGCGAGGAAGATGGGATTGAAAACCATGCCACTCACCGCCGACCAGGACATACGGGACCTCTTGGCAAATGCCCGCACCATCGCGATGGTGGGCGCGTCGGATCGTCCTGACCGCCCCAGCTATGGCGTGATGGCAATGTTGCAGCGGCACGGTTATCGGGTGATTCCGGTCAATCCGCAGATCACCGGCGAGCATGTTCACGGCGAATATGTCTTCCACGACCTGGCCCAGATCGGCGTGCCGATCGACATCGTCGACATCTTCCGTCGTCCGCAGGCGGCGGGAGAAGCGGTTGATGAAGCTATCGCTTCGGGCGCGAAAGCGGTGTGGATGCAACTCGGCGTCGTCAACGAAGACGCCGCCGCGCGAGCCGAAGCGGCCGGACTGAAAGTCGTGATGGATCGCTGTCCGGCGATCGAAATTCCGCGCCTTGGCGTGCCGCGCATCACCGCCTGACGCGAAACCGCCGCAATCGGCGGTCATTACGGAGCCGTAAATGGCATCGGCGGAGTCGGATCATGCTGTGGTGGCTGGTGATGATGCAGACGGCCCCGCAGCTCGATACGGCAATGGAGCGCTACCACGCCGCGACCCGCGCGACGATCGACTGCCATGACAATCAGCCCGATGATATCGTCGTTTGCGGCCGGCGCGAGGCCGATCGCTACCGCGCGCCGTTGACGGTGATCGATCCCGACGATCCAAGACATGAAGGCGTGCCGGCCGAGCGCGAGCGGATGCTGGCCAGGACAAATAATTGCCAGGAAAAGTCGACCTTCCTTGTCGGTTGCGGCGCGGCCGGGGTGTCGGTCAGCACACGATCCGGCGTGTCCCTGATGGGCGAGCGACCGATCGCCCCGTAATTGCGTCGAACTGCGACGGGAAACCGGTCGGTCTGCGCGCACCCTCTGGCGTTTCGGAACGTCTTGTGGCCTCATGTGTTGGCGTTTGAGGTGCTCGAGACAGGGGTCGGTCCGATGCTCACGCCGTTGTTGTTCGTCATGTTGGGTGCCGCGGCGCACAACGCGCCGTTGAAGCTCGATTTCACGCTTAAGCCGCAGGCGCCGTCGCGATGCTCGGGCATATGTGCCGAGCGGTATCGCCTGCCGGCGTCGAGCGAGGATACGCAATCGCTCAAGGATCGCGCGCTCGCCTATGACGGCCGCAAATGCGACGTGATCGGCGCGATGCGCTGCCTCAGCAAGCGTCGTACCTTGCTGCGATCCGATCAGGATCCGATGGATACCTTGCGGGCCAGTTTCATGCCGCATTGATGCCGGGTTCGAGCGGTATATCGCTCGCGGGAGGGTCGTCATGCCCGGATTTTTATTGTCTTTGGTATTGCAGGCTGCGGTGACGACCGCGACGTCGCCATCCCAGGCACCCGCCGATACGCCCGAACGATTCTCGATCCTGGTTCCCGTCAGCAACGAACCCTGCGTTCGCCACGTCGACGGCAAGGACATTGTCGTGTGCGGCAATCCGCTGCCCTCGCAAACATTGCCTTATCCTGAGGAAATACCGCCCGACGGGCCGATGCCGTCCAATCCCTATAGGAACGGCGCAGGTGCGCTCGCCGCGGAGAGTACCCCCTGTCCGATCAGCCGAAGCTGCGTCGTCGGGTTCGGCCCGCCGCTCGTACCGATGATCAAGGGCGCGGCCGACCTTGCCAAGAAGGCGTTCGCGAAGAAGCCCGACAAGACCGGCCGCGTTGCGATTCCGCTCGACGATACGCCGCCATCGACCGAGGGCAAGTTGCTGCCCTGAGGGAGACGGCTGCCGGAACGGGATCAGCCGAGGATGTGCATCCAAAGCGGCTCGCCGGCCAGGCTTTGCGACCCGCGCAGCTTTTCGAGCGCCTGGGCCACCGCGCGTTCGGGTCCTTCGTGCGTGACGATCGCGACCAGCACGCTGCCGTCCGCGCTGGCGCCGCGCTGCATCAGGCTTTCGATCGAGACACCGGCATCGCGCATGGCCGCGGCGATCTCCGCAAGCACACCGACGCGATCGGCGACCATGAAGCGCAGATAGGCGCGGCCCCGGCGCTCGCCGCTGTCTGCCGGCGGCAGCACGGTCAGTTGGGCGGCGGGCATCGCGTAAGGCGGTCCGAATTCGTCGCGAGCAATGTCGATCAGGTCGGCGACCACTGCCGACGCGGTGGGGCCATCGCCCGCGCCGGCGCCCTGGAACAGCAGCCGGCCGACGAAATTCCCCTCCGCGACGACGGCGTTGAGCGCGCCTGAAACATGCGCGAGCGGGTGGCTGAGCGGGACGAGGTGCGGATGGACGCGCTGGAACAGCCCTTTCGGACCGGCTTCGGCAATGCCGACCAGACGGATGCGGTAGCCCAGGGTCGCAGCCTCGGCGATGTCGGCGGCCAGGACGTGGCGGATCCCGCCGGTCGCGACATCGTCGAAGGCGGGGCGCGTGCCGAAGGCCAGGCTCGCGAGGATCGACAGCTTGTGGGACGCATCGACGCCGTCGATGTCGAAACTGGGGTCGGCCTCTGCAAAGCCCAATGCCTGCGCTTCGGCCAGGACGTCGGCGAAGTCGCGTCCTTCGGCTTCCATCTTGGTCAGGATGAAATTGCAGGTGCCGTTGAGGATGCCATAGACCCGGCCGATCTCATTGGCCGCGGCGCCTTCGCGCAGCCCCTTGATGACGGGGACGCCGCCGGCGACCGCGGCTTCGAACTTGAGCGCCGCGTTGGCGGCTTCGGCCGCTTCGGCGAGCTCGAGTCCGTGATGCGCCATCATCGCCTTGTTGGCGGTGACCAGCCCCTTGCCGCCGGCCAGCGTGGCACGCGCCAGCGTCAGGGCAGGGCCGTCGGATCCGCCGATCAGCTCGACAACGACATCGGCGTCGGCGCGATGCGCCAGCGCCGCGGTATCGTCGACCCAATCGAACCGGGCGATGTCGACGCCGCGGTCCTTGGCGCGATCGCGGGCGGACACCGCGACGATCTCGATCGGCCGGCCCGCGCGTCGGGCGATGAGCTCGCCATTGACGTCGAGAAGTTTGATCACGCCGGCACCAACGGTGCCAAGGCCGGCGAGCGCTACGCGCAGCGGGGAAGTGGAAGTCATCGCTGCCCCGCGTAGAGGAACTTCATCGTTTGCCGCAAGCGTTCGCGATGTAGCGGAACGCTCGAAAACGTCGCGAACGGTCTAGATGCGCGTTCCGCTGATGCCGAGCGCGTTGGCCAAGGCGGCGCGGCGGAGCACTACGCTGGACGGACCGGGCACGCGCGATCCGGCCAGGCAGCCGGCGAATACAGGGTCCAGCCGTCGCGCGGCAGCAAGCGACAAATCCGAACCGAGCGGCGCGCGGACGAAGGTCAGCGCGGTGTTCCGATCACGCTGCACCACGCAACGTCCCACCGTCGACCACAAGCGCAGCAGGCCGGACGGGTTCGGCGCCGTTCGCTCGACGCGCGTGACGTCGTCACGCTCGCCCGCGAACAAATCCGCCCCGGGGCGCGCCGCGGCGATTGAGGCGAGCAACAGCCCGCTCGTCAGGATGCAGCCCGTGAGAACAGCGCGGCGCATATTTCCCTCCCGTTACACGCTGGCTTCTAGCACGAAACGATCAGGCTTTCACGAGGCCAATTTCGACCAAACGCTCGTGCAGATAATCGTGCGCGGTGATCGGCGTCGGATAACGGTTCGGATTGTCCGCGCTGATGCAGCCCGGCAGCGTCTCTATCAGGAATTCGGGATTGGGATGCAGGAAGAACGGCATCGAATAGCGCGAGAAACCGCGACGTTCGGGCGGCGGATTGACGACGCGGTGCGTGGTCGACGGCAGGACATTGTTGGTCAACCGCTGCAGCATGTCGCCGACATTGACCACCATCGCGCCTTCGGGCGGACGGATCGCCAGCCACTTGCCGTCGCGGTCGAGCAGTTCGAGCCCGGCTTCCTCGGCGCCGAGGAGCAAGGTGATCAGGTTGATGTCCTCATGCGCCCCCGCTCGGACGCCCTCGGCATCGGCAGGGATCGGCGGATAATGAAGCAGCCGCAGGATCGAATTGCCGTGATCGACCACTGTGTCGAAATAATCGGGCGAGAGCTTCAAATGGCGCGCGATCGCCGAGAGCAGGCGCAATCCCGCGCGGTCGAAGGCGTTCCACAGATCGGTCAGCGCTTCCTGGAAATCGGCCGGGCGCGAGGGCCAGACATTGGGCATCATCGTCGCGGCGGCGGGATGGCCCGCGGGCAGGTCGCGGCCGACATGCCAGAATTCCTTCAGGTCGACGTGCTTGGCGTCCTTGGCGATCTCGGTCTTGAACGGCGTATAGCCGCGCTGGCCGCCCCACGCCTTGTCGTAATAGCCGCGCTTTTCCTCCTCGGGCAGCGCGAACAATTCCTCGGTCAGGCGCCAGGCGCGCTGGATCAGCGGCAGTGAAATTCCATGATCGGCGACGATCGCGAAGCCGAAGCGTTCGAACGACCCGCCGAACGCGGCGGCGAAGGCGGCGGGATCGCGCGCTTCATCGGCGAGGCTGAGGGTCGGGACCTGGGCGGAGGGGGTATCTAGCATTTTCTATCGTCCGGAATTCTCGAAAAGGGGATGATAGACCCTCGCCACTCGTCCGTCACCCCAGCGCAAGCTGGGGTCTCGTGCCACGGGCGTCCCTCAAGCCTCTTGAGACCAGCATCGGGTCGGATCGTCCCCCGGACGATCCTTGAGCCTGCGGGGCATGCTCAACCCGATGCTCTTGCGCTGTGGTGACGGGTATTTCGGCGTCACCCACCCATGTCGATCGTGCCGCTCGACTTGTTCGCGCCCTGGTCGCTGAGCTTGAGCGCGAACGGCTTGCCGTCGTCGGTCTTGCCGCTCAGGCCGGTGCCGTCGGCCGACAGCGTGAAGCCGGCCTTGCCCAGCCGCTCCTTGAGCCAGTCGCGCACCGTCGCGGCGGTGGCTGGGCTGGTGAAGGTGACGCGGACCTTGCCGGGATCCTTGCCCCCGTCTTCGCCGTCGCCGCCATTGACGTTGATCGAGCTGATCGTCGAGCCGGGATAGAGGTGGACCCCGTTCATCTC
Source organism: Sphingomonas sp. (assembly GCF_024508665.1). GTDB lineage: Bacteria > Pseudomonadota > Alphaproteobacteria > Sphingomonadales > Sphingomonadaceae > Sphingomonas. The sequence goes on from NZ_JANINP010000007.1 coordinate 357,426, forward strand.
GAAATTATTGGCGTCGACCGCGAATTTTGGCAGCTTCAGATCGGCCTTGAAGCCGTTGGCGTCGATCTTGAGGTTGCCCGAACTGTCGATCCCGCCGGACACGGCGCCATCCGAGCTGTTGCCGCTGAAGCTGATCGAGGTGCTGTTGTCGTCGTGGTCGCCACAGGCGGTGAGTGCCAATGCGGCGGCGGCGAGAGGTATCAAACGAAGCATGGCGGGCTCCCAGAGTGAATTATCTGAATAATACACCGGAGGCCCGCCATGGCAAGTGCTCCTCGTCAGCCGTTCATCAATTTGTCCATCGTCTTCTGATGGAGCCAGATGTTCATCGTCGCGGTGTCGTTCTGGTCGCCCGTATAGCCGAGTTCGGTCGCGAGTTGCTTGCGTGCGTCGAGGCTCGAATCTTGGCCGATCGCCTTCATCAGGTCGACGATCGATTCCTTGTAATTGAGCGGTTCGCCCCGAGCTTGGGCGTGCTTTTCGAGCACCGCGTAGATCTGATCCTCGCTCAACTTCGCCGGCGGGGGAGGAGGGGGAGGCGGCGGGGCCGCTGCCTCCGCGGGAGCGGGAGCGGGGGCCGGCGCGGGCGCGGGTGCGGCCGAGCCGAAAATGGCGTCCTTGATCGTACCGAAGATGCTCATGCTATTCTCCTCACGTATCCACCCCGGATGGCACAGGCTTAGGTCCTGCGCCCACGACCGGCAATGGCCGTGACCGGTCCGGTAGCGTCAGCCTGTTCCGGTTACGTGACATAATTTTTTCGGGGCTGATTTGTTCGCGCGGCTGGGGCATTGGGGCGGGATGCCGCAACCTGGGGATCCTTCTCGCGCCGAATCCTCGTCGCCGATCCACTTCGTGGAGTTCGTCGCGCTGATCGCCGTGCTGATGGCGCTGGGCGCGCTCGGCATCGACACGATGCTGCCCGCGCTGCCCGACATCGGCCAGGACCTGAATGTCGTCGCGCGCGATCTGCCGCTCGTGATCGTGATGTTCTCGGGCGGATTCGGCGCGGCGCAGCTGATCCACGGCCCGCTGGCAGACCGCTATGGTCGGCGGCCGGTGCTGGTCGGGTCGATGGTGCTGTACATCCTGATGAACCTGGTCTGCGCGATGGCCAAGAGCTTCGACCTGTTGCTCATTTCGCGCGTGTGCGCGGGGGTGGCGATCGCCGCGACGCGAGTGGTGACGATCGCGCTGATCCGCGATTGCTATTCGGGCCGCGCGATGGCGCGGGTCAGCAGCCTGGCGGTGATGACGTTCATGATCTTTCCGATCATCGCGCCGAGCATCGGGCAGTTCATCCTGCTGATGGGATCGTGGCGGCTGATCTTCAACATGATCGCGATCGTCAGCGTGGTCGTCGTCCTGTGGTTCGTGGCGCGCATGCCAGAGACATTGCCGCCGGAACGCCGCGTGCCGCTGGAAGCGAAGCTGCTCCTGAGCAATTGGAAACGCACGCTGCAGGATCGTCTGTCGGTCGGCTATGCTGCGGCGGTGATCGGGCTGCAAGGCGCGCTGTTCGGCTATATCACCAGCATCCAGCCGATCGTCGAGAAAGTGTTCCATCAGCCCAAGCGGCTGGGTCTGATCTTCGCCGCCTGCGCGGTGACGATGGCGTGCGGCAATCTGCTCAATTCGCGGATCGTGATGTGGCTCGGCATGCGCCGCATCTCGCATGGTGCGATGGTCGTGCTGATCCTGGCGGCGTCGGCCAGCCTGGTGATCAGCCATCTCGGCCTGGAGAATCTGTGGACGTTCGTCGCGCTCCAGGCGGTGACGATGGCGTGCTTTGGACTTGCCGCGTCGAACTGTTCGGCGATGGCGATGATGAACATGGGCGAGATCGCCGGAACGGCGTCGAGCCTGCAGGGCTTTGTCGTCACCACCGGCGGCGCCGCGATCGGCGGCCTGATCGGCATGGCGTTCGACGGGACCACTACCCCGTTACACCTTGGCTTCCTGGCCGCCGGAGTGGTAGCATTGGTGTTGGCGGCAATCGTCGAGCGCGGTCGCCTGTTCCGCCCGGCTTAGTGCGACGCCCGACGGAACCCGAAGGCCGCGTCGCCGTTCGCTTCCTAAGGGTCTGCACCCTTATGTCATGGAGACGAAAATGGGCGGATATCAGGTACCGGGCCAGGGGTCGGGCGACGACGGATATGACGAAGAGGGCTATGACGAAAGCCAGCGCGCCGAAATCCTGGAAGCGACACGCGACGGACCGACCGACGGCACGATCCTGACCGACCTCGATCCCGATCTCGGCGACGAGCCGGAGGATGACGATGTCGAGATGTCCGCCGATGATGTCGGTGAGGAAGATGACGACGCCGACATGGCCGAGGGCGATATCGACGAGGACGAAGTCCAGGACGAGTTCGATGACGGTGATTCCGACGATGACGAACTGTCCGATGCCGACGACGAGGCGCTCAATCCTTGAGGACATCCGGCCGGCGTTGACGTCGCTCCGCGCGGGACCCTAGACTTCCGCCTCGACCTGATGAGGAGGGGAGGCGATGCCGAGAGACCCGCGCGTCGATGCCTATATCGCGAGTAAGAACGACTTCGCGAAGCCGATCCTCACGCATCTGCGCGATCTGATCCACGGCCATGCTCCAGCGGTCGAGGAAACGATCAAATGGAGTATGCCGTTCTTTACCTATAAGGGCACGCCGCTCGCCAATATGGCGGCGTTCAAGGAACATGCCGCGTTCGGTTTCTGGGATCGGTTGGGCCTCGCCACCGGCAAGGAAGGCGACGCGATGGGGCAATATGGCCGCCTGACCGATGTCGCGAAATTGCCGCCCGACGCGCTGTTGCTCGATCGGCTCGACCAGGCCCTGGCCAGGATCGACGCGGGCGAAAAGCCGAAGCGGCCGGCGCGCGGCAGCAAGCCAGAGGCCGAGGTGCCTCCCGCGCTCGCGGAAGCGCTGGCGGGAGACGAGCAGGCGGCGGCGAATTGGAACGCCTTTCCGCCGAGCTGCCGCCGCGAATATTGCGAATGGGTGGCCGGCGCCAAGCGCAACGAAACGCGAGCCAAGCGGGTCGCGCTGACGATTGAGCAGATCCGTGAGGGCAAGAAGCTCAACTGGAAATACGAGAATTGCTGAGGGGGCCGGCGAGGTCGACGTTCAGATTTCCCCTCCCTGCTTGCAGGGAGGGGATCAAGGGGTGGGTTTAGCGACGGGCGAGGCTCGATGCCTCGTCCGGTGCTGTTTTGGCGATCGGCGGATGCGTGTCTGAAAGCGCGCAGACGCGCGCACCCACCCCCAGCCCCTCCCTGCAAGCAGGGAGGGGAGCTTCCGGAGGTCGTTTCCTTAGCAGTAAGCTTGCCCTTCCCATTTGATGTGATACGTTATCACGTATCAGAATGGGAGAATGCTCATGGCCAGCCGTACCGCCTATTCCCAACCGATCGCCGAGATGAACATCACGCCGCTGATCGATGTTTTGCTCGTCCTGCTGATCATGATGATCCTCACTCTGCCGATCGCCACGCACAAGGTGGCGGTCGACTTGCCGAGCGGACCCGGCCATCCGGTGTCGCCCGACAAGACGCACCGGCTGGAGATCGCGGCGTCGGGCGCGCTCAGTCTGGACGGCGTCACGATCGCGGAAAGCGCGTTGCCCGATCAACTGGTGGCGACGATGGCCGACAAGGACGCGACCTTGACCATCCGCGCCGACGCCGCCGCGCGCTATGAAACGTTCGATCGCGTGCTGGCGACGGTGAAGCGCGCCGGCGTCACGCGGCTGGGGTTCGTCGGCAACGATCAGTTCAAGCAGGTCTTTTGATCGGGGGAACGACACGGGTGGAGGAACGTTCACACGCCCTACAACCGTACTGCCCCGGGGGTTCCATCGTGCGCGCCGTTTTGCTTGTTCCGTTCCTGTGCCTTGCCGCCTGTTCGCAGCCCACCACCACCGGCAATAGCGAAGTCGATATCAACGATGCCGCCGACCGCGCGCAGGGGGACATCAGCACCTATAATCAAGTCGACAATGCGACCCAGGTCGCGACCAACGGCGCGACACCGCCCGCGACCGCCGACGAACGGCCGCTGGCGCCCGCCGAGCCGGGCCAGCCGGGCGGGCTGCCTGATGACAGGACTCCGGTTTCGGAAGGCAAGTTCACCCCCGACAGCGCACAGGGCGCGGCGAACGTCGTCCAGATCTATTTCGCCAGCATAGAGGGCGGCAAATATGCCGCGGCCCGCGCCTTGTGGGGCAATGGCGGCGCCGACAGCAAAATGAGCCCGGCCGCGTTCGCGGGCAGCTTTGCCAAATACAAGGAATATCATGCCAATATCGGCGGTCCCGGCGAGATCGAAGGTGCTGCGGGAAGCCGTTACGTCTCGGTCCCCGTGCAGATCTATGCTCGGTTCAAGGACGGCCGGCCGGACTATCAGACCGGCACGGTCGTCCTGCGCCGCACCGTCGTCGACGGGTCGACGCCCGAGCAGCGCAAATGGCATATCTATTCGATCGACCTGAAGCCGGCCCCCGGCAAAGGCGGCGCGAAGCCGGGTGCGGATAGCGGAACCGACGCCGGCGATACGAACGGCACGCCGCCGGTGGTCAGCGCGCGTTATCGCTGCATGGACGGGACCAAATTCGCGGTGCGGTTCGACAACAGTGCCGACACTGCCGCGATCGCGCGCAATGGCCGCATCGTGGCGACGCTCGATGGGCAGAAGCCCGCCTCGGGTATCTGGTACAAGAAGGGTCGGTACGAACTGCGCGGCAAAGGCGATGCGGCGACCTTGACGACGCCGGGCCAGCCGCCCATCGCATGCACCGTCATTCGCTAACGAAAGAGATCGACCGGCATGTGGACGGTTGCCCTGCTCGCGCTGTCCAATTGTTTCATGACGATCGCGTGGTACTGGCATTTGAAGGGCGGCATGGACAAGCCGCTTTGGATCGTGATCGCGATCAGCTGGGGCATCGCCCTGTTCGAATATTGTCTGGCGGTGCCCGCCAACCGCATCGGCTATGCCGCCGGCTGGTCGGGCGGGCAGCTCAAGGTCACGCAGGAAGCGATCGCGCTTACCGTGTTCGGCGTGTTCATGGTGACCGTGCTGGGCGAGCCGCTCGGCTGGCGCCATCTCGGCGCGTTCCTTTGCCTGGTCGGTGCGGTCGCTTTCCTGTTCGCGGGGAAGTAGCGGAGCGCCACACGGCTGCACCGCTCCCGCCCACCGCCCACCGCCGTCATGCCGGACTTGTTCCGGCATCCAACGTGCAACAACGGCTGGATTCCGTTGGGGAGGATTGGACCCCGGAACAAGTCCGGGGTGACGATGAGAAGACGGCGACGTTGCCGTCGGGCCAGGCCCTAATTTCCCATCGCGTTGGCGAGCACCGCCAAGTCGCCATTGTCGACCGCGGTACCGGTCGCGTCGGTCTCGGCGGCCGCGCTGTTGTTGCTCACCGGGTCGGGCGCATTGGCGCTCGCGACGTCATAGGCCGTCCAGATGATCCCGCCCGCCCAGAACAAGGCCGCCCACCGGCTGCGAAAGATTTTGGTCGAGATCATCGCCCGACGATAGCCCGACGCGGTTAACGCGCGCCCCGCAAAGCCGGTTAACGGCGGGATTGCCCGATCGCTCGCGCGGTCATAGCATCGCGCCGGTTCAACCAAGGGAGAGGCGCGATGACCAGGACGATGTCGGCACTGGTGCTGGTGATGGCGGCAAGCGTGTTGACCGCGGCGGCGGCGACGCGGCGCGACGATGCGGATCAACTGATTGCGGCGCGGCAAGCCGGGTTCAAACTCCAGGGCGCGGCCTTTGGCGGGATGAAAGGAGTGATCGACGCCAAGGGCGACGTGAAGACCCAGGCCTTCGCCGCCGGGGCGATCGCCGCCTGGGCGCGCTCCTTGCCCGGGCTGTTCCCCGCCGGCAGCGACGGCGGCACGACCAAGGCACTGCCGACGGTGTGGAGCGACCGCGCCGGGTTCGAGGCGGCCGCCGCGAACTTGGCGGCCGAGGCCGGCAAGCTCGCCGATATCGCCAAGGCAGGCGATCAGCCGGGCTTCGCGGTGCAATGGGGCGTGGTGCGCGGTGCGTGCTCGGCCTGCCACGACAAATATCGCGTGGCGGACAAGCCCAAGGGGTAAGGCCGACGCCCCGTCGTCGCAACACGTGTCCAAAATTTACAAGCCGTAGCAACGTCGCTGCGGCATGATAGCCGGCAGTTCGCCAGGTCATCCAACGGGTTGATCGGCGCGGCGCGGGACGGCTTGCACCGGGGGGATGCGGCCTCCCGCGCCCTCTGATCGATGAAACTCCGACGGCTCAACGCGCCATAGGCGTCAGTTGGGCAACACCTTGCCGCTGATCTCGCCGTCCGGGAATTTGTCGGTGTGGACGTTGATCACGATCTTGCCGGCGTTCAGCGCGTCGACGAATTCCTCGAATGTATCCTGATCGTTGAGCAGCTTCGCGCCCTCGGCATAGGAATAGTCGCGCATCGACACGTGGAACCCGTCCTTGGTCGCGCGGTAATTGGCGCCATAGGGCACGGGCAGCACCGCCTCGACATCGTCGGCGCTGCGATATTGGTGGAAATGGACCGGGCCGATCGGCTTGGCGACCAGGGCGTCGTTGAGCTGGTCGAGCGTGATCCCCTGCACGTCGAGCTCGACCGAGACGCGTTGCGACTTGGTGTCGACCTTGACCGTCACCTTGCCGTGCGCGGGCGATCCGGTGGTCGTCGGGATCGCGGTGCCGTCCAGCGTCGCGCGGAAACTCTCGGTCTTGGCGGCGGCGGGGGTGGCGATCGCGACGGCGGCGACCGCGGTCAGGACAATCAGGGGAGTGAAACGCATCGAATCCTCTATTGGCGGACGAGCACGGCCCACGCGCTCGCGGCGGGTTACCTCAGGCAAGCTTGCCCCAGGATGAAGCGGTCAGACGGCGCCGGTGACGCGCGCGACCGCCAGCGTGTCGGCATATTGCTGGAACCCAATCGCGCGTCCACCGGCGATGCGCCAGACATGCGCCATCTGGGTATGCTGCGTCTTGCCGGTCGCCTTGTAGGTGCCGACATAGCGGCCGAGCGCGATCACCGTATCGCCGCCATCGACGATCTCGTCGACCTGGACGCCGAACCCGTCCCATTCGGTCGCGCAACGCAGGAACACGCCCTGCGCGACGGCTTCGGGGCCGATATACGGACTGTTGTCGGCATAAGGGAAATTCTCCGCCTCATGCCATTCGATGGCTGGATCCATCCGCCCCAGGATGCCGGGTACGTCGCCTGCGGCGAAGGCATCATAGATGGCGCGGATCAACTCGACATTGGCTGACATGGTTTTCCCTCCCCGGGTTGGGTGAGACGATAGGGCCGCGATGCCTGGGGCGATAGGACGGACTCGACTGGTCGAGAGCGGCGCGAAACTGCAGCGAGCAAGTTGGGGCAACCAAATTCCTCCCCGGTACGGGGAGGGGGACCGCTCGCGTAGCGAGTGGTGGAGGGGGTCCTCTACGTACTAGCCTCTTGGCTTGTTGCTCTTTGGTCGCAGGCCCCCTCCACCAAGCCGCTACGCGTCTTGGCCCCCCTCCCCGTTCCGGGGAGGAATTATGCTACCGATTATCCAACTGGCTCCTCACCGCCGCCAGCCCGAGCCGGCTGATCCGGTACGGCTGCCCACCTGAGCTGAAGATCAGCCCCCGCCGCTTGAGCTTGCGGAATATCGGCAACGTGCCGTCCGCCAGCACATGGCCTTCGCGAGTGAAGCAGATCGCCTCGACGATCCGGCCCTGACTATCGCGGCGGTGATGGATCGCGCCGCCCTGCGCGAGCGCGTGCAGCACGCGCTGTTCGTATTTGGAAATGTTCACGTGGATTGTGCCCGTCAGTCGAGAAACGACCGCGCCGCCCGTCCGGTGCGTCCCGGCGGGCAAAGCGCATGACGACGGCGCCTCCGGCAAGGCCGGGGCCGTCAGGTCAGCGGGCGACAATTTCCTTCATGCTTCCCTCAAGGGTGGCGAACGCGGCGGAATCTGTCGCAGACCGCGCCGCGGGTCAAGATATGGGTTCAGCCGCCCCGGGCGACGGTGCAGGCAGTGCGGCCGGGATCGATGATGAAGCTGCCGTCGGCGCGGCGGTTCTCGGCGCGCTCGAAATAGACCGCCGGTTCGCCCGATCGGTCGGCCTGCAGTCGCCCGACCGCGCCGGCGAACGGCCCACCGGTCAAGCGAACCGCGTCGCCCTCCCGCACGAAGGCCCCGCCGCCGACTTTGGTGGCATAGCGTCCGGCCGGGGACAGGGTCAGCGTGACCATCGCCGAATAATGCAGTTGGTAATCGGGCATGTCGCCGGCAACATTGCCGCCGACGCGGTCCATGAAGGCGCAGGTCAGCTTTCGCGTCGGCAGGACACCCGAACCGGTCGACTTTGCTGCCGCGGCCGCGGCGCCCGCGCGGCCGAAGCGTAGCGTGCCGCTCATCGTGCCATTGACCGTGCCATATTCGGTGCCAGCGACGAAGCCGCCCAACAGGCCGGCAATCGCCGTGGTGGTGCACGGCCCGCCGAGATGCACGTGGCTGCGCCCCTGCTCGATCTCGAAATAGCATTTGCCGTTTTCGAGATAGGATTGTCCCTTGGCGAGCGGTCCGGTGACCGTCTGGCCGGCGATCTCCACCGTGCCGGTGCCGGTGAAATTGCCCTGGCTCAGGACTCCTTCGACGCGCCAGGTGCCTTGATTGCCGTCATGATCGCTCAGCGTTCCCTGGCCGGACACCGCACCGGCATTGGGGCCGACCGGGGCGCCGGATGGCGTGACCTGAGCGAGCGCGGGGGCGGCGGCGAGTAGCGACAGGGCGGCGAGGCGACGGATCATGCGGATACTCCGGAAACGGACGATCCGCCTTGCTACGGCCGCAGCGGGCGCAGCGCATTGGAAGGATATGACAATTTTACGGTTTTGCGGCCTCGGGCGTCGCACCGGCCGCGCGGTGCGAATAGCTGAGGACGCGCGACAGCCGCCAGCCGCTCGACGTCATTTGCCACAGCTGGACGAAATGCGCGCGGCCGACCAGTTTCTCAGGGCCGTCGCCTTTGCGTTCGTAAAAGACATGGTTGCCTTCCTCGATCGCGCCGAATCCGGGCACCGGCTCGACGTTGAGCGAGTCCGCGACGAGTTCGCGCCGGCTGCGCCACGCATCGGGCGCCTTCTTCGCCTCGCATTGCTTCGTATAAAGCGCCACCATCGCCTTGCCGTCGCGCGCCACCACGCCGTCGCGGTCATGGTACATCTCGAAATCGGGCGTCAGCATCGCGTCGAGCTTGGCGGGCTCGCATTCCTCGAAGAAGGTCTTGAACAACGCGGCGTCGGCAGCGGCGACCGCCGTGCGCAGATCGCGTCCGGTCGGGATCGCAACGGCGGGGGCAGAGGCGGCCTGCAAGGTGAGCGCGAGGAGCAGCGGCATCGGGACACCCTTTGTGTATTGTTTATATAATACACCTAGAGGCCGAAGCGGCGAGCGTCAAGCAAACCCGGCGCCGGCCTCGCGCGGCGCGCAGCGGATCAGCCGGCTGGTCGCGACCGCCGCCTGGCGGTGGACGACGGCGAGGCGATAGGCGGGGTCGGTCACCATCTCGAGAAAGGCGTGGGCCGAAGGGTAGAGCGCGACGAAAGTGGTATCCCAAGCCTCGTCCGCCGGCCCGGTCAGCACGAGCTGCGGCGCGCCCGACCAGATGACATTGCCGCCAACGCGGCGGAAGATCGGCCCGCTTTCGGCGCCATAGCGGGCATAGGCCTCGGCACCGGTCAGCCCGAGCGCGGCGCAGTCATGGCCGTCGGGATAGGCGGCACGCTCGCGATAGCGGACAAGGTTGAGCATCGCGATTGGCGCGTTGCGGGGGAGCGCCTTGAAGGCGTCGAACTGCTCGCGAGTAGGGTCGATATGGGCTTCGGTCATCGGGCTCTCCTGGCAGCACTGTGAGGTTCTTTCGGTGATTTGGTACCCTGTCACCGTAACCCGCGGCGTGACAGCGTAGGACTGCGCTACCAGCCCCCGGCTCCGAGGCCTATGTCTTGGGGGTTGGGCTAATCCCGGATGAAATCTAACGACGTATCGCGTGGGCCGACCCCCGGGATTTCGTGAATCAATGTATCCACGGCATTTTTGTCGTCAGCGAACAACAGATGCTTACCTTGGGTGTAGGCATCGACCATCGCCGGCTTTTCCGACCGGTAGAAAAGATGATTCTTCGCGTAAACTTGGACAGCAAAGTTTAGCGCATCTGCTTCTTCCCGATTGATCGTTAGCGTGGCCAATTTCGGGTCAATGCGATATGTCATAGGTTGGGTGTACAGTATCGCCAACCAAGGCGTGATCGGTGCCAAAATCTTGGGATTCAGTAAGTGTGGCGTTGGCGGGAGGATGTTGTGGAAAAATCCATCCCCGAAGATCAACTCCCTTTCCGGAGAGTAGATGATCATCGCTTTACCTCTTCCTCGTAACCGTTTGACGGCATCCCGATATGAATAGCGCATGTTTAGCCCGATCAGCGTGTTGCGCTCTCGTTCGGGCAAGGGTCCACGGAGGTGTTCCGCGAGTGCCACCGCTTGCTCTCGATGCATCGGGCTACGAACAGCTAGTGAGACGACACATTTGACGAGTGTCGCCATCTGATCGTCTGTTGCGGGCTGTGCTACGATGCGGGAATTGCGGGGCGCCTCGAATGGCGGGCCAGCGCGATCAAGGTTATTGAGCCAAGAAATAAGATACGGGAAGGCATCGTCGGCGAGTTGGAATTCGCCCTCATAATTCTGGTCCACTGGGCTCGGCTGGTCGTCATGTCCCAATTTGATGAGATGTCCATTGCCTATTACTCCGAAGCTTTGGGGGCGGGCCTTTCTCACCTCTCCATTCGGCAGCAACCAATGCACACCACCATTTGCATCTGCCCAATGTCCGGAGACACATTCTGGCCACCAGTGGTGACGCTTGGTCTGATTCTTCTTGCTCGGGTCCAATAACGTCGCCTCAGCGCGTCTAGATTAGGTTACAGATTGATAAGAACAAATACGTTCCGGCCGCGGGCAAAGCCCGCGACTTCGTCGGTCGGCGCTTGAGCGCCGCCGGCCGGGCGCGCCTCAAGGCCGGGATTAGCTTGCGCTAATCCCGCGCCCGGCGCGCCTTACTCCGCCGCAATTCCAGCCTTATCGAACATATCCCCTTCGCCGCTCCCGGCATCCTCGTTCGCCGCCGGCCCGGCCTTCGCCTTCTGCCGCTTGTCGAACGAATCCCACACGTCGTTCCACTGACCACGCGTCGCCGCCTTCGAATATTCCGTCGCGCGCGTCTCGAAGAAGTTGGCGTGCTCGACGCCGTTCAACAGCGGGGTCAGCCAGGGCAGGGGATGTTCGTCGATCATGTAGATCGGCTTCATGCCGAGCTGGCCCAGGCGCCAGTCGGCGATGTAGCGGATGTACTTCTTGATCTCCTTGGGCGCCATGCCGTTGACCGGGCCCTGTTCGAACGCGAGATCGATGAACGCATCCTCCAGCCGGATCGTGGTCTGGCACTGGTCGGCAATGTCGTCGCGCACCGATTTGGTCAGGCAGTCGCGTTCCTTCACGAAGGCGTGGAACAGGCGGATGATGCCTTCGCAATGCAGGCTCTCGTCGCGCACCGACCAGGACACGATCTGGCCCATGCCCTTCATCTTGTTGAACCGCGGGAAGTTCATCAGCATCGCGAAGCTGGCGAACAGCTGCACGCCCTCGGTAAAGCCGCCGAACATGGCGAGCGTGCGCGCGATGTCCTGATCGTTGTCGACGCCGAACTTCTGCAGATAATCGTGCTTGTCCTTCATCTCGGCATATTCGAGGAACATGCCGTATTCGCTCTCCGGCATGCCGATCGTGTCGAGCAGGTGGCTGTACGCCGCGATGTGCACCGTCTCCATGTTGCTGAACGCCGTCAGCATCATCTTGATCTCGGTCGGCTTGAACACGCGGCCGTATTTCTCGTGGTAGCAATCCTGCACCTCGACGTCCGCCTGGGTGAAGAAGCGGAAGATCTGGGTCAGCAGGTTGCGCTCGTGGTCCGACAGCTTCTGCGCCCAGTCGCGGCAATCCTCGCCCAGCGGCACTTCCTCGGGCAGCCAGTGGAGTTGCTGCTGGCGCTTCCAATATTCATACGCCCAGGGATACTCGAAGGGCTTGTAGGTCTTGCGGGCGTCGAGAAGAGGCATAGCGGGACTCCGGACTAGAATGTGATTGGGGTGATGTTGCCGACGGGGATGATCCCGAACGACAGAAGAGCGACGATGAGCCACAAGGCGGGTGTGGTGATGAACAGGACGCGTGCGAAGCGGCGCGCGCCTTCGGAATTGATGGCGCCGGTCTGGGGGGCGGCACCGACGATGCTGTCCGCCCGGTTGGCCCGGCGCAGAAAATAGATGGCGATCGTCAGGTCGGTGACGCAGACCAAAGAGATCACGGAGAGGAGAACGGCGCCGTTCATTACGGTACCCACCAGCTGATAACGCCCAGCGGGATGGCGAAAGCGGCCATCAATCCCAAAAGGACCAGCAAGCCGCGCGTGCCTGGTCCATAAGGCGGGATCGATTCGATCAATGCCCCAGCGAGCAAAATGGGGACGAGAAATTCGAACGCTGACACTTTGCCGCTGCCCGTTCCAATTCTATCGGACCAGAGACCCACGCCAAGGAACCCCGTTCCGAGAACGGCCGCCGTCAGACGGGCACGGTCGAGAACGAGGAGTGCGCCGCCGAGGCGAGGATGCCGCGCGGCAAAGGCATCGAGGCGAGCAATTGTGTCCTCAAGCCTGCCCGCTTCGGCACCATGACGGAGCCCCAATTGATCGCCGAGTTGGAGTTCAAGTTGGTCGCGCCGACGCTCCCAAGGAGACCGCAGGGATTTTGTGCCGAAACGACCAAATACGGCCAACAGCAAAGCGAAGCCGCCCGCGGCCAGCAGCGACCAGGCGATATAGTCGCGATCGCTCATTGGCCCGCGCTCCAGCTCGCCATCGCGGTGGCGAACACGGTCAGGATCGCGGTGAGCGCGAACAGCATCGTCGCGCCGATGCGGCGGGCATAGACCGCGCCTTCGCTCGCCGCACGTCGAGTCAGGACGAAGATCCCGCCCGCAGCCGCGGCACCGGCCACCGTATACATGATCAGCGGCGCGCGATTCATGCCGCGCTCCTTGCCGCCGAAGCACGTGCGCCGGGGATGCGGGAAATCCCGGATGCCGCGCAGGCCGCGCTCCACCTAGTCCGGGTTCCAGTCATCATTCGACCAGAGGAGAAACAAGAATGAGCCAGTTGAACAACATCCGCGCCGGCATGGCCGTGATCGGCGCCGACGGCGTCGCGGTGGGCACCGTCGATGGCGTTACCCATCACAGCATCAAGCTGCGCCCGACCGGCGTCCGCGGCGAGGAAGGCGAGCGCCCGCACTTCACCCCGGCCGGCCTGATCGCCGAGATCGAAGGCGACACCGTACGTCTCAGCGCCAATGCCGACGTGGCCGTGACGTTCGAGGACGAAGAGGTCTAGAACTCCGGTGGGGGTCATGCGACCATCTCCGGAGTCGTGCGTTCTGCCCGCGTAACCATTCCGCCAACCATCACAGGAGCATGTTCATGACCGACCTCAGCCAGATCAAGGAACATATGGAAGTCATCGGCGCCGACGGCGTCCATGTCGGTACCGTCGACCATGTCGAGGGCGACCGCATCAAGCTGACCAAGAAGGATTCGGGCGCGGATGTCGCGGAAGGGCAGGGCAGCCATGCCAGGCACCACCATTACATCTCCAAGGGCCTGATCGCCGACATCGAAGGCGACAAGGTGCGGTTGAGCGCCAATGCCGACGTCGCCGTGACCTTCGAGGAAGAAGAGCAGAGTTGAGTCGATAACTCCCTCTCCCTTTGGGAGAGGGAAGGGGCCCGTCGCGTTAGCGACGGGAAGGGTGAGGGTGAGGCGGCTCATGAGAGTTGGTCACCCTCACCCTTCCGGCGCTTCGCGCCTCCCTCCCTCTCCCAGTGGGAAAGGGAAGCGTCAATCGCCTCGATCACGCCGTCGGTATTTTCCAGAACCTCATTGTTCCAGAAGCGCAGCACGCGATAGCCTTCGCTCTCGATGAAGCGCGTACGACGAGCGTCGTATTCCTCGGCCTCCGCATGCTGGCCGCCATCGACTTCGATCACAACTTTTTGCGCGAAGCAGAGAAAGTCCGCCGCATAGGGGCCGATCGGCGCCTGGAAACGCCACTTCATTCCCGGAAACGCTTCCTTCAACGCACGTTCCAGCCGCTTCTCGGCCTCCGTCGCATTGCGACGCAGAGCGCGAAGTCGGTTCACGGTTCCCGATGGCTGATCTGCGTAAAGGCGCATGCTGCTGTCACCCTCACCCTTCCCACTCGCCTTCGGCTCGCGGGCCCCTTCCCTCTCCCATTGGGAGAGGGAGGGAGCGGCGTAGCCGCGGAAGGGTGAGGGTGTTTCTCCTATATCACCTCACTGGCACGCCAGGCATTCATCGTAATCCGTCGTTTCGCCCAGCTCGAACTTGGGCGCCTCGATCGTGTTGTCGGCTTCGACCCCGCCCGCGAAGCCGGCGCGCTGCACCGATTTCGAGCGGAGGTAGTAAAGCGACTTCACGCCCAATTCCCAGGCGCGGAAGTGGAGCATCAACAGGTCCCACTTCTCGACATCGGCCGGGATGAACAGGTTGAGGCTGGTCGACTGGTCGATATAGGGCGTGCGGTCGGCCTGGAGCTCGATCAGCCAGCGCTGGTCGATCTCGAAGCTGGTCTTGTAGCAGTCCTTCTCTTCCTGGGTCAGGAAGTCGAGATGCTGGACCGAGCCGCCGCGCTCGAGGATCGAGTTCCACACCGCGTCGCTGTTCTTCGACTTCTCGATGAAGATCTTCTCGAGATACGGGTTCTTGACCGAGAACGACCCGGACAGCGTCTTGTGCGTGTAGATGTTCGCCGGGATCGGTTCGATGCACGCGCTGGTGCCGCCGCAGATGATCGAGATCGACGCGGTCGGCGCGATCGCCATCTTGCAGCTGAACCGCTCCATCACGCCCATGTCGGCGGCGTCGGGGCAGGGGCCGCGCTCGACCGCCAGCGCCATCGACGCGGCGTCGACCTGCGCGCGGATCTGCTTGAACATCTTCATGTTCCACGACTTCGCCATCGCGCCTTCGAACGGCAGGCCGCGCGCCTGGAGGAACGAATGGAAGCCCATCACGCCCAGGCCGACCGACCGCTCGCGCATCGCCGAATAAGCGGCGCGCTCCATGCCGGGCTCGGCGCGGTCGATATAATCCTGCAGCACATTGTCGAGGAACCGCATGATGTCCTCGATGAACCGCTCTTCCTTGTGCCACTGGTCCCAGGTCTCGAGGTTGAGCGAGCTGAGGCAGCACACCGCGGTGCGATCGTTGCCGAGATGGTCTTTGCCGGTCGGCAGGGTGATTTCCGAGCACAGGTTGGAGGTCGAGACCTTCAAGCCCAGGTCGCGATGATGCTTGGGCATTGACGAGTTCACGTGATCGGCGAAGATGATGTACGGCTCGCCGGTGGCGAGACGGGTCTCGACCAGCTTCTGGAACAACGCGCGCGCATCGACCCGGCCGCGCTCGCTGCCGTCCTTGGGCGAGACCAGTGCCCATTCCTTGCCGTCGCGGACCGCTTCCATGAAGGCGTCGGGAATCAGCACGCCATGGTGCAGGTTGAGTGCCTTGCGGTTGAAGTCGCCCGACGGTTTGCGGATCTCGAGGAATTCCTCGATCTCGGGGTGCGAAATGTCGAGATAGCAGGCGGCCGAGCCGCGGCGCAGCGAGCCCTGGCTGATCGCCAGCGTCAGGCTGTCCATCACGCGGACGAACGGGATGATGCCGCTGGTCTTGCCGTTCAGGCCGACCGGCTCGCCGATGCCGCGGACATTGCCCCAATAGGTGCCGATGCCGCCGCCACGCGAGGCGAGCCAGACATTCTCGTTCCAGGTGTCGACGATGCCGTTGAGGCTGTCGGGCACTGAGTTGAGGAAGCACGAGATCGGAAGACCGCGGCCGGTGCCGCCGTTCGACAATACCGGCGTCGCCGGCATGAACCACAGCTTCGAGATATAGTCGTAGAGGCGCTGGGCGTGCGCGCCGTCATCGGCATAGGCCGACGCCACGCGGACAAAGAGATCCTGATACGATTCGCCCGGCAGCAGATAGCGGTCGTTGAGCGTGTCCTTGCCGAAATCGGTGAGGAGGTCGTCGCGCGAATGGTCGACCTCGACCGGATACGGCTTCGCGATCGACCTCGAATCGCGCTTCTTCGCTTTGGGTGCCGCATTCGCCTGCACCGCCGCCGCAGCCGCCTCGATCGCATCGGTCGCCATGTTCTCGCCCGTTCCTTCGGTGTCTCTGAAATCCATCTCTCGCCCCTGCTTTTCCGCTCGCACATGTCGACTCGGGGGAACGAACCCCCACCTTATCATCCGGGCTCGACAGGCGAGAACAAAAATAGTCCACAGCCTGTTCAAAAGGCACGAGCAGGGTCCTGCCGCGATATAGGATCGCGACTGGATTTCCACCAGTGCTTGGGTCGCCCCCGAACCGAACTACAACAGATTGTGCCCATCCGGCGTCGGACGCAATATGCTAAATGACGATTTCATGACTCAATTCGTCGCTATTTTGACTCGACTCACGGAAGGTCCGATCCGGTCCATTCGCCGCGACGCGCGGGTTTCCGCGGGCTTCCGCGAAGGCAAGGGAACGAACACGGAACACACAAAAATATTGTGGTCGACGGCTGGACCGTATCAACCGGTTGTGGTCGGGTCGAGTCATGGTTGAGTCGGTCGCTCCATTTGATGAGATTCGCGGACTCCGGGGGTTATGGTCGCTCGCGACGCGGCTCGATTCGCCGGGCGACGAGCGCCCCGTGCCTGCTCGCTCGTTGCTCGATACGCTGGGTCTGGGCCTTGAACAGGCGATGTCGATGCTGGGGCGGGAGCGGCCCGATTGGTCTACGTTCCTGGCGTGGATCGAAGCGACCGTGGGCGCTCCCGACCCGGCGCGCTTGGCGCGCTACACCGCCTGGTATGACAGTGCCGAGCCGCCGGCCGAGGAGCTTGAGCGCCAGGCCACGGTGATGGCAATGCCGCCGGTGTTCGATGCCGACGACCTGACGCGATGGGATCGCGACGGCGTGGTCGTACTGCGCGAGGCCATCACCCGCGACGAGGCAGCGGCGATCGCGGATCATCTCTGGGCGATCCTTGATGCCAACCCGGGCGATCCCGCGACCTGGTACGGGCCGCGCACCAACGGCATCATGATCCAGCATTTCCAGCATCCGGCGATGGACGTGCCGCGCCGCTCCGCGCGCATGGCGAAGGGTTTCGCCCAGCTCTACGGCCATGCCGACCTGATCGTGTCGACCGACCGGCTGAGCTTCAATCCGCCAATCGGCTCCGGCTACACCTTTCCCGGCCCGCATCTGCATTGGGACGGCAATCTGACACCGCCGATCGCGTTCGAGACGCAGGCGATCCTCTATCTGACCGATACCGCCGCCGATCAGGGGGCGTTGCAGGTGGTGCCGGGCTTCCACCATCGCCTGGCCGATGGCTGGATCGCGAGCCTGAACGGCGCCGATCCGCGCACCGTCGACCTCTCGGCGGAGGCGGTAACCGTGCCGGCGGGGGCGGGCGACCTCGTGATCTGGCGCCACGAAATCCCTCACGGCGCCAGCGCGAACCGCAGCGACCGCCCTCGGCTGGCGCAATATGTGAACCATTATCCGATGCACTGGCCCGACCAGCGGCCCTGGTTGTAGGGTTTCGGCTTAGGGTCGTTTGCAGCTTCGCTGAGGCACCGCGACGAACGCTAGCGTGCAAGCGGCAAGGTGAGCGTCGCGGTCAGGCCGCCGTCGGGCGCGTCGCCCAGGGTCAGGTCGCCGCCATAGAGAATCGCCAGTTCATGTGCGATCGCCAGCCCGAAACCATGCCCTTCGCCGCGCTCGTCGAGCCGGGCGCCCTTGGCCAGTGCCCGATCCCGCTCGACCGCCGGAATGCCAGGGCCATCGTCCTCGATCGTGACGATCGCCGAGCCGGACGCCGCCCGGGCACCGATCACGACGCGCGACCGCGCCCATCGCATGGCGTTGTCGGCCAGATTGCCGATCATCTCGTCCAGGTCGGTGCGGTCGACCGCAACCGTCAGTTCGGGCGGAACCGCGACGTCGATCACGACGCCGCGCTCGGCATGGATGCGACGCAAGGCCGTGGCGAGACCCTCGGCTACCGCGATGACCGGGGTCACCACGCGCTCGCTCGCGATACTGGCGCGCGCACGCCCGAGGTGATGCCGCACCGTCGCGTCGAGCCGCGCCACCAGCGCCGCGAGGCGTCCGTCGGGGTCGCGCCCGGCTTCGCCGACGACCAAGGCCAAAGTCGCGATCGGCGTCTTCAGGCCGTGTGCGAGATTGGCAGCGCTCCCCCGCGCCGCGGCGAGCGCTGCCTGGTTATCGGCGACCAGCGCGTTGAGCTCGCCGGCGAGCGGGGCGAGTTCGGCGGGCTGGTCCTCCGGCAGCCGCTCGGCGCGGCCATTGCGCACCGCCGCGATATCGTCGCGTAACCGGTCGAGCGGGCGCAGGCCGAGGCGCAACTGGATCAGGGTCGCTATGGCAAGCAGCACGCCCAGCGCCAGCAACGACAGGATCAGCGGCGCCATCGCCCCCAGGATCGGCCGTGTGATCGTCTCGCGCGGCGTCGCGACCGCGACCGTTGCGGGCCCGGCATCGGTCAGCACGGTGCGCCAGCGGCCATGGACCGGCTCGCCGTCGATCAGGTCGCTGTCGAACGGCCGCCAGGGCGATGCATCGCGATCGTGCCTGCGATCGGGGCGAAGGTGGGGGGGCGGTAGCCGATCGAGCATCGCCTTGGTCAACGGGCCTAGCCCGCCGCGCGACAGCGAACCGCTCGGTGTATCGATCCGCCAGACGTCGCCGGGCGCGAATCCGGCCTCGATCTCGGCGGCGCGGGTCCGATCGATCGCGCCGTCGCGCGTCACCAGGCTGGCGAGCACGAAGCCTTCATTATCCAGCCGCTGATCGGCTCCGTGGACGACGAAGCGTTCGAGGATACTGCCGATAGCGACGCCGGCGACGATCAATGCGATCAGGGTGGCGATGGCGGAGAGCGCGAGCAGCCGCCCGCGGATCGATCGTGGCAGCAGCCTCATTGCAGTGCCGTCGGCGCATCGGCGGTCAGACGATAGCCGCGTCCGCGCACCGTCTCGATCAAGTCGCGCCCGATCTTGCGCCGCAACCGTGCGATGATCACCTCGAGCGAGTTCGAATCGGGATCGGCGTCATTCTCATAGACGCGGTCGAGCAGGTCGAGCCGCTCGATGACGCTTTCCTTGCGCAGGATCAGCGCCGACAGGACGCGCCATTCGAGCGCCGTCAGGCGGAGCGGCAGTCCGTCGAGCTCGAACTGGCCGGTCTGCGCGTCATAGCTGAGCGGACCGCATACGACGCGCGGCGCGGCGTGCCCGGCGGCGCGGCGGGCGAGCGCACGCAGCCGCATCACCAGTTCCTCGACGCGGAACGGCTTCGTCAGATAATCGTCGGCGCCGGCGCGGAAGCCCTCGACCTTGTCGGACCAGCCGTCGCGCGCGGTCAGGATCAACACGGGCAGAGCACGGCCCGCGGCGCGCCATTCGTTGAGCACGGCGATCCCCGATTTGACCGGCAGGCCGAGGTCGAGCACCGCTGCGTCATATTGGCCGGTATCGCCGAGATGCGCGCCATCTTCGCCGTTCGTCGCGTGATCGACGGCGAAATTCTCCGCTCTCAGCGCGCGCAGGATCGCGGCGGCCAGATCGGCATCGTCCTCGACCAGCAGGATACGCATCGTCTTCCTTTCGCCGGCGGAGCTACGCCACCCGCTTAAACCGAAACTGAACGCCGGGGTTCAGCGGAGCGTGTCGACGTATCGCTACGACTCGGGACCATCGCAATCCTGAAGGAGATCGAACGATGGTCGATGTGAAGAATTTGATGAGCCGCCCGGCGATGTTGGGGATCGGCGGCGCGGTGTTGCTCGCGGTGGGTGCCGTCGGCGGGGCGGGGGCGGTCGGACTGACGCGGCCCGGGATCGAAATGGCGCCGATCCGACCGGTCGCGATCGCATCGCTGGCACGAGGTGGCGACGGGCTGGTGACGGTGCGCGGCAAGGTCGCGGAAGTCTATGGCGACCGCTTCACGATCACCGACGGTAGCGGCAAGACGATGGTCGATGCCGGCCGAGATGGCGACAATGCGGTCGCGGCGGGTCAGGATCTGCTGGTCCAGGGCCGCTATGACGATGGCCAGTTGCACGCGTCCTTCCTGGTCGATGGCAATGGACGCGTGCGCGCGGTCGGGCCGTTCTTCGCGCATGGGCCGCACCGGGGCGGACCTGGGGAGCGGCATGGTCCCGGCGGTGCGGGGCCGGGCCATGACGGTCCGCCGCCCCCCGGATGCGATGCGCCGCCACCGCCGCCGCAGGCACCGGTATCGCCGGCGCCCATTACCCCGAAGCAATAAACCAATACGCGCGGTCACCCTGGTGGCCGCGCGTCGCTCAACTCGCCTTGCGGATCTTGCTCACCGGTGTCGGAGCGTTGAGCCGCTCCAGGTTGAAATTCTGGGCGAATTCCAGACCCGCCCGGCCGTTCTTGGCCCAGCGCACGGTGGCCGGGAACATCTGGCCTTCGAGCAATTCGATCTGCACGTCGACACCCGATGGGTCGACCGGGAATTCGACGCCGTCGATCAGTGCGCCGGTCGACGAGATGTTGCGGATGCGCACTTCGCCTTTGGCGATCCCCAGATCGAGGATGGCGGAGCGCAGCATCGTCGATCTCGGGCTACGGCTGGCCTTGTAGCCCAGCGGCGTCGCCTGCCCCCCGGCGGCCTGCAACTGGCGGATGACTTCCTCGCTGCGCGCCGGCTTGCCGTAGACATAACCCTGGATGTGGCTGCAGCCGAGTTCACGGATCAGTTCGACTTCGTCCTGATGCTCGACGCCCTCGGCGGTGGTTTCCATGTAGAGGGTGTTGGCCAGCGTCACGATCGCCTTGATGATCGCGGCGTTGCGGTTGCCCGGCACCGCGGCGCCGCGCACGAAGCTCTGGTCGATCTTGATCTTGTCGAATGGTGCCTTCTTGAGATAGCCGAGCGACGAGTAGCCGGTGCCGAAATCGTCGAGCGCCAGGCGCACGCCGATGCCCTTGAGCGACTTGAACATCTGCTCCGAGCTGGCGGTTTCGTTGACGAACACGCCTTCGGTGATCTCGAGCTCGAGCCGGTGCGGCGCCAGGCCCGAATTGGCGAGGGCAGAGGTGACGATCGCGGGCAACGCCGGATTGGCGAACTGGATCGGAGAGACGTTGACCGCGACGCGGACATGGTTGGGCCAGCCCGCGGCCTCACGACATGCGGTCCGCAACACCCATTCGCCGATCGTCTCGATCATCCCGCATTCCTCGGCGATCGGGATGAATTCGGCCGGGCTGATCGCGCCGCGCGTCGGGTGATCCCAGCGGATCAGCGCCTCATAGCCGACGATCTGCTCGCCGTGGGTCGAGACGACGGGTTGGTAGGCGACATAGAATTGGTCGCCGACCAAGGCGTGCCGCAGATCGTCTTCGAGCTGTTTCTTGGATTGAGCGCCGGCGAGCAACTCGCCTCGGAAGAAGCGATGGACACCGCGGCCGTCGCCCTTTGCCTCGTACAGCGCGAGGTCGGCGTTGCGGATCAATGTCTCGGAATCATTGCCATCCTCGGGCGATATCGCGATGCCGATCGAGCAACCAATGGTGATCGACGATCCCTCGATGAAATAGGGCTGCGACAGCGATCCGATCACTGCTCGGGCGAGATCGCTCAGCCGGTCGCGATTGCCTTCGCCGGGCAGCACGACCTGGAATTCGTCGCCTCCCAAACGGCCGACCAGACCGGCCTCGCCGACAGACCGCTGCAGCCGCTGCCCGACTTGTTTCAACAGCGCGTCGCCCATCTGGTGGCCGAGCGTGTCGTTGACTGCCTTGAAGCGATCGAGGTCGAGCAGGAACAGCGAGGTGATGGCATGGCCCGATTGCGGCGCCAGCGTCTTGTCGAGAGAGGCGCGCATGCGCTGGCGGTTGGCAAGGCCGGTCAGCCCGTCGAACAGCGCCAGGCGCGTGATCTCGGCTTCGGACCGACGCTTCTCGGTGAGGTCGCGGCCAGATCCGACAAAGCCCTGGAATCGGCCGAGTTCGTCGATCATCGGTCGGCCGGAAATCGACCACCAGCGCTCGCTGTCCTCGTCGGCGGTGGGGCAGACCGAATAGTCGGAAAAGCTGGTCCGCGAGGACAGATGGAAACCCAAAGTGCGTTCGGTGTCGCCAGCTTCGGTGTCCATGCGGAAGATGTCGTTGAGCCGCCCGCCGATCGGCTCGACTCCTAGCCGCGCGAACTCGCGCCCGACCT
Organism: Sphingomonas sp.; assembly: GCF_024508665.1. Taxonomy (GTDB): domain Bacteria; phylum Pseudomonadota; class Alphaproteobacteria; order Sphingomonadales; family Sphingomonadaceae; genus Sphingomonas. The sequence goes on from NZ_JANINP010000007.1 coordinate 379,934, forward strand.
TGGCCGACAGATAGGTGATCAGGCCGTAGCGATCCGTCTGCCAGAACCAGCCGTCACCATGATCCTCGACCTCACGCACCAATTGCGCGGCGAGGCGGCCCGAACTGTTCTCGGCTTGGTCGAGCCGGTTGCGTTCGACATCGTTGCGGGCGAGCCGGACGGTCGCGATCGCCAGGCTGGCGAGCGCCAGGAACGCGATCGCCGTTGGCATGCCGAGTCCGGTATGCAGCAGCACCATGCCGGCAAGCGCGGCGGCAAAGACCAGGGTCGCCGCCCGCAACGGATGGATCGCGACCGCGGTAATCGTCACGCCGGCGAATACTGCGATAAATCCGGCGAGATGATATTCTCCCACCGGAAATGCCGCGACCAGTGGCAGCAGCGACAATAGTCCGACGCCGAGCGCGGCCGAACAAAGGGTCAGGGTGCGAATTTGGACATGAGTCGGCCAGAAACGCGCGAAGGCCAGCTTGAGCTGGGCCAAAGCGGCGAGCGAAGCGGCAGCGATCACGCCGCCGCGAAGCGCCGCCATGCCGATCAGGTCGTCGCGCCCGAAATAATGCGCGATCAGGCCGACGACGAAGGGCGCGAGCAACTGGGCGAACAGCACGAAAGGCCAAACGGCGCCCAACTCACCGATGCGCCGCAACCGCGCTTCGATCGTCTCCGGCGTGGCGTCGGCGTCGAGCGCGAGCGCGCCCCAGGTGGAACGCGTCGCATTGACCACGGATCGGCGCGAACGAAAGGACATGACCGTCCCGATAACGCGAAGACGTTAGGAAGTGCTTTCAGCCGGAACCAAAAGAGACGATCGATCCGAAGGTGGTGGCGGGATCAGCCGGCGTCGCGTGTTCGAATAAAATCGATGAAGGCGCGGAGCGGCGCCGGCATCAAGCGGCGGCTGTGATAATATAGCGAGGGACCGGGAAACGGCTCCATCCAGTCGCTCAGAATCTCGACCAGCGTGCCGCGCGCCAATTCTGCCGCGAAGAATTCTTCGAACCCGGCCGCTATGCCGAGTCCAGCGACCGCCGCCGCGATCTCCATCTGCATCGACGTGGCGATGAGTGGCCCGTCGGGAGCGATGCGATAGCGGCGACCGCCGCGTTCGAAATCCCACGCTGCGAGCCTGCCGCTCGCGAAGCGATGGCCTAGCCTTTGGTGTCCGGCCAGGTCGCGTGGGTGCCGAGGCGTTCCGTGGCGATCGAGATAGGCGGGCGCGGCGACACAAGCGAAGCGCTGCTGGCGCGGACCGATCGGTACGGCGATCATGTCGCGATCGATGCGTTCCTCGTATCGGATCCCCGCGTCGAATCCTGCCGCAAGTACGTCGACCAGCTCGTCCTGTGCGATGACCTCCATTCGGATACCGGGGCACGCGGTCAGGAATTGCGCGGTGATCGGCGGCAAGATGTGCCAGGCGACGATACTGGGGACATTGAGGCGCAGCGTGCCGCTGACCCGGTCGCTGTCGGCAACGAGATCGTCGGCGGCATGCGCGAGTTCGGCCAGGACAGGCGTCAATCGATCGAGCAATCGTCGGCCGGCTTCGGTTGGGGTGACGCTCCGAGTGGTGCGGTTCAGCAGGCGGACGCCGAGATCACCTTCCAACCGGCGTACTGCTTCGGACAGCGACGAGGCAGAAAGGTTGCGCGCCTGAGCGGCGGCGCGAAATCCGCCCGCCTCGGCAACCGCCGCGAACTGCGCGAAATCGTCGAGATTGGGAGAAGTCATTGTACGGAATTTCGCACGGGGTGTTTCGGTTGTCACGGCTTATCGCACGATGTTCGCCGCTGCATATACGGTGTGCGAAAAGGAGTTTGAGCCATGGAATACAGAAAGCTTGGCAAAACCGGCCCGATGACTTCGGCGATCGGATTGGGCTGTATGGGTATGTCGGGAGCATATGGGCCTGCCGACCGCGGCGAGGCGATCGCGACGATCCATGCCGCACTCGACGCCGGCGTGACGTTGCTCGATACCGGGGATTTCTACGGTCAGGGCCACAATGAGATGCTGATTGCCGAGGCGGTCGCCGGCCTGCCGCGCGACGCCTATCAGCTCAGCGTCAAATATGGCGGGCTGCGCGACCCGGCGGGCGCGTTTATCGGCTTCGATGCGAGCCCGCGCTCGACCAAGAATTTCCTCCACTACACGCTACAGCGGCTGCGGGTGGACCATATCGACATCTATCGCCCCGCGCGGCTCGACCCCGATGTGCCGATCGAGGAGACGATCGGTGCGATCGCCGAGATGGTGCAGGCTGGGTATGTCCGCCATATCGGCTTGTCGGAAGTCGGGTCGGAGACGATCCGGCGTGCCGCCGCAGTGCATCCGATTGTCGACCTGCAGATCGAATATGCCCTGGTGAGCCGGGGTCCCGAGGACAGCATCTTGCCGACGCTGCGCGAACTCGGAATCGGCGTTACGGCTTATGGCGTCCTGTCGCGCGGGCTGATCAGTGGGCATTGGCAAGCATCAAATGGGGCTCGACCGGATGATTTCCGCGCGCATTCGCCACGCTTTCAGGCGGGCAATGTCGAAACCAATCTGCAGATTGCCGACCGGCTCAAGGCGATTGCCGATGCCAAGGGCATCACCACCGCGCAACTCGCCATCGCCTGGGTCGCGGCGCAAGGGCAGGACATCGTGCCGCTGGTCGGGGCCAAGACGCGCACGCGGCTGCAGGAGGCGCTAGGCGCGCTCGACGTGATGCTCAGCGCCGGCGATCTTGCGGAGATCGAGGCCGCGGTGCCGCGCGGCGCGGTGCAGGGCGACCGTTATCCGGCATGGGGCATGGCCTCGCTCGATAGCGAGCGGGGGTAAGGTCTGCCAGTTCCTAGGGCCGGTAGCCTTCCCATTCGGCCGGAAGGCCGACCGGCCCGAGCAACTGGTTGGTCAACGGCACGAAGATTGCCGCTGCGCGATTGTCGTTGGCCATCAACAGAATGCAGCTCTGCCGCGTGTCGACGCACATCGCGTAATTCTCGGTACCGTCGTCATGCCCTTCCTTGAAATAGGCATGGCCGAACCGGCTTTCGAACGTGCCCCAGCCGACGCCATAGCCCAGCTTCATGCCTTTCCAGCGATCGGTGCGATCGTCGCTTAGCGTCGGAAACTGGGTAGGGCTGTCGATCCAGATCGTGGGGCGGACCATGGCCGTGTGGGCGGCAATACCCAGCCCGTCGCCGCGCGAGACCGCGGCGAGAAACCGCGCCCAGTCCGCCAGGGTCGTGGTCATGGATCCGGCAACGTCCACCTTCCGCCGATGCGCGAAGGGCTGGCGCTGGCCGTCCGCGGTGTAGCCATAGGCGAAGCGGCCTTCATAGCTTTCCCGCCAGGTCATCGAAGTGTCGCCCATGCGGAAGCGGTCGAACACGCGCGCCTGGATTTCCTTGCCGACATCGATCCCCAGACCCTGTTCGAGGACGAATTGAGCCAGATGGACGCCTTCGCCCGAATAGCCGTAGCGCGCGCCGGGATCGCGGTGGAAGCGCAGCTTCTTGTCGTCCTCGAAGAAGCGGAAATTGGCGAACCCGCTGCTATGGTTCATCAGGATCCGCAAGGTGAGCTTGCGCCAGCGCTCGTCGCCCTTGAGATCTGCATAAGCGTCGTAATCGGGCAGCGGCTTGGGCAAATATTGATCGATCGGCTTGTCGAGATCGACTTTGCCTTCGGCGACCAATTGCATCAGCATCCAGGCGAAGGTCGCCTTGGTCAGCGACGCGCCGGGCATGATCGTCGCCGGCGTCATCGGCGCCTTGTTGTCGAGCGAGGCATAGCCATAGCTTTTGATGAAGACGATCTTGCCCTTGCGGATCACCGCGATCCCCAGGCCAGTGACCTGATGGCTAGTCATCATCCGCTGGACCAGCCCGTCGACGGCGTTTTCCGACAGCCGCCGGTTGTCGAGCGTGTCGAACACGCGCTGCGGCCGTTCGGCGGCCCCGATCGCGAATAGCGCCAAGGCGGCGGTCAATAGTCGCAACGATCGGCCGGACGGCATGCGAGTCTCCCAGAACATCGGCGCTCTATCGCCGCTCAGGCGCGATTAGCCAATTCCTCGTATGCGGCGGTCAGGCGCGGCAGCACCGGATCGTGGCCGGCGGGCAGGGGTAGGCCGAGATGTTCGTGCCGCATCTCATCCATGAACGCCTCCCACAAAGGCGGCCCGCCTTCCTCCAACAATTGCGCGCGAATCGCGAGTTCGGGCGTGGTCGGCAGATGCCGCCGCCCCCAGGCACCTATCTGGGCGAGCACAGGTAGCAACTGAATCGCCGGCTCGGTCAGGCTGTAGATCGCCTTTTGCTTGTGGCTGGGATCGTCGCGCTTGGTCAGCAAGCCGCGATCGACCAGTTTCTTAAGCCGATCGGCCAGGATGTTGGACGCGATCCCTTCCTGAGAATGAAAGAGGAGTTCGCGATAATGGCGGCGGTTGCCGAACATGATGTCGCGGATGACGATCAGGCTCCAGCGATCGCCCACTATCTCCATCGTCAGGTTGATCGGACAGCCCGATCGCTTCGCCTCAGCCATGGCGCCAATGTAGGAAACCGCTTGCAATGTGCAACTGCTTAATTTAGCCGATGCAGATACCGCTTGCGAACTGCAAGCAGTCTTGCGAGGAGGATGCCGTGAAATTCCTGTGCCTTTGCCACTATGAATCGGCGCGCTTCGCCGAGCTGACGCCCGCCGATTTCGAGGAGATCGGCGCGATCTGCGCGCCGCACGATGCGGCGCTGAAGGCGAGCGGGAAGGTCGAGATGATCGGCGCGCTCGGTATGCCCGAACAGTCGCGCACGCTGCGCGCTGAGCATGGCGCGGTGACTGACTTGGCAGGTCCCTACCATTCGACGCCGGAGCTGTTCGGCGCCTTCTTCATCGTCGAGGCCGATGATGTCGACGGCGCAGTCGAGATCGCGAAGCTCCATCCGGGAACGCATCTCGGCGACAAATTCGGGCGCGGCGGAATCGAAGTGCGCCCGATCGAATTCATCGAACGGCCGTAAGCAGGAGAGAGCTGATGGGTAAGGTACGCGTTGCCGGGTTTGCGGTGTCGGTCGACGGGTTCGGGGCCGGACCTGAGCAGAGCCTGGACGATCCGCTCGGCAAGAATGGTGAAGAGATGCACGGCTGGTTCTTCCCGACACGGTTCTTCCGGACCATGGTCGGGAAAGAGGGCGGCGAGACCGGCATCGACAACAGTTTTGGCGAGCGGGCGATGGCTGGGTTCGGCGCGTACATTCTCGGGCGCAACATGTACGGGCCGATCCGCGGCGAGTGGAACGGCACCGATTGGAAGGGCTGGTGGGGCGCCAATCCGCCTTATCACGCGCCAACCTATATCCTGACCCATCATCCGCATCCGCCGATCGAGATGGAAGGCGGCACCACTTTCATCTTCGTCACCGACGGCATCGAAAGTGCCCTGGAACAGGCGCGCGCCGCGGCGGGCGATCTCGACGTCAAGATCGGCGGCGGGGTGTCGACCGTGCGGCAATATCTGCAGGCGGGGCTGATCGACGAACTCCATTACGCCGTGTCGCCGATCGTGCTGGGGCAGGGCGAGGCGATGTTCGAGGGCATCGACCTGCGTGCGCTCGGTTTCACCCCGACCGAGCAGGTGATGGGGGAGCGGGCGCTGCACATCGTGCTCTCGAAGGGAGAAGGCAAGTGACGCTGAAGCTCTATGCGCATCCGCTGTCATCCTATTGCCAGAAGGCCAAGACGGCCTTTTACGAAAAGCATGTGGCGTTCGAGGAAGTGATGCTCGACGGCAGCGAGCCGGTCGCGAGCGAGTTCGCAGCGCTTTGGCCGATCGGGCGCTTTCCTGCGCTGACCGACGGCGGCCGGCTGGTTTTCGACGCGACCACGATCATCGAATATCTCGACGTAAAATCACCCGCCAATCGCTTGATTCCGGATGACGCGGACGCCGCGGTCGAGGTCAGGATGTGGGATCGCTTCTTCGACAATTATGTCATGTATCCGCAGCAGCGCCTGGTCTACATCGCGATTGGCCGCGAGCATGACGATGGCGGTGCGAAGTGGCAGGCGCAGCTCGACACGGCTTATGCGTGGCTCGATCGCCATCTCGCCGGGCGGCAGTGGGCGGCGGGCGACGATTTCAGCTTGGCCGACTGCGCGGGCGCGCCGGCCCTGCTCTACGCCGACTGGACCTATGCCATTCCGAAGCATTTCGAGAATCTATGGGCCTATCGCGATCGCCTGCTGGCGCGTCCGAGCTATGCCCGGGCGCTCGATGAAGCACGGCCGTATCGCCATTACTTTCCGCTGGGCGCTCCGGAAGGACGGGACTGAGATATGGCGACGTCGCTCTACGATCTCAGCGTGCCGACCTTTCTGCAGACCGTCAGCGCGGTTGCCGGTTTCCTTGATCGCGCAGTCACGCATTTCGAGCAAACCGGCGGCGATCCCGAAGCATTCGTGAGTGCTCGGCTCTACCCCGACATGGCGCCGTTCCATTTCCAGATCGAGGCATTGTCGCATCATGCCGCCTGGGGCGTGGAAACCCTGAAGACCGGCGTGTTCGATCCGCCCGGGCTGATCGGCGCGATGCCGTTCGCCGATCTTCAGGCAATGGTCGGGCGCGCGGAGGCAATGTTGCGCGCCTTCACCCGCGAGGAGATCGATGCCTGCGCGGGCAGGGAGTTAGATCTCCAGATCGGCCCGCGCCGGCTTGCCTTCACGGCGGAGGAGTTCATCCTCTCCTTCTCGCTGCCGAACTTCCATTTTCACGCCGTCACCGCCTACGACATCCTGCGCTCGCGCGGCGTGCCGATCGGCAAGCGGGATTATGAGGGGCAGTTGCGGACTTTGCCGGCCGGCGAGCTGTAGCGGCGCCCTTTTGATCCTTTCGTCGCCCCGGCGCGGGCAGGGGCGTCGGGTTATCGGGCGAAGACGTTGCGTCAAACACAACGGTCCCGGCCTGCGCCGGGGCGACGAGAGAATGACGGTGCGCGATCGACGACTGGTCATGTCCGATCAGTCGCGGCAGACGTCGCCGCGCGGTTCGACTAGGCGCCGAGCAGGTCCGCCAGTTCCGTCAGGCTATTCACGCTCCATTCCCAATCCTGCGCGAAATGACGGTCGGGCGCTGGTCGCCCGCCATATTCCATCGGGCGATCGACATAAGCGGTCATCAGACCGCAACCGCGCGCCGCGGCGAGATCGCTGTGGTGCGCGGCGACCAGGCAGAGTTTATCGGGCTGGATGCCGAGTTGGCGAGCGGTCGCGAGATAGGCTTCGGGATCAGGCTTGTAGTGCCCGCTGACTTCGGCGCCGAGGATCGCGTCCCACGGCAATCCGGCTCGCCGCGCCATATCGAGCATCAGCGCAATATTGCCGTTCGAGAGGGTGACGATCGGGAAGCGCGCCTTGAGCCGCGTCAGCCCGGCGACCGCGTCGGGCCAGGGATCGAGCCGGTGCCAGGCGTTGGTGAGGTCGGCCAGGCCTTCTTCACCAATGGTTTGCGGGTCGATGTCGAGACTGCGCAACAAGTCCTCGAGCATCTCGCGATGCAGCACATCGAGGATGACGAAGCCGCGCTCGCCCTCGCGCACTCGCGCCATCGCGGGCTGGTATCGCGCTCGCCAGCCATCGGCGAAGTCGTGCGGATCGATAACCTCGCGTCCCAGCCTGGCGAGCACTGGCGCCGCCTCGCGGGCGATGCTGGAGCGCCAATCGACCACGGTACCGAACACATCGAAAGCGAGAGCCTTAGGCAAAGTCATCAGCGCCTTCTTGTTTCATCGCCGCGCTCGGCGCTAGAGGGCCCGCTCATGACCACGACCATTCGCGCAGCCGATCTGATCGAGAGCGTCGCCGACGCGCTCCAGTTCATCTCCTACTACCATCCGATGGATTATATCCGCGCGCTCGGGACGGCCTATGAGGCGGAGCAGTCGCCCGCGGCCAAGGATGCGATCGCGCAGATCCTGACCAACAGCCGGATGTGCGCCGAGGGGCACCGGCCGATCTGTCAGGATACCGGTATCGTCAACGTGTTCGTCAAATGGGGCATGGATTGCCGCCTGGACGACACGTCCCGCTCGATGCAGGAGGTCGTCGATGAGGGCGTGCGGCTCGCATACCTCAATCCGGAGAACAAGTTGCGCGCGTCGGTGCTCGCCGACCCGGCCTTCACCCGCCGGAACACCAAGGACAACACGCCGTGCGTGCTCCATGTCGAAATGGTGCCCGGCAGCCGGGTGTCGGTCGACGTAGCGGCCAAGGGCGGCGGTTCGGAGAACAAATCCAAGTTCAAGATGATGAACCCGTCCGATTCGATCGTCGACTGGGTACTCGAGATGCTGCCGCAAATGGGCGCCGGCTGGTGTCCGCCGGGCATGCTCGGCATCGGCATCGGCGGCACGGCGGAGCATTGCGTGCTGCTCGCCAAGAAGTCGCTGATGGAACAGATCGACATGGCGAGCCTGAAGGCGCGCGGGCCGAAGACCGATATCGAGGCGCTGCGCATCGAGATTTTCGACAAGGTCAACGCGCTTGGCATCGGCGCGCAGGGCCTGGGCGGCCTGTCTACCATCCTCGACGTCAAGATTATGGACGCGCCTTGCCATGCGGCCGGCAAGCCGGTGGCGATGATCCCGAATTGCGCGGCGACACGCCACGCGCATTTCACGCTCGACGGCTCGGGCCCGGCCTATCTCGAAGCGCCCAAGCTCGACGAATGGCCCGACGTCAACTGGACGCCGGACAAGGCGGCGAAGCGGGTCGATCTCGACACGCTGACGCCGGAGGTCGTGCAGAGCTGGAAGCAGGGCGATCGCCTGCTGCTCAACGGCAAGATGCTCACCGGCCGCGATGCGGCGCACAAGCGGATCGCCGACATGCTGGCCAAGGGCGAGGAGCTGCCGGTCGAGTTCAAGGGCCGGGTGATCTATTATGTCGGCCCGGTCGATCCGGTCGGCGAAGAGATTGTCGGGCCGGCGGGCCCAACCACCGCGACGCGCATGGACAAGTTCATGCGCATGATGCTCGACCAAGGCCTGCTTGCCTGTGTCGGCAAGGCCGAACGCGGCCCGGCCGCGACCGAGGCGATCAAGGAGGCGAAGTCGGCCTATCTGATGGCGGTCGGCGGCGCGGCCTATCTGGTGGCGCGGGCGATCAAGGGGTCCAAGGTCGTCGGGTTCGAGGATCTGGGCATGGAAGCGATCTACGAATTCGAGGTGGTCGATTTCCCGGTGACGGTCGCGGTGGATAGCGAGGGCAACAACGTCCACCAGCTGGCGCCGTTGGTGTGGCGCGAGAAGATCAAGAGGGAGAAGTTGCTGGAGGGGGTCTAATTCGTCGCCCCGGCGGAGGCCGGGGCCGCCGCGTTTGACGCGACGCGCTCGCCATATAACTTAGCGGCCCCGGCCTCCGCCGGGGCGACGGGGAATTATGCGCGGCGGCTATACCTACATCATGACGAACAAGCCCTTCGGCGTGTTGTATATCGGCGTGACGTCGAGCCTCGCATGGATCGAGGCGCATCGTGAAAAACGAGGCTCTGCGTTCGCCGCGAAATGGGATTGCACCCGGCTGGTGCTGATCGAAGTGCATGATTCGATCGACGATGCGATCCTTCGCGAGAAGCGCTTGAAGAACTGGAACCGCGTGTGGAAATGCCGGCTGATCTCGGAACAGAATCCCAATTGGGATGATCTGTGGGATCAGTTGAATGGTGGGGCGGTGGCGAATGTTGCGCCGGATAACATAGCGGCCCCGGCCTCCGACGATTGCGGCGCAGGCGCACGGCGAATGAGCTTCCCGACCAGATCTTGTCGTGCGCTTCAATGAGCCGGAAAATCGTCCTCCATTCCCCGCTCGACCCCCTCGCACTGGCAACCAGGCTGCGCGGCGTGCTGGGTGATGAGAAGGCCAAGCCTAAGGCCGGCGTCACCGGGCATGGCAGCGAACAGGACATGATGCTGTTCGTCTATCGCCCCAATATCCGAACCAACATGAACGTGCGGCTGGTCGCGACAATGCAGCCCGACGGCACCGGCACCCGGATCGAGGGAAAGATCGGGCCCGCGAGCTACGTTACTTGCTTCATGGTCTTCTGGTTCGGGTTTCTGTCGATCTTCCTGGTCATTGCCGGTTTTTCGGCAGCGAACGGCGCGCCGTTCGAATTCTGGGGCATATTCGGCGGCATTCCGCTGGCCATGATGGCATTCGGCGCATTGCTGTTCCAGCTCGGCCGCGGCCCCAAAGGCAAGGATGAGAAGGCAATCCTCGATTTCCTCGCGCGCACCGTTCAAGCGCGCGAGGCATGACCTTCCCTCTCTGGCTGCCCGCGACTTTGCTTGCCGGCGCGTTGCAGGCGTGGCGGACCGCCGTGCAGCGGCGAGTGTCGAAAACACTGTCGGTCAACGCGGCCGGCCTGGTCCGCTATCTTTATGGCCTGCCGGTCGCGATCTGCATGATGCTGGCGTACCAGTTCGTCATCGCGCCTTCGGTATTTCCGACGCTCGGCCACGGGTTTCTCCTGTTCTGCGCGGCCGGTGGTCTGGCGCAGATCGTCGCGACCAATTTGCTGCTGATGGCATTCGGCGAACGCAATTTCGTCGTCGGCACGGCTTATTCGAAGACCGAAGCTGTCCAGAGCGCGATCCTGTCGGTCGTGCTCCTCGGCGATCATCTGAGCCTTCTCACCTGGCTTGGGATCGGCTTCGGCGTGGCCGGCGTGATGGTGCTGTCGACCGGGGGAAAGAGGATGCGGCCGGGCGAGCTGTTGCGCTCGCTTGGCCGGCCCGCGGCGCGCTATGGCATCGCCTCCGGCTTCGTCTTCGCACTGACGACGATCGCGATCCGCCGCGCGACGATGGAAGTCGCGACGCCCGATCATATCCGTGCCGCGCTGATCGTGCTGGCGATGACGGTCGCGCTGCAGACGCTGATGCAGGGAAGTTATCTTGCCTGGCGCGAGCGTGACCAGGTGGCCAAGGTATTCGCGGAGTGGCGCACCGCCGGGCAGGTAGGACTGATGTCCTCGGTCGCCTCGGCATGCTGGTTCACCGGCTTCGCCTCGGCGCCGGTCGCGTTGGTGCGGATCGTGGGGCAGGTCGAGGTCGCCTTCACTATGGCGTTCGCGCATTTCTATCTGGGCGAGACGACCGCGAAGAGCGAAGTGGCGGGGTTGCTGCTGGTAGCGATCGGCGTAGTGCTCGCGCTTGCCGGCGCATGGTAGGAGACGGGCATGGCCTTCGATGTCGAACCGATCGCTTATGTCCGCGGCGGCCGTGTGCAGGCGGTCGACGACGACTGGGATCGCGAGACCGCGGTGGTCGAACTCGAACCACGGTTCGGGCCGGATGCGTTGGCTGGACTGGACGCCTTCAGCCATGTCGAGATCGCCTTTGTGTTCGATCGCGTTCCGCCGGAGAAAATCGAGACCGGTGCGCGGCATCCCCGCAATCGCGCCGACTGGCCGCTGGTCGGCATCTTCGCGCAACGCGGCAAGAACCGGCCCAACCGGATCGGCATCACGATCTGCCGGATCGAGAAGGTCGAGGGCACGCGGCTTCACGTCCGCGGGCTCGATGCGATCGACGGCACGCCGGTGATAGACATCAAGCCGGTGCTGCGCGAATTCCTGCCGCGCGGTGAGGTCCGCCAGCCCGATTGGGCGAGTGAATTGATGGCGGGATATTGGCAGGCATGACCGGCGCCGTGCCCCGCAAGGCCGGCATGGGCGCGTTGTGGGCGACGGTATTGGGATCGAGCGTCGCGATGATCGACGGATCGGTGGTCAATGTCGCCTTGCCCGCGATGGCCAAGGCTCTCGACGCGAACGCGGCCGGCATCCAGTGGATCGTCAACGGCTATATGCTGCCGTTGTCGGCGCTGGTGCTGATCGGCGGCGCGCTGGCGGACTCGCTCGGGCGCAAGACAATATTCCTGGCCGGTTTGTCGCTGTTCGCTTTTGCCTCGATCGGCTGCATGGCGGCGCCGACGCTTGGCTGGCTGATCGCTGCGCGCGTCGCGCAAGGGATCGGCGCCGCACTGTTGACGCCGGCGAGCCTTGCCATCCTGGGCGCCGATTTCGAGGGCGAGGCGCGCGCGAAGGCGATCGGAACCTGGGCGGCCGCGGGCGCGATCGGCGCGGCGATCGGGCCGATCATCGGTGGCTGGCTGGTCGACGCGGTCGGCTGGCGCTGGGTGTTCGGCCTGATCGTGCCGATCGCGGTCGCCGCCGCCATTCTCGCGGTGGTCGCGGTCGAGGGCGGGCATGATCCGGAAGCGGCGAAACCCGACTGGCCGGGCGGAGCGTTGGCGACGATCGGGCTCGGTCTGCTGGTCTGGGGGCTGACGATCGCCACGTCGGGCGGGCAGGGGGCAGTATATTCTATTGCTGGCGGCGTGGTCGCGTCGGCGGCGTTCCTGTGGTGGGAAAGCCGATGCGGTACGCGCGCGATGGTGCCGCTCGGCCTGTTCGGCACCCGAAGCTTCAGCGCGATTACGGTACTGACCTTCCTGCTCTATGCGGCGCTCAGCGGTGTGCTGCTGCTCCTGCCTTATCTACTGATCTCGACCGGGTGGCGCGCGACCGCGGCGGGGGCTGCGATCCTTCCGTTGCCGCTGATCATGGGCGCGGGATCGCGCGCGGCGGGCGCCCTGGCCGAGCGGATCGGGGCACGCTGGATGCTGGGAGCGGGGCCGGTGCTGGTCGCGACCGGTTTCGCCGCGATGCGCATCATTCCCGGCACGGCGATCGCGTTTGTCCCGCATATCCTGCCCTCGATGCTGTTGATCGGCATCGGCATGACCGCGGCGGTCGCGCCACTGACCAACGCGGTGATGGCATCAGTCGATCGCCACCATGCAGGCGCCGCCTCTGGCGTGAATAACGCGACTGCCAGGATCGGCGGGATGGTCGCGGTTGCGTTGATCGGGTTGGTGTTAACGGGCGGCGGACGCGGCGTGTCGATAGAGGCTTTTCATGCCGCTTTATGGCTGGCCGCGGCGGTCGCGGTGACCGCGGGCGTGGCGGGCTGGTTTTCGGTACCCGCCAAACAACCCTAAAGCTTCCTTAACCCTCGCCGTTTAGTTGCTGGAAGCGGAGGAATTCGGGGGGCAACGCGGTTGGACATCGCAGCGACGGTACGGAAGGCGGCGAAGATGTCGGGCGAGCTCGGCATCCGTACGCTCGACCTGCAAGCAGACATTACCGAACTGGCCGAGCGCGTAACCGCGCAGGCGGCGACGATCGACACGATCGGCGGCGAAGCGGTGCGCCTGGCCGATGACGGCACCGATGTCGCGCGCGCGGCGGAGGAAGCAAAGCGCAGCACCGCGGCGGCGCGGCTGGTGATCGAGGATTCGACGCGTCAGCTTTCCGACGCCTCGATCAACGTCGTCGACCTGATCGATCAGGTCAGCCGCATTCACGCGAGCCTGGGCGCGTTCAACGAGGCGCTCGCCTCGGTCAGCCACGTTACGCAAGTGATCAGCGGGATTGCCAGCCAGACCAATCTGCTCGCGCTCAATGCCACGATCGAGGCGGCGCGCGCGGGCGATGCCGGACGCGGCTTCGCGGTGGTCGCCGGCGAGGTCAAGAAACTGGCACAGGAAACCGCGGCGGCGACGCAGACGATCGAACGCTCGATCGGCGCTTTGGCGGGCGAGGCGGCGGGGATGCTCGACCGCGTCGCGCACGGCGTCGAAACCGCCAAGACCGCGCACCAGGGCAGCAAGGATATCGAGGAACTGGTCGACCGGCTCGGCGCGCTGATGCGCGATCTGTCGATGTCGAGCGAGCGCGTCAGCGATCGTATCGGCTCGATGGTCGAGTCGGTCGGCAACATTCGAACGGGACTCGGAGCGCTGTCGGCCACGTCGGGCGCCAATGCCGACGGTTTGCAGCGCCTGTCCGGACGGGTGACCACAGTCAGCGACGACACCAACACTCTGCTCCAGCATTTCGCCGAGAGTGGAGTGGAGATGGTCGATTCGCCCTATATCGCGTTCGGCCTCGACGTCGCGAAGCAGGTATCGGACGCGCTCGCCCGCGCGGTGGCCGACGGCAAGATCTCGATGGCCGATCTGTTTCGCGACACCTACGACCATATCCCCGGGACCAATCCGCCGCTGTTCAGCCACCCGGTCCAGCCGTTCATCATCCCGGCGGCGCGGCCGCACCAGGAACGGGCGCGGAGTTACAAGGGCTTTTTCGGGATGAGCTTCAGCGACCGTAACGGCTTCGGCGCGGTGGCGATGCCCGAGCGATCCCACGCGCAGCGACCGGGCGACGATGCCTGGAACACGGAATATGCACGCTGCGGGATGATGTTCGAATTCACCGAGACCCAGCAGCAGTGCAAGATCACCGACCCGTTCTGCCTCAAGGCCTATCGACGCCAGGTCGCCGACGGCAGCGTGTTGCTGCTCAAGCAGGTCATCGCCTCGATCGCCGTCGAGGGCCGCCATTGGGGCATCCTGCAATTCGCCTATGAGGATCAGGGCTGAGTTAGTCTTCCAGGTCGCCCTCGTCCTCGGCCGGCCACTTCAGACTAGCGTATAGCGTCGGCACCGAATTCCACACGATCAGGATGAAAAATGTAGCACTGATGCTCATCCTGATCAGGATGAGCAGTCTGTCGAAGTCGTCGGTGCCCTGAAGCACGACAGAGGTACGCCACGGTAGAAGTACGATAAGCGCGACCGATGCGATCAGTATCACCGGAAGCGTTGCGAGATAGGCGGAACTACGAACCTGGGCGTCGCGCTCGTCGACTGTTTTCGACCAGCCCAATGGTTTGACCGGCCCGAACATCGGCATCCAGCCCGAAGGAAGAAAGCCGAGTATTACGACAATTTCGCCGAGGAAGGCGCCAAACAACGTCATCGCAATGCCGATCGCGCCGAGTGTGATCGACAGGATCGGTAACCAGCGCATCGGGCGCCGGCGCGGGTTCATCTCGTCGAGACCGTTGTAGACGGTTGGAATTCCCGTGCGATTGGCGAGCGCATCGAGGCGCTCGATCAGCAATTTGGTCATTAATCGTCCTCGTCTTCTGTCGATCCGCGTTGCCAACTGGCATGAAGCGTCGGTACCGCGTTCCAAAGGGTGAGCAGATACATCGCGGCGAACCCGCCTAACGCGACCATTTCCGCAGGCGGACGCTGTTGGACCCAAGCGAGTATCGGCAAGCCGACCAGCCCGCACACCGCACAAAAAAGTATGACCGGCAGCGCGGTCAGATAGGCTTTGGCGCGGATTTGTGCGTCGAGTTCGTCGACACGCTCCGTGAACGACATCCAGGGCTTGATCGGGCCCATGAGCGGGAGCCAGCCGGACAGCACGAAGCCCGCCAATAATATTCCATCGCCGACCAACAGGACGCGGCCACCGAACAGGGTGACTGCCATCCCCACCGTCCCGAGCGCGAGGGCGATGAGCGCCAATCCCCTCAACGGTCGCCGCCGCGGTGGCCGTCTGGCCAGGTCCGGGATACCGGTCAGTTTGGCGACGTCGTCGAGGCGCTGCATCAGCGGCTTGGTCATGCGGAATCTCCCGCCCGGCGCAGGACTGCCGCCACGGGCTCGAAGGGTTTGAACGAAAACAGATGCTCGATCGCGACGTCGAACTCGGCGGCGATCTTCATCGCCAGCTCCAGGCTCGGTTTGTAGTCACCGCGTTCGAGATAGCCGATCGTCTGGGGGTTGACGCCGACCGCTTCGGCCAGCGCCTTGCGCGAGACGCCGCGTTCGGCGCGGAACAAGGCAATCCGATTGTAGAGCATCATGAGTGCGTTTTCACGATCATATGTTGTGTTTACACAACGAAGCGTCGAGAGAGTCAATAGGGCTTGTTCGGCGCGCCGCATAGGATAGAGGGCGCGGATGCGGTGGGTGAAACGTGTCGGTGCCGGGCTGCTCTGGCTGGTCGTGCTCTTGTGCCTTGCCATCGCCGCCGTCCCCGACTTCCTCGATGCGCGTTATTATCGCGGACCGATAAGCGGCCATTTCGATGGCGAGCATTTCTTCAACCCTGACGGCAGCGACGATGCCTTGTCGCCGCGGGGCGGGATGGGCACGATGCTGCGCTACGTGACGGCGCGCGATAATCGCCCCGTCTGGCCTGATCGCGTAGCGGTGACCCCAACCCGGCCGCCGGCACGAGTCGACGGGGATCGGATGCTCGCGACCTGGGTCGGGCATGCAACGGTATTGGTGCAAACGCAGGGGCTCAACATCCTGACCGATCCGGTGTGGAGCAAGAGCGCCGGTCCGTTCGGAATCGGGCCGAGCCGCGTTGCCGAGCCGGGTATCCGGTTCGCGGACCTGCCCAAGATCGACCTCGTGCTGGTCAGCCACGATCATTACGATCACATGGACCTGGCGACGCTGAGCAAATTGTGGAATCGCGACCGTCCGCTGATCGTCACCAGCCTGGGCAATGACAGCGTGATCGGCCAGGCAGGCGTGCCGGCGCGCGCGCTCGATTGGGGCGGCGAGGTCGCGGTACGGCCGGGCGTGAGCGTCGTCGTCAATCGCAGCCATCATTGGGACAGCCGCTGGTTCGCCGACCGCAACCGCGCACTCTGGTCGGGGTTCGTCGTGCGGCTGCCCGGCGGCAACCTGTTCTTTGCCGGCGATACCGGCGCGGGCGACCTCCAATGGGCGAACCAGGCGGGGTCCTACGGCCCGATCCGGCTCGCGCTCATTCCGATCGGAGCATTCCGTTTCACGGCAGGGCAAATGGCCGCGGGGAGCCATATCGGTCCGGTCGACGCCGTCGAGGTCTTTCGTCGCCTGGGCGCGGCGCACGCGATAGCGATTCACTGGGGAACGTTTCGCCTATCCTATGAAGGCTGGGACACGCCGCCGCGGCTGTTGGCGGCAGCGGAGGCGTGCACCAACCAACGCGGCTTCTCCGCGGTGCGGATTGGCCGGACAATGGAAATACCAGCCTTTGCGCCGCAGCCGCCACGACCGGCAATGACGCGCGGCGGCCTGTTGCGCTGCCTCGACACGGCGGCGGTTGCGGCGCTGCGCTGATGTCCCGCAACGGATCGCGTGACCGCTTGGGGTCGGTCGCGCTCAATGCTATGAGGCGCTGCGGAGGGGGGTCGCAATGTCCCGGATGATGGCGCAACGACGCCGCTACGAAACGTCGCTCGATCGGATCGGGCTGGCGATCGGCGCGGGTGGACTGATGGGCGGCACGATCGCCGTCCTGCTGATGCTGTTCGGTGGCACCTTCGCGATCGGCACGCTGGCCATCGCGTTGATCATCGGCTCGGTGCTTACGGCGCTCGCCATTACGGCGCTTGCCGCCTTTCCCTGGATGCTGCTCCACGCCGCGGGGCGCCGCGGGCCAGTCAGCGCGGCCCTGCTCGGGGCGGCGATCGGTTTCGTCGTCTTCCTGGGCGGACAGACCTGGATTTACGGGTTGGTCGAAATGCCCGCGATGGACGCGCGGACCTTGCTGTTCCGCTGGGCGAGCGGCATCGCCACGGCTTTGGTCATGGGCATGATGTCGGCGGGGATCGCGGTGGTGATGTGGCGCGTCGCGTATCGGCGGACGGATTAGCGCCTTCCCGGCTGGCAGTCCGTGACGACGCGGATGGCCACGTCGTCACGGATGCCGTAATCAGATCAGCTGCACGCGCCGACGCGATGTGCCTCGCTATGCACCTTCTGGGTCATCGACGCCTTGCCGGTCATACTGACCTCCGCGTCCGAGCTCATCGACGTCGCCGTATAGGTGCCGGTCGTCTTCATCGCCATCGTGCCGGTCGGCAGCTTGCAGTTCATGTCCATCGCGATCTTGCCGCCGGCATAGGTGCTGCTGTTGATCGTGCAGTCGGTATTGGCCTGTTTGAGCAGGTCGCCCGGTCCCCTGGCCGCCTGTTCGGGCGTCATGCAGGTGGTAGTCGTCACCGGCTCCGGCTTGGGGACGGTCATCCCCGCCGGCATGCCGCTCATCTTGAGGTCGGTGACTACGATCTTGGTCTCCCATTTGCCCGGTTGCAGTCCGAGTGCCGCCGCGGACGGAGGCGCGTCGCCGGTGGTGGTGACGGTGCCGGTCGCGGAATTGGTGGTGATCGTCGTCGAGCTCGTTTTCTCGCCGCAGGCAGCCAGCGCGAGCGTTGCGGTAGCGGCGAGGATCAAGGGAGTGGTGCGCATTTTTTCTCTCTCCATCATGGATTTCGGCGCGACCGTTCCCGCTTTGTTGCGGGTTGGCGCGACAGTCACCATATTCACTCTCTATGGCAATCCAGATTCGCACCAGCCTGGCTGAGCCCGAAACCGGCCAGTCGTTCATTCCGCACCGTCCCGAGCGGCCGGAAAAGGTTGAGGGCGGCAAGGCATTCAAGCTGGTCAGCGATTACGAGCCGTCGGGCGACCAGCCGACCGCGATCAAGGAATTGACCGAGGCGGCGTTGGCGGGCGAGCGCGACCAGGTGCTGCTCGGCGTGACGGGATCCGGCAAGACCTTCACCATGGCCAAGGTGATCGAGACGTTGCAGCGGCCGGCACTGATCCTGGCGCCCAACAAGATCCTCGCCGCGCAGCTCTATGGCGAGTTCAAGAGCTTCTTCCCCGATAATGCGGTCGAGTATTTCGTCAGCTATTACGATTATTACCAGCCCGAGGCGTACGTCCCGCGGTCCGACACGTACATCGAGAAGGAAAGCTCGGTGAACGAATCGATCGATCGCATGCGCCATTCGGCGACGCGCTCGTTGCTCGAACGCGACGACGTGATCATCGTCGCCTCGGTCAGCTGCCTCTACGGCATCGGCTCGGTCGAGACCTATTCGGCGATGATCTTCGACCTCAAGAAGGGCCAGACGGTCGACCAGCGCGAGATCGTGCGGAAGCTCGTCGCACTCCAGTACAAGCGGAACGATGCGGCGTTCCAGCGCGGCAATTTCCGCGTGAAGGGCGACACGCTGGAAATCTTCCCGTCGCACTATGAGGATACCGCCTGGCGCGTGTCGTTCTTCGGCGACGACATCGAGGAGATCACCGAATTCGATCCGCTGACCGGCAAGAAGGTCGCCAGTCTGAACTATGTCCGCGTGTTCGCGAATTCACATTACGTGACGCCAGGGCCGACGCTCAAACAGGCGATGGAGGCGATCAAGCACGAGCTCGCCGAGCGCCTCAAGGAACTGCAGATCGAAGGCAAATTGCTCGAGGCGCAGCGGCTCGAACAGCGTACCAACTTCGACCTGGAAATGATTGCGGCGACGGGATCTTGCGCCGGGATCGAGAATTATTCGCGCTTCCTGACCGGGCGCCTGCCGGGCGAGCCGCCGCCCACCTTGTTCGAATATCTGCCCGAGAACGCGTTGCTGTTCGTCGACGAAAGTCACCAGACGATCGGTCAGATCAACGGTATGGCGCGAGGCGACCATCGGCGGAAGATCACGCTGGCGGAATATGGCTTCCGCCTGCCGTCGTGCATCGACAACCGGCCGCTACGCTTCAACGAATGGGACGCGATGCGCCCCCAGACCACCTATGTTTCGGCGACGCCGGGCGAGTGGGAGATGGAGCAGACCGGCGGCGTGTTCGCCGAGCAGGTGATCCGCCCGACCGGGCTGATCGATCCGCCGGTCGAAATCCGCCCGGTCGAGGAGCAGGTCCAGGACGTCATCCAGGAATGCAACAAGACCACGGCGCTGGGCTATCGTACGCTCATTACCACGCTGACCAAGCGGATGGCGGAGGACCTGACCGAATATATGCACGAAGCGGGGGTCAAGGTCCGCTACATGCATTCGGACGTCGAGACGCTGGAGAGAATCGAGCTGATCCGTGATCTTAGGCTTGGTGTCTACGATGTGCTGATAGGCATCAACCTGCTGCGCGAAGGCCTCGATATTCCCGAATGCGGGCTGGTCGCCATCCTCGATGCCGACAAGGAAGGTTTCCTGCGGTCCGAGACCTCGCTGATCCAGACGATCGGCCGCGCCGCGCGCAACGTCGAGGGGCGGGTGATCCTTTATGCCGATCGCATGACCGGCAGCATGGAGCGTGCGCTCAACGAAACCAACCGCCGCCGCGAGAAGCAGCAGGCCTATAATCTCGAGCACGGCATCACGCCGACCACGATCAAGCGCAATATCGGCGACATCATCGCGCACGTCGCCTCGCAGGATCAGGTCACCGTCCCGATCGACGAAGAGCGCCCGCACATGGTCGGGCATAATCTGCGCGCCTATATCGAGGAACTCGAAAAGAAGATGCGCAAGGCCGCGTCCGACCTCGAGTTCGAGGAAGCCGGGCGCCTGCGCGACGAGATTCGTGCGCTGGAGGCAGAGGAGCTGGGATTGCCCGCCGACGACCGCGTACTGCCGCCGGTGATGGGCCGCTCGAACGAGGGCAAGCCCGGCACACGCAAGACGCGGTACGGTAAGGTGCAGAAGAAGTTCGGGAGTGGAAGCCGGCGATAATCCCGATCGCCATTTCCTCGATCCGTTATCCCCGTTTGGGCGAATGACGGCTCAAGGGAAGCTCTGTTCCGGCGTCATATTTGCGTTTGATAGGCTTTTTGGCTCGAACAGCGACCCGGTGTCGTTTCCGTCCTATCGTTTTTCCGTTCGATTCCCTGACATTCCCGGCACATAAGGGGATATAGGCATGGCGACGGTCGCGGGGCGTGTTGGCGGACGGTTGAACACCGAACGACGGTTTTTCGTCGGCATGGCGGCAGCCATGATCGTCGCAACCTTCGTCGGATTTGCACCGTCTTATTATCTGACGAGTGTGTTCGCGGGCCCGCGTCTGTCGATGCTGGTCCATGTTCATGGCGCGGTTTTCACGCTCTGGATGCTGCTCTACGCGGTCCAGACCGGGCTCGTGTCGGCGGGCCGCACCGACGTGCACCGCGCCGTCGGGCCCGTTGCGGTAGCGGTCGCGGTGGCGATGGTGCCGCTCGGGATCGCAACGGCGATCATTACCAAACAGGTCGCTGCTGCCGCGCATTTGCCCCCGCAGGGACCGCCGCTGATCTTTCCGCTGGGGGCGATCCTGACCTTCGCCATCCTGACCGCCTGGGCTGTGGCGATGCGCAAGCGCGCGGCCTGGCACAAGCGCTTGATGCTGCTCGGCACGCTCGCGCTGCTGACTACGCCGTTGGCGCGGGTGACGCGCATGACGCATTTGCCGCTCACGCCGGCATTGGGCGGGATCATCCTTACCGACCTCATATTGCTGGTGCTCGTCGCCTATGACTTGCGCACGATGGGGAGGCTGCACGCTGCGACTAAATGGGGCGGGGCGGTCTTCCTGCTAACTCAGGCCATCCGCATCGTGCTCAACATGACGCCCGCTTGGCAGGCCTTTGCAAAAAGCCTGACCGGTTGACCTGAGCATCGCGCGGAAAAACGGCACCGATCTTCCGAAAAAAGCGATGCGACCACAAACTAGCCGACCGTCAAATCCTGTTTGTCCGCGCCGTAATAGCTCGCCAGACGGTCGGCATAAGCCTGATCGAAATCGGGCGCCGCGCCCGACCAATTGGGACCGCCTTCCAGGGTCCTGGGCTCGACGCTCGCGACATAGGCATCGGCGGCGAGGTCATAAGCGAGCAGTTGGATCGGCACCGCGTAGAAATGCTTGCCGACGCCGAGAAAGCCGCCGAGGCTGAGGACCGCATACATCGCCCGGCCCGACCTCTTGTGCACCATGAATGCGTGAAGCGTGCCGATCGTCTTGCCGCCGTCGCGTCCGCGAACCTTCATCGTCGTGTCCAGGGTCGCCGCCACCAGGGGTTGGATGCTCGTCTCGGCCACTTTTGCCCTTTCGCGATTGAATGCGAAACGATCGTAGCGCGGCGTACGTCGCCGATCCACGCCCGAATGGCGCTTTGGGGTTGAGGCGCGTAGCGCTGGCGGCCATGGTCGGTCGATGCGCTACAAGTTCGCCGCAATTGCAACGTCCGTCGCCTTCCTGCTCGCCGGCTGCGTCCCGCCGCCGGCGCCCCCGCCGGTCGTACGGCCCGCGCCGCCGCCCGTCGTGCAACCGAGCCCGCCGCCGGTTGTCACGCCGCCGCTTGCCGCCGACTGGAACCAATGGCCGTTCACGCCGGGCGACTGGGCCTATCGCAAGGACGGGGTGGGCTCGATCGCCTTGTTCGGACCGGTCGGCGCCGATGCACTGCTCACCCTGCGCTGCGATCGCACGCGCGGGTCGCTGTATCTGTCGGTACAGGGAGCCGGCGACGCCGCGACGATCCGCACGACGACCCTGACGCGCGCGATCCCGCTGCGCGCGACCGGCGGCGATGCCGGCTATGTCGCCAGCCAGTTCGCGCCGAGCGACGCGATGCTCGATGCGATGGCGTTCAGCCGAGGGCGCTTCGTGGTCGACCGCGCCGGCACGGCTCCGTTAGTCGTGCCGCCTTATGCCGAAATAGGTCGGGTGATCGAGGATTGTCGGGGATAAGTTTGTTGCCTCGCGCGTTTTTGGCGTGAGGAGATGTCGGATGATCCGCAAGCTCAAATCGGGCGAATACCGGCTTTATTCGCGCAAGGTCGACCCCAAGACGCACAAGCGCCGCAACCTCGGCACGTTCGACACGCGCGAAGGTGCCGAGAAGCACGAGCGCGAAGTGCAATATTTCAAGCGGCATTGAGCGATGGCGGCCGCACACAAATGGTCGCTGGACGTGACCGAGCATTCTGACGCGCTAGACCTCGAAAAGGATGTCTTCACGCGCGATGACCCAAGAGCGATCGCGCTTTCGCTCAAGCGCTCCGCCGAACATAGCCATCGCCGTAAAGGCACGCCTTTCCAGTCGGCGATGTCGATGCTGACCTTCTATATCAATCGCGCGGGCGAGGACCTGCCGGCGAAACAGAAAAAGGTGCTGGAAAAGGCAAAAGAAGAGCTCCGCGCCGCATTCGGGCGCTGACAAGCAACAGGCGAAAGAGAATCGTCGATTTTACCGAACATTACAAGACTTGAATTACGCACTCGTACGATTCACATTGAGGTCGTGGCCAGTGTTGGTCACGGTGTTTCAACAAGCGAAAGGAGGTGATCCGATGTCTCATGGTTCAGCAATGGGGTCGGTTCAGTTCGTTCGGGGGACGCACCGCTAAGTCCGCCGATCCTTTGCGGGGGGTATCCTCCCTCAATCAACGCTTAGGATCACAGGAATAGCGGTCCGCATGGTCCTCCGGGCTGGAGCTTCCGGCCGCTGACCATGTTAGGAGGTTGCCGGGGATGGGAGTCCCCGGCAGCCTCTTTTCATTTTTGCATCGCGCGCGCCTCGGTCAGGCGATCTCGTACGCTTCCGCGTCGAAGCGTCTCATCATCCGCGCGAATTCGGCGGTATTGCCGGCCCAGTTGTTGGGCATCACTCCGCTGTCGGTCTTGTACCAGCTGCCGCAGCCAGCGGCCCAGGAGGTCGTCGCCAGACGCGCCTGCAACGTCCGGTTATAGGCCTGTTGCGCTTCGGGCCTGATCGCGATCCGGCGGGCTTGGCCGCGCGCCACTTTGAGAATCGCGGGTAGCGCATATTCCATCTGGCGTTCGACCATGAAGATGATCGAATTGTGCCCGAGATTGGTGTTGGGGCCGTACAGCAGGAACAAATTGGGGAAGCCTGCGACGGTGGTGCCGCGATAGGCACTGGCGCCGTTCGCCCATGCTTGGGCCAGGCTCCCGTCCGGCCCATTAATGGCGATCGGCGCGACGAAGCCGTGCGTTTCGAACCCCGTCGCCCAGATTATCGTGTCGAGCTCGACCACCGCGCCGTCGGCAAGCCGCACGCCGCCCGGTTCGATCCGGTCGATCGCGCGTGTCTCGAGCGTGACGTTGTCGCGCACGAGCGCCGGATAATAATCGTCGGACACGAGCGTGCGCTTGCAGCCGATCGGGAAATCGGGAGTCAGCGCCTGGCGCAGCGCGGGGTCGGCAATGGTCGCGGCGAGATAATCGAGCGCCATCTTCTCCATCTCACGCGCCTTGGCGCCGCCCGGCTCGGCGATCGCCGGATGCGTCGCCTCCAGCCGCCGCCAGATCAGCGCGCGGAACGCCTTTCTCAGCAGCGGCACGCTCGCGAACAGCCGCTTCATCGCCGGGGAGATCGGCGCATCCATGCGCGGGATGATCCAATGCGGCGATCGCTGGAACACGGTGAGATGTCCGGCTTCCCGGGCGACTTCGGGCACGGCCTGGATCGCGCTGGCGCCGGTGCCGATCACGCCGACGCGCTTGCCGGCGACAGGTGCGTCGGCGTGCCAGCGCGCGGTGTGGATTTGCGTGCCGGCAAAGCTCTCGCGGCCGGGCAAATCGGGCGTGCGCGGGCGATTGAGCTGGCCGGTCGCCACGATCAGCGCAGGGGCGCGCCAGCGATTGCCGTCGGCCGACGTGACCGTCCAGCGCGCATTTGCCTCGTCCCAATCGGCGCTCGTCACCTCGACGCCGAGGCAGAGATGCGGCCGGAGGCGGAATTGGTTCGCCTGGTCGCGGAAATATTCGAGGATCTCTGGCTGCCGCGCGAACAGCCGCGACCAATGCGGGTTGCCCGCGAAACTATAGCTGTAGAGATGGCTGGGGACGTCGCAACCCGACCCCGGATAGCAATTGTCGAGCCAGGTCCCGCCGACCTCCAGGCTCTTTTCGAGCACGACGAAATCGACCCCGGCCTGCTTCATGCGAATCGCTGCGAGTAGGCCCGACATGCCGGCACCGACGATGATCACCTGAGTTTCGAGCGGAGCCGTCATGAGGATACCATAACGCGCGCATCCCGCTTGTCGAAGGGGAGGAGTTGGACGATGAAGGCGAACCATAAAAGGGGATCGCCATGCGCCGCTTCGCCGCTCTCATCCTGCTCGCGACACCGTTACCCGCGATCGCTCAGGGCACCTCCGCGCAGCATTCCGTTACGGAGGTCTCGATCGACCAGTTGCGATCGCGCATGGACAAGGGGCAGGACAGCAGCGTCGACATCACGCGCGCCTATCTCGATCGCATCGCCGCGATGGACCGCAAGGGACCGACGTTGCGCGCGGTCATCGCGGTCAACCCCGATGCGCTCGCCCAAGCCAAAGCCAGCGACGCGCGGCGCAAGGCGAAGAAGCTGCTCGGGCCGCTCGACGGCATTCCGATCCTGATCAAGGACAATATCGAAACCAAGGACCCGGTCCCGACCACCGCGGGCAGCCTGGCGCTCAAGGACAATCTCACCAATCGCGACGCGCCGGTCGTCGCGCTGCTGCGTGCGCAAGGCGCGGTCATCCTGGGCAAGACCAACCTCAGCGAATGGGCGAACATCCGGTCGACCAAGGCGATGAGCGGGTGGAGTGGGATCGGCGGCCTGGTGCGCAATCCCTACGGGCTCGATCGCACCGCCTGCGGTTCGTCGAGTGGGACGGGCGCCGCGGTGGCGGCGAGTTTCGCGGCGGCGGGACTGGGGACGGAGACCGACGGCTCGGTGGTCTGTCCCTCGTCGATCAACGGACTGGCCGGGCTCAAGCCGACGCTCGGACTCGTCAGCCGCACCTATGTCGTGCCGATCAGCCATAGCCAGGACACACCGGGACCGATGGCGCGTAGCGTTCGCGACGTCGCGACCCTGTTCTCGGCGATGGTCGGCAGCGACCCGGCCGACCCGGCGACCAGGGACGCGGGCAAATACCGCAAGGACTTTGCGGCCGGCCTGGCCGGCGCGTCGCTCAAGGGCGTCCGGATCGCGGTTTATCGCCCCGATATGTCTCCGCTGACCGCCGCGCGCTTCGATCAGGCGCTGGCGGTACTCAGAGCGCAGGGAGCGGTGCTCGTCGATGTGCAGCGACCCAAGACCGACGGCATGGGCGATGCCGAATTCGACGTGCTCAAGTTCGAGCTGAAGACCGATCTCGATAAATATCTCGCCTCGACGCCGCCCAGCGTGAAGACGCGGACTATCGACGACGTGATCGCATTCGATACCGCCAATGCCGATGCCGAAATGCCCTATTTCGCGCAGGAGATTTTCGACATGGCTGCGAAGTCCAAGGGGACGGGCGAGCCGAGCTATCAGGCGCAGCGCGACAAGTCGCTGAGCCTCGCCAAAGGCGCGATCGACGGCATGCTCAAACAGGCCGATGCGACGATCCTCGTCCAGCCGACTTATGGCCCTGCCTGGCTGAGCGATCCGATCTATGGCGATCAATATAACGGGCCGAGCTCGTCCGAACTGCCGGCGATTTCGGGCTATCCCAATCTGACCGTGCCGATGGGGTTGGTGCGCGGTTTGCCGACCGGGCTGTCGTTCATCGGCCCGGCCTATAGCGACGGCAAGCTGCTCGAGGCGGGGTACGTCTACGAGCAGGCGTCGAAGGCGCGCGTCGCGCCCACCTACGCGCCGACGGCTGATGCGGGGGCCGGAGTGGAGGGCAAGCCTTAGGACCCTAGCCCTGCCGCTCTTCGAGCAACTCCTCGCGCACCTTGACCGCCAGCAGCGAGGTGCGGACCTCAACGATGAAGCTGACCAGCGCCGCGATCAACAGCAGCATCGCCGTCGTGAAGGTGAGGGCTACGATCGTCGCGATGTGCAGCCCGATCAGGTCGCCCACGAACAATTGGGCGACCACCAGGCAGGTCATCACCGCACTCGACACCGCCAGGAACAGCCCGAAATTGATCACCCGGATGCGGCGGTCGAGGATGCGCAGTTCCGAGACGAAGCGATCGCGGTCCGGCCCGCTGGATAGGGGATGGAGTTTCTCCAGGTCGCGCACGCGGTCAACCACGCGCGCCATCCGGCCGACAAGAACGTTGAGCAAGGCGCCGATACCGGTGAGCATGAACACCGGCGACAGCGAGAGCTGGATGGTCTGGGCGATCGTCGAGACGGTATTGGCCTGCATCGCCGGACATCATGGCGGCCCTTCGGCGTTTAGGAAAGCGGAAGGAGACGGACCATGCTCACCTACACGGTCGATGAGTCGACGGGCGTGATCGATCTGATCGTCGATGGCGCGATCACGCGGGCCGATTACGAAGCGCTCATTCCGATGCTGGACGCGCAGATCGGCAAACACGGCAAACTTCGTGTGATCGAGACGGTTCGCCAATTGGGGCCGATCGATCCGTCTCTGTGGTGGGAGGATCTGAAATGGGTCGTCCAACACCGCAAGGCGATCGGGCGTGCCGCGGTGGTGACCGACCATGGCTGGATCGGCCCGATCACCCGCGCGGCGGGCGCGTTGCTTTCGGGCGAGATGCGCGTGTTTCCGGAAAGCCAGGCCGATACCGCCCGCGCCTGGGTTCGCGAGGGCTAAGCATCCCATTAAAACGGCTTGGTAACAGCTCGCCCGTATAGCCGGCGATCATGACCAAGCCGATGTTGCTCAGCGAGTTCACGCGCCTCCCTCCGGCGATGCGCGCCGCCGCGTTCGACGGATTGTCGGCGTTGATCGACGTGGTGGCGGAAGCTGCGGGCGAGAGGCATCGGTTCCTCCGCTATCAATGGTTCGCCGCCGCGATCGCCGCTTATGGCGGCCGGGCGCGGACGCTGATCGTCGAGCGCGACGGCTACCCGGTCATCGCCCTGCCTCTCGCGGGATTCGGGCCGGAAGCGGCGAGGCTCGCCGCCATCCCCGGCTGCTATTGGCCCTTTCGCGGCTTTCCGGCCTGCGCCGACGCCTCGGACGAAGCCTTTGACATCCTGGTCGATCGGCTGGGACAAGAGGTCAACGGGCTGCGCGTCGGGCCATCCTATGACGGCGATCCGGCAGTGGGCCGTCTGATCGCGGCGGCCAGGCGCCGGGGCTGGATGGTACTCGATCGCTTCGTGGCCGATTCCTATCTGCTCGACATGGCCGCCGCGCAAAGCCAGGGTTCCTGGCCGCGCGCGTCGACGCTCAAGAAGAACCGATTCCACGAAAAGCATCTGGCCGAGCATGGCGCGCTCGACTGGCGCTTCTTGAGCGGCGGCGATCTCGCGGCCGGCGGCTTCGATCAGCTCGCGGCGATCGAACAGAAGAGCTGGATCGCGGCACGCACCGACGGCAGCGACGCAAAGTTCACGCGCAAGGGACATGGCGCGTTCTGGCGCCAGGCCGCCGCCGATCCTGTGATCGCCGAGATGATGTCGGCCGCGTTGTTGACGGTCGATGGGGCCCCCGCCGCCTTTTCGTTCGACCTCGACCTGGGCTCGTTCAAATATGCCATCGCCAACAGCTACGACCCGGCCTTTGCCAAACATTCGCCGGGCAGGCTGCTTTACTATCGCAATCTCGTCCGAGCGCTCGAGAAGGGGATGACCCAGGTCGATTGGGGCGCGGGCGATAGCGGTTATAAGAGCGCGATCGGCGCCGAACCCGGACCGGCGATCCGCGATTGGCTGCTGCTGCGCCCCGGGACGCCGTCGATGCTCGGCCACGTGCTGAAGGGGATGTGGCGGCGAAGCGGGCAGGCGCCCGACCAGCCGACCAAGCGAGCTCACGCCGACGGCTAGTCGCTGTCGTCGTCTCGCGACGAAAGGCCGAGCGAGAACCCCTTTGCCTCCGCGGCATCGAGCGCGGCGCGCACGGCTTCGGTGATCGCCTTGCGCGTGACGCCGGAGCCGGCGTGCAGCTTCAGGGTCAAGCTATTCTTGTTGGCGTTCGCGCTCATCGCCAGCCGACCGGTCGGGCCGCGCAGCTCGGCAGGATGTTCGGACGCCGGGCTCGACGCTTCGTTCAACTGGCGCAGGACTTCCGCGGCGGTATAGGGCGGCAGTCCGTCCGCACGCCGCGCCATCTGCGCACGGGCGATCTGGATCGCGGTCGCCATGATGACCGGACCGGCGGGTCCGTCGAGCTTTTGCGCCAGCGTATAGGCCGGCTTGAGGTGCAGATCGCTCGGCGAGCCGAATGCGGCGAGCAGTTGATCGGGCAATGCCGAGACCCGGATCATCTTGGACAGCCAGGATTTGGACAGCGCCAGCCGCTCGGCCATCCGCGTCAAATGGCCGTCATAATGGTCGTGGAGCGCGGCCGCGTAATTGCGCGCGCGTTCGATGTCGGAGACGTCCTTGCGCGCCCGGTTCTCCAGGTCGGCAAGGCGGAAGGCGGCTTCGTCGTCGAGGATTTCGACCTGGATCAGGAAGCGCAGCGACGGCATGCTGGTCGCGCGCAAATGCGAAACCGCGTAATGGCGCCGGGTGCCGGCGATCACTTCATATTCGTACAGCGCATCATCGAATACCGGGCGGACGATCGCGGCGACCTTCTGCATCCCTTCGGTCGCGATCGACTGGATCAGGTCGCGGCAATTGTCGGGGTCCAGGTCCTCATAGATGCGGGCATTACCCGGCCAGATGCGGACGCGGGCCGGATCGACCAGGAATTGCATCGCTTCATACGCCCATTCGTCGCGGCGCGGTTCAACCGGCGGTGGCGCCTCTGTCGATCGAACGGGCGCCGGCTCAGCATTGGGGGCGGGGGATATGGACGCCTTCCCTTCCGCCTCGGCGCGTGCGCGGTTGAACAGGCTGGCAAAACTGGGCTTGTCGCGACGCTCGGTCATTGCGGACGACGATAAGCCGGGAGAGGGCGGGACGGTAGCGGGAAATGCACCGCCTTCATCGCGGTCGCTCTATTCCGCCATGTAGGCGGCAAAACGATCGGCCCAATCGGGATGCCAGCGCGACAAGGCCGGGCGATTGTCGATCACGTCGCCCATCGCCCAGGCCATGCGCTTCTCGTCCATGGCGCGTGTCACGTCATTGTCCGGGCACAGAATGTAGAAATCGCCCGCGGCGATCCGCTGCATCATGAAATCGGCTACTTGCTCGGACGACCAGGCGCCGGCCGGCTTTTCGGCCGCGCCGGTCATGCCGGTGTAGGTGAAGCCCGGGATCAGCAGATGAGCGGTGATGCGGTCGCCCACCTGCTCGCGCAGCGAATGCGCCAAGCCTTCGGTCAGCGCCTTCACGCCCGATTTGCTGACATTATAGGCCGTGTTGCCCGGCGGTTGGGTGATGCCTTGTTTCGACCCGGTGTTGACCACCAGCGCCGGCCTCTCTGCCGCGATCATCGCCGGGACGAACGCTTGCACGCCGTGGAGCACGCCCATCAGATTGACGCCGATCACGCGGTCCCAGATGTCGGGACTCGACAGCGCGTCGGCGCCGCCGTGGATGCCGGCATTGTTCATCAGCACCGAGACTGGGCCGAAGCGTTGATGGACTTCCGCCGCCAGCCGCTCCACGGCCGCACGGTCGGACACGTCGACGACGAACGCCACGGCATCGCCGCCGATCGCCGCTGCCGCATCCTCGACCTTGGCAGCCGCATCGACCAGGACGACACGCATGCCCGCCGCGGCGAAGCGCCGCGCCGCTGCCAGCCCTATCCCGCTTGCAGCGCCGGTAATCACCGCCAGCTTGCCCGCGCCGATCACGTTCCCGAGGTCGTTCATCGTCAATCCCTTCGTCGGCTAGCGGGCGTCAGCGCCGGACGTAACGAAAATACCAGACCTCGTGTCCCTGGCGCCGCGCCTTGCGCTCGTAACGCGTTTCCGGCCAGTCATCGGGGCGGGTGAGGAAATCGTGTGGCGTCCGCGCGGTCCACTCGAAGTCGCGGCGGCGGTTCATCACCATCATCGACCAGCGACAATAGGTGGGATCGTCGGTGCCGAGACGAAATTCATGGCCGGGCTTGAGCTTGGCGGCGATCAGGTCGAGCGGCCCGTCATTGACCATGCGGCGCTTGGCGTGCCGCGCCTTCGGCCAGGGATCGGGGTGGAGCAGATAGACACGGTCGAGGCTGGCATCGGGTAGTCGCTCGAGCACTTCCAGTGCGTCGCCCATGTGCAGGCGGACATTCTCCAACCCGCGATCGCGGATATGGCCGAGCGCGCCGACCACGCCATTGAGGAATGGCTCGCAGCCGATAAATCCGTGATCGCGCCGCGCCGCCGCCTGACCGGCGAGATGCTCGCCGGCACCGAAGCCGATCTCGAGCTCGAGGGGGCGATCGTGACCAAACAGGGTCCGCGCGTCGAGCGGACCGGTTTCCGGCACTTCGACGGCGGGCAGCAGTTCTTCGACCAGAGCCGATTGGCCCTGGCGCAATTTATGTCCCTGGCGCCGGCCGTAGAGGCGCCGGATAGTCGTCGGATCGTTCATCGTGCGACCGCCTATAGCGAGATGTCGGGAAAGCCAATCGCGAGGGAGCAACGAAGAAGGGCCGGGGATCGCTCCCCGGCCCTTGCTTGTTCGGTCGATCGGATCAGGATCAGGCCAAGGCGGCCTTGAGGTCGTCGACCAGGTCGGTGCGTTCCCACGGGAAGAAGTCGCCTTCGGGCTTGCGGCCGAAGTGACCATAAGCTGCGGTGCGCGCATAGATCGGCTTGTTGAGGCCGAGATGCGTGCGGATGCCGCGCGGGGTCAGGCCGCCCAGCTTTTCGATCTTGCCGATCGCTTCCTCGATCTTGGCGTCGTCGACCGTGCCGGTGCCGTGCGTATCGACATAGAGCGACAGCGGCTTCGACACGCCGATCGCGTACGCCAGCTGGATCGTGCAGCGCTTGGCGAGCCCGGCCGCGACGATGTTCTTGGCGAGGTAACGCGTGATATACGCCGCCGAGCGGTCGACCTTCGTCGGATCCTTGCCGGAGAAGGCGCCGCCGCCATGGGGGGCCGCGCCGCCGTACGTATCGACGATGATCTTGCGCCCGGTCAGCCCGGCGTCGCCGTCGGGCCCGCCGATCTCGAAGCTGCCGGTCGGATTGATGTGATAGACGGTCTCGCCGCCAAGCAGGTTGGCCGGCAGGATATCGGCGACCACCGACTTCACGTAATTGTGGAGTTCGGCTTCCTTCTCGCCCTCATCATAACCCTTGCCATGCTGGGTCGAGACGACGATCGCGGTTGCCGCGACCGGCTTGCCGTTCTCGAAGCGCAGCGTGACCTGGCTCTTGGTGTCGGGCTCGAGGAACGGCGCCTTGCCCGAATGGCGGTCGGCGGCCATCCGTTCGAGGATCTTGTGGCTGTAGTCGAGCGTCGCCGGCATCAGATCGGGCGTCTCGTCGCAAGCGAAGCCGAACATGATGCCCTGATCGCCGGCACCCTCATCCTTGTTGCCGCTGGCGTCCACACCCTGCGCGATATGCGCCGACTGCGGATGCAGGTTGTTCTCGAACCTGAGCGTTTCCCAGTGGAAGCCGTCCTGCTCGTAACCGATCTTGCGGACGGTTTCGCGGACGGTCTTTTCGACCTCTTCCTCGACGCCCGGGGCCCAATTGCCGTCGGTATCCATGATGCCCTTGCCGCGGATTTCGCCGGCAAGGACGACCAGTTGCGTGGTGGTCAGCGTTTCGCACGCAATGCGCGCTTCGGGATCTTTCGACAGGAACAGGTCGACGATCGCATCGGAAATCTGGTCGGAAACCTTGTCGGGATGGCCTTCGGAAACCGATTCGGACGTGAAGAGATAATTGGAACGCATTGAGTTTCCCTCTGGGGTTGGGCGGAAAGCCGGGCCGTTGCCATGCCCATATAAAGCTTTCCTTATATGACGACCGGCGTCCTAGCGGGCGAGCCGTCGGATGGCAATCGCGCAAATCAGCAGAATCGCCGAGACGATCAGCGCCATCCAATTGCCTACGCGAGAGAAGAGGGTGGGCGAACCGCGCAGGACGGGTCCTTCGATCGCGCCGGCCTCGCCCATCGGAATGCTCTGCCGGACACTGCCGTCGGGGCCGATGATCGCGGAGATGCCGGTTGGCGTCGCGCGGACGACCGACAGCCCTTCCTCGATCGCGCGCAACCGCGCCTGGGCGAGATGCGCGGGCGGGCCGAGTGTGCCGAACCAGGCATCGTTCGAGGGGTTGAAGATGAAGTCAGGGCGATGGGCCGGGTCGACGACTTGCCCTGAGAAGATCACTTCGTAGCAGATTAGCATGCCGACCTTGCCGAAGCCGGGGATGGCCATGGTGCGAGGGCCGGGACCCGGAATGAAATCGACATCTCCCGGGACGAGCCGCGACAAACCGATCGCTTCCAGCACCGGGCGCATCGGCAGATATTCGCCATAGGGGACCAGATGCGCCTTGTCGTAGCGGCCGTGCAGCTTGGCGTCGGCGCCGATCACCGCGATCGAATTGGTCGCGGCGGTCATATTCTCGGTGCGCTTATCGAAATACATGCCCTGCGTGCCCGTCAGGATCGCGTCATGGTCGCCGAGCAGCGATGCCATGCGAATCCGCGCGGTCTGGGCGCTGCCCATCATGTCGTAGACATAGCGCGGATAACCGTCCTCGACGGGAAAGCGGATCGCGCCTTCGGGCCACAGGATCAGGCGAGGATGGTCGGGGTTGGGTCTTCCGGACAGGCGCGCGAGTGCCTGGAAATTGGCTTCGGCATAATCGTCTGTGGGCCTCGCTTCTTCCGGTAGGTTCGGCTGCACGATCCTCACGATCGGCGCGCCCGCGGTCGACGCCGGACGGACCCGAGAGGCGGGGAACCAGAGCAACGGGGTGACCAGCAGAGCAACGATCAGCGGCAACCGCCAGCGGCGATGCGCGAGCAGCATCAGCGCACCCGCGACGACGACGGTAAGGCCCGACAACGCGTACGTCCCGACGAATTGCGCTGCCGAGGCGACGACCAGATGCGGAATCCAGATGACCGCCAGCGGATCCCAGGGGTAGCCGGTGAACAATGTGCCGCGCAGATACTCGGTGACGGTCCAGGCAGCACCGGCGACGAGCACGAACGCCGCGTCAGGGCGGGGGGCGGGGTCACCCGAGGCACCCTTGCTGCCGAGCCGCCACGCGGTGCCGGCTGCCAGCATCGGGAAGATCGCGAGATAGGCGGCGAGCAGGACGACGGCGATATAGCCGAGTTGCGGCGGCATCTTGTCCTGGAACTCGAACGGTTGCTGGATCCACAGATTGGCGACGGTCATGTGGCCGAGCCCGAACAGCCAGCCGATCCCCAGCGCCCGGCGCAGCGACCCGGCTTCGTGGACGAGAAATAGCCAAAGCGCGAAACCGGCGATCGTCAACTGCCATGAGTCCCAGGGCGCAAACCCCAGCGCGGCGTTCGCGCCGAGCGCGAGCGGGAGAAGTCGACGTAACCAGATCACGATGCGCGTGCCGCCCAATCCACAAATCGTCATGCCGGGCTCGTCCCGGCATCCACCGCGCAGCAAGCGCAGCGCCCGGTGCGTATGCGGAACGGTGGTCCCCGGAACAAGTCCGGGGTGACGTTTGGGCCGCCGGACGGTAGCAGGACAAGATGCTGAGACCATTCCATCTCGCCTTTCCGGTCCATGACCTCGACGCCGCGCGCTCCTTCTATGGCGATACGCTGGGTTGCCCCGAAGGCCGCAGCGCCGATTCCTGGATCGACTTCGACCTGTTCGGGCACCAGATCGTCGCGCATCTCGATCCCGCGGCGAAGGCCGTGGCGGTGTCCAACCCCGTGGATGGTCACGACGTGCCCGTCCCGCATTTCGGGGTCGTGCTGACGATGGACGATTGGCGCGCGCTCGCCGATCGCGTGAAGGCGGCCGGTGTCGCGTTCGGTATCGAGCCCCATATCCGCTTCGTCGGCCAGCCCGGCGAGCAGGCGACGATGTTCTTCCTCGATCCCTCGGGGAACGCGCTGGAGTTCAAGGCGTTCGCCGACGACGCGCAATTGTTCGCGACATGATTCCGGCAAGAGTCTTCAAGCTATGAGCGATCCGATTACCGTCGAGGTGCCGCACAAGCTTGGGCTGGCCGAGGCGCGGCGGCGAGTCGATGCCGGGATCGGCAAATTGTCGGGCTGGTTTCCCGGTGGCGCCGAGGTCGAGCATCATTGGACTGCCGACGTGCTCCACTTCACCGTTGCGGCGATGGGCCAGCGCGTCGCCTCCAGCCTGGACGTTCGCGATGACCGCGTAATCGCGACGGTCGATCTGCCGCCATTCCTGGCGTTGTTCGCCGACCGCATCCGCGCCAAGCTCGCCAAGGAAGCGCCCAAATTGCTCGAATAGCTGGTATCCGGCACGGTTTGAGCAAAGCCCACGCCGTTCGACGCGTCAGGCTGTTTGTACTTCGATCACCCCGGCCCGCAGCAGCGCATCCGCGGTGCGGGAAAATTCGGTGAGCAAAGTCTCCAGCAGCGGCTCGAGCGCGCGGGACTGGATGTTGCCGATCGATACCGTCACGCCGCCGCGGGGGTCCTCGATCAACAAACCCGACTCGACCATCTGCGCGACGTGCCGGCGCACTGTTTCCCTGGCCAGCCCGGTCGCGGCGGCGATCGCGCTGCGCGACATCGGCACCACCCATTCGCGCGGCAATATCGCGGTCCCCGTGTATTCGCGGGGCACGCTGCGTTCGCGCATCAGCTTCTGGATGTTGCCGACCGATACCGTGCAATAGATCAGCACGGAGGTGGGACTTTCGCCGTCATGCTCGGTGAAAGTTCGGTGCATCGACAGGAACAGATTGGTCAACGCGAACATGGCCGTGCGCCAGTGATCGCTCATGCCCTCGGGAACCGTCGCGACGCGGTCGCCAGCAGCCATATGACTCACTCCCGTCCCCGCAACGACCCATTTTGGGCAGTTGAGGTGCAATCGTCAACGCATGAATCGAACAAGTTGGTGTAAAGCAACGAAATCGAGGGAAAAGATGCGCGTCGACGCGTGGTCCCTTCGGTGTCGTACGGGTGTGCGGGCTGCGCGGTCGGGGGGCCGGTTGCAGCCCGCCCCTTACAACCCTAGCGAGACGCCTTCGGAGTGGCCGCCGGGCCTGGCGCCGGCGCGGGTGCCGGAACCGGTGTTGCCGAGCTCACGCGCCAGATGACGTTGCCGACATCGTCCGCCACCAGCAGCGAACCGGTGGCGTCGAACGTCACGCCGACCGGACGACCGCGCGCCTGGCCCTTGGCATCCAGGAATCCCGTCAGCACGTCGACCGCTTTCGCTCCCTTGGCGGGAAAGCCGTTGTCGCCGAACGGCACATAGATGACACGATAGCCGGAGACCGGCAGCCGGTTCCACGAGCCATGCTCGCCGATAAAGGCACCGTCGCCGAATTGCGGGCCCAGCCGCGCCTCGTCGGCGAACGCCAGCCCCAGCGCAGCCACATGCGGTCCCAAGGCGTAATCGGGACGCTTCACATATTCCTGCAGTCCGGGATTTTGCGGCTTCACGCGATGATCGGGATAGCCGCCCCAATAGAACCACGGCCAGCCGAAATTGTCGCCGGCTTCGACCGCGCTCAAATAATCGGGTGGCGTGTCCGAGCCGAGCATGTCGCGCTCATTGACCACCGTCCACAAGGCCTTGGTCTTGGGCTCGAGAGCCAGGCCATTGGGGTTGCGCGTGCCCGCGGCATAGACGCGGAAGGTCTTGGTATCGGGGAAGACCTGAAGGATGTTGGCGCGGAATTTCTCCGCGTCCAGGCCGTTGTCGGCGATGTTGGTCGACGATCCGACCGCGAGGTACAGCGACTTGCCATCTTCGGCGACGATGACGTTGCGCGCCCAATGGTTGCCGCCACCGGGATATTTGATCACCGTCTCCGGCTTGGCGTCGATCCTGGTCTGACCGGGAGTGAAGGGGTAGCGCACCAGCGCATCGGTATTGGCTACATAGAGATACGGACCGAGCAAAGCCATGCCATAGGGCGAATTGAGCCCGGTCAGGAACGTTTGCTTGACCTCGGCCACGCCGTCCCCATTCGCGTCGCGCAACAAGGTGATGCGGTTGGCGGAGGGCACCCCGGCACCGCCCTTGTTCAACAAATAGGTCATCACCCGGCCGGCGATGCCGCCGCCCTGGCGTGGCGGTGAATTGGTCTCGGCGACCAGCACGTCGCCATTGGGCAAGCGGTAGAGCCAGCGCGGATGGTCGAGCCCTGAGGCGAAGGCGTTGACCTTGAGCCCGGCGGCCGCCGTCGGCATCTCTCCCTGCTTCCATCCCACCGCGTCGGCGACCTTGATCGTCGGCCAGATCTGCGCCCGGGCAGGGGTGATGTCGGGCCGGCTGCCGCTCACCGCCGCGACGCTGAGCCGGGCCTCGTCGGGCTGGGCAAAATAGAGATAGAGGCCGCCCACCAGGATGAGGACGAGGGCAAGACCGATCAGGATTCGCTGGCGCATGACGGCAGGATAATGACGGCAGGGGGCGGGGGCAATGTTATCCCATCGCGTGTCGGGACAGGTACCCCGGCGACACAAGCGCTCCTTGGGCGCCGACAAGCAGAGCTGTATTTCCCATCAAAATACTATGAATTAGAAAGATGCCGTCCGCTCCCTGGACACAAACTGCGGCCCGGCCGTCCCCTAGCAGCCGGGCCGCTTCCCTTGTTTGAACAGTGGTGGCGTTGTGATGGTGGCTCGACATTTGATCGACGATGTGTCGGCGGAATTCATCCAGAGCGCCGTTGACGATTTGCGAGCTGCGCGGCTCGTGTCACGCGCGCGCCGCCAACCGCCGGCCGTGCGGTTTCCTTCACCCGAAGCGCTGACTCAGGCGGTCCGCGATCTGTCTGCGGCTCTGTACCCGCGCCGTCTCGGTGGCTTTCGCGGCGAAGCGGAGCAGGAGGACTCCTTCGTAATCGCGCGTCTGGCTCATGGGCTCGATCTTCTGCGGCAGGAAATCGATGCCGAGATCGCCTATTGGCAGATGGAAAGCGCCGCGCCGTTCGACGACGACCACGCCTCCACGCTCATCCGGCATTTCGCCGCGACCTTGGCCGACATCCGGGCATCGATCGACAGCGATATCGATGCCGCCTTTATCGGCGATCCCGCCGCGCGCAGCGTGGACGAGATTCTGGTGAGCTACCCCGGGGCGATCGCAACGCTGCACCACCGAATCGCGCACGAGCTTCACAAATTGGGCGCGGCAATCGTTGCGCGGTCGATTTCCGAACTCGCCAACGCGCGGACCGGCATCGACATCCACCCCGGCGCCACGATCGGCCCGCGCTTCTTCATCGACCATGGCACAGGCGTGGTGATCGGTGAGACCGCCATCATCGGATCGAATGTCCGGCTCTATCAACATGTCACATTGGGTGCGCGCAGCCCGTTATGGGATGCGAGCACGGGGCCGCGCGAACGCTACGCCCGTCACCCGATCGTCGAGGACGATGTCGTTATATATGCCGGCGCGACCATTCTCGGCCGTGTTACGATCGGCCGAGGCTCGACGATCGGCGGCAATGTCTGGCTGCTCGACGACGTCCCGCCCGAATGCGTGGTCGTTCAACCTGGCGCCATCCGCCTACGCAACGCGGAAGCGGATGCACTCGGGGACGCGCTGGCCCGCACTCGGTCTCCGGTGCGGAGGATGGCATCGTGAGCGCGCGGACCAGGTTCTCTTTTGGGGCGCAAGTGCTGATCGGCATGGCCTCCGGCCTCGCGCTCGGGGTATTGGCGCGCTGGCTGGGCAGTACGGCGATCGGTGAAACGGCGCATACGGTCGGCCAGATATTCGTTCAATTGCTCAAGGCGCTGGTGCCGCCATTGGTGTTCACCGCGATTGTCGCCTCGGTCGCGGCGCTGCGCACGCTGGAAAACGCCGCCGCGCTGGTTTCCCGCACCTTGTTGTGGTTCGCGATCACGGCACTGATCGCGGTCGCGATCGGCATATTTCTCGGGCTGGCGATCCAGCCGGGACTGCACGCCTCGGTCGCCGCCGGCGCTGCCAAGGCGCCCGGCACGACCGGATCCTGGCTCGATTTCCTCAAAGGACTGGTTCCGGCCAATGCGCTGGGGCTGGGCGCATCGACGACGGTGACCGATGGCGTCGCCTCGACGGCGGTGTCGTTCAACGTGCTGCAGGTGATCGTCGCTGCGCTTGCGGTCGGCGCGGCCGCGGTCCGGATCGGCGAGCCGGGCGAGGCTTTCCTGGCGTTCAACGCTTCGGCACTGGCGATCTTCCGTCGGTTGCTGCGCTGGGTAATCGCGCTCACGCCGATCGGCAGCGCGGCGCTGATCGCCGATGCGCTGGTCCGCTATGGCTGGGATGCACTGTCGTCGCTCGGCGCGTTCGCGATCGCGGTCTATACCGGTCTCGCGATCGTTCTGCTGCTGGTCTATCCTGCGATCCTGATCGCCAACGGTCTCAATCCGCTACGGTTTTTCGCCGGCGCCTGGCCCGCGATCCAGCTCGGTTTCCTGTCGCGCTCGTCGGTCGGCACCTTGCCGGTGACCGAGGAAGTGACGGAGCGTCGGCTGGGCGTCCCGCAAGCTTATGCCGCCTTCGCGGTGCCGCTTGGGGCGACCACCAAGATGGACGGATGCGCGGCAATCTATCCCGCGGTCTCGGCGA
Source organism: Sphingomonas sp. (assembly GCF_024508665.1). Taxonomy (GTDB): domain Bacteria; phylum Pseudomonadota; class Alphaproteobacteria; order Sphingomonadales; family Sphingomonadaceae; genus Sphingomonas. Next base: position 419,182 of record NZ_JANINP010000007.1, read on the forward strand.
TCTTCGTGGCGCAATTCTACGGCATTCCGCTGCACCTTGGCGATTACGGCTTGATCGCCTTTGTCTCGGTGATCGGATCGGCAGCGACCGCCGGGCTCACTGGTGCGACGGTAATGCTGACGCTGACTCTCTCGACCCTGGGCCTGCCGCTCGAGGGCGCGGGGCTGTTGCTGGCAATCGATCCGATCCTCGACATGGGCCGCACCGCGGTCAACGTAGCGGGTCAGGCATTGGTGCCGACGATCGTGGCGAAGCGCGCGGGAATATTGGACGAGACAGTCTATCGGCATTCGCCCTTGGCCATCGGGGCCGAGGCGGTCGCCTAGAGCCTACCTCCCGAAAAACAATAGCCGCCGGCGCCAAGGGGGAGGGGGCACCGGCGGCTCTATCCGTCCAGCCGTGGGCCAGACGGGACCGTTAAAGCTCAAGCGAGGTCGTAGCGATCCGCGTTCATCACCTTGGTCCAGGCCTTGACGAAATCGTCGACGAACTGGTCGCCGGCATCCGCCGAGGCATAGACTTCGGACAGAGCACGCAGCTCCGAATTGGAGCCGAACACCAGGTCGGTGCGCGTGCCGGTCCATTTCTGCTCGCCGGTGTCGCGGTCGGTGCCGACAAACTCCTCGTCCGCCGTCTCGTCGACCTGCTTCCAGGCAGTACGCATGTCGAGCAGGTTGACGAAGAAGTCGTTGGTCAATTCGCCCGGACGGTCGGTGAACACGCCGTGTTTCGAGCCGTTATGATTGGCACCGATCACCCGCAGGCCGCCGACCAGCACGGTCATTTCCGGCGCCGAAAGACCGAGCAATTGGGCGCGGTCGATCAGCAATTCCTCGGTCGGCACGTTGAACTTGACCTGCAGATAATTGCGGAAACCGTCCGCGCGCGGTTCTAGGACCGCAAAGCCCTCGACATCGGTCTGCTCGGCGCTGGCATCGCCGCGGCCGCCGGTGAACGGTACCGTGACGTTGCGGCCGGCTGCCTTCGCTGCCTGTTCCACACCGACATTGCCGCCCAGCACGATCAGGTCGGCGACGCTGACCTTGGCCGCGCCGCCGAAATCGGCCTGGATGCCCTCATAGACCTTGAGCACCTTGGCGAGTTCGGCCGGTTCGTTGACTTCCCAGTCCTTTTGCGGCGCTAGGCGGATGCGCCCGCCATTGGCGCCGCCGCGATGGTCCGAACCGCGATAGGTCGCGGCCGACGCCCAGGCGGTCTTGACCAGCTGCGCGACCGAGAGACCGGAATTCGCGATCTTGCCCTTGAGCGTCGCGACGTCGCTGTCGCTCAGCTTGGGACCCGCGGGAATCGGATCCTGCCAGATCAGATCTTCGGCCGGCACGTCGGGGCCGAGGTAGCGTGCCTTGGGCCCCATGTCGCGATGGCACAATTTGAACCACGCCCGTGCGAACGTATCGGCGAAATAGGCCGGGTCCGCGCGGAACTTCTCCATCGCCTTGCGGTATTCGGGGTCCATCTTCAGCGCCATGTCGGCGGTGGTCATCATGGTCGGCACCTTGACGCCGGGCGTGTGCGCCTTGGGCGCAAGCGTTTCGGGCGGGTCGCCGACCGGATGCCATTGTTTCGCGCCGGCCGGGCTGCGCGTCAGCTCGTAATCGTGATCGAGCAGCATATCGAAATAGAGCATGGTCCATTCGGTCGGTTTCGGCGTCCACGACCCCTCAATACCCGAGGTGATGGTGTGGTCACCGATGCCGCTCTCATGCCCCGACTGCCAGCCGAAACCCTGCTGCGCGATGTCGGCGCCTTCCGGAGCGGCGCCGACCAGGCTCGCATCGCCCGCGCCATGCGCCTTGCCGAACGTATGACCCCCGGCGGTCAGCGCCGCGGTCTCTTCGTCGTTCATGCCCATGCGGTGGAAGGTTTCGCGAATGTCGCGCGCCGACTTCAGAGGGTCGGGCACGCCGCCCGGGCCTTCCGGATTGACGTAGATCAGACCCATCTGGATCGCGGCGAGCGGGCTTTCCAGCGCGCGGCCTTCCTCGTCATCGATCCGGGTCTTGCTGTTGGCGCTGCCGACCCATTCCTCTTCGGTGCCCCAATAGATGTCGCGCTCGGGCTCCCACACGTCCGCGCGTCCGCCGCCGAAGCCGAAGACCGGTCCGCCCATCGATTCGATCGCGACGTTGCCGGCCAGGATCATCAGGTCCGCCCAGCTGAGCTTGCGGCCATATTTCTGCTTGATCGGCCACAGCAGGCGGCGCGCCTTGTCGAGATTGCCGTTGTCAGGCCAAGAATTGAGCGGGGCGAAACGCTGTTGACCGGCATTGGCGCCGCCGCGGCCGTCGCCGGTGCGATACGTGCCCGCAGAATGCCAGGCCATGCGGATGAAGAACGGACCGTAATGCCCGTAATCGGCCGGCCACCAAGGCTGGCTGTCGGTCATCAGCGCGGTCAGGTCCCGCTTGACCGCGGCGAGGTCGAGCGACTTGAATTCCTTCGCGTAATCGAAGTCGTCGCCCATCGGATTGCCGCTGATCCCCTTCTGGCGAAGGATGTCGAGCGAGAGTTGATTGGGCCACCAGTCGCGGTTGGTTCGGCCGAGCAAGCTGCGCAGCGCCGCGGGTTCCTTGTTCGGATCGCTCAGCGGGCTACCTTCGGTTACAGCATCCATCTCGTTCTTCCTCTCGTTCGCGCCGGTGCAATTGGCGCTGGGACTGTATCGGATCGGGTGCGCAGCCGGATCGCGGCTCGCCCAAGGGTTGTGACTCGTGCGGCGGCGAGCCGCAATCATTTATGCGATGAGTTAATCTGATCTGAGCGAGCGGAAAAATCGATCAGTGAATTTCCGTTCTGGCCGAAGTGGATATCGGCGCCGATCGGGCCGACCAGCCTTGAACGCCGGGCGCGGGCGAGTAGAAGCACCGCCATGAAGCCCGTGATCTTCGGCCTGTCCGGCCTGACCCTCACCGACGACGAGCGCGCCTTCTACAAGGACGCCGACGCCGCCGGTTATATCTTGTTCAAGCGCAATATCGAGAATCGCGAGCAGGTCCGCGCCCTGACCGACAGTCTGCGGGAGCTGACCGGGCGCGACGAGTTGCCGATCCTGATCGATCAGGAAGGCGGTAAGGTGCAGCGGATGCAGCCGCCCGAATGGCCGCAATTCCCGGCCGGGCCCGATTTCGACAGGCTTTACGATGTCGCGCCGATGAGCGCGATCGAGGCGGCGCGGGTCAATGCCCAGGCGACCGCGTTGATGCTGGCCGAGGTCGGGGTGAACGTCGATTGCTGGCCCTTGCTCGACGTCAGCCAGCGCGACACGACCGAGGCGATCACCATCCGCGCGCTGGGCCATGAGCCGATGCGCGTCGGCGCCATGGGCAAGGCGATCATGGAGGGATTACGCGCGGGCGGCGTGGTAGGCGTGGTCAAGCATATGCCTGGCCATGGCCGCGCGGTGCTCGACACGCATCTCCATCTGCCGACGGTGACCGCGTCGGAAGACGAGTTGGAAATCGACCTCGAGCCGTTTCGTCGCCTGGCCGAGGCGCCGATGGGCATGACCAGCCACATCATCTTCCAGACCTGGGATCCCGAACGCCCCGCGACGATGTCGCCGATCGTCGTCGAGCAAGTGATCCGCGGCAAGATCGGCTTCGACGGGCTGCTGATGACCGACGATATCGACATGAAGGCATTGTCGGGGACCGCGGGGGAGAAGGCCGCGGGGGCGATCGCGGCCGGCTGCGACATCGTGCTCGATTGCTGGGGACGAATGGACGAGATGCAGGAGATCGCCACCCTGTTGAACGACATGCCCGCCAAGTCGCTCGAGCGGCTCGACCGCGCGATGGCGACGGTGCGGGGCGTCACACCGCAGGGTGACTTCGCGGAGCTGATCGCCAAGCGGGATGAATTGCTCGCGCTGGCGTGACGTCCAACAGCACGTCCCCGCGAAAGCGGGGAACCATCACGTCCGCTTACCCATCGGATGCGATTGGAGATGGGCCCCCGCTTTCGCCGGGCTGAGGGAGAGTTTGTCGGGCTGAGCTTATCCACAACACTCCACGCGGCCGCCTTTTCCCCTCGCAACGAACCTGTCTAAAAGCGACCCGATGGACGCCGCCGACGACACGCTGACGCTGGATATCGAGGGATGGGAAGGCCCGCTCGACCTCCTGCTCGCGCTCGCCCGGTCGCAAAAGGTCGATCTCAAGCAGATTTCGATCCTGCAATTGGTCGAACAATATCTCTCTTATATCGAGCATGCCCGGACGCTGAAGCTCGAGGTCGCGGCCGATTATCTCGTGATGGCGGCGTGGCTGGCCTATCTCAAATCGGCGTTGTTGCTGCCGCGCGATCCGGAGATCGAACCCAGTCCCGAGGAACTGGCGCTACGGCTGCAGATGCGGCTCGAGCGGCTCAATGCCATGCGCGACGCCGGCGCGCGGCTGCTGGCGCGCGACCGGATCGGCCGCGACGTCTTCCGCCGCGCCGCACCCGAGGGATTGCGCACGGTACGCAAGGCGCAATGGCAGGCCGAGATCTACGACCTGATCGCCGCCTACGGCCAGATCAATGCGCGCAATCGTCCGGTCTTCCATGTCGTTCATGACCGCTTGGTGATGACACTGGACGCCGCGCTCGAACGCGTATCGCGGTTGCTCGGCGAGCGGATCGAATGGGCGACGATCGAAAGTTTCCTGCCCGACAGCCTGGACGGCGCTTTCCGCAAATCGGCGCTGGCCTCCAGTTTCGTCGCGGCGCTCGAACTGGCGCGGATGGGCAAGGCCGAATTGCGCCAGAAATCGGCCTTCGCGCCGCTCTATCTCAAGGCCACCGGGCAGGGGATGGAAGCATGACGATCGATCCCGACGATCCCGTCCGCGCGGTCGAAGCAGTACTGTTCGCCGCCGAGGAACCGCTGACCATCGACATGATCCGTGCGCATGTCGGCGAGGAAATCGACGTTCGTCGGGCGTTGGATCGGATCGCCGAGGATTATGCCGGGCGCGGGATCGAACTGGTGCGGCGCGGGGATCGCTGGCATTTTCAGACCGCCGGAGATCTCGCGCATCTGTTGCGCCGCGACCGCGAGGAGCCGCGCAAACTGTCGCGTGCGGCGATCGAGACGCTCGCGATCACCGCCTATCACGAGCCGGTGACTCGCGCCGAGATCGAGGCGATTCGCGGCGTCCAGATCAGCAAGGGCACGCTCGACGTGCTGATGGAAGCGGGATGGGTACGCCCCGCCGGCCGCCGCGAGACGCCGGGGCGCCCGCTCACTTTTGCCACCACGCCCGAATTCCTGACGCATTTCGGTCTCGCCAGCCGCCGCGACTTGCCCGGCATCGACGATCTGCGCGCGGCCGGCCTGCTCGACCCGATCGATCTCGCCATGGCCGAACTATCGGTCGCGGGTGGGACCGATGAGGGCGGTGAGGAACAAGTGGAAAATGACGGCGATCGGGACTAGATAGCGTTTACGCCTTTGGGAGATCTTGTGATGGGTAGTTTCAGCCTGGTTCATTGGCTGATCTTTGGTGTGATCGCGATCCTAGTCCTCGGTGGAGGCCGGTTCTCGAACATGATGGGTGACGTGGCCAAGGGCATCAAGCAGTTCAAGAAGGGCATGGCGGAGGATGACGATGTCGTCCCGCCGAGCCGGATCGAGGCCAAGCGGCAGACCGATCCGACGATCGATGCCACCGCCGAACGCGTCCGCGACGCCGAACGCTAAGCACAGCCGGAGAGGTATCCGGCCGTGATCCTGGATGTAGCCCCAACCGAGTTGATGGTATTGGGGGTGGTGGCGCTGCTCGTCATTCCGCCCAAGGACCTGCCGCGCGCGATGCGTTTCGCCGGGCAATGGGTCGGCAAGGCGCGCGGCCTGGCGCGCCAGTTCCGCTCGGGTTTCGACGACATGATCCGCGAGGCCGAATTCGCGGAGATGGAAAAGAAGTGGAAAGCGGAAAATGAGCGCATCATGCGCGAGTTCCCGCAGACCGTGGATATGGCCGCGCTGATGGCGCCAAAGCCACAGGGTGCAACCGGATCCGATCCCTATCCGGAGGAGTCCGCGCCGGCGATGGTCGAACAGCCGGTGATCGCGCCGGAGGCGGTGCCGCGGTCTGTGCCCGAGCCGGCGCCCGCTCCCGTCGCGCGCAAGCCCCGTGCCCGGACCGCCAAGGCCGGCGCCACGATGTCGCTAGACACGTTCGATTCGCCGGCGCCCAAGCCGCGTGCGCGCAAATCCCGGACCGCGGCCCCCAGCGACACACCGGGTGAATGACGCGATGACCGACGAGGAGGATATCGACGCCAGCCGCGCGCCCTTGCTCGACCATCTGATCGAGCTGCGCAAACGCTTGCTCATCAGCCTCGGCTCGCTCGCTATATTGTTCGGTATCTGCCTCTACTTCGCCAGAGCGATCTTCAGCGTGCTCGTCCATCCGCTCAAGCTCGCTGGGCAAACCAAGCTGATTTACACGCAGCCATTCGAAGCATTTTTCGTCCAGTTGAAGGTAGCGTTCTTCGCGGCGGTCATCCTGGCGTTTCCGGTGATCGCCAATCAGCTTTGGCAATTCGTCTCGCCGGGTCTGTACCGGAAGGAGAAGCGCGCCCTGTTGCCGTTCCTGTTGGCGACGCCTGTCTTGTTCGCGGCTGGCTGCGCAATGGCTTATTTTATGGCGATCCCCGCTGCGCTGCATTTCCTGCTGAGCTATCAAAGCGATGTCGGCGGCGTGCAGCAGGAAGCGCTGCCGTCGATGGACGCATATCTCGGCTTCGTGATGCAGTTCCTGTTCGGGTTCGGCGTCGCTTTCCTGATGCCCGTGCTGCTGATGCTGATAGAGCGCGCGGGGATCGTGACGCTGGGTCAGCTCGTCAAGGCGTGGCGCTATGCGATTCTCGGCTGTTTCGGCATCGCTCTGTTCCTCGCGCCGCCCGATGCCGGGTCGATGATCATGCTCGCGCTGCCGCTGGTCGGACTTTATGTGATGACGCTGGGCGCGATCTGGCTGACGCACAAGCGTCGGGAGCGCCAGCCGGCTCCCGATGCCGAGACGGTCTAAACGCTATTTGTGCTTGTCGGCGGTCTTCGAGACCGTGCTGCCGACCGAGCTGACGTCCTTGCCCACGCCCGAAATCGTGTTGCAGCCGGCAAGCAGAAGCGCGGCGGCGGTGATCGTCAGGCCGATAACCTTGTGCATGATGATATCTCCCGAATTTTGCTGACCTTGCGGTAACGCGCGGCGCGCCGATCGTCGAGAGGGCACATGCGCTCGCCGGTCATCATGATTTTTGCGATTTTCGCTGCGTTTAGACGAATTTAGGCCCGGAAGCGCCACCGGGGGGGGAGGGGTTGACGCTTCCGGGCCTATGTCGTGGATAGCGAGAGCGGGGGGGCATAAGGTCGCTATCCGAAAGACCAAACGCACCTTTTTCCGGGTTGTTCCCAAAAAAATACGCGGCGCGAAAATTATTTTAATCGCGCCCGGTCACGGCGACCGCGATCTCATAGGATCCGGTCAGCGGGTCGTGGTGGAGCGGCGCGCGAAGCTGGCGCGACAGACCCTCGATCACCCGGGCGTAACGCTGTCCCAACGCGCCGACCAATGCGTCGCCATCGACGAGCGAGGGTGATGTGACGCGCAGGATCGCGGTGCCGGGAGCTTCGCCCTCGCGCACCGAGATGTGGATCTGGGCGTTGGGGATGACGCTGATCGCAAGCTCGATGATCTCGGTCAGCAGGAAAGCTATCGCGATCGCGATATCCTGGGTGACCAGCCAGGGTTCGACATCGAGCAGGATCGACAGCCCCGAATTCTCGGGACTGGTCGCGCGGATATTGGACGCCAGTTCGCCGATCACCGAGCGCAAGCTCAGCCCGCGATTATCCTCCATCTCGGCGAAATGGTGGCGATGGACTACGGCCAGCGCGTCGACGCGCCGTTGGATCGAGGCATAAGCGCGTGCCGCTTCGGCCGCCTGGGCACCGCGCGCGTGCAGATTGATCAGGCTGGAGATGACCTGCAGATTGTTCTTCACGCGATGATGGACTTCGCGCGTCAGCCGCGTCTGGCGCACCAGTCCCTCGGCCAACCCGGCCTCGTGCAGGATCAGCGTCCGGCTCAGCGAACGGAACGTCTCGCCGAGCTCGCGGATTTCCTGCGCCGGCAGCGATCGCACGACCGCCGGATCGATCACCTCGCCCGGCCGATAGGCGGCGACGCTGGCGCGCAACGTCCGCAATGGTTTGATCAACAGGCGATCGACCACGAACCAGGCAAAGCCGGCGGCCGCGACCCACATCAGGATCGGAAAGATCAGCGCGATCAGGATCGGAGAGGTCAGCACCTTGGTCCGCATCCGCATTTCAACCGACAGGTCGCCGATCCCGAGCGCCGCGCGCACCGGCACGTATAGGTCGAGCGGGTTCTCGCCGGCCAACGATCGCAGCACCAGCCGGTCGGCGCTGTCCGGACTGCTCAGCGATTCTTCATAGTCGGAGGCGAAACCGGTCGGCTTGGCAATTTCCGAGAGGAACGCCGCAGGAAAGAAAGCGGCGCCGCGCACCTGCCCGTCAGGAGCGGCGATCGCCAGCACGAGACCTTTGCCGGCAACGATCCGTGCGGACGACCCTGTGGGGCGCATCTGCTCCGGCATCGCAACCGGCAGCCGTGCACCGCAGAGCAGCCGATTCTGGCTGTCCAGGATCATGAACCCCGCGCCGGTCGTCGATTGTTGCGCGAACACGCCCTGTACGCGCGCGCAACTCGGCGTATCGCCGTGATCGACCGCCAGCGCCTTCATCGCGGAAGTCAGGGCGGTCATGTCGCCGACCAACTCGATCGAAAGATTGCGCGAGCTTTCCTGCGCCGCGACCCGCAATTGCGAGGCAGCTGCCTGACCCGCTTGGCGCGTGGTCGACAATGTCGCGAAAAACGCGATCACGGCGAACGGCAACAGCGCCGCGCCCAGGATGATGAAAATCTTGGCGCCGGTCGGCATGCGCGCGACGCGTGCGCCCAGCGTACCCGCCGCCCGCTCCCCAGCCGTCAGGCCGCCCATGGATTATCCCAGCTTGTTCAGCAGATCGAGCATCTGATCGGGAACGGGTTCGCTGGCGGCGGCATGATAGACCGAGCGAAGGGCGGCACCCATCGCTTCGTCCTTGCCCTTTTTACCCTTGTCATCCTTGTCGTCGGACTTCTTGTCCCGCTTTAACGACGGCCGGCCAGGCTGCAACGCAATCCCCCTCATATACATACCGGCCATGCCGGAACAGAAAGCGACCCGCAAGAGGGGGTCCCGACACAGCGCTTAGAATGCGCCATCATGTCTGTGAAACCAAAAACGATCTCGATTGTTCCACTAGCGAACAGAAAATTTGTCGCGTTGCATTCACCAGGCCGGGCCCCCACTAAAGGGCCGGCATCCTATCGGGGAGATTGAAATCGTCATGTCGCTCGGTCAGCAGCTAGCCCCTCATCTACCGTTCCTGCGTCGTTATGGGCGGGCGTTGACGGGAAGCCAGGAACATGGCGACCGCTATGTCCGCGCCACGCTGGAAGCGATCGTCGCCGCGCCGGAGGAATTCCCACGCGACGTCGATCCTCGGCTCGGCCTTTACCGCACCTTCCAGGCGATCTGGCAGAGCGCCAATGCCGACGAGAGTGAAATTCTTGCCGGCGACAATGTCAGCGGTCAGGAAGCCATCGCGCGCGCCCGGCTCGCGCGCATGACGCCGTTGTCGCGTCAGGCATTATTGTTGACGGCGATGGAAGGCTTCACCACCGAAGATGCGGCCTATTTGATCGACGTCGAGAATGACGAGGTGGAAAAGCTCGTGGCGGAGGCGCTCGCGGAGATCGAGAAACAGACGCGGGCACGCGTGCTGATCATCGAGGACGAGCCGATCATCGCGATGGATATCGAGACCATCGTTCGCGATCTGGGGCATGACGTTACCGGCGTGGCAGTGACACGCGACGAGGCGGTCGCCGCGGCGATGGCCGATCGTCCCGGCCTGGTGCTCGCTGATATCCAGCTGGCCGATGACAGCTCCGGCATCGACGCGGTGAAGGATATCCTTGCCGAATTCCAGGTGCCCGTCATCTTCATCACCGCTTTCCCGGAACGCCTGCTGACCGGGGAGCGGCCTGAACCGACCTTCCTGATCACCAAGCCGTTCCAACGGTCGACCGTAAAGGCGGCGATCAGCCAGGCGCTGTTCTTCGACGAGTCGACCGTGCCGGCTTGACGCATTTAATCGCTTCAACTTGTACCAACCGCCGGTGATGTCGGATGGACGTCACCGGCGGATGCATTTCGTCGAAGCAAGGCGCAGGAATTCGGACTAAATCTCAAAGTTCCATCGGTTACGGAGCCAAAACGGGATCGGTGCGTTTTGCCATCATGGCTGAACCAACTCCCCCAGAGACTTCGGTACACACGGACGCCGAACATGCGCGCGCCGGCGAAACGCCGGGCATCACGCGATACATTCTCGGCATCTCGCTGCTACTGGCGGTTGTGATCCTGTCGTTGATCGTGTGGGGACCGGTAGTGTTCCATCAATGATGGAGCCGTCCGGCTTGGCCCTGGCGCCCATATCACCCTATGTATCCTCCCGGTCGCGCGTTGGCGGCCCACACGTTCGACGGAGTTCCATGAGCAGCACACAGACCGGCACCGTTGACGATAATGGGGAAGTGATCGAACACGTCGCCCTGTCGGATCCGGAGTTCAAGGAACAGCTGGGGCAAGTCATCCCGCATCTCCGCGCGTTCGGCCGTTCCTTGTCCGGGAGTCGCGACCTTGCCGACGATCTGGTGCAGGAAACCCTGCTCAAGGCGTGGGCGGCGCGGCAACGCTTTCAGGCCGGCACCAATATGCGTGCCTGGACCTTTATCATCCTGCGCAACCTGTATCTCAGTCAGATGCGCCGCGCGAGGTTCAAGGGCGAGTGGGACGATCTCGTCGCCGACCGCATCCTGGCCGCGCCTGCCAGTCAGGATAAGCATGTCGAACTGGGTGATATGCAGCGCGCGCTGCTGCACCTGCCACAGCCGCAACGCGAGGCGCTCATTCTCGTGGGCGCTGGCGGCTTTGCCTATGAGGAAGCCGCCGAAATCTGTCAGGTCGCGGTCGGCACGATCAAGAGCCGCGTCGCGCGCGGGCGCGTAGCGCTCGAAGCGATCCTCAGCGGCGGACAGCTGACCTCGCGCCGCAACGCGCCGGATCATCCCGGGCGCACCGCGCTCGACTCCATCATGGACGAAGTCGACGATCTCAGCGGTGACCATAGCCCGGCGCCCGACCAGGGCGACGACATCGACGAGGATGAGGAATAGAGCGGCCTAGGCGCATGGGGCCGCGACAAATTACAAGAATTGGACGCAACCTTACCCTCGCGAGCGGCGAACCTAATTGTCTTTCGACAGCCGCCTCAGCAGGGATTGCAGGTCACTCGGAAGGGTGGGTGCGCCCGTATAGATCTGGCGCAAGGCATTACCCACGCCATCGCTCTGGCGCGGTCGGTGCACGATATCGTGACCACCGGATTGCGTCGCCGGACTATGGGGATTGGGCGGGCTCATGCCAGCTAGAACGTCGTTTGCCACGATTTGTTGCCGCTTTGTTGTCAGTTTTAATTGATCTGGATCAAATTGTGTTTTTCGCGCCACGATTGGCGCTCACCCGACGAGTGTTCTAGAGCCGATCGCATGACCGTCGCAGCTGGCGCATAGGATCCTTGGCGAAGCCGGTGACCGAGCAGAATTTCGCAGACGCCGTCTCCAGGGCCGAAGCCCATGCGCCGTTCCTGCGCCTCGCGCTCGAGCAGCAGCCCGACCTCGCCGCTCAATTGGCGCAAGGCGTAATACCCGATCCGGCGCCGTTCGACCCCGATCTGCCGGTGAGTGTTGCGCTGCGCCGCGCGCGCCGGCGCGAAGCGCTGATCGTCGCGATCGCCGATCTGGCCGGAGCGCTCGATCTGGTCGGCGTGACGCGCCGGCTCACCGACTTCGCCGATCGCGCTCTCGACCTTGCGATCCGTACCGCGATCCACGAGCGCGCGCCCGGCGCAGACGCGACCGGTTTCGCAGGGATCGCACTCGGCAAACAGGGCAGCCACGAACTCAATTATTCGTCGGACATCGATCCGATCCTGCTGTTCGATCCGACGACGTTACCGCACCGCTCTCGCGAGGAGCCGGTGGAAGCAGCCGTGCGGATCGCGCGGCGCGTAGTCGAATTGCTCCAGGCGCGCGACGGCGAGGGTTACGTGCTCCGCGTCGATCTCCGCTTGCGGCCATCGCCGGAGGTCACGCCGATCGCGTTGCCGGTCGACGCGGCAATATCCTATTATGAAAGTCAGGCGCTGCCCTGGGAACGCGCCGCCTTCATCCGTGCGCGTGCCTGCGCCGGCGATCTGACGCTCGGCCAGCGCTTTCTCGACGCGATCCGGCCCTTCGTCTGGCGCCGGGCAGTCGATTTCGGCGCGGTCGGCGAAATCCGCGAGATCACACGGCGGATTCGCGATCATCATGCGCAAGGCCAGGCCTTCGGACCGGGCTACGACCTCAAGCGCGGGCGTGGCGGTATTCGCGAGGTCGAGTTCTTCACCCAGATTCATCAGCTGATCCATGGCGGCCGCGATCCGTCGCTCCGCGCCCCGGCGACGATGGAGGCGCTCGACCGGCTGTCCGCCGCCGGCCGCATCACGGGCGACGAGGCAAGTGCGCTGAAGTCCGCTTACGTGGCGCTGCGCACGATCGAGCATCGATTGCAAATGGTCGACGATCGACAGACGCATGCGCTGCCGCGCGCGGGAGACGCGCTAGAAGGCGTGAGCCGGTTGGCGGGGTTTGGGGACAGCGCTGGTCTTATCGCCATGCTGCGGCCGCATGTCGAGCAAGTCGGGCGAATCTACGACTCGCTCGATGCGCGCGACGAGGCGGCATTGGCGAGCGACGCCGACAGCCTGTCGGCGCAACTGGGCGCGATGGGCTTCGACGACGGCGCGAGCGCGGTCCAGATGATCGAGCGGTGGCGCGGCGGCTCGTATCCGGCGTTGCGCAGCCCGGCCGCGCGCCAGGCGCTCGAGGCCGTGCTGCCGGGGATGATGTCGGCGCTCGGCCAGGCGCCCGATCCCCGCGCGGCCTTGGTCCAGCTCGACACGATGCTGTCGCGGCTGCCGAGCGCGATCAATTTCTTTCGCCTGATCGAGGCCCGGCCGCAATTGGGGCAATTGATGGCGACGATCCTCAGCCATGCGCCGCCGCTTGCCGGCGCATTGAGCCGGCGCCCGGCCTTGCTCGACGGGTTGATCGACGCGACCGCGCTGGAGCCGGTGGGCGATGTCGCCGCGCTGGCCGAGGAGATGCGCTCGGGGGAAGCGGGGGACGATTACGAGGCGGCGCTGCAACGGGTGCGCCTGGTCGTTGGCGAAAAGCGCTTCGCGCTCGGCGCGCAATTGGTGGCCGGCACGAGCGACCCGATGGAGGTCGCTCATGGCTATGCGCGCGTCGCCGAAGCCGCGATCGAGGTGCTCGGCGCGGCGACGGTCGCGGAGTTCGCGCGTGCGCACGGCCATGTGCCCGATAGCGAGTTGCTTATCCTCGCGCTGGGTCGGCTGGGGGGCGGTGCGCTCACCCATGCCTCCGATCTCGATCTCATCTATCTCTTCACCGGGGACTTCTCCGCCGAATCCGACGGCCCGAAGCCGCTCGGCGCAGTCCATTATTACAATCGTCTCGCGCAACGCCTGAGCGCTGCCCTGTCGGTGCCGACCGCGGCCGGCGCCTTGTACGAGATAGACACGCGCTTGCGGCCGTCGGGCGCGCAAGGTCCGCTGGTCGTTTCGCTCGCCGGCTTCGCCAAATATCAACAAGAGGATGCCTGGACCTGGGAGCATATGGCGCTGACTCGCGCACGTCCCGTGTTCGGGTCGCCGCGCGCGCGTCAGAACGTGACCGCGGTGATCGACGCGGTGCTGAGGGCGCCGCGCGACACGGCCAAGCTTATCGCCGACGCGGTCGGCATGCGGGCCGAGATGGCTCGGCACAAGCCGCCGCAGGGGTCGCTCGACGCCAAGCTGTTGCCCGGCGGTCTGGTTGACCTCGAATTCGCGGTCCATGTCGCGCAGCTTTCACATCCGCGCGTGAAAATCGATCCGGATCTCGACCCGGCGATCGATATGCTGGCGCGGGAAGGGATCGTCCCTGCCTCGCTGGGGAAGGATTACCGCTTCCTGACGCGAATGCTGGTGTTGCTCCGGCTGGTCGCTCCGGACAACGAGCCGCCATCGCCGCCGACACGAGACCTCATTCTACGCGCGCTCGGCGCCGACAGCTGGGAGGCATTGGTTGCGCGTTTCGACGCGACCCGGCAGGACGTCGCACGGGTCTGGCAATCGGTAAGTGGAGAGACACATGGCGGGACTTGAGGTCGGCGACAGGCTGCCCGACGCGGTGCTGACGGCACCTGATGGTGCGACGATCAACCTGCGCGATTATGTCGGCAAGCCGCTGGTCCTCTATTTCTATCCCAAGGACGACACCGCGGGCTGCACGCGCGAAGCGCAGGACTTCACCGCGGCGTTGCCGGATTTTGATAAAGCTGGCGCAGCCGTGCTGGGCGTGTCGAAGGACGCGCCGGCGAAGCACCGCAAGTTCACCGACAAATATTCGCTGGCCGTGTCGCTCGCGAGCGACGAGACCGGCGTGATCGACGCGTTCGGCGCCTGGGTGCCCAAAGTGCTGTATGGCCGGGAATATATGGGCATCGACCGGTCGACCTGGCTGTTCGATGCCTCGGGCAAGCTAGCCAGGGTCTGGCGCAAGGTGAAGGTGCCGGGCCATGTCGAACAGGTGTTGTCGGCGGTCCGGGAATTGGGGTGAGTGGCGGGCGCTAGCCTGATTCCCCCAATGTGGTACGTCCTCGCATGAATGCCATCGAAACCGGCATGACTATAGCTGCCGCTTGCCGCTCGGTGCTCGAGCTTGGCGATCCGGCCGCCAAGGTCAAAAGGGCGCGCGCGGTCGTGCGGGCCTGGCGCCGGGGCGATCTCGTGCACCAATTCGACATGGCGATGCCTGATCGGCCGGCACGCCCCGCCGAACCCGAATTGCTGCCGCCCAACCGCATGCCCCGGCGCGGCAAAGGGGGATCGGAACGCGGCCGGATCGCGCTGATCCATGCACTTGCGCATATCGAGTTCGTCGCGATCGATCTTGCGTTCGACCTCGCGGGGCGATTCGGCGGTCACTTTCCGCGCGATTTCGTCGACGATTGGCTGTCGGTCGGCGCCGATGAGGCGATGCACTTCGCGCTGCTCGACCGGCGTCTGCGGGCGTTGGGTAGCCGCTATGGCGCGCTCGCTGCGCATGACGGTTTGTGGGAAGCGGCCGAAACCACCGCGCATGATCCGCTCGCACGGCTTGCTATAGTGCCAATGGTGCTCGAAGCGCGCGGACTCGACGTGACGCCGGCGACGATCGATCGCTTTCTGGCCGCCGGTGACGAGGGAACCGCTCGAATTCTGAAGCGTATTCTTGCCGACGAGATACGGCATGTTGCGTATGGCGCGACGTGGTTTCGTGCGGCCTGCGAATCAACCGGGATCGCGGTTGAATCGCATTGGCGCGAGATGGTTCGACGCTATTTCCGCGGAATGATTAAGCCGCCGTTCAACGACTCAGCCCGCGAAGCTGCCGGTCTGCCCCGGGAATTTTACGCACCTCTTGCATGAAAACGACATGCTGGCACTTGTCCTCCGCAACAACCGGGCGCGGAGGGGCTGGGTCCGGATCAACCATCTTCATGATCGCCGTGAAACCGCGGTGATCGTCGCCAGGGTCGCCGGGGACGCATGATCAAACTTACGAATTTGCAGGACGCGTTCACTCGCTGCCGCCAATTCTTCAAAACACGCGATTTCATTTTTCATGATGGCCGCAATCTTCGTCGTTTCTCGATCGCGGGACGGACGCAGGCCGCGGTTGCCGTCGCGGGCGCCATCACGCTGAGCTTTTCGGCTTACGGCGTCGCCCAGGCAGGCGTGAACGCCGTGGCGCTATCGGGCCTTACCGGAACGCCACTCACCTCCGAGGCGAAGGTCGCCAAGATGGAGGCGCAGGTCGCCGGGATGCAGGCGAAGATCCAGCAGATCAAATATGTCGCCGATGCCCGCGCCAAGCGCGTCGAGGCACGCCAGGCCATGCTTGCCGCGGCGATCAGCGGGCAGGGCGAGGTTAAGCCGGTGGCCTATCAGCCGATCGATCCCAAAGCGGCTGCCGCTGCCGCGGACGTGGTCGCGCCATTGACGCAGGTCGAGCACAATCAGGTGGCCTTGGCCATCAAGGCGCGGATCACCACCGAGAAGAAATATATCGCCGCGTTGCAGCGGGCCAGGGCATTGGGAATCAATCCCAACCGCTTCCAACCGAAGAATGCCGCGATGGGCGGGCCTTACGAAGCCGCCGATAGTGCGGAGGCTGCCGCCGATATGGCCGCCGATGCCCAGTTCCGCGCGCTTTTCCAGACCTGGAAGAAGCTCGACACGTTGCAGGACGGCCTGATCTCGATCCCGTCGGTCCAGCCGGTCAGCAACCTCAAGTTCACCAGCAATTTCGGCATCCGCAGCGACCCGTTCCGCGGCACCGCCGCGTTCCATCCGGGCGTGGACATTCCGTGCGGGACCGGCACCGCGGTATACGCCACCGCCGACGGCACGGTCGATCGTGCGGAGCGTGCGGGCGGCTACGGCAACCTGGTCGAGATTGACCATGGCCGCGGCATCCAAACCCGTTACGGCCATTTGTCGAAGATCCTGGTCACCGCCGGGCAGAAAGTGAAGCGCGGCCAGCTGATCGCCATGTCGGGCTCGACCGGCCGCTCGACCGGCCCGCATCTCCATTACGAGGTCCGCATCGACGGCCGCGCGGTCAATCCGTTGCCGTTCCTGCAGACCGCAGATTATCTCCAGGCGATCAAGAGTCCGCAGCTGAACACCGTTCCCGTCAGCACCGCTCCGGCGGCGGATTCGGCCGACTGATTTCTCGAGGGACGCGAGAGGAGGGGCCGCTCCGGACAACCGGGGCGGCCCTTTTCATATGGTCTCGACCGGTAGTTGCTGATCGGGCGGTGAGCGCCTATCTCCACGCCATGGCCACTCTCGCTGCCGACATTGCGCTGACTCCTGCCGCTGCCAAGCGCGTGGCATGGATCGCCGAGCGCCAGAGCAAGCCTGCCATTCTTCGCCTGTCGGTCGAAGGGGGCGGCTGTTCGGGGTTTCAGTATAAATTCGGCCTCGCCGATGGACTGGAGCAAGGCGATACCGTGGTTGAGACCGATGGCGTCAAGCTGGCGGTCGACGATATCAGTCTCGATCTGGTGCGCGGCTGCTCGGTCGATTTCGTCGACACGCTCGGTGGCGCGCATTTCACGGTGGAAAATCCCAACGCAGCCTCGGGCTGTGGTTGCGGTTCGTCCTTCTCGGTGTAAGCCTCTGTTGGAGATTGCTCTGCAACCCAACGAAGGCACCGCGTGAAGATCGTCAGCTATAACGTCAACGGCATCAGGGCACGGCTCGAGCGGCTAGTCGAATATCTGTCCGAGCAACAGCCCGACGTGGTTTGCCTGCAAGAACTCAAAGCCGCCGATGACGGCTTCCCGATCGACGACATCCGCGCCGCCGGATACGGTGCAGTGTGGCACGGCCAAAAGGGGTTCAACGGCGTCGCGGTGCTTGCCAGGGGCAAGGATCCGGTCGAGCGTCAGCGTGGCTTGGCGGGCGATCCGGAGGATGCGCACAGCCGCTATCTGGAGTGCGATGTCGACGGCCTCGTCGTCGCGTCCATCTACCTGCCCAACGGCAATCCGCAGCCGGGACCCAAATTCGATTACAAGCTCAAATGGATGGAGCGGCTGGCGGATCGCGCGCGCGACCTGCTCGCGGAGGAGCTGCCGGTGGTGCTTGCCGGCGACTACAATGTTATCCCCAATAACGACGACACCTTCTCGGTTCGCGCGATGGCCGACGATGCGCTTACCCAGCCGGAGAGCCGCGAGCGTTATCGTACCCTTCTGAACCAGGGTTGGACCGACAGTCTGCGCACGCGCCATCCCCAGGGCGGGGTGTGGACCTACTGGGACTATCAGGCCGGCGCGTGGCAGCGCGATGCGGGCTTTCGCATCGACCATCTGCTGCTGAGCCCGGCCGCCGCCGACCGACTGGCCGATGCCGGGGTCGACAAGGAATATCGCGGCCGCGAAAAGGCGAGCGATCACGCCCCCACCTGGGTTCGGCTGCGCTAGGCCATGGCCCCTCATCTTCGGCAAGCCGGCGCGATGCTTGTGCTGTTCGCAACGGCTTTGTTCGTACCTGCCATCGCGCATGCCGACGATCAGGGCCGCGATTATTGCCCGGCGCGGCCTGGACTCGGTACGCCGGCCTGCACCATGGCGCCGGGGCAGGTGTCCGTCGAAACCTCGCTCGGCGACTGGACGCTCGACAAACAGAGTGGCGATCGCACCGATACGGTGCTGATCGGCGATACATCGCTGCGGATCGGACTGACCGATAATATCGAGGCGCAGCTGGGTTGGGCGCCGTTGGGGATCGTTCGCGAGAGGACGGGCGCCGCGACCGATCGCGTGACTCGCACGGGCGATGTGACGCTCGGCATCAAGGCCAATCTGCGCAATCCCGATGGCAGCGGACTGTCGATCGCGGTCCAGCCGTTCGTAACGCTGCCTGTCGGCCGCGCGCCGATAGGGGCTGGGGATTGGGGAGCGGGCCTGGTCGTGCCGGTAACCTATGATCTCTCCAAGACGGTCAACCTTGAACTGACGTCTGAGGTCGACGCTGCGGTCGATCAGGACGGGCGCGGCCGGCATCTCGCCTATAGCGGTGTGGTCGGCGTCGGTTTCGGGCTGAGCGATGCGTTGACCTTGACGGTGGAGGACCAGCTGGTTCGCGATGAGGATCCGTCGGGGTCTACCACGCAGGATCTCGCTTCGGCATCGCTCGCCTGGATGCCGCGCAAGACGCTGCAACTGGATGTCGGTGCGGTCGCGGGGCTCAATCGCAATGCGCCTGATATCGAGCTTTATGCGGGAATCGCCCGCCGTTTTTGACGCTGGCGTAAATTGCGCTGCGCGCTTCGCCGATCTTTGGCGAAAATTCCCGGCCTTTGGTTTGCTGCGCCAACGCCTACAGATGTAGTCACATCGTAAATCATTGATTCTGAACGATTCTAGTGTTTGGCATGCTTAATGCACCAATACACGTGCTGGTCACCCCCGCCAGCTAGTTCAGGAGCAGGAAGATGTTCAAATACACGATCGCCGCAGTTGCGGCCTTGGGCGTTTTGGCGGGCAGCCCCGCGCTCGCCTCGGGCAAGGTCAAGGCTGAGCAGGCCGAGGCCAAAGCGCCGCAAGGTCCCGCTGGCAGCGCGCCGACGCGGTATTGTTACCGCGTCGAGGCGCCGACTGGTTCCATCGTCGGCGGCAGGGTCTGCAAAACGCTTGAGCAATGGCGCGCGGAGGGTGTCGATCCCACAAAACCAAGGAACTGAGCAGCTTTTCGGGGTGCGGCGCGTGCCGCACCCGGTCGAGAGGATAAAGCCATGACCAAGACCTTCACCGCCGGCGTCATCGCCATTGCAGCGCTGACGGCCATCGCTGGTTCCGCCCAAGCCGCCAAGCCTGGGCCTAATACCGACGTAACTCCGGTCGCGAACGCCACACCGACGGCCACGCCTCCCGCGCCGACCAGATATTGCATCGTCGACACCGTCACAGGCTCGCGGATCGCGAAGAAGGTCTGCAAGACCCGCGATGCGTGGATGCGCGAGGACGGTTTCGATCCACTCAACCCCTGAAAGGTTTCCGGATCGGGTTGCGCATTCCCTCGCTTGACCGGGTTCGGAATACCTGCCGCGTCGCCGAGCCTGTCGCCCTCCCAGCCAGGCTCGGCGGCGTGGCGTTTTTTAAAGGTGCTTCTCGTAAATCTGATAGACCTTGTTGACCTTGCTATCGATCGCGTCGGCAATGGCGTTCATGCCTTGATTGTCGTCGAGCACCCAGCCGATCTCGCCTCGGATAGCACCGTAGTTCGAGGTCGCAGCGCGGCGGATATATTCGATCATCATGAAAGCCAGTTGGCTCGCCATTCGCGACGCCTGCAATTCCTTGATCACGCCCATCAGCGGAACGCGCATCGTCTCCGACCGGGGCTTGCGCAGCCACAATAGCAGCTTTGCCCAGCCGAACGGCAGCAGGTTGCCGTTCAGCGGTTTGATCGCTTCGTTGAGGTCGGGGAGCGTGATCATGAACGCGACTGGTTTGCCGTCGAGCTCGGCGATGCGGATCAGGTCGTTATAGACGATCGGCTTCAGCATGACTCCGATATCGTCGATCTCGGGGGGAGTGAACGGCACGAACCCCCAATTGTCCGACCAGGCATCGTTGAGGATATAGAGGATGATCGCCGCTTCCTCGTCGAACTTCGACTTGTCGACCTCGCGGACGCGGATGCGGTCGTTGCGCTCGCCCATCTGGACGATGCGCTGAACGATCGGCGGGAATTCCTTGGTGATGTCGAGCTCATAGGTCATGACCTGCTTGACCGGCTGATAACCGGCGCGCTCGATCCAGCCCTGATATTCGGGCTTGTTGTGTCCCATCATGATCGTCGGCGGGTGATCGAAGCCCTGGATCAGCAAGCCCGGCTCTTCCCAGATCGATGCGCTCAAGGGCCCCAGCACGCGGTCCATCCCCTGGTCCTTCAACCAGGCTTCGGCGGTAGCGATCAGCGCCTTGGCGATCGCTTCGTCCTCGGCATCGAAATAGCCGAACTGGCCGCAGCCGGGTCCGAATCCCTGGTCGGCCGGCATTTCGAGCGCCAGCGTGTCGATATGCGCGGAGATGCGCCCGACGACCTTGCCGTCGCGCTCGGCCAGGAACAATTGCTGTTTGGCGTGGCTCAACCAGCCGTTCTTGCCCGGGATGAGCTTTTTCAATGCGTCGCCCTTCAGCGGCGGCACCCAATTCGGATCGTCCTTGTACAGGCGATAGGGCAGGGCGACGAACTTCTTCAGGTCGCCCTTGCTGTCGATCGGGCGGATGGTCATTTGACCGGGCATCGGGACCTCATGCGCTTGAGCAGACCGCGCGTTAGGCTTTGTCTGTGGCTCCGACAATCCCAAGGCTAGGTCGTTTTGCGTAAAGATGGGAAATTGCGATCACCCTGATCGGCGCCGGCTTCGTCGTTGGAATGCCACCGTGTCGCCACTATGTTCGGCCAATGGCGCTACCCATGGATACGATCGTGACTCTCGACCGCCGCGCCGCCGGCGCGGGCAATGCCGCGCCCGTGCGCGTGCGGATCGACGACGACAAGGCGATGCTGCGAGCAGCGGCGGAGCTGACCCGCGACCTCAACGCGCCCAATCGGCGCATCTATTGGACCGACATGCTGTTGTCGGCAGGGATCGGCTACGCGGCCCTGGCCGGCGCGATCCTGGCCCCGTCGCTCGGCTGGGCGATCGTTGTGGGCGTCGTCGCGGTACTGGCCTTGTATCGCGCCGAGAGTTTCATCCACGAGCTCACCCATATCAAGCATTCGTCGGTGCCTGGGTTCCGGCTGGCCTGGAACCTGCTCGTGGGCATTCCGCTGCTGACGCCGAGCTTCATGTACGAAGGCGTCCATAACCTTCATCATGCGCGGACGCGCTACGGCACGGTGGAAGATCCCGAATATCTACCGCTTGCGCTGATGAAGCCGTGGACGCTGCCGGCGTTCCTGCTGGTATCGGCGCTCGCGCCGGTCGCCTTGCTGGTCCGCTACGCGATCCTGACGCCACTGTCGCTGGTCGTCCCTGCACTCCGTCGCGTCGTCGTCGCGCGTTATTCGGGCCTGCAGATCAACCCGTCGTTCCAACGCAGGCCGCCCGAGGGCGAGGCGCGGCGGCTTTGGCACCGGCTGGAGGCGGCCGCCAGCCTGTGGTCGATCGCGCTGATCGCGCTGACCGCTACCGGAATTGTCCCGCTCAAGGCTTTCGTCACATTCCTGATCGTCGCTTCGGCGGTGGCAGTCATCAATCAGGTGCGCACGCTCGTTGCCCATCTGTGGGAGAATGAGGGTGAGGCGATGACGGTCACCGCGCAATATCTCGATTCGGTCAACGTGCCGCCGCCGGCTGTGCTGCCGATGCTGTGGGCGCCCGTGGGTCTGCGGTACCACGCGCTGCATCATTTGCTGCCCGGGCTGCCTTACCACGCACTGGGGACTGCGCACCGCCGCATTAGCGCTGCACTCGAGCCGGACTCGCCTTATCACAAGGGCAATTACAAGGGGCTGCCAATGCTGGCGGTCCGCCTTGCGACCAACACGATGAAGGCACGCTGATCTCCCCCGGGCATGTTGCGTCTCCCCGGGCATGTTGCGGTCTGCGCTCCGCCCAGCGTCGGTCCGTTAGCCTGATGCCCCGCACCTGCCTGACGTGACGGGAGGCTTTATTCCTCGGTTCTGATCAGCACCGCCTCGCCGATCATCAGGAACAATACGAACGGCGCCCAGGCCGCGAGCATTGGCGGATAAGCACCGAGATTGCCCATCGCGAGCGCGAAATTGTCGACCACGAAATAGGTGAAGCCGAGCGCCATGCCGATCACGGCGCGGACGAAGAGCTTGCCGGATCGCGCGATGCCGAACGCGGCGACCGCGCCGAGCAACGGCATCAGGATCGAGGACAGCGGCCCGGACAATTTGTGCCAGAGATCGCCTTCGAGCGCCTTGGTCGGGCGGCCCGCGGCCTTGAGGTCGCCGATCGCCGACCATAGTTCGGTGAATGACAGGCCATCCGCATCGACCGTCGCCAGAGTGAACTGATCCGGACGCACGCCTTCTCCGACGACGACCGATCCCAGGTTGGTCGCAACCCCGCCCGCGACGTCGAACTTCTGCGCCGGCCAGATCCGCCAGCCTTTGCCTTCGCGACGGCCATGTGGCGCCGAAATCGTCGCCTGTAGCTCTCCCGCTTTGTCGCGGTCGTAGAAGGTGACGTCGTTCAGCGTTGCCGCGTCACCCCGCCCCTTGACCAGCTTGACGTTGATCAGGTCGTCCCCCGATCGTGTCCATATGTTGACGCGGTCGCCGCGGTCGATCGGGATCGGCGCATAATCGACCTTTTGCCAGCGGTTGAGCGTGTCGGTCGCCCGGCTCACGATCCGGTCGTTAAACGCGAAGCTGATCGCCGCCACGCCGATCGCCGCGATGATCATCGGCGCCAGCACCTGATGTGCCGACAGGCCCGACGCCTTCATCGCGATGACTTCCGAATTCTGGTTGAGCGTCCAATAGGTAATGATCGCGCCCAACAGCACCGAATAGGGCAGGAACCGCGCAATGATCTCCGGCGTGCGCAGGCTGATATAATGCCAAACTTCGCCTTGGCCATTGCCGGGATGGGCGAGAATCCGTCCCGATTCGCTCAATGCATCGAGGAACTGGAGGACGATGACCAACGCCGCGAGCACCGCGAACGAGCGCAAGAGGAAGCTCTTCGCCATATACATCGTCACTGTCCGCGACGGGAAGAACTGCATCGAGATCATGCCGGCTGCGCCTCCGGCTCGTCGTCATCGCCGTTGCGGCGTTGTCGCCTGAACGGAAGCCAACGCGCGACACCCTTACTGATCTTGGCAAAGACGCGCTCCAGCGCGCCGATCGGCTGGCCGCCGGGGACATAGGCGATCGTATAATACATCCAGAGCACCAGGCCCGCGAAGATCGTGAACGGCACCCACAAGGCGATCAGCGGATCGACCCGGCCCAAGCCGCCGATTCCCTCACCATATTCGTTGACCTTGAAATAGGTCACGATGATCACGATCGACAGGAACACCCCCAGCGCTGAAGATGATCGTTTGGGCGGAACGCCCAGCGCCAGTGCCAGCATGGGCAAAAGGAACATGGACACCACCTCGGTGATGCGGAAATGGAAAGCCGCGCGGCTGGTGTCGCGCAGCGGTTCGGGTTGCGTGCGGTCGCGGCCGATCTGGGCGAGCTCGGGCAGGGTGAATTCCAGATTGCGCCCGCCGCGCGCACGGAAGGCGCTGGTCGGCGGCAGACGGATCGGGAAGTTCCAGATATTGAAGCGCAGCACGCGCGGCACGGCGACTTTCGCTTCCTTGCTGACGAGCGTGCCGTTGGTCAGCTGGAAGATGATCTCGTCGGGATTGGGCGCGGCGTAGAACTTGCCCTTTTCCGCGGTCACCGCGAACGAGCCGCCCTTGTCGTCGTTCCGCTGGACGAAGATGCCCTTCAGTTCGCGCCCTTCATCCTTGCTTTCCTCGATCCGGACGGTGGGGCCGTTATTCGGGAAGGTGGTGAACTCGCCGACCTTGATCGAGGCGCCGAGCGCGCCGGTGCGCAATTCGTAGCGCAAATTCTCATAAGCATAGCGCGCCTTGGGCTGGACGTAGCCGACGATGAACAGGTTCAGGATCGCAAGGACGATCGTGTACATGTACGGCACACGCAACAGCCGCCCGTAGCTCATTCCTACCGCACGCAGGATGTCGAGCTCCGAAGAGGTTGCCAGCCGCCGAAAGGCGAGGAGGCACCCGAGCATCAGCCCGATCGGGATGCCGAGACCGAAATATTCCGGCAGCAGATTGGCCAGCATCTGCCACACGACGCTGATCGGCCCGCCCTCTGTCGCGACGAAGTCGAACAGCCGCAGCATGCGGTCGAGCACGAGCAGCATCGCCGCGATCACCAACGTGGAGAAGAGCGGCAACGCGATCAGCCGGGCCATGTAGCGATCGATGGACTTCATGGCTGACGGAAAAAGGGTCCTTCTCGGCCGGGAGCGGCTGGGGAGATGATCGAACGGCTATAGGGCGGCATTCGGTCCGCGTCAGCCCGGAAAAACGGGCATCATTGTTCTTTCACCTGCAGGGGACACTACCCGATGGTGTTTGTCGGTCGCGGATGGGCCCCGGGCCGGGATTGGGTCACACTGTTCGGTGGGGGGCTAATCCACCAACTGCATCTTCATCGGCTCATACCGCTCGGTAACATCCTCGATCCGACCTTGATTGACCTCAAGAATCCGGCTTGCCCGAACGATCGTTTCGAGACGGTGAGCGATGACGATGCGCGTGATGCCAAGCTCGGCGATCGCGGCATTCACTCTTTGCTCACGCCCTGCATCGAGATGTGAAGTGCCCTCGTCGAGGACGAGCATTCTTGGCCGGCGATATATTGCCCGGGCGAGAAGTAGACGCTGTTTTTGCCCTCCGGACAGCGAGGACCCCATGTCCCCGACGAGGGTTTCGAAGCCCATGGGCATAGACATGACGTCATCATGGATCGTCGCCAACTGTGCTGACGCGACGATCCGGTCCATGTTCGGCTCGTCATCGAAGAGCGCGATATTGTCTGCCAACGATCCCGCAAACAGGCTGTCCTCCTGAAGCACCGCCGCTATTTGCGCGCGATAGTTTCTATATCCGAACCTCGACAACGGCTGGCCATCGACCAGCACCTCTCCTGCATCGGGTTCGAGTAGGCTCAGCATCAGCTTGGCGAGGGTCGATTTGCCGCCGCCGGAGGGACCTGTGATGGCGATATATTCTCCCGGCTCGACGGTAAGATTCACGTTATCGAGTACGATCGGATCGGTCGGGCTGTAGCGATAGCTCACGCCGCGGAGTTCCAAGCCGCCTTTGAGCGGCTGCAGTTGCGCGTGCGTCTGCTCGGTAATGCTAGCATCCTGATCGGCCAGCGCGATGTCCGACAGGCGTTCGAGATGCAGGCCCAGCATACGGAATGCGATCGACTGATCGATCAGCGATGCCGCGCGCTGCAGAAATTGAGTCTTGTAGGCCATATAGGCAAACACCATGCCGACGCTGAAACCGCCATCGATGACCTGATTGACAGCGATCCAGACCGAAACGGTCGTCTCCAGACCGAAGATCAGGGTGTTCGCCGTGGATTGCCAGACTCCGACACGCGCTAGCGAGACGCTCGCGTTAAGCGCGTCCGTCAGTCGCGTCTGCCATACTGCGTGCCGCGCGCTCTCGCGATTGAAAAGACGCAGCGTGACGATGCCGCGCAGTGATTCGATCATGGTCGATTGCTCTTTACCGCTCGCGACGATGGTCTGCTCTTGCGCACTGCGCTGCGCGGCGAACGAGGCAGCGCGGACTAAAGCATAGAGCGCGAACGCGGTCAGCGCGATCAGCGTCAGTGTGCTGCTGTAGAAGAACATCAATGCTAGCGTGAATACTGCGAGGCAGCCGTCGATCAGCGCACTCGCGGCGCCTTGAGTCATGAATTGCTGAATCGGAGTGACCGATTGAAACCGGGACAGGACATCGCCGACGTGACGCTTTTCGAACCAGGATACCGGCAGACGAAACAGGCGACGGGCGACATTGCTTGCGACACCAAATCCCAATGCTGTGCCTGCCGAGAGCAGCACAAAAGAGCGCAGCAGCGACGCTCCAGCATTGATGATCGTGAACAGCCCGAAGCCAAGCGCCAGCACGGTCAGGAGATCGTGATCGAGCGCCGGAAGAGCGTCGTCGATCGCAACTTGCATGTAGTAAGGCGACGTGAGGACGAACGCTTCCATCACGATGCTCAGCACGATGGTCTGAAGCACGGCGCGCTTGAGGCCGGTCACTCGTTTCCACAACTGGGAAAGTTTCAACCTGTTGCGTTCATGGGACGGTTCGAAATCGTTGGTCGGCCGAAGCTCGAGCGCAACGCCCGTGAAATGCGGTGAGACATCCGCAAGCGATATCCAGCGCGATGTGCCTTCGGGGTCATGGATGAGCGCCTTTCCGCCGGCCATGCGTTCGAGCACCACGTAGTGGCTCATGTTCCAATGCAGAATTGCTGGCGCATGAAGGTCGGGCAATTTCTCCAGCGGCAATTTCACCGCGCGAGGCGATAGCCCAAGCTGATCGGCCATCGCGATTAGCGACTTCAGCGCCGCGCCGCGCAGCGAAGGCTGGAACCGCCGGCGCAACGTGACGAGGTCGACATCAAGACCATAAAAATTCGCGACCATCGCCAACGACGCGAGGCCGCATTCGGCGACCTCCGATTGCCGGATCAGGCGCACGCGAGATTGCCGCCACATTCCTAAGTCGAGGACGGCGTTCAACGCGAGCGTACCGCGAACAGCGGTTCGAAAAGCCATCCGATCAGGCTGCGCTTCTCCGTGACGATCCGCGCCGAAAGCGTCATGCCGGGAAGCAATGGCTGCCGACGACCGAACGCCTTCACCCATGGCTGGGGTATGGTCGCAGTGACTAGGTAAACCGGAATCGCGCCGCTCTGCGTCTGCCTCGCTATGGTCGAACGGGAAATGGTGAGAATCCTGGCCTGAATCGTTCCGAACGTCTGATAGGGGAACGCATCGACGGACAGACGCACTTCCTGTCCGGACGCAATAAACCCCGCTGCGGTCGTTGGCACGTAAAGTTCCACGCGCGGTTCCGACTTCGCCGGAACCACTGCCATCAATTGCTGTTCCGGCGCGACCGACTGTCCGAGCCGGACCGTCATCGCGGTTACTACTCCGTCGACGGGCGAGGTCAGCGCATAGCCGCGGGCGAGGTCGGTTTGGACTCGTTGCTGCGAGAGCGAGGCACGAGTCGATTGCGCGCTCGCCGCTTGTGCTTGGGCCGAGATTGCCGATTGGGCAAGCGCCCATTGCGCTTCGGCAATTTGCGCGCGCGTGTCGGACAACGATTGCTCCAATTGTGCCAATTGCTGTCGCCGCGTCAGAATGGTGGCTTGACGCTGGTCCATGTCCCGCTTGCTGATATAGCCCCGCGCTGCGACTTCCACCGAATTGTCGAAGTCCGCTTGGGCGGACGCTATCAACCTTTTCTGATCGGCAATTTGTGATTCCAGCGTGGTGATCGCTGCCAGGTTTCCGCTAATCTGAGCTCGCAACCGTTGCTGATCAGCCATGGAGGCGTGCAGCAGCAACGTGCGCTGGTCTGCCAGTTGAGCATCCTGTTTTTCGATCGCGTCCGTGATCCGCTCCGGCCCGGTCGCGCCGCCGATCATTCTTTCCTCCACGCGAACGACCGCAAGCTTCTCGCCGGCCAAAACGGGCTGGCCCTCGGCCACTAGAACGCGCTCAATGACGCCGGCGCGCGTCGGGATGATCGTGGCCACGCCCCGGTCGAGCGCGACGACGCCGGAAACCGTCTCGATACGCGAATATGAAGCTACGCCGAGAAATATCGCTGTCGCGATCAGCGCAATGAATAGGAGGAACCCGACGACCTGCCAGGCCACCGGAGTGGCGATAGTGACGCTTCCGTGGAGCCGTTCCTCGCGGTGACGCAACGCCTCTGGTCTGAACAACGACCGACTATGTGCGTTCATCGACTCCGCTTCCACTCGCGAGTGCCCGCAGGTCACGCCGCCTAGTCATTCAACCCATTGTTCAATAGCTTTCTCTGTAGCGGAGAGCCAAGATAATTGGCACCATTTTGAATTGAAAAGTCGTTGCTGAAGGGAGGGGGGCAACCTAGCGTTTGACGCCCACAAAGATTCCTTGGGCGTTACTTGATGCAGGAGCTTACAATGGCGAACAATTCTTTGGATATTGAAGATCTGACTCTGGATGAGGCGGATGTCGTGTCGGCCGGCGCTCTGGAAAACCCGACACTTATTGAGGCAGCTGGCGTTTTCGGAGTAATCGTCGTTGCCGTTGTTATTTTTCTCTAAATAGCGATCTTAGGAGTACGGGTTCAGCTTCGCTGATCCTGTACTCTTCAGTTCATACCTTTCCACGGAAGAATTGTGACCTTGCGTTTCGCTGGCAGTTCAGAAGTCGCCGGATTGGAAAGCGCCAATCGGTTTTGAGTCGAGCGCTCGCCATCTGTGCAAATGGAGGGTCGGCCGAGGTTAGCGGCGGCCCATGCCGCCGAAGCTTGGGAATATGCTGCATTGGGCGGCCATCCCAGCCTGAACAGGTGCAGGGACAACGACCGCGGTCGGAGAGATGTTTGTGGATAATATTGAGAAAAAGTCAAAATATATTCCCTCCAAGCCCGACTTCGATCCGAAGGCTTGTCCGAATTTCCATCGTGTCGCCGAAATATTGGAAAAAGCCGATGGGGGAATTTCGTCAGTCCCGGAAATTCAATCAGCGCTGGACGCTTTTGCCGGTAGTCGGGAACTCACTGTTTTGGTTAGGAACGAAGTCCGGCGCCTCGCGGACGGCGGCGGCGGTCATCAACCGACGAACTGGAGCCATCTCACTCTCTATCAGGATGAGAAATTTGAACTGATCGTCGAGAGTCTGCAGCCGTTTTCGCCGGCCGGCTTTCTTGTGACGGCCGCAACCAGCAAGGAAATGAGGGTCGTCGGAAAGGGCGTGATCGAGTTTACGGTCTACCGAATTCCGGCGGCGACGGACATGGCTACGCTCGACAAGACGCTCCGGCCGGAATTCATCGAAAAGAAGCTGCTCACGCCCGACGCGCCAGGCGCGTCCGTACATCTCCTGGATATCGTCGACATCGGCGTGCTCTCACCCTCGATTACCATCGTTCTCTCGGAGCGTTCCCGCGCGCCGTTCACCTGGTCATTCGATCGCGAAAGCCTGGAACCGCTGATGGTATCGGCCTCGCAGACATCGCTCACGCGTTTTAGGACGCTCGTCGATTTGGTCGCGGCGTTTCAGGGAACCGAATTTCAATCGCCAGCAGCAGAGGAATTCCTCCTGCAACTCGGCAACCATGAACTGCATTTCTTGCGGTGGAGAGCATGCCAGGCGCTAGCCAAGATAAATCTTTCCAGAGCGCATCCGTTACTCACGCGCCTCGCGGATGATGCCCATCCGCAGATCAGGCGATTGGCGGCGGTAGCGTTGCAAAGAATCAATGAAACAACTTTGGCCGGGTAGGATTGACCTATGGCGTTCTCTTATACCTTCGAAGAAAACAAGCAGCTAACGCTGGAAGAATACATTCATTTCATCGAAGACAACATCGACGTACAAGATGAAGATTCTTTAAAAGAATCAGCGCGGGCGCTGAACGGATTGTCGATGAACAAATCTATATTCGACAAAATGATAGAAGATTCCGTAAAGAGAAGCGCTTCTTCGGGCGGGCTGCAGGATTTGAACACCTACACGGACGCCACGTTCATTATTGGAGACAGCCCAACAAAAACCTTCTTTGTAAGGGCCAATATATGGAAGCAGCCAAAAGAACTCATGGGGGCGATCGATTACGAGAATCGGTTATATTCCTATCATGAACCTCATGATCACAATTTCGATTTTGTGACGGTTGGATATTTTGGTCCGGGCTACACTACCCGGATATATGAATATGAGCATTCGCGCGTAGTACCCCGACTCGATGAGCCCGTCGATCTGCGGTTTCTCGAGGAAACCGGGCTCCCGGTCGGCAAGGTCATGATGTATCGGAAGTCGGTCGACATCCATACGCAGATGCCCCCGCCTTCGACCTCGATCTCCCTCAACCTGATGGTGCCTCAATTGCCGGGATGGCATGCTGAGCAATATTATTTCGACCTCGAAGCCAGCACGCTCAAGGGGTTTGTACGTGGTCGATCGGCCTATCAGGTGTCGATCCTGTCGCTGGCGGGGGATATTGGAGGCGAGGACGTTCTGGACCCCCTGATCTCGATTGCCCAAGGAAGCCCCTGTGAGCGTACGCGCGCCGCCGCTGTGGACAGCGTGCTTCGGATATCGCCATCGGCTGCGAGCTTGATGCTGTCTCGTTGTGGTGCCGACCCCAGTCCGTTGGTCGCGGATGCGCTCAGCGGGGCGCTTCAA
Source organism: Sphingomonas sp. (assembly GCF_024508665.1). GTDB lineage: Bacteria > Pseudomonadota > Alphaproteobacteria > Sphingomonadales > Sphingomonadaceae > Sphingomonas. Next base: position 450,012 of record NZ_JANINP010000007.1, read on the forward strand.
TCTGCGAAGTGAGCGATATGGCCGCGTGCCGGAGGGAGTGATGCAGGATGAACGCTGGTTCCATGATGGTAGAACACCTCGCTCCGTCCGGCGTGCTGGTCTGGATAACAGCAGCGTTATTGGGGATAAAACTTCTCTCGACCGTCGTCCTTCTGGCTCTACCGCGCGATAGCTGGTTCGATTCGCGGTGGACCGCCGGCCTCTGGTGGGCATCCAAGATCACGCCATTACTTGCTGTCCCCTGTATGATCGTCCTGGCACTCAAGGCGCAGCAATATGGCTGGGCGAGGGTGTTTGCGTGCCTGATGCTGTTCGTCGTCGTTGCGGTCCCGGTGAAGATCTGGCGGCGGTCCTACCGCGGCAGCGGAACGGGCAATCGCGCGGCGGGTTGAGGGTTGCTCCGTTGTCAGAAGTGCGCGATGATCCGCAGTGTGCCCAACCTATTCGGCGGCCAATTGGTCGGTCGGTGTCGGCCGGTCCGCGACCGCATCGGCGATCGCGCGTTCCAGCCCGGCGATCGTGAACGGTTTGCGCAAAACCGGTCGCCCGCCGAAATCGGCCGCCGACCCTTCGCCGGCATAACCGGTGACGAACAGCACCGACAGATCGGGCCGGCGTCCCAACAACCCGGCGATCATCTCGGGCCCGGTCTGGCCGGGCATCAGCACGTCGGTGATGACGAGATCGAAGGGCCCGAGATCGTCGAGGATGCGCGGCGCGTCCAACGGGTCGGGGCAGGGTACGGCTCGGTGCTTCAATTCCTCGAGCGCGCCGATCGTGGCGTTGAGTACGCGCGGATCGTCCTCGACCACCAGCACGCCGAGGCCGCGAATGGACGGCGGCGCGGACGGCGTCGCAATGTCCGCTTTTGCCACCACGTCTCCGGCGCCCACATGACGGGGGAGGTACAGCGTCACCGTGGTCCCTTCGCCCTCGACTGAGGTGATCGCGATCTCACCACCCGATTGACGGACAAAGGCGAAGATCTGGCTGAGCCCGAGGCCGGTGCCCTTGCCGACCGGCTTGGTCGTGAAGAACGGTTCGAACACCCGCTCCAGAACCTCGGGCGCCATGCCGCAGCCAGTGTCGCTGACCGCGATCGCGACATGGTCGCCCGCCAGGCAATGGCCGATCTCATTGGCCGCGAGCGTTCTGGCGCTGGCCCGAATCGTCAGCCGCCCGCGGCCATCCATCGCGTCGCGCGCGTTGACCGCAAGGTTGAGGATGGTGTTTTCGAGTTCGTGGCGGTCGGCCCAGACATGCCAAGACGATCCGTCGTCGCTCGTTTCCACCGTGATCGCGTCCCCCAACGTGCGGTCGAGCAGGTCGGACATGCCCTCGATCGTGGCGATCGGCGCGAGCGGCTCGGGGTTGAGCGCCTCCTCGCGCGAAAAAGCGAGCAGGCGCCGGGTCAGCGCGGCGGCGCGATTAGCGCCCTCGGTGGCATTGTCGAGATGACGACCGACGCCTGCCGGATCGCTCTTCAAGGTGCGTCGGGCGAGTTCGAGACCGCCCAAGACAACGGCGAGCATATTGTTGAAATCGTGGGCGATGCCGCCAGTCAACTGACCGACCGCTTCCATCTTCTGTACCTGGCGCAGCTTGGCCTCCTGCGCGCGCAAGGCCTGGGTGGCTTCGTTCACCGCATCCTCGAGCGCCGCCGACCGTTCGCGTTCGATGTCGGCGTCGGCTCGCGCGACGGCGCGCTCGCGCATCACACCGATCGTCAACCAGCCGAGTACGACCGCCGCTATCAGGATCAGCATGCCGAACACGGCCAGGATCATCGCTACGGTGTTGGACCGCTGGATCGACGCCGCGGCGGCTGCGACGCGTTGGTCGAGCAGGCCGTGTTCGGAATCGATGATTGCGTCGAGCTGGCGGTCGATATCGCGCAATGTCGCCGATTTGCCGGCGGCGTAGAAGCGTGAATAGGCTTGGCTGTCCTTCTTGTACGACGTGCTGAGCGCGGTGATCGCCAATTCCTTGCCGCGTTCCTCATAGGTCGCGCGCAACTGGTCGATCAGATGCTGCTGCATGGGATTGTCGCTGGTCAGCGCATCCAGCCGGTCGATCTGATTCCGCGCTGAACTCCATTCGTCGTAATATTCGCGGCCGACCAATTGGTCGCGGCTCATCACATACCGCCCCAGCGCCGCTTCGGCATGCGCGATCGTGCCCGACAGCGTGCGCGCCAGGATCATGACGTCATAGCTATGGCTCTGCGCCTTGAGCGCGCGATCGCGCTGCGCGGTCGTATCCGACAGGATGACGATCAGCGCGACGACGATGCCGGTGCCGAGTAACGCCATGACCGCCAGGGCTATGCCCCGCCAGACCGCGCGTGCCTGATCGACGAGCCTCGGCTCGGCGTCGTTCCCGCTCATGGCCGCCTTGTACCGAATCGCTCGAATCGATGAAACCCCGCAGGTTCCTTCAACTTAGCGCGTGCGCTGCCCGCCCTGCCGCTTCGAACCGCTCCAGCACAGTCGCAATCTGATCGGCTGTGTGTTCCGCGCACAGCGAGCACCGCAGCAGATAGGTGCCCGCAGGCGTTGCCGGCGGGCGTGCCATGTTCACATAGACCCCGCTGTCGAGCAGTGCCTGCCACATCATCACCGCTTGCGTCTGGTCGTCCAGGATCACCGCGACGATCGCGCTATCGGGATGTCCGGTGCCCAGCTTGAAGCCGAGCCGGGTAAGCCCGCCATGCAATTGCCGCGCGTTTTCCCACAGATGTGCGCGCTTGTTATGCGCGTGCTGCAGCTTGCGGATCGACATCGCGGCGGTGGCGACGACCGACGGCGGCAGGCTGGCAGTGAAGATATAGGGCCGGCAGGCGAGGCGGATCGCCTCGAACTTCGGATGGTTGGACACGCAGAAGCCGCCGACCGTGCCAACCGACTTGGAGAAGGTGCCGACGATGAAGTCGACATCGCCTTCGCAGCCCTGCGCCTCGTACACGCCGCGGCCATTGGGACCGTAAAAGCCCATCGAGTGCGCTTCGTCCGACAACACCATCGCATTGTGCTTCTTGGCGACCGCGACCATCTCCTTGAGCGGGGCGACGTCGCCGAGCATCGAATAGACGCCCTCGAGCACGACCAACTTGCCCGGCTCCTTGGGCAGGCGGCCAAGCCTTTTGTCGAGATCCTCGATATCGTTGTGCCGGAACCGCACAATCTCGGCATAGCCTTGTTTGCAGCCGTCATAGATCGAGGCGTGGCTGTCGGCGTCGAGGACGACGTATTCGCCCTTGCCGGCGAGCGTCGAGATCATGCCGAGATTGGCCATATAGCCGGTCGAGAAGACGATCGCGCCCGTCGTGCCATAGAAATCGCGCAGCGCTTGCTCGACTTCCATATGGTCGCGGAAGGTGCCGTTGAGCATGCGGCTGCCGTTGGTGCCCGACCCGAACTGGTCGAGCGCGTCCTTGCCGGCCTGGATGACGTCGGGATCGAACGTCATGCCCATATAATTGTAAGTTCCGAGCAGGATCGTGTCCCTGCCCTTGATCACCGCCTCGGTCGGCGACTTGACCTGCTCCATCACGATCGCGAAGGGATCGGTCACGCCGCTGTCGAGCAATGCCTGGCGCTCGGCGATCAACCCGTCGAATTTCGACATCAGGTCGGTTTCCGGCGCGATCGGCACTGGGTTCTCGGGCAGGGCCTCGGCGGTATCGATGGCGTCGGTCATAGTATCTTCCTCATCCACCGAGTTCAGGCGGCCTTGAGCTTCTGGACGGCGTCGACGAGCTGGCCGACCGTCTCGATCTCGGCCTGCATGTTCATGGTGATGATGATGTCGAACTCGTCCTCGATCGCCGCCACGAAATCCATCACGGTCAGCGAGTCCCATTCCAGATCGTGCTGGAACGTGGTCGCGTCGGACAGTGAGACGCCCTTCTTGTTGAACGGCTGGATCAGGCCGGTGACGGTCTCGAAAATTGCTGCGCGGTCGCTCATGGTTGTTCCCTTGTTCTCGCGAAGGCGTTGCCCGCCAAATGCGGCGGGAATTGGCCGGCGTTATAGCAACCCTTGGGCGCGATACCATTGCGCCGTCGCTGCCAGCGCCGATAGGGTGTCCTGCCGGGGTGCCCAGACGTCCTCCGGCGGCGTCTTATGGCTGACCCAATCGGGGTGGCAGAAATAGGCGACGCGGTCGGGAGTCAGCTTGGCGTTCTTGCCGCGCAACAGGCCGTCGAGTGCGGCGATGGCGTTCAGTACCGGGCGGGGTAGGGGAAGAGGCAGGATTTTGCTGCCCATCGCCGTGCCGATCGCCCGGGCGAAGTCGCGATGGTCCCAGCCGTTGGGCGCGCCGTCATCGGGCTCTATAATCTCGCGGATCAAGGCGTTGCTGGCCGGAAGCGCCAGCAACAGGCGGACGAGTTCGCCGACCGCGATCGCCGACATCCGCCCGCCGGCCGGCGGCAGCGGCACGATGTGGCGCTTCGCCAGCTTGAACAGTTCGAGCATTTCCTGGTCGCGCGGGCCGAAGATCGCGGGCGGGCGCACGATCGTCCAGTCGAGCTTGCTCGCCATCAGCAACCGGTCCGCCTCGGCCTTCGACCAGCCGTAGAGCGACAGATCTGGTTCGCGCGCGGTCAACGACGAAACCTGGACGAAACGGCGGATCCCGGCGGCTTCGGCCGCGGCGATCAGGACGCGCGTGCCTTCGATATTGCCTGCCGCGAATCCCGCGCGATCGGGCGCGTTGATCACACCGGCAATGTGCAGGACGGCGTCCGCGCCCCGGACCAGGGCCGCCATGCTGTCGGCATTGCCGAGCGCACCTTCGACCCAGGTCACGCCGGCGCGGTCGGGCTGCGGCCGGCGCGTCAGTGCCCGCAATTGATAGCCTTCGGCAAGCGCGTGCTCGATCAGGTGACTGCCGACGAACCCTGTGCCGCCGGTGACTGCTATGAGCGTCACGCCAGCACCATATGGTTGCGATGGACCAGGGCAGCGCGCGGTGCATAGCCCAGGATTGCCGCCGCCTCGTCGCTGCGCTTGCCGGCGATCCGCGTCGCCTCGGCGGCGTCATATTCGGCGAGTCCGCTGGCGACGAGGCCGCCGGGACCGGCGATCGCGACCAGGTCGCCGCGGACGAATGCGCCTTCGATCCGCGTCGCGCCGGCGGGGAGCAAGCTTTTGCCTTCGTTGAGCGCGGTCACCGCGCCGGCGTCGATATGGATTGTCCCGCGCACCGTCAGCCGCCCGCCGAGCCACGCCTTGCGTGCCGGCGCGCTGCGCTGCGCGGGGAACAGTGTGCCGTGCCCGGTCTCGACATAGCGCGCGAAAGGATGGTCGACCCGTCCCGAAGCGATCGCCAGCGCGATGCCCGCGCGCGTGGCGATCTTCGCCGCCTGAATCTTGGAGATCATGCCGCCCGAGCCCATGCCGGACAATGACCCGCCGGCCATCGCCTCGATCGCACCATCGATCCGCGTCACGCGCTCGATCAGGGTCGCGCCGGGCCGAGAAGGATCGCGGTCGTAAAGGCCGTCGATATCGGACAGCAGCAGCACGCCCTGGGCGCCCGCCGCCTGCGCGACCCGCGCCGCCAGCCGGTCATTGTCGCCGAAGCGGATTTCCTCGGTCGCGACGGAATCATTCTCGTTGATCACCGGCACCACGCCGAGCCCGAGCAGCCGGCCCAGGGTTGCCGCGGCATTGAGATAGCGGCGACGATCCTCGAGATCGTCGAGCGTCACCAGCATCTGGGCCGCGGTCAGCCCTTCGGCGCCCAGACATTCGGCCCAGACCTGGCTCAGTGCGATCTGGCCGGTCGCCGCCGCCGCTTGCGCATCTTCGAGGCTCGCGCGTCCGCCCTTGGCGAGCTTGAGCCGCCGTGCGCCGAGCGCGATCGCACCCGACGAGACGATCGCGACCTGCTGTCCGTCTCGCGCTGCCGCGGCGATGTCGGCGGCGAGCCCCGCTAGCCAATCGCGTCGTACCTCGCCTTCCGGTGTCACGAGCAGCGACGACCCGACCTTGACGATCAGGCGCGGGCAGCGCGCGGCGGCAAAAGGCGAAGTCTCCTGCATCGCGCTTGCGCTTAGCGAGCGCCGCGCCGGCCCGCTACCGGCGAAACGATCAGAGCGGCGACCATTGCACTTCATCCTCGGCACCGTCGTCGTCGACCGGCGACTCGTTGTTCGGGATCGCTTCGAGCAATTTGTCGAGCACCCAATCCACCCCGACGCCACTCGCGCCGGAGATTGGGATCACCTGGGCGCCGCTCGCTTCTTCCAGTTCGGCGGACAACGCCTTAATCAACTCGTCGTCGAGCGTGTCGATCTTGTTGAGCGCGACCACCACCGGTTTGTCGATGAGCCCGCCGCCATAGGCTTCGAGCTCGTCGCGCACGACGCGATAGCTTTCGGCCACGTCGGGATCGTTGGCGTCGACCAGATGGAGCAACACGCGGCAGCGCTCGATATGCCCCAGGAAACGGTCGCCGATCCCGGCACCCTCGGCCGCGCCTTCGATCAGCCCGGGAATGTCGGCAATGACGAACTCGCGTCCCTTGTGCCGCACCACGCCCAATTGAGGCCGCGTGGTGGTAAAGGCATATTCGCCGACCTTGGCCTGGGCGTTGGTCACCTGGTTGATGAAGGTCGACTTGCCGGCGTTGGGCAATCCGACCAGCCCGGCATCGGCGAGCAGCTTCAGCCGCAACCACACCCATGCCTCTTCGGACGGCCAGCCGGTGCCGTGCTGGCGCGGCGCGCGATTGGTCGATGTCTTGTAGCTGGCGTTGCCGCGGCCGCCGTCCCCGCCGCGCAGGAACACGATGCGCTGTCCTACGCGCGTGAGGTCAGCGAGCAGTGAACGTTCCTCGTCATCGGCGAGGATCTGGGTGCCGACCGGCACCTTGATGACGAGATCGTCGCCGCCGGCGCCGGTGCGGTTCGACCCGGCGCCGCCGGTCCCGCGCGGGGCGCGAAAATGCTGGGTGTAACGGAAGTCGATCAGCGTATTGAGCCCGGCGACCGCTTCGAACACGATGTCGCCGCCCTTGCCGCCGTCGCCGCCATCCGGGCCGCCATATTCGATAAACTTCTCCCGCCGGAAGCTGACCGCGCCGGGGCCGCCGGCGCCCGAACGGACGAAGATCTTGGCCTGATCGAGAAAATGCATGGCCCGCTGTAGCGAGGGAAGGGCGTGCTGCTAACCCCCAACCGCCAATCCCGAAGTTGGACCGGATGGGCAATGCGATATTTACCTAATTTGTTGCGGCGCACATAAGAGAATCGGCGAGGGGGCGCGTCGTAGTGAATTGTATCCAATATCCAATCGGAACGGCGATCTTCACCGGGCGCTTTTCCACGGCCGACCTTCCGGAAAAGGATCGCCACGACGCGTGGCGCAGCCGGTCGCCTTCGACCGCCGGCCGTCTCTACGAAACGCGCCCTTACGAGCCGTTCGACATGACCACCGATCTGGTCACACTGGGACCGCTCAAGATCCATTTCTCGACGATCACCGGCCAGCATTTCGAGCGTACGCGAGCCATGGCGGCGGCCGATGGGGTCGACGACCTGGTGGTCAACGTCCGGTTCCGCGGCGGCGCGCTGGGCGATATGAACGGTACGGCGCTCGACGCGCCGGATGGATCGATCGTTCTCACCGACATGGCGCAGCCGCAAGGACATTTGTCGGACGCAAGTTCCACTGCCTATTTCCACGTGCCGCGGTCGCTCGCCGAGCAATTCCTGCCCAGCGTTCGCTCGCTGCACGGGCTGATGATCGCACCCGATACCGCGACGTTGCTGCGTGAGCATTTGCTGCAGGTCTGGCGCGGCGCGGATCGCCTGCCGGTCGAGCAAGGAGATCGTCTGGCGGGAACGGTGCTCGATCTGCTCGCGGTTGCCATCGCGCAGGATAACGGCGGGCAGGCGGCGTCCGATGCCGTTGCCGGGGCGGCGCTGATGCGGGCGCGCGCGGAAATCGAGGCGCGGCTTGGTTCGGCGACGCTTTCCGTCGCCAATCTATGCCGCACGCTGGGCATGTCGCGATCGGCGCTTTATCGCTTGTTCGCCGCGGAGGGCGGCGTCCACGCCTATATCATGCGGCGACGGCTCGAACGCGTGGCCGCAACGCTAGGCGATCCGTCCGCTCACGATCGGATTGCCGATATCGCCGAGCGCTGGGGTTTCTGCGACGCGGCCTATCTGGGGCGGTTGTTCCGCGAACGCTTCGGCATGACCCCGTCGGATTATCGCGCGTTCAGTCGCGGGCGTCCCCAGACGTCCGCCAGCCTGGCGCGCCACGTGGCCTGAACAGGTCGGTGCCGCAGCGTTTGCACTGGGCGCGATAACCGTCGCCCTCGTGCCAGACGCGCTGCGAGCGGCGATGGCCGAAGATCCGGCATATCAAACGATCAGTTTCGGGTACGAAAGGCATAGCCGTGATCTAGGATGCCTGACCCCTGCAGGAAGGCGGTCAGCGTCCCACCAGCTATTGACCGTGTTCCAATCGCGCCGGGACGTCAGCCTCTGATCGAATTTCCGGCGGCCAATGCCTCGAAGGCGAGCTGGCGCGCGCGGTCGCGCGGCAGGCCGAGGGCACGGGCGAGGGGCGCGCCGAACAAGGCGTCGCCCAGCGCCATGATGACGAGCTGCAATGTCTCGTCCTCGATCGGGCGATCCTGTTTCGAATGGCCTTCGGTCAGTTCGTCGACCAGATCGTGAATGGCTTTCAGGATCGGGTCGAGCGCATCCTCATTGCCCGACAGGATCATCCAACTGGCGAGCGCTCCCGCGCCTCCGGTGTCGAATGCGTCGAACGCCAAGTCGACGACTTCGCGCGGATTCTGATCGCCGGCGCGCTGGCGAATCACGGTTTCGCGGATGGTGGTCGAGATGAACTCCGCCATCCGCTCGATCAGCGCTTTCTGCAGGCCAGCCGCGGAACCGAAATGATGGAGCAGATTGGCATGCGTCCGGCCGATGCGCGCGGCTACCGCCTTCAGCGTCACCGCCTGCGGGCCAAGTTCGACCAACAGGTTGCGGGCTGCCTCCAGCGCGGCCTCGCGCGATTCCTCGGGGCTCAGGCGGCGGCGGATCGGAAGCGGGGTTACGGACATGGATGACCTCTCGGCGCTTCCGGGCGCGAAATCAATCCGCCGCCCGGCGCGGATCCGGGCGGCGGACCGAGACTCAGGCCGCGATCGGCATTCGGCAAAGCGGCGCATCCGCGTCGAGATCGAGCGCCAGCGTGACACTCTCGACCTCGCGGCCGCGCGCGAGGCTGTAGGTGTTCATCCGTCCGGTCGGCTTGAAGCCGAGCTTCCTCAACACGTTGCCCGAAGCTGGATTGTCCACGTAATAGCGCGAACGCAGAACCTTCAAGCCCATCGCATAGCGCGCGATGCCTAAGACGGCGCGGCCTGCCTCGGTCGCATAGCCACGGCCCCAGGCGTCCGGGGTCAGCCAATAGCCGAGCTCGTGGCCGTCCATATCCTCGGCAGGGTGGATGCCGATCCCGCCGACCAGCCGCGGCGTCGCTTCCTCGTGCGCGAGGATCGATAGCGACACATTGTCCTTGGCCCGCGGCGTCGCCAACCATTCGGCGGCATGCGCCTCGGTATAAGGCCAGGGCACCCGCGACAGCTTGGTCACGACTTGCTCATGCCCGATCGCCCGGGCGATCGCGGCGGCGTCCTCGGGCCAGTCGGGGCGTAATGTCAGTCTCTTGGTCCGCGCGAACATCTCACTCTCCGTGTCGTGCCGGGCCGCTCGCACGTCGATATGACGTTTCCGCGACCCGGAAGTGGAGGGAGCATGAAAAAAGGGAGCCGGGGCGACCCGTCTCCCTTGTTCGGTCTCTGGTTAGCCCGAGACCCGGGTCGCCCTGGTGGGCAACCCGTGCGGTTGCCCGTTATTCTGCGGCTTGCGCCATAATGTCTACCGAGCAGAACTTTCGGCCGAGCTTGCCCTCGTGGAAGGTCACGCGACCGTCGGTAAGCGCAAAAAGGGTATGATCCTTGCCCATGCCGACGTTGCGGCCGGCATAGAATTTGGTCCCGCGCTGACGCACGATGATGTTGCCGGCGACGACTTCCTGTCCGCCGAACTTCTTCACACCGAGGCGACGGCCAGCCGAATCGCGACCGTTGCGCGACGAACCGCCTGCTTTCTTATGTGCCATCTCTACTCTTCCTCGAACTTAAGCTTCGGCAGCCGGGGCTTCAGCGCCGGCCTCGTCGGTCTTCTTGGCGGCGGCCTTCTTGGGCGCCTTCTTCTCGGCGGCGCCGATCGACACGATCTTCAGGATCGTGTGGTTCTGGCGGTGGCCGTTGCGGCGACGATAATTGTGACGACGGCGCTTCTTGAAGACGATAACCTTCTCGCCCTTCGCCTGCGCGACGATCTCGGCGGCGACGGTCAGGCCGTCGGTCGACTGCAGGTCCGAGCCCTCGCCGGCGAGCAGGACGTCGCCCAGCGTCACCGAGCTACCGGCTTCTCCGTCGATCTTCTCGACGACGATCTTGTCTCCGGCGGCGACGCGATACTGCTTGCCGCCCGTGCGCACGACTGCGAACATGGCCCTATTTCTCTTTCAAATCCGTATGCCCGCGAAGGCCGGGGCCCCACGGTTGAAGGGGCGCGCCTAAGGTAGCGAGGTGATTCTGTCAACCGTGGCGGCGCGGTTTTGTGACCGCGCCGCCATGTCTTGCGTGTCCTTACCAGTTGAAGCCCACGCGCGCGTAGAGATAGCGCCCGTTGAAGCCGAACGGCGAATAGTAGGGGAAACCGACCACACCGGTGCTGTTATTCGCCGCAATGGTTCTATCTGGATAGACGTCGAACAGATTGTTTACCCCGAGCGCGACCTGCGCGCCCTTCTTGGGCTGATAGCGCAGTTCGAAATCGGTGATCGCGTGCTGGCCGGTATGGATATCGGCGGAACCGCTAGCGGCCGTGCCCGGCTGGTTGACGTCGCCATAATAGGTGACGCGGGCGGTCGCCGCGAGATTGTCGAGCGACCAGTCGATCGACCCGGTGATCTTCTCGCCCGGCGTGCCCTGCTCAAATGTCAGGATACGGCTGCGCGCAAACAAAGTAGGCGCCGGATTGAGGTTCACCGCGGTCGATGTTGGTACCTTGGTGATGTCTACCTTGTTGACATTGGCCGCGACGGTGAAGTCGAAGGTGCCGGCGCCGTCCGACTTCAGCCGGTAATGCGCCACCGCGTCGATGCCCTGCGTCGTCGATGCCAAGCCGTTAATGAAGAAACGCGCCGCCTGCACGCCGTAGGGCGCCAGGATTCCCGCGACTTGCGGGCTGAAGCTCGCCTGAATGTTCTCCGACAAACCGATCTGGTCGCGAATCTTGATGTAATAGCCGTCGACGGTCAGGTCGAACCCACCCACGCGGATCACCGTGCCCGCAGAGAAGTTGGTCGACTTTTCCGGCTTGAGCGGCAAGCCGCCCAACGCCGTCGCCACCGGCGAAACCGATGGATAGAGACCTGTCAGCAACGGCGATCCGTTCTGAATGACGGAGGCGACCGACGTGAAATATTGCTGCTGGAGCGCGGGTGCGCGAAAGCCGGTCGACGCCGTGCCGCGCAACGCGAACCACGGCGCGAAGTCGTAGCGCAAGGAAACCTTGCCGGTGCCCGTCGTTCCGAAATCGGAGTAATCCTCGCCGCGACCGGCAATGCCGATCAGGAACTTGTCCGTCACCTGCGCTTCTAAATCGAGATAGATCGATCCGTTTTGACGATGCCGCTTGATCGCGTTGACCGGTGCGAAGCCGACAAATCCCTGCGCGCCGGGCTGGGCGAGCGGGAACACCGTACCGGAATTGTATGACGCGGCCTCACCCGACTCGATCTGGAAGCCTTCGCGCCGCCCCTCGACACCGAAAGCGACGTTGAGCGATTGGAAAACGTCGAACTTGCGCGACACGTCGAGGCCGCCGACCAACTGGTCATAGATCAGCGCGCCGTCGGAGAAGCTGGTCTGTGTCGACGCGCCGTAAGTGTAGTTGGCCGAGTTCAGCGTGCGGAACCCGATCTTGTTGCGGCCATAGGAGACGTTCAGGTCGACGTCCCAACCGGCGACATCCCCCTTCAGGCCGAGCGCCGTGTTGAGATCGCGCGACTTGGTATTGATGATCGGCAGGAAACCGTTGGGATATTGCGTCAGTGTGTTGCCCACGGTGTTCGCGCCGGAGATCACGACGGTCCGCAGGCGCGGAAAGGCTGCACTGCGGCTATCGCGATCCTGATAGCCGGCCCAGCCATAAAGCTTCCAATTACCGCCGATCGACGTGCCGAAATTGGCGAACAGGCTATACTGCGTAACCTCCGGGTCGCCGAAGCGGCCGGTCACTACGCTGGGCGTCACGCGCGGGTCGAAATCGGCGCGATTGGTCGGCTGGCGGTTAACGAACTCGCCCGAGATGGTCAGATAGCCGTCCTGGCCAAAGCCGATACCCTGCCATCCCGACACCGATACGGTGTGCTCGCCATTGGTGTGGCGATCGCCACGCGCGGTCTCGATATCGGTATTGTAGAAACCGTAGGTGGTCGACACGCCGCCACCCGAACGCGCTTCGCGCAGGCGAAGGTTGACCACGCCGGCGATCGCGTCGGAACCGTATTGCGCCGATGCGCCGTCGCGCAGCACTTCGATGCGATCAAGCGCTACGGTAGGGATGGTGTTGAGATCGGTCGCGGCCGAGCCGCGGCCTACTGAGCCGTTGATGTTGAGCAGCGCGGAGGTGTGCGCGCGAACGTTGTTGATCAGCACCAGCGTCTGGTCGGGCGACAGGCCGCGCAGCGTTGCCGGGCGGATCGCGTCTGTGCCGTCGACGGCTGACGGGCGCGGGAAATCGATCGACGGAGCGACTGCGGCGAGCGCGGCGCCAAGTTCGGTCGTTCCCTGCTGACGAAGGCTGTTTCCGCTCAGCACGTCTACTGGCGACGCGGTGTCGAGCTTGGTCCGGCCAGCCACGCGCGTGCCGGTTACGATGATCTCCTGGCCAGGCGCCGCCTGATCCTCGGCTGCGGCCGCGGCATCGGGGGCCGGGGGCGTTTCCTGAGCGAACGCGGCATGGCTGGCTGCGAGCGCGATCGAGGAAGCGGCTATCGCCAATGCGGTACGGTTGAGCCTCATGATGTTACCCCTTTATACGCGGGGACGCACGCCCCCGATCACCCTGTCGCGACGAATATCGTCACAGGCCGGTAACATTCCTAGACGTGGGGCAGCACGAAGCACCGCAAGTTTTTCTTGCGGTGCACAAAAGTCACACATCGGTCGATCTGGGGGCGGCTGCCCTAGTGCCGATGCTCGCGGCGCAGATTGTAGCGGCCGTCGGCAAAGCCGGTGAACAGTCCGTCTATCGCCGGATGATCGACCGGTTCCTCGCTGTCATCGTGGAGCAGGTTCTGCTGGCTGACATAGGCGACGTAGCTCGACTCGCCGTTCTCGGCGAGCAGATGATAGAAGGGCTGGTCCTTCGACGGGCGCAGATCCTCAGGGATCGATTCATACCATTCGTCGGTATTCGCGAAGACCGGGTCGATATCGAAAATCACGCCGCGAAAGTCGAACATGCGGTGGCGAACAACATCGCCGATGGTGAACCGCGCGGTCGCGACGGCCGGCATAGGCACGCCGGATTGCGAAAGCACATCATAGGGTTCGGAACGAGTCATGATTACAATGTAGAGTTTCTTCGGCGCCGCACAAGCGGACCGCTTGCGTAGACGGACCGCGTACGTTAGAGGCGCCGCCTTCGACCGGCACCCGCGCTGTTCAGGCAGTGCATATGGGTGCGGAACCCCCAGCGCGGAGAGGTGCCAGAGAGGTCGATTGGGACGGTCTCGAAAACCGTTGTGCGGGTAACCGTACCGTGGGTTCGAATCCCACCCTCTCCGCCACCTAGCCTGAGAATTCGCGGCTGCCTCATGCGGCCGCCACGGCATTCGCAACAAAGTGGGACCAATCGGCATTTGCTCGACATGATGCTCGAGCAATTCGGCCCTTCGCTCTATCTCGCCAACGGACCGGACGTGTCGTTCCTCGGTTTCCCCTATCCCACGCGGATGGCGGTCGCGCGGCTTTCGGATGGTACGGCCTGGATTTGGTCGCCGATCGAATTGACCGCAGAATTGGCCGATGCAGTGCAAGCGGTCGGCCCGGTCTGCCACATCGTGTCGCCCAACAAGCTCCACCATCTGTTCCTCAAACAATGGGTCGAGCGGTGGCCTGAAGCGAGGGTATTTGCGCCGCCTGATCTGGCACGCAAACGGCCCGATCTACGGTTCGACGGCACGCTCGGCGATATGCCCGATCCCCGCTGGGCGGCGGACATCGACCAAGTCGTGTTCCGCGGCTCGTTCGCGATGGAAGAGGTGGTCTTCTTTCACCGCGCCTCGCGCACCGCCATCGTCTGCGACCTGATCCAGCGCTTTCCGTCGTCTTACCTCACGGGGCTCAAAGGCCTGTTGGTGCGGCTCGACGGACTGGCTGGTGACCGTGGCAGCACGCCCCGCGATTGGCGCGCAAGCTTCCTTCGTCGAGGCCCCGCGCGCGCCGCGCGTCGGACGCTGCTCGATTGGCAGCCCGAGCGGTTGCTGATCGCGCATGGCGTGTGCGCGCCCGCCGACGCGACCCGGATCATCCGCGACGCGCTGCGCTGGATTTGAGTGCCGTGCGGCCAGGCGGTATCGCCTGGCCCATCGACGGAAACCCAACGACCACCATCGGTATCACCACGCCCGTGGTGAAGATCCTACCCGCAGGGCGACCGCCGCTTCGATTTCATTCAGCTGCGCTTGCGACAAGACGCCGGCCAGTAGCAACCCGCGCATCAATTCGTCGGCCAAGGCGGCGAGGAAATGCACCTCGGCACGCTCGGCATGCGTATCTTCGCCGTCCGCGTTCACGTCGCTATCCATGCATCTCTCCTCCGGCGCAGCTGTCGCAGGTGCGTGAACGATCGATCAGCAAATTCGACGCAAACGGGCAGAGCCTCGGCGATTGTCGCGCTTGGCGCCTGCGTGTTTGCGTTCAGAAAATACCGAGAAACTTCTTCCTTTGTTTCTTGCGATCGGCGGCCGACTCCTTGCCGCTTTCCGATTTGGCAGTGGTACCATTCCCTACGTCGTCGCGCGGCTTGCCCTTCGTGGTCCGCATCGCCTGGGCGTGAGCGCCGGCCAGGATCGGCCCGCATGCAGCGCTTTTCGCGTCACCTACATCGATAAAGGCGAGAATGGCGGCGAGGGGACTGGCGACGGTGGCCAAACCTACGCCGCCGCCGGCGCGCGCGAGCAACTCCGGGCTGATCACCTGAATGCCCGGCCTGGCGAAATAGCCGTTGAGGCCGACCGGCGACTGGGCGGAAAACAAGGAGAATTGCTTGCCGTCGGCGCGAAATGCGAGGTCGAGGCTTTCATTCTTGAAGCTCAGCCCGCCACGGCCGAGGATGACGTTCTTCTTGGTGTCGATGATGATCGGATCGGCGGCGGCGATCCCGTCGCGCACGGTGAACGCGATGAGCCCGCAATTGATCTGCACCGGTTCCTTCAGTTTGTGCTCGAACATCTTCTGGATGAACGTGCCGATGTCGAGTTCCGACAGCTGGGCGTTCCGCGTCCAGAAGCTGCCGCTCGGCATGATGAACGCCACACGGCCGGAAGACGTCGCGAGCGAATCGTGGATGGTGTCGCCGCGCCCCTTCAACTGGATGCGACCCTTTATCGTGCCGCTCGTGCCTGACTCGTCAACGCCATAGCCGGCCAGTAGTCGGCCCATAGGCGTGGGCGATAGACGAATGTCGTAGGTGTCGAGGGCCGGTCGCGATCGTGTGTCGAAGATCAGGTCCGATGCGACGTTACCGCGCGCCATCGCGAAGCTCAGCGGCGACAACGCCAACCGTCCGCGGTCGAGCGCCAGCGTCAAGTCAACATGCGAAATGGGGACGTTGCGCGACTTGATATCCTGGATCGTCCAATGGAGCCCGGCATCGAAACGTTGCAATTCGGCCACCGGCAGCGCGGCATCGGGCAGCACGCGCTGGGGCGCGGCCCCGGTTGCCGCGGCGGCTGCCACCGCGCCTTTTGCCGCGACGATATCTGGATTGTATCCGATGAACGGTGCGGCATCGACGATATCGAGTTCACGCGTCGCCAATGCCGCATCGAGCCGCAGCCGCTCTCCATTGACGATCGTCAGCCGTCCGGCGAGGTCGCTGTCGCCGAACCGGCCGGCCATGTGCGTGAAGCGATATTCGGCTCCGTCCTTCACCAGTTGCGCGCGCAACGCATAGTCCCGGGTATTGGGCAGGACCACGCCGATAATGCCGAGCAGGTCGGCGAGGTTGCGGCCCCGTGCCCGCATGCGCAACGGCACATGCTCGATGTCCGTTGCCGAAGGCAGCGTGCCTGCGACATCGATGACATTGCCTGCGGCCCAGGCACGCGCGACCAGCTTGTTCTCGCCGCGATCGAGCGTCGCGTCGGGCGACTTCAATTGCGCGACAAGGCGAAACGGCGTGTCGCGGATTTGCCCAGTCCCGTGCAGTTCGACTTCCTTGCCGATCTGCTTGTTCGTGGCGGCGATCGGATCGAGCCCCAGATCGGCGAGCAGCCGCATCCGTGGATCGATATAGCGCACCTTTGTGCCGACGACCGTAGCGCGATCGATCCGCGGCAGTTTGAACGGCTTGCCGCCGGTGTCGGCGAACGTCCAGGTGTTGGCGGTATGGTCGGTATTCCATTCGAGGTCGCCCGAACCTCCGGTCAGGTCGAGCCAGTAGATACGGCGATTGCCGAACAGCAGGCTCAACGGCGAAACCCGCATATCGATCTTCTGTGCCTGAAACAGATTGGGCCTGCTCGCCCATTTCGGATTGGCGATGCTCAGGCCCTCCGCGTAAAATTTGATTTTCAGCGGCGCGAAATAGAGCTGGAAGTCTCCACCTACCTTTACATCTCGGCCCGCCATCCGCGTCGTGACGCTCTCGAAAGGCTGCTTCAGGAAGCGCCCCTTGGTGACGAACAGGACGAGCCAGATGATGAAGAGAGTCGCGAATATGCCGACCAAGGTGTTGCGAAGGATCCGCCAGGCGCGGCTGCCAAAAAAGCCCGTCGCCGGCGTCTCACCGGTCACGTCCTTGGGAGGAGGCGCGGTCATATCCATCGCCGCCTGAATCGCGCGAATGCCTTGAAAGGTTCATTCGCCACCACGCTGGCAAGATGGGCCGAAGCCGCCTAGGAATGAGCTGTGAGCGCTATCCTGGAAATCTGTGTGGACGATGCGGCTGGGGTCGATGCCGCGGTCGCCGGCGGGGCCGATCGGATCGAGCTTTGCTCGGCGCTCGAGCTCGGCGGCCTGACGCCGTCCGCGGCCCTGCTGGATCATGCACTGCGGACCGGGTGTCCGGTGCACATGATGATCCGCCCGCGCGCGGGCGGCTTCGTCTATAGCGAAGACGATGTGGCGTTGATGGTCGAGGAGATTGGCGCGGCCGGGGCGCGAGGCGTCGACGGAGTGGTGGTCGGTGCGTTGCGCCCCGATGGCGAACTCGACCGCGAAGCGCTGGCGCGGTTCCGTGACGCCGCGGGGGAGGCGGTGATCGTCCTGCACCGCGCGATCGATCTCGTCGCCGATCCCGTTGCGGCTGTGGGCCAGGCGATCGCGCTCGGCTATGACAAGATCCTGAGTTCGGGCGGGGCTGCAACCGCGGTCGAAGGCATGACAACGCTTGCGGCGATGGTCGCGGCGGCCGGGGAGCGGCTGTCGATCATCGCGGGATCGGGCATCTCGCCCGACAATGTCGAGCGGATCGTTGCCGCCACCGGCGTGCGCGAAGTCCATGGATCGGCCAGCCGTCCCGGCCCTGAACCCGACGAGGCGACGTTGCGGCTCGGCTTTGCAGCCGGGCCGCGACGCGCGACCGACCGGGCCATCGTGCAAAGGTTGCGCACGGCGCTGACAAAAAAGGGAAGTGAGACATGAACGACGGCATTTCACGGCGCGGTGCATTGGCGATCGGCGCGGCGGCCGTCTTCGCGGCAAGCGCGGCAGATGCGGCTGAGAGCGATCCGGTCGCTATCCTCTCTACTTGGGATTTCGGCAAGGCCGCCAACGAAGCGGCACTCGCGCGCCTCAGGGCCGGCGGCTCGGTGCTCGATGCGGTCGAGGCTGGGGCCAAGGTGCCGGAGGCCGATCCTACAAATCATTCGGTCGGCTATGGCGGTTATCCCGATCGCGACGGCCATGTGACGCTCGACGCGATCATCATGGACGATCGCGGCGGCGTCGGCGCGGTCGCCGCGCTGGAGGATATCGTCCACGCCATTTCGGTCGCGCGGTTGGTCATGGAAAAGACGCCGCATACGTTGCTGGTCGGGGAGGGGGCTACTCGCTTCGCTCTCGACCAGGGCATGAAGCGCACCAACCTCCTGACCCCCGAGGCCGAGAAAGGCTGGCGCGAATGGCTCAAAACCGCGAAGTATCAGCCGATCGCCAATATCGAGAACCGCCTCCCCGGACCGCCCGGTTCCAAGCTCAACCACGACACGATAGGGATCATGGCGCGCGGCCTGGACGGCGCGATGGCCGCGGCCTGCACGACGTCGGGCATGGCATTCAAGATGCGCGGGCGGGTCGGCGACTCGCCCCAGGCCGGGTGCGGGCTGTTCCTCGAAAAGGGGGTAGGTGCTGCCGCATCGACCGGCGTCGGAGAGGAAGTGACCCGGATCGCGGGGACCGCCCGAGTTGTCGCCTCGATCCGCGCCGGGCTGTCCCCCCAGGCGGCGTGCGAGGAAGCGGTCAAGCATATTGCCCAGATGCGCGGCGACGCGATCAAGGGATTGCAGGTGGGCTTTCTGGCTTTGGGTCAGGATGGCCGGGTCGGCGCCTATGCGCTGCTTCCCGGCTTCACTTATGCCGTGACGCGGCATTCGGGCGCGACCGAAGTGCTGCCTTCGGCCAGCCTGTTCAGCCAAGCCCCATAATCGTGCTTGCAGTCCAGGGGTCGCGGTCCAAGGTAGCGACTCGGCTGGGTGTTGCCGCCTGCAATGGGGCTGGATAAGCGGCGGCGCAGGCCGTACTGGGCGTCGCCATCCCTTTCGGGTTCATGCTCTTCGCCGCCTATGGACGATGTTCCTCCCTCCGGCCTTCAGGCCGTCATCCTCGCGAACAGGGAGAAGCTGTTGCGATTCCTGATCTCGCGCGGCGCCGGGGACGCGGCGGAAGACGTGCTTCAGGATCTCTATGTGCGGGTCGCGACCACCGACGGCGGACCGGTCGCTCAGCCTTTGTCCTATCTCTATCGCGCGGCAAACAATTTGATGGTCGATCGATTTCGCTCGCGGCGCCAGGCCGAGCGGCGCGAGCAGGATTGGAGTGATGCGGCGGGGCCGACAGAGCCCGACCGGTCCGACGCGCCGCCGCCCGACCGCAGTCTGGTGGCGCGCGAGACGCTGGCGGGCGTGCAGGCGGTGCTGGACGGATTGGGCGCGCGCACCGCGACGATCTTTCGCCGTCATCGCATCGATGGCGTCCAGCAACGCGATATCGCGCGCGAATTGGGGGTCAGCCTGAGCACCGTGGAAGCGGATCTCAGGCGCGCCTATCGCGCGCTGCTCGACTATCGGAGGTCGATCGATGAGGTTTGATCCGACCGAGTCCGTCTTCACCTACAGGAGGCGGACATGACCGACTGGACGCGCGAGATGGAGGAGGAAGCCATCGCCTGGCTGATCCGCCAGCGCGATCCCTCCTTTGACGACTGGGAAACGTTCGAGGCATGGCTTGCCGCGGACGCCGCGCATGCGCTTGCTTACGCCGAAACTTCCGCCGCCGACCGCGACCTGGATAAGCTGTTGGCGGGAGTGAGCTGGCCGGCCGAAGCCGAACCCGAATTCGACGACCCGATCGTGCCGACGCGTCGCCGCTGGCTGGGCGGTGCTCTCGCGGCCTCGGTCGCGCTCGCGGTTGCCGCCGGCTCCTGGCTCGCCTGGCCGTCGCGCGACCTTTACTCGGTGCAAACCGCCGCCGGCGAACGCCGCACCTTGGTCCTCGCCGACACCAAGCTGGAGTTGAACGGCGAAACCAAGATCGAGCTCGATCGCAAGGATCAACGGTTCGCGCGGATGGAACGCGGCCAGGTGCTATTCACCGTGAAGCACGATCCCGCGCGTCCATTCCGGCTGGAAACCGCCGACGCGACTCTGGTCGACGCCGGCACCACGTTCGAAGTGACGACCGGCGGCGGCGCGCTCGATCTCGCAGTGAGTGAAGGCATGGTCGTGGTCGATCCCGGCAAGGCGGATATCGACGTGCCGGCGGGCCAGCGCTTCACACTCGCCAAAGGGCAGCGCGCCGGCCGGCTGAGCGCAGTTCGGCCGGCCGATGTCGGTGCATGGCGTAGTGGCCAGCTTTTCTACGACGGAGCGCCGCTGTCGCGGGTCGCCGCCGACCTGCAGCGTAATCTCGGGGTGCCAGTCAGCGTCAGCGATGACGCCGCCGCGCGGCCGTTCCGTGGCGTCGTGCGGCTCGACGGTGGTGTCGAGCCGACCATGGCGCGGCTGAATATCCTTCTCGGCGCGAATGTGCGCCGTTCAGGCAAAGGGTGGGTGATCGCCGGACCATGAGGGGTTTCGCCGGCCCCGCGGCGCTGGCGGGGCTCTGCCTGATCGCATCGCCGGCCGAGGCGAAGGATCAGGCGATCGACATTCCCGCCGGGACGCTCGGCCAAGCGATCGCGGTACTCGGCGCGCAGGCGCGCGTCAGCATCGTCGTTGCGGTGAACGACCCCGGCTTGCTTCGCCGCCCGGTCGGCGCGGTGCGCGGTACGATGGGCGCAGGACGCGCCCTCTCGCTGCTGTTGAGGGGAACGTCGGCTCGCGCAGTATCTCCGGCGCCCGGCGTGTGGCGGATCGTCCCCGCTCCACCGCCGAAGCCCAAGCCGATCCCTCGCGCCATCGCGGCGAAACGGCCGGCTTCCCCACCGCCTGCGCCCCAGCCGCAGGCTGCGGACGATATCGTCGTGACCGCAAGCAAGCGCGATACCCGGCTGCAGAACTTTCCCGGCGCGGTCACCGTGATCGGGGGGCTCGACCTGGGCCGCGATCCCGATAATGGCACCGACGCCATCGTCTCGCGCGTTGCGACCGTGTCCTCGACCTATCTCGGTGCCGGCCGCAACAAGCTGTTCATCCGCGGCATCGCCGATTCGAGCTTCACCGGACCGACCCAGGCAACCGTCGGCCAATATTTCGGCGACGTGCGCCTGACCTATAACGCGCCCGATCCCGATCTCAGGCTTTACGATGTCGGGTCGGTCGAAGTGCTCGAGGGGCCGCAAGGAACGCTGTACGGCGCCGGATCGCTCGGCGGCATCATTCGTGTCATTCGCAACACGCCCGATCTCACGACTATCGGCGGGTCGCTGACCGGCGGCGTCTCGGCGACCTGGCACGGCGCGCCCGGGGCCGATCTCGCCGGGGTCCTCAACCTGCCGATCGCCGAGGATGCGCTGGGCATTCGGGTGCTCGGATACGGCATTACCGAGGGCGGCTATATCGACAACCCGCTGCTCGGAAAGAAGGATATCAACCGCTCCAACATCTTTGGCGGGCGTGCGACGCTGCGTGGCAAGGTCGGCGGCTGGACGATCGATTTGGGCGGCACCTATCAGAAGACGCGCAACCTCGACAGCCAATATGCCGATCGCGATGCGCCGCCGCTCACCCGGGACAGCCTGCTCCCGCAGGGGAGCGATGCGACCTATGCGCTGGGTGAGTTGGTCGCGAGCCGTCGCTTCGACAGCGGCTTGCTATTTGTCTCCTCGCTCGGGATCGCGCGCCAGAGGCTCGACGAGCGTTACGACGCCACCGAGCCGAACGGTCCCGAGCGGCTGTTCAAGCAGAACAACCATACCGACCTCTTCTCCTTCGAAAACCGCCTGTCGCGGCCGATGACCGATGGTCTGGGCTGGGTGTTCGGTGCCAGCGTGGTGCGCAATACGACCAGGCTCAGTCGAGCGATGGGCAATCCCGACATGCCTTTGCCGGCCACTGGCGTGGTCAATCGGATTACCGAGGCGACCGGCTATGGCGAAGTGTCGGTCGAATTGCTGCCCAAGCTGACGCTGACCGGGGGCGGCCGCTACAGCCATGTCTGGTTGACGGGCGAGGGGGCCGACGTCGTGCCGCTAATCGCCCGGCTCAATGCCGACGTGACGGCCGAACGCGAGGAAAGCGCCTTCCTGCCGTCGTTCGCGCTGTCGGCGACACCGCTCCGCCGGTTGACACTCTACGCCCGCTACCAGCAGAGTTTCCGGCCAGGCGGCCTGGCAATCGAGGGCGATTTCGTCCGGCGGTTTCGCAATGACCGCGCGGAGACGTTCGAATTCGGCATGCGGCATGGCGTGCCGGGCATCGACCCGATCGGCGTCTCGCTCAGCGTCTCGCGGACCCTGTGGCGCAACATCCAGGCCGATTTCATCGATGGCCGTGGGCTGCCGAGCACGGCCAATATCGGCGACGGGCGGATCTGGACGGTTTCCGCATCGGCCGACTGGCGCCCGGGGCCGGGGCTGAGCCTCGAGGCCGGCATTTCGCTGAACGACAGCAAGGTGGTCAATCCCAGCCCGTTCTTCCTCAGCTTCGTCATCCCCGGTCCGAACAGCCAGCCAGCTACATCGCACATCGTCAACGCGGTAGCCGCTGACGCGGTGACCTATGGGCGTGTGCCCAACATCGCCAATGTGGTCGCGCGCGGGGCGGTCAAATACGAATTCGCGGTGTCGGATACGGCGCAAATCTCGCTCGCGGCGTCGGCGCGCTATACCGGCCGCTCGCGATTGGGCGTGGGGCCGATCCTGGGAGCGGAGCAAGGCGATTATCTCGATACGCGGATCTCCGCGCGCCTGTCTTTCGATCGCTTCGCGGTGACGGCCAGCGTCACCAACCTGACCGATGAGGTCGGCAACCGCTTCGCGCTGGGCACGCCGTTCGCGGTCCCCAGCGAACAGCAGATCACGCCGCTGCGCCCGCGCACCGTCCGGATCGGGTTCGACGCAGCATTCTAGCCGCCGAGTCCCGCATGAAGCGCTCGGCGGACCTTTCATTCCCAAAAATTTACCTCGTGCTTCAAGGCTGCGCCGCCGCGGCGCCGTCATCGCCTTTGAACGGGTGCCGCTCCCCAACGGGCATCCGAAAAAGGGATTGCAGATGCGCGTATTGCTTGCTTCGACTTGCCTGACCCCCGTCATCCTGTTCGCCGCGACGCCTGCCGCGGCGCAAAGCACGATCTCCACCGCGATCACGACGCCGGTGAAGACGTCGACTGCGAATAACGGTGCGCCTTCCGACGTCAGCATCACCTCGGCGGGATCGGTGACCGTCACCAGCGGCACGGCGGTGACGATCGACAGCAACAACGGCGTCAGCAACGCCGGCACGATCCAGATCACCAATTCGGACAACGCGACCGGCATCGGCGCGGCTGCCGGAGTGACCGGTTCGATCAACAATACCGGCAAGATCATCGTCGACGAGACCTATACGCCGACCGACACCGACAATGACGGTGACCTCGATGGCCCGTTTGCTTCAGGCACCGGACGCGCAGGCATCCGCACCGCCGGTACCTTCACCGGCGGGATCACCAATGCGAAAGGCGCTTCGATCACGGTCGAGGGCAACAATTCCTACGGCATCCTGCTGGGTGGAACGCTCAACGGCAATTTGTCGACCGACGGCACGATCACGGTCACCGGCAACAATTCAGCCGGCGTCAAGACCGGCGATATCAACGGCAATGCGCGCATCGCCGGCACGATCACCGCGCAAGGGGGCGGGTCGAGCGCGGTACTGATCAACGGCAACGTTTCCGGCGCGCTGACGTTGCAAGGTACCATTTCCAGCACCGGCTACCGCTATACGACGGTGCCGAGCGATCCGAGCAAGCTCGACGCCGATGATTTGCTTCAGGGGGGACCCGCGGTCTCGATCACCGGCAATGTCGGCGGCGGCGTTATCCTCGCCGTAGCGCCGACGGCCAGCACGACCGATCCGGATACCGACAAGGACGGCATCCCCGACGCCGACGAAGGCTCGGCGGCGATCACCTCCTACGGCTCGGCTGCCGCGCTGCAGATCGGCGCAGCCGGTAACTCTGTCACCTTGGGGCCCGTCGCCAACACTGCCGGCTATGGCTTGATCGTCAACGGCACGGCGAGCGGCAACGGCCTCTATGCTGGCGTGAACGCCAATGGCGTCGTGATCGGCGGCCTGGGCGGGGCGGTCACCGTCACCAACGGCATGCAGGTCACCGGGGGCATAGCGGCGACCGCCAACGCGGCAAACGCGACCGCGTTGCGCATCGGTGCCGGCGCGACGGTCCCGACCATCGTCAATTCGGGCAAGATTACCGCCACGGGCGCCTCGACCGCCGGCCAGTTGTCGCAGGCCGTCGTGGTCGACGCCGGCGCCAACGTGACCTCGATCCGCAACACCGGCACGATCTCGGCGACTGCAGGAACCGCCGCCGGCGCGACCGCAATCGTCGACAAATCGGGCAGTGTGACCCTGGTCGAAAATGGCGGCGCGATCACTGCCAGCGGCGCCGACGCGGCATCGACCCGCAACATCGCCATCGACCTCAGCGCCAATACGACCGGCGCGACGGTCCGGCAGATCGTCGTCGCCAGCGGAACCGCGCCTTCCATCGCCGGCGACGTCCGCTTTGGTAGCGGCAACGATACGCTCGATCTGGGCGACGGCTCGCTTGCCGGCAATGTCACATTCGGCGCGGGCAATAACCTGCTCACCATGTCGGGCGACGCGACGATGACCGGCAACACCACATTCGGCGCGGGCAACGACACGATGACCCTGGCCGGCACGGCTGCCTATACCGGTGCGGTCGATTTTGGCGGCGGGTCGGACACGCTGACGATCGGTGGGACCTCGACCTTCTCGGGCACGCTCGCCAATGCGTCGGGCCTGGCAGTCACGGTCAACGGGGGCAAGTTCACCAACACCGGCACCACGCCGGTATCGATCGGCTCGCTGGCGGTGACCGGCGGCGGCACTCTTGGCGTCACCGTCAACACCACCACCAATACCGCGACGCAGTATAACGTCGCCGGGACGGCCAGCTTCGACGCCAATTCCAAGCTCGCGATCAAGCTGACCGGGCTCGTCACCGGGACCGGTCACTATACGATCCTGACGGCTGGCACGGTCACCGGCGCGAGCAATCTGACGACCTCATCCGTTGCGCTGCCGTACATGTACAAGACCAGCATCGCGACCGGCGGTCCCGCCAACCAGATCGCGATCGACATCGCCGCCAAGACGGCGAGCGAACTAGGCCTCAACCGTTCGGGTTCGGCGGCTTATGGCGCGATCTATGCCGCGTTGAGCCAGGACAGCAAGGTCGCGAATTCGTTCCTCAACATCACCGACGGCACTGCGTTCCAGACCGCGATCCGGCAGATGCTGCCCGATCATGCCGGTGGCACCTTCGCGGCGGTCAGCGCGGGCTCGCGCGCGATCGGCCGGATGCTGACCGACGGCGGCGCGCCCTATGTCGACAAGGGGCATTGGGGCTATTGGATCGAGGAAGTCGCCTATGGCGGGTCGAAGAGCTTCCTCAACACCGCGTCGTACGACATTAACGGCTGGGGCACGTCCGGCGGCGCCGAATACAAGACCAAGCTCGGCAATTTCGGCCTGTCGCTCGCCTATCTGCACGGCAACGACAACGACAACGGCACCGACAACACGGTGTCGTCCGACCAGTATGAGGTCGCCGCTTATTGGCGCGGCGAGTGGAGCGGTCTGCGTCCGTTCGCTCGCGTCTCCGCGGCGCGCGTCAATTTCGCCAGCGAGCGCAGCTTTACCGGCAACGACGGCACCAGCACGGCGGTTGCGCTCAAGAACAGCTCGAAATGGAACGGCAACCTGTTCTCGGCCACCGGCGGTGCCTCGTATGAGGGCGCGGTCGGCCACCTGACCTTCCGCCCGATCCTGTCGGTCGATTATTACCGCCTCGACGAGGACGCCCATACGGAAACCGGCGGCGGCAAGGCGTTCGACCTGTCGATCGCCAAGCGCACCAGCGACGAATTTGCCGCCAATGCGACGATGGCGGTGGGCCTCAGCTTCGGGTCGACCGAGGATGGCTGGTTCCATACCGAGATCGAGGCGGGTCGGCGCCAGATACTCGGCGGCGAACTGGGCGCAACCACCGCGAACTTTGCGGGCGGCCAGGCCTTCACCCTGATCCCCGACAAGCGGACCGATGGCTGGGTCGGCCGCTTCCGCGCTTCGGGCGGTTCGCCCGGCTTCCGCATCGGTGGCGAAGTGGGTGCCGAGGAGCAGCAGAGCCGCGCCGCGATCTCGCTGCGCGCGACGCTTCAGATCGGACTCTGATGTCGGTTGCGGTGCCGGTCCGTTTCCCACCCGGTCGGGTGGGAGAGCGGGCCGGCACCGTTCCCGTTTCAGTTCGGTTGAAACGGCATGAACGCGCCCTACGGTAGGTTCGCGGTCAACTCGTCGAGAAATGGCTGGGCAGTGCCGTCTGACGGCGCGCGCCAGTCGCCGCGGGGGGACAGCGCGCCGCCCGCCGAGACCTTGGGGCCATTGGGGATCGCCGAGCGCTTGAACTGGCTGATCGTGAAGAAGCGGAACAGGAACTTCTCCAGCCACAGGCGGATCGTCGCAAGGTCGTAAGCGTGTCGCGCGGCAGCGGGGAAATCCCGCGGCCAGCGGCCCGCGCTCGCATCTTCCCATGCCTTCAACGCTAGGAAGGCGACCTTCGACGGCACCAGGCCGTGACGCACGATATAGTGGGTGAAGAAGTCGTTGAGTTCGTACGGGCCGATCTTGCTCTCGGTAGACTGGATCGCGCCGTCGGCACCGGCCGGAACCAGTTCGGGCGAGATTTCCTGCGCCAGGATAGCGTCGAGCACGCGGTCGGTTTCGCCGTCATATTGGTCGGTGCGGATGCACCAGCGGATCAGGAACTGAATCAGCGTCTTGGGCACGCCGGCATTGACGGCATAATGGCTCATCTGGTCGCCGACGCCATAGGTGCACCAGCCGAGCGCGAGCTCGGACAGGTCACCAGTGCCGACGACCAAACCGTCATGCTGATTGGCCAGCCGGAACAGATAATCGGTCCGAAGGCCGGCCTGGACGTTCTCGAACGTCACGTCATAGACCGGTTCGCCATTGGCGAACGGGTGCCGCATATCCTCGAGCATCTGTCTTGCCGCCGGCCGGATGTCGATCTCGTCGCCCGCCACGCCGAGCGCGCGCATCAGCGCCCAGGCGTTCGATTTGGTCCCCTCGCTGGTCGCGAAGCCGGGCATCGTATAGCCCAGGATATGGTCGCGCGATCTGCCCAGCCGGTCCATCGCCTTGGCCGCGACGATCAGTGCATGGGTCGAATCGAGTCCGCCCGACACGCCGATCACCAACCGCTTGGCGCGCGCCGCTTCGATCCGGCGGATCAGCCCGGAGACCTGGATATTGAACGCCTCGTAGCAATCGCCGTCGAGCTTCTCGGGCGCATTGGGGACGAACGGAAAGCGCCGCACATCGCGCTTCAACCCGACATCGGCGAAATCGGGTTTTGCCTCGAAATGGATGAAGCGGAAATCCGAGTCGCCAACCCCGGCGAACCGGGCGGCGTCGGCAAAGGTGCTGTTGCGCATTCGCTCGTGCCGGACACGTCCACAATCGACATCGGCAACCAACAAGCCCGATGTCGCCGGAAAACGGTCGGACTCGGCAATCAGTTCGCCCAATTCATGCACCATGCCCTGGCCGTCCCAGGCGAGATCGGTGGTGCTTTCACCCGGACCCGCGGCGGAGAAGACGTAGGCGCACACCGCCCGGTCGGACTGCGATCCGGACAGGAGCATGCGCTGCCGCTCCTTGCCGATCAGGACGTTGGACGCCGACAGGTTGCAGCAGACGAGCGCACCAGCCAGCGCCGCCCAGGTCGAGGGTGGGACAGGCGCCCAATAATCCTCGCAGATTTCCGCATGGAAAATGAAATGCGACAGGTCGCTGGCGGCGAAGATCAGGTCGGTGCCGAACGGAATATTGGTTTGTCCGGCAATGTCGATCTCCGCCCCGACCACACCTTCGCCGCTCGCGAACCAGCGTTTCTCATAATATTCGCGATAATTGGGCAGGAATGTCTTCGGGACGATGCCCAGGATCCGGCCGCGATGGATCGCCACCGCGCAATTATAGAGCCGGCCATTGCGCGGGACCGCCGCGCCGACCAGCAGCACCGGGCGCAATTTGGCGGTCGCCTCGGCGACTTCGGTCAGCGCTGCTTCGGTCGCGCGCTGGATCGTCTGCTGCAGATGCAGATCATCGATCGCATAGGAGGTGAGATTGAGCTCGGGATAGACCAGCAGGTCGCACGCTTCCTTGTGACCGCGCTTCGCCAGCGCGATCGTCTCGCGGACATTGGCGGCGATGTCGCCGACGCTGGCCACCGGCGTGCAGGCGGCCACGCGCAGGAATTCATGCGTGTGGTGCGAGAAGAAACGATGGGTCTTCGCCATACCCGCCGCTTAGGCCTCACACTGGCCTATCGCAAGGTCGTGGCGGCGGCTCAGGTCGTATCCTCGCGCCACTCGAGCGGATCGAGCCAGGGCGAGAAATGCGGCAGGTCGGTCGAGACCTTGTCAGGATAGATGGCCGAGCGCTTTTCCAGGAACGAGGCGACGCCTTCCCGCGCGTCGGCACTGGCGCCGCGCGACCAGACGAGCCGGCTGTCGAGCCGGTGCGCGTCGATCGGCGAGGGCGCACCCATCATCCGCCACATCATCTGGCGCGTGAGGGCGATCGAGACCGGAGCGGATTCCGCGGTGAGCTCGCGGGCAAGCGCGCGCGCGGCGGTGAGCAGATCCGCCTGGGCATGGACCGAGCGCACCAACCCGGCGTCCTTCGCTTCGGCGGCGGCAACCAGGCGCCCCGAATAGCACCAGTCGAGCGCAGTCGAGATGCCGACCAGCCGCGGCAGGAACCAGCTCGATGCCGCTTCGGGAACGATGCCGCGCCGCGCGAAAACGAAGCCGAACCGCGCGCCCTCGGCGGCCAGGCGGAAGTCCATCGGCAAGGTCATCGTGGCGCCGATCCCGACCGCGGCGCCATTGATCGCGCCAATCACCGGTTTCCTCGACTGGAATATGCGCAAACTGAGCAGGCCGCCGCCATCGCGAATGCCTTCGTGGTCCCAATCGACCGTGCCGTCTGGACCGACCGGCGACCCCGCGTCTGACCAGCGCGGTCCTTTGGCATAGTCGAACGTCGCCCCGCCGGCGGAGAGGTCCGCGCCCGCGCAGAACGCGCGATCGCCGCCGCCGGTGACGATCACCGCGCGGACATCATCGTCCTTGTCGGCGCGGTCGAACGCCGCGACCATCTCGCGCATCATCTGTGCGGTGAAGGCATTCATCGCCTTCGGGCGGTCGAGCGTGATCGTGAGGATGTGATCGGTGACGTCGACGCGGATGTGTTCAGGCTCGTTCATCGACCATCTTCCAATCCGTCATGCCGGACTTGTTCCGGCGTCCAATCATCAACAGAGGATGGCGCTTGAGGCGCATTGGACCCCGGAACACGTCCGGGGTGACGAAAAGGTAAGTCACTCCGCCTTCTCGATCCGCACCAGCAAGGCGTCCACCTGCACCTGCGATCCGACCGTCGCGTTCAACTCCACGACTATTCCGTCGAATGGCGCAGTCAGGCCGTGTTCCATCTTCATCGCCTCGAGCGTCAGCAACTTCTGGCCCTTCGTCACCGCGGCATCGGCCGCGACGTCCACGGCGATCACTCGGCCCGGCATCGGCGCCAGGATCGCGCCATCCGCCGAGGCGCCCGCCGCACCCCCAGCCGCACGCCAGCGGCTCAATTGCCAGACCTGCCCGCCCTCGGCGATCAGCAGGCTGTCGACCGGTTCCGATCCGGCTTCGCCCGCGCCATGCTCGATCGCGACCGTCGCGCCGTCGAGCAGGAAGGTATCGGTGCGCCGAGGCTGGGCGTTGAGGCGGAAGCCCGCCATCGGCACTTCTCCGATCAGCGCAGCGGCGGCGTCGGCCAGCGCTTCGTCGGACGGCAGCGCGGGCGGCATCAGCGCATCGCCCTCGCGCGCGATCAGGCCGGTATCGACATCGCCTTCGGCGAACGCTTCATGTTCGAGCGCTTCGACCAGGAAGCCGGCATTCGACCGTACCGGCCAGACGATCGCGTCGGACAGCGCATCGGCGAGCAGCTCGCGCGCTTCCTCCCGATTCTCGCCCCAAGCGATGACTTTGGCGATCATCGGATCGTAGAAAGGCGAGATGTCGGCGCCTTGCTCGACGCCGGTATCGACCCGCGCATTCTCGCCCAGATCGAACGCTTCGAGGCGGCCGATCGAGGGCAGGAAACCCTTGGCGGGATCCTCGGCATAGAGCCGCGCTTCCATCGCCCAACCGTTGATCTCGAGCTCGTCCTGTGCCGCCGGCAAGGGTTCGCCCGACGCCACCCGGAGTTGCCATTCGACCAGGTCCTGGCCGGTGATCTCTTCCGTCACCGGATGCTCGACCTGGAGGCGGGTGTTCATTTCCATGAACCAGATGCGGTCGGCGCGGAGCCCTTCGCTCGCATCGGCGATGAACTCGATCGTGCCGGCGCCGACATAGTCGACCGCCTTTGCCGCGCGCACTGCTGCGGCACAGATTGCCGCCCGCGTGTCTTCGTCCATGCCGGGGGCTGGGGCTTCCTCGATCACTTTCTGGTGCCGACGCTGCAACGAGCAATCCCGCTCGAACAGGTGGACGACATTGCCATGGCTATCGCCGAACACCTGCACTTCGATATGGCGCGGGCTCAGGATGTACTTCTCGATCAGCACGCGATCGTCGCCGAACGATGCGGCCGCCTCGCGCTGGCAGGAAGCGAGCGCGTCGGCGAAGTCCTCCGAGGCGTCGACCCGGCGCATGCCCTTGCCGCCGCCGCCCGCGACCGCCTTGATCAGGACTGGGTAGCCGATCTTGTCGGCTTCGGCCTTCAAATGACCGGGCCGCTGATCCTCGCCGAGATAGCCCGGCGTTACCGGTACGCCCGCCGCGATCATCCGCTCCTTGGCAGCGTCCTTCAATCCCATCGCGCGAATGCTGTCGGGATTGGGGCCGACCCAGATCAGGCCGGCGTCGTTCACCGCCTTCGCGAAATCGGCATTCTCCGACAGGAAGCCATAGCCGGGGTGGATCGCTTCGGCGCCGGTCTGTTGTGCGGCGGCGATGATCTTGTCGCCGACGAGATAGCTTCCCCGCGCCGGCGACGGCCCGATATGCACCGCTTCGTCGGCTTGTCGAACGTGAAGCGCGCGGGCGTCGGCGTCTGAATAGACCGCGATCGTGCGGATACCCATCGCGCGGGCGGTGCGGATGATACGGCAGGCGATCTCGCCGCGATTGGCGATGAGTAGGGAGGTGATCACGCCTCTGGGCACTCCGTCGTGCGCTGCGACCAGGTCACGTTCTGGACCTTCCACTGGCCGTTCTCGCGGATCAGGTCGAAATGGTCGACGCCGCAGGTCGCGACCTTGCCGTCGACCGACAGAGTGAACTCGCCCCAGACCATCGCGATGTCGCCGTCGATCTCGATCGCCGGCCGGCCGGTGAATTGCTCGTGATAGCGATGCTCGCCAGGCTTCACATTGGCGAGATATTGTTCCCAGGTCATGTGACGGACGATCTTGCTGCCGTCCGCCTTGGTCGCCGCGACGGTCGCGCCGCCGCCGCCGTCCATGCGGAGCTGCGCGCGGATCGCGTTGGCGTCGGCCGCATCGATCGCGGCGAACCAGGCATTGAGCGGGACCATCACCTGCGATTCCTCGCTGACCGGCATGGGCAGCGGGTTCGCGGGGGGAAGCTTGTCGTTGGATTTCTGGTCTGCGGCCGAGGCGAGGAGAAGGAGGGGGAGAAGAACAAGGTTCATTGTGGTTCCTTCAATTCCTCCCCGAGCTTGGCTCGGGGAGGGGGACCATGCGAAGCATGGTGGAGGGGCAGGGACTATGTTCAGAGACGTCGCACCGAAGGGAAAGGTGAAGGCGGTTCGACAATCGCGTCGGCTCCGTCGCGAGATGACGCTGCCAGAAATTCTGCTTTGGCAAGAGTTGAGAAAGCGGCCCGGCGACCTGAAATTTCGACGACAGCGCCCTACAGGTGAAAAGCTTAGTCTCGACTTCTATTGCAGTGATGCGCGGCTGGCGATCGAGGTCGATGGCGAAGCGCACAGCCGTGGAGACCGGCCGCAACGCGATGCTCGTCGAGATGCTTGGCTCGCATCTGCTGGTATCGCGACATTGCGAATAGCGGCGATAGACATACTCAGAGATATTGAGGGCGTAGTAGGCCATATTGTCGTAACTGCACGTGCGCGGTTGCCCCTCCACCACCCGGCGGTGCCGGGTGGTCCCCCTCCCCGAGACGAGCTCGGGGAGGAATGAGGAGGGCTCGCCACCCGTCATCACATCCGGAACACGCCGAAGCGCGGCGTCTCGGGGATCGGGGCGTTGAGACACGCAGCAAACGCCAGGCCCAGGACGTCGCGAGTCTGCGCCGGGTCGATGATACCGTCGTCCCACAATCGCGCGGTGGCGTGCCAGGGGTTGCCTTGCGCCTCATAGTCGTCGCGGATCGGCTGCTTGAAGGCTTCGGCCTCCTCGGGCGTCCATTTTGCTGCGTCGCGATGGACCGTTGCCAGCACGCTCGCCGCCTGTTCACCGCCCATCACGCTGATCCGGCTATTAGGCCAGGTGAACAGGAAGCGCGGTGAATAGGCGCGGCCGGCCATGCCGTAATTGCCCGCGCCGAAGCTGCCGCCTATCAATACGGTGACCTTGGGCACGCTGGCGGTGGCGACCGCTGTGACCAGCTTGGCACCGTGCTTGGCGATCCCCTCGGCTTCGTACTTCCCGCCGACCATGAAGCCCGAAATGTTCTGCAGGAACAGTAGCGGAATGCGGCGCTGGCAGGCGAGCTCGATGAAATGCGCGCCCTTGACCGCGCTTTCCGAGAACAGCACGCCGTTGTTCGCCAGGATCGCGACCGGCATGCCCCAGATGTGCGCGAAGCCGCAGACCAAGGAGCTGCCGTAGAGCGCCTTGAACTCCTGGAATTCCGATCCGTCGACCAGCCGGGCGATGATCTCATGCACGTCATAGGGCGCGCGGACGTCCTGCGGGATGATGCCGTAGAGTTCGTGCGGATCGAACTTGGGCGGGCGCGGCTCGCGCAATTCGATGTCTGGTTTGGCATCGGGCTGCAGTGTCGAGACGATATCGCGGACGATGGTCAGCGCATGCTCGTCATTCTCGGCAATATGGTCGACCACGCCCGATTTGCGCGCATGGAGATCGCCGCCGCCCAAATCCTCGGCCGAGATCACTTCGCCAGTTGCTGCCTGGACGAGGGGAGGGCCGGCGAGGAAGATCGTGCCCTGGCTGCGGACTATCACGCTCTCGTCGGACATGGCGGGGACATAGGCACCGCCAGCGGTGCAGCTGCCCATCACGCAGGCGATCTGGGGGATGCCCTTGGCCGACATATTGGCCTGGTTGAAGAAGATTCGGCCGAAGTGGTCACGGTCGGGAAACACCTCCGACTGATGCGGCAAATTGGCCCCGCCCGAATCGACCAGATAGATGCACGGCAAGCGATTCTGTTCGGCGATCTCCTGTGCGCGGAGATGCTTCTTGACCGTCATCGGATAATAGGTGCCGCCCTTCACCGTGGCGTCGTTGCAGACGATCATTGCCTGGCGCCCCGATACGCGCCCGACGCCGGCGATCATCCCAGCACCGGGCACTTCTCCGCCGTAGAGATCGCAGGCGGCGAGCTGACCGATCTCGAGGAACGGCGAGCCGGGGTCGAGCAGGCGTTCGACACGATCGCGCGGCAACAGCTTGCCGCGCGCCGTGTGGCGCTCGCGGCTCTTTTCATTGCCGCCCAGAGCGGCCGCCGCGACGTCGGCGCGCAAACGGTCGACGAGCGCGCGATTGTGCGCAGCATTGGCGCGGAACTGGTCGCTGTCGGGGGAGAGGCGGGTGTCGAGAACAGGTGCGCTCATTCCGCCTGCCTAGCCTTGCAGATTGCCGTTGGGAAGCCGCGCGGGCCCCTAGCGCGGCAAACTGTGTTGGTGTAGCCAGCGAGTCATACACCAGACAAAAGAGGGTTCCCGATGAAGCGCTCAATTCTCGCCGCCATGCTGCTCGCCACCACCGCAGGCGGAGTCGCCATGTGGCAGGCTCCCGCTCTCGCCCAGGCGGTAATGGGGACCAAATCGGGCGTCGACCAGTCGCTGATCGACCATAGCGTCAAGCCCGGCGACGACTTCAATGCCTATGCCAACGGCACGTGGTTGAAGACCGCCGAAATCCCGGCCGACCGCTCGTCGATCGGCGTCGGACTCGACGTGTTCAAGGTCGCCGAGGCGCGCAACGCGGACATCATCAAGGGGGCAGCTGCATCGAAGGCGAAGCCGGGCAGCGACCTTCGCCGCATCGCCGATTATTACGACGCCTATAACAATAGCGCCGCGATCGAGGCGCGGGGCACCGCTCCGCTGAAGCCGATCCTGGCGCCGATCGCCGCGCTCAAGACCAAGGCGGAATTGTCGGCGATGCTCGGCGCCAACATGCGGGCCGACACCGATCCGTTCAACAACAACAATTATGCGTCGACGGACAATCTGTTCGGCCTGTTCGTCGGGCAGGATCTCAACAAGCCGACGATCAACGCGCCCTATCTGATGCAGGGCGGCGTCGGCATGCCCGACCGCGATTACTACCTGTCCGACAAGAAGGAGATGGCCGAGCTCCGCGACG
The DNA here is from genome assembly GCF_024508665.1 of Sphingomonas sp. Taxonomy (GTDB): domain Bacteria; phylum Pseudomonadota; class Alphaproteobacteria; order Sphingomonadales; family Sphingomonadaceae; genus Sphingomonas. The sequence continues at coordinate 484,899 of NZ_JANINP010000007.1, forward strand.
GGTATAAAGACTATCTGGAAAAGATCTTCACGCTCGCCGGGATGAGCGATCCCAAGGCGCGCGCCGGCCGCGTCTTCGCGCTCGAGACGAAGATCGCCCAGGCGCAGACGGACATCGTCACCGCGCAGGACGCGCATAAGGGCGACAATCCCTGGACCCGCGCCGATTTCGCCAAGAAGGCGCCGGGCATCGACTGGAACGCCTATTGGACCGCGGCGGGGCTGCCTAAGCAGCAGAATTTCATCGTCTGGAATCCCGAGACGACGACCAAGCTCGCCGGCCTGGTCGCGAGCGAGCCGATGCAGTCGTGGCAGGACTGGCTCGCTTTCCATCGCATCAACGAGGTCGCCTCTACTCTGCCCAGAGCGTTCGACGACGCGAAGTTCGACTTTTTCGGCAAGCAGATGACCGGCACGCCGGCGCAGCAGCCGCGCGACAAGCGCTCGATCGGCGCGGTCAACGGCGCCTTGGGCTATGAGGTCGGCAAGATCTACGCCGCCAAATATTTCCCGGCATCGTCCAAGGCGGCGATTCAGACGATGGTCAAGAATATCGTCGCGGCGTTCGACAAGCGCATTGCCGCGCTCGACTGGATGGCGCCTGCCACCAAGACGGAGGCGCGCAAGAAGCTGTCGGTATTGAAGGTCGGCGTCGGCTATCCGGACGTCTGGCCGATGCGTCCTTATTATGCGGTCAGCGCGACCGATCCGGCGGGCAATTTGCTGCGCGCGAAGCTAGCCAATTACCGCTATCAGATCGGCAAGCTGGGCAAGACGCCCGATCGCGGCGAGTGGTGGATGACGCCGCAGACGGTCAATGCGGTCAATTTGCCGCTGCAGAATGCGCTCAATTTCCCGGCGGCGATCCTCAATACACCCTATTTCGATCCGACCTTCGATCCTGCCGCCAATTACGGCGCGATCGGCGCGGTGATCGGGCATGAGATCAGCCATTCGTTCGACAATCTGGGATCGGATTTCGATTCGACCGGACGCCTGCACAATTGGTGGACGCCGACCGACCTGGCGCGGTTCGAGGCGTCAGGCAAGGCGCTGATCGACCAGTATAACAAGTACGAAGTGCTGCCGGGCCTCTATGCCAATGGCCAGCAGGAACTGGGCGAGAACATTGCAGACACCGCCGGCCTGACCGCCTCGTATGAGGCGTATCATGCGTCGCTGGGCGGAAAGCCGGCGCCGGTGATCGACGGGCTGACGGGGGATCAACGCTTCTTCCTCGCCTTCGCGCAGAGCTGGCGGACCAAGATGCGCGACCGCGCCATGCGCGCGCGGATCGCGACCGACGTCCATGCGCTGGCACCGTTGCGCGTTGAAACGGTACGCAACCTCGACGCCTGGTACGATGCGTTCGGGATCAAGCCGGGCGACAAGCGCTATCTGGCGCCGGGCGACCGCGTCCACGTCTGGTAAGGCGCGTGACGCCGGACGATCGCACGCCCGTCATCGTCGGATGCGGCGAGGCGGTCGATCGTCCGGCGGCGCTCAGCCACGCACTGGATCCGATCGAGCTGATGACGCTCGCCGCGCGGCGAGCGGAGGACGATGCCGGCAGTGGCTTGCTCCACCGGATCGACCGGCTCGATGTCGTCAACCTGGTAAGCTGGCGCTACGCCGACCCGCCCGCCGAGCTCGCGGCGCGGCTGGGGATCGCGCCACGGTCGCTCAGCTATGCCGCGATCGGCGGCGAGACGCCGACCAAATTGGTTCACGAAGCCGCGCTGGCGATCGCCCGGGGCGAAGCAAAGGTCGCGCTGGTCGCGGGTGCCGAAGCTCAACATAGCGCCGCGCGGGCGCAGAAGGAGGGTGTGGAACTTCCCTGGCCTCCGTTCGCGCACGACGCGCCGGGGCGGATCGAACGTGCGACCTATCTCCATCCGCTGGCGGTCGCGCTCGGCGCGTCGATGCCGGTTAACGTCTATCCGTTCTACGACATGGCGAGCGCCCACGCCTGGGGGCAGACGCCGGCCGAAGCGCAAGCGGAATCGGCGGAATTATGGGCGCGTTATTCAGCAGTCGCGGCCGATAATCCGTCGAGTTGGCTGAACAGGCGTTACTCGGCTGAAGACATCGCCCGCGTCACCCCCGACAACCGCCTGATCGCCTGGCCCTATACGAAGCTGATGGTCGCCAACCCGATGGTCAATCAGGGCGCGGCGGTAATCGTCACCAGCCTGGCCATGGCGCGCGAGGCCGGGATCGATCCGGCGGCGATGATTCATCTGGTCGGCGGCGCTGCGGCGGACGAACCGCGCGATTATCTTGCGCGCGACGGCTATGCCGGGAGCGCCGCACAAGATGCCGTGCTGACGCGCGCGCTCGAGTTGAACGAAGGTCGCGGCTTCGATGCGGTCGAGCTCTACAGCTGCTTTCCCTGCGTTCCCAAGATGGCGCGGCGGACGCTCGGCTTGGGCGCGGATGTTGTGCCGACCGTGACGGGCGGGCTGACCTTCTTCGGCGCGCCGCTCAACGACTATATGCTCCACGCCGTCGCGGCGATGGTGCGGCGGCTGCGGTCGGGCAGCGGCACCGGGTTGCTCTATGGACAGGGTGAGTTCGTCACCAAGCACCATGCATTGGTGCTGAGTGCCACGCCCCGCGACCGTGCGCTCGATCAGGACTATTCGGTTGCCGGCGATGCCGAGAAGCGGCGGGGCGCGATACCGCCGACCGTGATGCCGGCGGATGGCAAAGCGTCGCTCGAGACGGCGACGATCCTGTATCGCCGCGATGGCACGGTAGATCACGCCGTGGTCATCCTCCGGACAGACGACGGCGCGCGAACGATGGCGGCGGTTGCGCCCGACGATCGTGCGACACTGGCGGCGATCGTCGATCGAGATCGCTATCCGGTGGGGCGGGCGGGGGTTTTGACACTCGGGGATCTCCCGCGCTGGACGGCAGCGCCGGATTGATCGCTCCGAAACGGGTGGAATCTCTTGATTGTCTTTGCCGACCGGTGCCCTAATCTGCCGGAAAGCTGTTGTTTTCGGGGGCGGAACGATGATCCGGCTATTGCTGGTCCTGACATGTGCTGTGTGGAGTATCGGTCAGGCGCGCGCGGATGATGTTCTGCATTTCGGGGCCCAGCCGGCTTGGGTAACGCGGATCGACGTGCCCGTTGCCAAGCCGGCCGATGGAGCGCTCACGCGCCGCGTCCTGGACCTGCAGGTCCGCTTCGACGATCACGGTATGCACCAGTTCGTGCGTCAGGTCCTTCGAGTGAACACGCCCGAGGGATTGCTCGCGGTCGGCAATGTCGGCGTCGCCTGGCAGCCTGGGCTCAGCAGCGCGACATTCAACCGCATCGTCATCCATCGCGGCGCCGAGACGATCGACGTTCTGAAGGATGGCAAGGGCTTCCAGATATTGCGCCGCGAAAAGAGCCTGGAATCGTTTACGCTGGATGGCGTTCTGACCGCGGTCATGGCCGTTCCCGACTTGCGGGTGGGCGACGAAGTGGAGATGGCCTATACGATCGACGCCTTGAATCCGGTGCTGCAGGGCCATGCAGAGGCGACGTTCCCGCTGGCCACCCCACTGCCGATCGACCGCCTGTCTCTGCGCTATAGCTGGCCGATCGAACGCGCGATGAACTGGAAGGCCGGCCCGTCGGTCCCAGCCGCCACGCTGACGAAAGCGAGCGGGTTTCAGACGGTGACCTTCGCCCGCGATGGCTGGACTTCGCCTCCGGTCATCCCCGGGGCGCCGGCGCGCTATTCCAACGGACTGGTAGTCCAGGTGGCCGACTTCACTGATTGGGGCGCGGTCGCCGCCGTCATGCGTCCGCTCTACGCCAAGGCGACGACGATCGCACCGGACTCGCCGGTCATGGCACAGGTGAAGCGCATCGCTGCGCTGTCCGCCGACCCGGCGGTGCGCGCGTCGGAAGCGTTGCGCGTCGTGCAATCGCAGGTCCGCTATATGGCGCGGCTCGACGGATTGGGCGGCTATACCCCTGAAAACGCGGACACGGTCTGGACGGGCAAGAGCGGTGACTGCAAGGGCAAGACCGTACTGCTCCTTGCGATGCTGCACGCGCTCGGCATCACAGCCGAGCCGGCATTGGTGTCGGCGACCGAAGGTGACGGGCTCGACCTTTCGTTGCCGCTTCCTGGACGATTCAACCATGTGATCGTGCGTGCGACCATCGCCGGCAAGGTCTATTGGCTCGATGGCACGCGGTTGGGCGATCGCGGCATCGATACGATCGCGGTGCCGGACTTCAAATGGGCATTGCCGATCGAAACGTCGACCAAGGCCCTGGTCGCGCTGGCCGCGACTGAACCGGCTCTGCCCAATATGGAGACCAAGCTGGTTCTCGACGCGCGTGAGGGCCTGGGCAAGCCGGCCAAGGCGAGTGGGACCCTTATCTATCGCGGGGATGTCGGCGCGCAGATGCGGATCGCGCTGACGGCTATGGACGCCAGCAAGCGCGACGAAATGCTGCGTTCCGCCTGGGCCGGACAAGGTGGCGTAACGGTCAAGACCGTCGACTGGGCCGTCGACGACAAGACCGGCGACGTCAGCATGAGCTTCACTGGCACCGCCGAAATGACCTGGTCGACCGCGGGCATTGATGGTGCGCAGCGATATGAAGCGGATAATGCGCGTTTGGGGCGCGATCTGGCACCGAAGCGCGATACCGATCCCGACGCCGCGCCGGTTGCGGTTGAGGGCAATTATGTCCTCAATCGAGAAGTGATCCTGTTGCCGCAAGGCGGCCGCGGCTTTTCGGTGGAAGGAGATCCGATCGACCGTACGATTGCGGGTGTGCATTATACACGAACAGCGTCCCTGTCGGGTGAGCGGTTCGAGATGACCGCCGCGACCCGGACGAAACCGGCCGAAATCAGCTACAGCGACGCAAAGGCCGCGGATAAGCAGACCGACGTGCTGTTTGCGAAGGCGTTGTTCGTGCGCGCTTCGGCGGATTTCGCCGGAACCACCGCGGAAACCGGAACGAAAGACCTCGCGGCGGCAACGGGCAAGTCCGAGCCGGCGGATTCGAGCGACGCCGAAATCAATCGGTTGGCCCTGGCCGGCAAGAACCAGGATGCGCTTTCGCTGGTCGATCGGCGTATCGCGGCGGGCGAAAAGGGCGCCGCGACCCTCGCGATGCGTGGGTTGCTGTTGCGCAAACTCGACCGCAAGGAAGAAGCATCGATCGCCTACGATCGGGCGCTCGCCACCGACCGCCGCAATCCGCAGGCGATAATCGGCAAGGCGGAAATGCTCGTCGATGCCGGCCGCAACGAGGATGCGCTCATCCTTTACGACCGGCTTGTCTTGATCTGGCCGGACGCGGCCGAGGCCTATCGTCGCCGCGCGGCGGTCCGCAGCGATGTCGGCGATAGCATTGGGGCCGTGGCTGACCTCGATATCCTGCTCAGCAAGATGCCCAATGACACCGAGGCATTGAGTTCGCGCACGACGCTGAACCTGCAACGCGGCAAGCTCGCCGAAGCGCTTGGCGATGCTCGCGCCGCCGTGAAGCTACTCGGTGACAAGGCCTGGACTCACTCGTTGCTGGCCAACGTGTTGGCAGCGCAAGGCAATCGCGCGGAAGCTGTGGCGGAGAGTGACAAGGCCTTGTTGCTCGATCCCGACGATTACACCTATCGCGTGCGGTTGAACTATGGGCTCGAGGCGGACAGCAAGGGCAGGCTCGCCGACATGCTGGCGCTCATCAAGCTCGGGCCCGATACCGCGGTGCCGATTCCGGCATTGAAGGCGCAGGTCGCCGACAAGCCATCGCGCGATGCGATCCTGGGAGCTTATGCAGCAGCCTTGGCGGTCGATCCGGACAATGATGACATCGCGCAACAGCGCGACTTCGCGCTGGCCCTGGGCGGCGATCCGAAACCGTATATCGCACGGATGGAGGCACAACTCGCCGCAAAGCCGGACGACGCGAATGCGCTCAACGGAGCGTGCTGGGCGCGCGCGATGTTCCGCGCGGAGCTCGATAAGGCATTGTCCGAATGCGATAAGGCGCTGAATGTGGGCCGCGACGCCTATATCCTCGACAGTCGGGGCATGGTCCAATTGCAACGCGGCGATTGGACCAAGGCGGAAAGCGATTACAGCGAGGCGATCGGCATTCAGCCCAATCTTGCCAGCAGCCTGTTCGGCCGCGGTGTTGCCCGCAAGCGGTTGGGGAACGCGGCCAGTGGCAAGGCTGACATTGCCGCCGCGACGTTGATCGATCCTCAGATCGCCGACACCTATGCCAGCTACGGCGTGAAACCCTGAGCCTCAATGCGCATCCGGCGGGGCCGCCGCCCCGGGGCGCGGCGGTCGGCAAAACGGGACCATCACGAGTGCCGCGAGGAACAAATACGCCATCAGGCGGAAGACGTCGTCAAACGCCAAGGTCAGTGCCTCGCGTCCGACGATCCGGCTCATCAGGCCCTGCGCCATCAGCAGCGCTTGTGCCGGGTCCGGCGTAACTGCGCCGAGTTCGCGCGCCAGGGCTGCAGCCGTGTCGTTCGCGGCCTTCGCCGATTGCCCCAATGCCTCGCTCAGCCGTAGCGCGTGGAGCCGCGTATTGTCGGCCAGCCAGGTATTGACCAGCGCGATCCCCACCGCGCCGCCGGCGTTACGCATCAGGTTGAAAAGGCTGGACGCATAGCGCAATTCCGGTCCCTCGAAATTGCCGAGCGCGAGGCCCACTGAGGGCACGATGCACAGCATCACCGCGAAGCTGCGTACGACTTGCGGCCAGAACAATGCGGCAAAACCCCAGTCGGGAGTCATCGTCGAGAACAACCATAAGCCGAGCGCGAAAAGCGCCAGGCCGACAGTTATGACGATCCGCTGGTCGACGCGTTGCGAGAGGCTGGCGGCGATCGGCACGCCGAGCAATTGCGCGCATCCGGCGATGACGACCGTGCTGCCAACCTCCGACGCATTGTACCCGCGCACCCGGCCGAGGAAGAGCGGGATAAGGTAGGTGCCTGCATAGAGTCCGAAACCGATCACCAGGTTGAACGCGCAGGCGAAGACGAAGGTCGGCTTACGGAATGGCGTGAGCTTGACGATCGGACCGTTGGACCGGAACGATCGTTCAAGGAACAGCACGAACGCCACGATCGACAGCCACGCGCCGATCTGGATGCGGATGTCGGTGAACCACTCGTTCTTGGGTCCTTCCTCCAGTACATATTCCAGGCCGGCCAGCGCCACCGCCATCGAAGCCAGGTGGACCCAGTCGATCCGTTTGAGCATTGCTAGGTTGGGGGCGTCGACGCGGATCAGCGCGAGCGTCAGCGCCGTCACCAATATGCCCGGCGCGACGTTGATGAAGAACACCCAGCGCCATCCCATCGCATCGGTGATCCAGCCGCCCACCGTCGGGCCCAAGGTCGGCGCCAGCACCGACACCATGCCGAGAATCGCCGGAATCATCGCGCGCTGCTTTCCCGAGAACAGGACATAGCCGGTCGCGAAGACGGTCGGGATCATCGCGCCGCCGACAAAACCCTGGACAGCGCGCGACACGATCATGGATTCGATATTCCAGGCGAGCCCGCACGCCATGCTCGACAGCGTGAACAGCCCGGCCGACAGCGCGAACAGCCAGCGCGTCGACAAAGCCTGGGCAAGGAACGCCGAGAAGGGGATCATCACCAATTCGGCCATCAGATAGGCAGTCTGCACCCAACTGATTTCGTCTGGCCCGGCCGATAATCCGGCCTGAACCTCGTTGAGCGAGGCGGCAACGATCTGGATGTCGATCAACGCCATGAACTGGCCGAACGCCATGACGCCGAAGATCAGATATTTCTGACGATTGGTCAGGCGAGAGGGATCGAACGGTGTAGCCGGAGCGCGCGCCGATCCCTGGGGGGAGAGTGGTATCGACGCCAATATACTTGCCTCCGGCTGCGTTTATATTATATGCGTCATATAAAGGAGGCGTTCAAGTGCGCTATTCGAACGAGCACAAGGCAGAGACACGCCGAAGGGTGTTGAAGGAAGCCGCGCAGGAAATCCGCGCGAAGGGACCCGATGGCGTCGCCGTGGCGGGCGTGATGGCACGCGCTGGCCTCACGCATGGCGGCTTCTATGCGCATTTCGAGTCCAAGGACGCGATGATCGCCGATGCGATCGGGACGATGTTCGATGATGCGCGTGAACGGTCGGACGCGATCGAGCAGACAGAAGATCCGCGCGCCGCGCTCAAGGCCTATATCGACTTCTATCTCAGCCCGGCGCATCGCGATCGGCGCGAGCGCGGCTGCCCCCTGCCGACCCTGTCGGGTGATCTGGCGCGGTCGGGGGAACCGCAGCGCGAGCGCTTCGGCAAGGGCGTGGAAGCGCTGACCATGCGGCTGGCCAAGGCTCTGGGCGGCATCGGTATCGCCGATCCGCATGCCGAAGGATCGGCAATGCTGGCGCAAATGGTCGGCGCGGTGGCGTTGTCGCGGGCGGTTGCCGATCCGGCGCAGTCGGACGCGATCCTGGCCGATGCGCGTTCCGGACTGGTCGTGCGTTATGGTTTGGAGGGGCGCCAATGAGCGAAGTGATCGACGCCCCTGACGGTCTTCAACAGGTTCGCGACTTGCTCGCCCGCGGCGCCCAGCCGCCGATCGGACGGACGCTCGATTTCTCGCTGATCGAGGTCGAGCGAGGACGGGCGGTGTTCGAGGGAACGCCCGATCAGCGCCATTATAATCCGATGGGCGGCGTCCATGGCGGATATGCCGCAACGTTGCTCGATTCGGCGTGCGGGATCGCCGTTCATTCGATGCTGAAGCCCGATCAGGGCTTCACCACGCTCGAACTCAAGGTCTCTTACCTGCGCGGCATGAACGACCGAACGGGGCCGGTTCGCGCCGAGGGCAGGGTGGTCAATATCGGCCGCCGCGTCGCCTTTGCCGAGGCGGACATCCGCGATGCAGATGGTCGCGTGATGGCGACCGCGACGTCCACCTTGCTGGTGCTCGCGAAATGAATGCTCCTTTCGGCTCGACCGACGCCGCGACGGCGTCCGAACTCCCCACCAAAAAGCGTTTCGCGGTCCCGCGTAGCGCCCTGGTCATGGGGCTGGTCGCGCTCGCGGTGGCGATTGCCGGCATCCTGTGGTTGACCGCGCCGAGGTCGAGCGAGTCGACGGACAATGCCTATCTTCACGCCGATTCGAGCGCGGTCGCGCCGAAGGTCGGCGGGCTGGTCGCGGCTGTACTGGTGAAGGACAATCAGATCGTGCACGCGGGCGATCCGCTCGTTCGCATCGATACACAGGATTACGATGCAAAGGTGCAAGCTGCCCAGGCCGCGCTGGCCGATGCCGAAGCCGGTGTTGCCACGGCGCGCGCGTCGCTCGCCGCGCTCGATGCCGATGAGCGCCTCGCCTCCGCGCAGGTCCGCGCCGCAAGCACGGTAATCGCCTCGGCGGACGCAGAATTGATCCGCGCGAACGCCGACAAGGTGCGATACGATTCGCTGCTGGGTCAGGGCTTTGCCACGCGCCGCGACGCCGAACGGATCAAGGCGACGGCGATCGGCGCGGCTTCAGCTGCCGAGAAATCGCGCGCCGAGCTGGGCGTGACCAGCGAACAAGCGGACGTGACGCGCGCGCGGCGCCCGGTGCTCGAAGCGCAAGTCGCCTCCGCCGAAGCAGCAGCCCAGAAGGCGCGCGCCGCGCTCGACCTCGCGCGCCAGGATCGCGGGCACACCTTGGTTGTCGCACCGATCGACGGTGTGGTCGGCAACCGCCAGGTCCAGGTCGGCGATTTCGTCCAGCCCGGCAGCCGCGTGTTCACGGTCGTTCCGACGCGCTCGCTCTATGTCGTCGCCAATTTCAAGGAGACGCAGACGCGCGGCATGCGCGAAGGGCAAAAGGCGAAAATCTATGTCGACGCACTGGGCGAGACGCTGACCGGCACGGTCGAAAGCTTCGCGCCCGGATCGGGCAGCGAGTTCACCCTGCTGCCGTTCGAGCCGGGATCGGGCAATTTCACCAAGATCGTCCAGCGCGTCGGCGTGCGTATCCGGCTCGACCCGGGCCAGGCGGCGCTGGCGACGCTCAGGCCGGGCCTGTCGGTCACCGCGAAGGTGATGCTGCTCTGACATTCTCGCGTGCGGGCAGCAGCCTGGGATTGCGCAGCAAGGCCGCGGAGAACAGCGATACCGCCAGCCCGACCGGCGCCACCTCCATCGCGGTCATCGGCAACCGGACCAGCGGATTGGCGTACATCGCCCGCATGCCATCGAGTTCGGCGCTCATCCGGGCGATCTCCGCAGCACTCTTGCCGCCGGCGCGCGCCTTGGCGAGCAGCGACGCGATATAATCGTCCATGAAGCGATAATGCGTCGCCGCCAGATACATTTCCCAGATCACGGTATAGGCGATGGTTGCGATCAGCGCGATCAGCAGGGCCAGGCCGAGCGCGGGCAGGAATCCGATCACTCCGCCGCGCTCGACGTCGCGATAGCGCTTCACGCCGACGAAGATGAAGCTCATCGCCACCAGCATAACCGAATAGCCGAAGGCCAGGGTCGCGACCCATTGCACCTTGTGGTTGAGGAAGGCGGTCACCGCTATGAAGGCGGCCAGGACCGTACTGGCCAGCCCGCCATAGATGAGCGAATAACGAAGCGTCGGAGTCATGGATGTTCCCCCTTGTTGCGGAGGACGATCTCATCGCCGTCCGCATTGGCGGATACTATCGCCCGAACGGGTGATTTTCGCGAATCCGGTATCTTTTATTCGATCAATGCCAGGAACCGCGCTTTCTCGATTGCCTTGACCCTGCGATCCACCTCCAGCTTGGCGAACAAGTTGGTGAGGTGGGTCTTCACGGTGTTGGGCGACACGCCGAGGGTGCGCGCCAATTCCTTGTTCGACTGGCCCGAAGCGAGCAGATCGAGGATCTCGCATTCGCGCGGCGTCAGGCTGAGCGAGGCGATGGCGGCCTGGTTGCGCTCGAACGGCCCGCGCGGCTTGCGGGCGGTCAGGCGGTGGCCGACCCAGAGGCCGAGCGCGGTGAAGCCAATCGCGAGCAAGCCGACATAGAAATCGGTCGAAATCTCGCTGGCGGCGTAACGGAATTTGAGTTGCTCGAGCGCAACCGCGGCGACGGCCAGGCCCAGCGCATAGAGGATGGCCGTTCGCCACATCGTGCGTCAGGCCTTGGGTGGCGTGAGCTGATAGGGTTGATAGATTGCGCGGAATGCGGGCATCTCTTCGCAGGTTTGCGAATGCGCCACGAGCGCCGGCCAGCGGTCGAGGTCGAACTGATCGGCCAATGCCTCACTGATGAAGCGGAAGACGGTGGCCGTCAGCAGGTCGGCATGGCTCATCGACGAACCGCCCAACCATTTGCCCGCCGCGCCGCGTTCGCGGTCGAGCAGGTCGAGCGTGTCCGTCACCTGGGCGCGGCAGCGGTCGACCCACATCGGCAGACCGTCGCGGAACGCTTTCTCATAGACCAGGCTGACGCCCTTGTCGGCGGCGCCGGCAGCGAGCGCGCACCAGCGCAGCATGGTCCTGAGATCCGCACCGGTCCGCGTCAATACGGCGTCATTGGCCGCCATCTCGTCGAGCAAGGTGACGATGACGCTGGAGTCCATCACCGACACGCCATCGTCGAACACGAGGACGGGTACGCGCCGCAGGGGATTGTACGGCGCGATCTTGTCGGCATCGCCGAAGGTCGACCAGGGCAGATGTTCGAACGCGATGCCGTAAAGCGTCAGCGTAATGCCGACGCGACGGACGAAGGGCGAATCGTACTGGCCGATCAGCTTCATGCTGGCTGGCTCCTATGATCCGGCGCCGATCAGTTCGCGACCGATCAGCATGCGGCGAATTTCGTTGGTGCCGGCGCCGATGTCGAGCAGCTTGGCGTCGCGCGCGAAGCGCTCGACCGGCCAGTCCTTGGTATAGCCCGCACCGCCGAGAGCCTGGATCGCTTCCAGGCTGACCTTCACCGCATTCTCGCTCGCCAGCAGGATCGCGCCGGCCGCGTCGAACCGCGTGGTCTTGCCGGCATCGCAGGCACGCGCGACGGCATAGACATAGGCGCGCGCGCTGTTGAGTGCGACATACATGTCGGCGATCTTGGCCTGCATCAGCTGGAACGTGCCGATCGACTGGCCGAATTGCTTGCGCTCGCGGACATAGGGGACGACCACGTCGAGGCACGCCTGCATGATGCCGAGCTGGATGCCGGCGAGCACGGTGCGCTCGTAATCGAGTCCCGACATCAGCACCCCGACGCCGCCGTTGAGCGGGCCCATGACATTCTCCTCGGGCACTTCGCAATCGTTGAACACCAGTTCGGCGGTCGGCGAGCCGCGCATCCCCATCTTGTCGATCTTCTGGCCGATCGAGAAGCCGGGCATGCCCTTCTCGATGATGAAGGTGGTGATGCCGCGCGACCCTTCGCCCGTCTTGGCATAGACGACGAGCGTGTCGGCATAGGCCGCATTGGTGATCCAGAATTTGGTGCCGTTGAGCACATAGCCGCCCTGAACTTCCTCGGCGCGGAGCTTCATGCCGACGACGTCCGATCCGGCGCCCGCTTCGGACATGGCGAGGCTGCCGACATGTTCGCCCGAGATCAGCTTGGGGAGATATTTGGCCTTTTGCTCAGGGCTGGCCCAGCGGCGCAGCTGGTTGATGCAAAGGTTCGAATGCGCGCCGTAAGAAAGACCGATCGAGGCCGAGGCACGGCTGATTTCCTCGCAGGCGATGACGTGTTCGAGATAGCCGAGTCCGAGCCCGCCATATTTCTCTTCGACCGTGATGCCGTGCAGGCCGAGCTCGCCCATTTGCGGCCACAGCTCCTTGGGGAACCAGTCCTCGGCGTCGATCTTCGCGGCAAGCGGCGCGATCTTGTCGGCGGCGAAGCGCTGGGTCGTCTCGCGGATCATGTCGGCGGTCTCGCCGAGCGCGAAATCGAGGGTGGCGTCCATTATCGTCTCCTGTGTTGATCCGGGCTGTAGCGCGCCGTCGGTGGCCACGCTAGCGTCCCACCCGGACAGCACGGGGGAGTGCCGCTTGCAGGGGTTCGATCTTGTTTTCGCGATGTTCGGGCTGGTCCTCGGGCTCGCCGTGACCGAGGTGCTGGCGGGCTTCGCCCGGGTCATCAAGATGCGGCGCAAGGCGCATGTCGGCTGGCTCACGCCCTTGCTCGGCCTGTTCGTGCTGATCGACATGACCACCTTCTGGAACACGGTCTACGCCCATCGCGAGCATCTCCACGCCAATCTCGCGACGTTGCTCGTCGTCCTGGGCTTCGTCGGCAGCTATTATCTGATCTCGACGCTGATCTTTCCCGACGATCCCGACGAATGGCCGGATTTCGACGCGTGGTACGATCGGCACAATCGGCAGGTCTTGGGTGGCGTGCTGGGCCTGACGATCGCGCTGATCGTGGTGACGGCGATCACCAGCGCGATGGGGCTGACGGTCAAGGCCGACACTCAGGCAGGCCCGCATGGCTGGGTCGCGCTCGTCGCCGGACTGTTCCATATCCCGCTGCTGGTCTTGTTGCTGATCGTGAAGTCGCGCGGCCTCAATGTCGCGTTGCTCGCCACGGAAATCGCGCTGATGCTGATCGCGGCATTTGCCTGGGTGGTTTGACGCGTTAGTCTCATCCGAAACGATCAGGGGCTCGCATGACCAGTCTTCTCCGCCGCAAGACGATTACCGAAGCCGCGCCAGAGCATCAGCTCGCGCGCACGTTGAGCTGGCCGCATCTGGTCGCGCTAGGCGTCGGTGCGATCGTCGGCACAGGTATCCTGACGCTGATCGGGGTCGGAGCGGATCGCGCCGGACCGGCGGTATTGCTGAGCTTCGTCGTGGCGGGCGCGATCTGTGCGGCGGCGGCGCTCTGCTATGCCGAGATGGCGACGCTGATCCCGGCGTCGGGCAGCGCGTACACCTATAGCTACGCGACGTTGGGCGAGGTGATCGCCTGGGTGGTCGGTTGGTCGCTGATCCTTGAATATTCGTTGGTGGTGGCAACCGTCGCGGTCGGCTGGTCAGGCTATGCCGTCGGATTTTTAAAGGGGTTGGGTATCGTCCTGCCCGACGCGCTGACGCACGGACCGAGCCTCGCCGGGTCAATCGCCGACGGAACGCTCCACCTTGCAACGCCGGGTATCAACGTCCCGGCGATTTTCATCATCGCGGTGGTGGCGGGACTATTGATGCTGGGCACTCGCGAGAGCGCCCGGATCAACACCGCGCTGGTGGTACTCAAGATCGTGACCTTGACCTTGTTCGTCGCGGTCGCGCTGCCGCATTTCGACGCGGCCAACCTGCATCCCTTCGCCCCGCTCGGTTATGGCAGCACGCCCGGCGCGGGCGGCGTCAAATACGGCATGATGGGCGCCGCGGCGATCATCTTCTTCGCCTTTTACGGGTTCGACGCGATCTCGACCGCGGCGGAGGAAGCCAAGCGCCCGGAGCGCGATCTCGCCATCGGCATCGTCGGATCGATGTTGGCCTGTACGGTGATCTACATGGTCGTCGCCGCCGCGGCGGTCGGCGCGCTCCATTATTCCAAATTCTCGAACAGCCCCGAGCCGCTGGCGCTGATCCTGCGCGAGATTGGGCAGGGCGGCGTCGCCACTGTGGTAGCCGCGGCAGCGGCGATCGCACTGCCAACCGTGATCCTGGGGTTCCTCTATGGCCAGAGCCGAATCTTCCTGGTGATGGCGCGCGACGGCTTTCTGCCGGCCGGCCTGGCCAAGGTGTCGACTCGTGGCACGCCGGCACGGATCACCGCGGTGACGGCGGTGCTGGTGTCGGTGCTGGCCGCGCTCGTCCCGCTCGACGTGATCGCCAGCCTCGCCAATGCCGGGACCTTGTGCGCGTTCGTCGCCGTGGCGGTGTGCGTGCTGGTATCGCGTCGGCGCGACCCGGGGGCGCGGCGGCCTTTTCGCACGCCTCTGGTCTGGCTGGTCGCGCCGATCGCGATCCTTGGCTGTCTCTACCTCTTCACCAGCCTGCAGAGCATCACGCAGATTTCGTTCTTCGTGTGGAACGGGATCGGGCTGGCGATCTATTTTCTCTACGCCCGGCGCCGCGCCTCGATCGCTTAGCGTTCACGACTTCAGCGCCCAGCGCACGACCTCGGCGATACCGCGCGTACCCGCATGGACGACCGGGCGGCTCAAGCTCGGACGCCGAAGGCCGTGCATCCGTCGTGCCCATTCGGGCAGCAAGTCGATCGCGGCACGCATCGTCATGGCCTGGAACGGCACCAGCATCAGGCTGGGCGGCGGCTGGTCGAGCAGGATGTGCAGCACTTCATGGCTGCGCGCATCGGCTTTCAGCTCAGGCAGGAAGTCGCGGATGATCGCCTCCGCCTCCGCGCGGCTGCGCGGAACCGGGTCGGCGCCAAGCAAATCCCCGATCAGCGCGACTTCGGCATAATAAAGATCCTGGTCGGCAATGCTCATGTCGGGTTCGCCATAGCGAATCCAGCCGGCGAGGAAGCTCGACACTTCGGCGACATGGACCCAGGCAAGGAGATGTGGATCGCTTGCCCGATAGAGCGTCCCGTCTGGCAGCGTTCCCGATACGGCGTCATGGATATGGCGGACGCGCGCGATCTGCGCTTCGGCGGACGCGCGCGTTTCGAAGGTGGTCTGGGCAATGAAGCGCGCCGTTCCTTTGAGACGGGCATTCATATCGTCGCGAAAGCTCGAATGGTCCCACACGCCGGCCAGAACCCGCGGATGGAGCATCTGCAGCATCAGCGCGGCGATGCCGCCGACCATCATGCCGGTGACGTCGATATGAACGCGCCAGCTGACCGAACCGGGCGCGAACAGCCCGCTGCCGTCGAGCGCGCGGACGATCGGCGGATTGGCGGGATCGGACAGCAAGCCGCGAACCTGACGTGCTATGGCGGAGCGAAGGCCGATCATTCGGGATGCATAGGCAAAGTCGCTGCCGCAGGCGAGCCGCCACTATTGGTGCGAGAGATCAAGGATCGCAAGAACGGCAAGAGCGGGGTGGTGCGGCACTTGGCTCTAGATTTCGCGCTCGCACCGCGCTGGCCCAACGTGCCGCCGCGAGGTTGGATTCCGCACAGGTCTAAAGCCATGGTCAGCGCTTGCGAACGAACTCCGCGCGCAGGACCAAGCCCTTGATGCCTTCGTAACGGCAGTCGATTTCCTGGTCGTCGCCTGTCAAACGGATCGACTTGATCACTGTGCCCCGCTTCAGCGTCTGGTTCGCGCCCTTGACCGTCAGGTCCTTGATCAGGGTCACGCTATCGCCGTCCGCGAGCAGGTTGCCGACGGCGTCGCGGACTTCGACGATATCGGGATCCTGCGCGTTCGCCGCTGCTGCGGAAGCGCTGATCCACTCGCCGGTGGCTTCATCATAGACGTAATCGTCATTGGTATCGGTCATGATCGGGCTTTCGGTCCAGCTATCAGTTGAGCGCGGTCGGCGCGGCGTTGGTTGCGGTCACGATGCCTGCGGCGATCCGCAGCGCTTCGGGAAAGCTTTCTGCGTGGATGACGCCGGCATTGTCTCGCCCGAGACGAACCCGATCGAGCATGGCGAGGGGCTGCGGCTGCACGCCGGACAAGATGATCTGAGCGCCGGCGCCGCCCGATCGATGCACGATCTCGGCGATGGTCGTCGCGCCGCTTGCGTCGAGCAGCGGCACCCGCCGCATGCGGAGGATAATGACCTTGGGCGTCTGGCCCATCCGCCGCAGCGTATCAAGCAACTCGTTGGCGATGCCGAAAAAGACCGGCCCATCGATCCGGAATACTTCGACGCCGGCGGGAAGCGCGTCGCGCTGATGGACGTCCTCGCCCTCGTCGCCTTCCGGCGCACCGCCGGTATCGATCTGGACCGTCTCGCTCATCCGCATCATGAACAGCAGCGAGGCGAGGGTGACACCGACCGCGATCGCCATCGTGAGATCGACCAGGACCGTGAGCCCGAAGGTGAGCAACAGGACCGCGCGGTCGCCATTGGGCATGCGAAGCAAGCCGATGAAGCGTTGATGCTCGCTCATTCCCCAGGAGACCATGAACAGGATCGCCGCCAGCGCCGCCATCGGCACGAATGCCATCAGACTGGTCGCGAACAGGATGAACAGGAGCAGGAACAGCGCGTGCAACATGCCGGCGATCGGGGTCAGCGCGCCAGCCCGGATGTTCGTCGCCGTCCGGGCGATCGCGCCGGTCGCCGGCAATCCACCGAACAGGGCCGAAGCGATGTTGGCGACGCCTTGGCCGACCAGCTCTTGATTGGAGCGGTGCCGCGATCCGATCATCCCGTCGGCCACTACCGCCGACAGCAACGCCTCGATCCCCGCAAGGAACGCAATGGTGAAGGCGGAAGGCAGGATCGCTTGGAACTTGGCCAGCGAGATCGACGGCAGCGCCGGCGCGGGCAGGCCAGCCGGAATGTGCGGAAACCGAGAACCGATCGTTTCCACGGGCAAGTGCAAAAGCGCGACTGCCAAGGATGCGACGACTATCGCGACCAGGAAACCGGGCACGCGTGGCGCCACCTTGCGCAATCCGATAATGAGGAGGAGCGACCCAACGCCGATCGCCAGCGTCGTGGCATGGATGCTGCCGAGCGCTCCGAAATAGGCTTGCCATTTCGGCAGGAAATCCGCTGGAACCTTGTCGATCGACAGGCCGAGGAAATCCTTAACCTCGCCCGACGCGATGATGACGGCGATGCCTGCGGTGAAGCCCGTGACCACAGGGTGTGGGATGAACTTCACCAGCGCGCCGAGCTTGGCATAACCGGCGACAATCAGGATAAAGCCGGCGACCAGAGTGGCGAGTAACAGCCCGTCATAGCCGTGCTGCGCGATCACGTTGAACACGACCACGACAAACGCGCCGGTGGGCCCGCCGACCTGCGCTCGCGAACCGCCCAACGCGGAGATCAGGAATCCGGCGACGACCGCGGTGATCAGACCTTTGTCGGGTGACGCACCGCTCGCGATGCCGAGCGCCATCGCTAGGGGCAGGGCAACGATGGCGACGGTCAGGCCGGCTATGGCGTCGCGTTTGAAGCGATCGAACGTATAGCCTTCGCCGAGAACGGTGATCAGCTTGGGCGTATAAGCCGTCCAGCGCGCGTCATTCAGCACTGCCACTGGCTCCCGACGTCTGGTCGAACAACATGGACGGCACGTGCTTCGTCGAATCCCCGGTCAGCGTCTCTTTCAGCCGCACGCCGCGCCCTACCCCGATGCTCGGGGCATTCTCTCCGATCAGTTCGATGCCGGCGTGCTCGAGCGCGGAGATCACCTTGACCAGCGTATCCACGACACCCCTCACTTGGCCGCCCGATGCCTCCATGCGCTGGATGGTCGGCAGCGACAGTCCCGCGAGCTCGGCGAGTTGGCGTTGGTCGATCTCGAGAAGGGCGCGGGCCGCACGCATTTGCTGAGACGTGATCATGGTTCCTCATGATGTATAAAACATCAGGTAGCAGATTTGATCTGTAATCATGCAGATATAGTATTGGCAATCTGATTTGCCAATCCGATGCGACGACGCCTGCTTAAATCGGTCGGCGGGTCAAACGCCGGCCCCGCCCGAACTTTCACGAGAAGATCTTGGGCACGGCAAAGCCCCTTGGCGCTGCTTTATGTCGCGCTTCAGTCCCCTGTTGCTCCAGATGAACACCCGGCGGACCGTTATCGAGCAAGGGGTAACCGATGTCGCGGAAAGGCGCGCAAAGCTGTTAGCAGCGGAAGGGGCGGCGCGGATGGACGCGACTGCGGTGAAATCACACCGCGACGCTTGGCAGAGCGCGGTAGACCCGTCAGGAAGCCGCGAAGATCATCCGCCACCTTGTTGGCGTGATCCGCGGTAAGCGCGAGCAGCGCAAGAGCCGTCTATGGGGGCAAGACCTGACCCAAGCGCCTCCCTTCGGCGATGGGCCAGGAACGGCTTACCTGTCGAGGATGGGTCGGAATCGCCTGGTATCCGACCAGACCTTCCACATGAAGGCCAGAAACACCAAGGACCACAAAGCGAAAATCGTAATGTCGATGCGACGCAGGCCCATGAAACTGGCGTCGATCAGCCCGGGGCCGTACCAAAGCGCGAAGAACGACCAAGCCGCCACGAGCAGGCGTAACTCGGTCGCCCCCATGCCGTAATAGGAGAGGTGATGGGTCTTGAGGATCAATACCTTGAGATAGGTGAAGCTGGTCATCAGCAGATACATGGAGAGTGCGAGCAGGCCGGAAAACACGGTGAAATAGGGTGACAGCCCCAACCCGACGAAAATGAAGGTCTGCGAAATCAGATCGCAGGAATGATCCAGGAAATAGCCGAAGTCGGGCCGTTCGATCTTGCGATGGCGAGCGAGCGTGCCATCGAGCGAGTCGCCAAGCCAGTTCAGGAAAAGCCCCAGGATCGCCAGGGACATGAACCAGGGCGAAAGGCGGCAGGCGACGAATCCCGCCATGACCAAGACGGCACCGACCAGCCCCAATAGGGTCAGATGATCGGGGGTCACTGCCGATGGCGTCCGCGCGGCCAGCCACAGCAATGCTTTGCGTTCCTGGGTTGCCAGAAAGCTGTTATTCACCCGCACATGATGAACAGGTTCAGCCGGTTGCTTGATCGGCGCAACTTCCTCGGGTTCGGCCGGCTGCGCAGAGACCGGGCCGGTTTCCTGAAGAACACGGAAGCGGATTGCAGTCGAGTGAACCAGCGGCCCAAAATCGGGGCCGAGATTTCCCCGACCTGATTCATCGATTGGGTAGTGCTTCAACTGCAAATCCTTTGAGTGTGAATCTGTGGCGGCGACCACAGGGCCTCGACATGGGTTATTGCCGGCGCATTATTCCTATCTACCAGTGCCTTATGAAGAATCTCGCTGCGCTGCACAATAGTCTGGGGGTCAGGCGGCGACAAGCTGAACAATTCATATCGGACACAAAACCGGGGCGAACCGATCCGATAAGTCGTCGCCTCCCCATGAAACATGCCGGAGCCTCAATAATAACTTCACACCTCCGGCGGCGATGAACTATGGGTCGCCCTGGAAGATCGGCCCTAATTTTCTGCTCTCCCCAACCACCTCCGTAACCGGTTGAATGTCTTAGGTTATACCCATACATCGCACGGCATATCTTTAAAAGGCATATTTTTCAATTGGTTGACGGAATTGCTACCGACGAAGTCGGCACACTAAACGCGCGTCCTGTGATAGCTTACGATGTAGTGAGACTATTTATCGGCCCGGCATTCTTGACGCCGCGCGGAATAGATAGAGTGGATCTGGCACTCGCCCGTCATATTTTCAGCAACGAATCCAGTCGGGATGTTGGCGTGTTGCCGACGCCGGCGGGTGTCTATGCTTTTTCGGCGGCACAGGTCAGGAATCTGTTGGCATATATTCAAGAGCTATGGGCGGAAGATGCCGGATTCGGCCGCGACCCCCAATTACAATCGCTGTTGGATAGAATTGCCCGCCGGCGGGGAGACGCGCTACAGCTGCCGTCGGTCCGTCGTCTTTTGTTGCGGCAGAAGGTTTGGCGCATGCTCCGCATGCTTCAGGCGACCAGCTTGTTTCCTCGGCGCTTCGCGGGCCGAGCGGTGCCTGCCAACGCTGTCTATCTCAATATCGGCCAGTTGGGGCTGGCGATGCCATCCTTCTTCAACTGGCTCGCCAAGCGCCCCGACATCAGTCGCGCCATGATGATGCACGACGCTATTCCCGTCGATTATCCGCATCTTGTCGGGGAAAATGCACCCAAACATCATCGGCAGATGATCCGCACTGCGGCTGAGCATGCGGATTGCATGATCTTCAATTCGGCATACACACGCGACAGCGTAAGTGCGGTGATGGCGGATCTGGGCCGGCCTTGCCCGCCGGCGCTGGTGCGGTCGCTGCCCCTGCCGGCAGCCTTCGCTGATGTCGAGGCCAGCGTAGCGGAATTGGCCGGCACGCGCTATTTCCTGGCGGTTTCGACCATCGAGCCGCGCAAGAATTTCGCCCTGCTCTTGCGGGTCTGGCAGCGTTTCGTCGCGGCCATGGGGGAGGAGGCGCCCCATCTCGTTATTGCCGGCTCTCCGGGGAACGATGCCGACAGCATCTTGGCGCCGTTGGAGTCCGACCCTGCTTTGGCCAGCAGAGTGCACCATGTGGCCGGCCTGTCGAGCCCGGCGCTTGCCTCGCTATTGCTGGGAGCCGCCGGCATGTTGTGCCCATCGCTTGCGGAGGGTTTCGGACTACCTCTGCTCGAGGCGAACGCCCTGGGCGTGCCTGCGATTGCGACGGACATTCCAGCGCATCGTGAATTGGCCTCCGCGACGACAGTGCTGTTGCCGGCGGACGATGAGCAGGGATGGGCACGCGCGATCGAGGCGACGCCCGACGCGGCAATGCGCCGGCGCCCGCATATACCCTTTGCCATGACCGAAGGCGCCTATTGCGCGGACATCGTCGATTTCATCACGCGCATTCGGGGCAGGACAGCTTAATTGACCGCGTTCTTGACCAGGAAAAACGGTGTGAAGATCTGTCCGATGGTTTGAAGAAGCTTTGTCGGTTCATTCGCCCTGGCACCTGCGATGTAGATCACGTCCTTGTTCTCGAGCGTGAACCTCTGCGCTAGAAAATAGCTCTCCGGCTTCATCATGTTGACGTGATAAACGGTGGGCCGGTCTTTGCCGTCCGGAGTCTTTACATAACGAAACAGGAAGACCGCGGCGGGGTCGGCGAGATTATCGTTCGGCCCTCCGGCGAGCGCCAGCGCTTCGATCAGGGAAATCTGGCGGGTTGGGAGATCATAGCGATTGATCCGATTGCTGGCACCCATCACGGAATAGCTGCGGGGTTCGCGCAGGACTTCCACCCGGTCTCCGGGCTCCATTTCCATGCCGCCGCCGTTGGAATAGTCCAGCCCTTCCAGGGGTGCTTCCGAAACTAGTCCCTGGCGATAGACGCGAACCACGAGGTCGGACATGCCCGTCCCGCGATAGCCGCCGGCGAGCGTTATAACGTCCAACAGCTTTTCGTGCGCGGGGCTGAGGCGGAAGCGCCCGGGATTAGTGACTTCGCCGCCGACGATCACCGCGCTGCCGACGGCGGTGTTCTGTCTTACGATCACCTTGGGATTTTCCGATCGTCCGGCCATGCGGGCCTCGATGTCGCGCTCCACTTCACTGGGACGTTTGCCGGCGACGGCAATCACACCGAGATAGGGCAGGCGGATGGTGCCTGCGCTGCTGACTTCCAGCGGCCCGATCTGCTGCTTGGTCGCTGCCGGATCGAAGCCGGTGTCGCTATTGGTCTGGCCGCCAGCGGAAAAGAGCCGCACGCCGACTTCGTATATCGAGATGGTGAGCTCGTCTCCCGGCGCGAAGGTATCGACGTCGGGTGATGCCCGCGGCGGCAGCGGCTGGAAAGTCGCCGGCTCCGGAGCGGCTGGCACGGCGTCGGCGCGATCCACCTCCACCAAGGTGTAGGTGCCTTTGGTCGCATCCCTGACGACCGCATGGCCCTGCGGGCCGGCCTTCGGCAGGGCGGCGCAACCCGCTAGAGACAACAGCGCCAGCGTCGCGAGGACCCGGCCTTTGCGAGGAGACAAATTACTGATCATTCGAGGTATCTGCGTTAGTTCCCTGGGCGACCGAGGGGCGATCGCGGTTGAGCCATATTCCCGCGGGCCGAAAGAAGCCACCTATCGAACCTTCCGCCAGAATAGCCCGATTTTCGACCGGCAGCCGGGATTCTTGCATGTCGAATTCGCAATCGAATCCGAATTTTCCGGCGCCCTCGACCAGAACGCGGTGCGAGACGAGCACGTTCGTGCCATTCACGATGTCGAACTCCATCAAATTGCCGGCAAGGTGCTGGTCCACCTCGAAATGATAGCGCGCATTCCAGTGGCCCGGCGGCAAATGCAGGAAAGGGCCGAAGGTCAGCATCCGAGCCGGGCCGGTCAGCGAGATCGCGTCGGCGACCGGAAAGGCCGGCTCCCCGGGTTCGAGGATGGAGTCCGCGGGCCAGACTATCGAGTCAATCCAACCGGAGCGGTAGCAGCGGCCCAGCGTTTCGAAGAGCGCGAGGGTCGCGGTGGGGAGCTGTTCCCGGTCAGCAGAGGCGGTATCGGCGAATTCGACCAAAGCATGGATCGCCGCTTCCGCGGTCGGCCAAGCGGCGTAATCGGACAGCATCTGTTGTCGGGCGGTTTGCCAGGTCGAGGGCTGAAGGTCCAGCCAAGCGGCAACCTGGTCGATCCAGTCCGCCAGGTTGGCCTTTCTGTCGACGGCGACGCAGCGGACACCGTCATGCCGATAGAGCGGCTCCAGACAGGAAAAGGATTGGGAAACGAAGCGCGCTGCCTGCAACGCATCCAGATCACGCGCAACCATGCAGAAACGGGCTGTTTCCGTGAAGTCGCCCGCTATCAGGACGATCGGTGCCTGCGTTGCCAGCAATGCCTCTCGCGCCCGGCCGTCGGGCGTGTCGAAAAACGGAATTGTTGGTTCGCCGGAATTTGCGTCGGCCATTCGCTCGGCGTCGTCTCCGGTGTTGAACGGGATGACGTTCACTTGGCCTTGTGTGCGCCGAACGATCTCCGAGACGCAATGAATCGTGAAGATACTTTCCGGGGAAGGCAGGCCACCAACCGCCAGGGGAATGGCGTCGGACCGCTGCGTGAGCACGCTCAGTTCGCCGCCGGCTTCAGAGTGTGGCATATATGCTGATCGCGAGGTCGAGGTCGTCGAATACCCGGCCATGGCCGCGTTTCAGCACCAAGCCGGAACTGCAATATTCCCGGATGATGCCGATGTCGTGGCTGACCAGGATCATCGCTGCATCCTTGCGTTCCACAAACAGCGCATCGTGGCATTTGCGGTGGAAGCGCTGATCGCCGACGGAAATCACCTCATCGATCAAATAGCAGTCGAAATCGATGGCAAGCGTCAGGGCGAAGGCCAGCCGGGCGCGCATGCCCGACGAATATTGTCGCACTGGCAACAGCAGATTGGATCCCAGTTCGGCGAAATCGTCGACCCGTTCGATCGTCTCGCGGATCGGTCGATCGTAAAGGCGGGCGATGAACCGGATATTGTCGAGCCCGGTCATCGCCACTTCGAAACCGCCGCCGAATGCCAGCGGCCAGGACAAGGACATTTTCCGCCGGATCTCGCCCCGGCTGGGCCGCTCGACTCCGCCGACGATCTTGACCAGGGTCGACTTGCCGGCGCCGTTGCGTCCCAACACCGCCATTTTCTCACCAGGGGCAATAGCGAAGCTGATGTCCGTCAACACATGTTTTGGGCCGGTCGGAGTGTCGTAGCTCTTGTAGATGCCATCGGCGATGATCCGCGCGCCGTCCTGCCGGGAGGGCAGGGCGCGCGGCCGTGACGGCGGCGTCGCAAGGAAAGGGACGGTCAACTCATTCATCATCGAATACCAATTCGGCTAACGACGAAGCGATCCACAACAGGCAGCCGGAAACCAAAATGGTCATCAGCAGGTTGAGCCAGCGACGGGGATAGCGGGCCTCATCGGAGAGGTTCGGGCGCGCGATTTGCTCGAGATAAAGCTGCTGGCGGCTGGCACCGGCCTGGGCGCTGATGAGCTGCAGGCTGGAGGCCATCAATTGCTTTTCCGCTATGTCCCGCCGTGCCGCAAGCTCTTCATAGGCGCGGAGCCGATCCGCGAGCGATCCACTGCCGCCTGCCGTCGCGCCGATCTGATGGCCGAGTTGCCTTTCCAAGGCGCTCCGGCGAGCTCGCAACTGCCCGATCAGCGGGCTTTGCGGCGCGACCCGGAGAGTTTGATCGAGCTGCACCTCGATCTGGGCGAGTTCAGCTGCGGTGCCGGATTGCAGCTTGACCGATGCCCCTGCATCCAACTCGGGCTCGATAATGCGGTCTCGATTGCGCACCTCGTTCATCTTGGCGAGCACGCTCTCAAGTTGGCGCGATGCCTGGGCGGCATCCCGTTCAGCGCCGCCAACCAGATTCGCTCGAGCCCGCTGGTTGAGCCGGTTGACCATGGCCTCGGAGGCGCCGAGCAGGCGCCGGGCTATCTCCCGAGCGTCGGCGGCCGTGAACGACTGCACCTGGACGTGAATGATGTCGGTAGCGCGATCGAAGTCGGAATGCACATAGCCCTGAAAATGCCTGTAGAAATCTTCTCTACTGGAGCCCGTCAAGAGAGACGGAAAAGCCGCGATCGGATCCAGGCCGCGGCCGCTGAAGGTGCGGGTGACGAGTCCGTCGCGATCGATACTGCTCAACACGTCGCGGGATTGCAGATAGGCGACAACGGCTTCGCTGTCGTCCGAGACGCCGACGCTCCCCCCCTGGCCAAGGCTGACTATGCTAAGCCGATCGCGCGCGCCTTGGCTGGAGCGGACAACAAAGCTGATCTCTGAGGCATAGCGAGGAGTTGCGACGATGAAATTGTAAACGATCGCGCAGACCACCGGCGCGACAAAGACAAGCCAGACCAATCCTCGCCGCAAGCGTCGCAGGCGTTGCCGGGGCGGATCGCTGTCCTCGATCGGAACATTACGCGACGAAGTGTCGTCGAGCCGGACCAGGGCGCTGGTGGAAGGGGGCCTGGCCATTGGCTATTCCATCTCGATATGTTTTTGGGCCTTGAGTACCAGAACCCAGCCTATTGCATTGGCGCCAATGCCCCACAGCAGGATGTACCAAGGGTCCCAGAACGTGGGCATGGCGTGACCGAACAACCCGGCGCGATACATCTCGCAGGCCTGGACCAGTGGCGAGAGCACCACGACCTCACGTGCGGCGGGCGGTAGCCAATAGACCATGTAGAACACGCCCGTCAGTGGCAGGATCAGGTACATGACCGGCTGAACAAAGCGTTCGATCGTCTCGGACAGGTGCGTGACCCCGGTAATGATCAAGGCCACGCCGAAGGTGAGAAAGCATATCAGTGCCCAGGCGCCAAGCAGAACGAGATAGTCGTCCACCGGATCGATGATGCCCAACAACGCCAAAGGGATGTAGGCCGCGAAGAAAGCCATCAGCACCCCGATCGACTCCAGCATGCCGCGAGCGATCAGGATATCGATTGGCTTGACCGAGCGATGAAACAACAGCCCGGATGCCTGCCGGAAGCTGTTGCTCAGGCGCGCGGTCATATGGCGCCACAAAGTGAGGTAGGTGTAACCGGTCAGCACAAGCGGGATCACCCGGACCCCATGGTTGCGCTCTCCGTAGATCAGCGACCATGACGCCATGACCCCCAGCGCCAGCACCAGAGGCTCCAGTACCTGCCACAGAAAGCCGAGATTGCTGTGCCCGAAGCGGGCCATCAGCTCGCGGATGAACAGAGCGTTGATGACCCGCATCTTGAGCCTGATGCGATCAAGATAGCCGCGCATGATCCGCCTCAGTCAAGATTGAGGTGCTCGCGGCTGCCCGATACCAGCAGGTACAGCATCAGGAACGCCCAGCAGCTCAAGAGAGCAACGGTCAAGAAGTAGCGCCAGCGTCGCGGCTCGAGCGGTTCGTCGGGCAGATTTGGGCGGACGACCGTTTCGATATAGATCTGCTGCCGCATGGCTTCCTGCCGCGCGGTTTCCATCTGCGATTGTGCGGTTTCATAGACCTTCGCCGCCAATTCCTGTTTGACCTTCAGATCCTCATAATTGCCCAGTTTTTCGGAAAGACCGTTCTTCGGCCCGGTCAAATCTCCCTGTTGTCGCGCGATCTGGCTTTCCAGCGCGGCGATCCGCTGGCGCACCGCGGGAATGGCGGGGTTGTCGGGGGCCTTGGCCAGCATCGTCTGGAGATTGACCCGCAGCATTGCCAGGCTCCGGTTCAACGTGGAGCTCCGATCGACGGCTGCTCCGGCGCTCTTCATCGGATCGACATTTTCCGAAGCGTTACGATAACGGGTGAGCGCGAGCGTGGCGTCCGTCAGGCCGGTTTCGGCTTGCGCGAGGGTCTGTTCGGCCTGACCCAACGTATCGCGGCGGGCGCGACTGTTGAGGACGTTGATCTGCTCTTCGCTCAGGGTGACCAAGGCGTCCATGATCGCCTTCGCGTCCGCTGCGCGATAGGCGCTCACCTTTACCGTGGTGATGCCGGTTTCGTCGTCCTTTTCTACGGTCAATTGTCGCTTGAAATAGCGGTAGAGCCTTTCGTCCGTATCGCGGTCGCCGGGGTGATAGCGGGTGATGGGATCGGCTCCGGCGCGGGTGTAGACGGCGCGCAAATTCACCTTGCGCATCACCCCCTTCATCACGTCGCGGGAATAGAGATATTCCTGGATCGCATAAGCGTCGTCATTGGCGCGAGCGATGCCGAAGTCGCGCAGATAGGCGGAAATGCCTTCCGATGCTGGCTTGTTGACGCTGCGAACGAGAAAGCGGCTTTCCGAAACATAGCGATCGGAGGCGATCAGGCCGTAATAGATTGCCGCCAGGAGGGTTGGCAGCACAAAAACGCCCAGGAACAGCGCCCGGCCATAGTGGCGCGTCAGATAACCGCGCCATTGTGTCCATCTAGATGCGGTGACCATCACTATACGTTCTCAGGAGCCGAGCTTTCCTGTCTCTCTCTGACTCGTGCGATCGCCGCAGTGGTGGAGAGCCCGGGCAAAAGGGCGATCAGATGCACCGCACCGCCATTCGACTTCACAATGTCAGCCCCTACGACTTCGTCCTCTTTATAGTCTGCCCCCTTTATCAGATCGGTTGGCAGTAATCGTTCGATGAGGGAATGCGGCGTATCTTCATCGAACACCACTACCAGATCGACCGCGCCCATCGCCGCCAGGACGGCGGCGCGCGAGGCCTCGCTTTGGACGGGGCGCGTCGGGCCCTTGAGCCGTGAGACGGAGGCGTCGCTATTGAGGCCCACCACGAGCCGGTCGCAACGGGCGCGGGCTTGACGGAGAATCTGGATGTGGCCGGCATGGACGATATCGAAGCAGCCGTTGGTAAAGCCTACGCGCAGGCCGTCGCGCTTCCACGCCCTCACCACCTGAACGGCCTCCTCCACCGTACAGATCGCGCCGGGAGCCGGTTGCTCAGTCTCTTTCCCAGTATCGGCCAGGTCCGCCACGGCATGGGCAAGTTCGGTGCCAGAGAGCGTCGCGGTGCCCAGCTTCCGAACTACGGCCCCGGCGCCAGCGTTGGCGACCAAGGCAGCGTCTTCCATTTCGAGCCCGCTCGCAATTCCAGCGCAGAAGATCGCCAGCGCCGTGTCGCCGGCGCCTGATACATCGAACACCTCGGTAGCGGTAGCATGGAGATGGGCGATCTCGCGGCCGGGGCGGAACAAGGCCATTCCGTCCTCGGAAAGGGTCAGCAGCAGGGCGGCGCCGGTCGTTTCCATCGCAAGCGCTGCGGCCGTCGCGCTACTTGCGAGATCGCGGCAGGGCAGGCCGCTATAGGCGGCAAGTTCGCTACGGTTCGGTTTGATGACCGTGGCACCGGCATACGCTGAGAAATCGCGTCGTTTGGGGTCTACGATCACCGGCTTGCCCATGTCGCGGCACCGCGAAATGGCATGGCGCAGCACACGATCGGTAAGTAGGCCCTTCGCATAGTCCGAAAGCGCGACAACGTCATAGTCGCCCAGCGCGCGGTCGAAATGGGCGATGATCCGATCCTCGAGGGTTTCCGGCAGCGGCGAGGAATCCTCCTCGTCGCAGCGCAGCAATTGCTGGCTACCGCTGATGAAACGTGTTTTGAGAGTGGTGGGCCGCGTGGGGCTTTCCACCAGAAGAGCTGGATCTCCACCCTTGCCAGCGATTAATTCGGAGCAAAGGCGTCCAGCGTCATCTGAGCCGATCGCTGCGATCAGTCCGGCTCGGCCTCCCAGCGACACAATATTCGCCAGAACATTGCCCGCCCCGCCCAGCATCTTTTGTTCGCGAATAATGTGCAGCACCGGCACCGGAGCCTCGGGCGAAATGCGCGAGACCGATCCATAGCGGAAGCGATCGAGCATGAGATCGCCAACCACGAGGATGCGCGCGTTCTCGAACTGATCGGCTGCGAAGGGGGTAAGGGACACGATCGCTCCGATCACCAGGGATTGCCGCTGAACGGGCCGTGGCCGCCGGTATGGCGCAGTACCTCAGCAAAACCGAACATGATGTGATACATGGTCGACGCTGGAACATGATCGCATTTGGGCTCTAGCGACGGGTGCTCAAGATAGTCAATCCATAGTCCGTCGGGCAAATGGGCCGCGGGCCCGGTCCCCCGCGGCGTGAGGAAGTGTCGGAAAATTCGCAAAAGATTCGCTGTCAGCGCGGCGTCGTCATATCCTAAACCTTCACCGAAGCGCTCGCGCATGGCGACCTGCGCCTTTAGATATTCTGTGTTGGGCCAGATGCGCAGATCAGATCCCAGGACGTTCCCCACAGGGTCGACCGCATCCCGGATCAGGCCCGTAGCCGGATCGTGCCCGTGCGCATGCGCGAACGCGAACAAGCGGTCGGCGATAGCGAAGGCTTCCGGTTCTCCTGCCAACTGACCATAACGGCATAGAAGCCAGACCCATTCATAATGATGCCCCGGCTCGACCCGGATAGGGCCCGAGTGCGCATCAGGACGCCATTCGGCATCGAAGAACTCTGCGAGCGTGCCCGTGGACGGATCGTAAAGGCAGCTTCTGGCCAGATCGAACAATTCTTCGGCTAGCATCCGGGCTTTCCGGCTCCCGGTGAAGGCGGAGAGAAAGATCGCCGCCTCGAACAAATGCATGTGCGGGTTCTGCTCATGTCGTCCGAAGTCGCCCGCGCGCGCGACAAAGCCGTGCCCCGAAGGCGAGCGCATTGTGTCGAAAAGCTGTGCAAGCGAGGCCTCGGCTATGTCCACCGCCTGCGCGTCACCGGACAGCCTGTGCCACCAGGCGAGAGCGAAGAGTCCGAAGGCAATATCGTAGAGATCGGCAGTCGCGTCGAGCATCGCGCCGGAGGTCGCCAGGCGCGATGCAAATTGGCCATCGGCACGCAGGCAGCGGCATTTGAGAAACATTGCGCCGTGGCTTGCGGCCTCATCCGCCCCGACGACGCCGCCAATTGCTGCGTGGGAAAAGACATAAGTCTGTCGCCCGGTAACCCGGATCCTCTTGAATCCGGGATCGAGTGGCGCGCCCGACCAGTCAAAGCGTTCCACATAGCCGCCCTGGTGATGATCCCGCGCAGCATCGATGAGCGCGAGAATGGCTCCGTTCGTCCATTCTCGCGTGTCACTGAGTGCATTCTGCAGGAACACATCCTGAAGGATTGCCTGTTGCATGGCGTGTTACGGCTTACGGGCGATGATACCGAAGCAGGTGGCCAAGAAACCATCCACGGCTAACTTTACGTGCGGCGTCCCGCCTGCCGCCCAACTTTCCGCTTGGTCGAAATGCCAGTCATGAGCATATGGCGGGATGTCTATAAACTTGTCCATCGGAGCACTGCCAACATCGAAATTGAGCGGCGCCACTTCATAGCCTTTAGCTTCCAGCCGTCGTGCCATTTCTCGGAAATGCTGTTTCTGGAACAACACTGTCGGCCAGTTATCGATCGTTTCCTGGTCATCGATGAAGTTGAATTCGGTGGTGTGAACGGAGACGCCGCCTGAGACGAGAACGTCCATTGAATTTTCGATGAAGCTGATTCCCTTTTCGATCGAGCCCAAATGCTCAAAGGCACAGATCGACCAGCAGAAGTCATAACCCCTGACATCGTCCGGGATAGCCGTCATGTCGACATAGCGGAAATCGACTCGCTCCTCGTAGCTGGCGCGGTCGATGAACTGTTCCTTGTAAGCCTTGTCGAGCGAGGCGAGTTGAGCAGTCGTGGCCCAGCCGGATGCTCGCTGGTCGTCGGGCGGGAGGTCAGTCACGGTAATGTGACAACCCTTTGCAGCGAGATAGGAGGGGAGGGGCTCCTCGCCGCAGCCAAAACCCAGACCTCGCTTGCCTGGGGCCATGTTGCCGCTCTGCCAAATGGTCTGTAGCACATAGGCTAGTTCCCAAAGCTTACGGTGAAAGACGTGGGCGACCCCCAACTGCGCCGTCCAGTAGCGGGTCCATTCTGCTTCCAGATCAGCTTGGGTCGAAGGTTTTGAGAGCAGCTCGATTTCGTAAGGTCCACCGGTAGGCGCGGGCGGTAATTGCTCCGCGAGCTTGCGAGCCATTTCATAGCCGAAGAATTTAATGTTGAACTTCATGGCCGTAAGATCACGCAGAACTTCGTTCAGCGCATTGATATTTGGCGTCGCGTCGGATTGCGTCAGGCGTAACAATGAGCGCAGTTCGTCCGGCAATTCGGCCTGACTTATTCCCGGGGTAGGCCGGGCAAGAAAAGAAGGGCTGCTCATCAACCGTGCTCCAATAAATGTAAATTTTATTACGAAGATGCAACAAGCGATCCCGAGAGATCAGTCGTCGTTTTATAAAGATCGATCGGGCGATCGTAGCAGATAAAGCCAATCGAGCGAGGCGCAACTTGATAGCCGCCTCTCGCTGCGAAACGACTCCGTATTCACCTGCTCACCTCTGCCGGAACGAGTTCGCTAAGTGAAGCCGTGAACGCCAATTGCGAAAAATGCCCGCTCTTCAGTTCCCTGGCCCATGCTTTGACAGCGGCCCGTTCGTCGCCGCCATGCCCGGTCCCCACGTGCCTTAGCATGCCGACCCCGGCTGCCGCTCCGGCCTTCATGTCGGCCAGCGTGTCGCCTACCATGACCGATCCGGCTAGGTGCAACCCAAAGTCCCGCGCCGCCGCGAGCAGCATCCCGGGCTCGGGTTTGCGCCAAGGGTGCTGGGCCAAGAATGGGCAGGCATAGGTAGCGTCGATCAGTCCGGGGCCAAGCGCCTCAATTACTGCCGCTTCCACTGCCCGGTATTGCTCAGGTGAGACCAAGCCGCGTGCGACGCCCGATTGATTGGTGATGACGATCACGGCGTAACCGCTGTTCCGGAACGCTGCGATCGTTTCGCGCACACCGGGGACAAGGGCGACTTGCGCGGGGTCGTTGAGATAGGGCACATTTTCGATTACGGTGCCATCCCTGTCGAGGAACAGGGACGGTTTACCCGCTAGATCGGACCAGTCACGTTCCAGGCCATGGCGCGTGGCCCAGCCGCGGTCAAGCGAGTCGGCTGTAATCATGTCGCAAGCATTTCGCCGAGTGCGGAAAGCACTTCGTCGGTGCGGATAGCGGCCATGCAAGGGCTGACCGAGCGCAGGCCAGATACTGCGCAGGCCTTGTCCTCGTTGCGCCAGCACGGCACGCAGGCAAAATTATCCTGCCGCCAGAGCGTCTTGACCCGCCGGTGATGGCGAGTCAGCGTGCGCGCGTCGGTCGGACCGAACAGCGCCACGACCGGTACGTCGAAGGCGGAAGCGGCGTGAAGGAACGCGCTGTCCACGCTCACCATCGCCTCGATACGCGAAACCAGCGCCAGCGAGTGTCCCAGCGGTAGTCCAGCGGTGGTGACGATGCCTTCGCCCTCCGGCAGTCCGTTGGCGACGTGGTGGAAGATCAGAACGTCATTGTCCTTTGCGATCGCACGGATCATCTCGGCGATATTGGGATGATCCTTATAGCTGTCGCGTGAAAAGGGTTGGACCCCCACGAGAGGACGCTTGCCTCCACCGGCCTTGCCGATCCCATGGCGCTTCAGGAAATCGTCGCAAAAAATCTCGTCGTCGGTGGAAAGGAAGTGATTGATCCTCCAGCCCTGTTTGAGCAGCCGGTTGCGGCTTACCTGCATTCCCTGTGCAAACGTCTCGACCCGGCCTTTCTTGATTTCCGGTACCCTGGGGCTTTCGTAGCGTGTCGCCGGGCACTGGCTGAGATTGAAGAAGCGGCGATACGTGGAAATGTCGATCGGCGGGCCGTCGATATCAATCAAATTGACGTGGGGATTGTGCTCGAAGATTGGAAAGAACTTCCGCGGAATAGCGAAGTCCACGGGCTGCCTATAACGGATAGCGTTGGCCTCGAGGCCGGGCTCCATCATCAGAAGATCGCCGATTCCACCCATCGCGCGCGCGACTAGCACGCGGCCGTTGGGGTTGCGCGTCAAGGAGAATGGATCGCCGGTCTTGCCACTGCTTGTTAGCGAGCGATAGCATTGGTCCAGGATCAACATCCACCATAGCAACTGAATTTTGGCGAGCACGAAGCTGAGCGGCCGCCGCCTTCCACGCAGGCAATTGAGATAACCTTGCGAGGCCCGGCGGATCAGCGCCGAACGCAGCGGCGCTGCCGGTTCGTTGCGTCCCAATGCGACGAACGGCGCCATTCGGATGCCGGCGCGGCGCGGGGACAGCCGACGGACATTGGCGGCGAACCAACGCCCCAGCGCGATGAAAGACATGCTGGTGTCCGCCAACGTGCCCTGCAGCAGATGGGCTTGTGCGAATAACTCGACGAGTTGGAGGAAATGCCCCGGATTGTCTTCCAGGGCATAGGGGCGCTGGGCGTGATACGAAACGAGTTCGAGTACGCCTTTCGCATCCCCCATGAACAGCCGAACCCGGGCGCGCAGCAAGCGCACGCCCATCGCCTCGCCGGGATAGATGCGCTGGCAGAAGTCGTGGAATTGGCCGATCAGCTCTTCGAACCGCGCGGTCAGGCTCTGGTCATGCGTTCGGAAATGGGGTCGGCTGGCTTCGAAAACATCGGCAAGGGTGACGGTGATTCGCCCGCAATCGGCGGGGCGGACGATCGGATAGCCGGCGACCGTCATCCCCTGGCTCTTCAGCGATTCTACAAGCCGTTCGGCCTTCCGGAAATCGGCAAAGGCCGCCTCATCCAGAAATTCCGAGAAGAACTCGCCCAGCAGGTTCTGATCCGGCGGGATAGGCCGAGAATCCGCCTTCTTGGCGGCAAGCTGGTTCATGGGAATTTCGAGCCATTATAAACTGATAGCGGTCGGGCCTTTATTGGCAGCAGATTCACTCTGAGGCAAGGCTGTGCGTCAAATCAGTTCAATGTCCGTCGTGCTGGATTCTCCTCAAGACCGGCCACATTTCAATGGACGCCTCATCGACAGCATTTCCCGCGGACCTGCGGGTCCACTGGGCGTCTGTTGCGGGCCTCGAGGCGGGGTTAACATCACGTCGCGGGATGGCGAACAAGAATGAATGGAAAAGTGTTCATTTCGGTAGGGTTCGGTTGAGCCGCGCGAATGGGCGTGATACCAAATAATCACCGGGCGCCGTGGAGCGTCGGCCGCTGAACGAGCGGGCGTCCCACGAAGAACATAAGTATTTTCGTCACAATTATACAAGCATTCTCGAGAGGGAAGGCCGCATGACGGATACGGGGGATATCGCCTGGTTCAAGGGTCAGTTTGCGGATGCGGTCGCGTCCGCAATTGCGGGCACGCCGCTGGACATCGACCTGATCACAGCGATTGCTTGTCAGGAGACCGGTTATATCTGGAGCCGGCTACGGCGCGACGGTCTCCCGGTCGATCAGATATTGATGCTGTGTGTTGGCGACACGATCGATGCGCGCTCCGCTTTCCCGCGCAGCCGCGCCGAACTCGAAGCGCGCGACCGCGGGCCCGAGATGTTCGCAATCGCCCGGCAGGCACTGGTCGACATTGCCAGATACGCGGCGGACTATCGCAAAGTGGCACAGCGGCCCGACAAATTCTGCCACGGCTATGGCATCTTTCAATATGACATTCAGTTCTTCCTGAAGGACCCGGACTACTTCCTCGAGCGGCGCTGGGGGCGGTTTGACGCTAGCCTGGCAAAGTGCCTTGCCGAACTCGATCGGGGTCTCAAGAATCTGGGTTGGGAAAACCGGGACAGCCTCACCGACATGGAAAAGGCCGCGCTTGCCATCGCATATAATTGCGGCCGCTACACTCCGTCTCGTGGGCTCAAGCAGGGATTCAAAGACGCCGACGGTCGTTATTATGGCGAGAACTTCTTCGCGTTCCTGCGGCTGGCACACACCGTGCCGACGCCCGGCCATCCGTCCACCCCGATCGCGTCACCCGCGGCCAATGCCGCGCCCATCGCTCCACCATCCGCGGTCACCGCGGGCGATGCGACGCATCAGGCCCGTGTCGACGCGGCCATGCTCAACGTCCGCAGCTCGCCGTCGCGCGATCCCGATCATCCGAATGCCAACGTGGTCGCGACGCTCCCGGAGGGGCAGAGGGTCGCGGCGGTCGGTACCGCTCGCCAAGGATGGATCGAGATCGAGACGAGCTTACGCGGCGCGCTCGTCCATGGATTTGTGGCAGCGAAATATCTGCAGCCGCTGGAAGCGACGACGCCGATCGAGACGGAGGAACCGGCCACGCAGATGCCGGCAAATGGCATCGTCGCTGTTGTCCTGCCGCTGACCGGTATCAGTACCGCGAAACGCGTCCTGCCCGCCAACGCGCAGTCGCTGGCGGAGCCGGGGCAGCCCGCCCGAAGCGGCGCCACCCCCGCCGAACTCACGAGGTCGCTTGGCACGCTCATCGACTGGCTCGCGGTCGATAACTCTCGATATCTGCGCTACAAGCCGCGTGGCGGTTTGACCTTCTGCAACATATACGCACACGATTATTGCCATCTCGCAGGAGTGTACCTGCCGCGGGTCTGGTGGAACGCTGCGGCGATCGAGCGGCTCGCCCGGGGTGAGAACGTGGCGCCGGCTTATGGCAGCACGATCGACGAGGTGCGCGCCAATGACCTGTTTCGGTGGCTGCGCGACTTCGGACTCCGGTTTGGATGGCGACGAACGGTCTCGCTGACCGAACTTCAGACCGAGGTGAATGTCGGCGCAATCGGTGTCATCGTGGCGCGACGCAAGGAGGATGGCCGCTCCGGGCATATCGTAGCAGTGGTCCCCGAAACCGACGACAACCGAGCGAAGCGTAACAGCGCCGGGGAGGTCATCGCTCCTCTCCAGAGCCAGGCGGGCAGTGTGAATTTCAAATACGGTACCGGCCGCACCAACTGGTGGCTCGAGGGCCAGTTCGCCGAGAGCGCTTTCTGGATTCATGCGTGAAAGGGTCTGGCAGAAGCGCGGCGTAACCAGCCGCGTTTTGTCAGCCCAGAAATAGCTCCTGCGGCCTGCCGGGGGCGCCCGATTCAGACTGCGCCGGCAGCCTCGGGTTGGGTCCATGCAGCGACGACCTGCGCAAGTCCTCGCGCCGGTTGAAGCCAAGCGATCGCCCGATCGCATTGCGCCGGGAGACGTTGAGTTTCTCCAGGATGGTGTGGACGTGGTTTTTTACCGTCGCCGGACTGATCTTGAGCGACCCGGCGATCTCCTTGTTCGACAGGCCGTGATCGATCAGACACGCAATCTCCTGCTCGCGGCGTGTCAGTGTCGCATTGGGTGGACTATGCGAATCGGATAGCGCGGCGATGCGCTGGACGAGCAGGGCTGCCAATGTCGGCGAGAGCACTGCCTGGCCCTGCAGCGCCAGCAATGCCGCCTGAGCCAGATCGTCGATCGTTCCGTCGGCGCCGACAAAGGCGCTGATCCCTGCCTCGGCACAGGCGAGCGCCTCGTCGTGGCTACCGACACCGAAACCGATGATCGGTATGCCGTCGAGCATCGGCACCAGCGTGCGCGACAGTGCCAGCGCGGTTGGCCTCGTCATATCGAGGAAAACAACGTCGGGTTCGTTGTCGGCAAATACGTCGAGCACATCGGTCGAGCCGGCGACGCAGATTGGCGCGAACGCGCCCGCGCGAGCAAGGCCCGCCGCGACGCCGTCACGATAAAGCAAGACGTCACTGACGACGATCGCCCGATGTCCAGCCTGTTGCGTCAAGTCAACGCCCCCGCCGTTCAAGCCGAATAATCGGCTCGGTTAATAAAGATTAACTCAGCATAATGACCGCGATTGTTCGCGATTCGTTGCATAAAAACGACCTGACTTCCGAATACTAATCGGAATTGGACGATTCGGAAAGGCCCTCATTAGCTTCGATCGGCTCATCTGTTGCGTCAGAGTGCCGAAATACAACCATTCTGAACCTAGTGCAGTCCATGAACTGGATCATTCGGTCCGGACCAGAAGGATTCCGGCCGGACGAAGCGAGCCGGCTCAGCGACCAAAAGCGAAAGCCGAGGCCGAGTCGACCTCAAGCTCAATGGTTGGATAGGGACCATCGCGGGGACCACCTTCTAGTCCGAAGCGCTCATGCGCGATTTGTGGCGTCTCCTAGCATCGGCCCACTGCATTGCGTCCGGGGGACGCGCCCGAGAGGTCCGATGCAAAGGATTCGCGTGATGCTTCGCGAAATGTCGCCGATGTTGTCGTCGCTCGTCGCCGAGCAGCTCGGCGACGTGGAGTTGGTCCAGCCGCGGCCGGGGGTGCCGCTGGAGGAGGCGATGGCATCCGGTGAGATCGACGTTCTGCTGATGCGCGCGGAGACCGTGACGGACTGCGAGGCCTTGCTCATAGACATCGCCCGCGCGGCCCCGATTGGCGTCGTCGCGATCAGTTGTAGCGGCCATTCGGGCACAGCCTATCGCCTCGACAGCCAACCAGTCGCCGCCTCGCCCGAAGGACGGCTCGATCTGATCGGCGCGATAGCCCTGGCCGCCGGCCGGCCAACGAGAGTCCGGCACTGATGGCAAAGCACCAGGCCTTGGCGGCGATCGGCGCCGCGATCCGCGGCCTGGTGATGGAGCGTTACCCGCGCGACGAATTCGACACGCTCGATGTCCAGCTTATCCAGTTCAGCGATATCGAAAAGGGCTTGGCGGGCGAGGGATTCGGCATCCTGTTGTGGCGCGTTGCAATCAACTTGCAGCGTCGCGCGCGCGGCCCGCGCACCGACATTTTCGGCAATCGCTTCCGACCGTCGTTGCCGGTCGATCTGAGCTTCCTCATTGTTCCCTATACCAATGATGCCGAAAAGCATTTGCGCATGCTCGGCTGGGTAATGCGCGCGCTGGAGGATGCCGGCACGCTGACCGCCAGCCAGCTCAACCATTACCTCCAGGAAAGCGACGTCTTCGCGCCGGAGGAGGATGTCGAACTGGTCTGCGACCCGCTCGCGATCGGCGACCATCTGTCGATGTGGGACCGCATGCGCAAGCACCCACCGATCGGCGCCTTCTATCTCGTGCGTATGGCGTTGCTCGACAGCGACCAGCAGATCCACGAATATCCTCAGGTTGTCGAGCGCGACTTCCAGGCCGGAGCGATGGCCAATGGATGAGTTCGCCGATCCGGCCACGGTCGACACGGTCACGCTGGCGCAGCCGGTGGCGCTGATGTTCCGCGACGCGTCGGATCTCAGCCAGGTTACCGACGGCATCCAAGTCACCGTTCACGATAGCAAATTGCCAATGACCAAATGCAATTTGCAGGTGGTGCCGTCGGGTTGGTGGACCGCGCCGCGATTGCCCGGGTTCGCTGGCTGGCCTTCCGACCGCGACCGCAGCTTCGTTGTCGAAGTCAGCGACTCCTATGGCCGCTACCTGCCCACCCGCTTCGGCTTCGACATAGGCAAGGCGCCACCGGCGGTGCGTCCCGGAGCCCCCGGCGAGATCAGCCCTTGGACCAACTGGGCCGGCCTCAATGCCGCGCGTACCCGGCCGATCCGCCCCGATGTCGCTCCTGCGGGATACCAGCCCGATTACCTCCCGCTGTTCCCTACGGTGGCACGTGCCACGGCCGGCCCGCGCGCCGAGATCCGCGCGCAATTGATGGTGCTCGCCGCCGACGATTCGCTGCGTCCGGCACGCTGGGCGGCGATGACCGTGCAGATCGGTACCAAGATCGTAGGATTGGGAGTCGCCGATGCCGGCGGTGCGCTGGTCACCGCGTTCGGCTACCCGCCTTATCCCGCGCAGACGCCATCGAGTGGCCCGCGCCCGGCCATCAGCTGGCCCGCCAATATCAGCGTCTATTTCGACGATCTGGCTGACCCGCAGCCTGATCTCGGGATGATTCTGAAACAGCTCAACGGCACCGCGGCGACTGCGCTCGCCAGTCTGCCTGCGATAGCGCTGGGGCCGCAGGACCTCACTCTCGGCCAACCCCTGGTGCTGAGGACCGCGCTCTCGCCCACCGAAACCGCCTCCAGCCTGTACCTGAAAACCGCATGAGCTGGCGCAACTGAAGACGAAGGAGACGCCGAATGCCTGAATATCTAGCGCCGGGAGTCTTTGTCGAGGAAGTCTCTTTCCGCGCCAAGTCGATCGAAGGGGTGAGTACCACCACCACTGGCTTCGTCGGCGCCACGCGCTACGGCCCGCTCGATATCGAGCCCGACATCGTCACCTCGCTGGTCGAGTTCGAGCGCGTCTATGGCGGCAAGCAGAAGCTCGCCTTCACCGACGCCGGGCTGCCGATCGACAATTATATGTGGAACGCCGTGCGCGCCTTTTTCGAGGAAGGCGGCAAGCGGCTCTACATCGCCCGAGCATTCGATTTCGGCGTCGGTGGCGACGATACGCCGCAGCAGATCATCAACAAGATCGAGGCGAGCTACGCCAAGGTCGTGAATCCGGTGCCGCCGGCGAATGTCGCGATCCGCGCGCGCTTTCCGGGACTGGCCGGCCAGTCCCGTGTGCGGCTGATGTTCGCCGTTTCGCAGAACCGGTTGACGATCAGCGATGGCAGGGCCGTGCTGCAGGCCTCCGCCAATCGCGACGTGGTCTCGGTCACCGGCGCCGATGTCAATACCGTGGCCGGAGAGGCCAAGCTCTATGTCCTCAATCGCAACGACCAGAACGACACCTGGACGTTCGACGACGAGAGCGGACTCCCCGCCAACAGCTTCGAGCTCCAGCATCTTGCGAACCAGCCCACGGCCAAGGTGCAGACTGTCACCGCCACGGTCTATGTCGAACCGACAGTTGAGGGACTGCCGTTCTTTGCCGCGGCGGATCTCGCGCTCGACACCGGGCACCGGGTCGCCGGCAAGCCGGATTCTCTGTTCGACTATTTCGCCGCCGAGCCGGCCAATCTGTCGGATTCGCGGATGATCCCCATCGTCATTCGCGCGCTGACCGTCGACGAGGCGACGGTCGAGCGCGACAATGCCGCTGCGGCACAGACGGCTGCGGGAACCGCAGTCACCGATGCGGCGGCAGTGGTGGCGCAGAAAACGCAGGACCATCAGGACGCGCTCGATGCCCAGGCGGCGCTGCCGGGCGGTGCCACGGCGCAACAGAAAAAGGACGCGCAAAAGGCGGTAGACGATACGGATAAGGCTCTCAATTTGGCTAATGCGGCAAAGGCCGCGGCCGATACGGCCAAAGCCAATGCCGATCAGATCAAGGCTGCGGCCGATGCCGCCTTTGCCGCCGCCAATGTCGATGAGAGTCCGAGCGGCCTTGCGTTCCTGAGAGGGTATGTCGTTCCCGCACCGACCGCCAACCGCTTCACATTGGAGCAGCTGTTCGCTCTGGCCGATCCGACCAAACCCGACATCGTGATGGACGCGGCCTTCTATCTGACCGGCGGCAATGACGGAGTGATCCCCCGCCAAGCCGCCTATGAGGGCGAGGAAGATCCGACGACCAACCGCAAGTCCGGGCTGGTCGCGTTCGAGGATATCGAGGACATTTCAATCGTCGCCGCACCCGGCTCGACCTTCGTCGACACCGATGCACAGGCGGTCGCCAACGTGCTGATCGCGCATGCGCAGAACATGCGCTACCGGATCGCAGTCCTCGATTCGATCAAGGGTCAGTCGATCGCCGATACGCGCGCCTATCGCGCCAAGTTCGATAGTTCCTATTCGGCTTTCTACTATCCCTGGGTGCGCATCGTCGATCCGGAAACGGGTCAGGAGAACCATTATCCGCCATCGGGATTCGTGTCGGGCATCTATGCGCGAAACGACATCAACCGCGCGGTCTACAAGGCGCCCGCCAACGAAGTGGTGACGCTCGCCCTCGGCTTCGAGAAGCAGATCAACAAGGCGCAGCAGGAAGTGCTCAATCCTGAGGGGGTCAATTGTTTCCGCTATTTCGAGGGACGGGGGATGCGCCTGTGGGGCGCGCGCACGATGTCGAGCGATCCCGAATGGAAGTACGTCAACCTCCGACGCTATTTCGCCTATCTTGAGCGCTCGATCGACAAGGGTACGCAATG
Source organism: Sphingomonas sp. (assembly GCF_024508665.1). GTDB lineage: Bacteria > Pseudomonadota > Alphaproteobacteria > Sphingomonadales > Sphingomonadaceae > Sphingomonas. The sequence continues at coordinate 525,929 of NZ_JANINP010000007.1, forward strand.
GGCGGTGTTCGAGCCGAATGGCGAGCGCCTGTGGGCGAACGTCAAGCGCACGATCAGCGATTTCCTGCTCAACGAATGGCAATCCGGCGCGCTGCTCGGCGACAAGCCCGAGAAGGCGTTTTTCGTCAAATGCGACCGTTCGACGATGACGCAGAACAATCTCGATAACGGACAACTCGTCTGTCTGGTCGGCGTCGCGGCGCTGAAGCCGGCCGAATTCGTCATCTTCCGCATCGGCCAATGGACGGCCGACAGCAAGGCCTGAGGGGAAGTACCATGGCTGTCAAACGCGACCGTCCCTACGTCCAGTTCAACTTCCTGGTCGACCTGGGCGACGGCAATACCGAAGGACCCGATGCCGGCTTCCAGGAAGTCTCCGGCATCGGCATGGAGGTGACCGTTTCCGAATATCGCACGGGCAATGCGCGAGAAAATTCGGTGATGAAGATCACCGGGCTCAACAAGATGAGCGACGTGACGATGAAGCGCGGCGTGATCGGCTCGCTGAACCTCTATCAATGGCTCGACGACATCCGCAACGGCAACCAAAACGCTCTGCGCAACGTCACCGTCCAGCTCCAGAACGAGGACCATACCGCGGTCGTCGCCACCTGGAAGCTGCTGCGCGCGCGGATCATCAAGAACACCAATGGCCCGTTCAACGCCAAGGGCACCGATGTCGCGATGGAAGAGCTGACGCTCTCCTACGAACGGCTGGAAATGGAGTGAGCCACGCGTGAAGCCGCTCGCCCGCCTTCCCGGCATCTATGTCGACCGCGTCGATCCGCCGGCACCCGAAGGATTGCCGCGGATGGACGTCGCGGTCTTTGTCGGGTTGGCAGCGAGCGGACCGGTGCACCGCGCGATAGCACTCGAAAGCGTCGCCGCGTTCGAAGCGGTGTTTGGTGATGATCTGCCGCTGGCGTTCGATCCGGGGCGAGGGGAGACGATCTTTTCCAACCTCGCGCGGAGCGTGCGGGCGTTCTTCTCGAACGGCGGGCGGCGCTGCTGGGTCGTGCGCGTGGCGATGACGGCGGACCTGGCCGACCTGTGGGCAGCGACGGCCAGCGGCGCGACGCGCTCTAGCTTCGCGCTGTCGGGCATCCTCGCCCGCGCGCCGACCAGCGGCGGGGCAGGCTCGACCGTGCGTCCGGCCTTGCTGGCGGCGCGCAGCCTCGGCTCCTGGGCGGACGAGACGTCGCTATCGGCCCGCGTCCTGCGCGAAAGCGTGACGATCGACGCTCCCAAGGCGCTCGCCGCGCGCGGCTTCACTTTCGTCGATCGCAACGGGCTCGCCGCCGGCGACATGCTGGAGCTTGCTGCGCGCAACGGCTCGTCGGTGCGCTACGCCAAGGTGGTGCGCGTCGACAGCGGCATTGTCTGGGCGCTGTGGATCGCCGGCTTCGTGCCGCTCGATACCGGCGGCGCCAGCGAGACCGGCCAGGCCCAGGTGGCGGGCGATTCCCGCTTGTACGACGCGACGATCACCGAGGGCGAGGTGACGTCGCTGACGATAACCGAAGCAGTGGCGACGAGCCCGCTCGTCCTCGGCCGCTGGGTCAAGTTCGAACGCCAGGGCAAGGCCGACTGGCTGATGATCGACCGGATCGATCCCAAGGACCGCAAGACCGCGATCGGCCGCGCCTGGCGGCAGGTCGGATCGCAAATGCCGCAAGGCGATTTCGCCGCGCGCCGCTGCACGCTCGAGATTGCCGAGAATGCCGGTGATGCGCGCAGTTCCACGTCAGGTATCGGGCTTGCCCGCGAGCACCCGGCGGCGATCCAGGCGGTGCTCGACGACGATCTGTTCTACGCCCCTGCCGACAGCCGCGCCGGCGCGCGTCGCGCCGCTTTCGCGCTGACCGAGGCCGAGCGGGTGCGGCTCGCCGCCGCGACGCCGCGGCCCGAGGCTGTATCACTGTTCGGCGGTCCGGACTTCACTGCCGCCGACCGCGTGGCGCTCCGCACCGGCTGGCTGCCGCTTGGGCTCGGCGCGGCGTTCGGCGAGCCTGCGCGCGCGATCCACTCGGACGCCGACGCGCTCGCGCGCGATGGGCTGGACGCGATCGACGAACGGCTGTTCCTCGATCCGCGGCTCGCTTCTCTCACCCTGACCGGGCTTGCCGCCGAGGCCGAGCGGTTGCGCGATCTCGAAGAACAGCAATTATTCGGAATCCACGCCGCGATCGACATTCCGAGCGATCTCTACTCGCCCGCCAGCCTGATCGCGGTGCCCGATGCTGCCCAGCCGGCGATCGCGCCCGCCGCCGACCGCCATCAGCCGCCTGCGCCCAAGCCCGGCGAGCAGGACCTGCCGCGCTGGATCAACCATCTCGACGGTTGTCCGCCGGTAACGCCCGTCGGCACGCTGACCGGCCCCGACTGGAGCCGCTTCCTCGACGGCGAGACCGAGGTGCTCGCCACGCCGGTCTTGATCGATCCGCCCACATCGTCGCCCGACGGTAATTATGCGATCGAATGGCAAGCCGACGTCACGGGCACGGTCTATGTGTTCGAGGAGGCAGCCCGCTTCGATTTCGCCGACGCCGCGGAGGTGCTGCGCGCCCCCAATGCGACCAGCTACGCGGCGACCGCGCGGGCCGAAGGCACCTATTATTACCGCCTCCACGTCGAGCGAGCGGGCAACACCAGCCAATATACCGCCTGTCGAGTGGTGGTGCGCAAGACCGGCATGGTCGTCGTCGCCGACGATAGTGACGCGATCGGCGAACGGTTGCGGCGGGTCCAGGTGCCGTTGCTTCGGCTGTGTGCCGCGACCCAGGATTTCTTCGCCTTGCTCTCATTGCCGCGCGATTTCCGCGCTGCCGAAGCGGGTGATCACGCACGAGCGCTGTCGAAACTTGCCCCGGGTTTCGGCGATACCGATGCCCTCGGTGCTGCGGAAAGCCGGGTGCTCAGCTACGGGGCACTCTATCACCCCTGGCTGGCGGCGCGGCAGGATCAGGGCCTTTCCGCCACCGCGCCCGATGGCGCGATCGCCGGGCTCTATGCGCGTCGCGCAACCGCCCGCGGCGCCTGGATCGCACCAGCGAATGATACACTAGCCGATATCCTGGGGCTCGACCCGGCGATTCCGGACGGCGACCTTGCTGGCCTCGATGCCGCGCAGGTGAATGTGCTCCGCCGCCTGCCGGCGGGCTTCACCGTTCTCGACGAGGACACGCTGTCCGAGGATGCCGATTGGCGGCAGGTCCATGTGCGCCGGCTGATGATGCTGATCCGCCGCACCGCGCTGCGCCGCGGGTTCACCTATGTCTTCGAGCCCAATGGCGACGTCACGCGCCGCGCCGTCGAGCGCAGCTTTTCGACGATGCTCGACGACCTCGAGACGCGCGGGGCGTTCGCCAGCGAACAGCCGGGTGGGGCCTGGCGGGTGCAACTGCCCGAGGCGGCCAATGATCGCGACGAGGGCAGGTTGACGGTCGAGATCGCGGTCGTGCCGGCCAACGCCCTGCGCACGCTCGTCCTGCGGCTCACCCAGGTGGGCAACCGCCTGACCATCGGGGAGGTCGCCTGATGGCCGACAACGAGCCCCTCGTCTATCCGTACACCAACTTCAGCTTTTCGGTGGAGATCTACCCCGACGGCGACAGCGCGCCGCTGGTCGGCGGCGCCTTTTCCGATTGCGACGGCCTCGAGATGACGATGGACGTCAAGACCATTCGCGAAGGCGGCGCCAACGATCGCGCCTATCGCGTCGCCGGGCCGGTCAGCTACGGCAACATCACGCTCAAGCGCGGGATGACCAATTCCTACGATCTCTGGAAATGGTTCCAGCGCTCGGTCCAGGATCCGGCGCTGCGCGCGGACGCCGAAATCGTGCTGACCGCGCCCGACGGCCCGCGCACCGAACGCGCCCGTTTCCAGCTCTATCGCTGCCTGCCGATCAAGCTGAAGGCCCCACCGCTCAACGCCAAGGACAGCCAGATCGCGATCGAGGAATTGCAGATCGCCTATGAGCGGTTCGAGCTCGGCCAGATCGCGGGAGGCGGCGCATGACCACCCCCGCGCTCGTCAAGGCCCAGCTCATCGAGATGAAGGAGGATCTGAAGTCCGAACTGCCGGAAGGCGAAGGCGGCAAGAAGATCGACGTCCAGTTCAATCCCGATTCGATGAAGGTCAGCTTTGCCAACCAGCTCGTCCAGCCGTCGGGCGGCGACCAGTCGGGTGGCACCAGTGGGCGCCAGTTCGTCGGCGCGGGAACGACCAAGCTCGCGCTGACCTTGTGGTTCGACATCACCCAGCCGGCCAAGACCCCGGTCGACGACGTGCGGCGGATGACCAAGGACGTCATCCACTTCATCACCCCGCGCAAATCGAAGAAAGATCCCAAGAAGATGACGCCGCCGGCAGCGCGCTTCGTATGGGGCAGCTTCATCTTCGACGGGATGGTCGAGAGCCTCGAGGAATCGCTCGAATACTTCTCACCGGACGGCAAGCCGATCCGTGCCAGCGTCGCCATCTCGCTCAGCCAGCAGAAAATCCTGGTGTCTGATTTCAGTGCCAATCCAAACGCGCCCCAGCGTCCCGGCCAGCGGCCGATGACCCCGGCGAAGCAAGGCGATTCGATCCAGGACATGGTCAGTGGCCAGGGCACGGGGGCCGGCGGCGCCTCGGGCGACACGGGCGGCGGGGGACCGGGCGGCGGCTGGCAGGGAGTCGCGGCGGGCAACGGCATCGAGGATCCGCTGCGGCTCCAGCCCGGCGCGCTGGTCGACCTCAGCCTGACCGCCGATGTCGGCGGCGGGTTCGGGGTGGGCGGCGCGGTCGGCTCGCCACCGGCGACCGGCGCCAGCCTGCCGTCGCTCAGCATCTCGATCCAGCCGCCACGCCCACAACTCGGCCTCGCCTGAAGGAGTCACTATGTCGGTCGTCATCAACGAATTCGAAGCGGTCGCCGAAACCGTTCCGCCCGCCGGAGGTGGTGGCGGCGAGGCCAGCGGCAGCAAGGCGATCAAGCCGCACGATCTAGTTCGCCCATCCTCGCGCATCGCCCGCCGCAAGGCGCGGGTCTGGGCGCACTGAAGGGAGATCGGACCGATCATGGCGACCGCCGTCCAGAGCCAGCCGATGCAATCCTCGCGGCCATCGATCGAGATCGACGGCAAGCCGCAGCCGCGGCTCGAGGCAGCGTTGGTCTCGTACGAGCTTGCCGATCGCATCGACTCGATGGCGCGTGCCGAACTGTGCTTCGGCAATTGGGGTGGCGAGGATCAGCCGGGCTTCCAGCATTTCGACCGCAAGACGATCGAGTTCGGCAAGGCGCTGGTGGTCAAGCAGGGCGACGCCAAATTGTTCGAGGGGCGGATCACCGCGATCGCCGCCGAATATCCGGAAGGGGCGACGCCGCAAATCTCGGTGCTCGCCGAGGACCGGTTGCAGGATCTCAGGATGACGCGGCGCACGCGCTGTTTCGCGCAAGCCTCGCTCGCCGATGTCGCGCGCTCGATCGCGCAGGATCACGGGCTGACGGCGCAAGTCGACGTCAATGCGCCGACGGTGCCGTTGCTCGCGCAACTCAACCAGAGTGACCTCGCTTTCCTCACCGACACCGCACGCCGTTACGACGCGGATGTCCACGTCGAGGGGCAGACGCTGATCGTCGCCGCCGCGCGCCAGTTCACCGCGGCGAAGCTCGCCTGGGCGGGGACGTTGCGATCGTTCAGCGTGATCGCCGACCTCGCCAACCAGCGCAGCGCGGTGGTCGCGGCGGGCTGGGACGTCGCGCGCAAAGAGGGAGTCAGCCACCGCGCGGCGAAGGACGCCGCCATTCAGGAAATCGGCCAGGACGATGCGGGCGGCGATATCCTCTCTCGCGCGCTGGGCGACCGCGTCGAAACGCTCGCGCATCAGCTGCCGGCCAATGAGAGCGAGGCGCGCCAAGTCGCGGAAGCTGCCTATCGTCACATGGCGCGTAATTTCGTCACCGGCGAAGGCGTGTGCGAGACCAGCGCGCTAATCCGTGCGGGTGCCAAGCTCGAGCTCGCCGGGCTCGGTCCGTTGTTCGACGGTACCTATCGCGCGATGTCGGTCACCCACCTGTTCGACCCGGAACATGGCGCGCGCAGCGAATTCCGCTGCAACCGGGCCGGGCTGGGACGCGCGCAATGAGCGGCGGGCTTCCCCATGACGAACGCCTCTACCGGCAATGGGACGAGCGCACGCCGCGCGGCTTTGGCGGGCTTTGGCACGGCGTCGCGCCCGCGACTGTGCTCGACAATCAGGACCCCGATGGCCAGGCGCGGGTCAAGGTGGCGCTGCCCTGGACGCCTGATTCGGGCAGCGCGCGCTACGAAGCCTGGGCGCGGCTGGCGACGCTCTATGCCGGCCCCAATTGCGGCAGCTTCTTTGTCCCCCATGTCGGCGACGAAGTGCTGGTCGCGTTCGAGCATGGCGACCCGCGCCGGCCCTATGTGCTCGGCATGGTGTGGAACGGCTCGGATTCGCCGCCGGAGACAATGAACCGCCAGAACACCCACAAGACGCTCAAGTCGCGCAACGGCGTGACGATCACGTTGCTCGATCAACAGGGTCAGGAATCGCTGATGCTGGAGACGCCGGGCGGGCAGAAGATCACGCTCAAGGACGGACCGGGGTCGGTCGAGATCGACGATTCGAACGGCAATTCGGTCAAGATGGAGACTGCCGGGGTCACCGTCACCGCCGCGATCAAGCTCACCGTCAACGCCCCGATCGTCGAGGTCTCGGCGTCGATGGTCAAGGTCAGCGCCGGCATGTCGACCTTTTCCGGCATTCTCCAGGCCGACACCGTCATCACCAACACGATCATCGCCGCGACCTACACGCCCGGCGCGGGGAACATCTGGTGAGCGCGCTCGACCACCCGGTCACCTGGGCGTCGCCGCGCCCGTTGTGGCGCGGCGCGGTGCGCCCGTCGCGCGCGCCGTCGATCCTGCGGTTCGCGCAGGACGACTTCATGGAGCAATTGCTCGGCCTGCTGGCGAGCGATCCGGCGGCGCTCGGCGGGCATGTCGCGCGCTATGAGACCTGGCGCACCCCGGCTTCCGCGCTGGCGACGACCGATCATGTCGAGCGCGTGCCGCTGCCCGCGCCGATCAGGCAGGCCCGTCTCTCGCGCCTGCTCGGCCGCGCCGGCGATCCGGCGCCGGTGTCGCCCGAGCCGGCCAAGACGCTCAAACTCTATCAGCCCGCCAGCCAGCGCTTCTACGTCGCCGCCGCCACGCTCGCCTGCGCGATCCCCGGTCTGCCCGACCGTACCCCGACCGGCGGGCATGAGCGCACCGGCTTCGTACTGCGCCGCTTGCTGCCGCGGACCACCCAGGTCGCCGACCAGGGCAACCTCACCGAATTCGCCTTCGTTAAGGCGGCCGACGGGTCGCGCTGGCAGCTCGTATCGGCGGGCGATCCGGCGCAGCTGGCGCCCGGTGAGGAACTGCTCCCGGTATTCCCGCTCACGCATGGCGACAGCGCGCAAGTGCGCCGGCGGATCTGGGGCGGGCTCGTGCCGGTCGGGCGGCGCGAGGAATATATGGCGGGCAAGGTCTCGCGCGATGTCGTCAGCCTGGTGGCCGGCCAGACCGATGCGCTGCGCCCGCCGCCACCGGCCCCGCCGCGCGACAGCACGATCGCGCGGATGACCGAGTTCAAGATGGACGTCGCCGAACCGTGGAAGATGATGATCCGCACGGCGCAAAAGGCCGCCGCCGACATCGCCGCCGATCCCGACGACACCGACAATGCCAAGGTCCCCGGACCCCAGCGCCGTCAGGCGCGGGCGCGCGAGGCGAACCTGAAACTGCAGATGCAGTCTTGGCTGATCCTGCTCGACTTCGCCAAATATCTTCAGCGCAATCTGTTGACCGTCTACACTGCGGTGAAGGGCAATTCCGCGGCGGGGCTGACGGGCGGCAAGCTCACCCTGTTCAACTGGCTCAAGCAGACGCTGCCCGCGAGCGATGTCGACGCGCTCAAAAAGGGGTTCCGCGACTTCGGCAGCGCGAGCGATGCCTTGCCCTATGATACCAGCCTGTTCGACGCGTTGCGCGCGATCATCGGCAATGGCGACGGTAGTGTCGAGACCCTGCTCGAGGCGGCGGAGACCGTCTATCAGGCGAATACCGACCCGGCGGTCAAGGCGCTGTGGCCCGGTTTCCACTGCCTGCTCGCCGGCGTGGGCAGCGACGGTTTCGGTGGTGCTGCCGCCGCCAAGGGGCCCTTTACGCTCGTCGCCTCGCTGGCCGACAAGGCGACCCCGCCGCTGCCCGACTACCCGGCCGACGCCGACCCGTCGGGTATTCTGACTGCACTTCCCGAACTCGCGCCGTCGGGAACCTTCGACATCAACGACATCGACAAGGTGACGGCGCTGGTCGCCCGCGCGCTCGATCGCAGCGACGAGAGCGGCGCGCGGCCGGTTCCGTTCGCACAGTCGCTGGCCGCGGACATGGAAGAGACGGCCGCGGACGCCGGCCTGTTCGTCATCCGCTTCGTTCACTTGAACGAGGATTGCGGCCCGCTTCACCCGCCGACCTTGTCCGAGCCCACCGAGCGGTTCCAGCTCGCGAGCTATTTCGACCCCGACGCGCCGGTCCGCCCGATCCGAATCATGCTACCCGCCGACACCAGCCCGGCGGGCCTGAGGAAGCACGCTCGCGGCACCGCGTTCGTCATGTCGAACATGCTGTGCGGGCAAGTCCAGCGCGCCAAGGGCATGGGGTTCATCGACCTGGTGCTGAGCGTGTTGCCCTGGCCGCTCAACAAGGCGCTGTCCAAGAATGACGGCGGCGGCTGCAAATCCGGCACTGTCGACATCGGGATGATCTGCTCGCTGTCGATTCCGATCATCACGCTGTGCGCTTTCATCCTGTTGATCATCTTCGTCTTCTTTTTCGAGCTGATCTTCGCCTGGCTGCCGTTCTTCATGCTGTGCTTCCCGGTGCCGAAGCTCAAGGGCAAGCAGGGGGGAGGGGGCGCATGACCAGTCCCTTCGGCAAATCCCTGGCCTTCCCGCCGCGTGTCGGCGCCAACGGGCGAATGTTGTGGTCCGAGGGCGAGGACAATATCCGCGAATCGATCGCGATCATCCTCAAGACGATGCAGCGCGAGCGCGTGCAGCTGCCGGGTTTCGGCGCCAATCTCGGCGGCTATCTGTTCGAGCCGAACAATGCCGGCACCCATGCCCGCATCGCGCGCGACATCGAGGTCGCGCTGGGCCAGTGGGAGCCGCGCATCGCGCTCGACGACGTCGCGGTCGCCCCCGATGCGGGCAACGCCGTCGTCACCATCAGCTATCGGCTGGTCGCCAGCGGTGCGGCCGAGAGCATCGCGGTCGCCGTGCCGCTCGGCGCACAATAGGGGGCCCGCGACAATGCCGCTTCCCGCCCCGCCCATCGACAGCCGCCGCTACCAGGACCTGGTCGACGAGCTGATCCAGCGCATCCCGGTGCACACACCCGAATGGACCAATTTCAACGCGTCCGATCCGGGCATCACCATCGTCCAGCTGTTCGCGCACATCACCGAAAGCCTGCTCTATCGCGCCAATCAGATTCCCGAGCGCAACCGGGCCAAATTCCTTTCGCTCCTCGGAATCCAGCTCAATCCCGCGCAGGAAGCGCGCGGGCTCGTCGCGTTCGACAATGCGCAGGGGCCGATCGACACTACGCTGATCCAGGCGGACACCGAATTGCTCGCGGGCAAGATGCCGTTCCGCACCACCACCAGCCTCGACGCGCTGCCGCTCGAGGCCAAGCTCTACGTCAAGCGGCCGCTGGCGAGCGTCGACGATGCCACCGCCGACTATTACAATCTGCTCTACGCCTCGTACAACCGGCCGGCGCCACAGACGCTGTCTATGTACGAGAGTGTCGAGGTGACCGGCGGCGACGTCGTCAATCTCGGTGCCAGCGTCGATCGCGCGGTGTGGATCGCCTTGCTCGGTCGCGACGGCGACCAGGATACGGTGACCACCGCCCAGCCCGACCCCTGGCGCACGTTGCGCGGCAAGCTCGCCAACCGCGTGCTGTCGCTCGGCATGGTGCCCGAGGAGCCGATCGGCACGCGGACGCTCGGTCCCGTCGCGCAGGGTGCCGCCAACAGCAACGTCCTGCAATATCATATGCCGAGCGTCGTCGTGCCGATTCCGCGGGTCAACGACGCGCCCGCGCCCGGCTATCGCCAACTCGCGCCGCGCGCCGATTTCGATCCAATCGCGACGCCCGGGATCGTCGAGCTGACCCTGCCGCCCGCCTCGGGCATCGGCACCTGGCAGGACCTCGATCCGCTCGAAGCGGGGGTGGGCAACCTGCCGCCGTCGATCGACGATGCCAAGGTCGCCGGGCGCGTGGTGACCTGGCTCCGGATCAGTGCGAGCAGCGGCAGCGCGCCGCGCTTCACCTGGATCGGCATCAACGCGGCCCAGGCACGCCAGATCATCCACGTCACCTCCGAACGGCTCGCCGATGGCGACGGCACGCCCGATCAGATCCGCAAGCTGGGCCGGGCGCCGGTACTCGCCGGCTCGGTCAAACTGCTAGGCTTCGTCGGCTCGACCCCGCGCGACTGGCAGCCGATCGACGACATCCTCGCAGCCGATCCCGAGGTGCCCGTCTATCCGGCCAAGGCGCGCGCCGAACCGCTGACCGACGTTTTCGTGCTCGACGCCGAAGCCGGCACGATCCGTTTCGGCGACGGGCTTACCGGCCGCCGCCCGCGCGCGGGCGAAGTGCTCTATGCCAGCTACGATTATTCCGAAGGCGCCGAGGGCAATGTCGCCACGGGATCGATCACCGCCGGGCCGATGGTGCCGACCGGCATCGCCGCGACCAATCCGGTGCAGACCTGGGGCGGCGCCGATGCGGAAACCGTCGCGCAAGGTGAGAAGCAGGTGCCGCGCGTCATCCAGCACCGGGAGCGGTTGGTCACCGCCGACGACTTCCGCACGATCGCCTGGCGCGCCCCGGGGGTGTCGATCGGACGGATTGAAGTGCTCGCCGCGACGCATCCCGATATCGCGCCGGTCGCGGCCGGGACCGCGCCGGGCGTCGTCACCTTGATGGCGATCCCGCACGACGACCCGCTTCATCCCAACGCGCCGCGCTCCGACGCGCGGTTCATCGATGCCTTGTGCGCCTATCTCGACCCGCGCCGGCTGGTGACCACCGAGTTGGTGCTGCGCGGCGCCGATTATCTCGGCATCTGGCTGTCGATCGGAATCGAGGTCGAAGCGAACCATCAGACCGCCGAAGTGGTCGAGGCGGTCAAGGCGCGGATCGAGCAATATCTGAGCCCGCTGCCCGACCCGGGCGTCGCGCTACCCGACTTGCTGGTCCCGCTCTATGCCTCGGAAACAGACCCGGCGCTGCGCGGCTGGCCGCTCGGCAAGCCGGTCAATGCCCGCACATTGCTCGCCGAGGTGGCGCGCGTTGCTGGGGTCGTCTCGGTCGCCGACGTTCTGTTAGCGAGCGGCAACGGCCCGGCGGTCGACCAAGTGGCGATCAGCGGCCTGCAATTGCCCGAAATCCTCGGCATCTCGGTGGTCGCGGGCGATCCGCTGCCGCTCGACACGGTGCGCGGCACCAGCCCAGGCACGACGCAAACTCCGCCGCGCCTGCCGGTCCCCGTCGTCGCGGAGACCTGCTGATGAACGTCAACGGCTCCCGCTATCACTTGCTCTACGGCATGGAAGACTGGGGCGACTGCACCGTCATGCTCGCGGGCAAGCGGCGCAAGCTGTCGGCGCAATGGAAGCTCGCCGCCCCGCCCGAGGACGTGCCGGCGTGGAACGACGATCGCGGCTATCTCGGTCTCGCCCAGCTCGACGCGGAACTGCCGGCAACACCGGGCGAACGCGCTTACCTCCCCGCCGACCACCGCGGGCTCGCCGCCGACGCTTATGGCAACATCTACGTGGTCAGCGACAGTCGCCACGGCATCGACGTGTTCTCGCGCGACGGCAATGCGACCAGCGTGTTCTGGCCCGTCGACACGCCGACGCGGCGCGTGCGACCGGGTGACTTTGCCGCCGCTGATCCCGATCCCGGTTTCGACGGTGCCATCGCCGGGCTCGCGATCACCTCGGACAGCTATCTCGTCGCCGCCTTTGCCACCGGGTTGCTGCGGTTCGATCTGGTCGGCGGTGGGCCGCCCGAGCGCTTCGCTTTCCCCGCGTCGCTCGGCACGATCGCGCCGACCGATCTCGCTCCCGGCCCGTGCGGCGGCATCTGGCTGCTCGATGGCGCGGCAGCCAAACTCTACCGGCTCGACCGCAACCTCGCGTTCGTCGAGGCGGCGGGCAATGCGCCGGTTCCGTCGGTGTTCCAGCCGGAAACTGGTCCCGCGACGCACAACGACCGGCCGACCGGCGTCGCGATCGTGCCGCTGCCCGGCGCCATGGATCCGCTGGCGATCGCCGCCACCGATCATTTCGAGGCGATCGTGCTGTGCGCCGACGGCGATGCCACGCGCCTGCTCGTCGTCGCGCCCGGCGATACCGCCGCCAGCGTGCTGATCGACGTGCCGCATGCCTGTTATTGCCTGGCCGCGCTGCCGACCAAGGCGGGCGAGGATCTGATGCTCGCCGATGTCGACGGCAATCAGGCGCACCGCGTGCTCCTCATGCGCCCCGATACCGGTCTGTCGGCCAAGCTCGATCCGACGACGATCGCGATGCGCCGGTTCGGCGGACGCGGTCTCGTCGCCGCCAATGGTTATGTGCTCTACGATAGTGGGCCGGTCGATCCGCTGTGGGTGCCGCTGATCGCGCAGAAGCGGCAATCGTTCGCCAGCGCCAACACCTTCCTGTCGCCACGCTTCGACAGTCAGATCCCGCAATGCGTCTGGGACCGTATCCGTATCGACGGCTGCATCCCCCCGGGCACGTCGGTAACGATCGAGGCGCGCGCATCCGACGATCTCGCGCTGATGGGCGCCGCGGCGGAGATCGGCTGGACGCTGCAGCCGCGACCTTACCTCAACCGCGATGGTGGCGAATTGCCCGGCAAGCGCGACACCGCCGGCAGTGTCACCGATCCCGCCGTGGGCATCGGCTGCTGGGACCTCCTGCTCCAGGGCGTAACCGGTCGCTATTGCGAGTTGCGCATCACGCTCGGCGGTGACGGGCGCTTCACTCCGCATTTGCGCGCTTTGCGGCTATGGTACCCGCGCTTCTCCTGGCCCGCGCGCTTCCTGCCCGGCGTCTATCGCGAGGATCCGGCGCCCGCCGATTTCCTCGAACGCTTCCTCGCCAACATGGAAGGTATCGACACCGTCGCCGAAGGACGTATCGCGGCGGCGCAGATATTATTCGACACCCGCACCGCTCCGGCTGACTCGCTCGACTGGCTGGCAGGCTGGTACGACATGGCGCTCGACCCGCGCTGGGACGAAAACCGCAAGCGGCTCTTCGTACGCAACGCCGCGCGCTTCTTCGGCTGGCGCGGCACCGCGCGCGGGATCGATGCGGCGCTGCGGCTCGCTTTCGATGTGGCACCCGACGACAGCCTGTTCGCACTCGAGCAAGCGCAATGCCGGCAGGCAAACGGCGTGCGCATCGTCGAAGGCTTCTCGACTCGCGCACCGCTCCCCGCCTGGCCTGCGACCGAAGCTGACGGCAACCTTCCGACGCAGGACCTGGCGAGCGCGACCTGGTCCCCCGCCGAGGGTGCGCAAGGTCTGGCGCGTCGTTGGGCGCTGGCGACGACCGGCACGGTACCCGCGCAGCTTCCGGCCAGCGTCGATCTCGATGCCCATGCATATAGCGACGGCGATTGGGCGGCGTTCGCCGCGGCGCAGATCGGGTTCATCCCGGCGGCTGGCGCCGCAGAACGCGCTCGCTGGACCGCCTTTCAGCAGGCGACCGGCGTCGCCGCGCCGATGACGACGCTTCCGGTGGGCTCGGTACCGGCCGCGCAGCACGACGCCTGGCGCGCCTTTGTCGCGCTTGCCTCGCGCGAACGCACCTTGTGGGTACGCTGGCTGACTGAGAGCTATCGCCGAATCGACCGGCTCAACGCCGCTTGGACCACCGGCTGGGACGATTTCGATGAGATCGCGTTGCCCGATCGCGTGCCCGATACCTTGGCGGCGATCCGCGACTGGCTGGTGTTCGAGGGTCAGATCCTCGCAGTCGACGCCAGCGCCCATCGTTTCAGCGTGCTGCTGCCGCGCCGGTCGGTCGACCAGGGATATGACGAGGAGCAGGACATGCTCGCCGTCGCCAGGCGCCTTGTCGCGATCGAGAAACCCGCGCACACGACCTTCGACGTCCGCTTCTATTGGGCGATGAACCGCGTCGGCGAAGCACGCGCGGGCATCGACACGCAACTCGGCCAGGGCAGCCGCGCACCCGAGCTGGTGCCGACCGCGACGATCGGCCGCGCCTATCTCGGGGCCAGTTTCATCGGCGGGCCGGGCGATCCCGGTCCGACAAGGAGCGTGCTCGCATGTTGACGCCAAGTTCCACGCATCTGGGGGAGCGATAACCATGGGATGCGCTTGCACCACTTTCTCGCCAATTCTCGGAGTCGCTCAAGGTGACCCGTCGCGGCACGTCAATTTCGTCACCGGCATGGTGCTCGGCGTCGACGATTACGCGCAGGAATTCGCCTATCACGCCGAACGCGCCAAGCGGATCGTGCGGGAGTTTCTGGGCTATGGCACCGTCTCCGGGCTCGCGATCAGCCTGGAGGACAGCGCCGATGGTCCGCGCGTGCGCGTCGCCGCGGGGTCGGCGGCGGCACCGAGCGGACAATTGATTTGCGTCGGGCGCGATCAGTGCGGAGAGATCGACGCCTGGCTCAAGCGGCCCGAAGTCAAGGCCGAGCTCGACGCGCGCGCCGACGGCGCCAACGCGCTCGACCTCAGCATCTACCTTACCTTGTGCTACACCGATTGCGCGGTCGATGCGGTACCGATTCCCGGCGAGCCTTGCCGCAGTCCGGACAATCTGATGGCGCCGTCGCGGGTCGCGGACGATTATATCCTCGCTTTCGCCTTCGATCCGCCACGGCAAACCGAGCTGGACGCGCTTTCCGTGTTCGACGCCTGGCTCGCCGATACGGAGGCCGCGATCAATGCCGGGGGCGAGAACAGCCCGGCCAATTTCGGACCATTATTGGCGCGAGCCAAGGCGCAGATCATCGCCGCACTCGGCATCGCGCCGGGGCCGGTCGATCCCGGCGATCTCGCGCCGGTGGTGCTTACTGCAGCGGCGTTCCCGGCCTTCGTGCTGGCAATGCGCAAGGCGTGGATTACCGTGTTGCGCCCGCTTGTCCTCGCACAGAGCGGCGGGTCGCTCGATCTTCCCGCCAACGACTGCGTGCTGCTCGGCGAGCTTCGCTTCGAGGCGACGCGCGGGATCGTCCCGGACTGGGCGGCTCCTCTGATCGCGGATATCATCCTGGACGAGGACGCGCGGCCGTTCATGCTGTCCGCGATGGCCACACAGAGCTCGCTCGCGCCGCGTCTCGCACCGCCCCCCGATCCGGTTACGCTCGCTTTCTACAACGACGCCAGCCCGGACTTCAAACCGAAGTGGCCGGTCTCGGTGATCGCCGCGGCGGGCGCTGCCGACATGACCTTGGTAATGCCGGTAGGGGACGCCAGTCAGGCCAAGGGCGATACGCTGACCCTGCAGCATGCCTCCGCCAACAAGCTGACGCTTACCAACGCCAAGAGCAAGGACGCCGACCCGTTCGTGTCGACCAAACGCGGCAGCTATCGGCTCACCTATAACGGCATCGATAGCTGGTCGGTTGCCGTCCTCACCGAGGAGCAGCCCTGATGGCCGACATCCTCGCCCTACAACAGCCGGTCGGTGATGGCGGCATTGAGACGGTCAATTTCTTCAACGGCCGTCTGCTCACCGCTGCCGACATGTCGCGCGAGCAGGACGCGCGGCGTCAGGCCGATGCGCGGTTGGGCCTCGCGCTAGGCGATGGGGTCGCGTTTGGACTGGAGGTGAGCGCGGGCAGCATCGTCGACGATACCACCGGATCGCCGATGCCCTCGGTCGCGATCGCGCCGGGTCTGGCGATCAACCGCGCCGGCCAGGTGTTGCGGCTCGGTTATGACGAGCAGGTGCGGCTGTCGCGCATCGGTGCGAGCAGCCCGACGCCGGCCGGCAATTCCTTTGCCGATTGTGTTCCAGTGATCGGCGGCTCCTATGTCGCGGGGCAGGGCCTCTACATCCTGACGATCGCCCCGTCGGAGATCAGCACGGGGCGAGCCCCGACCAACGGTCTGTCGGGCGCCGCAGCCGCCTGCAACATCGACCGCGTGATCGAGGCGGTGCAGTTCCGGCTGATCGCGGTACCTCCCCACCTCTATTCCCAGCTCAACGCCGCCGCACCGCGCTTCCGCAACGATGTCGCTTATGCGTGCTTCGGCGCCGGCGTTACCGCCTCGTGGGCGACCGCCCTGTTCGGCCAGGCCGGACGCGACGAAGGCCTGATCGACAAGATGCGCGGCTATGGCCTGACCGATTACGATGTCCCGCTCGCGATCCTCGCCTTTGCCGGCGCGGCAAGCATGGTCTTCCTTGATACGTGGGCGGTGCGCCGCCCGGTCAGTGCGCCCGACACGATGCTGGGGCCCTTGCCCTCACTCGTCGCGCCCCGCCGGATCGCTACCGGCAAGGCGATGCTCCAGCAATTCCAGGCGCAGCTGTCCGAGCTCGTGGGCACCACGGGTGCACTAGGCGCGGTGACCGCGAAGACGCATTTCCCGACCTTACCTCCGGCCGGCCTGCTGCCGTTCTTCACGCTTGACATGGTCAAGGCCTTCTTCGCCGGGATGGAAGTCCGCGGGCCGCAATATATCAACGCGCCACAGCTCGAGCCATTGGTCCGTGACAGTCTTGCCGTGCCTGCCTTCTCAGCCGGCGCGCCGGAAGTGTTCTGGCTCTACGCCGTCGCCGACAATGCGATGGCGATCGAATTGCCGCCACCGCCCGACGCGCCGCTGCCACCCGTGCGCTATTACGCCTTCGCCAGCGCCAACCTCGCTTACCGCGCGGACGCGCGCTTCAACCTTCACCACTGGGATTACGCCAACCTTGCGCTGAGCGCCTGAGCCTCGTCACGAAAGGACCCCAAGTCCCATGACCGCCACCCTGTCCGAGATCCTAGATGCGGTCGGCAGCCTGCTGACCGAGGACCAGAAGGACCAGCTTGCCGCGCAATTGATCGGCTCGCAGCTCAAGCTGGTCCAGCCCGGCGACCTGATCACCGCCGATTTGTTCAACGGTATGCTCGCGAACGTCGCCGACCTTGCGATTCGCGTGTCGGCGCTCGAGGGGGCGACGGGTGGCCCGGTGATCGACCATATCGAGCCGCAGGGGATCGATATCCCGGTCGGCTCGCTGATGACCATTGTCGGCCAGAACTTCCATCCCGGCAACAGCGACACCATCGCCTATATCGACACCGTCGCGATTTCCGCATTCAACCTGGGGTCCGATCCCAATCGCTTGGTCTTCACGGTGCCCGACGCCTTCGCGCAATTGCCGCGGGTCGCGCAAGTCAAGGTCAAGGTCGGCGATGCGACATCGAACTCGGTGTCGGTCGGGATCGATCCTCAGGTGCAGACGCAAGGCGGCATCTTGGCGATCAAGTCGATCGGCCCGGCGCTCGGCACGATCACGATCGGTGCGACCTATACGATCATTTGGCAGGTGATCCCGGCGGCAAAGCTTCCCGGCAACTACACTTTCATGCCGCTGGTCACCGATGTGAACGGCACGACGGTCAAGGCCTGGACCGACAATATCCAGGTCGCCACGCCCGGCCCGATCCAGATTGCCCCGGGCATGCCGCTGCTGGTGACGATGACGGTCAAGGTACCGGCAAGCGCCGTCTCGGCCAACATCTCGCTGGCCGGCACATCGGACGACTCGATCGTCAAGGGGTCGGCATCGCCCATCGCTTTTATCGTCGGGGCGCAGCCTGAGCAGTCCGACGATCGCGCGGCGGTCAAGCTCCAGGCGATTCCACCGATTTTCAACGGTTCGCCCAATGCGCTCAAGGCAGCGACTATCGCCGGCGTTTCGGGGGTTACGCTACTCAAGAGCGCGGCGAGCGAACTGCCGCTCGAATTATCGATCAAGGCGGGCGATCCGAGCGCGCAGGGATTCTATAAATTCCGCGCCGTGGTTGAGGGAGAGACTGCGCGCTGGACGCTCGGCGCACCCAATCCGCCGAGCCAAGCCAATGTCACCTCGGCCAATCGCCCGACCATCACGATCCCGATCCAGTCGAACAACTCGGCCGACACGACGACCGTGTCGAACATCGTCGTCTACGCCGAGAAGTACACCAATCAGGGCGACCCGGCGCCCGCGTTCAAGTCCTTCGTTCGTTTCCCGATCAAGGGCGCGTGAGCGCCGCAGTACAAAAAAGGAGCCTTCACCATGGCCGCTCATGACACACTCATTTTTCGCGATTGCGACGCCGGTGTTGCCGGCAAACCCAATGTCGACGGTTATGTCCACGACGACCAGGGCGTCTTCACCGGTGAGACCGCCGAAACCGGCTATGTCAACGGCTCGCGCATCTATCTCGGCGGCGCCGGCTCGGGCCTCCAGCCGGTGATCGCGCAGGTGGTCAAGGACGGCAACAGCCTGGTGTTCGGCTTCTTTTGTCGCGGCGACTTGAGTTTCGACGATTCCGACGTGGTCGTGCTGGCGCTCAGGCCCAATGCGGGCTCGGCCAATATGGAAGCCCGGCGCATCGATATCCGGCCGGTCTGGGGCGTCAATGGCGGCAATCCGAACGATATCGGCTTCGGTGCTGGCGAGCCCAATGCCGCCGATCAAACCATTCCCGAGCCATGGGTCGATAACCCGCCCTATCAGGTCCGCACCAAGAAGCATGCGCGTGCCGTGCAATTCTACAACCAGGCGTCGGGCTCGGCGAGTTGGAATCCCTACACGCCGGCGGGCTTTGTTCCGCCGGGGCCGGGAGATCCCGCGGACGACAATGGCGCTAACTACCGGATTCGCGTCCGGTCGTGGCAACCGGCGGTCGCGGCCGGTTCTCCGCTCGAGGCGGCGTGGAGCATCGAGGTCAGGCTGCCGATCGACAAGGCCACTGGCGGTGGCGACTGGATCGACCTGGCGGCTGGAGGGTTCGGACTCTATTTCAACATCGCCCGGTCGGGTCGACTGCCCGATTCAGGCAGCGATTTCCTCGACGGCTGGTATTGCACCCAGCTGCGCTTTCCTGATTTCGGCGCTGCGGTGCCGCCGGTCGGCACCAATTCGCGGCTGACCGGCAACCTCGGGGCCAGCACGCTTATCGATCCGTCATGGTATGGTACCGCGCTGATCAACCCGCCGGCCAACGCAGGTGCTGGCGTGCGTTTCAAGAACGGCGTCTGGGGCGTCGGGCGCCGCGAACATCTCGACACCACCACCGCACCGGGAAGCACGATCGCGGTCAACAAGACCAACGACATGGTCGCGATCCTTGAGAATACCGGCCCGGCGGTGAATGGCATCGAGGCGGTGTTCCGGATCGGCAAATACGGCCTTGGTAGCTGGGGCGACTTCAAGATCCCGAACGGGATGGCGACCAATGCGACCGATGCCAACCTGGCTGGCGGAACCCCCGGGACGCCCTCGCCGGAGCAGACGTCGGTACGCACGTTCGACGTCGCAGCGGCCGATAAACCCGATTATCTCGCCAATAGCCATCGCTGCATGGTGGTCGAGCTGACCAGCCCCAATCCGGTCACCTTCACGCAATCGAGCGTCCGGCGGAACATGGATTTCGCGACACTGTCGGACGTCGAAACAACGGCTGAGGTGAGCGGTCGCGGCTATCCGACTCCCGCCTCAGGCGATCATGACTTCCTGCTGTTCACGCGTTGCCGCGCGATCAGCGTGCAGCGGCTCGTGTCCTGGTATCGCGAACATCCCAACTTCGACCCTGAAACGATCGCCATGGTTGCCGGTGCGCTCCAGCACGCGGCCGACAAGGCCGATGGCGTAGCCGGCGCCATCGTCAACCACGATCACATGCGTACTACATCGGTCGATTACGGCAATGTCGTGGTCTATGCCTGGATCACCGAAGGGTATCGCCGCACCGACACCTATCTTCAGGTCGACGACAAGAAGATGGTGGTGCTCGACGAAACGCCGGGGGCCTTCGGCCTCGCTGCGCACCATGTAGGCGAGCAGGACCGGCTTTCCTGGTCGTTCGACGCGCCGGGCCTGAGCAATCATGGCAACGGCATCCATGCGCTCAAGGTTCCCGATGGCGGCGCGGTGACGCTCAACATCCGGCTGTCGGCAAGCCCCGACGGACCGGCCGGCGACGTCTCGAAGGACCCGCCGGCATCGGGCGGTCACGGCGTCGGCCCTGGCCCCGACTTGCCCAAGGGCTGTCTCGCTTTCCTGACGACGCTGTTCAAGAAGAGCAGCTGAGCCGATGACAGGCGCGCTTTCCCTCGCGGCGAGTGGCCTTGCCGTCGGCCGCGCCCGGCTGTCCGGGCCGGGGGCAAGCCGCTCGCTGCTCGAGCAGGCGCTGAGCGAGGTCGCGATCGATCGCCTCGGATTAGGGCCGCAGGAGGTGCTGTATATCCCGCATCTCACCGGTCCGGGCCGGTTACGCGCGGGTGCGACGCGGCATTTCGCCAATGGACTCGGACTCGTGCTCGGCGAAATTGTCGGGCGTGCGGCGCGCGATCCTCCCGGTGGTGCCGCGACCGGCCATCCATGCCGATTCAGCAGCCGTGCCGCCTTTGCCGCCTGGCTGATTGGTTCGGTAATCGAAACCGGATCGGCTGACGCCGTGGCGCTGGTGCGTGCCGCTACCGGCCGCGCCAGCGCACGGGATTGGTGGCGCCGCGACGTATTGGGCGAAGGTCGCGATCTGGTGCCGGTGCTCGTCCGCCTCGCCGAAACGGGGAGGGCGGTGCGCTGGCTTGCCAGGCTTGATCCGGCTGAGGTTGACCTCGCGACGGCCTCGCTCGCTCGCGATTATGGACTGGTGTTCGGGCGGCCCGCCGATCGCGAGGCGCCATCGCGCTCGCAAGGCGCGCGCTCCGTTCCGCCGGTCCGTCGTTACGATACCCCTCCCGACCGACAGGAACGCGCGGCGACCGAAGGCGTCCGCGCGGCCTGCGCTGTGCTCGTGGCGCGGGGTGAGGCGCTCGCCGACCTGCCGGTCGCGGCGCGTGGATTACTCGTCGCTGCCGTCGTCCTGGCACGAACGCCTGCCATTTCCCGAAACGCGCTGGTCCATGCGATCACCCGTCAGATCGATGAGGTTCGCCCGGCGCCGGACCTGACGCAGCGTGTCGGCGCCACTGCCGTCGCCCCCACGCCGGCAGCGGCGCCGGAGGGCGTGGCGGCGATTTCCCTGGTTCCGCGCTCGTCCGAGCAAGCGCCGTATCGGCCGATCGTCGTGTCGCCCGTACGCGACCGCGTCGCGGTGCCCACGATCGCCGACCCGCCTGCATCGGCACTACCGGCCGATTCCCGGAGGGCGGCTGCGTCCCCGGCGCCCCACGCCGCAGCCGCTCCGCAACCCGCCTGGAATCCCTTCGCCGATCCAATCGATGCACCGCGCCCGACAATATGGTCCGAGCCGCAAACGAGCTTCAACACGGCGTTCGGTGGACTGGTCTTCCTGATCAATGCGTTTCTGGCGATGGGCCTCTATCCGGATTTCACCCGGCCGCTTGACCCCGCGCTGCCATTGCCCCCCCTCGCGCTCGCCGATCGTCTGGGACTCCACTGGTTTGGCGCGCGCTACCGCCGCGATCCGCTTCATCGCTGGATCGCGCAAGGTGGACCGCAAGTGCCATTGCCCAGACGCTGGCGGGTCGAAGCAGAATGGCTGGCGCCGTTCCCGGGCGACCGTGCGTGGCACGACGGGTCGACGCTGTGGCATTCGGCCGGCTTCGCACTCGCCAACCGCAGTGCGACGCCGGCGGCACGCCGACTGGCGCGGGTGCTTGGCGTGCGGTTGGGCTCCAGCGAGGCCGGACGATCCGCGGCGCGGGCGCGACATGATCCCGATTGGCTGACCTGCCTGGCCTTGTTCCTGGCCGCGCGCTTGCGCCGCGCCGCGCCTGACGACTTGCTGACGCCGGCCGCCTTCGCGATCCCGGGGCGTGTCGTCACCGAGGAAGCGCGGCTCGATGTGCACTTCGCGCTCGCCGGGCTGCCGATCGCGTTGCGGCTTGCCGGGCTCGATCGCGATCCCGGCTGGCTTCCCAGCGAAGGGCGCGACGTCAGGTTCCACTTCGAATGACTCGCCCGCTCGCCTTTGCGCCCACCCCCGACGCCGCCACGCATTTCCGTCTGACGGTGTTCGGCGCGGTGCTTCATTTGCTCGAGCAGCGTCCGGAGGCCTGCGCCGACCTTCCCTTCCTCGTCGCTTATCAGGCCGAGATAGCGCGATTGACGGGGCGCGACACGGCGCCGCGGGCGGCGGAATGGTCCGCCGCGCTCGACGCGATCGGCACCGATGCCGCGCTCCCGTTCAGTCGCCTGGCAAGAGCCGGCTTCACGCCGCTCGCGCGTCAATTGCTGGCGACGCTGGCGATGATCGAGGAAGACCCCGCGCTCGCCTATCTGGTCGAACCCGATGGCGGCCTGCCGACGCTCGGGGGCCTGGTCGCGCAATGGCGGACCGGCGCCGAGGGCGATCGGGCCGGCGCCGTGCGCGATGCGCTGCGCGACTTGGAAGCGGCCGGACTGGTCGAGGTCGCCGATCCCGAGGCGCTGCGCGGCGATCGTCGGCTGCGCTTGCCCGGGCCGCTGCTCGATGTCCTCGCGGGAGCGCCACCGCGGCTCGATGGCGCGCGGTTCGAGGCGTGCGCCATACTGCCTCAGTCCGACGACTGGATCGCGCCCGCCATGGATGCGATCCACCCCTTGCGCCTCGGCGCCTTGATCGCGCGCGATCCTGCCCGTCTTGTTCTCGTCCGGGGGCCCGGGCGCAATGGCCGACGGATGCTGCTGCGTGCCGCCGCGCGCGTCGCCGGCCTGGACGTGCTGATCGTCCCGCAGACGATGCTGACCGATCCCGTGCAATGGCGCTGCGCGGCGGCAACCGCGCACCTTGCCGGCGCGATGCTGATAGCGGCAGTCGAGCCGGCCCCCGGCGAGACGCTGTCGATCGCCACGCATCCTCTGTTCGCCGGCCCGGTCGGCATCGCCATCGGCGCGAGCGGATCGATCCGCCAGGAAGGGCTGGCGACGACGCTGGCAATCGACTTGCCGCTGCCCGATGCCGCTGCCCGAGCCCGCCAGTGGAGCGCTTGCGGGCTCGGTTCGATCGCCGCCGAACTGACCAATTTGTCGATGACGCTCGGTAACATCGCCTGCGCTGCGCGCGGCACCGCCGCTGCCGCCGAACTGGCGGGCCGTCCGGGTGTACCGATCCGCGACGACGTGCGCGCGGCCGCGCGGTCGCTGCGCGACGCCCGGCTCGACGCGCTGGCGTCGCCGGTCGATCACAGCGGGGAACCCGAGCCGCTGTTCCTCGACCCACGCGAGCGCCAGGAATTCGACGCGCTGCTGCTGCGGAGCCGCCACCGCGAGCGGCTTGGCGCTGATCTGGGCAATGGCCGCGGCGTGCGCGCCTTGTTCGCGGGCGCGAGCGGCACCGGCAAGACGCTCGCCGCGCGCCACATCGCGGCGCGGCTCGGCAAGGACCTCTACCGCATCGATCTCGCCGCCACCGTCAGCAAATATATCGGCGAGACCGAGAAGTGCCTCGACCGCGCGCTGTCCGCCGCGGAGGAGCTAGACGTCGTGCTGCTGCTCGACGAAGGCGACGCATTGTTGGCACGGCGCACCGATATCGGCAGCTCCAACGACCGCTACGCCAATCTCGAAACCAATTTCCTGCTCCAGCGGATCGAGAGTTTCGAAGGTATCATCCTCGTCACCACCAACGATGTCGAACGGATCGATCAGGCATTTGCTCGCCGGCTCGACGCGGTACTGACCTTCCGCTCGCCCGATGCGGTGATGCGGCGCGATATCCTGGCGCGTCAACTCGGCGAACATCAGGTCAGCGCCTGGCTGATCGACGACATCGCCTGCCGCTGCGTGCTGACCGGTGGCCAATTGCGCAACGTCGCGCTGCACGCACGCCTTCTTGCCATGGAGCGCGATGGCGGCGTCGACGACTCCGCGCTGCGCGCCGCGATCGAGCGCGAATATCGCAAGACAGGCGCGTTCTGCCCGCTCAAACCCCTGCTCGCCGCAGCGGACTAATCGATGGCAACCGCCGCCGCTGCCCCGCGCACGACCGCCGAGGCCGACCATGCGCAGGAAAGCGGCGCGGCGCATGCCGCCGCCGCGGCGAAGCGGCTGCACGCGAACGTCAAAGCCAAGACCAAGCCTCTTCGCGGCAGGCTCGATCACCACCACAGAGGGGCTCGCCACGCCCACGATTCGGTGCACCCGCTGACTCATCCCGAGCGGTCGGCGTTGCTCGCGCGCACGGGCATCCAGCCGGCGCTACTGATCTCGCAGCCTGGCGACGCCGCCGAGGCGGAGGCCGATCGCGTCGCCGATCGCGTCGTCGCAATGAAGGATCCACCGGCCGCCCCGGCGCGGGCGTTGCGGGGCGATCTCCAGCGCAGCCCGCTCGTCGTCCAGCGCGCCCCGGCGCGCGCGTCGGCACCGCCCATGCCACAACCGGCCGCCGAGAATGTCGCCGACGCGGCCACCGAGACGGCGGTCAAGGCCGAACTGTCGGGCGGCGCGCCGATGGCGGCGGATGTCGCCGGCTTCTTCGGCCGCCGGTTCGGGGCGAATTTCGGCGATGTCCGCATCCATACCGACGACAAGGCGGCCAACCTCGCCACCCGGCTCGGCGCCCGCGCATTCACCTATGGCCGCCACATCTTCTTCAATGGCGGCCAATACAATCCCGACAGCGAGGACGGCACCAAGCTGATCGCGCACGAACTGGCGCACACTATCCAGCAATCGGCGGTGATCCAGCTCAAGGAGGATGCGGCGGCACCGCCGCGCGTCACGTCGCGCTCGGCGCCCCAGGCGCAGCGCGGGATCGTCTCGCGCGCACTCAACTGGATCGCCGATAAGGCCAATTACATCCCCGGCTTCCGCCTGTTCACCATCGTCATCGGAGTCAACCCGATCAACATGGCGACGGTGGAGCGATCGGGCGCCAACATCCTGCGCGCATTGATCGAGTTCATCCCCGGCGGCGGCCTGATCGTCGATGCCCTCAACAATCACGGCATCTTCGAAAAGGGCGGCAAGTTCATCGAGGATCAGTTCCGTTCGTTGGGCATGGTCGGCGCGGCGTTCCGCGATGCGCTGATGGAGTTCATCGATTCGCTGAGCTGGAGCGACGTCTTCCATCTCGGCGACGTGTGGGACCGCGCCAAGCGCATCTTTACCGCGCCGGTCGACAAGCTGATCTCGTTCGGCAAGGGCCTGGTCGTCGGCATCGCCGAGATCGTCAAGGACGCCATCCTGAAGCCGCTCGGCCGCTACGCGGCAAGCATCATCCCGAAATTCGACATGCTCGCGGGCGTGTTCGGCAAGAACCCGATTTCCGGCGAAAGCGTATCGCCAGCCAATGCGCTGATCGGCGGCTTCATGACGCTGATCGGGCAGCAGGAGATCTGGGAGAACATCCAGAAATCGGGCGCGGTCGGCAAGGCGTGGAACTGGTTCAAGGGCGCGCTGTCGGGGGCGCTGGCGCTGGTCAAGACGATCCCCGATCGCTTCATCTCGACGCTCAAGAGCCTGACGATCTTCGACATCGTCACGATCGTCGGTGCCTGGGGCAAGTTCGCCAAATTGTTCGTCGGGTTCGTCGTCGATTTCGGGGGCTGGGCGCTCAAGCAGGTGCTCAAGCTGCTCGAGATCATCCTTGAGGTCGTGGCGCCGAGCGTCATCCCTTACCTCAAGAAGGCCGGCGCCGCCTTCAACACCATCATCAAGGCGCCGGGCCGATTCATCGGCTTCCTAGTCAAGGCCGGCAAGGCCGGTTTCAACATGTTCAAGACCAATATCCTTGCGCATCTCCAGCGCGGGATACTCGACTGGCTGCTCGGCTCGCTGGCGGGTGCCAATCTCTATATCCCCAAGAGCTTCGCGCTGCTCGAACTGCTCAAATTCGGGCTCTCGGTGATCGGTGCGACATGGGAGAACGTCCGCGCGAAGCTGGTCGCGGCGACCAACGAGACTACGGTCAAGGTGCTCGAGACCACCTTCGATCTCGTCAGGACCCTGGTCACCGAAGGACCGGCCGCGGCCTGGCAGCAGCTGCTCGAAACCCTATCCAACCTCAAGTCGATGGTGATGGATGCGATCATCGATTACGTGAAGGGCAAGGTGATCGAGATCGCCATCGAGAAAGTGCTCTCGTTCCTCACTCCCGCCGGCGCCTTCATCCAGGCACTGCTCGCGATCTATCGCACGATCACCTTCATCGTCGGCAAGCTTCAGCAGATCGGCGCTGTCGTGGCAGCGCTGATCGACGGGATCGCCGCGATCGCCGCGGGCAATATCGGCCCGGCCTCGGCCAAGGTCGAAAGCGTGCTGGCGCGCGGGCTCAGCCTGGCAATCAACTTCCTCGCCAACTTCGCCGGGCTGGGCAACGTCAGCAAGAAGGTCATCGAGATCATCAACAAGATCCGGAAGCCGGTCGACAATGCGCTCGATAAACTGGTGACCTGGATCGTTGCGAAGGCGAAGGCGCTCGGCAAGATGTTGATCGGCAGCGACAACAAGCCGGTGCCCCCTGCGCAGAAGGACACGCCTGGCGATGGCGAGCTCGGAGAATCGGTGGCGTTCGAGGCCGGCGAGGAATCGCACCGACTGTGGATCAAGCAGAGCGGCGAAAGCGCGCATATCATGCTTGCCAGCACGCCCAAGCTACTCACTGCCCATCTGAGCGACTTTTCGGGCAAGGCAGCGAAGCTCAAGGATGCCGATACCAAGAAGAAGGTCACCGCTGCCATCGGCTTCGTTTCGCCGATCGCCACGCAGATCGAGGCTGACGCAAAGACGGCCGCGAGCAAGAAGATCGGTGCGCCCGATCGCGACAAGCTCGACAAGAAGATCGAGGTCAACGAAAAGAAGATCCGGCCCCAGCTGAAGGTCATTCTCGATGGGCTAGGCGTCAACGTCCCGGACAAGATCACGCAGATTCCCTGCACTTTCATCCGGGGTACCGGCGCAGCGCTCCCGGCCAATGCCGGCGAATATACGCGGCAGCTCACACGCCAGCAGAACCAGATCAATGCCATGAGTGTCCACATCTGGATGGAGCGCCGGCGGCAGTTCGCGGTCTTCAGCAAGCAGAAGGATCGCAAGTCGCTCGATGACAACGCGCGCAAGGCGGTGCGCGCGCGGATCACCAGCGCCATTGCCGAGCGGCTGACCTATCCGATCAACGAGCCGGCCACGACGCCCGCCGTCCGCAAGGTCGCCAAGATCGAAGGCGCGCAGATGATCGTGGATGCGATCTGGGCTGGCGTCGCATCGAGCACGCGGTACAAGGGTCTTTCCGCTGGAACGGCACTTGCCAAGGCCGCCGACGGCATGAAAGGCAAGGCTGTGCTGCACGAGCCCGATAAGGTCGCTGGCGGCCGCTATGATGAGATTCAGGACATCGGCTCGGGCGTCGTGAACAGCGATATCGGCGCAAATTGGGGCGGCGTATCGTTCGAACCCGCAACGGCCGGGCGTATCAACATTCCCAACATGGTCGAACAAAAGATCAAAGCTGAAATGAAGTCGAAAAAGGTCACGCAAGCGTTGTGGCGGGCGGTCAAGATGGACCTTCTGCTCCAGTAATGAACAAGAGGTGCCGATGTCCTCCAAAGCCGCGATCAAGTTCCGCAAGAAGCACAAGGCCGATCCGGCCTATCGGCCCTTTACCGACGAAGACCGCATGCGTCTCGCCGGCCGGTTGTCCGAAGCGATGCTCGCGTTGCTCGATGCAGATGGCTGGTGTTCGTATGACGGACAGGTGATCTGGTTGTGCGATCCCGATGATTGGGTGGAAGTAGGCAAAGAATGGCTACCGCGAGGACGCAAGGCGACCGATGTGATCGTGCGTTCGGCGTTCGGCGATCTCATCGGTTGGGACGGCGAGCAGTTCTGGCTGGTCCTTCCGCACGATTTGGCCCGCATCAGCCAGACCGCGGATCCGGAATGGCTGTTTGGCGTCGAGTTCGAGAATCCCGATTTCCACTTCAACGCCGATCTGTCGAAGGAAACGAAGGCAGCGCGCAAGGCTTGCGGCGATCTCGAATGGACCCAGATGTTCAACTTTGCGCCAGCGCTCGCGCTCGGCGGAGATCGTAACCTGTCGCAGATCGCGAAGGAAGACGCGCGTGTCGCGCTCGACATTCTCCACCAATTGGGGGCCATCCAATCGATCGAAATTTAGCAGACCGGCACTGAGTCACGCGGACAAGCTGCGAAAGAAGGCGTCGGCGGCATGGGGGCCTTGCTGTAGATTAGTCGCAGCCTCCGTTGCAGTAGCAATCGATAATGCGTTCGCGTCAGCCTCGCACGCCCGCAGACAGATTTTCGCGCCCGGTCCTCGAGTCGGCCAAACCATCTGCCATGGGTGAGCCGTCGCCGTTCTAGATCAAATACCTACCGCGCTTGACGATTGCAGGTTGCAGGCAATCCGCGAGAGCGTGCGTTGGGATGAATGCCGTTCGCGAGCCGCTCTTGGCGCCGATCTGGATCGACCGACGGCAAAGCGTCTGCCAATTGCCGTTCGAGCGGTGCTCGGATCAGCCTGAAATGCAGCCGCTCGAAAGGTTGTACTTCGGCCTAAAGCGATAGTGGGAATGATTCCGCCTTCGGTACGGCGCGGCACGGTGGTTGCTGCTGCAAGGGAACTGGCGAGAAAGGCTACCATCGCGCCGATTTCATCCGCCTCGATGAAGCGGCGGATGAAGGGAAGCGGTCGCACCTTTTCGAAGACAGGTGTTCCGCTCCCGCGTCCGAGTGGCTACCCGCAACACGCTCTTGACGAAATCGACGATGCTTTTCGGATCGGGTGCCGGGGCATCACCAAATTGACGGTCACGCCGGCGCCTTTGGCCTGGGCGGCTAAGCCTCGGGCGATTGCAAGCTGGGCCGTTTTGGTCATGCCGCGGTGGATCATTTCCTCGGGAATGGCGAGGCTGCTTGAGAGGGCGTCGTTGATGCAGGCGGCGCCCGACGCGACCACAACCGCACTCAGGAGAAGCCGCCCACTGCTGTGTCGGAACTGGCGGCGCCGTCCGGCGACATCGTCGTCGTTATTGCGCAAATCAATGCGATAAATCGCTTGATTGGTGACCCCTACGGGAATCGAACCCGTGTTTCAGCCGTGAAAGGGCCGCGTCCTAACCGCTAGACGAAGGGGCCGAGCGTGTCGGCGCGGGGGAGCGGTTAGGGAAAGCGAGGCCTTCGGTCAAGCGTTGTGCGCGTTTGCCGTGTTCAATCCGCCCAGGCGGCATCATCGAGATGCAGTTCGGCGGCGGGACGCGACCCCCAATCGTCGACCTTGGGGCGGCCGGCGAGCCATAATTTCCGATCCCGCGGCGCCTGTAGCAGCGTCTGGCCGAGCAACGTGTCGGCGGAGCGGAACGCCATGGCCTTCAGGCTGCGGCCGTCATCGCCGGCGACGATGGCACGGACATGGCCATTGCCGACGACGTCGACACGGACGATTCGGAATGGCCCCGCCGCAACGCGCGGCGCGGGCCAGCCCATACCATAAGGGCCGCCCGCCTCCATCGTCTCGCACAGGTCTGGAGTCACCCCGCCCGGCGCGAGAAGGGCGTCGACCAGCAAGGCACGATCTTCGCGCGCATTGGCAACTGCCGCAGCGAGGCGCTCTTCCAGGAATGCGGCGAATTCGGGGATACGATCGACGTCGATCGTCAGCCCGGCCGCCATGGCATGACCACCGCCGGCGACGAGCAGACCCATCTCCTTCGCGGCCAGAACGACGGCGCCGAGATCGACACCGGTAATCGACCGGCCAGATCCCTTACCCGTGCCGCTATCATCGATGGCGATGACGATTGCCGGAATGCCAAGCTTCTCCTTGAGCCGCCCAGCAACAATGCCGATCACGCCGGGATGCCAGCCCCGGCCAGCGACCACCGCGACGGCGCTCCCATGCGGCAGCAGTTCTGCTTGTTCCTGAACCATGGCCTCGATCGCGCGACGCTCTTCATTGAGCCGGTCGAGTTCGGCGGCGATGCTGCGCGCTTCGTTCACGTCCTCGGTAGTGAGCAGCCGCACGCCGAGATCGGCGCGGCCGACGCGGCCACCCGCGTTGATTCGCGGCCCCAGCGCAAAGCCGAGATCGCTGCACGTCGGCGCACGCGTCAGCCGGGATGCTTCGACCAGCGCTGCCAGGCCGATATTGCCACGCTGCGCCATAACCTTCAGGCCTTGCGCGACGAACGCGCGATTGAGGCCCTTTAGCTGTGCGACATCGGCGACCGTGCCGAGCGCGACCAGGTCGAGCAGGTCGAGCAATTTCGGCTCGGCCCTCGGGGCGAAAAAGCCGCGTCCGCGCAACTCGCGCAGCAAAGCAGCCCCGAGCAGAAAGGCGACTCCAACCGCCGCGAGGTGGCCATGGGCGGCGCCGTCGCCTTCATCGAGCCGATTGGGATTCACCAGGGCGTGCGCATGGGGCAAAGCGGCGGCGCATTTATGATGATCGACGACGATGACGTCGACTCCGGCATCGCGCGCCATATCAAGCGCTTCGAACGCCTGCGCGCCGCAATCGACCGTGACGATCAGCGTGGCGCCGCCACTGGCGATCCGCACCAAGGCTTCACCCGATGGGCCATATCCCTCCATCAGCCGGTCGGGGATATAGACTTGCGGTGCGAGCCCCAGATCGCGCAGCAAGCGGATCATCAATGCCGCAGACGTCGCGCCGTCGACGTCATAGTCGCCGAATATCGTGATCTGCTCACCGGACTGGACGGCGTCGGCTAAGCGGCGGGCGGCCTTGTCCATGTCGTTGAAAATCGACGGATCCGGCATGAAACCCCGGATGCTCGGCGTTCGATTGGCCTGGAGCGCATCGCGTCCCACGCCACGCGCGAGCAGCAACTGGGTCACCATATCATCGGGTTGGAAGCCCGCATCGCGGGCGTCGGCTGCCAGCGCCCGCCAACGCCAGGCCTGGCCGAGAAACGATCGGGTGATGCCGGCGACATTGTCCATCGCCGCTCGTTTAGCCGCGCCCGCTCGGCTACGCTAGGCGGCTCTCGGCGCGTTTAGCGTCACCCCAAAATGGATACCGGCCATCCACGAAAGCCGATGCGGCCGCGAATACCGGGGGCACATTCCCGAGTCAGAGATCGACCTCGT
Source organism: Sphingomonas sp. (assembly GCF_024508665.1). GTDB lineage: Bacteria > Pseudomonadota > Alphaproteobacteria > Sphingomonadales > Sphingomonadaceae > Sphingomonas. The sequence continues at coordinate 557,283 of NZ_JANINP010000007.1, forward strand.
GAGACCTCAAAGTTGGGTGACGCCGGCATCGCTGCGGCGGCGATCGAGTTTCCAACCCGACAGGGTCCACATCATGGGTCGGCCACAGCCGACGCATTCGCCGATATATCGGCCACCCTCGGGCCGCGAACTGGCCGGGTCGCGGCGATGCATCCCGACGGCGCATCCGAGCAATTGCATTGACATTACGCTATACCTTGTCCCGCACGATCCGCTCAACGAGTCCGAACCGGCCAAGTTCCCGCACTGCAGCAAACTCGCTCCGCCTCGTGGCGCAAACAGGGCTGTTGGTCGTGGAAAGGGTCAGGCCTCGGCCCGACCACCCGTCTTATCCGCGCTCACAGGCGCCAACGGAGGCTACGGGATCAGCGCACGGATCATCGGCGGCGACTAGCGCGCGGGTCCGCGCGGCGGGCTCAATAAACTGCCCAATCGTTCTCGCGGAACCATTTGGTGATGATGTATTTGACGCCCTTCACCACTGGCATGCCCTCGTGCAGCGTCAGCGTGTTGGGGCTGCCATCCGGGTTCATGTTGTTCCAGGCCAGCAACAGGCCGCGGCGCGGCGCGACGCGCAGGCCAGCTTGCGGGAACCAGGTCGCGCCGCCTTCCTCGACATCGTTGAGATAGATCATCGCGGTCCAGGTGCGTTGGCCGCCGGTCCGCTTCATCTCGGCCCAATATTTCTGATTTTCGTGGAAGAAATCGTGATGCGCGCGGAAATGCTGGCCGGGAGCATAACGCTGCCCCTGCATCGTCTCGCCTTTCGCCGGTGGGATACCGAGTAGATTGGCGATCGAGGTGTCGATCGGCGCGACATCGGGGGAATAACGGTCCATGTCGCAGCTTTCGCTGGTGCGGAACCCGTAATCCTCTCGATCGGCCAGCAACGTCGACGGACGGCGATTGCCGTCGATCATCCTGATCAGCATGTCGCACTGCGCAGGCGTGAGGAAGTTCATGTAGTAATAGGCTTGCGCCGCGCCGACCATCGCCGCCTGGACGTTGGGGTTGGCGTCCAACCGCGCCGCCACTTCGCTACCGACGCGGGCGCGCTCCTTGGATGCGCCGCCCGAGGGATTCTTCTTCCTGCCGAACATGGCGCGGTTTCTTCTCGCCTCGGGCGAAAAAGGCAAGGGCCCGGGAATAAATCCCCGAGCCCTCGTCCCCACGTGACGATCGTCTTACCAGAAGATGTCGTAAACCGTGTCGACCACTTCGCCCGTGTAGATGTCCACGAGCAAGGCATCGTTGTAATAGCGCACCCAGCGGTACGGCCCGTATACTTCCGGCAGACGGTAGTCGTACGGATCGTCGATCCAATAGCTCTGATTGAACAGGATCGAGTCGAGGATTACGCCGACCGAGAAGCGGCGATAGCCGTAGCTCCAGCCATAAGGCGCGTAGTAGCGCGGCAGGCGATAGGCATTGCGATTATACGAGCGGTAGCGTTGCCAGTCGTAACGCGTGTTTCCGCGCCAGCCGCGATTCCAGGTGCCGCCGCGATCGCGATCATTGTCGCGCCAGCGGCTGTCGCCGCCACGCCAGTTATTGCCGTTCCAGTTGCGGTTGTCGCCACGATTGCCCTGCCAGTTGCGGTCGGGGCGGTTGTCCCCATCGCGCCAGTTGCGATCGCGATTGTCGTTGCCGTCGCGCCCGCGCCAGCCACGATTATCGTCATTGCCACCGCGGTTACGCCAATCGCGATTGCCGTCGCGCTGCCCGTTGAGCTGAGGTGCCGGAGCAGGGACGGGGACCGCAGTCGCACCGTCGCCGCGATTGCCGCGGAAACCGCGCCAGCCGCCATTGTCGCCGCCGCGCCAATTGCGCTCGCCGCCGGCGTTCGGCACGGTCGCCCCGCCATTGCCACCGCGCCAGCCGCCGTTGTTGGCGCCGCCGTTGTTGCCGTTCCAGCGCGGCGCGGGGGCGGGCGCAGGAGCGGGAGCCGGGCTCGGCGCGGGCGAGGCATTGCCGCCATTGCCACGCCAGCCGCCATTGCCGCCGTTATTGCCACGCCAGCCGCCGCGATCTCCGCGCTGACCCGAATTCGCGTTCTGGTCGCCGCCACGGCCGCGCCAGTTGTCGCGATCCGCCGCCGAGGCGATCGCGGGCGTCATCGACACCGCCGCCATCAGCGCGAAAAGGATAGACTTACGCATTCGATTTTCTCCACTCGCCGGCGCACGAGCCGACCCTACGATAGCGCTTTTCTAGGCGAGTCGCGCTGACGGGTTTCTGAATTGGGCTGACAGCCAATTGAAAGGAATCGCTAGGGCTGAGGAGTCAGCGCCGGCACCACCCTGGCCGCGTCCTTGGGGTCGATGCCCGGACGAGGGCCGGTCGCGACGGTGTCGTCGCCGCGCTGGATGCGCCCCGCGCGCTGGATCGCCTCGACTAGCCGGGGATAGACGCCGCAGCGACAGATATTGGCGATGCTCTGGCGAATCTGCTCCTCCGAGGGACGCGGATTGTTCCGGAGCAGGACCGACGCGGCCATGATTATCCCGGGGATGCAGAAACCGCATTGGCTGACATTCTCGGCCAGGAACGCCACCTGGATCGGATGACTGCGGTCATGCGACAGGCCTTCGATCGTGGTGACGACACTGCCTTCGATCGATCCGATCGGCACCAGGCACGATTTTTTCGCCGCGCCATCGATATCGACGATGCAAGCGCCGCAATGCCCGGTGCCGCAACCATATTTGGTCCCGGTCAGGTTGGACGCGTCGCGCAACGCCCACAGCAGCGGCGTTGTCGGGTCCATGCGGTATTCGACCGGCTGATTGTTGACGGTGAACTTGGTCACGCACGAAATGTAGGCGGAAACGCGCCGTTTCCGCTAGCGGCATTGTTGGGTGTCGAGGCCGGGGCGATATTCTCTACATGACCTTACCCACTTTGTTCATTCCGCACGGCGGCGGCCCCTGCTTCTTCATGGATCCGGATGGCGGCCCGCCGGATCCGATGTGGCAGCCGATGGAGCATTATCTCGCCGGATTGATCGAGAGCCTGCCCGAACGGCCCCGCGCGATCCTACTGGTATCAGGCCATTGGGAGGAGAATGAGATCACCGTCCATACGGGCGCACGACCCGAGCTGTTATTCGACTATTACGGCTTTCCCGAACACACCTATCACCTGCGTTGGGATGCGCCTGGCGCACCTGAAGTTGCCCGGCGCGCTGCGTCGCTGTTACGTGGCGCTGGGTTCGCCACGCGAGAGGAAAATGCGCGCGGCTGGGATCACGGCGTGTTCATTCCGATGAAGGTCGCGGTGCCGGAGGCGAACATTGCACTCGCGCAGATATCGTTACGCGCCGATCTCGATCCCGCCGACCACATCGCGATCGGGCGCGCGCTGGCGCCATTACGTGACGAGGGCGTATTGATTGTCGGCTCGGGCATGAGCTTTCATAATTTGCGGGTTCGGGGTTCCGCGGCGGTCGCGCCCTCGACCGAATGGGACAGTGCGCTGACCGATGTCGTGACCGATCCTGATCCTGTGCGCCGTGCCGAACGCGTCGCCGCCTGGCGGGAATTGCCGCACGCGCAATTCGCCCACCCTCGCGAGGAGCATCTGTTGCCGCTGATGGTGGCGCTGGGGGCGGGCGGAGATGGTGCCGCCACGCGCGATCACGCGAGCAACGTGCTCGGTTGGGCGGTGTCGGGCTACCGATTCGGCTGATAACCTTCGCGGTAATACGTATTCGCAGATTGCCGCGACCGCTAAGCTGCGCCATCAAGGCATTCGAAACCGGTTCCAATTCGGTGACCCCAGCGGAGAGTGCTTTCAATGGCAATAAATACGGGCGCCGCGGCGGCAAACCCGGGCGGGACGGGCGATACGCATCAGGGGATCAACGCCCCCGGCCTGCAGGTGTTCGTCTTCGCCTTGTTCTTCATCTTCGGCGGCATCACCAGCCTGAACGATGTCATCATCCCGAAGCTGAAGGAGCTGTTCACGCTCAACTACACGCAGGCGATGCTCGTGCAGTTCTGCTTCTTCACGGCCTATGCCTTGATCGGCATTCCGGGCGCGATGCTGGTCAAGCGCATCGGCTATATGCGCGGCGCGGCAGCCGGCTTGCTGACCATGATGGTGGGCTGCCTGTTGTTCATCCCGGCGTCCAACACCGCCACTTATGGCCTGTTCCTGTTCGCCTTGTTCATTCTCGCGACCGGCGTCGTGCTCGTCCAGATCGTCGCGAACCCGCTGATCACGTTGCTCGGCAAGCCGGAAACGGCGTCGAGCCGACTCACTTTCGCTCAGGCGTTCAATTCGTTCGGGACGACGATCTTTCCGATCGTCGGCGCGATCCTGATCCTCGGAAGCCTGACCAAGGTCAGCGCGGCAGACCTATCCGGTCCCGCGCTCGACGCGTATCGTACCGCTGAAAGCCAGGCGATCGTCCACGGCTACCTCGGGCTGGCGGTCGCATTGGCGATCGTTGCGGCGGTCGTGTGGATGTTCCGCGACAAGCTGAAGGGCGAGGCGCATCAGGCGGGCGCCGGATTTGCCGGGGTCGATCTGCTCGGGCGCCCGCGTTTCGCGTTCGGAGCGTTGTGCATCTTCCTCTATGTTGGGGCAGAGGTTTCGATTGGCTCGCTGATCGTTAACTACCTGAAGCAATCCAGCGTGATGGGCTTGTCCACCGAATCAGCGGGCAAGCTGATCTTCGTCTATTGGTTCTGTGCCATGATTGGCCGCTTCATCGGCGCGGCGGTGTTGCGGTTCGTCAACCCGGGCAAAGTCCTGGCGGGCGTGGCGGTGGGCGCGATCGTTCTGATCCTCGTATCGACGCACACGACCGGCACGACGTCGGGCTACAGCTTGTTGCTGATCGGCCTGATGAACTCCATTATGTTCCCGACGATCTTCACGCTCGCTTGCGAAAAGCTGGGCGCTCGTGCGGCCGACGGTTCGGGGATCATCAACGTCGCCATCTTCGGTGGCGCGGTCCTGCCGGTCGCGACCGGTTTTCTCGCCGACACGACCGGCAGCCTCGCGCTGGCGCTGATCCTTCCGGCGGCATGCTATGCGGTTATCACGGCGTTCGGCATTTATGCGCGTAACCCCGCGCAGGATTATGCTGACGCTTGATCACGCCTAACGTGCCTTGGCGAGGGGCACGGGACGGCAAACAGGAAAGGGCGGGCGATGCGAACGGGATTGTTCATGGCGATCGCGATGTCGGTGATCGCGCCCTTGGCCAGCGCCGCGCCTGCCGACATTCCGCTGGTCAGTGCGAACAGCGGCAAGGTGACGACGCTGCGCCGCGGCCAACCCGCCAGGGTCGACCTGCAGACCAATGCCAGCACGGGCTATATGTGGAAGGTCGACGCCGATCGCGGGATCAGCGTCACGCTGGTCGCGACGGTCCCTACGCGGCCCGCTATGGTCGGCGCACCATCGGTCGCGACGTATCGCATCGTCGGCGCTAGGCGGGGCACGTACCGGATCGTGTTTCGGTATTTGCGACCTTGGGAAGGAAGAGCGGTCCGGACGGTCAGGTACACCGTCCGGATCGTCTGACCCCTTATCCGCTAATGTTCAGGCCGGCTTGGCGCCCGGTGTGCCGCATTTCACGAAGTGGCCTTTGGCGTTACGGCATTTCTTTCCGGTGACGGCGGGCTTGGGCTTTGGACAAGCAATAAAGTGCCCCTTGGCGTCACGGCAACGGTTGGCGGCGATCGATGGCGTCGCGACCATCGCGACGGCGGCAAGCGCGAAAGCGATCCGTAGCATAAACGACTCTCCTGCCCCTGAGTGGGATGTCGAGACTGCGCTCGATGCCGACCGTTCGCAAGCTTGCCTTTCTCCGCTGTCGCCAGCGGAGCGATACGACGGGTCAAGCCCTAGAATGCCGCGATACCGGTGATCGCCCGGCCCAGGATCAACGCATGGACGTCATGCGCCCCTTCATAGGTGTTGACCGTCTCCAGGTTCATCAGGTGGCGCATCACCTGATATTCGCCCGAAATGCCGTTGCCGCCATGCATGTCGCGGCTCATCCGCGCGATATCGAGCGCCTTGCCGACATTGTTGCGCTTGACGATCGAGATCATCTCCGGCGCGAACCGACCCTCGTCCATCAGGCGACCGACGCGCAAAGATGCCTGCAGCCCGAGCGCGATCTCGGTCTCCATGTCGGCGAGCTTCTTCTGGAAGAGCTGGTTGGCGGCGAGCGGCTTGTCGAACTGCTTGCGGTCGAGCCCATATTGCCGTGCCGCGTGCATGCAGAATTCGGCCGCGCCCAGCGATCCCCAGCTTATCCCGTAGCGTGCGCGGTTGAGACAGCCGAACGGCCCTTTCAGTCCCTGCACCTCCGGCAGCAGCGCATCCTCGTCGACCTCGACCTCGTCCATCATCACCATCCCGGTGATCGACGCGCGCAAGCTCAATTTGCCTTCGATCTTGGGCGCGCTGAGGCCTTTCATGCCCTTTTCGAGCACGAAGCCGCGAATGCCCCCGCCATGCGCATCGGACTTGGCCCAGATCACGAACACGTCGGCGATCGGCGCGTTGGAGATCCACGTCTTGGCGCCCGACAGCGAATAGCCATTGGCGGTCTTGGTCGCACGCGTGGTCATGCCGCCGGGATCGGAGCCGGCATCGGGCTCGGTCAGGCCGAAACAGCCGATCCACTCGCCGCTGGCGAGCTTGGGCAGATATTTATGCTTCTGTTCCTCCGAGCCGTAAGCATAGATCGGGTACATGACCAGGCTCGACTGGACCGACATCATCGACCGGTAGCCGGAGTCGATCCGCTCGACCTCGCGCGCGACCAGCCCATAGGACACGTAATTCGCGCCGACGCCGCCATATTCTTCCGGGATCGTCGGCCCGAGCAGGCCCAGCGCGCCCATCTCGCGGAAGATCTCCGGATCGGTCGTTTCGTTGGCGAACGCGTCGATGATGCGCGGTGCGAGCTTGTCCTGGGCATAAGCGCGCGCGGTGTCGCGGATCATCCGCTCATCCTCGCTCAACTGATCGTCGAGCAGGAATGGGTCCGCCCAGTCGAAATGCGCCATGCCAGCCATGATAATCTCCTTGTTGCCGTCCGCATTGTCCCGCCCGGCGGCTTGAGGCAAGGGGGTGGCATGAGCTTTCGTCCCCGCCGCAGCGCGCTGTTCCTGCCCGCGAGCAATCCGCGCGCGATCGAAAAGGCGAGGGGACTCGCCGCCGACGTCGTGATCCTCGACCTCGAGGATGCCGTTGCTCCCGACGCGAAAATAACAGCGCGCGCGGCTGCGATAGCGGCGGCCGATCAGGGGTTCGGGACGCGCGAAACGGTTATCCGGGTGAACGGCGGCGATACCGAATGGGGAGCCGCGGACCTGGCGGCAGTGCGGGATAGCGGGGCGATCGCATTGGTGCCCAAGATTCGCAATGCGGATGACGTCAGGACATGCCGCGATCGTCTCGGTTGCGGCACGCCGCTCTGGGTGATGATCGAGACGTGCGAAGCGCTCGGCCGATTGCAGGATATCGCCGAGGCCGACGTACAGGGATTCGTTCTTGGCGTGAACGATCTCGCGCTGGAGCTGGGTGCGCGGCCGGGTACGGATCGCGCCTGGCTGGCGCCGGTTCAGGCGATCGTGCTGGCGGCGGCGCGGTCACGTGGGGTGGTCGCACTCGACGGCGTCTGCAACGACTTTTCGGACGATGTACGGCTTGAGGCCGAATGCACGGCGGCGGCGGCTATGGGATATGACGGCAAGTCGCTGATCCATCCCCGCCAGGTCGATATCTGCAACGCGGCATTCGGTCCCGATGCCGCGGCGATCGAATGGGCGACCCGCGTGCGCGACGCATTCGCCAGTAGCGATGGTGGAGTGATCCAGGTCGACGGCAAGATGGTGGAAGCGCTTCACCTCGTTCAGGCGGAGCGGATTTTGGGGATGGTGTCGTGAGGATAGCAGGCGTCGAGCTCGGCGGGACCAAGTGCGTGTGCGTGCTGTCGCAGGATGGCGCGACCATCGTCGAGGCGCAACGGGTCGACACGACCGATCCCGAAACGACCATGTCGGCGATCGAGCAGGCGCTCGATCAGTGGCGCGGGTTCGACGCGATCGGTATTGCCAGCTTCGGGCCGATTGGAATCGATACCGGCGCCGCGACTTATGGCCACATCACTGCGACTACAAAGCCGGGCTGGGCTAATACCGATGTCGCGGGGCGATTGCGGCGCCGATACGGAGTCCCGACCGCATTCCACACCGATGTGGTCGGCGCCGGCTTGGCCGAGGGGCAATGGGGTGCGGCCAAAGGGCTGCACGACCACGCTTATATCACCATCGGCACCGGCGTCGGTGTTGGCCTGATCAGCCAGGACAAGCCGGTGGTCGGGCTGACTCACCAGGAACTCGGGCATGTGCGTCCGGTGCGGATGGCGGGCGATGATTGGCCTGGCATCTGCTCCTTCCACGGAGATTGCGTCGAGGGATTGGCCTCGGGTCCGGCGATCAAGGCACGCGCGGGAGTCGCCGCCAACGAGATTGCCGAGCATTCGCCGATCTGGCCCCAGATCGCGCATCCAGTGGCGCAACTCTGCCATACGCTGGTGTTGACCGGCATTCCGCGGCGGATCGTCTTTGGCGGCGGCGTGGCGCTGGGCGTGCCCTGGCTGCTGCCGATGGTACGTCGGATGCTCGATGAAAGCCTGGGCAGCTACGGCGACCGCTCGCTGCTCGGCGATCTCGATGCCTATATCGTCCCGGCTGCGCTGGGTGCCGAAGCTGGGCCGCTCGGCGCGATCCTGCTGGGGCAGCACGCGTTCGCCGCGAAATAAGATCGTTTACGGCGCCTTAACCCCGTTCGCTTACGTCTCCGCAATGACCTTGGGGCGTCGTGTACGTCCCACCAAGCGAGGGACTGCGCGCGGTGCGAATTCTGATCGTCGACGACGAACCGGCAATGCATGAGTCCTACCGGCACTGTTTCGAGCCGGTGGTGACCAATCATGACGCCCTGAGCGACATGGCCGTGGAACTGTTCGGCGATGCCTCCGTGCCGGTCGCGGGAGCAGCCGGCGCGACGTTCGACACCGTCCATTGCAATCAGGGTCTGGACGCGGTTGCCGCGGTCGAGGATGCGATCGCCGATGGCAATCCTTTCGCGGTCGCCTTTATCGATGTCCGCATGCCGCCCGGAATCGACGGCAAGGAAACCGCGATGCGCATTCGCGCACTCGATCCCAACATCAATCTCGTCATCGTCACCGGCTTTTCCGACTTCTCGCCGATCGAGATCTCGAGGGCAGCGGGGCCGGCCGACAAGATTTTCTACATCGCGAAGCCGTTCGAGATCGCCGAAGTAGTGCAGACCGCAACCGCGCTCGCCCATCGCTGGCAGGCCGATCGGGAGCTCGCCGCGGCAATGGCGAAGCTCGAGGAACAGGCGGTCGAGCTCGCCGCCAATGAGTCGAAGGCGCTGCACTTGGCGACGCACGATTCGCTGACCGAGGCGCCCAACCGATTGGCATTCCTGAAAGCTCTGACCGACAAGTCGCGCGGCGGCGGGATGTTCGCCGCGGCGATGATCGATCTCGACCGTTTCAAGATCGTCAACGACACGCTGGGGCATCTCGCGGGGGACGAACTGATCCGCGCGATTTACGCCATCCTGCAGCAATCGGCTCCGCCAGGCGCGATCGTCGCGCGGCTGGGCGGAGACGAGTTCGGTATCTTGTTCGATACGCTCGGCGAGCAGGCCGCTGTCATGGCGTGCGATCATATCATCGCCGCCTGCACCTCCAGCTTTCGCATCATCGGCCATTCGGTCCAGGCATCTGCCTCGATCGGGCTTGCGATCGCCGAAATCGACGGCAATCGCGACCCGACCGACCTTATGCGCAAGGCCGACCTTGCGCTCAACGATGCCAAGAAATCGGGTCGTGGCGTCGTCCGCGCCTATAATGACGGCATGGACGAAAGCGTCCGTTTCCGCCGTCGCATCGAAGGCGGACTGGGCCAGGCGATCGAGCGCGGCGAACTGAGCCTGGCTTATCAGCCGATCGTCGCGGGGCACGATATGGAAGTCGTTGGGTTCGAGGCGCTGTTGCGCTGGAACACCGACGAATTCGGCCCGATCAGCCCGGCGCTCTTCATTCCCATCGCCGAGGAATCAAACTTGATCCATGAACTCGGCGACTGGGTTCTGGACGAAGCGTTGAAGGTACTCGACCAATGGCCTGGGCAATATGTCTCGGTCAATTTCAGCCCGCGCCAATTCCGCCGCCTGAACTTTGTCGGCCAGGTCGTCGAACGCGTGATGCGTGCAGGCATCGCACCTGCGCGCGTCCAGATCGAGATCACCGAAACCGCGATCTTCGACAATGCCGAGCGCGCGGCCGAGACGCTCTACAAATTGCGCCAGATGGGCTTCCGCATCGCGCTCGACGATTTCGGAACGGGCTATTCGTCGCTCTACAATATCCGCAAGTTCGCGCTCGACTGCCTGAAGATCGACAAGAGTTTCATCGACGGCATGGGGCGTGAGCGTGAATCCGCCGCGATCGTCCAGTCGATCGTCCACCTCGGCCGCGCGCTGGGGCTGGGCGTAGTGGCCGAAGGGGTCGAGACCGACGCGCAGGTCCAGGCGTTGCGCCTCGCCGGGGCGAGCCATTTGCAGGGTTACTATTTCTCGCGACCGGTTTCGGCCGACATCGCGCGCGAGATCGCACACGAACGCTATATTGGCGGCGAGGACGATCTCGAGGGCGACGAATTCGCGATCCGGGCAGGCGACGGGACCAACGGCTGATGGCTTGGCTGCGCGCCACGCGCGGGCGCCGACTGTCGTTCGCATCGCTCGGCGGCAAGCTGCTCCTGATCCTCGCGTCGGTTGGGCTCATCGGCTCGATCGCACTGACTGTACTGCTCGCCCTGGTCATCACGCCCAGCTTCAATGCGCTCGAACGCCAGGCGATGGACGGACACGTCCAGCGGACGCGCGCCGCGCTCACCGATTTCGCGAGCAAGGTCGAAAGCTCGGTGCGCGATTATGGCGACTGGAATTCCAGCTACGATTATATCGTCAAGCCGACGCGCGCGTTCGAGCAGGAAAGCTTTTCGCCGCTGGCGATGGCCAATCTCGACGTCGACGCCATGGCCTATCTGCGCCCCGATCGCAGCCTGGTGATTGCGCGTTGGATCGACCCGCGCACCGGCAGGGAGAATGACGCACTACGCGACGCGATGGTCGCGGCGATCCGCCGGGCGCCGCTCGACGGCGCTATGAAGGGCAGCAATTCGGGCCATTTCTATATCCGCCTCGGCAAGATCGTGGCAGCGATTGGCGTCGCCAAGGTCAGAAAGAGCGACGGTACCGGCGTGCCGCGCGGTTATGTCGTCATGGCACGCCGGATCACGTCGGAGCAGTTGGCAAAGTTACTTCAGGTGCCGGCGCGTCTCGATCTCGACGGCGCCGGTGGTGACCTCGTCACGACCAGTTCGACGACGATGCAGATCGCGGTGCCGGTGACGGGAGCGGAAGGCAGGCCGGTGGCCGTCGCCAGCTTCGTGGTGCCGCGTGACGTTTCGCAACTCGGCCGCCACATGCTTTGGCTCGCGGTACTGGGATCGACCATTCTGCTCGCGCTCGTGCTCGCGGTGCTGAGCCGGATGTTCTCACTTCTCGTGCTCAAACCATTGGGTCTGGTCGAGGGGCATATGCAGCGCGTTCGCAACTCCGGCTCATTGACCCTATTGCCCGAGGATGTCGGTCGCCGCGATGAGATCGCCTCGCTCGGCCGCAGCTTCAACGCGATGCTGGTCCAGCTCAAGGAGCTACGCGAACAGGTCGAGGCGCAGGGTTTCGAGCTCGGTCGATCGGAAAGCGCGGTTGCGGTGATGCACAACGTCCGGAACGCGCTGAATCCGGTGTCGACGATCTTGTCGACCGGGATCGGCCAAGGCGCGCCGGTCGACCGTGCCCTGATCGAACGCGGCTTGGCCGAGCTGGCCGCCGCGGATGTCGCACCCGAGCGGCGGGAAAAGCTGGTCTCGTTCATCGCCGCCGCCCTCGATGCCGAAGACCGGCAGCGCGAAGACCGAAGCCGGCAGCTCGAAATCGGTCGCGACGCGATGCGCCAGGTGTTGGAGATCATTGGCGCGCAGCAACGACTCGCGCATGAGCGGCCGCCGCTCGAAGAATGCGATGCGACGCAGATCATCGCGCAGAATGCGACGATCGCGCGGCACTCCGGGAAGGGTGCCTCAATTGCGTTCAACTTCCCCGCGAAGAAATATCCGGTGATGGCCAATCGTGTGCTGCTGAGCCAGGTCGTCGGGAATCTGTTTTCCAACGCCGCCGAGGCTATCTCGGCGGCAGGCGGGTCGGGCAGCATCAATGTGACGATCGCCGAGACGAATGACGGCCGTGTGGAAATCGCGATCCACGATACGGGAGAGGGGTTCGATCCGGGCGGGACGCCACAATTGTTCCAGCGAGGCTTTTCGACCCGCCAGCATAAATCGGGCGGATTTGGTCTCCATTGGTGCGCCAACTCGGTGGCCGCGATGGAAGGTTCGTTGAGTCTCGAAAGCGATGGCGTCGGCCGTGGCGCGACCGCGCGATTGGTGCTTCGCGCGCCGGTAGGGAAAGCGACAAAGACCGATCTCGCTGCCTGATGGCGTCCTTGCTGTCGCGCTAAAGAAAGCGCGGCTCGCTTGCCGTTCTCACGCGTTTAAACGCCGTGAGAGGAGCAGACGATGACGGACGATCACAAGCGAGTGGTGCAACCACCGGCCCATACAGCCATGGAGAGCACACCAATCGACGTGCAGTGTGGAGAGATCGGAAACGGTCCAGGCTATTCGGGCCAGGAATATGACGCGAATGATTTCGCCGCCGACCGGGTGTCGAAGCAAAGCGCCGAAATGCCGACGCATTCCACCGAATTAGCCGACGACCGTTTCCCATCGGAAAATGGCCGCCGCGCGTCTTTCGATGCGCGAACCGGGGAAGTGTACGGAAGCGGCGTTGGCGCGGGGGGTGGCAATCCCGGAGAGGATTACGCCAGCGATCCGGCAGCCGGGGACGGCTACCCGCAGACCGGTCGCGGATCGGCGGAGAAATAACGAGGGTCTTGACGCCAAAGACGCCCGCCAGGGTGGCGGGCGTCGCATGGTAATCAGTTTCGAATGATCAGCCTCAGCTTATCGAGCGACCAAGCCTCAGAGCGGCGACACGTGAAAATATTTCAGCAAGCCGAGCACGAGCAACAGGACAGCAATCGCCACGATTACATTGGCGACATTGAAAGTGCTGCGTTCGACCACGGTGCGATCGTCGGTACGAATATCTGCCATCTGAACCTCCTACTGGCGCAATAGAACGCGATCGTAACGCCCGCGGTTCCGTTGCCGGCAGAGACCTGACTTAATCGCTGCCTGCCAGGAGCATGCTCGCTGTCAGACCAGCGGGCGTTGCTGTCGCGTATCGAAATGACCGCGTATAAGATGGAGGGCCCGGGCCAGGCGCGGTGTATCGATCAGGCCGCCCAGCGATATCCGTACCGCCTGATCCGCGCCTGGCGCGACACGGAAACGATCACCGGCGACGACCGACAAGCCACTCGGTCGCATCGCGTCGGCGAGTTCGGCCCCGTCGAGCCCGGCGGGCAGCGGAAGCCAGAGATGATAGCCTTGGCTATGCGCCCGATAGGGCAATCCTTCCAGGATATCGGCGGCGATAGCCTGCCGCCGCATCGCCTCGTTCCGCATCGCCTCGACCAACCGATCGTACCGTCCGTTGTCGAGCCAGGTTCGCACCATCGCCGCGTTGAGCGGCGGTGCCATGATCGCGGTTTCGTGAACATCGGCGGCGAGGCGGAGGGCGCTGCCGATATCGGGCGCGCGTACATAAGCGACGCGCAATGCTGGAGATATGGTCTTGGAGACGCTCGCGACATACCACGTTCGCTCGGGCGCGAGTGCGGCGATTGGCGGCGCGGGCGCGGTGCATAGCGCGCCGTACACATCATCCTCGATCACCGTCAGACCGTTCGCTCGCGCCGCCTGCGCGAGCGATTGACGCGTTGTTGCATCGAGTGTCGCCGCGGTCGGATTGTCGTTGGTCGGCACGATATACAATGCCCGGATCTGTTGCGCGCGACATGCGGCCGCCAAGACATCGCCGTCGATCCTGGGCAAGGGCACCAGCCGCAATCCCAGCCGCGCAGCCAGCACCTTGAATCCTGAATAGACGAATCGTCCGCACGCGACCGCGTCGCCGGGGCCGAGCGCTGTATTCGCGATCGCATGAAGTGCGTTTTGCGCACCGGGAGTAACGACGATTTGATCGTCCGATGCATCGACGCCGGCGCGGGCAATCAGCCTTGCCCCGGCGGCGCGGTCCGCCGTGCTTCCACCGGTAGGCTGGTATTGCATCCGCAACCCCGACCCATCGGCAAGCAAGGTCGCGATCGTGTCGCGCATGGTGCGGCCCAGCATGTCGCCAGGCAATTCGGGCGGCATGTTCATGCCGGTATCGATTCGCGCGGCATCCTCGATCTGGGCGGGCGAGGCGCCGCGCACGAAGCTGCCGGCGCGGCCATGCGCTTCGATCAGCCCGCGTTGCCGCGCCGTTTCATACGCCCTGGTTACGGTGGTGAGGTCGACGCCGAGCCGTGCCGCGAGATCGCGCTGTGGTGGCAAGCGATCGCCGCTCTTCAAATTGCCGCGCTCGATTGCCGATCCGAGCGCATCGGCTATCACGAGATATTTTGGCGCGCGCGTTTTGGTCAGGTCGGGCAGCCAGCCGTCAGTCATCGAAATTGTTGCCCTTGGTGCGGCCATGCAACTGGTTCCAGAGACGTTCGGTGCCCGCTTCCTGCGAGCGGTTCACATATTGTGATGCGACGAGCCAGCCTTTGATCGGGCGTAGCGGCAACAGGCAACCCGCCACCATGATCGGCACCGACGTTACCAAATGCACCCATATCGGCGGATTGTATGCCACTTGAATCCATACAACGATGAAGATCAGTGGTAAGGCGATCAGGCAGAGCGAGAAGAACGCCGGGCCATCGTCGGGCGCCGCGAAACGATAGTCCAATCCACAGCATTCGCAGGTATCGGTGACCTTCAGCCACGATTTGAACATATGCCCCTTGCCGCATCGCGGACAGAGCCCCTTCCAACCGGTTTCGAGGATCCAGCGGAACTTGTCGTTGCTATTCTGCGGGGGCGGCATTCGCTATCTCGGGTTATGTATGGAATGAGGTCCATACATAGTACAGCTTTGCGGCCAGCGCGAGGCCTTTCGAATTGCAAAACGCCGACATGCGGCTGCACGCCATGCACCGGGCGGATCGGACTGCGGGAGCCGGTCTCACGGTTGGTCGCGTTTAGGTCGCGATATCGGACGAACTGTGTGCGGGCGACTTGCCGGTGCAACACGCCGAGCCTATCGCTTCGGCAGCGAACCGAAAACAGCGGCGCGATCGAAGGGGTGTCTGGAAGGAAGCCCTATGCGTTTCGCATTTTCACCCACAGCCGTCTGGACCGTCATCGACAGCGCTAGGCATTGGCGGATCGCGCGGGATGCCGGCGATCCGGTTCAGCCGAGTCTGTACAGACGGCTGGAACGCTTCGGTGCCGGTCTGCTTGCACCGGTTTTCGATAGCGTGATGACCTTGTTCGAAGCAGGATTCCGGCGGCGTTTCCGTGCAGGCAGCCCGCTGGAGATCGGATTCTCGCGCGACGAACGTCATTTGGTCGCGCTGCTGGAGGGAGCCCGTACCGATGCAATCGAGCGGTTCGAACCCAGTCTCGCGAGCGCGATGCGCATAGCGCTCAACTCCGCTCGGATCATGCTGCTGTCGATCATAGGCGAGGTGGTCGGGGGCGAATCCGCATCCAACCCGGCCCCGCTCTTCTTTCCTGTGACGGCTCCACAGCGGATGCCGTCGCCTGACGTCATTCCCGTCCATTTCGGGCAATGAGCAGACGCTCGCGGCAGGGGTGCACCCAGCCGCGAGCCGTCTCGGCCGCTATTCCGCCGCAACCTCGGCGTCCTCGTCGGGCAGTGCGACGGGGCCGCGATCATTGGCCGCAGGCGTAGCCAGCATCGACATGCCCTTTTCCGACAGCAGCATGCCGATCAGCGCCTGAAGCGCGCCGCCGCCGGCACCCGCACCGGTCTCGCTGCCGGTGTTGATCTGCACCCTCGGCACGATATCGACACCCGACGTTTCCAGCGCTTGGGCCAGTCGTTCGATCACCTGACGCGTCAGCTGGAACTGCGCGCCGCCCGAAGCAGCCGCCTGCTTCTCGATCGTCTCGGCGGTGGCCAAGCCGGTCTTGGTGATACGGTCGGCCTCGGCGCCTGCAAGCGCCACGACTTTCGCCGCTTCACCCTCACCGACGATGCGGATTCGATCGGATTCGGCCTTGGCGAGCGTGCGCGTCTGTTCGGCTTCCTGCGCCGCCCGCTTTACCGCCGCCTTGCCCTGGTTCTCCTGTACAGTGATCGAGAGTTCGGATTCGGTGATGGCGGTTTGCTGATGCGCGCGCGCCTGTGCTTCACGCAGTTCCTTCTCGCCCTCGGCCGCGACGCGCTGTTTGGCATAGGTCGTGACTTGCTCTTCGGCGACTTGGCGCTCGCGCAATTGCTGCAGGACCTTTTCGATCTGGTCGTTGCCCGCGGCAGCGCGGGGTGTCCCGATCAGCACTTCCTGCAGCTCGAGATTATAGGCGGTGAATTTCGCGCGCATCTGATCGCCCGCCTGTTCCTGGATATCTGAGCGTTCCTGGAGCAACTGGATCAGCGTCTTTTTCTGCGCGACGTTCTTGAAATAGGCCGAGACCATCGGGTCGAGCGTCTGCTCGACCAGTTTCTTGATGTCGCCGAACCGCTGCACGACCAATGGCGCCTTGCGATAGTCGATATGAACGACGACCGAGAGCGGCAGGGTGGGTTCGAACGCGTCCTTGGTGATCAGCGACACCTCGGACAAATTCTCGTCGAACTTGTGCTGGCCGGTCATCTCCTGATCCCATTTCAGGATGAAGTTGGTCGTGGGTACGACCAGGATCTTCCCGGCATAGGTGTTGAACGCATATTTGCCCGGCAAGAGGGGCTCGCTCCACACGCCCCGCGTACCGCGATCGACCAACTCGCCATGGCGATAATCGTCGCCCGAAGTATCGGCACCGCTGTCGCCGGTATAGCTGATGACGACGCCGACATGGCCGACCTCGATCACGGTCTTGGCGACCATCTCGACCGTCGCGAACAGGCGGTTGATGAAATAGCTGCCCTCGACCAGCACCTGGAGTTGGCGGCCGCGCCGGCCGCCGGCCGCGATGAACTTCTCCGGATCCTGGAAGCTGTTGTGGAACGTCGCGATGTCGTCCTGGTCGGTGCCGACTTCCGGTGCGATGATCTGGTCGGCGGTCAGCGCCGGACCGTCATGCACCGTGACGATGCCGATCATGTCGGACGCGTCCTTGATCACGACCGATTCGAAACCCGATCGTTCTTCGATTACGCGTTGCATGTTGCTGAACAGATCGAAGTCGTTCGCTTCGAGCATCAGGCCGTAGAGATGTTCGCGCGTGATGATGACGAACTGCGCTAGGTTGATGGCATAGGTGCCTTCGCGCAGGATCGCGCGCTGCGGACCCTTCTGCCCTCCATCTTCCAGGAAGCGGCGCACGTCGAGGAAATCGGCGGTGCGCAAATTGCTCGCCAGCGTCTGGGTCGGCCCCAGCGGGGCGCCGTCGCGCGCGAAGACATAGCCGATCTGGCCCTGGGGAATGGTCACCAGCGGCTGCGAATGGACGCGATACTGGAACGGCATGAAGAAGTGATAGCCGCCGCGCAGGACGATCGGCTGATAGCCGGCCTCGCCATTGAGGGCGATCAGGCCGGAGGTGACGGAGCCGTTGCGACTCCACAATTTCTCGACGATCGCGACGCGGTTGTTGCGCACGTAGCGAACGCAGCGAGAGAGGACGAACAGACAAGCGACGACGAGGGCCACGACGGCCGAAGCGCCGAGCACATACATATTTGTCATCTGTGGTGGGTGTCCTTGGGACCTAAAGAAGAGCGCACGATCACGCTCCGCCTCTATTTAATGCGCCCCAAGTCTAGCTGCCAGCGAAATCGGAAGGGCCGTACCGATTTTCGACGTAGCGCGCCACCGCGCGCGCGTCACCATGGTCGAGTCTACTTTGCTCGGCGAGCAAGCCGCTCAACGTGTCTGCGATCCGTTGCAGTGACCGAGTCGCAAGTGCCAGAATGTCGGGTCGGGATTCGTCGGAAGCAGTGGCGTTCGCCACCGCCATAGCGTGGACGACTTGCGCGAGGTCGCGCGACAATGCTTGATACCTTTCGTCGTCATGGTTCCACCTTGGTTGGGCGAGGGTATCGACGAGGCGGCGAAGGCCGGCATCGGGTAGCGATCGTGCCTCGGCCAGCGCGTTTGTGACCCGCATTCTGGAGTCGGTCGCGGTGCGACTGGAATTGGTCGTATCACGGCCATGGCGGCGAAGGCCGAGCAACGGTTCGACAGCAGCCGCGGCAAATGTCGCTGCCAGCGCCAGCGTCGCATAGCCTGCGAGGAACCAGCCGCTATACCCAAGCGCGAGGCGGGCGAGTTCGCCAAGCGGGGCCCCCGCCGGCGCGGCAAACAGCGTAGCCACCGCGACTGTCACCAAGTAGACGGGCACTGCAAAATGCAGGAAAGCGCCGCCGACGATGCGCCAGGCGCGGATCGGAGCTCTAGCGATCAGGGTAGGGCGTACCGACACGCTGTTCATGGACGTTGCGGCCCTCCTTCGAGCCCGCGACCAACCGCAGCGAATGTGGGGAAAATCTGGCGGGCCGCAAGAGGGAGTCTCAGGCCGCGCGGTCGCGGCCGACGTCGTCCTTCCGCCGAAGATACGGCGCGACCAGATTGCGCGATCGGAACCATTCCTGACGCTCGGGGCTCAGCGTCGCGAAATTGCCGATCACGCGCCGGCAATCGGGCGCCCTGCACTGGCAGATCATGTGCCAGTTCGATTCCGCCAGCGTGGTCGAATAATCCCAGCAGATCTCCTCGCCCGGCGCGATGTCACGGATCGCCACCAGCACCACGCCCTGATCGGTGAAACGCAGCCCGGCATTGGGCGCGCAACTATGGTTGACCAGGTCGTCGATCCGGCCGGATGGGCCCATATAATGATCGGGCGTGACCTGGACGTACCGGTCCGATTGGCCGCGCATCAGGCTGGGAATGCGGTCGGCGCGGAAGCGGCGCCCGGTGAACGACATCAGCCGGTCGCCTTCGGCGAACGGCACGGCTGCGAACACCGCCTTGCCGAGATGGTTCTCGCCCACCGCGAACAGGTTGGTGGGAGTGCGGACCGCATCGAGTATGTAGAAGCGGCCCCTTCGGAAGCCCAGCGAGCGTAATGGATTGATCGTCGCCAGCCCGACCATGAACCAGATGCTCGCGTGGCAGACCAGTTCGATCAGGATATAGGCATATTCGCCGACCGGGCTGCCCGGTGTGCGTGCGGCGACCATCAACGTCGCGAGGTCGCCCAGCGTCCAGAGGCCCCAGGCAGGCGAGCGCTCGCGCCCGCGATCGGCGACGACGCTGGCCCAGGTCGGCCAGAAGCTCACGGGCACGGCGGCCACCACCAGCATATGCGCCCAGAAAGCATCGCGGAACATCGCCCAGATCGCCAGGGCGCCAAGGCTGGTCGCGATGCAGAATATTTCAGTGTGCGTCGGGACGGTCCAGGCGGACCTGCGCCACAAGGCGATCGTGATCGCCACACAAGCGACGGTCGCGAACAGGAACACCCAGCGCTGCAGTCCGTCGGGGTTCACCGCGGCGTAGGTCGACGCCTCGACCGCGGTCGCCGCCGACCAGATCAGCCACGATGCGCGATTGGGCTCGACCAGATCCCGCTTCAGTCCCGTCAAATAGGCCGCATAGCCCGCGAAACTCGCGGCCAATGCCAATAGGAACAGGACCTGGACCATTCACCCCCGCTCGGCATGTCCGTCATGCACAACGCGGTATTTACCATGTTGCCAGGAATCCGTCTATTCGAAACCCAAGGAGTCAGCACGAGTCGTTAAGACCCCGGTGTTCGATTCCGTTGTTAGGGGACAGGCGAAGCGGCAGGGTATTAACCGCCGACCAAGCCCGATATTGGCCGGCCCGACACAATCTCAATACGGATTGAGCTTGCCGTCGTCGCGCGCATCGGCCGCCAGATCGAAGCGCTGTTGCGCGGCCTGGATCACCGTCAGATGGTCGACCGCCCAGCGCGCGAGTTCGCCGACCGGCTGCTGCAAGGATTGGCCGAGTTCGGTCAGTTCATAATCGACCCGGGGTGGAATGCTGGGGGTGACGGTTCGCGTGACCAGACCGTCTCGCTCCAACCCGCGCACCGTCAGTGTCAGCATGCGTTGCGAGATGCCCTCGACCGAACGCCGCAATTCGCTGAACCGCTTCGGCCCATCTGCCAGCGCGTTGATCGTCAACATACTCCATTTGTCGCCGACGCGCTGGAGTACGCCGGTCACGCCGCGGCATTGCGGTCCATGGGGATTCACTATCGGACCCTTCGGTTACATCGTTGATACCGGGGCACATAATTGATCCTCATCGCCAAAAATGTGCCTTCTTGTGACGCGAATGATGACGGTTATCTAGCGTGCCTCAGTAACTAATCAATACCAGCGAGGCACCATGATCATCCTTCATGTCGACAGCAGCATCACTGCCGAAAACAGCGTCACCCGCTCGATCGGGGAGGCGGCGATCGCCAGGTTGAGGACGCTCCACCCCGATGCCGAAGTCCGGCGTCGCGACCTCGCCTCGGATCCGCTTGGGCATGTGACCCTGGGTGATCTCGGCGACGCGTCGATCGCCGAGGAATTCCTGTCCGCCGACGTCATCGTGGTCGGCGCGCCGATGTACAATTTCAGCATTCCCTCCAACCTGAAGGCGTGGATGGACCGTCTCGCGATCGCCGGCATCACCTTCCGCTACAGCGATAAGGGTGCGGAAGGATTGGCCGGTGGACGCAAGCTGATCATCGCGTCGGCGCGTGGCGGCTTTTACGGGTCGGACACCCGGCAGGCCTGGCTCGACCATCAGGAAACCTATCTCCGCGGCTTCTTCGAGTTCCTGGGCGTGACCGACATCGCTTTCGTGCGTGCGGAGGGGATTGCGATGGGCCCTGACGCGCGGGCCAAGGCGCTCGAGGATGCGAAGACCCAAGCGGCCGCGATCGCGGCCTAGCCTCGGACGGCGGACACAAAAAAAGCCGCCTTCCCCGAAGGGAAGGCGGCTCGTTTATCCAGCAATTGAACCGGATCAGAAGCGGAAGGTGATGCTCCCGCGATAGCTCTGGTTCTTCACGTCGCTGCGATCGATGGTCGTGTCGGCACCGACCGACAGCGTGACGTTCTTCATGTCGATGGCAAGCCCGCCAGAGGCTTCCCACCAATCCTTGTCGCGGCCCGCCAAAGCGAATTGCGCGGCAGGCCCGACGCCGCCAACGAAGTTCGCGCCGAACGACGCCGGCTGATTGTCGAAGTCATGGACGTAATAGCCGGTCAGATAGGGCCGCACCTTGCCCTTGCCGCCACCCAGCGTCAGGCCCAGGCGGCCTTGGGTCGAGTGCACCCCTTCGCGATCGATGCGCAACGCCATCGGGCCTCCGCTCTCGGCGGTGTCGGAAAAGCCGATATCGCCGTAACGGATTGCTGCGCGCGGCCCGAGCTTGAGCCCGCCCAGGTTCGCCGTCCAAGACACGCCCACTTCGCCGCTGACGGCCAACGCCTGATCATCCGAGCGCAGCGTGTAAGGCGTTCCGACCAGGTTGGCCGATCGCACCATATGCGTATCGAACAGGCCGGCGGAAAACACGCCATCGAGCCCGAAGCCGTTCTTCAGGCCGAGCTTGCCGTACAGCGTGCCCTGATAGAGTTCGCCCTTGGCGGTCGCGCCGGTCGTCGTGCTGCCCTGCGTGTTGGTGTAGGACAAGGCGAAGCCGATCGTCGCGGTCGAACTCACCTGCTTTTCGACACCAGCCGCACCGTACCAGCCGTCGAACGTGTCGCGCCCGCCGGCGGGGATCGCAGTCGCCATCGGCGCGCTGTTGCCGTTCAGATAGCCGCCGGCGAAGAACACGCTGACGTCGTCGGGCACCTTGCCGGTCGATATGCTGGTGGCCTGAGCTCCGCCGGCGACGCCCGGCTCGTAGGATCCCATCGGGCCGACATTGTTCAAATTGGCGGTGACGCTGAGCGGCTGACCGATGATCGCCACCGTGCCTCCCAGGTCGTCATTGCCAAGTGCCTGGAGCCGATCGCGATAGAAGCGCGCCATATTGTCGGTGGCGGCGGTGCCGAGCGCGGTCTTGAGCGTCTCCGTACGCGGCGCCCAGCTTTCGAGCGTCGAGCGGATCGTCGCCGCGTTCTGCAGATCGAGCGGCCCGTACAGCCCCGCCAAGGCGTTATAGCTGCCGGAGCGATCGCCATCGAGCAGCTTGGCATAAGCCGTCTGCACCGGCGAATTGGCCGACACCACGTCGGCATATTTGCCGGCGACGATCTTCACCTTCACGTCGTTGGCCGAATAGAGGAATTTCGGCGTCAGGATCGCGCTCAGCGCTGTCGTGCTGAACGTCCCGGTCAACTGGTTCTGCGCGGTCAGGATCTGATAGGTGTCGCCATCGCGGATCATATAGCCCGATGCGGGTGCGAACAGCACCGTGCCGCCGATCGACGCCAGCCCGTCCACCGCGACGCCCGGTGCGCTGAACTGATTGGCGACCACCGCCAGCTTATCCGACGCCCCATTGGCGCCGAGGTCGATCAGCAGGACGTTGCCCGACGACAGCACCAGATTGCCGCCGACCGTCAACATGCCGATCGTACCGGCCGTACCCGGCGCGATCATGCCGGTCACGCTGGTCAGATACGGCGTATTGATGCGGCCCCGGCCGTCCAGCGCGCCGGAGAACAACAGGTAATCGCCGACCGAGTTCATCGTCCCGTCGACCGTGATGCGGCCGTTGGTCTGGGTGATGTCGATCAGGCTGGTCAGCGATCCGCCATTGGCGATGTTCAGCCGCGCGCCGGATCCGGCGACCGTCAGGCGATCGACCGTGGCGTGGGTATCGAGCGTTGTCGTACCCGCCGCGGCCAAGGTGACGTCGAAATAGGCGGCACGGGTATGCGTCGCCGCATCCGGATCGCGGTCGTTGGGCACGAAATTGGTCGCGCCCGGCAGTCCGTTATCCAGCGTCGGATCGGGAATCGGGCTGGTGCCCGGCTGCCCGCCGGCGGGCGTGAATTGATATTCGGTCCCGTTATATGTCTCGACGCCGGTCGTGGTGTTGTAGCAGTCGCTGTTGTTGCCCTGCTGAATGCAGATCTCGCCGAACTTGCCCGACGTGCCATTGACGCCGTCGCCCAGCGTCGAGGGGACGCCGTTGACCAGATTGCCATCGACGATCGTCATGTAATTGGGATCGATGTTGGTGACCCAATGCGTCGGGTCGGCCCAGTTGGCGTCGCCAGCCTTCGAGCCGACATAACGGTAATTGTTGTTCGCCGCGATCCAGTCCCAATAGAGATAGAGCGGCTGATAGAAGGCTGACGTGCCATAGCTCGCCGAAGGCTGGCTGTTGAAATACCGGCTGCCGCCTGACAGGACGCCAATCACCAGCTTCTTCGAAAATGTGTCGTCCAGGATCAACGGCCCGCCTGAATCGCCGGGCGCGGTAATGCCTTCCTTCGGCAAGGCGTTGTCGCGGAACAGGTTGAAATCATAGATGCTCGCGTTCAGCGCACCACGGCGCGGGTCGTCGAAATCGAGCTGATAGAGATTCTGCGGCAGGCCGTCGTTGACCCCGAACAGGAATCCGTCGACGTCGTCGAGCGATCCGAGCAGGCCGATATAATTCTCCGCCACACGCCGGCGGAAATCGACCCCTCGCGTGTCGCCGGTATTGCCCGTACCGCTGTCACCATAACCGGTGATCGTGACGTGATAGCCGGTCCCCTTGGTAGCATCGATCGACGCCGGCGCCGGCAGTTGCGACAGCAGGATGGCCCAGGTCGGGACATTCGCCGCCGGGGTATCGAGCGTCGCTATCGCGATGTCGCCCTGCAGGAAGTTGTTGCCGACGCCAAGCGCGGTGGACGCCGGATTATAAGTGACCTGATTGACGTTGTAGAGATAATTGGCGACGTCGGTCTGGTACCCGCCGTACAACCAGTTGCCGAAGGCGGAATTGCCGGCGGCATTGTTGTTGGCGCGGAATCCGAAGGCGATCGGCCGGCCGCCATTGGCGGCGCCGTAACCCCAGGGATCCTGGAAACCAGTGTCGTCCGGATTCTCGTTGACGCAATGCGCGGCGAAGATGACCGTGCGGGGATTGATCAGGGTGCCGGTGCACAGACCGATAAAGCCGTTCTGCTGGTCGATGATCATCTCGCCGATGCCGGTCACGTCATTGGCGTCGAGCGCGCCATTGGGCGGCGTCGACGAATTGGGATTGCCGGGCTGTGAAATCACGATCTGCGGCTCGCGGATCGACGTCTCGGGCGGCGCCACCGACGTCGCGTCCTGCGGCGAATAATAATTGCCGGTCGGCGCGCCCGCGCTCGAATTGGCAACGGCTCCGATGGTCTGCGCGTGCGCCGTCGCGGCGGCGACCAACGAACCCAGTGCGGCGGACGTATTCAAGATGAAGCGAAGACGCGCGCTGTGGCGCGCGGAACGGTGCGACATGTTTATCCCCTTCTTGTTGGTCCTGTTTCCCGCAGGGCCAAGAAAGGATCGCTAGCGCGGGTGGCGGTCCGGTCAATGTGAATTAGACAGCAATTCGGACATATCGGACGTAGGATATATATAACCTTGGTCGATTGTTTGCCGGATGTGGCCCGCCGAACACAATCTCGATCAGGACGTGGTATCGTGTCGCGCAAACCTCTGGACGCGGCCCCATAAAGCCGCGGCTGCATGCGTTGCGCCAGGAAGGCGTATTCGGTACGGGACTGCCGCGCACATCAACGGGCGCTATGGAGGCCGATGGCGCGGGGAACGGACGGCTTTACGCTGATCGACGGTATGCGAGGTTTAGCCGCCATTGCGGTCGCCTCCTTGCATTGGCAGGCCATCAGCGCGCCCTGGTTTTTTGCCGCGAGCGGAGGCCTTGCAGTAGACTTGTTCTTCCTGCTGAGCGGCATCGTGATCGCTCACGCCTATGACGGCCGAATTGCCAGCGGAGAGCTGAACGTCGCCCGCTTCATGCTGACGCGGATCATCCGCTTCTGGCCGCTCTACGCATTGGGAACAGTACTCGGCGGTGCCGCGGTTTTCGTGGCAATCGCGACCGGACGCGGCGGCTATTACCATTCGTACGGCGAGCTTTTGTCGGCGGTCGTGTTGACGCTGATGTTTATCCCTCAAGGCTGGGGCGGGAAACTGTTCGAGCTCAATTCGCCGTTCTGGTCGCTGCTTTGGGAATTGGTAGCCAATTTCATATTCGTGCTGTTCTGGCATCGATTGTCGGCCAGGGTCATCGCCGCGATAGTCGCCATCGGGGCGGTCGGCGTGGTTGCGATCACGCTGATCCATGGCCAGCTCTCCGCGGGTAGTCTGTGGCAGACTGCCGAGGCGGGCCCAATTCGCGTCATGTTCTCGTTCTTCCTCGGCGTGGCCATATATCGAACCGTCCCGCGCGCAAGGGCGCGGTCGCAGTTGATCGGGCTGGCGTGCGCGGCGGTACTGATCGGCCTGTTCGCGTTGAGCCCCGGCAAATGGACGGCATTGTACCACCTGCTCTGCGTGCTGGTGATCTTTCCGGCGGCCGGCGTGCTGGCCATGCGGGTCGACGTGGACGGCGCCACGGCCTGGGTTTTCCAAAAACTCGGAGACGCGTCCTATGGCGTATATGTGCTCCATATGCCGGCGCTGATCGCCGTCAGCTGGATCGTCAGTCACGCCGGTCGCGCCGGCACGTTCCCGCTGCCTGTCCTGTTCCTCGTCTGCTGCCCGCTTTTGGTCGGTGCCGTCTTGCTTCTCGACCGCTGGTTCGACCGGCCCCTGCGCAAGCGAATGATGGACCGGTTCGGCCTCAGGACAAGACGGTCGGTGCCGGATCCGGAACCGATTTAGTTGGGGTTGGCCTTCGGGCAGCCCGCCGGCGTCTTGCCGGTCTCGAATATGGCTTTGACGCAGCGGTCATAGGCGTTGCGCGCGCCTTGCCGGTTGTTGAGCCGCGCCACCGCGCCGATCGCTTCGGCCAGCAGGTCCAGTTGCTCGCCATATTCGCCCTTGTCGATCAGGATCAACTCGCCCGATTTCTTGCCGGTCAAGGTCGGCAGGCGCTCGGTCCCGATAGTCTCAGCGCTCGGCATCGGCGGCATCGGCCGATCGATTCGCATCGACGACGAGAGCGTTGAGGTGGTCCCGCATGCTGTCAGCGTCGAAAGGAGCAGCGGAACGAGGATCGCCGGCGAGCGGCCCCGGCTTCGCATCGAGCGCATTGTGCATCTCCCTTATCTTGGTTCGGACGAGGATATCGGTTTTGTCGTCGGCCGCCGCGACGCGTTTGCCGATGGCATCGACGGTCGCTTGCGCCTGGCGTTCGTCGGCGCGCGCGACCTCGATCGTCTTGGCGTGCGCTTTCTCGGCCTGCACCGCGGCCTTGGTCTTGCCGATGGTTTCGCCTTGACGATAGATCAACGTGACGATGGCGCCTGCGGCCGCGACTGCTGTCAGCACCGGTGCTGCCCAGCCGAACAGGCGAGCGGCCCAGCCGGGCCATTTCCAACTGAGCGCCAGGGAAATGAGGAATCCCATCAGCCGCCTCCCTTGCCGCAGGATCGGCGATCAACATTCCCGATCCGGTTCCGTAACCATCCCTTGAGAAACGCTCGAAGCTTGGGGTTTGCGGCGGCCAGCCGGCGATATTCCGCTGCTTGCCGGCCATCGAGCGCGTCGAGCGTCGCGATGCAAGCGGGGACGACGCCGAGCTTTGCCTGGAGCATCCGATATGCCGTAACGTCGGCCGGCCCCAATGCCGCCGTGCTGTCGGGCAGCCGCGTCCGGCCGAGCACGTTCATCGTCAGCCGGTACCAGCGATTGGGTCGTCGTGGCCCCATATTGACCGCGGTGTCGATCAACTCGGCCGCAACCGCCGGCTCGATCTCCACCAGCGGCATATAGCCGGGGGCGGCGATATAGCTGCGTACATAGACGGCATCGGCGCAAATGGTCGCGGGGCCGTCGCAATGTTGCGGGAACCGGCGCATGTCGCCGCGATATCCGTAATCGCGAGCGACTTGCTCGGTGACGCCATAGCTGGTCGCGCCGCCCGGATCGCGCGGGTCTTTCACATATCCGCCCTCCACGGCATAGACGCCGGCGAGGATGACCGCGATGGCCATGGCGACGGCGCCCTTGCTCGCCCAGCCGGCGCGCGCCGCGGCGTCGCCTTCGACGAAGCTGTCGATGCCTTCAGTCATCGGGCATCGCCTTCTTCTGCGCGACGATCCGCGCAATCATGATGGCGACGAACAGGGCGACTGGAATCGAATGGAGCAACGGTGCCGGAAGATAGGCCCGCATGTCCGGCGGCACGGCGTTCCACGCGGCAGAGAGGACGTCGGGAAACCACTGCGCCAGCGCGGTGGCGACGGCGCCGAACGCAGCCAGGCGCATGCTCCAGAAACGCCACCACAGGCGTGCATCATCGATCAGGCGGGCGCGGAGCGGCGCCCACCACTTGCGTAGCAGGTTCATCATTTCCTCCACTTGCGGCAGCGCCGCGGGCGTCAGGCTTGGTCGTAGGCCTTGGCGATCGCCGCGGTCGCACGGATGAGAGGGTCGCTGGCGAGGGCGTTGTCGGCCAGGCGAACCAGCTCGCCGCGATCGGTCGCCGGCGCCGACGGCGGAACTGAATCGCGCACCATCGGCGTGACCTGAGCGATGCTGATCCGCGGCCTCGCAAAGGTCGCGTGGATCGGGGACACCATCATCAGGGCCAGTGCGAAGAGGATGAGCATGGAGCCGGGATCGAACATCAAGGTTGTCCTGTCCTGGTTTGGCCGGGTGAGGGGACGAGCACCTCGAGCTTCGCCTCGATCCGTGCGGTCCGCTCATTGATCTTGTCGAGCTTGTCGGCGTCGGACTCGCGTCGCGTTTCCAGCGCGGCCAGACGGCGCTCGTGCTCGGCCAGTTCATTCATCTTGCCGCCGCCCGCCCACAGGAAGCCCGCAATCAGGAAGATCGTCGTGACGACGGGAAGCCAGGCCAGCCATGCCGGCGGAACTTTGGCAGGGGTGGTCATTTGGGGGGTACTCGCACTGGGAAGTGGTTTGAAGGTGTTGCGATCGGACTAAGTGAGCGTCGCGTAGCGGCGCGGAGCTTTCCCCGGACCGTCGAAGCGGATACCGCGTCGACATGTCAGAAAGCGCGAATCGAGCGGCACGGCGTACGCGTCGAACGGAAGCGGGCGCCGCCAGCGCAAATCTCATTAAGCCACTGACCAGTATCCGCTTCTTCGCAGCAATTTTTGTTGTGATGTATCATTCCGGCTCTGGGTTCCTCACCGCACAGCCACATATTCCTGGCATAATTAAATCAGCGCTGTTGAACGGGTACACCGGCGTCACGTTTTTCTTCGTGCTGTCCGGCTTCATTCTGCACCACACTTACCGCTGCAGGCTGGTCACGTGGGAAGACATCAAGCGATTCGCCATTGCCAGGTTCGCTCGCATTTACCCGGTGTACTTCATCACGGTGATCGTGATGTTCCCTTTTGCGGGCGTGAACTACGACTGGCGCGATATGCCCCAGTTCTTGCTTTTGCATTGGTGGATCACAGCGCCATGGCCGCTACTCGGCATCTGGAACGGGCCATCGTGGACGATCTCGGTAGAGACGTTCTTCTACCTCTGGTTCCCTTGGCTCACGACCGTCGCGACTAGGCTGTCCACAGGATCAATCTATATGACCCTTCTGGCCCTAGTGGTACTGGACTTTGCTACCGGCAGCTCAGCATTTTTCTCGTTGCATCCGGCTTATTTCGAATGGCTCCGATGGGTACCGACGCCGATCATCCGGTTGCCTGAATTCATTATCGGCGTACTGGTCGGCGAGTTGCATTTCAGGCGTGATGGCAAACGCTTTCCCTTGCCGCCATGGGTGCCGATCGCGGTGCTATTATTGGTGCTATGTATATCGCATCAGCCGTGGGTCGCATCAGCCGTGACAGTCTTGGCGGCGCTCCTTATCTTTGCCATTGCGGGCGATCGTGGCTCGATCGTTGCTAGAGTTCTCCAACAACGCTGGCTCGTGTTACTTGGCGCGGCGAGCTATTCTCTATATCTACTGCACCAGCCGGTACACTTTTACATGACCTGGCTATTAGGCGAGAACAAATGGCTCGTGCCGCTGCAGTATTTGGTAGTCGTTGGCGGTTCCATCGTCGTTTTCCGGTATATCGAAGAGCCGGCACGCGAGTGGGTCCGATCGCGTGTGCGTATGAAGCCATCCGCGATCGAGGAAGTCGCTGACCCTCCACGTTGAGCGCAATTATCATTGGCCGACCGCGGCAGCGCTGATAGGCCATTGTGCCATGACAATCCCACTCTCTGCCAGGCTCGCTAAATCGCTCGGTTTCATGCGCCACGTTCGCGGATGGCCGGCGATTGCTACCAAACTCGCGAAGCATGATGCCGAATTCGAATGTCGGCGGGGTGAGACTCGCTTTGCAGGCAATCTCAAATCGTCTATCGATCGCGAGGCCTATCTCTACGGATCATACGACTGGCACAAAATTGCGCCATTCCTCGCCCAGGCAAGCCGGCGCGGAACAATCGCCGATGTCGGTGCGAATATAGGGAACCACGCGCTAGCATTCGCCCGCCATTTCAATCGCGTTATCTCGTTCGAGCCAATCCGCAGGTTTGGCCGCTGATCGAGCGGAATATCGCGATTAACCCTTGGGCCAAGGTAGAATTGCGCAAAGTCGGGTTGGGGGACGCGGTTGCCGACTTACCGATCTTCGTCAACGACAATCACGGCCTGTCTACCTTTCTCGACGGAGAACGCTCGTGCCCTCAGTGCGCACATTGCCGTGGGCGACGAAGAATTGCGCGGCGTAGCCGTCGACGCAATTAAGATCGACGTTCAAGGGTTCGAACCGAACGTGCTCCGCGGACTTCGCGAGACAATCACTGCTAACCGCCCACTTATTTGGGTGGAGATTAGCGAGACCACTCTGCACACGCCGACCACCTCGGCGCTCGCGGAGCTGATTCCAGTTCCGTTTCGATTAATGCTGTACACGAGTCGAAAGGGAGCGCTCCTCAATCGCACGGTGCTTGTCGAACACAAATCCGAGAGCTTGCCGGTCGGGGATTATCTGGTCATTCCTGAGGGCTATAATACCTCGCCGGCGTCGGACAAAATATCTCGCCAGTAACTAAAGGCGTCGTCCAACTCCGCGCCCGACAGCATCTTAGTATATATCGCGATCCCTGCGATCGTCGCGCTAGGCGTTGTAGTGGTATAGAGGTGCGTCCGCAGCTTGCGAGTGATACTTCCCATTGGGTTGGCGGCCCTTGTAGTCGCGAACGCCGACGAACTACGTGCCGCGCCGGACCGTTGGGTGAAGCCTTGGGCGGTGACCGTGTTATACTCCGATACGCCCATACTCCAGGTCGCGGCGCCGCTGGCGAAACCTGAGCTGGTGGAGACATTAACCACAGTGCCAACACTGTCGCGGCCGAAGGTTTGGACCTCGAACGAGCCGGGCACTAGCATGCCCAATGAACCGCCATTAGTGTCGTCCGACAAGATACCTTGGTTGATCGCAGATTTGTAGATGGCGACCAAGGTAAGTGCGCTGCCGACATTGAAGATGTCGCGCACGAACCCCGGCACCTCAAAAAAGCGGGTGAAGGCGCGCAACGACTGGGACGAGGTATTGACGCCGCCGGTGAGATTATAGGTACCGGCGCCGCCGGCCCCGGTCCCGAGCGAGGAGATGACGCCCAGAATTCCGCCCGCGCCGGTGGCCAGTTCAATCGTTTGGCCGACTGCGAGGGGATCGCCGGTCACGGTTCCGGTAACTGTCAGCAGATTGCCGCCCGTAACCGCCCCGCTAAAGGCGGTCGCCATCGGACCGCCGACTAGCCCGACAGCTCCTGGCGTGCCAATCAGCCGCCCATCGTTGGCACCAGTGAATAGGTTGACTGTGGGCGCGTCGTTGAGCGACGTGCCGAACATATAGGCGGCATAGCCTGCACCGAATGCTGGACATGACCGAGTGCGGCCAAAGCCGAACCCAGAGGCATCGACACCGCCGAAAGGAATAGCAATTCTCATGTCAGGGGCACCTCACATATAGGAAGCCAGCGATACATCGGCAGGCGCAGGGCATAGGGGTCGAAAATAAGTGTGGAGTCCGCTCGAGTTTCGGCAATGTTGGTCCACGCTTTGGTGGTGTTGCCGGTATAACCGCAGCGAAACTTCCAAGTGTTTGCTGGAGCAGCAGGCGCATCCCATACGATGCGGTCGCGTGCGACCGCGCGAGGATTACTCAGCGTTTTCGCGATTCCGTTTGCGTCGACAGCTGCGACACCCCAGTTAGAGAGAACGGTGGTGTCAGCAACTGTCAGGCCGCCAGCTATTGTGTGACCCGGACGGACTGGGAAGGTCGCGACGATCTGCGAGTTCTGCGCCGTAAATGTCGGTACCATCGGTCCAATACGCAGACCATCAAACATAAGGCGCTTGAGGTGCCATCCGAAATAAGCACCCATTTGTTTGCTGCCAGCGCCGGTCATGTGGATGTCGTTGACGCCGTTCTGCACCCCGTATTGGATGCAGGCTAGGATGAACTCTGGTTTATCAATCGCAAGCTGGAGCTGATCGAGTGCAACGTGAGGGATCGGCGCATTGAAAACTGGGTTGGTATGTGTCGCAGTTTGGCCGATCAGCAACGGTAACCGTGCGTTCGGACTAATGAGCCTGAGGGCGATTGCCTTGGCTTGGCGTTGCAGTTGAACGGTCTGAGCTCGAGTGTAGAACCATTTCGTATCCGCCCCGCTCGGATAATTTGTACTGTCGGAGGCGTTGTCGTTCGTTCCAGTGATGATCATCTGAGCTGCCGGCGCATAGGATTTGCCGAGCGCGCTATAGAGCGCCTGGGCTTGCCCAAAGCTGGCGTAGACGCGCTGCGCCGTCAGGCCAGTGAGCGTTGCATCTTCGGTCGTTATACTGCCGCCGTTGCGACCATCATCGGAAAGCAAGAAGCGCATCCCGGCCGCGAGGAAGTCGATGCCGTCTTCGTCCTTCAGGAGCTGCACAATCATCTGCGCACAGCCCGTGAGTGGCGTTTCGCCGTGACTGGTCCAGTCATCGGCGTCGGCACTGTAGCTGAGTTCAACGGCTGGCGTAAGCGCGGCACGGTTCGAGATCAGGTCGGAGTCTGACGCGCTTGAGATGTCGCCGATGTCGTCCGGGACGATGCTGGCTTTCGTAAGCTCAGCGTTGCCGAACATATCGGAGGTCGCGCTTGCGCCTACTGTGATGACCGGCGAGCCATGCCCCAGCGACAGCGATTCGCCAGACATATGCAGGCCAATCCGCTCTGCAATGATGCGCATATTGGCGATCGATGGATCAGGGGGGCCACGAAGGGCGGCCACAATCCGGTTTGACATTGCTTCGATGACCTTGTGCTGCAAGGTCGTCGGCGTGGCCTTCAGCCAGTTGTAGCCGTTGTTGTCGACTAGCGAAAAGGTCGCGGCGCCGGGCGCGCCGATTAGAGGCAGCTTGGCGGTATAGGCTTCTAGCGCCGCCAGTCGCGATTTGATCAGGTCGATCGCGACGTGCTTGATGTCTGTCAGCGTGACGTTGAGCCAGCGATAGCCCGCCGTATCAATCAGAGCGAAACCGGAAGGGCCGCGGAAGAACCACCCTATAGAGGCAGCACTAGCCGCAGCTGCCGCAGCGGAGGACGCCGCCGCTGCGGCACTGGATATCGCCTGTCTGATCAACGACGCGCCGCCCAGGGCGAGGTCTGCCGCGACCACTGCTATATTGCTGGCGCCGCTCAACAAATCCGCAGCCACCGTGCCGATCTTGCTTGCCGCGCCTAGTGCCAGATCGGCAGCAACCGCGAGAAATCCCGGAGCGGTCGTAGCAGCTGTGACCGTCGCCACCTTCGCGTCCAGCTGGGACAGGTCGTAGAGCTGCAGGTCATGAACCTTGGGCGCGAGATACGAGCCGTCTGCCGACGCTATCTGTATGTCATAGGCGCCATTGGCGGCGGCAAACCCCACCAGGCCGGAGGGCGCCGCGGTCGTTGGATTCGCCAGGCCGGCACCCGCGCTGTCATAGATCGATGCCAGCGTAGCCGTGCCCGCCAGAAACACGGTGACCTTGGCAAGCGGCAACACGGCCCCCGTGTCGCCGCGGGAGGCGATGAACTCGTAATATTGCATGGTGTGGCCAATCCTCTGGGAAGGCGTTGTGTGGTTACGCTGCGGCCCCGGTCATGGTGCCGTTGTTGGTGACGGTGACCGTGTTGCCGTTCTTGCGGACAGCGAAGCCGGCATCGCCGCCCGGCGTTCCTCCGCCCGACGCGCCACCTGCCATGGCATAGTTGCCACCGGCGCCGCCATTAGGTGAACCGCCGGCACCTCCAGCGGACCAGTTCTGACCGTCGTCCCCAGCCGTGAGGTAGCCATCGCTTCCCGCACCGCCCTGGCCGTTGGGCGCGCCGCCACCGCCGCCGCCGGTTCCGACCTTGTACGGGGACACCATCGAGTTCGATCCGCCGCCGCCGCCGCCGCCACGCACCGCCCCGCCGGCGTCGACCGTGATCCCGCCCGTCATCGGTACCCGAACATAGACGGCATCGCCGCCGGCCAACCCGGGACCGCCGCCGCTCCCGCCATTGCCGCCGCCGCCGCTGACCGATCCGCCATTCTGAACGACCAGAGTCAGAGCGATCGCATGGGACGCGGTCGGCCAGCTTCCGGTGTCGATACCGATGCCGCCGCTCGCCAGCCCGGTGACGTTGACGCCATTGGGGACATTGAACGTCACCGTCGCGTCCGAATTGCCGGTATAGCCGGCCGCGTCGGCCAGCGAACGCAGGTTCACCGCCGATCCCGACGGCACGCTGATCGTTGCGCTGAATGCCCCCGGCGGCACGGCGGGCGTCCCGGCGCTGCCGGGCGCGGCCAGCACGTCCCAATAGGCATTGGCCTGGCCGGTACCGGTCGGCGCATGGCCGCTGAACGCATCCTGCGTCGCGACATAGCTGCCGCCGCCATAGGCGACGCTGTTGTTCAGGAAATAGGTCGCGCTGCCGTCGTAATCGCCGCGGGGCGTCAGGCCGGACAGCGATTGCGGCGCGGTCCAGATGCCCAATAACGCTCCGCTAGCGGTCTTGAGTGCGGTGCTGGACCAGATCGTCGCCATGCCGGCCGGCACGCCGTCATACCAGCCGGATGGATTATCGCCGCTCGGCGTCGCGGGCTGCGCGTAGGACCGCATGAACTTGATGTCGCGATAGGCGGCGCGCGCCGGCGCCGAATTGATCGCGATCGAATAAGCGGTGGCACTCGCCAGGTCCTCGAGCCCACGGCCGTAGATGTTGAACGACGGCAGCTTGACGTAGATCGTGTCGCCGACATTGCTGGCGTCATAGCCGAACTTGAAGATCGCATCGTCGATTCGGGCGAAACTCGTTCCACTCGCATGTGCGCCGGAACCCGTACCGCGCTGACCGCGACGAAGCTGGGTCAGGGTGTAGCGATTGGCCGCTGTCAGGGTCGCCGTCTGGTAAGACACGACTTCGTCCCCGACCATGCACAAGGTCACGCCCGCGTCACGGTCGGATAGGCCGACGCTGTCGAGTTGTCCCAGGCTGGTCGACAGATCGACCGCAAGCATGTTCGTCGTGTCCGGGTCGGTGCCTGCTGCGAGCGGCGCCGTAAGCGTGCCGTAGCGCGCAGGGCCATCGATCGTGCCGACCATCGAATAATTACTATTGTCGGTACTGATCCAGACCTGACAGCCGCCCCAGGTCGGCGATGTCGACGCTGCCGCCAGCCAAACCTCCGCATCGAGCCCCGCGAGGTTCGCCGGCGCGATGGACAACCATGGCGCCGATACCGATCCCGGCGCGATATCGCTGTTCGGCTTGTATCCGTCGGAGCCGGAGTGAGGGGCATAGAGCGCTGCTGAAGCAACCCCGATGGGAACGCCTTCGGCCGTGATCGCCAGCAACCCGTCGGCGTCCTCGCCAATCTCGGTTATCCGCACCAGGGTACGGTCGAGCAGCAATGAATCGGTGGTCGTCGTCAGCGTGACGAGGTCGGTCGGTTCGAGCAGCGCGAAGTTCCACGGCAGCTTGAATGTGTATTTCTCGCGCGTGTAGAGGACCCGCTGGGCATAGAGTTGCACCGCCTTGCGCGCGATGTCCGCATCGCAGATGCAATGGACTGTCGTCGGATCCTGCTTTCGCCGCCCGAATGTGATGATATTGTTCAGGTCCTGCGCGGTCGCGATGCCGACATTATATTGCTGGCTGCGGTCGAGGAACTCGAACTGGACGATGTTATAGGCGTCGGACTGGTCGACGATCTCGATCGACACGGCGTTGCCGTTGTCGTCGACGATCAGATCGTCCTCGGTCAGGTCATAGGCAGGCGTGAGGTTAGGATTCCAGGTGACGCCGTTGCCGGATGCCGGCGCATCGCCATAGGGCCGGATCTTGAGCATGCCCTCCGACCAGAACGCCGCCGAGTTCGTCGCGGTCAGCCATTCCTCGAGGACCGACGCCGCGCCCGACTGCGATTCGAGCACGGGCGACAAGAGGAGGTTGTTGGCTCGGCAATAGAGAGAATAATCCGACAGATCGCCGATCAGGCCCGACCCCCACATCGGTACGCCATAAGCCGGGTTGATCAGGAAATCGGTGATGATGTCCCTGGGGTCGGCGTCGCCGTTGGCGGCGCCGCTCAACTGCACGCCAAAGTCGATCTCGAAACTGTGGTTGGACAGGGTCGCGCTGTCGGCAAGGTCGTAATCCTGGGCATAGACATAGGCGATGCCGCTATAGGGGATCGCCTGAGCCGGAGCCTTTGAGGTCAGGTAGCTCCACACCGCTTGCGTCGGCGTGCCGGTCGCCAGGCTCAACCCCGCCGCCGACAGCGACGTCAGCACCGCCGTGTCCTTGTAGATCGTGCGAATGCCGCGGATGCCGCCGGCGCCGCCCTCGCAAATCCCCATCATGATCGACGCGGTATAAGTGTAGGTCGTGTTCTTCGATCCACCGCCCAGGCCTTTGCCGCTGCCGGTCCTGGTGGTGTGCGCGATCGCGGTGAAGGCGCCGTACCACATCAGGTTGCACTTCATCCGGCCGCGGCCCCAGCCAAGGGAGATGGGCAGGCCCAGGGTAGACGATTGCACCTGCAGCCCGTTGAGCTTCGGTGACGTGGTCGAGGTGGTCTTGCCGCCCATCATTGATCCTCGAACAGGGTGAAGAACTTGACCGGCCGGGAGCGCAACTCCTCGTCGCGATCGGCGTTGCCGCGCACCACGCCGCCGCCGCGGATTACGGCGTGCAACACTTCGGGCAGGTCGATGACGATCGCCGAATGCGAATAGCAGCGGCCGTATTTCCAGATCGCGAGGTCGCCGGGTTTTACGGCGCCGCGCGGGATCTCGCGCGCGAACCGCGTGATCCAGCCCAGGAACTGCTCCTCGTCACGATGCAGCATCCATTGCGGCGAGTAATCGGGCTCGACCCGCGGGATCAGGCCGACCGCTTCATAAATCGCCGCCGGCAGCATCGCGCAATCGACCCCGACGCCGCGCAAGCGCGCCCGGTGATGATAGGGCGTGCCTTCCCAGCCGAGTGCCTCGCGCACCACCTCCTCGCGCGTCATCCGAACGCGGTCTCCGGCACCGGAACATAGGGTGTCGCCTTGAACCGCCCGAGGTTGTTGAAGCGGACCGAGCAGCGGCTCTGCGTCAGGTCGCATCCCGGATAAGCGGTAAACGTGTTGCCCGGGACCGGCAGCGCGGGGAGGGGCGAGACGAGCTGGAACAGGCCTGCCCCGTCGTTCGACATGATCGTCGCCGAGATGCCGGTGTTCGGTCCCGACGTGAACACGATGCGTCCTTGCGCGAAATCACTGGACGGCGGCGTCAGGCTGGTGTCGAACACCGTGCGTGTCGGGGCGGGCGACACGCCGACCATGCCCGTCACCGCGAAGGCTGCCGGATCGAGCGCGCAGCCGGAGTCGTAGACGGCATGCAGGCAGGCCGCCTGATAGAGATTGGCCGGCATGTTGGCGTTGAGCAACACGGTCCAGGACGACACCGTGATCGTCGCGCCATTGCCGGCGATCGCGCTGATCGCGGTAACGCGGCCCGAAAATCTCAGCACCGTGCCGACCACCGGCAGGTTCCAGTCGGTCAGGAAGGCGCGATCAAGCCGGACATTGGCGCCATCGAAGCCATGCCCCCGAATGAATGGGATGATCGGCACGCCGTTGATCAGATCGTCCGGACTCGCGGTGATCGCCATGTCGACGGTGGTGACGTCGAGCCCGATCTTCTCGCTGATATCCTGCCGCTCGATCATCGGGCCAAGCGCATAGACATGGCCGCCAGAGACGATCGGGACATCCCCGCCTGACCACCTGATGACGGCGCCGCCGACCAATGTGATCGTCCACAGGTCGACCATCTGAAAATCCGCGCCGCCGTTGAGCAAAGTGATCAGCGCGGGGGACGCAGCTTTCATGGTTAGCCCTTGGTCGTGGTGAAGGAGAGCCCGTCCTGCGACCACAGGCTCTGCATCATCTGGTTGAGCTCGAGCGCGTCGTCGTCGAAGCGGCACACGAACATGAAGCGCCCGGTCCAGGTCAGCACTTTGCCGGCCGCGGGCGCGCTTGCGAACGTGATCGATCCTCGCGGACCGACGGTGAAGCTGGCGATCGGCGCGGTGTCGGCAAACACGGTCGGTGTTCCGAGCACGGCTCCTACCGGCTCGGTAAAGGTCGCGCTGCCGAAAGCCATGCTCCGGCTCAGCTGGAACGAGGTCGTGATGCCGTCGCCGACACCGAACCGCTGCCCGGCAACCGTGTTGTCCCCGGGATCGAAGAAAAGGAATTCCTGATACTGCCCGGCGTGCAGCAGGAAGAACGCGGTCAGGCGTTCGAGGTCGGGTGTGGCCGGAAGGTCGCGCAGGACCTCGTACGACACCTTGAATTGCCACCGCGGATACGACCAGGTCTTGCGTCGCCGCTCGCGGCCGGACGACGCCGTCGCGATCTTCGTCGCCCAAGTCGGCGTCTTCGCGACCAGGAACGATTGCCCGATCAGCGTCGGGAACACGTCGGGATCGTCGATCGACGGATCGGATGTGACGAGCCATCGCGTCGGCAGGTAGAGCGTGGGCAATCTCGTCTCCAATCGAAATGGGCTGCGCGGACTATGACCGTGCTAGGCAATGGCGCCGTTATGGCCGGGCGACGGACGCGGTTATCACGCGTGCTCGGACGCCTCGGTTGGCATCATCTTCATTTGCGGAGGGCCACAGTCGGTGGTCGGGTGCGAAGTACGGGCACGGATGTCGTCAGTTGGCGTTCGAAGTTTTTGGGTCCGTTTTCGATCCATCGACGTGCAGATGGCCTTGCGGAGGCACCGCCGGGCGATAGTGTGGCACTTCAGCGGCGGGATCGATCCGGCGCGTGATTGGATCGGATGAAGCGCATGATCAAATGGTTGTTGTTGCCGGCGGCGTACCTAGCGGCGGGGGCGGCGAATGCGCAGGCGCTGCCGACGGTCTTCGGTGTGCAGTTGGGGACTCCGGTGACGCTGCCGGAGTGCCAACATATCGAGGGCGCCCCTCCCGGTCCGGATGGGATGCCCTTGTATAAAACCAAACAGCCAGCCACCTGCGTGACGCGCCCGCGGCAATTGACCAGGTCACCGTTCAGGGAAGCCGATAT
Organism: Sphingomonas sp.; assembly: GCF_024508665.1. Lineage (GTDB taxonomy): Bacteria > Pseudomonadota > Alphaproteobacteria > Sphingomonadales > Sphingomonadaceae > Sphingomonas. The sequence continues at coordinate 596,313 of NZ_JANINP010000007.1, forward strand.
CTTCTTTCCCCACGACAAGACGCCCGAACTCAGCGTCGTCGACTTGATCGGGACCTATCTCTCGAAAAGCAGCGACAATGTCATCGCAATCGAAGCAGCGACCCCGGGATATGCCCGTGCCGACTGGATCATTGCGCAGCTGACCGCCAAGTTCGGCAAGCCCATCCAGGTCCTCGAATCCCGCAGGATCATCGACGACGTGCCGGTACCGGCCAAACATGCCGTCTGGCGGGGGAAGGGCTTTACCGTCGATTATCAGTCCTTCGCGCCCTCCGATGCGAGTTCGGGCGAACTTCTCGTTTCGACCGACGAATACGATCGGCTGGCGATCGACGATCTTGAGGCGAAGGACGCCAAAAAGACGCCACTTTAGGACGTCAGGCGGCAAACGGGGCGGTTGCCGATCTAGTTCGACGGAAGAGCGAAGCCGAGCTTGCCGGCACGGTGCGCTTTCTTGATCGCTCGGGCGAAAGCGTCGAGGTTCGCGGTAATGTCGTCTGGCGTCCGCGTGCCGGCATGGTCATGATAGTGGAACGCTGTGCCGCCGTCGTTCGCCGCAGGCGGCGCATTGTTGTTCGCCGCGCCGCCTGACAGCAGCATCTGCCGGAGCGGTATCGCGAGACTGGCCGGGAGGACCATCTCGCGGGCATGGGCGCTGATGAGCGTTCCGTCCTCGGGCACCTCGCCCAGGCCGCCTTCCGCGCTCAGCACCGACTTGCCGAGCGAATAGACGCCGTACAGCGCGGCGGCAGCGGCGGCCGGCGCCAGAACGGGGCCGACATAGGGAATGCGCGCGATGGCGGAATAAGCGCCGGCGGCGGCAACCGCGGCCTGGTGGACGATCTGCTTCAGCGCGGTGATCGCGCTCAGGGCGATCGATTTGACCGACGCCGCCTCCTCGATCCCGGACCGCGCGGCGGCGCCCGCCTCGGTCGCCGCCGTCTTCGTCGCTTCGTTGACCAGGAACCGCGTCAGGACCTTGCCCATCCACTCGAACGCTTCGGTCTCGATCGCATTGCCGATGCTCAGCAGTGCCTTGCGGAGGTTGGTCGTGCCGTTGACCATCCCCTGCAGCGATTGCGTCCAGGCCTGGGTGATCGGCTGGAAGATGCTCTGCCATTTCGCGCGGATGGCGTCGGCCTTGGCGTTGGCGTCCTTGAGCATCGCAGACGCGTTCTGTGCGCTGATCGTGCGCATCCGGTTTTCGTGCTCGGCCCGGAGCTGCTCAATCTGACGATGGATATTGGCCTTCTCGGTAACGCCGAGATGGTCGATGTTGAACTCCGCGTTCAATGCATCGAGCTTCGCCTGGTAGTCGTCGTTCTCGGCCTGCTCGTCGAGCTGTCTCAATTCGCGATTGACGTTGTTGCGCAGCGTCACCGCCTGGACCGCGCCGATCCTCTCTGCGCGAGCATCTTCGTCGATCGCCTCCAGCTTGTCCTGGAGCTTGGCCCTGGCGATCGTCGTCTCGGTCTTGGCCAGGTCGGTCTTGATCGCGAGCGCGGACTTGATATCGGCGATCTCTTCCTGCTGGGTTTCCTTTGCGACGGCGAGCTGCGCCCGTTGGACCTCGCGGTTGATCGCTTTCCACTGATCGGTGCCGGCTTTCGTGGCTGCCAGCTTGTCCTGCCAGAAATGCAGCTCGAACTGCGCGGTATCGACGCCCCAGTTCTTCTCTTCCAGCAGTTGGTCCTGGAGTTCCGTCCGATACTGGCCGACGACGTCGGGTTTGTCGCTCTTGGCTGCCCTGGATCTCGGCGCGGCCCTGGACGCGTTTCCGCTGCCGTCGCCTTCACCGTTGCCGGTGCCCTTTATCCCGCCCGAAGCGGGCGCCTTCGGCTTGCGGAAATCCACATCCCATTTGGCGTAGGCGAGGTCGACCTGAATGGCGGCGAGCACGTTCTGGGCGGCATCGGCCTTCGCTTTCGCCGCCGCCGCGGCAATCATCGCCCCGCGGCGCGTGACGACATCCTGGATCTGGGCCATGCCCTTGTCCCAGGTCGAGGCAATGTCGCCCCATTGGAAGTTCAGCGCCTGCTGCACCACCATGCCGAGCAGTTTGACCTTGGCGACGAGTTCGTCGACGCCCAGCATGAAATTGTCATAGGTCTGCCGGACGTCCGCCCACCAGGTTTCGGTGTGATAGGCGGAAAGGTAATATTGTTCTTCGCACTTGGCGACGAACCAGACGATCTGCTCGATGAGGTCCTTGAAGTCGGAGACCGCTTCGTCGATCGTGTCCTTGATCTCCTTGCCCCAGTCGACGCTGTCGCCGCCGGTGACCGAGAACAGACCCTCGAGACCGCTGAGCAGGTCGCCTGCCATCTGAAGCAACGCAGAGAACGCCTCCGCCAGACCGTCGAAGATGATCTTCGCCGCGCCGCCCGATTGATACGACTGGGTGATCGCCTTGATCAGCGAATTGAAGTCGTCGACGGCCTCCTTCAGCACTGGGCCGAAGGCGACGGTCAGCGTCTGGCCGAGCCCAGACCAGGCGAGCTTGGCCTCGTTGACGCTGCCGGCGAGTGCGAGGCCCTTCTGAACCGCATCGTCGTTGACGGCGCCATATTCCTCCGCCTTTTTCGTGAGGTCCGCGAGCCCTTGCGCGCCCTGGTTGAGAAACGGAACCATCTCCGCGCCGCTACGGCCCATCAACTGGAACGCCATCGCGGTCTTTTGCGGCCCGTCGGCGGTCTTGGCGAACTTGTCCGCGACCGCCGCCAGGATCGCCATCTGGTCTGACCCGGCCTTGATATCGATGCCGAGCCGCCTGAACCCTTCCGGGCTTTTGGCGAAATTCTTGCTGAGCGTGGAGGTGCTTTGCGCCAGTTTGTCGAAATCGGCTCCGGTCGCCTTCGACATCGCCTGGAGTGTCTGCACCTGGTGCGTCGACAGGCCGAGACGCTGGCCGAGCTGGCTCGTCTTCTCCGCCGCCTTGCCCATCTCGACCGCGATGTCGGCGACCTTCTTGCCCGCATCGAACAATTGCTCGCCGATCGCGAACGCCGCGCCGAGCGCGGTGCCGAACCCCGCGATCGCAGTCGCGGCGCTGTGCGTTTCCGTCGCGGTATCCTTGGTCGCCTTGGCGTGCGCGCTGGCCGCCTGTGTGGCCTTGTTGACGGCGGCGGCGAATTCCTCGGGCCTGGCGGCGTGCAGACTCGCGCTGAACTGGTCGATCGCCTGCGCGCCGCGCGCCGCGGCGTCGCGCATGCCGTCGAAGCCCTGCTCGAAGCCGGCGGCCATGCCCTGGACGACGCTCTTCAACTCGCCCAGGTCGCGCTTGATCCCATCCAACGCGACGCCCATGCCGGATGTGTCGGCGACGATCCGGATGAACACCGCGTCGGTCATGTCATTTCCTTCAATTTCGTCAGGATAGCGCGCGAGGCCGCCAGCGTGTCGCCTCCGGCGATCGGCATTGCGACATCTGTGGCCAACTGCGTCAGCGTGGGGCGGTCGGGGTCGAGGTCGCGAGGATCGCTTTGCGGCGCATCGTCATCGGATCGCGTCAGATCGACCCCCAGCGATCGCGCGATAGCGATCGCGGTGATGTTGAGCGGGGGGCCGGTTCGGCGCCAAGTGCGATGCTGCTCTTCGACGTCGGCCAGCCCCCAATCCTCCTCGATCGCCCGTTTGGATCCGCCCTCGATACCCGCAGCGATCAGATCGTGGACGAGGTCGGCAAGTCCTCGTTCGAGGCTCCCTCCGGCGCCGGCGCCGGGGGAGCCGTTGCTTCCCCCTTGCGCGTGAGCCCCGATTCCTCGCTCAGCGCCACGAACGCGGCTTGCAACCGGACGAACTCGTCCATCGACACGTTCGCCTCGAGATAATCGGGGGTGAGCATCGGGTCGATCTTGACCAACCCGATCGACAGCACGTTGAGCAGGTCGAGCGCTGAGTCCATGAGCCCGCTCAGCGAGCCGCCGTCGCTGTTGCGTTGGATGTTGTCGATATAGGGCGCGGCCCGGCGCAGCTCGCCGAGCTTGTAGGGCGCGATCGCGAAATCGCGCCCCAGGATGTGCATGATCGCCATGTTACTGCGCCGACCCCCATTTCAGCACGTTGCCCGACGGATCGGCGAACGCTGAGAAATCGAGTTCCGGGATCATGAAGTCGTCGATCTTGGTCTGCAGCGCGAGCTTGTTCGACACGCACGCGAACAAGGTCAATGCCAGCCCGTTACCGCCCAGCTGGTTGAAGAAGTCGGCACGGAAAGTCGGCGCCTGGCCCATCTGGATGTTCTGCACGACCGAGGTCTTCGCGACGGTCGATGTCGCGGTGTAGCTGTAATTGATGAAGACCGTCTTGCCGGTGTCGGCGGATGCGAACAGATAGGCGCCGGCAGTGACGCTATACTGGCCGGCAGTGGGGGCGGAGGCGACGCGGGTCATGGGGTTACCGGTCGCGTCTCGCACGCCCAGGTCGCCCGCCCAGGAGCCGCCGCCCGGCACGGTCGGGGTGATCGTGAATGGCGTTGCCGGAATGGCTGCCCCCGTCACGTCATTGACGATGCTGTAGAGGCTGGATGTTACCGTCTGGCCGAAGAACAGGCTGTTCATCACCGCGCCGTTGAACTGGCCGTATTTGGCCTTCCCGGTGATCTTCATCTTGCCGCGGCCGACCGCGACAGGGAACTGGTTGGAACCGTACAGCTCCTTGATGTCGCCCTGGATGTCGATCGAGACTTCCTGCGTCACCGCCAGCATCAGGGGAGTGGGGTTGGCGATCGCCGCGCCCGTCGCGTCAAAAGTCGGGGTGCCCCACAGCACCCCGGCACCGAAATTGTACATGGCCATGCCATTTCTCCATAAAAAAGCCCGCAAGAAGCGGGCATTGGCGTTCCTGTTTGAAAGTGATTCTAATCAGCTGGCGGTGAATCCCGCCCGCACGATCTGGCGTCGCTCTTCGTCGCTCAAGTCGTCGGGCGCGCTAAGCATACCGTCCTCGACGCGGATTTCGCGCGCGGTCGACAGCGTGATCGCGCTGACATGGGCGGGCGCCGTGAAGCGTAACGGCGTAGGGGAGATCGCCGGATCGCCGTCCGCCTTCGGCATCGGGGGATCGGTGTCGGCCGCGGCGGATTGCGATCGTGCCATTTGTTGCTCCATTTGTGATCAGGGAAGGATGATGGTGATCGGCACGATCAGCATGGCCTGACCGTCCAGGTCGCCATTGTCCTTTTGGATCGTGCCATCGATGAACGCCCGATAGGCGAGCTCGCCGAGCGTTTGCCGCGCGCCGGGCAGCGCCGGCCGGAACGCGGCCCCGATTGCGTCGAGGATCGCATTGCTGGTTTCGGCGGGGGTCGCCCCCTGGTCCTTGCCGCCGCGATGATAGATGATCCAGCTCGCCCGCAGGCTGTGTTTGTCGAGCTGGCCGTCGAGCGAGGCAATCGTCTCGCTGCCCTCGATCTGGTACAGGGCGGGTACCGGCGCCTTGTCCCACATCTTGAGCCGCCGCGATCGCTCGACGAACGCCTCGTCATTGCCCCAACGTACATCGGCCAGCGCGAGGAGCGCGTCGAACACCTGATTGCGAATGGTCATCCGATCGCCTCCTGCGCGGCGGTTATGGCTGCTGATTTCAACGCCGCGGCGATCTCGTCGGTCTCATCGTTCAGCGCGCTCGTCAGATAGGGACGCGCCGGGAAGTGGGATCCGGGATGGTGCACCATTCGCGCGAAGACGTGCTTGCCGCCCACAGCGAAGGCGAGCGCCTTGGCCTTGTCAGGCACGATGTCGTGCGGTGCCGTGCTGCCACCATGTTCGAGGATTGCTGCATAAGGCACGCTGTCGTTGACGAATATTTCGCCGACGATGCTGCCGCCCTTGACCTCGACCTTGCGCTCGACCGCGCTTGCCAGCCGACCGGTTCGCGCGTTCAACATCTGGCCGTGAAGCTTGTCGTCGATCACATGCCGTTGCAATTCGGCGGCCGCCGCCGCCACCTTGGCTTCGACCGCCGCCGACACTTGCAAGGGCAGACGATCCAGCGCGGCACTCAGCGCCTCCGCATCCAGCGTCACGCTCATATTGGCGCCGCCAGCATGTAATTGCCGAGCCGTGCCAGCACCGCCTGGTGCATTGCTTCGCGGCTGAACGCGACGGTGGTCGCGCCCGAACTCGCATGGCTGGTCTCGCCGATATGCGTGCGTGCCGAATAGGCTTCGCCCACCAGCTCGGTGACCGCCAGCATCAGATCGGCAGGCACCGCGTCATATCCCGCGACATACGTCACCCGTACCGGCCGGTCATAGGGCGTGCGCGATCCGACCAGAATCACGCTGCGCCCATCGGTCGCGACGCCCGATTCATTGCCGATCGCATCGACCGCATTGCCGATCCGCGTCTCGCCCCATTCGACCGACGTCACCGACTGGACCGGCCAGTTTCGCAACAAAAACCGCGACCCGCCGTTGCCGCGATAGGTTTCGATATGGGTCGCCGTCAGGATGCTACGCTGAATGGTGCTCTCGACGAACGCCGATACCTGGGTGACCAGATCGGTCAGCAATGCATCGTCATTGTCGCTCGAAATGTTGAGCCAGCGTTTGACCGCCGACAAAGTGGTAAGGTCGCCCGCCGCCATGACGTCATCCGCCCACGAAGCTGAAGCCGTGCGCGATCAGGTCGCCCGCCGCCGCGATCGGCACGGTCACGACGCCGTCGGCATCGGCGGCGAAAGATTGTCCGCGCCAGCTGCAGCCCGTGCCGTCGGGATGACGCATCGCGACGCCGTCGACGGGTGCCGTCTTGGACGTGTGGCGCCGGGAGGGATTGTCGGCCATGGGCGTCTCCTTTCGGAAAATGAAAAGGCCCCGCCGGTCATCGCGGCGGGGCCAGCATGCTGTTCCCCTCCCGCGACGCGGGAGGGGTTAGGGGAGGGCATGACCCATCGCTATCGGAACAAGCCCTCCCCCGGCCCCTCCCGCGAGCGGGAGGGGAGGGAGGAGGGCTCAGCCGTTGGCGATGTTGGCGATCACGCCCATCGCGAATGGCGCATAGACCGCCAGCGTTTCCTCGACATACACGCCCGACATTTCGGCGCGCGTCGTGATCGGCCAGTCGATCTGATAGTAATCGCGGCGCACCTTCATCTCCGCGACATTGGGCACCTCGCTCGACTGATATTGGACCGGCAAGTCGCCCGCCCAGCCCAGGATCGTCCCCGCCGACACATTGGGGTGCAGGCGGATCGGAATCTTCTTGTTGAGGTACGGATTGTAATAATATTCGACCACGCCGCCGGCGGTCAGCGCGACCTCACCCGCCTTCGGATCCTGGAAGTAATTGAGCAGCGACGCGGTGCCGGACGCCAGCACCTTCTTGGTGATGTTCCGCTGCTCCTGGCTGTTCACGTACAGCACGTCGACGGAGCATTGGTAATTGTCCCACATCGACTGCATCATGACGTCGATCTCGGTCACCGATCCCTGGCCCGAAGAGGTCAGCGTCGTGCCCGCGCCCGGCGTGCCAGTGGCGAGATAATTGACGTACGCGCCCGATCCCGGTTTCAGCGCGGTGGTCAGCAGGCCATCGAATGCGGTCGAGTTGGTCGAGCAATCCGCGCTGACCGCGCTCGCCGCCTGCCCAGTTCCGGCAAGCGGCTTGGCGAACACCACGCTGTTGGTCGAGCTGATCGCCTCGAGCTTTTCGCTGCCCGCGGTGCCGACGAACCAGGCATAACCGGCCGCGCCCTGGATGGCGGGAACGCTGCACGACAAGGCCTGGCCAGCCGTCGTCGCCTGACTTGCCGCCGCCGATTTCATCGACGACCCGCCGTTGATCGTGAAGCTCTTGCCGTCGGCGCCGGTTACCGACTTCGACGTCGCGACGCCGCTCGACACCGTGCTGTTGCGCATGCCTTCCATCGTCAGCGCGACGACGATCACCGAATAGGTCACCGATCCCGGCAAGGTCGATCCGGTACCGCCGGCGCTCAACGTTGGCGCACTCGGCGTACCGAGTGCCAGCGAGGCGTTGCCGAAGATCACGCCCGCTTCTTCCTTCAGCATCGTCTTTTGCAGCAGGCGCTGCGTCATCGATGCCTTGATGTCCTCGAACGTACGGCCGGCGGAGATCGCTTCGAACGTTGCCTGGTCTTCCTCACCAAGGGTGCGATACGGCGCCGCACGATCGGCGGTAGTGTACGCCATCTGCCCGGCGCGCTGGCCCTCGGGGACCCATGGCGTGTTGTCGAAGCCCGAACCGGTCAGCGCGGTGACCGACTTCCAGTTGGTCGCGGTGCCGCCGCCACCGCCGACGCGGGGCAGCGATTTGATGATCGGCGTGTTGATCGGATACAGGTTCTTGGCCGGCGCCTGCAGGTCATAGGCGACCAGGCCGGTGCCGGTCGAAATCGCCTTCTCGACCATGTCGGGGCGTCCGCCCGCCATCAGCATGATCGCGCGCGAGATGTTCTCGTCGGGATTGGAAAGGCTGGTGACGAGCGATTTCTTGATCTCGTCGGGAGTAAGGTTGGTCATTGCTATCCGTCCTTTGGATAGGCGCAAGGAGCGAGGCCCGGGCGCGATGCCGCGGGCGACAGGGTCAGGCGGCTGCGCGGGCCGCGTGAACCAGGGTCGGATTGGACAAGGCGATGCGCAGCAGGAACTGGCCGCGTTCCTGCTCTGGCAGCGTGTCGATCACTTTCTTCAGCTCGTCGGCGCTGATCGCCGACATGCCATTGGCGGAATTGGGGGAGGCGTCCTCGGCCTTGCTCACCGCGCGCAGCGGCCCGGCGGCGGTCTTTGGTGCGGCGGGCTCCGCCTCGACTTGTTCCAGACGCTTGGTCAGATCGCCGATCGTCGCGTTCAGCATCGCGATCGTGTCGCCAAAGCGCTTGGCCAGATCGGCCATCATGGCGTCGCCCAATGCGTAACCGCGCCGCAGCTTCTCGGTGTCTTCCTCAGGATCGGGAACGGGCGGCGCTGCCTGTGGGCCAGGGCACGCGGCCGCATCGGACGGCGGCTGATCCGCGTCGCCGCAACCGTCTTTACGGTACTGTGCACCCAGCGCGACGAGGTGATCGTGTGCAGCCTGGATGCGATCGGCATCGGCTTGGGCAGCCCCAGCATCATCGTTTCCGGCGTCGTCGCTGTCGATGCCATCTCCGCTAGCCGCGACGCGCTTTACGCTATCCTTGTCACCGGACGCTGGCTTGGTTTTAGGCTTAGGCGGCGATGCGTCGTCGTCGGCATCGGCCGGAACGTCGCTGTCGCGCGCCGCGTCGGAAGTATTCGTGTCGGCATCGCTGTCGGCTCCTTGGTCGGCTGACTTAAGTTTCGGTCGCGGCTTGGCGGAGGGCTGCTTGTCCTGATTCTCCGGCTTGCCATGGTCGACATCTGCGGCGGGAGCATCGTCGTTGTCATGGGCGTCGGCCGCCTCCGCGTCCGGCTCGCGATCCTCGTCCTGATCGTCCTCATCATCGTCGTCCGGGTCGCTCGCCAACGCCGCGGCGATCAGCCGTTCGCGCGCCTTGAACAGGAAGTCCTTGTACCGCCGCGACCCCGCGTCGTCGGCCAGCTGGCGGGCCTTTGCGACCACTTCGTCGCTGGTCGGAACATAATCCATATCGGCCTTCCACATGTTGATGACGGCATCGGGGTTGCAGGGGCTGTCGACCAGGCTGATCTCGACAAGCTTCAGCGCGGTAATCACGCTGCGATCGGCGGTGTCGCGCTTCAGCACCTTCCCGCCGATCGAAAAGCCGGCATAGACGCCGGCCCGCACCTTGGTGATTGCCAGCGGATCGACGACATGCGCGCAGATCTGGGTGACGCCGTGGTCGTCGACCTCGGCTTCGATCACGCGACCGGCGGCGCTCGGCTCGTGCATCTCGCGCAAAGCCGGAAAGCGCCCGTAATCGGGCAAGGCCGCCTTCATCGCTTCAGCGGTGATCGTCTCGCCCTGCTGGTCACGCGTCTCGGACGAGGCGACGCCCCAGACCTTGATGCTGCCGTCGTCCTGATCCTCGATCTTGGTGATCGCGCCAAACTGGCGAAACCGCGTCATGGGATGGCTGTCCTTTCGGGATGTAGGATGTGCTGGGATTGTGCAGCGAGCGTACCGACGATGAGGTGGACCGTCGCGCTCACCCACTGTATCGCTTGCACCGATCAGTGAGGGGCAGATGGAAAAGGAAAAAGCAGCTGAAGTCTTCGGCTTGTTCTTGGCGAACAAGGAGAAGCAGATCGGCCAGCAATTATCTGAAATTGCCTCGGCTGAGCGTGTGTCGGACGGATGGGCATTCTATTATCAGGCACGTGCCTATGTGGACACTGGCGACTTCAATGAAATGCTGATTGGCCATGGTCCGGTAGTTGTTCGTGACGACGGCTGCCTCATCGAAGGTGGATCTCTTGATCACCATCCGGAAGCGTTGCTGAATCGCTAAGCGACCGAAGAAGGCCCCGGGCCGACCGACAAATCGCTTAACATCGTCGCACCCTGCGTCGTGTAGATCATCGGTTTCGCCCCTAGCCCACCAGACAAGGGATCATCCCCCCGCGCATGCCGCACCTCGTCGATCGTCCGTGACCCATTCCGCAGATCGCGATCGTCGATTTCAGACTGTACCTGCGGGTCGATGCTGGTCGCCTTGACGAAAGCGAACTCCAGGTCGGGATAGCCGAACTCGATCTGGATTACGTCGTCGATCCAGCGCTTCATCCATAGCTGCAGGGGTTCGAGCCCCTCTTCGAGCGAGCGCTCCTGGTCTTCCATCGCGGTCGACCGGTTCATTTGCCGTACGAACGGGGTGGGGGGCAGGGAGAAAGCGAAGGCGACGATCCGCGCCAGCCATTCGTCGAACTCGTCCTTGATCGGGGCGGCCTTGAACGCGGTGAATTGCGATCCGTGCGGGCCCCAGATCAGCTTGTTCTGCTCGGCGGCATTGCCCGCGATCCGATCGTCGAACCATTGCTGCAATTCCTGGATCTTCGCCGCGTCCCAGCCTTCGGGCGCGTTGAGCAGCCCCGCCGGCACATTGCCTTCGGTGAAATAGCTCAATTGCGCCGCCTGCCGCCGAAGGATCGTGTTGATCGTGACGATAATCTGCTCGACCGGCCCGAAGCCATAGAGATGGTGCGGCCGCACGTTGCGGGGCACGTAGAGCAGGTCGGCATTGGTCAGGTTCGCCCACACCACGCCCTTGATCACTTGCTGATACGCGATGTGATTGGCTCCGCGCGGCCTCCTTCCGGTATCGTCGACCATCGGATGGATCGTGTCGCCCGGCACGATCTCCAGCGCGATCAGCTTGCCGCCGCGATTGCGCCGTTTCTCGAACGCCGGCGCGTCGAGCGTCAGCAGGTCCTCAAGGCTCGACCGCATGAAGGTGGCGAACGGCGTGACTCCATCAGGCTTGCGCCAGAACCGCGTCAATACGGCGATGCGCGGATCGTCGGCGACCTTGGCGGCGCCGTCGACCGGCTTGATCTGCCAGTCGAGCCGCTCGACCTGGTCCTTGCGCGTTTCGATCGCCAGCCGAACCAGCTCGACATTGGCGAACGCGCGCAGCGCCGGAAATCCAGTCTGCTCGTAAGCGCGCGGCTGCAACGTCGCGTTGATGTTCGGCTTGAAATCGTAACCGCGTACTGGCTGCTGAACGACCGGCGTGAGCGGGAAGCCTGGCGAGAACGGGCCCCAGGCATTCTCGTTGCTGCTGTTGCCCCAGCTATAGGTGACATTGGTTTGCACGCCGCCTTTGGGCATGTGTTTCTCCTTTGGCGGCGCGCAATGGCGCCGATTGTTCGTCAGGGATGGAGCAGAGGCTCGCGCTGGCCTAAGCGAAGCAACATGACCGACCGCAACCGCTGGATCCTCCACATCAAGAAGCTCCGCGCCGAACACGGTGTTGGCTTGAGCGAGGCAGAGCGCATGGCCCTGGTCGACCCTCAATGGCGTCGTTGGGTTGAACACCAGGTCAACACCGACGACCAATGCCGCCGCATGGCGCTTCGTCACATCAGAGAGTGGAGTGCCAACGCGCTAATTGAGCGCGATGGCGATCGACTTCGCGTCATCGGCGAGCCGGGCGCTGAGGTGTCGCGATGTTAGTTACCGCGACCGAAACCTACATAAGTACGGCCGGCGAACGCCGGGGCCGCGTTTGCGAGCGTGAAGATGGTCTGTGGGTGTTCGTGACCGAACATCTAACGGATGAAACCGACGAGTGCCTACCGTATTGGGTCAACGATTGCCCGCCATCGGGGCTCTATCGGAGTAGCGAGGACGCGACCGCGGCCCTCCAGTCTGATCTCGGCGAAATGCAGCGCTTGTGCGTCGGTCGGTCGCCCGCTTTCAATACTGACAGAGGGCCTTATCCCGAGCCGTGACGGCTAATCGCGCGCCGCCATCACGGGTCTACCGCATTCGCCGCACGCACCAACTCCAGAAATCCCGCCGACGCCACCGCATCTTCCGCCGGCCAAAACGCCATTACCAGCGCATCGGCCTTGTTGGGCGATCGCGTACCGTCGGGTTTCTTGTCGACCACCAGCTTCAGCGCGCCATTCACTGCTCGCGTCGCCTGGCTCAATTCCTTCCGTAGCGACGCCAGCCCCGGCATCCCGCGCGGCAGACTAATCAGGTCGGCGGGGTCATAGACCTGGCCAGTAGTTACTGCCTTGTGGGTCCGTTCGAAGCGCAAACGCAATTGCCACCAGGCTTGCGCCTTCAAATTGGCGTAGAAGTCTCCGTTGATCGGGGTCTCGCCATCCCCCGGCACGACATGCTCGCGCGGCCGAAGCGGCGCGGCGCCGGCATTCCAAGGCCGGAACGTGATCCCCGCGGGCAACAGGGCTTGCCCGTCCGCGTCGACCTCGTCGCGCAGTCGATTGGCCTCCGCCTTCACGCCCGCGCCGACGCCGATACTGTCATATTGCAGCGCCACCGTTCGTCCGCGCAGCCGGTCGACCGCGAGCCGCGTCGCCTTGCCGACATCGCCTTCGCCCCAATCGTCCACCGAATGCACGATCGATCCCTTGGCGATCGCCAGCGCATGCCGGTCGCCGCCCTCATCGGCCGGGTCGAGCGCCGCGCGCCATGCGCCCTCATCGTCGAACCCCAGCATCACGTGCGCGTCGATCGCGCTCGCTACCCAGTCGCCCGGGATGATGATCCCCTCGACCGCCGCGGTGTAATTGCGGTCGACTTCCTGCGCGAAGATATGGAGCAGCCCGTCCGCCGCCGCCTTGGCACGCCGCCCGGCATACCAGGCGGCATCCTTGGCCGGATGGTCGCGCCAGTCCATCACGAACACATTGACCCGATCGGTCGCAAGCGCGGCACCGGGCGCCCATTCGACCCCGCTCTCGCGCCGCCGATGGAATACATTGCCCGGTCCGTTGACCGAGCTGATGTCGATCTGCACGTTGGTCGTATCGGCCAGCGCCGCCTCGATCTTCTCGGGCCGCTCGTAATGCGCGCTCTCGTCTTTGAAATAGATCAGCTTGCGCCCGCCGCGCCCGATATTATCGCCGCACTCGCCGGTGATCGTGGCGCCGGTCGCGCGGTTGATGATCTTCATGCTGGGCATGTCGTCGCGCGGGTCGAACCCGGCTGGCAGCATCAGTCGCGGCAGGTGGCGGATGAGAATCCGCATCTTCTCGAAGATGCTGTCGGGGTCGCCGATCTTGTCGACCAATTGTTCCTTGCGAGAGCCCCAGCCGATCGCGGCGCCCGGCCTGTACAGCCAAAGCCACACCGAGAAAGCGCAGGCCAACCATGTCGCGCCCATGTCGCGCGCCTTCTCGATCAATCCGCTCTGCTGCTCGTCGACGCTCGCTTGCAAGAATGCGATCATCTCGACCTGCCGGGGAAAGGGCACGAACGGCATCACCGTCGGTGCATCGCTCGCCGCGTTGCGTGGGTCGTATGTCACTGCCCAATGCGCGATCCACCCGGCTGGATCGTCGCGATACCGCTCGATCAAGCCCATGCGCAGCCGTACATCCGCCTTCAGCCGCCGCAACCGGTGCTGCCGCGTCATCAGCTCGGCGACATAGTCCGGCGGCCAGGCCGGGGCAGGCGGCGCGGAAATCGCCGTCATCCCAATTCTTCCCGATAGCGTTCCGCAGCCTCTCGCGCCGACATATCGGGTGTGATCGTCTCGACGGTGCGCGAGCCGATGCCGTGCGGATCGGCCGCCGCGCCCTCGCGTCGCCCGGCACGTGTCTTTTCCCACCATAGCAACGCGGTGGTGTTCCCGTTCATCGCGGTTTCGAACAAGGTTAGCGCGATCCGCGCATTGGCCACTTCGACCCCCGCATCCAGCTCGGCGCGGCACCGCCGTTTCAATGTCGTCGCGCTCATCCCCATGATCCGCGCGATCACGGCGTAGGGCGTTCCGATCTCGGCGAAACGCCGGACGTCCGCGCGCATCGCGGCGGTAATTTCGATCGTCACCCGTGCGCTTGCACGCGGGGTTTCGGGCGAGTGCGGCAAGCCCGACCCGACAGGAGCCGCAGCGTCTTGGGCCGAATTTCCCGCCCCGGTACGTTTCCGTTCCGCCATCCGAACTCCACCCGATCGCCATCCGCCCGGCATGCCGCAACACCCCGCTACGGCAACGTTCGGACGTTGCCGAATGAGTGTCCCGGGACCGGAGAATTTTCTGCGAGAAACTGCGCGACGCCGCTGTGGTCGAACGCAAATTTGGATGATTGCCGTATACATGTTTTTTCGTGGCAGTCAAGAAGTTTTCTCTTTTTGTTCTCATTTTCTCGGGTGGATGGAGGAGCAGCCGGGCCGCCCCTCCTTCCGGTCGGTCAGGTAGTCGCCGCCGGCCCGAACCAGGTCGCCAGCGCCTCGCCCAGGCCCTCGTCGCTGCCGTCTCCTACCCAGGCGACATGGCCATCGGGCCGGACCAGCACCGCGGCAGGAGCGGGGACCACGCCGATCACCGGCAACTCCCAGATGCCTCCGTAATGCGCATCCAATAGCTTCACGCGCTCCGCCCAGGGCGCGATGTCTATCGCACCGGGTTCCCCAAGATTGATCAGCACCGGTCGCGCGTCGTGCAGCAATGCGAACACCTGTATTGGGCCGCCGGCGGCAATGAGGTCGAGGTCCGGCATCCGCCGCCCGAGCAGTGCGTGGCCCTCGCCCAGATCGTACCGCATATCCAGTCCAGACATCATCCCCGCGATCCGCCGGCGTGGTTCGCCCATGTCCAGCAGTTCGCTGACGATCTCGCGCAAAGCGCCGGTGCGCTCGTCCGCGCGCCGAAGGGCGACTTGCGCCATCGTGTTGCGCAGCACTCGCGCGGCGACGGGATGACGCTCGGCATGATAGCTGTCGAGCAGGCTGTCGGGCACCGTGCCCTTGGCGACCTGCGCCAGTTTCCAACCCAGGTTTACCGCATCGTGCAGCCCGATGTTGAGGCCTTGCCCACCGTCGGGCGAATGGACGTGCGCGGCATCCCCGGCCAATATTATCCGCCCCTTGCGATACGTCGCCGCCTGTCGCGTCATATCGCTGAAGCGCGAGATCCAGCTCGGATTGTGCACACCGTAATCGGTGCCGTAGACCGCGATCAGCCCTTCGCTCAGATCACTGAGTCCTGGGTCTCCGATGCGCCCGGCCCGCTGCTCGGTGATCATGACGCGCACCGTCTTGCCGTCGTCCATTCGGCTCAGGCCATGCAATCCGATCGCGTCGCGGCGGATGCCCCACTCGGGTTCCTCTTCCAGTTCGACCTCGGCGATCAAGTTGCTGGTGGTGGGATCCCAACCCGGAAAGTCGATCCCCGCGGTCTTGCGGATCAGGCTGCGGCCGCCATCGCAGCCGACCAGATAGCCGGTCCGTAGCGAACTCCCGTCCGACAGCGCGACGTCGACGCTTGCTTCATTCTCGACGAACCCGACCACGTCGCGCGCGCGATAGGTCGGAACGCCCAGTTCAGCGACCCATTCGGCCAGAATGCGTTCGATATGGTTCTGCCACAAAGCCAGACCGTAATTGTGCCGCGTGGGAAAGTCGCTGATGTCGAGCCGATTGAGCGCGAAGCCCGTGACCTGCATCGCCTCTCCGGCGGCCAGGAACCGGTCGGCAATGCCGCGTTGATCAAGCAACTCGATCGATCGCGCGTGCAGCCCGCCCGCGCGCGACCCCGCCAGGTCCTGGTTTGGCCGTCGCTCGACGATCGCGACATCGGCGCCTGCCAGTGCCAGTTCTCCGGCCAGCATCAGTCCGGTTGGCCCGCCGCCGCAAATCACAACCGCATGGTCGATCGCCTTCGTATCGGCGTCTTCGATCAGGTCATAAGTAGATGATACCGCCCGCATATCGCGCCTCCCTGCGAATCGATGGGGCAGGGGCTTTACGGCAAGGGGCGGGCCTTGAAGCAAGGCCCTTGCGAACTATATCTCGAAAGTGCGGGGAAGGGGTGTCTGCCGCGCACTCCCAAAATTTCGGCATGATAGGTTAGCGAATCGCCCTAATGGGCAGCTTGGCGGCGGCCGCTCGTAACCGCGTGCTGCCGGCCCATTCACCATTGCGATTACAGCAATTCGCCCGCGCCCAGCCGCGCGTACACCGCCTCGACATCCTCCCGATCCACGTCCCGCCGCGCTGCCGCCGCCATCTCGGGCCACATCCGCAATGCGGTGATCAGCCGCTTGCGCGCCGTCCGCCATTGCATGCCGTGCGCGCGCGCCAATTGCACGAACGACTGGTCGCTCAGGACCATCTCGAGCACCATTGCGCGCGGCCGAGGGATCGCTTCGCACCATGTGCGATAGGCGACTTCGAGCCGTACGCGTTTCAGGGATTCGACCAATTGATCGCGCCCCGAATTGGCGAAGTCGACACGTGTTTCCAGGGATACTGACCGGATCGATCCGGCGCGCCGGATGCGTTCGGCGACGCCGGCAATCTCTTCCGCTGCGGCGCGCTCGTCCGCGCTGATCTTGCCCAGCCGTTCCATCCGGTGGAGCGGCGATTGCCGCCGCCGCTCGGGCAGAGCATTCGCCTTTTCGTGCGTCTCGGGGGTGCCCTCGTTCTTGTGCCGCCATCGCGCGACCATTGCCTCGTGTCGCCGGTCGGCCTCCTCGCGACGGTGCAGCGCGGCGGCCAGACGATCGCCGGCGTCGGGCCGCTTGCCGACTTTTGGAAGCGCGGCCAATCGGCGCTCGGCGCTGGCACGGATCATTGCGAGCCGGTCGCTCGCGGAACCGCCATCACGTCGATCGCTCACCTGTCGGGTCTTCGCACTGCTATCCGCCAACGTCTTTTCTCCTGATAAATCGATGTCTGATTTGGCTGGCGCGAGCGTTCAGCCCTCTCGCGCTTCGACCTCGGGCCGGAGGTGAGGCGAGGGGACGATGCCGCCATAGATCGGATCGGGATGGTCGCAGATCGCGCGCCCACATTCGGCGCATCTGGTCTCCAGTTCGTCCTTCGGCGATCCGCTGGGGCGTTCGAAACAAACAGCGTTGATCATCGACGGAGTATTGGACATATTGTCCAACACTTCAATCGTCAGTTGTCGCCTTGCCTTCGATCGCGACCGTGGTACAATTTGTCCATGCCCGACCCGATCACACCCGAGGAATTCGACGCCCTTTACATCGCCAGGGTGAAGGCGCTTCGCCAGCTCAGGGGAATGACGGCCGGACAGATGTCGACGCTGTTGGGCGTCCCTGCCGAGCGCTATCGCAAATACGAATCGCGCACGCCGATGCCGCATGCGCTGATGGAGCAATTCGCCTTGATCACAGGCGTATCGGTCGAGTTTCTTCTCACCGGGCGGCGCGTGGCGGGCAAGGGGCCTTATCCTGACGTGCCCGGTCCGCACATGATCGAACAATGGCGTGCCGACCGGCTTGCCAATGGCGGCAAAAGTGCGCGGAAGCACGACTGATTTGGCCAGATCGTCCCATCTTTAGCGGCAATAGGTCTGACAGAAATCGTCAATCGCAATGTTGAATAGTTGGACAATATGTCCCACATATCGCGCTCGCCGCTTTTCCGGTGTGGGAGCAATCATTGCCGCCTGCCGCTCTTCAGCCGCCGCCCGGTCTCCATCCCGAAAGCGCGCGTTTGCTCGCTGTCGACTGTTGGACCGGCGACCCGGCGGTAGCCGCGTTGATCGACGCCGCGCGCGCCCTGATCCCGGTCGCGGAGACGCTCCGTGATCTGTGTACCCGCCGTCCTTCGGTCGATCGGCTGATCGCCGACGAAATCGGAGCGCTCGTTTGGGAAGCAACCGAAATGGGGCGGGTCAATGTCTGGCGGCGAGAACCGCGCGCCAGTGGCGTCATCGGCGCGATCTGGATCGAGCTGGAAAGCCTGCGCACGCGCTGGATCCACGCCCGATTACAGTCAGAGGAGCTTTCGCCGACGACGCAGAACATCGGGCAGTGGTATGATCGATTGCAGGCGCTCGAAGAGGAAGCGCCGACGGTCGCGGTGGTGTGGAACAACGGCCCCACGCGTCCGTGCTGACACGCAAACCGGGCGAGTTTGGCTTTATCCTCTTGCCGCTGGCCCTCGGCCGATCACAGTCTGGCCATGCCGACGCAGCGTGTCCGATCTGGCGTGGGCGGCTGGTGGACCCGGCAGGAAGAAAATGGGTACTGGTGTCTCATTGTTTCTAAACAAGATTTTCAGATTGGCGTGGATCCGTGGGGCTTCCGGCCTGGGGAACTCGCCAGCGCTGTCCGTGCCCTTGTTCCTCGGCCGCCTGAAATCATCACGTCAGCCGCAATCGCCGAGCAGCTATATCGCGACGGTGGAGAGCCCACCCGTCGGTTCATGAAGGCTATTCACTATCACCTGCGGCTCCTCCGCAAAAAAGGATTCGCTCAATCAGTGCCATATGGCGAGGCTCCGCAGCTTGGCTGGCATACGGCGGTTGCAGGCCTTGGCAGCAGGCCTCACCGGGTCATTGGGCCGCCCGCATCGCACAACCGTACGCGCGCTGTGTTGACCCCGAAGGTCGATAAGGAAAACTCAGTGGGGCCCGGCCTCCAGGGCCGAGTGCTTGCAATTATTGCTGCTTCGCCAGCCCCGCTTTCTGCGTCAAGCATCTCGGCGGAGATCGAAGCCTTTTACCGGCTGCCTGTTGGCTCGGCTCTTAAGGCGACCCGGAACGAACTCGTTGCACTTCATCGGCTCAAGCATGTCCAGATGATGGCCGGATCAAACAGTGAAGAGATCGAATGGACCCGCCTGTAGCCGACACTCAACGGTGATCATGAAGCCTCTATGTCAAGCCTACACTTGACATAGAGGCTCCTTTTTGCTATAATCATCGTCATTCTGAAATAGACGGGCACCAACCCACTGCTAGACGACCGATCGTCGCGGGAGGGTGGTTTCGTTCTCACATACATGGATATTTCAATGAGTGTCAGGTTTGTCGCTCAGCAGAGGATGCTGGGACTGTCCGAGTGCGAGCGTTTATGCGCTACTTGGTCGAGGAATACAGAAGAATTAGCCATCCGTGCTGGTTGGCGGGGCATGTCAGGGGATCGTCTCAGCGTAACTGTTGGGACTGCCGTAAACATGCTGGTTCTCTCGGTAGGAAGCAATCACGGTATCGAGTGGGCGGCGATGGGCTCTTGGCTGCCTAGCTTGCGCAACGAGGCTCTTCTGAAACTTGGTGAGGATACGTCCAATTGGTCATTTGATGGCACTGGCGAAGCAGAAAAGCAGTTCTGGCCGATTCTGTATGGGAGGCCTGAAGCCGTCCGACCGCGGATCGCCTCGCTACTTTCCTGCTGCCCGAGTACCACGGCCCGTCAGCTGCGGTTTCATACGCAAAATGATGTTGAGCTCTTGCCCAATGCACAATACAGTTCTGGCACATCCAGTCGCACGCCTCGGTTCACTATTGATGCGCACAATTTAGCGGCCCGCGTGCGCGAATCCTCCGCAGGTCCTCTGTTCACAGCGAAAGCTGCGCCGCCTTTTAGCTTGTAGTTCGCCTGGGCGTGCAGCCGCTACACTAAAGTCTAGCGTTAACTCGAATTTGGACGGTCAGTTCGCCAGGAGGCGGCAGACGCGGCAGCAATGGAAACGGACCTTCATTCAGTTAAAGGTCGGAGGCATATATCTAGAAGTGCCCGTTCGGACCTGCCTCGCCACAATTAGAAGCGGATGCTCATTCATCTCGGCAAGCACGGCCGCCAAGCACGCAGGTTCGCCTCGCGATATAACCGCAGCAGCTTCTTTTGCTTCATCACAATGCTCTCGCAGGCCAGCATGATCCCCAGCTGCCGATATCCGAACTGACGGCGCTCAGGCCCGATCTCGCGAAGACGCGACCGCTGGTCGCCATCATCACTACGCCGATATGCAAAACGCATCGACGATCGATCCACACCAAGGATGGCGCACGTCCGCCGTTTTCGACCCCGCCTCCTGCCCTCGCAGGATCCCAGTGATCTGCACCTTGGAAGACCTGCTGCTCTTCGCCATCGTCCTGCTTGGCGAAGGACCCTAGCTCAGACTGGCGGAGTTCAGGGGAGCACGTCAATTAGCGCGAGCTGGATGTGATGTAGAGCGGCGCCCTGTTGGACATCATGTGCGACCCTTGTCGCTCCGACAATAGTCTCTCAGCACTCGATCTTGGCTGGCGCTCCGACATTGCGCCACCCCTGTAGCAGCGGCTACGGTCATAAGAATTTAGTGAGCCGTCGTGCTGACCGGTTCGACACTCGATAGGGCGGCGGCAAACCTGAGAAGGATACCAGCTGCTTGGCTGGATGCAGGGGGCTGATGCGGACGGAACATATTACTGAAGGGCAGTTTGTTTCCCTTCGAGGACGGACCTGGCTGGTCGAGAAGAGTCCCCACCCGCACGCGCCTTTGGCAGCCTGCAGCCTCTCGTGTGTCGATGATGACGCTCAGGGCGAGGAAGTCGAAGTCCTACCGCCGACCGAGGTGGGCGGGACTCTCCTAGACGAGGAGGCATGGTCGCAGCTCGGCGCCCGCGGCGGCGACGATGCACGAGCATTCGCAGCTTATCTAAGGACCATCGGCTGGCGCACTGCCACGGCCGCAGATCGGGATCTGTTCCAGGCGCCGTTCCGCGCGGGAATTCGGCTGGATCCTTACCAGCTCCTGCCGCTTCGAAAAGCGCTTCGTCTCCCGCGCGTCAACATGCTGATCGCGGACGACGTTGGGCTGGGGAAGACTGTCGAGGCCGGTCTCATTCTGCGCGAGCTGTTGCTGCGACGGCGGGTTGACCTTGCGGTGGTGATCGCGCCGGCAGCGATGACCCTGCAATGGAAAGATGAGCTAGCGGCCAAGTTTGGCCTCTCCTTCGATATCGTCGATCGCGCATACCTCGAGGAGCTCAGGCGGCGGCGCGGCTTCAGCGTGAACCCCTGGGCGACGGGTTCGCGCTTCATCCTCTCACAAAGCCTCGTCAGCGACGAGACTTACGTCGGCGGTTTGCGGGACCTGCTGGAAGATTTCCGCGCCCGCTCGCTCCTGATCCTGGACGAAGCGCATCACGCCGCGCCAGCGAGCGGCGGCCGTTACGCGATCGAGAGCCAGTTCACTAAGGATCTGCGCGACTTGGCTAGCCGCTTCGAACACAGAATCTTCCTGAGTGCGACACCCCACAACGGCCATCCGAATAGCTTTGCGACGCTGCTCGAACTGCTGGACCCGCAGCGCTTTACACGCGGCATGGACATTCGGCCGGCTGACCTCGAGCCGGTCATGGTCCGCCGGCTCAAGGGCGATCTGCGCAGGCTCGGCGAGGCATTTCCGGAGCGCGTGGTCGAGCCGATCAGGTTGGCCAATCTACCGGCGGACGCGCCCGAGCTGCAGCTTGCGACAATGCTTGCAGAATATGGCATACTGAGGGAGCGAAGGATTGGCGGCCTCGCCCGCGGCAAGGCGGCGCAGGCGCGGCTCGCCTTCGTCGGGCTGCAGCAGCGGCTGTTGTCGTCGGTCCCAGCCTTCGCGCGGACGCTTGCCAAACATCTGACCGGACTCGATCGCTTACTCGCGGGCGCGGCCCCGGCTGCCCGGCCGGTCGCTGTGTCGGAACGGGAGACTGTGCCGGTCAATGCGGCCGACGAGGCCGAGGAGCTGCGGCTGCTTGACGAGGAGGAAGACCTCGCCGCCGAAGCGGCGGCAACCTTAGCCACGGAAGAGGTCGATCGCGCCCAGCTCGAGGCGGAGCGTTACCATGCCTCTGCCATGCTCGCCATTGCCGAGGCGACGCGCGGAAAGCCCGATGCGCGCATCCAGTGGCTGGAGCAATGGATACGCGCCCATCTTCTGGAAGGGGAGCGCTGGGGAAGCAGGCGGCTGCTGCTGTTCACGGAATATGAGGACACGCGCCGCTACGTCGAACGACAGCTGAGCAGCCTTCTCGCCGACGTGCTCGACGACGATCAGGATGGCGATGCTCGTATCGACAGCTTCACCGGCGCCACCTCGGCGGAACGGCGCGAGGCAATTAAACGTGCCTTCAACGATCCTAAGTCGCCGCTGCGCATCCTGGTTTGCACTGACGCCGCGCGTGAGGGCATCAACCTTCAGGCCCAATGTCACGACCTGGTTCATATCGACCTTCCGTGGAACCCGGGCCGCCTTGAGCAGCGTAACGGCCGCATCGACCGCAAGCTGCAACCGAGCCGCACCGTCACCTGTCGCTACTTCCTCTACGAGCAGCGCCCTGAGGACGTCGTGCTCGATGCGCTGGTCCGGAAGACCGAACTGATCCACCGTCAGCTCGGATCGGCTGGCCAAGTGCTGGAGAAGCGCATCGCCGATCGGCTGGAGCGACAGGGCATTACACGAGCCGACGTCGCCGCAATGGCGGAGCGCATCCGCGACGAAGAGGCCGACGAGCGGGTGCGCGCGGCTGTGCGAGACCTCGATGACGCTGAGGACCGGCGGCTGGCTCGCCTCAGACGCGAGGGTGAGGAGCTTTCGCGAGCGCTGGAGCGGGCACGGGCACGGGTGGGCGTCGCGCCTAATGAACTGATGGAGGTAATCGGCCTCGCATTGAGGCGCGGCGGCGCCGGCTGGTCGGACGAAGGAGCAGTCGGTGTTGTGCCGGTGCTTGCCCTGGATCCGGAGGCCGATGCATTCGCCCGCGATCCAAGCTGGCGGCCGGTATTCGACGAGCTGCGCGCCCGTCCCATGCGGCGGGGTGAGCGGCCTGCCCAATGGCGCGCCGCCCCCGACGCGCCTGTGCGGCGGATCAGCTTTGCGCCGGCAGTCCTACCTGACGGCAGGGATGCCGGCGATGTGGTTCAGGTGCATCTCGAGCATCGGCTGGTGCGGAGGCTTCTCTCGCGCTTCTTGTCAGCCGGCTTTCAGCAGGGGCTGGCCCGCGCCTGCATCCTGAAGACTCGTGAAGCGGGTCCGCCACGTGTGATCCTGATCGGCCGGTTGGCTCTCTATGGCGAGGGCGCGCAGCGTCTGCATGAGGAGCTGGTGACGGTGACGGCCGAATGGCGCGATCGCGCGCGCGCGCCGGGGCCGCTGCGCCCGCTTGCCGAAAGCGGCGAGGCCGACGCTCGGGTGCTTGACCAGCTCTTTGCCAACCTGTCCGACGCCGCCAATGCCGATGATGCGACGGTGGAGCGTCTGACGGGCGGCGCGGCCGCCGATGTCGCTGACCTGCGCCCGGTGCTGGAAGATCGCGCTGCCGCGCGTGCGGCCCGCGCCGAAGCTGAGCTCCGCAAACGCGGGGAAGCCGAGGCAAGAGATCTGGAGAAGCTACTGCAGGAGCAGATAGATCGCATCCGCCGCGAGCAGGGCAAGGATGATCGTCAGCTCACCCTGCTCCTCGACGAGACCGAGGCACGACAGAGAGCGGCTGATCGACGCTCTTGGGAAAGGGCCGTGACGCGCCTCGATGATGAGCTGGTGCGCGAGCCCGAGCGGCTGCGGCGCTCCTTTGATATCAAGGCGCGCCGGGTCGAGCCGGTCGGCATCGTCTATCTCTGGCCGGAGGTGGCAAATTGAGCGGCGGCCCGCACGATTGGCTTGGGCATGTGCAGCCCACCGGACTGGTGGTCGCGCCGGCCAAGCTCGACGAGCTGGGTCTCGCCCCGCTGCCGCAGCACCAGACTGACAACGACGCCGTCAAGGCGCTGCTCGGCGAAGACGAACGGTCGTTGCCAGATGCTTGGGCGTTCCTGTCAGAGGTTCTCGGCTGGCCCGAAAGTCGCGTTGCCGGCACGGCCGGGGGGCCTCCCCTCCCCGAGGAGCTCACGATCTCGCTGCGGGATGGCGAGACCGTTCTCAGCCCGACCTATGCTGTGCGCGTTTCCGACGGCGAGAATTGGCAACTGCTGGTCCGGGTTGAGGCGCCCGATGTCGTGCTCGACCGACGGGGCGCGCTGGATGGATGGGAGGCGACTCCGCACCAACGGTTCGAGCGACTGCTGCGCGAGACCGGCTTCAGCGCCGGCGTTCTGATCGGCTCGCGGGCGACCGGACGGCGCGATGAGGACGTGGCCGAGCCCGAGCTTCGCCTCGTCGTGGCGCCCAAGGGCGAGACATCCGGCTGGATCGCTTGGCCGCTGCCGAGCCTCGCCACCGTCGCCGGGCGTGAAATGCTGGGCGGACTCAAGATGCTGCTCGATCGCTCGACGTTGTGGACGAACCCACCGCAGCTGCGTCTGCCGAACATCCTCGCCGAGAGCCGGGCGAGCCAGGCCGACGTTTCGAAGGAGCTCTCCGGGCAGGTGCTCGCCGCGCTGCACGAGTTGCTGCGCGGCTTCGACGCCGCCGACCCCGCGCTCGTCCGCGAGCTAGCCGGGCGCGATCCGCATCAACTCTACGAGGGGCTGCTGACGGTGCTGATGCGCCTCATCTTTATCCTCTACGCCGAGGACCGCTCGCTGATGCCGTCCATTACCGCCCATGGCGGGGCCGAGCTCTACGAGCGCGGCTATTCGGTCGGCGGGCTGTTTGTGAAGCTCGGCGACGACGATGCGCTCTATCCGGATACGATGGACGAGAGGCGCGGCGGCTGGG
Source organism: Sphingomonas sp. (assembly GCF_024508665.1). Classification (GTDB taxonomy): domain Bacteria; phylum Pseudomonadota; class Alphaproteobacteria; order Sphingomonadales; family Sphingomonadaceae; genus Sphingomonas. The sequence continues at coordinate 621,275 of NZ_JANINP010000007.1, forward strand.
GACGTCTGATTGCCTTGTTCCGGCTGGTCAGTCGGGGCCATGACGGCTTCATGCAGCGCCGTGGCGGCCGGCTGTTCGACGAGGATCGCTTTCCGTTTCTGCTCGGGAAGCGCGAGCCGAGCGATGCTGAGCGCGTGCTGCCGGTGTCGGACGGCTGCATCCTGCGCGTGCTCACCGCCCTCATGACCCTTGAGCGGCGTGGCACCCGCGAGCGGTTGTCCTACCGCACCCTAGACGTCGAGCAGATCGGGTCGGTCTACGAGACGGTGATGGGCTTCATCGTCGACACGGCCTCTGCCCCGATGCTGGCGGTCAAGGCGGGCAAGAACAACAAAGTGCCCGTCTTCGTCGATCTTGCCGCTTTGGTCGCCGACAAGCCGGCCGATCGCCCGAAGCGGCTGAAGGAGGCAACAGGGCGCGGCCAATTCCCGGCCGCCGTCTCGCGCGGGGTGCGCGACGCCGGGGACGTGGCCGCAATGGCAGCGGCGCTCGCGCCGATAGCTGATCCTCGCGGGAGCACAAGGCAGGAGCCAGTTGCTCACGGCACGCCGATCCTTCAGCCGACCGACGAGCGGCGCCGCACCGGCAGCCACTACACGCCGCGTTCGCTGACCGCCCCGATCGTGACGCATGCTCTAGAGCCGGCGTTCGAGAGAATCGGCGCTGATGCGACGCCGGCACAGGTGCTCGACCTGAAGGTCTGCGATCCGGCGGTCGGCTCCGGCGCATTTCTCGTCGAGGCGTGCCGACAGCTCGGCATCCGGCTGGTCCAGGCATGGGAAGCGCATCCTGATCTCAAGCCGCCGATCCCGGGCGACGAAGATGACGAGCTCCACGCCCGCCGCTTGGTGGCGCAACGTTGCCTTTACGGCGTCGACCGCAATCCGATGGCGCTTGATCTTGCCAAGCTGTCGCTATGGCTTGCGACGCTTGCGCGGGACCATGAGTTCAGCTTCCTCGACCATGCGCTAAAAGTAGGCGACAGTCTCGTCGGTCTTAGTCGCACCCAGATCGAGAGCGCGAGCTGGGAAGAAAATGCCGTTCCTGGCCTCTGGCGCGCGCGTGTCCGCCAGGACGTGAGCGAGGCGCTCGCACATCGCGACGCGATCCGTAACGCGCCCGACGAGGTGGCTCTGGCGATGCAGGAAGCGCAGCACGACCGCGTCGAGCGTGGCCTCGCCAATATCCGGCTAATCGGCGACGCGGTGATCGCCACGTTCTTCGCGCACGACAAGCCGCGTCCCCGCCGGAACGCGCTCGCCGAGGTCGGCGACCGCGCAGGCGGAGGTGGTTGGGAATGGCTGCGCCAGCGGGCGATCAGCCTGGAAGGTGGCGAGCATCGGGTGCGGCCGTTCCACTGGGAGATCGAGTTCCCTGAAGTGTTCGCTCGCGACAACCCCGGCTTCGACGCGATCATCGGCAACCCGCCTTTCGCTGGCAAGAACACGATTATCGCCGGCAACCGGTATGGCTATCTCGATTGGCTACAGACACTCCACTCGGACGCTCACGGCAACGCCGACCTATCGGCCCATTTCTACCGTCGCTCCTATGCTCTGCTGCGCGAAGGCGGCGTCTTCGGCCTGATCGCGACAAACACGATCCGCCAAGGCGATACTCGAGAGCGGCCTCCGTCGGATCATAGAATCGGGGGGCAGCATCTACCGCGCCGTCTCGCGTCACAAATGGGACACTGGCGATGCCGCCGTCACTGTGAGCTTCGTGTTCGTGAGCAAGGGCGACCTCGGCACCGCGATTCTCGACGGGCGCCCGGCGCAGCGGATCTCAGCCTACCTGGTCGACGGAGACCTTGACAGCTCACCGGCGACGCTGCGCTCGAACTCCGGCAAATCTTTCCAGGGCTCCATCCTGCTCGGGATGGGATTCACCTTCGACGACGTGAATGCGGCCAAGGGCAAGGCCACACGCCTCGCGGAAATCGAGCGGTTAACCGCCGTTGAACCGCGCAACGCCGAGTTGATCGAGCCGTTCCTGGGTGGCGAGGAGGTGAACAACTCCCCGACCCATGCCCATCACCGTTATGCGATCAATTTCCTCGACTTGCCCTTGTGCCGGAAATGCGACGGGCCCGGCTGGCTCGCGCTGACCGACGATCAGCGCCGAGAGGCGCTTCGGCAGGGAATAGTTGCTCATGACTATCCTCGCGAAGTGGCCGCGGATTGGCCCGACCTGCTTGCGATCGTCGAGCGCCTGGTGAAACCGGAAAGACTTAAGCAATCGGATGAGGGCGGGAAGCGCTTGTGGTGGCGATATCTACGTCCTCGGGAGGAGATGTATCGCGCGATTGAAGACCTCCCCGATGTCTTGGTGATAAATTGCGGAGCCACGCCTCACATGATGTTTGCTCAAGTACCCTCAAATCAGGTCTTCGCCCACTCCCTTTTCGTCTTCTCGACTGGAGGAATGGCGCAGTTCTGCACCCTCCAGTCGAGGGTGCACGAAATCTGGGCAAGGAGCTTTACTTCTACGCTCGAGGATCGGCTTCGTTATGCAGCGTCCGACTGCTTCGAAACCTTCCCCCTCCCGGATGGCTTCGATGATTCAGTTGCGATGAGCTCGGCGGGGCAGGCCTATCTCAGCCATCGCGCCGCTCTAATGGTCGCACGCAATCAGGGCATGACACCGACTTACAACCGGTTCCACGACCCTCAGGACAGCGCCGAGGATATCACCGACTTGCGTCGCCTCCACGCAGCAATGGATGACGCGGTGCTGCGCGCCTACGGCTGGGACGACCTCGCCGACCGCGCCGCTCCGGAATTCCTGACCGAGGAAACCGAGGACGACCACAGCTATCAGGGCCGCCTGTTCTGGCCCGCCCCCTTCCGCGACGAGCTCCTCGCCCGTCTCCTCAAGCTCAACGAGGAGCGCGCCGCCGAGGAGCGGCAGGGCTGATGCCATGCTTGAATTGCGGTGCCAATGACACGATCAGGGCTCACCTGATCCCGCAAGCGTTCGTCAGAGAGGTGCGGGGCGATGACAAGGGCTATGCGCTCACCAACCGCAATGCGTCATCTTTCCAGCCGAGCCAGAACGGCCGCTACGACGACGCCATTCTCTGCACCGCCTGCGACAATATTCTTGGCAAGGACGAGAAATATGCGGTCGAGACACTGGCGGCGATCCGCCGTTCGACCCAGCATGTCGTCGACAGGACATTCATGGTCGACGGTATAGAGGGCGACCGCCTGCTCCGCTTCGCGGCTGGAACTGTTTGGAAATTTGCGCTGACCAAGCCGCATTACGGCCGCATCGACATTGGGCCCTACGCAGCGATCTTGCAGTCGCTGCTCTATGATCGCGCTGATAGCGGTGGTGCGGTCGACGCGTTCCTGATGAAGCTGCACAGCGGCGATGACAAATCGTATTTCAACCGGGCACCCTCACCCGAACGTTACGAGGGCCTGAACTTCGTCCGCTTCGCTGTCGGCAGCTTTATCTTCCTGGTGAAGCTCGACCGGCGGCCGGCCACCAATCTGCCTGCTGCTGCCTGGCTTCGCGGGAGCACCAGCATTCTGATACCAGCCATAGCGTTCAACCAGATAGAAGAAGGGAGGACGGTCCTCAGCGCGCGGCAGGCCAATGGGCGCTTGGATGCCTATCTGCAGCGGGTCAGCGTGGCCGCAACAGCGAACAAGAACCTTGCATCTTAGGATTTGCAAGCTTACTTAGAAGGGCAGGAGCAGCCCCCCATGACCACAAACCTTATCGGACCGCGCCTCAAGGCGCTCCGCGAGACTCACGGATTCGACCAGGAGAAAGTCGCCGCCATCCTGGGGGTCGGCAGCCGCCAGATTGTCTCCCAAATCGAGACGGGCGAACGGCGTGTCTCCGGCGAGGAGCTCACGCGCCTGATCGACGGCCTCGGCGCCGACCTCGACTATTTCACCGACCCCTTCCGTCTCGAGGGTGAAGGCGCTTTCTCGTGGCGACAATCACAGTGCGGGACCGCCACGCTATCAGCCTACCAGACCAAGGCAGGCGCTTGGCTCGCGGCGTATCGCCATTTGGCTGAGCAGACCAACAAGCCATCTAGCTTTCGCCGAAGCTTGCGGCTCGACCGGAGCTCCAGCTTCGACCAAGCCGCCGCCGAAGGCGAACGCCTCGCGACCGAGTTCGACTTGGGGGATGTTCCTGCGCTGCGCCTCGGCGAGGTGATGGAACAGGCTTTCGACATTCTTGTGCTGATGGTCGATGCGCCTGCCGGAATTTCCGGAGCTGCCTGTCGCCTCACGGAGCTTGATGCCGTGCTCGTTAACCGCCTGGAGGTGCCCGGGCGGCGCTATTTCGACTTGGCGCACGAGCTGTTTCACCTGCTCACTTGGGACGCGATGCCGCCAGATCCAATCGAGGCTATCGACGCCAAGGGACACGTGGAGAAGCTGGCAAATGCATTCGCAGGCGCTCTGCTGATGCCTCGTTCAGTGATTGAAGGTGACTGGCGGAAGGCAGGTAGCGTCCCTGCGCTCGCTGCGATGATCAACGAGCGCGCCGATACTCTCCAAGTCACGGCGCAGGCGCTCAAATGGCGGCTGGTAACCGCAAAGCTCCTGTCGCGGCAGCGCGCGACCGCAATCCCTGACGAGATGCTCCGGCACAATGGTCGGTCAGCGGTAGCGGTAAACACTCAGCCGCCGCTTTATTCGCATCGTTTCATGGAGGTTCTGGGACGCGGCATCGACCACGGCTTCGTTTCACGTCGCCGGGCTGCTCGGCTGCTCGAGCTTAGCCCCCATGGCCGCGACCTTGCGGAGCTATTCGAAGCTCACGGGCTCCCGGTGCCTGAAGGCCTATGACCCGTGGCCAAGCACCGCGGGCCTATACTCCTCGACAACAATGCGATCGGCGATGCTGTCGATCTGGGCGTTTGGAATGCCCTGATCGGAGCCTACCGAGGTCAGCTCGAAACCGTTCGAGAGGTGGAAAGGGAAGCCGGCACCTACTTTCGAGAACTCAGCGATCCAGCGACGCTGATGGCAAGCCTGAAGCTGGTCCAAGTGCATGACGTTACTCCGCAGGAGCGGAACAACCTCGCTGTTCGCACCCAAGGTATCGCACTCGACCCAGGCGAGCGTGATCTGTGGGCCAATGCGCTCGGGCGGAAGCCTGGCTGGATCCTTTGCGGGCCTGACAAGGCGAGCATGCGTGCCGCAGTGCGCCTTGGACTAGCCGAGAAGCTGGTGTCACTCGAGGAGCTCCTCCAGAACGCAGGCCTTTCGACCAAGGGGCTGCCGGACAACCATACGAACAAGTGGCTGCGGCGGGTGGTGGGCGAGCTGATCGTCGAGGAGATCTTGAAGTGAACTCCATCGAAGTGCGAGACGAACTCGTCCACCGCCTCCGCCGCAATCTGGTTGGTCCGAGCGATTTTCCGCACGACGAAGACCTCGCCAGGGAAAAGCTTCCGACGGGCGAGAGCCCGTCGCGCTGGTATCTCACAGGCTTCATCGCACCTGCAGGCGACGAGATCGCTCACACTCAGGAGGACGAACAGGAAGAGGAGGAACTCACGCAACTCGAACCTGCCGGACATGGAGCCGGCGGCGCCGCGGGCGACGACGAGGAACCCGAACCGCCGGTCGCGAAGCGGCGCTTCCTGCCTTCGTCGATAGGCATCACGACCATGCTTGACCCCGGTGTGACGGAAATCGAAGCTGAGGTCCGTTGGGGCGACTATGTTCCTGAACCGCCGCTGCCCCGCGAAGTGCTGGAAGGCGACAGCGATCCGAAGCAGCCCGTCGAGTGGCGCCGCGTGCCGCGCGGCGAACGGGTCAGCCTCGCGATTCCCGGCGAACGCGAAGGGCTCCGGACCGTGCTCGTGCCCAATAGCGGCGCGACTGCGCGCCCCGTCGGTGCGCTCGAGATCGGAATCCGCGCGCGGCCGTTCACGATGTCGCTACCAGATGGCAGCACGCAGAGAGTGCGGGTTGTCACCGTATTCTTGGTGAACAAGCGAGACACACGCGTGGGCCGTCGCTTCCAGGACCTTGCCTACGCCTACCAGGTTCGCCTCGACCTGCATTGTCCGTCCGGGTTCCTGCCGCAGCACGACCTCTCACGAATAGACCGCTCTGATTGGGACGATCAATTGGCCGATCTGCACTACCGGGATGCCGCAGCCTATGCGGTGGGCCTCGGCTGCGCGACCGGGCATAAAATGGACGCAAAAGGTCTCGTCCAAACAGTCCACACAACCGCAATGCCTCGCGCCAGCGTCGAGCGGACCGTTGCCTCCAATGAGGTTGGAGAGGTTGAGCTTGGCATCGATGCCCTAGCCAATCTCGCCGCTGACAGCGGAGCCGCTTTGGCAGCGCGCCTGCAGCCTCTCATCAACGCTTATGCCGAGTGGAGCGGGCGACAGGAGCAGGCGGCCAAGGCAGATGACATCGCCCACGCGCCGCAGCGTCGCGCTACCGCCGCGACCCTGATTGCGGGGCAAGCGGAGGCCCGCGCGCGTATCGCCGCCGGGATCGACCTGCTGGCCCGCGACGACAAGGCTCGACGTGCGTTCGAGATCGCAAATCGGGCGATCGCAGATGCCGCCCGCGCACGTCGCCCAGAGGAACAGAAGCCGGAGTGGCGACCATTCCAGCTCGCGTTCATCCTCCTCAACCTCGAAGGCCAAGCCGACCGGCGCCACCGCGACCGCGACATCGTTGACCTGCTCTTTTTCCCCACCGGCGGCGGCAAGACCGAAGCCTATCTTGGGCTAGCCGCCTTCACCATCGCTCACCGGCGCCTCTGCGGGCCGGGCGTTCTCGGCGCGGGCGTTTCGGTCATCATGCGCTACACGCTGCGCCTTCTGACGCTGGACCAGCTCGGCCGTGCGGCTGGCCTCATCTGCGCGCTAGAACTGCTGCGGACCAGCGATCGCTACATAGCCGAAAATGGACGTCGCCTGCTTGGAGACTGGCCGATCGAGATCGGATTATGGGTGGGCTCGGACGCCTCGCCGAACCGGCTTGGTGGTACCGGCAATACTGGTGAGGGCACGGCCGTCACACGCGTCCGCCAGTATCAGAGCGGCCGCGACAGCCGAGCGCCCGCGCCGATCAAAAATTGCCCTTGGTGCGGTCACGCATTCGAGCCGCAAAGCTTCAGGTGCGTTCCCAACATGGCCGCGCCGACGAACCTTGAACTCCGCTGCGCGAACATTGATTGCGCCTTTACCGGGGATCGGCCGCTGCCCGTCGTGACGGTCGACGAAGCGATCTATCGGCGCCTGCCTGCTTTCATGATCGCGACTATAGATAAGTTCGCCTCACTCCCGTGGCGTGGCGACGCAGGCGCGTTCTTCGGTCATGTCGATCGCGTTGATGAAGCGGGGTTCTACGGCGCGAGCCGCCCGCGCGTCGGCCGGCCTCTCGACAATGGTCACAGGTTGGATCCGCCCGATCTCATCATCCAGGACGAACTTCACCTGATCTCCGGGCCTCTGGGAACGGTCGCGGGGCTATACGAGGCCGCCATCGACCGACTTGCCACCCGCCACGAGAGCGGCGTCCGCGTGCGGCCGAAAATTGTCGCGTCCACGGCCACCGTCCGCCGGGCAGATGCCCAGATTCGTGCCCTGTTCGATCGTAGCGAGACCCGGATCTTCCCGGCGCCCGGAATAGACCGCCGGGATAGCTTTTTTGCCGTGACAGTGCCCGAGAACGAGAGTCCTGCACGCTGGTATGTGGGCCTCGCGGCCGCAGGCCGCGGACCGAAGCTGGTCTTTCTTCAGGCACTCGTGACGGTGCTCTCCGGTGCGCAGGGTCTCGCCGACGAAGGCGGCAAGGCAGATCCCTATTTGACCGCTCTCTGCTACTTCAACGCCCTGCGGGAGCTGGGTGGTGCCCGCCGAATCGTTGAAGACGAGGTTGCGGCGCGTGTAGCGACGTACGGCTCGGAGAGACGCCGGAGCGAGCCAGCCGATGCGCCATTTGGAGATCGCGAGGTGGGCGAGCCGATCGAGCTCACTTCGCGCGTCTCCACCGATCAGGTTGCGGCGGCCAAGCGTCGACTCGAGACACTCTTCTCAGATGAAGGGGGCGAGCCGGTCGATGTAGCCCTGGCGACCAACATGATCTCGGTCGGGCTGGACATTACCCGCCTCGGCCTGATGCTGGTTCAAGGTCAGCCGAAGACAGCAGCCGAGTACATCCAGGCCACCAGCCGGGTCGGACGCGACCATGAGCGACCGGGTTTGGTCGTCGCGGTGCTCAACGTGCACAAGCCTCGCGACCGGATGCATTATGAGCAATTCTGCCATTTCCACACGACCTTCTATCGCGCGGTTGAGGCAACCAGCGTGACGCCGTGGTCGGCGCGAGCGCTCGACCGAGCGCTTGCTGCAGTGGTCGTCGCGATCGCGCGGCACCTGGACCCAGGCCTCACCCCTTCGGGCGCAGTCGCGGCGCTAGATGGCCACCCGGACACCAGGCAAGCTGTCGTGGACCATCTCGTTGCCAGAGCCCCGGGCGATATAGTCGGCGGGACGGCTGCCCTGCGGTCTCTGATCGAAGGCCTGCTGGATGACTGGATCGAAGTCGCGGCGGAGCAGACCGCGGCGGGCGGCAGCTTCACCTACGACATCGGCGCTCAGAAGCTACTGCACGCTCCGCTCGACCCCGCAATCGGCAACCTTCTTTCGCCACACGACCGGTTCCAGGCGGGCTGGAGCATGCGCGACGTGGAGCCGGGCGTGCTCGTGAAGCCACGCGATCCGTATGGCAACCCGATCAGCGGAGCCCCCGACCTGTGAAGTCATCATCGAAGCGCGTCCACCTGCGCCAATCGCAGCTCATCACGACCTTTGGTCCCGGCGCGATGGTCGACCTGCCGACGCGATCCGTCATCATCGGCGGCTTAGACCTGTGGCACATGCGCGAGAGGGGGAGTTGGCAGGCCATCCAGGAACCACGAGCGCTCAGCATTCTCGAAAAGGTCTTGAGCGAGAATGGTCGTCTCAAAGAGGGTGCCCACCTGTCTCTGCGATCGCCCCCGGTCGATTGGGGGCGCCAAACCTTTGGCGAGCCCCCTGGTATCGAGGCAAAGATCTTCCCCGCCTGGTTCGTCACGAGGGATGCAGCGGATGTCGGCGGCGGAGCACGGCGACGGCGGCTTGTCCGTTGGCGTGACCTAAACCCCAAGGGCGGGCGCGCCGACTTCACCGGTGACGACGGCAAGAGGACGCCGGTCACTCCCATTCGATTCGTGGCCGGATGCAAAAAGGGCCACATTCAGGACGTCGACTGGAGCTTCGCCGTCCACGGTGCGGGTAAGAAGTGCACAGAGGCGCTTTGGCTGGAGGAGCGCGGCACGTCCGGCGATCCTCGATCTACGCGCATCGTTTGCGGATGCGGATCTGCCTTGTCGTTGCACGACGCCCAGGCGCCAGGGCGCTTTGGGAAGTGCCGCGGCGCCCGGCCTTGGCTCGACGGGCGAGAACCGGAAGGGTGCACTGAAGATCTTCGCTTCCTAACTCGAACGGCCACCAACGCCTACTTCCCGCAGGTTCTGACAGTGATCTCCCTTCCGTCGGCGGAGGACGAGCTGACGCGCCTTGTTGAGGCCCACCTCTCCATTCTGGCGCGAGCCGCCGATCCAGCCGGCATCGGGATGGCACGATCCTTCAACGACGCTGTTCGTGCTGCCCTCGAAGGGTACAGCGACGACGATGTCTTCGCCCGCGTCCAGCAGCTCCAGGCCGTGCAGCGGCAGAATCTCGAGAAGGCGCCTAAGGTCGCCGAATTCGAGCTGCTGGCTTCAGACCTCCCCGTCATTGGTGCCAACACTCCCGATTCAAAGCTGTTCGCAGAGACACTGCCCCGCGGAGCGTGGGGCGGCGAAGATCCGCGGCTGGCGCCGATTGCCTCTGTCGTGGCCGTCCACCGGCTGCGGGAGGTGGCATGTCTCTACGGCTTCACCCGCTTCGAGGCAGCGCCCACGTCGATCGATGGCGACCTTGAGGAGCTGTATCTGGCTGTCGAAGGCGCGGCATTGGCGAGTGAGCTCGAATGGCTGCCTGCAATCGAACAGCTGGGCGAAGGGATCTTCCTGCGGTTTGACGAGGCGGCACTTACCGATTGGCTCGCTCGTGACGAGGTCAAGCACCGGGTCGCAGATCTGTCCGCGGGATATCAGGGATGGCGGGCGCACCAGCCGCAAGCGGACCGCCTGCGCTTTCCCAACGGCCCCTATTACATGATGCATGCCTTCAGCCACGCGCTCATGAATGAAATCGCGTTGGAATGCGGCTATCCCTCAACTGCGCTGAAAGAACGCATCTATCCGCTCTACGATGAGGCTGGTGGCGGTCGTTTTGGTCTCCTGATCTACACTGCGACGGCTGGCAGCCAAGGAACGCTCGGTGGGTTGCTCGCCGTATTGCCGCGCCTGAGTTCGATCATCAACGCGGCACTGGATAAGCTCGCCCTCTGCTCAAGTGATCCAATTTGCGCCGAGCACCGCCCGCCCAGCCAGACTGATGAGCGCGCCTTGGCGGGTGCGGCGTGCCATAGCTGCCTCCTGGTCGCCGAGACGAGCTGCGAGCAGCGCAATCTCTATCTGGATCGGGCGTTGGTCGTGCCATCGATTGCGGTGGAAGGCGCCGCATTGTTCGAGCAGAGGTGATCTCGCTGAGTCCCCGGGTCAGGTCTCGGGCTGCGTCATAGCCACAGCCCATGGGGTCCACGCATTGCGCTTCGTACCGCTTTTAAGGGCGCAGGCGGATCTGTAGTCCCTCGAAGGCGGTCGCGTCGGCTCCCTCGCCCAACAGGCGCACCAAGTGAGCGAGGAGGTCGTCCTGCCGCGGCTGCCCGAACGCGAGGCGGTAGACGGTCAGGCTCCGCTTTAGCCAGGCGAGCCGTGTCACCTCGCGACTGAACGGAAGCATCGGCACCCGCCGCTCGACCTTAGTCGGGCCCTCGTAGATCCAATAGGGAACGAGTTCGTCCCGACTCCGGGTCGCGCGCCGCGCTGCCTCGAACATCGCGGCCCACGGATCGGCCGGCGGCTTTCGGCCCTCGCGAACAGCGTCGGCGTGGGCAGCGGCGACGTTCAGCCGCACCGCATGCCCCTTGAAGCGGTGCACGCGCCCCTCGCGTTGTTCGAGATCCACCGGGTTGCTGGGCAGGTTCCAGTGGTACACGCGGTGGCAGTAAGGATGAAAGTCGAGCCCTTCCTGCCCAATCGAGGTTGTGGCGAGCACGAAAGGGCGGAACGGCGAGTTAAAGGCCTCTCGGACGCTTCCGAGCCGGACCGCGCCGCCCTCCTCGTCCTTGAGCTCGGCAAGGCGCATAGCGAAGCGGCCTCGCATCCTAATGGGGCTCCGAAACACGATGCGACCGTTTTCCACACCGACGTCGTCGAGCTCGATCTGAGATGGGCGGATCGAGAGCGCGTTCGCCATCGCCTTGGCCACGCCGCCGATCCGCTCGGCGGGCGCCGCGGCGGCTAACCCCTCTCCTTCCAGGAGGTAGTGCGCGTATTCGTCGAGCACGGCCTGCAGGTTGTGGGTCGCGCAATGGGTGAGCACGGAGCGCCAGTAATGCTCCTCGCTCTCCTGCCTCAGCAGCGCAATGGCCTCATGTTGATTGAACAGCGTGCGGAAGCCCCAACCGACCTGGGCTGCAGCTTCGAGCAGCACGGGGTCGTCCCAGGCGACCTCCGGGGCGATGCGGCGCAGCGCCCGGACAGCGCATACCGCCGGGCTTCCGAGCGCAATGTCGGTGAGCAGATCGAGCGCTGCGCCCTCGGTCGGGACCGGGGCGCCGGCGGCCGACGCACGCAGGAGTTCCCCAAGATGCTCTCTGAATCCAGCCTCGCCGCCGGTCCAGGCGAATGCGCCGCCGTCCGCCAACCAGCCGTACGCCTTCGTTTTCAAGGCCGCGTCGACCGATGCGGGAAGGGACCACTCCCAGTCACGTGAACCGCTCGGCTCCTCCGCAGCAGTGCAGGCCAGGCCCTTGAGCGCGTCCGCCAGTTTTTCCCTAACGGAACGGCGCGCGTCCTCAAACGAAGGACGCTCAACGGCGCCGGCGAAAATCGCGAGCGGGTCGCCCAATCTGGCCAGCGTGGGTGACGGATAGAGGAGATTGAGCGTCCTGAGCGCCCCCGGCCGGCCACGCTCGAGCTTGAACTGAAGCGGGCGCCGGCGCGTTGCCTCGGAATAAGATCCAGCTGCGGCGGCGCCCATCCGACGCTCCGCCTCGTAGGAGATCAGCGCCGCCAACGCGTCGGGCACCATCTGCCACTCGGAGAACACCAGCGCCTTGGTCTCAGATACGCCGCTCGGCGAGGGACCATAATAAGGGAGGGCCGGCGGGATCCATAGCTGCTGGTGCAGATTGGCGTCGAACAGGTCCGACATCAGTGCGCGGAGCCGGCCGTTGCCTGCCTCGATCCGATGGTAAGCCTCGATCGCGTCCCTGTGGATCGAGTGGCGCTCCGCCTCTGCGAGCGCGTCGAGAAGAGCCGGGTCGGGCTTCTCCGAGAGCTCTTTCAGCCGGCGCTTAAGCGTGTAGTCGCGCATGAAGTTTAGGAGGTAGGGCGCAGATTTCCAATATTCGGTGATACCAGGCGCATCCGCGGCTCGCGCGACCTTCGACACCGCTGCGGCATGATGGAGGTCCGCCGGCGCTATCTCCGCCACCACGATTGTCTCGGTGAGCATCGAGTCTCTCTCGCTCGTGCTGTCCACGCGCTCCGTGCGGCTCATCACGCGCCGCAGCCTGCGCTCGATGTCACCTCGCGCCCGGCGGGCGGCGCGCGTGCTGACCGGCAGTTGCTGTAGAAAGCGGCGGAACCGCCTCATCTCCAGATCCAGCTCGGCCGCAACTTCCGCTGCCTTACCGCGACCATGGAGGAAGCCGATGGTGTGGAGGAAGTCGGCGTAATGGTCGCCATCGTCAGGTGCGTCGTCCGACAGCGTCAACATCTTGTAGGGAGTCGCGGAAAGCAGGAGCGTCCGCGCGCCGGTGCTCTCGTCGCCGTATTCGAACAATGAGCGCGCAAGCTCGGCGGCGTCGCCGTCGCCCTGCAACAGCGCGCGGAAGCGCTGAAACTCGTCGAGTATGATGAGGTCAGGCTTGAGGGCGCTCACACAGGCGTGCGAAAGGAGCTTTCTGAGTTCGCCGACAAGTGCGTTTCGCGCTGCCACGGCCGCGTCCGGATAGCTTGGTCGACGGCGGGCGAACAGTCGACAGACCTCGTTCAAAGACTCGAGAAGCTGTTCGCTATCTTGAACTCCCTTCCGGAAGCGGCGCACGATGACCTGGTCGATCCCCTCGAGCGACATCTGCCGGACATGCCAGTCCCAGTTGCCGTTACCGGCACCTACCTGCAGCGCGTTCCGGAGCGGCGTGAAGCGCGCAAACGGCTCCATTAGGCGCACCAGCAGCGCGCGCTCGTCGATGACGCCTGTGGTCGAGCGGAGGTTGAACGTTGTGTTCGGCGTGAGGCTGATGAAGTTCACTTTGTTCGATCGGAGGGAGTCATCACCCCGCAGCTGCAGCGGCACGAGGGTGATACGCGTCGGCAGCGCGAGCGCCTGCTTCCCAAGCACATTCAATTTATTGAGGTTCTGCCCCGCGATTGCCTGATTGGAGCAAATGTAGAGGATGTCGATGCGCTTGGCCTCGGGCCAGAGCTTCTCAATCGTCTTGGCGATGAGGCCGCGCGCCACCATCGTCTTGCCCAACCCGACCTCGTCCGCGACGAGGAAGTGCCTGATCTGATCCGGCCCGTGGAGGCGGTCGAACACGTAGTCCACGGTCCTGCGCTGGAATCGCTTCAGCTGCGCGAGCGCCGGCGCCGCGTTGAACGGTTCACCGTGCATCGGCCGCTCCACTCAGGGCGGCCCTGAACACCTGCCAGAGCGAAAGGAATTCGTCCGGCACACCCTGCTCGCCTGTTGCGCCGCTCGCCTCCAGCCGCGCCACAAGTCGCTCGACGGCTTCGAGCCGCCCGTCGTCCGCGCAGAGAGATCGGATTAGGTCCTCCAACAGAGGCTCGTCGTCCGCTCCAGCGCCCCAGTCCTTGCCCGCGGCACCCTCGTTCGCAGCAAGCGCGGCGCCCAGCGGGTCCCCTAGTTCCGCCAACAGCAGCCGGAGGTAGCGCAAGAATGTCTCGCGGCTGTTGATAACCCACTTCAGGATGGCGCCGTCGCGCTCGGCTGGCATGCCATCAACCGGCACACCGGTGCTGAAGAGTTCCGTTCGCCCAGTCTCGGACTCAGTAATCTCGATTGCCAGGAAGCGCGTGACGTCTACGAGTGCAACCTCTCCCAAGTCGAGGACGCAGCCGGATCGAATGGCATCGAGCGCATCGCGATGATGCCCTTCTCCCAAGGTGATCAGCCAGACACGGATGCGCCCGATGCGGCCGACCTCCAGACCCCCTTCTGGAGGGACCAGCCACATCCGCCACCGAGCGTCTCCTTCCTCGTTCACCGCCTCGCAACGAAGGCGCAGTCCGCCTCGCGCCAAGACACGCCGGGCGTCGAGCAGCGCCCGTTCGGCCGAGATGTCGGTCGACTTTGGCTTCGCGACCTCCCCACGCTCGAAGGGGCGGGTCAGACGGCCAAAGCCACTCACTCCTAATATGTCGTCGATGCCGCCTAATCGCGAGCGCATGCCATGCAGAGTTGCGAACACCTCCACGTTGACGGTTGGCTTCCGGCCGGCCGCGAGAAGCGCAGCGCCCGTGGCGTTGCCGGAACCAAGCGTCAGTCGCGTCCGCCAGCCTTGCTCCTGAATATAGATCTTCGCGTGCAGACCCCGTTGCTCTCCGGCTCGGGTCTCCTCGCCGTCCTCACTCTCTGCGAGCTCATCGAGCACGGCAACTCGCTCGAACTGGTCCAACGTTTCATCGTCGACGCAGACAAGTTGGTCGGGCCGGCTGATCAGGATCGGCCGTTCACCGGCCAAGCTGGCAAGATGGTCTAGTGCCGCGCCATCGCAGAATGGCGATACGACGGCGATGCGCCTGCTCGGCTCCGGCGTCCACCTCGATCGCCCGATGCCGTTCACCGCAAACGTCACCTCGTCGCAGTTTTCGGGCGGCTCCCAGCGGGTGTGACTTAGATCCTCAGCGATTTCCGCCGTCAGCATGCGACGATGCTCGTCGACCTCGCCCACGGTCATCGTCGGCAGTGCGGCCACGAGGTTCCGCAGTGGTCGATTACTTGCGACGGGCCTCCTTCCGCGCTCACCGTCCAAGCGGACGATAGCGTCCCAGGATCTGTCACGGGTCAGATTGCGCGAAAGGATTAGCAACCGCATGAGGGTCGGTCCCTCGCCTTGAAGCGGCCGGAAACGAAGCGCCCAGAGCTTCGGGTGAAAACTCCCTCCGCCTAGAGCTTCAACCTCGACAATCACCCGTTCCAGCAGCGAGGAGAGTCGGTTGCCCGGGCCGTGTTCGGCGTGAATCTGCCCGGCGTCCACATAGACCGCCAGCTTGCCGGCTATGCGCTCGGTGCCCTCGAGCAGCGCAATCGGATGGCTAAGGATCTCGTCGCGGTTCTCTGCGGCGAACAGCGCGAGACTTACGGGGACTGCCAGGGCAGTGGCAAAGTCCAGTGAGAAGGTCGTCGCGATGCCGCCGTCGAAACGATAGCCAAGCGGCGCCTGAAGGCTTTCTCCGTAGAGCAGCCGCGTCTCTGGATCGAGCGTAGATCTAGCCACGCGCGAGATCCTGCAGGTGGCGACGGGCCTGCGGCCAGCGGAATTGCAGTCGGTACGCGCCGGACGAACCCTGCCATCGGTCGCGCGCCGCCCGGTTAGCAAATCGTGACTGGGGCCCCTTAAGTCGCCGCTCTCGCGTGACGATCGCACCGTCGGCCTGCGCTCGGCCCCGCGCGAGTCCTCGTCTTGTCCGAAGCAGGTCCACCCACTGCGTAACAAACCTTCTCGTCGGCTCGAGTATCTGGTGGGCGGGGTGGCGAATCTCGGCCCAGAAGTCATCTAACGACCAGTTGCGCAGTCGGGCAGCATCGAAAGCTTCTCGCCACCGATCGAGTTGTCCTTCGTAGCGGTCGACCCATTGTTCGTTGTTACGTAGCTCGCTGAGCAGCAAGTTGTAGAGGAGGGATGCGCCGTGCATGGCCTCGGAGAAGATCTCCGCGTGGAGAATAAGCCGGCGGACGCGGCCTGGAAAGTCCGCGAGGTGCGGGTGCGTCCAGACATCATCCGCATCTGCCCGATCGCCGCGGCCCGCCAAAAACGCCAGAAGGCTATCGGGATTGCTGTCGACGAGCCGATCTACGATGAATGCGGCTTCATGGTCCTCAAGTTCGAAGGTTGTGATTTTCAGCAGATCTGTAGGAGGGTCGGGCAGGCGCGAGTGCCATGCTGAGACCGCACGACCACCGGCACCATGATCGTCATTCGGATGATCCTTCGCGGGCACATTCCGCCAAGCGGGTAGCGAGGCGATGTAGGCCTCGATTGAGCCTGGGAACCGCCGGATCCCCCAGTTGCCCAGGCCTGACCAGTACACGCTCGCCGGTAATCTCTTCAGCTTCGGCCCGGCGTTCACCCCAATGACGCCATTGTTCTGCTTTCCGGCGACGAGAGCGTCGCGGAGCCTTATCTGGTCCACCCGTGCCTGCGCCACGATTTCGCGCGTGTCGCGTCGGCCGTGAAGGCCGGAGAAAATCCATGGGATGAAGAGCATGTAGCGCAGGCGCGTTTGAATGGTACTCGTGCCAGGGAAGAGGTGATCTGAGATTGAGTCGCGGATGGCACCGAGCCCGAGTTCGTCGCGGGTGTCCTGCTCGGTGAACAACTGCATGAGGCGCTGCGCTCGCTCACGCTCCGCCTCGTCGAAATCAACCCACGCGATTGCCGACACCCGACGCCCCCTTTCTTATTTGGTACCAAGAGGATGGTCCGGTGCATATGGTAGAGCATCCGAACCGGCCCCCGGTCCGGTGGTCTGTTGTGCTGCGACTTCGCTGAAGAAACAGTATCGGCGACATAGCCAGCATTGGTCTCGGATCGTGCATTCCCTTCGACCGATGTCAATTGGCCTGCTGAAGATCCGAGAGCTTGAGAGCCCCCCCCCCCGGGTCGCGAGAAAGAGCGGCATCTACTCCCACTTTTCGCCGTCATCTGTTGGGGGGGGCAACAGTCGAAGTCCGATCAGAGATGAAGGTGAGTTAACCGGCCGAACGATAGGCGCCTTGCGACGGGACCGTAGCCTTTTTCGCTTGGAGGGGGCTGCGGTCTAGGTCCAGATTGCGTCCACGCACCCTGGGCTGCGGACGAACCGGGCTGCGGACGAGAGGCAGAGATTTAATGCCGGCACCTGACGAGAGTAGCGCAACCTCGGTGAGCACCTATTCGATCAGATTACTGGCTGAGCATGAACGCCCGGCCACTTTCAGGAACATCAGCAACAAAGCTAATTGACCGCGTTGACGGCGCAAAGCGGGCACGGTCGTAACCCGCAGCTGTCGTCGCGCACTGCAGGCTAAAGTGGCACTCGCCGCCGCTTGCGGCTGCGCCTCGAGTTGCACAGCCCACGACCATGACCATTCCCCGGCGCTCGGGAGCCGCATACCGGTCGGCGACGCGCGCAGCTTCTGGAACGTGTTCGGCTGCGGCTGCTGGGCAGTCTGACGCGCCGCTATTTCGCCGTTCGTGCTCGTCGGCCCTGTGTCAATCGGCGAGTAGACTTGGTGCTGCCTTCTGATGGCAATGACACCGAAACGAGCGGTCGCTCGGCGCGCTCGGCTAGCTGGCTTCCCGCGGCAATCAGGTCGAGGAAGAAATGAGCGACGTACCCACCATCTTCCACGATCTGCGCGATGTCACGAACGAGGGAGGCCGCGCCACCATCGCCCCGCCAGAGATATGCAAATTGCTCTGGAGACCCGGCGATCTCGGAAGCGATTGCTTCGCTAGCCTCAAACGCAGACAGAAAATCCGATTGGGCAGCTTGATCGCCTCGGACCTCACACGCGCCGTCGTGGTTCAAGAGCGAGAAAAGCAGCACCAGCCTGGCCGCGGCCGCGCCGATCTCTCCGCTCTCTGATGGCGCAATCCCATTCAGTGACAGCAAGTAGCGCACCTGTATCTCAGCTACCTCGAGCGAATCAAACGACGCCCGCTTGCCACTACCACCGGGAAGCTGCCCTCTGGCACGCCACGCTCTTTGCAGCGGCAGCGGAATGCCCGCTATCGTCGCAAGTTCGCTGGCGGAGAACCTGGCCAGCTCCCAAGAGCCGCCTTGCTCGGCGATCGCCCGCCGCTTCATAACGTAGTAGCTTCCGCAATCATCTGGATGCGCGAAATCGGGATCAGAACGCGCACGGGTTCGTATCCGGTAGCCTCATCCGCCACACAGCCTTCCAAGAAGCGGTTGGTCTGAAACTGCCGACTCAGTTCGCCAATATCGTTAGCATCAACCTCAACGGTTGGAGCGTTCTGGGCGCCGACCAGAAAGATACGAAAAGCCGCCATGCAACGGCTTTCGCACGACTCCTCGTCACGCGCAACGCCTGATGTTGCGTGCTACTGTATCAGTATGACGCAAAGCGCTTCAGGAGCATGCTTTGCGTGCGATTGTAACGTTACAGCGATTACTGTAACGGAGTACTCGCGTCAGACGGGATTGGCCGGCTGGTCGGTAAAACGGAGGTTAACAGATGGAGCCTAACTTGCCCGTGGGTCGCCGCGAGCGCCAGCTTCTTCGGTCTCACACGTCGGCCGCTCGTCGTCGGCTCACGATCAGTTTCCCTGCCGACATTGTCGTTTCTACGGCGGAGGTGGAGGTGTTCGGCTCGCTGATTGCGGCGAATGACAATCTGCTCGTGGACCAGACGCAGTGAACGCGATTCCTGTCGCCTCGTACCTTCGCGTATCGACGGGCCGGCAGGCCGAGGAAGGTCTCTCGATCCTCGACCAGCGAAACAGCATCCAGAAGTACGTCGACGAGAAGGGCTGGCTGCTGGTGCAGGAATTCGAAGAGCGGGGAGCGAGCGGCCGCACGGACCAGCGCCCGGTATTCCAAGCGATGATCGATCAAGCGCTTCAGAAGCCGCCGCCGTTTCGCAAACTGCTCGTCCATAGCTACTCGCGCTTCGCCCGCGATGAGATGCTGTTCGAGTGGTACGGGCGCAAAATGCGCAAAAATGGTGTCGAACTAGTCTCCATCACCCAGGACTTTGGGGATGGACCCGCTGGTGACCTGACCCGCCGCATCATGGCCCTTACCGACGAGTTGAACAGCGCAGAAACCGCTAAACACGTACGTCGAACGATGCTGGAGAACCATCGTCAGGGATTCTGGAACGGCTCAGCTGCCCCATTGGGCTACCGCTCAGTGGTCGCCGAGATGCGCGGCCATAAGGCGAAGAAGAAGCTGGAGGTTGACCCTGAAGGTGCAGAGACGATCCGGCTGATCTTCCAGCTCTACCTTGAGGGTGACGGTGTCAACGGCCCGCTGGGGATCAAGAATACGGTTCGCTATCTCAACGATCATGGCTTCAAGAACGCAGCCGGTCGGACCTTCCAGGTGAGTCTTGTTGAGAAGATCCTCAAGGACGAGGTGTACGTTGGTCGGGCGTACTACAATGTCAGGGACAGCCAAACCCGCACGATCAGGCCGAGAGAGGAGTGGATCTGTCAGTCTGTGCCGCCCATCATAAGCGAAGAGACGTTCCAGCGCGTCCAAACGAAGCTGGCGCTTCAGGCTCCGGCGAATTTCGCTCCCCGGTTGGTGAATGGCAATCCTCTTCTCAGCGGTCTCGTGATCTGCGGCGGTTGCGGCTCTCCCATGAGGCGCCTGACCGCCAAATATGGACGCTTCGCATACTTCCGGTGTGGGACCCGGGCGCGGACTGGCAGTTGTCCTGGAGGAACTACGGCAGGAATCAACGAAGCCCAACTCGACGCCTTGGTGATGGAAGCACTTCTGGATCGCTTGCTGACTGCCGAACGCGTGCAGACCATCATCGGAGAAGTGTCGGCAGCGAGGAAATCAGGGGCCGAAAATGCCACAACCACGTTAGCTCGGCTGAAGTCCCAGTTGACGGAGTCCAGCAACAAGCTGGCACGTATGATGAGCGCGCTCGCCAATGGGGTGGTGCAGCCGTCCGAGACGTTCAAGAAAACTGTGCAATCAATCGAAGCGGAGCGTACGCGGGTCGCCGACCTGATTTCGGCGCAAGAACGCCTCGTCGAAACAGAGGTACGCGCGGTAACGCTCGAAGAAGCCGCCCAACTGGCCAACGTGCTTCGAGTCAAGCTAGAGGGAAGCAAGCCCGCACTGAAGAAGCGCATCGTTCGCTCATTCGTGCAGCAAATTATCGTCGGCGACGAGGAGATCGCCATCGTGGGCGCTAAATCAGACCTCTGTGAGGTCGTTACTGGAGGAGGAAAGAAGTGAGCGATTTCAATCAGCGGCAATCACCACGCCCGGTACCTACTTTTGACCGGGCGTGGTGGAGCTGAGGGGAATCGAACCCCTGACCTCTGCAGTGCGATTGCAGCGCTCTCCCATCTGAGCTACAGCCCCGCCCACGCCGCAAGGGCGCTTCCGCCCTTGGGAGCGCGAGCCTCTAGCGACCATTTTCCGGCTTTGCAACACGCGGTCTGCCGCGTTGGCCAAACAGGTCGCGCCCAGCTGACGGACAACCTCGTTAATCTGCATCAAGCGGTCGCTGAATTGCGGAACTGGCTGCCTCTGCACCCCGTTTAGGAGCGCAGGCGGGCGCGGTTCCCCCCTTTGCCGCGCCCGCCGTCCAAACCCGATGAGAGGACCCGCCAGATGGCATATGAACGCTACCCTCGCGGCAATTCGCTGCAAGGCGATTATTCCGCACCCGGCGACGACAATTACGGTCGCGATTATGGCTCGGGCCAGGATCGCACCTATACCAGCGCGCGCGAATATGAGGCCGCCGGCATGATCGGCCCGCGCCGAGGCGCGGATTATGATCGCGACGATTATGACCGCGGCTATTACAGCCGGGGCCGCAGCTCGAACTTTGCCAATCGCGAATATGATTACGGCTCGGGCTCACGCTATCGCGGCGGCTACGCGTCCGATCGCAACCGCTTCACCGACCCCGGCGATCGCCGCGACGACGATCGCGATTACGGGCGTTCCGATATGTATCGCGGTCGGCGGAGCTTTGGTCGCGGATATGACCGTGACCCCCGCGACTATAGCTATGACGACCGCAATTTCTTCGCGCGTGCCGGCGACGAAGTACGGTCTTGGTTCGGCGACGAAGAGGCTGAGCGCCGGCGTGAAGCGGATCAGCGCTATGATCAGCGTTATGGCGGTCAGGGCGGCTATCGCGGCGACGACGACTATCACAGCTGGCGCGCCGGTCAGATCGCTGCACTTGATCGCGATTATGACGAATATCGCCGAGAGAATCAGCAGCGTTTCTCGAACGAATTCGGCAGCTGGCGCAACGAACGGCAGACGCAGCGATCGAGCCTGCAGCGCGTCACCGAGCATATGGACGTGGTCGGCTCGGACGGCGAACATATCGGCACGGTCGACAAGGTCCGCGGCGATCGCATCCTGCTGACCAAGAGCGATGCAGACGCCGGCGGGCGCCATCATTCGATCCCGTCGCGCTGGATCGACCGCGTCGACGACAAGGTGATCGTGCGCAAGACAGCCGAGGAGGCCAAGGCGCATTGGCGTGACGAAGAGCGGAGCGCGTTCTTCGGCGGTGACAGCGCCGGCCGTGATCAGGAGGAGGGCGGCGATGGCCGCATCCTCAATCGCAGCTTCTCGGGCACCTATTGAGCAAGCCGCAGGGGCTCGGACAACACCGTCCGGGCCCCATTTCATGTCCCGCTATTGGCCCTTTCCAGCCGCATCGACCGTCAGCCCTTGATAATAAGCTCGCGGCCGGATCACCGCGGCGCTGGCCGATTGCTCGATGGCGTGTGCCGCCCAGCCGACCCCGCGCGCGGTGGCAAAGAGCTGGAACGGCGCGTCGGCGGGCAGGCCGGCGGCGACCGATATTGCAAGCAGGGCAAAGTCGATATTGGGCAGAGCCTCGGTCGCATCGACGACGGCGTCGCGCAGCTCGACGAGCGCCGGGTCGAGCGTGACCAGCGGCAGCAGAGCGGCGGCGCGCGGATCGCCGTGCGGGTAGAGGGGATGTCCGAACCCCGGCAGGCCGTGCCCGGCCGCCAGCCACCGTGCCACCGCCGCCTCGACACCATTCGCCCTGGCTTCCGCCGCCAGCGCGGCGAGCGCGGTACCGGCACCGCCATGTTTCGGCCCCGACAAGGTCGACAAACCTGCCATCAGGCACGCCGCCATTGGCGATCCGGTCGACGCCGCGATCCGCGCGGCAAAGGTCGAGGGATTGAGTTCGTGATCCGCGAGCAGAACCAATGCGCGCCGGACGAGGTCGGTGCCGGCCGCATCAAGCGACCAGCCGCGCGCCAGGCGCTCGTGGATCGGCCCGTCGCCGACCGCGCCGAACGTGCCGGCGATCGCCGCGATCGCAGCGGCCGCTTCCTGCGCGAGCTTGCTCGACGCGCGACCGATCATCGGCTTGGCGCCCGCTATCAGCGCCGCCAGCGCTCGGAAGGGATCGCTATCGTCCGACCCCATCGGGAACGCTGCTACCGGCCGTTCCCACAGTAACGCCGCGACGTCTTCCAGGGTCGCGTGATCGGCCAGTTCGCTTGCCCGGTGTCCGCGAAAGATCAACTGGCCGTGCGCCACGGTCGAAATCCGCGTCGGGATGACCGGCTCGCCCCAGGCCATGGCCGATGCCGCGATCGATGCCGTCCGCCGTCCCCGCGCCCGCCGCTTGGTCAGCGCCAGGATGTCGTCGCCGCGATATTCGCTGCGGCGCGGATCGGCCGCCTCGGCGCGCCGCTCGATCAATCCACGGCTGACATAGGCATAGAGCGTCTGTGGTCGCACGCTCAGCATTGCCAATGCTTCTTCGCGGGACAGCCATTCGCGCATGATTGATTCACTTGATCAAGATTGATTGACGGTTGCGACACGACCATGTGGCCCGCGTCACGTCAAGGAGGTCGATCGATGAACGGTCTGGAAGATGTCGTCGCGGCGGAAACCGTGCTCTCCGATGTCGATGGCGAAGCGGGGCGGTTGATCATTCGCGGGCATCCGTTGGAGGCGCTCGCCGGACATTGGACGTTCGAACAGACCGTGCATCTGTTGTTCGGCGGTTTCTTTGACGACCTGCCAGACCCCGAGCGCTTGGCCGCGACGCTGGGGCAAGCGCGCGTCGACGCGTTCGACCGCGCGCGTCCGTTGCTGCCGCTGCTGGCGGACCTGCCCGTTTATGATGCGATGCGTGCCGCGCTCGCGCCGCTGCCCGACGGGATAACGCTCGACGACGCGCTACGCCTGGTCGCCGCGCCTGCCGTGCTGATCCCCGCTCTGCTTCGCCAGTCGACCGGAGAGGGTCCAATGGCCCCCGATCCATCGCGCGGGCACGCCGAAGATGTGGTGCGGATGCTTGGCCGCGATACAGGTGGTGCGGCGCTTGACGCCTATCTGGTCACCGTCAGCGACCATGGCCTCAATGCTTCGACCTTTGCCGCGCGCGTCGTCGCGTCGACCCAGGCCGGGCTGACGTCGGCGGTGCTGGCGGGACTGGGTGCGCTGAAGGGCCCGCTCCATGGCGGCGCCCCCGGGCCGGTGATCGAAATGCTCGATGCGATCGCGGACGAAGGAGACGCGCGCGCCTGGATCGACCAGGCGCTCAATCGCGGCGAGCGGCTGATGGGCTTCGGCCACCGCATCTATCGCGTCCGCGATCCACGCGCAGATGCCTTGAAGGCCGCACTCCACACGATCGATCGTGTCGGCGGCCGGCTGGAATTCGCCGAGCAGGTCGAACGCGTCGCGCTCGCCGCCTTGCGCCAGCGCAAGCAAAGCCGTGTCATCAAAACCAATGTCGAATTCTACACCGCATTGCTGCTTGAAGCGGTCGGCTTTCCAAAGGAAAGCTTCACCGGCGTGTTCGCGATGGGCCGCGTGGTTGGCTGGATCGCTCATGCCCGCGAGCAAGCGCTCACCGGCCGTTTGATCAGGCCGAAGTCGGTCTATGTCGAGGAGGGCAGGGCCCGCGCCGCTTAGAGCGCAACCTCCACTCGCATGGCGGCGCTGCGCAGGCCGGCGTCGAGCACTTCCATCACCGTAGTCGCTTCGCTCGGCGGCACGGGGTTTGGGCCGTCACCACGTATCGAGGCGGCGAGCGCCCGCCAGAACTGCCGGTAATCGCCACGCTCGTTGGGAACGGATATTGTGGCGCCATCCTCGCCGATCGTAAGCGCGCCTTCGATCGGATCGACTCCCCAATCCTCTCCCTCGGGCGCGCGCCCGGCGAGTGTCGCGGCTTCCTGCGGATCGCTGCCATGCTTGATCCAACTCGCGCGGATGCCGTGCACCGCGAAGCGCAGGCCGTGTTGCGCAGCAAGCTTGGTCGCGTGCAGGATCACGCGTCGCTGCTCATAGCGCAACACGGCATGGAAATAGTCGGGCGAGGGTGCGCCCTCGCGCAGGGTCGCCAGGTCGAGGTTGATGCCGTCGGGCCGCCCGAACAGCATCACCGCCTGATCGACGAGATGGGGGCCCAGGTCGAGCCAGACACCGCCCTCTCGCGCTTCTTTCCACAGACCGGTGGGCGTTGGGCGCCAGCGGTCGAAATGGCTCTCGAACTGGACGATTTCGCCCAGCAAACCTTCCGCGATCAAGCGTCGCAATGTCAGGAAATCCGCGTCCCAGCGGCGGTTCTGGAATATGGTCACTTGCTTGCCCGCCGTTTCGCCCGCCATTGCTACCCGGCGTGCGTCGGCTAGACTGGTGGCAAACGGCTTGTCGATCAGCACATGCTTGCCGGCCTCGAGCGCCGCAATTGCATGTTGGGCATGGAGCGGATCGGGGCTGGCGACGATGATCAGATCGATCTCCGGCTCGGCCAACAGTGCCGCGACGTCTGGAACGACGGGCATGTCTGGCAGGTCGACATGAACCTTCGCCGGATCGCGCGTGACGACCGCGCGCAATGCCATCCCTGTGGTGGCACGGACATAGGGCGCATGAAAGGCCCGGCCCGCCAGGCCGTAGCCGATCAAACCGACGCCGATGTCCCGCATTGCCGTGCCCGCTCTTTCGTCAATCGTCCGTCTGTGCTCGGTCGATGAAGTACAGGAGGATCGTGTTTAGTCTCGAACCTCCGCGTATATAACCGCCGCAGATCGTGAATCTATTTCGGCCAGGTTTGCGTTGGCGCCGGCGGGACAAGCGGCGAGGGCGATGGTTGAATCGCCTCTCGCCATTCGGGCGATAGATCGGGAATGCCCGGCGATGCTGGAAAGCGCGTGCGCGCCGTGGCGAACACGGTTCGCGCCGTCGCCGCGCCCGGCACGGTCGCACTGACGCCCACCCAACGCCAGTGCCACGGCTCCCACGTCACGCCTTGCTCGTTGCCCGGCGGAAACGACAATTCGAAACCGAATTCGGTTGCATGCGCCAACAGCCATTTACCCGGCGGCGAATTGGCGATGCAATCGCTGACATCGCCGCAGCCGGGTGCCAGCGGCCGAACCGCGAAATCGAGCGCATAGCCCGTGGCATGCTCGCTATAGCCGGGCGGGGCCGAGCTCTTGGCGCGCTCGGCGGCGTCCTTGCATCTTTTGCCCGGCCCGATTTGGCTGCAGAAGATCTGGCGTTGGCGTTCGGTCGTGCGGAAACAGGATATGCCGCGCAGCCTGCCTTTGACCCCCGGCACCTGATCGGCGGCGGCGAGCAACTGGGTCACTGCGGCTGCGGCATCACGATGAAGTTGGCAGGGCCGGCCCATCCCGAAATTCCCGGGAATCGTGACCATGTCGGCCGGATTGCCATCGGGATAGGGAATATGCCCAAGTACACGGCCGTCGGGCAGCGGCTCGACAGTCTGCCCGTTGCACAAGGTAACGGGGGTCAGCGCGAGAGCCGTGGCAGGAGCGAACAGGGAAAAGGCAACCAGCAGCCACCGCAACGGCATCAACACGCTCCTGGGGAAACAAAGCACGCAACCACTGGCACGGGCGCGGCTTGAGTGGCAAGGGGTAGGCCATGCTGGCGGATAAGGTGTTGTTTCTCGACGGCGAGGCGATGGTGATCGACAAGCCCGCGGGCCTGCCGGTCGATCCGCCGCGCCGTGGCGGGATCAGTCTGGAGAACCATCTCGACAGCCTGACGTTCGGTTTCCGACGCTGGCCGATGGCGGTGCATCGGCTCGACCAGGATACGTCGGGCTGCCTGCTGCTCTCGCGCAACCCCAAGGCTCACGCCCGGCTGCAACAGGCGTTCGAGGCCAATCGCGTCGAGAAACGCTATCTAGCGGTGCTCGAAGGCGTGCCGGATGGAACGGAAGGCGTGATCGACCTTCCGCTCGCGAAGGTCTCGTCTCGCGAAGAGGGGTGGCGGATGACGGGTTCGCCCGATGGCAAAGCCGCGCGCACTGCCTGGCGCGTGCTCCGCACTGCCGGCGAACGCGCCCTGGTCGAGTTCCGTCCAGCGACCGGCCGCACCCATCAGATTCGCGTCCACGCGCTCGAGGGGCTTGGCATCCCGGTGGTCGGCGACCCGGTCTATGGCCGCGCTGACAAGGCCGGGATGCTGCTCCACGCCGCTGAATTGATCGTCCCTCGTGACGGCAAGCCGGCGATCCACGCAGTCGCTCCGATCCCCGAGCGGTTCGCTGCTGCGGGCTTCGGTCATGAGTGACGGAGACGGCTGGGTCGACCGAGTCGATACGGCCATTGTCGAAGAACGCTTCCTCGCCGCGACCGGGCCGGGCGGGCAGAACGTCAACAAGGTCGCGACCGCGGTTCAGCTTCGCGTCAACGTCTTCGCGCTCGGCCTTCCGCCTTATGCCTATGAGCGGCTCAAGGAACTGGCCGGCAGCCGGATGACCGGCGGGGGCGAACTGCTCGTCACTGCGCGGCGTTTCAGGACGCAGGAGGCCAACCGCCAGGATGCGCGCGAGCGGCTCGCCGACCTGGTCCGCTCTGCGCATGTCCGCCAGGCCAGGCGCGTGAAGACCAAACCATCGCGCGCGGCCAAGGCGCGGCGGGTCGACGAGAAGAAAGGTCGCAGCACAGTGAAGGCTGGACGCGGCAAGGTCCGCATCGACTGAGGGGATAGAGGATGGCCAAGCCCAGCCCGAGCCTGCGCCGTTACACCAGCCTGCCGGTGGCGATCGACATGCTGATGAACGAGCGGATCACGCTCGTCAGTCCGTCCGCCTGGGTCGATGCCAACGATCGCAAGGCGATGGCGGTCTATCAGGAGCATCTCGGCCACGGTTTCGTCGGCGCCGTTTGCCTGACCGAGGCGCCCGAAACCTTCCACCATTGGCAGGTATTCGCCGGCGGATCGGCCGGTGTCTGCGTTCATTTCGACAAGGCGCGGTTCTGCGCGATGTTCGACGGTCGCCCCAATTGCCTGATCGGGCCGGTCGACTATGTCCGCATCGCCGACATCGCGACGATCGACGCCAGCGACATCCATCGGCTGCCGTTCATGAAGCGCGCGGGGTTTCGCGACGAGGCCGAATTTCGCGCGGTCGCGGTCGGCGGGGACGATGAGGACGTGATCCACATCCCGCTCGACCGGAGCGCCGTCAGCCGTATCACCTTCAGTCCGACCATCCCGCCGGTGCTGGTCGACACCACGCGGCGCCTGCTCCATCAGCTCCCCGGCTGGGAAAAGCTCCGCATTGTGCAATCCCGTCTGACCGACAGCGTTTCGTGGCAGCGTGCCCTGGAGAAGTACCCGGTGCGGCATGCTGGCGGGACCGGAGGGACGGAAAAGAAACCCGCTTGAGATCCACCCAATCCCTGGCGTTCCGGGCTGGCGAACATTCCACCCCTCCCGCTCGACCGCTGCGATCGCTACATCGCGCATCATGTACGCCTTCGACATCGCCGCCGGCTCAAAGCCCGACCTCTATCGCGACCTGCTCGCCGCTTGTGACGCGGTCACGGCGGGCGAACCCGACGGCGTTGCCAACATGGCCAACGTCGCCTCTCTGCTCTGGCAATATCTGCCGGACCTGAATTGGGCGGGCTTCTACCGCAATGTCGGCGACGAGCTCGTGCTGGGACCGTTCCAGGGTAAGGCAGCATGCATCCGCATTCCGTTCGGCAGGGGAGTCTGCGGTGCCGCGGCGGCGACGCGGCAGACCCAGCTGGTTGCCGACGTCCATGCATTTCCCGGTCATATCGCTTGCGATGCCGCGAGCCGCGCCGAATTGGTGGTGCCGATCGTATCAGGCGATCGCGTCGTCGCGGTGATCGATCTCGACAGTCCCGAACCCTCTCGCTTCGATGAAGAGGATGCTGCCGGAATCGAACAGATCGCCCGATTGTTGACGGATAGGGTTAACAGCTGAATCCTGATCCAGATCGGGACAAACATAACGCTGGCGAAAAACTGGCGGAAAATCGGGGTTTTTGGTACTCATTCCCAAGATTGATCGCGCCGGCTTGGTTAATAGTCGCGCCGAGTAACAGGGAGTGTTAACCATGCGAACCCTCGTGATTGCTGCGGTTGCGGCCACTTTGGCCTTTGGCGGCGGCGCCGCCGATGCCCAGCGACTCGGCGGCAGCGGGGCGCCCGCCGGCGGCTGGAGGGGCGGCCAGGCTGCGCCGCAAGGCCGGCCCATGCCTCGCCCAAATCCCGGCCAATGGCAGGGACCGCGTCCGGCCAACCCGGGCGGCTGGAACGGCAATGGTCCACGTCCCGGCAACCCAGGAAACTGGAACAATGGCGGCCAATGGCGCGGAAACTGGAACGGCCATCACAGCCGTTGGGGCAATCGCGTCGGCGGCTATTGGTGGGCCGGCGTCCAGGCGCCCGGCGGCTGGAACGGCTATTCGCGCATCAAGCGCGGCAAGCGCATCCCGAATTATTGGCTGTCGTCCAATTTCATCATCGGTGACTGGCAGCTCTACGGGCTGATGACGCCGCCCGCCGGCTATTATTGGACGCGCTATTACAACGACGCGTTGCTCGTCGACCGTTATGGCGTGGTCTATGACGGCGCCTATGACGTCGATTGGGACCGTTATGACGACGGTTACGCCTATGACGACAGCTATGGCTATGTCTCCGGGTCGAATTTCGGCGGCCCGGCTCCGGCTTATGGCGCCGACTATGCCGCGCCGGGCTATGGCGGCAACAGCAGCTATTACGAAGAGCGTACGGATTATCGCGCCGTGCCGCCGCCCCCGCCTGCGCCGGCCATCGCCTATCGCGGCGGCTATGCCGGCACCTATTTTACGCCGCCAGGAACCACGACCACCATTGTGATCCCGGGCGCGACGACCACGACGACCACCACCGAATATATCACCGAGACGTACCGCCCGGTGGCCCGCAAGGTCTACCGCGCGCCGGTGAAGAAGAAGTGGCGGCCCAGGGTGCGGTGCACCTGCACCTGCACCTACGTCTGCCGCTGATCTGACGGTTCCTTGGGGGGACGCTGCCCGTCGTCGCTAGCGCGACGGCGGGCAGTTCCGTTTCAGGGCGGCTCCGCGCCTGCCGCGAACAGGGCAATCCGGCTTTTCGCGATCAAGCTCACGATGACAAGACGCCTGATTCGCGGACGCCATTTCGCGAGCTTTCTGATTGTGCCGACAGCAAAATTATTTGCCCCCGGTCTGCCGTCGACCCTGAACAAGCATCCGTAACATTACGTATTGCAAAGGGAATTGCGCGCAAACGTCTCCACCTTGCAGTTACGATAGTTCATGCTACCGTTAGGCGTCCTCACTCGAAAAAGGAGTGGTTATGCGTCGAGCAGTCGGGGTTGGTGTTTCGCTGGTGGCCCTTGCATGGGCTGGATCAGCTTCGGCGCAGGACGCGCCGCAGAGTAACCCTCCGGCAGCGGCGGTTGTCCCGCCCGACGATAATGCGCCGCGGGTCGGTGACATTATCGTCACGGCGCAAAAGCGCTCCGAAAATCTCCAGGACGTGCCGGTCGCGGTCAGCGCGGTGACCGGCAAGACGCTGGAGAACAAGCGCATCCTTGATCTGGTCGACCTGTCGAACGCGACCCCCGGTCTGCAGATCAAGTCGGACGATAACGGCGCCAATCCGCGCATCTTCATCCGCGGCGTCGGGGTCAACGACTTCAACCCGGCAACCGCCAGCGCGGTCGGCATCTATGCCGACGGCGTCTATGTCGGATCCCCATTGGCGCAGCGTTTCGCATTCTTCGACCTCCAGCAGGCCGAAGTGCTGCGCGGTCCTCAGGGAACGCTTTACGGTCGCAACACCACCGGTGGCGCCGTCAACGTCACCAGCCGCAAGCCGGGCAACGCAGTCGAGGCCGACTTCCTGGGCGAGTATGGCAATTTCAATTCGGTCAATCTTCAGGGCGGGGTCAGCCTGCCCCTGGCCAAGGACCTGCTGTCCGTGCGGGTGGCCGGCCTCTATCAGCGCGATGACGGCTATTCGGTCAACCGCCTGACGGGCCATCGCGGCAACGACACCGACCGTTGGGCGGTGCGTGGCAGCCTGCATTTCACGCCGTCGAGTTCGATCACCGACGATCTCGCCGTTACCTTCGGCAAGTCGCGCGGGGGGTCGATCTGGGCCTATAACCGCACCCTGTTTCCGGTCAGCCCGGACGTCGCGGGACCCGACGGCCTTTGTGCGCCGGCTTATTACGGCACCGCGAACTGTACCAACGTGCTCGGCTACGCCAATGCCAGCAAGAACCTCTATGAAGGCGATTACAGCTTCGAGGGGAAGGACAAGGTCGACCTCTTCACCGTCGCGAACACGCTGACCATCAATCTCGGTTCGGCGGACATCATCTCGGTGACAGGCTATCAGCACGCCAAGCGCAACGACCAGGAAGAGACCGACGCCAATCCGCTGCCGGTCATCACCGCCAGTTACATCGCGCGGCAGAATACGTTCAGCCAGGAATTGCGCTTGCAATCGAGCGGCAAACCGGCGCTGCGTTATGTGTTCGGCCTCTATTACGCCCATGACGATCTGACCAATAATTCCGCTTATGACGTGCTCGCGATCCTGCCCGCCGATCCATTGTCGGGGATCGGGCGTTTCGTCTGGCCGTTGGCGCAGAAGACCGACAGCTATGCAGCTTTCGGCCAGCTCGACTACGACCTGACCAGCCGGCTGACCGCGACGGTCGGACTCCGCTATTCGGCCGACCATAAGGACTTCCACTATTTCAGCGGAGAGACGAATACCGCCACGCCGTTCTTCACCTTCGACGGCTCCAAGACATTCGATTCGGTGTCGGGCAAGTTCGGGCTGCAATATCGCTTCACCCGCGACGTAAACGCCTATGCGAGTTACAGTCGGGGAACGAAAAGCGGCGGCTTCTTCAGCGGCCAGACCGGAAATATCGCCGATATCGGACCCTATAAGGATGAAACCGTCAACGCCTATGAGGCCGGCCTGAAGACCGAGTTGCTCAACCGCACCCTGCGCGCCAACCTGGCCGCCTTCTATTACGACTATCAGAACCTTCAGGTGTACACGACGGTCATCGACGGCTTCATCACGCGCCAGCTGTTCACCAACGCGTCCGCCGCGCGCATGTACGGCGGCGAGCTCGAGCTGGAGGCGACCCCGGCGCGCGGTCTGACCATCTCGATGAACGCGGCCTATCTCAACGCGACCTACCGCAACTTCGTGTCGGCCGGCGCCAATTATACGGGCAACACCCTGCCGTCGGCGCCCAAGATCAGCATTCAGACCGCGGTCGACTATACCCAGCCGGTATCGTTCGGCGCCATCGTCGCGAATGTCAGCGCGAGCTATCGCAGCAAGGTGTTCTTCGACACCGCCAATACGCCCCGGCTAAGCGATCAGGGGAGGGTCTATGTGGACGGGCGGCTGGGTGTGCAGCTCGTTCGCAACAAGCTCGAGATTGGCGTGTGGGGCAAAAACATCTTCGGAGAGACCAACATCTCCGACATCACACCGATCGCGAGCCTGGGTTTCGACGTTGTCAGTGTCGGGCCGCCGCGCACCTATGGCCTCTACCTCCGCGCGCATTATTGAGCGGCGCAACGGAATGACCGTCATCGCCAGTGAGAGCGAATATGGTTGGATCGGACCACGCCCCGGCGCGGCCCAGATCGGCGCGATTTTGTTCGCGGGCGTCGCCGGCATCCTGTTCGCGGGAGTAGGCCCGCTGCTGCTCGGCGGATTGGAAGCGTCGGGACGGATCAGCCCGGCGCAGCTGGGTCAGGCAGGAACCGCCGAATTGCTGGCGATGGGCGTTGCGGCGGGGCTGACCGGGCCGCTCTATGGCATCAGGAACCTACGGCTTCTGACCATCCTGTGCGGCTTGGCGATGGCCGGGCTCAACGCACTATCGGTCGTCGTCGACGGTTGGACAGTGGTCCTCGTCCGCGGCCTCAACGGTATTCCGAGCGGTGCGCTGATCTGGCTGATGACCGCGATGATCGTGCGTTCGGCACGCCCCGACCGCTGGGCCGCGATCTACCTGACCGTCCAGACGCTGGCGCAGGCGGTGATCGTCGCGGCGTTGGGCGCTCTGGTCGAGGGGCCGGCTGGGGTGGGGGCGGGGTTCGCCGTGCTTGCCGCGATCGGCGTCGCGACCGGGCTCGCCGGATTGCTGGTGCCCAACAGCCTGGCGGTGTTGCCGGTCGACCCCGACCAGCCGACCGGGCGGTTGAGCACGCGCGGTCTGGTCGCGCTCGCGGCCGCCTTCGCGTTCAATGCCGGCATCCTGGCGGTGTGGATCTATGTCGAGCCGTTGTCGCGCCAGTCGGGGCATCCCGCGGGCACGGCAGGGCTGGCAATGGCGCTGTCGCTCGGTGCGCAAGTCGTAGGCGGGTTGCTCGCCACCCTCGCTGCGGGGCGTATTCCGACCACACTCATGCTCGTCGTTTCACTGCTCGGCATGGGTGCCGCGATGGTCGTCTTCGCCTATCTGCCCGGCGTCACCGTTTTCCTGACCGTATCGGCGATGTTCGGCTTCCTGTGGATGTTCGCTTCGCCTTTCTTCACGCCTCTCGTGATCGATGCCGACCCGACACGGCGCGCGGCGATGTTCGGGTCGGGCGCGGCCCTGCTTGGCTGCAGTGCGGGCCCGTTCCTGGCGTCGCTGTTCGTGGGTGAGACGGAGATGCGCCAAAGCCTCATTTTGGGCGTCGGCCTTCTCGCGACGTCTTTGGTGATCGTCATGCTGCTGTACTTTGTGCGGGCGAAAAGCCACTCCCTCGTCGCATGATGACAGCCTCCTCACCTTCGCAGACCGCAGCAAAGCCGGCCGGCAAGCGCCGGCGCCGAGCGATTCCACTCGCGACCAAGCATCGCCCGATCCAGGCGCGCGGTCAGGACACGTTCGAACTGATCCTCGATGTGGCCGGCGAATTACTGCGCGAGATCGGGTTCGAACAGCTCACCACCAACCTGATCTGTCAACGTGCCGGTCTGACTCCGCCGGCGCTCTATCGCTATTTCCCGAACAAATATGCGGTGCTGAAAGAGCTCGGCGACCGCTTGATGCGCGCCCAGGACGACGAGGTGCTGATATGGGCCGCCGAGGGCGGTCTGACCGGCGCGACGTTCGAAGAACGACTCGCCAAGAGCATCGCGATTCAGGAGCGAATGGTTGCGGTCCACCGCGAATTCCCCGGCGGCATCGCGATCGGGCGCGCGTTGCGCGCCGTGCCGCTGCTCAACGATCTGCGTATCCGCTCGCGCGACATGGTGGCGGCCGCGTTCGCCGAGACGTTGCGAGATCAATATCCCAATACCGATGAGCGCCGGATCCAGGTCGCTTGCCGCCTGATCGTCGAACTCGGTTACTCGGCCAGCGAGATGGTGGTCGAGGAACCCGATCGCGACGCCGACATCATCAACCGCGAAGTGTGCGTGATGTTCGCACGCTATCTCGAGCATTTCGACTGACCGCTGCCGATGGAGAGAGCAGGCATGGAGTGGCACAATTGGTCGGGCAGCGTCGCCGCCCGTCCGCAGCGTATCGAGCGTCCGAAGACCCGGGTCGAACTGGCGGGCCTGATCCAGGCTGCCGACAAAGTGCGTGTCACCGGCGCCGGCCATTCCTTCATGCCGCTGTGCGAGACCTCCGGGACCTTGCTCAGCATGCGCGATTACGAAGGCGGGATCGACATCGCGCCCGACCGCCGCACCGCCTGGGTGCCGGCCGGCTGGGGGCTCGATCGGCTGACCGAGGCCTTGTGGGCCGAGGGGCTGTCGCTGATCAATCAGGGCGACATCAACCCGCAATCCCTGGCCGGCGCCACGGCTACCGGCACGCACGGCACTGGGGCGGAGCTCGGTAGCCTGTCGACCCAGGCCTGTGGCTTTGAGCTGATGCTGGCCGACGGCAGTCTGGTCGAGTGCGGGCCCGATCGGAATCCCGACCTCTATCAGGCGCAGCGTCTGTCGCTCGGGCTGTTCGGGGTCGCCACGCGGATCCGCATCAACGTCTTGCCGGCTTATTATCTCGAGGAACGGATCGAGCGCCGCCCGCTCGCCGAGATGGCCGAGCGCTGGGAAGAATTCGGTGCTGCCACCCGCCATTTCGAGTTCTTCGTCTTCCCGTACGCCGACTATGTGATCTTCAAGACGCTCCACCCGGTCGAGGGCAGCGGCGACTTGAAGCACACCACCGACATCGACGAATCGATCTTCCGCAATATCTGCGAAATCGGGCGCCGCGTGCCCAAGCTGATCCCGACGCTGCAGCGCTTCATGATGAGGATGAGCGCCAAGCCGACCCAGCGGACCGGGCCCGCCTGGCGCGTCTTTCCGTCCGACCGCACGATCCGGTTCGAGGAAATGGAATATGAAATGCCGCGCGCGGCCGGCCTGCCGACTTTGATGGAGGCGATCGCCTATATCCGCCGCCGCAAGCTCCCGGTCGCTTTCCCGTTCGAATTCCGCCTGACGGCAGGCGACGACATCTGGATGAGCCCGTTCCACATCGGCCCGGCCGCTTCCATCTCGTTCCACCAATATGCCAGGATGCCCTGGCGCGACCTGTTTACCGAGATGGAGCCGGTGTTGCGCAGTTCGGGCGGTCGCCCGCATTGGGCCAAGCGCCACACCATGACCGCTGACGATGTCGCTCGCCTCTATCCGCGCACCGGCGACTTCCTGCGCGTCCGCGAAACCGTCGATCCGGGCCAGAAGTTCGTCAATGACGACCTTGCCCGCCTGTTCGGCCTGACCCCTCCCGCACGGAGCTGACCTACGTGAACGATCTGGAACTGCATGCCCATTTGATCGGTCGCCAGGGGTCTCGGCGCGACCTCAACACGCCGGTACTTGTGCTCGATCTCGACCGGTTGGACAGCAATATCGCGCGGATGGCGACGTTCGCGGCCGCGCACGGACTCAAGCTTCGCCCCCATGCCAAGACCCACAAGAGCGTCGACATTGCCAAGCGCCAGATCGCGGCAGGGGCGATCGGGTTGTGTTGTGCGAAGATCGGCGAGGCCGAAGCACTGGCCGATGGCGGGATCACCGGTCTGCACATCACCTCTCCGGTCGTGCCGGCGCCGGCAGTCGATCGGCTCGCTGCGCTCAACCTGCGGTCGGCGGACCTGATGATGGTGGTCGACAATCCGGACAATGCGCGCGCCATCGCGCAAGCGGTCGAGCGGGCTGGCGACGCCAAATTGTCGGTGATCATCGATGTCGATCCCGGCATCCACCGCACCGGAGTCGCGTCTCCAGAGGCCGCGGTGGAACTGTTCGAGGTCATCCGCTCGCTCCCGGCGCTGGTCTATCGCGGTGTGCAATTCTATTGCGGCTCGCACCAGCACATCCATGCCTTCGCCGAGCGCGAAGCAGCGATGCGTGAACGCGCCGACTATCTCCGCACCATCATCATAGCCCTGGCCGAGGCCGGCGGCGCGCCGGAGATCGTCACCGGAGGCGGCACCGGGACGCACCGTATCGATGTTGGCCTCGGCATCTTCACCGAGCTCCAGGTCGGCTCCTATATTTTCATGGACGACGAATATCGCGCCTGCGATCTGACCGGCGAGGAGGGCGTAGCGATCCCATTCGAGACCTCGCTGATGATCGACACCAGCGTGATCAGCGCCAACACGCCCGGCCTTTTCACTCTCGACGCCGGGATCAAGTCGATGGCGACCGACGCGCCGCTCCCCTCCGTGGAGACCGGGGCAGCCGATGGCGCGCGCTTCTTCCTGATGGGCGACGAACATGGTGCGCTGTTGACCCTGCCGGACTCGCTCGCGCTCGGCGATCGCGTCTCGCTCCGCACGCCGCATTGCGACCCGACGGTCAACCTCTACGACAATTACCATGTCGTGCGCGGCCAGACGCTCGATGCGATCTGGCCGGTATCGGGGCGAGGGCGGTCGCGGTAGCCGAAGTCGTTCGGTGCCGGAAGGTGTCGCGCTCTACCGCCGCGGTGCCGGCCCGGCGAACGTCACCAGGCTTTCCGATCCGTCCGCCGCCACCGCTGAGACGCCGACGAAATTGTCGTCGATCGGCACGTTCTTGAGCACTAGCTCGGTCGCGCCGGCAACATCGCGGCTGGTTGTCCAATTCTGCGTATCGGCGCGGCGCCAATACACGCGATATTTCGCGGCGCCATCGACCGGTTGCCAGCGAACAGTCGTGTCGCGCGATAACGCACCCTGGACCGTCACGCCCTCCGGCGCGGCAGGCGCGGCGGCGAGCCGGCGGATCGTCGCGATGTTGATCGCCGCTACCTTGGCCAGATAGGCGAAATCCATCTTGTCGATCGTGTCGCCATAGGCGACGCCATTCTCGCTTCGGACATATTGGTGTTGGCCGTCCCAGCGCTCGGCGGCGACAGTGAAGCGCACCGCGGGATAGCCGAGCTCGAGAAAGGGCAAGTGGTCGCCGCCGCGGCCGAACCGGTCGGGCCTGCGCACGATGAACGCGTCCAGCCCGCCTGGAATGCCTGCCGCGACCTGGTCGATCGTCTTGGCCAGCGCGCGGCTGGGACCGTCATCCTCGCCGCCATTCATCCGCCGCGCGAGATCGGCCTTCAAATCCTCGCTCTCGCGAATACCCTCGGAAAATACCCGCACGCTCTTGTTGGCGATCACGCCGCCTTGACCGATCGAATTGCCGACGATGTCGTTGTTGAGCATCGCGCTGACCTTCCAGCCGCGCTCCCTGGCAGTGTCGGCGAGAAGCTTTCCGCCCCACAATCCCTGTTCCTCGCCGGAGAACACCGCATAGACGATCGTCGCGCGGAATTTCCGTTTCGACAGGATTCGCGCCGCTTCCAGAACGACCGCGACACCCGATGCGTCGTCATTGGCCCCTGGCGCGTCAGCCTTGGCGTCCATGACATCACCGACGATCGAATCGATATGCCCGCCGACGATGATCACGCGATTGGGATCCGAACCCTTTTGCACCCCCAGGACATCGACGATGTTCACCCCGTTGGGCGCGCGTGGACCGGTGAAATTGCGCGCGATCGTCTCACTCGTCAGGCATCCGCCGCATGCTGCCCCGATTGCATCGAACTGCGCTTTCGCCCAGGCTCGGGCTGCTCCGATTCCGCGTTTGGGATCGTCGGGATCGGAGAGCGAGTGTCGCGTGCCGAAGCCGACCAGCGCGCTCACGGTCGCTTTCATGCGAAGCGGAGAGGGGCGCTCGACCGCGGGAGCTGCGGAAACGACGAACAGCGGGGCGAGCATCAGGACTTTGCGCATGCGATAGCCTGACGCGATGCCATCGTCCGCGCAACGAAATTAGACGTTGGCCCCGCTAGCTGTGCCGGTCTTCTGCCGAGCAGGCGGATTCATCGAACCGCGGGGCAGAATAACCCAATATGAACAATATTTGCGCAACGCCTGCGAAACGATTGGCACTTACGTAGTTAAGATACGTTCGTCTCAATAACAGGAGGCGTGCGTTATGGCCACGGAACGCGTAGTCGCGTTCGGGTTTCTGACGAACAGGGACCTGGAATTGTTGGGTGGTGGCTTTACGCGCCATTTTCCCGTTACGGACGACGACTTGTTTGCGGAACTGATCGACAAGCTCGATCAGGTAGAAATCGCGCCGGCCGATCGCGGTATTATTTTGCGGACCAGGGATGGCGGATGAGGGCGCTCAGCTGAGCCGATCGATCGCCTCGCGATCCAGGCTTCCCGGGATCACCATGATTGGAACTGGCAGCGTTCCGGCCTCGCTTCCGGCGAAATGACTGACCAACGGCCCCGGCGATCCGCTCGGCGCGGCACCGAGCACCAGTGCGGCAATCTCCGGATTGCCTTCGATGGTCTCGCGAATGACCTTGGGCGCATCGCCTTGCTTCAGCGTGATCGCCGGCTTCAGCCCCGATTCCTCGAACAACGTGCCCGCCGCGCCGGCGATAATGGCTTCGGCATGCTGCCGCGCTTCGGCCTCGATCGTTGCCTGGACGCCGCCAAAGGCGATGAATTCTTGTGGTGCCAGGATCGACAGGATCTCGACGCCGCCCCCGGTCTTGACCGCACGCCGGGCCGCGAAGCGCAGTGCGACTTCCGCTTCGGGACTGTCGTCGACCACCACCAGATAGATGCGCATGTGCGCCCGGCTCCCCTCGTTCGTGCGATAGGTGACGCGGAACGCGCGCTCGCGCAAGCGCCGCGGTCTTGACCCGGAGCGTGTCGGGCGCGAAGGAGCCGCTTCCTAGTCCGCCTCCCCAGGACGCCCGAGAGGACGCAGAATGCCCATCGAGATCAAGATGCCCGCGCTTTCACCGACGATGGAGGAGGGCACGCTGGCAAAATGGCTGGTCAAGGCCGGCGACACCGTCAAGTCGGGCGACCTGATGGCCGAGATCGAAACCGACAAGGCGACGATGGAATTCGAAGCGGTTGACGAAGGCGTGATCGCCGAGATCGTCGTTCCTGAGGGCACCGACAATGTGAAGGTTGGCCAGGTCATCGCGATTCTGGCGGCTGAAGGCGAAGACGCGTCGGCGGCGAAGACGGCACCCAAGGCCGAAGCTCCGAAAACGGAAGCACCGAAGGCCGAAGCTGCTCCCGCTTCTGCTCCGTCACCGGCGCCAGCAGCTCCTGCGGCGGCGCCGGCTCCGACTCCGACACCCGCGACGGTGGCGCCTGGCGATCGCGTCAAGGCCAGCCCGCTCGCTCGCCGCATCGCGGCCGAAAAGGGTGTCGATCTCGCCTCGGTGGTCGGCTCGGGACCCAATGGCCGCATCGTCCGCGTCGATGTCGAAGGCGCGAAGCCCGGTGCTGCCGCTCCGGCATCGGCACCGGCCCCGGCTGCGACCGAAGGCGCCGCCGCGCCGGCTCCGGTCAAGCCTGCCACGATCCCCGATATCCCGCACGAGGCGACCAAGCTGTCGAACGTGCGCAAGACGATTGCGCGCCGCCTGACCGAATCGAAGCAGCAAGTCCCGCACATCTATCTGACGGTCGACATCCGTCTCGACGCGTTGCTCAAGCTCCGGGCCGACCTCAACAAGAGCCTCGAGCCGCGTGGCGTGAAGCTCTCGGTCAACGACTTGCTGATCAAGGCGCTCGCCGCCTCGCTGATCCAGGTGCCGAAGTGCAACGTCATGTTCACGCCCGACCAGCTGATCAGTTTCCAGCGGGCGGACATCTCGGTCGCGGTTTCGACGCCGTCGGGCCTGATCACGCCGATCATCACGCACGCCGACACCAAAGGCGTGGCGGCGATCTCGACCGAGATGAAGGACCTCGCCGCGCGGGCGCGCGACAACAAGCTGAAGCCCGAGGAATATCAAGGCGGCACCGCCTCGATCTCGAACATGGGCATGTTCGGGATCAAGCAGTTCGAGGCGGTGATCAATCCGCCCCAGGGCATGATCATGGCGATCGGCGCGGGTGAGAAGCGTCCGTACGTGATCGACGATGCGCTCGGCGTGGCCACCGTGATGTCGGCGACCGGCAGCTTCGATCATCGTGCGATCGACGGAGCCGACGGCGCCGAGCTGATGCAGGCGTTCAAGGCGCTGATCGAAGCACCGCTCGGCATGCTCGCCTGAGGCACGGGCGATGTCCGCGCGGACTCTTGCCGAGGCGTGTTACATGGTCGCGAGCGCGATCGTAACGTACCTTATCACCGCGACGGCGGCGTGGGGCTATCCGCAGGGCGCCGCCGCGATCTGGCCGATCGGCCTGATCGCGATGGCGTTCGTCATCGGCTTCGGCTTCAAGCCGTTCCTTGTTTCCTGGCGCGCCGATCGCAGCGGGCGGCGCGACGCGTGAGCGACGCGGCCTCCGTTAGCCCGCCGGCCCGCGAGCCCGCGATCCGGGTCACCGCGATGCCGGCCGACGCCAATGCCTATGGCGACATTTTCGGCGGCTGGCTGATGAGCCTGATGGACTCCGCCGCCGGCCTGGTCGCCGCGCGCCACTCGCACGGTCGCGCGGTCACGATCGCGATGGACGGCATGCAGTTTCACGCCCCCGTGCATATCGGCGACGAAGTGTCGGTCTATGCGCAACTGGCCAGGGTCGGGCGCACGTCGATGACGATCGACGTCGAATGCTGGGCGCGCGATCGCCACCGCGACGATCATCGCAAGGTGACCGAAGCGCGCTTCACCTTCGTCGCGATCGACCAGGACCGCAAACCGCGGCCGGTGGTCGTCGAATGACCGACGCTCCCATCTCGCCACCGGAGCGCATGCCCGACATCCGCGTGACGGTGATGGCCGCCGACGCCAATCCCTACGGCACCGCGTTCGTCGGCTGGCTGTTCGGCCAGATGTCGCTCGCCGGCGGCAGCCTCGCCTCACGCCGCACGGGCAAACGCGCCCCGGTCGTCGCGGCCGACGGCTTCAAATTCCTCGCGCCCGCCGATATCGGCGACGAACTCTCTGTCTGGGCCGAGGTTGTCGGCGAGGGCCGCACCTCGCTCACTATCGCCACCGAAGCCTGGAAACGCGACCGTCATGGCGAGGCGATGGCCAAGGTGGCGGAGGGGCGGTTCGTGTTCGTCGCGGTGGAACGATGAGCGAGCCGAAGCCTTCACCCTCCCCCTTTACGGGGGAGGGAGGGGCCCGCCGCCGCAAGGCGGTGGGAGGGAGAGGGCGCGCGCTCGCCAGAGCGCGCGAAATGCGACGCAACCCGACCGAAGCAGAAGCGGTATTGTGGCGCCTGTTGCGCGCCAAACGACTAGCAGGTTGGAAGTTTCGTCAGCAGCAACAACTCGATAGCTACATCGTCGATTTCGTCTGCTTCGAAGCGCGGCTGATCATCGAAGCGGACGGTTCGCAGCATATCGACAACGACTACGACGCCGAACGTGACGCCTATCTTCGGGCGCAAGGCTTTCGCATCGTACGCTACTATAACAACGACATCTTGGCGCGGCGAGAAGCCGTGCTCACATCCATTCTCGACGTGCTGAATAGCGGCGCGACCGGCG
Organism: Sphingomonas sp.; assembly: GCF_024508665.1. GTDB lineage: Bacteria > Pseudomonadota > Alphaproteobacteria > Sphingomonadales > Sphingomonadaceae > Sphingomonas. The sequence goes on from NZ_JANINP010000007.1 coordinate 662,702, forward strand.
TCGAGCCGGTCCCGCCGCTAACCCCTTTCCCCGGCCCTCCCCCGCAAGGGGGGAGGGAGCAGTAAGACGAAGGACACCTCCCCAGTGGCTGAAACCTACGACCTCATCGTGCTTGGCTCGGGCCCCGGCGGCTATGTCGCGGCGATCCGCGCGGCGCAGCTCGGCATGAAGACCGCGATCGTCGAGCGCGAATTACTCGGCGGCATCTGCCTCAATTGGGGCTGCATCCCGACCAAGGCGCTGCTGCGCTCGGCCGAAATCTATCATTACATGCAGCACGCCAAGGATTATGGCCTCGTCGCCGACAAGATCAGCGCCGATCTCGACGCGGTAGTGAAGCGCTCGCGCGGCGTTGCCAAGCAGCTCAATCAGGGCGTCACGCACCTGATGAAGAAGAACAAGATCACCGTGCACATGGGCACCGGCAAGCTGACCGGAAAGGGCAAGCTGACCGTCACTGCAGAGGACGGCAAGGCAACCGAACTGACTGCGAAGAACATCATCGTCGCGACCGGCGCCCGCGCGCGCGACTTGCCCTTCGCCAAGGCCGACGGCAAGCGCGTCTGGACCTATCGCCACGCCATGACGCCGACTGAAATGCCGACCAAGCTGCTGGTCATCGGTTCGGGCGCGATCGGGATCGAGTTCGCCAGCTTCTACAAGGATATGGGCGCCGAGGTTACCGTGGTCGAGATGCTGGACCGCCTGGTCCCGGTCGAGGATGCCGATGTGTCGGCTTTCCTAGAGAAGCAGCTGAAGAAGCAGGGCATGACAATCATGACCAAGGCAGGCGTCGACAAGCTCGAGGTCGGCGCCAATGGCGTGAAAGCCTCGATCAAGGACAAGGACGGCAAGGTCACGACCGCCGACTTCAGCCACGTCATCGTCGCGATCGGCATCCTGCCGAACACCGAGAATATCGGGCTCGAGGAGCTCGGCGTGAAGACCGACCGCGGCCACATCGTGACCGACGGCATGTGCAAGACCAATGTCGACGGTATCTACGCCATCGGCGACGTCACCCAGCCGCCCTGGCTCGCGCACAAGGCGAGCCACGAAGGCGTGATCGCGGTCGAGGCGATCGCCGGCAAGCATCCGCATGCGATGGACCCGAAGAACATTCCCGGCTGCACCTATTGCCACCCGCAGATCGCCAGCGTCGGCCTGACCGAAGCCAAGGCCAAGGAAGCGGGCTACGAGGTCAAGGTCGGGAACTTCCCGTTCATCGGCAACGGCAAGGCGATCGCGCTCGGCGAGCCTGAGGGTTTCGTGAAAACGGTGTTCGATGCCAAGACCGGAGAATTGCTCGGCGCGCACATGATCGGCGCGGAAGTCACCGAGCTGATCCAGGGCTATACGATCGGCAAGACCGGGGAACTGACCGAGGCCGAGCTGATGGAAACGGTGTTCCCGCACCCGACCTTGAGCGAAATGATGCACGAAAGCGTCTTGGGAGCATACGGAAGGGCGCTGCACATCTGACGATGTGATTTATTCCTCCCCGAGCCTGTCTCGGGGAGGGGGACCATATGCGGAGCAAATGGTGGAGGGGCAGGGGAATTCGATGCGCCGTACCGCAACACTCGCGATCGTCAGCCTGTTGGTCTTGACCGCCTCCGCGCCCGCACCCGAATTCTCCGCCGCGGACTATGCCGCCGATGCCAAGGCGCTGCCCGACCTGATCCGCGACAATTACGCCTATCTCGACGATCTGCCCGGCGGGAAAGTGCCGTCCTCGCCGCAACTCGATGCCGAGCGCGACGACGTGCATGATGCGGACTCGCTGCTCCATTATGCCGAGGACATGATCACCGCATTGGCCGACAGCCATGCGCTGACCGCCAAGTCGTTCAGGGACGATTGGGCGATCGTACCGAGCTATTCGGACTTATGGATCGACGAGAACGGCGGCTTTGTCGTTGGCGCGGTTCGGGAAGGGAGCCCGGCAGCGTCGGCGGGCGTGAAGCCGGGGGACTATCTGCTATCGATCGACGGCGTCCCGCCGGAGGTCGCGGTGAAGGCGTTCTGGGATCGGCTGGGGCTGCCGCAAGTGGCGAAGGGCGGGCGCTACGACAATCCCGAGCGCTACGCCATCCAGGTGCTGGTGGCGGGACGCCGCGACCGGCCGCGTAAGCTTGTCTTCAAACGCGGCAACCAGGTGCGCGACCTGACGCTCGACAATCTCTATACTTGGTCGGCGCACCAGCCCGATCGGCCTGCGCTGACCGTCACCAGGGCCGGCGGTGTGACGACGATCCGCTTCAACAATTCGATCGGCGATCTCGACACGATCAAGGCGTTCGACACGGCGATGGCGACGGTTCCTGCGCATGCGCCAATAGTGATCGACCTGACCGACACGCCTTCGGGCGGCACGTCCGCGATCGCCCGCGCGATCATGGGCTGGTTCGTGACCAGGCCGATGCCCTATCAGATGCATCAATTGCCCTCGGAAGAGCGCGAAACAGGCATCAAGCGACAATGGGTCGAATACGTCCTGCCTCGCCCGGGCAAATATCATCCCGGCCCGGTCAGCGTCCGTGCCGGCCATTGGACGGGCAGCATGGGAGAGGGTCTGGCCGTCGGCTTCATGGCTCTCGGCAAGACCGCGTGCGGATCGAGGATGGCGGGACTGAAGGGGGCCGTCTATGATTTCGACCTGCCCCGCACCGGGCTGCGTGTGAAGTTCCCTGCGGAACGGATCTATACGATCGCCGGAAGGCCGCGTGAGAACGTCGATCTCAAGCCCTGTCGATAGCCAATCGGAGGTCGCGCCGCCGAGCATGATGTGCTGATTGCTCAGGATATGCGGACGTTAGGTCGATACTGGTTCCCATGGGCGGCTGCGTTGCTCGCCGTGACGATGGTCGCGGCGGGTTGGCCGGGGCTCGCCGAATATGACAGCGACGAGCAATTCCGGCAGGTGCTGAGCGAGCAATATGATGATTGGCATCCGCCGGCCATGGCGCGACTCTGGTCGCTGCTCCACGTCCTGGGTGGGGGCGCAGGGCCGATGATGGCCCTGCAGATCGTGCTCTATTGGTTGGGGCTGGGTTTGCTCGCTGGCGGATTGGTACGCACCGGCCGTCCGCGCGCGGGCGCGCTGGTGCTCGGCATCGGAGCGCTGCCCGGATTCGCGGTGTGGCAATGGGCCGTGCTCAAGGACGTCCAGATGGTCGCGGCGATGCTGGCGGCGGTCGGCACCGTCGGATGGTGGCGTCTTCGCGGCGAGCGCGTGCCCTGGGCGGCCGCGGCATTCGCCATCGTGCTGTTGGGCTATGCGACATTGGTCCGAGCCAATGCGCTGTTCGCGACCGTGCCGCTGGCGGTGATGCTGCTGCCGCGTGGAAGATGGCCCGTCCGGATGACGCTGGCGCTCGTCGGGATGGCGGCAATCATAGTGCTGACGCCCTTGATCGACGCGGACCTGTTCGGCGCGGCCCCCAGTGGCGTGCGCACGACCGAGCCCTTGTTCGATCTCGCGGCGATCGCGGTGCGGACCGGCGATGCCGATGCGACCGGGATAGATGTGGCGGGGATCGCCGCGCTCCGGCGCGACCGATGTGTAAAGACCTATTTCTGGGACACGCTGGGCGATGGTCCGTGTGCCGATGCCGTCGAAGATCTCGCGTCGCGACCGGTTGGCGCGATGTATCTGCAGCTTGCCCATGCCGCGATCCGCCATCCTTTGGCCTATGCCGAGCATCGACTGGCGCATTTCAACATGACGCAGCGTTGGCTGGTCGGCAGAGGGCTGATGAACGATTGGCCTCCTTCACAATCCCAACCCAATAAGCTCGGCTTGGGCGATCCCGGCCGGCTGGCGTCATGGTGGATCGTCCGGACGGAGGGTCTGGCGGATACGCCGCTCGGCTGGCCGATCGTCTGGCTGGCGCTGGCGGTGGCCGCGCTGGTCGAGGCACTGCGCCGTGCCGCTTCCCCGGCGCGCGACCTGGCCTTGGCGCTGGTAATATCCGCGCTCGCGCTCGAGGCGAGTTTCATCGCGATCAGCATCGCCGCCGATCTGCGCTATCATCTGTGGCCGATGATCGCGGTGGCGTTGGGCGTCGTTTTGCTGGTCGCCGAAGCGCCACCCTCCCGTCGCGTGCTGATCGCGAGCTTGGCTGCGGTAGGGCTGGTAGTGGCAGGCGGCATCGTCGCGCGGGCAACGCTACCGCCCGCGCCGAGCGATTATCCCGAAATGCTGACGAGCTAAAGTCGCGCGAACTCGGCAAGCAGCGGCTGATACTCCTCCATCGACGGGAACTTCTCGTACGAATGCGGAGAATCGACCAATGCCCAGGGCAGGGCCTCGCTGGTGTAATTCTGGACGAACGGCGTCACCCAGCTCGGATCGTCGAGCATCGTCGCGCGGACGTTGACGAAGCCCATGTCGGGCTCGAAATCGGTATAGACCCAGCTCTTGCAATAGTCGCAATGCTGATGATGCAGCCGCTCGCCATGCAGGCCGCCGATCACCGTCTCGCCCTTGGTCAGCGCGAAGCCCCCGCGCGGCACCGCTACGGTGGTCGAATAGGCGCCGCCGGTCATTTTCTGGCATCCCGTGCAATGGCAAATCGCGGTGAACATGGGCGCCGCGCTGACCCGAAAGCGCACTTCACCACAGCGGCATCCACCTTCCATCGGCAATGTCCACTTCGCCATTCCATTCCTCCATGCCTTGGGGCAGCCTGATGCTAACAAAAATGGGGAGCAAAGAGGATGCAGACTTTCGCGATCTTGTGGCCGGCGATCGCGCTCGCGGCGCTCAGCTTCGTGGTGATGGTGTGGGTGGCGGTCGCGCGGGCCGGCTATATGAAGACGAACCCGCCGCGCCCTGAAGACTTCGCCACCGGTGAGGCGGCGATGCGCTATTTCCAGCCGGTCGAGATGCCGGCCAACAATCTCCGCAACCTGTTCGAAGCGCCGGTCCTGTTCTTCGCGCTCATCCCTCTACTGCTGGTCACGCATCAGGCCAGCCACGTGCAAGTCGCGCTTGCCTGGGTCTATGTCGTGCTGCGCGTGGTCCACAGCGTCGGCCATGTTGTGCTGCGTAAAATCTCGATCCGAGCACCCGCTTTCTGGGTGTCGGTGATCGTCCTGATGGCGATGTGGATCGGTTTCGCGGTCGATATCGCCAGTGCCCAGTCTGCTTACGACGCGGCGATGGACAATATGACGATCTGACCGCGGGCGTACCCGCGCCTTGGTATCAGGCGGCTTCCTCCTCGCTCGGCGCGTCGATCATCTTGAATTCGCGCGGGGAGCCCAACACCGGCGTGACAGTCACCTCTGCCGCGGTGGCCTGCGCGGAGAAATGCTTGAGCCGGCCGTCGACATGCGCGCCGGTTTCGAGCGAAATCGTTTCGTATTCGACATCGCCGGTGATCCGCGCACCCGCTTCGACCGTCAACTGGCGGATCGACACCGCGCCCTCGATCCGGCCGGCGATGCGCGCGGTCTCGGCGCGGACTTGTCCCTGGATCAGCGCTTCCGCCCCGACGACAAGGCTGCCGCAGTCGAGATCGCCCTCGATCCGTCCCTCGATGTGCAGGTCGGCCGAGGCGCGGACATTGCCCGTCACGACGACATCGGCGCCGATTACCGAGAAGCCGGCGCCGGAGCTGCCGTTGGTCCGGCGCGCCGTGGTGGCCGCAGGCTGATAGGTTGGCGCCGGCGCGGCGTCACGCTTGTTGAACATCCCATACCCCTTTGTGCGAGTCCCGAGTCCCGCGCGCCAGCCTAGCCAACTCCTCATCCGGCGGGATAGGGCCGAACCGGGTTGAGCGGCAGGCCGTTGTCGTTGGCAGGCGAGACGAGCATAGGACGCAGCGAAAGCAGGGTCGCGGCAATCATCGGCACAGCGCCCAGCATTGCCCAGCCCGGCATTCCGGTCAGATGCCCTGCCAGACCCAATGATGTTCCGGCCAAGGTCAGCGCCGCGATGTGCCAGGACCTACGGTTCTCGATCAGCAGCGCCACCAACACAGTGAGGGCCGTGACTGGCAGGAAGCTGTTCCAATGCATTCCGGGCAGCAGCCCGACCAACAGGAGGCTCGTCGCCGTCCCGCTCGCGACCAGATCACGATCGCTCGGACGACGCCAGGCGAACCGCGCTGCGAGCCATGCCGCAACCCCGATCGCCGACGCGAGTGCCAGTCCGCCGAACGGCAAAAGATTGATCCAGGGCAGTGCCTGGATAATCGCCCAGAGCGAGGGGGCGTCGTTCGACAGCCGCGGCGACGTTTCGGCCTGACCGATATAGAGGTGGGACCAATCGATCCACGGCAGGCCGGCTAGCCGGAAGGCCGTCACCGCGGCCAGGCAGGTGAGGGGAGCGATCAGCCACAGCCGAAGCGGAGCACGCTTTCCGATCAGGAACCCCAGGACCAGCGGCAGCAATGTGGCGTTGATCGGACTCCCCGCGATCGCCAGCCCCACCAGCGCCAACATCGCCGCGTGGGGCAGCGGCTTGCTGGGCGCCACGATGGCGGGAAGGGAATAGCCGGGAGGTTGCACGCCCGCGCCTTAGCGGGAGGTGAGTTAGCAGCGCGTAAAATTCCGTTGACCGCATCGACCGCAATTGACCGATCGCCCTCGCGGCTTGCATCGCGTAGAGGAACCTCGCGTTTCCCGGAAGGACCGTTGACCTTTACCCGCCGCCCCCCGTTGACCGTTTCCGACTCCCCGTCTATAGGCGCGCCCGCTCACTCGGCATTCGTGCCGCGCGGGTAAGAGCTGAACGTTGCCGGAAGACGCGGACCCGGGAAGCCGAAAGGCGCTCCCTTGGTCCTTTTTCGCATTCGCTAACAATGGCTCCCGGCAAAGTAACCGCCAGAGGTTTCTGGTAACATAAAAGGTGAAGGGCTTCATGCCGACGATTAACCAGTTGGTCCGCAAGGGCCGTGACCCGCAGAAGGCCAAGTCCAAGGTCCCTGCGATGGAGCAGAATCCGCAGAAGCGCGGCGTCTGCACCCGCGTCTATACGACGACTCCGAAGAAGCCGAACTCGGCTCTGCGCAAGGTGGCCAAGGTTCGCCTGACCAACCAGCGCGAAGTCATCAGCTACATCCCCGGTGAAGGCCACAACCTTCAGGAGCACTCGGTGGTCCTGATCCGTGGCGGCCGTGTGCGCGACCTTCCCGGTGTGCGCTACCACGTGCTGCGCGGCGTGCTCGACACGCAGGGTGTGAAGGATCGCAAGCAGAGCCGTTCGAAGTACGGCGCGAAGCGTCCGAAGTAAGCTGTCTCGGTACTAAGGAAGGAATGGAGCAATGGCTCGTCGTCGTCGTCCCGAGAAGCGGGAAATCCTACCTGATCCCAAGTTCGGGGATGAGGTGCTGTCGAAATTCATGAATTCGGTGATGCTGGACGGTAAGAAGTCGGTCGCCGAAGGCATCGTCTATACCGCGCTCGACACCGTCGAAACCCGCGCCAAGAAGGACCCGCTCGCGGTGTTCCACGAAGCGCTCAACAACATCAAGCCGGGCATCGAGGTCCGCAGCCGCCGCGTCGGTGGTGCGACCTATCAGGTTCCCGTCGAGGTGCGTCCCGAGCGTGCTCAGGCGCTCGCGATCCGCTGGCTGATCTCGGCCGCGCGTTCGCGGTCGGAGAACACCATGTCGGCGCGCCTGTCGGGCGAGCTGCTCGACGCGTCGAACAACCGCGGCAACGCGGTCAAGAAGCGCGAAGACACCCATCGCATGGCCGAAGCGAACCGCGCTTTCAGCCATTATCGCTGGTAAGCAAGACTGGATCGGCCGGCTCCGCTGAGGTGGGGCCGGCGGTCTGGTATTGGTAATTTAATTACCTACATAGCGGGTAGCCGGATCGGCCGGCTCCCCACATTCCAAGGAAGCTACGACCATGGCCCGCAGCCATCCGCTCGACCGCTATCGCAATATCGGCATCATGGCGCATATCGACGCCGGCAAGACGACGACGACCGAGCGCATCCTCTATTACACCGGCAAGTCCTACAAGATCGGCGAAGTGCACGAAGGCACCGCGACGATGGACTGGATGGAGCAGGAGCAGGAGCGCGGGATCACGATCACCTCGGCTGCGACCACCTGCAAGTGGCGCGCGAATGAGGGTAAGGGCGAAGAGCACCTGATCAACATCATCGACACGCCGGGTCACGTCGACTTCACCATTGAAGTCGAGCGTTCGCTGCGCGTGCTCGACGGCGCGGTCGCCTGCTTCGACGGCGTTGCCGGCGTCGAGCCGCAGTCGGAGACCGTGTGGCGTCAGGCGGACAAGTACAAGGTTCCGCGGATGTGCTTCGTCAACAAGCTCGATCGCACGGGCGCGGACTTTTATTATTGCGTCGATTCGATCGTCGAGCGTCTCGGCGCGCGTCCGGCCGTGCTGTATCTCCCGATCGGCATCGAGGGCGGCTTCAAGGGCCTGGTCGACCTGGTCGAGAACCGCGCGATCATCTGGCTTGAAGAAAGCCTGGGCGCGAAGTTCGAATATCAGCCGATCCCCGAGGATCTGGTCGAAAAGGCTGCCAAGTACCGCAACGATCTGATCGAGATGGTCGTCGAGCAAGACGACGATGTCATGGAGCAGTATCTTGAGGGCAACGAGCCCGACGTCGCGACGCTGAAGCGCCTTATCCGCAAGGGTACGCTCGCCATGGCGTTCGTGCCGATCGTCTGCGGCTCGGCGTTCAAGAACAAGGGCGTGCAGCCGCTGCTCGACGCGGTCGTCGACTATCTGCCCAGCCCGCTGGACATTCCGGACGTGCAGGGCGTGAAGCTCGACGGCGAGACGCCGGATTCGCGTCCGGCGACCGACAACGCGCCGCTGTCGCTGCTCGCGTTCAAGATCATGAACGATCCGTTCGTCGGTTCGCTCACCTTCGCGCGCATCTATTCGGGTACGCTCAGCAAGGGCAGCTACCTGAACTCGGTGAAGGACAAGAAGGAAAAGATCGGCCGTATGCTCCTCATGCACGCGAACTCGCGTGAGGACATCGAAGAGGCGCGCGCCGGCGACATCGTCGCCATTGCGGGCCTCAAGGAAACGACCACCGGCGACACGTTGTGCGATCCGGCGGCGCCGATCATCCTCGAGCGGATGGAGTTCCCGGACCCCGTCATCGAGCTGTCGGTCGAACCGAAGACCAAGGCCGACCAGGAAAAGATGGGCATCGCGCTCAACCGGCTGGCTGCCGAGGACCCCTCGTTCCGCGTCTCGACCGATCACGAATCGGGCCAGACCATCATCAAGGGGATGGGCGAACTCCATCTCGAGATCCTGGTCGACCGCATGAAGCGCGAGTTCAAGGTCGAGGCCAATGTCGGCGCGCCGCAGGTGGCGTATCGCGAGTATCTCGGGAAGAAGGTCGATATCGACTACACCCACAAGAAGCAGTCGGGCGGCTCGGGCCAGTTCGGCCGCGTGAAGGTGACGGTGATCCCGGGCGAGCGTGGTTCGGGCTTCCAGTTCTTCGACGAGATCAAGGGCGGCAACATCCCGCGCGAATATATCCCGTCGGTGGAAAAGGGCTTCCGTGAGACGGCGGAGACGGGCTCGCTGATCGGCTTCCCGATCATCGATTTCGAAGTCCACCTGACCGACGGCGCCTATCACGACGTCGACTCGTCGGCGCTGGCGTTCGAAATCTGCGCGCGTGGCGCGATGCGTGAAGCGGCCCAGAAGGCCGGCATCAAGCTGCTCGAGCCGATCATGAAGGTCGAGGTCGTCACCCCGGAAGATTATCTGGGCGACGTCATCGGCGACATGAACAGCCGTCGTGGTCAGATCCAGGGCACCGACGCGCGCGGCAACGCGCAGACCGTCGAGGCGATGGTTCCGCTGGCCAATATGTTCGGCTACGTGAACCAGCTCCGCTCGTTCACCCAGGGCCGCGCGAGCTACTCGATGCAGTTCTCGCATTACGACGAAGTGCCGCAGAACGTGGCCGACGAAGTGAAGGCCAAGCTGGCCTAACGAGGGCTGGCATAACGTTAAAACACCCGCTATGGGGCCGCCTTCGCGCGAGTCCCATGGCGGATTTCACGAAACGATTTTCCAGAAGGTAGGAAAAAATGGCGAAGGCAAAGTTTGAGCGGACGAAACCGCACATGAACATCGGCACCATCGGTCACGTCGACCATGGTAAGACGTCGCTGACCGCGGCGATCACCAAGGTGCTGGCTGAAAACGTCGCGGGCAACGCTGCGGTCGACTTCGCCAACATCGACAAGGCTCCGGAAGAGCGCGAGCGCGGCATCACCATCTCGACGGCGCACGTCGAGTATGAGACCGCCAACCGTCACTATGCGCACGTCGACTGCCCGGGTCACGCCGACTATGTGAAGAACATGATCACCGGTGCCGCCCAGATGGACGGCGCGATCCTGGTCGTGTCGGCGACCGACGGCCCGATGCCGCAGACCCGCGAGCACATCCTGCTCGCCCGTCAGGTCGGCGTGCCGGCGATGGTCGTGTTCATGAACAAGGTCGACCTGGTCGACGACGCGGAAATCCTGGAGCTCGTCGAGCTCGAGGTTCGCGAGTTGCTGTCGGCTTACGATTTCCCGGGTGACGATATTCCGATCATCAAGGGCTCGGCGACTGCCGCGCTCAGCGGTTCGGATCCCAAGCTCGGCACCGAAGCCGTGCTCGAGCTGATGAAGGCGGTCGACGAGTACCTGCCGCAGCCGGAGCGTCCGCTCGACAAGCCGTTCATGATGCCGATCGAAGACGTGTTCTCGATCTCGGGTCGCGGCACCGTCGTGACCGGCCGCGTCGAGACCGGTGTGGTCAAGGTCGGTGAGGAAGTCGAGATCGTCGGCATCCACCCGGAAGTCCGCAAGACCACCGTCACGGGCGTCGAAATGTTCCGCAAGCTGCTCGACCAGGGCCAGGCTGGCGACAACATCGGTGCGCTGATCCGCGGCGTCGGCCGTGAGGAAGTCGAGCGTGGCCAGGTTCTGGCCAAGCCGGGCTCGATCACCCCGCACACCGACTTCAACTCGGAAGTGTACGTCCTGTCGAAGGACGAAGGCGGCCGTCACACGCCGTTCTTCGCGAACTATCGTCCGCAGTTCTACTTCCGCACCACCGACGTCACCGGCACCGTCGAACTGCCGGCCGGCACCGAGATGGTCATGCCGGGCGACAACGTCGCTCTCGGCGTGAAGCTGATCGCGCCGATCGCCATGGACGTCGGCCAGCGCTTCACCATTCGTGAGGGTGGCCGCACCGTCGGTTCGGGCATCGTCTCGGGCATCAGCAAGTAAGCTGATCCCCAAACGACCGCCCCGGCGCCCAAAAAAAGGGCGCCGGGGCGGTTGCTTTTTGTAGGAAGCGCCTGTATCCGCGCGCCTCCAGTTTAGTTTGAACAGCAAGAGGCGGCCCCCGTTTCGGGGAGCTGCCCCGCTCTTTGGCATCGGTAGGAACCATGGACAGCAATATCCGTATTCGCCTCAAGGCGTTCGATCATCGTGTGCTCGATCAGGCGACCGGCGACATCGCCGACACCGCCCGCCGTACCGGCGCCCTCATCCGTGGTCCCATCCCGTTGCCGACGCGCATCGAGAAGTTCACCGTGAACCGCGGCCCGCACATCGACAAGAAGTCGCGCGAGCAGTTCGAGGTTCGCACCTACAAGCGCATGCTGGACATCGTTCAGCCGACCCCGCAGACGGTCGACGCGCTGATGAAGCTCGATCTCGCCGCGGGCGTTGACGTAGAGATCAAGCTGGCCTAAGGGCCCGCATCCTTCGAGAATCTTCCGATTCTCGTCGTCCCGGCGAAGGCCGGGACCGCTATGTAGCTGGACGATGCGTTAAATCATCCAGCGGCCCCGGCCTTCGCCGGGGCGACGAGTGGGGCCGGAGGCCTTCTCGCTACGACATAGAGATACCGCCAGCAGCTTCGGCCGCTGGGTCAGCGTCTCCCGTCACGTTCCCTGGCTCAGGCCATCGAACAACCAGCCCGGGACGGGGGCTCGCTTCGCATTTTCCGGGCTGGATCGATCGATGCTTAGGCATCGGTCACAAGCACCCCTGGGATGGGCCCTGGGGTGCCTCTGTTTAGGAGCTACGGATCATGCGCACTGGCGTGATCGCGAAGAAGTTGGGGATGACCCGCCTGTTCCAGGACGACGGCCGCCACGTGCCGGTCACCGTCCTGTCGCTCGAAGGGCTGCAGGTTATCTCCCGTCGCGAAATGGATAAGGACGGCTACACCGCCGTTCAACTCGGGGCCGGCACGGCCAAGGCGAAGAACGTCGCCAAGCCGCAGCGCGGTCATTTCGGCAAGGCGGAAGTCGAGCCGAAGGCGATCGTCGCGGAATTCCGTGTCGACGAGGACGGTCTGCTCGACGTCGGTGCCGAAATCTCGGCCGATCATTATGTCGCCGGCCAGCTCGTCGACATCCAGGGTCGGACCCAGGGTAAGGGTTTCGCCGGCGCCATGAAGCGCTGGAACTTCGGCGGTCTGCGCGCCACGCACGGCGTGTCGGTCAGCCACCGTTCGCACGGTTCGACGGGTAACCGTCAGGATCCCGGCAAGGTCTTCAAGAACAAGAAGATGGCCGGCCACATGGGTGACAAGAACCGCACCCAGCAGAATCTCGAGATCGTCGGCACCGACGTCGAGCGCGGCCTTATCTTCGTCAAGGGCTCGGTCCCTGGCTCGAAGGGTGGCTGGCTGTTCGTCAAGGACGCCGTGAAGGTCGCGGCGCACAAGGATGCGCCGTTCCCCGCCGGCCTCAAGGCCGCCGCCAACAGCAACACCGCCGCTCCGGCCGATACGCCCGCCGAGGACGTCCAGGCTCCCGAAGCGACCGAAGGCCAGGAGGGCTGAACGTGAAGGTCAAGGTTCAATCCTTCGACGCCAAGGCGAAGGCCGCGGACATCGAGCTCAACGACGAGGTGTTCGGCCTCGATCCGCGCGCCGACATCCTGCACCGCGTCGTCACCTGGCAGCTCGAAAAGCGTCGTCCGACGGCGCGCGGCACGCGTGAGCGCGCCGACGTTGCTCGCACCGGCAAGAAGTACGGTCGCCAGAAGGGCGGCGGTACCGCTCGTCACGGCGATCGCCGCGCTCCCGTCTTTATCGGCGGTGGTAAGGCTCACGGTGCCCGCGTTCGCGACTTCAACCCGTCGCTGAACAAGAAGATCCGTGCGCTCGGTCTCAAGATGGCGCTGTCGACCCATGCGAAGGCCGGGTCGCTAATCGTCATGGACTCGATCGCGGTCGATGGCGGCAAGACGAAGACGCTGAAGGGCGACATCGCCAAGCTCGGCTTCGGCAAGACCGCATTGGTGATCGATGGCGATGCCGTCGAGAACACCTTCGCGCTCGCCGCCGGCAACCTTCGCGAGATCAACGTTCTCCCGGCCGCCGGCGCGAACGTCTACGACATCCTGAAGCATGACACGCTGGTGCTGACGCGCGCTGCTGTCGAAAAGCTGGAGGCGCGTTTCAATGGCTAAGAAGCCGACCAAGGGCGCGGTCGACATCCGTCACTATGACGTGATCGTCGCCCCGCACATCACCGAGAAGTCGACGCTCGTCAGCGAGCAGAACGCGGTGGTGTTCAAGGTTGCGCGCGACGCGACCAAGCCGGAGATCAAGGCTGCCGTCGAGGCGCTGTTCAATGTCAGCGTGTCGAACGTCAACACGATCGTCCAGAAGGGCAAGACCAAGAAGTGGAAGGGCGCTCCGTACCAGCGCTCGGACATGAAGAAGGCGATTGTCACCCTCAAGGAAGGTCAGTCGATCGACGTGACCGAAGGGGTCAAGGCGTAATGGCACTCAAGCATTACAATCCGACGAGCCCGGCCCGCCGTGGTCTGATCCTCGTCGACCGTTCGGCGCTGTACAAGGGCAAGCCCGTCAAGGCGCTGACCGAAGGCAAGCGCAAGACCGGCGGCCGCAACAACAAGGGTCATGTCACCTCGCGCGGCATCGCCGGCGGTCACAAGCAGCGCTATCGCATCGTCGATTTCAAGCGCCGCCTGTGGGACGTCGAAGGCAATGTCGAGCGGATCGAATACGATCCCAACCGTACCGCGTTCATCGCTCTGGTGAACTATGGCGCGGGTGAGGACGGCAAGGATCGTCTGGCCTATATCATCGCGCCGCAGCGTCTGGCGGTCGGCGACAAGGTGATCGCCGGCAAGAAGACCGACGTGAAGCCGGGCAACGCCATGGAACTGGCCCAGATGCCGGTCGGCACCATCGTCCACAACGTGGAGATGAAGCCGGGCAAGGGCGGTCAGATCGCACGTTCGGCCGGCACCTATGTGCAGGTCGTCGGTCGTGACCGCGGGATGGTGATCGTTCGCCTCAATTCGGGCGAGCAGCGCTACATCCCCGGCAATTGCATGGCGACGGTCGGTGCGGTGTCCAACCCGGACAACCAGAACACCAACCTCGGCAAGGCTGGCCGCAATCGCTGGAAGGGCATCCGTCCGCTGACCCGCGGCGTCGCCAAGAACCCGGTCGACCACCCGCATGGCGGTGGTGAAGGCCGGACCTCGGGCGGCCGTCATCCGGTCACCCCGTGGGGCAAGCCGACCAAGGGTGCGCGCACCCGTCACAACAAGCAGACCGACAAGTTCATCATCCGGTCGCGTCACGCGAAGAAGAAGGGCTAATTCGAAATGGCTCGTTCCGTTTGGAAGGGTCCCTTCGTGGACCTCAGCCTTCTCAAGAAGGCGGAAACCGCTCAGGAAGCCGGCACCCGCGCTGGCCCGATCAAGACCTGGTCGCGTCGCTCGACCATCCTGCCGCAGTTCGTCGGCTTGACCTTCAACGTCTACAACGGCCGCAAGTTCGTGCCGGTGTCGGTCAATGAAGAGATGGTCGGCATGAAGCTCGGCGAGTTCGCGCCGACCCGGTACTTCCCGGGTCACGCGGCCGACAAGAAGGGCAAGCGTTAAGATGTCGAAGCCTCAGGCTCCCCGCAAGGTCGGCGACAAGGAAGCGCTGGCCGTTGCCACCCAGATCCGTGGTTCGGCGCAGAAGCTGAACCTGGTTGCTGGTCTGATCCGCGGCCGCAAGGCCGGCGACGCGCTGAACATCCTCGCTTTCTCGAAGAAGGCGATGGCGGTCGATGCGCGCAAGGTGCTCGCCTCGGCGATCGCCAACGCGGAAAACAACCACAACCTCGATGTCGACGCGCTTGTCGTCGCCGAGGCGTCGGTCGGCAAGTCGATCACGATGAAGCGCTTCGCGACCCGCGGCCGTGGCAAGTCCACCCGCATCCTGAAGCCGTTTTCGCGCCTTCGCATCGTCGTCCGCGAGCAGGAAGAAGCATAATGGGTCACAAGAGCAATCCGATCGGCCTGCGCCTGCAGATCAACCGTACCTGGGACAGCCGCTGGTTCGCGGAAGGTCAGGATTACGGCAAGCTCCTCCTCGAGGACCTGAAGATCCGCAAGTACATCCTCGACACGCTGCCCCAGGCGGCGATCTCGAAGGTCGTGATCGAGCGTCCGGCCAAGCTGTGCCGCGTCTCGATCTATGCCGCGCGCCCCGGCGTGATCATCGGCAAGAAGGGCACCGACATCGAGAAGCTGCGCCGCAAGCTCGGTTCGATGACCGGCTCGGACGTGTCGCTGAACATCGTCGAGATCCGCAAGCCCGAGATCGACGCCAAGCTCGTCGCGCAGGGCATTGCCGACCAGCTCGAGCGCCGTATCGCATTCCGTCGCGCCATGAAGCGCGCGGTGCAGTCGGCGATGCGCCTGGGTGCCGACGGCATCCGCGTGCAGTGCGGCGGCCGTCTCGGCGGTGCCGAGATCGCTCGCACCGAGAGCTATCGTGAGGGCCGGGTGCCGCTGCATACGCTGCGCGCCCACCTCGATTATGCCGAAGCGCAGGCACACACCGCTTATGGTGTCTGCGGCGTCAAGGTGTGGGTCTTCAAGGGCGAGATTCTCGGCCATGACCCGATGGCGCAGGAGCGGTTGATGATGGAGGCTCAGACCTCCGGCGTGCGCCCGGCGCGCGAAGACCGCCGCTAAGGACAACAGGACATGCTGCAACCAAAACGCACCAAGTTCCGCAAGGCGTTCAAGGGCCGTATCCACGGCGACGCCAAGGGCGGCGCGACGCTCAACTTCGGCTCCTATGGGCTGAAGGCGATGGAGCCGGAGCGGATCACCGCTCGTCAGATCGAGGCGGCTCGCCGCGCGATCACGCGTCACATCAAGCGCCAGGGCCGCCTCTGGATCCGCGTCTTCCCGGACGTGCCGGTCTCGTCGAAGCCCGCCGAAGTCCGCATGGGCTCGGGTAAGGGTTCGCCCGAATTCTGGGCCGCCCGCGTCAAGCCGGGCCGCATCCTGTTCGAGTTGGACGGCGTTCCCGGTCCGCTCGCGGCCGAAGCGTTCAGCCGCGCGGCGATGAAGCTGCCGATCAAGACGAAGGTCGTGGCGCGCCTCGGCGACACCTCGCACCTCGGAGGCGAGTAAGATGGCGAATAAGATCGATTACAGCGGTATGGACGAGGCCACCCTCGACCAGGAACTGGGCAACCTGAAGCGCGAGGCGTTCAACCTTCGCTTCCAGGCGGCGACCAGCCAGCTCGAGAAGCCGAGCCGCGTGCGTGAAGTCCGCCGCGACATCGCGCGCATCAAGACCCTGCAGACCGCGCGTTCGCGCGCTGCGGCAAAGTAAGGAAACGGACATGCCGAAGCGCGTGCTGACCGGACAGATTGTCTCGGACAAGGGCGACAAGACGGTGGTCGTGAACGTGGAGCGCAAGGTCAAGCATGCGCTCTACGGCAAGATCATCCGCCGCTCGAAGAAGTATCACGCCCATGACGAGGGCAACGAATACAAGCAGGGCGAAACCGTGCGGATCGAAGAGACCGCGCCGATCTCCAAGCTGAAGACCTGGAAGGTGATCGAGCGGGTGAACACCCACGCGACGCCGGAGCGGATCGACGTCGACGCCTGAACCCAGGCGTCACCCCGGCGAAGGCCGGGGTCGCTGCGTGAGAGCGCGGTGACCGAAACCTAGCGGCCCCGGCCTACGCCGGGGCGACGATTTAGCAGGAACCGCCGGGCCCGTCCCGGTAGGCCAAACGAGAAGGAACCGGATCGATGATCCAGATGCAATCCAATCTCGACGTCGCTGACAATAGCGGCGCGAAGCGGGTGCAGTGCATCAAGGTGCTGGGCGGCTCGAAGCGCCGCACGGCCGGCGTCGGCGACATCATCGTCGTCAGCGTCAAGGAAGCGCAGCCCCGCGGCCGCGTGAAGAAGGGCGACGTTCACCGCGCGGTGATCGTGCGTACCGCCAAGGACATCCGCCGTCCCGACGGTTCGGTGATCCGCTTCGATTCGAACGCGGCGGTCCTGGTCAACAAGAACGAGGAGCCGATTGGCACCCGCATCTTCGGCCCGGTCGTGCGCGAACTGCGTGCCCGTGGTCACATGAAGGTGATCAGCCTGGCTCCGGAGGTGCTGTAATGGCTGCTGCGAAGATCAAGAAGGGTGACCAGGTGATCGTCCTGTCCGGCAAGGACAAGGGCCGCACCGGCGAAGTCATCAAGGCGATGCCGAAGGACGGCAAGGTCGTCGTCTCGGGCGTCAACGTGCACGTTCGTCACGTCAAGCCGAGCCAGACCAACCCCCAGGGTGGTCTCGATCGCTCGGAAGCGCCGATGCACGTGTCTAAGGTTGCCCATGTCGTGGACGGCAAGCCGACCCGCGTCCGTTTCGAGACGGGCAAGGACGGCAAGAAGGTCCGCGTCGCGGTCAAGACCGGGAAGAAGATCGATGGCTGACAAGTACAAGGCCCGCATGCAGGGCATCTACGAGGACCGCATCATCAAGGCGATGACCGACAAGTTCGGTTACAAGAACGCGCTTGAAGTGCCGCGGCTCGAGAAGATCGTGCTCAACATGGGCGTCGGCGAGGCGACCCAGGACAAGAAGAAGGTCGAGCAGGCCGCTTCCGAGATGGAGCTGATCGCGGGCCAGAAGCCGGTGATCACCAAGGCGAAGAAGTCGATCGCGCAGTTCAAGCTGCGTGAGGGCATGCCGATCGGCGTGAAGGTCACCCTTCGCCGTGAGCGCATGTACGAATTCCTCGACCGCTTCATCACGATCGCGCTGCCGCGCGTTCGCGACTTCCGCGGCCTCAACCCGAAGTCGTTCGACGGTCGCGGCAATTACGCGATGGGTCTCAAGGAACAGCTCGTGTTCCCGGAGATCAACTATGACCGCATCGACAAGGTGCGCGGCATGGACGTCATCGTCACCACCACCGCGAAGACCGACGACGAGGCTCGCGAGCTTCTTCGCCTCTTCGGTTTCCCGTTCCCGCAGGATGCGGACGGCGAAGCGAAGCAGGCGGCATAAGGGAAAGAGAACTTAAGTCATGGCGAAACTGAGTTCCGTGAACAAGAATGAGCGTCGCAAGAAGCTGGTGGCGAAATATGCCAACCGCTATGCGAAGCTGAAGGCGCAGGCCAACGACAAGTCGGCCGACGAAACCGAGCGTCTGATCGCGCGGCTGAAGATGGCCGAGATTCCCCGCAACGGGAATCCGACCCGCATCCGCAACCGTTGCGAAGTGACGGGCCGTCCCCGCGCTTACTACCGCAAATTCCGACTCTGCCGTGTGCAGCTGCGCGAGCTGGCCAACAAGGGCCTGATCCCCGGCGTCACGAAGTCGAGCTGGTAAGGACACGAAGATGGCAGTGACCGATCCCCTGGGTGATATGCTCACCCGCATCCGCAACGGCCAGCGCGCGCGCAAGGACTCGGTCCTTTCGCCGGCGTCGAAGCTGCGCGTCCGCGTGCTCGATGTTCTCCAGCGTGAGGGCTATATCCGCGGTTATTCCGAGGAAGAGATGGGGCCCGCCAAGGGCATCCGTATCGAGCTCAAATATTTCGAAGGCCAGCCGGCCATCAAGCATGTCGCGCGCGTCTCGAAGCCGGGCCGTCGCGTGTACAGCGGTTCGCAGGAACTGCCGCGCGTGATGAACGGCCTGGGCATCACCATCGTGTCGACGCCGCGCGGCGTGCTCTCGGATGCCGAGGCGCGCGAGCAGAATGTCGGCGGCGAAGTGCTGGCGGAGGTGTTCTGATGAGCCGCATTGGTAAGAAGGCGGTCGCGATCCCGAGCGGTGTCACCGCCACGGTCGCCGACGGCACGCTCAGCATGAAGGGCCCGAAGGGCACCCTCAGCATGCCGATGGCCGATGAAGTCGTCTATGACGTCCAGGCGGACTCGATCGGCGTCAAGCCGGCCAACGAGACCAAGCGCGCTCGCGCGTTCTGGGGCATGCAGCGCACCCTGGTGCAGAACCTTGTGACCGGCGTGACTGACGGCTTCACGAAGAAGCTGCTGATCACCGGCGTCGGCTACCGCGCCAACGCCCAGGGCAAGAAGCTGAAGCTGCAGCTTGGTTACTCGCACGATGTCGACATCGACGTGCCGGAAGGCCTGACGGTCAACACGCCCGACCAGACCACGGTCGAGATTTCGGGCGCTGACAAGCAGAAGGTCGGCCAGCTGGCCGCCGAGATCCGCCGCTGGCGTAAGCCCGAGCCGTACAAGGGCAAGGGCATCAAGTACGACGGCGAGTACATCTTCCGTAAGGAAGGGAAGAAGAAGTAATGACCAAGGGTCTTTCACTTTTCGAGAAGCGCCGCCGGCGCAACCGCACCGCTCTTCGCGCGCGTGGCGGCGGTCGTCCGCGCCTCTCGGTGCATCGTTCGGGCAAGCACATCTATGCCCAGGTGATCGACGACGAGAACGGCAAGACCGTCGCCTCGGCCTCGACGCTGGAGCAGGGCGTGCGCGACAAGTCGGGCGCGAATATCGAAGCGGCGACCGAAGTCGGCAAGCGCGTGGCGGAAGCCGCGGTGAAGGCCGGCGTCAAGCAGGTCGTGTTCGATCGCGGCGGCTTCCTGTTTCATGGCCGCGTCAAGGCGCTGGCCGATGCGGCTCGTGAAGCCGGACTGGAGTTCTGAGAATGGCTGACGAAACCAATCCGACGGTCGACGCTCCCGTCGATGCGCCTTCGGCCGAAGCGACCACCCATGACGCGCCGCAGGGCCGTGGTGGCGGTCGTGGCGGTCGTGGCCGTGGCGGCCCGGGCGGCGGCGGCGGTCGTGGTGGCCGTGACGGCGGCCGCGGCGGACGTCGCGACGACCGGCGTGGTCAGGGCAATGACGATGGCGGCGAAGAGCTGATCGAGAAGCTCGTCCACATCAACCGCGTCTCGAAGACGGTGAAGGGCGGCAAGCGCTTCGGCTTCGCGGCGCTGGTCGTCGTGGGCGACGGCAAGGGCCGCGTCGGCTTCGGTCATGGCAAGGCGCGCGAAGTGCCGGAGGCGATCTCCAAGGCGACCGCGTCGGCCAAGAAGAAGATGATCCGCGTTCCGCTGCGCGAAGGCCGTACGCTGCACCATGACGGCAATGGCCATTTCGGTGCGGGCAAGGTCACGCTGCGCTCGGCGCCGCAGGGTACCGGCATCATCGCCGGCGGCCCGATGCGCGCCGTGTTCGAATCGCTCGGCGTCGCCGACGTCGTGACCAAGTCGGTCGGCACGTCGAACCCCTACAACATGATCCGCGCCACCTTCGAGGCGTTGGGCGACCAGACTTCGCCGAAGTCGGTTGCGCAGCGGCGCGGCAAGAAGATCGCCGACCTGCTCGGCCGCGGTGGGTCGCAGACCGCCGAGGCCGATGCCGCGGCGATCGCGGAGTAAGCGAACATGGCTGCCAAGAAAGACGCCGCGACCGGTACGGTGAAGGTCACCCAGACCGGTTCGCCGATCCGTCGCACCAAGGACCAGCGTGCCACGCTGATCGGCCTGGGCCTCAACAAGATGCACCGGACCGTCGAGCTGAAGGACACGCCCGAGGTTCGCGGCATGATCAAGAAGGTCGCTCACATGGTGAGCGTCAGCGAGTAACATACTGCCGTCATCCCCGCGAAAGCGGGGACCCATCTCCCGATCGTGGGGCTGGGTTCGACGGCAGTGAGTTGGGCCCTCGCGCTCGCGAGGGTGACGAAGTTGGGGAACCGCGTCCCCCAGTTGCGCGACCCCCGCTTTCGCGGGGGCAGGCAAAAGCGAAAGCGAGTGCACGATATGAAATTGAACGAACTGCGCGACAACCAGGGCGCGCGTCATCGCAAGATCCGCGTCGGCCGTGGCATCGGCTCGGGCAAGGGCAAGACCGCCGGGCGTGGCCAGAAGGGCCAGAAGAGCCGTGAAGGCGTCTCGATCGCGGGCTTCGAGGGCGGCCAGATGCCGCTCCACATGCGTCTGCCGAAGCGCGGCTTCAACAACATCTTCGCCAAGGACCATGCCGAGGTCAACGTCGGCGCGATCCAGAAGGCGGTCGATGCCGGCAAGCTCGATGCGTCCAAGACCGTCGACCACGCCGCGCTGAAGGCGGCCAACCTTGCCCGTGGCGGCAAGGACGGCGTCCGCCTGCTCGGCAAGGGTGAGCTGACCGCCAAGCTCAGCTTCCTGGTCGCCGGCGCGTCGAAGGGCGCGATCGAGGCGGTCGAGAAGGCCGGTGGCAAGGTCGAGGTGATCGAGATCGTCTCCGCCGCCGACAAGGCTGCCGCCAAGAAGGGCGTCAAGTATCGCGAGCGGAAGGCCGACAAGGAGGCCAAGCAGGCCGCCGCGAAGAAGTAATCCACACCGGTCCGTCGCTTGTGCGACGGGCGACAGGTGACAAGGCCGAATGGGCGCCTATATGAGCGGCGGGGGCGCGGAACACGCATCTCCGCCGTTTTTATTTCGGGACGATCAAATAAATGGCATCCGCAGCCGATAGTCTGGCCTCAGGGCTCAACCTTTCCAAGTTCGCCCAGGCGACCGACCTCAAGAAGCGGCTGTGGTTCACGATCGGCGCGCTGATCGTCTTCCGCCTTTTGAGCTACGTGCCGCTGCCCGGCGTCGATCCGACCGCGCTCGGCGTGCTGTCGAACCAGACCAACGGCGGCGTGCTCGACTTCTTCAACAATTTCTCGGGCGGGTCGCTCAAGCGCATGTCGCTGACCGCGCTCGGGGTCATGCCTTATATCACCGCCTCGATCGTGGTGCAGCTCGCGACTTCGCTGTCGCCGACGCTCGCCGCGATCAAGAAAGAGGGCGAGAGCGGGCGCAAGCGGCTCAACCAATATACCCGCTACGGCACGGTCGCGCTGACCGCGGTGCAGGGCTGGTTCATCGCCGTCGGGCTCGAGGCCTATGGCGCCAATGCCGGCGTCCAGGCAGTGGTCGAACCCGGCATGCTGTTCCGCGTCGGCGCGGTGATCAGCCTGATCGGCGGCACGATGTTCCTGATGTGGCTGGGCGAACAGATCACCAGCCGCGGCATCGGCAACGGTGTCTCGCTGATCATCATGGCCGGCATCGTCGCCAACATGCCGACCAACATCTATAACCTGGTCAATGGCAGCCGCACCGGCAGCATGGACAGCTTCCAGGTGCTCGGGATCATCGTCGCTGTGGTTGCGATCATCCTGTTCATCTGCTTCATGGAGCGCGCACAGCGGCGCATCCTGATCCAATATCCCAAGCGACAGACCCAGCGCGGCGTTCAGTCGGACCGCAGCCATTTGCCGCTGAAGCTCAACACCGCCGGCGTAATCCCGCCGATCTTCGCCTCGTCGCTGCTGCTGATGCCGCTGACCATCACCCAGCTTGCGGGCAACAAGGTGAAGGGCGACACCTGGTGGGGCGATGTCGTCATCAGCCTCAACCAATATCTCCAGCACGGCTCGATCCTGTACATGACGCTGTACGGCCTCGGCATCATCTTCTTCTCGTTCTTCTACACCGCCGTGGTGTTCAATCCCGAAGAGACCGCGGATAATCTCAAGCGCTATGGCGGGTTCATCCCGGGCATCCGCCCCGGCAAGAACACCGAAGCCTATTTCGACTATGTGCTGACGCGCATCACCGTGATCGGCGCTGCCTATCTGGCGGTGATCTGTCTGGTGCCGGAATATCTGGTGTCGGCGCTCAAGATCCCGTTCTACCTCGGCGGCACCAGTCTGCTGATCGTCGTCAACGTGACGATGGACACGGTGACCCAGATCCAGTCGCATCTGCTGGCGCACCAATATGGCGACCTCATCAAGAAGGCGAAGCTGAAGGGTGGCCGCCTCCGTTAAGAGGGGCGGCGCCAACAGGGAGACAAGGGCTTGAACATCATCCTCCTCGGCCCACCGGGCGCCGGCAAGGGCACCCAGGCGGCGAAGCTCGTCGCAGACCGCGGCATGGTGCAGCTGTCGACCGGCGACATGCTCCGCGCCGCGGTGAAGGCGGGGACGCCCACCGGCTTGAAGGCCAAGGCGATCATGGACGCCGGCGAACTGGTACCCGACGAGGTGGTATCGGGCATCATCGGCGAGCGGCTCGACCAGATGTCTCCGGGGGAGGGCGCGATCTTCGACGGCTATCCGCGCACCGCCGCGCAGGCCGAAGCTCTCGACCAGTTGCTCGCCGATCGCGGCCGCAAGCTCGACCGTGTCATCGAGTTGACGGTCGATGAGGACGCGCTCGTCGAGCGCATCACCGGCCGCTACACCTGCGCCAAGTGCGGCGAGGGCTATCACGACAAATTCAAGCAGCCCAAGGCCGCCGGCGTCTGCGACGTCTGCGGATCGACCGAGTTCAAGCGCCGCCCCGACGATAATGAGGAAACCGTCCGCACCCGGATGGCCGAATATCGCGGCAAGACCGCGCCGATCATCCCGATCTACGAAGCCCGCGGCATCCTGACGCGGGTCGACGGCATGGCGGATATCGACCAGGTCAGCGCAGCGGTGGCGGCGGCGCTCGACGGGGAATAAGGCGTCGGGCTTCGGTCCGATCTCGTCCCGCGCAATAACCGTCGTCATGCCGGGCTTGTCCCGGCATCCAACGTGCAACAACGGACGGAATCCGTTGTGGAGGATTGGACCCCGGCACAGGGCCGGGGTGACGGATAGCTTGTGGCACGATAGTCTCCCTCCATCCTGAGGGGGATCCGCCATGTTCCGCACCGCAATTGCCGCCGCCTTGCTTTCCTACGTCGTCGCACCCGCCGCTGCCGACGTCGTCAAAACCGAAGCCGCGGGCTTCGTCGTCGAAAAGACCGTCACGATCGACGCCGCCCCCGACGCGGTGTGGGAGACGCTGCGCGCCCCGCAACGCTGGTGGTCGAAGGAGCACACCTGGTCGGGCGATTCCGCCAATCTCTATATCGACAGCCAGGCGACCGGCTGCTTCTGCGAGAAGCTGCCGGGCAGGGGAAGCGTCCAGCACGCCCGCTTGGTCTTCGTCGACAAGGGCAAGCTACTCCGGATGGAAGGCGCCTTCGGCCCGCTGCAAGGAGAGGCGATCGTCGCGACGCTGACATTCGAACTTTCGCCGGAAGGAGACAAGGCGACCAAGGTCAAGATGACCTATGTCGCCGGCGGCTACTCGCCGACCGGCTTCGACAAGCTGGCGCCGGCGGTCGACAGCGTCATGAGCGCGCAACTGGACGGATTGAAGGCGGCCGCCGAGGGCCCGCCGCCCGCGCCCCTGGCCCCATCCTCCGACAGGTAAGCGGCGCGGGGCGGGAACGCGAATTGCGGGTCCTGCGTTCGGTGCGGCGGGCTTGAAGGAGGATGGCCGATGCGCATCGATGGCGGCAACCGTTGGGCATTGGGACTCGGTCTTGGTGTCTTGGCGGCAATCGCCGGCGGGATGGTCGCCGCCAATGAGACGGTCGCGGCGATGAACCCGTTCTACACCAACCAATCCATCGCGTTTGACCGGTCGGCCCGCGATGCCGAGATCGTCGATACGTCCTTCGTACAGCCCAACGACGCGCTACCCGATACCGGCGATCTCAGCTATGGCCGCGGCCGGGCCGACGATATGCAATATGCCGCGCTCGATTCGCGCTGAACCGCCTGGCGCGATCCACGGGCGATGCTTGACACTGCCGCGACTCAACCCTAAGTGAGCGCCCTTCCGATACACCGGCTGACCGGCGGCGCTTGCGCGTCCGCCGCTGTCGTGCGTTTCGGGCATCGCGATGAGATGGGGTGCGTGGCAGCCATGCCGCACTCCGTGGAGCTAGGAGAACAAGGTTCATGGCACGTATTGCGGGTGTCAACATCCCGACCAACAAGCGCGTAGTGATCGCGCTTCAATATATCCACGGCATTGGCCCGGCCAAAGCCAAGGAAATCACCACGAAGCTGAACATCGCTCCCGAGCGTCGCGTTCAGGACCTGACCGACCAGGAAGTGCTGCAGATCCGCGAAGCGATCGACGCCGGCTACACGGTCGAAGGTGATCTTCGTCGCGAGACCGCGATGAACATCAAGCGCCTGATGGATCTGGCCTGCTATCGCGGCCTGCGCCATCGCAAGGGTCTGCCGGTCCGTGGCCAGCGCACGCACACCAATGCGCGCACTCGCAAGGGCAAGGCCAAGCCGATCGCCGGCAAGAAGAAGTAAGCAGGCGCGCTCGTTGCGCACCGCGACTTCCCAGCTTCGAGGGTTAGGATAGAAAAATGGCACGTGAACCGCAGCGCCTTCGTCGGCGCGAACGCAAGAACATCACCGCCGGCGTCGCCCATGTGAACGCCAGCTTCAACAATACCATGATCACCATCACCGATGCCCAGGGCAATGCGATCAGCTGGTCGTCCGCCGGGATGATGGGGTTCAAGGGATCGCGCAAGTCGACCCCGTACGCGGCGCAGGTTGCCGCCGAGGACGCGGGCCGCAAGGCCGCCGAACACGGCGTCCGCACGCTTGAGGTCGAGGTCAAGGGTCCGGGTTCGGGTCGTGAGTCGGCGCTTCGCGCGCTGCAAGCGGTCGGCTTCCAGATCACCTCGATCCGCGACGTTACGTCGATCCCGCACAATGGCGTGCGTCCGTCGAAGCGTCGCCGCGTCTGAATTCGTCTCGCCGGCGCGCGGTTGATCGCGCTGCGCCGGCATTCGCCCACGGCCGCAGGGTTTAGCCCAAGCCCCCGGCCCAACAGAGGGAAGCCCCCGTGTCTGTCAATGCAAAGAACTGGCAGGAATTGAAGAAGCCCAACGCGCTCGAGAAGAAGGGCGGCGACGGGAAGAGCAAGGCGACCTTCGTTGCCGAGCCGCTCGAGCGCGGCTTTGGTCTCACCCTTGGCAACGCGCTGCGCCGCGTTTTGCTGTCGAGCCTGCAGGGCGCGGCGGTCACCTCGATCAAGATCGAGAACGTGCTGCACGAATTCAGCTCGCTTGCCGGCGTCCGTGAGGACGTGACCGATATCGTGCTCAACGTGAAGCAGATCGCGCTCAAGATGCAGGGCGAAGGTCCGCGTCGCCTCCAGCTCGCGGCCACCGGCCCGGCAGAGGTCAAGGCCGGCGATATCGCCGTGTCGGGCGACATCGAGGTGATGAACCCCGATCTGGTGATCTGCCATCTCGACGACGGCGCGACGCTCAACATGGAACTGACCGCCGATGTCGGTAAGGGCTATGTTGCCGCGGTCGCGAACCGTCCGGCCGATGCGCCAATCGGCCTGATCCCGGTCGACGCGCTTTACTCGCCGGTGCGCCAGGTGTCGTACAAGGTCGAGAATACCCGCGTCGGGCAGGAGCTCGATTACGACAAGCTGACGCTGACGGTCGAGACCGACGGCACGGTGACCCCGGAAGACGCGCTCGCTTATGCCGCGCGCATCCTCCAGGACCAGCTGGCGCTGTTCGTTCACTTCGACGATTCGGCGATCACCCGCTCGGCGCCGATCGGCGTCGCCGCAGCGCCGTCGGACGCCGGCGTCTCGGGCGACACGCAGCAGATCAACCGTTACCTGCTCAAGAAGGTCGACGAGCTCGAGCTGTCGGTGCGTTCGGCCAACTGTCTCAAGAACGACAACATCATCTATATCGGCGATCTGGTCGGCA
This sequence comes from Sphingomonas sp., assembly GCF_024508665.1. Classification (GTDB taxonomy): domain Bacteria; phylum Pseudomonadota; class Alphaproteobacteria; order Sphingomonadales; family Sphingomonadaceae; genus Sphingomonas. The sequence goes on from NZ_JANINP010000007.1 coordinate 689,585, forward strand.
AGACCGAAGCCGAGATGCTGCGCACGCCGAACTTCGGCCGCAAGTCGCTCAATGAGATCAAGGAAGTGCTGTCGAGCATGGGTCTCCGTCTCGGGATGGAAATCCCGGGCTGGCCGCCCGAGAACATCGAAGAGATGGCGAAAAAGCTCGAACAGGAGATTATGGGCTGATTTTCCACCGGCACAGCGACAGCTGCGCCGGAGAGAAAATCAGCCCGGCCGGCGGGGCTGAAAGCTCCGTCCGACGGCGCGGGATTTACTCCCGCGTCGGGCCGGCAACAAAGAGATCCCAGCTTTCGCTGGGATGACGGAATAAACGGTGGGCTCATCCGTCCCCACCTGGCCCGGGGTACCTCAAACGGCCCCCTGACGAACGAGAAGGAAATACCATGCGTCATAAGGTTGGCGGTCGTAAGCTTCAGCGTACTTCCGCGCATCGCCTCGCCCTGTTCCGCAACATGGCGGCCGCGCTCATCAAGCACGAGCAAATCACCACCACCACGGCCAAGGCGAAGGAGCTTCGCCCCTATGTCGAAAAGCTGGTGACTCTGGCCAAGAAGGGCGGTCTCTCGAACCGTCGTCTGGCGCATGCGCGTCTGCTCGACGATGCGCAGCTGGTGAAGCTCTTCGACGTGATTGGCCCGCGCTACGCCTCGCGCGCCGGCGGCTATACCCGCATCATCAAGGCCGGCGTCCGCGCTTCGGACGCCTCGCCGATGGCGATCATCGAGTTCGTCGATCGCGACGTCTCGGCCAAGGGTCAGGATTCGGGCCCGGTCATGACCGACGAGGATTTCGATCAGGCGGCGTAAGCGTAGCGTAGCTACGCGCCGGAGCCGGCCTGGTCCGGCCGGCGGGCGTCAGCCCGACCGACGACGCGGCCTAGCCGCGGCGTGATCGCTAAAAAGGGGCCGCGTTCCAGTATCGGAACGCGGCCCCTTTTCTGTCAGGCTCACCGCAGCAGCGAGCGCGGTGTGGGCGACAGCATCAGCACTTGCGGCGTCCGCTCGCGGTAATTGGCCAATGCCGGCTGTATCGACCCGCGCCAGACCGCCGTGGCGCGCAATTTGCGCTGTGCGGCCTGATAGGCGGCGAGGCTCGCGACCCGTGTGAACCACACCAGCACTCGTTCGCTTTGGCGGACATAGAGGCGCGGAAAATTGTTGGGCTCGGTCTCCGGGCCGTATGCGGCAAGGATAGGGAGTCCGGCCGCGCGATAGGCGGGCGCCAGCGTGTCGCGGAAATAGGCCGCATACCCCTGGTCGGGCTGCTTCCACAGATATTCGATCGTCGCCACCGCCATGCCCGCTGGCCGTGCGGGTGCGCCGGGTGCCGGGCGCTGTCCGGTTGCCGGACCGAAGCCCGATCCCGGCCAGGCCGGACGCAACAACAGGACATCGTCATTGTCGTCGAGCAATGGGTTGGCTTCGCCGCGATGCGCTTGCCAGACGGGCCCGAAATAGAAGGCGTTGAGCGCCTTGCCGCGCGCCTCCATCGATGGGAAGGCGCGGATCCAGGTGAAGCGGTTGGGATCGTCGCGATCGCGGAACTGGCCGACCAGCCGCATGCCAAGCTCTTCCTGGCTTTCCACGAACTCGCGCTCGAACAACGCGATCATCGCATCACGTTTGCCCGCCACGATCTTGTACTGGCGCAACTCAATGACCGGATGTGGCGCCACATCGTCAGCGGCACTGCCCGGAATAGGGGCGGCGAGGGCCGCGATGCCTGCAGCGGCGCGCGTCAAAACAGGAATGCGTTTCATGCGCGGCTGAACTCCATGATCCAATTCGTTTCCCAAGTGACGCCGCCATCGGCCGAAAAAGCCTGGTTCCAGCGCGCCGTAGCCAGCGTCGGCCGCTCCCAGACGAAGCGCAGCCGAATCGGACGGCCGCGCACGCTGTCCTCGCCGAAGAAGGTGCCGACTCCGCCCTCGAATGCCCCGTAGAGCGGTGGATCGATCTTGGGATCGCGCCCGTCGACCCAATGCAGCGACCATTGCCCGGTATCGGGATGGAACAAGCGCAGGGTACAGGCTTCGTAGCGCCCCTCGGGTTGGTCGATGACGTTACGGTCGAAATTGCCCAATCCGCCCAGAATCGGATCCGCGTGCATCGTGCCGCCGAACTCGGCCCAGTCGGTACAGCCTGCAAGCCGGTCGCGCAGCTTGCGGTGACGCACGCGCCACGATCCATGGATGAAATCGAAGTCGCCGCGGGTGCTGCAAGGGAAGGCATCCCGCTGGTGGTTCGTCGCTGGCATCGTTCATCCTCCTCCCCCTCTCGTTCGCCGCAAAACAGACCGGGCAACCTGTTTTGTCAATGGCTGTTCGACGAAAGGCGTGAGGAGGTCGGATAAAAGGAAAGGCCATGCCCGGATGGGACATGGCCTCTCGTAAGTCGGGCAGCAGCGGAAACGAATTCCGCGCCATCGGTAGGGCGGCACTCCGCCCATCCGCGCCGGCGCCGGCTCATGGGCTAGCGTCCGCTAGCCCATTTGCGCTTCAACGGCAGCGATATTGGTCGTTCGACTGCTCGACCTTCTTGCCCAGGATGGCGCCCAGGGCACCACCGATCAGCGTACCTGCGACGCGGTTGCGGCCGCCGTCGATCACGTTGCCGACGATGCCACCGGCGGCGCCGCCGATAAGCAGGCCGGTCGTGCCGTCCGAGCGCTTGCAGTAATAGCGGCCATCCGAGCCGCGATAGACCTGGTCGTTGGAGGTCAGCACGCGCTCCTGATATTGCGGCCCGTCGCGATAGTAACGCGAGGCATCGTAATCGGTCGCATAGCGGCTGTCGTCGTAGCGGGGGTCGTTATAGCTATAGCGCCGGTCGCGGCGTTGGGCTGCTTCGTAATCGGCGCGGGCACGATCATAGATCGCGGTTTCGTTGTCGTAACGCCGTTGCGCGGCTTCCCAGCGGCGCTGTTCCGAATAGGTTTGCGCTGTTGCCGGAATCGCGACCGCCGATAGCACGATTGCGGCGAGCGGGAGGGAGCGGATCATTCTTCTTCTCCTTGTTACAGGGCGGACAACGCCTTTAAGCCGTTATGGGTCCGAAACGGCGCCATTTCCAGCCATTGAACGCGACGTGCCGCCTGATAGACATGATGACCCACGCTAGCTTGCGGAGCCCTGAATGCGTCCCATCTTGCCGCTTGCCCTGATTGCGCTTGCCGCACCTGCTCTTGCCCAGACGAGTTCCCCCAAAGACATGACCACCATCACCTATCCCGCGACCGAGCGAGGCGACACCGTCGACGAGCAATTCGGCGTCAAGGTCGCCGATCCCTATCGCTGGCTCGAAAACGACGTCCGCACCGATCCCAAGGTTGCCGCCTGGGTCGAAGCGGAAAACAAGGTCACCGACGCCTATCTGGCGACGCTTCCCGGCCGCGACGTTTTCAAGGACAGACTGAAGAAGCTGATCGACTATGAGCGGTTCGGACAGCCCGAGCGCAAGGGCGGACGCTATTTCTACCTGCACAATAGCGGTCTGCAGAACCAGGCGGTGCTGTTCGTCCGCGACGGTGTCGACGGGCAGGGCAGGGTGCTGATCGATCCCAATGGCTGGTCGAAGGATGGCGCCACCGCGCTCGGCGAATGGGCGCCGAGCGAGGATGGCAAGAAGCTGGTCTATGCGATCCAGGACGGCGGCACCGATTGGCGCTCGGTCAAGGTGCTCGACGTCGACACGGGGAGGGTGCTCGACGACAATGTCGAATGGGTCAAATTCTCCGGCCTGTCCTGGGCCAAGGACGGATCGGGATTCTATTATTCGCGCTTTCCGGCGCCGCCCGAGGGCAAGAAGTTCCAGTCGACCAACGAGAATCAGGCCGTCTATTTCCACAAGCTCGGCACGCCGCAATCGGCCGACGCGCTGGTCTATGCGACTCCCGATCATCCGAAATGGGGTCATGGCGCGAGCGTCACCGACGACGGCAAGTGGCTGGTCATCTACACGACGGAGGGTACCGACAACCGCAATGACGTGACGGTCATCGACCTGACCGCCCCCAATCCGACGCCGCGAAAATTGTTCACCGGCATGGCCAATATGTGGGGTCTGATCGGCAATCAGGGCGGCAATTTCTACTGGCTGACCAACAAGGATGCGCCGCGCAACAAGGTGGTGATGACCAACCTCTACGCGCGCTCGGCCGTCCCGCCCGAGGTCGAGGTCGTGCCCCAGGACAAGGCCGTACTCGACACCGCCAGTCTGATCGGCGGCAAGCTGATCGGCGAATATATGGTCGACGTGAAGAGCGAGGTCCGCCGCTTCGCCCTCAATGGCAAGCCCGACGGAACGGTTCCGCTGCCCGGCATCGGCGCGGCGGGCGGGTTCGGCGGCGAGGCCGACAATCCGGAGACCTTCTTCACCTTCACCAGCTACACCACGCCGACGACGATCTACCGCTATGACGTCGCGACCGGCAAGGCGAGCGTCTGGGCCCAGCCCCAGGTCGCGTTCGATCCGGCCGGTTATGAAGTCAGCCAGGTCTTCTATCCGTCCAAGGACAAGACGACGGTGCCGATGTTCATCGTGCGCAAGAAGGGCGTGACCGGGCCGGCGCCGACTCTTCTCTATGCCTATGGCGGGTTCAACATCTCGATGACGCCGGCCTTCTCGGCGGCGCGCGTCGCATGGCTCGAACAGGGCGGGGTGCTCGCGGTCGCCAATATCCGCGGCGGCGGCGAATATGGCAAAGCCTGGCACGACGCCGGGCGGCTCGCCAACAAGCAGAACGTGTTCGACGATTTCATCGCCGCGGGCGAATATCTCAAGGCCAAGGGCTATACCGGCAAGGATCAGCTCGCTGTCCAGGGCGGATCGAACGGCGGCCTGCTGATCGGCGCGGTGGTCAACCAGCGGCCGGATCTGTTCGCGGCCGCCTTGCCGCAGGTCGGGGTGATGGACATGCTGCGCTTCGACCGCTTCACCGCCGGCCGCTATTGGGTCGACGATTACGGCTATCCGTCGAAGGAAGCCGATTTCAAGACACTCTACGCCTATTCGCCCTATCACAATATCCGCGCGGGCAAGTCCTATCCGGCGATCCTCGCGGCGACAGCTGATACCGACGATCGCGTCGTTCCCGGGCACACGTTCAAATATACCGCTATGCTCCAGTCGATGGACCTTGGTCCGAAGCCACGCCTGGTCAGGATCGAAACCCGCGCCGGGCACGGATCGGGCAAGCCGACCGACAAGATCATCGACGAAACCGCGATCGACTGGGCGTTCATCGCCAGATGGACCGGCCTCGATGTGAAGCCGGTCGACTAAACGAAGTTCACGGTCCGGCGCTTTGCGACTTGCGCCGGACCGTTTTTCAAAGATAGGGTATGGTCATGAACGACCAGACCCCGCTCAAGAAGCCGATCGACAAAAAGGCGCTGCTCGCCAAATATCTCGCCGAGCGCGACAAGCGCCTGCGTGACGACGGCAACGCGCAATATCTCAATCTTGAGGGCCATCTGGCGCATTATGCCGCCGATCCGCACACGCCGTTCATCGAGCGCGACCCGGTCACCGATCATGTGACCTTCGCCTTTGTCGGCGGCGGGTTTGCCGGCCTGGTGACGGGGGCGCGGCTCGCCGAAGCGGGGATCAGCGACTTCCGCATCATCGAAAAGGGCGGCGACTTCGGCGGTACCTGGTATTGGAACCGCTATCCCGGCGCGCAATGCGACACGGCCTCGATGATCTACATTCCGCTGCTCGAAGAAACCGGGCACATGCCGACCGAAAAGTACGCGCATGGCCCCGAGATCCTCGAACAATGCCAGCGGATCGGACGCCAATACCATCTCTACGAAAAGGCGCTGTTTCACACCCAGATCCGCGAGATCGCCTGGGACGCCGATCAGTCGCTGTGGGTAATTACCACCGACCGCGACGACCGCTTCACCGCCAAATATGTCGGCATCGGCACCGGACCGCTCCACGTCGCCAAGCTGCCGGGCATTCCCGGTCTCACCAGCTTCAAGGGCAAGTCGTTCCACACCAGCCGGTGGGATTATGATTATACCGGCGGCGACGCCAGAGGCGCTCTGATGACCGGTTTGGCCGACAAGCGCGTCGCGATCATCGGCACCGGCGCGACCTCGGTCCAGGCGGTCCCGCACCTCGCGCGGGCGTGCAAGGAACTTTACGTCGTTCAGCGCACGCCGTCATCGGTCGATGTGCGCAACAACGTGCCGATCGACCCCGACTGGTTCGCGAGCATCGCCACGCCGGGCTGGCAACGCCGCTGGCTGGAGAACTTCACCGCCAACCAGACGCCCGGCAACATGATCGAGGAGGATTGGGTCCAGGACGGCTGGACCGATCTGTCACGCCGGATCAAGGCGCGGGTAGCGACCCTGCCGCCTGACAAGCGCAGCCTGGCCGACATCCTGTCGGTATGGGAGGATTCCGACTTCGAGAAGATGGAGGAGATTCGCGACCGCGTCGATGCGATCGTCGAGGACAAGGAAACGGCCGCGAAGCTCAAGGCCTGGTACCGCCAGCTCTGCAAGCGACCCTGCTTCCACGACGCCTATCTCCAGGCGTTCAACATACCGGGCACGCACCTGATCGATACCGACGGGCAGGGGGTCGAACGGATCGACGAGACCGGCTTCGTCGTCGCCGGCAAACATTACGAGGTCGATTGCATCATCTATGCATCCGGCTTCCATGTCGGCACCAATTTGCAGAGCTTGCTCGGCTTCGATGTGATCGGCCGCGATGGCGTGAAACTGACCGACAGCTGGGCGCAGGGGATGCGCTCGAAGCACGGCATCCACGTCCACGACTATCCGAACATGTTCGTCGTCACGCCGACACAGGGCGCGAACCTGATCTCCAACGTTCCGCACAATCTGACCGAGTCGGCGCGCGCGATCGCCGCGGTCGTTCGCCACGCCGAAGAGATCGGCGCCAAGGAAGTCGAAGTGACGCAGGAGGCGCAGGACGCCTGGGTCGAGCTGCTGCTGACCGGGCCGGGAGCGTCGTTACGCAACGCGCCCGATTGCACGCCGGGTTATTACAATAACGAAGGCAAGGATCCTGGGCCGGCTGCGGCGCTGGCGGTAGGCTATCCGCTCGGCGCTTTCGCCTATTTCCGGTATCTCGACGACTGGACGCGGTCGGGCAAGTTCGAGGGCCTGACCTTCAACTGAGAGGTTGCCTGGAACCATCCCCCTCCCGCAAGCGGGAGGGGAGCAGCGGGCCATATCGCGAAGATGCCGCTACCCGGCCCCCAGTGGAGGCCGGGTGCGCCCCGCTGAATCAGCGCGAGGACATCTGGGGGAAACGTACCAGCGCGGCGCGCGCTACGTTGCGCGACCAGACAGCGTCGCCGGTCTTGGTTTCCATCATCTCGTTGTCGAGCGTCAGCGCATGACGATACGCCGCAGCGGCGTCCGCAGGGCGGTCGGCGCGTACATAGGCCTGGGCGAGCTCGATATAGGCGCCGCCATCCTTGGGCGCCACGCGGGTAAGCGCTTCGGCCGACCGGACGTCGGCGTCGCGCGCCGTGATCCGTGCCGTGGTCGTGCCGTCATCGGAGGCCGCCGCTGCCGGAACTGCCGCCAGCGGCGACGCGACAAGCAACGAGAAAAGCACCGTCTTGATCATATCTGCATCCTTCCAAAACCACCGCTTGATCGCGATGTTACAGAATCATGACACATTTGCGTATGTTTTGTGAAACAAAAATTTCACGGCTCGTCGCGTCGTGCGCAAAGCGGCCAATTCGCGCAGGTGAACTGGCGTTCCCGGGGATCAGTCGTTATCGGGCGCCATGAACCAGCACAGCGACTCGATCCTCATCGTAGATTTCGGCAGCCAGGTGACGCAGCTCATCGCGCGCCGCGTGCGAGAGGCGGGGGTCTATTCGGAAATCGCCCCTTTCCAGTCCGCCGCGGACGCCTTCTCGCGGATGAAGCCTCGCGGGATCATCCTGTCGGGCAGCCCGGCGAGCGTATTGGACGACGACAGCCCGCGCGTCCCTCAGTCGATCCTCGACAGCGGCCTACCGATCATGGGCATTTGTTACGGCCAACAAGTGATGATGCATCAGCTGGGTGGGACCGTTGAGCTGGGCGACAGCGGCGAATTCGGTCGCGCCTTTATCGACATCGACGACGGTTGCGAGCTGTTCGATGGTTTGTGGACCGAAGGCGAAACGCACCAGGTGTGGATGAGCCATGGCGACAAGGTCACCGCGCTCGCCCCCGGCTTCCGCCCGGTCGCGGCCAGCGCCGGCGCACCGTTCGCGGTGATCGCCGACGACACCCGCCGCTATTATGCGATGCAATTCCATCCGGAAGTCGTTCACACGCCCGACGGTGCCAGACTGATCGCCAATTTCGCGCGCCATGTCTGCGGACTGACCGGCGACTGGACGATGGCCGAATTCCGCGCCGCCAAGATCGCCGAAATCCGCGCCCAGGTCGGCGACAAGCGCGTCATCTGCGGCCTGTCGGGCGGCGTCGACAGCGCGGTCGCGGCGGTGCTGATCCACGAGGCGATCGGCAGCCAGTTGACCTGCGTGTTCGTCGACCACGGACTGATGCGCGCCGGCGAGGCCGACCAGGTCGTCAGCCTGTTTCGCGGCCATTACAACATTCCGCTCGTTCACGTGAACGCGGAGACATTGTTTCTGAGCGGGTTGGCAGGCGTCACCGACCCCGAGGCCAAGCGCAAGTTCATCGGCAAGACCTTCATCGACGTCTTCGAGGACGAAGCGAAAAAGATCGGCGGCGCTGATTTCCTCGCGCAAGGGACGCTCTATCCCGACGTGATCGAAAGCGTGTCGTTCACCGGCGGCCCGTCGGTGACGATCAAGAGCCATCACAATGTCGGCGGCCTGCCCGAGCGGATGGACATGAAACTGGTCGAGCCGCTACGCGAATTGTTCAAGGACGAGGTCCGCGCGCTGGGCCGCGAACTCGGCCTGCCCGACATCTTCGTCGGCCGCCATCCGTTCCCCGGGCCCGGCCTCGCCATCCGCATTCCTGGCGAGGTGAGCAAGGAACGCTGCGACATCCTGCGCAAGGCCGACGCGATCTACCTCGAGGAAATCCGCAACGCCGGCCTCTACGACGCGATCTGGCAGGCGTTCGCGGTGCTGCTGCCGGTCCGCTCCGTAGGCGTGATGGGCGACGGCCGCACCTACGACAACGTCTTGGCTTTGCGCGCGGTGACGTCGGTCGACGGCATGACGGCGGACGCCTATCATTTCTCCGGCGAGTTCCTGTCGCGGGTCGCCACTCGCATCATCAACGAAGTGCGCGGAATCAATCGCGTCACCTACGACTATACGTCGAAGCCGCCCGGGACGATCGAGTGGGAGTGATTTTGGCCGCTTCGGGATCGGCTAGGCGAGGTCAGATCGCGGCGTAACTGGCTGCAGAAATAGTTCCTGTCGCTAACGTTCGGCGGCAATCCGGTGGTACGAGACAGGCGCTCAAGCAGGTTAGGCTCACTCGCATGAGCTGACCGCCGCCGCGATCCGTCACACCAGCCGTCGAAGTGCGCACCGTCGAACTTCGGAGAGCGCCGGCATGGCCGTGGCTCACCGCTCCTTCCTTCTTCGTGCCTGCTCAGTCCGCGTCCTGCCACCTGCGCAGATCCGTTTGGTCATGATAGCCCATGCGGTCCGGCGTGGTGATGAATTCCATCGTCGTGCCCCAGGGCATTCGGCAATAGCAGACCTTATTTCCCGGACCTTTCTCGGTTGCATAGGGAATAGCGCGCGGCGCGGTGAGCGGTGTGCCTCCCGCCTTCTCGAAGCGCTCGACCGATGCGTCGATGTCATCGGTATAGAGAGCGAAGTGCGTAATGCCGAAATCGCTCGCCCGGATTGGCTCGGCTTGCTCGGGACCATGCATTTCAAAGAGTTCGATATCGGGCCCGGTTCCGATCTTGACCATCGCCTGTGCCCGCACGACCGTTCCGGGAAAAGCGCCGACTGCCCTCTCGAATTCGGCTCCCTGCCGCGGCGGATCCTGCGGTCCGAAGGACTGATAGATCACCTGGCCGCCGAGAGCTTCTACCAGGAACGATTTTGCGGCTTCGATGTCTGGCACCGTGATGCCGATATGATTGACGCCGCGAATAACTGGTGAGGTCATGATAGTCTCCTTCGCTGCTTGTTCGAACCATTGCGATCGCTGCGAGTCCAAGCCGCCCGCAACTTCGCCGCCCGCCGGGCCGCCCCGCGAGTTTCAATTGGTCCTGAGGAACTCGATCAGGGCGGCGGCGACGTCCTCCGGCCGCTCATCGGCGACGTAGTGACTGCATCGCGCGATCGAGCCGCCCGTCACATGGGTGGCGAACTCTTTGAGCATCGGCACCATCTGCGCACCGAACCGCTGGTCTCCACCCAGACCGAGCACCGGTATCTTGAGCGGTTGCCTCTTGTACTCGAGTGCAGCCGCATGATCGGCGGCGAGGGTGCGGTACCATTCCATGCCGCCACGGGTGCGGCCGGGAAGCGCCATTGCCTTGGCGTAGATCTCGATGTCCGCCGGATCGAAGCTGCTGTGATCGTGGAACCGTTCCGCCATGAAGGCGGAAATATAGTCATATTCACGGCCATGGATCAGGCGTTCGGGCAGATCCCGGTTCATATGGAAGCCGAAGTGCCAGAGCCTGGCGGTCGTCGCTTCCCATCCGGTCCAGCCGGGGAGCGGAACGTCGAGCACGGCGAGGTGGGTAACAGCCCGTCGATAGAGGGCGGCCTGCGGCAAGGCGACCATTCCCCCGATGTCATGGCCGCATAAGGCGTAGCGTTCATGTCCAAGGGCCGCCATGACTTCATGCGCGTCGCGCGCCATCGTCGCCTTGTCATAGCCGCTCTGTGGGCAGTCGGAAAAGCCGGCACCGCGCAGGTCGATGGCGACCACGCTGAATTGATCGGCCAGCAGCGGCATCACCTTATGCCATTCCCACCATGTTTCCGGCCAACCGTGAAGCAGAAGGATCGGCGGGCCTGAGCCTCCCGTGACAGCGTTGATCTTGATTCCATTCACCGGCACCAGCTGTTGGGTAAACCCGCTCAAAGTTGCGATCATGATCGCTTTCCAGTCAGTTGATGAGGTTCGAGCAAGCGCGCGGCCAGCACTCAGGGCTGCTCGAAGTCGGTAGCGATGGTGATGTGGCGCCAAGCGTCGATATCGCGACGGAAGGCAGCCAGCTTTCGCTCGGCGATCGAGTGCGCGATGCGGCCAAGGGGTAGATGAAGCGGAGCATCATCGGCGTCGACTGCCTGCAGCATTACCGCGATCGCTTTGTCGGGATCGCCCGGCTGATTGCCGTTGCTGGTTTCGCGATAGCGCTTGCGCGAACTCCCAGCGTATTCCGGCATCTCTTTGGCCGCCATGGCGATCGAACGGCCAAGGAAATCGGTGCGAAAGGGCCCCGGTTCGACGATCAGCACGCGAATGCCAAACGGCGCCAGTTCGCCCGCGAGCGCTTCGGAAATTCCCTCTACCGCGAACTTGGCGGCGTGGTAATAACCGCCGCCGCCGCGGCCCTCGATGCCCGCACCAGACGACATGTTGACGATCGTGCCGCCCGAACGTCGCAGGACGGGTAGGGCGGCTCTGGTGGTTTCGATCAGACCAAAGACGTTCACCTCGAACATTGGCCGATATTCCTCGGGTGTGCCTTCCTCGATCGCGCCGAACAGCGCGTAGCCTGCATTGTTCACCAGCACGTCAAACCCGCCAAAGGTCTCGACCGCCTTGGCGATCGCGGCCCTGGCTGCCGCCGCATCCGTCACATCAAGGGACAAGGTGATCATCCGGCCGTCCAACGGCTCGGCCATGTCCTCAATCGTCTCGACTCTGCGGGCCGTCGCGATGACCTGATCGCCGCGCTGTGCCGCGGCGAGCGCGAGCCGCCGGCCGAACCCACTCGAGCAGCCGGTGATGAACCAGGTTTTCATTACATTGCGCCTCCAGATGATGGAGGGGATTTAGGCGTTTAGATTTGTTCTAGAACTGACAGAACTGTATTCTCTGCGTTCAATTTTGTGTGGGCAATCGCGATGGAATGGAGCGACGTCAGAATCTTTCTTGCTGTTGCGCGATCCGGCACGCTTGGCGCCGCAGCACGGTCTCTTCGGACAAGCCATCCGACTGTCGGCAGACGCCTTCGCGCCCTTGAGCAGGCGATAGGACACACGCTCTTCCAGCGCACGGCGGACGGCCTAATTCTGACCGATGAAGGCCACGGGATCATCGCCCTGGCCGAGCAAATGGAAGAAAGCGCGCTCGCCATGGAGCGCCGGCTTGCGGAGCAGGAGCGGAAACTCACAGGCAGTCTGCGCATTTCGTCAGCGGACTGGTTCGGCGCCTATGTCCTCCCACCTATTCTGGCGGATTTCTCGAAGACCTATCCGAATGTCGACGTCGAGATTCTGACCGGCACGCGTCTGTTCAGCCTTGCTCAACGGGAGGCAGACGTCGCCTTTCGGATCGTGCCGTTCGACACTGCCGATGTCGTTCAGCGGCGGCTCTTCAGGCTCGAATATGGCGTCTATATCGCCGAGGAGGCGCCTGATCCCAAATACGGCGACGGGACCGGTTTCCGGCTGATCACCCATGACACATCCACGGGTCATTTCCCTGACATCGCCTGGCTCATCGAGAGCTTCCCCAACGCGAGACCAATCTTGCGATCTAATAATCGCAACGTTCAGGCGCGCATGTGCAGACAAGGCGTTGGCATCGCTGTCCTGCCCCGGGTGATCGGCAATCAGATTCCGGGCATCCGCCGACTGGACCTGCCGAAGCCGCCGCCGGCGCGAGATATTTGGATGGGATACCACCGCGACCTACGGCGTCTTCAACGTCTTCGCGCGTTCATCTCGACGATATCGGACCATCTTGTCAACGCGACCGTATGACGTGGCGCCCGCGAATGACTCAAGGTTGCGGAGGGACTCCGGGATCGCTGCAATCTTCTCGACCGAGCGTTCTTCGGCAGACCAGCGCCGGCCTTCTTGAATTCAATCATCGTCGCAGGCAGGGAGCGCCGGACGAGACAGGTAGGCGGCGCGATCGGCAACATCGGACCTGCTATCTTGAGACTGTCACGAGTAGCGTATTGAAATGAGCAACCAGAAAAAGGGCGTCGCAGTTGAAAGCCGTCTGATCCCCTTTCCTTCGTCCATCAGCGCGGAGGCGCGCGCCAGTCTCGCACGACTGGTTAGCGACGATGGCGTTCCGCTGAATGCGCTATACGCGATGCCAATGCCCAACGATCACGCAGGCTGGATGAAGATCAAGGCGGCGGCGGACGATCAATATGCTGCGGTGGTGAAAGGGCTCGCCGGCTCGTCGCGAGCAGGCGTCGAGACGATCCGAAGCGGTGACGCCACCATCCACGTCGCGACGCCCGAAACCATCGTAGAGCCGGACTGCGCCTACCTCGACTTCCACGGTGGCGCATTCGTGTTCGGCGGCGGAGAGGCGTGTCGCGCTCAGGCGCAAATGCAAGCGGATCAGCATGGGACGCTCTGCTACGGCGTCGATTACAGGATGCCGCCCGAGCATCCATATCCGGCGGCGCTGGACGATGCGGCGGCCGCGTATCGCTATATACTGGAACGCCATGGGCCATCGCGCATCGTTATTGGCGGTCGATCGGCTGGCGGCAATCTAGCCGTTGCGATGCTTCTACGCGCCAGAGATGAAGGTCTTCCTCTACCCGCAGGGTTAGTCTTGCTCTCCCCAGAGGTCGATCTGACCGAGTCTGGCGACAGCTTTCAGGTCAACCAGATGGTCGACGTTGTGCTGCCCGGCTCGCTGATGCGGAACAACGAGTTATACGCCGGCGGGGCCGACCTTTCTGACCCCTATCTCTCGCCCTTGTTCGGTAATTTTAGCGGCTTTCCGCCAACCTTCCTCCAGTCAGGTACGCGTGACCTTTTCCTGTCCAACGCGGTACGCATGCATCGCGCGTTGCGCCGGGCGAGCGTGGACGCCGAACTGCATATCTTCGAAGCCATGCCGCACGGTGGATTTCAGGGGAACACACCGGAAGACCGCGAACTGGCGGCCGAGGCGTCCCGGTTTGTCAAAGCTTGCTGGAGGTGAGTGGCGACCAATCCCAATTAAGCCCAACCGAGCCGCCGATGCCATCGATGACGTCCCCGCTCGACAGGCAGCGACTGGGTTATGAGCAGGGTGTTCAAAGCTTCGAAGCAACGTCACGGGCCGTGTGCTGAAAATCGTTGCTGAGCGGATTGCCGAAAAGGTGCGCCAGAAGCCGGCGGCGATTGCCGCGAGCCCGGTCGGAAACCGGAATACGCGCCGCTTTCCCGTGCAACGTTCCCTGCAGGGCCAGGCTGATCCGATCCGCGCGTGCTCGGGGCGTGCCCGCCTTATGACGTCGGCATGCGCTCGAGCGGCGGCACGCGCCAGCGGCGTTCGATCAGCGCGGCGTCGGGCAGATAGGCGCGCAACGCCAGCCGCATGGGGCCCTTGGGCGCGGGCAGCCAGTTGGCGGCGAGCGGCCCTTGCGGCTTGTCGTGCTGGATCAGGATGTCGATGCTGCCATCGGGGTTGCGCACCAGACCGGGCGTGCGATCGCCGATCGAATAGCGATCGATCGGGTTTTCGACCAGGAAGTAACGCCCGTCGGGCTGCGGATCATACATCGTCAGCGACCAGAAGCCGTGAACCGGCACGCCGCCGGGCGGGACGCGCCAGCGATAGGAATGCTCCCCTGTCAGCCGCGCGCCGCCTTTTTCGAAATTGGCGTGAAAATACATCGCCTCTTTCTCACCCAGCGCGGCAATGCCGCCGAGCGCGATCATCGCGCGCAGATGGTCGTTGGTGCCGAACTCTCCGACCCCGCGCGGCTGGTAGCTCCAGCCGTCCGAAACCAGATCGCGGAACAGGAAGCCCTCACGCAAGTCGGCGATTCCAGTGGGGAGGTAGTCGCCCCAGCGCTTGAGCAATGGGGGCGAGGGCGGCGCATCCGCGCCGATGCCGAGCGGGTGAAAACGGGCGGCGCGCGCCAATTGTCCCTTGCCGCCGGGGGACCGTCGCAGCATTTCGTTGACGACGGCCAGAAACACGGCCGGATCCTGCGGCACCGTCGTTGCCGCGGTGACGAAACCCCGCGCGGGCGGGCGGCCCGGCGGCACGATCACCTTGATCTGCGCCTGGATCGCCATCGCCGCCGCCAGGTCGGCAGGGCCGTCGACGAGCACGCGCGCCAGCATCCAGACGTCATTGCCGATGGATCGGAACAGTGTGACTCCGCTTGGGGTGCGGCCCGCCCATTGCGGTCCGGCGATCCAGAAACGCCCGCCGCGTCCGTCCGTCGCGCGGGTACCGACATAGGCGAAATTGTCGGTCAGCAGGTCCATGAACGCGCACGAGAAATAACGGTCGCGCACGTCCGGCACCTGCACTTCGACCGGCCCCGACGACAGGTCGAGAAACGCGGAGGAATAGATCGTGTCGTTGTTCGGCGCGGTGACGTTCCGCGAGCTGGCGTCGGCCAGTTGCGCACGCTGCTTCAAGACGTTGATCAGCCCCGGCGCGCCGACGGATTGGGTAATCGTCTGCTCGCTGCGCGCGAATTCGTAGAGCGGATAGGCGAAATAGAAAGCGGCGCGCAGGTCGGCGTCGCCGTCGGCGGCGAGCAGCCGGCCGCCGACCCCGACCAGCGGTAGCGTCGCCGCGGCGCGCAGCATCGTCCGCCGCCCGATAGGATTGTCGATCATCGCCTCTCTCCTCTTAGCCGACCAGCCGGTCGCGGTTTTCCCAGAACGGCTTGCGGATCTCGCGCCGCAATATCTTGCCCGCCGCGTTGCGCGCGATCGTGTCGGTAAAGCGGATGGTCTTCGGGCATTTGTAGGCGGCGATCCGGGTGCGGCAGAAATCGAGGATCGCCTGGGCGTCCTCGGGCGCGTCGGCGGAAGGGACGACCAGCGCCAGGACCGCCTCGCCCCAACGGTCGTCAGGCACGCCGATCACCGCCGCGTCCGCTACCCCGCCATGTTCGAGCAAGGCATTCTCGACCTCGACCGGGTAGATATTCTCGCCGCCGGAAACGATCATGTCCTTCACCCGGTCACGGATGAACAGATAACCTTCCGCATCGAGATAGCCGGCGTCGCCGGTGTAGAGCCAGCCGTCGCGGATCGTCGCGGCGGTTGCGGCGGCGTCGGAAGCATAACCCGCCATGGTGATCGCCCCAGAGACGATGATCTCGCCCGTTTCCCCGGGCGGCACGTCGCGCCCGTCGCCGTCCACCACCCGGATCGCGATGTCGCCGGCGGCCTGCCCGCACGACAGCAACAATGTTCGGCCGGGCGCGTGGTCGTCCGGCGTCAGGATAGTGATCGGCCCTGTCGTCTCGGTCAGGCCGTAGCATTGCACGAAGCGGCAGCCGATCCGCGCCGTCGCTTCGCGCAGCACTGTCTCCGCAATCGGTGCGCCGCCATAGACGATGACGCCCAGCGCGGAGAGGTCGGCGTCGGCGAAGGACGGCGCAGCCAGGCACGCCTGGATCATCGCGGGGGCGAGCGTGGTGTAGCTGACCCTCTCGCGGGCCATTACCTCCACCGCCTCGTCGGCGGCGAAGGCGGCGCTCACCACCAGTCGTGCACCGGACTGCGCCATCCGCAGGACGGGACCGATGCCGGTGATGTGGAACATCGGTGCGGGTGCGTAGATCACGTCGCCGGGAGCGAGGTCGAGCGGCGGCCGGCTGAAGATCGCGACCGAGGCGACGACATTGGCGTTGGTCAGCATCACGCCTTTGGGGAGCCCGGTCGTGCCGCTGGTATACATTTGCAGCGCAACGTCGGCGGCGGTGCCGGATCGCGGTACCGGAACGTTTGACTGCCCATCGCGCCATGCCGCGAATTCACGGTCGATGACCATGATCGGGATCCGGCAATCGGCACAGGCCAGTTCGGCCGCCGGCAGGAACGCCTCGTCCACGAACAGCCGCGTCGCGCCCGAATGGTTCAGGATATAGGCGATCTCGGCCGGGACCAGCCGCCAGTTGACCGGCAGCACGACCTGACGCGCGCGCAGGATGCCGAACATCAGTTCGACCTGCTCGTTCGAATTGCGGCCGAGGATAGCAATGCGATCGCCGGCCTTGCCTTCTGCGAGCAGCCCGTTGGCGATGCGGTGGACGCGTGCGTCCAGCGTAGCGAAATCGATCGCCTCTCGCTTCATCCCCAATGCCGCTTCCTCCGGATATTCGGCGGCGGTATCGCGCAGCATGTCGTCGATGGCGGATGTGGAAACGGTCACGGAATCACCCGGTCGTCGTGGATGAAATCGATGTCGGGATTCTCGCCCAGGAACATCGAAACCGTGTCGTGGAAGGGAAACTTCCCGCCCCAGGACGGTGCGGTGAAACGCGGTTCGGGGGTCAGAAATGCCGCGTGCCATGCGGCGTAATCGTCGAACCACAACTCCATGACACGCGGATAGTCGGCGCGCTCCGCCACCGCCCTGTACAGTCCGAACCGCTTCAGCCCGGGCAGGGCGGCGACCTCCTTGGCGTGAACGCCATCGAACCACGTGTCGGCATCGGTCTGCGTCACTCCGGCCGGTGGGCGCAGGAAGACGATCCAGCGCAGATAGGGAAGCTCCTTGGGCGGGGTCGGCTTCGAAACGTACAGCACGTCCGGATTGACCGGTATCGTTGCGGTGGTGGTGCGGAACAGCGTGTTGCCGCGCCAGCCGCCCGGCGGCGGCGTGAAGCTCTGGAGGTCGCCGCCGTAAAGCGGGTTCTTCCGGCTCTCCCGGAAATCCTCGATCGCGTCGAAGTGGATCTCGGTCATCCGGCCATAGGCGACGCGATAGCGCTGAACCGCATCGGCCGGCGGCAGATAGGCGCGGAACGACAGGTAGTCGCGCTGCCACGCCTGATAGGCGCGCCGCACCTGTGGTGCATGGAAGGTCATATACCAGCGATCGAGCGCCAGCTGGTCGGCACCAGGCAGCAACTCGATCAAGATGTAGTGCTTGATCGCGCCGGCGGCGAAGGCGGGCGCGGCCCATAGCATCGCCGCAGCGCCCGCCGCGCCTGTCATCAGGGTGCGGCGGGTGACGCCGTAATCGGTCATGCCGTCTTCTCCTGGGGCAGGGCCAGCGCGACCAGGCGGTGCGGCGCCTTGTTGAAGCCCATGCCGCACACGATGAACTGTCGCCCGCCGGCCATGTAGGTCATCGGCGGGCCGTGGGTGTGGTCGGGCAGTGCGATCTCCGCGACGACGGCGCCCGTCGCCTTGTCCCAGGCGCGCAGAACCTTTTGCGCGACGCCCGGTCGGTGCGGTCCTTCGCCGAGGAACAGCAGCGTCTTCGTGAGCAACGGTCCGGTGCGGGCGGTGTGCCCGATCCAGCCGGGATTGTAGGGCTTGAATTGCGGCGCGTCCTTCGCCCCCGGTCCGCTGGCGTGGGTCCAGGCGATCGTGCCCTTGTTCAGGTCGATCGCGGTGATGCGGCCATAAGGCGGCTTGAGCAGCGGCAGCCCCCGCGGGCCGCGCACGATGGCGGCCTGCCCGGCGATCTCGCTCTCGCCGTCGGCGGCGTCGGTGCGCTTGCCGTTCTGGTCGAGCGCCATCGCCACCGCCGCGGTGATCGAGGGAACGTAAAGCATCCCCGTCTCCGGATCCGCCGCCGCGCCCCACCAATTGGCGCCGCCGACCCAGCTGGGCAGCACGATCGTCGGCCGGGTGCCGAGCGGGGTGAAGACGGGGCCATGTTCGTATCCCGCCAGGATCGCACGCGCCTCAGCCTTCAGTTCCGGCGTGAAGTCGATGAGATCGTCGTCGGCCACGCCCTGCCGCTCGAACGCGGGCGGTTTCGTCGGCACCGGCTGCGTCCTCGCACTATGCTCTGCGGCGATCGTCGATTGCGGGACCGGGCGCTCTTCGATCGGCCAGACCGGCCGTCCCGTGCGCCGGTCGAACACGAAGCAAAAGCCCTGTTTCGTGACCTGCGCGATCGCCGGGATGCGGCGGCCGTCGACGGTCACGTCGATCAGGTTGCCCGCGCAGGGCAGATCATAGTCCCACACGTCGTGATGGACGATCTGGAAATGCCAGCGCCGCTTGCCGGTCACGACGTCGACCGCGATCAGGCTGTTGCCGTACAGATTGTCGCCCGGCCGGTCGCCGCCGAAGAAATTGTTGGTCGGGCAACTGCCCGGCACATAGACCAGGCCGAGCTCGTCGTCCGCGCTCATCGGCGCCCATGCATTACCGTTGCCGGTGCGCGCCAGCGATCCCGGCGCCCAGCTTTGCGATCCCGGTTCGCCTTCGCGCGGGATCGGTCGGAAGGTCCATTTGTGCCGCCCGGTCGCGGCATCGAAACCCATGATCGTACCACCCGGCATCGGGGTGCGGTCGGGGCGGTCGTTGATATATTGTCCGACGATCACCGTGTCGCGGCACACCACCGGCGGCGAGGTGACGCCGATCAGTCCGGCGGGCTCGCCGGCCCGGCTCTCCCCGGCGGCGGCGCGCAGATCGGCCGCGCCGCCGTCGCCGAAGCCGGGCACGGGCCGTCCGGTCGCCGCATCGAGCGCGATCAGACGGTTGTCGCCGGTGCCGATCAGGACGCGCTTGTTCCAATAGGCGACGCCGCGGTGCAGGAAACCCTTGCTGGTCGGATAGCCCTGTTTCCAGCTGCCGGGGTCATAGACCCACAATGTCTTGCCGGTGATCGGGTCGATCGCCGCCACTTGCGACATGGCGGTCGACGTGAACAACCGCCCGTCGACCATGATCGGCGTCGCCTGAAATTCGCCGGGGCGCAGGTCGGGACGATCGGCCAGGATCGCCGCGTCGGGCGACGTCCATTCCCACGCAATCTCGAGCGCCGCGACGTTCGCAGCGTTGATCTGGTCGAGCGGAGAATATTTGGTCGCGGCGTTGGTCGCGCCATAGACCGGCCATTCGTGTGCCCTGCGCTTTGCCGGCGCCGCGTCGGCCGGCCCTGGATCGAACGCGGCCGCCGCCAGCAGCGCCGTGCCGGTCGCAAGGACCTCCCGGCGGTTGGCCTCAGGACCGGACATGGCGCTTGAAGAACGTCCAGGCGGCGTCCGTCGCGTCGATCGCGTCATAAGGCGTCATTTCCAATATCCGGCTGGCGCCGGCCGGCGCCTTCGCGCCGGGCCAGGTGTGGGTGGCGGAGGCGAGGCGATAGAACAGCACTTCCGATCCGGCCGAGCATGAGGACCAGTCCTGGGTCTGCACCTCGCCGGCTGGAGACGTCTTTGACGGAGTCGCGCAGCCATCGGCTTTCACCCAGAATGCGACGGTCTTTTCCACCGCCTGGAAATCGCGGCTCTGGGCGCTGGCGACGAAGCCGACCGGGCTGGGCCCGCCGGCGTAGGGGACGATCTGGTCCTTCACGCCGTGCATGATCAGTACCGGCACTGGACCCGCGGGGGCGGCTTCGTCGCCGAACATCGCGCCCGCCACCACCGCCGCCGCCGCGATCTTGCCGGACAGCGCGATCGCGACCTTGTGCGTCAACATGCCGCCGTTCGACATTCCGGTCACATAGACGCGCTTCGGATCTGCAACACCGCTGCGCACCAGTTCGTCGATCAGCGCGCCGATAAAGCCGACATCGTCACTCTTCGTCGCCATCGCCTGGCCGCAGCAACCGCCGGCATTCCATGTCGCCATCCGCCCGTCGCGGCCGACGCCATCGGGGAAGGCGACGACGATGCCTTCCGCCTGCGCCTTGTCGGCCCAGCGCGGCACCATCGTCTTGCCGTTGCCGCCGCCGCCGTGCAGCGCGATCACCAGCGGCGCCGGCGCCTTGTCACGCCGCGCATCGAGCAAAAGATAATCGCGCGTCGCCGCTCCCGTCGCCAGCGTTCGCCGATCGACGCCGGTCGGCAGCGACGTGTTGTCGGACGCCGCCATCCGGGCGCGTAACCGCTCGCGCAACCCGGCCCGGTCCATCTGGGCGGTGATCGGAGATCCGGTGACGACAATCGCCGTCGCCAGCAGGACATGAAGGGTCCGCATCGCGTGTTTCCTTACCATTCGAAGGATAGGGTCGCGCCGTAGGTGCGCGGCGTGTTGTAGTAATCGTTCCCGCCGACCGAGACGATGTAATAGAGGTCGTTGGTCACGTTCTTGATCGACCCGAGCAACTTCCAGTTGCGCCCGCGCACGCCCGCCGACAGGTCGAGGATCGAGTAGTTCTGGCTCTTGCGCGTCAGCGTCGCGTCGTCCCAGCCGCCCGCCGCGGTCTGGTAGCTGGCGGTCAGCATCAGGTCGATGCCGCGCACCAGAGGATGGTCGTACATCCCGTTGATGTTGACGATATAATCGCGTGTGCGCGGCGTCCGTTTGCCCGACAGGTCGAGCACCGCGCCGTTGGACAGGATCGACGACCCGTCGGTCCAGGTTCCGTGGCTGCCCGAAACGTTGGCGCTCGCCGACAGCCGGCCACCGCCCAGCGGTACGGTGCCGGACAGCTCGAACTCGGCGCCGTAGATGCGGTTGCCGCCGACATTCTCCAGCGTGAAGGCGGGATTGGTGGTCGATAGCGTGGTTGTCTGCTGCACGTTGCGCGTCCAGCTCATGTAGAACGCCAGCTGCGAGCGGAAGCGGGCGGCGCCGACGCGAAAGCTGCCCTTGGCGCCGATTTCGCCGGAGGTGACGTCTTCGGGGTCGTACGGCACGCGGTCGAAAAATCCGGTCGCCGGCGATTGATTGAACCCGCCGGCGCGATAACCGGTGGCCAGCCGGCCGTATAAAGTCAGGCGGTCGCTCGCCTTCCAGGTGAGCGATCCGGTGGGCAGGAAACGGCTCCAGTTACGCGAGAACCGGGTCAGCGGGATCGTTTCGTTGGTGGTCGCGTCGAGGTCGATCTGCTGGAAGGCGAATTGCTTGCTGTCGATTTGGTAGCGCGATTCGAGCGACACGGTGAGTGTCGGAGCCAGCTCGAAGCCCACCTGGCCATAAGCGGAATAGGACGAGACGTTTTCGGTCGATTCCTGCCGCCGCAACTGCCGCCGCAACGATATGACGGTCGCGCCGCTGCCGGTCACGCTGCCGGTGCGGTTCGAGTAGACGCGCGACACGAAGGTCAGGAAATCGACGCCGCCCAGCCAGGTGATTGGCCCGTCGCCTTTCGAGCCCCAGCGCGCCTCCGCGCCATAGCGCTCGAACTTCTCTCCTTGCGCGTCGAGCAACAGCACGTTGGGCAGGCGGATGCCAAGATAATGGTCGAAATCCGCCGGGCTGCGCGCGCCGTCGCGGCCCTTGTAATCGGCAAGCACGGTCAATTCCGACGTGCCGAAATCGTGGCGAAACTCGCCGATCGCCTGAGTCTGATCGATCGCGACGCGATCGATCGCATCAAGCCCGGTGCGCACGAAAATGTCAGGATCGAGCGTGCGGTTGCGCCCCAGCGACGTGAAGCCGGGAGCTTCCGATCGGGAATGTTCGATCGTCAGCGTGGCGCTCGTATCGGTGCCGATCCCGGCGCCGATCGCGCCGCGCACGCCCCAGTCGAGCGTATTGTCGATCACGCGGCCGGTGACCTGGTCGATGTAGAACCCGCCGCTCTGCTTCGAATAGAAGCCGCCGGCGCGGATCGCGACCGTATCGGTCAGCGGCACGTTGACGGTTAGCTGCGTGTCGAGCTTGTCGACCGAATCGTAGCCGACTTTCGCACGCAATTCGGTGTCCGCCAGCGGCTGGCGGCTGATGACGTTGACCGCGCCGCCCACTGCGTTGCGGCCGTACAAGGCGCCCTGAGGCCCCCGATACACTTCCACCCGGTCGATGTCGTAAAAGTCGATCTGGCTGTAGCTGCGCCCGCCGAAGCCGCCGCCCGCCACATAGATGCCGTCGCGGTAGATGCCGGTCGAGGATTCGGAAAAGCCGAGCCGCCCGCCGCCCTGGCCCCGCAACGCGATGTCGTTGAGATATTTGGGTCCGGAGCCAACCAGAATCGCGCCCGGCGTCAGCCGCGTATAATCGACCACGTCGCGAACCGCGAGGCGTTCCATCTCGGCACTGTCGAGCACGCTGACCGATGCCGGCACGTCCTCGATCGACTCGGAACGGCGACGGGCCTGAACGAGAATGTCGTCCGATGGGTTGGTGGCGACTGTCTCAGGAGCCGACTGCGCCCGCTCCTGTGCCAGGACTGGCGATGACAATAACATGCCTGTCAGCACGCCGATCCGCGTCATGCCGCGTCGTTCCAGACCCATATATCCCCTCCATAGATGCTGGAGGCGCCGACATCGGACGCCCCTCTGTTACTCGCCGGTAACATGTAGTATCTGCGAAGTAAACACATGATCCTCTCGAGTACGCAGGATTTGCATTCTCCGCCGTCTTGGGCGAGCAACGCGCATGGAACCGAGCTATTCCGAGATGATGGACGCCCATCGCGAGCGCCGGCGTGAGCACCTTTTGCTGGCGGCGGCCGACGTGATGGACGCGCGCGGCTTGCGCCAGGCCACGATGGACCAGATCGCCGAGGGCGCTGGCGTGTCGAAGATCGTGTTGTATCGCTATTTCAAATCGAAGGACGCGTTGGTTCACGCGGTGCTCGACGATATCGTCGACGGCATCCTCGATGCCGACTCGGCCGAACCCGGGATGTGGTGGGCCGCTCGGATGCGGTTGACCTTGAAGGTCGCGCGGACGCGCGGGTCCGCGATGCGCCTGCTCATACGCCATGCCGCACACGACCCGGTGTTCGGCGTGCATTTCGAGCGGCTGACGGCGGCACTGATCGCGCGGATCGAGGAACGCCAAGTCGAGATTCTTGGTCCCGGCGATATGGTCGCAGGCAAGATCGGGGTACTCGACGCGTCCATCGCGGCATTCATGCTCGACGCCTATGTGCGCTGGATCGACAGCGGCAGGCCGGAGGAGGATGAACGCTTCCTGGAATGGCTCGGGAAATCCGTGCGCGCGATGGTCTATTACTGGCGCGGGTTGACGCCTTGAAAATTGTGCTCGTCCATCAGGCGTGTCGGCATTTCGGTTAGCGACGAAATATTCGGTTAGCGACGAAATATCCTCGTCGCGTTGGTGTTATGCACAGGCGAAGATCCCAAACCCATCACAACTCTACGCACACGACCCGTCGATGCCCCGACCTCACATGGGCATGAAATATCGCCGCAAGCGTTCCCGGTCATGGACGATCCATTGGCCACTGACCTTGTCGATCAAGCCCAGACCGCGAAGCTCGACGAGTTCGCGATGGACGCTCTGGCGTGTCACGTCGAACAGGGTCGCGATGTCCTGCTGCGTGATCGGGAAGCCGATCGTCACGTCGTTGCCTCGCGTTGCGGCGGCGCAATCCGTCGCGAAGTTGAAGAACATCATTGCGATACGCTGGCCCAACTTCATCGTCGCGCGAGCCTCGCGGCTGGAAATCTGGCGGGTGATCGCACCGGCAAACTTGCGGCAAAGCGCTTCGGGGATGGCGGGATATCGATGGTAGAGGTCCCAGAAGTCTTCCGCCTCGAGTACGCGCAGACGGCAATCGACAAGAGCCGACGAGCTATGGTTGTAGGGGCGATGCGCGACGAGTGCCGTTTCCGCATAGCAATTGCCGGAAATGTAGATGGTGATCAGTGCCTCGCTGCCATCGACGTGCAAGCGAGACAGCCGAACATAGCCGGTCTCCACCTGAAACATGCGGTTGCACGGGTCGCCGGCGCGCGCGATCGGGGCGCCGGCCGGGACATCGAGCCGGTGCATCCGCGCGGTTATGGCGTCGTGCACTTCGACCGGCATTGCTCCGATCCAGTTCTCGCGGGTCAGGACGCTAAAAGCCGCCGCCTGATCCATCAGCAGCCTCCGAGTTTTATTTTCTGAAATGTAACATTCGCGACATCGGTTTTGCCAGCGGCCGTTGCATGACACCTCCTACACGACCGAACGGCAGCGTTTCGATCGTGCCATAGAAAGCGACTGCAATCAAAGTCGTGACATAGGGGAGGCCCGGGATATGCTTGCTTTCAGGCAGCTGTTGTTGTGCGGTATTGCTTCTATCGGGGTCGCGTACCCCAGCGCTCTATTCGCGCAAAGTTCGGGCAATACTGCCGACACTACAGAAAAGAGCGCGGAATCTAGTTCCACTGCGGCTAGTGAAGGCGATGGCCAGATCGTGG
Organism: Sphingomonas sp.; assembly: GCF_024508665.1. Classification (GTDB taxonomy): domain Bacteria; phylum Pseudomonadota; class Alphaproteobacteria; order Sphingomonadales; family Sphingomonadaceae; genus Sphingomonas. The sequence goes on from NZ_JANINP010000007.1 coordinate 714,735, forward strand.
ATATCGTCGTCACGGCGCGCCGCCGCTCGGAATCACTCCAGCGCACACCGGTGACTGTCACCGCGTTCGATGGCGCGGTCCTCAAGGAAAAGGGCATCACCGACTTCACCCGGCTGGCCCAGGCAACGCCCGGCATCAACTTTGACGCGTTCCCCAAGGCCGCGCCGCGTCCCTTCTTCCGGGGCGTCGGAAGCAGCAACCAGGGAGCGGGGGGCGATCCGTCGTCGGTCGCATTTCTCGACGGCGTCTATCTGGCCCGCGCCGCGATGCTGGGGATCGATTTCTACGACATGGAGCGCATCGAGGTCCTCAAGGGTCCGCAGGGAACGCTCTGGGGCAAGAACGTGGTCGCGGGGTCGGTGAACTTCATCACCGCCAAGCCAACCGACAAGGGCGAGGCGAGCGCGCAGCTCACCTTTGGCGAATATGGCCAGCGCAACGGCAACCTGATGCTCAATGCGCCCATTGCCGATGGGGTCGCTACCCGCATCGTGCTCGGCGCCGTGACCAATGACGGCTTCCGCCGAACCCTGACCGGAAAGCCGCTCGACGACGAGAACAAGGTGAGCGGGCGGATTGCGCTGCGCGCCGATCTCGGCGCATCGACGAAGTTGCTGGTGTCGGCGGACGTTGCGGACCAGGACCTGGGCGAGAATTCGCGTTACAACGTGATCGTCAATCCGTTCACCCCGGGCGTCGGCTATGCGGACTACGAGCACCCGCGCTACGCCAATCCCGATCGCCCCGGCTTTACCAAATCGCGGACCGGCGGCGCGAGGGCGGAGTTGACGACCGATGCTTTAGGCTTTGCCACTTGGACGACCGTCGCGGCGTGGCGGACGCTGAACTACGATTTCAACAGCGACCTGGACGGTACCGACCCGGCGACCAATGCACGAAACGGACTGCCGGTGACGGGTATCCAGACACTGGCTCGAGAGAAGGCCAATTCCTATTCGGTCGAGACGCGATTGACGTCGAACGACAGCGGTCCGTTCAGCTGGGTCGCGGGTCTCTATTACAATCGCGACAAGATCCACCGCGAGCGCGAGACGCAGCAATCGGCGACGCCGACCACGATCAACCGCTTCTTCGGCGATTCGACCAACGACAGCTACGCCGTGTTCGGAGAGGGGCAATACAAATTCGATTTTGGCCTGAGGCTGTTTGCCGGCGGGCGCTATACCAAGGAGAAGAAGAGCTACGCGGCGCGGCGGCTGACCGGAGCCTTAGCGTCTCCCACCGTCAGCTACGACACGGCAAGCAATCCCGGCATATTCGACAAGGGGCTCGCTACTTACCGGGTCGGTGCAGACTTCCAGCTCAGCAAGAACATCTTCGCGTTCGGAACGGTTTCGACCGGCTTCAAGTCGGGCGCGTTTCAGGAGCAGCCGACCAGCGCGGCACTGGCCCGCAGTCCGACCGCGCCCGAAAGGGTCACCAACTACGAGATCGGCCTGAAAACCGACTGGCTCGACCGACGCCTGCGCGTGAACGTTTCCGCGTTCTGGATGGATTATCGCGACTTTCAGACGATCAAGGTGGTTCCCGATGCGAGCCAGGGGCCGGTGGGCACCCGCGTGACCATCGATACCGCCGACGCGACGATCAAGGGCGTCGAGACCGAGTTCGTCGTCGCACCGGTAAAGTGGTTCGATGCGACGGTGCGCTATACGTACCTGCACCCGTTCTTCACACGGTTCATCCAGACATCGGCGTTCCTCGCCGACGGCTCTCCGGTCTTCAAGGATGGAGCCGGCAACCGGCTCAGCCGAACCCCCGAGCACGCGGTAGTCGCCGACCTCGGCGTGCAATCGGCTCGCGACGCGAGCTGGGGCTGGCTTCGAGCAGCGGTCACGATGGATTATCAAAGCGACGCTTTCGAGAACAATATCAACGATTACAAGGAGTATCGCCGCGCCAGGACGCTCTGGGACGCGAGTCTCACCTACAATATCAACGAGCGCTTCTCGGCCCAGGCCTGGGTGCACAACCTGACCAATGTCACCTATCGCATCTGGCAGACCAACGGCGGTTTCTATCAGTTCGTCCAATATGGCGCGCCGCGGCAATATGGTCTGACGCTGAGCGCGAAATTCTGACCGCGGGCCACCAACGGGAAATTAGACGATGCTGATGTGGCTGGGTTACCTGATGGTCGCGACGTTCATGATTCTGATCATGACGAAGCGGCTGTCGGCGCTCGTCGCGCTTATTCTGGTCCCGCTCGTCTTCGGCGTGCTTGCCGGACACGGTCCCGATCTCGGCACGATGGCGCTGGATGGCCTGGGCAAGCTCGCGCCCACCGCGACCTTGCTTCTGTTCGCCGTCCTGTTTTTCGCGGTGATGATCGACGCTGGCCTGTTCGAGCCCCTGGTCGACCGTGTGCTACGGTTCGCTGGCGATGATCCGATGCGGGTCGCGCTCGGCACTGCGGCAATGGCGACGATCGTGTCGCTCGACGGCGACGGCGCCACCACCGCGCTCATCACCATAACCGCGTTGCTTCCCGTTTACCGGCGGCTTGGCATGAATCCGCTGGTCCTCGCGGTCATCCTTGCGTCGGCGAACACGGTGGTCAATCTGATGCCTTGGGGAGGGCCGGTCGGCCGCGTCGCGGCGTCGCTGCGGCTCGATCCGGCCGCCGTGTTCGTGCCTCTGTTGCCGACCATCGCCGCGGGTCTCGCCGGCACGTTCTTCATCGCCTGGTCGCTCGGCCGTTCGGAACGCAAACGCCTCGCGGCAACGTCCGGGGAGGTCATAGCTTGCGAATCCGGCATGGGTGCGACGAAGCCAGTCGATTCATCGATAAGGCGACCGCGCCTCCTGCCGTTCAACCTGGCCCTGACCCTTTCGGTCCTCGTGCTAGCGGTAATTCATCTTGTGCCTTTGCCGCTGCTGTTCATGGTGGCGCTCGCGGTCGCGCTCGCCGTCAACTATCCTTCGCTATCCGATCAGCGCGCGCGGCTCGCGGCGCACGCGGAAAATGCACTGCCGATATCGATCCTGATCCTCGCCGCCGGCGTGTTTACCGGCGTGCTCGCCGGGACCGGCATGATCGACGCGATGGCCAAGGGAGCGATGGCGGTCGTGCCGCCCGGGATAGGACAGGCGCTGGGACCGATCACCGCCTGCCTGGCCGCGCCGCTGACCTTCGTGCTCTCCAACGACGCTTATTATTTCGGCGTGGTGCCGATCATCGCCCAGACTGCCACGCAATATGGCGTTACGCCGGAACAGATCGCGCGGGCCTCCCTGCTCGCCCAGCCGATCCACGCGCTGAGTCCGCTCGTCGCGGCGATCTATCTCGTATCCGGGCTGCTCGGGGTCGAGGTCGGCGCGTTGCAGCGCTTCTCGCTCAAATGGGCCTGCCTGCTCACGCTCATTCTGATCGTCACCGCATGCGTCACTCGCGCGATCATTTGAAGGACGAAGCATGATTCTGGAAGCGGGCTCGACGATTAACGTCATCGTACCGGTCGGAGCGGTCGGCGCCGGCGTGCGCTCATCGGACATGGCGGCGGGAATTGCGATGGGCGCGCACGCAATCGCGTGCGACGCCGGATCCACCGATAGCGGCCCCGCCTATCTCGCCACCGGCAAGTCGAAATATTCGCGCGACGCGGTGAAGGCCGACTTGCGCATCCTGATGGTGACACAGTCGCGGGCCAAGATCCCGCTGCTGATCGGATCGTGCGGTACCAGCGGTTGCGACATGGCGCTGGACTGGATGCTTGAAATCGCGCTGGAGATCGCACGAGAGGAAGATCTCAATCCCAGGATCACGCTGCTCTATTCCGAGCAGGATGCGGCGACGCTCGACCGCTACGTGCAGCGGGGCGCGATCCGACCGCTCGCTCCGGTCATGTCGGTCGACCGCTCGATTTTCGAACGCTGCGACCACATTGTCGCGCTGATGGGTCCCGAGCCCTATGTGGCCGCGTTGCGCGACGGCGCCGACATCGTGCTGGGCGGACGCACGACCGACACGGCGGTCATTGCGGCAGTCCCGCTGATGCTGGGCGCCGGGTCGGGGCCGGCATGGCATGCCGGCAAGACGGCGGAGTGCGGCGGGCAATGCACGGTCTTTTCGCGCGACGGGGGCGTGATGGTTCGCGTCGGGCGGGAGCATTTTGAGATCGAGCCGCTATCGGCCAACAACGCCTGCACCCCGGCGACGGTGTCTGCGCACATGCTTTATGAGAATAGCGACCCGTTTCGGCTGATCGAGCCGGGCGGCATTCTCGATGTGACGAAGTCGCGTTACCGCGCGATCAGCGACCGGGTTGTCCGCGTCCAGGCGTCGGTCTTCGAGCCCGCGCCCTACACGATGAAATTGGAAGGCGCGGCGGGCGGGCCGTTCCAAACCATCATGCTTGTCGGGATCCAGGATCCGAAAGTCCTCGCCGAGATCGATCGATTCACGGCACAGATGCATGAGCATCTGGTCGCTCGCGTCCTCGCCTCGATGGGAGACCGCGCGGGCAAATTCGACATCTCGCTTCGTCCGTACGGGTGGAACGCCATATCCGGAATGCCCGTCGAGACAGGCTCCGCCCCGCCTCGCGAGATCGGCCTGCTGTTCGTCGCGACAGCCGCGACGCAGGAGATCGCCACGCAGATCGCGAAGACCTGCAACCCGGCCTTCTTCCACATGCCGCTCGACCTAGAGCAGGAACTGCCGAGCTACGCTTTTCCCTTCTCTCCATCGGAAATCGAGCGGGGACAGGTCTACGAATTCCTGCTCAACGATATCGTCGAAGTCGCCGATCCGATGGAACTCGTTCGCGTGCGCCATGTCTTCCTGGAGGAGCCCAGCAATGCCCAAGCTAGGTGACGTCTGCCGCCACGTGCGGTCGAAAAATGCAGGGCCATATTGGATTACTGTCGATCTGTTCTTTTCGGATGTCGACGACCTTATGCGGTACGCTGACAGCATCGCGATCGACGACGCCGCGATCGGGCGGATGTTCCAGGTCGATCCCTCGCGCATCAAGCGCTTCGTCGTTCCCGATCTTGCGGTCCTCAAAATATCCTATCCACGCAGCGAGCCGCAGGGCGGTGTGCTCGAACGCGATATGCACGGCGGGCAGCAATATGTCCGCTTGCTCGATCTCGACATCTAGGTCAGCACGGCAGGCCGAGACGCCATTGCGTGCGAGACCAGCGCTGTTCCGGCAGAGTAAGTTGGTGCCGAGTTCAGGCCACAGATTCGCGGACTAGCGGGGCGCGCGAGCGCCGCGACCTTTGCCCGCGTCGGCCCAATCGTGACGGTGTGATCCGCCGTGACGACATCAACAAGGTTAGCGGTTTCGACCGCAAGCTGCCGAGAAGACGCAGCCTTTGGTCGCAGAACACGCCCAGAACCATGATGACCAAGTGACGAACGCTGAACTCAAAAGTCCCCCGACGCCGATGTTCGATCGCTTTGACACCAAACCGGCCAGCTGGCGAAGCGACGAAAAGTCACGGGTGTCGGCCGTCGCGCCTATGCCACGATCGCGCTTCCGCCGGATCAGGCGGCGCTGTCCGCGCGCCCACCATCGGCCGAAAAGCGGCGGTACCGGGGTTGCTATCCATTTTGGTGCGCTAGGTGAAATCGCCATTCGAGCCTGAATGGTGCCATCCGCGGACAATAGAGCGCCATAGAGGAGGTCGCTCTAAGACTGTTGATAATAGATATGTCCATTTCGGAGCAAAATTATTGGATTACTCGTATGTTCACTTTCTAATTGCTTGCTCGTCAATGCGATGTCTGTCATCAATTTATCCAGTCAAATCGGGCGAGTCGCTGTAGATTGTGACTATACAATGAAATATTTGTTTCGAGTTGCTTTGCGTTTGCAACGTAAATCGTAATGCTCATCTCGTTGCTGGGCAGGTCCTGCCCTGCGCGTTCCGCGAGCGTGACGAAAAAGTGCTTATCATCTTTGTCGATGGACGGCGCCGGCCGTCCAGCCTGGACGTTCCGTGCGGGGGAAACCGTGCGTCCAGTGTCACCCAGTACCGGCATCACCGGAACAAGGAGAAGGCGAATGACTGGCTTTCCTCAAGGTTATCTAAGCGGTCCACTGCAACAACATTACGGCGGAGCCGGCGCGTCCGGCGCCGACTGCTTGATGTTGACCGCGACCACGCTGTGTACTGTCGGCGCCAATATAGCCACTGCGCAGGGTGGCGTCGGCTGCAAGGACGTGATGTGGACCGCGGGCTGCACCTTCGCCGGTCAGCAGGCTGGCGCAGCGGATTGCGGCAAGGTGCTGACTACCCTGGCCTGCACGCTTGCCGCACCGCAGGGTGCGGCGCTGCTCGCGGCCGGTTGCAAGGACGTCATGTGGACCGCTGGCTGTACCTTTGCGGGCCCGCAGGGCGGAGCCGCGGATTGCGGCAAGGTGTTGACTACGTTGGCGTGTAGCCTCGCGGCTCAGCCCGGAGCCGGGGCGCAGGCTCAGGCTCAGGCGGGCTGCAAGGACGTGATGTGGACGGCGGGCTGCACCTTCGCTGGCCAGGCGGGAGCAGCGCAGGCGCAGGCTGACTGCAAACATGTGATGTGGACGGCTGGCTGCACGTTTGCCGGCGCGCAGCAGGGCGGTGGATACCAAGCCGATTGCGGGAACGTCCTCACCACGCTGGCCTGTACGCTCGATATGCCGGCGGCCGGCGAGGGTGGGCCCATGTGCATCACCCTGCTCACCGCTCACCCGACCTTTTGTTCGCCGGTCACGGCAGGCGAGGCAAAGGCAGACTGCAAGCACGTCATGTGGACCGCGGGCTGCACCTTCGCGGGCCAGCAGGTCGGCGCGGCGGGTTGCGTGCAGATCATGAACACCACCTTTTGCACCGTGGGCATGGATGCCAAGGGCACGGCGGCAGCCGATTGCGGCAACGTCCTCACCACATTGGCCTGCACCCTCGCCGCCGAACAGAGCGACAAGCTTGGCGCCGGGGCCGACTGCAAGGACGTGCTGTGGACCGCCGGCTGCACCTTCGGTGCCGCGGAATCGGCTGAGGATTGCGGCAATGTGCTGACTACTTTGGCCTGTACGTTGCTCGCTGTCCCGGAGGAAGGCGAGGCGGGTGCCGCCAATGCTGCGGACTGCAAGCATGTGATGTGGACTGCGGGCTGCACCTTCGCGGCCGTGCCGCAGCGACCGGAAACCCCGCTCGACTGCAAGCATGTGATGTGGACCGCGGGCTGCACTTTCTAGGCAGCTCGTGACGTGGGCCGCCGGGCTCCCCCGTCCGGCGGCCTCGTGTCGCGCATTTGTCCTCCAATTTTTGGACGCCTTATGGACCCAGTCGTCACACGCAATCTTGTGCGCTATCTCATCGGCAAGGGCCTGCTGACCCGCCAGGAAGTCGTCGATGGCGGCCTTGCCCTCACCATGAGCCGCAGCCGCAACCGCTTTGTCATGCTCAAGCGACGGAGCGGTGCTTCCTATTTCATCAAACAGGCGATCGAAACCGAGCCTGGCACTCGTGAGACGATCGCTCGCGAAGCAGAGGTCTATCGCGGTGCGTTCGGCGATGAGCGGTTGTTGCCGCTGCGCGAGTTGTTGCCCCGGTTCCGCCTCTATGACGGCGAACAGGGCATCCTGATCAACGACCTGATCCCCGACGGTGAGACTGTCGCCGCAGTGCATAATGCGCTCGGCGCCTGCCCGGTCGATCTTGGCGGACGGATTGGCGCTGCGCTCGCAGCCTATCACCGCGTCCGCTTCGTCGAGGGCGCGCCACAGGCCGCGCTGTTTCCGCAGCAGGAACCCTGGATCCTAAGGCTCCATGCCGAGCGCGATCTGGCCGGCATGCGCCGCAGTCCCGCGGCGTCGGCGCTTCTCGATATTCTGCTCGCGGCGCCGCGCGCCGGCGAACTGCTCGGCGCCCTGCGCGCAAGCTGGCGGCGTGACACGCTGATCCATACCGACATGCGCTGGGAGAATTGTCTTCTCGCGCCGCACGACGTGTCGCTGCCGTTGCGCCACTTATATGTGATCGACTGGGAGCTTGCCGATATCGGTGACGCCGCCTGGGACGTTGGCAGCATGCTGCAATCCTATCTTGCCTTCTGGATCGCCTCGATGCCCAAGGACTCCGACCCAGAGGCGATGCTCGCGGGCGCGAAGATTCCGCTTGCCGAAGTCCAACCGGCGATCTGCGCGTTTTGGGACGGCTATATAGCGGCGAGCGACGCTTACCGTGACCAGGAAGCACAATTCCTCGATCATTGCGTGCGGCTGCTCGCGGCGCGGATGATGGTCACCGCGTTCGAGCGCTGTGCCTGGGCCAGCCAGATCGACCCGACTGCGCTGGTATTGGTCCAGACCGCGCTCAACATCCTCGAAAGGCCCGAACCGGTTGCACTGGAGTTGCTCGGCATCACCGAACCGGGACGGGATAAGCGCCAGACGGCGAGGGCGGCATGAGCGACGCGCTGGACATGCTCGCGACGTTCGTGGCGGCGCTGGCGTTGGACGCCGATGGCACGATTCGTCTTGCCGGCGAGTCGGTTGGCCGGCTCGCCGGACCGCGAGAAGACCGACCCGCCTTAGCCACGGCGTTGACGTCGATCGTCTATGAGCATGGCTATGCCCGGGCTTTCCCGACAGCGGCCGCCGATAGTGGCGGTCCGGAAGATTTTACCGCGGCACTCGCCCGCGCCAATGCCGGCCGCGCACGCGACGAGGCGGGTTGGCGGAGCGCGGGCCTCGATGCCGGCGGTGGAGTCACCGCCACGCGTCACGGCCATACGCGCCGCTTCGCACCCGGCCAGTTCGTTGCGGCGGATGGCGAATTCCCGATCAAGCCGGGGACGCCGCTCACGGTCCATATTCCCGTCGGCTCGAAAGTCGCTCAACCGGGCTTCTATTATTGCTTCGGTGAAGCGAGCCGAGAGATCAACGATCTCAGCCCAACGGTGCGCTTCTACTGGAACGTCACGCGCGCCGGCGCGGAGCGGTTGGTCCGTACGTTGACCGCTCTGCTCAACCGGTATCGCGTCCCGTTCGAGTTCAAGATCGCGGTCCGAAGCCAGGATTATGTCCGCCGCGACAATGCCGTGCTCTATATCGCGCAGGATCTATTCCCCGCAGTGATCACGTTGCTGACGGCGGCGTGGCCGGCACTTGCCGACCTGCTGGACGACGACGTCCCGTTGTTCGCGAAATGCGTAGCGCCTGGTCTCGGCTTCGCCGAGGATCCGGGGAACGGTGAAAGCTTCGGCATGGCGCGCAGCCGCCTGGTCGCTTCCGCGCTGGCTGCGGCGCATGAAGACCAGGGCTTTGCGCCGACCCGCTTCGAGGCGGAACTCGCCTCGGGAATCGAGGAAGCCGGGCTTCGGCTCGACGCGCTATGGCGCAATCCGGGCGCCGACGACATCTACGTTTTTCCTTCGCTCACCCCGGAAAGAGCCGCGGTATGACCACTCGCAACGCCTGTCTCGAAACTGCCTTCCACATCGGCGCGCGGCTCGCCCGCGACGCGATCTGGGACGGCGAACGCTGCAATTGGTTCGCGCCGGTGTATGAGAATTTCAACGGCAGCCAGCAGCTCGCCTGCGGCACGCTTGCCGCGACGTTGTATGACGGCACGGCAGGCATCGGTTTGTTCCTCGCCGAACTGCATCGCGCGACCGGCGATCCGCTCGCCGCGCGCACTGCCGCTGGTGCGATCGAGCATGCCCTCGACCGCGCGACGGACATTCCCGAAGCGTTACATCGCGGCTTCTACACCGGCTTTCTCGGCATCGGCTTTGCGGCAATGCGCATCGGCACGGCACTCGGACGCGACGATTTCTCCGCGCGCGGGCTGGCGATGGTGCGCCGCGCCGTCGCGCTTCCGCCCGACGGAAAACTGGCGATCGACGTAATGTCGGGCAATGCCGGCATGATTCCCGTACTGCTCAGTCTGGCCGAGGTTTGCGGCGATAGCGGGCTCTGTGACGCGGCGGTCGATGCCGGCGGACGGTTGCTCGACATGGCGGAGCGCAGTGAGCGCGGGCTATCCTGGAATGCGATGGGCGAAATGGCCGAATTGGTCGACTTATCGAGCCTGTCGGACGACCTCGTTGCGGAGTTTCGCGAAAAGAGGCGCCCCAATCTCACCGGCCTGTCGCATGGCGCTGGTGGCGTAGGCTGGGCGCTGCTCGAACTGGGCGCCGCGACCGGCGAGAAACGCTTCACCGAAGCCGGGCGCGATGCCTTCTCCTATGAGGACAGCTGGTTCGACGCCGCGACCGACCGCTGGCCAGATTTGCGTAAGCATGACCATGACGATCCGGGTGGCCCGGCGCCCGCCGCTTGGTGTCATGGCGCGGTTGGTATCGGCCTTGCGCGTATCCGCGCGCTGCGGCTGCTCGGCGACCGCGCGTTGCTGCCGGGCATCGAAGCGGCACTGCGGATCAGCGCGCGCTCGGTCGTGGCGCAGCTTGCGCGTCGGAACGCCAATTATTCGCTCTGCCACGGCGTGGCCGGCGATGCGGAGCTATTTCTCGACTGGACACGAGCGACGGGCGATGCGGAAGCCTGGACGCTGGTCGAGGAGATCGCGCGGCAGGGCATGACCGAATATGGCGATTCCGGCCGCGCCTGGCCTTCCGGCACGCCGGGTGCGGGCGAGTCGCCCGGCTTGATGCTGGGTCTGGCCGGGACCGGCTATTTCTATCTGCGGGTGTTCGATCCTGCACAGGTTCCGTCAATCCTGCTCGTTGCGCCGGCGACAGTGGCTCAGAGCGATGCAAATACGCACGAAGCTCTCGTAGCGAGCTGAACGTCAAGCCAACGAACACGATTGAATTACGCTTCTATTCAGCGTCAGTCGCCGCCAATTCTGATATCGCTCTCGTCTCACCGACGCATGCCGTGAAGGAGAATCGAGATGATAAACAGGCGAACCTTCGCTGCCGGAGTGGTTGCCGGCGCTGCCGCTCCGCTGGTCGTCACTCGCGACGCGGCCGCGATCCCCGTCTCGACCAAGGCGCGCAATGTCGTCCTCGTGCACGGGCTGTTCGCCGATGGCTCGTGCTGGTCCGAAGTGATCGCGCGGCTGCAGGCAGCTGGGCTCAATGCCACGTCCGTGCAAAACCCCCTGACGACGTTGCCCGAAGCGGTCGCATCGGCACAGCGCGTGCTGGACCGGCAGGACGGTCCGACGGTGTTTGTCGGTCATTCCTTCTCCGGGATGATCCTCACGGAAGCCGGCGTTCATCCGAAGGTCTCCGCGCTCGTCTATGTGGCGGCGCGGGCGCCGGACGCCGGTGAGGATTATACGGCCCTGGCGAAGACTTATCCGGCGCCGCCGGCTTCCGCCGGGATCGTCTATGACGGCGATGAGGGGCGCCTCAGCGAAGCGGCGTTCCTGCGCGATTTCGCGGGCGACCTGCCGAAGGAAAAGGCCCGGATCCTCTATGCCGTCCAGCAGCCGTTCCAGAAGGCCTTGCTGACGGGAAAGACTACGCATGCTGCCTGGCGATCGAAACCGAGCTTCTATGCGGTGTCGACCGAAGATCGAACGATCAACCCCGACCTCGAACGCTTCATGGCCAAGCGGATGGGGGCGAAGACCATCGAAGTGAAGGCAAGTCACCTCTCCCTGATCTCTCATCCGGGCGAGATCACCCGGCTCATTCTGGAAGCCGCCGGACAAGGCGGATAAACCTAAACGGAGACCTCGGTTGGCCCTGGGGGAGGCGAAGAACGCCCGCGTTCGCCGCCTTAATCGACACCCGCCAGGGTCATTCAAACGTCAGCGGGTTGGGGCCCATCCGCCCCTCGGGATCGTCGAGAGTCGCGATCTTCGCCATATCGTCGGCATCGAGCGTGAACGCCAGAATGTCGAGGTTCTCGCGCATCCGGTCTTCGTTGATGGTCTTGGGTATGACGATCAGGCCGTTCTGCACATGCCAGCGCAGGATGATCTGCGCGACGGTACGACCGTGCTTCTCCGCCAGGCCCTTCAGCACCGCGTTGCCGAGAAGCTCTCCCTGTCCCAACGGGCTCCAGGATTGAACGGCGACCTTTCTTTTCGCATTCTCGGCGCGCGCCGAAACCTGTTGAAAGTCCGGATGGCATTCGATCTGATTGACGACGGGCACGACACCCGTCGCTTCGATCAGGCGATCGATCTGGTCGGGCAGGAAGTTGGAGACGCCGATAGCGCGTGCCAGCCCTTCCTCGCGCAGCTCGATCAGAGTCTCCCACGATTCGACGTAGAGATCGCGCGCGGGCACCGGCCAGTGGATCAGGTACAGGTCGACATAATCGAGCTTCAGCCGATCGAGACTGGCGTTGAAAGCAGCGCGCGCCGAGTCTCTGCCCTGGTCGGTGTTCCACAATTTGGTGGTGATATAGACCTCTTCGCGCGGCACGCCGCTGGCGCGCAGGCCGTCTCCGACTCCCGCCTCGTTGCGATAGATCATCGCCGTATCGATGTGGCGGTATCCGATGCCGATCGCCGCTTCGACCATCTTTGCCGTACGGTCTGCGGCCGCTTGATAGGTGCCGAGGCCGATCTGGGGGATTTCGCTGCCGTCATTGAGGGTGATGAAAGGCTGAGGCATCTCGGACTCCGATAGGGGTGCCGGCGATATAGAAGTGCCACGTCCAATCGTATAGTATGATTAATTACAAGGGGGCATCGCGTGGTGTCAGCGAATGGCGGCCCGGCCTTGCCGATACGCGGTTGCTAGCAGCACGGCCGATCGGTAGGAATATGTATGAGTATTTATTTGGGCATGGAGCAGGCATGAAGAAGTTGCGGATCGGACTGGTTGGACTCGGCAAGATCGCGCGGGATCAGCATCTACCGGCGCTCGCCGCGGACCCCGATTTCGATCTTGTCGCGATTGCCAGCCGCAACGCGACGCTCGACGACGTCGCCAACTTTCCCACGATCGAGGCGATGCTCGACAGCGATGTCGCACTCGATGCCGTATCGCTCTGCACCCCGCCGCGTGGCCGGTTCGATCAGGCGCGCAGGGCGATCGAGGCGGGGTTGCACGTGATGATGGAAAAGCCGCCCGCCGCGACCGTTTCCGAAGCGGTCGCGTTGGCCGAACTGGCGCAAGCGAAGGGCGTGGTGCTGTTCGCGACATGGCATTCACGCGAAGCAGCCGGTGTCGAGCCGGCGCGCGCCTGGCTCGTGGGGCGGCGGATCGATGCGGTGCGGATCACGTGGCGCGAGGACATCCGCCGCTGGCATCCCGGGCAGGACTGGATTCTGGAAGCCGGCGGGTTCGGCGTGTTCGATCCCGGCATCAATGCCCTCTCGATCGCGACCCGGATCCTGCCCGATCCCTGGCACGTGGACGCCGCGACGATCACCGTTCCCGCCGGGCGACAGGGACCGCTCAAGGCGACGTTGGGGTTGTCGGCGGGCGCCGTCCCGGTATCCGCCGAATTCGATTTCCTGCAGACCGGCCCACAGACCTGGGACATCGAGATCGATACCGATGCCGGCACGCTGGTGCTGTCGATGGGCGGCTCGATCCTGTGCCTTCCCGGCGAGCCGCCGCGCGAGGCGAAGGACGCCGAATATCCCAGCCTTTATCGTCGCTTCGCGGAGCTGGTCGCGACGGGGAAAAGCGATGTCGACTTGCGGCCGCTTCAGCTCGTGGCGGATGCGTTCCTGATCGCGGATCGTACGACCGGCGATGCATTCGAGTGGTGAGAGTCCGGCGACGGCGGGAAAGATTGGGGGAGTGAGGCTATGATGTTGCGTGCTGCACTGGTGTTGGCGATCGCGCTCCAGGCCACCGCTCCGGCGCCTGACGCGTCTCCGCCGCGCGATCCGCGCAACTGGCCGACGCCGGTCATGGACACCGTCCCGCCGACGGTCCCGGCATTGCGCAAAGGCGCGGTGCTGGTTCTCTCCAAGACCAACGGCTTTCGCGATCCCGATCAGATCGCGGCGGCGAACAAGGCTGTGGGCGAGATCGTTCGGGGCATCGGGTACGACATATTCGTGACCGAGAATGCCGCGGTCATGAATCCCCGCGACCTCGCCAGATTTTCGGTCGTCGTGCTGAACAGCACGAGCGGAACGATCTTCGATGACAAGCAGCGCGCGGCGTTCAAGACCTGGATCGAGCAGGGCGGTGGGGTCGTGCTGCTTCACGGCGCGGGCGGCGACCCGAGCTACGACTGGGCCTGGTATCCGCAAGTGCTGATCGGCGCGCAGTTCATCGGTCATACCGGCCGGCCCAAGCAATTCCAGCAGGGGACGATCGACGTGATCGACCGCAGCAACCCGGCGACCCGCGACCTGCCGGCCAAATGGGTACGGACCGAGGAATGGTATTCGTTCGATCGGGTACCGACCGGTTACGGCACGCGCATCCTCGCGACGCTCGACGAGACCAGCTACGAACCGTTCCCCGAGCGCGTGCGGATGGGCAGTCCGCATCCGATCATCTGGACGCGCTGTATCGGCAAAGGAAGGATGTTCTTCTCCGCGCTCGGCCACAAGGCCGAGACCTATGCCGAACCCCTCCACCGCAAGCTGATCGCCGGCGCGATCCGCTGGGCCGCCGGCCGCAAATGCTGAAGAGCTAGAATCGTTTTCAGTTTCGCTATCACGGTGCCGGCCCGCTCCCCCACCCGACCTCCCAATCAGGATATTCTATGGGAGGCCGGGTGGGGGAGCGGGCGCAGAAGCCCAAGGTTCCGGCGATGCGTAGCATCGTTGGAATGGCTGCGGAGGGCGGCACCGCGACCGTTTCAGCTTCGCTGAAACAAACTCTACGCCGGCTTGGCCGGCTTGCTCCCCCAGAGGGCGTAATAGAGCACATAGAGCTCGCACAGAGCCGTGACGATGAACGCCCATTGGATGCCGAAATTGTCGGCGACGCTACCCTGGACGAAAACCAGCGCGCCGCCCGCGATCGACATGATCAGCAGCCCCGAACCTTCCTCGGTCAACGGGCCCAGTCCGCGGATCGCCAAGGCGAAGATGGTCGGGAACATGATCGAGTGGAATAGGCCGACCAGGATCAGCGCGTACATCGCCGCGGGACCCTGTATGAAAGTGGCTCCGAGCGCGGACAGCAAGGCGCCGGCAGCGAACACCGCGAGGACGCTCTCTGGCTTGAACCGGCGCATGATCCACGCGCCGGCGAAGCGGCCGACCATCATCCCGCCCCATACGAACGTCAGGTAGAACGCGGCCTGCTCGTGGGTGATGTTGGCGATGTGCGGCTGCGAGGCGAAGTTGATGAACAAATTGCCGACACCAATTTCCGCCAGCACGTAGAGGAAGATTGCGCCGCAGCCGAGGATCAGGTTGCGGTGCTTCCACAGCGACAGATGCCTGCGCTCCTCGGCATTGGCACGCTGCGTCGCCGCGCCCAGCGCGGGCAGCTTGGCGCGCGCGATGATGACGGTCAGCACGGCAAGCACGATCGCGACGATCAGATAGGGAAGCTCGGTCGCCTGCGCGTCGGCCATGCGCTGCGCGTGGCTCAGCTGGACGCCCTCGGCCGAGGTGCCGGCGGTAGTGCGAGCGAGGATCAGATATCGGCCGAACACGATCGCCAGCACGTCGCCGGCCGTGTTGAACGCCTGAACCAGGGTGAGCCGCGCCTCGGCCGTCTGGGGCGAACCGATCACCGCGACATAGGGATTGGCGGCGACCTGGAGCAACGCGATGCCGCACGACACGATGAACAGGGAGGCGAGGGTGACGCCATAGGACGGCAGGCTGGCGGCCAGGATCATGCCCAGCGATCCCACCGTCATCACCGCGAGGCCGACCGCGAGCGCTTTCTGATAGCCGATCCGCTCGATCAGCTTGGCCGCCGGAATCGAGGCGACGAGATAGCCGACGAACCAGGTCGATTCGATCAACGTGGTCTGCAGGTAATTGAGTTCGAAGACGCTCTTCAGGTGCGGCAGCAACGTGTTGTTGATGACCGTGATGAAACCCCACATGAAGAACAGGCTGGCGAGCAGCGCGAGTGCCGGCCCGTAGCTGCCGCCCGCCGGCATTTCGACCTGCTGACGCGGGGTAGTTGCCGCGGGACCTGCCATCTTCCTCTTCCTTCAAACGAGCGCAAAGCTTGTGTGTTTGCTAATTGTCTGATTATATATCGCTCGTGCCGCGGTCAATCCGGTTGGCATCGAAAGGAGGGGCGGCATGCGTAGAGACTTGAGATTCATGACATTCGCGGCCGCCTTGCACCTCGCTCATTCTCCTCTGGAGCCCTGAATGCCCTTCGACAAAATGCCCAAGCTCCGCAGCCGCGCCTGGTTCGACAATCCCGACAATGTCGACATGACCGCGCTGTATCTCGAGCGCTACCTGAACTTCGGTCTCAGTCTCGAGGAGCTGCAATCGGGCAAGCCGATCATCGGCATCGCGCAGACGGGGTCCGACCTCAGCCCGTGCAATCGCCATCATCTCGTGCTGGCAGAACGCGTGCGTGAGGGGATACGGGAGGCGGGCGGCATCGCGCTCGAATTTCCGGTCCATCCGATCCAGGAAACGGGCAAGCGTCCCACCGCCGGGCTCGACCGCAACCTTTCTTATCTCAGCCTGGTCGAGACGCTGTACGGCTATCCGATCGACGGCGTGGTTCTGACGATCGGCTGCGACAAGACGACGCCGGCCTGCCTGATGGCGGCGGCAACGGTGAACATCCCCGCGATCGCCTTGTCGGTCGGGCCGATGCTCAACGGCTGGCACAAGGGCGAGCGTACCGGGTCGGGCACGATCGTCTGGAAGGCGCGGCAGATGCTCGCGGCCGGCGAGATCGATGATGCCGAATTCATCCGCCTGGTCGCCTCGTCGGCGCCTTCGACCGGCTATTGCAACACGATGGGCACCGCGACGACGATGAACTCGCTGGCCGAGGCGCTGGGCATGGCGCTGCCCGGATCGGCGGCGATTCCGGCCCCGTATCGCGACCGCCAGGAAGTCGCCTATCGCACCGGCAAGCGTGCCGTCGAGATGGTCGCGGAGGATCTCAAACCCTCCGACATCCTCACCAAGGACGCTTTCCTCAACGCCATCGCGGTCAATTCGGCGATCGGCGGATCGACCAACGCGCCGATCCATCTGACCGCGATCGCGCGCCATATCGGCGTCGATGTGCCGCTCAAGACCTGGCAGGACCATGGTCATGCCGTCCCGCTGCTGGTCAATCTCCAGCCCGCCGGCGAATATCTCGGCGAGGATTATTACCGCGCGGGCGGCGTCCCCGCGGTGGTCGCGCAATTGATGCAGCACGGGTTGATCGCGGAGGGCGCGATGACGGCCAACGGCCGCACCATCGGCGACAATTGCCGCGACGCCGCGATCGAGGACGAGAAGGTCATTCGCCGGTTCGAGGATCCGTTGATGCAGGATGCCGGCTTCGTCGTCCTGTCGGGCAATCTGTTCGACAGCGCGATCATGAAGACCAGCGTGATCTCGGCGGAATTTCGCGAGCGCTACCTGTCCGACCCCGACGATCCGGACGCGTTCGAAGGCCCGGTCGTGGTGTTCGACGGGCCGGAGGATTATCATGCGCGGATCGACGATCCCGCCACCGGCATCACGCCCGCGACCCTATTGGTGATGCGCGGCGCGGGACCGATCGGCTATCCGGGCGCGGCCGAGGTTGTGAACATGCGCCCGCCTGCGCACCTGATCCTCGACGGCGTCCATGCCTTGCCCTGCATCGGCGACGGCCGCCAGTCGGGCACGAGCGGCAGCCCCTCGATCCTGAACGCGTCGCCTGAGGCCGCGGCGGGCGGTGCGCTGGCGCTGCTGCGCAGCGGAGATCGCGTGCGCATCGACCTCCAGCGCGGAACCGCCGACGTGCTGATCGACGATGCCGAACTCGCCGAGCGGCGCCGCGCCCTGGAAGCAGCGGGCGGCTATCGCTATCCGGCATCGCAAACCCCGTGGCAGGAGATCCAGCGCGCGGTGGTCGGCCAGCTCGGCAGCGGCGCCATCCTGGAGGGGGCGGAGGCCTATCAGCGCATTGCCCAGACCAAGGGCCTGCCGCGCGACAATCATTGACACTCCAATTTCCCCTCCCTTGCAGGGAGGGGCGTCCTTTGGCCTCACTTTCGACCCGGCAATTCCATATCCGTCAGCGCCAGCCGCAGCAGGTCGGTCATCGCACGCCGCGCGCCCTCCGCATCCTTCGCCGCGATCGCTTCATGGACGCGGTGGTGATCGGGCAGCGGGTCACGCGGCAGGCCGCGTTGACGCTGCTTGAATTTGGTGGTCCAACTCACTGCCGCGCCGACGGTGCTGGCTAGCGCGGTCAGCGGCTCGTTGCGCGCGGCGGCCAGGATGGCGCGATGGAAACGCTGGTCGGCGGCGCGCCCGCGCTCGTCGGCCAAACCAAAGACTTCCATGCCATGGAGCGCGTCGGCCATTTCGGCCAGGTCCTGCTCGCTGCGCCGTTGCGCCGCGAACGCGGCGGCAGCTGGCTCGATCACCTCGCGCAGCTCGAACAGGTCGACGATGAACTGGGTGTCGGGCTCGCCCTCGAACGTCCAGGCGAGGATATCGGGATCGAGCAGGTTCCAGCGATTGCGCGACGTGATTCGCGTCCCCGCCTTGGGCCGGCTTTCGACCAGCCCCTTGGCGGCCAGGATGCGGATCGCTTCGCGATAGGCAGTGCGCGAGATGCCGAGCTCCTCGCTCGCCTCGATCTCGCCGTCCAATATGTCGCCCGGCCTGCGGATGCCGCCGACGATCTCGATGCCGATCTTGCGCGCGATCGTACCATGGATGCGTGGCGCGGGAGGGGGACGGTCGTCATCCATCGACCGTCCCAGCCTATGCGGTCGCGATCCGGCTGACAATGCTCACAAGCTGCGCACCGCGATCGGCACTGCCGCCGCCCGAGCGAGCGGGTTGCGGGCCGGGAGGGTGAAGGGCGGTGCTTCGACCTCGAACACATCGCCCGGCTCGGTCTGCACTCCGTCGCTGAACGACAAAGTCGCGGTGCCGAAGAAATGGACATGCAGGTCGCCGGGGCGGCGAAAGCCGGCATATTTGAAATGATGGTGCTCGAGATTGGCGATGCTGTGCGACATGTTCGCCTCGCCAGAGACGAACGGCTTCTCCCAGATCACCGTGCCGTCGCGAAGGATACGGCTGGTGCCGCGCACATCTTCGGGCAACTCGCCGAGCAGCAATTCCGGGCCGAGCGCGGCGGCGCGCAGCTTGGAATGCGCCAGCCAGAGGTAATTGCCGCGTTCGGTGACATGGTCGGAAAATTCGTTGCCGAGCGCGAAGCCGATCCTGACCGGCGCGCCGTCGGGGGCGATCAGGTAGATGCCGGCAATCTCCGGTTCCTCGCCGCCGTCCAGCGCGAAATCGGGCATGGCAAGCGGCGCGCCTGGCGCGGCCAGGATCGCGCCATCACCCTTGTAGAACCATTCGGGCTGGACGCCGACCGAACCCGTCTCCGGCTTGCCGCCTTCCACTCCCATCAGGAACATCTTCATCGAATCGGTCGGCGCCGGATTCTCGATCGCCGCGCGGTGCATCTTGTCGCGCCCCTCGGCCGATCCGAGATGGGTGAGGCCGGTGCCGCTGACCAGCAAATGCGCGGGATCGGCATGGTCGATCGGGCAGAGCAGGGGGACGCTGCCGAGATCGATCGCCTCCCCGAGCCGCCCGCCGGCGAGGTCCGCGAGCGAGACGCCGGTCGCGATCGCTTCCTCCGCCAGCGCAAGGATTGTCGTCGCACCCGACACGCGCCGCGCGCCATCGTCACCCAGCGCCGCGACGCCGCGCGCACCGTCGTCGAACTGGACCAGGGACCGGATCATTTCGGCGACTCCTCGCGCTGGCCGTCGATACGGCGGGCAATTCCCCATTCATTCGCGTCGCCGATCGCGGCGGGGATCAGGCCGGCCGGCAAATTCTGGAAACAGACCGGGCGCAGGAAGCGCTCGATCGCCTTGCTGCCGACCGAGGTGGTGCGGGTGTCGCTGGTCGCGGGGAAGGGGCCGCCATGAACCATGGCATGTGCGACCTCGACGCCGGTCGGCCAGCCATTGGCCAGGATGCGGCCGACCCGGCGAGCCAGCAGCGGCAGGATTTCGGCCGCGGCGGGTTCGTCGGCCGGGTCGATCTGGATCGTTGCGGTCAATTGCCCTTCGAGCCCGGAGATGACGTTCGCCAACTCGGCGGTGTCGCGGCAACGCACGACGATCGAGGACGAGCCGAATACCTCGTTGCCCAGCGCCGGATCGGCGAGGAACTGGGCGGCGCTCGTCTTGAACAGCGCGCCCACGGCCTGGTTGACCCCGCCGTTCGTTCCCCCGCGCGCGACGGTGCGCACTGCGTCATGTCCGGCGAGTGCGCCGACACCCTTCTCGAACGCGGCGTGGATGCCGGGAGTCAGCATGGTCGCGGAACTGGTGCCCTGGAGCGCCTGACCGGCGGCCGCGACGAAGGCGTCGAGCTCCGGACCGTCGAGCCCGATGACCAACCCCGGATTGGTGCAGAACTGCCCGGCGCCCATCGTCAGCGAGGCGACGAACGCCTCGGCCAGGGCCGGCCCGCGCGCGGCGAGCGCGGCGGGGAACAGGATGACGGGGTTGATGCTCGACATCTCGGCATAGACGGGGATCGGTTCGGCGCGTGCCGCCGCGATCCGGACCAGTGCCAGCCCGCCGCCGCGCGAGCCGGTGAAGCCGACCGCCTTGATCCGCGGATCGGCGACCAGCGCCGCGCCCAGCGCGTTGGTCTCACCGGGAAGATAGGAGAAGACGCCCGCCGGCAAGCCGCTCGATGCCACCGCCGCGGCGATTGCGCGTGCTACCAGTTCGCCCGTGCCGGGATGCGCGGGATGGCCTTTCACCACGACCGGACAGCCCGCCGCCAGTGCCGATGCGGTGTCGCCGCCGGCAACCGAAAAGGCGAGCGGGAAGTTCGACGCGCCGAACACCGCAACCGGCCCCAGCGGCAGATTCATCCGCCGAAGATCGGGGCGCGGTAGCGGCTGACGGTCGGGAAGGGCGGGGTCGATCGTCGCGTCGAGCCAGTCGCCCTGGCGGACGACGGACGCGAACAGGCGGAGCTGTCCGACGGTCCGCGCGCGCTCGCCTTCGAGCCGGGCGCGGGGAAGGCCGCTTTCCTGCATCGCGCGAACGATCAGGTCATCGCCAATGTCGAGGATCGCCTGCGCCACGGCATCGAGGAACGCACCGCGCGCCTCGGGCGTCGTCGCCGCATAGATTGGGAAGGCCGCTTCGGCCAGCGCGCAGGCCGCGTCCACCGCTTCGGCGCCGGCGGAGGAGAAATCGGGCCGCAAAGCCTCGCCGGTCGCCGGATCCACCGCGCTGAAGCGGGTGTCGGCCTGGCGCGCCTCGGCGCCGATCAGCATGGAACCGTCTATCAAGGAATCTCTCCAATAACTCAGACATAATTAGCGGTGTTGATCGGCGGCATCAAGCTTGTTCGGTGCGCCGTCGAATATCTTGGTTTATCAGATGGTAAGGCCGGGTTTGCCCGAGGGGCGGCTACGTTGTCGGCGGGATTGACAACCATATAATCATACAATATGACGTTAATTAGTAGTACAAATCAAACGCGGCGGAAAGCCGAATGCCTGGGAGGAGAGGAATGAACTATTCCGGTCAAATTCGTTGTGGAGTCGCGCTCGGCGCGATGATCATCGGCCTCGCAGCCGGTACCGCGCATGCGCAGGACGCAGCCACGCCGGCGCCCCAGGCGGCCGATCCGGCGCAGACTGCCGATGGATCGGCTCCCGCGGAGATCGTCGTGACCGGCGTTCGGGCGAGTCTTCAGTCGGCGCAGAACGTCAAGCGCAATGCCGCCTCGATCGTCGACTCGATCGTCGCCGAGGATATCGGCAAGCTTCCCGACAATAACGCGACCGAGGCATTGCAGCGCATTACCGGAGTGCAGGTGTCGCGCGATGTCGGCGAAGGCGGGTCGATCGCCATCCGTGGCCTTCCTCAGGTCGAAACCACGCTGAATGGCCGTGAAACCTTCACCGCCGGTGGCGGCCGCACGTTCAATCTTCAGGATCTTCCCGCCGAGCTGATCGGCCGCATCGACGTCTACAAGTCGCCGACCGCCGACCTCATCGAAGGCGGTCTGGGCGGCACCGTGGACATACGCACCCATTTGCCGTTCGATTTCGCGCACGCGACGGTCAGTGCCACGCTGCGCAACGTCTATGCCGACCGCATCAAGAAGTCGGAGCCGATGGCGTCGCTTCTCGTGTCGGACCGGTGGCAGACCGGGATCGGCGAGATCGGCGTGCTGGCCGCGGTTTCCTATCAGGAGCGCTCCTATCGCCAGGATCTCGATTCGACCGGCGCGCCGACGCCGCGAGTCCCCGGCCTGGCTAGCCAGATCGATCCCACGCGCACGGTCTTCGCGCCGAACGGCAATTATCAGGTGCTGATCAACGGCAACCGCCAGCGCATCGGCGCCAATGCCGCCTTGCAATGGCGCCCGGCGTCCAATCTCGAATTCTCGCTGGAAGGGCAATATCAGCGCTTCCGCACCAATCAGCAGCAATATTCGGCGAACATTCCGACGGCTGGTTCCGCGTACATCCCGGGTAGCGTCAGCTATTTCGGCAGCACCAACGACGTCAGCCAGGCCAGCTACAGCAACCAGATCATCACGGCGGGCGGCACGGAACGTGACTTGCGCGACGTCAACAAGCAGCTATCGCTCAAGGGCAAGTGGACCAGCGGCAATTTCACGCTGACCGGCGATGGCAGCTATACCAAGTCGAAGAGCGACCTCTGGTACACCGAACTCGATCTGGTGACGCACGCGCCGGTGTTCACCCAATATGCCGGCACCAATCCGCCGTCCTCGTCGACGCCGGGCTTCGATCTGTCGAACATCTCGAACTACACGGTCGGCGGCCTGACGCGGAACGAAAACCATTATGTCGGTCACGAATGGGCCGGCCGCCTGGACGGCGAATATAAGTTCGACGCAGGTCCGCTGACGGCGATCGACGTCGGCTTCCGTTTCTCCGACCGCGCCGTCGCACAGCAAAATCCGGTGCGCTATACGGGACAGACCAAGGCGACCAACCCCGCTCTCTATCCTTCGCTGTTCACCGCGAACCAGTTCGGCGATTTCTATTCCGGCGTCGGTTCGGGCTTGGATTTCCAGCGCAACTATCCGTACGCACTGCCAGCGAATCTGAAGAACAACTTCAGCGGGGTGGTGAGCGCTCTGGGCCTGGCCGCGCCGGACCCCAATTCGATCAGCAATCAGCTCGCGGGCTTCGCCGCGGACGAGAAGAGCTACGCCGGTTATGTCATGGCGAAGTTCAACTTCAACGACGTGGTCGACGGCAATGTCGGCGTGCGCTGGGTCCGCACCGAGGACAGCATCAACGGCTTCCAGCTGCGGAGGCACGCGGTCACCGTCAATAACGTTACCACTTACGTCGTGGACAGCCCGCAGGCCGTCGATCCGGTGATCGTCGACAATTCGTACGACAAGTGGTTGCCTAGCGCGAACATCCGCATCCACCTCACGCATAATCTGCAGCTTCGCCTGGCGGGTTCGAAAACGCTGACGCGGCCGGACTTCAGCCAGCTGTCGCCGGCGGTGACAGTGGTGCCGGGCCAGCTCGCCGCGTCGAGCGGCAATCCGAACCTGTCTCCGATCACCTCGACCAACGCCGATGCGTCGCTCGAATGGTATTTCGGCAAGTCGAGCTCGCTCTACGTTGCGGGCTTCTACAAGCGGGTAAAGGGGTTCATCTTCACGCGCGCCACGCCTGGGCAGACGATCGACGGAGTGAGCGGCTACACGGTCTCGCTTCCGGTCAATTCCGATCCGGGCACGGTGAAGGGCGTCGAAGTCGGTTACCAGCAGTTCTTCGACTTCTTGCCGGGGGCGTTGTCGGGCCTCGGCCTGCAGGCCAATTACACCTATGCCGACAGCAAGGCGCCGAGTTCGCTCGTCGGCTTCACCGCGCCACTGACGCAATTGTCGAAGAACAGCTTCAACATTGCCGGCATCTACGAGAAATACGGCGTCTCGGCGCGCGTTGCCTATAATTACCGGTCGAGTTTCCTGTCGAGCATCCTGGCCGGCGGCTACACGCCGCCGGGTGGAACGACAGTTTCCTATGTGTTCCCGGTCTACACCAAGGGGTATGGTTGGCTCGATGCCTCGCTCAACGTGGACGTCGGCAAGCACTTCACCTTGACGTTCGATGCGCAGAACATCCTCCGCACGCAGATCCAGCAATATTACCAGGTCGCGACGCAACCGGGTCAGTTCACGATCGACGATCGTCAGTTCATGGTCGGCGTGCGCATCAAATACTGAACCCGGACCAACTCCACCGAGCCGGGCCTTCGCGCAGGGCGGAGGTTCGGCCGGCAACTTCCCGAACCTCCGACTGGGCGCGAACCTTCCCGTTCGCGCCCATCTTGTTGCGCGACTCAGTCGTCGAGCGAGAATTCGCGAATGATCGCGTCGCTATGCTCGCCGATCCGGGGCGCCGCTGTCGAAGCGCCGACGCGCCCCCCATCCACGCGCACGGGCGCGCGCGTGGTGGTGATCGGGGTGCTGCCGCGCGCGACGCGCTGGAGCATATCGAGCCGCCTGAACGCCTCTTCGCCGAGCAAGGTCGGCCAGTCGCCGACCGGCGCGCACCAGATGCCGTCGGCGCGCAGGCGATCGATCCATCGTCCGGTCGTGCCGTCCTCGAGCCGTGCCGCGATCTCCGCCTTGATCGCATCGCGCTCGGCAAAGGCATCGCGCCCCGCGAGCGGAAGGTCGAGTGACCGTCCGAGCAGGTCGAGCGGAGTCATCGCCAGCCCTATCCAACCGTCGCTCGCCCGATACACGCCATAGGGTGCCGCCAGATAGGCATGAGCGTTGTCGACCGCCGCGCGCTGTGGGAGGCGGCCGCCGTCGTTGAGATGCGTGGTCAGGACCTCGAACTGAAGGTCGACCATCGCCTCGAGCAGGCTGGTCTCGACCGTCGCGCCGTCGCCGCTGATCCCGCGCCGGACCAGCGCGGCCAATATGCCTTCGACCAGGATATGGCCGGCGAGCATGTCGGCGACCGACAGTCCGAACGGGACGGGTCCATCCGACGCGCTGCCGCTCAACCACATCGCTCCGGACACGGCCTGGGCGAGCAAATCCTGCCCGGGAAGGGCGGCCCAGGGACCATCCTCGCCATAACCCGAAATGCTGCCGACGATCAGCCGCGGATTGCGTGCGCGGAGTGCCGCCGGTCCGAAGCCCAGGCGATCGGCGACGCCGGGGCGGAAATTCTGAATGACGACATCGGCTTGATCGATCAGCCGATGGACGCGCCGTGCGTCAGTCGGATCCTTGAGATCCGCGGCAAGGCTCTGCTTGTTGCGGTTGATCGCGTGGAAGAGAGTGGAATCGCCCGCCAGATCGGTGTCGCTGAGGTACAAGGTGCGACAGATGTCGCCGCCCTCGGGCCGTTCGACCTTGATCACCCGCGCGCCGAGATCGGCGAGGCGCAGCGCCGCCGACGGGCCCGACAGGAACTGGGCCATGTCGATGACGAGGAGGCCGGCGAGCGGTGCGGTCATCGGCTTGCGCGATAGAGTTGGTTGAGACCAGCGATCGCCTCGGCCGCGGGCTCGCCGCCGCGCAACGCGTGGTTGATCCGCTCGGACGCCGCATGTTGGAACGGCATATACCCGTCATGCCGCGGTCGCACCCAGGCTCGGTCGAGCGTCGCGCGGGTGGCGCGATAGAAATCGTTGGTCGCGGCGTTGACGCTGTCCGCGTCCCAGGCATCGGCATGGCCGGGCTGGCCACCGTGCGGCGCGATCAGGTCGCGCTGCGCTTTGCCGTTGGCGACCCAGGCGGCGAAACGCGCCGCGGCGGGCGGATTGCGGCCATAGGCCGACACCGCGATGCCGGTGCCGCCGAGCGTCGATCCCGTAGGGCCATTGCCGAGCGCCGGAATGTCGGCGAAGCGCACGGTCTCCGACCGGAAGCCGTCGATCGAATAGCTGACATAGCCGTAAATCAACGGCGCCACTGCCAGTTCGCCGGCGGGATCGGCCATTACCTCGAGCATGTCGATCGGGTCCATCGCATAGGCCTGTGCGTCGACCTGTCCGGCCAGCGTCGCGAGCAGATCATAAGCGCGCGTGGCAGCAGCCGGAAAGAGGTCGTCGCCCGCGTCCTCAAGCGTCACGCCGGTGAGGCCGCACAAGGTGAAGAGACTCATCAGGCTGTGCGGCGGCTTGAGCGGAAGCGAGGCACGCCCATCGGCGGCGAGTGCGGCAAGCGCGCGCCAGTCGGTCACCGGTGCCGCGATCCGCGACGGCACCCAGGCCTGTACCTGCGCGGCGGCGTCGATCGGGAGCGCCCATTGATGTCCCGCCCAAGTGTAGCTCTCGTACGATCCGCCGATCGAGCCCGTCGCGATCCCCTCTAGCGTGGAGCGATCGATCGCCTCGTCGATCGGCAACAGGCAGCCGCTGGTGGCGACTTGTCCGACATGCGGATGATCGATCACGATAAGGTCGTAGCGCCGCGCGAGATCCTCGACCGGATAGCTTTCGAAATCCTGGAGCGAGCGCTGGTCCCACTCGATCGTCTCGCCGGTCAGCGCCTTCCATTCGGACGATGCGGCAACCAGCGGGTCGATGCCGCGAGAATGATTCCAGGTCATGCCGCGCATGTTGCGCCTTGCTCCATCGATTTGAATCGTCGCCCGTTCGGGAAACGGTTGACTCGCCACACCGACGCCAATAGCAGTTCAGAAAAGATAATATAGTCATACTTTTTAGGAGATGATCGAGTGGAAGCGGCGGCGGGGAACGAGGGCGGGAATGAAGCGCCCGACGCGTCGCCGCTCGACGGCATCACCGTGCTCGATTTCAGTCAGTTCCTTGCCGGTCCATCCTGCGCATTGCGCCTAGGAGATCTCGGCGCGCGGGTGATCAAGGTCGAACGGCCCGACGGAGGCGATGCCAGTCGGTCGCTGTTCCTCGCCGAAACGGCGTTCGACCAGGACAGCGCGCTGTTCCACGCGATCAATCGCGGCAAGCAAAGCTACACCGCCGACCTCAAGCAGGAGGGCGATCTCGCCGCGGTAAAGGCACTGATCGCGCGCACCGACGTGCTGATCCACAATTTCCGGCCCGGCATCATGGACCGGCTCGGGCTGGGCTGGGACCAGGTGTCCGCGCTCAACCCTCGGCTGATCTATGCCGGCGTCAGCGGATACGGTCCCGAGGGACCGTGGCGCGATCGCCCCGGACAGGATCTCCTCGTCCAGTCGCTGTCGGGCATTGCCTGGTTGTCGGGCGATGCCGGCGGCGCGCCGGTGCCGGCGGGGCTGTCGATCACCGACATGATGGCGGGCGCGCAGCTCTGTCAGGGCATATTGGCTCTTCTCGTGCGGCGCGGTGTGACGGGCAAGGGTGGGCGGGTCGACGTCAGCCTGATCGAGACCGCGATCGATCTCCAGTTCGAACATCTCTCGGTATATCTCAACCGCGCCGGCGCGATGCCGGCGCGCAGCGACGTGGCCAATGGCAACGTCTATCTCGCCGCGCCCTACGGCATCTACGCTACCGCCGACGGCTATCTCGCGCTGGCGATGACGCCGGTCGATCGACTGGGTGCGGTGATCGACCTGCCCGCGCTGGCGGATTTCCCGGCGGATCGCTGGTTCCCCGATCGCGACGCGATCAAGGCATTGATCCGCGACCATCTCGCGACACGCGCGACGGCCGACTGGCTGGCCTTGCTCGAACCTGCCGGAATCTGGGCGGCGCCGGTCCTCGACTGGCCGGCACTGATAGCCGAGCCGGCTTTCGCCGCTCTCCATGCGACGCAACAGGTGCGCTCGCCCGATGGCGCCGCTCTGACGCTGACCCGCTGCCCGATCCGCGTCGATGGCGCGATCCTCACGTCCCCGCGCGCGGCACCCCGGCTCGGTGCCGACCGCGCATCCATCGACCAGGAACTTGGCCAATGATCGTCGAGCAATATTTCGAGGACTATGAGATCGGCAGCGAGCGCACGTCGTTCGGCCGCACCATCACCGAGACCGATTTCGTCGTCCATGCGGGCCACACCGGCGACTTCTTCCCGCACCACATGGATGCCGAATGGTGCGCGACGCAGGACATCGGCCAGCGCATCGCCCATGGCACGATGGTCTTCGCCATCGGCATCGGGCTGACCGCGACGACGATCAACCCGCATGCAATGTCCTACGGCTACGACCGGCTGCGCTTCATCCGCCCGGTGCATATCGGCGACACGATCACGACCATCACGCGCATCGCCGACAAGCGCGACCATCCCAAAAGGACATCGCATGGCGTCGTCACCGAGGCGGTCGACATCCGCAACCAGCGCGGCGAGACCGTGCTGGCGTGCGAGCATCTCTATCTCGTGGCGCGCCGCCCGGCGGACTGAGCGATGCGGCTGCGCCCGATCCCGACGATCCTCTGCGTGGCGGTCGCCGCGGTGGCGGCGGCGTCGCTGACCGGCGTGCGGCAGGCGGCGCGGGCGGAAGCGGGCGTGGTTTCGAGCGGTAAAGCTGCCGGGCCGCGCTACGGCCTGTCGACGGTCGGGTTGAGCTATCCGTTTGCCGCCGCGATCGCCAAGGGATTCAGCGACGCCGCGGCGCGGGCCGGGGCGAGCGCGGTGGTGCTCGACGCCAAGGGCGACGTCCAGAAACAGGCCAACGATATCGACGATCTGATCGCCCAGCACGTTGCCGGGATCGCGGTGATGCCGCTCGACTCCGTCGTCGCGCAGGGCTGGGTGCGCCGTGCCAACGCGCAAAACGTGCCGATCGCGGCGGTCGCGGCGCTGGTCGGCGATCCCAAGACGCGATCGGTCGAGGACGTCTATCCGGGCCTCATCGCGCTCGCCTCGCAGGATGAAGTGGCGGCGGGACGCGCGGCGGGGAGCCTGGCGTTGCGCTGGCTGCCGCGCGGCCGGCCGGCGCGGATCGCGATCATCGAAGGGGCCGCCGGGTTCCCCGAGGTCGAGCAGCGCGCGCGGGGTTTCCGCGCGGCGCTCGATACGGCGGGGGCACGCTATGACGTCGTCGCATCGCAGCCCGGCAATTGGACCAGCGAGGGCGGCGAGGCGGCGTGCCAGAACATCCTCGCGGCGCATCCCGATATCGACCTGTTCTACAACGAGGCCGACGACATGATGATCGGCTGCGCGCGAGCGGTCCGCGCTGCCGGCTCCCCGGCGCGGATGATCGGAGTGGGCGGATCGAAGCTCGGCATCGCGTCGATCAAGGCTGGCGCGGTCGACGGCACCGTCTGCTTCAAGCCGGAAGCGCTCGGCGCCCTGGTGTTCGCCGCGCTCCATGACAAGAACGGCGCCGCGCCGCGCTTCCGCACCTATCCGATCCCCGCGGTCACGCGCGCGACGATCGGCGAATGCGTCGGGCAATGGTAGAAGCGCCGCTCCTCCAATTGCGCGGGCTCGAAAAGGTCTGGCCCAATGGCACCGCCGCGTTGCGCGGGGTCGATCTGACCGTGCATGCGGGCAGCGTCCATGGATTGCTTGGGGCGAACGGCGCCGGCAAATCGACCTTGATCAAGGTCCTTGCCGGAGCGATCCCGGCGAGCGGCGGCGATATTATTTGGCGCGGCGAGACGGCGCGCTGGACGAATCCGCGTGCCGCCCGCGCCGGCGGTATCGCGACGATCTACCAGCATATCCCGCTCGTCCCGACATTGTCGGTGCTCGAGAACATGCTGCTCGAACAGGCCGGCGGATGGCGCATCGACCGCGCCGCGCGCGATCGGGCCGCGGCGGTCGCGCGGTCGCTGGGCGATCCGTTCGATCTCGATGCCATCGTGGGCGATCTGCCCATCGGTACGCGCCAGATGGTTGCTATCGCCCAAGGACTGATGAGCGATCCTGCCTTGCTGATCATGGACGAGCCCACCGCCTCGCTGGCCGGGGACGAGCGCGAGCAAGTCTATCGCACCATCCGCCGCCTGGCCGGCGAGGGGCGGGCGGTGCTGTTCGTGTCGCATTTTCTCGACGAGATCGTCGCGCTGACCGACGAAGTCACCGTGCTGCGCGACGGCCGCGCTGTGCTTGGCGCGCGGACGGCGGATTTGAATGAAGCAGCGATCGCGGCGGCGATTGCCGGGCGCTCGGTCACCGCGCTCGAACGGGTCGAGCGGCAACCTCGGACAGGTGGCGCTTTACTCGACGTCCGTGACCTCGCCTCGCCCGGCAAGCTCAAGCCGGCACGTTTCTCGATCGCGGCTGGGGAGATCGTCGGCGTCGCCGGCATGCTCGGCTCCGGCCGCAGTGAATTGCTTCACGCGATCTTCGGTGCCGATCCCGTGGCGCGAGGCACAATCCTGCTCGGGGGCGATAGAACAGGCCGCGATCCCGCCGAAGCGGTGGCTGCGGGCATAGCCTTGGTGCCGGAGGATCGCGCCGCACAGGGATTCATTCCCGGCATGACGATCGCCGAGAATATCGCGCTGCCGCATGACGGCTGGCTGATCGCGCCGCGCCGCGAGCATGCTGTGGCGACGGCTGCGATCGACGATCTCGCGATCAAGGCGTCCGACGCCGACGCTTTGGTCGGTGAGCTGTCGGGCGGCAATGCGCAGAAAGTGGTGATCGCCAAATGGTTGACCCCGCGCACCCGCGTGCTGCTGCTCGATGAGCCGACCGCCGGGATCGATATCGGCGCACGCACCGATATCTTGCGGCTGGTCCGTCGCCTTGCCGATCGGGGATTGGCGGTATTGCTGGTCAGCTCCGAATTCGAGGAATTGCTGGCCGTCGCCGACCGCATCCTGGTGATGCGCGACGGCGCGATCGTCGCCGAGGTCGATCCTGCCACGATCGACGAGGCCGGGCTGATCCAGCTGGCCAGTGGAACCCAATCCAGAACGGAAATCGCCGCATGACCCGATCCATCGACTGGCGCCGGACCTTCGGATTGCGCGAGGCTGGCGTCTATTACGCGCTGCTGATCCTGCTCGTCTTGCTTGCGGCGATCGCGCACTCGCGCGGCCTGCCCAATTACCTGTCGCCGCAAAATCTCGGCAACATCGTCTACCAGGCGTCCTTGGTCGGGATCATGGGCGTGGCGATGACGGTGATGCTGATCACCGGCGCGTTCGACCTGTCGGTGGCCTCGGTTGCCGCGCTCGCCGCGGCAGTGTTGGTCGGCCTGGCGCCAAGCATCGGCTTCCCGATGGCGGCCGGCGCCGCGATCGTCACCGCCATCGCAATCGGCATCTTCAACGGCGCGGTGGTCCAGTT
This sequence comes from Sphingomonas sp., assembly GCF_024508665.1. GTDB lineage: Bacteria > Pseudomonadota > Alphaproteobacteria > Sphingomonadales > Sphingomonadaceae > Sphingomonas. The sequence continues at coordinate 745,971 of NZ_JANINP010000007.1, forward strand.
CGTCGGGATCAATGCCTTCATCGTCACGCTCGGCACGCTCACCGCGGTCAGGGGGCTGGTACTGGTGCTGACCGACGGACGCTCGCTGATGGTCGAACGCCCCGACGTGCTCCAGCAGATGCTGGCGTTCGAAAGCACCCGCGTGCCGATCTTCTGGGCGGCTCTGCTGTTCGCGGCAACGCTGTTGGCGCTCGCGGCATGGAAGAAGCGGCCGCTGGACGCGTTGGCGGGCATTGTCGTCGGCGCGTTGGCGCTGCTCGCGGGTCGCGATTTCACCGTCGCGGCGCCCGTCGTCTATCTCGCGCTGTTCACCATCGCCGTTTGGGCGGTCCTGCGCTTCACCGTCATAGGCCGGCGCATCTACGCGGTCGGCGGCAACGCCGAGGCGGCGCGGCTGTCGGGGATCAACGTCCACGCCTACAAGCTCGGCGCCTTCGTCCTGTCGAGCGCAGCGGCCGGGTTCGCCGGCGTGCTGTTCGGTTGCCGGTTGGGTGCGATCAACCCGACCGCGCTTCAGGGCACCGAGCTCACCGTGATCGCTGCCGCGATCCTGGGCGGCACGTCGCTGCTGGGCGGCGCGGGCAGCGTGCTCAAGACCGTCATCGGTGCCCTGCTGCTGTTCACCCTCACCAACGGGTTCAACGTGCTCGACCTCGGAGCGAGCTATCAGGGGCTGATCGAGGGCGCGGTGGTGATCGCCGCTGCGGCGATCTACACGGTCGGCGGCGATCGCCGACGGGCGCGCCGCGCTACGGTCGATACGGCACCCCAGGCGCCGGCCGTGGCGGAGGCGGGTTGATGACGAAGCTCCGCATCGCGGTTCGCCGCTTCGGACCGTTCGAAAGCGCGATCGCCGCGCAATTCGCCGATTTCACGCGCAGTCATGGCGTCGAAGCCGAGCTCGAAGCGGTGGCGATGGACCTCAACCCGCTGCACGAAAGCGCGATCGCTGAGCGCGGGCTCGCGACCGGCACATGGGACATCGCCTTCCTCAACACCGATTGGCTGGCCGAGGCGGTCGCCGACGGTCTGCTCGAGGATCTGACGCCGCACATGGCCCGCGCGCCGATCGCGGACTTCCCTAACGCCTGGAGCCCGTCGCTGACCGGGCTGCAGCGGTTCGATGGCGGCTTTTGGGCCATGCCCTATCACGATGGTCCGGAATGCCTGATCTATCGCAAGGACTTGATCGCCAAACCTCCGACAACGTGGGAGGAATTTCACGCCCTCGCGCGACAGCACCATGATCCCGCCAGCAGGCGCTACGGCACCGTGCTGGCGTTGTTCCCCGACGGCCACAACAGCTTCTACGATTTCTGCATCCACATCTGGTCGCGCGGCGGCGAAGTTTTCGATGCTGCGGGCCGACCCGATTTCATCTCGCCGGCCGCGCATGCCGCGCTCGACTTCCTGCGAACGCTGGCGACCGACCAACAGGCGATCGCGCCGGACTGCAGGTCGCTCGACAGCGTCCAATCGGGTGCCCTGTTCGCAGAGGGCAAGGTCGCGCTGATGGCGAACTGGTTCGGCTTCGCGGCCTATGCCGACACCGCCGCGGACAGCAAGGTGCGCGGGCTGGTCGATGTCGCACCGCTGCCGGCGGGGCCGGGCGGGCGCAGCGTGTCGCTCAATGTCTTCTGGGTGCTGGCGATCGGGGCGGGGTCGGCGAACAAGCAACTCGCCTGGGACTTCCTGCGCCATTGCGCGACGGCGCCAATGGATCGGCTGACCACGACCGAAGGCGCGATCGGGGTGCGGCGCTCGACCTGGATCGATCCCGACATCAATGCGCGCATGCCCTATTACCACAAGCTCGAATGGCTCCACGAACATGCCCGCGAGATGCCGCTGACGGCCGATCTGGCACGGATCAGCCATATCGTCGACGACCTGATGACCGCGGCGGTGACGACCGACCGCACGACCGCCGACCTGCTCGCCGATGCACAGGCGAGGGCGACGTCATGACCGCGCTCCAGCAGCAATGGCCGATTCCGTCGAAGCCGCGGCCGATCGTGATCATCGGTACCGGCGGCATCGTCGCCGACGCGCATTTGCCCGCCTATCGCAAGGCGGGATTCGAGGTCTCCGGCCTGTTCGATCTCGATCGGGGCCGCGCGCGGTCGCTCGCGGCGCGATGGGACGTGCCGCATGTTTTCGCTTCAATCGAGGAAGCGGCACGGGCGGACGCCGTGTTCGACGTCGCCGCGCCGCCGGTTGCGCACCGCGCGATCCTTGAGGCGCTGCCCAAAGGGGCGGCGGTGCTGTTGCAGAAGCCGATGGGGCTCGACCTCGCAGAAGCGACCGCCATCCGCGATACGGCGCAGGCGCGCGGGCTGACCGCCTCTGTCAATTTCCAACTGCGTTATTCGGCGATGATGCTCGCGATTGCCGATGCGATCCGCCAAGGCCGGCTGGGCGAACTCGTCGAGGTCGAGGTGCGCATCAACCTCGTCACCCCCTGGCATCTGTTCCCGCACCTCAAGCCCAATCCGCGGGTCGAGATCGTCAGCCATTCGATCCATTATCTCGACACGATCCGCGCGCTGATCGGCGATTCGCAAGGCGTGTTCGCGCGCAGCTTCGGTCATCCGTCGAGCGAATTGGCCGATACGCGGACGTCGATCCTGCTCGATTATGGCGACAGGCTCCGGGTGCTCCTGTCGATCAACCACCATCATGATTTCGGCCGCCGCCACCAGGAAGCGAGCTTCCGGGTCGAGGGTGCCGACGGCGCGGCGCAGGCCAAGCTGGGCGTGTTGCTCGACTATCCGGCCGGCGAAGCCGACGAACTCTGGCTGGCCCGGCGTGGCGGGCCCTGGGAGCAAGTCGCGCTTGCCGGCGCCTGGTTTCCCGACGCGTTCATCGGCCCGATGGCCAATCTCCAGCGTTTCGCCGCGGGCGAGGACACGGTGCTTGCCACGCGCGTCGATGACGCCTGGCGCACTATGGCGCTGGTAGAAGCCTGTTATAGCGCGGGCATCGTGCCCGGCACTCCAATCCCCCAACCTTGAGGACCCAGACGTTGATCGACCTGACCGGAAAGACCGCCCTCGTGACCGCCGCGGCACAAGGCATCGGCCGTGCCTCGGTCCTAGCGCTCGCCGCGGCTGGCGCGCGCGTCATTGCGACCGACGTCAACGAAGCGGGGCTGGAAGGTTTGGCCGGCGAGCGGATCGAGACGCGCCGGCTCGACGTGCTCGACCCCGAAGCAGTCGCGGCACTCGCCGGCGAGACGATCGACGTGCTGTTCAATTGCGCGGGCGTCGTTCATGGCGGAACGGTGCTCGAGACGAGCGACGCCGATCTCGATTTCGCATGGCGGCTCAATGTGGTCGCGATGACGCGGACCTGTCAGGCGGTTCTGCCGGGCATGGTCGAGCGCGGCGGGGGCGCGATCATCAACATGTCGTCGGTGGCGTCGAGCGTGAAGGGTGTGCCCAATCGCTTCGCCTATTCGGTGACGAAGGCGGCGGTGGTCGGGCTGACCAAGTCGATCGCCGCCGATTTCGTCGGCAGCAACATCCGCGTCACCGCCATCTGCCCGGGAACGGTAGAGACGCCGTCCTTGCAGGATCGCCTGTCCGCCGGCGGCGATTATGACGGCGCGCGCGCCGCCTTCATCGCGCGCCAGCCGATCGGCCGGATCGGTTCGCCCGAGGAGATCGCCGACCTCGTCGTCTATCTGGCGGGGGCGACCTACACGACCGGACAGGTGCAGATCATCGACGGCGGGTGGAGCATCTGAGGTTGAGTCCTTTCCCCTCCCTGTACTGAAGGGGGCCAAGGGGCAGATCAAGTCACCAGCCCGGCATCCGCGTCCCCCACGCCGCGGACGATCACGGCGTCCATCGCCACCGCGGCGGCATGGGGGTCGCGCGCTTCGATCGCGTCGACGATCCGTTCGTGCTTGCGCACTACCGTCTCGTGCTGGGCGAGATTGCGGACCGGCGAACTCAAGGTGAAGGACTCGACCAGAGCGGTCTCGATCACCGCCGACAGGGCGCGCATCAGCATGTTGCCCGACGCGGCCCCGATCGCGCGGTGGAACTCCAGGTCGGCTTCGGCGAACTGCCGCCGGCTGTCGGTCGCGGCGCGCATGTCGGCGATGCAGCGGCGCAGCTGAGCGATGACGTCGCGATCCGCATGCTCCGCGGCGAGCGCAGCCGCGCGCGGCTCGATCGCTCGCCGTATCTCGGCCAGGTCGTTGCTCAATTTCTCGTCGAAACCCTGCGCAACCTTCCACGACAGCACGTCGGCGTCGAACAGGTTCCAATGCGTCGCGTCGAGCACTTTGGTACCGACCCGCGACTTTGACGCGATCAGCCCCTTGGCGGTCAGTGTCTTCAGCGCCTCGCGCAGCACGGTGCGCGAGATTCCGAACCGCTCGAGCACATCGGCCTCGTGGGGCAGGCGCGTGCCCGGCGGATAGACGCCCGACATGATCTCGATGCCCAAGGCGCGGGCGACCTGGTCGTGGTTCGAGCGCGCCTTGCGGTTGAATTTGTGGAAGCTGATCTCGGCTTCCATCGGGCTTGCCGGCCTGTGCGAGGCGGCGCGGGCTCGACCCTGATAGGGCATCTCGCGGTCAGACATCGACCGAGGTCCGGAATGCGATAGCGCTTGTCCCCATGTTCTTCTTCCCCCGCCGACTATGACGCCGACGACGCATAAAGCAACCGCACGCGCCCCCGCCAAGCGACAATTCGTATGATTAATTTACTTGGTCCTCGGCGAGCGGGACGATAGCGTGATTCTCGCACGGCCGGATGCGCGGCTGGGATACGGGAGCAGGATGATGGAAAGCGCCAGGTTCGACCGCCGGGGCATTCTCGGCATGACGGCGGGCGCTGCCGGCGCGCTGGCGCTGCCCGCCTTCGCGCGCGCCACTACCGATCCGGTCGCCGACTATCGCACGCCGTACAAATATCCGAAGCTGATCCTGGGCGGTTCGGGCGTTTCCGGCGATTTCGACGCCAAATCCGTCGATTGTCCATTTGTCTTCTCAGCCAATGGCAAATTCTATCTGACCTATGTCGGGTTCGATGGGCAGGGCTATCAGACCGGGATCTGCGAATCGACCGACCTGCTGCACTGGACGCGCAAGGGTATTATCCTCGCGCGCGATCCCAACGACCCGGTCACTCGCTACAATGTTGCCTGCGCCTCGATCCTGCGCGAAAATGAACTCCAGTCGCCCGCGCGGCTGATCAAGGTCGGCGGGCGCTATCTCGCCGCCTGGCATGCTTATCCCGGCGCAGGATATGAGCAGGGCGCGGCGGTGATCGGGCTCGCCTGGAGCGACGACTTCCTTCACTGGCAACGCGGCCCGGTGATCCTGCGCCCGGAAGACGGCGCCGAATGGGAACGCGGCGGGCTCTACAAGCCCTATCTCATCAAGGAAGGCGACACCTTCTACCTCTACTACAATGCCAAGACCATGGGTACGCCGTGGTTCGAACAGACCGGTCTCGCCACGTCGAAGGACTTGAAGACCTGGACGCGCCACCCCGGCAACCCGCTGATCCGCAACGGCGCCAATGGCGCTCCCGACGCGCGCTTCGCGAGCGACCCGGTCGTGGTCAAGCATCGCGGCACGTGGGGCATGTTCTATTTCGGCCGCGCCAATGACGGCCCGTGCCGCGAACTGCTCGCGCTCGGACGCACGCCGACCAGCTTCGAGAAAGTCGACGAAGTGCTGATCGACATCGGCGCGCCGGGCTCGATCGACGAGAAATTCGCGCATAAACCCGCCGTGATCTATCACGAAGGCGCGCTCTATCACTTCTATTGCGCGGTCAGCGGCAAATGGCCCAACGACACGCGGGGCCTGGCGGTGGCGCGATCCAGGCCCTGGTAGATGATGCGCTCAGCGCAATCGAACGAACCGGGCGCTTCGCAGCAGGACGGGTCCGAGCAACCCGGATTCGAGCAGCGGCGAGTCCGCCGAATAATGCTTCCAGGTCGTGAAGGCGATCCGCTGGCCCGGCGGCTTGGGACGGCCTTGGCGATACCAATCGGGTAGCCGCTCGATCCCGCCATCCCAGCCGAATGCGTTGACCGTATAGGCATTCTCCGGCGGGAAATGTTCGTCTCCGATCAGGCGGTTGGGCCACAAATTGGTCACCTGGACTTCGAGCAGATTGTCGCCGGGCCGTACCGCGTCGGTTATGTCGATGCGATAGGGCGGCTTCCACAGCGCGCCCAGCGGCCTGCCGTTGACGGTGACGCGGGCGATCACCTCGACGCGCCCGAGATCGATGTACAAGCGCCGGTCGCTGCCCAAGGAGGACGCCGGAACCGCGAACCGCGTTCGCCAGGTCGCCGTGCCCGAAAAGTGCCGGATGCCGAAATCGGCATGGCGATGGAGCGATGTGAGGCGATCGAGCGTGACCTGGGCAGGTGCGCCGAGATCGGGCGGGAAGGAAACTTGCCACGGCCCGGCGAGACCGACCGGCGGAGCGATCGCGCCGGCGTCGATCTGGCGATCGCCGAGGCTGTGGCGCCCGGTTTCCCAGATCAAAAGGCCGCCCGATACGATTTCGCTCGCCGGCGGTGCGGCGGGGGCGGGGAGCTGCCCGGCGGCGAGGCGGCTGATCGCGGCTGGGTCGAGCACTTCGCGATGCAGCGTCACCCCGGCACTGTCTCCCTCGAATAATCGCGGCTGATTGATCGTCACGTTGAGCAGCGCGTGGAGGTGAGCGTTGCTTGGCACCCCGGCGGCGATAGGCTTCCCGTCGAGGAACAATGCGGTCCGACCGTTATCGGCGGTCAATGCCAGGTGGGTCCATCCCGCGATCGGCGTCGGAGCAGCGAGCACCGCGCGATAGCTGTCGCCCTCATTGGCATAAACGATGACGCCGTTGCGGCCCGCCGAGATAGCAAGAGTGGCATGACCCGCACCATAGATCGTCTTGCCGGCGGGAGGATCGATGAGGAAACTGGCACCGGCAATTCCCAGCGTCTCCACGCTCCCGCCACGGGCGAGTGCTGTGGCGCGTGCCGCCGCCATACGGGGTTCGGGATCGGGCACGGCCATGTCGGGGCTGATCGGCCACAGCTCGACTTCGGGCTTGATCCAGGCCGAGACGCTGAAACGTCCCTCGGCTTCTTCGCGCGGGGCAATGGGATAGGCCGCCGTTCGCAGCAATTCCGCTGCCGGTCCGCGCAGCGCTGCCGCACCGGGCGCTGCGATCGGCTTGCGGAATATGACGAAGCACGAACCTGCCTCGTCGAGACGGAGCGCGACGCGAGTGAGGCCGCCCGCATCTTGATATACCGGAAGCGGGTAGGTCTCCCCGGTCATCGGGTCCCAGCATTCGGGCTGGCGGCCGGAGACGCGAAAGGTCGCGACCAGCTCTTCAGGGCGCCGGCGCGCGTTGGAGATGAAATAGATTTCCGCGTCGGCGGTGCGGCGATGGATCCAATGGATCTTGGCGTCGCTCGCGCGTGCCGAGATCGCAACGTCCGCCGCGAGTCCGGCCTCGGCCAGCACCCGTTCGAGCGGCAAGCCCCAAAAGACGCGCCCCTTGCCGCATGCGCGCGACGTTCGCGCCTTGCCGTCCAGATCGCCCCACAGCCCGCTTGCCAGCCGCTTCACTTCGGCGTCGCTGTCGGGATAGTCGCGCAGGCCGTGCGAGCGTTCCACGGGCGCGCCGACCAGCCACATGCCCGCGCGGACCAGCTCGTCGATCCGGGCCAAGGTCTCGCGCGTGATGCGCGGATCGTCGGGCATCACCAGCAACCGGTACCGCATGCTGTCGGGCAGCACGATATGATTGCCTTCGACCCGAGCGCGCTCGTGCAGCACGTCGGCGCCACAGACGTCATAATCATATCCCGGCGGCACCGAATGCGGCAGCCGCGGCCGCGGGCCGGACAGGGTCGCGGCGATCGGCTCCTCGATATCGACCGGGCATTGCACCGGCGAATTCTCGCCCGTGAAGAACAGGAGGTCGGCGGCGAAATTGCCCGAGGACAGCATGTGCTGGCAGCGCGTGGCATAGCTCAGCCACGGTCCGGCTTCCTCGAACCACGTATTGGTGCGGTCGAAATGGAATCCCCAAGGCCCCATCGTCATGCCCGGCCGCGCAGTGGGGTGCGGCTGCTGGGCGTAGCGATGGAACACGAAATGGTTGAGCCCGAGCGAGTACATCTCGTCGCCCAGGCCCTTCATCGCATAGGGATGCTCCTGCCAGCGCGATTGTGCCGGGCGGCCGGTGAAGGATTCCGCGCCGACAAAGGTCTTGCCCTGGACATGTGCGGTGGTCGCCGCGACCTTGACCGAATAAGCGGCGGCGCCCCCGCGCACCCAGAATTCGCCCATCAGACTGTCGACCTTCGCGCCGGGACGCTGGTCGTCGAACGGTCCGTTGCCATAGGGCTCGGTGAAGGAAAGCAACCCGTGCTGGCGGCAAAGATCGTGGAAACGGCCGTAATAAAGCTCTTCCATCAGGATCGCCTGAAGTCGGCGCATGTCCCAAAGAAACCGCTCGGTCCTCTCGGGATCGCCGACCACCCGCCCGGTCAAAGCAGGCATGTATCGCGTCAGGTCATAGCCGCGGCGCGCTTCGAACTCGCGCGGCATGGCCGCGGTCCAGTTCTGCATGCCGACTTCGTAACTGTCGATCAGCACGCCCGCGAGCTGGCGCTCGCCGAGCCGTTCGAGCGCGGGGAGCAATTCGCGGAAATAGGTGTCGAAATGGAAGTCGAGCGCGTCGGCGCTGAATTTGTCGCATTCCAGCCCGATGCCCGCGGTCGCGGCCGATACGTTGCGCGCGCCGGTCGGTGTGTGGCCGAAGCGCAGGATGGTCCAGGCGCCCTTGGGGGGCGTCCAGCGCAGCCGACCATCGGCATCCATGAAGCGGCTGATGTCGATCACTTGCGCCGGATCGATCGTGGCGGCGGGCGCAGGGGCGTCGGGCGTCTCGCCGATATTGGCATAGCGGCCCCAGCCGCCCTTGGCGCCAAGGTCGGTGACGCGCGGATCGGCCGATAGCCGCAGTTCCGACAGGCGACACGCAGCTGGTACGCCAATACGGTAAAAGCGCGCCGTGGTCTCGGTGAAATTGGCGACGATCGGTGGCGTGGTGTGGACGCGCCATGTCGGTACCGGCGCCTGGGCGAGCCGGCGCCAGGTCGATCCGTCGTCCGACGCCTCGATCGTGAAGGCGGCCGAAGGGGAAAAGTTGGCATTGTCCTCCGGTGGCGCCGCCTGCAGCAGAAGCGAACCGGCGCGATACGGCGCGGCGAATTCCAGCACGATCTCGGACGGCGAGTCCCCAGGTTTTATGTCGAGCGCGGTCGAATCGTCGCCGTCGGTGATCAGCCGGACGTCGGCGGGCGCGCCGTTCAACGTGGCACGGACGATCTGGCCGCGCGCGGCGGCGCGATCGCCCGGGAGCGCGGGATAGGCGATCACCATCGCGTCGCGATAATATTCGAGCCGGGAGAAGGGACGCGGCAGCACGCGGTCGACCGCGGCGCCATCCTCGACCGTCAGTTCGCTCCACACGAGTTGCTGCATTCCGCGCTCGGGTGTGATCCATGGACCACCGCTCGACGACCAGCCCGGGCAATTGTGCAGCACGAGCGTCAGGCCCAACCGGCCGCATTCGTCGGCGGCGTGGCGGATCATCGTCACCCACTCGTCGCTCAGTGTCGTGGCCGGGCCTTGCGGGATGCCGCAGCCGACATCGAACATGTGCACGCCACCGACTCCGACGCGAGCAAGCGCCTCGAGGTCGAGCGTGATTCCCTTGGCGGTGACGTTGCCGTTCATCCAATGCCACCAGGTGTGCGGGCGCGCATCGGGTCCCGGCGAGCGGAACTGGTCGAGCAGCATATCGCCGGTCGCCGCCTCGCTCGTGTCCGGCCAGTTCAACGCGACCGCGAAGCTTCCTGCAGCGGCGCCCGCCAGGAACTCCCGACGTCCGATTCCCATAATCCTCTCCCGCCCATCGCTGGCGCTAGGTTGCTGCGATAATGTAATATGATACGATAATAAAGCTTGATCGGCGCGGGCGCGCTGATTTAAGCCATGAGCCATGGCGACGCGCATCAGCCGCGCGCATTTTGACCGGGAGAGAGCGATGGGCAGGCTGATCAGGAGCGTCGCGCGTGGAGCGGCGGCATGTGCCGCACTGGCTTTGGCGGCCTCGTCGGCGTCGGCCGAAATTCCGGGCTATCAGGCGAAGCTCGCCACCAAATTGGCCAATGTCAAAGCGGGGATCGCGAAGGGGCCGTTCAAGTCCGACTGGGATTCGCTCCGCGCCGGCTATCGCACGCCCGATTGGTTCCGCGACGCCAAGTTCGGCATCTTCATCCATTGGGGAGTCTATTCGGTCCCAGCCTTCGCCAACGAATGGTATTCGCGCAACATGTACGTGCCGGGCAACGCCGCCTACGAGCACCAGGTCGCGACTTACGGCCCGCAATCGAAGTTCGGCTACAAGGACTTCATCCCGATGTTCAAGGCGGAGAAGTTCGATCCCGCCGCCTGGGTCCAGCTCTTCTCCGACGCCGGGGCGCGCTATGTCGTCCCGGTCGCCGAGCATTGCGACGGCTTTGCCATGTACAAGTCCGATCTGACCGAATGGGATGCCGCCGAGATGGGGCCGCATCGTGACGTGGTCGGGCTGATCGCTAGGGCGGCGCGGGCGCGCGGCATGCATTTCGGCCTGTCGTCGCACCGTGCCGAGCATTGGTGGTGGTATTATATGGGCCGCACGTTCGATTCCGACGTCAACGATCCGAAGAATGCCGGGCTCTACGGTCCTGCCGCGCCGATGGGGCTGCCCGCCGACGGTCCGACCAACTGGCCCGACGGCAACCAGCTCCAGGAATGGCTGCCGCCGAGCAAGGCGTTCATGGACGACTGGATGGGGCGCACGTCGGAGCTGATCGACAAATATCATCCCGAGCTGATCTATTTCGACTGGTGGACCGCCGCCCCGATGTTTGAAACGCGGATGCGCGACACCGCGGCTTATTATTACAATCGCAGCGCGAGCTGGGGGGCGCCGGGGATCATCGCCTATAAAGGCGGCCAGTTCGCCGAGGGCAGCGCCATGTTCGACATGGAGCGCGGCAAGACCGACCAGCTCCGGCTGACGCCCTGGCAATCGGACACGTCGGTCAGCCTCAAGAGCTGGGGCTATGCGAAGAACGACACGTATCGCACCCCGCAATCCTTGATCGCCGACCTGATCGACATCGTCAGCAAGAACGGCAATCTGCTGCTCAATGTCGGGCCGAAGTCGGACGGCACGATCCCCGACGAGATCGTCTCGGTCCTCAAGGGGATGGGCAGCTGGCTCAGAGTCAATGGCGAGGCGATCTACGGCACGCGGCCGTTCAAATATTTCGGCGAAGGCCCGACCAAGTCGGGCCAGACCCGCGTCGGCGGTCAGGTCGAGCAATCGGCGATCAAGGGCTTCACGCCGGCCGACATCCGCTTCACCACCAAGGGCAATGTTGTCTACGCGCTTGGCTTGGCACGGCCCAAGGACGGCGCGGTGCTGATCAAGACGCTCTATGCCGGCACGCCCTATCTCGATGCGCCGATCAAGAGCATCGAATTGCTCGATGGCGGCAAGATCAGCTGGCAGCAGACGCCGCAGGGGTTGAAGGTCAGCCTGCCTCCGGCGGCGGATGGGTCCTTCCCCTACGCGCTACGAATCCGGACGCATTGATCTCTCATTGAACGGCCGCCGGCACGGGGCCGGCCGCCATGAGCCACAACGATGGGCATCGGGGGTTGTGATGGGAAAGCAGGGCCGACTGGTAGGCTGGAGCCGTTGGGCGGCGATCGCCACGGCATTGCTCGGCGCGAGCGCGGTGGGTGCGCAGTCGGATGCGCCGGCGCTGCAGCCTTTCACCGTCGACCACGAGGTCCGGGTCGATTCCGCCGCCGATGCGCGCTTCGTTCACGACGGTCCGGCCGGCAGCCAAGGCTTCATCCGCGTCCAGGACGGCCATCTCTATCGCGGCGACGGCAAGCGTTTCCGCTGCTGGGGCTTCAACATGACCGGGTTCGCCAAGGGTTCGGCGGAATTGCCCGACCATAAGGCGGCGGAAACCTATGCGGCAGCGCTTGCCCGGCTCGGGGTCAATTGCGTTCGCCTCCATTTCCTCGACCGCCCCGATACCGCGCTGCCGCTGCGCAACGAAGGTGCTGCTATCTCGCCCCAGGCGGGGCCCTTCACCCACGCGCCGCGCGGACTGATCCGCGGCGACCTGCCCGACAGTCAGCATTTCAATCCCGACCAGCTCGACCGGCTCGATTACTGGATCGCCCAGCTCAAGAAGAACGGCATCTATGCCGACTTCAACCTCAATGTCGGGCGGGTGTTCAAATCCGGCGATAACGTCCCTGATGTCGACCTGATCAACAATGCCAAGGCGTTCACCTATTTCGGGCCCGAGCTGGTCGCGCTGCAAAAGGATTACGCCAGGCAGCTGCTCGGCCATCGCAACGCCTATACCGGGTTGCGCTATGCCGACGATCCGGCGGTGGCGCTGGTCGAGGTGGTGAACGAGAATTCGCTGCTCGAATTCTGGGCGCGCAACTGGCTGCGCGGCGAACGGACGAAGGACGGACCCAACTACCAGCTCGACATGACGCCGCATTACGAGGCGCTGCTGGTCAGGATGTACAACGACTGGCTAGCGAAGAACCGCACGCCCGCTCAGGTCGCCGAACTGCACCGCTTGGCGGGCGTTGGCGACGGCCAACCGGTGCCGTTCATGCGCCGCGGCGACCATCCCGATGCGCCGCGGCTGCGGCTCGATGCCGAGATCGCGTTCCTGACCTCGGTCGAAATCGGCTTCCACGCCGAGATGAAGCGGTTTCTGAAGGACGAGGTCGGGGTGAAGGTGCCGATCATCCCGATGGCCGACCACACCTATTTCATGGCCAACCAGCCGCTGCTGCGGACGCTGATCAAGTCCGACATCGTCGATGCGCACGTTTATTGGCAGCACCCGGCAATCTACGGTCAACGCAACGAGCCGATGGTCAATTCACCCGAGCTCTCCACCATCCTCAAGCTGGCGCGCAGCGCGGTCGCGGGCAAACCGTTCACGGTCAGCGAGGTCAACGAGCCGTTCCCGACCGATTACGGCGCGGAGATGATCCCGATCCTGGCCTCCTATGCGTCGCTGCAGGATTGGGACGCGGTATTCTTCTACACGTTCGAGACCAAGGTCGCGGGCGAGTGGACCCCGATGATCACCGACCATTTCGACATGACGCTCGATCCGGTGAAGATGGCGCAGATGCCGGTCGGCGCGATGATCTTCCTGCGCGGCGACGTGTCGGCGGCGAAGACGATGCTGACGCGCTCCTATTCGACCGATCAGATCAGCGAAGCGGCGCGGCTGCCGCGCGCGGCGATGCCCTATTACACGCCCGGCTTCGATGTGCGCATTCCGCTCGTCCACGGCTCGCGCGTGTCATGCCTCGACTGCAAGCCGAGCCTTCCGGCGCCGCTCGGGCCGATGAACCCGATCGTCTCGGACACCGGCGAGCTCAGCTGGCTGACCGACGGCGGCAAGAACGGTCTGGTCAGCGTCGACAGCCCGCGCAGCCAGGCCTTGGTCGGCTTCATTTCGGCCAACAAGGTCGAGACGCGCAACCTGTCGGCGCAGATCCGCAACAGGTTCGCGGTGATCACGCTCTCCTCGCTCGACGGCAAGCCGCTCGATTTGTCCAATCGCATCCTGATGACGACGACCGGGCGCGAGGAGAATACGGGCCAGAAATGGGACGAGCGCGGGTCGAACCTGACCGTTTGGGGCACCGCCCCGACCTTGATCGAGCCGATCACCGGCTGGGTAACGCTCAAGGGACTGGAAGGCGCGGTCGGCGTGTTCGCCCAGCCGCTCGACGGGTCCGCGCGGCCGATCGGCAAGGAGATCGCCGGCAAGATGATCGAACCCGGCTGGGAGATCCCGGTCGGCAGCCCGGCGACGACGAGCTATCTGATCCGCGTCGAACGGTGATCGCGTCGAAAGTACCGACACTTCCGTCAACGTCATGCCGGACTTGTTCCGGCATCCAACGAGCAACAACGGAGGGATTCCGTTTGGGAGGGTTGGACCCCGGCACAGGGCCGGGGTGACGAAGTAAATGAAAACTCGCCGGGAGCCGACCTCTTAACGGCAACCCTGCGCCACAATCACTGGCAGCGCGGTCTTCGCCATCCGCGCGTAGCCGGCATCGTTCGGATGCAGATGATCCCCGATCTGCTCGGTCAGCCGCATCACGGTCGGCTTGCCGGGCTCGCCCATCGCCGCGTCGAAGTCGATCACGCCATCGAACCGTTTGGCATTCGCCCGTATCCACGCATTGACCGTCTCCCGCCGCTGTTCCCCGGCCGCGTCGGCATAGGCCGCCCCTTCATAGGGTAGCAGCGTCCCGATGATCACCTTGAGCCCGCGCGCCTTCGCCCGCGCCAGCATCTGCTCATAGGCCGCGATCAGGTTGGCGGCGGGAGGCTGCCAGTCCTTTGGGTCGCGCACCTTGCCGATATCGTTGATGCCTTCGAGGATCACGACATGGGTGGCATTGGGCACGGCGAGCACGTCGCGGTCGAAGCGTGACAGGGCATCCGGTCCGCGCCCCATGCTGAGCAGCCGGTTGCCGCTGATCCCTTCATTGACGACCGCCCAGCAGCGACCGCGCGGATTGGCGGCGAGCAGGCGGCCGAGCTGGTCGGGCCAGCTCATTGCCTTGGATGCGCCGGCGCCCTCAGTGATCGAATCGCCGAACGTCACCAAAACGCGCGTCGCGGCCGTGCCGGTCACCTCCAGGCCGCTGACCACGCCCGGGGCTCGCGCGCGCTGCGGATTGGTCAACGTGACCGAATTGGTGCCATTGCCGGCGACAACGTCGACCATTTGCGCATGCGCGGGCGGCGCCGCTTCCTCCGGATAATAGACCGTGATGGCCAGCCGTTCCCCGGCCGCTACCGGATAGGCGATCGGATCGGACAGCATGGGTGCGCGCACCGGGATGACCGTATCGGTGGCGCCCGAGAAGGTCAGCGAGCGCAGGCTGCCGGCAATCGGCTTATCCTGCGCGTCGAGCCGCACGATCGACGCCGCGCCGATACGCAAAGGCTCATCCGACAGCTCATTGGAGAAGCGCACGCGGATCGCCCGGCCGGCGATCCCCGCGCGGAGATCCTGCCGGACGCTCTCGTCCTTGAACGGACGGCCGAGCGCTTCCTTGATCTTGGGCTCGTAGCCGATCGGCGGCGCGGCCCAACCGGGCACCCAGCGTTCCGGTGTTCCGGCAGCGGCGACGGCCAGCAGGCCGATCAGTGGCAAGGCGAGGGTGAGGCCAGGTTTCATCATTTTCCTCCGCGAGCGAATTCGAACAGGGCCACGCCATGCGCGGCGATCCGGCCGTCGGCCCAGTCGCTTTCGACAGGAGAGGCGCCGGCGGGCAGGGTGATCGGATGCGCGACATTGCCATGATTGATGACGATCACCAGGCGTTTGCCAGCGCCGGCGCGCTCGGCGATCTCCAGGTCGGGATCGGCGCTCGCGACGATCGGCGCGATCCTGGCATCGGCGAGCAGGTTGGCGGCGAGCTTTGCCATCGTCGCGGCATCGAGCCACGCACCGACATAGGTAATGCTGCCGCGACCGACCCTGCGCGTGACGATGGCAGGCTTGCCGTCGAGCCAGCCGCCGGCATCGCGATACGTGGCGAGCGTCCGGACGTCGGGCGCGATTGGCGTCAGCGCTTCCGCCCAGATCGAGGCGTTCCCGTCGATACTTCCGGTAATGCCGACTCCCTGATCCAGCGCGTAGAATTGCTCGACCCGCGCGCCGAGCAGATCGACCAGCGGCCCGGGCTGCCGTTGTGGCCACAAGGCGTCGGCATCGTCCTTCATCCCCGAGCGTGGGCCGAGCACGAGATGCCCGCCGGCGCGGACATAGCGTTCGAGCGCCCTGGCCTGATCCTCGGTCAGCACATTGAGATTGGGCGCGACGACCAACGGGTAGCGCGACAGATCGGCCTCCGCCGGCACGATCGCCACACCTTGCGACTGGATGCGCAGTGGGCGGTAGAAATCGGTGAACGCCTTGACCGGGTCGAAGTCGCGATGGAGCCGCTGCAGGTCGATCGCCCAGCGGCTGTCATAGGAAAAGATCATCGCGACCCGCGCGACCGGCTGAGTGTCGGCGAGCAGCGGCGCGACCTTGGTCAGTTCGTCGGCAGTCTTCGCGATCTCCGGCTGGATTGGGTTGGGCTCGCCATCCTGACCCAGGATCGCGCCATGATAGGTTTCCTGGCCGTTCGCGGCCGGACGCCATTGCCAATAAAGTACGGCATCGGCGCCATGCGCGACCGCCTGCCACGCCATTTCGCGTACCTGACCGGGATCGAGCGCGCGATTGACCGTGACCCAATCGACGCGCCCCGGTTGTGTTTCCATCAGCCAGAAATTGCGCTGCTTGTAGCCGCGGACAAGGTCGTGATTGGCGCCGTTCGCCACCCAATCGGGCCGCCCGTCGGGAATGTAATTGTCCCATGAAGCGATATCGAGGCCGCGGTGCATCGCGAAATGGTCGAACCCGGCGTTCCAGAACATCGTGTTGGTGGTGACGAACATCCGCGGATCGATCAGCGGGCGGATCGCCTGCACCTGGTTCTGGATGTAATCGATCCACGTCGCGGTGGCGAAATGCTTGAAGTCGAGCAGCAGGGCCGGGTTCTGCTGACCGGTGGCGTGGAGCGGCACCTGGTCGAAATCGTTATAATATTGGCTCCAATATTGGGTCGCCCAGCGCCGGTTGAGCACGTCGATCGCGCCATAGCGCGCCTTGAGGAAAGCGTGCCAGGCGGCCAGAGCTTCGTCGTCGAAAGAGGGCGGGCCGATCTCATTGTCGATCTGCCAGCCGACCACCGCGGGATTGTGCCCGTAACGTTTCGCCAACTCGATCGCGATGCGGCGGCTGAGGTCGCGATAGCGCTTGCTCGCGAAGGAGAATTGGCGGCGCGCGCCATGGCCGGCGCGCGCGCCGTTCTCGTCGACGCGCAGCACGTCGGGATATTTCTGGGTCAACCAGGCGGGCGGTGCTGCGGTCGGCGTGCCGAGCACGACCATCATGCCGTGGCGTTCGGCCGCCGCGATCGCGCGGTCGAGCCAGGCGAAATCGAACCGGCCCTCTTCGGGCTCCATCCGGCTCCACGCGAACTCGCCGATGCGTACCGTGTTGAACCCGGTCGCCTTCATCATGGCGAGATCGACGTCCCAGCGCGCCTCGGGCCATTGTTCGGGATACCAGGCGGTGCCGACCGCGATCGCCGGACGCGTTGCGAAGGCGGTCGCACGTTCGGGAAAGGGGAGCGGCGTTCGCTGTGGCACCGACGCGGCGGGCATGCTCGTCAGCAAGCTTGCCGCCAGCAGGGCAAAGATTCCGCGACCCGACATCCTATCCCTTTGATATTGGCTATCTGTTCTATTCGGCGCGTCAGCTTGCCGGCGCGACGGCAACCATCCTAGCGAAATCATGGCTTTGCGCCAAATAATATGTTTATATGATGTTTGCGCAGTCGCGGCAGGTGATCGCGATGGTCGGAGAGGAACGGGAATGACGGGTATCGGGCGATTCGCGGCTGGGTGCGCCATGGTTGCGCTGGCAGCGGCAGCCTGGGCGAAGGATGCACCGGTGTCCGCCCCGGTGCCTGCGGCAGCGCCAACCGATCCCGATGCGGCGACCTTTCGCAATCCGCCGGCGGACGTCCGGCCCAACACGCTCTATTTCTGGATGAACGGCAACGTCTCCAGGGAAGGGATCGACGCCGATCTCACGGCGATGCGCGATGCCGGGCTTGGCGGCGCGATGATGTTCGACGGCAGCAGCGACGTCCCCAAGGGGCCGGTCGACTATCTCAGCCCGCAATGGCTTGAGCTGATGACGCATATGATGGAGCGAGCCAAGGCGCTCGGGCTGAAGGTCGGGCTGCACAACGCGCCGGGCTGGTCGTCGTCGGGCGGGCCGTGGATCACGCCCGACCGCTCGATGCAACAGATCGTGTGGAACGAGACGACGATCGCCGGCGGCAAGCCGGTCGCGATCAAGCTCGCCCGGCCCTATGCCAAGCAGGATTTCTACCGGGACGCGGCAGTGCTCGCTTTCCCCGCGAGCGACGGCGACGAGAGCGTCTATCGTGACGCGATCGCCGCGATGCGCGTCGGCGGCCCGGTTGCGACGGGCATGTTGACCGACCGCGACCTGCACAGCTCGGTCGACATCGCCCCCGATGCGCCGCTGGTGATCGAAATGAAGGGGCCGTTCACCGCGCAGGCGGTCACGCTCTACGGCGATATCGACGCCAAGGCCTTTTCCGCGACGATCGAGGCGTCGGACGACGGCAAGGACTGGAAGAAGATTGGCGAGGTATCGGCACCGGTCCAGCACGAGCGCGGGATCGAAGCGCCGGGCAGCATCAATTTTCCGGCCGTCACCGCACGCTATTTCCGCGTCACGCCCAAGGACAAGCTCAAGCTCGCCGAGGCCCTGTTCTACGCGACGCCGCGGATCGACGATTGGGGCAACAAGGGCGAACATCTGTTTCACATGCTGCCCGCGGTCGAGGCCCGGCCGTCCGACCTGCTGGCCCGCTATGCGATCGACCCGAAGACGATCATCGACCTCAGTGCCCGCGTCGACGCCTCGGGCACGTTGCGCTGGACGCCGCCGCCGGGCCGCTGGACGATCCTGCGTTTCGGCCACACCACGACCGGGCACCTCAACGTCTCCGCCTCGGATTCGGGGCGTGGGCTCGAGGTCGACAAGCTCGACGCCGCGGCGACCGACTTCCAGTTCAAGAGCAGCGTCGATCGACTGGTCAAGGCGTCGGGGCCGCTCGCCGGCTCGACCTTCGACATGCTCGAGATCGACAGCTACGAGGCCGGGCTGCAGAACTGGACCGCCGCGCTGCCCGCCGATTTCCAAAAACGTAACGGCTATTCGATGCTGCCCTATCTGCCGGCGCTGACCGGGCGGATCGTCGGCGATCTCGACACCTCGAACCGCTTCCTGTTCGATTTCCGCCGCACGCTCGCCGACCTGATGGCCGACAATTATTACGGCCGGATGCAGGCCAATGCGAATGCGGCGGGCTTGCGGTTCCATGTTGAGGGCTACGGGCCGGGACCGTTCGACGAACTGCAGGTATCTGGTCGCGCGCAAGTGCCGATGACCGAATTCTGGACGCGGACGCCCTGGACCGACAACCGTTCGGTCAAGATGGTCTCGTCGGCGGCGCATGTTTACGGCAAGCCGGTCATCGCTGCCGAGGCATTCACCGGCGAGGCGGAGACCAGCCGGTGGCAGGATTATCCCTATGCGATGAAGCTGTTGGGCGACCAGATGTTCGCGCAAGGGTTCAACCAGATCTTCTTCCACCGTTACGCCCACCAGCCCGATCCCAATGCCGTTCCGGGCATGAGCATGGGACCATGGGGGATCAATCTCGAACGCTCGAACACCTGGTTCGCGCAGTCTAAGGCTTGGATGGACTATCTCGCGCGCAGCCAATATCTCCTGCGCCAGGGGACTTATGTCGCCGACATCCTCTATTTCGTCGGCGAGGAAAGCCCCAACGAATCCGAATATGTCCGGCCCGATGTGTCGCCCGACACCAATCCGAAGATCGGGCAATATTTCGATCCGCAGATGCCGCCGGGCTATAATTACGACCTGGTCAATGCCGAGGTGTTGCTGACCCGCGCGCATGTCGAGGACGGCGCGATCGTCCTGCCCAACGGTGCGCGTTACCGCTTGCTGGTGCTGCCCGCGACCTTGTCGAGCATGACGCCGGCGCTTGCCGAGCGGCTCCATGCCCTGGTCGAACAAGGTGCGACGATCCTGGGCCCGCGGCCGCAGCATTCGCTCACGCTCGTCGGCAAGTCGGCGGGCGACCGCGCCTTCGATACGGCGGTCGCGGCGCTGTGGGGCAGCGGTCCCGCCGCATCGCCGGCCCGTGCGGTGGGCAAGGGCAGGGTGTTGTCGAGCGGCAGCATTGCCGACGCTCTCGTCGGCCTGAAGGTGGCGCCCGACGCGCAATGCCGCACCGACAGCCCGGATGGCCAGGTGGTATGGCTGCACCGGCGATTGTCCGCGAGCGACATGTATTTCGTCGCCAACCGTCAGCGCCGTGCGGAAACCGTGCGTTGCACCTTTCGCGTCGGCAATGCCGTGCCGGCCTTATGGGATGCGGAAACGGGCAAGGTCGCCCGTCCGGCTCTGTTCGACAGCGACGCGATGGCTACCACCGTGTCGTTCGACTTGTCGCCGGCCGGCTCGACCTTCGTCATGCTCGATCCGGGCAGCATGGCGCGAAGCATCAAGTGGATCGCGCGCGATGGCCGGCGCGTCGCCGATCTCGACGCCGCGCCGGTCAAGGCGCCGCCCGCGCCTTCGGACAGTTTCACCCTCTCGCTCTGGGCCAAGCCCGACATCGATCTCCGTGTGATGCCCGACGAGAAGGTCGACGGGCGGATCAATGAGACCGGCAAGAATTATCTGATCAACGCGCGCTCGGGCCGCGACCTGCACGGCGAGGGAACGGCAGTGGCCGGGCTCGCGATCGGCCGCAACGGCGCGATGGTGATCGAACGTGTTTCGCCCGATGTCGTGCCGGCCGTTCTGGTCAGCCGTACCCCGATCAGCGGCTGGACCCACGTCGTCCTGGTCTATGACCGGGGCGTGCCGAACTTCTATCTCAACGGCAAGCTGGTGCGCACCGGCCTGAAGAGCGGGCGCCGCGTCTATGCTGGCGGAAGCGACGCGCCATCGCCGACCGGTGTGACCTATTTCTTCGAGGGCAATGCGACTCCGCTCGCGACCGTGCCGCGCGCCTTGACGCCGGCCGAAATCGCCGCGGATGCCGCGATGGGGCCGCCGCTTCCGGCCATCGGCGCCTCGCCCGTGACGCTGACGCGGCGCGACAGCGGAAAGCTCGACGCGCTGGCCTGGCAGACCGGCAAGTACACGACCGATAACGGCGCGAGCTTCACGGCCACAGTGCCGGAGCCGATCATGGTCGACGGACCGTGGGCGGTGCGGTTTCAACCGGGCAGAGGGGCGCCGGCTAGCGCGACGTTGCCGCGTCTGGACTCGCTTAGCCGCAACGCTGATGACGGCATCCGGCACTTTTCCGGCACCGCGACCTACGAGCGCGAGATCGCCATTCCCGCCACGGCGTTACGCAAGGGTCGGCGCGTCTTCCTCGACCTCGGCCGCGTCGAAGTGCTGGCCGGGGTCACGGTCAACGGCAAGGATCTCGGCGTCGTGTGGAAAGAGCCGTATCGCGTCGACATCACCGATGTCGTCCATGCCGGCGCCAACACGGTCGCGGTCGCGGTCACCAACCTCTGGGTCAACCGCATGATCGCCGACGCGGCGCTGCCCGAAGATGGCAAATATGTCGACGGCGATTGGGCGATCGGTGAGCGCGTCGGGGCCGACGGCAAGAAGGTACCGATCATGGCGCGCAAGATCACGGCCTTCCCCGATTGGTACAAGGCCGGCCAGCCAAAGCCGCCCGGCGGTCGCGTCACCTTCTCGCCCTGGACCTTCTATTCGAAGGACGAGCCGCTGGTGGATTCGGGACTGCTCGGCCCGGTTCGCGTGGTGTTCGCCGACGAGATCGAGCTGAGGTGACGCCCGTCAGGTCTCTCGGCTCCGGGGCTGCGATGCGGCTGCCGCTTGCGCGTATCGAGTTCCGGCCCTTATTGTCATACGGTTTACGACCCCGATCGGATTTCCGGCCCCGGGCGATCGCAGGAGACCAATGACGATGCAGCCCCGTCCTGATTTCGGAAGGATCGTCGACGCGACCCTGTCGAACGCGGATCAGGTCGCACGCTCGATCGGCAGCGATATCCTGTCGGGTGTCTTCCCGCCGGGGTCGAAATTGCCGTCCGAAGCGGAGATGCTGGCGCGCTTCGGCGTGTCGCGCACCGTGCTGCGCGAAGCGTTCAAGACCTTGACCGCCAAGGGTCTGATCGTTGCCCGGACACGCGTCGGCACCACTGTGCTCGACAGCGCGCACTGGAACTTCTTCGACGCCGACATCCTGGCATGGAAGGTCGCCCAGGGACTGGATGTGGACTTCATCCGCGACATTGCCGCGATCCGCATGGCGATCGAGCCGGCGGCGGCCGAAGCCGCGGCCGAACAGGCCACGCCGGAAGACATAAAGATCCTGCGCGGCTGCCTCGCCCGCATGGCCCAAGCGACGAACAGCGCGAGCGACTTCGCCCATGCCGATCTCGATTTCCACAAGGCGGTCGGATACGCCTCGGGCAACGTGCTGATGCGGTCGCTCGCGGCGGTGATCGAAACCGCGTTGCTCGCGTCGTTCCGGCTGAGCTCGCCGGTGCGCGAGGCAGAAGTGCACGAAGAGAGCGTGCAGGGCCATACCCGCATCGTCGACCTGATCGAGGCGGGCGACGGTCCCGGCGCAGCGCAGGCGATGCGCGCGATCATCACCCATGGTCTCGACCGGCTCGAGCGCGCGAGTGCGCCGCGCAAGCGCAAAGCGGCGAAATAGTCCTTCACCCGACTCCACCGCCTTGCGGCGCTAATGATACTATTATATTAGAAGATCGGACCGGCTTGGCCGCGCTGTTCGCGGATCGCCGAGTTTAGAGAGGATTGCCATGACAGGCTTGAAAAAGGCCGAAATGTCCCGTCGCGACTTCGTTCATTGCGCGGCGTGCGCGACCGCGGCGGCTGGATCGCTCGCCGCCTCGCCGATGGCACTCGCGGCGCAGCAGGCGGTGTTGCGCGGCAAGGAAGCGGTGCGCGAATTCCCCTATGGCGCGGTCCGTCTGACCGGCGGACGGATCAAGCAGCATTACGACCATATCGCCGCGCATTATCTCGCTCTCGACAACGACCGTCTGCTCAAGGTCTTCCGCCAGAATGCCGGTTTGCCAGCGCCGGGTCCCGACATGGGCGGCTGGTATGACGCGGACGGATTCGTGCCCGGCCTCGCGTTCGGCCAATATGTCTCGGGGCTCGCGCGGATCGGTGCGACTACGGGAGACAAGGCGGTCCATGCCAAGGTCGCGGCCCTGGTCGACGGCTTCGGCAAGGCGATGATCGCCGCCAAGAACCCCTATGCTGGACCCAAGGCGCAGGAGCAGTGGGCGGCCTATGTCATGGACAAATATGTCGTCGGGTTGGTCGATGCCTATCGCTTGAGCGGAGTCGAGCAGGCCAAGAGCCTGCTGCCGATGATCATCGACAAATGCATGCCGTACATCTCGCCGGTCTCGCGCGATCGCATCGGCAAGGTCGATCCGCCCTATGACGAAACCTATGTCCTTCCGGAGAATCTGTTCCACGTCGCGGACATCACCGGCGACGACAAATATCGCGCGATGGCGGTGCATTACCTGCTCAACAAGGAATGGTTCGATCCGCTCGCGGCCGGCCAGGACGTGCTGCCGACCAAACATGCCTATAGCCACACCATCGCGCTGAGCTCGGGCGGCCAGGCCTATCTCCATCTCGGCGATCCCAAATACCGCAAGGCGCTGGAGAATGCCTGGACGTTCATGGAGCCGCAGCGTTTCGCCAGCGGCGGCTGGGGGCCGGAGGAGCAGTTCGTACCGCTCCATCAGGGCAAGCTCGCCGCCAGCCTCAAAACCTCCAAGGCACATTTCGAAACGCCGTGCGGCAGCTTCGCCGACATGAAGCTCGCGCGCTATCTGACGCGTTTCACCGGCGCGCCGGTTTATGGCGACGGGCTCGAGCGCACGCTCTACAACACGATGCTGGCGACGCGGCTGCCCGACAGCGACGGCGATTATCCTTATTATTCGAATTACGGCGGCGACGCCGAGAAGCTCTATTATCAGAAGAAATGGCCGTGCTGCTCGGGCACGTTGGTCCAGGGCGTCGCCGACTATGTCCAGGGCCTCTATTTCCACGACGACAATGCCCTGATGGTCAACATGTATGCCGGATCGGAAGTCCGTTGGGATCGCCCCGGCGGCGCGGTCGAGCTGGTGCAGGAAACCGATTATCCGGCGACCGACCATATCCGCCTGACCGTGCGCAAGCCCGGCAATGGCCGCTTCGCGCTGAAGTTGCGCATCCCCGCCTGGACCAGGAACGCGTCGCTCCGCGTCAACGGCGCGCCGCAGCCGGTCGCGCCCGGCACCCTGGCCACGGTCAGCCGTACATGGAAGGCCGGCGACGTGGTCGAGCTGACCATAACGCAGCCGCTGCGCACCTTGCCGATCGACGACCAGAATCCGAACCTGGCCGCGGTCATGCGCGGCGCGGTGATGTATGTCGGGCTCAATCCCTGGGCGGGGATCGGCGATCAGGCGATCGCCTTGCCGGCCGCGCTCGAGCCGATGCCTGGCCAGAACCAGTCCTATCGTGCGCATGTCGGCGGTCGGGACCTGGTGTTCGTGCCGTATTTCAACGTCGATACCGAACGCTACAACACCTACTTCAAGACTGCCTGATGACCGAACCTCGGATCACCGCAACTTACTGGATCGAAACCGCTTTCCCGCTGCAGCAGGCGGCGGAAACGATGGCCGGCGAGCAATCGACCGGCACGTTCGTCCGGGTGCCCGGCGAGACTGACGAATTGCGCGAGGCGCATGCCGCGCGCGTCGAGGACCTGATCGAACTGGGCGAGGTCGCGGCGCCGTCGCTGCCGGGGTCGGGTCTGCCCAAATCGGGCGACGCCACCCGCCGCGCCGCACGCGTGACCTTGTCCTGGCCGGTGTCGAACATGGGGCTCTCGCTCCCCAACCTATTGGCGACGATCAACGGCAATCTCAGCGAGCTCAAGGCGTTTTCCGGGCTGCGGCTGATCGACCTGAAGCTGCCGCCCGAATTTCTCGACCGCTATCAGGGGCCGCAATTCGGTGTCGCCGGCACGCGTAGGCTGGCGGGCGTGTTCGACCGTCCGATCATCGGCACGATCATCAAGCCGAGCGTCGGCCTCTCGCCGGAAGCGACCGCCGAACAGGTCCGCACCCTGGTCGACGCCGGGATCGACTTCATCAAGGACGACGAGCTCCAGGCCGACGGTCCGCATTGCCCCTTTGATGCCCGGATCTCGGCCGTGATGCGCGTGATCAACGACCATGCACAGCGCACCGGCAAGAAGGTGATGTACGCCGCCAATCTGACCGGCGAGATCGACGAGATGCTCGCGCGCCACGACCATGTCGTCGCAGAGGGCGGCACCTGCGTGATGGCGAGCATGAATTCGATCGGGCTGCCGGCGATGAAAATGCTGCGCGCGCATTCCCAGCTGCCGATCCACGGCCATCGCAACGGCTGGGGGATGCTCGGCCGCTCGCCGGCGATCGGGATGAGCTACATCGCCTTCCAGAAATTGTGGCGCCTCGCCGGGATCGACCACACCCATGTCAACGGCATCGACAACAAGTTCTGCGAGAGTAACGAGAGCGTGATCGCCTCGGCGCGCGAGTGCCTGACGCCGATGTTCGACCCGCCGCACCCCGGGTGCGAGATCATGCCGGTCTTTTCGTCGGGCCAGTCGGCCAGACAGGCCGCGCCGACCTTCGCCGCGCTGGGCTCGGTCGATTGCATGTTCGCCGCGGGCGGCGGGATCATGGCGCATCCCGGCGGCCCAGCCGCGGGTGTACGGGCGCTACGCCAGGCATGGGAAGCGGCGGTTGCCGGCGTGCCGGTGACCGACGCCGCGCGCGATGCGCCCGAACTGGCGGCGGCGCTGGAGGCCTTCGGGGGGTGACGCCACTCTACGCCTTTTATGGCGACGATTTCACTGGATCGACCGACGTGCTGGAGCAATGCGCCGAAGGCGGCGTGCCGGCGGTCCTGTTCTTGCGCGAGCCCGATGCCGCGTTGCGCGCGCGCTTTCCCGATGCCCGGGCGATCGGCCTCGCCGGCGACAGCCGCAGCCGTTCGCCCGACTGGACGGACGACAATCTGCCGCGCGCTTTCGCTAGCCTCGGCGACGCCGCGATCGTTCATTACAAGACATGCTCGACGTTCGATTCCAGCCCGCATACCGGGTCGATCGGTCGCGCGCTGGAGCTCGGCGTTGCCGCGTTCGGCGGCCCGGCGGCGATCGTCGTCGGGGCGCCGCATCTTCGCCGCTACGTCGCTTTCGGCAATCTCTTCGCGGCGGCGGGCGCGGAGGTGTTCCGCATCGATCGCCACCCGACCATGTCGCGTCACCCGGTGACGCCGATGCACGAGGCGGACCTGATCCGCCATCTCGGCGAGCAGACCGACGCGCGGATCGCGCTGGTACCGATCGATCGTATCCATGCCGACGAAGCCGACGCCGCGTTCGCGGAGGCGGGCGATGCCGCCGGCATTCTGTTCGATGGGCTGTCGGTCGAGGACCTCGTCGCGACGGGCGCGGTCTTGCTCGGCCGCAAGGTGAAATTCGCGGTGGGCAGTTCGGGCGTCACGCGGGCGTTGGTGCTGGCGTGGCGCGCCGTCGGGATCGTCAAGGGCGAGCCGGACCAGGTTCGCGCCCCCGAAGTCGACCGGCTGCTCGTCGTGAGCGGTAGCTGCTCGCCGGTGACGGCGGCGCAAATCGCGCGCGGCACGGCGGACGGCTTCGCGACGATACGGGCGGATGTCGATGCCTTGCTGCGCGGAGAAAGCGCGGAAGAAGAGCGGTTGGTTCGTGCGGCCGGCAGCGAACTCGGCAAGGGCGGCCGTGCGGTGATCCATTCGGCGGAAGGTCCGCTCGGCGCGGTCGCCCCGGCGGCAGGCGATCGGCTCGGTTCCGCGCTCGGCCGCGTGGCGGGAGCGGCGATCCGCGAGGGCGGTCTGCGCCGTGTCCTGTTCGCTGGCGGGGACACGTCGAGCCATGGCGTCGCGCAACTCGGCATCGATGCTCTGACCTGGGCCGCGCCGATGGAACGCGGTGCGCCGCTGGTACGAGCGCATGCCCAGGATGCGGCAATCGACGGGTTGGAATTGGTCCTCAAGGGCGGCCAGATGGGCGGCGAGGGGTTCTTCGAGACGGTACGGCGCGGCGGGTAGGAGCCAATTCCTCCCCGGAACGGGGAGGGGGACCGCTCGCGAAGCGAGTGGTGGAGGGGCCTGCGACTAACGAGCAACTGGCGAGGAGGTGGCCGAAGGATGGGCCCCCTCCACCAAGCCGCTGCGCGTGTTGGTCCCCCTCCTCGTGCCGGGGAGGAATTACGGTCTCGGGCGCACTTCCCCAGACAAAACCGCAACGCCCTGCGTCTCCAACGTAACCGACCGCACCGGACCGCCTGCCAGCACATCCGTCATCGCTTCGGGCAGTGTCACCGTCCGGCTCTCGCGCCCATGATTGATCAGGATGACGATCGACCGGCCCTGGCCCTGACGCGTCATCAGCTCGACATCGGCCGGCACCGCGAAGTCGCGCACCACGCCGGCATCGCGCATCGCGCTACCGATCAGCTCGTCCATCACATGGTCGTCGATCAGCGCGCCGACATAGCTGATGCTGCCCTTGCCGACCTTGCGGGTGATCGCCGCCGCCTTGCCGTCGAGCCAGCCATTGGCCTTGCCGTACGTCAGCAGCACCCGCGTGTCCGGTGCCGTCGGCGTCAATTGCTCGGCCCAGATCGAGGCGGTTCCGTCGCCGACCGCGACCTTGTCGTCGAGCGCATAGAATTGCTCGACTCGGCCGCCCAGCAATGCGGCGAGCGGGCCCGGCTGACGCTGCGGGTCGAGGCGGTTGAATTCGTCCTTCATCCCCGATCTCGGTCCCAGGATCAGGTGACCGCCGCCGCGCACGTAATCGGCCAGCCGCTTCGCCATGGCGTCGGTAATCACGTTCAGGCTCGGCGCGACGACCAGTTTGTAGCCGTCGAGTGGCGCCGTGGCGGCCTCGACGATGTCGACCGCGCCCAGCGCGTCCTTCAGCGGGCGATAATAATCGAGCAGCACCTCGATCTGGTCGTAATCGCGGTGATGCAGCTGGAAGTCGATCGCCCAGCGGCTCGGATAATCCTGCAGCAAGGCGACAGGCGATACCGGGCTGGTGCCGGCCAGCACAGGAGAGGCCTTGGCGAATTCGCGGCCCAGTGCCTGGATCTCGGGATAGACCGGCAGCGGCTTGCCGTCGGGCCCGACCACCGATCCGTGCATCGTCTCCTGGCCGTTCAACGCATTGCGCCACTGCCAATAGAGCACTGCGTCCGCGCCATGCCCGACCGCCTGCCAGGCCATCGCCCGCGTTTCGCCCGGATAGAGGATGTTGCTGACCGGCGCCCAGTTCACGAAGCCGGGCTGCGTTTCCATCACCCAGAAATTGCGTCGTTTCCAGCCGCGGACCAGGTCATGCGTCGCGCCGTTGCGATAGGGCTTGAGATGCCCGGTCCCGACATAATCGTCCCACGAGGCGAGATCGAGGTCGCGGTTGATCGCATAACGGTCGAAGCGATCGGCCCATCCCAGCCCGCCCAGATTGACGGTGATGAACGGCTTCGGCCCGACCACCGCGCGGATCGCGTCGCGTTGGTTGCGGTGGAACTCGCCCCATTGCGCGGTGATGAAGCGCTTGAGCTCGAGCATCCAGCCCGGATTGCCCTTGTCGCTGTTGAACGGCACCTGATCCCAGGCCGTATAGGTCTGCGACCAGTAAGCCGTGGTCCACGCGTCGTTGAGCGTGTCGAGCGTGCCGTAACGCGTCTTGAGCCAGGCGATCCAGGCGGTGCGCGCCTCGGGATCGTAGCTTTCGTCGGTCGGCTCGTTGCCGATCTGCCAGCCGATGACATTGGGCTCGTCCTTGAGCGCCTGCGCCATCCGCGTGACGATGTCGCGGGCGAGTGCGCGGTACCGCTGCGACGAAATCGAGAATTGCCGGCGTCCGCCATGGCCCAGCCTCTTGCCCGTCCCGTCGACTTGCAGCGTGTCGGGATATTTCCCGGTCAGCCAGGCGGGCGGCGTATCGGTCGGCGTGCCGACCACGACCTTGATGTCATATTTGGCGGCGAGCCGGACGGCGCGGACCAGCCAGCCGAAATCATATTGGCCCTCGCTCGGCTCCATCCGGCTCCAGGCATATTCGCCGATCCGGACGACATTGGCGCCGCTCGCCTTCATCAGCCGGAGATCCTCGGGCCACGCGCTTTCCGGCCATTGCTCGGGATACCAGGCCGATCCGAGCCACAGTCGCTCGTTCGCCACCGGTACCGGCGCGGCGGCCGGTTGCGGACGGGCAAATGCGAAAGGGGTGGGGATCGTGGCGAGCATCGCCGCCAGACCGAGCGATAGACCGAGCTTGCGCACCATCGTCATGCCGCGATCGCATCGGCTTGGGGCGCGACCTTGCGATCGAATCCCTTGGTGCAATCGATCAAGGTGAAGATACCGGCTGCGATCAGCACCATGACGGCGACGCCCTGCAACGGCAGCGCGTAATTGCCGGTTGCCGCGACGACATGGCCGAACGCGACAGCGCAGACGAAGCCGCCGATATTGCCCGCCGTGTTCATCACGCCGCTGGCGGTGCCGCCATGCCGGCCGCCGATCGCCATGCACATCGCCCAGGCCGAGGGCAGCATCAGGTCCATCACCATGAAGGCGGTACCCGACAGCAGCAGAACCGCGAGCTTGGACGTCGCCAGGCTCATCGCCACCAGCAGCACAGCGGTCAGCGTCAGGCAGATGCCGGCGATCGCGCGATAGGCACGGCGAATGCCGATCCGCGTCGCCAGCCGGTCGCAAAGCACGCCGCCGGCGAGATTGCCGACCACCCCGAGCAGGAACGGGATGGCGCCGTACACGCCCATCTCCGCTTCGCTGAAATGCGCGCCCTTGACCATCCAGGTCGGAAACCAGCCGAAGAAGAACCAGCTGCCGAAGGCATAGAAGAAATAGGCGAGCGCGATCAGCCAGAGCTGCGGCAGCGAGAGCAGGCGTCGCCAGGGTGTGCCCTTATGCCCGGCGCCATCGTCGCTGCCGATCTCCGCGACTTCCTCGGCGGTGATGCCGGGCTGTTCGGCGGGGCGATCGCGAAACCAGGCGCGCCAGGCGACCGCCCAGCACAGGCCGACCGCACCCAGGACGACGAATACCGCTTGCCATCCGAAATGGCGGTCGAGCGGCACCAGCAACAAAGGCGCGAGCGCGCCGCCGAAGCGGCTCGCCGCCCAGATCACGCCCTGGCCACGCGCCCGCTCGCGCGCCGGCAGCCAGCGATAGAGCACGCCTGACATATTGGGATAGGCGCCCGCCGCGCCGAGCCCGAACAGGAAACGCGCGGCGAACAATTGCCAGAAATTGCGGCATACCGCGGTCGCCGCAGTGAACACCGACCACCAGATCGTAATCCGCGTCAGCTCCCGGCGATAGCCATGCGCGTCGCCCATCGCTCCCGAAGGGATTTCGAACACCGCGTAAGCGATGACATAGGCCCCGAGGATCCAGCCCCATTGCTCGGGCCCGATGCCGAGATCCTTCTGGATCGACGTCCCGGTGACCGCGATCGCCATGCGGTCGATGAAGGTGATGATCGACAGGAGCGCGAGCAACCCGACGACCGCATAGCGCTTTTTCACCGGCCGAGTCCGGCCAGCACGTCGCGTGCATGCAGCATGCCGAGCTCGGGGCTCGAATAGACCGGTGCCGACACCGCGCCTTCGGGCAGGCTGGCGACGACACGCGCCATCGATGCCTGGGCGAGCACGATCGCGTCGACGCCCTTCATCCCTTCGGTCAGCCCTTCGCCGACGATGCGATCGTGAGTCGCACCGTCACCCGCCATCACCGCATCGAACGCGCCCTGGCAGAGATGTTCGACGATCTCGATCTGCTTGCCCTGTTCGTCGGCGACGCGGCGGACCAGCTCCGCGGTCGGTTCGAGCGTGGTCGACAGCGTCGCGACTACCCCGATCCTGTTGCCGGTGGCGACCGCCTTTTCCGCCATCGCGCGGTCGACGCGCAGGACCGGCTGGTCGTAGAGTTCGGCGGCCATATCGACCGCGCGCCCGATCGACGAACAGGTCACCAGCGCGACATCGCATCCGGCGTCGAACGACGATCCGACCAGCCGGATGACCTGGCGCATGGTCGATTTCTGCAAATGACCCGCGGCGATCGTGTTCTTGATCGTGCTCTCATCGACGAAATGGAGCAGCCGGACGTCGGGCATTACCCGCGCGGCGATCTCGTTGAACACGGCTGCCAGCATCGGCGAATTGTGAATGAGTCCAAGCGTGGCCACGGATATGTCCTCTCGAGAGCTTATGTCGTGAAATCGTAGCGTCCGGCGCCGACCTCGAAGCGGATCGTTTCGCCGTCATTGGTGAGCGCGCGGATGGCTGGGTGGGCGTCGAGCGTCTGGCCGCTGTCGCGCCATTCGCCCGCGGGCAGTTCGACCTCCGCGACCGTGTTGGCCGGGATCGACAGAGTGAACCGGGTCAGCCGCTCGGCATCGCCTTCGGTGCTCGTCTCGATCGGACCGACCAGCGAGACGTAGCGCGCCGAGACGCGGCCGATCTGCGGCAGCCATAGCGGGCGGGCGGCGATCCGGCGGAAACCCGGCGCGGCAGGCGCGATGCCGGCGAGGCGGCGGTAGAAGAAGCCGACGATCGCACCGAAGGCATAATGGTTGTAGCTGTTCATCGACAGGTCGCCGGTGTCGCCATTCCATCGCTCCCACATCGTGGTCGCGCCCTTGCTCGGCATATAGCCCCAGCTCGGATAGCCGGTCTGGAGCAGCAGCCCGGCGACTTCCTCGAGCCGGCCGCGATCGGCCAGCACATCGAGGATATACGGCGTCCCGAGAAAGCCGGTCGACAGCTTCATGCCTCGCCGATGGATATCCGCCGCCAGCACATCGGCGGCAGCGTCGCGGCGGTCGATGGGCACCAGATCCATGAACAAGGCGAGCACCTGGCTGGCCTGGCTGCCATTGCCGGCCGTGCCATCGGCGGCGACGAATTCGGCGGCAAAGGCTTCCCCGATCCGCTCGCGCAGCGCCCGATAATGCTGGGCCTCGGCGGCGCGGCCGGTCGCTTCCGCCATTTCGGCCATCAGCGCCGCCGACCAGGCCCAATAGGCCGTGGCGCACAATATGCGCGGCGTCGTCTCGTCGTCGGGCTCGATCGCGTCGACCGACAGCCAGTCGCCAAGGTCGAGCCCGCGGTCGTTGCGCCAGATATGATCGGGATTGTTGCGCGCGACGAAGTCCATCCAGGCCTGCATCGCGTCCCAATTCTCGTCGATCACCGCGGTGTCGCCGTATCGCTGCCAAAGCTGCCACGGCAGGATGATGCCCGCCTCGCTCCAGCCGGCCGTCACCACGTCGGGGAAGGACAGCGGCTGCGGCACGACGATCGGATAAGCGCCGTCGGGCCGCTGCGCCGCGCGCGCCTCGAGCAGGAAGCGGCGGATGAAGGGATCGACCTCCATGTTGAACGCGGCGGCGTCGAGAAACACCTGGATGTCGCCCATCCAGCCCATCCGCTCGTCGCGCTGCGGGCAATCGGTCGGCACCGAGAAGAAATTGGAGCGCTGGCTCCACAGCGCATTCTGCCAGATCGTCTGGAGCAGCGGCGCGTCGGCGAAGGTCATCGTGCCGGTTTCGCGGCACGCGCTGTGAACGACGATTCCCAAGATATCGTCCGCCGTCGGCACACCGGGATAGCCGGCGACCTCGACATAGCGAAAGCCGTGATAGGTGAAATGCGGCTCGAACACTTCCTCGCCCGACCCCGCGAGCGTGAAGCTGTCGGTCGCCTTGGCGAGGCGAAGGTTGGACAGGTCGGCGGTGCCGTCGGGATTGAGCAATTCGGCGAATTTGGCGGTGATCGTGGTGCCGGCAGCACCGGCCGCGCGGATACGCACCCAGCCGGAGAAATTCTGGCCGAAATCGAAGATGTAGCGACCAGGAAGTGGCTCGCTTATCGCGACCGCGGTGCGGGTAGCGACGGCCTTCAGCGCGGGAGAAGTCTGTGCGACCAGGCGCGTGTCGGGCGTTTTCCCGACCGTAACGTCTAGCCAATTCCCGGCATCGAAGCCGGGTTCGTCCCAACCGGCCTGTTCCAGCCGAGCATCATAGCTCTCGCCGTCATAGATTTCCGACTTGAGGATAGGCGAGGGGGCGATCTTCCATCCCGGGCCGGTCGTCACCCAATCGCTCGTACCATCGGCATAATCGAGGCGCAGTTGCGCGCGCAGCCGGCGCGGCGCGGGACCGAACCCATAGCGCTCGATCCGCCAGCCGAACGGACTTGCGTACCAGCCATCGCCGACCGTCGCGGCGAGGGCATTGACGCCCGGCGCGATCAGGTCGGTCACGTCATATGTCTGGTACAGGATATGATCGCGGGCGACCGTCATCTCGGGTGCAAGCAGCGCATCCGATACTTTCCGGCCGTTGATCCGCGCGTCATAGGCGCCCAGCGCGGTGGCATATAGTCGCGCGGCAACGACCGGCCCGCGCGTGTCGAACTCGGTGCGCAGCAGCATTGCCGGTTCGGACGGACGCGGATCGTTATGGACGTTGGCGCCGCTTGGTCGAGCGGGGCCCCAATCCGCAGTATCGGCTTGGAGTGACGTCCAGTCGGCCGGCGGACTGGGCCGTACTTTCCACGCCGGCCCGCTGACCAGGCGCTCGATGCTGCCATCGGCGCGATGGAGCCGGATCAGCGCGGCGAAGGCACCGCCATCGACCGGAAAGAAGCCGGTCGTGTCTGCCTCGACCAGGGCGCAGACGCTGTTGCGGCCCGGGCGTATCTCGCCCGCATAGGGCGCCAGCGTGCCCCAGAAGGGAAGGTAGGTGTCCCAGTCGAAATGGCGGTCGAGCGGCGAGGCCGCGCCGTTGATCCACACGCCGCGCAAATGATCCTTGCCCGCCAGCAAAACCTCGGCGAAGATCAGATCTTCGGGGGCGTGGAAATCGATGCGGAAAGCGTGCGGACGCTCGTCGAGCGCCGTCTCGCTCCACACCCAGGCGAGTCCCGCGGCTCGGTCGGCGGCGGCATCGGCATCCTCGGCCTCGATCCAGTCGGCGTGCCAGGAATCGGGCGCGGTCAGTCCGGTTTCGAACCAAGCGGGCGCCGAGCGGGCGCTGGTGCCGATATCGTCCGTCGCTTCGACCGACCACCAGACGCGCTGCATCGGGGTGAGGGCAGGGCCGCCATATGCCACGTCGAACGTCGCATCGCCCGCGACCTCGCCACTGTCCCACAGCAATGCGCCGCTATCGAGCGCCTCGGCAGTTGCCGCGGCACGGACGCGATAACGCGCCTGACGCGTGCCCGCCCGGTCGCTCTCGATCCGCCACGACAGGCGCGGACGCTCGACATCCGTGCCGAGCAGGTCACGCGTATATTCGGTGCGCAGGTCGACGACGCGCATGGTCAGAGCGTCAGGCCGAGGCGGTAAAGCCGATTGGCGTTGCCTGCGAACAAGGCACGGCGCTCGTCGTCGCTGAAATCGGCGACCACGGCGTTATAGGCGTCGAGATGCTGATCGAACCCACCGAACAATTTGTCGGTCGGAAAATCGCTGGCGAACATCGCGCGATCGGTGCCGAACAGCTCGATCGTCTCGAGCACATAGGCGCGCATCTGCTCGATCGTCCACGGGCGGAAGGCGAAGCCGATGCCCGAAATCTTGACCGACACATGCGGGATCGCGGCGAGCGCCCGCATTCCCGCGCGCCACTCTTCCCGGCCGACCTCGCCGACCATCATGCCGGCATGGTTGACCATGACCGGCACCTCGGGATGGCGCTCGAGCAATGGCGCGAGGCCGGGAAACTGACCGGGATAGGCCTGCAGATCGAAGCTCAACCCGTGCTTGCCGAGCAGCGCGAAGCCCGCTTTCCAGGCTTCGTCGCCGGTCACGTCGCGCGGCGTATAGGTACGCACGGGATCGGGGTGCCAGTTGACGATGTGGCGGATGCCCCGCACCGACCGCCGCTCGGCATGCGCGGCAAGCAGCGCCTCGACCTTCGGGTCGTCCAACGCGGCGAAAGCGACGATCGCGTTCGGCATAGCGCGCGCGTCGGCCATCGCCTGCAGCCAGTCGGTTTCCTTCAACGCGTCCGCCGGGTCGGCGCCCGCGTCGATATGAACGATGCCGCGAACGTCCCAGCCGCGCGCATCGCTCAGATAATCGTCGAGCCCATAATCCCTGGCGATCGGCTCGACGCTGCCGTTCGGACCGTCCTCCGCAAAGGGCGGCGTCAGCCACGGATAGCGGATATGGGACAAGTCCCACAGATGGACGTGTGCGTCGACGAAGGGCAGCCGCTCGGTCATGTCAGAAGGTCGTGCGGCCGCCCGACGTGTCGAAGGTCGATGCCGTGGTGAAGCTGCATTCCTCGCTGGCCATGAAGCAGACCATCGCGGCGGATTCGCTCACCTCGCCCAGCCGGCCCATCGGGATTTTCGAGCGCATGTAATCGACCTGGCTCTGCGGCAGCTGCGCGAGGATCGGACTCTCGAACGTCGCCGGGGTCAGCGCGTTGGCGATCACGCCTTTCTCGGCGAGTTCCTTGCCCAGGCTCTTGGTGAAGCCGATCACGCCCGCCTTCGACGCCGAATAGGCGCTGGCATTGGGATTGCCTTCCTTGCCGGCGACCGATGCGATGTTGACGATGCGGCCATAACCATTGGCCAGCATCAGCGGCACCACCGCCCGGTTGCAATAGAACAGGCCGTTCAGATTGATGTCGATCACGCGCTGCCAGCTGTCGATCGGGAATTCGTGCACGGGAACGGTCGCGCCGGTGATTCCGGCCGAGCAGACAAGCACGTCGACCTTGCCGAGCGCGGCGGCGCTGGCCTTGGCCGCCGCTTCGACCGCGACGGGATCGGACACGTCGAGCGCCTGCGTGTCGGTCGCGCCGACTTCCTGCTTTGCCGCAGTCAGGGTCTCGGGATTGAGGTCCCAGAGTGCTACCGTGCCGCCTTCCTCGACGATACGCTTGGCGACGGCCTTGCCGAGGCCCGATGCGCCGCCGGTGACGATCGCCGCGCGCCCGGCGAAGCGGCCCGCATAGACGCTCACTTCGCGGCGTCCCACGCGACGAATTGCTGGCGCTGCTCGCCCAGTTTCTCGATGCCGAGTTCGACCACGTCGCCCGCCTTCAGATACCAGGGCTCGGGCTTCTGGCCGAGACCGACGCCCGGCGGCGTCCCGGTGGTGATCACGTCACCCGGCAGCAAGGTCATGAATTGCGAGCAATAGGCCACGATCTGCGCGACGGTGAAGATCATCGTCTTGCTGCTGCCATTCTGCATCTTCTTGCCGTTGACCGACAGCCACATGGCCAGGTTCTGCGGATCGCCGACCTCATCCGCGGTGACCATCCACGGGCCGATCGGGCCAAAGGTCGGGAAACCCTTGCCCTTGTCCCAGGTCAGGCCGCGCTCGATCTGCCAGTGGCGTTCGGACACGTCGTTGACCACGCAATAGCCCGCGACATGGTCGAGCGCGTTCGCCTCATCGACATAGGAAGCGGCAGTGCCGATCACGACGCCCAGCTCCACTTCCCAATCGGTCTTCTTGGAATCCTTTGGAATGGTGACGGGATCGTTCGGCCCCTGGATGCAGCTCACCCACTTCTGGAACACGACCGGTTCTTCGGGCACCGGCAGGTTCGATTCCGCCGCGTGATCGGCGAAGTTGGTGCCGATCGCGATGAACTGACGCGTGCCAGTCACGCAGGCGCCATAGCGTACCTCACCTTCGACCAGCGGCAGTGAGGCGGGGTCGATCGCCGCCAGCTTGGCCAATGCGTCCTTACCCAGCTCGGCCGGACCGATGTCCGCGACATGGCCGGACAGGTCGCGAATGCGACCGTCCGCGTCGATCAGACCGGGCTTCTCGGCGCCCATGGCACCATAACGGCAGAGCTTCATGGTTATTCCTCAGTTTGAATAGGGACGGTGCAGCGCGATATCGCGATTGAGCTCCACGCCAAAACCCGGTTTGTCGAGTTCGCTCGCACGGATGCGGCCGTTCACCGGCACCGGCTCGCCGAGCAATTGCGGCGCGAACATCGGCACCACCTCGGTCGGCCCCGGGTGCATCATCAGGAACTCGGCGAACGGCGAATTGTGGCGCGTGATGACGAAGTGATAGGAATAGACCGACGATCCATGCGGCACCATCAGAACGCCCCGGCTGTCGGCATAATTGGCGATCTTGATCAGCTCGGTGACGCCGCCGCACCATCCGACATCGGGCTGGATGATGTCACAGCATTCCATGTCCATCAGCATGCGGAAGCCCCAGCGCGTCGCCTCATGCTCGCCGGTGGTGACGAGCAGGCCCCTGGGGGCGTTCTTCTTCAACTGGGCATAGCCCCAATAATCGTCGGGGCTGAGCGCCTCCTCGATCCATTTGAGCCCGCATTCGTGCCAGGCGCGCTGCGCGAGCCGGGTCGCATAATCGAGGTCGAGGCTCATCCAGCAATCGTACATCAGCCAGAAGTCGTCGCCGCACTTGCTGCGCATATCGGCGAGCAAGGCGATGTTCTTCTCCATCCCTTCGAGCCCTTCGGCCGGGCCGTGATGGAGCGGCAGCTTGCCGCCGATAAAGCCCAATTGCTTCGCGACATCCGGCCGCGAACCGGTCGCGTAGAATTGCAGCTCGTCGCGCACCGCGCCGCCCAGCATGTGATAGACCGGCTCGCCGCGCAGCTTGCCGAGCAGATCCCAGAGCGCGAGGTCGACGCCCGAAATGGCGTTCACCACCAGACCCTTGCGTCCGTAATATTGGGTCGCGAAGTACATCTGGTCCCAGATAATCTCGTAATCGGCCGGGCTGCGGCCGACCAGGAAGCGCGACAGGTGCTTCTCGACGATGAATGCGGCGGGCTCGCCGCCGGTCGTCACCGCGAAGCCGATCGTGCCGTCATCGGCCTCGAGTTCGACCAGCAGGGTGCCGAGCACGTTGATGCCGAAGCTTTGCCGCGACTGGCGATATTCGGGATAGCGCGCCATCGGCGTCGAAATATGGTCGTCGATCCAATGGCCGTCGCCCTGGTCGTGATAATCGGCGCCACCGCCCCTGACGGTGAACGCGCGAACATGCTTGATCTTCGACAGGCCCATCCGAATCCTTCCCCCGCGACGTCTTGAGCGGCATCGCTTCGCGCCTGATTGTATAATATGACTATTGAAGTCAACCGTCCTTGGGGGTGTCGCGCCCTGCAAGTTGCGGCGGAACGGGGCCGCCGGTGGCCCAGTCGAGCAGCTCGATCGTATGGACGACGGGAATGCCGAGCCGCGGCGCGAGCTGCATCGCGCAGCCGATATTGCCGGTGGCAATGACATCGGCTTCCAATCGCGCCAGATTGGCCGCCTTGCGATCTCCGAGCTGGCCGGCGATCTCGGGCTGGAGGATATTGTAAGTGCCCGCCGACCCGCAGCAGAGATGCGCCTCGATCGGCGTACGCACGATATAGCCGGCACCGGCCAGCAAGCGCTTCGGCGCGTCGGTTACTTTCTGCCCATGCTGCAGCGAGCAGGCGGCGTGATAGGCGACCGTCAGGCCGCGGCCGTCGCCCAGCGGCAGGCCGGCATCGATCAACACTTCGCTGATGTCTCGCGCCAGGGCAGAGACCCGCGCCGCTTTCTCGGCATAGGCCGGATCGTGGCGCAGCATGAAGCCGTAATCCTTGATCGTCGTGCCGCAGCCCGATGCGGTGACGATGATCGCCTCTAGGCCGCCCGTCTCGATCTCGCGCGTCCAGGCATCGACATTGCGCCGCGCCGCCTCGAGGCTGGCATGTTCGCGCCCCATATGATGCACCAGGGCACCGCAGCATTGTTCGCCCGGGGCCAGCACCACGTCATAGCCGGCACGATCGAGCAGGCGGATGGCGGCGGCGCGGAATTCGGGGCGCAGCACGAGCTCGGCGCATCCCTGCAGCAAGGCGACGCGCGGGCGCGTGCCGGCGGTCGGACCGGGCTTCGGCGGAGCAGCTGGGATATTTTTCGGCGCCAGCGCCAGCATGGCGGCGATAGGGCGCAGCGCGCCGACCTTCGCGAAGAGCGGGGCCATTGGCCGACCGATCCGCGCCAGCCGCAAGGCGGTCCGGAAACGACCTGGATGGGGAAGCACCCAAGCCAGAATGCTGCGCAGCATTTGTTCGTGCCACGGGCGGTCGTAATGCTCGTTGATATAGGCCCGGGCATGGTCGACCAAGTGCATATAGTTCACGCCCGATGGGCAGGTCGTCATGCACGACAGGCAGGACAGGCAGCGATCGACATGCTTGACGACCTCGGCGCTCGGCGCGCGTTCGTTCTCGAGCATGTCCTTGATCATGTAGATCCGCCCGCGCGGGCTATCGAGTTCGTCGCCGAGCAGGACATAGGTCGGACAGGTCGCGGTGCAGAAGCCGCAATGGACGCATTTGCGGATCACGCCTTCGGACGACGCCATCGCCGGATCGGCCAATTGCGCGGGGGAGAAGTGAGTCTGCACTAGAAGCGTCCAGTCTCGAACACACCCGCCGGATCGAAGGCGCGGCGCACCCGCTCTTCCAGCGTTGCGAGCGCTTTAGGTTGCGGATGCAGCGCCGGCACGACGGCGCGGGTTTCGGCGTCGGCGCGCACGAGCATGGCGTGCCCGCCCATCTGGGCCGCGGCCGTGCGGATCGCCTGCGGGTCGTCCGCGCTCGCCAGCCAGAGCAGGCCACCGGCCCAGTCGAGCAGCCACCTGCCGCCGACCCCGGCGATCACGTCCGGCATCCGGGCGGCGGGGGCAACGATGCGCCACAGCGGCACGTCCGTGGGCAAGGGTGCGGCGGTCGTGATCGCGGGCCAGAGGCGCGCAGCTTCCGCATCGGCGACCGGCGCGACGCCGTCGATCAGTGTCGTCACTATCGCAGCGCGCGCTTCGACCGAGCTGGGGAAACCGTCGAGCCGGATCGCGGTGAGCGGGGCGCCGTTCCAGTCCTGCAGATGCGCCGCCGCGGACACCTCGGCGGCCGATCCCATAGCGCGGGCCATCACCGAGATCGCGGCGGCAGGATCCAGTCCGGCGACGCCGAGCGTGACCTGCAGGCGCGGCGCCGGCAGCACCTTCAGCGTCACTTCGGTGATCGCGACGAGCCGGCCCCAGCTCCCCGTGACCAGCTTCGAGAGGTCGTAGCCGGTGACGTTCTTGACGACTTTCGCACCCGAGACGAAGCGTTCGCCGCGTCCCGATACGCCGACGAAGCCGAGCAGATGGTCGCGCGCAGCCCCGCGGCTGACGCGGGTCGGTCCCGCCACGCCCGCCGCGACGATGCCGCCGATCGTCGCCTCGCCATCGGCGCCGCCGAGCATCGCGCCGTGATCGAAAGGGTCGAACGCCAGCATCTGGCCCTTGTCGGCGACCAAAGCCTGGATTTCGGCGAGCGGCGTCCCCGCCTTGACCGTCAGCACCAGTTCCGGCGGGTCGTAATCGACCACGCCCGAAAAGCCGCGCATGTCGACGATCCGCGCATCGGGCGTCGGCGCGCCGATCGCGTCCTTGCTGCCGCCGCCGCGCAGCCGCAACCGCGTGCCGTCGCTTGCCGCATCGGCGATGATCGCGGCGAGCGCATCGGCGCTGTCGGGACGGATCGCGTCGGCCATCATCAGAAGCGTGGCAGATCGGGAAAGGGCAGGGCGCCGCGATGCACGTGCATCCGGCCGAGCTCGGCGCAGCGATGCAGCTCTGGGAACATCTTTCCGGGATTGAGCAGCAGGTCGGGATCGAACGCGCATTTGACGCGCTGCTGCTGGGCGAGATCCACGGGCGAGAACATTACCGGCATCAGGTCGCGTTTCTCGACCCCGACGCCGTGCTCGCCGGTCAGCACGCCGCCGACCTCGACGCACAATCTCAATATGTCGGCGCCGAACGCCTCGGCCTGTTCGAGCTCGCCGGGCTTGTTGGCGTCGTAGAGGATCAGCGGATGGAGATTGCCGTCGCCGGCATGGAAGACATTGATCACCCCCAGGCCATATTGTTCGGACAGCGCGCGCATCCGCGTCAGCACGTCGGGCAGGCGGCGGCGCGGGATCGTCCCGTCCATGCAGAGGTAATCGGGCGCGAGCCGGCCTGCGGCCGGGAAGGCGGCCTTGCGCCCCGCCCAGAAGGCGACGCGTTCGGCGTCGTCGGTCGAGATGCGGATCGACACCGCGCCATTGGCCCGCGCGATCGTCTCGACCTCCTCGAGCAAATGGCTGCATTCGGCGGCGGGGCCGTCGAGCTCGACGATCAGCAATGCCTCGACGTCGAGCGGATAGCCGACCTGGACGAATGCCTCGGCGGCATGGACCGCGGGCTTGTCCATCATTTCCATGCCCGCAGGAATGATGCCGGCGGCGATCACGTCGGCGACGCAGCGCCCGGCGCCCTCGACCTCGGGGAAACCGATCAGCAGCGCGCGCGCCGTTTCGGGCCGGGGCAGGATGCGCACCGTCACTTCGGTGACGACGCCAAGCAGCCCTTCCGACCCGACGATCAGCCCGAGCAGATCGAGCCCCGCCGGCTCCAGCCCACGCCCGCCGACCCGCAGCACTTCGCCCTCGATCGTGACGAATTCGACGCCGAGCACATTGTTGGTGGTGAGCCCGTATTTCAGGCAATGCACGCCGCCCGAATTCTCGGCGACGTTGCCGCCGATCGTGCAGGCGATCTGGCTCGACGGATCGGGCGCGTAATAGAAACCCTCGTCCTCGACCGCGCGTGTGATGGCGAGGTTGGTGACGCCGGGCTGCACTACCGCGACCCGGTCGGCATAATCGACCTCGAGGATGCGGTTGAACCGCGCCATGCCCAACAGCACGCCGTCCGCCAGCGGCAGCGCGCCGCCCGACAGCGATGTGCCCGCGCCACGCGGCACCACCTTGACGCGATTGGCATGGCACCAGCGCAGGATCGCTGCGACCTGTTCGGTCGTCTCGGGCAGCACCACGACCATCGGCGGCTGGCGATAGGCGGTCAGCGCGTCGGATTCGTAGGGACGCAATCCGTCGGGAGTGTCGATCACGCCTTCGCCCGGCACGATCGCGCGCATCGCGGCGACGATCTCCCCGCGGCGCGCGAGCACCGTTTCGTCGGGGGCGGGCATTGTGATCGACATGGTGGCCGATGTTATTGCAGGTTCACGAACATGCCGCCATCGACGAGCAACGCCGCGCCGGTGACATAGGCCGCCATGTCGGACGCCAGGAAGACGATCGGACCGGCGAGATCCTCGGGCATGCCGAGCCGGCCGAGCGGGGTGCGCGCTTCCATATATTTGCGCTTTTCCGCGTCGGCGAGATCGTCCTTGTTGATCTCGGTCAGGATCGTGCCGGGCAGCACCGAATTGCAGCGGATACCGTGCTTGCCGAGCGCGATGGCGGCGGACTGCATCAGCGAATGCACGCCGGCCTTGGTCGGAGTGTAATGCGTCTGGAACTCTCCGCCGACCAGAGCCGAGATCGACGACACCGCGACGATCGCGCCGCCATCGCCCTGCTTGACCATCTGGTTGGCGGCGGCCTGGACCATGAAATAGGCGCCGTGCAGATTGACGCGGAAGGTGCGCTCGACCGTCTCGACCGGCATGTCGAGAAAGGCGTGGAACGGGCAGATTCCGGCATTCGACACCATCACGTCGACGCGGCCCAATTCGGCCACCGCGCGCGCGACGAAATCGGTCGCGGTCTCCGGCAAGGCGACGTCGCCCTTGATCGCGATACCGCGCCGGCCGAGCGCCTCGATCTCGGCGATGCACGAATGCGCCTTGTCGTCGCTCGACACATAATTGATCGCGACGTTCGCGCCATGCTGCGCGGCACCGATCGCCGCGGCGCGGCCGATGCCGGTCGATCCGCCGGTGACCAGCACCGTCTTGCCTTCCAGAAGCTTCATCTGTTTCCTCGTTATGTGATCGGCTCGGCCAGGATCGACCGGTCGATCGCGTCGATCCGGTTGACGCCGGTCAGGGTCATCGCGACCGTCATTTCCTTGGCGATCAGTTCCAGCAATTTGGCAACGCCGGCCTCGCCTTGCGCCGCCAGCGCGTAGACCCAGGCGCGCCCGAGCAGCACGCCCTTCGCACCCAGCGCCAGCATCCGCACCACGTCGAGCCCGTTGCGCACGCCGCCATCGGCCAGCACGGTCAGCGCGTCACCGACCGCATCGGCGATCGCGGGAAGCGCGCGCGCGCTCGACAGCACGCCGTCAAGCTGGCGTCCGCCATGATT
Source organism: Sphingomonas sp. (assembly GCF_024508665.1). GTDB lineage: Bacteria > Pseudomonadota > Alphaproteobacteria > Sphingomonadales > Sphingomonadaceae > Sphingomonas. The sequence goes on from NZ_JANINP010000007.1 coordinate 789,176, forward strand.
GGACACGACGATGCCATTTGCGCCGATCGCCGCCGCTTCGCGGGCATCCTCGGGGTCGAGGATGCCCTTGATGATCAGCGGCCCGTCCCATTCGGCGCGGATCCAGTCGAGGTCGCGCCACTGGATCGACGGATCGAAATTGGTGCCGAGCCAGCCCATATAGTCGTTGAGCCCGCTATCCTTGCCGAGCACAGGCAGCAGATTGCCGAGCGTATGCGGCCGGCCGCGCAAGCCCACGTCCCACGACCAGGCCGGCTTGCCCATCGCCTGCAGTACGCGGCGCAGCGGTGCGTTGGGTCCCGACATGCCCGAATGCGCATCGCGATAGCGCGCGCCGGGCACCGGCATGTCGACGGTGAACACCATCGCGCTCGCGCCGGCTGCCTTTGCCCGCGCGATCAGGTCCTTCATGAAGGCGCGGTCGCGGATCACGTAGAGCTGGAACCAGAATGGATCGGCGACCCGCGCGACTTCCTCGATCGAGCAGATCGACACGGTCGAGAGACACGCGGGGATGCCCGCGGAACGGGCGGCACGCGCGGCCTGGATCTCGCCACGCCGGGCATACATGCCGCTGATCCCGACCGGCCCCAAGGCGACCGGCAGGCCGAGCTGCCGCCCGAACAGGCTGGTGCTCAGGTCGATCGTCGCGACGTCCTTGAGCACGCGCTGGCGCAGCGCGATGCCGGCCAGATCCTCGACGTTGCGGCGCAGAGTTACCTCGGCATAGGCGCCGCCATCGGCATAATCGAACAGGAAGCGCGGCAAGCGCCGCCGCGCCGCTTCTCGAAAATCACTAGCCGAAGAAATAATCATATTATTTCCCTAGCGGCGATGCGCGGCGCCGTCACCCCTCAATAAGACGTGAACAGCGCCTCGCGCGCAAGCTTGAGCGCGGTCACCGCATCATGCTCGTCCTGTGCCTTCTGCATCGCCGCGAAATCGAGCTTGTCGAGGGCGCGTTCGACGACCTTAAGGAAGTCGATCGCCGTATTGGCGACGGCAACGCAATCCTCGCGGAACGGGAATTGGTCGAGCTGCCACACGCCTTCCCATTTGTTCTTGCGCAGCGTGTAGAAGAATTCGAACAGCTCGATCGGGTGGACCGACCCGGCGATCAGGTCGTCGTCCCAGCTGCGGAAATTGTCGTTCACGTCCATGCCGAACAGCCGGCCGTGATCGATCGCCAGTTGCGCGGCGTCGGCCGGACTTTCGCCACCGTAAAGCGAATGGCCGAAATCGAGCAGGATGCCGACATTGGGCACGCCCATCTTCTCGATCCCGAGCAGGGTGCGGGCGACGCTGTCATAGCTCATATGCACGCGCGGCTCGCGCGGCTTGTATTCGATCACGAACTTGAGGTCCGGATTCTGCGACGCAAGCTCGCCGATGCCGTCGATACTGTGCCGCCACAGCGTCTTGTGGTCGACCTGGAACGGATAGTCCCAGCCGTCCTGGCCGGGCCAGAGCTTGACATAATCGGCGCCGAAACGGCGCACGACGTTGGCGGCGTCGTTGACCATCTCGTTGGCCAGCTTGCGTATGCCCGGATCGGGATTGGTAAAGGCGCCCTTGGCGAATTGGCGGGTGTAGATTTCCGGGGTGATGCCGATCACCGACAGGTTGTTGCGCTTGAGCGCTTCCTCGACCTTGTCGAACGAGGTTTCGCCGCCGGGGAAGGGATAGTTGATGTCGACCACCGAGAGATCGTCGACCTGGCCGGCGAGATCGATCATCTCGATCAGCGAGCGCGACGGCCCGTAGCCATCGGTCGCATAGCGGTCGACATAGGTTGCGAAATGCCAGATCCCGGCGCCGTACCGTTGCTTGCTCACGTTCGATCCTCACCCATTGTTTCGAAAATTTACGAAAATTACGCGCCCGAAAGCTCAGGCGACGATCACTTCCACGCCGATGTTTTCGATTGCTGCGCGATCCTCGTCGCGGATCGCGTCGTCGGTCACCAATGTGCGGACCAGTTCCAGTCCGCCCAGCGACGTGAACGAGCGCTGTCCGATCTTGCTCGAATCGGCGACGAGGATGACCGTCTGCGCGGCGTCGATCATCGCCCGCTTCACCGCGATGTCGGACATCGCCGGATAGGTCAGGCCGGCTTCGAGATCGATCGCGGCGGTTGCCAGGAACAGTTTCTGGACGAACAGCCCGCGGAAATAATCGGCCGACCGCTCGCCCGACAGCGACAGGGTAGGGGCCTTGAAATGGCCGCCGGTCATATGGACCTCGAACCCGGGTTCGGCCCCGAGCATCAGCGCGATGTTGAGCGCGTTGGTGATCACCGTCATGTCGCGCTTGCCGATCAACTGCGCTGCCACCTCGGTCGTGGTCGATCCGGAATCGAGGATGATCGTCTCGCCGTCGTTCGCCAGCGCCGCGGCGGCGCGGCCGATGCGGCGTTTGGCGTCCATATTATCGAGATGCTGGAGCGCCATCGAGCGCACCTGCTGCGTCACCGACTTGAGGAAGGCGCCGCCATGCTCGCGCACGATATGGCCATCGGTCTCCAGCTTCTCGAGATCCTGGCGCATCGTCACTTCGGACACCTCGAAGGCTTCCGCGAGCGTGCGCACGCGCGCGCTGCCTTCTTCCTGCAGCCATGCGAGGATCCTGGCGCGCCGAGCTTCGCCGAGCAGCCGCGACCGCGACCCCCCGCTCACCGGCCGGTCTCCGTTGCTTCCGTCGGGCAGGGCTGCCGACGCTGCCCTATCGGCATGGCTCTCCATGATCCTCTGCTGGCTCGCTTCCAGTTTCGAGTTCGATAGGTCGAGTTTTTGCTTTTTGTCAATCTCTTCGCCTTTTGGCGGAGAAAACGAAAGCAAACGTAAGCAAATGGCTTGTGTTTGGATATAATCACACTTATAGCCCTTCGCAGGAGAGGTAACCAATGGATCATCAGGCGCTTCGGTCTTCCGATGCGAACGCTCATACGCTGGAAGAACGCGCGGCGCACGTCCGTGGGCGTGCCAATTGGATGCGTCAGCGGCTGCTCAAGATGATCGTCGATGCCGGCCAGGGCCATCCCGGCGGCGACCTCTCGGCGAGCGACATCGTCGCCAGCCTCTATTTCGATATCCTGCGCGTCGATCCCGGCAACCCGGCCGCGCCCGATCGCGACCGCTTCATCCTGTCCAAGGGCCATTGCACCGGCGCGCTCTATACCGCGCTGGCGGGAGCGGGATTCTTCCCCGAAGCGGAGCTCGACACCTATCTCAAGCCCGAATCGCGGCTCAACGGCCATCCCAATCGCGTCTATCTACCGGGTGTGGAAACCAATACCGGCCCGCTCGGCCATGGGTTTCCGGTCGGCGTCGGCGTCGCGGTGGCGGGGCAGATCGACGGCGCCGGATATCGCGTGTTCGTGCTGACCGGCGACGGCGAGTTGCAGGAAGGCAGCATGTGGGAAGCGGCGATGTTCGCCGGCCACCGCAAGCTCGGCAACCTCACCGTGATCGTCGACCGCAACCGCTTGCAACAGGGCGCACGCACCGAAGACACCAACGCGCTCGAGCCGCTCGCCGACAAATGGCGCGCGTTCGGCTGGGACGTGGTAGAGGTCGACGGACATGACGTCGGCGCTTTGCTCAAGGCGTTCGACGACGCCGCGCAGCCGCGCGACACGCCGCGCGTGCTGATCGCCAATACGTTCAAGGGCAACGGCGTCAGCTACATGCGCGACCAGGCCGGCTGGCATCATGGCGTCCCCAGTGCGGACCAGCTTGCCCAGGCGATCGCCGAACTCGAAGCGGAGAAGAGCGCGTGAACGCCCCGGCCAACCTTCCCGGCATGTTCGACTGCCGCGACGCTTATGTTGCGGCGCTGGAGGAGCTTGCTGCCGCCGACGATCGTATCGTCGCCGTGTGCAACGATTCGGTCGGCTCGTCCAAGCTCGGCAAGTTCCGCGAGCGCTTTCCGGCCCGCCTGGTCAATGTCGGTATCGCCGAACAGAATATGGTCGGTGTCGGCGCCGGCCTGGCCAATGGCGGCAAGGTGCCGTTCGTCAGTGGCGCTGCCTGCTTCCTGACCGCGCGCGCAATGGAGCAGATCAAAGTCGACTGCGCCTATAGCCAGGCCAATGTGAAGCTGTGCGGCATTTCGAGCGGCGTCGCCTATGGCGAGCTCGGCGCGACGCATCACAGCATCGAGGACGTCGCCTGGCTGCGGGCGATCGACAAATTGACGGTGATCGTGCCGTCCGATCCGTGGGAAACCGCGGAAGCGATCAAGGCCGCCGCCGCGCATGACGGCCCGGTGTTCATCCGTATCAGCCGCATGCCGGTGCCGGCGATCGATCGGCCGGAGAGTGCGGCGTTTTCGATCGGCAAATCGGAATTGCTGCGCGACGGCGGCGACGTCGCGATCATCGCCAGCGGCACGTTGGTCCATCGCGCGCTCGATGCGGCCGACACGTTGGCCGGACAGGGGATCGCCGCACGCGTGATCAACATGGCGACCGTCTCGCCGCTCGATACCGACGCCGTTGCCGCCGCCGCCGCGACCGGCGCGATCGTCACCGCGGAAGAGGGGCTGGCGCGCGGCGGACTAGGCGGCGCGGTCGCCGAATATTGTGCGCAGCATCGGCCGGTGCCGATGCGGATGCTGGGCTTCCAGGGGTTCGCGCCGACCGGATCGGCGAGCTGGCTGATGGAGCATGCCGGGCTCAACGCCGCCGGCATCGCCGCGGCCGCGCAAGAACTGGTCGCCGGGAAAAGCTGATGGACGACCGGCTCATCCTCGCGATCGACCAGGGCACGACCAACACCAAGGCGCTGCTTGTCGCGCCTGACGGTTCGGTGCGCCTGTCGCGGTCGCGGGCGATGCGCGTCGATTATCCGCAATCGGGCTGGGCCGAGCAATCGGCCTCGGACATTTGGGAAGGCGTCGCGGCGCTGATCGCGGAACTGGCCGCCGCGGTGGAGCCGTCGATCATCGCCGCCGTCGCGATCTCCAACCAGCGCGAGACGATCGTGCTGTGGGACGCCGAAACCGGCCGGCCGGTCGGCCCCGCGATCATCTGGCAATGCCGGCGCTCGGCCAATCGCTGCGCCGCCTTGCGCGCTGCCGGGCATGAAGCGGAGATCGTCGCGCGCAGCGGGCTGGGGATCGATCCGCTGTTCCCTGCCGCCAAGATCGCCTGGCTGCTCGACACGATCCCCGATGCGCGGGAGCGGGCGGAGCGCGGCGAACTCCGTTGCGGGACGGTCGACAGCTGGCTGTTGTGGAATCTGACCGGTGGCGCGGTGCATGCGACCGACCATAGCAACGCCTCGCGCACGCAACTCTTCAACATCGGCACGCTCGAATGGGATGCCGAACTGGTCCGCCTGTTCGGCGTTCCGCTCGGCTTGCTGCCCAAAGTGATGCCGTCCGACAGCCGGTTCGGCGCCGTCGCTCCGGGATTGACCGCACTCGCCGACGGCACGCCGATCCTGGCGGTGATGGGCGACAGCCATGCCGCGCTGTTCGAGCACAGCGCCGACGGGACGCAACGGGTCAAGGTGACGATCGGCACCGGCAGTTCGCTGATGGCGGCGACCGGGGAGCGGTTGCACTCGGCGCAAGGCCTGTCGAGCACGATCGCGTGGAGCCGCGGCGACCGCGTTCAATATGCGCTCGAGGGCAATATCCTGGTCTCGGGGCACGCCGCGGCTTTCGCCACGACGATGCTCGGCCTGCCCGACGAGGCGGCGCTGACGGCGCTGGCCGGGAGCGTGGAGGATAGCGGCGGCGTCGTGTTCGTGCCTGCGCTGGCCGGCCTCGGCGCGCCGCATTGGTGCAGCGATGCCCGCGGCACGATCACCGGTCTCTCGTTGGCGACGCAACCGGCGCATATCGCCCGCGCGACGTTGGAAGCGATCGCGCTCCAGATCGGAGATGTGGTGGCCGCGCTCGATGCCGATCTCGGCGCTCCGGTGGCCGAATTGTCGATCGACGGCGGCGCCGCGCGCAACGCGCTGCTGATGCAAATGCTCGCCGATGTGACGGGCCGGCGCATCGTCCGATCCGCCATTCCCGAAGCGAGCGCGCTCGGCGTGGCGCGGCTGGCGGCGCACGGGATCGGCGTGACATTGCCGGCAAGTAACCAGGAGCAAAAGGAATTTTTCGATCCGGTGATGCCGGCGGAGCAGCGCGATCGGCTGCTTGCTCGCTGGCGTGCGGCGGTAGCCGGCGCGGTGCGCGCGGCCGGATCGAGCGAGACGTAACGCCGGGCGGAGATCCGGGAAGCTGGTGTGATTGCGAAAAACACGGACCAAAAGGGAGTGGGACAATGAAGGTATATCTGAAGAAACCGGGACTCGAACGGCGCGCCGCGCATGCCGCCTTGCTCGCCGGCGCGAGCCTGATGACGATGATCGCCGTCCCGGCATTCGGGCAGGACGCGCCGGCGCCCGCGCCGGCCGCGGACGTTCCCCAGGATACGGCCGCTGCGCCGCAGGGCGAGATCGTCGTCACCGGCAGCCGCATCAAGAGCCCGACCCTGACCTCGCCGTCGCCGCTTCAGGTCATCACCAGCGAAGACTTGCGGAAGCAGGGCACGACCAACGTCCAGGATATCCTGCAGATCAACCCCGCGGTGGGCATTCCGGGCAAGAGCCGCAACACCACCGGCAACGATACCGATCCCGGCCTCGCCACCATCAACCTCCGCAACCTCGGTCCCGACCGCACGCTGGTGCTGATCGACGGGCGCCGCACCGTGGCTGGTATTCCGGGCACCGCGCAGGTCGACGTCTCGATGATCCCGCCGTCCTTCGTCGACCGTATCGACGTGCTGACCGGCGGCGCTTCGGCGGTCTACGGGTCGGACGCAATCGCGGGCGTGGTGAACTTCATCTACAAGAAGAAGTTCGAGGGCATTCAGCTCAACGTCCAGGACGGCATTTCCGAAAAGGGCGACGACCACGAACTCGACGCCAACGTCACGTTCGGGTCCAATTTCGCCGGCGGCCGCGGCAATGTCATGGCCTATGTCGGCTGGAACCAGGCCAGCGCCGTGTTTGCCGCCGATCGTGATTTCAGCCGCTTGTCGGCCTTGAGCCTGGGTACGACCGAACGCGTCGCCGGCAAATCCGACCTCAACCTCAAGGCGGCGCAGGACATCTTCAAGCGCGCTTATGTGCCGTCGAGCGTGGGCCCGGGCGGTGCGTTCGTGATCGGCAGCAAGTCGAACCAGATCATCGGCCCGGATGGTTCGTTCCATAACTACAACGCAGCGACCGACGGCTTCAATGCCGCGCAATATGGCCAGATCGCGCCGCCCACGAAGCGCCTGACCTTTGCCCAGCGCACCAATTTCGACGTCACCGACAAGGTCAACGTCTTCCTCGAGACGACCTATGTGAATGTGCGCACCAACGGCGAACGCGAAGCATCGCCGATGCGCACCGACAGCGCGCTCGGTGCGTTCAGCGGGACCGGCGGTTTCTACCCGATCCAATATGCGGTGACCAACCCGACCACGGGCGCGACGGTGATCGTCAACAACCCGCTGGTGCCGACCGCGGTCTTCAACGCCGCGACCGACCGCTACACCAACGATGCGATCGGGTCGAAGGACCTGAGCATGCTGATCCGCACGACCGCGTTCGGCTCGCGCAAGACGCCGACCGAGCGCGACAATTTCCGGATCGCCGCCGGCGGGTCCTGGGACATTGGCGGCAGCTGGAGCCTCGATGGCTATTACCAGTATAGCTACACCAAGCAGCACCAGGAAATGACCGGACTGGCGAACCTCTACAACCTCGCCAACGCGCTCCAGGTCATGCCGGACATCTTCGACTATAATAAGAACGGCAACACCACCGAAGCGGTGTGCGTCGATGCCAATGCCCGTGCGGCGGGCTGCGTGCCGGTCGACATTTATGGCCTGAACCCGGATGGCTCCTCGAAGATCTCGGCGGCCGCGGCGAAATACCTGCAGACCAACCTCATCCGTGACTCCAAGCAGGAAATGCAGGTCGCCTCGCTCAACCTCGGCGGCAATCTGTTCAAGCTGCCCTACGGTCCGCTGCAGATCTCGGTCGGGGCCGAATATCGCACCGAATCCAGCCGCGATATCTTCGATCCGCTGAGCAACCAGGCGAAGAATGGCTACGTCCAGGAATTGAACACGTCGGGTTCGTTCAACGTCAAGGAAGCCTATGGCGAAGTGGTCGCGCCGATCCTGGCGGACTTGCCGTTCTTCAAGGCGCTGACCCTGCGTGGCGCTTACCGCCTTTCGGACTATTCCACTGTCGGCAGCTTCTCGGCGTGGAATATCGGCGGCGAATGGGCGCCGACCTCCGATATCCGCTTCCGCGCGGTCTATGCTCACGCCGTTCGCGCGCCGAACATCGGCGAGCTGTTCTCGGCCGCCTCTTCGGGCATCACTACGATCACCGACCCCTGCCAGGGCATCACCCTGACATCGACCGGCACGACCGCGGCCAATTGCCTGGCTGTCCCGTCGATCGTTGCGAACATCAACGCCAACGGCAAGTTCACGCTGACGCCGTCGGACCAGAGCGGCGTCGGCAGCGTGTCGGGCAGCAACCCGAACATCAAGCAGGAAACCGGCAAGACCTTCACCGCGGGCGTCGTGATCAATCCGCGGTCGATCAACGCCCTTCGCAACCTGACCTTCACGGCGGACTATTTCGACATCCAGCTGCAGGGCGCGATCAGCCGTCTGTCGACAACGACCATCCTCAACAAATGCTACGTGCAGGGCATTTCCGACTTCTGCCAGTTCATCACCCGGCGCGACCAGCCGTCGGGCGCGTTCAGCATCGGGTCGGTCCAGCAGATCTTCACGACCTTGGTGAATAGCGGCGGCGCATTCACGCGCGGCCTCGACTTCACGCTGAACTATCGCCAGGCGGTGTTCGGCGGGACCGCCACGTTCGAGGGCAGCTGGACGCATCTCCTGAAGAACGGTGTCGTTCCGCTCCAGGGCGACAAATACGACAATACGATGGGCGAGTTCGGCAATCCGCGCGACAAGGCCGTCCTGACCCTCGACTGGTCGAACGACATGTTCGGAGTGACGGTCACCAACCAGTATATCGGCAAGCAGATGCTGGATTATGAGAACTTCCAGACCACCTACGTGCTCGCCGATGGCTCCTTGCCGCCCAAGAGCCTCTTCACGCTCGGCGCGCGGGTCTACACCGACGTGCAGGTCCGCTTCGACGTGAAGAAGAACTGGGAATTCTACCTCGGCGCGAAGAACGCGTTCGATGTGAAGATGCCGCCGCTTTACGGCAATGTCGGCAACTTCAACCCATCGACCATCTACGATCCGATCGGCCGCCGCTTCTACGCCGGTTTCCGCATCAAGATGTAGCCGCGCGACCCGTTTCCTCCCCTGGGCGGTGGACGCAGTTTCGGCTGCTTCCGCCGTCCTTTTTTTACTGGCGCACAGGATGCCGTGGATGGCGTGCGCCTAGACGTCCCAATGGCAGTCGTCCGACCGATGAGCTGACATTCCTAAAGACGCCGTTCGTTCATCCCGCCCCACGCGCGTTCGGAACGACCGGCATGGGGACGTTGCTGCCGTGTCCAGAGCGGACCCAGCCTGGTGAGGTTGAAAGCCGCCGTGTTCAGCTGATCGGAATTACCGAGCTAGAGAAATTCCGGTTGTCGATTTGCAGGCGCTTGGAGGTGGATCGCGGGTGTTTCCGGCGCGTCGTGAGCTAATTCGCTTTCACTATGTGATTCGTCCGAGTCAGCAGCTTCTGCAGCAGACGCGAACTGTTCGCCGGGCTGTAACCCAGGGCAAGCTCGATTGTCGGGGGTGTGCCCGCCAGCGGCCGCGCGACTACGTTTGGGGTCAAAAGATCCTCAGCGTAGGCCGGGATGAGCGTAACTCCGCCACATGACACAACCACGGATATCGTCGCGGAAAGGCTTCCGGCATCGAATCTGGGGTTGAGGTCTATGCCGGCCTTCACAGCATATTTTTTGACGATTGCATCTACCGCTGGAGAGGCGGTCGCCGAACCAACGTAAATTTCTTCAGCAAGCTCCTGCGGTGTAATTGTCTCGCGTGTGGTCAAATGGTGGTTAGCGGGCAACATCACGATCAATGGTTCCGCGAATAGGCTTTTGAAGCATAGGTTGGCGACGTTCTCCTCTCGCCGCATGAGTGCGGCATCCAGACTCCCTCGTACCAATGCGAGGGCGAGTTCAGGCGAGGACTGGCTCGAAAGTTTGAATTCAACGCCGGGGGCCTCTTCCCGGAGAATGCGCATCACGCTTGGCAGCCAGGCCTCATGACCCGCGAGAAATCCGATAGCGAACACTGGCCGCTCTGGTCGGCCCGCGCGCTGGGCACCTTCGACCGCGGCTTCGACCTGCGCAAGCGCCAGTCTTGCGTGATCCAGAAAGACTTTCCCAGCTTCTGTGAGTGAGACGCCCCGCGCTTGCCGGTCCAGCAATTTCACACCGATCTCGGCCTCAAGATCGCGGATTTGACGGCTCAGCGACGGCTGTGAGGTGTTGAGCTGCTGTTGCGCGGCCGCGAGCACGCTCCCGCGCTCGGCGACCGCGATGAAATAGCGAAGATGGCGCAGATCCATGAACCACGTGCTATACCGCTCAGGCATAGCTTGGCCAGACAAGGTCTTTGTCGGCGTCGGAACCAGCAGTTATTTCGCGCCTGCCTCAACCAGGAGAGCGGAATGCCCACGATCATCACCAAAGACGGCGTAAACATCTTCTACAAGGACTGGGGATCGGGTCAGCCGATCGTGTTCAGCCATGGCTGGCCGCTGTCGGCGGACGACTGGGATGCCCAGATGATGTTCTTCCTGCAGCACGGCTATCGGGTGATTGCCCACGACCGGCGCGGCCATGGCCGGTCCGACCAACCGAGCACGGGCAACGACATGGAGCATTGGGTTGCTGACCTTGCTGCCCTGACCGAACATCTCGACCTGCGCGACGCGATCCATATCGGGCATTCGACTGGTGGCGGTGAAGTCGCGCGTTATGTCGCGCGTCACCAGGACCGCGTCGCGAAGGCGGTGCTGGTCGCCTCGCTCACGCCCAATATGTACCGGAGCGACGACAATCCGTCCGGTCAGCCGCCGGAGTGGTTCGAGACGATCCGCGCGGGCGTGCTGGGCAACCGGGCGGAGTTCTTCCGTTTCGTGCCGGAGAATCCGTTCTACGGCTACAACCTGGATGGCGCCAAGCCTTCGGAGGCGGTCATCGCGAACTGGTGGCGCCAGGGCATGGCCGGCGGTGCCCTCGCCCATTACGCGACGGTCGACTCCTGGCTTGAGGACTATTCAGAAGACCTCAAGACAATCACCGTGCCGGTGCTGGTGATGCATGGCGAGGCCGATCAGGTCGTACCCTTCGCCAGTTCGGTGCCGCGCGCGGTCGATCTGCTCGAAAAAGGGTCGCTCAAGACGTATCCCGGCTACCCCCATGGCATGCTGACCACCCATGCCGATGTCCTCAACCCAGACCTGCTCGCGTTCATCAGGTCTTGATGACGTTTCTCATTTCGCCACCGGAGAGACCACCGCGAGGTGGTCTCTTTCGCAATTGGTCGCCGCTGCTGCGTCCCGATCGCCCAACATCGCTCGCAACGCACCCCGATTCAGACGTTAGGCTGCGGCGCTACTGACCCCGAGCCCGAGCGGGGCGAGACCTCGCCGCCATGACAATGGCAGCCGAGCCGAGCAAGGCTGTCGCGATCATAACACCGATTCCCAGGAAGCCCCTGGCGGTGACCGCGCCGTCCACAGCGACGGCTTTGCCGATCCGCAAGGACATTTGCGCGTCGCTGCTCGGCTTCAGAACGTCCTGTGGCATGGCGACCTTATAGCGCATACGGTGGGATTGAACATCGTCGATGCATCGGCGGGAACCCGCCATGAAGTCGGCCGTCGGGATGGATCGTGTTCCATCCCGACGGCGGCGATCGGCTATACTCGCCGACTAGCCTCCAGCCATGTTACGTACGTCGGCCGCCTGCAGGGGCTGGCCGCCGATCGCCCAGTCGCCGCTTTCGACCTCGTTGATCTTGACCCAGGTAACACCGCGGAGATTGTCCCCTTCGACCGCGACCATCGCGTCGGTCACGCCCGCGATCATCGCCGACTTCTGTTCCGGCGTGAACACGCCTTTGATGACGTGGATATCTACGAGTGGCATCGATTTGCTCCCTTGTGCGTGGAGAACGCACGATGTCACAACGGGGCGGGCCGGCTAGTTCAGGAACTGAAGCGATGGGACAGCAGCTTGCCGAAGGATCTATCGACGAGCAATTGACGGCGCCGTCCGGCGACGGTTCGATCTATGGCCAATTCTGTCCGGTCGCGATGGCGGCCGAACTCCTGGCGACACGATGGACGCTGGTCGTGCTGGGCGAGATGCTGTCGGGCTCGACCCGTTTCAACGAGATACATCGCGGCGTGCCGCGCATGTCCACAGCGTTGCTCAGCAAGCGTCTGCGCGAGCTGACGGCGGCGGGCGTGATGACCCGGCAGGGCAGCGAGTACGTCCTGACACCCGCCGGACGCGATCTTGCACCGATCGTGCAGGGTCTGGGACGCTGGGCATTGAGGTGGGTCGACACCGACTGTTCGCTCGGCAACCTCGATGTTCGGCTGTTGATGTGGAACGTGCGCCGCAACTTGCGCCCCGATCCGTTGCCGCCGCGTCGCGTGGTCGTCGAGTTCCACTATCCCGAGCTTTCGCCGGACGAGCAGCGTTTCTGGCTGATCGTCGCGCCCGGCTGCGCCGTGGACTTGTGCTCGATCGAACCGGGCCGTGAGGTCGACGTGCTGGTAACGGCCGATCTGCGCGCGATGACGTCGGCCTGGATGGGAATCAGCACTTTCGCCGAAGAGATCGACGCGGGGCGTATCAATTTGGATGGCGATGCGAAGCTCGCGCGGAGCTTTGCGTCATGGATTGGCCGGAGTGGACTGGCGCGTGTCGAATGACGGCCAATGTTCGATCGGAGCTATGCGCCCCAATTCCTGCCATTTTTCGGTCAGCTCGCAGTTCCGTAAGCGGTCGTTCAAAATTGAATGCGCGAATAAACGCGGCCTAGCCTCGACGATATTGAAGCAAGGATGCAGTCGTCATAAGGTTGCCGACAATTGCTTTGGGGGAAAGGCATGCGTTTCATCACAGTGGTTCTCGCATTAGCTGCGGGATCGGCCGCGGCTTCGAATCGTCCCGTCATCCACACTGAAACCGATCTTCCGCAGACCCGGCTCGAATTCAGGCGGCCCCCGAGCGAAACGATGATGCACGACGAGCTGGTCGCGATGCTCCCGTCCTTGCGCGCCGAAGGGGAGCGATTGCTTCGCGACTATCAGATTGACGATAATACCGTGACGCAGCAGTTGCGCCTTGGGCTTGCCAACATCGCCATCTTGCAGGGCCGCAAGGCGGATGCGCTTCAATTGATTGCGGCGTACCGGATTGGAGAGACGAAGCCGCAAACGAAATTGCTGGGGGCGATCTGGACCGACGTCGCGGCCGTCATGCTCGACACAACCGCGGATCGGCGCTGTGCCGCGGGTGCGGCCCACGTCACCGACCTCGTATCGGGGGCCGATCCCGCCGTAATCCGCGATCAGTTTATCGGATCCTACAGCGGCATTCAAACGGTCAGCACTTCATTCCTCGCTGCTACTGCGGTCGGGATGCTCGATCCCGTCGCCAAGGAGCGTGGCTCGCTCAACGTTCTGCAGGCGATGAACCTTGTCCGGTGGCGCGTGAACGCGACATTCCTGCCGCCATGCCGCGAGCTCCTCAGCGCCGCGGCCCGCCGCTGGATCGATGCACCCGCAAACCAGCCGGTGGACATCTGGCCAGCGCGACAACCCACGGCGAGCGCGTTCGCCGGGGCAAAGCCTGTGGTGGTCGCCGTTTGGGACCGTGGCTATGATGCCACGCTGTTCCCCGGTCAACTCGCGCGCGACCCGGCTGAGCCGCTGGATGGTCGCGACAACGACGGCAACGGCGTCGCCGACGACTGGAATGGCCCGACCTATGAGGTTGATCTGAGGCCGACCGCCGCGTCGATGCAACTTCCCACGAAATTTCTTCAACGCCGCCTGGCGATACAAATGGCGCTGGACAAAGGGGAGCTCGATCTTCGCTTCGGCCTCGACACGCCGGAAGCGGCGATGTTTGCGGAGTTCGCGCGGACAGCCCCGACCGACGAGCAGGCCGACGAATATCTGGCGCAGATGGAGAACAGTTCTCGATCGCATGGCACCGCTTGCGCCAGCGAGATCGCAGACGGCGCGCCATACGTCCGCTTGTACAACGTGGCGGCACTTCCCTGGGGCCGCGGCGAAGACAAGCGCGACATACCCTATGAAGAGGCGACGATCGCCCGGTGGGCGTCGGCGATCGATCGCATTGGCTCGCGCATGCGGGGTGCCGGCGTCCGCGTGGTGAGCATGAGCTGGGGCCTGACTGCGGACGAGATTACGCAACAGCTTCTCGACCATGGATTGGAACGCGACGCGGCGCGCGCCAAGGCGCGTGGGCTTGCGATGCGACAGACGATTGCCGACGCGCTCCGACGATTGATGACCTCGTCGCCCAATATCCTGTTCGTTGTTGCGGCTGGAAACAGCGACCAGGCCGACGATGTCCAAGGAGACGCCGTCAAAGGCTTTACCCTGCCTAACCTCATGATTGTCGGCGCCACCGGGACCAACGGTCGCCCCACGGCCTTCACGGTGTTTGGCAAGTCGGTCGCGATCTATTCGCAAGGCGAGGCCGTGCCGCTTCGCTGGCCCGGTAACATTCCGGTCCGCGAATCCGGAACGTCGATGGCGGCTCCGCTTGTTGCCAGAGCCGCGGCACAGATGCTCGCGGTCCGGCCGACTTTGACCGCGGCGGCTGTCCGTGACGGCCTCTTGGCATCTGCGACCTTGGCCGACGGCGGGTTAAAGTTGGTGCACCCTGCAGCCGCCGTCTCTTGGGCGCGCAGACATCATTGATGACCGCTAGGCGCCCTGATAGCAGTCGTTAGACATCGGCTTCGCTCTTCCTGAAACCAGCCGTCGGCAAAGTTTGGACGCCGGGTTACAGCGCGGAGGGAGCCGACCCTATCCCATCGCCACCTCGTACACATGTTAGCTAACGGCCGCGGTCAGTTTACCATTAACCGACCGCGGCCACGTCTTATTGGACGTACAGTTCGCTATCTCGACAAGCCTGGCTACGCGCCCAGGCAATCGGCCAGCAGGACGCTCGTTCCCGCGCCATTGAAGGCGCCGCCAGCCTTATTTCCGCGAAGATCCATCCCGCAAATCAACGCTTGGCCTGCATATGTACCGCCAAATACGATGCCGTATTTTTGGTTATTTGCATCGCCGCTATAGCCACCGCTTCGCCCACCGGAAAAGACAACGCCGTTGCCGCCAATGACGTTCACACCGTACGTTTCGGTGGCGGCATTAGTGGCATTATTTCCCAGGAATGCTGCGTTCGAGAACTGCGCGTCCTGGACGTTGCCGATCACCAAGCCATGGCTAATGTTTTTCTCAGATCGAAGATTGGAAAACTGAAGATCCTGAGTTTGACTGCCGTCAATGACCAAGCCGCGAAAGCCGCCGAACCCAATACGACTCCCGTTCCAGTTCACGGTCGTAATGCGCCCGCCAGCCGTCCCGCTGTCGAAGACGACGCCGTCAGAAGCTGAGTTGTCGAAATCACAGGCGTTGATCCAAAGGTCCGTTACATATTGCGTCGCACCTGGCACAACCCTCATCCCGTACGATGCTCGTTGCGACACGCAGGTGTCGAACCATGCGCCGTCCGTCTGCGTAACCAGGAATGCGACAGTACCTCCACCCTGCGCGTTTCTGAATGTGGTACAGGTGTGAAGATATTGATTCCCGCCTCCGCCGATTACGAAGCCGTTGCCCAGATGATCACTGATATCGACATTGCGAATTCGACAGGCGCGATTGTCGCCCTCTAGAACAACTCCTTGAAACGGCGTCCGGATCCAAATGTTCTCGACCCCAATCGACCGCTGTCCGTTGATGCGGATTGCGGCGCCGGCGGTTGCTGAGCCGCTGACTTCGAGGGTCATGTCTCTGACGCCGCCGCCCGAGAAAGCCGGTGAAGCGTAGAAGTTTAGAATGTCAGCCGCGGTATTGGTCGATACTATCTTGGTCGCATCCACTCCTTCACCGATCAACATCACGTTGGCGGATGAGATCGTCAACGTGCCGCTGATCTTGTAGGTCCCGGCTGGGAAAGACACGATCCCCCCGGTAGCGCCGGCTGCTGTGATCGCATTGCGGATAGCGGTAGTATCGTCGGTCACGCCGTTGCCGACAGCTCCATAAGTAAGCACGGAAATCATGGGTTCTCCAGCTTTTTGAGACGGGAAGTGTCTCCCGAACAAAGCAAGAACATTTGAAATCCTACATTGCAATCGGCCTTAGCCGAGAGCGCCCCCTCCAGGCCCCGACTCATCAGCCAGATCGTTGGATTGCTATCCGCGAGCTAACTGTCGGCGACCGATTGCAAGTCAATGTGGTCCGAAGGCGATCGGTGGGGGCTGCTACGCGCCCTAATTTCGGTCGTTCAGGCGCTACCTTCCTGCTCTCAAAAGCCGTCGCGGCCGGCGCCCGGACAAATCCGCCATCCGCACATGTGTCGCCAAACGGCGGGATCAACCGAGAGCTGCCGTTCGCGAGCGTCCCGAAAAGAATCGTGTTTTGGGAAAATGGACCTAGTTTTCTATACGTTGGGCGGAACGTCATGCCAACGCAGCGAGCCTGTCACGGAGCCAGCTTTGTACCGGATGGTTGGTCGTGCGTTCGTGCCAGATGCTGGTGATGACAAATCCGGGTATCTGGAGCGGCGGTTCGAGCACCTGCACCCGGTCCGACCAACCGTCCGCGATCCGGCGTGGGATTAGCGCGATCATATCGGATCGTGACACGATCTCCGGCACAATCAGGAAGCCCGACGTGGACAACGCGACGGTACGACGGCGGCCGATCGCCTCAAGAGCCGCATCGGTCGGCCCGGTAAAGCCGCCGCCCTGAGGCGAAACGACGACATGGTCCAACGCGCAGAACAAGTCCAGATCAAGGACACCGCGTATGGCTGGATGTCCCTGTCGCGCGACGACCACATACTCCTCCTCGAAGAGTCGGCGCTGGCGCATCGCCGCCGGCGCGTGCTCGGGCGTTGCCAACGCCAGGTCCACCTCGCCACGCTCCAACTGTGTCGTGAGAGCCATCATATCGAACGCCCGCCAGGCGATGCGGATCATCGGCGCCTCGGCCCGCAAGGCGATCGAGTAGCGTGTCAGCAGCGCATACTGGACGTAGTCACTCGCCGCGATCACCACGGTCGCACGCAGGGTCTCCGGATTGATCGGCGCTCCTTGCTCCACGACGCGGCGAACACCCTCCAGCGCCTCGTGCAGCGGCTGCATCAGCTCGAGTGCCCGCTGGGTCGGGATCATTCCGCGCTGGCCCGGGATCAGGAGCGGATCGCCGAGTGCATCGCGAAGTCTTGCCAGCCGTGCCGACAAGGCTGGCTGACTGAGGTTCAGCCGGCGCGCGGCGTGCGTAACGTTGCGCTCCGCAAGCAGGGTCTCAAGCGTAACGAGAAGTCCGAGATCGAGGTTTCTGGTATCCATCGTTTCGATAACGACACGTAAAACGTTCGATTTCAATACCCAAGTTGGCCGCACCATTTACGTGGGGAGCAGGCTAAATCCTGCGGCGCTTCAATCGACGGCACGGATACCAGTTCACCTATGAAAGCTATCCAGGCTTTTCCGCACCAAGGGCTCGACTGCCCGACGCTAAGGACCTCCCCGACCACGTCGAACCCGGACCGGCTCCAGGAATCTGTCGGCCATTTTGGCGATATTGTCGTCGAATGCTGACTACCCCCCCACCATCAAGAAGAGATCATCATGAAAGTTCTCGTTGTTTACGCGCACCCCGAACCCACTTCGCTGACGCGGCAGTTGGTAGATGTGACTGCTGAGACGTTGTCGGCATCGGGGCACACCGTGATCCATTCGGACCTCTACGGCATGAAGTGGAAGGCGGTGTACGACGCCGATGACTTTCCGGTGCGCGACAACCCTGAACGGCTGTCGTTCATCATGGAATCAGGCCATGCTTACGCGAACGGGCATCAGACGGCCGACGTGATCGCGGAGCAGCAGAAGCTGGTTGAGGCCGATGCTGTGGTCTTGCAATTCCCGCTGTGGTGGTACGGCGTGCCCGCGATCCTGAAGGGCTGGATAGAGAGAGTCTATGCCTTCGGTTTTGCCTACGGGTATCAGAATGGCTCCAACGAGTTTCGCTTCGGGGACGGCATCCTCAAGGGCAAGCGAGCGCTGGTCAACGTGCAGGCAGGCGGCCCAGTGGCCGATTATGGCCCGCGGGGTATCAACGGGCCGATAGAGCAACTGTTGTTCCCGCTGACTCATGGCGCGCTGTTCTACCCCGGCATGGACGTGCTCCCCACGCACGCGGTCTATGGCGCCGGTCATGTTTCGACGGCGGAGGAAGTGGAGGCGATCAAGGCAGAATGGCGTGTGCGTCTCGCCGGGCTATTCACCGACAAGCCGATTCCCTTCCGTCCGCAAAACGACGGCGACTTCCCCGATCGCCACACCATGGCCGATCACGTTGCGCCGGGGCAAACCGGCATCGCCGCGCACTTTGCCGATCAGGTCGACGCATAAAGAGCAACACCGATGTCGCCTGCATTGTTCGCGCTTGCTGTGGCGGCCCTAGCCATCGGCACGACGGAGTTCGTCATGACCGGGCTCGCCCCGGGATAGCAGCGCTACTTCCCGGCCCCCGCCGACGCGTCGTCGAGCAGCAATGCCCAGTCGTTGCCCGGAGCCGGCTTGCCGGGCGGAGTGAACGGGCGTGTGCCGCGATTGGCGAACGTGCCGATCGCCTGTGTCCGGCCCGTACGCGGGTCGTACCACGACGCGCGTACGCGCTTGCCGGTGATCCTGCCCATCCGCACGCGGAACGGTTTGCCGGTATAGCTATAGGCGATCGCATAGCTTGTGCCGCGCGACGCCGCGACGCGGTCGTAGCGTGTGCCGTTGCCGACGATCAGCGACTGATCCGGGACCCGTTCGTAATAGGGGCGCGAAAGGATCAGGTCCTTGAGGAACCGCATCTGCCCACCGCCGGGCGTCTGCAAACCTTCCTGCCACGAGATCTTTGGCCAATAGGCGGCCTTCTCGCCCGGCGTGTGGAATTGCATCACGCTGTTCTCGCCATAGGTGTGCCCGAACGCGCCGGCGAGGACCGACCACCAGGCGTAGCGGCGCGCGTCCGCCGCCCGCCAGATCGGAAACTGCACGAAATCGAGCCCGTGCGGGATATTCTCGTAACTCGGTTCGCCGTCGATCGCCGGCTTGGCCGGGCGGCGTTTCCAGTCATCCTCGACATAGCGCCAATTGTCCTCGCCATAGGCGCAGCGCTGGGTGTCCTGCGCATAATCCTGGTGCCCCGACTGGAACATGTCGAAGTCGAGCCAGGCGGCGTCGTGGAAGACCCAGGACGAGTCCGTCCGGCCGAACGGATGGAAGGTCATCAGATGATTGTGGTCGATCGCCTTGATCGTCTCGCCCAGCGCGCGCCAGGTCAGGGTCGCCATGTCGGCATGGGTGTCGCCGCCGTTGATCCAGACGATGTTGGGCTTGTCCTTGTAGCGTTCGGCAAGGAAGCGGCCATAGATCGGGGCAGTGTCGACCGTCAGCTTGCGCATCTCCGCGAACGTGCCCCAGGCGGGCACCAACGCGATGTACAGATGATGCGCGGCGGCGCGGTCGACCACCCAATCGAGATGGTCCCAATAATCATACTCGCCGGGCTTCGCGGGATCGTTGCCCGGCGTAACCCGCGGTCGCGCGACATCGCCATCGACCAGCGCCGGTCCGGTCAGCGGGTTCGCCATTTCCGGGCGGTGGAGCACCATGATCTGGATCACGGTGAACCCCTGGCGCTCGCGGGCGGTGAAATATTGCTCGACCTGCTCGCGATCGAGCTTGGCAAGGAGAAGCCAGCCGGTGTCGCCCAGCCAGAAGAACGGCTTGCCGCCGGCTTGGAGATAGCGGCCGTTGCTCGATACCTTGAGCAGCGGCATGGGCTCCTGCGCCGCGGCCGGAAAGGAGATCGCCGCAGCTAGCGCGAGCGCCGCGGTCGCCGACTTGGTCCAGCGCATTTTCCCCTCCTCCGCGCACCTCAGCGCGCCGGCTTCATCCCGGCCTCGATTTCCTCGAGCGACTTGCCCTCGTTGCGTGGCGCGCCGAGGAAGCCGATCAACCCGCTCACCACCAGGAACCCGACCAGGATCCAGGCGAGCGTGGTGAAGCCGGTTGCCGTCAGCGCCGGGACGAAGAAGCTGAACGCGCCGAGCGACACGCGCACCACGGCGAACATCACGCCTTGGGCGGTCGAGCGCAGCAGCGTCGGGAACATCTCCGCGCTCCACAATTGGAAGAAGCTCTGCGCGCCGAACCCGCCGCCGAACGACATCAGGAATACGTGAATGATCGCGACCGGCAGGGTGAGCGGGAAGATCGCCAGCAGCGACATGCCGATCACCTGGATCACAGCCGAAATACCGAACATCAACCGCTGGTTCACCCGGTCGGAAAATTGCATGAAGACCAGGTAGATCGACATCATGCCGATGAAGAAGCTCAGCGTCTGCACGGCGACCGACGTGAATTGGCCGAAGTTGCCGACCGTCCGCAGGATATAGGGGAAGAAGAAGCCGTTGGTCCCCGCCCAAAGGTTCCAGATGCCGTACATGCCGATCAGGAACGCCATCGAACGGATGTTCTGCCAGGTCAGCAGATCGCTCAACTTGCCGCGGCGCCGTTCCTCGGCAGGGAGCGCCTGCGCTTCGAGCCAGCGCTTGGATTCGTGCATGCGGGCACGGAGAAAGGTGAGACCGACCGCGAGGATCGCGAGATGCGCGAAGACGATACGGGCGCCGAGCAGGCCCAATGGCGAGAGCGCCGCGAACATCAGCAACACGACGGTCGGGCCGAGATACCACAGCACCTGCGCGGAGCCACTATGCTTGCCTCGCGAATCGTCGGGGGCCTGTTCGGCGATCAGCGACCAGGACGCCGGAATGTCGGCACCCACCGCCAGGCCGACCAGGAAGAACCCCAGCACGACCATCCAGCCGTTGACCGCGAATACCAGCCACAACATGCCGAACGCGTAGAACAGCATATCGTATTGGTAGATCTTCTTGCGGCCGAGCAGGTCGCACAACCGCCCGCCGATCAGCGCGCCGATCCCCGCCGATATCGCATTGGGTCCGAACGCCCCGAGAATGCCGAGCGTAGTGTTGCTGAGCCCATAGGCTTCCTGCCACAATGCCAGCGCGACCGAGCCCGCGACGATCGATCCCGCGTCGATATAATTGGCCAGACCCGCCAGGATCGTGTCCCGCCAGCTTCCTGTAGCGGAGCCCCCCGTGGTCATCGACATGCTCTCCATTTAAAGCGTATGATAATATTATTTTCCAAGTGTAGCATCGGCGCCGATCGACGCAAGCCTTCACGCGGTGGCAGGGTTCGCCAAGGGCCTACCGCGTTAAATGATCATATTATAATCTCAAAATTGACTCGATCGGCGGCGCCCGATACCTCACCGAAAACCGGACCGAAATCGGCATGCGGTCGCCAGGAAGAGGATGAGCGATGGGATTTTCGCGGCGCGCGGTGCTGGCCAATGCCATGATGCTGGGAGCGGCAGCCGCCACCGGTCCGCTGACGGCGGCGACGAAGCGCTCGTCCGACGGACGCGTCGAGCGATGGGGCGTCTACGAGATCTCGCTCGACGGACCGCGCAGCGGCAACCCGTTCGACGACGTCGCGGTGTCGGCGAGCTTCACCGGCGACGGACGGACGATCCGGGTGCCCGGCTTCTACGATGGCGACGGCGTCTATCGCATCCGCTTCAGCCCGCCCGAACTCGGCAATTGGCGCTGGTCCAGCGAGAGCAACGCGCCGGCGCTCAACGGGCGCACCGGCGCGTTCGAGGCGATCGCGCCGGGTGCCGGCAATCATGGTCCGGTACGCGTCACGAAGGACGGCTATCATTTCGAATATGCCGACGGCACGCCGTTCCGCCAGATCGGCACGACCAGCTATTCCTGGGCGCTGCAATCCGACGCCAAATGCGCCGAGACGTTGAAGACGCTGGCCGGCGCGCCGTTCAACAAGATGCGCATGCTCGTCTTCCCGAACGTGGAATCGGTCGCGACCAATCCGTTCGCGCGGACGGGCGAGGGGCCCAAGGCCTGGGATCCCGCGCGGTTCGATCCCGCCTATTTCCGCCGCTACGAGGATCGCATCGTGCGGCTCGGCGCGCTCGGCATCCAGGCCGACATCATCCTCTTTCATCCCTATGACGCGACGCGCGGCTATTCCGACATGAAGCGCGCCGATGACGAGCGTTACCTGCGCTACGTCGCCGCGCGGTTCGGCGCCTATCGCAACGTGTGGTGGTCGATGGGCAACGAGTACGATGCCATCAAGACCAAGACGATGGACGATTGGGACCATCTGTTCCAGCTGCTGGTCGCCGCCGATCCGCACGACCGGCTGCGCTCGATCCACCAGATCCACACCTATTACGACGCGCGCAAGCCCTGGATCACCCATGCCAGCATCCAGAATGGCGCGGCGGTGCTCGACGATGTCCGTGCCGAACTGCACCGCGACTTCGCGCTCAAGCCGGTGATCTTCGATGAGGTCGTCTATGAGGGGAATTCGGACAAACGCTGGGGCCAGTTGACCGGCGAGGAGATGGTCGAGCGCTTCTGGTACGGGCTGATCGGCGGCACCTATGTCGGCCATAGCGAGACGTTCGACGCCAATCGCAACGCCGATTTCTCGTGGCTGGGGCAGGGCGGCAAGCTGGTCGGGACCAGCCCGCCGCGGCTCGCTTTCCTGCGCAAGATCATGGAAGAGGGGCCGGTTCCCGGGATCGAACCGGTCCAGGCGTGGTGGAACTATCACCTCGGCGGCAAGGCCGATCACTATTACCTGCGCTATTTCGGCGCCGACCGCCCGACCGAATGGGACGTCATATTGCCGGGCCGTGGCGAGGAAGCGTTGCAGAGCTATCGCATCGACGTGATCGATACCTGGAACATGACGATCACTCCGGTCGACGGCGTTTTCAGGATGGCGCGCAAGAACGATTATGACGTGCAGGATCCGGCCCGCCCAAAGGTCGCGCTGCCGGGCAAGCCCTGGATCGCGCTGCGGATGATAAGGGTCTGATCCGGGCTCCTTCGCTTACCTTGCGCAAAGGGGAGCGAACAGGGTCGTCGATCGTCCCACGCGTCGCCGCGCTTCTTTAGCGCGCGTCGGTCCGGCGACCCGAGGGACGCAGAATGGACGTCCCGATCAGGTCACGCCACGTTCCTGCCATGGCGCGTCGCGGCGACTTCCACCCGGTCGCGCCCATGGGCCTTTGCCCGCAGCAGCGCGGCGTCGGCGGTCTGCACCAGTCGATCCGCGGTGCAGTGAACCGGCACGGCCGCTACCCCGACCGACACGCTCACCGCGCCAAGCCGAGTCCCGTTATAATCCAGGGTGAGGCCCGCCACCCGTTCCCGGATGTGGTCGGCGCGCGCTGCTGCCTGTTGCGCGTCGAGCCCCGGGAGCAATATCAGGAATTCCTCGCCGCCATAGCGAAACGCCAGTTCCCGATCGCGTACACTGTCGCGTAGCGCCGCGCCGACCTCGCGCAATACGACATCGCCGGCGTCGTGGCCGAAGCTGTCGTTGAAGCGCTTGAAATGATCGACGTCGAGCATCAGGCAACTGACCGGCAGGTCGGCGCGCTGCGCGTCCGACAGCACTTGCGCGAGCGTCGCGTCCAGCTGGCGGCGGTTGCCGAGACCAGTCAGCGCATCTCCCATCGCCATCGCGCGCAACTGCTCGCGCAAGCGAATGTTGGCGATCGCCAGGCCGATATTCTCGGCAAGCATCGTCAGATAATTCTCCGATGTCGACCCTGTTTCCGGCGACCCCGGCGCGCGCTCCAGATACAGGAGGCCAAAGGTCTCGCCATGCGCGATCAGCGGCAGGCACAAGGTATCGATCGCCAGGCGATCCTCGACATCGAGATGCTCGCACGGAATATCGATCGTGGCGGCGCCCGGCCGGTGCGGCAGCCCCCGACGCAGGGCCCAGCAGGCGGATGGCGCGAATTCGTGCCGGGACTGTTTCGGGTCGAGCCAGTGACACGCTTCGACGACCGCGTTGCGCTTCGCGTCGAGCAGATAGAGGCGGCCGGCGAGATCGGGTGCGATCTCGGGAATGAATCGTCGCGCGATCTCGCCTATGTCGTGCAATGTATCGCACCCTTGCATGCGTTGCGTCATGCGCGACAGAAGATCGCGCTGCAGGCGATCGGCGTCGCGCTCCTCCTGCAATCTTTGCCGCTCGAGCCCGTTTTCGCGGAACACGCGGATCGCCTGGGCCATATCGCCGATCTCGTCGACCCGGCTGATATCGGGCGGTTCCACGGCATAATCCTGCGCCGCCAGCCGGTTGACGATGTCGCTCAGCCGGACGACGGGCTTGAGCACGCGCTGGCGGAAAACGAAGTACAGCACGAACAGGAACAGCAGGGCGGTGATGGCAAGGGCGGCCTCGGACGCTCCTTTCCACGCCCGCGCGACGGCCGTCGCGGCGGCGACCTGCGCCTCGGTCCGCTGGTCGAGCCGATATTGGAACCGCTCGATCAACGACCTGATCCGATCCAGCTCGCGCTCATATTCGCCGCCGAAGACGATGGCGCGCGCGCGTTGCTTGTCGTTGGTGTCGAAGGCAGCGATCGCCGCCCTTTGTTCGTCGCGCAGCGTGTCCGCCCAGCGAACGGCTTCCTTCAAACTATTGAGTTCGTCGGCCGTGGCGCCGACGTCGCGTATGCCGGCAATCCGTTGCTCGACGGACCCGAGCGCCGCGGCCTCGCGATAATAGACGAGGCGATAGGTCGGATCGCCCGTGTCGAGATACTGGCGCGCGCGGTCGGACAGCGCAAAGACGTCCTCGTCCAGAGTCTCGGTCGCCTGGTCCAAACGATAGCGCTGCTCGATCGCGCTCCGTTCACGCTCGCCCGCATTGGACGCGAGGATCATCGTCATGCCCGACAACAGGGTAAGGGCAACGGTGCCGCCATAGGCCCAGTTGGTGATCGTCGCGAGTTTCATAGCGCTGAATTAGCGGCATAGGGTCACACAAAGATTAAATACGGTCTCGTGAATGGCCGCAAAATTGTGGCTCGCGGACAGAGCAAACCGCTCGGCGGATGCAACCTGACGGAGACAGGTCGCGTTTGAGAGGCATGTCCCAGCTCGCCACCACGCCGCTCGATCTCTTCATTCTTGCGTTGCAGGACCTCCACGACGGCGAATGCGCCTGGACCGATCGAGTGCCGGGAATTGCCGAGCGGATCGAGGATGAGCGCTTGGCCGCGGCGCTGCAGTCCGCGACCGGACAGGGGCGCGAGCGCGCGGATCGCCTTGCGGCGATCGCCACTGCCCTGCGCGTCGACATAGCCGGCGCCGAGAATATCTGGCTGCGCGCCATCCTGGAGGACGCGCATCGCGACACGACGATGATCGAGCAAGGTCCCCTGCTCGATATCGCCCTGATCGGCGCCTTCCGGAAAGGCGTTCAGGCCGACCGCGTCAGCTACGAAACCGCCATCGCGCTCGCCCGCTCGCTCGGGCTGGGCGACGCCGAACGCGCAATGACGCTGAGCCGGGACCAATTGACGGGAACGGACGAAACGCTCGCCGGGCTGCTCCAGGAAATCGCCGCGCGATCCGTACTCCCAGCGGAGTCACGTTGATTTTGCAGGCACGCAACCCGATCGGCGCGTCTATTTCCGCGACGCGGTTGCTATCGAACCCTAACAGCCGGCTAGGGTACATGCTTTACTCGGCGACCGGCTTTTGCCGGCCCTTAGCTGCAATCTGTCAGCCCCATCATCCATCTGAAATATCGTCATAACCCACGTTAACACCCGCGGAAATCGCGGAACGTCCTGTCCCTTGGCTGGTTGCCGGTCGGACAGGAGACGATCGATGTTCATGCACAACAAGCGCCTGCAATATACCGTTCGCGTATCCGAGCCCAACCCGGTCCTCGCCTCGTTGATGCTCGAGCAATTCGGCGGGCCGGACGGCGAATTGGCGGCGGCGATGCGCTATTTCACGCAAGGCCTCGCCGACGACGATCCCGGCCGCAAGGATCTGCTGCTCGACATCGCGACCGAGGAGTTGAGCCATCTCGAAGTGATCGGGTCGATCGTCGCGATGCTCAACAAGGGCGTTAAGGCGCAATTGGCCGAGGGAGCGATGGAAGAGGCCGAGCTCTACATGTCGCTGACCAAGGGCGGCGACAGTCACACCCAGGCGATCCTCTATGGCGGCGGCCCGGCGCTGACCAATTCCTCGGGCGTGCCGTGGAGCGGCGCCTATGTCGACAGCCGCGGCGATCCGACCTGCGACCTGCGCTCGAACATCGCCGCGGAAAGCCGCGCCAAGATCGTCTACGAACGGCTGATCAACATCACCGACGATCCCGGCATCAAGGATGCGCTCGGGTTCCTGATGACGCGCGAGATCGCGCACCAGAAGAGCTTCGAAAAGGCGCTCTACACGATCGAGAACAACTTCCCCCCGGGCAAGCTTCCCGGCCTCGCCCAATTCGCCAGCACCTACGTCAACACCTCGCAAGGGGAGGGCGACGCTACCGGCGCATGGAACGAAGGGGAGCAGTGGGAGCGGATCGACGACGTCGCCGGCAGCATCCCGCTCGATGGCGGCAGCGGCGACGCCAGCGTCGAGCTGGGCGGCAGCGATGCGGAAGTAGCGGCGGCGCTGATGCAGCGAACCGCGTCGCGACCCGATTATAATCCGACGACGGGGGCGGATCTCGGAGCCGGCCCGGGCGCGGGGCGGATGACCGACGAGGATCTCGGCGGCGCGGCCGACATGGCGGACGCCACGATGATCAGCGAGCCCGCCGAGTAACGCCCCCCTCTAAGATGATGGAGTAGATGATGGCTGATACGCTGGAACGTACCGACGTGGTCCAACACGTCTTCGTCGTGGGGCTGCGCAACGCCCATGCCGTGGAGCATCAGGCGCTCGCCTTGATGGACCGGCAGATCGATCATTTGAGCCACTATCCCGAAGTGGCGCAGCGGCTGAAGGCGCACCGCGCCGAAACCGAGGGACAGATCGAACGGCTCGAGGAAATCCTCCATTCGCTCGATGAAAAGGCGTCGGCGGTCAAGGATGCCACCCTGGGATTGGTCGGCAACCTCGCTGCGCTGGGCCATGTCTTCGCCCCCGACGAGATCCTCAAGAACAGCTTCGCCAATTTCGCGTTCGAGAATTTCGAGATCGCGAGCTACAAATCGCTGATCACGGTGGGGGAAACGGGCGGCTTCGCCAACGCCCTCCCGCTGCTGCAACGAACGCTCGACGAAGAACTCGCCATGGCGCGGTTCTGCGACGAGAGCCTGCCGGCCATCACGCGCAAATATCTCGAATTGCGCGCCGAGGGCGAGACGGCGAGCCATTGAACGGCATGGCGATCATGGACACCTGGATCCGCCGCCCTGCGGAATGCAGCCATGGCTAATGGCTGGGCACCCGATTCTGCGGTCCAGGACCAGATCGAGGACAGCATTCGCGACGCCGTCTCGCGAGCCCGGTCGTTGTTGCCGAGCGGCGAAAGCGCCGAGGATTGCGAGCGATGCGGCGAGCCGATTCCGGCCAAGCGTCGCGCCGCAATTCCCGGCGTTCGCACCTGCATTGCCTGCCAGGCGGAACGCGATGCCAAACAGGCGGCCTTCGGCGGAATCAACCGGCGCGGAAGCAAGGACAGCCAGTTGCGATAATGTCCAGGCGCCTGAAGAACCGCGACACCAATGCCGGACTATGAAGCTAGTCCGGGCCGGGAATCGTACTGAGCGACGTTAGACGACCCGAAACATCTGCGGTGGCGGGGCGTTGGAAGGTGATGTGATGCTGCCCGAGTTGCATCGCACTCAGTCGCGCGTTTCTTCGCGCCGACCACCACGTGATTATTAATTTCCAAAAGGATTTGCAAAACCTCCATGTTTCATTGGACTCACACCGCCCAGGATGCGTTGGAGCGCAAACTGTTCGCCCATGTCGAAGCGGCCTCATTTCCCTGTGTCGGCGCGAAATCGGCGCTGGCGCGGGGCCGCCTGACGGTCCTTGCCTGCGACAATATCGACAGCGCCTGGGACGATCTGCGCATCCATGAGGGATTGTTGCGCTTTGCACAGGCGTATCGCGAGGATCCGGCACTGTTCCAGAGCTTCGCCGTCGTGTTCCAGGGGCCGGACGATCTCGACGAGGAAGCGTTCGAACGCGCCTTATGGGATCGTGTCCAATCGCTCCACGACAAGGACGTCTGGCGTGGTCAATCCTATGATCCGCGCGTCAGCGCCGATCCGGGCAACCCGCATTTCTCGCTGAGCTTCGGCGGCGAGGCATTCTTCATCGTCGGCCTGCATCCCAAGGCCAGCCGTCCGGCTCGACGCTTCGAACAGCCGACGCTCGTCTTCAACCTCCACGACCAGTTCGAGCGCCTGCGCGAGGCCGGCAAATACGAGGGGCTGCGCGAGAAGATCCTGGTCCGCGACGATCATCTTGCCGGGTCGCGCAACCCCATGCTGGCGCGCCACGGCGAAATCAGCGAGGCGCGGCAATATTCCGGCCGCGCGGTGGAAGAGGATTGGGAGCCTCCGTTCGAATATCGCGGCGACGCGAAATGAGCGGCGAGATCGTCATTCCCGAGCGCAGCGGCACCGCTTTTCCGCTGCCGCGCGGCGCGCAGCTGACGGTGATCGATCCCAAGGGCGAGCAAGTCGCGGACCTGCTCGCGTTCAACGCCGAGGACGTGGACGAGGTGATTTCGTCGGGCCGCACGCTGGATTATGCCGAGACGATCGCGCTGACGACCGGACACAAATTATACTCCAACCGCTCGCGCGTCCTGCTGACGATCGTCGAGGATACGGTCGGCTGCCACGATTTCCTGCTGACCCCGTGCTCGGTCGACACCTTCCACCATTTCTACCCAGATCTGCCGCCGCATCGCGGCTGCTTCGGCAATCTGGCCGAGGCGCTGGCGCCTTATGGTATCGGACCCGATCGCATCCCGGTCGCGTTCAATTGCTTCATGAACGTGCCGGTCGATGGGCGGACGGGGAAGCTGAAAGTGCTGCCGCCAAAGAGCAAAGCGGGCGACCATATTACGTTCCTGGCGGAGATCGACCTGATCATCGGCCTGACCGCTTGTTCGGCGCCGGATTCGAACGGCGGCACGTTCAAGCCGATCCATTACCGGATTGATGCCTGATCGCCCGGAGCGGCGCCTGCTCGGGGCGCCTTCACATGGTCGATGAACGCGCGGAGTTTGGGCAGCATCTGACGTTTGCCGGAATGATAGAGGAAGACGCCGGGCGTCATGACCGCGAACGGCGTCAGCAGCCTTTGCAGCCGGCCGTCCGCAATCGCTGCCTCGGCGATGGGGCCGGGGACTTGCGCCAGCCCCAGGCCCTGTATCGCGGCGCCGAGCAGGGTAGGATAATCGTGCGCGATCAGCGGCCCCGCCACCATGGCTTCGATTACCTCGTTACCGGTCGCGAACGTCCAGGGCGCGATCGCTCCGCTCCAGCGGCGCAGGCGAAGGCAGGCATGGCCGCCAAGCTCCTCGATCCGCGCCGGCGCTCCATGGCGGCGTAGATAATCGGGGCTGCCGACGACGACGAAAGGGAAGGGCGGGGTCAGCCGCACCACGACCATGTCGGCGGCAATGAGTTCGCCGAGGCGGATGCCGGCATCGAAACCGCCGGCGGCGATGTCGACCATCTCGTCGCTCGCGGCGATCTCCAATTCTATCTCCGGATAGGCGTCGCAGAACGAGGCGATCACCGGCTCGAGGATCAGCGGGACGACGGAGCGGGGCACGGCCAGGCGCAACAATCCGGCCGGGCGCTGGCCCAAATCTCGCGCCGCCTCGCTGGCGGCGACGAGCTCGTCAAAGGCGGGCCCCGCGCGATCGAGGAAGCGCTGGCCGGCTTCGGTCAGCCCGACGCTGCGCGTGGTCCGGATCAACAGCGCTGCGCCGATCCGCGCCTCGAGCGATCGTACCGACTGGCTGACGGCGGATGGCGTAACGCCGAGCGCGGCGGCGGCGCGGCGAAAACTGCGATGGCGGGCGACGCTCAGGAAGGTTTCGACGCCATCCAGCGCACCGTGCCGGACTGTGAAGTTCTGCTTCATGGTTCATAGAGATTATCGCCGATAGTCGTCCGGGGAAAGCGACCATAGATGCGATCGCGACCTCAACCGCCGGCGGTACCGGCCCCGCCGCAATCGACTCAGGATCGGAGATCGCCATGTCGACGACGCATATCTTCCAGACGCATCTCGTCCTCGGTTACGCGGCCTGGCTGTTGTGCTTCGGCGCCTATATCCTGCCCCGGCTCAAATCGATCGATCGTGTCGCGGCGCATCGCGCGATCGCGACCTTGCACAGCTTCCGCTTCTTCGGGCTCTCCTTCATCGTCCCGGGCGTGGTGGGCGGCGGCCTGCCGGCGCATTTCGCCATACCCGCCGCTTATGGCGATCTTGCCACCGGACTGCTCGCGATATCGGCGCTCGCAACTATTCGGATCCGGCCCGTTTTCTGGCTGCTCGTGGTCGCGTTCAACCTGGTCGGCCTGGTCGATCTGTTGCTTGCTTACGGCCACGCGATCCAGGCCGACCTCCCCGCGCATGCCGAGGAGCTGGGCGCCGCCTATGTGATCCCGATTCTCTATGTGCCGCTGCTGATGATCACCCATGTCGCCGCATTCTACTTGCTGGCGCGTTCTCGGCCTGGCGCGGCGTCGTCATCGTCCATGGAGTTGCATCCGCTCCGCTAAAGTCCGTTTTGCGGTGACGGCTGGACGGCGGCGGCGAACCGCGTCATCGGCGGATCGCATGACGGCGGAACGCATCATCATCGAAACGATCGGCTGGACCGGCGCCGCGCTGATCCTGGTCGCCTATCTCCTGCTGTCCGCCGGGCGGCTCGGCGGGCAATCGCGGCTCTACCAATGGATGAACCTGGTCGGGGCAGCCTGTTTCGTCGTCAATAGCGGCTATAACGGCGCCATCCCGTCGGCGGTGCTCAACGTCGTCTGGGCGGGGATCGGACTCTTCACGCTGTGGCGGATCGCGCGCCGTCCGGCCTAGGGTCCGGAAACAGACGCGCGAGCGCCGGCACCGCGCGGACCGCCGCGACGCGATTGCGGGCGACGGGAACGCTCAGGCCGCCGTCCAGCCGCAGCCTTATGTTGCGCCCGTCGCGCTCGATCGCTCGCACCGCCGACACCGCCACCCACCAGCTGCGATGCGTCCGGATCCCCACGCTGCCATAGCGCGCGATCGCCTCGGCCATCGGCATCAGTTCGAGCCGGCTGCCGCTGGGCCCGTGCACCCGGACATAATGATCCTCCATCTGCAAGCAGATGACGCCGCCATCGGCGAAGTCCCGGGGCGGTGCCTCGGTCCGAGCGCCTTGCGTCGGCGCGGCCGCGGGACGCCGCCGCGATTCGGCCGCCAGCCAGAGCCCGACGACCATTGCCTCGACCAAGGCCGTCTTCACATACCAGTCGATGAGCGACATGCGTCCCGCTTCGCCCGGCCATGCCCAGCGGCCGAACCCCGCCGCCGCCAGGCTGACCGGCAGCGCGGCGGTGAGGATCGCGATCGCCAAGGCGAGCGGCATGGGAACATCGCGGGCGCGCAGCATTCGGACCGCCGGCGGTACGATCAGTCCGGCCAGCCCGGCGCCGATCACCATCATCCCGGTCCAGTTGAACAGGCAGATCAGCAGATCGCCGCCGAGATAGCCGAGAAAACCGACCACGCCACCCGCGACCGCGCCGAAAGCGAGAAGCCGCAGCCAGCCGCCGGCCGAGCCGATCCCGGCCTCCCAATGCCCGATATCGCGCCGCGCATCGTCCGCCATGCCCACTCCCGTACCCGTTCGCCCAGTCGCGAATATCCGCTGGCAAGTCGCTGTCCCGCCGAGGTTAGCAGGCTGCGCCAGGCGGGAAAGCTCCTTTTCCCGAAGGCGAGGGAGAGAGCGATGACGAAGCTGATACGACCGGCACGGCGCGACCTGCTGACGGGAGCGCTCCTGGCCGGCGGGCTGGGCCTGGCGGGGCGAGCGATCGCCGCGCCGGCGGCGGCGGATGGCCCGACCGGCGACATCCATGATTTCGATTATCATGTCGGCCGCTGGACCGCGGTGCAGCGGCGGCTGAAGCAGCGCTGGGTCGGCAGCAAGGCGTGGGACGAGTTCCCCAGCACCACCACCTACACCCAATATCTCGATGGGCTGGTCAGCGCCGATCAGACCGATTTCCCGACCAAGGGCTGGGCCGGGCTGACCGTCCGCACCTTCCAACGCGAGCGGCGGCAATGGTTCATCTATTGGATCAACAGCCGCGACGGCGTGATGGGGACGCCGGTGATCGGCGGATATCGGGGCAATGTCGGCCTGTTCTATGGCGACGACACCGACGACGGCATCCCGGTCAAGGCCCGCTTCATCCGCACCAAGCAACCGCCCGATCGCGAACGCTGGGAACAGGCCTTTTCGCGCGACGGCGGAGCGACCTGGGAAACCAACTGGACCGCCGACTTCACGCGCGTGCGCTGACGGGTATCGGCCCACGATCGATCGGCGAGACCGGATTTCGGCGCTATATCGTGCCGGCCGGGCTTGCCCGATTGCCTGATCAGGGAGCCCGGCCTAAGGGCGCGGCCATGCTTACCCTTTACGGCATCCCCAATTGCGACACCGTCAAAAAGGCGCGCGCCTGGCTCGATAGTCATGGCGTCGCCTACGCCTTTCACGATTACAAGAAGGCCGGGATCGACGCGGCGTCGCTCGGCCGCTGGACCGATGCGTTGGGCTGGGAAACGGTGCTCAACCGCGCAGGCACGACGTTCCGCAAGCTCTCGGACGGCGACAAGGCCGATCTCGACCGGGAGAAAGCGATCGCGCTGATGCTTTCCCAGCCGTCGATGATCAAGCGCCCGATCGTCGAAGGCGACGGCGTGCTGGTAGCGGGGTTCAAGCCCGATGCCTGGCAGGCGGCCGGCATCGCTTAGGCCGGCATCGCTTGGACTTGTCAGCCACCGCAACGAGGCGCAGTCTATTCCCCGTCTGAACGGGGAGGGGATGATGGCTGATAATATCAAGCCGCCGGTCTGGTTCTGGATCGTCGCGATCCTGTTGGTGCTATGGAACGCGATCGGCTGTTATTTCTGCGTCGAGCAGTTCCGGCTCGGCGCCGCCTCGGCGATGTGGGAGCAGGATCCCTATCATCAGGCGCTCTATCAGTCGCTTCCGGCCTGGTACAATTACGTCTACGCCGTCGCCACGTTCGGCGGATTGCTCGGCGGCCTCGCCTTGCTGCTGCGCGAGCGCCGCGCGATCATCCTGTTCTGGATCTCGCTGATCGCGGTGATCGTGCAGTTCGGCTACACGTTCGCGATGACCGACCTGATCGCGCATGAAGGCGCCGCCAAGGTCGTGCCGTTCCCGGTGTTCATCGCCGTGGTCGGCCTGTTCGCGATCTGGTTTTCGGGCATGGCGGCGAAGAAGGGCTGGATCGGACGTTAGAGTGATGCGCATCTCCTATTTTATCCCGATCCTTTTAATGGGGAGCAGTGCCGTGGCGCCTGCTAGCCGGGTCGACGCCCAACCGGGCGGCAGCTGGATCAAGGACGGAAGGCGGTTGTGCACGTTCGATGACGCGTTACGAGAAGTGGAATGCATCCAATATCATCAACTTATCGAGCATCATTTGAAGTCCGGCGGAAGTTGGCGTGAGTATCGATGGTTGTGGCGCGGGCCAAATCGGGCCGAGGTGCGCTACACATCGCGCATCGGTCTCGTCGGCGTTAGCAATTTCACTATCGGCGAATTGATCGACCCCCATTCCACGCTGCCTGAGCACGCGAGTAAAAATGCGGTTTCATACGCGCCGAGCAGGGATGAGCTAATTATTGGGGTGCCGGGCGAGGGATACGAATTCTCCGTGAAAGGCGGGACCTAGCCATAAGGGCGCCGGGATCGGTCGGTATTGAGCCGACGCTGACCTATGAAGCGCGTGTCGGCAGACCGCGTCATAATTTTACTATCCAGGTAATCCTCACCCCTCCCACTGGAACACCTCGTCCAGCGGCTTGCCGAATACCTGGGCGATGCGGAACGCGGCCTCGAGCGTGGGCGAATATTTGCCCGCCTCGATCGCCGCCACGGTCTGGCGGGTCATGCCGATCCGCTCGCCAAGCTCGGCCTGGGTCATCTCGTTCGCCATGAAGCGCAGCAGGCGGATCTGGTTGACCACGCGGCCGGGAAGCGGCTTGGCCCTAACCATGCCAGCCCCTCCGATAGCTCATGACGATCACGCCGTACCGCACGATTTCCGACGCGACGAGCGCGAGCAGGGCGGCGTTGACGATGTGCCAGCCGCCGGCGCTGAACGGCATCACGCAGCCCACCACGATGATCCCGACCATCAGCACGAAATAGGCGATCGCGGCCCCGCGCCGGGCGATCGCCCGCTCGCGTTCGTCGGCCGGCGCATTGGCGTCGCGGCCGGTCTGGATCGCCAGCACGATGCTGGCGATCGCCACCAACACCGCTTGGACGACCAGGATGCCGCCGAGCAGCGCCAGGAAATACCCCGTCGATGCCCCGGCCGGCAGAAAGGCCGGGGATACCAAGGTGAAATAGACGCCATAGGCGACGACCATCGCGATCAGCGACAGCCAGGCGATCTTCTCTCTGAACGACATTGCTGACCTCATGTTCGACTCGATAGCCATCATGTTAGGTAAAACTAACATTGAGTCAAGAGGAGAGAACAATCGCATCTCTCCGCGCTGGCAGCGGGCGCGGGGAAGGGCTAGGGAGCGCGCCATGTCCACGACCTTCACGATCGACACCTCGACCAGCCGCGCCAACCCGACGCCGGCGCCGATGAAGCGGCTGACCGTGCCCGCCATCCAGCGCCGCAAGTTCGAGGGAAAGACGCAGGAACCGCTGGTCATGCTGACTGCGTACACGGTCCGCATGGCGCAATTGCTGGACCCGCATTGCGACATATTGCTGGTCGGCGATTCGCTCGGGCAGGTCGTCTATGGCTTGCCCTCGACCTTGCCGGTCACGCTCGACATGATGTGCGCGCATGGCGCCGCGGTGGTGCGCGGCAGCTATCATGCCGTCGTCGTCGTCGACATGCCGTTCGGCAGCTACGAAGCCTCGCCCGAACAGGCCTTCATGAATGCGAGCCGCGTCTTGGCCGAAACCGGCTGCGCCGCGATCAAGATGGAGGGCGGCGCGGCGATGGCGCCGACCATTCGCTTCCTGACCGAGCGCGGCATTCCGGTGATGGCGCATATCGGCCTGACGCCCCAGGCGATCAACGCGCTCGGCGGCTATGGCGCGCGCGGACGCAGCCAGGAGGAAGAGGCCAAGATCAAGGGCGACGCCCAGGCGGTCGCCCAGGCCGGCGCCTTCTCGGTGGTGGTGGAAGGCGTGGTCGAGCCGATCGCGCGCTCGCTTACCGAAACCACCGACATTCCGGTGATCGGGATCGGCGCCTCGGCGGCCTGCGATGGCCAGGTGCTGGTCGCCGAGGACATGCTCGGCCTGTTCGAACGCACCCCGCGTTTCGTGAAGAAGTTCGACGACATGGCCGGCCGCATCACCGATGCGGTCACCCGCTATGCCGAAGAGGTGCGCAATCGAACATTTCCGGGAGTGGAGCAGACCTACCTCCCAAAGACCTAAGGCGCGTTGCTTTTGAATGGCGCGCCGCTAAGGGCGGTGGCCCATTACGGCCATTGCGAGAGCCGAAGCCGGTCCCTAAGGTCCGCCGACTTATTTTTGCCCCCAATTGGAGCCTACCCCTTGGCTGTGACGCCGAACACCGATGAAGCTTTCCTGCGCGAGGTCGATGAGGAACTCCGCCGCGATCAGATCGTGGGCGTATGGAAGAATTATGGTCGCGTGATCGTCGGCCTGATCGTGGCGGCGCTGGCGATCTTCGCCGCCGTGCTCGGTTGGCGGGCATGGAGCCACGGCGCCGCCGAGAAAAAAGCAATCGAGCTGCAACAGGCCTATGATTCGATCGCTAGCGGCAATACCCAGGCGGCCAAGGCGCCGATCGACAAGCTCGCGGGCGACAGCGCGCCCGGCTATCGCGCGCTCGCCAAGATGCTGCAGGGCAATGACCTGCTCGCGGCCGGCAAGACCAAGGAAGCCGCGGCGAAATACGGCGAAGTCGCCGGCGACAGCAGCGTCGGACAGCCGATCCGCGACCTCGCCACGATCCGCCAGACCCAGACCGAATTCGACGGACTCGCGCCGCAGGTGGTGATCGACCGGCTGAAGCCGCTCGCCACCTCGGACTCGGCCTGGCTCGGCAGCGCCGGCGAGATGATCGCGGCGGCCGACCTCAAACTCAACCGCACGGCGGAAGCGCGCGCGATGTTCAAGCTGATTGCCGAGAGCGACAAGGTTCCGGACAGCATCCGTCAACGCGCGGTTCAGGCGACCCAGGCTCTGGATCCAGGCACGAACGTTCAGAAGGGCAAGTAGATAGCATGACGACCAAGTGGAGGATGCCGATTGCGCTGGTGGCGCTGACCGCGCTCGGCGCGTGCGGCGCGTTTAAGGGCGGCGGCAAGAAGACTCCGGTGCTGGGCGACCGCGTGCCGATCCTGGTTTCGGAAAGCGATGCCAAGGTCGATCCGGCGATTTCGGGGCTCGACGTTCTGTTGCCGGCGCCGGTCGCCAACGCCGAATGGGCGCAGCCCGGCGGCAATCCCGAAAAGTCGATGGGCCATCTGGCGCTGGGCGCGAACGTTTCGCGTATATGGACGGTATCGATCCCTGCCGGGTCGAACCGTCAACGGCTGGCGGCGGCGCCGGTGATCGGCGACGGCAAGCTCTACGCGGTCGACGTCGATGGCGCCCTCCATGCGTTCGATGCCAATTCGGGCGCGTCGCTGTGGACCGTGCCGATCGCCAAGGCGGAGAAGAGCAAGGCCGCGCGCTTCGGCGGCGGCGCGACCTATGATGGTGGTCGCGTCTACGCGACCGACGGTCTGGGCGACATCGTCGCGTTCGATGCCAAGACCGGTTCCGAAATCTGGCGCGCCAAGCCGGGACCACCGCTCCGCGGATCGCCGACCGTCGTCGGTGATCAGCTCTACACGCTGAGCCAGGACAATCAGCTTTACGCATTGTCGACCGCCAACGGACAGCAGGTCTGGTCGGCCTCGGGCAGCCTCGAGACGCAGGGCGTGTTCGGCGTCGCGGCGCCGGCAGTGGCCCACCAGACGGTCGTCGCCGGCTTCTCGTCGGGCGAACTCAACGCCTATCGCGTCGAGAATGGCCGCGCGATCTGGGGCGACGCCTTGTCGCGCACCAGCATTTCGACCTCGGTGTCCAGCCTTGCCGATATCGATGCCGATCCGGTGATCGACGACACCAATGTCTATGCTCTGGGGCAGGGCGGTCGCCTGATCGCCGCCAATCTCGCCACCGGCCAGCGCCTGTGGGAACAGAATTTCGCCGGTATTTCGACGCCTTGGCTGGCGGGCGAATGGCTGTTCGTGGTGACCGACGAAAGCAAGCTCTATTGCTTGCAGCGCTCGACCGGAAAGATCCGCTGGATCAGCCAGTTGCGCGCCTTCCAGGTCGAGAAGAAGAAAAAGAAGAAGAATCCGCTGACGTGGTACGGTCCGGTCCTGGCGGGGAACCGCCTGGTGCTGGTCAATTCGCTGGGCGACATGGTGTTCGCTTCGCCGAGTGACGGCACCGTCGGCCAGACGATCCCCGGCAAGGACGGTTTCAGCCTGGGTCCGGTCGTCGCCAACAACACGCTGTACGTGCTCGACGGCCGCGGACGCATTTCTGCTTATCGGTAAGAGTCGGGGGGCTTCTCCCTCCCGCTTGCGGGATAGGATTGGGGCCGCGAGCCGCTCTTACATGCAATTGTGGAGCAGCGCTGTACTTAAGCCCCTCCCCTTCAGGGGAGGGGTTGGGGTGGGGGCTAGCCACGGGCGATTAGCTTGCGGCGCTTCCCCACCCCCAACCCCTCCCCTGAAGGGGAGGGGCTAGGATATTGCTATTCCGCTTCATCCGATTGCTTTGGCCGTCCACCTGAAGGCGTTGCCGCTTGCGTGCACACGCCCTACAGCGCCAGCATGTCTCTACCCACCGTCGCCATTATCGGCCGTCCCAATGTCGGCAAGTCGACGCTGTTCAACCGGCTCGTCGGCAAGAAGCTTGCCCTGGTCGATGACCAGCCCGGCGTCACGCGCGACCGGCGCGAGGGTGACGCGAGCCTGCTCGGGCTGGAATTCCGCGTCATCGACACCGCGGGTTACGAGGATCTCGACGCCGCGACCTTGCCCGGCCGGATGCGGCAACAGACAGAGGCGGCGGTGGCACAGGCCGATGTCGCCTTATTCCTGATCGATGCCCGCGCCGGGATCGTGCCGCTCGACGAGGAAATCGCGCGCTGGCTGCGCGGCTCGACCACCCCGGTCATCCTGGTCGCCAACAAGGCGGAAGGGCGCGCGGGAGAGGCCGGCGTGCTCGAATCGCTCGCGCTCGGCTTTGGCGATCCGGTCCAGCTGTCGGCCGAGCATGGCGAAGGGATCGCCGATCTGTTCGAGGCGCTCGTCCCGTTCGTTCCCGAGCCCGAAGAGTTGGAGCAAGAGGAAGACGAAAGCCCCAACGCGCCGCTCAAACTGGCGATCGTCGGCCGTCCCAATGCCGGCAAGTCGACCCTGATCAACCGCATGCTGGGCGAGGATCGCCTGATTACCGGCCCGGAAGCGGGGATCACGCGCGATTCGATCGCGATCGACTGGACGTGGCACGATCCGAAGAACGGCCCGCGCGCGGTGCGGCTGATCGACACCGCCGGCATGCGCAAGCGCGCCAAGGTGCAGGACAAGCTCGAGAAACTGTCGGTCGCCGATGCGTTGCGCGCGGTCGATTTCGCCGAAGTCGTCGTGCTGTTGCTGGATGCCACCCTGGGGCTGGAAGCGCAGGACCTCAGGATCGCCGACCGTGTGCTGCAGGAAGGCCGTGCGCTGATCATCGCGCTCAACAAATGGGATATCGCCGAGAACGCCTCGTCGCTGTTCAATGGCGTCAAGAAGGCGCTCGAGGACGGTTTGAGCCAGGTGAAGGGCGTCATCGTCATCACCGTCTCGGCGGCGACCGGCAAGGGTATCGACCAGCTGCTGGGTGCTGCATTCGAAACGCGCGAGGCCTGGTCGAAGCGCGTCTCCACCGGCGAGCTCAACCGCTGGTTCGAACGCGCGATCGAGGCCAATCCGCCGCCCGCGCCGGGGGGCAAGCGGATCAAGATGCGCTATGTCACCCAGATCAAGACGCGCCCGCCCAGCTTCGTCATTTTCGGCACTCGGGTCGATCAGCTTCCGGCGAGCTATGAACGCTATCTCGTCAATTCGATGCGGCGCGATCTCGGTTTCGGCGCTGTCCCGGTTCGGCTGACGTTCCGCGCGCCGAAAAATCCATTTGATCGGGAATGAACTCGATTTGCGCGAAAGCCGTACGGTAGCAAGATCTTACCCACCCGCGGCGGACAACGCCATCAACCGCTCGTTTACTTAGGCAGGGTACAGCGGACACATCGGATCAGCGGCGGGGTGCCGATACCGGTGGAGGATGTGGTGACGATCGACAGCGGGCAATTGGTGGACTGGAGCGCGTTTCAGGCCGCCCGTAGCGAGCTTGGGGCGGGGTTCGTCCGTATTCTCGGCTATTTCAAGGAAGATGGCGTCAAGTCCGTCGCCGCGATCGAGGACGCGATGCGCGCGGGCAATGCCGCCGCGATCGTGCTGCCGGCGCACACGCTGAAGGGCGAGTCGCGTCAGTTCGGCGCGGAGCAACTCGCCGCCATCGCCGAGGCGATCGAAGTCATCGGGCGCCAGTGCGTGGAAACGCGCGACGCGCCCGACCAGGCGCTGGAACATGTCGTCAAGCTGCGCCCGACGTTCGAAGCGACCCTCGCGATGCTCGAGCGCGAGGCCAACCCCTTGGTCGAACGCCGCCCGGCCGCCTTCGGCCGCCGCGCGGTATAGGACGTATCTTCCCGTCGTCATCCCCGCGCAAGCGGGGACCCATCTCGTGTCCTCTCCACCATCGCACCGGCAGTTATGGCGGCAAGCGCCGGAGATGGGTTCCCGCTTGCGCGGGAATGCCGAGGTTGCAGATGGATCACTTCAAGAACAACGGCTTATCCAGGTTCTTGGCCTAAGCTCGGCTATCGGTAGCGTTCAGCCCTCGCTGTCTTCCGCTGATTTCGCGTTGAGCTGGATGTAATTCTCCAGCCCCATGCGCTCGATCATGTCGAACTGGCGCTCGAGCGTGTCGACATGTTCCTCCTCGCTGTCGAGGATGCGGCGGAACAAGTCGCGGCTGACATAGTCGCGCACTTTCTCACAATGTTCGATCGCGTCGCGCAGCAGCGGCAGCGCTTCCATCTCGAGTTCGAGATCCGACTTCAACACCTCTTCGACCGTCTCGCCGATGCGTAGCCGCCCGAGCAGCTGAAAATTGGGCAAGCCGTCGAGGAACAGGATGCGCTCCGCCAGCCAGTCGGCATGCTTCATTTCGTCGATCGATTCGTGGCGCTCGAACTCGGCCAGCTTCTGCACGCCCCAATGGTCGAGCAGACGGTAGTGCAGCCAATATTGGTTGATCGCGGTCAGTTCGTTCTTGAGCGCGCTATTCAGGAAATCGATGACCTGCGGATCGCCCTTCATCTTGCTGCCCCTTGGCTGTTTGTCGGGCATGACCATAAACCGGTGAGGTCGCCGGACATAGTCCCCAAAAACGGCTGATTTCCGCAGTTCTGGTTGCTGCAGATATTATGCGGCAGCGCGCTCTTCATCGATAATGGAGCGGGCGAAGGGCACGCACTGGCCGCATTTGGGCTGCCGCCCGAGCGAGCGATAGGCCTGACATGCGGTCATCGATCCGTTGCGGGCGGCCTCGCGCACCTCGCGTTCGCGGATCGCATTGCACACGCACACCATCATGAGACCGATCATCCCTCGCGCTCGTTGCCAGCGAGTTAGCGATAGTGAGAGCGATTCGCAATACTATTGCGACACGTTTGCAACTTGCCTCGCGCGTAGGAACGGCTGCCATTGGCCGCGCGCGGCGCTCCGCCACAGCCATTCGAACGGACCATAAGCGAATCGATCGAGCCAGGGTTTCGACCACGCGAGCATCAACAGCCACATCCCGGCGACGACGATCAAGCACTGCCAACGCTGCAGATAGCCATACCAGCCCAGGCCATAGCCGTTGAAGATCAACGTGCAGACGATCGAGGTGCCGAGATAATTGGAAAAGGCCATCCGTCCCGTGGCGGCGAACCGATCCGCCAGCCCGGGCAGGCGCCCCGATTGCACGAACAGGATCACCAGGGCGGCATAGCCTAGGCTGAGCCACGGCCGCAGCAGCGTGAGCTGGATCGCCTCGGTCGCGATCATCGTCAGCGGCGACCAGTGGGTGGCGCTTAGCCAGTCGATGAGCGGAATATAGCCCGCCCAGGCCAGCGGCACAGCGGCGGCGGTCAGCCAATAAGCGCGCCGCGACCAGGTTCCGGAAAAGAATCCCCAGCGGAACAGCGCCATGCCGATCAGCATCAGCGCCAGCGTGTCGACGAACGCGATGCGGTTGATCACCGTCTGGAAAAAGATCGCTGTCCGCGCCCGGACGGCCAGCGCGTCGGCATAGTTGTCGCGATAGCCGGCCAGTTCCCGCGCGATCCCGTCGCGATGCGGGTCGGCCTGTTGCACGAACGAACGCCAGTCGGCGACCATCTGCGGATCGGCGCCGGGTTGCGTGGACGCGACCCGGGCCGCCTCGATATGCTGATAAGCGAGCATCCCGTCGGCAAATTTGAACGCCAGCAGCAACAGGCCGATCGTCGCCAGCATCCGCGGCGGCGCGCGCCAGCCGATGAACGCGATCATCCCCGTCAGCGCGTAGAGCACCAGGATGTCGCCTGCCCAGATCAGATAGGCATGGACCATGCCGAACACGAACAGGGTCGCCATCCGCGCATAATGGACCTTGGCCGGCTGCTGGCCGCTCGACAACGCGCGATCGGCGATCAGCAGGGTCGATGCGCCGAACATCATCGTGAACAGCCCGCGAAACTTGCCGTCGCCGATCGCATAGGCGATCGCCCATTCCCACCAGTTCGCGCCGGTCGATCCGCCGTAGAAGCTGGGGTCGATCTCGGCATAGCCCGGCATCGCGAAGTCGATGATGTTGAGCAGCAAGATGCCCAGCACCGCGACCCCGCGCACCGCGTCGAGCGTGCGCAGCCGCTGCGGCGCGGCCGCGCCATCGCTCGCCGGCAGGTCGGTCACCGTCGCGCGAACCAGGAGATCGGGATGCCGACCAGAACGATATGGCTAAAGAATTGCTCGGCCAGGCCGAGCGGCGTGAACGGATGCCAGCCGAAGCGCAGCGGCAGGACGACCAGGTTCATCACTGCCCATAGGCCGATGCCATATGCAATGCCCGCGAGCAGCCAGCGCGCCTTGAGTACCGGCAGCCGGTTCGCCGCGGTCACGAAGAATGCCGCCATCACCGCCATGATCGCGAAATGCAGCAGCAGCCCGACCAAAGCCACGCCGGCCCCGCCCGTAACCGCCCCATTGCCCAGGACCGCGCTCGCCAAGCCCTTGAGCATGGTTATCGGCGCTCGTCCGGCGATCAGCGTGTAGACGCATGCCGACAGGATATCGAGCGTGCCCGCGACCAGGGTCGCCACCAGGATTTTACGGCCGGTCCCCATCATCCCGCTCCCCCTTCACCGCAATTCGCGGCGTATCACCAGTTTGAGTCCCGACCAGATCGCGTCGACCGCGCACACTTTCACGTCGACGAGCCCGGTCGGCAGCGCCACCGCGCGGATCACATCCTCGGTGACGTCGGTCGGCACCCTGGACGCCTTTTTCGGCCATGACACCCAGATCTGTCCGGCCGGAGCGATCATGGTCCGCAGTTTCAAGGTCAGCCGCTCCAGCTCGGCGCGGTCGGTCACGAATATATGTGCGGCTTCGAGCCCCGTAACCGGCGCATCGAGTTCGACCACGCCGATCGCAACGGGATCGATCTCCGCCCGCACGCCGTCCGGCATGGCGTGGAACCAGGCGCGCATACCCGGCGCGAGCGATAATTTCTTCGCCAGCGGCGTCCCCGAATAGCCCGCGGAGCCCGCATGCGGGTGCGAAGACGAAGCGTCGGGCGATGCCATGGCGCCGACGCTATCACCAACCCGCTGTTCTACAACAGCCCCATCCATTCCCCTCCCGCTTGCGCGCAAACCGGATGGGGAGGAGATCCTCCGATCAAGCGATCGTGTCGCCCATCAGTTCGGGGAAAAAGCCTTCATGCGCCGCGCGCAGATCGGCGATGGAAAC
This sequence comes from Sphingomonas sp., assembly GCF_024508665.1. GTDB lineage: Bacteria > Pseudomonadota > Alphaproteobacteria > Sphingomonadales > Sphingomonadaceae > Sphingomonas. The sequence continues at coordinate 832,826 of NZ_JANINP010000007.1, forward strand.
GCACCAATCGCCTTCGTCGAGTTCGAAGATCAGCCGGTCCTTGATCGTCCGTCCGATCGGATCGGCGGGGACGTCGGCGGCGGCGGCATCGGCGAGGAATTCAGCCAGTCCCTCGTCGGGTACGGTGACCAGATAGAGGCCCTGATCCTCGCCGAAGAACGATCCCGCCACGCCGAACGGCTGCGCCTCGTTGATCATCGCGCCGATCCCGCTGGCCAGCGCCATCTCGGCCAGCGTCACCGCCATGCCGCCATCGGAGACGTCATGGCACGCGCTGATCAGGCCGCGTTCGATTGCCGAGCGGATGAACTCGCCGGTACGCCGCTCTGCCTTGAGGTCAACCGGGGGCGGGGGGCCGTCCTCCCGGCCATGGACCTCGCGCAGCCAGATCGACTGGCCGAGATGGCCGCCGCGCTCGCCGACCGCCAGGATCGCGTCGCCGGTATGCTTGAACGCGATCGTCGCACTCTTGGTGTAATCCTGCAGCAGCCCGACCCCGCCGATCGCCGGCGTCGGCAGGATCGCCGACCCGGTGCCGTCGTCATTCTTGGTTTCGTTATAGAGCGACACGTTGCCGCTCACGATCGGGAAGTCGAGCGCGGCGCAGGCCTCGGCCATGCCTTCGATCGCGCCGACGAACTGGCCCATGATCTCGGGCCGCTGCGGGTTGCCGAAATTCATGCAGTCGGTCGTCGCGAGCGGCTTCGCACCAACTGCGCAGATATTGCGATAAGTCTCAGCAATCGCTTGCTTTCCACCTTCGAACGGGTCGGCCAGGCAGTAGCGCGGGGTGCAATCGGTGGTGATCGCCAGGCCTTTTTGGGTGCCATGGACGCGGACCACCGCGGCGTCGCCGCCCGGGCGCTGAACGGTGTCGGCGCCGACCATGTGGTCATATTGCTCCCAGATCCAGCGGCGGCTGGCGATGTCGGGCGATGCCATCAGCTTGAGCAGGTCGCCGGTCAGGTCGGTGCATTCGGGTTCGTCCGTCAGCTCCGCCGGCGGGGGCGTGCGCACGAACGGCCGGTCATAGGCCGGGGCCTCGTCGGCGAGCGGGCCGAGGGGGATATCGCACACCGTTTCCCCGTTGAATTTCAATACCATGCGGCCGGTATCTGTCACGGTTCCGATGACCGCGAAGTCGAGTTCCCATTTGCGGAAGATCGCTTCCGCTTCCGCCTCTCGGCCGGGCTTCAGCACCATGAGCATGCGCTCCTGGCTTTCCGACAGCATCATTTCATAGGGGGTCATGCCCGTCTCGCGACACGGCACCGCGTTCATGTCGAGCTCGATCCCAACCCCGCCCTTTGACGCCATCTCGACCGATGACGAGGTCAAGCCCGCCGCGCCCATATCCTGGATCGCGACGATCGCGTCGGACGCCATCAATTCCAGGCATGCCTCGATCAGCAATTTCTCGGTGAAGGGATCGCCGACCTGCACGGTCGGGCGCTTTTCCTCCGAATCCTCCGAGAAATCGGCTGACGCCATGGTGGCGCCGTGGATGCCGTCGCGCCCGGTCTTGGAGCCGACATAGACGATCGGATTGCCGATGCCCGATGCCGCCGAATAGAAGATCTTGGCGGTTTCCGCGACGCCCACGGTCATCGCATTGACCAGGATGTTGCCGTCATAGGCGGTGTGGAAATTGACCTCGCCGCCGACGGTCGGCACGCCGACGCAATTGCCGTAGCCGCCGATGCCGTGAACCACGCCGGCGATCAGGTGGCGCATCTTGGGATGATCGGGGCGTCCGAAGCGCAAGGCGTTCAGGTTCGCGACCGGCCGCGCGCCCATCGTGAAGACGTCGCGCAGGATGCCGCCGACTCCCGTCGCCGCGCCTTGATAAGGCTCGATGTACGACGGATGGTTGTGGCTCTCCATCTTGAAGATCGCCGCCTGGCCGTCGCCGATATCGATCACGCCGGCATTCTCGCCCGGGCCCTGGATCACCCAGGGCGCCTTGGTCGGCAGCTTTTTCAGATGGATACGCGACGATTTGTACGAACAATGTTCGGACCACATCACCGAAAAGATACCCAATTCGGTGAGGTTGGGCTCACGTTCCATGGCGTGCAGGACGCGCTCATATTCCTCGGGCGACAGGCCGTGTTCGGCGACGATTTCGGGCGTGATTCCGGTCATGCCGCACGCCCTTAGCGGCCTCGCTCGCATCCGTCACCCGTCCAGACCGTTTCGGAACCGCTTCGCCGTAACGATCGTTGTGCGGCGGTTCCAAAGGACAGGAGAGTAACATGCGTTTCCCAACCATTCTGGCGTGCGTATCGGGGGTCGCACTTGTCGCCGCGTCACCGGCGTTGGGGCAGGGGAAAAAGGATCGGGCGCGCGAAGCTGTCGCCGCCGCTCAGGCCAAAGTCGATGCGGCGAGCAAGGTCGGTGCCGCGGGCGAAGTGCCCCGGTTGCTGGCCCAGGCGCAGGCCGCGCTTCGTACCGCGCAGGAGGATCTGGCGGGCGATCATAAGGAACAGGCGATCGCCGACGCCAATCACGCTTCGATGCTGGCCGACCAGGCGCTGGGCGAGGCGCAGCGCGCCAAGCTCGCTCGTGCCCGCGACGACAAGCAGGCGGCCGACGCCGCTGCCGCGGACGCCGCGCGATCGGCGGCCGATGCCAATGCCCGGGCGGCCGCGGCGGAAGCCGCCGCCGACGCCGCGCGCAACGCCCCGCCGCCGGCTCCGGTCGTGATCGCGGCGCCGCCGCCACCCCCGGCGCCCGCGCCGACCAGCACGACGGTAACGACCGAGACGGTCGCTCCCGCCGCGCCGGCGAAGGTCGTCACCAAGACGGTCCCGCGCAAACGCGTGGTGACGCGACGCCACGTCGTCCGCAAGGCGGCGCCGGCCACGGTCAAGACCAAGACCACGGTCACGACCGCCACGAACCAATGAGACATCGGGCCCGGGCTGCAGTCCGGGCCACCTAAACCAGCCAAGTGTCCCCTCTCCCGTGTGCGGGCGCATCAGGTCGGTCATGCCCCCGGCATGACCTAAACAGCGCGGGGCGCTGTTTACCTGATGCGGGAGGGGCCCGGCGCGTAGCGGTGGGAGGGTGAGGGTCTTCTTTCTTCTGTCTCGACACACGCTTGAAAGAAGAAAGAAGACCCTCACCCAACGCTCTCCCGCGTGCGGGAGAGGGCTCGAGAACGGGAAAGGCCGCACCCTGGCAGGATGCGGGCTTCGAGCGCAGTCAGAGGATCTCGCGCACCTTTTCCGGCGGCCGGCCCAACCGTACCCCTTTCGGCGTCTCGACCAGCGGGCGCTCGATCAGGATGGGATCCGCCGCCATCGCGTCGAGGATGGCGTCGTCCTCGGCGCCCTTGAGCGCCTTTGCCCCGTCCTCGCCCTTGCGCAGGCCCTCCACGGGGGTCATGCCTGCCGCGGCATAAAGCGCCGCCAGTTCGTCGCGCGACGGCGGATGCTTGAGATAGTCGATCACCTCGACCTCGACGCCAGGTGTCGCTTGCAGGATCGCCAGCGTCTCGCGCGATTTCGAGCAGCGCGGATTATGCCAGATCGTTGCCTTCAATTGGTCTTCTCCGTCAGGAAATCGACATCGGTGCGCTCGGGTCCGATCGCCGTCCATACGACCAGGACGACAACGGTAATGCCCGCCACGATCGCCATGGCGAGGCCAAAATTGCCGCCATGGCTCTCCGCGATGGATGCCTGGATCGGGCCGTTCCGCGACGCGATCAGATTGCCCAGCTGATAGGCGAAGCCCGGGAACATGCCGCGCACCAATGCGGGCGACAATTCGTTGAGATGCACCGGTACGATGCCCCAGGCGCCCTGGACCGCGACCTGGATCAGGAAAGCGCCCAGGCCGAGCATGACCGGCGTGCTGGCGAACGCCCATAACGGAATGATCGGGATGGCGAGCAGGCTGGCGATGATGATCGCGCGCTTGCGTCCGATATGTTCGGACCAGATACCGAAGGAGATTCCGCCCACGATCGCACCGACATTGCCGATCATCGCGAGCAGCCCGATCGTCTTGGTGTCGAAGTGATGCTGTTCCTTGAGGAACGTCGGATACAGGTCCTGTGTGCCGTGGCTGAAGAAGTTGAACGCGGTCATCAGGATGACGAGGTAGAGCGCGATCTTCCAGTTCCGCACCAACTCGCCGATCGGATTTGCCGGCCGTTCGTGGCGGCGTTTCTCGAACGCCGGACTTTCGTCGACATGCATGCGGATCAGGAAGACCAGGATCGCCGGCGCGATCCCGACCATGAACAGCCCGCGCCAGCCGATCGCGTCGAACAACAGGAAATAGACCAGGCTCGCGAGGAAATAGCCGGTCGGATAGCCTGACTGCAGCAGCCCGGAGACGGGACCGCGCAGCTTGATCGGGATCGATTCCATCACCAGGCTGGCGCCGATTCCCCATTCGCCGCCCATGCAGAAGCCGAACAGGGTGCGGATCACGAACAGACTGGTCAGCGACCAGGCGAAGGCCGAGGCGAACGAGAAGAGCGAGAACAGCAGGATCACGATCATCATGATCGGCCGCCGCCCGAATCGGTCGGCCATCCAGCCGAAGACGAACGCGCCGAACGGCCGCGCGGCGAGCGTCAGGAAGGTCGCTTCCGACACCGTCTTGATGTCGGTGCCATATTCCTTGGCGATCGCCGACAGCATGAACACGAGCAGGAAGAAATCGAACGCATCGAGCGTCCAGCCAAGATAGCTCGCCCAGATCGAATGGACCTGCTTGCGCTGCAATCCCTTGAGCTCTGCGACCAACGACATCCGGTTCTCCCCGATTTGGGGAGGGGCTACGCCAAACGCCGCGTCCGCGCCACCCACCAGGCGAGCACCGCGAGGACGCCATAAGCGAACAATCCCAGCCAGCCGGTGGAGGCGGGGGCGGGCCCGGCCTCGGTCGGTTGCGGAGTCGTCCAGTTGATCGCCTGCAATGCCGCCATGCCGATCGCCAGCGCCCAGGGCGACCATTTGCCCATCGCACCGGTCGCGCGCGTCCGGCTGACGAAGAACCATAGCCCGCCGAACGCGAAGGCGAGTTCGAGCGGAATCTCGATCCACGGATGGTTCCACAGCCCGAAGCCGAGCTTGGGCGGGCTGCCCGCAAGAGTCAGGTCGGGGCGATGGACCAGCAGGTCGATCACCCAATGCGATACCACCACCGCACCGCCGATCGCGCCGGTGGTCCAGCTGCCGCCCAGCGCTTTCACCGCGACGGCGAACAGCATGCCCCAGCCGATCGCCCCGGCCAGGCTGTGCGTCCAGGGCATGTCGTACAGATCCATCGCATTCATCACCGTCGCACCGGGCAGCAACCGCATCTTCTCGACGCCCAGGATCAGGAAGCTGAAGAAAGCGATGTCGACCAGCTGCGCGGCGACGAACAGGGCGCCGAGCCGCGGCGATTTGGGTGACGTCGCGGCGGCGAAGGCCGGCGCGTAGTGACCGATGAACATTGACCCCTCCCGTCCCGGCGTGCGGCCGGTGCGGCTAATCTAGGTCGGCCTGGCCTTGCGGGCCAGCCGTGTCTCGCGCGTGCAGGCGGCGTGCGCGCAGAGGCTGTGCGGGCGATCATCGCGCATGGGACGGCCAGGATCGCGCGGCACCGCTATCCAATGCGTCTCGCCCCCCGAACAGAGCGGCAGCCACAATTGCCCCGGCACTGCGGCGGTCACCGGCGCCGCCGCCAGGATCGCCAGCGCGGGCAGGCCGCCGAGCGCGGCGATTCGGCGCGGCGCGGTCGTCACGACCCGGTGGTCGCGGCGCCGCCGCCTGGTTGCGAAGTCGACGAGACATCGGATTGACGGACCGCGACGAACGAGGCGGTAACGCCGGCCGGGGCTCCCGGGCCATGCGCATGGACCCGCACCACGCTGCCCACCAGACAGGGGATCTGGTTGACGCCCTCGGGCCAGGAATAGGCCGGAACCCCGCGATAATCATATCGCCAGCCGGCGGTCGGCGTACCGTCGATGCCGAGCCCAATCAGCGCGAAGACCGGCGGAGCATCCTCGCGATCGGCGCATCCCGCGGTGCCGCTGACGGCAAGGGCATAGCCGCCGCCCATATCGAGCGTGCCCTGCACCTTGCCGGTGCCGTCCTCGGTGAAGTCGAACACGCCCTCGCCGAAGATCAGCGCCAGCGCCGCGGCGGCATCGTCCCCGACCAGGGCGGTCGAGTTGTGATAGCTGCGATAGGTCCATTTGCCATCAAGCATCGCACCACCGCTCCAAGAGAATCGAAGTAAAGATTAACATTCATATGAGCGCCAGCAAAGGTCGACACCAAAATAAATTGCCTTGTGGCTTTACATGAGGAAGTATTATGCTCGAGTCGATGTCGATATCCAGTCAAAATGGACATAATATTTATGTCTAAAATGGACATATCGACTGTAACTTGACCGTAATCGGCGTGTACCTGCCTGTATTCTGACATCGCCGTTAGGCACGTTGAGGGGATTCGACGCATGAGCACGCCTGCCGCACCCGGGATTCGCCGTTCGATCGCCGATATCCAGGCCGATTACGACGCCGGCAACACGGCCGAGCTCGAAAATCTGATGCGCGCATGGAAAGGGATCAAGGAACTTCCTCCCGGCGATCCGAACTCGTTTTTCACGCTCGGCGGCTTCCATGGCGAGCCGTTCCGCGGTCCCGGCGCTTATGCCAATGCCTGGTGGGGCGGCTATTGCCAGCACGCCACCGTGCTCTTTCCCACCTGGCACCGCGTCTATCTCTACAAGCTGGAAAAGGCGTTGCAGAGCATTCCGGGGTGCGAGAGCGTCACGCTGCCATTCTGGGACGAGTGCAGCGCCGATTCGCAGGCGAACGGCATCCCGCGCGCGCTGACCGACGAGAAGTTCGAGCTCGACGGCGTGCTGATCGACAATCCGCTGCGCTCGTTCGTGCTGCCCATGGCGATCGTCGACCAGGTGTCGCAGGACAGTGGCAGCGATCCCAACAGCCCGAGCTACAGCAAGCCGCAGGGGTATGAGACCGTGCGCTACCCGCTATCCGGCCTGGTCGGCACGCCGGCCGATCAGTCGGCGACGCAGGATCACAATGCCGGCTTCCCCAATTATGCCGCGAACGTGAAGACGCTCGACGCCAACATCATGGCGTGGCTGACCATGCCGGTCTATTCGGGCGCGGTGACGCGCGGGCTCGTCGTCAACCAATTCCAGAAATGCCTGGACGCTCCCAATTACACCTTGTTTTCGAACACGACCTCGATGCGGGCGTGGAACAAGGCCAATCCCGACAAGCCGGTGGTCGCGCTCGAATCGCCGCACAATTACATCCACCTTGCGGTCGGCGGGTTCGATATCCCGGCCTATAACGCCTCGCCGATCGCCGGTGCCAACGGCGACATGGGAGAGAATGACACCGCCGCACTCGATCCGATCTTCTTCTTCCACCATTGCTTCATCGATTACGCCTTCTGGATCTGGCAGCGGCGGCAGGGCGCTACCCGGGATTTCACGATCGACATGCAGGATCCGGGTGCATCCTATGCCAACAACCAGCCGCCGGCGGGCGCCAATCAGGGCGACATGCTGACGATGGCGACCCCGCTGATTCCGTTCCAGCGCGCCGACGGCAGTACGTTCGTCAGCAGCGATTGCGTCGATATCGAAGGCCAGCTCGGTTATACCTACGGCCCCGGCTCGCTCGACGCGTTCGCGGCCCCGTCGCCGCCGGTCGCGATGTTCGCGGCGGGCGAAGCGACGCGGCAGGTCCGGGTCAGCGGAATCGACCGGTCGAAGATCGCGGGCTCGTTCATCATCGCCGCTTATGCCGAGGTCGATGGCGCGCATCGGCTCGTGGGCGCCGAGGCAGTGCTCAGCCGCTGGAACGTGACCGGCTGCGCGAATTGCCAGACGCGCCTGAGCGCGGGCAGCGAATTCCAGGTCGCCGCCGACCGCGCCGCGAGCGGGGTCAACGTCGTCGTGCACACGCGCAACGGGCCGATCGGTGACGTACCGCCGTCGTTCCAGTCGGCCGGGCAAGTGCGCGCGCTGGCCACCCAGGCCGAGGTGCCGTTCAAGGTAGAGATCGTCTGACGCGGGCGGAGGGGGGAACCATGCGTATTCTGATGCCGCTCTATCAGGGCTTCGACCTGCTCGACGTGTGCGGGCCGTCGGAGATGTTCTCCTGGGCGGGATATACGGTCGACCTCGTCGCCGAAGTGCCGGGCAAGGTGGTCGCCAACAACGGCTTCGTGTTCGACGTGCCCAACGGTCTTCCCGCCCAGGCCATTCCCTATGATGCGCTGTGGATACCGGGCGGCAGTCCCGACCAGCTGTCGCGGATCATCCACGATCCGGCACGCGACCTGCTCGATTTCCTCGACAAGCAGGCGGCGCAAAGCAGCTGGGTGTGTTCGGTGTGCGAAGGCGCTTTGCTGGCGGCCGCGGCCGGGCTGCTCCATGGATACACCGCGACCACGCATTGGGCGTTCATCCCGTACCTGATGCAGAATTATCCCGATGTGACGGTCGCCGACGGGCATCCGCGCTTCGTGGTCGATCGCAACCGGCTGACCGGCGGCGGGATCTCGTCTGGGCTGGACGAGGCGCTCAGGCTGATCGAATTGCTGAGCGGCACCGCCGCCGCGCAGGACGTGCAGCAGACGACGCAATATTATCCCGATCCGCCGGTTACGAGCGCGATCCCCAACACGATCACTTCCCCGATGCCGCCTTACCCCCCAATGGCGGCATGAAGCGGTCGGGCAAGACCGGCGTCAGTCGGTCTTGCCCGATCTCCAGGCGTCGATCGCCCCCTTGTATTGGCTCGACCCTTTCAGTCGCGCCATGTAGCCGATCGGCCGTTTCGACGAGAGCGGGATGAAGTCGAACCCGCTAAGCGAGCCGCGCGCACCGCAATAGCTCCGGCAGCTGCCATCACCGTCATCGAGCAGCAAGCTCTTGCCTTTGGTCGTGATCGTCAGGCGGCAGGTCGGGCCGCCATCGTACGACGGTTGTTTCTCGCTATATATCAGCTTGTTGCCAGCCGTCTTTGCGATGCCGGCAATGGAGCAAGTATGGCCGTTGTAGAAAGCCAGCTCGGCGCGGAAATACGCGTGGGTCGCGTCGAGCGGCACGATCTCGATCACATCGTCGGACCAGAATTTGGATCCGTCGACCATGCCGTTCTGGAAATGCTTCGAATAGCGTCCGGCCAGCGAGGTGACGGGGGAGGCGGGGGCGGCGGCCACTGCCGCCAGGCCCAGCAGGATGATCGCCTTTCTCACGCCGCTCTCCTCCTCTCATCCCGCCGGCCGCTCAGGCCTCTTGCTTGGCCAGCCACTCCTCGAGCCATTTGATCGTATATTGGCCCTGGAGGAATTCGGGATCCTCGATCAGCGCCTGGTGGAGCGGGATGGTGGTCTTCATCCCCTCGATCACGAATTCCTCGAGCGCACGGCGCAGGCGGCGGATCGCGCCCTGGCGGGTAGTGCCATAGACGATTAGCTTGGCGATCATCGAATCGTAATAAGGCGGCACGCGATAGCCGGCATAAAGGCCGCTATCGACCCGGACGTTCATCCCGCCGGGCGCGTGATATTGCTTCACCAGCCCCGGCGACGGCGCGAAGGTGCGCGCATCCTCGGCGTTGATACGGCATTCGATCGCGTGACCGCGGAACTGCACGTCTTCCTGGCGCAGCGTCAGGCCGTGGCCCTCCGCCACGCGGATCTGCTCGCGCACCAGATCGAGGCCGGTGATCGCCTCGGTCACCGGATGTTCGACCTGCAGGCGGGTGTTCATCTCGATGAAGTAGAACTCGCCGTCTTCCCACAGGAATTCGATCGTGCCGGCGCCGCGATAGCCCATCTCGGCCATCGCCTTGGCGACGATCCCGCCCATCCGCTCGCGCTCTTCGGGCGTGATGACAGGCGAGGGGGCTTCCTCGAGCACTTTCTGGTGGCGGCGCTGCAGCGAGCAGTCGCGCTCGCCGAGATGGATGGCGTTGCCGTTGCCGTCGCCGAACACCTGGAATTCGATGTGGCGCGGATTGCCGAGATATTTTTCGAGATAGACGGTGGCGTCGCCGAACGCGGCCTTGGCCTCGCTGCCGGCCTGCTGCATCTGGGTTTCGAGCTCTTCGGGCGAGTTGACGACCTTCATGCCGCGCCCGCCGCCGCCTGATGCCGCCTTGATGATCACCGGATAGCCCGCCGCCTCGGCGATTGTCTTGGCCTCGCCTATATCGCTGATCGCGCCGTCCGATCCGGGCACCAGCGGCAGGCCGAGCGCGCCGGCGGTGCGCTTGGCCTCGATCTTGTCGCCCATCGTGCGGATATGCTCGGGCTTGGGCCCGACGAAGATGATGCCGTGCGCCTCGACGATTTCGGCGAAACGGGCATTCTCGCTCAGGAAGCCATAACCCGGATGGATCGCATCGGCATGGCTGATCTCGGCCGCCGAGATGATGTTGGGGATGTTGAGATACGATTCGGTCGCCGACGGCGGCCCGATGCAGATCGCCTCGTCGGCCAGCCGCACGTGCATGGCGTCGGCGTCCGCGGTCGAATGGACCGCGACCGTCTTGATCCCCATTTCGTGGCACGCGCGATGGATACGCAGCGCGATCTCGCCACGATTGGCGATCAGCAGTTTCTTGATTTCCGGCATCGGTCGTTTTCCTAGGCGGTGCCGGCCCGCTCCCCCACCCGGCCTCCCAACGGCAGCATCATATGGGAGGCCGGGTGGGGGAGCGGGCCGGAGCGGCACATCGGCAAAAATTGCTTACTCGACCACGACGAGCGCCTGGTCGAACTCGACCGGCTGGCCGTTCTCGATCAGGATCGCCGACACGGTGCCGGCGCTCGGCGCGGTAATCGGGTTCATCACCTTCATCGCTTCGATAATCACCAGGGTATCGCCCGCGGCAACCTTCTGGCCCACCGCGATGAATGGCTTGGCTTCGGGATTCGCCGCCAGGTAGACGGTGCCGACCATCGGCGACTTGACGGCATTGGCGCTGCTCGCGGCAGGCGCGGACTCGGCGGCCGGGGCCGAAGCGACCGGCGCGGCGGCGGGAGCGGTGGCCGCCGGCGGTGCGGCATAGCTTACCGGCGCGGCGGCGACCGAATGGACTTCGCGCGCGACGCGAATGCGCCGGTCGTTATCCTCGACCTCGATCTCGGTCAGGTTGGTTTCGTCGAGCAGAGTCGCGAGCTGGCGGACCAGCTCGACATCGACTCGCATGCCCCCATCATTCTTATTGTCTGCCATTCGACCCTTCTTCGCCCTGTTGAGGCTGACTCAAAGGCGCGCCCTCTGTCAGAGTCGGGCGGCGGCTTCAAGCGCCAGCATATATGAAAGTGCGCCGAACCCCGAAACGGTTCCGCGCGCGGCACGGCCGACAAAGCTCTGGTGACGGAATTCCTCGCGCGCCAGCGGGTTGGACAAATGCACCTCGATCACCGGCACCTTGATGCCCTTGATCGCGTCGTACAGCGCGATGCTGGTATGGGTGAGCGCCCCGGCGTTGAGCAGGATCGCCTTGACGTCCGACCCCTGCGCCTCGTGCATCCAGGTGATCAGATGCCCTTCGTGGTTCGACTGGCGCATGTCGATCTCGAGATCGAGTTCGCGCGCGCGCTCTTCGAGTCTCGCCGCGATGTCGTCGAGCGTGTCGGCCCCATAGATTTCCGGCTCGCGCGTTCCGAGCAGGTTGAGGTTGGGGCCGTTCAGCACCAGGATCGTTTCGGTCACCCTTGCCCTTTCGGTTGTGGCGCTATCGGTCTCGCCCCTATATCGCGATTTGCCATGAATACCATGCACACCGACGGAACCGTCTCGATCCGCGTCAATGGCGAGCATCGCCGCGTCTTTGCCGGGCTGACGCTCGCGCAGCTTGCCGAGGAGCTCGGACTGGCTGCCGAGAAGGTGGCGGTCGAGCGCAATCTGGAAGTCGTGCCGCGGTCGACGCTCGGCCAGGTGCTGGTCGAGGATGGCGATGAGATCGAGATCGTCCACTTCGTGGGTGGTGGCTGAAACTCGCCGTGCTCCTGCGAAAGCAGGAGCCGAGGGTGACATTACGGGCCAATGGTTGCTTGGCCCTGGGGTTCCTGCTTTCGCAGGACCACAAGCTAGCAGGACTGGACAATGAACATCGCTACCCCCGTGACCGCCGCCGCCGACACCTGGACCGTTGCCGGCAAGACTTTCCGCTCGCGGCTGATCGTCGGGACGGGCAAGTACAAGGATTTCGCGCAGAACGCCGCCGCGCTCGAGGCATCGGGGGCCGAGATCGTCACCGTCGCGGTGCGGCGCGTCAATGTCAGCGACCCCAAGGCGCCGATGCTGACCGACTATATCGATCCCAGGAAGGTCACCTACCTGCCCAACACCGCCGGCTGCTTCACCGCGGAGGATGCGATCCGCACCTTGCGGCTGGCGCGCGAAGCCGGCGGCTGGGACCTGGTCAAGCTGGAGGTGCTGGGCGAGGCGCGCACGCTCTATCCCGACATGGTCGAGACGCTCCGGGCGACCGAGATCCTGGCCAGGGAAGGCTTCAAGCCGATGGTCTATTGCGTCGACGATCCGATCGCGGCGAAACGGCTGGAGGACGCCGGCGCGGTCGCGATCATGCCGTTGGGCGCGCCGATCGGCTCGGGCCTGGGCATCCAGAACCAGGTGACGATCCGCCTGATCGTCGAAGGCGCCAAGGTTCCCGTGCTGGTCGATGCCGGAGTCGGTACCGCGTCCGATTCGGCGGTGGCGATGGAGCTCGGCTGCGACGGCGTGCTGATGAACACCGCTATCGCGGAAGCCAAGGATCCGGTGATGATGGCGCGCGCGATGAAACTCGCGGTCGAGAGCGGGCGTTTGGCCTATCTCGCCGGGCGGATGGGCAAGCGGCGTTACGCCGATCCGTCCAGCCCGCTTGCGGGATTGATTTGAACAGACTCTCCCGCTCGCCGGACTGATTTGACCCAAGGAGGCTCGATGCGCCGTTTCGTCCCGCTGATCCCGCTCGCGATCCTTGCCGGCTGTCACAAGCCCGCGCCAAAGGTCGACAATGCGCAGGCGCTGATCAACGAAAGCGCGCCGGTCGAGGAGCAAGCGCCGCAGCCGGTGACCTTGACCGCGCCCGACGGCGTTACGGTCTACGGCACCTATTACCCCGCGACCAATGCGCGCGCGGTGATCCTGCTGTTCCATCAGGCCGGATCGTCGAAGGACGAATATACGACCATCGCGCCGCAACTTCAGCGCGCCGGTTTTGCCGGGCTGGCGATCGACCAGCGCGTCGGCGGTAGCCTCTACGGCACCAATCAGACGATGGCGGCCTATAAGGGCAAGACCGATTATCTCGGCGCGCTCCCCGATCTCGAGGCGGCGCTCGCCTGGGCCAAGGACAAGGCGCAGGGCCGTCCCATCCTCCTCTGGGGATCGAGCTATTCGGCCAGCCTTGTGTTCCTCGTGGCCGCGTCGAAATCCGCGGAAGGTAGCGTCAAGGGCGTGCTCGCTTTCTCGCCGGGCGAATATTTCGACGACAAGACGATGGTCGAAAAGGCCGCGGCCAAACTGACTCTCCCGGTCTTCGTCACCTCGGCAAACACGCTCCAGGAGGAGCAGGAAGCAAAGGCGATCCTGTCGGCGACCAAGAGCACCGATCGCCAGCAATTCATCCCCAAAGCGGGCGTGCACGGCTCGTCGACCTTGATCGCCGCCAAGAATCCCGGCGGTGCCGACGATAACTGGCAGGCGGTGTTCGCCTTCCTGAAACGCGTCGCGCCTTAGCTCGCAGGAACCGCCGACCCGCCAAACCGTTCTATTTCCGCAATTTCAACGCGCCGGCGCCCCGCCGCCGCGAACGGAGAGGAACGACCCGATGGGTGAACTGACCGACAAGATCAAAGGCAATGTCAACGAAGCGGTGGGCAAGGTGAAGCAGGCGATGGCCGGCGACGCCAACGACCCCAACCGCACCCGCAAGGATGACCAATTGGAAGCCGAAGGCGCCGGCCAGGAATTGAAGGGCAAAGCCCAACAGTTCGTCGGCAAGGTGAAGGGCGCGCTGGGCGACGACATCTAGTCGCTGTCCGGCTAGCAGCGCTCACCGCGCTGACGTGGGGGCCGTGCGGTACCGCACGGCCCCCTTCTTATATGTTACAGGTACGCCATAACCAAATAGCCCTCTCCCGCTTGCGGGAGAGGGTTGGGTGAGGGTCTTCTTTCTTCTTCCAAGTGGCTGAGGTCCCAGAAGAAGAAAGAAGACCCTCACCCTCCCGCCGCCTCCGGCGGCGGGCCCCTCCCTCTCCCGCTTGCGGGAGAGGGGTTTCTGACTTCCTCGTTCACGCCAGGCTTGCCATCTCTGCGTGATCCGCTGCCGGCATGCCGCGCAGCCGCTCGGCGTCGCGCGACGGCGGCGCGCCGAACATTCGGGCATATTCACGGCTGAACTGAGAGGCGCTTTCATAGCCGACCGAATAGGCCGTGCGGCCGGCATCGTTACTCGCGACCAGCATGCGCCGCGCCGCGTGGAGCCTGAGCGTCTTCTGATATTGTAACGGGCTCATCGCCGTCGCCGCCTTGAAATGGCGGTGGAACGACGGAATGCTCATCCCCGCAATCTTCGCCAGCTCCTCGACCCGCATGGCCTGGTCGAAATGCGCCCGGATCCAATCGATCGCACGCCGCACGCGCGACAATTGGCTGTCCTCGCGCGCGATCTGGCGCAACAGGCCACCCTGTGGTCCCTGCAGCAGGCGATAGAGGATCTCGCGTTCGCGCAAGGGTGCCAGCACCCCAATATCCTGGGGCGCGTCGAACAAGGCCAGCAATTGCGCCCAGGCGTCGAGCAGATCGGGCGTGACCGGTGTCACCGCAAAGCCCGCGGTTTGCCCTTCGGGAGAGGCGGGCATGGTCGCGAGCAGATCGGTCAGGATCGCGCGATCGATCGTCAGGCTGGCGGCGATATAGGGCTTGTCGGGCGACGCCTCGACCACGCATCCCGACGCCGGCAGTTCGAGCGAGGCGATGAAGGTGCAGGCCGGATCATAGCGCACCGTCCGGTCGCCGATCATCACCTGCTTCGCTCCTTGCAGCACCAGGCAGATCATCGGTTCGTACACGGTCGCCATCGGCCGGCTCGGTCGATCCACGACGCCGATACCTACGCGCGGGATCGCGGTCACCCGCGCCAGCCCTTGCGTTTGACGCATGACGCGCCGGCTCATCTCGTCGAGTTTGTCCTGCATGATAGCCAAGATGGTCTCGGCGGAGGAAGCCGCAAGCGCTTTCGGCCGGAAATCCCGCACGACTGATAGGATTGGGCAAGCGATCGAGACGATCGGGCGCTCGTCGGAAGGGCCCGCCCCTAAATGGCTGACGAGGGCGCACGGCGATTGCGCCGCGCCCTTTGACGACATTCATGGAGAATGAAGATGACGACCCAATTCGGCGAGAAATCGACCACCGAGGACGTGCTCGCTGGCATCGACCTGTCGCGCAAGCGCATCCTGGTCACCGGCGTTTCGGCCGGGCTTGGCGTGGAAACCGCGCGCGCGCTCGTCGCGCATGGCGCGGAAGTGGTCGGCGCCGCGCGCGACGTCGCCAAGGCGGAACGCGCGACGACCGAAGTTCGCGCCGCGGCGGAAGCGGGCAAGGGCGCCTTTTCGATCGTCGAGCTCGACCTCGCGTCGCTCGCCAGCGTGCGTGCCTGCGCCGACGCGCTCAACGCCGACGGCCGTCCGTTCGACGTGATCATCGCCAATGCCGGCGTGATGGTCCCGCCGTTCGGCCACACCGCCGATGGCTTCGAAACCCAGTTCGGGACCAACCATCTCGGCCATTTCGTCCTGATCAACCGCATCGCGCCCTTGCTCAAGGACGGCGGGCGCCTGGTGAACCTGTCCTCGGCCGGTCATCGCTTTTCGGACGTCGATCTCGACGATCCCAATTTCGAGCACACGCCGTACGAGCCCTGGATCGGCTATGGCCGGTCGAAGACCGCCAATGTCCTGTTCGCCGTCGAATTCGACCGCCGCCATCGCGATCGTGGCGTCCGCGCGACGGCGGTCCATCCGGGCGGCATCCAGACCGAGCTCGGCCGCCACATGGACGAAGGGCAAATGGCCGCGCTGGTCGCCTCGATCAACGAAACCGCGGCCAAGGCCGGCACCCCGGCCTTCGAGTTCAAGACCATTCCCCAAGGCGCCGCCACTTCGGTCTGGGCGGCGGTCGTCGCCGATCCTGCCGAAATTGGCGGGAAATATTGCGAGGACTGCCACGTCGCCGAACTGCAGGAAGGCGAAGGTATCCGTGGCGGGGTGCGCGCCTATGCGCTCGACGCCGAGCACGCCAAAGCGCTCTGGGCGAAGAGCGAGGAACTGGTCGGCGAACGCTTCTGATCGTAGCCGTCAAAAATAGCCCCTCTCCCGCTCGCGAGAGAGGGGGGCAACTGTGTTGCGGATCATCCGAAGCTGGGAGCCGTTGGCGGTTTTTGGCGATGCCGGCGGGCAAGATCATGGATGCCGGTCGCGAGGCCGACGAGCGCGTGCAGCGTGAATATCAGGCCGGCGACCGTTGCGAGCGCGCCCACGATCATCGCATCGCTGCCCAGCAGCGCCAATGCGCCGCCGGCCAACAATGCGTCCTTGCCGGGGATGAGCGGGACCCGAGACAGCATCATCCGCATCGTGCCCAGGACCAGCAACATTCCCAGCGTCGCGCCGGGAATGAGCATCGCCCACAACAGCGCATTGAGCACCAGCATGACGGCGATTCGCACCATGTGGCCAAGAAAAATTCCCGCGAGCGCCGGCCGCGACAGCGAAAATTTGAAAAAAGCCTGCCGCGCCGCGAAAATGCCCAGCGAACTCACGACGATGACGAGCGTCGCCAAGACCGCGCCGTGAAGCAATGGCCCGCTCGCCACGCGGCTGAGCGCTGGATAGGCCATCGCCATCAGGATCAACGTGGCCAGATTGCCGGCCAGCGCAGACAGGATCGACATGTCACGCAGCGTCGCGAACGTTGCCTCCTGCGTCGGCATCGCACTCCGCGCCCAGCAATAGAATTGCGCGTCGCCCGAATAGCCGAGCACCAATTCGTTCGCGACCTGCTTGCGTAACAGCGGCACGAGCCCCGCGACCGGCAGCTTCCAGAGGCGTCGCAGGATCATCCAGTCCAGCGCAGGCGAGAGCATATAGGCGGCCGCGAGCAGCGCCCAGAATAATGGCGTCTTCGGAAGGTTGGCGAACAACGTTCCGACATCCAACCGCCCGAACGCCGCGGCGACGCACGCCAGGATGCCGAACGACACCGCCAGGCCAGCAAGGGCGCTCGCGCGATCGCGCACCTTGGGCCGATGCAACGGCTCGGTCAGGTCCTGGACGTTGGAAAAGCTGGAAGCGTTAGCGGCGACGGGAAGCGAGGTCGATGGCAATGCGCGGCCTTTGTCGATCGAGCCACCGCGATGGCGGCTGTTGGTCTCGATGCAACGACGCCACCAGACCGCCGCACCTCAGCCGGCACCGCGGAAATGATCAGAATTCGCGCGACAAGGTGACGGAAAACATGCGCGGGCGGAGCGGCGTGTATTGCGGCAGGGCCCGTACGGAAAAGGGATTGCCATAGGCGAAGGTGTCGGCGCGGGTGTCGAGCAGATTGTCGACATCGAACCGCACCGTCAGCGGAGATAAGATCGCGGTCGCTCCTGCGCGCAGGATCGCATAGCCATCGGTGCGTCGATCGAGCCCGTCGTCGAAGCTTAGCCGCGTGCTGCCGGTAAAATTGATTCCGGCATAAGGGCGCAATTCCATTCCTCCCAGCCGGACCGAGCGTTCGGCCGTCATGCGATAGGCGATGTCTGGCGTGATCGGCAGGCGTCGGTCCTTCGGCAGTCGCGTGCCGTCCGGGGCGGTCTGCAGCCGGGCGCGCTGCACGGTCATTCCGGCCCGGAACCGCCAGGACGCGCTCGGCCGCCAATCGAGCGAGCTCTCCAGGCCCAGGACGAAGGCGTCGCCGGCGTTGCGGGTAGCGATCAGCCCGTTCGCTTCGAGATAGTCGGACTGCATGTCGCGCCATTGCGCTACGTACAGGGCGGTATCGAGCGACAGCCGATCGCCCGCCAGGCGCAGCCGCGCGCCGAGGTCGAGGTTGCGGACCTCATCGGCTTGATACCGGCCGGTACGCGCATTGCCGGGGTCGAGGCCTCCGGGGCGAAATGCCGTGGCGATACGCGCATAGATCGTGCCCGATGCGCCGAGATCGTAGGACAGGGAAAGATTGGGCGTGAAGCCCGTCAGGCCGCGTGCCCCGGCCTTGGGCGCCGAGGGTTCGGTGCGTTCGTCCTCGGCCGCAGAGCGGAAGATCCGGAACCCGCCCGCCAGGGTCAGGCGGCCGCCGATCGGCAGCGATCCGTCGGCGAAGACCGCCGTTTCGGTCGCCCGGCGATGCAGCGTGAAATAGGGCGTCCAGCTGGCCGGCCCGACTTGCGCATCGCCCTCTGCCTTGGTCGTCGCCGAAAGATAGGACAGCCCGGCGGTCCAGGCGAACCGGTCGCCCGGCGCGGAAACCAGCCGGACCTCCTGGTCGAACACACCATAGGACCGGCGGTCGCGCCACGCGACGGCGCCCGGGATACCGAGCACGTCGGGCGCGAACGACAGGTCGAACAGGTCGTTCTGATCCTGCCAGGTCTGGCTGGTCGCGATAACCAGCTGCAGCCGTCCGATCGGGCCCTCGGCACGGAACTGGGCAAGCCTGAAGTCGGTCGCACTGGGTTCGCGCATCGCGGCGGGTCGCGCCAGATCCTCGCCCGCGCGATAGACATATTGGCTATCGGCGGAGGCACGATGCTGGATCGCGCCGGTCAGGTCGATCGACCAGCCCGCCGCCGGCGCGATCCGCAACGAGGCGCGCCCGCCGGCAAGCGTCTTGCGGTTGGCGTCGTCTGGCGCCGGCCGGTCGTCGATCCAGCCGCCGCCCAGCGCCGCATAGCCGACCAGCCGTATTGCCGCCGCGTCGGTCACCAGCGGCAGGTTGAGGACACCCTCGGCCGATCCGCCGGGACCGCCGTCGGACAAGACATTGAGCGAGAAAGCGGCGGCGCCCGACACGTCGCCCAGGATCGGACGATTGGTGACGATGCGATAGACGCCCCCCAGCGCACCGGTGCCATATAGCGGTCCTTGCGGTCCCTTCAGCACTTCGACCCGGGCGACATCGACCAGCCGCAGCGCGGGTTCGGGAGCGTCATAGGTGATGCGTCCGTCATCGACCTGGACGCTGACCGTCGTCTGGCTGAACCCGTTGAAGGGGCTGTCCGCCAGACCGCGGATGAAGGTGCGATCGCTGCCTTCGTCGCGCCCGGCGACGACCAGGCCGTCGACCGACCGCGCGACCTCGCGTTGGCCGCTCTCCGCGCCGGCCGGCGCCGTCGAATCGGGCACATACACCGCGATCGGCGCCGGGACGCGCGACAACATCTCGGGCAGTTTGCGGCCGGTGATGATGATGTCGGGTTGCGGCGACGCGGGCGAATCCATGACCAGCGCCGGGCCGCCCGATACTGGCCGGGGCGAGTGCTGGCGGCGGACCAGGCGGAACGCCGACGGGCCGATCCTGACCGCCTTGATCGGCGTGTCGCGCAGCAGCCTGTCGATCGCGTCGTGCGGCGACATCCGGCCGTTGACTCCCCGCACGCGCAGGGGCGGCAGCGCCGCGTCATAGCCGAACGAAATGCCGGTCTGGGCCGCAAGCGAGGCGAGGGCATCGGTCAGGTTGCCGGGCGGGATGGCGATGGAAACGGCGGCATCGCGAGCGGCGGCCGGACTGGTCGCCAACAGGGCGCTAGTCGCCAGTGCCGCCCAGCAATACCGCATCGCCCTCCCTTCGTACGCTCACACCGGCGAGCTGCCGGACCGACGCGACCATCGAATCGCGATCGCCCGGCGCCAATACGCCGGAGAAGCGCCGCTGCGCGACCCCTTCGGCCACCGTGACGGGATGGCCGGTATAGCGGGCGATATCGGCGGCGACCAAGGAGAGCGGAACCTGATCGTAGATGAAGCGACCGGTGCGCCAGGCGCCGACCGAGGCGGGCGCGGTCGTCTCCAGCGTGACCGTACGGCGGGCAACGTCACCAAGGACGGCGTGGCCGGCGGTGACTTCGGTCGCTGCCGCCGCGCCGGGGGCCGATACCGATACTTTTCCCTCGGCGACCGCGATGCGGATGGTCTTGCCGTCGCTGTTGATGTCGAACCGCGTGCCGACGTCGCGCACTTCGAACCCGGACACCTTGACCGTCAACGGGCGCGCCGGATCGTGGCGGACGTCGAAATAGGCCGAACCGGCGAGGGTCAATGCCGCACCTTTGGCGACGTCCAGCCGCGAGCCGCCCGCCAGCGTGGCGGTCGCGCCATCGGCGACGGCGACGGTGCGCGTCTGGCCTGCCGCGGCGGCATAGCTGGTCGTGGCGGGCGCCGACGGCCCGCTTGCCCACCAGCCTCCGGCCGTGACCGCGACCAACAGTGCCGCCGCGATTCCACCCCAGGCGAGATACGGGCGACGCGCCGGGGATCGCGCTTCGATATAATCTTCGCTCGCCTCGCCGTCGTTGGCCGGCAGGCGGGCCAGAATCGCGGTGCGTTCAGCATCGACGCGCTCGTCGAGCAGCGCGATATCGTCATAGGCTTCGCGATGGCGAGGGTCCGCCTCCAGCCACGCGGTGAAGCCGTCCCAGTCCATGTCGTCGCGCGACTGCTGTTGAAGCCACAGCGCAGCCGCCTCCAATATCCCGTCGTTCATCGTTCGTGCCGCGACGGGCCGTTTCCGGTCCGTCGTCCCTGTCCGATCGAAAGACGCCGCGTCGTTGCCATACCTCAGTCCTTCAACGCGCGACGAAGATGCGTCATCGCCACGGCGATGTGTTTTTCCACGCCGCTGCGGCTGATGCCGAGCCGCGCTGCGACCTCTGCATGCGGCAGCCCTTCCAGTTTGTGCAGGCGGAACGCGCGCCCGGCGCCTTCCGGCAGCGCCGCGATCGCCGCGGCAAGCGCCGCCGCGTCCTCGCGTTCGATGATCGCGTCCGCCGCGCTGGGCCGGGCATCGGCGGCTTCGCCGGCGACCTTGATCGTCTGGCTATCGGCCCATTCGCCGTCCCGCCGTTCGCGGCGGCGGCGTTCGCGGACGCGATCGAGCACCAGATTCTGAGCGACGCGATAGAGGTAGGCGCGGCCATTGGCGATCGGTCCCGGGTCGACGGTCGAAACCCGCAGCCACAATTCCTGGACCAGATCCTCGGCCTCGCTTCGGTCGCCGGTGCGGGCCGCAAGGAAGCGCAGGAGTTCACCGCGCAACTCCCCGAACAATTGCGTCAGACCGGATGGCGAGGTCGAGATGGGCGGCTCCTTGAACGGATCGAGGCCATGCCCGATGCGCGCTTTTTCGACAAGGTTCGGGCGGCCGGACTGCGGTTGCTCAATGCCGTGCCGTCTGTGCGGCATGAGGATCGTCGATGTCTGCGCTTTCTACACGCCCCATGGCGGCGGCGTACGTACCTATGTCGAGCGCAAGCTGAAGGTGGCGAGCGCGCTGGGCCACGAAATGATCGTGCTCGCGCCCGGCGCCGATGATGCGGTGGTCGAGCGCGCGCCCGGCGCGGTGCTGGCGACAATAAAGGCACCGACCTTCGCGCTCGATCGTCGCTATCGCTATTTCGACGACGAGGCCGCTCTCCATCGCGCGCTCGATGCGTGGCGCCCCGACGTGGTCGAGGCATCGTCGCCATGGAGCAGCGCCTCGATGGTGGCGCGCTGGCGCGGCGACGCGGTGCGCTCGCTCGTCATGCATGCGGATCCGCTATCGGCCTATGCCTATCGATGGTTCGGCACCGTGGCGAGCATCGGCGTCATCGACCGTACGTTCGAGCGCTATTGGCGGCATCTGCGCCGGCTCGATCAGGCTTTCGACCTGGTCGTGACGGCGAGCGACAATCTGACCCGGCGCCTGCGCGGCGGCGGTCTCGGCAAGGTCGCGACGATCCCCATGGGGGTCGAACCTGGCTATTTTTCGCCCGAACGGCGCGACCCGCTGCTGCGCGAAGAGCTGCTGGCGCGATGCGGCCTCGGGCCAGAGGCGACCTTGCTGCTCGGCGTCGGGCGCTATTCGCCCGAAAAGCGCTGGAGCATGGTGATCGACGCGGCGATCGCCGCGGGCGTTCACGCGCCGGTCGGCCTGGCGCTCGTCGGCGAGGGGCGTCATGGCGATCGCCTCATCGCGCGGGCAGGGGGCTCGCCGCACGTCGTGGTCGGCCAGCCGGTCAAGGATCGCGCGAGGTTGGCGGCGATCATGGCGAGCGCCGATGCGCTCGTCCACGGCTGCGAGGCCGAGACTTTCTGCATGGTGGCGGCGGAGGCCAAGGCGAGCGGGCTGAAGTTGATCGTGCCCGATCGTGGCGGCGCCGCGGATCATGCGACGGGCGAACGCGATCGGCTGTACGAGGCGGCCGATGGCCAGTCGCTGCGCGACACGATCCTGGCCGCGGCGGCCGACCGCAGACCGGTCACGCTGTGGCAACGTCCGCGGCAGATGGACGAGCATTTCGCCGAGCTTTTCGGGCGCTATTCAGCATTGTGCGGATCGAGCGACCGCGAGGCGGCCTGACCGCGCTCATTTGACCGGCTGGGCGGGCGCCGGCGTTGCGGCTGGGGGTACCGGCTTGGCGGTGACCTCCGATATCGAGCGTTTCCCGAGATCGAGATCGAACGGCGCGATCTTGCGGCCGTGCAGGCCGTCGATCTCCGCCTGGCGACGCCACAGATAATAAGAGCGCGTCGCGATATAGGGATTGCGCGCCGCTCTTAGCTGGTTGAGCTGGTCGTCGAATTCGGCGCGGCGATCGAGCATGTGGACGCCCCCCGTTCCGATATTGAAGACCGGCTTGTTGAATGGCGCGCCGAGATAGAGCGGCATCATCATGCGGTCGACGCCGCCGCCGATCAAATCGCGCAAGGTCGTCGGGCCGATCAGCGGCAGGAACAGGAAGGGCCCCGGTTTCACGCCGTAATAGCCGAGCGTATCGGCGAAACTGTTCTTGCGCCGGGGGAGGTTGATCGGGTGCCGTTTCGCGACATCCACCAGTCCGGCGACACCCACGGTCGAATTGATCACGAAGCGACCCGCCGTCTCCGCCGCCTTGCCGGGCTTCAACTGCAACAGGTAGTTCACGAACACGATCGGCTCGTGCAGGTTGATGAAGAAGTTGCGCAATCCATCGCGTGCCGGTTTCGGTACCGTGCGTTCGAACGATCGCGCGACCGGCCCGACGACGGCGCGATCGACCGCCTGGGTGGCCTCATAGGATTGCTGGTTGATCGCGGCCAGCGGATCGCCCGGGGCGTGCCGCCGTCCCGACACGACGATGTCGGTATCGGGCGTCGTGCTCTGGGGCGGCGGCACGTCGGCCTGCGGCGCGCCGGCGACCGGACTCGCGGCTGTCGGTGCCGACTGGTCCGGTGCGACCGAACCGGCGGCCACCGGTTGGGCGATCGTCGTCCCCGCTACGGCCTGGTCCGCCCCGCCCATATCGGCCGGCGGACACGTCAACATCATCACGGCAGCAAATGCGGCAGCGCTCATCGTCACCCTTGTCGGTTGTCTGTCGGGATGACGCCGCGGCGGATCCTTTCCGCAGTTCCGGGATAGGCCGATCGAGGCGATTACGTCGGTGGGCATGCCGCAACGCGCTTGTCATTGCCTGCCGGGGTTCTGTGTGGAGCGGCAGAACCGCATCCGGCCGAATTGTTCTTGGAATTGCCTTGGTCGCGGCGTACCGAGATTTCGAAATAGACCAATGAGAGGGTGTCAATGCATATCGTGGCGCAGGGTTTGCGTTTTCCCGAAGGTCCGGTGGCGATGGCCGATGGCAGCGTCATCCTGGTCG
Organism: Sphingomonas sp.; assembly: GCF_024508665.1. Classification (GTDB taxonomy): domain Bacteria; phylum Pseudomonadota; class Alphaproteobacteria; order Sphingomonadales; family Sphingomonadaceae; genus Sphingomonas. The sequence goes on from NZ_JANINP010000007.1 coordinate 856,740, forward strand.
AGATCGAGGCCGGTCGCATCACGCGGGTCCGGCCCGACGGGTCGAAGGAGACGGTGGCCGAACCCGGCGGTGGCCCCAATGGCCTGGCGATCGGACCCGACGGCAAGCTCTATTGCTGCAACAATGGCGGCTTCGACTATGTCGAGAATAACGGCATGCTCGCCCCGCACGGCATTGCCCATGATTATTCGGGCGGGCGGATCGAGCGGATCGACATCGCCACCGGCGCGGTCGAAGTGCTCTACAAATCGGGCGATTTCGGCTGCGTGCTGCGCGGGCCGAACGACATCGTGTTCGATGGCGAAGGCGGCTTCTGGTTCACCGACCACGGCAAGGTCGATTATGCGAAACGCTGCCACGACATCGTCGGCATCTTCTACGGTAAGGTCGACGGCAGCCATCTCGAGGAAGTGATCTTCCCCAGCCAAAATCCGAACGGCATCGGCCTGTCGCCCGACGGCAAGCGGCTCTATGCGGCGGAGACCTATACCTGCCGGCTGATGGCCTTCAACGTCATCGCCCCCGGCAAGGTAGACGACAGCGCCGGGCCGGGTGGACCCGGCATCCCGCTCTACCGTCCCGCCGGCTACAAGTTCTTCGACTCGCTCGGCGTTGAGGCGAATGGCAACATCTGCGTCGCGACGATCGGCGAAAGCGGAATATCGGTGATCTCGCCCGCGGGCGAACTGGTCGAATTCGTCCCCACCGACGACATCTTCACCACCAACATTTGTTGGGGCGGGGACGATATGATGGATGCGTATATCTGCTTGTCGGGTACCGGGCGGCTGGCCAAGGTGCGCTGGCCGCGCCCGGGGCTCAAACTGAAATATAACGGATAGACAGCATGATCCGCATCATCGGCAACCACGTCTCGCCTTATGCGCGCAAGGTGTTCCTGGCGCTCGACCATAAGGGGGTGGAATACGAGATCGATCCGATCGTCCCGTTTTTCGGCGGCGACGAATTCACCCGGCTCAATCCGCTCAGGCGCATTCCGGTGCTGATCGACGGCGATCTCGTCATCCCGGATTCGACCGTGATCTGCGAATATCTCGACGATCGCTATCCGGAGAAGCCGCTCTATCCGGCCGATCCCGCCCAACGCGCGCGGGCGCGCTGGCTGGAGGAATTCGCCGACAGCCGATTGGGCGACGTGATGATCTGGAAGCTGTTTTTTCAGCGCAACGTCAAGCCGCGCGTGTGGAAACAGGAAACCGATGAAGAGCAGGTCGCCGCCGTCGTCACGCGCGACCTCCCCGAGATCATGGATTGGCTCGAGCCCCAGGCGCCGGTCGCCGGGTTCGTATTCGACGACCTGTCGATGATCGACCTGACGTTCGCCAGCTTCTTCCGCAACGCGGCGCTGGCCGGCTGGACGTCCGACGCCACCCGGTGGCCGCGCATCGCCGCCTGGATCGACCATATTTGGGCGACCCCGCTCTTCGCGCGATCTGTGATGCTCGAACAGATCATGCTGACCACCCGCGGCGCCGATCAGCGCGCGGCGCTGGAGGCGGCGGGCTTGAAGGTCGCGGAGTCGAGCGTGCGGGGCGACATGCCGCGGCGCGGGCCCATGTCGGTTTGATGGAGAAAATCGTGAGCCGCTGGCAGATCGAGATCGCGCGCGACGACATTGCCCAGGCCGCCATCGCCGACCTGCCCGACCGCGCGCCCGGGCCGGGCGAGGCCGAATTCGCGATCGATCTCGTCGCGCTGACCGCCAACAACGTCACCTATGCCGCTTTGGGCCAGAAGACGCCGTTCCTCGGCCCCGACGCGGGCTATTGGGACTTCTTTGCCGAGCGCGACGAGCCCGGCCGGCTGCCGGTCTGGGGCTTCGCGACGGCGACGCGGTCGGCGGCCGAGGGGATCGCTGTGGGCGACCGCTTCTACGGCTATTGGCCGCTCGCCAGCCACACGGTGCTCGCCGCCGATCAGATTCGCGGCACGGGATTCACCGAAGTTACGCCGCGCCGCGCATCCCTGCCGGCCGCCTACAATCAATATGCGCGGCTCAAGGCGCTGGGCGATCATCGTGAGGCGGATCACTATTGGTGGCCGGTCTATCGTCCGCTGTTCCTGACCGGCTGGCTGATTGCGGATCAGTTCGAGGACGAAGACGATTTCGGCGCGGAGGCGATCATCGTCAGCGGCGCGTCGAGCAAGACGGCACTGGCCTTCGCGCATGTGATGAAGGCGCGGGGCGATTGCCCGCGGCTGGTCGCGCTCGCCTCGCGGCGCAGCGCCGATTTCACCGCCGGCACCGGCTTGTACGACCAGGTCGTCGATTATGACGCGATCGACACGATCGCGGCCGAGGGCAAGGTCGCCCTAGTCGACTTCGCCGGCAATCCGGCGGCGACGCGCGCGGTGCACGAACGCTTCGGCGACGCGCTGACGGTCGATATGATCGTCGGCATCACCCATTGGGACGCGGAGCGCGGCGGCGGTCCGCTACCGGGGCCGCGCCCGATCGGTTTCTTCGCGCCTGGCAGGATGAAGAAGCGCTCGGCGGACTGGGGAGCGCATGGGTTTCGTCGGCAAACCGAAGAAGCATGGCTCGACTTCATGCCGGCAGCGAAGCGCCTGACCGCGATCGATCGCCGTTCGGGCGCCGAGGCCGCGCTTGCCGCCTATCGCGACGCCGTCGCGGGCAAGGTCGATCCGCGCGTCGGCGTGCTCATCGAACCATGACGCGCGACACCGTCATCTTCGACTTCGGCGGGGTGATCACATCCTCGCCGTTCGAGGCGTTCAACCGGATGGAGGCCGAACGCGGCCTGCCGCACAATCTCGTGCGCCGGATCAATTCGGCCAATCCCGACGGCAACGCCTGGGCCCTGTTCGAGCGCGCCGAGATCGACGCCGCGCGGTTCGACTCGCTGTTCGCTCAAGAAGCGCGCGCCTTGGGCCATGACCTTCCCGGCCGCGATGTCCTCGCCTTGCTCTCGGGCGACATTCGTCCGGACATGGTCGCGGCGCTCGATTGGCTGAAGGCGAACGGCTATCGCATCGGCTGTATCACCAACAACGTCCCCTCCGGCCATGGCGCCCAGATGTCGTCGACCGCGCAAAAGGCGGAGGCGATCGCCGCGATCATGGCGCGGTTCGACCATGTCGTCGAAAGCTCCAAGGTCGGAATCCGCAAGCCCGACCCGGCAATCTATCGCCTGGCCTGCGATGCGCTGGGCGTGGTGCCCGGCCAGTGCGTCTATCTCGATGATCTCGGGATCAACTGCAAACCCGCGGCGGTGCTCGGCATGGCGGCGATCAAGGTTTCGGCCAGCGAGCAGGCCTTGGCCGATCTTGAGATCGCGCTCGGCCTTGAAGGTGGCGCGCTAAGCTGACAGTTGGGCTGGGACGCCCGGATTGTTTCGGTCCGGGAACCATCTGCGAGGCAAGCTATGGCGATCCGACGGCACCGCGAACGGCATCTGGTCCAGCGTATCGGCTGGCTGCGCGCCGCCGTGCTCGGCGCCAATGACGGCATCCTGTCGACCGCCAGCCTGATCGTCGGCGTCGCCGCCGCCAATGCCGACCGCACCACATTGCTGCTGACCGGGATTTCCGGCCTCGCCGCCGGCGCCTTGTCGATGGCGGCCGGCGAATATGTTTCGGTCAGCAGCCAGGCCGATACCGAGCGCGCCGATATCGCGCGGGAAACGGCGGAATTGGCCGACGAACCCGAGGCCGAACGGCAGGAGCTCGCCGCCATCTATCGCCAGCGCGGGTTGGATCACGACCTGTCGCTTCAGGTCGCCGACCAACTGATGGCGCATGACGCGCTGGGCGCCCATTTGCGCGACGAACTCGGGATCAGCGAGGATCTCGCCGCGCGGCCGGTCCAGGCGGCTTTGGCCTCGGCCGCCAGTTTCGCCACCGGTGCGATCGTCCCGGTGCTGATGACCCTGCTGTTCGGCGGCCGTGCACTGGTCCTGGCTGTAATGGCCGTCACGTTGTTGCTGCTCGCGGCGACGGGGGCGATCGGGGCGCATGCCGGCGGCGCGAGCCAGATACGCGGCGCGATCCGCGTCGTGTTCTGGGGGGCGCTGGCGATGGCGGTTACCGCTGCCATCGGTCACCTGTTCGGTACGCAGGTCTAGTTTGAGAGTCACGATAAACCGTTGTTTCGAAGCGACCCGTTTCCACACGCGTCATCCCCGCGAAAGCGGGGACCCATCTCCTGCCGGCTCCAGCTTTCCTGACAGCTGTGGTGCGCTTGACTGCTCTCCGAGCTGGGTCCCCGCTTTCGCGGGGATGACGGCAGAAATATGAGCACCCCAACCAAGACGGAAAAGGCCGCGCGAGTTTCCCCGCGCGGCCCTGCTGTCCGTTCAGTCGATCGTCAGATCAGAACTTCACGCCGAAGCCGATCAGGCCCTGGTGACGGGCCAGGTCGGTGTCCGAATAGTTGGTGTAGCGATATTCGGCGCGCACCAGCATGTTCTTGGCCACCGGCAGTTCGACGCCGGCGCCGACGCGCCAGCCGTCCGAATTGCTGCCGTCCTTGGTGGTGGTGCCGCCGGCCGTGTAGGTCGCGTTGATGCGGCCATTGGCATAGCCGCCCTTGACGTAAAGCAGCGCCTTGTTGCCGACGACGACACCGGCGCGGACGCCGGCATAGAGGTCGCGGCCGGCCTTGATGCACAGGCGGTCACCTGCGGCGAAAGCATTGCTGACGCAATCCTTGGCGGTCGAACCGTCGATTTCGCCTTCGACGCCGAACACAGCCTTGCCCGACTGATAGTCGTAGCCGATGACGCCGCCATAGGAGAGGCCGGTCTGGTTATCGCCCGAGCTGGTGACATGGTCGATGCCGGTCACGGCGAGGATCTTGAAACCCTGGAACTCCTTGCCTTCGGGAGCCGAGGCGGGGGCGTCCTGCGCGAGGGCAGGGGTGGCGATGGCGGCACTGGCCAACAGGGCGGACGCGATGAGAAAACGCATGAAAACTCCTGACAAAATAAAAACCGGGAGGCTTGCGACCCCCCGGTTCGTCGCGTGTTGGACACGGTTCGTGGCGGGAATTGGGCGAATGCGATGAACGCTCGCCGCGATTTTGCCGCACATGCGAACAGATTTATCGCACTTGCGAACATCGGCTCCGGCCCTGCCGCGAGTCGGTGCGCGCGCTTGCTCCTTGTCGCGACGCCATCTATTCGGCGCGCGTCACCCAAGGAGTCCGCATGGCCCGTAAGCTTTATTCCGATGCCGCCTCGGCGCTCGACGGCGTGTTGTTCGATGGCATGATGATCTGTGCCGGCGGGTTCGGCCTGTGCGGCATTCCGGAACGCCTGATCGACGCGATCCGCGACGCCGGTACGAAGGACCTGACGATCGCCAGCAACAATGCCGGCATCGACGGGGAGGGGCTCGGCAAGCTGTTGCGCACGCGCCAGGTCAAGAAGATGATCTCGTCCTATGTCGGCGAGAACAAGGAATTCGAGCGCCAATATCTGTCCGGCGAGCTCGAGGTCGAATTCTGCCCCCAGGGCACGCTGGCCGAACGGTGCCGCGCGGGCGGCGCGGGCATTCCCGGCTTCTACACCAAGACCGGCGTCGGCACCCAGGTCGCCGAGGGCAAGGAAGTGAAGACGTTCGACGGCGAGGACTATATTCTCGAACGCGGCATCCGCGCCGACCTGGCGATCATCAAGGGCTGGAAGGCGGATGAGGCGGGCAATCTGATCTTCCGCAAGACGGCTCGCAACTTCAACCAGCCGATGGCGACTGCCGGCAAGGTCTGTGTCGCCGAGGTCGAGGAAGTGGTGCCGGTCGGCAGCCTGGATCCCGATCAGATCCATCTGCCCGGCATCTATGTGAACCGCCTGATCGTCGGCAGCCCCTACGACAAGAAGATCGAATTCCGCACCGTGCGCGAGCGGGTCGCGGCGTGACCAGGGGGCGCCTGGCGCTGCTGATGCTGCTCGTCGGCAGCACCGTGAACAGCGGCTGCGTTGCCGCCGCCGTGCCGGTTCTGGCGGCGGGAGCGATCGGCAAGAAACAGTTCTTCGGCAAGAAGGACGAGGATCTGCCGTCGGCCACCCCACCCGCGGTCGCCGCCGCCAGCGTGCAGGCCGCGCCGGCCGGAATTCCGGCCTCCGACGCGATTCCTTCTTCGGGCCCGGTGGCGGCCCCGACGCCGCCTCCGCCAGGCACCGTGCCACCGGGGATGCAATATCTCTACGGCTCCGGCGAAGCCTCGGCGGTGTCGATTCAGGCCTATCTTTCGCTGACCGACTTCCTGGTCGCGCGGGGCGGCGATTTCGCGGTCGGCCATCCGATCTCGTCGGTCGTGCTCGCCCCCGACGCGACATTGGACGCGCCCAAGTTCCTCAAATGCGGCCCCAGGCAGCGCCCGGCGGTCGTGCTCGACATCGACGAGACCGCCTTGCTGAACCTCGGCTACGAAGCCGACGACAGCCAGCGCAGCGGCGCCTATGACCAGAAACGTTGGGATCGCTGGGAAGCCAGCGGCGTGACCGCGGTCGATCCCGTTCCGGGCGTGCTGGACGCGGTACGGGCAGCGCGCGCCAGCGGTATCGAGGTGGTGTTCAATTCCAACCGCGCGTCGGCCAATGCCGCGGCGACGATCGATGCGCTTACCCTGGCCGGGCTGGGCCCCGTGGTTCACTTTCAAAACCTATGGTTGAAAGGCGACGACGCGAGCGGCGGCAGCGGCAAGGACGCCCGGCGCTGGGCGATTTCGGCCAAATATTGCGTGATCGCGATGGTCGGCGACCAACTCGGCGATTTCAGCGATCTGTTCAACCTGCCTGGCACGACGCCCGCGCAACGCCGCGCCCAGACCAATTCGCCCAAGCTCAGGATGCTGTGGGGCCATGGCTGGTTCGTCCTGCCGAACCCCGTCTACGGCACCGCGCTCAAGGGCGATATCGACGACGTATTCCCCAAGGACCGGCGGTGGACCGATCCCGGCGCGCAGCCGATTTCCGCCGCGCCGCCGTCCACACCGTCGGTGCCGACGCCCGCCGAAGTCCCAGCTTCTCCGGCGGTGAAGAAGTGAGCGAGAAGCCGATCCCGATCGACCTCGTGCCGTTTGCCGAAACGCTCGGGGACAGTCGCGAATTCCTCCGCGTCTGGGCGAAGCAAGGCGGTACCTTGTGCTTCGTCAATCCGCGCCCGCTCGGCGCCGACCCGGCCTTGTTCGGCATCGCCATGGTCGACGTCATCCGCAATGCCGCGGCGAGCTATGCGAAGGCGATCGGCGTGTCCGAGGAGCAGGCGCTCGAACGGATCTGGATGGGGCTCGATGCCGAGCGCAGCGCGCCCGCCGAAGATGATGCTTTGCCGCCCCCCGTGGTGGTTGCCAGGAAGGATGATTGATGGCCCAGGAAAACAAGGGTTGGACTCGTGACGACATGGCCGCCCGCGCCGCCAAGGAACTGCGCGACGGTTATTATGTGAACCTGGGTATCGGCATCCCGACCCTGGTCGCGAACCACATTCCGGCCGGCGTCGAGGTGACGCTGCAGTCGGAGAACGGCATGCTCGGGATCGGGCCCTTTCCCTATGCGGGGGAGGAAGATCCCGACCTGATCAATGCCGGCAAGCAGACGATCAGCGAACTGCCGCAATCGGTCTATTTCTCGTCCGCCGACAGCTTCGCGATGATCCGCGGCGGGCATATCGACCTGACCGTGCTCGGCGCGATGGAAGTCGCCGAGAATGGCGACATCGCCAATTGGATGATCCCCGGCAAGATGATCAAGGGCATGGGCGGCGCGATGGACCTTGTCGCCGGCGTCAAGAAGATCATCGTCGTGATGGAGCACACGTCCAAGAATGGCGATCCCAAGTTCATTCCGGCCTGCACCTTGCCGCTGACCGGCAAGAACGTCGTCGACATGGTGATCACCGACCTCGCGGTGTTCCAGCGGCCCGATCATCACTCGCCGTTCCGCCTGATCGAGCTTGCGCCGGGCGTCACCGAAGAGGAAGTCGCCGCGAAGACGACGGCGAAGTACGAGGCGCTGGCCACGGCGTGACGCGGGGTGCGCGCGACCGGAAGGACGCCGGAAACCGGCGCGACTGAGGACGGATAGCAGATGCGCGTGTTGCTGACGGGATCGACCGGCTGGCTGGGCCGCCATCTCGCGCCGATGCTGCGCGATGCCGGGCACCAGGTGGTCGGCATGGACGTCGCCCCCGGGCCCGATACGCGGGTCGTCGGCAGCGTCGCCGATCGCGCCCTGGTCGAGCGCGTGATGTTCAGCCATGGGATCGAGGGCGTGATCCACGGCGCCGCGCTGCACAAGCCGGACATCGTGCGCTATCCGCGTCAGGCGTTCGTCGACGTCAATGTGACGGGGACGCTGAACCTGCTCGAATGCGCGATCGCGGCGGGCGCGGACCGTTTGGTCTTCACCTCGACGACATCCCTGATGATCACCCAGGCGATCCGCGACGAAACGGCCGACGAGGCGGCGTGGCTCGACGAGAACAGCGGACCGCTCAGCCCCCGCAACATCTATGGCGTAACCAAGCGCGCGGCCGAGGAATTGTGCCGCCTGGTCCATGCCGAGACCGGCTTGCCGATTGTCATCCTGCGCACCTCGCGCTTCTTTCCCGAGGATGACGACACGCATCGCGATCTGTCGGGGGAGAATATGAAGGCCAATGAGTTCCTCAATCGCCGGCTGACCGTACAGGATTGCGCACGCGCCCATATCGCCGCGCTCGATCGCGCCCCGGCGATCGGCTTTGCGACCTATATTGCCTCGGCACCGACGCCGTTTTCGCGCGACGATGTCGTCGAGCTGAAACGCGATGCGCGAGCGGTGATCGCGCGGTTGTTCCCCGATGCCGCCGAATTGTTCGCGGCGCGCGGCTGGTCGCTGCCGGCGAGTATCGGCCGCGTGTACGACGCCTCGGCGATCGAGAGCGGGCTCGGTTTCCGCTGCACGACCGATTTCGCCGCGATACTCGCCGCGATGCGGGCAGGAGAGGAAATACCGTTCGACCACGACGCCACCTACGTCTCGCCCAAGGAATGACGGCGCCGTTTCTTTCAATCTGACCGGCTGACAGTTTTCCTTTGTTGCTTGCGATTGGGCGCGGAGCGAGTAAGCCGCCGCCATGACTGCCCGCCCACAAACCCTCTATGAGAAGATCTGGAACGCGCATGTCGTCGAACGCCGCGACGACGGAACCTGCCTGATCTATATCGACCGCCACCTGGTCCACGAAGTCACCAGCCCCCAGGCGTTCGAGGGGCTTCGCGCCGCCGGCCGTGCCGTGCGCCGGCCCGATCTCACGCTTGCGGTGCCGGATCACAACCTGCCGACGACGCCGCGCGTGGACGCTGCCGGCCACGCGATTCCGATCGCCGATCCCGAAAGCGCCAACCAGCTCGAGACGCTGCGCCGCAACGTCGCCGAATTCGGCGTGCCCTATATCGATGCGCTCGCCGCGGCGCAGGGCATCGTGCATGTCGTCGGACCGGAACAGGGCTTCACGCTGCCCGGCACGACTTTGGTCTGCGGCGACAGCCATACTTCGGCGCATGGCGCGCTCGGCGCGCTGGCGTTCGGCATCGGCACCAGCGAGGTCGAGCACGTCCTCGCCACCCAGACGTTGCTGCTCCAGCAATCAAAGACGATGGAAATCCGCGTCGACGGCAACCTCGGCTTCGGCGTGTCGGCCAAGGACGTCGTGCTGGCGATCATCGGCCGGATCGGAGCGGCGGGCGGCACCGGCTATGTCCTCGAATATACCGGCGACACGATCCGCAACCTGTCGATCGAGGGACGGCTGACGGTCGCGAACATGTCGATCGAGGGCGGCGCGCGTGCCGGCCTGATCGCGCCTGACGACACCACCTTCGCCTATCTGAAGGGGCGCCCGATGGCGCCGACGGGCGAAGAATGGGACAAGGCGGTGGCCTGGTGGCGGACGCTGCCGACCGATGCCCAGGCGGTCTATGACGCGACCGTTAGCCTCTCGGCCAGCGACATCGCGCCGTCCCTGACCTGGGGCACCAGTCCCGAAGACGTGGTGCCGATCACCGGATACGTGCCCGATCCCGACAGTTTCGCCGATCCCTCGAAGCGCGTCGCGGCGCAAAAATCGCTCGATTATATGGGCCTGACTCCCGGTACCGCGATGCAGGACGTCGGCGTCGATCAGGTCTTCATCGGCAGCTGCACCAACAGCCGGATCGAGGACCTGCGCGCCGCCGCCTCGGTGGCCAATGGCCGCCATGTCGCTGACGGCGTCCGCGCCCTGGTCGTGCCCGGCTCCGGACTGGTCAAACGGCAGGCGGAAATCGAGGGGCTCGATCGCATCTTCATTTCCGCCGGATTCGAATGGCGTGAGCCCGGATGCTCGATGTGCCTGGCAATGAACCCCGATAAAGTACCGGCTGGTCAAAGATGTGCTTCCACCTCGAATCGTAATTTCGTAGGAAGGCAGGGCCCGGGGGCGAGAACACATCTATTATCCCCGGCAATGGCGGCGGCGGCGGCGGTAACGGGCCGATTGACCGACGTCCGCGAGTTGATGGGGGATCGCCAATGAAGCGCGTACTCGTTCTGCTGGTCGCCGGTTCAATCCTCAGCGGTATCGCCGCTTATGCCGCGATGGCGATGCCCGCTCCTCCCGAAAAGCCAAGCGAAAAGCCCAATAAGTGACCCCAGTCCGCAAGGTCGAAGGCCGCGCCTATCCCTGGGGCGCGAAGAATGTCGATACCGACGTCATCATCCCGGCGCATTGGCTGAAGACGATCAGTCGCGCCGGCCTGGGGAAGGGCGCGTTCGAGACGGTGCGTGCCCAGCCCGACAACATTTTCGACGATCCGCGTTATGCCGGCGCGCCGATCCTGATCGCGGGCGACAATTTCGGCTGCGGCTCGAGCCGCGAACATGCCGCCTGGGCGCTCAAGGACATGGGGATCCAGGCGATCATCGCGCCGAGCTATTCGGACATCTTTTCGGGCAATGCGGTCAAGAACGGGATCGTACCGGTGGTTCTGCCGCAGGAGGCGATCGATCGGCTGGTCGAGGTCGCCAAGACCGACGAGGTCCATGTCGACCTGGAGACGATGACGGTGACGACGCCGTTCCAGGACCGGTTCGAATTCTCTCTCGACCCGTTTCGTCGCCAATGCCTGATGGAAGGGCTGGACGAGGTGGGATTGACGCTGGCAAGGGATACCGCGATTTCGAAATACGAATCCGCGGTCTCGTCAGAACGGCCGTGGCTGAGCCGGGAGAGAGACTATGCGGGCCTTGCTGTCGAAAGCGCCGGGCGGACCTGAAACGCTAATTATGGACGAACTGCCCGATCCCGTCGCGGGGCCGGGCCAGGTCGTCGTCGCGGTCAAGGCCTGCAGCATCAATTATCCCGATGTCCTGATCATCGAGGACAAATACCAGATGAAGCCGCCGCGCCCGTTCGCCCCGGGCAGCGAGATTTCGGGCGTGGTCGAAAGCGTTGGTGAGGGCGTGACCGAGTTCAAGCCGGGCGACCGCGTGCTGTGCACCACCGGCGCCGGCGGCCTGGTCGAGAAGATCGCGGTTCCCGCCGCGTCGCTTTACCCGCTCCCCGCCGAACGCAGTTTCGAAGAAGGAGCCTCGCTGCTCCTGACCTATGCCACCAGCATCCATGCGCTGCTCGATCGCGGTCACCTCAAGGAAGGGCAGACCCTGCTCGTCCTGGGCGCTGCAGGCGGGGTGGGCCTGGCCGCGGTCGAACTCGGCAAGGCATTCGGCGCACGCGTCGTGGCGGCGGTATCGTCCGAGGAGAAGGCGCAGGCCTGCCGCGATGCCGGCGCCGACGATGTGGTGATTTACGGCCGCGCGCCGTTCGACAGGGATCAGTCGAAAGCGCTGGCGGATCAGTTCAAGGCGGTGCTCGGCGCCGGCGGTGCCGACGTGATCTACGACCCGGTCGGCGGCGATTATGCCGAGCCGGCGTTGCGCTCGATCGGTTGGGAAGGGCGCTATCTGGTGGTCGGCTTCCCCGCCGGCATCCCGAAATTGCCGCTCAACCTGACCCTGCTCAAGAGCTGCGACGTGTGCGGCGTGTTCTGGGGCGCGTTCGCCGCGCGCGATCCCCAGGCCAATCGCGCCCATGTCGATCGCCTGTTCCGCTTGTGGAAGGACGGCAGCATCGCCCCCCGCGTGACCGAGGTCTTTCCCTTCGAGAAGGGCGGCGACGCCATTGCGAAGATGGCCGCGCGCGGCGCGATCGGCAAGCTGGTGGTGAAGGTCGCGGACTGAATCCCGCTAATTCCTCCCCCGAGCTTGCTCGGGGAGGGGGACCGCGACGCGTGAGCGTCGTGGTGGAGGGGAAATGTCCCGTCCTCGCGGCTACGCCGCTGCGGCCCCACCACCGTCCGCTCCGCGGCCGGTCCCCCTCCCCAAGCAAGCTTGGGGAGGAATAAGATGGACCCCTTCCCATACCCGCCGCGCAATCCTATCTCCCCAGGCGTAACGAAACGCCAGGGAGCAACCATGACCACCTTCGACGACCGCGAACGCGCCTTTGAATCCAAGTTCGCGCGCGATGAAGAGATGGCGTTCCGCGTCATCGCCCGGCGCAACAAGCTGCTCGGCCAGTGGGCCGCGGGGCTGATGAAGCTCACGCCCGAAGAAACCGACGCTTATTCCAAGGCGGTGGTCCAGGCCGATTTCGAGGAAGCCGGAGACGAGGACGTCGTGCGCAAATTGTTCGGCGACCTGACCGCGGCCGGGATCGAGATCGAGGAAAGCGATGTCCGCAAGGCGATCGAGGACCAGACGGTCGAAGCGCGCCGGCAGCTGATGGAATCCAGATAACATGCCGATGGCGGCCGACGATATACGCGCCCTGATCGTTGCCGGGATTCCCGATGCTCGGGTCGAGATCACCGATCTCGCCGGCGACGGCGATCATTATTCTGCACGGGTGGTGAGCAAGTCGTTCAGCGGCCTTTCACGCGTGAAGCAGCATCAGGCGGTCTATGCCGCGTTGGGCGGCCGGATGGGCGGAGTGCTCCATGCGCTCCAGCTCACGACCGCCGCCGAATGAAGGAGTGAAGACGATGACCGACGCCGCGCAGGCGCGTATAGCGGAACTGGTACAGCGTTCCGACGTACTGCTATTCATGAAAGGCAGTCCCTTATTCCCGCAATGCGGCTTTTCGAGCCGAGCGGTGGCGATTCTCCAGCATCTCGGGGTCGAGTTCGACAGTGTCGACGTGCTCCAGGATCAGGAAATCCGCCAGGGAATCAAGGCATTCAGCGACTGGCCGACCATTCCCCAGCTTTATGTGAAGGGCGAATTCGTCGGCGGGTCGGACATCATGATGGAGATGTACGAGAGCGGAGAGCTGTCCCAGCTGCTCGCCGAACAAGGAGCGGCCCCCGCCGCCTGATCGGCGCGCCAACATAAAAAGGGAATAAACATGCTACTGCAAGGCGACCCCCCGCGCCGCGCAGGAGAGAGCGGTGCGCCGCTGATCCTTTGCGATTTGACCCAGAGCTACGCGCCTTCGGGCGGCGGCGGTATCAGCACCTATCTGCGTGAAAAGCGCGATTATGTGCTGACTCACACCCCGCATCACCTGCTTCAGATCGTGCCCGGCCCGGAAGACAAGATCACGGTCAACGGCCGTCACATCTTCGCGGAAGTGGCCGCGCCGCGCGTCCATGGCAGCCCCAATTACCGCTTCATCCTGCGCACCGGCGTGGTCCGCGACATCCTGGCGAAATACCGCCCGGACGTGATCGAGTCGCTCTGTCCCTGGGTTCTCCCCTGGACCGCGATCAATCATCGCAAGAAGTTCCCGCACACGACGTTGGTTGCCGGCTATCGTACCGATTTCCCCAACGCCCATGTCTATCGCGTCGGCCGCGAGAAATTCGGCGAAACGATCGGTCGGGGCTTGCAAAAAGTGAGCTACGGCTATGCCGAGCTCACCTATCGCGAGTTCGACTGGGTCTATACGCTGAGCGAGGACGCCCGGGCGGCGCTGGGGCGGCGCAGGATCACGCGGACCGACGTGTTGCCGCTGGGCGTCGATATCGACATGTTCTCGCCCGCCAAGCGCGACCCCGCATTTCGCCAAGAGCTCGGCTTCGATTTTCGCGGTCCCTTGCTGGTCTATGCCGGACGCGTCGATAACGAGAAGCGCGCGGACCGCCTGGTCGCGATGTTCAAGCAATTGCCGCGCGATTTGGACGCGGCGATGGTGATGATCGGCGATGGCAAGCTGATGGACCGGCTCAAGGCACAGGCAAGCGGACTGCCGATCGCTTTTCCCGGGTTCGAAAAGGACCGCGCCGAACTCGCTCGCGCGCTGGCGTCGTCGGACATCTACGTCTCCGCGATGGCGGACGAGACGTTCGGCATCTCGGTGCTTGAGGCGCAGGCTTGCGCGCTGCCGGTGGTCGGTGTCGCTTCGGGCGCGATGCCCGACCGCGTGCCTCCGGGCCTCGGTTTGCTGGGTCCGGTCGACGACACGGCGGCAATGGCTGCCAACGTGGCCAGGATCTGGCGCGACGATCACCAGGCGATCGGTATCGAGGCGCGGCATCACGTCGAAACCAATTTCAGCTGGAAGCGAACCTTCGAGCGCTTGCTCGGCGACATCTATCCCAAGGCGATGGCGCGGGCCGCCGGGCGGGCGACCGCTCGAAAAAGCGGGTGGTTCGGCGGCGTGCGCGAGCCGCAACCGCTCCCTGCGGAGTGAACGCACGCTAGGTTGGGGATTCATATTTCCCTAATCCTCCCGCGGATTTTTCCGTCACCCCAGCGAAAGAACATCGGGTGGAGCATGCCCCGCATGCTCAAGGATGGTCCGGGGGGCGATCCGACTCGATGTTGGTCGCAGGTGGAGACGCGACGCGGCTTGAGATCCCAGCTTTCGCTGGGATGACGAGTTGAAATTGGATCGCTTTAAGAACGCCGGCTTATCTGGGTTCTCAACCAAAATCTGATCTGGTGGGAAGCCGGGTGAGGGCGGACCGGTGCAAGATCGGGGGAGCGACCGGTCCGCCCTGCTGAAGCGGAAGACCGCTCGGGCACATGATACTCTGCAGGGGGCGTGCCAGTCCGTGCCAGTCGCGGATTCCCGCGGGACTCGGTGGTTAATGGCCATCAGGCCGCCTCCGAGCTTGTAAGGAATCCCGACGGTTTTCCCCCAACCCTGCGACGTCACCCCGGACTTGTTCCGGGGTCCAACCATCCGCAACGGAATCCTGCCTTCGTTGCACGTTGGATGCCGGCACGAGCCCGGCATGACGGAGATGGCGCCCGCTATTGACTACACCCGTAATCAATGCGATTACATCCGTAGTCATGAGGGAGACGAGTCGTGGCCGAGCGTATCAGTGATGCCGAACATGCCGTGATGGAGGTGCTGTGGGAGGAAAGCCCGCTCACGGCGCAAGACGTCGCCGAACGCGTCCCCGCCGAGCGCGGATGGAGCGCGAACACCGTCAAGACCTTGCTCGGGCGCCTGCTCGCCAAGAATGCGATCGCGCATGAGGAAGAGGGGCGGCGCTATCTCTATCGCCCGCTGGTCCAGCGTGAGGATTATGTTGCGGGAGAATCGCAGCGGCTGATCGACCGTCTGTTCGGCGGCAAGCTCACTCCGCTCGTCGCCCATCTCGCCGAGCGCGACCAATTGACCGCGCAGGACATTGCCGAGATCGAGGCGATCCTGAAGGAGCTCAAGGCGTGATCGCCTGGGCGATCGAGGCGCTCATCGCCTCCGCGCTGCTGATGGCGGTGGTTCTCGTCATCCGCGCGCCCGTCCGCCGGCATTTCGGCCCAGGCGTCGCCTATGCGCTCTGGGCGCTCCCCGTGATCCGGCTGATCCTGCCGCCGCTCCCGCAACTCCACAGCGCGGCGCCGCAATTGCTCAGCCGCGCGAGCGATACCGTAACCATCTATGTGATCGAGCCGCTCGGAGGCTCGGCCGCCGCGCCCGTTTCCCTTTACTCCTCGCTTGGCACGGTCCTCGCCGTGCTCTGGGGGACGGGTGCGGCGGCGTTTCTCTGCTGGCACGCGCTCGGCCATTGGCGGTTCTGCCGGCGGATGATCGACGCCAGCACCTATAGCGAGCGCGCCGGGGATATCGAGGTGATCGAGACGTCGGCGGCGTCCGGGCCGCTCGCCTTCGGCATCTTCCGCCGCTACGTCGCCTTTCCGCGCGATTTCGCCGAGCGTTACGATGCCGACGAGCGCGAACTCGCGTTGCTGCACGAGCTTGGCCACCACCAGCGCGGCGACCTGATCGCCAATTGGATCGCGTTGGCGGTGCTCGCGCTCCACTGGTTCAACCCGTTGGCCTGGCGCGCCTTCCGGGCATTCCGCGCCGACCAGGAAATGGCCAATGACGCGCTGGTCCTGGCCGGCCGCTCGGCGATCGACCGCCACACTTATGCCTGCGCGATCGTCAAGGCGGCGCATGGCGGCGCGGTGTCGGCGGCGTGCCATCTCCATACCGTACAAGATCTGAAAGGACGTTTGAGGATGCTTACCACCGGACGCCGTTCGCGGCTTCGACTGACGCTGGGCGGCACCGCCGTCGCGGCGCTGATGGCCGGCGGCCTGGTCGCGACCGCCAGCGGCACGCCCGCCGCCGCCACTGTCCGTGCCGGAGTCGAAAAGGCGACGGGGATCGACATCGCGGCGATCGACGCGCGCGTCGCGGCCAAGCTGCAATCGACGCCGCCTGCGCCGTCCGCGCCGGCGCCCGCCGCCGAGCCCGAAGGCGCCGACTTGCCGCCGCCTCCGCCGCCTCCCGCCAATGTCGCGCCGCCGCAACGGCCCGACGACGCCGATGTCGCGACCAGTGACGGTGGCACCAGGAAGATGTCCAAGCGCTTCAAGATCGTCCGCGTCGACAAGGACGGCAAGGCGGTCACCGAGGATTGGGTCGGTCCGATCAACGTACCCGACGTGCGGTCGCGCAATTGCGGCGGTGGCGACGATCACAACATGGTCGTCAACAAGACCCGCGGCGACAAGCACATCATCATCATCTGCAACGACCGCATCGAACGCGTCGTCGCGATGAGCACCGCCAACATCGAGAAATCGAAGGATATCCAGCGGATGGCCTATACCCGCGCGCTGGAAGGCCTGAACCGCGCCCGCGCGCGGATCTCGAGCGACGATCGGATGGGCGCCGAAGAAAAACGCGACGCGCTGGAAAGCATCGATGAGTCGATCAAGGAGATGCAGGCCAACCTGGCCAATCCCGATTGACGGCTTTGCCCTCTCCCGCAAGCGGGAGAGGGGCTTGCAGTTCAGGGAGGGGCGGGCGGCGGCCCACAGCACCGCCGCCGCCCGACCAACCTTCTGACCGCCAAGCCTTGCCAAGCCTCGCTCCAGCCGCCATCTCGACTGGCATGGACGAGCAGAAGCCCGGCGTACCGCAGGTCCTCGAACCGCTGGTGACGCGGGTTCTCGCGGACAATCCGTCGCCGTTCACGCACACCGGCACCCAGACCCACCTGGTTGGCACTGCCGATCTCGCGGTGATCGATCCGGGCCCAGACGATCCCCGGCATATCGACGCACTGGTCCGCGCGATCGCCGGCCGCCCGGTCACCGCCATCGTCATCACCCATACCCATCGCGATCACAGTCCGGGCGCGGCGCCGCTCAAGGCGCGGACCGGCGCTCCGATCGTCGGTTGCGCGCCGCTCGCGCTCGACGATCTCGGTCCGCGCGCCGATGCCAGTTTCGACGCCGATTACGCGCCCGACGCGGTGATGGCGGAGGGCGACAGCGTGTCGGGCAGCGACTGGACGCTGACCGCGATCGCCACGCCGGGGCACACGTCGAACCATCTCGCCTTCGCGCTTCCCGAGACGAAGGCACTATTCACCGGCGATCATGTGATGGGCTGGTCGACCACCATCGTCTCGCCGCCCGATGGCGACATGGCGGCCTATATGGACAGCCTCGCCAAGCTGCAGGCGCGCGACGACCGCATCTATTACCCGGCCCATGGCGACCCGGTCGACAAGCCGCAGCGGCTGGTGCGCGGCCTGATCGGCCACCGCAAGCAGCGCGAGGGGCAGATATTGCGCCTGCTCGACGCCGAACCACGAACGATCCCGGCGATGGTGGCGAAAATGTATGTCGGCATCGACCCGCGCTTGTTTCCCGCCGCCGAGCGATCGGTTCTCGCCCATCTCTACGAACTGCGCGACCGGCACATCGTCGCCGACCGGGGGGATCTATGGCGGAAGATCTGAAGCACAGCCGGAAAGGCGCCGCGACCAGCTTCCTGATCAAGTTCGGCGGCGCGTTGGCGCTGATCGCCTTGTTCTTCGCCGGCGGATTGTGGGTGGTGCAGTCGTACATCACCGCGCGGGTCGATCCCGATCCGGTGACGATCGCCACGGCCAGCATCCAGGGCCTGCGCGAACAGAACAAGCTGTCGGCGTTCCAAGCGAGTTATGTCGCGGTCGTCACCTCGACCCAATCGCGGTTCGGCCTGTCGACCGAACGGACGGTGATCATGCCCGGCACCGTCGATTACGAGGTCGACCTCAGCAAGCTCACCCGGCGCGACGTGGTGTGGGACGCGAAGAGCAAGACCCTGGGCGTGACCTTGCCGCAGCCGATGCCGTCGGCGCCGCGCATCAATATCAACGCGATCAAGACCTATGGCCGCGACGGCGTGCTCGGCACCTTCACCGATGTCGGATCGCAGCTGGACAACACCAACCGTGTCGCGGCGCAAAAGGAACTGGCGAGCCAGGCGCTCCAACCCGAGCCGATGAAGCTGGCGCGCGACGCTACCCGGCGCGCGGTCGAGCAGAGCTTCGCGCTGCCGCTCAAGGCCGCCGGCCTCGATGCGACCGTCCGCGTGCGTTTTGCGGGGGAGGGGCGGAATGACGAGATCTGGGACATGTCGAAGCCGCTCGACGGCGTGAACTACAGAAAATAGCGCTTGGGCGCCGGATCGGGGCAATAAAATCCTCCCCGGCACGGGGAGGGGGACCGCTCGCGTAGCGAGTGGTGGAGCGGGCCCGCGATCAACGAGCGAAGGGCCGGGAGGTTAGTGCGGAGGGCCCCCTCCACCAAGCCGCTTCGCGTCTTGGTCCCCTTCCCCGTGCCGGGGAGGAATTCGCAGACCGCTCTCGCTCTCTCCCTAGTGCATCGACAGTAATACTGCTAAATCCCCACCAACATTTTCCGGGGGGAAATCATGGCCACGACAGCTGACACGCAGATGCATCCGCTCGTCCGGGAGCGCCTGTTCTTCTTCGTCATGGCGCTGGTGATCGCGGCGACGGTCGTCAGCGGCTTTTCGCTTCAGCTGGCGATGGGGCGCTCGAGCTTTGGCGCGCCCTGGTGGGTGCACGTCCACGGCCTGACCTTCATGGGCTGGATCGGCATCTATCTGGCGCAGAACTTCCTGATCTGGCGCGGGGAATTGACGCTCCACCGCCGGCTCGGGCGCGTCGCCGCTGTCTATGTCGGCTGGATGGTGCTGGTCGGGCTCAGCGTGAATACGCTGACGGCGATCAACCACCGCATTCCGCCGTTCTTCGAACCCAATGTCTTCCTGGTGATGGATTGGCTGACCGTGCTGACCTTTGCCGGACTGACTCTCGCCGGCGTGGCGATGCGCGGACGGACCGATTGGCACCGCCGGCTGATGCTGTGCGGCGCGATCCAGGTGATGACGCCGGGCGTCGGGCGCCTGTTGCCGCTGCCGTTGATGGGGACCTGGATCCTGTGGGGCATCTGGGCGGTGATGCTGGTCTATGTCGCGGTCGCGATGATCTATGACCTGCGCACCCGCGGCAAGCTGCATCCGGCCTATTTCTGGGGGTTCGGCGCAATCACGATAGTGGTGGCGTTGATGCGCCCGATCGCGTTTAGTCCGCCGATGCTCAGCTTGACTCATCACCTGATGGGTTGATCCGCTCCCCGCCCGGGGCCATGTGGGCGCCGACACTTGGCGGAGCGGATCATGGAACAGCGGACCAACCTCACGGGCCTCGATTTGCGCGCCGAAATCGATCGGCTGCGCAAGGAACGCAACGCCGTCATCCTGGCGCATTATTACCAGAAGCCCGAAATTCAGGACATTGCCGACTTCGTCGGCGACAGCCTGGATCTCAGCCGCAAGGCGCAGGCGACCGATGCCGAGGTCATCGCCTTCTGCGGCGTGCGCTTCATGGCCGAGACGGCGAAGATCCTGTCGCCGGAGAAGGTCGTGGTGCTGCCCGACATGAACGCCGGCTGCAGCCTGGAGGACAGCTGCCCGCCCGAGCAATTCGCCGCGTTCCGCGCGCAGCATCCCGACGCGATCGCGCTGACCTATATCAATTGCTCGGCGGCGGTGAAGGCATTGAGCGACGTCATCGTCACCAGTTCGTCGGCGGAAAAGATCCTCAGCCAGATCCCCAAGGACCAGAAGATCATCTTCGGCCCCGACCGCAATCTCGGCGGCTATCTCGCGCGCAAGACCGGGCGCGACCTCATCCTGTGGCCGGGCGTGTGTATCGTGCACGAGGCGTTCAGCGAGACCGAATTGCTCAAGCTCAGGGCGCAGCATCCGGGCGCCCCGGTCGCCGCGCACCCCGAATGCCCGCCGGTGATCCTCGACCATGCCGATTATGTCGGCTCGACCAGCGGCATCCTGAAATACGCCCAGGAATTCCAGGGCGACACTTTGATCGTCGCGACCGAGCCGCACATCATCCATCAGATGGAAAAGGCGCTGCCGGACAAGCATTTCATCGGTGCGCCGGGCGCCGACGGCAACTGCAACTGCAACATCTGCCCGTACATGGCGCTCAACACGATGGAGAAGCTCTACGTCGCGCTGCGCGACCTCGAGCCGCGCATCGAGATGGAGGAAGAGCTGCGCCTCAAGGCGAAGAAGAGCCTCGACGCGATGCTCGCGATGGCGAGTGGGACGGTGGGGATGGGGGACCTCGGGCCGGCGAAGGTGACGGGGGACTAGGCATGTGGGCCGCCGGTTATTCGCAAGAAGAACTGGATCGCGCCCAGGAAGAATTCGGCCTGGTCTTTCCGCCGGATCTGGTCGACCTGCTACGCGATCGTCGCCCCGCGAACGGCTATGACTGGCGTGTCGATCGAGAGAAGATCAGGGAAATGCTCGCCTGGCCGCTCAAAGGCATGCTGTTCGACATCGAACAGAATGGCTTTTGGATGGACGAATGGGGTGTGATCCCCGAACGCGAAGCCGATCGACGTGAGATCGCGACCGCCGCTGTCCGGGCAGCGCCGAACCTCATTCCGCTTGTCAGCCACCGCTATCTTCCCGCTGAGCCCAGCGAGCCCGGCAATCCGGTTTTCTCGATCTACCAAACCGACATCATCTATTACGGCGCTAATCTGGAGCACTATTTTCAAAACGAATTCGGCAGTTGGTCGTCGCTGGAAGAGACAGCCTATCGCTACATCCGCTTTTGGTCCGATATCGCGGGCTGACGGATTGACGGCCGCACGCTACCGAAACAGCCGTCCATCCTCTGCTGCCGCCGCCTCATATCCAAACAGGACCTTGATATCCGGCGCGCCGATGTTTTCGGACACCTCCGGCGTCCCCAGCGTCCGGAGCAGATACCGGATGATCGCCTTGTGCGCCTTCTTCTTTGCGTTGGCGCGGACGCACGTCCAGGGCGCGGCTTCGCAGTCTGTCATCGCGAGCATCGTGTTGCGCGCCCGGGTATAATCGTCCCACTTCTTCTGCGCGACGTCGTCGAGCGGTGAGGTCTTGAGCGCCTTGAGCGGATCGATGCGGCGATCCTTCAGCCGCGCGGCCTGTTCGTCCTTCGATATGTCGAGCCACAATTTGACCAGCCGGATACCGCTCTCGACCAGCATCCGCTCGAACCCCGGCACGTCGCGCAGGAACTGCGCCTGCTCCTCGGCGGTCGAGAAGCCGTTGACGACTTCGACGCCGGCCCGATTGTACCAGCTGCGGTTGAAGATCACGAGCTCTCCCGCCGCCGGCAGATGCGCGACATAGCGTTGGAAGAACCATTGCGTGCGCTCGCGGTCGCTCGGCTTGGGCAGGGCGACCACCCGCGTGTTGCGCACCGACAGGTGCTCGGTGATCGCCTTGATCGTGCCGTCCTTGCCCGAGGCGTCGCGCCCCTCGAGCACGAGGACCGCGCGCTCGCCGCTCTCGACCATCGCCTGCTGGAGGCGGACCAGCCCGAGTTGCAATACGTCGCCGACGTCCATCTTGTCCTTGGCCATCGCTGTCCTCCGTCGGCGCGAGCTTGTCGAACCTCATGACTTTGTACAAGCTGCGCAGCGGGCATGCGGGGGAAGCGTTCTTGGGAGAGATCACCGGACGTCGCGATGCGGTGCTGATCGCGCCGCTGACGACCACCCGCTTCATCGCTGCGGCGCTCGTGGTCTTCTACCATTCGGGCGCTACCTGGGTGCTGTCGCATCCGCAGGCGCCGGCGGTGCTCCGCACGCTGCTGCTCAACTTCTATGTCAGCGTGACCTATTTCTTTACGCTGTCCGGCTTCATCCTGCATTTCACCTATCGCGGCGGCGTGGTCGGCGCCGCGAAATGGAAGAATTATGGTGTCGCGCGGTTCGCGCGGATCTATCCCGTTTACCTGCTCGCCGTCCTGGCGATGCTGCCATTCGCGCGGTGGCGGGGGCTGAGCGACCTGCCGCAATTCCTGCTGATCCATTGGTGGCTGCCCGACCATCTGTGGCATTGGCGCGCCTGGAACTTGCCGACCTGGACTCTATCGATCGAATTCTTCCTTTATCTCTGCTTCCCGTTCCTATCGCGCCTGATTGCCGGCCTGGAGTCGCGATGGGTGTGGGCGACGATCGCGGCGGCGGGCATATTCGTGCTGGTGAGCGGAAGCGCCGCGATCTTCGCCAATAGCGAGGGGCGTTATGGCTGGATGCTGTGGACGCCGATCCCGCTATTGCGGCTGCCCGAATTCGTCATCGGCATCTGCGCGGGCGAGTTGCACCTGCGGCGTGAGGGGCGGCGGTTCCCGGTCCCGTCCTGGCTGTTGGCGCTCCTGTTGCTGGCCGGACTCTGCATCAGCCGCGCGCAATGGGTGGCGGGGTTCACGACGCTGACCGCGGCGGCGTTCATGTCGGCGGTCGCGTCCGAACGAAACACGCGGCTCGCGCGCTTCCTCAGCGTTCGGGCGTTCGTCCTTCTGGGGGGCGCGAGCTACGCTTTCTACCTGTTTCACCAGCCGGCGCACTTCGCGATGCTGCGGCTGGCCGGCGGGTCTAAATTGATCCTGGCCCTGCAATATCCGGTGCTGCTGGCGTCGGCGCTGCTGATCTTCCTGTTGGTCGAGGAGCCGGCGCGCGAATGGGTCAGGAAGCGGGCCGGCATGAAACGGTCGGTGATCGGTGAAGCGGTGGCGCTCCCGGCGGGCTGACGTGGCGCTGCCGCTAGAGCTTCCCGGCCATCTCCGCCAGCTTCGCCACCGTGTTCATGTTGCGCCCGGTGCCGGTCCTCGCGGCGGGGATTTTGAGCTTCGAATCCGCCATGCCGTGATCGGTGTAGCGGATGTAGATTTCGCGCTCGCCGAGCGCCATTTTCTCGCCGTTGATATTGGTCGCCTGCGCGATGGCATCCTTGGGCGGCGCCTCGTCCAGGAACGTGGCGACCACGCGGTTGCCCGGCGCATCCGGAAACGGATTGGCGTCGCGGACCCCCGCCATTTCCTCGGCGGTTCGCACCATCACGCCGACCGCCTTGCCGGCATATTTCTCCATCGCCGCCTCGAGCGCGGCTTTCACCGCTTTCTCGCTCTTGCTCGAGGTGAAGACGACATTGCCGCTGGCGATATAGGTCTTCACCTTGCCGAACCCGGCGGCTTCGCACATCGCCGTCAATTCGGTCATCGGCAGCTTGCCGGTCCCCCCGACATTCACCGCACGGAGCAGGGCGATATAGGCGGTCATCTCGGTCTCTCTCCCCCTCTCGATGGTCTCGGCCGCTCCCGCGCCTCGTCATCGATCTTGCCTGGAATATGGCCGGAGACAAAGGTTTTTGGCCGTGAATTCAAAATCGACCTGCGCCGATTGACCTGGATCGATGCGCACGGCACGGGATGACGCTAGTTGGGGCCGGGGGGACCACGAGTGAACGATCGGGAAGCGCGTACGGCCGTGTTGCGGCCGCTGGTGGGAATCAGGTTCATCGCCGTCGCGGCGACGGTATTTCATCATTCGGGATCGAGCTGGCTTTCGGCGCAGCCCTGGGCGCCCAAGATACTCGCCAATTCCGCCTTGCATGCGCAGATGGCGCTGGGTTTCTTCTTCGTGCTCTCCGGCTTCATCCTGCAGACACTGTATCGCGGGCGGCTGAGCGAGGCGGGGGCGTGGCGGCGCTACGGCGTCTCGCGGGTCGCGCGAATCTATCCCGTCTATCTGATCGGCGTGCTGCTGATGGCGCCTGCCTATGCCGTGATGGCGTGGAGTGCGCTGCCGCAATTCGCGCTGATCCAGTGCTGGGCGACGCTCGGCAACACTTGGGGATGGCAGAATTGGAACCCGCCGGCCTGGATGCTGTCGGTCGAGTTCTTCTTCTATCTCTGCTTTCCGCTGCTGTGCGGCCTGGTCGAACGCGCCCCGCGCTATCTTCTGTTCGCCAGCGTCGCCCTGGTGGCGGTGTTCGCCATTGTCACCGGCAGCGTCGACCCGCCCACGGAAGTGCAGCGTTTCGCGTGGATGAACTACCTGCCGCTGCCGGTGTTGCGTCTGCCCGAATTTTTCGCCGGCATGTTGCTGGCCGAGTGGCAGGCGCGCCGCGGCGTCCGCGCGCTGCCGATCCCGCCCGAGCTTTCATTGCTCGTGTTCGTCCTTGTGCTCGGCCAGGATTCCTTCGGCTTGCAGGCCGCTTGCGCCGTCATCCTGGCGACCTTGGTCATCCTGGGACTGGTCAACGCGCCGCGAGCGCCGTTCACCCGATTGATGAACACGCGCGGCTTCATGCTGCTGGGGGCGGCGAGCTATGCCCTCTATATCATCCACGAACCGGTCAATTTCGCCTTGCGCGCGATCGCCGGCGGACGGTCGCTGCTCATGCTGCAATATCCGATCGATCTCGCGCTCTCGATCGCCATCCTGTTCCTGGTCGAGACTCCGGCGCGGAAATGGATCAACGCGCGCTTCGCCACGATCGGAAGGAGGCGTCCGAACGGCGCGGTAGCGGCGGTCGCGGAAGCGGCGGCCTGACGATTATGGGGTCGCGCGCCCGATCGCGGCGCGCTACCAGCATGGTCATGTTCGCCCTGCCCGGTTTCGACCTCTCCGCTTTCGTTCGCGCCACGCTCGCCGAGGATCTGGGCGAGGGCGGGGACATTACCTCCGCTGCCGTCATTCCGGCCGAAGCGCGCTTCACCGGCGTGATGGACAGCCGCGACGCGATCGTCGTCGCAGGCCTGCCGATCGCCGAGGCGTTCTTTCGCGCGCTCGATCCCGACGTGGCGATCGATCGGCTGGTCGCCGATGGCCAGCGAGTCGCGGCCGGCACCGACCTGATGCGGCTCGAAGGCATGGGCCGCGCGATGCTCACCGCCGAGCGCTCGGCGCTCAATACCATCCAGCATCTGTCGGGCATCGCGACGATGACGCGCGCTTATGTCGACAAGATCGCCGGCACCGGCGCCATTCTGCTCGACACGCGCAAGACCATTCCCGGGCTCAGGCTGCTCGAGAAATACGCCACGCGGATGGGCGGCGCGACCAATCATCGCATGGGCCTGTGGGACGCGGCGATGATCAAGGACAATCACGTCGCGGTGGCCGGATCGGTCGCCGAGGCGGTGCGCCGCGCCGTCGCCGCCGGGATCGAGCGGATCATCGTCGAGGTCGATCGCGTCGACCAGATCGAGCCGGCGCTGGCGGCGGGCGCGACCCATTTGCTGCTCGACAATATGGACGTGCCGACCCTGCGCGGGGCGGTGACCCTGGTCGGCGGACGCGTGCCGACCGAGGCATCGGGTGGCGTCCGCCTCGACACGATCCGCGCGATCGCCGAAACCGGCGTGACCTATATCAGCGTCGGCCGGCTGACCCAGTCGGCGCCGGCGGCGGATATCGGCCTTGATTTCGCGGCGATCGGCTGACCATTATAAGGATATCAGTGGTTTAGGGGGATTTCATGGTTAGACCGAAGTCGATCCGGCTGTTCGAACTTTTCTATCTGGGATCGGTGCTGGTCGAGGCGGTTAACACTGCCATGACCTGGGCGGACACCAATACCAACCCGCAGACGATGCAGGTCAAGCAGATGCTCGGTCCGTGGTTTCCGACCTTGCTGACCGTCTTCACCTTCACTCTGTGGCTGCTGCTCTGGTATTTCACCGCGCGCGAGCGCAGCAATGTCGCGCGTTGGGCGATCGTCCTGTTCTATGCGCTCGGGTTGATCGGCTTCGTCTTTTCGCTCGCCGTTGGCGCGGCGCCGGCGGCGGTTCCGCTCGGCCTGGCGGTCGTGTCGCTGGTGTTGACCACGATCGCGGTCTTCTTCCTGTTCCGCCGCGACGCGGTAGCCTGGTTCGGAGCATCGGCATGAAACTGCGTCTGTCGTTCGCGGCGGCAATGCTCGCCTCGCTGCCGGGCGTGGCCAATGCCCAGGCCCTGGTCTGCACGCCGAGTGCCAATCCGCCGCGGCCCAACCCCGACTTGCCGACCGCCGACCAGCCCCAGCGCATCCTGCCGATCGGCAGCTATACGCTGGCGATTACCTGGGGACCGCAATTCTGCCGCAACGGCGGGTTCACGCCCTCGGCGCGCTTTCAGTGCGGCAGCGGCAACCGGTTCGGCTTCACGCTGCACGGCCTGTGGCCCGACGGCGTCGGCAAGGACTGGCCGCAATATTGCACCGCAACCGATCTCGTGCCGCCGGCCGTGATCAAGGGAATGCTCTGCACGACCCCGTCGGCGCAATTGATCCAGCACGAATGGGCGAAGCACGGCACGTGCATGGGGACCACTCCGGCCGCCTATTTCGCGCGGTCGAGCGCGATGTACGCCAAGCTGCGTTATCCCGACATGGACGCGCTCTCGCGTCGTCCGCTGACCGCCGGCCAGTTCGCGGCCGCTTTCGCCGCGTCCAATCCGGGCATTCCCGCCAGCGCGATCCGCGTGACCGCGAAAGCCGGCTGGCTCGACGAATTATGGCTGTGTCTCGACCGGCGCTTCGCGTACGAGCGCTGCAAGCCCAATACAGGCGGACTTCCCGGCAATGCGCGGCTGAAGATCTGGCGCGGCCGGCGCTAGCCGAAAACCTTGCATCTAGAGATATGGAATCGGCCTGATCCATAATCTCCCTCACCCTTCCGGCGCTTCGCGCCTCCCTCCCTCTCCCGTTGGGAGAGGGAAGGGGCCCGCCGCCGAAGGCGGTGGGAAGGGTGAGGGTGAAGGGAGCAAGTCGATTTCACCCCGCTCCAACAGTTCGTTGTTTGCGATCAGCCTTCGCCGTCATGCCGGACTTGTTCTGAGATCCAACCCTAACCCTCGACCACCGCCGTCGACGGGTGATGCTTGTCGAGATGCTTGCGGATGATCTTCAGATTGCGGCTGTTCGAACGGAAGAAGAAGTCGGGCACCGCGCCTACCCAGGGGATCAACCCCAGCGCGAAGTCGACGCCGACATTACCGAACATCCGCGCCATCTGCGCTTTCGACATGCCCAGGTTGCGCGCTTCCCACACCATGTAGGACCCCAGCGCCGCGCCGACCAAATCGCCGATGCCGGGGACCAGGTCCAGGATCACGTCCAGTCCCAATTTCTGCTTGGTGCCGGGGATCGTGAACAATCCCTCCAGCAGATGCTCCAACCCCTCGATGCGCTTGCGCACGGAGGCGGGATCGCGCCCCATCGGGACGATCTGGCTGATGTCGGGACGCGGGATACGGGTCGTGTTGGCCATGGTCTGATCTAGTTGGTGTCGTTCCGTAGTCGATTCAACGGGTGCCACGCGCGGGGGTTCCCCTGCCATTGCTGCAGCCGCAGCGACACCAGCGACCAGCGGAGCGGCGTGGCGATCGGAATGAACGCGACATCGGCGGCCAGCGCGGCGTCGGCTTCGGCGATGTGCGTGGCGCGCTCCGCCATGGTCGGAGCATCGCGCGCGGCGGTCAGCGCGGCTTGCGCATCGTCGCTGCACAACGCGCAAGCGGTGGCGAGATACCAGCGCGCGCTGTCATAGGGCGCGACCTCGTCGACCAGCCGCAGGTCCGCCTCGGCGCGCATCGCGACACGGACCGGCCGGATCCCGATCGCCGCCAGCCGCGCGCCGATCTGGCCCCATAGCAGGTTGCCGCCCGGGCTATCGGGCAACGCCACCCGCAGCGCGATCTCTCCGGGATTGGCGAGGCGATAGGCCGCCACTTGCTGGCGGGCGTCGGCCAGACGGGCATCGGACGTCAGCGTCGCCCAGGTCGAGACCGCGGGCGCGCTCGCCGAATCGAGCTTGTCGGGCAACAGGCGCTCGACCGGCTGCCCCCAATCCGGTGTGAAAGCGGCGATCAGTGCGGTGCGATCGATCGCCTCGGCGATCGCTGCACGTCCCGCCGCCGCGGCGAGAAACCCGTCGCGCCTGACGATCGCCAGGCCGAAGAGTCCTGCCGCGGGATCCAGCCGAATATTCGTCGGCGCGACCTTGGTCATCGCGATCAGCGGCCAGTCGCCGACCGACCCGCCGGCCACGAAATCCGAATCCTTGTGGGTGAAGCGCAGCACCGCGCGCGCGGCGCTTTCGCCGATCAGCTGGACATTCTGCTCGGGGCCCGGCTCGGCGACCTCGTCGTCGGGCGACCGCGCCGGATCGAAGGCGGGGCGCAGCATCACCGAATTGGCGGCGGCTGCGGAAACCCGGAACGGCCCGCTCCCGCCCGGCGGATTCTCGCGCCGCACGGCGAGTTCGGGCTGGGCGAACAGCTTGAGCAGATCGGGACGCGGCCGGCTGAGCCGCACCTCGATCACCTGATCGGTCATCGCCACGATATCGTCGATCGCGGTCAGGAACGGCTTCAGCGGATTGCGCGATTGCGGAGCGATCGCGCGCTTCAGGATGATCGCGACATCCGCCGCGGTGACCTTGCCGCCATCGCTCCATTCGGCCTCGCGCAGACGGAAGATATAGGTGCGGCCCTGGTCGACCACGATCCAGCGCTCGGCCAGCCCCGGTTCGATCTGGCCGCTGGCGTCGAAGCGCACCAGTCCCTGCGCGGTGGAGTCGAGCAGCAGGCGCTGCGTGGTGTCGGCGGGACGCTTGTTGACGTCGGGATAGGACGGCCGCCCGCCGATCGCGCTCACCACCACCGGTCCGGTGTCGGGGCGCGGATTGCACGAGGCGAGCAGCAGGAGGAGCAGGGCAGGGATGCGGCGCGGCGCGGTCATCGGCACGTTGTGCCAAACTCCGCGACGTGGCGCCATGGTGCGAACGGCGCGGCTGGAAACCCGTTGGGGCAGTGGGCAGGCACTCGGCAGCCTTAAAAGCTGAGCGCTTTCCGTTGCCTTTAAGTCATTGCAAGATTCTCCGCTCTTTCGATTGGTCCTGCCATTGCTCATGATAGTCTGTGTTCGCGATTCGATTGCAACGACAACTATCGATTTCGATTCCGATGGTTCGACATGACCGCGATTGATCGTTGAAGCTGCACTAGACTGTCATCGGCCGTCCTTCCGCCGATCGGGGTCGGCGGACCAGTGGTACCTATTGCGCCTTTGCGTTGCCCGATTTCATCGGCTCGCCGCGCAATGCGCTCCAATTATCCCTGCAATCGCCAGCATCACCGGCGCCGTTCATGTGCGCGAAAGGTTGGCCCGAACACCCAGAACGTCCCTGATGTTCGCGTACGGCGGCGCGTCGCACTTCCGGAGGGAAACTGGTGTGGCGCGCTCAAACTGCCCGATGGGCAACACGGAAAGGACGGCCGGACGATGCGTGCGATCACCAATGCCCGGCTGGTCAGATTTCAAGGAGCAATGCGATGACTGCCATTTCCCGAACCCCCAGAATGCTTTTCATGCTCGCCCTGCTTACCGGCACGGTGTCGGCCGGCGTGCATGCGCAGCAGACTCCGCAGGATAGCGCTCCGGCCCCGGTTGCGGCGCCCGCCAACCCGGACATCACCGTGAACGGCACCGTGCCCGCCGATCTGTCCGGAATGCCGGACGGCCCCGAGGTCGAAGGCTTCATTTCGGCGCGCAACGACCAGAAGATGCAAGTGACCACCGCCGGCGGAGCCAAGACGGTGGTCCTGCTCAGCGACGCGACCCGGATCAAGTCCAAGGGCGGCCTGCTCGGCATCCGCAGCAACAAGCTTGCCGCCGACCAGCTGCTCAACGGCCTGCCGGTCAGCATCAAGACCGTGCAATGGGGCGGGGGCCTGGTGGCGAACCAGATCGCGCTCAAGAGCAAGGATCTGCGCACCGCGTCGATGATCCGCAACGGCACCGACCAGCGCTTCGGCGAACAGGCAGCGGCAACCGAGGCGCTGCGCGGCCGCGTGGCCGATATCGACCAGTATAACGTCAAGGGCACGACCAACGTGACCTTCGCCACCGGCAGGGCGGATCTGTCGCCCCAGGCGAAGGCCGATCTCTGCGCCGCCGCACAGCAGGCCGAAGGGATGAACAACGCTTTGCTTCTCGTCGTCGGCTACACCGATTCCACCGGCAGCCAGGATTTGAACCAGACGCTCAGCGAAAAGCGCGCCAGCCGCGTCGTCAATTATCTCCAGCAGGCGTGCCACTGGAAGCCCTATCGCATGCTGACCCCGACCGGCATGTCGGAGGCGGATCCGGCCGCACCCAACGACACCGCCGCCGGCAAGGCGCAGAACCGCCGCGTCGCGGTGAACGTGATGGTCAGCAAGGCCGTCGACGGCATGTAAGACGCTCCGGGGTGGGCAACGCCCACCCCCGTTTCGTGGCACTTTGAGGCGGCGCGGGAGACGAACTGCGTCACGGCAATGCCATGAAAACGGAATGACGCCGGATCGGATCGATCGCGACCGGCTCAAGCTTTGCTGCGCGCCGCCTTCCTTGGGACGGCACCATCCATGAAGGCCGTTGAGGACGTGTCGGCGATGCTCAGGCCGGTGGCTTGAAGAAGTTGATCGCGTTGCCGTCCGGGTCGCGGAAAAGCATCGACCGATTGCCCCACGGCATGTCCCTGGGCTCCTGGATCCAGTCCGTCACAAAACCTTCGAGCCGCTCTCTTTCGGCGTCGACGTCCTCCACGGAAAATTCGAGGATCGCCGATCGGTTCGCCGCGGCACTCCATGATCCGCCGTGCATGAATTCCGCCGCCTTGCGGCTGGCGAGCGCAAGGATCGCGCCCCCTGGACGGAATTCGACATATTGGTCGTCGCCATGAGCCGGCGTGCCGATCACACGTTCATAGAATGCCGCGAGGCTCCCGACGTCGTCGGTGATGAGGCGTGTGTAAGCGAACTTCATGGGACACCTTCCTGACTTGCAACGCCGTTCGCTGGGTTCGATAGTGAACGGAAGCGTTCTTATAGTACGATACGGTATCGTTCTGTTTCGAGTCAAGCGGAAGGCGTGATGGAGGAAAGTGGAGTGTCGGATAAGCGGGTCGAGCGCTCCAAGGCGAAGGTTCTGGCGGAAACCTATCGCCAGATGGCGCAGAGCGGCATCGGTGGACTGAGCATAGACGAGGTGTCCAGGGCGTCCGGCATTTCGAAAACGACGATCTATCGCCACTGGCCGTCCCGTTCGGCCCTGCTGATCGATGCCTGCTCGCGTCTGGGGAGCGCGTCCGAAGCGCCCGATACGGGAAATGTCGAACACGATGTCCGGCTGCTGTTGTCGTGCCTTGCCGACCAGCTTCAAACGGCCAATTGGAGCGCGATCTATCCTTCGATCCTCGACGCGGCCGAGCGTGATCCTGAACTCTCCGCCATGCAGCAATCGTTGCACGACAGGTTCATGGACCCATTCCTTACCGTGCTGACGCGAGCGACGGATCGGGGCGAAATCTCCGCGGATCGTCCGCACCGTGAAACGATCGCGATGCTGGTCGGTCCATTATTCTTTCGACGCTGGTTTTCGAGGGAAACGATCGACGAAGCGTTCATCGACAGGCTTACAAGGACCGTTCTTGGATGATCCGGTCGACGGTCACTGACCTATGGGCAGGGCTCGCCATGGCCAAAAGTGGGTCCCTAGCGACGGGGCGCTGTGCGCCGGCTGATAAGGCGGGGCCGGGCCGCCAAGCGGGGGCAGGGGACTAGGTTTTGCCCACCCCGCGTACCGCTCGCCGCACGTGGCTATCGAGCCTCCCGGTCCAGATAGAGATATTCGGTTGAGAATTCCGCGATGCGGCGCATTCGCGCCAGATCTCGGATTACGACGCGTCTGTTGCGGAACTCGACGACATCCTGATCTCTAAGATCTTTCAGCGTGCGGTTCATATGGACGGGCGTCATTCCCAGGCACTCGGCGAGATCGACTTGCGTCAGCGCCAGGTCGAAGCCCTTGTCGTCTGCCAGCCCGACGATGCCGAGCCGGACCTGAAGCTCGCAGAAAAGATGCGCCGTCCGGGAAATGGCCGTCCGCCGGCCCAGCGACAATTCCCATTCGCGATGCACGGCAGCATCCAGGTTTGTCGTAAACCAATAGAGCCGGGTCAGGTGAGGGGCTTCCTCTGTCATCCGCTTCAGATCGGCGTGATCCACTGTCGCGATAACGCAGGGCGTCATCGCCATGATGTTGTGGTCGAGGCGCTTGAGCGTAAAGCTGTGCAGGTCAACAAAATCGCCGGCGACGTGCAATTCCGTGATCTGCCGTGACCCGTTCGCGAGGTCCTTGTAGCGGCACATCATGCCTTCGAGCAGCAGAGTAGAGCGCGACAGGCGATCACCGGCGCGAATAATGGTTTTCTTCGCGGCAATTTCGGTCGCTGGAGACACGAACGAGCGGATCAAGCTCTCCTCGACTTCGCTGACATCGTCGCGCGCTCGGAGCTTGAGCAGATGCTTGTCGATCATTTTGGCTGGTTCACCGCGACGGCATCGCTGAACGGGATCGTGAAGAGGATTTCGCGGTTCTCATTCAGTACCTCCATCCGGCCATCCAAATCGATCGATCCGTTCGCAACCTCGGCCCCCAGGACAGACCTGATGCCGACGAGGGCTTCCCTCCTCGCTTCGTCATTATCCTCCAATTCGCGGCCCTCTTCGTCACGGGTAAGCCCAGATCCGTTGTGCAAATCAAAAAAGTAGCGAGCCATGACTAATCCGCGGCCTGGTGAATCGCGCGGTCAAGGCATTCGTCGACAGCGCTTGATCCTACAACACGAATTCGGGGATCGCGTTCCTGCCCACGATCTGCCGAGGAGCTGGCGCGGGCGATGCAGGCCGGCAATCGTATTAACCCAGATGAAGTTCAGCGGCCCACTAAACTTACGTTGTTTTCCCGAACCTTAATATCGCCAAGACCGCGCCTATTGAAAGGATCGGGCATGGGTTTACTGATCATATTCGGCATTGGCGCGGGCATAGGATTGGCGATGTCACTTGCCAGGCGCGTGGGGCAGGCCCTGGCCTTCGTGTCTGTCGCTATCGGCATCGTCGGAGCGATGGTCGGCGGAATTCTTGCTCCCACTCTCGTCGGTTCCCCAGCCTTCGAGCCGGACAATTTCCATGGAAGTCTGGCCTTATGGGCCTGCGCGGGCGCCATCATGTTCGTGGCGGGTCTGACCGCTATCGATTGGTTGACCGGCAGCCGGCGCTGACGCCTCGATCTTCGATCATGCCCAGTCCTTCCGTCACCTGATCCGTACGCTGCCGGCCAGGACCATCGTCCTTAATCTAAGTGATGGAACGGCCTCCCGGAATCACAGAAATATTCTCCAGCAGGGGGTCAGGATGCCGACACGGAACGAACGTGACTATTACGCCAAGCGTGCCGCAGAAATTCGGCAGTTTGCGGACAATACACAAGACCCCGAAACCCAAAAGACGCTCCGCGCCATGGCGGAGTCGTACGACAGACTTGTCGAGGAAGCAGACCGAATCGTGACGTTGAGGGACAGGCTGGATCAAGCTTAGCCGTCTTGGTCCCTTGTCGACCTCTTCCGCGGCCCGACCTTTCCCGCGTCGTATCCGTTCCTCAGGCGAGCGGCTGCTAGGCGCCACAATATCGGTCGTTTCCCGAGCCCCTCATAGATCCCGAAAGCAGACGTCCGTTAAGGTAGGGTCGTTGGCCAAGAGCGCGCGGGGCGCGGACCGTCAGCTCGCTGGATCGTACATGAACTCGCGCAACTCTTGCGAGCAGCGGCAGGCAACGGCGATCTTCCTCGCCCACTCCACAGCATCTTGGCGCGTCGGCAATTCCAGGACAGTGAACCCGCCGGTCAGGCGGCTGCCGGCATAGGTGTCCGGCCTTACCGAGCCGTCTGCCGATACCAGCTCCGGAGCGACGCCTTCATTGATCCCGCCGCCGAAGACATAGACGCCGGACGCTTTGGCTTCATCGATCACCGCACGGGCATCGATACCGGCTTTCCTGAATTCCTCTTCGCTCAGACGCATGGCTTCGCTCGGGAACGAGATAAGGTACTTGGTCATCCCGGTATGATGGACCGCGTTCCCCATGTCGGCAACAGCGGCGGGGTCACTTTGCGTCGAGTTTGAATGGCAGCTATCGCCAAGCGGGCTCCGGAAGGCTGTCAGTCCGAAAGTCGGGCCAATTTCAGACAACGCCTTGGCAAACCCATTGCCTTTGGCTCCCGTGGCATAGGGTGTCTTGCTCGCCTACCATGGACGAGGGACGGTAGATTGGGGTCCATCTGGTCACGGGCTCGCCATGGCCAAGCAGGATCACCCCTAAGAATTGCCGTCCGCCGCCTGATAAGGCGCAACCGCGCCGCCGAGCGCCGTCACCGGATAGCGTTTGGCCCACGCGGCGCGCACAGCCCTGCGGCCGGGGCGCTCGACCAGATGGAGCGCGACATTTGCCAGCGCCAGAACGACGATCGAGAAGGTGGCATAGAGCGCGATGACGCCCATCCAGCTGGCGTGCGACTTGCCGAGCGCGGCGAAAAACAGGTTCAGGACCGGATAATGCACCAGATAGATCCCATAGCTGCGGTCCCCCAGCCACAATAGCGGGCGCGCTTCGAACGTCCTGATGCGCAGCACCAGCAAAAGCGCCGACGGCCAGGCCAGCAGATCCAGCGGCAGCAACGGGCTGTAGGAGCCGACATTGATCGTCGCGCCGGTCGCCAATGTCAGGACGAGGACGATGGTCGGCACCCGCGCCAATATTGCGCGATGCTGCCACATCAGCTGACCGATGAAGAACCCGAGCACCCCGCCGATCAGATAGTCGGCGCCCCACGGCCCGCCGGGCAATCCGAGCAGGGCGAGTTTCGCCACGATGAGCGCGACCAGGGCGACCGAGACCCAGGTGACCGCGCGCTTGCCCGAACCGGCCGCCAGCGCGAACAGGAAGTAGCAGAGGATTTCGACCGAGATCGACCAGCTCGGGCCGACAAAGCCGCTGTCGGCCCCGGGCACGATCCCTTGCAGCATGAACAAATGGCACAGGAAGATCGGGAAGGTGTTTTCCGGCCGCCCCCAATCCAGCACGGCGACGATCAGCAACATGGTGAGGTGAAGCGGATAGAGCCGCGCCACGCGCGCCACCGCGAAGTCGCCGAACTGGCGCGCGGTGCGCAGGTCCGCGCCGCCGCGATAGACATGGGCGAAGATGTAACCGGAGATCAGGAAGAACAGATCGACGAAGGTCCAGCCCCAGCGAAAGAACCAGCCGGCAACGCCGCCAAAGAAGTCGCTGAGCCCGTTATAGAAGAAGATCTGCAGGTGATATCCGGCGACGACGCACGCGGCGATCCCCCGCAGTCCGTCAAGCCGCGCCAGACGGGGAACGGCCGAGGCATTGCCGGGGATATCTGCGCGCGGCTCCATCAGCATCCGCGCTAACGACCCGACACTATTTTATGATTAACGCGGGTTGCTCGCGCGCCAGTCTTTCAAATCTGGTGCGGACGGCGGGACTCGAACCCGCACACCCATAGGGCGAGGGATTTTAAGTCCCGTGCGTCTACCAATTTCGCCACGTCCGCGTGGCGGCACAGGTCGCGCAGGCGCGCGCCTGGGTCAAGCCGAGAGTCGAGATGTAGGGTGCCGTCACGCGTAAATCGCGTGACGTCGGTCAGGCGCCGAGCGCCTGCCGGCCGGCCTGCGGCGGAGTCCTGGTTCAAGCTTGCTTGAACCAGGCCGCCTTGGCTCAGGAAACGTTGAGCCGGACGCGCATTTCCTTGCCGGGCTTGAAATAGGGAACACGCTTGGCGTCGACTTCCACTACTTCGCCCGTCCGCGGGTTGCGGCCGGTGCGCGCGCCGCGCGCGCGGGTCGAAAAAGCGCCGAAGCCCCTCAGCTCGACGCGGCCATCGGCCGCCAGGCGCCGCGAAATCTCATCGAAGAACGTCGTGACGATCGCTTCGACGTCGCGGAGCGCCAGATCTGGATTGGCTTCTGCCAGCTTTTGAATCAGTTCCGAACGAATCATACGAACACGGTCTCCCCAAAGTCGAAGGACCACCGGGACGTTTCCCGGTCTTCTCCATCGACTACCCGTTTTCCGAGAATTTCCCCCTCGCGGAAAAAGGGCCCCCACCGACGCATATCATAAAGAAAATCGGTCGAACGCAATAGGACCGATTCGACAGTCAAAGTGTAACAAAAAGGGTAGCATCCTCAGGATGCTACCCAATCTGAGCCTCACTTCTTGGTGTCGCGGGCCTTGAGCGCTTCGCCCAGGATGTCGCCCAAGGATGCGCCCGAATCGGACGAACCGTACTGAGCGACGGCCTGCTTCTCTTCGGCGATCTGCATCGCCTTGACCGAGAAGGTCGGCTTCTTCGAACGATCGAAGCCGGTGACCATGGCGTCGAACTTCTGGCCGACCTGGAAACGCTCCGGACGCTGCTCGTCGCGGTCGCGGCCGAGGTCGGTGCGCTTGATGAAGCCGGTCGCGCCATCCTCGCCGACCTGAACCTCGAGGCCCGCGTCGCGGACTTCGAGCACCGTGACGGTGACGATCGAGTTCTTGTTGAGCTTGTCGCCGGCGCCCGCGACGACCGCGGCCGACGGACCGCCACGCTCGAGCTGCTTCATGCCGAGCGAAATGCGCTCCTTCTCGGCGTCGATGTCGAGCACGATCGCCTTCACCATCTCACCCTTGCGGTGCAGGTTGAGCGCGTCCTCGCCCGAAATGCCCCAGGCGATGTCCGACATGTGGACCATGCCGTCGACGTCGTTGTCGAGGCCGATGAACAGGCCGAACTCGGTGGCGTTCTTGACTTCGCCCTCGACGGTCGAGCCGACCGGGTGCGCCGCGGCGAACGCTTCCCACGGATTGGCCTGGGCCTGCTTGAGGCCGAGCGAGATGCGACGCTTGTCCTCGTCGACCTCGAGCACGACGACATCGACTTCTTGGCTGGTCGAGACGATCTTGCCCGGATGGACGTTCTTCTTGGTCCAGCTCATTTCCGAGACGTGAACCAGGCCCTCGATGCCCGGCTCGAGTTCGACGAACGCACCATATTCGGTGATGTTCGTGACGCGGCCCGACATCTTGGCGCCGACATGGTACTTGGCGGCGGCGCCGTCCCACGGATCGCTCTCGAGCTGCTTCATGCCCAGCGAGATGCGCTGCGTGTCCTTGTTGATGCGGATGATCTGAACCTTGACGGTGTCGCCGATGTTCAGGACCTCGCTCGGGTGCTGGACGCGCTTGTAGCTGAGGTCGGTGACGTGGAGCAGGCCGTCGATGCCGCCCAGGTCGACGAACGCACCGTAATCGGTGATGTTCTTGACCACGCCGTCGATGATCTGGCCTTCATGCAGGCTCTGGATCAGGCCCGAACGCTGCTCGGCGCGGGTTTCCTCGAGCACCGCGCGGCGCGACACGACGATGTTGCCGCGCTTGCGGTCCATCTTCAGGATCTGGAAGGGCTGCGGGATGTCCATCAGCGGCTGCACGTCGCGGACCGGACGGATATCGACCTGCGAGCCGGGCAGGAACGCCACGGCGCCGTCGAGGTCGACGGTGAAGCCGCCCTTGACGCGGCCGAAGATGACGCCTTCGACGCGGGCCGACTGAACGAACTCGGCTTCGAGCTTGTCCCAGGCGGCTTCGCGGCGCGCACGGTCGCGCGACAGCATCGCTTCGCCATTGGCATTCTCGACGCGGTCGACGAACACTTCGACTTCGTCACCGACCTTCAGGTCGGCCTTCTGGCCCGGCGCGGCGAATTCACGCAGCGGCACGCGGCCTTCGCTCTTCAGACCGACGTCGATGACGGCCATGTCGTTTTCGATGCCGGTGACGGTGCCGTGCACCACGCGGCCTTCGAAGCCATCGGCGTCGCCGAGGGTCATTTCGAGCATTTTCGCGAAATCGTCGCGCGTCGGGTTTGCCGTAGTGGCCATAAAAATGTGGTTCCTGATCAACTGTTTCCGGCCAACCGGTTGTCTCCGGTGGTCTTGGCCAAAACGCCGCGGCGGCCGTATGCCGGCACGGCATCCGATGGGCAGGAAACCGCGGAGGAGGGCTCAACGCTAAAATGCGAAAAGGGCGCGAGAGGACACCTCCGCGCCTTCCTCCGCGAGAACCTGCTCGCCGGACGGGCGGGCTCTTAGCGCCAAAGGGGGACGAAGACAAGCTGGCGCACATCGTCCGGCAAGGGCTTGCGACGAGGCGAGAGGAGGGCGCGGATCAGCCGAATGGCTTCGGCCGCCCGGCCTCATCCACCGCGACCATCACGAACTCGGCCGTCGCGGCGCGGCGGCGGTCGGCGCTGAGCAGGTTCTCCGCCCAGAGCTCGACCCCGACGCGGACCGAAGAACGCCCGCTCGTCACCACGCGCGCGATCAGCTCGACCATCTCGCCTTCGCGTACCGGCGAGCGGAAGTCGATCCGGTCCGACGCCGCCATCACCATCACGGCGCGAGCGTGGCGGGTAGAGGCGATGAAGGCCGCCTTGCCCAGCATGCTCAGCGCGTCGCCGCCGAACAAGGTGCCGTAATGATTGGTCTGCGGCGGGAACACCATGTCGACCATGTGAAGCCGGTCGTCAGCCGCTTCCGCCACGCGATCGAGCGGCGGCAACGGCAGGTGCGTGTCGGGGCCCTTGACCGCGACCAGGGTGAACATCCCGCGCGTGCACAGCCGCCGGGCACCGCTCAGCAACGCCTCGGCGGTCAGCTCGACCTCGACATCGACCGACCGCGTGCCGGCACGAACGATGCGTCCCGTCGCCTCGATCAGTTCGCCCTTCAGCGCCGGAGCGGTGAAGTCGATCTGTTCCGAGGCGGCGGTGACGAAGGGCGCCCGGCCATGGCGCGAGGCGGCGAGGAACGCCACCTTGTCCATGTGTGCGAGCGCCACTCCGCCGAACAACGTGCCGTGATGGTTGGTGTCGCCCGGGAACACCATGTCGATGAGGCGGACGACCCCCGACATCAGGCCGGTTCCGCCACGCGGACCCGCAAGGCGTGTGCGGCGGCGACCATCGCATCGATCGCCGGCTTCACTTCCTCCCATTTGCGCGTCTTGAGCCCGCAATCCGGGTTCACCCACAATTGCTCGGGGCGGAGGTGGTCCTGGGCCAGCCGCATCAACGCGACCATCTCGTCGACCGTCGGCACGCGCGGGGCGTGGATGTCGTAGACGCCGGGCCCGATCGCGCTCGGGTAGCGATAGCGCGCGAAGCCTTCGAGCAGCTCCATCTGCGATCGTGCGGTCTCGATCGAGATGACGTCGGTGTCCATCGCACCGATCGAGGGCAGGATGTCGTTGAACTCCGAATAGCACATATGCGTGTGGATCTGCGTCGCGTCGCCGACCCCGGCGGCGGACAGGCGGAAGCAGTCGACCGCCCAGTCGAGATAATGCTGCCAGTCGCGCCGCCGGAGCGGCAGGCCCTCGCGCAGTGCCGCCTCGTCGATCTGGATCGCCCTGGCGCCGGCTTTCTCCAGGTCGATGACCTCGTCGCGGATCGCCAGCGCGATCTGGCGGCACGACGCTTCGCGCGGCTGGTCGTCGCGGACGAACGACCAGTTGAGGATCGTCACCGGCCCGGTCAGCATGCCTTTCATCGGCTTGTCCGTCAGGCTCTGGGCATAAAGCCACCAATCGACCGTCATCGGCCTGGGCCGCGACACGTCGCCGAACAGGATCGGCGGACGCACGCAGCGCGAGCCATAGGATTGCACCCAGCCGCTGACGGTGAAGGCGAAGCCCGACAATTGCTCGCCGAAATATTGCACCATGTCGTTGCGCTCGAACTCGCCATGGACGAGCATGTCGAGCCCGGCGTCCTCCTGCCAGCGGATCGCGCGTTCGGTCTCCTCGCGGAGGAACTGTTCATAGGCCGCGGCGTCGAGCGTCCCGCGATTGTGATCGGCACGCGCGCGGCGCACTTCGGCGGTCTGCGGGAACGATCCGATCGTGGTGGTCGGAAAGGCCGGCAGGCCGAGCGCGTCCGCCTGTGCCGTGGCGCGGACGGGGTAGGGGGAGTGCCGCTCGCGATCGGCCAGGGTGATCGCGGCCAATCGCTCGGCCACGGCGTCGTTGTGGATTCGCGGCGAGGTCTTGCGCGCAGCCGCCGCCGCGCTCGCCGCCGCCAGGTCGTCGGCGACGCTGTCGCGGCCTTCGTTGAGCGCGCGCTTCAGCATCGCGAGTTCGCCGACCTTCTGCACCGCAAAAGCCAGCCATTGCGCGACTTCCGGATCGATCTTGCGTTCGAGCGCGAGGTCGACCGGCGTGTGGAGCAGCGAGCAGGACGGGGCGAGGACGATGTCGCGCCTGGCGGCGATCGGCTCCAGCCGGTCGAGCAACGCGGCGAGATCGGCCCGCCACACATTGCGCCCGTCGATCACGCCGAGCGAGAGCAGCAGCGACTTCGGCGCCTTGGCCAGCACGGTATCGAGTTGCTGGGGCGCGCGGACCAGGTCGACGTGCAATCCCGCGACCGGCAAATGCACCGCGAGGTCGAGATTGTCTTCGAGCCCGCCGAAATAGGTCGCCAGCATCAGCTTCACGCCGGCGCGCGGCAGCTTGGCGTAAGCGCGGGTGATCGCATTGCGCTGACGCTCGCTCAGGTCGAGCACCAGCACCGGCTCGTCGATCTGCACCCATTCGGCCCCGGCCTGGCCGAGCTGGGTCAGCACGGCGGTGTAGAGGCCGAGCACTTCGTCGAGATAGTCGAACGGATCGACCCCGCGCCCCTTGGCCAGGCTCAGCCAGGTGACCGGGCCGAGCAGCACCGGGCGCGTCTCATAGCCCTGCGCCTTCGCCTCGCGAAATTCGTCGACGATCTTCGCCGAGCTCAGCGCCAGCTTCTGCCCGGCGACCAGTTCGGGGACCATATAATGGTAATTCGTGTCGAACCATTTGGTCATCTCGCACGCGGTCAGGCTGCCCTGAACTGACTGGTGCCCGTGTCCGCAGCCCGGATCCTCACCGGTCGTGCCGCGCGCCATCGCGAAATAGGTGGCGAGGTCGGCATCGCCCGCCGCCTTGCCATAGCGCTCGGGAATCGCGCCCAGCATCAGGCTGGTGTCGAGGACATGGTCGTAGAGCGAGAAATCGTTCGACGGCAGCCAGTCGGCGCCGAGCGATTTCTGCCGCGCCCAGGCGGCGGTGCGCAAGGCCGCGGCGGCTTCGAGCAGTTCGGCCTCGGACGATTGGCCCGACCAGAAGGATTCGAGCGCGACCTTCAATTCGCGGCGCGGCCCGATGCGTGGAAATCCGAGTGTGGCAACAGTGACGGTCATGGTCTTCATACCCCGATGAAGGGCAGGGCAGGAACCAGACACGAGCACGCACGGACGACGCGCGCCGACCGCAGGATGCAAGCGGCCAGCCCGGACACCCCGCCGGTGGACGTTATCGCGTCGGAGGCAGGTCTCCTGGCTCACGGGTCAACACGGACGATCCGTCTTCCCGGGACTTACGCCCCAGTGACATGAATGGATCGCCGCTCGCCGCTTACAGTTGCGGGGGCAGCGCCGGCTTTGGTTCCGCAGGGACCGCACCGGCTTCCCGTCTTAGCTTCGGCGCGGGCGAACCCGTCCGAAGAACCTCGACGCCAGCCTTATCCTGCTGAAAATGCGTCAGGTCAAGCGAGATATAAAGAATTCTTTATATCACTCCTCCCCGCATGCGGGGAGGGGGACCAAGACGCGTGAGCGGCTTGGTGGAGGGGCGGTGCGGCAAGCGAGTCCGGCGCGGCCCGGCCCCTCCACCACTCGGCTGACGCCGAGCGGTCCCCCTCCCCGGAACGGGGAGGATTTACCGCCCCTTCGCCGCCTTCAGCTGCACTTGCCGCTCGACCAGTTCGATCGCGCGCTTCACCGCGGCCTCGATCGACAGGAAGCTGGTATCTAGGATCCCGGCATCGGCGGCCATCACCAGAGGCGCCGCGTCGCGCCCCATGTCGCGCTGGTCGCGCACGCGGATATCGGCCAGCACCTTGTCGAAGCTGAGCGTGCTGCCGCGCTCCTTCAATTCGGCGTGGCGGCGGCGCGCGCGGATCTGCGGCGTCGCCTTGACGAACAATTTGGCGTCGGCGTCGGGGGCGATCACGGTGCCGATGTCGCGCCCGTCGAGCACCGCGCCGCCTTCCTGCTGCGCGAACTTGCGCTGGCGCTGCAGCAACGCCGCGCGAACCAGAGGGTGCGCCGAGACGATCGAGGCGAGCTGCCCCGCTTCGTCGGTGCGCAAGGCGGGGTCGTCGAGCAAGGCGTCGTCGAAATTGCTGGCCGCGACCGCATCGGCTTCGCGGGTCGGGTCGAGGTCCATCCGCCGCACATTCTCGCCGACCGCGCGGTAGAGCAGCCCGGTGTCGAGATGCGGCAAGCCATAATGTTTTGCCAGGGCGCGGGCGACGGTGCCCTTGCCGCTGGCGGCGGGACCGTCCACGGCGATGATCATACGCTTAACTCCATCGCGGTTCTCTAGGACTTGGCATCCTGTCGCGCCAGCCAGCCGCGGATCAACGCGACCGTTTCCAGCGTCCGGTCGGCGAAGATGCCATGCGCCGATCCCGGGATGGTGGCAAACTCGGCGCCCGGCACGCGCGCGGCGAATCCGGCCAGGGTCGTGGGGCGGGCCTCGTCATACTGCCCGCCCAGGAAGATCGTGCGCCGCCCGTCGAGCTTCGCCAGCAAGGGCTCGCCGTCATAGTCCTTCAGGCTGCCAGTGCAGGCGAATTCGCTCGGTCCCCACATCGCATTGTAGAGTTTGGGATTGAAGCCATTGGGATGCGCGCCGGCATAGGCGATCGCCGCGGGCTTGGCCGGCTCGCGGCCGTTATAGGCGCGGTAGAAGGCGTTGACGCCGTCGTCGCACGTCCGGCTCGGCCCCTTGTCGCAACTGGCGATCTCGGCCTGGACGTCGGCCGGCAATTGGCCGCGCAAGGCATTGGCGTCGGCGATCCAGCTCCGCGTCGAGACCAACGGACTGGCCAGCGCCAGCCCGCGCAGAGCCGCCGGCCGCCGCGCTCCATATTCGAGCGCGAGCGTCCCGCCCCAGCTATGCCCGAGCAGATGCCAGCGCTCGACGCCCAGCGCCTTCCGCACCAGCTCGATCTCGTCGACGAACCGCGCGACCCGCCAGTTCTTCGGATCGTTGGGCCGGTCCGACTGCCCGCTGTCGAGCTGATCGTACAGGATCACCGCGCGCTCGTCAGCCAGGGCGACCGCCGGCATGAAATGCTCGTGATCGCCGCCGGGCCCGCCATGCAGCATGACGATCGGCGGCTTGGCGCCGTTGAGCTTGCCGTTGACCCGGACATAGACGCGCCCGCCTTCGACCGGGACCATCGTCTCCAGATCGGGCGCCGGATAGCCGTCCGCCTTGCGCGCGAACAGCGGGTGGGGGAGGGCGAAGCTGGCCCCGAGCGCGAGGCCGCCCGCGAGCAATTCGCGGCGGCCGATCATCCGCGTCATGCCCGGCCCGCCAATTGCTCCAGCGTCTCGAAGAACACCGGATAGCTTGTCGCGACCGGGGCGACGTCGTCGATCGTGATCGGCCGCCGCGCGACCAGCCCCGCCACCGTCATCGCCATCGCGATACGATGATCGAGCAGCGAGGCGACCGTGCCGCCGCCCGGGATCGGCTCGCCGCCGCTGCCGGTGATCGCGAGGCCGTCGTCGAACTCCTCGAC
This sequence comes from Sphingomonas sp., assembly GCF_024508665.1. Classification (GTDB taxonomy): domain Bacteria; phylum Pseudomonadota; class Alphaproteobacteria; order Sphingomonadales; family Sphingomonadaceae; genus Sphingomonas. The sequence continues at coordinate 900,935 of NZ_JANINP010000007.1, forward strand.
CGTCACGCCGCATGCCTGAAGCGCGTCCTTCATCGCCGCGATCCGGTCCGATTCCTTGACCCGCAATTCGTGCGCCCCGCGCGCGACCGTCCGCCCCTCGGCCAGAGCCGCGGCGACGAACAGCACCGGATATTCGTCGATCATGCTCGGCGCGAGGTCGGGCGGCACGTCGATCGCCTTGAGCGCCGCATGCCGCACGATCAGGTCGGCGACCGGCTCGCCGCCGACGGTCCGCGGATCGACCTCGGTGATGTCCGCCCCCATCATGCGCAATGCGGTGAAGATGCCCGCGCGCGTCGGGTTCAGCCCGACATTGGCGATCGTCACTTCGCTCCCCGGCACGATCGACGCCGCGACTGCCCAGAACGCCGCCGAGCTTGGATCGCCCGGCACGACGATCTGCTGCGGCTGCAACTCGGCCTCGCCATGGATCGAGATCACCCGCCCGCGATTGCTCGCCTCGACCGTCAGGTTGGCGCCGAACCCGGCCAGCATCCGCTCGCTATGGTCGCGCGTCGGCACCGGCTCGATCACGCGCGTGATCCCCGGCGTATTGAGTCCGGCCAGCAGCACCGCCGACTTGACCTGCGCCGACGCGACCGGGAGCGTGTATTCGATCGGCACCGCCGGACAGAGGCCGCGCACCATCATCGGCAACCGGCCTCCGGGGCTGGAGGTGAATTCGGCCCCCATCAGCGACAGCGGATCGATCACCCGGCCCATCGGCCGCTTGCTGAGCGAGGCGTCGCCGACAAAGGTCGCGGTGATCGCATGGCTCGCGACCAACCCGGCGAGCAGGCGCGTCGACGTTCCGGAATTGCCCATATCGAGCGCACCCGCCGGCTGCAGCAATCCGCCGACCCCGACGCCCCACACGCGCCAGATGCCGTCCTCGCTGCGTTCGATAGTCGCCCCCATCGCGCGCATCGCGGCGGCGGTCGCGAGCACGTCCTCGCCTTCCAGCAATCCCTCGATTCGGCTCTCGCCGACCGCCAGGCTCGACAGCATCAGCGATCGGTGGCTGATCGACTTGTCGCCGGGAACGGTGACGCGGCCCGACAGGCGGGCGGACGATTCGATTTGCAGGGATCTGGCGGGGGCTTGCGACATCGGTCGCGGGCTTTGACAGCCACCTTGCGCTATGGCAAGGCGCGCGCCACTTTAGGGTCCAAACCCCGACAATCGCATAAATCGAAAGGTACAAATCGGCATGGTCAAGCCGGAATGGGGCACGAAGCGTACGTGCCCGAAATGCGCAACGCGCTTTTACGATCTTGGCAAGGACGACCCGGTCACCTGCATCAATTGCGGCACCGCCTGGGCGCCCGAGCCCATCCTGAAGTCGAAGCAGCCGCTGCCGTTCGAGGTCATCAAGGCCGAGAAGCCCGAGAAGGACGATTCGGATCTCGAGGGTGACGATCTGGACATCGAGATCGAGGACGAGGGTGAACCCTCGGCCGACGACGAAGTCGATCTGGGCGGTGACGACGATCTCGGCGTAGAGACCGGCGGCAACGAAGACGACAGCTGATCGACGTAATTTTTTAAGGCAAGCGGGCTAATCACCCGCTTGTCAAAGGGACGCCGTCCGGTTAGGGGCGCCTTCCTTCCCGGAAAGTGTGGGGCCGTAGCTCAGCTGGGAGAGCGCTGCAATGGCATTGCAGAGGTCAGGGGTTCGATCCCCCTCGGCTCCACCACCCCCCTTGAAATCGCTGTTTCACCGGCCTTTGCGCGCGGTCCTGACTGCCGCGGGTCGGCCAGGTGGCCGGACGGTCGGCATGTCGGCCTGATCGCGCTTGCGATCGGTAGGCCGATGACGGCCACGCGCGAGAAGGGGAGCATCGCAGTCAGACCCTCACCCTTCCGGCGCTTCGCGCCTCCCTCCCTCTCCCGCATGCGGGAGAGGGAAGGAGCCCGCCGCCATAGGCGGTGGGAAGGGTGAGGGTCTGTCGCAACCGAGGCATCAGCCGACCTTCCCGACCATCTCACGCTAGGCGGCGGCGGGCGGCGGCGACACGTGCGTCTCGCCCTCGCCCTCGCCCTCGGCCTCGGTCGCCACGATCCCGCGATCCATCGATCAGAGGCCGGCGGATCTCGCCGCGGATTCGCCGTGCGTCATTTGATTCCAAACACATGTTATTTCGGAACCGGAACGATAGGCGCACGATAGGCTTGATAGCTTGATCGTGCCCGCAGGTGTTCGACCCAGGGTGTTCGCGCTGTCCGTTTGTTTGGCTCACGTGGCCGAAGGGGAGGCACGGTGCAGGGGATTTTCATCCGAGCGTCCGAATTTCCGCGTCAATTCGGTCATTTAAGCCAGACGGGTAGGGCGGTATTCGTTACCCATCACGGCCGCGAAACGCACGCGCTTCTTCCCATCGCCGAATACAACGAGTTCGTCGCCACGACCAAGAGTGACGAACAGCATGCGGCGGTCTCCGATCAGGATCTTGCCGACTGGCTGCCGTTGATGCTGGTCGTCGCCGACGACTCGGGCACGATCGTGATGGCCAACCGCACCGCGCATGCGATGGCGCGCAAGGCGGACAAGTCGTTGCCGGGATGCGGCTTGTTCGAGGCATTGCCCGCGCTCCGCGAAACGATGTTCCAGAGCTATTTCAACCGCACCGCGCGGACCGGCGAGCCATGCTTGTTCGAACTGCCCGCCTTGTTCGGCGCGGATACCTGGCATCGGGTCGAGACGTTTCGCGTCGGTCAGGGGACCGCGCTCCTGGCGCGCGACGTGACCGAAGAGACGAAAGCGTTTCGTCTGGCCGACAGCAAGAAAACGCTGATCGAGGCGATGCTGGCGCATGGCGGGATCGGCCATATCTGGATCAACGTTCGCGGCCGCATCGCGGAGATCAATCCGGCGATGAGCGAATTGCTCCAACTCCCGCGCGAGCGGCTCAACAACATTCCCGTCGCCGACCTCGTCCCAATCAGCCGGCGGGTCACGCTCAGGGAGACGATCGAGGACGTGCTGTCGCACGGCACCACGCGACGCTTCGAAGCCGAATTCCTGCGCAACGACGGGACCACGGTCGATACGGTGGGCGCAATCAAGGATTTGCGCGGCATTTACGGTTCCGAAGGCGCTGTCATGGTGGTGACCCGCAAATAATAATCCGCCGGCAAGGCGAAAGCTCGCCTCATGCCAACCTATGCTAGCCATGCGATTGCTGATCCAGGCCAATGCGGCGGCATCGCTTCCGGCCCATCGCTCAACGGTCGCGGCCGGGCCTCCCCCTCGTTCGGCCGCGGCATCCCACCGGACCGGCCACGCTCGCTCACTCGACGACGCCCTAATCGCGACCGTCGGAGCTGTCGGCCCTAGTCGGCCATTATTCGCACGGCATCCGCGAAACTCAGCGAATGGACCAGCTTTCCCGCTTCGTCTTCGATCTCGATCCGTTGCCGCAGGTTGATTTCCCCCTCCAGCGCTTCCTGCGAGACCACGGCACGCGCTTCCTTCAATGCCATGCGTTCGAGCTGCGCCGGATCGTCCACGTCGACGCCCTGGGGGTCGAGCAGGCGTTCGCCGCCGTCGCGTAGGTGGAAATAGTACCTCACCACGTACCTTCCCGAATGGCGCCCCGACATTTCCCGGCGCATGCTGATCAACGGCTGATCTATGATAGCCGAAAACTGTCTAACCCAAAGCGTGGCCCCGGCAACTAGCGTCATTAGGCCGAATGCATGACGATGACCGAACGAGCTTCCGATATGTCTCCGCTCGAAACGTGCGTGCGGCGCCTTCGGTTGCATTCTCCGTTGTCCGATGCCGACGCTCGGTTATTCAAGGCCTTACCGTTCAAATTGTCGAAACTGTCGCCCAATTCGCAGCCCGTGCGCGAAGGAGACCCGACGACCAGCTGCATGATCCTGGTGTCGGGCTACATGCACCGCTTTCGCCTGACCGAAAGCGGTGATCGCCAGATCATGGCGATTTATGTGCCCGGCGACCCGATCGATTTCGACCGCCTCTATCTCCCCGTCGCCGATGACAGCCTGCAGACCATCCGCGAGACCGTCGTCGCGCGCGTCTATCAGTCGGATCTTCGCGAATTGATGGCCCGCCGACCGGCGATCGCCGAGGCGGTGATCCGCTTGCTGTTGGTCGATTCGTCGATTTTCCGCGAGTGGACGCTCAATGTCGGACGCCGCGACGCCCGCGCGCGCATCGCCCATCTGTTTGCGGAGATAGCCGTGCGCCTGGACGCACAGGGGTGTGATCTCGCGCGCGTGCCGTTGCCGCTGACACAGGACCATATCGCCGACGCCACCGGCCTGACGCCGGTTCACGTCAACCGGACGCTGAAGACGTTGCGGGCGGAGGGATGTATCGAGCGGCTCGCCGGCGGGCTGGTCGTGATTCCCGATTTGGATGCGCTGAAGGCGGTGGGCGGTTTCGACGGGCGGTATTTGCATCTCGTCGAATGACCAACACGGGCGAGCCCTCGGCCGCCCATATCGCACCGGCAATACGGCAGCGGCCACCTTCACCGACGTGTCGACCGGATGGCTCGCTGCCGGGCTCCAGGCTTATCGCTGGATAACAGGAAATCGGCTAGCAGCTGCCGCGATGGTTGGCGCTGACGGCGAAGCCCCGGAACCCCAGCGGCCCGCCGACCGAAACGGTTTCGGTGCCCGGAATGCATTTGGTCGTGATGCAGGTGTGGATGCGTTTCGCCCGCTTCTTCGCGGCGGCGTTCGCGTCGGCGCAGGCGGCCTGCGGCGACTTCCCGTTAGCCCAGTGATAGGTGCCGGCAAATGCCGGTGTCGCGACGCAGAGTAAAGCGATCCCAAATACGATACGCATAGGCCCCTCCTTATGGAGGTGGTAAGTTGCCATCGCCCGCAGAGGTCGTCGATCGGAACTGCTACCGGAATGGGGGTAATGGGTTGGAATCAGAAAAGGCTAGGCGCGCATTTCCCACAGCGAGCTTTTCGTGCCCGTTTAACTGGCGCGAACCTCTTTTCCATTACGTATCGCGCGGTTATCTAGGAGCGGACAGGAGGATTTTTTGGCAAGGCAATCATCTACTCCGCTTCCCGCTGGCCCGGCATTGTTGCTGACCTCTCGCGACGATGCTCGGAACAAGCTGCTTTCCAGAATTGAGCTAGGAATTGAGTTACGTAATCGCGACATAGGATCTCAGCCGGCGTTGGACGCAGCCAACAACGACTATAAGCGCTGGTCTGAATACAATGAAGAGCTTCTCCGTCGAATGTTTTCTTCTGCCGAGTACGCTACGTCCTATAGCTCCGTTTATGGTGGTTCTATGGTCGTGGTGTGGGGTGGGCGTCAATTTCACGAGGACGTTCAAGAGTTTCGCGAGAGTGTGGACGCCAAGATCAATAACATCCGCTCTTTGGCAGAGCGACTGGATCTGATTGCGGAAGCGCCGTCGGCTGTGGACGCTGACGCAGTGCCGCAAACTCGGCGCGTGGTGCACAGCGGCGGCAAGAAGGTCTTCGTGGTCCACGGCCGGGACGAGGAAGCAAAGCAAGTTGTCGCTCGGTTTCTAGAGCGGTGCGATTTGGAACCTGTCATCCTTCATGAGCAGGCGGATCAGGGCCGAACAATTATCGAGAAGTTTGAAGATGAAAGTGACGTTGGTTTTGCGGTCATCCTGTTGACGCCGGATGACGTTGGCGGGCTCGCGGCTGCTGACGGACAGCCCGTTGGGGGCAGCCTCCAGTTCCGGGCGCGGCAGAACGTCGTTTTGGAGCTTGGGTACTTCATTGGTCGTCTGGGCCGGTCCCGTGTGTGTGCGCTAAAGCGCGGCGACTTAGATTTGCCGTCTGACATCAGTGGAGTGATTTACACTCCCTACACTGCGGATGAGGCCTGGAAAATGAAGCTTGCGCGCGAACTGAAAGCTGCGGGCTATAATGTCGATTTGAATAGCGCCCTCGGTTAGGGTCTTTCAGGAGCTTAATAGGTATGAAGCACTGGCTTGTGCCTCAGCCGAGCCAGCGAAGCGGGATGGATCGATACCGACTCAGATAGTAAGATCCTCAGCGAAATAGCCGGGGGGAGGGCGCGCGTGAAAATCGCTGGCTGGATCTTGTTGGTTGTCGGTCTGCTATGCACAGCGGCGTCGTTCTTGATGCCTACGGCGGTTGACAGTTCATCCGGTATTTCGATGTTCGGCGGCACGCTGAACCTTGGCCTGCTTCAAAACCAAATGATGGTTCTGCACGTCGGGCTAACCGGGTTCCTCGCTGGCGCGGTCTTGATGGGGGCAGGCGAGATCGCAGAGCGGCTGGGGCACTGGACAGACAGGGGGCCTGTAGCAGAAGCGCCGCCGCCTGCTGCGTCCGTCGAGGCTAAGGAGGCCACGCCAGGTGAGATCGCGATATCCGAGCAATGGGAGGCCGCGGATGGCCTAGCGATCAAGCTCATCTTGGGCCTGATCGCAGTGGGTCTTATGGTGTTGCTGTTCATTTGGTTCAGCAACCACCCTCAGCCAACGGCAGCTAGCGCAGCCTCCGACGCGGTCGCTGACAATTTGGCGGCGGAAGCCGATCGGCTTAGTAATGAGGCGAGCGCGATGGCTAATAAAACACGACCTTGAGTCAGCCCTATTCGATTTTGTGCCCCAGCGCAGAATCTATTTCGTCAGCAATCCGGTCGACCCCTCCCCTCAGGCTCTAGTACTATAAATGAGGCAGCGAGATGATTCAGGGACCCATTGATGCGGTTGACCGCGGGGCGCTTGAGCGTTTGATTGCTAATGGCGTCGTTGAAAGCCGGACGCTCGAGTATAAACGTGATCTGCCGAATCCTAAGGACAAGGACAGCAAGCGGGAGTTTCTGGCTGATGTTACCTCCTTCGCCAACGCACAGGGCGGGGACATCCTTTATGGAATTGATGCGCCCAAAGCAGTCCCGTTAGGTATTCCTGGTCTATCGGTTGAAGACCCCGACGCGGAGCTTCGACGGTGGGAGGACATTTTGCAGGACGGTGTCGAGCCGCGCTTGCCGGGCCTCCGACTGCGATGGATACCGCTCGAGAACGATCACGGAGTCATGCTGATCCGCGTGCCGCCTAGTCCGATCGGTCCACATCGTATTACGTTCAGCAATTGGAGCCGATTCTATGGGCGGCGTTCTAATGCGAAATACGAGATGGATGCGCAGGAGTTGCGTGAGGCTTTCACGGCAAGCGAGGGGCTGCCGACACGGCTTCGCGCTTTACATTTCGATGCTGTCGAGGCCGCGCAACGCGGGGAGCTTCCAATCGCCATAGGCAGCGATCCGCGCGCGATCGTATCGGTCATTCCGATGTCCGTTTTTCGCGACGCCCGCGATCTTGAAATCACGCAAGAAAACGCGCTCGCCCCGGTCAAGCCCTCGGGATATATGGACGCCGTCGATATGATCGAAGGTGTTATGCTGCACACCAACCGGGGCGAGGACGGTGGCGTCCGCTCGTACGCGATCACATATCGAGCTGGTCGCACCGACACGGTGTGGACTGTCGGACGGGTCGTCAACGAACTCAGTAAACAGGAGCTGAGGCTGGTCTGGCCGAAGCGATATGAAGACGGTTTGTTAGATTGTGCTATTTCAACCGCGGCCAAGCTTCAGCCCTTCGGCATTGAAGGGCCCTGGATCGTATTCGTCACCCTAACTGGTATTCGGAACTATTGTCTGTGCGTTAGTGAGGAGTGGCGTTCTGAACTTGCGTGGCGCGATGAAGTCTCGTTGCCGCCGCTACGAGTGGAGACGATGAACCGTGCCGCGCTGCTGCCACTGTTGAAGACTTTTTGGCTCGCCTTCGGAGTGCGCCGCCCACCCAATCCCTTTGGCGAGTAGAGACTGCGACGGTGACAATCGCGTAGTTCGCCGAAGTTCCTGTTTCGGCGCATCGGCACTGGCTGGGCTGTTTTGCCGCTGCCCGCCTCTCCACGAGGCGTAGCGGCTTTAGGCGTTCCCGGACCACCACGGCGAAATGCTCATGAGGATCGAGGCCGTCCCCGCCGAAGCATGCTATTTTGTGCCAGTCTAAACTGGCACGCATCTTCCCCATTGTGGCGTCGAGGTTGCACCTTCGCCTCAGCCACGCCAAGCTGCATTATCCTTTACGTCATGTATCAACCGAAAAGGTGGCGGCGGGTGGCAGAATTATGTAGGTTTGGGGTCGATATTACGCCGAATCCTGCGGGGTATAAGTCTATCAAAACGCTCCAATGGAGAGACATTCCAGGGTTTTCGATACTAACCGGCCGAAATGGTTCGGGAAAAACCCAGCTACTCGAGATCTTGGCTTATTATTTAACAGGTACACGACCCAACCAGGGCGGGTTTGGAGTTAACGTATCGATAGACGGCTTAGCTTTAGATGCCGATGAAGTAGGATTCGTCCCAAGTACAGGACGCTTCAGCGGTGGCGGATCATCAATAGAGCACATGCAGAATACGAGACGGAGTTTCTACCAACAAGTTCGGCAGATGCACAGTTATCAGCACGATCCGGCCCAGATGGCTAGAGCACGGCGCGCTGAGAAATTGCTGCGAGGGAAGGATTGGGAAGTTGTCACTAATAACGGGCAACGAGGTCTTTCGGAAAATGAATTTGACGATCTTTTGGTGGATGTGGATGTTTCTGCAAGTCTCGCGACTATTTTCATCGCATATAGGGTAAAGAGGGCCGAGGCAATTGAGCGCGGAACGCCTGGCATTGGCAAAGACGGGAAATCAATCGGGCCGGCACCTTGGGATATTGTCAATGAATCATTACGGGTTGCCGGATTTCCTTATATCGTTTCGGATCCAACGAAAGTATCTTTTACAGAATACTACGAACTTTCCCTTGTTGATACGGCGTCGGCATTGGAAATACGCCCGAGCGATCTCTCGTCTGGTGAGCAAGTGCTTTTGCAGCTCACGTTGTGGTTATTCAGCTCCGCAAAGGATGGCGTCTTCCCGAAGCTCTTACTCCTAGATGAGCCCGATGCCCATTTGCACCCGTCGATGACGGTGCAGTTTCTTGATGTGATATCGGAGGTGCTCGTCAGGAACCATGGAGTTCGCGTGATAATGACGACGCATTCCCCTTCGACAGTGGCGCTTGCCCCAGAAGGAGCCGTGTTTCAGATGGAGCGCGGCGGTCCAGTTGTTTCGCCGGTTACGGATCGAGCAGCTGCAATTAACTCGCTGACTGCCGGTCTTGTCACGGTAAGTGCAGCGACGCGCTTCTGCTTTGTCGAGGACGACGGCGATGTCGCGTTCTACAACGCGGTGCTCGATATCCTGTCAGATGCGGGGCCGAGCAAAGATCCGTGCGCCATAGGCAGCTCGCCATCGCTTGTTTTCATTGCTGCCTCCGTAGGGCGAGGAGTTGAAAAGATCTCTGGCGGTAAGACGATCGTCGAGAAATGGGTTGATAAGCTCGATGCCCCACCATTGAGTACAACGTTCGTAGGTGTGATGGATCGAGATCTAAGCAATCAACCGACCAACCGCGTCAGGGTGATTGGACGATACAGCTTTGAAAACTATCTGCTTGACCCGATCAACGTCTTTGGGCTTTTGCTCGAGAACGGCACCGCGCCTGCAATAGCCAGTGTCTCGGTAACCTCGGGTGATGAGCACCTCTTGCGGTTATTACCTACGATCGCATTGCAGGCAATCTCAGACGCTATTACAGAGAAGGTTCAGGCGTTGAGCACTTCCCTAATTGTAGAGCCACGTATAAAAGTTGAATACACTAGGGGAAGTGTTGTCGAAGTTCCGGCGTGGGTCGTTAATCATCGGGGGCATGATCTCTTATCGATGTACCAGCGAGCCTGGGGAGGTCATCAACTGATCAATCCGCCCAGATTGGTTCGGTCGCTAAGGCGTGTCCGACTGATACCGCGGGAATTGGCAGCGCTGTATTCAGACCTCCAATCTTAGCATAAGGTGCCGCCACTCTCCGAGCGATGCGCGCGAAACGTCTGCTTCCGACGCTGCAGGACCAACCGGTAATTCGGCAATCGGCGCAGAGCCGGCCATTAAACAAAGCTCCCAGCCTCGATTGCGCTCTCCCATCTCAAATTTTTCTGCGGCCTCCTAAGCAGCTGCAATTGCCCCGGCAAAACCAATCGGGAGTTACGCTACCTGTCGGCACTTTCGCCAACAGAGCCGCTGACATGCGGCTAGCCATTTATTGATAATGACATTGACTCGCAATAGCGACAATCATACGAGCCGCGCTTCCCGATCGCATCATGGAAGGCTCGTCGATGACCATTGCCCGCAGGCACCTCGCTCTCTCCGCCATGCTGGCGATCGCCTGGAGCCATCCGGCCTGGGCGGCGGGGCCTGAGGAAGAGGGGGACGATCAGGCCAAGCCGGAGATCGTCATCACCGGCACGCTGCCCGCCAATCAGAGCGCGTCGTCGACCGGGCTGCCGCTGACGCTGCGCGAGACGCCGCAATCGGTCACCATCATCGACCGCGGCCGGATCGACGATTTCGCGCTGACCGACGTCAACGATCTGCTCGACCAGGCGGTCGGCATCAATGTCGAGCGGGTCGAGACCGACCGCACCTATTTCAACGCGCGCGGCTTCGACATCACCAATTTCCAGGTCGACGGGATCGGTATGCCGCTGATCTGGGGGCTGCAATTCGGCGCGCTCGACACGGCGCTTTGGGATCGGGTCGAGACGGTGCGCGGCGCCAATGCGATCATGACCGGGATCGGCAATCCATCGGCGACGATCAATTACGTCCGCAAGCGCCCGACCGAGGACTTCCGGGCCTCGGCCTCGGTCATGGCGGGGTCGTGGAACCAGCTGCGCTTCGAAGGCGATGTGTCGGGGCCGCTCGACGCCTCGGGCAATGTCGCCGCGCGGCTGATCTACGCGCACGACAATCATGATTCCTGGCTCGACTTCAACAACGTCAACCGCAACGTCTATGGCGGCATCCTCTCGTGGAAAGTCACGCCGCGCCTGACCGCGACCGCCGGCTATACGCGTCAGGACAATCATGCCGACGGCGTGCTGTGGGGGGCGTTGCCGCTGACCTATAGCGACGGCACGCGGATCGATTATCCCGTCTCGGCCTCGACCTCGGCGCCCTGGACCTATTGGAACGTCACCGATCAGAGCGCGTTCGGCGAGCTCGCCTACGATCTCGGCGGCGGCTGGTCGGCCAAGGGGGTGTTCACCTACAAGCGCTTCGAGGAAGAGGCGAAGCTGCTCTACGCCTATAATTTCCCGGACCGCGCGACCGGGCTGGGCGTCGCGGGCATGTCGGGCATCTACCCCTCGACCTATGACCAATATCTCGGCGATTTCTACGCGTCCGGCCCGTTCACGCTGTTCGGCCGCCGGCACCAACTCGCGTTCGGCGTCTCGACCGCGCGCTCGCATGGCCGCGAGTGGGAGAATTTCTCGACCGACGCGATCGCCTATCCGGCGGTCGGCGACTGGGGCAAGGTGGTCGTCCCCGAGCCAAGCTATCCCGGCGCCTATCTCGCCGCCGATTATACCGACCGGCTGACTCGCGCTTACGGCGCCGCGCACCTCGATCTCACTGGTCGGTTGAAGGCGGTGGTCGGCGCCAGCGCGATGTGGCTCAAGTCGACCGGCACGTCCTACGGCACCGACCAATCGCGCGACGCCCACGCGGTCAGCCCCTATGCCGGCGCGGTCTATGACCTGACCGGCAATGTCTCGCTCTATGCGAGCTATACCGGCATCTTCAATCCGCAGAACGAAGTCGACGCCAACAACCGCAAGCTCGACCCGGCGCGGGGCACCAGCATCGAAGGCGGCATCAAGAGCGAGTGGTTCGGTGGCCGGCTCTATGCCAGCGCGTCGCTGTTCCGCGCGAAGCAGAAGGGGCTGGCCTCGGCGATCGGCGCGTTCGGCGATCCCAACGGGCCCTGCGTCAACGGGCCGGTCGGCGGCACTTGTTATGCCGGGGTCGACACGACCTCGCGCGGATTCGAGATCGAGATCGCCGGCAAGGTCACCGAGAATTGGCGCGTCAGCGGCGGCTATACCGGGCTGGAGATCGAGGACCAGGCCGGCAATCCGACCCGCACCTTCCTGCCGACCAAGTCGCTCAAGGTGTCGACCACTTATACGGTGCCGCGGCTCAACGACCTCAAATTCGGCGCGCAGCTCCGCTGGCAGAATGCGATCCGCTATGCCGACAGCACGGTGCAGGCGATGGGCGTGGTCACCGGCGACGTCCTGCTGCGTCAGGACAGTTACGCCGTGCTCGACCTGATGGCCGGCATCCGGCTGCTCGATCACGTCCGCGCGACGGTCAACCTGCGCAACGTCACCGACACCAAATATCTCGCCAGCCTGATGTGGGGCCAGGCCTATTACGCAGCGCCGCGCAGCGTGGCGGTGACGATCGGGCTAGATTTCTGATGGGCGCACGAGCACCCGATCGGCGCGGCTGGCGCTATCGCGGCAATGTCGCCGCGCGCGTGCTGGCCGGCAGCCTGGGTGCCTATGGCGTCGCCGCGTTGCTGGCGATGGCGGTCGCGCGCCTGGCCGGCGGCGGGCGGATCGACGGCGTGATCGCGGGGACCTTGAGCGCCTATCTGGCGGTGCCCGCGGTCGCGATCTGGGCGTTCCTGGCGCGCGGGCCGTGGCGCGCCTGGGGCGGGGTGGTGGTGCTTGGCGCCGCGTTCGGCGCGCTCGCCTGGATGATCGGGCCGCCGGCGCGATGAGTGCGATCCGTGAGGGCACGCGGCAGGTCATGGCCTGGCTGCACGGCTGGACCGGGCTAATGCTCGGCTGGGTGCTGTTCGTGATGTGCCTGGCCGGCACGATGAGCGTGTTCAAGCCCGAGATCGGCCGCTGGATGCGCCCGGAGGCGACCGCGAGCGCGGACCGGGTTCAGGCGATCGCGGCCGCGACGACTTGGCTGGCGAGCGACGCGCGCGGCTCGACCGGCTGGTACCTGACCGCGCCCGACGATCGCGCCAACACGGTCGAGGCGACCTATGACAGCGGCGGCGATTATGTCGCACGCGCGCTCGACCCGGTCAGCGGCGCGCCGGTCGCGCGCGAGACATTGGGCGGGGAGTTCTTCTACCGCCTCCATTTCGAGCTTCAGCTGCCCTTTCCCTGGGGCCGCTGGCTGGCCTCGATCGCCGCGCTGGCCATGCTGACCGCGCTCGTCACCGGGATCATCGCGCACCGCCGCATCTTCCGAGACTTCTTCACCTTTCGCCCGCGCAAAGGGCAGAGGTCATGGCTCGACGCGCACAATGCGCTCGGCGTGCTGGCGATGCCGTTCCATCTGATGATCACGTTCAGCGGGCTGCTCACCCTGGCCTCGCTCAACATGCCCTGGGGGATCGTCGCCAATTACGGCAGTGATCTCGCGGCGGCCTATCGCGACCTCACGCCAGGCGCGGTCGACCGGCCGGCGGCGAAGCGTGCCGCGGCTCTGGCGCCGATCGCGCCGATGCTGCGCGAGGCCGAGCGGCGGTTCGGCGGCGCGCCCTTCTCCCGCGTGGCGATCGCCAATCCGGGCGACGCCGCCTCGGTCGTCACCGTCTATCGCAGCGACGCGGCACAGATCGGCGCGACCGTGGCGGAGGTCAGTTTCGACGGCCCGAGCGGCCGGGTGATCGGCGCCTGGAGCGAGGCGCGGCCCGCGGTCCGCAGCTATGCCGTGATCTACGGCCTGCACATGGGGCGGTTCGCGAATGGGGTGCTGCGCTGGCTCTATTTCCTCGGCGGCGCGATGCTGACCCTGGCGGTGGCGAGCGGGATGATCCTGTGGGTGGTCAAGCGCCGAGAGCGCGCACCCTTGTCGCTCGCCAATCGCATCGTGGAGCGGCTCAATGTCGGCATCATCGCCGGCGTGCCCGTCGCCTTCGCCGCCTATCTCTGCGCCAACCGGTTGTTGCCGCTGGGACTGGCCGATCGCGCGCAACAGGAAGTGACGATCGCGCTCGGCACCGCCGGTCTCGCCCTGCTCGCCGCGCTCGCCGTGCCGCCGCGCCTGGCCTGGCCGCTGCTGCTGGGAGTCCTGGCGTTGCTCTGCCTCGCCGCACCGGTCGTCGGGGGCGGGCTGACCTATCTGTCGCAGGCCCTGGCCCGCGGCGACTTTGTGCTGCCCGTGACCGACGCATTGCTCGTCGCCGCCGCCCTGGCCGCGTCGGTCTGCGTGCGCACCGTAACCCGCCGGCGCACCGACGTTCGCCGCACCGCGCGGGCGAGAGCGATCGCATGACCTTCGCCCTGCTGGAATTCCTAGGCCTCTATCTGCTCGCCGCCTCGCTGCACCCGCATCGCGGCGTCCTGCTCGGCAACTGGCGCAATATCGCCACCCCCCGCGCAACCGTGATCGTCGGCTGGTCGCTGCTGGTGCTGTCGCTAGGGCTTGCCATCGTTGGGCACCGGCCGACCGAAATCGTAACCTGGTTCGGCCTGCTCCCGCTGGCGAGCGGCGCGATCCTCATAGGCCTGAGCTTCACCCCGCATCTGGTACGCGCGGCGATGATCGCCGGACTAGCGGGTGGTTTGGCCGCGATGGTCCTGCGCTGATCCCGTCACGGCAGCACGTCCTATCGTCATCCCCGCGAAAGCGGGGACCTATCTCCGAGAGAAGTCACGCGCCTCACAGCCGTTTGGCAGGTCGGAGCAAGCAGGAGCTGGGTCCCCGCTTGCGCGGGGATGACGAGTCGGAAAATGGATTGCTAGCCCTCACCCCGCCGCGATCACGCTGATCTCCACCGCATATTCCGGCCCGGTCAGCCGCGCCTCGACCGTCGCCCGCGCCGGCATAGCATCGCGCGCAACCCAGGCGTCCCACACGCTGTTCATCTCGGCGAAGCTGGCCATGTCGGTCAGATAGATGGTCGCGCTCAGGATGCGGCTCTTGTCGCTGCCGGCTTCGGCCAGCAGGCCGTCGATATTGCGCAGGATCTCCGTGGTCTGCTCGGCGACGCTCTTGCCGGCATTCTCCTCCGCGACCTGGCCGGCGGTGAAGATCAGGCCGTTATAGGCCGTCATCTGGTTCATGCGCGCGGTCGGGTGCCAGCGTTTGATCTCGGTCATGCGATTGTCCTTGGATTAGGGGGGCGGGCTCAGGCCCAGGCGGAGGCGGCGAGCTGATCGATGGCGCCGCGGACGGTGTCAATCACGAACGCCCGCTCTTCGTCGACCAGCGGCAGCCGCGGCGATCGCGTCCATTCGGGCGCGCCATAGACCAGGTTTTCCGCGAGCTTGATATACTGGACCAGCTTGACGTGCGTATCGAGATGGAAGCTCGGCGTAAGCATCCGATAGAGCTCGCGCGCCTCCGCGAACTTCTCCGCGCGGCACAATTCGAACAGCGCGACGCATTGCTTCGGCCAGACATTGGTCATGCCCGACACCCAGCCGGTCGTGCCCAGCGCCATGCTCTCGACGATCAGATCGTCGACGCCGCAGAACACGCTGAACCGGTCGCCCAATGCCACGCGCAGATCGGTGACGCGGCGGATGTCGCCGCTCTCTTCCTTGACGCAGACGATCTCGGGCACGTCGGCCAAGGTCTCGAGCACCGCCGGCGTGACGTCGACGCCATAAGCGATCGGGTTGTTGTAGATCATGATCGGCAGGTCGGACGCGCCCGCCACGCCCCGATACCATTCGGCGGTCTCGCGCGGATCGCTCTTGTAGCCCAGGCTGGGGAACACCATCAGGCCCTGCGCACCCCATGACTGGTAGAGCTTCGCATTGGCCTGCGCGGTGTCGAGCGTGATCTCGGCGAGGCCCGACAGGACCGGGACGCGCCCGGCGACGGTTTCGACCGCGGTGCGGATGACGGTCTCGCGTTCGGCGAGGGTCAGCGAGGCATTTTCGCCGAGCATCGGCAGGACGATCACGCCCGACACGCCGTTGACCACCAGCCGGTCGATACTTGCGCGAATCATGTCGAAATCGAGCTTTCCCGCTTGTGTCATTTTCGTCGTCACCGCTGGAAAAACGCCCGTCCACGCCTTGGTCATGCCATCTTGCTCCATTGCATAATTGTATTGGATACATATAAAATACAAACTAGGATGTCGATAGCGATTGCTGGAGGGGGTCGATTGCGGCAGATCGGCTCGGCGAGCGGCGGTTGTTCGCCAAGGCAAAGGACAGGGTCATGACAATGCTGGAGTCGCCATCGGAGCGGCGTGAGATCGAGCGGCGGAGCCTCCCCGAGGATATTCGCGAATCGCTGCAGGAACGGATCCTGAGCGGCGAGTTCCGCGACGGCGAGGCCCTGGTCCAGGATGTCCTCGCCGAGGAATATGGCGTCAGCCGGATGCCGGTGCGCGAGGTGCTGCGGCAATTGGAAGCGTGCGGGCTGGTGTCGATGCGGACGCACAAGGGCGCCGTCGTCACCTCGATCCCGACCGAGCAAGTGGAAGAATTGTTCGAATTGCGTGCCTTACTGGAGGCCGACATGCTGGTGCGCGCGTTCCGGCGGATGACCGATAGCGATATCGAGGAGGCGCGCGGCGTCCTGGGCGAGCTCGAACAATCCTATCGGCGCGGCGACATGGCGAGCTGGGGACGGCTCAACTGGGAATTCCACCGCCGACTCTATCTGCCCGCCGGACGGCCCCAGACCCTGTCCGTCCTCCACGGCATCAACCTCCGTGTCGAGCGCTATATCCGGCTCCATCTGCTGATGACCGACGGCCTCGACACCGCCGAGCGCGAGCATCGCGAGATCCTCCGGTTGTGTGCGCTGCGCGACGCCGAAGCCGCGGTCGCCTACCTCAAGCTGCACATCCTCGATGCCGGCCGAACGCTGGTCGCCGCGCTGCGCCAGGAGCGGGCCAAAGCGCGCTGAAAACGCATCGTCTCAAAAATTGTATCCAATATCCAATCCGACTCCCTGAAAGGTAGATTATGCGCCTGCAACAGCTCATCACGGTCGTCGGCGCGCATGCCGAGGGAGAGGTCGGCCGGGTCATCACCGGCGGCGTCATCGCCCCGCGCGCCGCATCAATGTTCGAGCGACAACAAGCACTTATTCGCGATCAGGACTGGCTCCGCGGCATGCTGCTGTCCGATCCGCGCGGCAGCGTGAACGCCGCCGTCAACCTCGTGACTCCGCCAATCGCGCCCGACGCAGAAATTGGCATGATTGTGATCGAATCTGACCATTATCCTGCAATGTCGGGCTCCAACCTGATGTGCACCGTCACCGCCGTGCTCGAAACCGGCATGGTGGCGATGGTCGAGCCGGTCACGCGCCTGATCGTCGATACCCCGGCCGGACTCGTCCATGTCGAAGCCGAGTGCGACAACGGCAAATGCCGCCGCGTCTCGTTCCGCAACGTGCCCGCCTTCGTCATGCATCGCGACGCCGCGGTCGAGGTGTCCGGCCTCGGCACCGTGACGGTCGACGTCTCCTATGGCGGAATGATCTATGTCATCGTCGACGCCGAGCGGCTCGGCTTCACCCTAGCCCGGGACGAGGCGCGCGCGCTGGTCGAGATGGGCGAGCGCATCAAGCTCGCCGCAGCCGAGCAACTGCCCTCGGTCCATCCCGAAAATCCCGGCATCCACACGATCAACCAGACCCTGTTCGCCGGGCCGCTGATCGAGCGCGACGGGGTCAAGACGGCGAAGAATGCGGTCGTCGTCTCCCCCGGCCGCATCGACCGCAGCCCGTGCGGCACCGGCAGCTCGGCGCGCATGGCGCTGATGCACGCGCGCGGCGAGCTGGGGGTGGGGGAGCGTTTCGTCCACACCTCGATCCTCGACACCGAATTCCTCTGCGGGATCGAGGCGGAGACCAGGGTCGGCGGCGTAGCCGGCGTAGTGACGCGGGTCGCGGGGCGGGCGTGGCTGACCGGCGTTTCGCATTACGGCACCGATCCGGACGACCCGTTCCCGCAGGGGTATCGGCTTAATGATACCTGGCTGGCGTGCTGATCAAATCGACTCCCCTCCCTGCAAGGGAGGGGCCGGGGGTGGGTGCGCGCGTCTGCGCGCCCAAAAAGACTGGTGTACCGATCGTCAACAGCGCCAGCCGAGGCATCGAGCCTCGTCCGCCGCTCACCCACCCCTAACCCCTCCCTTGCAGGGAGGGGAATTTATAGGGCCCTTTCGCGTTGGCATCGACAGCGCGGAAATTGTACTGTAAATATCATTAGAACAATTAGAGCGAGGCATAGGTGGCGGCAATCGGAACATTGGGCTTCGTCGGCACGGGTACGATCGCGGCGGCGATGATCGAGGGGCTGGCGCTGTCGGGCAGCGAGGCGATCGTCGTGTCGCCGCGCAACGCCGATATCGCCGCCGGCCTTGCCGCGCGCTTTCCCAACGTCACGATCGCGGCGGACAATCAGGCGGTGGTCGATGCCAGCGACATGGTGGTGCTGTCGGTCCGCCCGCAAATCGCCGACGAAGTGCTGCGGCCGCTCGCGTTCCGCGCCGATCAGCATGTGCTCAGCCTGATCGCGACGATCTCGCTCGACTATCTGCACGAAGTCACCGCGCCGGCCGCGACCGTGACCCGCGCGGTTCCGTTGCCGCCGGTCGCGCGCGGGCAGGGGCCGACCGCGATGTTTCCGCCCAACGCGGCGGTGAAGGCGCTGTACGACCGGCTCGGCACCGCGATCGAACTCACCGACGAGAGCGAGTTCGACGTGTTCAGCACGGTGACCGCGACGATGGGCGCCTATTTCGCGTTCGCGCACACCATCGCCGCGTGGATGGTCGACGAAGGGGTGGACGCGGCGCGGGCGCATGCCTTCACCGCGCAATTGCTCGAAGGCCTGGGCAGTGCCCCGCGCGCGACGCCGGGCAAGGACTTCGCCGAACTCGCCGACGAGCATCAGACGCGCGGCGGTATCAACGAGCAGGTGTTCCGCGCGATCACGCGCGACGGCGTGTTGCCCGATCTCGACGCCGCGCTCGACGGCGTGCTCGCGCGGTTGCGCGCGGGCCGCGGGATCAAGGCGTGACGCGCGCGGCCCACAGCCTGATCGGCGACGTGATCGCGACGATCGGTGCGCCCGATTTCGTGTCCGCGACGGCGGACAGCGTGCGGCGCTTCGCCGGCTTCGACCTCGCCGCGATCGTGCTGCATCCCGAGGGCGAGCGGCCGCGCGTGCTGTTCGACGATTTCGACCGGATCGGGCGGCGCGATGCGATCGAGACCTATGCGCGCGTCACGCATCGCATCAACCCGATGCTCGCGCGGCCGGGCGTGGTCCGCGCGCGCGATTTCGCCGGTACCGCGCCCGACCGCATCGCGGCATTGCGCCCCTGGCTGGTGCCGGCGCCCGAGGAGGAACTGGGCTTCCGCACCGCCGGCTGGCCCGAGCGGCAGGAAGAACTCGGCCTCCATCTGCGCGGCTGGGGCGGGACGATCGAGCTCGGCCTCTATCGCGAGCGCGGCCGCCATGCGGCGCCGGCCGCGATGCTGCGCGCGCTCGACGCCGCCGCCACGCCGATCGCCGCGGCGTTCGAGCGCCATGGCGCGCTGACCGGCGAGGGCGCCGCGTTGCGCGCCTGCCTGACGCCGCGCGAGAACCAGGTCTGCGACCTGCTGCTGCTCGGCTGTTCGAGCGACGCCATCGCGCTGCGGCTCGGGATCAGCCGGCATACGGTGAAGGACCATCGCAAGCAGATCTTCCGCAAGCTGGGGATCGCGTCGTTGGCGGAGCTGTTCGCGTCGGTGCATTGAGGCGGAGAACCCAATAAGCCGCTGTTTTTAAATCGGATCCATTCTCATAATTCGTCATCCCAGCGAAAGCTGGGATCTCATGCCGTATCGCGTCACCGCCAGAGACCCCAGCTTTCGCTGGGGTGACGGAAGGGTGCTCTGGGGCAGCAGGAGGATTCTTGGTCCGACGCTGTTTTGGCGAGTGGCTATTGAGTCTTTTAGGCGCGCGGACGCGCGCACCCACCCCCGGCCGCTCCCTGAAAGGGAGGGGAGTAAGGCACCCCCCTCCCGAGAGGGATGGCGTCGCCACCGCAATCCGGCACAATCGCGCGTGCCCGTACGGGGCCAGGAAAGGGAAGACGATGCGTTACGTCCGGATGCCGATCGAGGTCGAATCGCCCGAAGAATATGGGTACGGCAACATCCGCAACAATCTGTCCGAGAGCTCGATCGTCGATCAGTCGATCGGCAGCCTGGGCCTGACCGTCCCCGACCTTACCCTGCTGTACGGCGAGCATCGCGGCAGCGAGCGGTTGCGGTCGCTGATCATCGACGAAGCGCCGGGCCTCGCCGTGGACGACGTGCTGATCTGCGGCGGCGCGGCGGGGGCGCTGTTCATCATCGCCACGGCGTTGCTGGGCAAGGACGACCATCTCGTCGTCGTGCGCCCCAATTACGCCACCAATATCGAGACGCCGCGCGCGATCGGGTGTGGCATCGGCTTCGTCGATCTCGAGTTCGAGAGCGGTTTTGCGCTCGACCTCGACAAGGTCGCCGCGGCGATCACGCCCGCGACCAGATTGATCAGCGTCACCTGTCCGCACAACCCGACCGGCGTGATGATGAGCGAGGCCGACCTCTCCGCGCTGGTCGCGCTGGCGGCGGAGCGCAAGTGCCTGTTGCTGGTCGACGAGACCTATCGCGACCTCGCCATCACCACCAGGCTGCCGATCGCGGCGTCGCTGGGCAAGCATGTGATCAGCGTCGCGTCCTTGTCCAAGGCGTTCGGCGTCCCCGGCATCCGCGTCGGCTGGATGATCAACAGCGACCCCGCGCTGATGGAGATATTCCTCGCCGCGAAAGAGCAGATCAGCATCTGCGGCAGCGTGATCAACGAATGGGTCGCCGAGGAAATCCTCGCCAGGCGCGATGCTTTCCTGACCCCGACGCTCGCCGAATGGCGCCGCCGGCTCGATCGCGTCGCCGACTGGATGGCGGGCGAGGAATTGCTCGAATGGGTGCGCCCGTCGGGCGGCGTGGTGTGCTTTCCGCGGATGAAGGCGGACCCGCCGGGCGGCACCGACGCTTTCTATCGCCGCCTGCTCCAGAATCACGGCACCTATGTCGGGCCGGGCCATTGGTTCGAAATGTCCGACCGTTATTTCCGCATCGGCTATGCCTGGCCGACGGCCGACCAGCTCGAGGCCGGGCTCGCCGGCATCTCCGCCGCATTGCGCGGCTGACCCCAAGCCAAGGACCGACATGACCGCCCTGATCGACCGCATCCGTGACGCGCATGTCGCGATCCGCCCGCACGTGATGGTCTCGCCGCTCCAGCGCAGCGACGCGCTGTCGGAGGCGCTCGGGTGCGACGTCCGGCTGAAATGCGACCATGTCCAGCCGACCGGATCGTTCAAGCTGCGCGGCGCGACCAACATGGTGCGGCTGCTAGCGCCCGATCACGCCGAAGTATTCACCGCCTCGACCGGCAATCATGGCCGCGCGGTCGCGCATGCCGCCGCCGCGTTCGGGATCGGCGCCACCGTCTATGTCAACGACAGCGCGCCGCAGATGAAGCTCGACGCGATCCGCGCGCTCGGCGCCAGATTGGTGACGGTCGAGGGCAATTCGCTCAACGGCGAGTTGCAGGCGCGGGCCGAGGCCGAGCGGCGCGGCGTGCCGTATATCCCGCCCTATAACGATTACGACACGATGGGCGGGCAGGGGACGATGGGGCTCGAACTCATCGAGCAGGCGGACGACCTCGACGCGGTGTTCATCTGCACCGGTGGCGGCGGCCTGACCGGCGGCGTGGGGACGGTGTTCAAGGCGCTGTCGCCCGGGACGCGGATCGTCGCGGTGTCGCCCGCGGCCTCGACCTGCATGCTCGACTCGCTCGAGGCTGGCGAGATCGTCGAGACGCCCGAAAGTCCCACGCTGTCCGACGGATCGGCGGGCGCGATCGAGCCGGGATCGGTGACGTTCGAAATCTGCCGACAAGTGATCGACGAGACGGTCCGGGTCAGCGAGCTGGAAATTGCCCGGGCGATGCGCCGGCTCGCCGAGAGCGACCGATGGATGGTCGAGGGCGCGGCGGGTGCGGCGCTGGCCGGGCTGGTCCAGGTGGCGGAGCGCTATCGCGGCAAGACGGTGGCGGTGGTGCTGTGCGGGCGGAATGTGGCGCTCGATACGTATCTGGGGGCGCTGGAGATGGGGCGGGGGTGATTGGGGCGCGCGGGCCCACTAACCCGATCACTAGCCGGGCAGCGGCTCATAAAGCGGTCTGTCTGCAAGTGACCCGGTTGCGGTCGTTCGATCGCCGCCAAAAGGAATGGCAGGAAGTGGGCCGGTAGCGGACCGACCGCCTTTCGGGCGATGAACTCGAATAGCAGTCATTCCAGAAATGGTAGAGCGATGTCTGCTCCCGCCTCGAAGCGACATTTGGCCGATGCGTTCGCCTGGTTTGCTGGTGAGCCCAGCCCTATGCGAATCAGCTCTGTGATTGCCTTACCGTCAGGCCGCCGCCATCTTGCACAGCATGACAATCCATCTCGTTCAAGAGGAGATCGGACGATTCCTGTCCGATGAGCAGGCCGGGGTTCTCGTCGTTTCCGGCAAGTGGGGCGTGGGCAAGACGTTCGCTTGGGATCGATTTCTCCGCGCCGCAAAAGCTGAGGGGCAAATCTCGTTCGAGCATTATGCTTATGTGTCGCTATTCGGACTAGGAAATCTGGAAGACCTGCGCAGCGCGATATTCCAGAATACGGTCAAACGAGACGACATCGGCAAGGTGGTTGGCCTTGAGACACTTGAGGGCGTCGTAGACTCGGCGCCGCTGCTTTGGCGGAAGAGCGGTAAGCTTGCTCGTCTAATCCCAGGCGTAGACAAGTATACCGCCGCGTTCGAAAAGATCGGGTTTTTCTGGGTCAAACGCCAGATCGTGTGCATCGATGATCTCGAACGCAAGAGCGCATCCTTGGACATGCGCGATGTGCTCGGCCTCGTTTCCCAGCTCAAAGAGCAACGCGGATGCAAAGTCGTTTTGCTCTTAAATGATGAGCGCTTCCAAGGAGAGGATGAAGCTGAGTTCCGCGAACAGCTTGAGAAGGTCGCGGACGTAACGCTACGCTTCGAGCCCACGCCAGAAGAGGCTGCAGCGATCGGCGTCGACGGCGACGTTCCCTTCCGCGAGAAGCTTCGGCAGAACTGCGCAGCCTTAGGAATCGTGAACATCCGAACGATCAAGAAGATTGAGAGGATGGCGAAGCGCCTGCACGCCGAATTCGTCGATTTCGACCCGCGCGTATTTGAGCAAGCTTTGCACACACTCTCACTGCTAGAATTCGCAAGGCTGCAGCCGGCAGAAGCTCCGTCGCTCGACTACATACGGAGCCTGAACGATTTCAGCACCGCGTTTGACGAGCTCTTTGCCGAGCAGGCGCAGCCGCCGGAGCGTGCAGAGTGGCAAGCGCTACTAAGCTCCTACAGTTTTAATCAAATGGATGAGCTCGATGGCGTGATTTTCAAGGCAGTGTGCGAAGGACACGTAGACCCCGAATTGCTCAGGAAGGAAGCAGCGGCGCTCGAGAAACGTCTCAAAGCTTCGGACGCGGACCAATCGTTCCAGGAAGCTTGGGATCTGTATCACGACTCCTTCGACGACAATGCAGCTGAGGTCGCTGGCGCCCTCGCGGACGCCGTTAGGAAAACACCACATGCAATCTCGCCCATGAATCTTTCAGGCACTATAGGCTTGCTTAAAGATCTTGGGTGGGGAGGCGATATCCAAGAACTAATTGACGAATACGTAGTCGCGCGCGCTGACGAGCCTAAGGACTTCTGGGACTTGCCGCATTCTACCTTTGGTGGTGAGGTAAGAGATTCGGATGTTCGCCAAGCGTTCGCTGAGAAAGTAGCGACGTTTAGTGAAGGTCGAAATCCAGTTGCAGTGCTGCAAGAGATTTCGCGAGGGACAGGGTGGAACCCAAATGACGTGACGTTCCTCGCCTCGTTGTCAGCCGACGACTTCTATGCAATCTTCAAGGGTCTTCGAGGGATTGATTTAAGGCGTGCGATATCTGGAGCGCTTTGGTTCAGAAACGTGGGCAACGCCGACGAGACAATGACGACAGTCACCGCGAACGCCGTCGCGGCACTCCAGCGGATAGGCCAAGAATCCGAGATCAATCGACGCAGGGTCACGCAACGGGGTGTTGATGTGCCGGAGTAGGAAGATACGGGCGAGAACGGCAAATAGCGCCGAATGTTTGTTTTCCACTGTCGGAAACAGACATTCGCCGAGGCGAGCGCGAACGTCCGCTCGAGGGAAAGCGCCGACGCTCTTGGCCGGCGGCAATTGGCGCGCGAGGCTGACGGACAACCCGGAGCGGCTCACGGCCCATAGCGGACATTTGGCGTCACTCTGCCTCGTTGAGCATTTCGATAAGCTTAGTGCCTAAGGTTGATGCAGAAGCTGGAAGTGCGACTGCTACATTTGGCTGCGGCTCAAAGCCCTCTTTCCCGCCGAGGTTGCGGTATGGGGTGATCTTTAGCACGTCACCATCAAGCGAAACGCTGATGTGTTTGGACAACTTCATGAACGTTGCCCACGAACTCACACCAGCTGCCCTCAACAGCGGCTTGTCGGGTCGCGCTGTTGGCGGCGGCGTGGCAACACCATCTTGCGAGCGAGCCAGTGCCGCTTCGACGGCTCGGCCCAAATCTTCGGGCATGGGTCGATCGAGAGTGTCTACCCGCTCGTCGTCAATCCAGAATCCTGCAATTGTTCGATGGGCGGCCGTGACAAACAACGCGCCCTTTCGCTCGTAAATTGCCGCAAGTTTTCTCATTTCTTTATGCTGCGGAAGTCGGACGCCGCTGTCCAGATCTGCGGCAGCTAACTGCCCCATCACCCAATTGAAGACTCTCGTGGCCGGACCGATCTAACGACCGGTTTCGGATATGCCGCAGTCGCCGGCGAACGGCCGAAATTGAGGCGCCTTGCTGACGAACCATCCAACGCGGCTCGCATAACTACTCCCGACCAATCCTTGCCGTCCGGGCTGCCGACGCTTAGGCTCGATCATCATAGCCGACAGAGCTGCTTGCAACGAGCAGGCTGGAGATTGGGACGATGCCCGAGCTGAATGGTGTTGCGCCTTATTTCGAGGTCTTCGACATGATCTCGTCGGTTTCGTTTTACCGCGATCAACTTGGCTTCAGAGTGCTCTTCGCTTCCCCGGAGGTGGACACGAACGAAGGCCGTTTTTCGCATTTCGTGCGGCTTGGCCGGGGTGGAGCGGAGATCATGCTCAATACGGCATATGACTCCAATGAGCGGCCGGCGGACCGGCATGAGCCGCGGTGGCAAGGAACCCGGCACACGCGCCTTTATTTCGATTGCGACGATGTGCGCGCCTTGCACGAAGAGTTCACGGCTCGGGGCGTAAAGGCAGACCCGCCCGAGATGACCGGGTACGGAATGCTCGGTTTTTCGATGACCGACCCGGACGGCTATGGCCTGACATTCCATCAAGCCGTGTGACGCGGTGGGGCGAACCCAGCCGCGGTTTAGGAAGGCTGCGCTGTAGGCACGTGTCACACGTTATACCGTGTTACCATTATCCATACGATGCCGTTCAGCACGTGGCGGGTGCCTATGCTGATCTGTCGGTCGCATCGAGTTCTGTTGCCGGCACGAACTCAGTCACGAAGCCTTCCTGCCACCCGGTCACTCCGAGCGTGACCGGGTAGGTGTTGAACCCCTCGGGAAAGTCGCGAAATCCTGGCTGATCGCGCAAACGGGCGACCGCTTCAGCCGCGCCTGCTTCGGTCGCATAGATGCCGATGTGCAGTTCCGTATCCTCACGATCCGGATACGCGCGCTCGAACCACAGATCATAAACGACCGTCATAGCGACTAACTACCCGACCGTAGCCGTGTGTGACAATGAGATTGCAGCCGACCAGCACTCCTATCGACCTCGGTTTACGGGTTTACGGCGTTCGCTAAAACGCTTCCCCGGCCTTCGCCGGAGAGGCGTGAAGTTGGCGGCTTGGCGCTTTAGGCCGTCGCAGGCCGCCGCACGTTGGCGATCGACCACAAGGCGGCCGGCAGGAACAGCAGCACCAGCGGCACCGCCGCGACCAGCCCGAAGATGATCGCGGTCGCCAGCGGCTGTTGCAACCCCGCGCCGCGGCTGACGCCCAACGCCAGCGGCGCGAGGGTCAGCACCGCGATCAGCGCCGACATCAGGATCGGGCGCAGGCGCTTGGTGCCCCCTTCGCGCAGTGCCTCCAGGGTTAGCGGGGCGTCGCGGTCGATTTCGGCCAGGAAAAAGATCACGAGTTCGGTGACCATCCCGACCACCATGGTCAGCCCCATCAGCGCCGAGATGTTGAGCTCGATCCCGGTCGCCCAGAGCCCGGCGAGCACTGCGGCGGCGGACAGCAGGATCGTCGCCAGCGCCGCTCCCGTCCAGGCGAGGCGCTCGAACAACAAGGTCAGCAGCAAGGCCGTGAGCAGGACGGCGGCGGCGAAGACCAGGCTGAGGTCGGCGAAGCTCTTCTGCTGTTCGGCATAGAGGCCGCCATAATCGACGCGGACCGAGGCGGGCAGGTGGAGGCCGTCGACCGTCGCCTTCACGTCGCGCATGCCCGAGCCGAGGTCGCGCCCTTCGAGCCGCGCGGTCACGGCGATGAACGGCGCGAGATCCTCGCGGGTCAATTGCTGCTGGCCGGGATCGATCGAGACTTTCGCGATCGAACCCAGCCGGACGGCGTGGCCGTCGGGCGCGGTCAGCACGAGCGCGGCGATCTGGTCGGTGCGGCGGCGCAATTCCTCGGGCGCGCGGACGCGGACGCCGACCAGCTGCTCTCCGGCGCGGACATTGGTCGCGGCCGATCCGCCGACCAAAGCTTCCACCTGGCTCGCCACCGCGTCGGGATCGAGTCCCTGTTGCGCGGCCATGCCCGGGTCGACGCGCACGCTCACGGCATCGCCGGCGACGCGCAGGCCGTCGACCACTTCGACGACGCCGTCGATCTTGCCGATCGCGGTGCCGACCCTGGCGGCGGCGTCGGCGAGCTGTTTGGGGTCGTCGCCGAACAATTTGACCTCGATCGGCTCGGGCACCGCGGTGAGGTCGCCGATCAGATCCTCCATCAACTGGATCAGCTCGACCTCGAGCCCCGGCACCTTGGCCGCGATCTGCTGGCGGATGTCGGCCATCACCTCTTCGATCGGGCGGCGCGATCCGCCCTTGAGGCGGATGAAATAATCGCCCTCGTCGGCTTCGGTCAGGCCGCCGCCGAGCTGGAGCCCGGTGCGGCGCGAATAGCTGGCGACTTCGGGGGTGGCGCGGATGATTTCCTCGACCTGGCGGAGCAGGCGGTCGGTATCCTCCAGGCTGGCGCCCGATTGCGCCTTATAGTCGAGCACGAAGCCGCCTTCGTCCATCGCCGGCATGAAGCCCGAGGGGACATGGCTCCAGGCGAGCACGCCGAGCAGGACTAGCGCGGCGGCGACGATTCCGGCGAACAGCGCGGGTCGTTTGAGGGCGCGGTCGCCGGCCGCGGAGTACCATTTGCCCAGCCGTCCCATGAACCCGCCGGCGCGCTCGGCGGCCTCGGCGTCCTTGTCGCGCAGCCAGTGCGCGGCGATCAGCGGGATGACGTAGCGAGCATAGAGCAACGACACCGCGAGTGCCGCGACCATCGTCACCGCGAGCGCCTGGAAGAAGCCGCCGGTCACGCCGCTGACGAAGGCGAGGGGCAAGAAGACGATGATCGTCGCCAGCGTCGATCCGACCAGCGGGCGGCCCATTTCGGCGGCGGCTTCGAGCAGGGTCGGCGGCGTGGTCGCGCGGCCTTCCTGCATGCGGCGCATGACGTGTTCGAGCATCACCACCGCGTCGTCGACGACGAGCCCGACCGCGGCGGCCATGCCGCCCAGCGTCATCATGTTGAAGCTCATATGGAGCGCGAACAGAGCGAGGCAGGTCGCGGCGAGCACCGCCGGCAACATCAACCCGGTGATCAGCATCAGCCGGCCCGAGCGCAGGAACAGGAACAGGACGAGGCCGGCCAGGATCGCGCCGAGGATGATCGCGTCGCGCACCGCATCGGCGGCGCCGGTGACGAGCTCGGACTGGTCGTAGAAGGGCGTCGCCTTGACGCTCGGCGGGAGGCCGGCCTGTTTGAGCCGCGCGTCGACCGCCCTGACGATCGTCACGGTATCGCCGGTCAGCGCCTGGCGGACATTGACCAAAACGGCGTTGCGGCCGTTCGACGTGACCTTGGTGAAATCGGGCGCCGCGGCGGGGTGGATACGCGCGATCTGGCCGAGCGTGACGAGGCCGGCACCGCTGGTCTGGCCTGCCTTGACCGGGATCGCGGCGATGTCGGCGGCGGAGGCGACGCGGTTTTCGACGAGCACGAGGTAGAGCCGGTGGCGGTCCTCCAGCTTGCCGACGCCGCGCACGCTGTTGGCCTTGCCGATTGCCGTCGCGACATCGGGCAGGGTGAGGCCGAGCGCCTGGAGCCGGCCGGGATCGACATCGACCGCGAATTCGCGGGGGGAGCCGCCGAGCACGTCGACGCCGGCGACGCCGGAGACGGTCGACAGCGCGGGCAGCACCTTGAGCTCGGCGATCTGGCGCAGCGCCTGCTGGTCGAGATTGTCCGAGGTCAGCGCGATGCCGAGCACCGGGAAGATCGTCGGGTCGGAGCGGCGGACCTCGAACCGCGTGCCGGCGGGAAGGTCGGGCAGGATCGTCGCGATCGCGCCCTGGGTCGCGAGCGTGGCTTGCGCCATGTCGTCGCCCCAGTCGAAATTGAGCGCGACCTCGGCCGAGCCGCGGCTGGTGGTCGAGCGGATGCGGGTGACGCCGGGGACGGCGCGCAGAGCGACCTCGATCGGGCGCGTGATCTCGGCCGCCATCTGCGCGGCGTCGCGATCGCCGGCATCGACCGCGACGACGACGCGGGGATAATCGATATGCGGGAACAGGCTGACCGGCAGTTTGCTCGCGGCGAGCAGCCCGCCCAGGGTCAGCAAGGCAACCGCGAGCCAGATCGACCGCGCGTGGCGGGAGAGGAAAGTGGTCGTTGGGGCGGCGGTCATTTGGTGCGGACCTGCATGCCGTCCTCGAGCGCGGTGCCGCCCTCGGTCACGACCTTCTCGCCGGGCTTGACGCCCTTGACGATGACGATGCGGTCGCCGCTAACCGGCCCGGTCTCGACATCGCGGCGATGCGCGACGCCCTTGGCGACGACGAAGACATAGGGCTGGCCGGCGTCGTCGAGCAGCGCGGCATAGGGGATCGTCAGCGCCGCGCCGCCAGCCGTGCTGCCAAGATCGAGCTGGCCGTTGAGCGCGGCATTGGTGCCGATGCCCGAGCCGGCGGGCACATTGACGAACAAGGCGGCGAGCTTTGTCGTCGGGTCGACCACGGGATCGACCGACAGAACCGGCGCGGAGAAAGCAATGCCGCTCGGCGGCGTGACGCGCAGCACCATGCCGGGCCGGACGCGCGAGGCCTGGGCCGGATCCACGCCGAAGCGCGCACGCAGATTGCCCGCGCCGGCGATCGAGGCGACGGCGGTGCCGGGGGCGACGAGATCGCCCGGCGCCGACGCGACGCTTTCGACGAAACCGGCGGCCGGTGCGCGCAAGGTCAGCGCGCCGTTGCGGGCGCCGAGGCTGGCGCGGGTCGCGGCAGCGCTCCGGGCGGCGGCGCGGGCGGTCTCGACATCGGCGTCGCTGGCCAGGCCGTCGGCGCGCAGCCGCTGCGCGCGGGCATAGGCCGCCTGCGCGGTCGCGGCGTCGGTGGCTGCCTTGGCGTAATCGAGCTTGCTCGTCGGGCTCGGCGCGAGGCGGACCACCACCTGTCCGGCGGCGACCTTGGTGCCGACCGGCGCCTCGATCGCGACCACCGTGGCCTCGGCCGGCGCGGCGAGGACATGCTTGCCCATCGCCCCGGCCTCGACCGCGCCATAGACGGTCAGCGTCTCGTCGACCGCGCCCTGTTGCGCGGGCGCGAGCGCGACCAGGGCGACCGGCTTGGCCTCGCTGTCGGTGGCATCCTCGCCCGAGCCGCAGGCGGCGAGCAGGATCGCCAGGGTCAATGCCAGTCCGGCCTTCATTTCCAATCCTCCCTGGGCACGCCCGTCAGCAATTCGAGCGCGATCATCGCTTCGTCGATCGTCTGGTCCGCGGTCGCGAGTTCGACCCTCTTGTCGCGCAGTGCCCCCTCCGCGGTTTCGGCGGTGGCGCGCGACACGTCACCGCGCGCGGCAGCGGCGTGGCTGACGCGCGCGAGCCGGTCGAGTTCGGGCAATTGCGTGCGGACGGCATCCCGCTGGCGCCGCGCCAGGCTCACCGCGCTCGCGGCGGCGGCGATGTCGGCGCGGGTCTGGAACAGGCGCGCGTCATATTCGGCCTTGAGCTGTTCGCGCGTCGCGCGCTCGACCGCGATCCCGCCGCGGTTGCGGTTCCACAGCGGCAAGGTGAAGTCGACCGTCGGCCCGAGGATGTTATTGCCGCCGGTGTCGCGCGTGAAATTGAGGTTGAGCGCGAGGCTGGGGAATTGGTCGAGGATCGCCTTGTGCACCGCGGCTTCCTGCGCGTCATAGCCGGCGCGCAACGCTTGCAGATCGAGGCGGTTGTCGAGTGCGATCTGCGTCAGCTTGGCGGGATCGAGCGCTGGGGCAGTGTCGACGCTGGGGGCTAGCCGCAACTGGGTTTCGGGCGGCAGGCCGAGCAGTTTGACCAGTTCGAGCCGTGCGGCATCGAGATCGTGTTCGGCAGTGCGCAATTTGTCGGCGGTGGCGGCGGCGTCGGTCCGCACCGCCTCGACTCCGGTCGAGGCGATATCGCCGCGCGCCGCGGCGTGCAGGTTGCGCGCGAGCAGGGATTGCGCGGCGGCGTCGTCGATCCTGAGCAGGTCGATCGCGCCTTGCAGCCGGCGGATGCGCACGGCCTGCAGCCGCGCTTGGCCGGCGGTCTGCCATTCGGCCCAGGCGAGATCGAGCCGCACTTGCCGGGCCTGCGCCTCGGCGGCCTGGCGGCGGACCTTGCCGGTGCGCAGCGCATTGAGATCTAGCCCGAGCCCGCTGGCGATCTCGCTGAACGGATCCGGCCCCGACAGGATACCGCCCAGGCCGAGGCTGAAGGTCGGATCGGGCAACAGGCGCGCGGAGAAGACCTGGGCGTCGGCGACGCCGGCCCTGGTCCGCAGCGCCTTGAGATCGGGATTGTTGAGCACCGCGATCACCGCGATCGCGTTGTCGTCGAGCGGCGCGGCGAGATCGACATTGGCGGGCTTGAGATAGGGCCGGTCGATCGTCGCGGCGTCGCGACTCAGCGCGGCGATGTCGCCGTCGGACGGCGCGGTCGCGAGCGGGCGCGTCGTATAGGAAGCGCACCCGGCGAGCAGAAGCAGGGCGAGCGCCGGGCCGGAACGGGAGGCGAGCGATTGCAACATGACTCGTTCCTAGCAAAGCTCTACTGACACGGTCCTGACGAATGCAAAAATACAATCTGTCAGCCGGCTGTCAGCAAACCGGGCGTATGGGAGGCCGTGATGACGATCATTGGGCATCATCCTGAGGAGCGGCGCTGATGCGCGCGCTGGTGGTCGAGGACGACCCCGATATCGGGATCGACGTCGAAAACGGCCTGGCTGACGCGGGGCTGGTGGTCGACCGCATCACCAATGGTCCCGACGCCTGGTTCGCCGGCGATACCGAGGATTATGCGATCGTCGTACTCGACCTCGGCCTGCCCGGGCTCGACGGGCTGACGGTGCTGCGGCGCTGGCGGGCATCGGGGCGGACGATGCCGGTGCTGATCCTGTCGGCGCGCGGCGACTGGACCGAGAAGGTCGAGGGGATCGAGGCCGGCGCGGACGATTATCTCGCCAAGCCGTTCCAGCTCGGCGAATTGGTCACGCGGGCCCGCGCCTTGCTGCGCCGGGCAGGGGGCCATGCCGCGCCGGTGCTCGAAATCGGGCGGCTCAAGATCGATACGCGCCATCGCCGCCTGCTGGTGCGCGATGTCGAGACGCGGGTCTCTCCGCTCGAATTCCGGTTGATCAATTTCCTCGCGCACCAGGCCGACCGGACGATCGCGGTCGGGGAAATCGCCGACCATCTCTATGGCACGTCGGAGATCGGCGACGTCAACGCGATCGAGGCGCTGATCATGCGGCTGCGGCGCAAGATCGGCAGCGACAGTATCGAGACGCGGCGCGGCTTCGGCTATCGCCTGACCGGCGGGGCGAGCTGAGCATGCGGTCGATCCGCCTCCGCCTGATCGCCTTCGCCGCGCTGGCGATCGCGGTCGCTCTATGGGCGGCGTGGCACGTCATGGGGCTGCTGTTCGAACATTATACCGAACGCCGCATGGCCGACGCGCTGGTCCGCGACGGCAATGCGGTGGCGGCGGCGGTGCGGGTCGATGCGCAGGGGCGGCCGTCGGTCGATCCCGGCGACCTCGACGCGCGGTTCCGGCGGCGCGCGAGCGGTCTCTATTGGGAAGTGCGCGCGCCGGGCGGCATCGCGGGCTCGCCATCGCTCGGCGGCAAGACCCTGTCGGCGGACGAGGACGATCGCGCGGCGACCGGCACGGCCTGGCAGGAAGCCGAGGTGCCGGGCCCCTATGAAGACGATCTGATCGTGGTCGAGCGGCGCGTGTCGGTCGGCGGCACATCCGTGCTGGTGCGCGTGGGCGAGGATGACGAGCCGATCGATCGCGCCGGCGCGTCCTTCCAGCGCGAGATGGGGATGTTCCTGCTCGCGCTCGGGGCCGCGCTGGCGCTCGCCGCCTGGGTGCAGGTCGAATTGGGGCTGTGGCCGCTGCGTCGCGTGCGGCGCGAACTGGCGGCGATGGCGCGCAACCCGGCGCAGCGCCTGTCCGCCGACCATCCCCGCGAGATCGACGATTTGGCCCAGGCGATCAACACGCTCGCCGATGCGCGCAGCGACGATCTGGGGCGCGCTCGCCGCCGCGCGGCCGACCTTGCCCATGCGCTCAAGACGCCGCTCGCCGCGCTCGCCGCGCAAAGCCGGGTGGCGCGCGCGGCCGGCGCCACCGCCGCCGCCGATGCGATCGACCAGACGCTGAGCGCCGCCGCCGCCGTGCTCGAGTCCGAGCTCGCCCGCGCGCGCGCCGCCGCGAGCCGGGTCGGCGAGGGGGTGGCGGCGACGCGGCCGGCGGCGCTGGTCGAGGGCTTGTTCGCGGTGCTCGAACGCACCGATCGCGGCATGAGCCTGGTGTTCGACGCGGATATTCCCGGCGATTGGGAGATCGGCATCGACGCCGGCAGCTTCGCGGAGATTTTCGGCAATCTACTCGACAATGCCGCGCGCCATGCCCGCCGCGTCGTGCGCGTCGATGCCGCGCACGATGCCGGGCGCTTGCGCTTCACGGTCGACGATGACGGCCCGGGCATTCCCGCCGGCGAGCGCGACGGCGTGCTGCGCCGCGGCGTGCGGCTCGACGAGAGCGGCAGCGGACACGGCCTGGGCCTGTCGATCGTCGCCGATCTGGTCGAGGCGACCGGCGGCACGATCGTGCTTGGCGACGCGCCCGAACATGGCCTGCGCGTCACGCTGAGCTGGCCCGACACTCTCCTCACCCGCGCCGAGCCGAGCTGATCGGCACGCGCCTTTCCCCCATCAAGGAGTTCCCCATGCAGATTGCGCATATTCCGAAGGTCAACGCGCGCTATTGGTCGGCGATCACCTTTGCCAGCCTGTTCGGCACCAATATGGGCGATCTCTATTCGCACGAGCTCAAGCTCGGCATCGTGCTGGGGACCGCGATCCTGGCGGCGCTGGCGGCGGCGGTGTTCCTGGTCGAGCGGCGCGATCATGCCCCGCGCGAACTCTATTACTGGCTGGTGATCATCATCATCCGCACCGGCGCGACCAACATCGCCGACTATTTCAAGAAGATCATCTATTGGCCGGCGTTCGCCGCGATCCTGACCGCGTTGCTGGCCGGGTTCGCCTGGCTCTCGTCCCGCAGCGACGCCAAACGCGAAGCCGAATCCGAGGCGCAGGGCATGCCGATGACGGGCACCGCTTACTGGCTGGCGATGCTGAGCGCGGGCGTGTTCGGCACGTTCATCGGCGATGTCTGCTCGAAGCTGATCGGCAAGGGGTTCGCCTCGCTGAGCCTGGGCGCCTTGCTGATCGTCGCTTTGGCCGCGTGGCGGCGCGACAGCGGCAATCGCTTCTGGTTCTACTGGATCGCGCTGGCGGTCGCGCGCACCGCGGGCACGGCGATGGGCGATTGGCTGGCGGAGACCCCGGCGCTCGGCATCGGCCTGCCGCTGTCGACGCTGATCACCGGATCGATCTTCGTGCTGATCCTGCTGCTGTGGCCGCGCAAGGGCGGCGCCGCGGTGCCGATCCACGCCTGATTCCCCTGCCGCCTCGCTCGTTCGCGCGGGGCGGCTTCCTTTCGAAAGAAGACGCCATGGCTGTCCGCTCGTCCCTGTTGGCCCTCGCTCTCGCCGTCCTGGCGCTGCTTGCCGCTTTTCCCGCCGCCGCGCAGGATGAGTTGCAGGATGGCCCCAAATCGCTGGTGATCAGCTATCGCACCAGCGCCGCGCATCGCGTCGCGTTCCGGCGCTATCTCGCCACGAACCTCGCGCCGCGGCTGCGGGCGATGGAGGCGAAGGGAGAGATCAGCGATTTCCGCATCTTCTACAGCTGGTATCGCCAGCCGGCGGTGTGGGACGGGCTGGTCATCCTGCGCTTCCCGACCTTCGCCGCTGTGAGCGGGTGGAACGCGATCGAGCATAACGAACCGGGCGGACTCGACGCCGCCGGGATCGCGCTGGCCGATCCGGTCGCGAGCTATTCGAGCGACCTCGCCTGGTCGCGCAATCCCGACGAGCTGAAGGACGGCGACGTCTATTACGTCATCCCGTACGAGTACCGGAACGAGGGCGAATATCGCGATTACGTGAAGGCCTATGTGCTGCCGCAATTCGACGGCTGGATCGAGACCGGCGCGCTGCGCGGGTACGAGATCTACATGAACCGCTATGGCACCGGGTCGCCGTGGGATTCGCTGTTCATCCAGCATTATCGTGGGCTGGCGGCGTTCGGGAAGCGCCAGCAGATCACCGCGAGCGTGCGCGACACATTGCGGAACGACCCGGTGTGGAAGGCGTGGAGCGACAAGAAGGCCGGCATCCGCACCGAAAGCGAGAACAGCATCGCGGAGTTGGTTGCGCATTGAGGTGGGGGTGGGCGGAAGGCTGGGTTGGGTTGGAAGCTGTCATTCGGCGGTAGCTCGTCGCCGGCTTATCTATATCCTGCGGGTCGGGACTGGTCGTGGCGCGAAACCGGCCTGGGATGGCTGCAACGCGTCCTAATTTCAGTTGCTAGACCGTGCGTGGCAAAAGTCTGAAGGCAGCCGTTCGTTGGTACACCCTATTCGCCTTCGGGCCACCGGCGCTCGCGAATGGACGCAAACCGACGTTTAGCCCGAGCTGCGCGCTGTTCATCTGCGCGCCCTAGCAACTGCGTCAGACCGTAATGAACGTACCGCCGACGTATGATCGAGGGCCGCGGTGCAATTAGAGCGAGGACGTTTAAGATTATTGCTACCGCTACGATTAAGCGGGCAACCAAGGTCGTGGGATATGCAGTATGCCAGACTTCGATCATCAAGATGACCTGCATTGCGATGGTGCCTATCGCCCATGCTACAGCGATCAGCATTACAAGGGCGAGCGGCAGAAGTTGACCCATGTCGCTGCCAACAGGGAATAAGTCTTTCGGATATCCGATGTTGGCCCGCGAGAAAGTGAAATACTGAAACGCCTCAGGATAGCGCAGATATAACCAGGCCTTGCGCGGCGGTTTGGCTAACTTCGCCTGTTGCTCAAACCAAGTTCGCAATAGGCTAAATTTAGCGAAAATTGTTGCGAACCAGAGCGACGTTAATGCGGTTCCTATCAAGGCAACTGGTAGGAAGCCGTTCCGGCTTATTGCCACACCACCGAAGTTAGCAGATTCAACCACGCCATAGATCGATAGGAATGCCAGTGAAAAAGCAGCCACCCACAAGCCAACGGCTTTGCTTAGGCTACTGCGCAGCTGAATGAGTTCTCCGTAAATCGCATCGCGCATGTCTTCGGTAATCGGCGGGCCCTGCTCCAGCAGCATGTGCTGGACTTCTCCGTCGTTCATCTCCCGCGTTTTCGTTAGCCAATCCTCTTTAGTGCGCACCCATGGGCGCCGATCATTGATCGTTTCAAGCCAGCGAGTGATTCCCATACTTACGCCTTACACCTAAATTCGGCCGGAATGTCTATCACTCGGTACGTCATTAAGGGAGCTGTTGGGGATGGGTTTAAAGGTCAGTCGCCAACCTGCACGGCGTCTGACTTTAGACTTTGGAACATAGCCTAGGGCTGCTTTGCGCCCCAATTTCAGTCATTCAGCGATCGATCACCGATGCCCAAGACCCGCCATTCACTCACGCAGCAATCCAATGGCCGTTTCTGAGTGGCTCTCGGTCGGTCTGCTTCCAGGAAGCGCTCCGATGTAGCAGCCGTCCGTGAAGCCGGGGTGATCGGCGCTAGGCAGGCCATTCGATTAAGGCCAAGGCCTGGAGATTTCGCTGCATTTCTTCACGCCACGCACGCTCTCGATGGCGGAAAGCATAGCCGATGTGGAGCACCTCCCCGATGATGCGCGCTGCCAGCTTCGCGATCTCAGGAATCCCTGACACCTCGATTGACCAGCCCATAGGCTCAAAGTGCACGAACTGGTTCCGAACATCCTCGTGAAAACGACACAACCAACTCAGTTCGGAGTCACTGATAGCGATGCCGGCAACGTTGCTGCGGTCCCCGGCCGAATAGGGCTGCCGCACCGCTTTAAGGAGGCCTGGCAGACTCATTAAATGGGTCTTGGGCGGTTTTGCGTTCGGATTGGTACGAGAGTCCTCAAAAAAAGCCAGCCACTCGCCAGCGTTACGCTTTGTGACTGCGCCGACGGGTGTCGCTGTCGTAGTGAGGTGACACACGCATGTTCCCTGCAGAGCTGAATGCAGAGCCATTACCACCCATTTCCATTCCTGGGCATCCTCGCTTACAAATTGAGCGGCGCGTATAATGTGTCGGATCGATCCAGCTACATCCTCAGTCTCATCCGTCTGAATCCAATGTTCCGCCACCGACACCTCCCGGTCTCTTCGCTTCACTCGACCTTAGGTCAATCGATGGTGAAATGAACGCATGGCCGCTTTCGGGCGACGGGCGCACCGCTCGGCCACGCTATTCGGCATCAGCTTCGCGCCCCAGAATCGGTCGTCCGAGCCTCTCTCAGACAACCCAAAAGCAACCATTCGCTCAGTTTACGCCCCAATATCCGGTATGGATGGAGATCGGACGTTGCCCGCTGGCCAGCTGGCAAACAAGGGTCTCTTCACATGTAGTCAGCTGCTAAGGCTGTAACGGTTGCAGGTAATAGCTAAGTTAGCCCGGCGCTTCTCGCGAGCGAATGTATTTGGTCGCCGACTCCTATATGAGGTCGCTATGCATTTTCGATATCCCGAGTAACGCTGTTGCGTAAGCTGACCGGACTCTTTCTTGGCGCGGGTGCATCATACGAAGCCGGGATGCCGTTAGTCTGGGAGCTCACCGCCGAACTCAAGGGCACGTTGCTGCCTGATAGGGTTCGCGAAGAGAATGGGCGCGCCCGTGCGAGGGGCTTAGGCTTTCATGAGGCGGTCGTCGAGGACTTCTTAAACGTCCTGCAGAATGATACGATGCATTACGAGGCTGTCCTCGGTTATCTTGAAGCTCAGTTCATTCGGAAGCGCGAATTTACTCAGGATTACCGCGCTGCTTATTCGTGGATCGTCTCTTGCGTTTACGGCATGCTCTACAACAGATTGATCAATCAGAAATCTTACCTTGAACGTTTTCTGCCTTTCTACGACGGCACTGCGAGACTAGCAGCGGCGAATACTCCACTTTGGATCTTCTCGCTTAACCACGACGTAATCGTCGAGGCGATCGCAGCTCGGTTGAAGCTTCCGCTCTATTACGGCTTCGATCCGTCCAACGTCATCATTCTTCCTCGCCGTGACCCCCATGGCTGCAAGATCGGCGAACTTCGCGCCGAGGTGCTGACCCACGACGAATTGCAGAATAGTGCCATGCATTTCCCGAATCCTGGCAGGCCAGGAATCTACCTGTTGAAGTTACACGGCGCCCTCGATCAGTTTGTCTTCAACGACGGGAGTGATTTACTGCGCCTCCTCCCGGATACGCAGGATGTCGACGGTCTCACGGGAGCATTGCAGGCGGCGAACGAGGAACTGATCTACCCTCTTCCCGGAGCTCCTGATGGGATTGCCAATGCGATGAACGAGATAGCCTACGCCGATCAGGACGGGGTCATGCAGTTCCTACGCCGAAGCTTGCTTGCTGGGGCCCACAAGTTCGACACCCGGCACCGGCAGGTGCTGCCAACCGGCATGCTCAAGCACTTTGAAGGAAATATCAACTTCGTCTCCCGTTTGGTCGTGATCGGCTACAGCTTCGGAGACAATCATATCAACAAGGTCCTCTGTAACTGGCTCGAATTCTCTGAAGATCGTTCCATGCACATTGTTGACGTGGCCGAGGGAGGTGTGCCGCCGTTCCTTCTTCATCTAAGCCCACAGGTGACGAGGGAGCGCGCGACGGCAACCGAATTCCTGGATCGGGAGGCTGGAATTGAACGATCGCCCAATGAACTTCT
Organism: Sphingomonas sp.; assembly: GCF_024508665.1. Taxonomy (GTDB): domain Bacteria; phylum Pseudomonadota; class Alphaproteobacteria; order Sphingomonadales; family Sphingomonadaceae; genus Sphingomonas. The sequence continues at coordinate 939,570 of NZ_JANINP010000007.1, forward strand.
TGAGCGGCGGCTCGCAGCCGTCACACGCAAACTCGGCAAGAAGGCTCGCGATCTGACGGAATCGTTCCTCCGAGAAGACCGAGACCGCGCGGTCGCTACGTTGGTCACGAAGCTTAAAGGTCTACCGATCCTGGACGGCCAGCCAGACTTCTCGAGCCTTGGCGAGCCTGAAATGGTCGCGCAGGAGTGGGCTTCGGCAGCAGACCTCGACAATGACGTCGCCCTCCGACGAATGGTCGACTATCTTGAAAAGGCGGTCCCCGCATAAGCGCGGGATCCAGCCCCGCGGATATCGAAATCACCGCGAGGATACTCAGGGTCTGATTTGGTGTCCCGGCCCTTCCGTAAATTTCGCTCCGCTCACCAAGCCGCTCGAAACTCGTGTGTCACCTGACGTCCCATGTCCCGGCTTGTCCGGCCAACGCCCATTCTTAGCCATTCCACCTGACTCGCAGTGACTCAAAAAAGCACCATTCGTTCACGCAGCGGCGAAATGGCCGCCATTGGTTGAGAAAGCGCTATTCAACTCGGTGAATTAGGGCTTTGTCTTTATGGTAAATCGCGCGCCGCTAGTACGTTGTCCGTCGCCACGCCGGGCACTATGAATCGGTTGCGCGCTTGGACCGGGGCAGAAAATTCGCCGCCGTTTGAGTCAAGCATCGGAATCTCGCACACACCTCCGCTGACGCCGATTAGGCCGATCCTCGACCCGCAGATACCGCACTGGCACACGAGGGTTCCGGCGGCGGTAGCATAATCGACTTGCGTACCGCAGTTGCACTGGATCCTGACTGTCATGCAGCGTTCAAGTGACTTAGACGGCACGAAAGCGCGAAGCGTTGCGTCGGTGCCCGGTAGCGGCGCCGCCGTGATTTGGGTGCCGACCTCGAGCGTGTCCACGTCACACCGGGCGAGATCGGTGATGAGTTTAAATCGAACGTCAGGCCCATCGCGTGTCGGCTTGTGTCTTCTGACAATTCGCTTGAGCTTGTCCTTGAGCGCGGGGTCGAGCTCGGCGATTTTCGGGGCGTCGTTCCCGAGCACGTCACCTGCGCCTAGGTCCGAGATGACGTAATCGACCTCATCGGGCAGTTCGAGCAACACGAAACGCGCGCCACATGAGCCGCAGAATCGGTTCCACTCGAAATGTGGTGAGATGAGGTCACAATGTCCGCCGCAACTGCACTCGATACGGGCGGTTTGTTCACCAGTGATGACGCTCGCGCGGATCGGTTCGACGAGCTGGCGGCCAAGAATGTCGCGCGTCTTGCCGATCGCGACCCGGTGACGATCGAGCAGTTCGGTCCAGTCGTCGGTCACGGTACTAAGCATGGTGCGCATGGCGTGCCCGAGCACCGGCAGGAGCAGGTCCGCATAGGCGCCCGCGCAGGTTTCCAAGACTCGCTGTTTGACCTCGGCGAAATTCTCGGCGCGCGGAACGAATGCGTCGCCGTCATAGCCGAGGATGACGGCGCCGCCGCTGTCGTCTAGCGCGAGCGTCGAGATATAGCCGGCGTGGATCATGTCCGAGCAGAAGCAGAAAATCAGTCGGATATTCTGCCGCTGCGGGCTGGGTAAAGCCGCGAGATCGGCTGCGACCTCGAGACGCTGCGGGAATTGTTTGTGCGCGTCTTTCGTGAACGCCGAGTTTGTACGGTCGCGTGATGGGAGCGCCATGAATGCGTCAAGTGCCGCCTGTATCTCCGGTGAGACGATATTGGCGTGTAATGCCGCCGGCGCAACGCCCGCGAAGCTCATCAGTGACTGCAGGAATTTGTAGTTGAGCTGGCGACCGTCGAATGTGGCAAGCTGGTAGGCAGTCTGGACGAGCGCATCAAGAAAGCTCCGCGCCGCCACCCCGAGTTTGAGGAAATCGCTGCTCAACGGGGCCGTCTCACCCGCTCGCTCGACGCCGACCGGACCGACCGGGCGGCTTTCGGCCAGTAGGAAATCCGCCGAGCGATGCACGTTATCGACTAAGGTGGGCGCGATAACCTTGTAGGGATGATTTGTCGTGCCGGGGGCGACGAAATCAGGCGCTACACGGACATCGTCGGCCAGCGCCGTGCGCCACTCGCCGACCAAACCGCCGATCTCGGCGACGGCGGCGCTGAGCGTGTCGTGGATGTTCTGTGTCTGGATCCTGAGCGTAGGATAATGGGCGTACGCTGCATCGGTACGTCTCGCTTCGATCCGGTCGGCAATCGCCTTGAGAACAGTATAGGTATCAGGTGAATTGCTCATAACGGTACCGGAATCTGCACTCTGTCGAGCGGCCGCTCAAGCCTGCTGCCATTATCGCGAACGCGAGATGTTTGGACGAACAATCTCGCAACGTCTGCTGTTGTGGACTACCGAGCCAAAAGCCGCCAGTCCCTAACCGGCCCCACTTCCCGCCATTCATTTTGGCGGCGATCGAACGACGGCACCGGGGTCGATAACCGACCGGCCGCTTCATACGCCTACTCCGAGTTGCTTGCGGCCTTCGAGCCGCTAACGTGGCCGTTTCCTTTCCCGAACCAGCTCGCGTTAACGCCATGTTTGCAGATCGTATTATTGTGCCTATGAGTGCAATATCAGGTTTGAACGCGAGGTGATCGATATGCGGTGGCGGCTCGTGGCATTGGCTTTGGCGGCTACCCCCGGCTTCGCGACGGCGGGTACGGGCAGGCAGCCGGCAATCTCGGCCAAGTCGGTGCGCGACGATACCTTTCCCGCGGTCGAGGCACGCTATCCCGGCGGGATCGTCGCGCGCGGGCATGTCGAATATGCCAATTATGTCGGCTATCGGCCGCTGCAGCTCGACCTCTATCTCCATGCCGATCGCGCGACGGCGAAGCCGCGGCCGCTGGTGATCTGGGTGCATGGCGGGGGCTGGAGCCGGGGCGATGCGCGGCAGTCGGGGGCGTTTGCCGACTGGCCGGGCGTGCTCGCGATGCTGGCGGCGCGCGGCTATGTCGTCGCTTCGGTCGATTACCGGTTGAGCGGGGAGGCGACGTTTCCGGCGCCGGTGCAGGATGTGAAAGCGGCGGTGCGCTTCCTGCGCAGCCAGGCGGGCGCCTACGGCATCGATCCGGCGCGGGTCTATCTGTGGGGAGGATCGGCGGGCGGGCATCTGGCGGGGCTGGCGACGGTGACGTGCGGGGTGGCCGCGTTCGATCCGCCGGCATCGACCGGGCGGTTGCCTGGATCGCAGGCCAGGACCGCGAAGCCGTTACCGCAGTCGGATTGCGTGCAGGGCGCGGCGCTGTGGTACGGCGCTTTCGATTTCGCGCTGGGCGGCGGGACGGCTCTCAATGCGAAGACGCTGACCGGCTTGCTGGGATGCGATCCGGCGGTGTGCCGCGATACGGCCGTGGCCGCGAGCCCGATCAGCTACGTCAAGCGCGAGACGCCGCCGCTGCTGCTGATCCACGGCACCGCCGATGAGGAAGTCGGCTTCGGCCAGAGCGAGGCGATGGCGGCGAAGATGAAGGCGGCTGGCGCCCCGGTCGAGTTCGTGCCGGTGGCCGGCGCCAATCACGGCTTTATCGACGCGACGCCCGAGGCGACGCAGCGCGACAGCCTGATGGCGCTGGATCGGACGTTCGCGTTCTTTGACCGGCTGTCGAGGCGCTGATCAGCGCCGGTGCGCTGCCCGCAAGATCAGCGGGATGATGCCGCCGGCGCGGAGGACCGACAGTTCGAGCGCGGTTTCGATCTGGGCCGCGGCCTCGAACCGCTCGACGCCGCCGTCGCGGCGATGGATCGCGACGGGCACGGTCGCGCGCGGGGTGAGCGTCTCGGCCGGCGCGTCGATCTCGATCCGGTCTTCGGGGGCCAGCGCGAGCTTGGATGGATGGCGGTCGGGCGGGAGACGCAGCGGGAGGATGCCCATGTTGACCAGGTTCGAGCGGTGGATCCGCTCGAAGCTCGCCGCCAGCACCGCGCGCGCGCCGAGCAGGCTCGCGCCCTTCGCCGCCCAGTCGCGCGACGATCCCATGCCGTAGCGCTCGCCAGCGACGATCACGATGGGCTGGCCGGTCTCTGCATAATGCGCGGCCGCGCGCCACAAGGGCAGGGGCGCGCCGCCGGTCGCCGTCACCGTGCTGCCGGGCGGGATCGCCTCGCCGAGCAGGTTGCGGACGGTGCGGTTGGTGAACAGGCCGCGCAGCATCACTTCCCAATTGCCGCGGCGCGACGAGAAGACGTTGAGATCGGCCGGGTCGGCGCCGTGCTCGATCAGCCAGCGCGCGGCGTCGCTGTCGCTGGGGATCGCGCCGGCGGGGGAGATGTGATCGGTGGTGATGTCGTCGCCGAGCACGATCAGCGGCGCCGCGGCATAACGGCCGAGCCGGTCGTCGCGCTCCATCCTGGCAAAGGGCGGCGGGCGCAGATAGGTCGAGCCGGGATGCCAGGGGAAGAGCGCGGTGTCGGGCGCGGGGAGCGCGGCCCAGGCCGGGCTTGCCTCGGCCGCATCGAACGCCGCGGCATAATCTTCCGGCCGTATCGCGAGCGCCGCGGCGGCGTCGATCTCGGCGCCGGTCGGCCATAGGCGGTCGAGCGTGACCGGGGCGCCGCCGGGGTCGTGGCCGATCACGTCGCGGGCGATGTCGATCGCGGCGTCGCCGGCCAAAGCGTAAGCGACGGTCAGCGCGGGCGAGGCGAGGAAGGCATGCTCGATCTGCGGATGGACGCGCCCGGGGAAATTGCGGTTGCCCGACAGGATGCCGACCGGGCGCGCGCCTCCGGCCTCGATCGCGCGCAGCATCGGTTCGGCGAGCGTGCCCGAATTGCCGATGCAGACGGTGCAGCCATAGCCCACGATCGCGAAGCCGACCGCCTCCAGATCCTCGAGCAAATTGGCGCGGGCGAGCATCCGCTCGGCGTTCGGCGATCCCGGCGCCAGGCTGGTCTTGACCCAATCGGGCGGCGTCAGGCCCAGCGCGCGGGCCTTGCGCGCGACCAGGCCGGCGGCGAGCAATTGGCGCGGGTCTGACGTGTTGGTGCAGCTGGTGATCGCCGCGATCGCGACGGGCCGCTCGGGCATGCCATCGCCGCGGCCTCCGCCGAGCAAGGCAGGCACGTCGGCGGTCGCGACGAGATCCTGCGGACGGCGCGGACCGGCCAGCGCAATGCCGATCGCGGACAAGTCGATCTCGACCGTCCCGGCATAGGCCGGGGAGGCCGCGGGATCGAACCATAGGCCGGTCGCGCGGGCATAGTTCTCGACCAGCGCGATCCGCGCCTCGCTGCGTCCGGTCTGGCGGAGATAATCGAGGGTCGCGCCGTCGATCGGGAAATAGCCGGTCGACGATCCATATTCGGGCGCCATGTTGGCGACCACCGAGCGCTCTCCGGCCGACAGCGCCGCCACGCCGGGACCGAAATATTCGACGAAGCGGCCGGCCAGCTCGATCTCGCGCAACCCGCGGGTGACGACCAGCGCGAGGTCGGTCGCGGTGACGCCCTCGCGCAGCCGCCCGGTGAGCCGTACGCCGACCACTTCGGGGACGCGCATCATCACCGGCATGCCGAACATCACGCTTTCGGCTTCCAGCCCGCCGACGCCCCAGCCGAGCACGCCGATGCCGTTGACCATCGGGGTGTGGCTGTCGGTGCCGATCAGCGTGTCGGGCATCGCCCAGCGCGTGCCGTCGCGTTCCTCGCTGGTGACGATCGTCGCCAGTTGCTCGAGGTTGATCGTGTGCATGATGCCGGTGCCGGGCGGGTGCACGGTGAAATTGTCGAGCGTCGCCGAGGCCCATTTCATGAAGCTGTAGCGCTCGGCATTGCGATCGAGCTCGCGCGCCATGTTGCGCGCCGCGGCGTCGCGGCTGCCGTAGACGTCGACCGCCAGGCTGTGGTCGGTCGAGACGTTGACCGGGAGGACGGGGTTGAGCGCATCGGGGTCGCCGCCGGCATCGGCCAGCGCCTGGCGCGCGGCGGCGATGTCGACCAAAGCGGGGCCGCAGGTCGTGTCGTGCATCATCACCCGGCCCGGCCAGAAGGCGATTTCGGCATCGCTCGTGGCTCGCGCGATCCACTGCTCGACCAAGGCGAGCGTCGCCGGATCGTCGCCGCTTCGGCGCAGCAAATTCTCGATCAGGATGCGGTGGACGACGGGCAGCTTGGCCAGGCCGAGCGCGGCGAGGTCGACGATCGTGTAGCTGGCGCCGTTGCTCGCCAGCGTGCGGGTCGGGACGGTCATGCGGACTCCTTGCGCGAGGTCAGCGGCGCGGCGAGCACCATCACGAACGCGACCAGGGTGAGCCCGGCCAGGAATATCAGCCCGGTCGCCGGCTTGCCGGTCGCCTTGGCGACCACGCCGACGACATAGGGGCCGACGAACCCGCCGAGATTGCCGATCGAGTTGATCGCGGCGATCGACACCGCGGCGGTGGCACGCGAGAGGAACAGGCCGGGTAAAGTCCAGAACGGCGCCTTGAAGGCGTAGAAGCCGGTCAGTGCCGCCGCGAGCAGGATGGTCGCCGGCACCGGACCGGCAACCCAGGCGACGCCGCCCAGGGTTAGGCCGGCGAGGAGCAATGGCCAGGCGGTGTGAAAGCGCCGCTCGCCGGTGCGGTCCGACCGCCGCGACCACAAAACCATGCCGATCGTCGCGACGATATAGGGCAGGGTGGCGATCAGCCCGGTCTCGACATTGCTGAGCGATTTGCCCGAATGCTTGACGATCTGGGGCAGCCAATAGCCGACGCCCAGGCTGCCGGCCTGATAGACGAAATAGATCGCCGCCAGGTACAGAACGCGCGGCTCGGTGATCGCGCGCCAGGTGTTGAGATGGCGCACGCCGGTCGCGGCATGCTCGCGCGCGATCTCCGCTTCCAGCCAGTCGCGCTCGTTCGCCGTCAGCCAGCGGGCATTGGCGGGGCGATCGACCAGCAAGCGGTACGTGAACAGCCCGCCGATCACCGCGGGCAGTCCCTCGATCAGGAACATCCAGCGCCAGCCGGCCAGGCCAAGCCCCTGGACGTGATCGATGATCCAAGTGCTGAGCGGCGTGCCGATGATGTACGATACCGGGATCGCCGCGGTGAACATCGCCACCACCGTCGCCTGCTCGCGGGCACGGAACCAGGCGGTCAGATAGATGATGATCGCGGGGAAATAGCCGGCTTCGGCGACTCCGAGCAGGAAACGCAGGCCATAGAGTTGCGAGGTCGATTGCACGAAGGCGGTGGCCATCGACACCACGCCCATGCCGATCAGGATGCGGGCAATCCAGATGCGCGGGCCATAGCGGGCCATCAGCATGTTGCTCGGCACTTCGAACAGGAAATAGCCGATGAAGAAGATACCCGCGGCGAATCCGAACGCCTCGTCCGAAATCCGCAGCTCGGCATTCATCTGGAGCGCGGCATAGCCGATGTTCGCGCGGTCGATGTACGACACGATGTAGAGCACGAAACACAAGGGCACGATCCGCCAGAACACCCGGCGCATGATCCTGCGGTCGTCGGCCTCGGTCACTGGCGGGGGTGGGGGGCTCTCCATAAATATGTTCTTTGACATTCAGAAATACAAAGAGCAAGGCTTACCTGTCTCGAGACGGAGGTAGGCAATGCAATCCAGGTCCGGACCGCCCGCGTGGCGCGCGTCGCGGCGCACGATCGTCGCCGGCCTGGCCGTCGGGGTTGCGATGGGAAAAGAGGCCGCATGGGCGGCCGGGGGAGGATCGATGCCGGGTTTCGCTTATGTCGGGTGCCGTACCAGCCGCGAGCGCAACGCGCGGGGCGACGGCATTTCGGTCTATCGGATCGGCGCGGACGGCGGCTGGACGCGCGTCCAATTGGTCGGCGACCTGGTCAATCCATCCTATCTCGCCTTCGATCGCAGCTGCAGTTTCCTCTATACCGTCCATGGCGACGGCAGCGAGGCGAGCGCGTTCCGGATCGATCCGGAGTCGGGCCAGCTGAGCTTTCTCAACCGGGTATCGACCGGCGGCCGCAACCCGGTGCATCTGATGCCCGATCCGACCAACCGCTTCATGGTGGTCGCCAACCATATCGTTGCCGACGGGGTGAAATCGGGCATCGCCAGCCTGCCGATCCATGAGGACGGGCGGCTTGGCGCGCCGGTCGATGTCGTGCCATTCGACGGCAAGATCGGCCCGCACCGCGTCGAGCAGCCCTTTCCCAAGCCGCATCAGGTCGAATTCGATCCGAGCGGCCGGTTCATCGTCGTGCCGGACAAGGGCTGCGACCGCGTATTGGTCTTCACCATCGACGCGGCGGGCAAGCTGCATCAGGCGGCCGAAACGCCGGCGCGCGAGACGTCGGGACCGCGCCACGTCGCCTTCCATCCGACCGTGCCCTACGCTTATGTCGTCAACGAGCTCGATTCGACCGTCGTCGCCTATCGGTTCGATCGCCAATCGGGCGCGCTCACCCCGTTCCAGATCGTCTCGGCGCTGTCGGAGGATTTCACCGGCAACAGCCGCGGCTCGGAAATCGCGGTGTCGCGCGACGGGCGCTATCTCTACGCATCCAACCGTGGAGCGGACACCGTCGCGACATTCGCGATCGACCGCGCCAACGGGCGGCTGGAGTGGCGGGGCTCGGTCCCCGCCGGCGGCAGGACGCCGCGCTTCTTCGCGCTGAAGGGTGACGCGATGTTCGTCGCCAACGAGGAGGGGCACAATATCGTGCGCTTCGCGATCCGGGTGGACGGCAGGCCGCGCGATCCGGTGGTGGTGGCGGAAACGGGAAGTCCGACGTCGATCGTGTTTGGCGGCTGACCGCACCTCTGCAGTCGTCATCCCCGCGGAATTCTCCCGCCACCCGAGCGCACCTCCCGTCGTGCCAGCGCACCTCCCGTCACCCCACCGAAAGAACATCGGGTTGAGCATGCCCCGCATGCTCAAGGATCGTCCGGGGGACGATCCGACCCGATGTTGGTCTCTGGCGATGACGCGATGCCGCTTGAGATCCCAGCTTTCGCTGGGATGACGAATTGGGAAAATGGATCGCCCTAGAAGAACGCCATATTCAAGTTCACCTGTGGAACGTCTCCGCCGTCAGGGAGCGCGACTTGCCGCTGACGGCACCGCGCAGACGAAGCTCGACGCCAGCTTGCTATCCCCGCCGCGATAGAGCGGCGCTTTCGGCCAGGCGCAGATCGGGCGCTGGAATGCGATCGCGCGCTTGGCGGTCGGCGTGTCGTCGCTGCCCGCGGCATAGCGCGTGGCGATCAGGCTCTGCGGCGCGCGGGCCTTCTCGACCCAGGCGTAGAGGGCCAGCGTCATGTCATGTTCCGGGTCGCGCACCGGCGGTGTGGAATCGCGCGTCGCGGTCGAGAAATTGGTTGCGCCGGGGCCGCCCGCGCAATGGTCCATGCCGGGGACCATGAACAGGCGCGCGAAGGCCTGCGTCGCGGCGAGCCCGCCGGCGCGCGCCTCGACCGCGCGGTAATAGTTGATCGCCTCGAGCGGGGTGCCGACCGGATCCTGCCAGCCCATGAACATGATGAGCTTGCCGCCGGCGCGGGCGAAGGGCGAGAGGTTGGGATCGTTGGCGTCGAAGATCGGGCCCAGCCGCGCGCGCATCGTGTCGACGTCGCTGCCCCAGTTGAAGCTCCACCAATTCCAGTCGGGATTGTCGAACACCCAATATTTGAACATGTCGGCGCGCGACGGCTCGGCCGGATTGTCGGATTCGGACCAATAGCCGCTCCACCCGGGATGCTTGTCGCCGGGGCCCGACATCACGCCTTCGGTGCCGACCGGATAGCCGGGATAGATCGCCTTGCCGGTGCGGGCGTCGCGCGGGCCGGCATAGATCTTGTCGGCCGCGGCGACCTGTTCCGGGGTCAGGCAGGAGCCGGCTGACGCGCCGGGCCGGCACAGCAATTGCGCCGGCTTGAACCCGCATTGCCGCGGGTCGGCGATCACCCCGTCCTCGACGCCGTCGAGTTTGTCGCACGCCGCGACCGCCGCGCGGTTGATCAGCAACAGGTCGCCGACCGACAGGATCGGGTGGCGGTCGTCGCCCGGGCGGTGATTGGCGAGATAGTTCCACAGGAACGACATGGTCAGGCTGGTGCGGTTGTTGCCCGGCGCGCCGGCGATGATGCCGTCGAAATCATGCGGATAGCGTTGCGCGGAGGCGAGCCCCTGATAGCCGCCGGTCGAACAGCCGCTGAAATAGGACCAGCGCGCCGCGCGGCTGTAATAGGCTCGGGTGATCGCCTTGGCCGCGACGACCGATTCATGGACCGCGCGATAGCCGAAATCCTTGATCTTCTCCGGATTCCTCCAGCCGAACTTGAGGTCGGTGCCGCTGTGCCCGGTATCGGTGCCCACCGCGACGTCGCCATCGTCGAGCCGCGGGATCATCTGCTTGTACTGCATGTTCGATACGTAGGCGCCGTTGCCGATCATATGCAGGCGACCCGACCAATCGCGCTTCGCCGGCAGCCAGATTTCGAACCCGATCTCCGATCCGCGAACCGGACGGCTGACTCCGCGCACGCGGCAAAAGGGCTTGAGACCGGTATAAGTGCGCGGCGCGCGCTCGACGACCATGTCCTCGGTGAAACTGCCGTCGACCGGCGTTGCGACCAGGATCCGGACATGAGGGATGGCCAGTTTCTTGAGTGCGGCACAGGCATCGGGCGCGGCCTGCGCCGCCGGCGCCAGCGCGATCGTCGCCGCCGATGCCGACAAGGCCGCCGCCAAGCGTTGAACCGTCCGACGTGCGACCATGTTTATCTCCCTAGAGGCTGGCAATCGCCAGAATGTCTCCTTATGATCGAAAAAACAATATCAAACACGAGGTGGACGCCTTTATGCGGATTTTCACGCGCGAGGAGATCGTGGCGGCACTCGACGAGACGGCGGCGCTGGCCGCGGTCGAGCGCGCGATCGTCGCCTTCGCGGCGGGCCAGGCGCAGAGCGGCGATGCCGGGCATTTCAGCTTTCCCGCGCCGGGCGACGCGCATGTGAAGGTCGCGCATCTGGCCGGTGAGGACGTGTTCGCGCTCAAGGTGTCGGCGAGCTTTTACGGCAATCCGGCCAAGGGGCTGTCGTCGAGCCAGGGCTTTTCGGCGGTGATGAGCGCGACGACGGGCGAGGCGCTGGCGCTGTTCGCCGATGGCGGCTGGCTGACCGATGTGCGCACCGCGATGGCCGGAGCGATCGCGGCGCGGGCGATCGGCTATGAGGGCGGTACGCTGGGGATCGTCGGCGCCGGCATCCAGGCGCGGATGCAGGCCGAGATGATCCGCCGCCATCTCGGCGCCGATCGCGTGCTGATCTGGGGCCGCGACCCGGCCAAGGCGCGGGCATTGGCGGTCGAGATCGGCGGCGAGGCGTACGGCGAGTTGGCCGATCTGGTGCGTGCGTCCGACCTTGTGGTCACGACGACGCCGTCGACCGAATGGCTAATCGACGATGCATGGGTGCAACCCGGCACGCGGATCGTCGCGGTGGGATCGGACGGCGGCGGCAAGCGCGAGCTCGACCCGCGCATTCTTGGCCGCGCGACCGTGATCGCGGACTCAGTCGATAAATGTCTGGAGAATGGCGAGGCGGGCTGGGCGGTCCGTAGCGGGCTGCTTGCCGCCGATGCTCTTGTCCCGCTCGGTGCGTTGCTCGCCGAACCGCGGGTTTTCGCGGCGGACGTGATCGTCGTCGCCGATCTGACCGGATTGCCGGTTCAGGACGCGGCGATCGCCGGCGCGGTCTGGCGCGCGCTCGCTTCCAGCTAGGTCGTTAGTTCATAAACGGGAACGTCCGAATGTGGGTGGGAAGCGTCAAGGCAGCTTTCGAGCGGTGTGATCGATTAAGGGACATGAACCGACATGATTTCCACCGTAAGCGGTTCGGTGTCGTGGAGCTTGGCGTGAAGTGTGAGATCGCTCACGTCCTCGCCCTCGGTCGTCAAATCGACCAGCATCTGCCAATATTCGCCCATCCAACGGTAGACCGCATATTCCCACGTGGACGGGTTTAGGGGGGCCAATTTGTCTCCGTAAGCCGTCACACTGTCGGCAATTGCTTTCGCCGTCAAAGGATCAACCTCGCGCACACCCCTGATCGCGTGATCGCGCAGGAAATAATCTCCGACCGCGAAGGCGGCTGCGACTTCATGGAAAGTGGCACGTAGCTCCGACGGCACGGCATGTTCGTCGTCGTCTTTTGCCAGCATACCCACTTAGCCCTCCGTCCGCTCGCGGCAGACCTGCATCGGCGCATCAACGGCGGCAAGTGGGTCGGTTCCCGACTGGCCGCTTTCATGTGTCTACGGCCAAGTACGAAGTAATCCCACCCCGGCGAAGGCCGGGGCCCAGCTGCGGCGTACTCGTAGCGGCAGGATGCCGGCGCCAATTTCATCGATACTGCGCCCCGGCCTTCGCCGGGGTGGGGCTTTTATTCTGTTGGATCAAACGCTCGCGTAACGCCGGCTATACAACGCCGCCGCCAGGCTGATCGCCGCGATCGCGGTCAGCCATACGCCGGGCATCGCCAGATTACCCGTCGCCGAGATCAGCGCGGTCACCACGAACGGGGTGAACCCGCCGATTGCGGTGGCCAGGCTGTAGGCCAGGCTGAACCCGGAGGCGCCGGCTTCCTCGGGCACGATCTCGGTCAGGTGGACGACCATCGCGGAATTGTAGCTGGCGTAGATCGCCGACAGCCACAGTTCGACGACCAGCAATTTGGTCACGCTCGGATCGGACGCGAGCCAGGCCATCGCCGGATAGGCGGTCACGATCGCCAGGACGGTGCAGGCGATCAGGATCGGCAGGCGTCCGATACGGTCTGACAAGGCGCCCATCAGCGGCAGCCAGATCAGGTTGGACAGGCCGACCCCGGCGGTGATCAAAAGGTTGGCGCGCTCGGGCAGATGGAGCAATTTGCCGAAGGTCGGGGTGTAGGCGGTGATCATGTAGAAGCTGACCGTGGTCATCAGCACCAGCGCCATACCGGTCAGCACGCGGGCGCGCGCGATCCACAAATGCCCCATGATCTGACGCATCGTCGGCCGCGTCGTGCGCGCGGCGAACAGGTCGGTTTCGCGCAAATGGCGGCGCATCAGGAACAGCAAGGGGATGATCAGGCAGCCCAGCCCGAGCGGGATGCGCCAGCCCCAGGCGGCGAGCTGGTCGACGCTCAAGGTCATGCCCAGCACAACGCCGATCATCGCGGCGAAGACGACCGCGACCTGTTGCGAGGCCGATTGCCACGACACGTAGAAGCCTTTTTTCCCCGGCGGCGCGATCTCGGCGAGATAGACCGAGACGTTGCCGAGCTCCGCACCGGCCGAAAAGCCCTGAAGCAGGCGTCCGAACAGGACGAAGAGCGGGGCGGCGATGCCGATCGCGGCATAACCGGGCGTGAAGGCGATGGTCGCGATTCCGACGCTCATCAGGGCGAGCGTGACGATCAACCCGGCGCGGCGGCCATGATGGTCGGTATAGGCGCCGAGGACGATCGCGCCCAAGGGCCGCATCAGGAAGCCGACGCCGAACGTCGCCAGCGCCTTGAGCAGCGTGCCCAGTTCCGAACTGCCGGGGAAATAGGCCGATCCGATGGCGGCGGCGAAATAGCCGAACACCATGAAATCGTACATCTCGATGAAATTGCCGCTGGCGACGCGCAGCACGTCCATCGCGCGGCCGGAACGCGGTGCCGAGTCGGTTACGGCCGTGGCCGGGCGTGGCGTGGTCGGCATGCAATTCCCCTTCCGTCGCGGCGCTGTCGGTCGCGCGCCTGATCTCCGCCTAGCCGGATTGTCGCCAAAATGCACGCAGATTTACGCATAATGCATTTTTGTCTTTTTAAACTCAGCAAGACAGTGCTACCGGTCGCTGCAACGACAAATCGGGGGATGCCGATCGATGACCAATGCTTGCCGTCTTCTCGAAATCTGGGGAAGCCCCCGGGATCGCGGCATTCGCTATGGGGAAGGCGCGGCTGTCGAGATCCGGCGTGGAACCTCGCATTATATCAACCAGATGGGAAGCCTCGGCCTGTCCGAGGCGGCGCTGGGCGATCTGGTCGAAGCCTATCTGCCGATCATCGCCGATTTCGACGCCGACCATGTCGAGGAAATGCGCGGCATCGCGGAGGGCGCGGACCTGCCGCTGTCGCACATCGTGCTGATGAACGCGCGGACCGAGCTGTTGAAGCTGGCCAAGGAGCCGGTGCTGCGCGCCGGGCTGCTCGCCGAACGCGCGTCCGAGGGATGCACGACGATCATCGTCCAGCCCGAGCGCGCGCCCGACAATGTGCTGATCCATGGGCATAATTGGGACTGGAAATCGTCCTGCGCCGATGCGTGCATCATCCTGCGCATCCGCAACGACGACGGTCCCGACATGCTGACCTTTACCGAAGCGGGCGGATTGGCGCGGTTCGGATTCAACAGCATCGGCGTCGCGATCACCGGCAATTATCTGGAATGCGAGCGCGACTATCGCAATCTGGGTGTTCCGCTGGCGCTGATCCGGCGCAAGGTGCTGCAGCAGGACAATCCCTCGCTGGCGTTCGGCGCGGCCTATGCCACGCCCAAATCGGCGTCGAACAATATCGCGATCAGCCACGCGCCGACCGGGATCGTCCACGACCTGGAATGCGCGCCGGACGAGACTTTCGTGGTAGAGCCGCGCGATGGCCTGCTCGTCCATAGCAACCATTGGCTCAGCCCCGTCGGGCTGGCGAAATTGCGCGAAACCGGCATTCCGGATTCGCCGTGCAGCTATTGGCGGCAGCAGCGCGCCGAGCGGTTGCTGGCGCCGCACCGCCGGATCGGGCTCAACGAGGTGCGAGAGGTATTGCTCGATACCGCCGGCGCGCCGCTGTCGATCTGCGTCCCGCCGCGGGCGTCATCGGTCACCGGACACACCGCGACCGTGGCGTCGTTCCTGATGCGGCCTTCACTGGGCGAGATGCAGGTGGCGATGATGCCGCATGCCGGCGCGGACTATGTCCGCTACACGCTCGCCGCCGACGCCGCGGCCGATGCGCGGCGACCGACCGCCGATGCGTAAGACGATCGCCGGCCTGATCCTGATCGCGGCCGGCGTCGGACTTGGCCTGGCGTTCCTGCATCCCAAGGCGCCGCCGCCGCCCGGATCGATACTGCGCGCGCGGCTCAATGCCGATATCGCCTCGTCCGATCCGGGAATGAAGCGCGACGCCAATACCGATGCGGTGCTCCTCCATGTCGTCGAGGGGCTGGTCGCTGTGCGCGAGGACGGATCGATCGCGCCGATGCTGGCGAGCGGCTGGACGGTATCGCCCGACGGACGGACCTATCGCTTCGCGCTGCGCCATGGCGTGCATTTCCACAATGGCGCGTTGCTGACCTCGGCCGACGTCAAATGGTCGCTCGACCGTTACCTCGCGCCGGGCAGTGCCTGGCGGTGCAAGCCCGACCTGAGCGCGAAGGGGATCGCCGCGGTGACCGCGGTCCGGACGCCCGATCCCGACACGGTCGAGATCGTGCTCGACCGTCCGGCGCCTTTATTCCTGCCGACCCTGGCGCGGCTCGATTGCGGCAGCACCGGGATCAGCCATCGCGCCTCGATCGGACCCGACGGCAAATGGCGCTACCCGATCGGCACCGGGCCGTTCCGCTGGGGCGAATGGCGGCACAACCAATATATCGATCTGGTCAAGTTTGACGGCTACCGGCCGCTGCCGGGCGGGACCGACGGCAATGCCGGGGGCAAGCACGCCCTGGTCGACCGCATCCGCTTTTCGGTGATCCCCGACGGCTCGGCGGCAAGCGCGGCATTGCTGCGCGGCAGCCTCGACGTGCTCGATGCATTGGCGCCCAACGAGCTCGGCACGATCGAGGGCGCGCCGGGCATAAAGCTCGATTCGGCGAAGTCGTCCGATTTCTACGGCATCCTGCTGCAGACCGGGAAACCGCCGCTTTACGACGTACGGCTGCGCCGGGCGCTGGCGCTCAGCCTCGACGTCGCCGCGCTGACGAGGGTGGTGACGCACGGCACCGGCGTGCCGGACAGCTCGCCGATCCCGGTGGTCAATGCCTTCCATGGGCCGGCCGAGCAGGTGCTGGTCAAGCGCGACCTCGCAACCGCGCGCGCTCTGGTCAGGGCGTCGGGCTATCGCGGCGAGCCGATCCAGTTGCTGACCAGCCACAGCCCGCCAGAAATGTATGATGCCGCAATCCTGGTCCAGGCGATGGCGCGCGACGCCGGGATCAACGTCCAGGTGGTCAGTCTCGATTGGGCGACCCAGTTATCGCAATATTCGAGCGGCGACTATCAGGCGACGATGTTCGGTTTCTCTGCGCGGCTCGACCCGTCGCTGATGTACAATGTGCTGATCGGCGACCGCGCGGTCGACCCGCGCAAGGTGTGGAATTCTCCAGAGGCGATCGATTTGCTCCACCAGTCGGTGGTGACCGGCGATCGCGCCCAGCGCCAGCAGATCCTCGACACGCTGGAGGAGAAGTTCCGCGCCGATGTGCCGGCGATCGTGCTCTACAATACGCGGCGCGTGACGGCATTGCGCGCGCCGGTGACCGGCTATCGCAGCTGGGCGGCGCAGACGCAGCGGCTGTGGAATGTCGGGCTGGCCAATGCCGGACTGGGGGGTGCGCGATGATCGCGTACATCCTGCGCCGGCTGCTGCTGGCCATCCCGACCCTGTTCATCGTCGCGTTGATGGTGTTCTTCCTGGTCCGCATGATCCCCGGCGATCCGGCGCAGGTCATGCTGGGCGAGGGCGCCGATCCGGCGGCGATCGCCGCGCTTCACGCCGAACTCGGGCTCGACAAGCCGATCTATGTCCAGTTCGCGGCCTGGCTGGGCCATGTGTTCAGCGGCGACCTCGGCAATTCGATCACGACGGGCGAGCCGGTGTCGATGTTGCTGATCACGCGCGCCGAGACGACCGGCATCGTCGTGCTGATCTCGGTCGGGCTGGCGACCTTGATCGCGATCGCGGCGGGGACGCTTGCCGCGTGGCGGCGCGGCGGGAAGCTCGATCTTGCGGTGATGAGTGGGGCGAGCCTGATCCTCGCGGTGCCGAGCTTCTGGCTCGGGCTCTTGCTGCTGCTCGTGTTCGGCGTGTGGCTGCACTGGCTGCCGGTGGTCGGCTATATTCCCTTCTCGGAGGATCCGTGGGGCGCGATGCTGTTCCTGATCCTGCCGATCGCGACGCTGACGATTTCCGAAAGCGGGGTGCTGATCCGGATGATGCGGTCGAGCGCGATCGACGTGCTGCGGCTCGACTACGTCACGCATGCCCGCGCCAAGGGGCTGAGCGAACGCGCGGTCCTGTCGCGCCATGTCTTCCCCAATGCCTTCGCGCCGACCTTGACCCTGGTCGGGCTAACGCTCGGACGGCTGTTCGGCGGAATCGCGGTGATCGAGACGGTGTTCACGCTCCCCGGCCTCGGCCGGCTGATGGTGACCGGCGTGCTCAGCCGGGATTATCCCGTGGTGCAGGGCTGCCTATTGTTCACCGCTTTAATCTATGTCGTCGTCAATCTGATCGTCGACCTGCTCTATCCCTTGTTCGATCCGCGGGTGACGGTGGAATGAAGCGCTCGGTCCACGCGCTGCTCGGGTTCGGGCTGGTCGGTGCCTTGCTCGGCGTGGTGCTGCTCGGCCTGGTCTGGCTGCCTTACGATCCGCTGGCGATCGACCTCGACCATACGCTGGCAGCGCCGTCGCTGGCGCATTGGCTCGGCACCGACGAATTCGGCCGCGACGTCGCCTCTCGTGCGATGCTCGGGGCGAGGATCAGCCTGCTGATTGCGGTACAGACCGTTGCCATCTCGGTCGTGATCGGCACCGCGCTCGGGCTGGTCGTCGGCTTCCTGCGCGGCTGGACCGAGCGCGTGATCATGACCTTTAGCGACGCCTTGCTCGCCTTTCCCGGCATATTGCTCGCGCTCGCCTTGATCGCGGTGATCGGGTCGAGCCGGCACAGCATCGTCATCGCGCTCGCCATCGCCTATCTGCCGGCGACGATCCGCGTGGTACGCGGGTCGGTCATCTCGATCCGCGAGCGCGAATATGTCGAGGCGTCGCGGGTCGCCGGCGACAGCGCGCTCTACACGATGTGGCGGATCGTCCTGCCAAACGCGCTGCCGCCGATCCTGGTGCTGGCGACCAGCCTGTTCGGATGGGTGATCCTGTCGGAGAGTGCGCTGAGTTTCCTCGGCGTGGGCGTGCCGCCGCCGCTGCCGACCTGGGGCAATATGCTGTCCTCGGCGCGGCCGTATATGTACGCGGCGAGCTGGCTGAGCATCGCGCCCGGCCTGTGCATCGTCGCGACCCTGCTCGGCATCAACATGCTCGGCGACGCGTTGCGCGACCGCCTCGACCCGCGAGACGAATGATGCCGGAGCAGCTTCTCTCCATCGACACTCTCAGGATCCGGGCGGGCGAACGGGTGTTGCTCGAAGGGCTGAGCTTTGCCGTCGCCGCCGGCGAACGGCTGGCGATCGTCGGCGAATCCGGCAGCGGCAAGACGCTGGCGACGCGCGCCATTCCCGGGCTGCTGGCGCCGGGTCTCGAGCTTGTGTCGGGGACGATCCGGTTCGAGGGCCGCGAGCTGACGGCGCTCGGCGAACGCGGCTTGCGGGCGGTGCGCGGGGCGGGGATCGGGCTGGTGTTCCAGGAACCGATGACCTCGCTCAATCCGGCCTTGCCGATCGGGGTTCAGCTGGCCGAAGGGCTCAAGCTGCATCGCGGGCTGGACGATGCCGAGGTCCGGCGGCGCAGCATCGACATGCTGGCGCGGGTCCAGATCGCCGATCCCGAAAGCTGCCTGGCGCGCTATCCGCACGAATTTTCCGGGGGCATGCGCCAGCGGATCATGCTCGCCTCGGTCCTGTTGCTCGAGCCGCGGTTGCTGATCGCCGACGAGCCGACCACCGCGCTCGATACGCTCAGCCAGCGCGAGGTGCTGCAATTGATGGTCGCGCTGACCCGCGAGATGGGGACGGCGCTGTTGCTGATCACCCACGATCTCGGGCTGGTCGCCGAATATACCGATCGCGTCATCGTGCTCGAAAAGGGCGTGATGGTAGAGGAGGGGGCGACCGCCGAGGTGCTGGCGCGGCCCAAGCACCCCTATACCGCCAAGCTGGTCGGGTCGCTGCCGCGCAAGGACGGGGCGCGCGCGGCGATCGCGCCCGACGCGCCGGCGATCCTGCGCATCGAGCATGCCTGCGTCGACTATCCGGGCAAGCCCGGCCTGTTCCGTGCGGGAGTGCCGAAGCGCGTGATCGACGATGTCAGCCTGGACGTGCGCACCGGCGAGATCGTCGCTTTGGTCGGCGCGAGCGGGTCGGGCAAGACCACGCTGGGCCGCGCGGCATTGGGGCTGAAACCGCTCGCCGGCGGACGCATCCTGTTCGACGGCAAGGATATCGCCAGGCTCGATCGCGCCGGCGAGCGGGCCTTCCGCCGCGACGCGCAATTGGTGTTCCAGGATCCCTTTTCGTCGCTGCCGCCGCATCTGCGCATCGGCGAGATCGTCGGTGCGGCGTTGCGCCACATTCCCGGGCTGAGCGCCGCCGAACGGCGCCAGCGGGTGCAGGCCACGCTCGACGATGTCGGCCTCGCCGGGTTCGAGGATCGCCGCCCGCACCAGATGTCGGGCGGCCAGCGCCAGCGCGTGGCGATCGCGCGTGCCATCGCGTCCGAGCCGCGGCTGGTCGTCGCCGACGAGCCGGTCTCGGCGCTCGACGTCACGATCCAGCTCCAGGTGCTGACCTTGCTGCAGCGGATCCAGCGCGACCGCGGTTTCGCCTGCCTGTTCATCACCCACGACCTCGCGGTGGTCGAGCAGATCGCCGATCGCGTGATCGTTCTGGAGAAGGGCCGGATCGTCGAACAGGGGCCGACCGACGCGGTATTCGCCGCGCCGACGCACGATTATACGCGCCGCTTGCTTGCCGCCTCGCCGGCGCTCGCGCTGACGGAAGCGCTCGCCGCGCAGCAATAATGTGTATTTTCCAGTTTACAAAATACAATTAAACATTATTGCTACTAAAAATACACGAATCTGACACGGAGAGGTCGGGGTTGCGGTGGGTGCTTCGGCGCCTGACTAGGGGAGTGAGACGAGCATGAAGCTTTCGCGTGTTTTGCTATTGGGCACATCGATGCTGGTTTCCGGCGCGATGCCGGGATTGGCGTACGCCCAGGCGACCGACGCGCCGCCGCAAGCGGCCCCCGCCGATCAGTCGGCGGCTACCGACAAGGACGGCGCGCCCGCCGAGGACATTGTCGTCACCGGCGAACGCAACAACCAGTTCGGCACCGACACGGCGCAATCGGGCAGCTTCCGCAACGCCAAGATCCTCGACATTCCGATGACCGTTTCGGTCATTCCCGACGCCTTGCTGAAGTCGCAGCAGGCGGTCGACCTGATCGACGCGGTGCGCAACACCGCCGGCGTCTCGTCCTCGGGTGTCGGTCCGGCCTCGTACAACAACATCACCATCCGCGGCATCACCGTCGACACGCGGTCGAGCTACAAGCTCGACGGCACGCTCAACATCCTGTCGTCGACCGCCTTTCCGCTCGAGGACAAGGATCGCGTCGAGATCCTGAAGGGTGCGTCGGCGATCTATTACGGCTTCTCGCCGCCGTCGGGCATCGTCAATTTCGTGATGAAGCGGCCGACGCCGGAATTGTATGTGGGCGTGCGCGCGTTCGGCGACAGCAATGGCGGCTATGGAGGCCATCTCGATCTCGGCGATACGGTCGGCATCTTCGGCTTCCGCATCAATGCGGTCGCCGCGCGCCAGGATACCGGCATCACCTTCGCCAAGGGCGACCGTTATCTGGCATCGGGCACGTTCGACCTCAAGCCGACATCCAACCTGACGCTGTCGGCCGATGTCGAATGGTTCAAGCGCGGCATCGTCGAGCCGGCGACGTTCATCATCCCGAACGGTGCGACCAAACTGCCGCCGCTCGCCTATCTCGATCCGAGCAAGAATATCGGCGGGCTGTCCTGGGACACCAACCGCACCGAAGAACTCAACCTGTTGTTCAAGGGCGTGTGGAAGGTCGCCAAGGATTGGGACGTCACCGCGTATTGGGGCCGCTCGCATCTGAACCGGCTGCGCTACAATCCCGGTTTCGTGCCCGGCAACGTGACCTCGCTGCAGACCGCTACGCAAATCGCGACCTATAACGCCGCGGTCACGCCCGGCAGCCCGACCTTCGGCGCGGGCGCGGTGCGGTTCGGCACCAACATCCAGAACGCCATTTACGAGAATATCAGCTACGCGGTCGAACTGCATGGCAAGATCACGACCGGCGACATCACCAACAATATTTTGATCGGCGCCTCGCGGTCGCTGCGCAGCCTGGGCGGTTCGCCGGCGACGCCGCGAACCCTGGTCACGGGCGACAATTTCCTCAACCCGATCATCGTGCCCAATCCCTATGCGCTGGTCGCCAAGCCGCCGATCCCGTCGACGATCGACGACAAGGGGCTCTACGCATTCGACGATCTGAGCTTCAAGAACATCATCCACCTGACCGGCGGCGTGCGCGTCACCGATTACACCAATGACGGGTCGACCAATTCCAACACCAAGGCGCCGTACAATGTGAAGCCGACGGCATGGTCGGGCGGCGTGATCGTCAAGCCGATGGAATGGGCGAGCCTGTACGGCACCTATATCCAGGGCCTGGAAGAGAATGCGATCGCGTCGAACAATGTCGACAATGCGCAAGCGGTGTTCCCGCCGATCTCGAGCACGCTCTACGAAGCCGGGCTGAAGCTGCAGCCGCGCAAGAACCTGCTGATCCAGCTCGCCTATTTCGACATCAAGCGCGAGGGCGCGTATAACGAACGCATCGATCCGGTAACGAAGGTGCTGCACGGTTTCGGCGACGCGACCCAGACCTATCGCGGGTTCGAGGGCAGCGTCAGCGGCTATGTGATCCCGGATCTGGCGATCAACGCCACCTTGATGCTGCTCAAGGCGCGGACGTTCCAAGCGGCCAACCCGAATTCGCCGCATACCTTCCCGGGTGGCACGCCGGACGTCAGCTGGTCGCTGTCGGGCGAATATACGGTCTCTTGGCTGACGCCGAAGCTGAAGGTGTCGGCGGGCGCGTTCCACACCGGCAAGCAGGCGGTCGACGACACCAACAAGGCGTTCACCGACCCCTATACCACCTTCGACATCGGCGCGTCGTACGCGTTCGAACTGGGCGGCCACAAACTGGTCGCGCGGGTCAACGGCCAGAACATCACCAACAAGCGCTATTGGGCCGCGGTCGGCGGCGGCGCGCTGGCGGAATCGCTGCCGAGCACGGTCAAATTCTCGCTCGCCTTCAATTACTGAGGGCGGCGATAGCGAAGCACGACACCGGGGGCGCCGAGCGCTCCCGGTTTTTTTGTGCGCATCTCAGGCCTGGTCGGAGAAACGGAAGATGAACCGGAAACGCAAGTGGATCGGCGCGCTGGCGATGCTGTCACAAGCCTGCTCTCCCGCTTTGGCCGGCCGCTACGCCATCCGCGACGTCACGATGATCGACGGCACGGGGCGCCCCGCTGTCCGGCATCGCACGATCCTGATCGACAATGACCACATCGCTGCCGTGGGCGGGCCGCGGCTGCCGATCGGCAAGGCGAAAGTCATCGACGGCCGCGGCAAATATCTGATCCCCGGGATGATCGATGCGCATATCCATCTTCGCGACACCGGCCCCGACGGCAAGAAGCACAGTATGGATGTCGCGACAGCGCAGGCCGCGCTCGCCGGCTTCCTCGCGCTTGGCTTCACCACCGTCGCCGATCTCGGCAACCTTCCGGGCACGGTGCAGATCATGCGCAATGCCGATCCCCGCATCTCGGCGCGACTGCTGATCGCCGGCCGCCTGTTCACGTCGCCGGGCGGACGCAATGCGGATATCGGCATCGCGCTTACCTCGGCCGATCCCGCGGTGCTCGCGCGCCATCGCCTGGAAGAGCATCCCGATCTGATCAAGATGGTCGAGGATAATGGCGGGTTCGGCGGGCAATCCACTGCCACCGCGCTGTCGACCGAGCTCCTGCGGGCGATCGTCGAGGAGTCGCACCGCCATGGGCTGCGCGTCGTCGTGCATGTCGCGCGCGAGACGGATGCGCGCAATGCCATCGCCGCGGGCGCCGACGGGCTGGCGCATCCGGTCTGGGCGGAGGCCGAGTCCGAGGATTTCGTGCAGCTCATGGCGCGGCGGCGCATTCCCTTCGCGACCACGCTTGCCGTCGCCGATCAATATGGCCGGCTGATGCGGCATCCCGAATATCTCGATCGCCCGGACTATTTGCTCGTGCTCAGCGAAGCCGAACGCAACCGCATACGGGCCGGGCAGCGCGCGCAATTCCTGCGCCAACCGGTCGCCGCGTGGCGCGAACAGACCCTGCCGACCGAGATGCGCAATGTGGTCCGCATCGTCCGCGCCGGGGGTATCGCCGCGCTCGGCACCGATTTGGTCTCGGGCGCGTCGTCGCATCGCGAAATGCAGTTGCTGCGTCAGGCGGGATTGTCTCCGCTCGAGGTGATCCGGATCGCCACCTTGAATGCGGCGGTCTTTCTAGGACGCGACCGCGATCTCGGCAGCATCGCGCCGGGAAAGATCGCCGATCTGGTCCTGCTCAACCGCGACCCGATGGCCGATATCGACGCGACCGAGGATATCGCGATGGTTATGCACGATGGCCTTGTCGTCGATCGCGCGGCGCTACCGGTCGCGGGAAGTAAAGAGCTTCTGCGCCGCGACCTGCGTGCAAACCAGGCTGTGAACTCATGAACGCCCGCATACGCACAACGGCTGAGCGGTTGAAAATGGGTGGGCAGCCGACAGGCAGTTTTGGTGGACGAACGGGAAAGGAGCGGGGACCCGTTATATGCCCAACGGCGAAACGCACGAGATGAAGTTTCTTATCGACGGTGAGGCCGCCGAAGTCCGAAGCTGGACCTTCAAGCACCGGCGCTTTCACGGCGGCGGCTTTCGGGCATTACGATTCGCACCAATGCGCTATTTCGAGTCGGGCGCGCCGTTTGGTATTGCGCCCCAAGCCGATGTTGACCTCGCATCATCGGACGCGATCGGAGCGAGGGTAGCCAAGCCTGTAACCTGCATCCAACGTCCGCCGAATTGACTCCGGTAACCTGAAGGAGCACCTGCGCTCTGTGCTGAAGCTGCTGCGCCACCTTTTGTGCCTTGGCATCCTGTTCGCCCTTGCGGGCAACGGGGTGGCAGTAGCTGCGCCGTGCATGTTCATGAACGATCAGGCCGCGACCAGCGCTGCGATGCCTGACTGCAACATGCCCACCGACTGCCCGGACTGCGCGTCGAAGGCCGGCAAGAGCGGAAAGGATTCCAAATCCTCGGGCTGCCTGCTGATGGTCGCTTGCGGCGCGGTACTCGGCGTGGCGGAATCTCAAGCGCCATCGCTGGCGCGAGCGATGCCGATAACGGCGGCATTCTGGCCGCGGACCGCCATTCTTGCGGGCCGCAACACCGGACCCGAACCGGAACCACCCACTTTCCTTGGCTGACTTTTGCGCGCGGGCTCGCGCCGCATGAAGCCGTGACCGGCTGACGCGGCCCGATCGCTCACGCTGGCATGTTTCAGTTCAAGGAAACCAGTGATGAAGACGTTCAATCTATCGGCCGCGGCGTGCGCGGTCGTGCTTTCCACCTTCGCTGCCATCGCGCCTGCTCAGGCGCAGAACGCCCGGATGTCGGGTGCGCGGGGCCATTATGAATGGCAGGCCGCTCCGCAGTCCGGTCCGCGTGCGGCTCTTCGAGCGCCGGTCCGCGTTTGGGTGCCCGCCGCTCAAGACATCGCCGACCGCGATTGCGCGATGATGCGCGCGAAAGCCACCGATTGCGTGAGCAGCAAGGCGATGCCCGGAAACGGCTGATGCCAGCTTAGGCGTCCATGAAGGCGGGTCGGATCGGCAATTGCCGATCCGACCCGCCCGAGGACCCAGCGCCGCTTATGCGCGGCTGAAGGGGATAACCATGAGGACTTTGCCAAGGCGTGCCGCACGCCTGATGACGACGGCTGGTGCGGCTGCGCTCGCGCTCGCCGTGGTATCGGCATCGGCCGATCCGATGACCTATGATCAGGCGCTGTCACGCGCCGCAGCAAGCGCCCCCAGCCTGAAGGCGCGTGCCGCGACGACGGCAAGCGCTCGATCCCTGGTCATAGCGGCCGACCGCCTGCCCGATCCGACGCTCGACCTCGGATTTCAGAACTTTCCGGTCACCGGCCCCAATAGCGGCAGCTTCACGCGGGATGACTTCACGACCACCACGATCGGGTTCAGCCAGACGTTTCCCAATCTCGCGAAACGGCGCGCGCGGGGGGCCAGGGCAAGCGCGGACGTCGGGATCGCTCTTGCGGCCGAGCTGACCGAAGCCCGCCGCGTTCGGCTCGAGACGGCCTTGGCTTGGATCGATCTCTATTATGGCCAGCGGCGCCTCAAACAGCTCGACCTGCTCGATACCAGTCTCGACGATCTTCAGAAGACGGTTTCGGCGCGCCTCGCTTCGGGTAACGCGCGACCCAGCCAGGCGCTCGAACCTGCCCAGCTTCGCGCTGCTATCGCCGATAGGAGAGCGGAGATGGCAGCCGTGGTCGCACAAGCCTGCACCCGGCTGGCCCGCTATACGGGCGATCCTGATCCTGACGTTTCAGGTGATCCACCGTCGTTCGACGTTGATCCCGTCAAGCTCCACGCCAATATTGATGCGCTGCCCGCGATGCGCGCGCAGGACGCGTCGATCGCGGGGGCCAATGCCGACGTCCGGCTCGCGCGGGCGGAAAAGCGTCCCGACTGGAAAGTTGGCGTAAGCTATGGCCGGCGCGATCCGAGGTTCGGCGACATGGCATCGGTCGGGGTCTCCATCAATCTGCCGTTGTTTGCCGGCAAGCGTCAGAATCCCAGGATTGAGGCCAGCGAGAGTGCTGCCAACGGCGCGCGTTTTGATCGTGATGCCCTCCGGCTGGAGTTGATCGCGGCGCTTGATGCCGATCTCGCCGATCACGCGATGCACCACGAACGGCTCCGCAATGCGCGCGAGACTCTGGTGCCGCTCGCAAAACGGCGGGCCGAACTCGACCGCGACAGCTATGCGGCCGGCAAGCTCGATCTGGGCACCGCGCTCCTGTCGACGCTGGCGCTCGCCGAAGCCGAGGTCGAGGCGCTCAACCGCGAAGCGGACGTGGCTCGCGACGCCGTTCGCATCAACATCACCTATGGGGAAGAACTGGCGTGACGCTCGAACTGAGAGCGCCGCATTGGCGCGCATTGATGCTGGTCACCGCACTCGCAGCGGGCGGTGGCGGGTTCTGGCTGGGTCATCACCAGACGGCCGAACAGACGGCCGCCTCGCCGGCCGGGTCGGGGCAACCCCTCTATTACTATGACCCGATGTTCCCGAACCAGAAGTTCGACAAGCCCGGCAAATCGCCGTTCATGGACATGCAGTTGGTGCCCAAATACGCCGACGGCGCCGCACCCGGCGGTGCGCCGGCCGTGACCATCGACCCGGCCTCGCGCCAGAGCCTCGGCCTGCGCGTGGTCGAAGCGAAGATGGGCAACCTTGCCACGACGCTCAACGTCACTGGGACGATCGACTTCAACCAACGCGATGTCGCGATGATTCAGGCGCGTTCCGGCGGGTTCGTGCAACGCGTTTATGCACGGGCGCCCGGCGACGTGGTACGCGCGGGCGCGCCGATCGCCGACCTGCTGCTGCCCGAATGGGGCGGCGCGCAAACGGAGTTCCTGAGCGTCAAACGGCTCGGCAAGCCCGATTTGACGGCCGCCGCGCGGCAGCGGCTCCGCCTGATGGGAATGTCGGAAGGGCTGATCGCGAAGGTCGAGCGAACCGGAAGGCCGAACGGCGTCGTGACTATCACATCGCCGATCTCCGGCGTGATTCAGTCGCTCGACGCGCGCATCGGCGTGACGCTGGCGACGGGGCAATCACTGGCGCAGGTGAACGGGCTCGGCACGGTCTGGCTCAACGCCGCGGTGCCCGAAGCGCAGGCCGGTCAGGTGCGGATTGGTCAGAATGCCTCGGCGATGCTCGCCGGTTTTCCCGGCGAGACCTTTGCGGGGCGGGTGATTGCAACTCTTCCGACAACGCAGGCCGACAGCCGAACGCTGACGGTTCGTATCGAATTGCCCAATCGCGGCGGTCGTCTGCGGCCCGGCATGTTCGCCCAGGTAGCGTTAGGAGGCGATGCGCGATCCGTTTTGCTCGTGCCGAGCGAAGCGGTGATCCGCACCGGCAAACGAACATTGGTGATGCTCGCCTCCGGCGATGGCCGCTATCACCCAGCCGAAGTCACGATCGGCAATGAGAGCGGGGGACAGACCGAGATCATCGCCGGCCTGTCGCCGGGCGAGAAGGTGGTCGCCTCCGGCCAGTTCCTGCTCGATTCGGAAGCCAGTCTGACCGGCATTCCGGTCCGGCCGATCGGCGGTAGCCAATGATCGCCCGGATCATTGCCGGGGCAATCCGTGCCCGTTGGATGGTGGTGCTCGCCGCCCTCGTGCTCGTGGCTGTGGGGATCGGCGCTATCCGCACGACCCCGGTCGATGCGCTTCCCGACCTGTCCGACGTTCAGGTCATCATCCGTACGAGCTACCCCGGACAGGCCCCGCAGATCGTCGAAAATCAGGTCACTTATCCGCTGGCGACGACGATGCTGTCGGTGCCCGGCGCGCGCGCGGTGCGGGGTTATTCGTTCGTCGGCGACAGCTTCGTCTATGTGCTGTTCGACGACGGCACCGACCTGTATTGGGCGCGCAGTCGCGTGCTCGAATATCTGAGCCAAGTGCAGGGCCGCCTGCCGCCGGGCGCGACTGCCTCGATCGGCCCCGACGCAACCGGGGTCGGCTGGATCTACGAATATGCGCTGGTCGATCGGACGGGGCAGCACGATCTCCAGCAGCTCCGCAGCCTGCAGGACTGGTTCCTGCGCTACGAACTCAAATCGGTGCCCGGCGTCGCCGAAGTCGCCAGCATCGGCGGCATGGTAAAGCAATATCAGGTGTTGCTCGATCCGCAGAAACTGGCTTCCTACGGCGTCACTCAAACCCAGGTCGCCGACGCCTTGAAGCGCGCCAATTCGGAGACTGGCGGCTCGGTGGTCGAAATGGCCGAAGCCGAATATGTCGTGCGCTCGGGCGGGTATCTGAAGTCGCTCGATGACTTCCGCGCCGTGCCGATCCGCACCGCCACGGGCGGGGTGCCGGTGACGCTGGGTGATGTCGCGACGGTCCAGATCGGTCCCGACATGCGGCGCGGGATTGCCGAACTCAACGGTGAAGGTGAAGTCGCCGGTGGCGTCATCGTCATGCGCCAGGGCAAGAATGCGCGCGACGTGATCGACGGGGTCAAGGCGAAGCTCGCCGATCTGCGCAAGAGCCTGCCGCCGGGAGTCGAGGTCGTCACCACCTACGACCGGTCGGGCCTGATCGACCGCGCCGTCGACAATCTGACGGGCAAGCTGATCGAGGAGTTCCTTGTCGTCGCGCTCGTCTGCGCGCTGTTCCTGTGGCACGTCCGCTCGGCGCTGGTCGCCATCATCACCCTGCCGCTCGGCATCCTCGCCGCGTTCGTCGTGATGCGGGTGCAGGGCGTCAACGCCAACATCATGTCGCTGGGCGGCATCGCGATCGCGATCGGCGCGATGGTCGATGCGGCGGTGGTGATGATCGAGAACGCGCACAAGCATCTGGAACGCTGGGAACACGAGCATCCCGGCGAAAAGCTCGCGGGAGCGGAGCGATGGGGCGTGATCGCCGCCGCTGCTGTGGAGGTCGGGCCGGCGCTGTTCCTGAGCCTGCTGATCATCACTTTCTCGTTCATCCCGATCTTTTCGCTTCAGGGGCAGGAGGGGCGGCTGTTCGCGCCGCTCGCCTTCACCAAGACCTATGCGATGGCGGCAGCCGCGATCTTCTCGATCACGCTGGTCCCGGTATTGATGGGCTGGCTGATCCGCGGCCGGATTCCGAGCGAGGAAGCGAACCCGGTCAATCGCTGGCTGACGCGAGCCTATCGTCCGGCGCTTGATTGGGTGCTGAGACGGCCGAAGACGACGTTGCTGATCGCGGCATTGGTGTTTGCATCGAGCATCATCCCGATTGCGCTGACCGGTGGCGAGTTCATGCCGGCGATGAACGAAGGCGATCTGCTCTACATGCCCTCGGCCTTGCCGGGCATTTCGACTGCCAAGGCGGGGCAATTGCTCCAGCAGACCGATCGCCTGATCAAGACCGTGCCCGAGGTCGAGAGCGTGTTCGGCAAGGCGGGCCGCGCCGACACCGCGACCGATCCCGCGCCGCTCGAGATGTTCGAGACCACCATCCGCTTCAAACCCAAGGCGCAATGGCGGCCGGGGATGACGCCGGAAAAATTGATCGAGGAACTCGACGCCCGCGTGAAGGTGCCGGGCCTCGCCAACTTCTGGATTCCGCCGATCCGCAACCGGATCGATATGCTCGCGACCGGAATCAAGAGTCCGATCGGGATCAAGGTCTCGGGCTCGGACCTCGCGCAGATCGATCAGGTGGCGCAGCACATTGAGGCGGCCGCGAAGACCGTTCCGGGGGTCAGTTCGGCACTGGCCGAGCGACTGACCGGCGGGCGTTATATCGACGTGCAGGTCAACCGTGCTGCTGCTGGCCGCTACGGGATGAACGTCGCCGACGTGCAGGACGTCGTATCTGGCGCGATCGGCGGCGCGGTGGTCGGCGAGACCGTCGAGGGGCTCGCCCGCTATCCGATCAGTCTTCGCTACCCTCGTGAGTTGCGGGACAGCCCCACGGCGCTGGTCAATCTCCCGGTACTGACGCCATCGGGGCAGCAGATCACGCTCGGGACGGTGGCGGACATCAGCGTGACCTCCGGGCCACCGATGCTGCGGAGCGAGAATGGCCGGCCGGCAACATGGATCTATGTCGATGCCCGTGGCCGGGCGCTGACCGACATCGTCGGCGACCTGCAGCGCGCGATCGCCGCCAAGGTCTCGCTGCCGCCCGGCATCGGAATAGCCTATACGGGGCAGTTCGAGTTTCTCGAGCGCGCCACCGCACGGCTGGAGATTGTGGTGCCGGCGACGCTCGCGATCATCTTCCTGCTGCTCTACCTCACCTTCAGGCGGCTCGACGAAGCCGTGCTGATCATGGCGACCTTGCCGTTCGCGCTGACCGGCGGCGTCTGGCTGCTATGGCTGCTGGGCTATAATCAGTCGGTCGCGACCGGGGTTGGCTTCATCGCACTCGCGGGCGTTGCCGCCGAGTTCGGCGTGGTGATGCTGATCTACCTCAAACATGCGCTGGACGAGCGTGGCCCGAACCCTCGCTCCGAACAGGTCGAGGCAGCGGTACGTGAAGGCGCAGTGCTTCGCGTGCGCCCGAAGGCGATGACCGTCGCGGTGATCCTCGCCGGCCTGCTGCCTGTCCTGCTCGGATCGGGCACCGGTTCCGAGGTTACGAGCCGCATCGCGGCACCGATGGTCGGCGGCATGCTGAGCGCGCCGCTCCTGTCGATGTTCGTCATCCCCGCCGCCTATCTGCTGATGCGGCGGCGCCACCGGCCCTCTTCCGGGCCCCAAACAAACTGAAGGAGACCATTATGGAAGCCCTGTATCTCATCCCGCTGGTCGCCACTGTCGCATTGCTTTCGGCCTGCGGAAAGAGCGACACGAACACCACAGCTGCTCAGCCGACCGTCGACAACGGCGCCGCAATGGGGAACATTGCGATGCCCGGCGAAGCAAGGAAGGCGAAGGGCATCGGCACGGTCACCGCGATCGACAAAGCGGCCGGCAAGATCACGCTCGACCATCAGGCCATTCCGGAAGTCGGCTGGCCCGCGATGACGATGACCTTCGATGCGAAGCCGGCAGTCTTGGGCGGCATAACGGTCGGTGATAGCGTCGCCTTCGACGTCACAATCCGCGGCAGCGCCGGGGAGATAACCTCGGTGACAAAGCGGTAGCTAAGGTAATTGGGGCGCAACACCGGCGGTAATGCGCCCCAAGCCGGTCATTCGGCTGCGGCGGGATGATTCATGTCAGCCTGGCTCGGGGCTCAATGTCGAGTGGGCGCGCGAACCGCGCCGCGCGGCTGTTGGCGTGACGAGCTGCCGACCCTCACGATCCTGTTTCAGTCGTGTGCTCAGCTGACGAGACGTCTGCTTTCGGAGGGGTTGAGTTTCGACAAGAATGCCTGCCATTGGGTCGCTTGCCGATAAACCGCTTTCCAAGTCCACAGCCCAACTCAAACCGCGAGCGCGCCGATCGCGGACTTTGCATCCTTGCGCGCGAAAGTGTAATCCGCGAAATCTGACGGACCTGGTGAAAGATCGAGAGAAAATGGCGGGAGCGGCTGCGCGCAAGATGGATATCGACAAGGCGCCGCCGCGCGCCAGCCGGCTGCAGGCCGATCTTGCCGCCAGGATCCTCAGGATGCTCAAGGACCAGGGCGCGGGCCCCGGCCATCATCTCGTCGAACTCGATCTCTGCCGGCATTTCGACGTGTCGCGCACGCCGGTGCGCGGCGCGCTCAAGCTGCTTGCCGAGCAGGGCGCGGTCGAGGCGCGCGCCAATCGCGGCTATGTCCTGCGCAGCCCGGTCACCGAGGCGCCCGATCTCGACGTCACCAATCCGGAGGACGAAGAGGACCAGCGCCTGTTCATCGCGATCGCCGAGGCGCGCAACCAGGGCCGCATGCCCGACCAGTGCAGCCAGCTGGAAGTCGCGCGGCTGTTCGACGCCAAGTTGCCGACCGTGGTGCGCGTGCTGCGCCAACTCGCCGAGCTCGGACTGGTCGAGCGCAAGCCGGGCAATGGCTGGTCGTTCACGCTGCCGATCAACTCGGCGCGGGCGCGTGCGGAGAGCTATGCCTTTCGCGCGGTGATCGAGCCCGCCGGCCTGCTCGAATCCACTTTCGAGCTCGATCGCGAATGGCTTGATCGCATTCGCGCCGAGCACCTCGCGTTTCGCAAGCGCAAATGGCGCGACACGCTGGCGGTCGAATTGTTCGCGATCAACGCCGATTTCCACGAAGGTATCGCGCGCTGTTCGGGCAATCGCTATTTTCTCGACGCGGTGCAGCGGCAGAACAAGCTGCGTTCGTTCATGAACATCCAGTGGGTCAACGGCGCCGAGCGCGTGATCGATTCGATCGACGAGCACCTCGAGATCCTGGACGCGTTGGAAGCGGGCGATAACCAGAAGGCGCATGACCTGATGAAAGCGCATCTGGTGCTGGCGCGCGACGTCGAGGCGACTGTCTGAGTAGTTCCGGAGCGGCCGGCGCCAAACGTCATCCCGGACTTGTTCCGGGGTCCAACGGGAGGCGACGGAAAGGATCGAAGCTCCAGCGATTCCGTTGCGGTTGGTTGGATGCCGGAACAAGTCCGGCATGACGATCCGGATTTAGATACCGCACTCCAAGCCGGATAAAGCTGTTGTATTTTGAAATCCAATAGGACAAAGTTGCCGCTCGATCGGGAGCGACGGCGACGATGCGATTGGACGATCCGGCGGCTGGACAGGGGAGTGATACGGGAGACGCGACGATCCCGGTGATCGGCCCGGCGGAAACGCGCCGCGCCTTGCCGTTCGATGCGCTGATTCCGGCGCTGAAGGCCGCCTTTGCGGCCGGCGCGACGGTGCCGGAGCGGCATCACCATCATATTCCGCATCCCGATGGCGACGGCGTCCTGCTGCTGATGCCGGCGTGGAATGCCACGCTTCTTGGCACCAAGATCGCCACCATCCATCCCGCGAACGGCGCGCGCGGATTGCCGAGCGTTCACAGCACCTATCTGCTCGCCGATGCCGCGACGGGCGCCCCGCTCGCCTTGCTCGACGGCAACGAGATCACGACGCGCCGGACGATCGCGGTGTCGGCGCTCGCTGCGTCGTTCCTTGCGCGCACAGACGCGGCCGATCTGCTCATCGTCGGGGCGGGGCTGATCGCGGCGCTTGCCGCCGAGGCGTTCGCGGTCGTTCGCCCGATCCGATCGGTGTCGGTGTGGAACCGTGACAGGGCCAAGGCCGAGCGGCTCGCCATGGAATTGCGCGCGAGGGGGTTCGAAGCGGAGGCGGCGGCATCGCTCGAAGCCGCCGCGCGCCGCGCCGACATCATTACCTGCGCGACGCCCTCCATGGCGCCGATCATCCATGGCGACTGGCTGCGGCCGGGGACGCATCTCGACCTGATCGGAAGCTTCACCCCCGCCATGCGCGAGGCCGACGATAGCTGCTTCGCGCGCGGGCAAATCTATGTCGACACGCGCGATGCCCTGGCCGAGGCCGGCGACCTGACCGGCCCGATCGCTGCGGGCGTCGTCACGGCGGAGGACATAAGGGGCTCGCTTGCCGATCTGTGCACCGGGCGCGTCGCGGGGCGGACGTCGGACGATGCCATCACCATCTTCAAATCGGTCGGCACCGCGCTCGCCGATCTCGCCGCCGCGGCCATGGTCCATGCGCGGTGCGGTACCTCGGGAGTCTCCGATCTTGGCTGAAGCTCGAACCCTTCAGGTCGTCGACCTGCATACCGCGGCCGAGCCGGTACGGATCGTCGAGCACGGCTATCCCGAGCTTCGCGGAGCGACGATCCTCGACAAGCGCCGCGACGCGCTGGAGCGGTTCGACGATCTCAGGCGCATGCTGATGCTCGAGCCGCGCGGCCATGCCGGCATGTACGGCGTCATCCCGACCGCGCCTTGCCATCCCGACGCCGACCTCGCGGTGCTGTTCACGCACCAGGAAGGCTACAGCACGATGTGCGGTCATGCGACGATCGCGATCGGCCGCTGGGCGGTCGATACTGGTCGCGTCGCGATGGTCGACGGGCATGCCAGCTTCGGATTGGAGGCGCCGTGCGGCGTCGTTCGGGTCGAGGTCGAGGCGGCGGCCGATGGCGGTGCGCCTTTGGTCGCGTTCGAAAGTGTCGAATCCTTTGCCAGCCATCTCGACCAGAGGGTCGATGTGCCGGGGTTCGGACCGGTCGGCTTCGATATCGCGTTCGGCGGCGCCTATTACGCGATCCTGCCGGCCTCGCGGATCGGCCTGTCGCTGATGGACACGCCGCTCGCCGAGCTCGTCGCGGCGGGCGTGGCGATCACCGGCGCGGTGCGCGCGGCGATTGCGATCGAGCACCCGACCGAGCGCGATCTGTCGTTCCTGTACGGCACGATCCTGACCGACGACGTGGCGCTCGGCGATCATAATGGCCGGCCGAGCTACAATCTCTGCATCTTTGCCGAGGGGCAGATCGATCGCTCGCCGACCGGCAGCGGAGTGACGGCGCGGATCGCGCTCGCGGCCGCGCGCGGCGAGGTGACGGTCGGCCAGCAATGCGAGATCCGCGGCGTGTCGGGCGAAGGCTTTGCCGGCACGCTGGCCCGGCACGAGCAACGCGATAACGGCGCGGTCTCGCGCGTCCGCGTCGCCGGCTGTTCCTATTATGCCGCGCGCAGCGAGTTCATCGCCGAACCCGGCGACCGTTTCGCCCATGGCTTCGAGCTGCCGGCGCGGTTCGCCGATCTGCCCCGATAGAAAATTCCGAGCTGGAGAGCGACATGAAGAGATGGACCGCTGCCTTGCTTGCCATATTGGGCGCGGTGACATGCGTGACGGCCGCCCAGGCCAAGGACCATGGCAAGCACGCCAAGCACATGAAGCCGCTGGCGGTTCCCGCGGCGATGTTCCCGCCGGCCGAGTGCGAGGCCTATGTCGCCTATGACCGCGACATGAAGCTGCCCGGCTATATCCTGCCGACCAAGGCGGGTCCCCGGACGTGCATTCCCTTCACCAGCGTCGCGGCGCACAAGCCCAAGGGCTATCGCGGCGACTTCTACGTCACCAACTTTACCGACGATAAGCTCCGCAAGCGCTGGAAGAAGTGCAAGGAGGACAAGAAGTGTCACAAGCGCGTCTATGAGCAGGTGCTCAAACGGCATCCGCCGAACAAGGAATATGCGCTGAAGGACGCGCACGCGCGGTACCTGCTCGGCAAGATCGACGAGAAGGGCGGGGATACCGACCTCAGCCAGATCCGCCGGCCCGGTTTCTTCGCGCGGGCGCCCTATAACGAGCCGATCGCGGCGGCCGATGGCGACACGCAGATCGTCGAATTCACCGCGCCGGTGGAGGCGTATGAACGCATCCACATGAAGATGACCGGCGATATCCGGCTGCGCGGCTGGTACATCCGCGGCGCCGGGATCGATGACGGCAAGGGCGGCCGCAAGCGCGCGCTGATCGTCATGAACGGCGGCGGCGGCGACCGCGTCACCGCGCTCGATGACCCCAAGGACGTCGCCTATTCCATCGACCCCAAGACCGGCGTGACCATTCCCGACGACGACTGGCCGAAGGGCGGCACCGGCGTGCAGGGCGAGCGCTTCTGGCGCCAGGCCTGGTATCGCCTGCACCAGGCGGGATTCGACGTGCTGGCGATGGACCGCCGCGGCGTCGGCATTTCGGGTGGCTATAGCGACACCAACACGCTGCAGCAGGGGCACGATCTGCTCGACATCGTCGCCGCCTTGCGGAGCGGGAAGGGGATGCGCGCGCTCGGTCCCTACGGCCGGCTGACCCGGGGCGCGGACGCCGCCGCGGCAGCCTATGGCGGCGATCCGAGCGGGGGCCTGCCGGTCTTCTTCATGGGCAGTTCGCGCGGGACCATGGCCAGCGGCTGGGCGATGACGATCAATTTCGACAAGGATTGCAGCTACGATCTGCCGAAGATCGCCTGCACTGCCCCGCGCCGCGACCCGCACATCAAGGGCGCGATCCTGGTCGCCGATTTCTCGAGCGGCGTCGGCTATCTCGAATCCGAAACCAGCCCCAAGGACGACGGACGCGGGCCGGGGCGCGATCGCGGGCTGTTCATCGGCGGGATCGAGGAAGAGAACAACATCGTCTTCTTCCCCAGCTCGGCGATCCTGGCGGGGATGCGCAAATGGCCGAGTGCCTTCTTCGCGCGCGGGCTGTGGTGCTATGCCGATGGGCTGGAAGGCGAGATCGCCTCGTACGAACGGATCAAGGGGCTGAAGGATCTCGTCGTGGTGCGTGGCCCGCACGCCTGGGAAACCTGGCCAGCGGAAGAGAAGCAGCGCGTCCAGGACCGGATCATCGCTTATGCCCGCGCGGTCGTTCTCGGCGAGCCGTCGATCCCGGGGCGGCGGACGTGGCGCAACATGAAGGAACTGGTCGCGACGAGCAGCGACGTGTGGGAGCCGTCGACCAAGCCGACTTTGGTGCCATAGGGGCGGGTTCAGGAACGGCATCTGATTAAATGCGTCCGCTACGCGGACATTCTTGGCAAAACGGAAGCCGCTGAAGCTACGCATCCAGCGGCCCCGTCCAGATTCCCGATAGCTCCCGTTCGGGCTTCGCATTCGTTGAAACGTCCGTTTCGGAAATGGGCTCAGACCCGGGCCTTGACGGGCAACCGAAACGGCACACCAAGGCGATTGAAGGCATTCATCGCCGCAATGGCGATTGTGAGATCCACCAGGTCCTTTGACTCAAATGCTGCCGATGCGGCTGCATATGCTTCGTCCGAAGCATGGGTTTCGCTGACGAGTGTAACCTCTTCGGCCCAGGCCAGCGCAGCACGATACTGCTCCGGGAAAAGATGCGGCACTTCTGCCCAGACCGGGATCAGGGCGACCTTGTCGACCGACATCGTCTTGAGCAGGTCGCGCGTGTGGAGGTCGATGCAATGCGCGCAGCCATTGATTTGCGAAACCCGCAGGAACACGAGATGGATCAGTTCCTCGGGCAGGTTGGTGCCCGTCGTGACATAGTGGTGGATGCCGAACAGCGCCTTCGCGCCCTGCGGCGCGACCTCGTGCCAGATCAGCCGTTTAGTCTCGCTCATGATCATGTCCTTAACTGCGGCGCCATCAGCGGCGCTCGCGGACGTGACGAGGCAGGACGAGCAAGTGTGACGTACTCAGGGAATTTTTCGCGAGCCTGGCCGGCATGTCGCCACTGGGCACGCCGCTTCCTCTTGGACACAAGGCGAGTGCTTAGCAGGCGTTCTCTAGGTCCGAGGCTAGACCGGCGCGCCGGCCCCTCGGGCGATCGCGGCGAAAGTATCGCCGGTCGCCCAGACCGTGCCCGCGTGAATGGTCACGAACGCCACCAGCATCACCGGAAATGGCCAGAGCCGACGGCCCCGGCGAAGGTCGAACAGGATCGCAGCCACGAGGATCGCCTCGATCGTCCACAACGCCCATGTCAAGGCGCCGGCGAGGCCATGGGCGGCCGGGATCTGTTGGGCATACAGTCGCGCGAGCGCCGGACCCAATCCGATGAGAATGGTCGAGCCCATCAGCCGCGAATGCACTCTTCGCTCGCGGCGGAACCACAAACCCGCGGCATAGGCTCCGACGAATAGAATCAGGAATCCGATATCGAGGAATGTGAGGCTCAGCCGCAAGTCGCGCGGAAAATCGGGATCGCCGACGAGTTCGATCCAGACCATGTAACTGCTGGTTCCCACCAAGATGACGACGAGTCCCAGCGATGCCCAGCCTAGGCGCCGATGCCATCGGTGCTGTCCCCGCCCGACAAGCAGCGACTGCGTTATGAGCAGGATGACCCAAAGCGTAGAGACAATGCCATGGGCCGTGTGCCAGAAATCGCTGCTGAGCGGATCGCCGAAAAAGGTGCGCCAGAAGCCGGCGATGATTGCCGCAAGCCCAGCCAGAAACCAGATGTACGCCCCGCCTCGCTTCGCCATGCAACGTTCCCCGCAGGGCCACGCTAGCACGATCCTGGGCACTCAATAAGCCCTCAGCCGAAGCGCCGATGCATTCCGGGATCAACGGCC
This sequence comes from Sphingomonas sp., assembly GCF_024508665.1. Taxonomy (GTDB): domain Bacteria; phylum Pseudomonadota; class Alphaproteobacteria; order Sphingomonadales; family Sphingomonadaceae; genus Sphingomonas. Next base: position 977,405 of record NZ_JANINP010000007.1, read on the forward strand.
GCCCGGAACAAAGGCGACCATAGGAGAGCGGTCCCGCCGATCAGCTGCCGCCCATGTGAACCGCCGGTGATAGGGTCTTTACGTAATGCGCCGCGGCAGATGCCGGCATACTCCATGCTCGCTATGATCGAACCGCCCATGAAAGAGAAAATCCAGTCCCTGCTGGACCAGCATCGCATCATGACGATCGCGACGCTGCGACCCGATGGCTGGCCCCAGGCGACCACCGTGGGGTACGTCAACGACGGATTGAAAATCTATTTTCTGTGCGGCCTGGAAAGCCAGAAGGCGAAGAACATCGCGTTTGACGATCGCGTGTCCCTTACCATCGATCATGACACCGCCGAGCTCACCGAAATCACCGGATTGTCGATGGCTGCTCGGGCGAGACGCGTTACCGATCGGGACGAGGCGGCCGCCGCCCTGCAGAGACTCCCGTCGAAATATCCCGAGCAACCGGAGTTGCCGGTGCCGATGCCCGGCCCCGACGACGTCTGCATCTTCGAGGTCGTACCCGTCGTGATATCCGTGCTGGATTACACGAAGGGGTTTGGCCACACGGACCTCGTCACTTGTTAGCTGCCTCGACGGACTGCTTCCGGTAGCGAAGCGCGTCTTCGCCTCGCCAGGTGCTCACCCTCAACTATCCCGCTCGTACCGCCGTCATTGTCGGCCAGGCGCGGGCGCCGGAATTGATGTTGACCGTGCGGTCCATCACCAGCCGGTCGCCGTCGACGGTGAACACGAACGTGTCGCGGAACGCCGCCTCCAGGAAGTGCACAACCAGCTCGATCCGGTTCTCTGCGATCCAGCGCAAGCCCGCTGCGGCCGGCATACCCTCCATGCGATAGCCGTGATGGAGATCGGCACCGGGCAGGTAGGTCGGGGCGATCGTCCAGCCATCGCGCCCAGCAATCAGAAGATGTTCGCCCCCGCCATCGCTTAGCGCGATGCGCGCCTCGTCTTGGTCGAAGGCGAACGCGAGTTCGGTCAGTCCCTTGTCGTTCGCCGCCATCGTCCAGCGGCCGGCGAAGGCGGCGGGCTCTGCCGGCACGGTCGAGACGAAGGAGGGGCGTTCTCTCCATCCCTTGAGGCGTTCGGCCAGCGCTGCATCGGCGGCGGCATCGGTGCCGTTCTGAAACGCCGCGGGAAAATGCCGGTCGAGATACGGTGCGACGACCTTGCTCTCGTCCATCGCGGCGTTGAACGCCAGGACCGCGTTCGATCCCGGAAACACCCGCACCATCTGCACGAACACGCCGAGCATCGCGAAATAGCCGTCGCCGACCACCCAGTGATAGCCATATTGGTCGCCAGGCTCGCCGGCGTGGATGCGCGTCGCCTCGGCCACCCAGCGTTCGGACAGGATGCGTTGGCCCTGCCACAGGCCGCGCTGGGCATGGAGGATGCCGATCTTCAGGCCGTCCGCGGTGGTGAAGCTGATGCCGTTGCCGCCCGGATTGATGCCGTCTGGCCCGATATCCCAGCGGATATTGGTGATGCCGAGCGGATCGAACAATCGCGGTTTGAGGAAATCGTGGATCGTCTGTCCGGTGATGCGCGTGACGATCGCCGACAGCATGTAGCTCGCCGCGCTCGAATAGACATAGGTCGTGCCGGGCTCGTGATCGAACGCGATGCGGAAGAATTCGGCGATCCAGCTCGTGGCGATGCCGCGCCAGATCGATCCCGACACTTCGGTGCCCTGGCCCGAGCGCATCGTCAGCAGATCCTCGACCGTCATCCGCGCGGCGCGGCTGTCCGGGTCGATCGCGATTTCGGGAAAAAGCGGCGCGACTTTCTGATCGAGCGTCAGCCGGCCGGCATCGACCAGCATGCCGATCGCGCAAGCGGTGATGCTCTTGGTCATCGAATGCGTCATGCGCAGCCGGTCGCCGCTGTAGGGCCAATGCCAACCCTCGGCGACGACGACGCCGTCGCGCCACAGCATCAGATCGTGGAGCTCGAGCCCGGCCGCTTCGATATCGTCGATAAACCCCAGGATTTCGCGCGAATCGACTCCCGCGCTCGACGGTGAACCGCGGCGCAGGCCGTCCGGGGAAGAGGATGCAACAGACGGGGAAGAAGAGGCCACGCAGGGGTCCCGGACAGGGGCTGAAAAGGTGCGGAACGGTTACCGTCCGCCCGGTCCAGCGTCAATGATTTTGTATTATTCTTGTCAATAGTTCAAAATTTGCCTATCGGGCCTGAACGGGCTCGGGCGCCCTCTCGCGCTCGTTTCCGACTTTCAGTCTTCGGGGTGCGGCGTGATCCGAAAACCAACCTATCTCAAATGGCACCGCTGGCTGGGGCTGACGGTCGGGCTGTTCCTGATGGTCCAGGGATTGACCGGCGCGATCATGGCGTTTCGCGATGCGCTCGAGCCGGTCGTCGTGCCGTCGCTGATCGTGGCGGAGCGTCCGGCGCGGTTGCCGGTACAGGGGCTGCTCGACGCGTTCCATCGCGCGCATCCCGATGCCGATCTGACGCGCGTCGAATTTCCCGACGCCGCGAACCAGGCGGTGATCGTCAAGTCCAACATCAGGAAGGCGCGCTGGCTGACCGCGATCGATCCGTTCGACGGCCATGTCGTGCATGACGGGACCGCCACCGCCTGGCCGCTCGAATTCATCTTCAATATCCACGAACAATTGCTGTCGGGACCGGTTGGCGAAACGCTCATCGGGATCGAGGGAGTTGCGCTCCTGGTCCTGACGATCATCGGGCTTTCCTATTGGTGGCCCGGCATGAAGCGGCTGAAGCAGGGTTTCCGCGTCAAGCTCGACGGGAGTGCCGATCTGCGCTGGCGGACGCTGCACCGCGCGGTGGGCGGCGGGGTCGCGGTGATCCTGCTGATATCGGCGACCACCGGCGTGCTGATGGTGTGGAAGGAACAGGTCCGCGCCGGCATGAACCTGGTGGCGAAGACCGAAAGCCGGCCGTCGCCCAAGGTCGCCAAGAGCGATGGCGCGACGATGCTGCCGGTCGATCCGCTGATCGCCCAGGCCAAGGCGAAATATGGCGACACCGCGCTGCGCCAATTGCGCTTTTCGAGCGGCGGGCGGGTCGTCGCGGTGTTCCTCGACGGCAATCACACGATCCGCGCCGACGGCACCAATCAGGTCTATTTCAATCGCTACGACGGACGCGAGCTCGCGCATTACGTTGGGGGCCGGCAGTCGGGCGGGGCGGAGTTCCTCGACTGGATCTACACCGTCCACACCGGATTGTGGGGTGGAGCACCGACCCAGGCGATCATGCTGCTCACCGGCCTCGTCCTTTTCGGCATGGCGCTCAGCGGAATGTGGCTGTGGTTCACGCGCACGCGGCGCGAGCGGGCGCGCAAAGCCGCGCGCGCCAAAGACCAACGGGAGAAAGTTCAGATGAAGGCTGTCGGCCAATGACGCGGTTGCTGGTGTTACCGGGCGACGGGATCGGGCCGGAGATCACCGAAGCGACGATCGCGGTGGTGCGCGCGGCGACGGACGGCGGCGTGACGTTCGAGGAGATGGCGATCGGCGAGGCCAGCCTGGCGGCATCGGGCTCGACGCTGCCGGACGCGGTAATGGCTGCGGTGCCGCAAGCCGACGGCGTGATCCTGGGGCCGGTGTCGCATTATACCTATCCCGCCGGCCAGCCCAATCCGTCGGCAGCGTTGCGCACGGGGTTCCAGCTCTATGCCAATGTCCGACCGTGCCGGTCGCGCGCGGGGCTCAGCATCCTGCCGAAGCCGATGGACCTGGTGATCGTGCGCGAGAATACCGAAGGCTTCTACGCCGATCGTTCGATGCATGCCGGTCCCGGCGAATTCATGCCCGATCCCGACAGCGCGTTCTCGATCCGCAAGATCACCGCGCTCGCTTCGCGCCGGGTGGCACGCGCGGCGTGCGAGATCGCTGCGGCGCGGTCGGGCAAGCTGACCGTGGTGCACAAGGCGAACGTGCTCAAGCTGACCGACGGCCTGTTCCTGCGCGAGGTTCGCGCCGTCGCCGCCGAGTTCCCGAGCGTGACGCTCGACGAAGTGATCGTCGACGCCGCCGCAGCCTTGCTGGTGCGCGATCCGGCGCGGTTCGACGTGATCGTCACGACCAATATGTTCGGCGATATCCTGTCGGATGAGGCATCGGAGCTGAGCGGCAGTCTGGGCCTGGGCGGCTCGATCAATGCCGGCGACGACATTTGCGTGGCCCAGGCGCAGCACGGTTCGGCGCCTGACATTGCGGGGAAGGGCGTGGCCAATCCGACTTCGCTGATCCTGTCGGCGGCGATGCTGCTCGACTGGCTGGGGCGGCGGAAGGCGGATGCGGCGCTGACCGACGCGGGCGCGCGGATCGAGCGCGCGGTCGACCGCGTGCTCGACGATCCGCAAAGCAGGACGCGCGATGTCGGCGGGCCGCTCGGCACCGAGGCGTTCGCGCAAGCGGTGGTGGCGGCGCTGTGACCGTTACGATCAATCCCGCGACCGGCGAGACGATCGCCGAGTTTGCGCCGCACGACGATCGCACGGTCGATGCCGCGCTCGACCGCGCGGCGGCGGCGCAGCGGGCGTGGCGCTGGACGTCGCATGACGAACGCCGGGCGTTGCTCCAGCGGCTGGCGGAAGGCTTCCGGCGCGAGCGCGATACGCTCGCCGCATTGATCACGCTGGAAATGGGCAAGCCGATCGCCGAGGCGCGCGCCGAGGTCGAGAAATGCGCGCTCAATTGCGATTTCTACGCCGATGCCGCCGCCGGCATGCTCGCTGATGCGCCGGTCGCGAGCGCGCCGGGCGCGTTCATTGCCTATGAGCCGCTGGGAGTCGTGCTCGCGATCATGCCGTGGAATTATCCGATCTGGCAGGTCGTGCGCTTCCTCGCGCCCGCCTTTGCCGCGGGTAATGGCGCGATCCTCAAACACGCCGCCAACGTCCCGCAATGCGCGATGGCGATCGAGCGGATCGTCGCCGAAGCCGGCGCGCCCAAAGGGCTGTTCGCCAGCTTGCGCGTCGAGCCCGAGACGGTCGCCCGCCTGATCGCCGACCCGCGCATCGCGGCGGTGACGCTGACCGGGTCGACCCAGGTGGGCATGATCGTCGCGGGCCAGGCGGGCCATGCACTCAAGAAGCAAGTGCTCGAATTGGGCGGGTCTGACCCGTTCGTCGTGCTCGCCGATGCCGATATCGAGCACGCCGCGGCGATGGCGGTGACCGCGCGCTTCACCAATGCCGGGCAAAGCTGCGTCAACGCCAAGCGCTTCATCGTCGACCGGGCCGTGGCCGACGATTTCGTCGAGGCTTTCGCGGCCAAGGCGAGCGCCTTGGTCATGGGCGATCCGGCCGCGGGCAGCACGACGCTCGGCCCGCTGGCGCGCGCCAATCTGCGCACGGCGATCGCCGATCAGGTCGAGCGCAGCGTCGCGGCCGGCGCCCGCGCGGTGATCGGCGGCGCGGCGGGCGAGGGGGCGGGGTTTTTCTATCAGCCGACGATCCTCGACCAGGTCGTGCCGGGCATGGCCGCGTTCGACGAAGAGACGTTCGGACCCGCCGCCGCGATCATCCGCGCGCGCGATAGCGAGGAAGCGGTGGCGCTCGCCAATCGTACCGCATTCGGGCTCGGTGCCTCGATCTGGACGCGTGATACGCAGCGCGGGCTGGAGCTGGCGCGGCGGATTGATGCCGGCGCGGTGTTCGTCAACGCGATGGTCGCGTCCGACCCGCGCGTGCCGTTCGGCGGGATCAAGGCCTCGGGCTATGGCCGCGAGCTCGGCGACCTGGGCCTGCGCGAATTCACCAACGCCAAGACCATCCGGAGCGCCGCATGACTCCGATCGTTCTCACGCCGGCCGGCCTGCCGGCCAAGGACCGCGGCGGCGGCATCGTCACCACGCCGCTCGTCACGGCCGGCCGCGGGTCGCGCGCGATGCTGACCGGGATAACGCGGATCGCACCGGGCGCCGCGGTGCCGCTCCACACGCATAATTGCGAGGAATGTGTCGTCGTGCTGTCCGGCAGCGGAGTGGCGCATATCGACGGCGTCGACCATCCGGTGTCGCCCAACGATACGAGCTGGATTCCGGCGGAGATCCCGCATTGCTTCCGTAACATTTCAGACAGCGAGGAGATGGCGATCTTCTGGACCTACGCCTCGATCGACGCGACGCGGACCATTGTCGCGACCGGGGTGACGACACGGATCGACGAGGAGAGGTAGGGGCGCTCCCGCGACCTTTTTGCCCGTCACCCCCGCGAAAGCGGGGGCCCATCTCCCGGACGGGCACCAAAACTGCCGGCCGTGATGACGGCGAGCGTCGGAGATGGGCCCCCGCATTCGCGGGGGTGACGGGTTTGGGGCGAGGTGAATCCTGTCCCTCAAGCCGAGCTCAGCAACAAGCTCGTCTCGCTGTTCAGCACGCCGTCGATCAGCCGCACTTCGCGCAGTACGCGGTCGAAATCGCCCAGGTTGTCGGCACGCAATTCGGCGATCAGGTCCCAGCCGCCATTGGTGGTGTGGAGCGTATGCAGCTCCGGGATTTCCTTCAGGTTGCGGATCACCGCGCTGGTCGCGCGTCCAGCCACTTCGATCATCATCACTGCGCGGATGCTCGACGTCTCGTCGCGCGCGCGGACGGTGAAGCCCAGGATCGTGCCGTTCTCCATCATCCGCGCCACGCGCTTCTCGGCGGTCGCGCGCGAGATGCCGATCCGCGCCGCGAGCTGCGCCATCGGTGCCCGGCCATCCTTGCGCAATTCGGCGATCAGTCGACGGTCGGTCGAGTCGAGCTCTTGCATGATCGAAATGCTCCTTGCGGCTGAGCATTTTGCATCATCGTTGTATTTTTATCCAGCAGTAATGCAATTATGCGCGGCAGTCCGCCTGCCTAGCATTCCTCTTCGAAAGGATGAGGTCATGCGCTTAGTCGAGGTAGGTCACGTGGTCGAACTGGTCCGGCGCAAGGGGTTGGGGAACCTGCTTCGCGAACTCGCCGATTATATCGCGGCGGATTATGGCCGCTGGCCCGAGTTCGACAAATCTCCGCGCTATGCCAGTCATTCGCCGGGCGGCGTGATCGAACTCATGCCGATCGCCGACCGACAGGATTTCGGCTTCAAATATGTCAACGGCCATCCCGCCAACCAGGCGGCCGGGCTGCAGACGGTGACCGGGTTCGGCGTGCTGGCCGACGTCGCGACCGGTTATCCCCGGTTGATCGCGGAAATGACGATCATGACCGCGCTGCGCACCGCGGCGATGTCGGCGCTGGCCGCGACTTATCTCGCCCGGCCCGGCGCGCGGACGATGGCGATCATCGGCCTGGGCGCACAGGCCGAATTCCAGGCCGAGGCCTTCCGCGCCTTGCTCGGCATCGACCGCCTGCGCATCTACGACGTCGATCCGGCCGCGACCGCGAAGTTCCGCGCCAACATGACCGGGCGCGATTTCGCCATCACCGTCGCACCGTCGGCGCAGGAAGCGGTCGAGGGCGCCGACATTGTCACCACGGTGACCGCGGACAAGAAGCGCGCGACGATCCTGTCGGACAACATGATCGGCTCAGGCGTGCACATCAATGCGGTGGGCGGCGATTGTCCGGGCAAGACCGAATTGCAGGAGGCTATCCTCGACCGGGCTAGCGTGTTCGTCGAATATCTGCCCCAGACGCGGATCGAAGGCGAAATCCAGCAGAAGCCGGCCGACTTTCCGGCGACCGAATTGTGGCGAGTCATCGCCGGCGAAACGCCGGGCCGCGCGCATCGCGACGAGATCACCCTGTTCGACTCGGTCGGCTTCGCGATCGAGGACTTCTCGGCGCTGCGTTATCTCGACGACGTGGTGGGCGAAGCGGGTCTCTACACCACGATCGATCTGCTCGCGCGGCCGAGCGATCCGCGCGACCTGTTCGGCGTGCTTGCCGGATCGGGATCGGCGATTGCGCACAAAACCGACGTCCTACTCGCTCGGCGAGCTTGAGTTCCCTGCTGCAACCCGAAAATTACGTCCGCGACCGTCCCATTCGCGGACAGTGGTTAACCATTCTTAACGATGGCCGAAATCGTAAACGGCGCGTTAACTACTGGCCATGCCAGGGTATCTCCAACTCGCCCCACGAGGGGCCAGCCACCCTTTCCGCCGCCGGCTCGGGCTCGACGGAACAGTCCGGCGACGCAATGACGACGGCGACCTGAAGCTCTTCGTGATGAGCTTCACCGCCTTCTTCATCTGCATCTACACGCTCATTCTCTGATCCGCACCGCGAGCGCGAGGCTGTCTGCTAGACTCTGTTTCAGCAACGCTGAAACGGTTGCGGCACCGGCCCGCTCCCCCACCCGGCCGCCCAACAGGGTATGTTATGGGCGGCCGGTTGGGGGAGCGGGCCGGTGCCGATTCAGCGAAGCTGAAAAACGACCCTAGTCGCAGGCCTTGTGCAGCTTCTGCGCGAGCCAGGCCGACACAGGACACATCGCGGCCACGACGAACAGCATGTTGGTCGGGGTCACGCCGGCATGCGACAGCGCGGTGACCATCGCCGCGCCGATCGCCATCGATCCCGAATTGACGACATTGTTGGCGGCGACCGTCCGTGACGTCTCGTCCTTGGTCACCGTCGTCGTCAGGAAGGCGTAGAGCGGCACCACGAACATCCCGCCGAAGATCGCGATCCCCATCAGCGCGCCGATCACCAGCAGCGCGCGCGGCATGGCGATGAATTCGAGCCAGCCATAATAATGGCCGACCGCGGGCGGCCACGTCTTGCACAGGATCGAGAACAAAACGACGAACGCGCCCATGATCAGCACCGAAGCGGGGCCGTATTTAGCCGAGGTATGGCCCTTGAGCAGCGAGTTGATCGCAACCGACCCGATCGCAATGCCGATCGAGAAGAGAGCGGTCAGCAAGGTGGCGACATGCTTGTCGGCGGTCAGCACATTCTTGGCCAGCGGCGTGAAGATGATGATCAGCACCGCGCCCATCGTCCAGAAGAAGCTGATCGCGCAGATCGCCAGGAACAGGCGGGGAATGTGCATCGTCCCGCTGATCAGCCGCCACGAGGCGGTGAAGGGGTTGTAATTGATCTTGAGCTCGGGACCGACGCGCGGCGCCGGCGGAACCCGCCGTCCGGCGAACCAGCCGATCGCCGCGACGACCAATGTGCCGATGACGGCATGCTCCACCTTCATGAAGCCGGCGAGCACGGTCCCGAGCAGGATCGCGAGATAGGTCGCCGATTCGACCAGCCCGGTACCACCCAGCACCTCATCCTCGTCGAGATGCTGCGGCAGGATCGCGTATTTGATCGGACCGAAAAAGGTCGAATGGATGCCGAGCGCCAGCACCGCGGTCAGCATCGATGCCATGCCGATCGTGGTATAGCCCGCCTTAGCGAGCAGCAGCCCGGCGCCGCCGACCAACATGATGACGATTTCCGCGGTCTTGACGATGCGGATGATCTTGCTCTTGTCGTTGGCGTCGGCGAGCTGTCCGGCCAGCGCGGACAGCAGAAAGAACGGTATGATGCTGATCGCGGTGGCCAGCGCGGTGAAGCTCTGTTCGTACTGTGGGTTGTTGTAAATCTGATAAACCACGACGATGACCATCGCCTGTTTGAACAGATTGTCGTTGAAGGCACCGAGGAACTGCGTGACGAACAGCGGCAGGAATCGGCGCTCCTTCAACAAGCCGAGCGCACTATGCATTACGAGTTTGGGGCCCCGTCGTGGCGAAAGAAGCCGGTCCCTTAGCCGAGCGGCATAGGCAGCGACAATCGTTCAATTGGTAAATGTGGTTTGGCGCGGGGCACTTTTGGCCGACATTGCCGGTTGAGCCTACACGCCTTAGGACGTGCGAACATGTGGACGCTGCCCAACATCCTGACCCTGTCGCGCATCCTCGGCGTGCCGCTGCTCGTCGCTTTCTTGTGGTGGCCGGGCTGGGAGCTCGGCTACGCGTTCGCCTTCGTCCTCTACGCGCTGATCGCGTTGACCGATTATCTCGACGGCTATCTCGCCCGTGCCCAGGGGACGGTGTCGAAGCTCGGCATTTTCCTCGATCCGATCGCCGACAAGATCATGGTCGCCGCGGTCATCCTGATGCTGGTGGCGACTCGCGACATCGGCGGATGGCATGTGATCGCCGCGATCATCATCCTGGTGCGCGAAATCATGGTGTCGGGATTGCGCGAGTTCCTCGGCGGGCTGCAGGTTTCGGTCCCGGTGTCGCAACTCGCCAAATGGAAGACGACGCTCCAGCTCGTCGCGCTCGGCGCGATGATCCTGGCGGGTGCGCTCCCGGCTTGGCCGATCGTCCACAGCATCGGACTGGTCGCTTTGTGGGGCGCCGCCGCGCTCACCATGGTCACCGGGTGGGACTATCTGCGCGTCGGCCTGAAGCACATGGACTGATGATCGACCTGCTCTATTTCGCGTGGGTGCGCGAAAGCATCGGCCTGGGCCAGGAACGCGTGGCGCCGCCGGACGACGTCGCCGACGTTGCCGGCTTGATCGACTGGCTCGCGATGCGAGGCGGCGGTTATGCCGAGGCGCTGGGCGACAAGGCCAGGCTGAGGGCGGCGGTCGACCAGCTGTTCGTGCCGCTCGACACGTCGATCGCGGGCGCACGCGAGATCGCGCTGTTTCCGCCGGTGACCGGCGGATGATCCGGGTGCTGGTTACCGAAGTGGCGATCGACGTGGCCGCCGAGCTGGACGTGCTCGAACGCGCCGGCGGCGGCGCGGTCGCGACCTTCACCGGACTGGTGCGGGACGACGACGGGGTGGAGGAACTGTTCCTCGAACATTATCCCGTCGCCACCGAAAAGGCGCTGGGCGACCTGGCGGTGGAAGCCGCCCAACGCTGGTCGCTGGCGGCGGCGACCGTGATCCACCGCGTCGGCGCGATGAAGCCCGGCGAGCGCATCGTCCTTGTCGGCGCAGCGGCAGCCCATCGCGCCGCGGCGCTGGAGGCGTGCGCCTTTCTGATCGATCGGCTCAAGACCGACGCGCCGTTCTGGAAGCGAGAGACGCGCGGGCAAGACGCGCGCTGGGTCGGCGAGCGCGAAAGCGATCGCGACGCAGCAGATCGCTGGAAGCGGTCATAACTGCGCCGCTCGGAGATATGTCCAGACCATTCCTTCCGCGTCATGCCGGACTTGTTCCGGCATCCAACCAACCGCACCGGAATCCTTAGAATATCTGGCTTTTCCGCTGCCGCCCGTTGGACCCCGGAACAAGTCCGGGGTGACGGAAGGCAACGACGAGAGCCTTACCACCACCCCGGTCATGTGCGATGGCCCCGTTCCTGGCGGGAGGGGGTTGGTTGAAAGTCGCTTGCGCAGCCGTCAGTTCAGCTTGGGCAGCAGCACGCCGTTGACCACGTGGACAATGCCGTTCGACTGATGGACGTCGGGCGTCTCCAGATAGCTGACATTGCCGTTGACGCTGGTCAGCGTGACGATGTTGTTGCCGGTGATCGTCACCTTGAGCGGCTGGCCGGCGACGGTGGTCAACGTGGCGGTGCCGTTGCCGGCGGTGATCTGTGCCTTCAACTGCGCGAAATCGATCGTGCCGGGGACGACGTGATAGGTCAGCACCTTGGCCAGCAGCGCCTTGTTCTCGGGCTTCATCAGCTGCGCGAGCGTGTCGGGCGGCAGCCGCGTGAAGGCGTCGTTGGTCGGCGCGAACACGGTGTACGGGCCTGGGCCCGACAAGGTGGCGGTCAAATCCGCGGCGGTAATCGCCTTGACCAGGGTCGAGAGATTGGGCGCCGCGGAGGCATTGGCGACGATCGTCTTGCTGGCATCCATCGCCGCGCCGCCGACCGACGGATTGGGAGCGGTCACAGCGGCGGAGGCAGGAGCGGCGGTCTGTGGGGCGGGCCCGGCCGGCGGCGCGGCGGGCGTGGTCTGCGCAAGGGCGGGAAGGGCAAGGACCGGCGCGAGAGCAAGTGCCGGGATACGTAACAGCCTCATTCTATGAGCATCCTTTCATCGGTGCACCCGTCCCGGGTGTCCTAAAGGATACGCTCGGATGGCCGGTAGGTTTCCCTTCGCCCGACGCGGAAAAGCGTCAGGCCGCCGCCTTGAGGATGTCGGCCAGCAGCCGGAAATCGCGTTCGCGCGGCGATGCGCGACGCCACACCAACGCGATCGTGCGCGTGGCGTGATCCCCCGCGAGCGGACGCGCCGAGATTTCGGTATTGTCCAATATGCCCGCCTGTACCGCCATTTCGGGCAGCATCGTCACACCCAGGCCATTGTCGACCATCTGCACGATGGTGTGGAGCGACGTGCCGAGCATCATCGCGTGCGCGCCGAGTTCGGGACGGTTGCAGGCGGCCAGCGCATGGTCCTTCAGACAATGCCCGTCCTCGAGCAGCAGCAAGCGGTCCTCGTCGATATCGGCCGCCGCGATCACTGAGGGAGGATTGGGCAGTTCTGCATCGGGGAAGGCGACGAACAGGCGATCGTCGAACAACGGCGCCGCGGTCACCTCGCCACAGGCATAAGGCAGCGCCAGCAGCACGCAGTCGGTGCGCCCGTTGTGCAGGCCTTCGCATGCCGTGCCCGTCGTCTCCTCTCGCAGGAACAGTTTGAGATCGGGATAATCGCGACGCAGCGCGGGCAGGATGTGGGGGAGCATGAACGGCGCGATCGTCGGGATCACGCTCATCCGCATTTCCCCCGACAACGGCCGCCCGGCGGCGCGCGCCATGTCGCCCAATTCCTCCGCCTCGCGAATTACGCGCCGCGCCTTGTCAGCGATGCGATCGCCGAGCGGCGTGAACCGCACGACGCGCCGCGTCCGCTCGACCAGCGTCACGCCGATCAGCGTCTCGAGCTCGCGAATCCCGGCCGACATGGTCGATTGCGTGACGAAACAGGCCTCGGCCGCGCGGCCGAAATGGCCATGGTCCTTTAGCGCGACCAGATATTGCAGCTGCTTGAGCGTCGGAAGGTAAGTCGTACTCATTTATCGCCTCAGTCGATCAGGACTACGTAAATAACCTATTGGATCGCTCAATAGCCAGCCTATATGCGGCCGTGACGGAAGAGGCCCGAAGGCCCGCCGATCCTCGAGAGGATGTCCAAGAAGGCCGACCCCAATTCCTTTGGCAGGAGGCCCAAGATCATGTTGACCGTCGGAGACAAGTTCCCCGCCATCACCGTTCCCGTCCAGCAGGGCACCGACGCCTTGCCCGCCGGCGAGACGATCGATGTCACCACCCACGCTCCGGGCAAGTGGAAGATCGTATTCTACTGGCCGAAGGACTTCACCTTCGTCTGCCCGACCGAGATCGTCGGCTATGCCGGGCTCAAGGGCGATTTCGAGGATCGCGACGCGGTGCTGATCGGCGCCTCGACCGACACCAGCCATGTCCATCTGGCGTGGCGCAAGTCGGATCCCGATCTCGCCGCTGCCGATTTCCCGTGGATCGCCGACAATGGCGGCAAGCTCGCCGCGGCGCTCGGCATCCTCGATGCGGATGAGAATGTCGCCTATCGGGCCACCTTCACCGTCGATCCCGACGGCGTGATCCAGGCCGTGCAGGTCAACGGCCTCAATGTCGGCCGCAACCCGCAGGAAACGCTGCGCGTGCTCGACGCTCTGCAGACCGACGAGCTCTGCCCGTGCAATTGGAACAAGGGCGACGACGTCCTCAAGGTTGCCGCGTAACGACTTCGTCTAACAGGTGCGGCCTTTGAATCAGGGGCCGTATCCCCCGGCGCGGGGTCTTTCCCCCCCCTCGGCCCCGCGCCACCTATTTTCCCAACTTTCGCCCCGGCTTCGGCCGGGGCCTCATCCCAACGCCGGCGATCATCGCCGCGAGGAGCCTATCGCATGTCGCTCAAGGATTTCGCCCAGTCGCTGCCCGATTTCGCCAAGGACATTCGGCTCAATGTCGGATCGTTGCTCAACGAAGCGTCGCTCGGCGATCAGCGTAAGTACGGCTTGATCCTGGCCTGCGCGCATGCCTCCGGCTACAAACCGCTGGTCGAGGCGGCCGAGGCCGAGGTCGCCGACAAATTGTCGCCCGAAGCCGCCAATGCAGCGCGTGCGGCGGCGGCGGTAATGGCGATGAACAACGTCTATTACCGCTTCACGCATCTCGCCGGGAACAAGGAATATGCCAACATGCCGGCCAAGCTGCGCATGAACGTGATCGGCGCGCCGGGGATCGAAAAGGACGATTTCGAGCTGTTCAGCCTGGCGATCAGCGCGATGAACGGCTGCGGCCTGTGCATCGACGCGCATGAGAATGTGCTGAAGAAAGCCGGCGTGACGGCGCAGGCGATCCAGGACGCGGTGCGTTGGGCGGCAGTGATGAAGGCAGTGGCGACGGTGCACGCCGCGGTCGCGTAGAGGCTGTTGAACTCCCCTCCCTGCAAGGGAGGGGCTGGGGGTGGGTGCGCGCGTCTGCGCGCCCAAAAAGACTCAAATGCGGTTCAACAAAACAGCATCGACGAGGCATCGAACCTCGCCGACGCTCACCCACCCCTTTATCCCCTCTCTGCGAGGGAGGGGAGTTGAAGTAATTACCTGGCCAACGCCTGATAGATCGAGAAGGCGCTGGTCAGCGTCAGCAGCACGCCGACCATCGCCATCAGCGGGCGTGCCGGCACCTTCTTGGCGAGCCAGCCGCCGAGCGGCGCCGCGAGCAGCCCGCCGATCAGGATACCGAGCGTCTGCAGGGTGAAGGCGGCGAAGCCCAGGGTGAAGATGAACGCCGCCGAGATCGTGGTGGTCAGGAAGAATTCCGCCGTGTTGACCGTGCCGATCGTCTCGCGCGGGCTGGCGCCCTGAACCAGCAGGTTGCTCGTCACCACCGGCCCCCAGCCGCCGCCGCCCGCCGCGTCGAGAAAGCCGCCGACAAGCCCCAGCGGTTCGATTACCTTGGGCGTCCGCGGCTCGACGCGGCCGCGCCAAGCGCGATACAGCAGATAAAGACCGATCGCGCTCAGATAGGTCATCACGAACGGGCGCGCGATCGAGGCGTCGATCGACGACAGCACATAGGCGCCGAGCACGCCGCCGATCATGCCGGGAATCACCAGGCGCGCGAACAGCCGCCAGTTCACGTTGCGATGCAGGACATGGCTGATGCCCGACGCGGCGGTGGTGAAAGTCTCGACCGCATGGACGCTGGCCGAGGCGACGCGCGGCGGCAGGCCCATCACGCTGATCAACAAAGTCGAATTGATCAGGCCGAATGCCATGCCCAGCGCGCCATCGACCAATTGTGCGGCGAACCCGATCGCGATGAACGGCAGGATCGCCTCGATCGAGGCCAGCGAAACATCGACCATCAACAGCGCAAACTCCTCGCGATCCTGTCCGTTGCATGACGCGTGGAGCTAATTCCTACAACAAAGATGGGCTTTTGTCCGACGAAGTTGCGACAGGCCGGTTATGGAAATCGTCGGCATGGCGTCCTAGATATAGCGAAATCGGCGAAGGGGACGCGCCAATGCTTGCTGGCCTCAGGGCTTATCTCGACTCGATTCGGGCGCGCGACCCAGCGCCACGATCGAATGTGGAAATCCTGCTGTATCCGGGCGTCTGGGCGCTCGGCTATCACCGTATCGCGCATGCTCTGTACAATGCGCGGCTGTTTTTCCTGGCGCGCTGGGTGAACCATATCGCGCGCTTCTTCACCGCGATCGACATCCATCCCGGTGCCAAGATCGGCAAGTTCTTCTTCATCGACCATGGTTTCACCGTCATCGGCGAGACGGCGGTGATCGGCGACAATGTCACGATCTATCAGTGCGTCACGCTCGGCGGGACCAATCCGGCCGACGGCGTTGCCGGCAAGCGTCACCCGACGCTCGAGGACAATGTCATCATTGGCTCGGGCGCACAGATCCTGGGTCCGATCACCGTCGCGACCGGGGCGCGTGTCGGCGCCAATGCGGTGGTGACCAAGGACGTGCCGGAAGGCGCGGTGATGGTCGGCATTCCGGCGCGGCCGACGATGGTCGAAGGGAAGGGCGAAAAGCCGTTTCTCGCCTACGGCACGCCGTGCAGCGAGATGTTCGATCCGCAGACGCAGAAGGTCGAGTTGCTCCGTTGCGAGATCGAGACCTTGCGCAAGCGCCTCGACGCGTTGCTCGCCGAACACGAGCCCAACCACCTACCGGAGCGTGACCGCGCCTGATGGGAACGGTCACTCCGTTTCCTTTGCAGGGGCGTCAACCGAGCCAGATCGGTTTCGAGCGGCTCGAACTCAACCGGATTCTCGACCTATATGGCCGCATGGTCGCCGCCGGGCATTGGCGTGACTATGCGATCGAACTTGGCCAAGCCGCGGCTGTGTTCGCCGCCTTCCGCCGCAGCGCGGAGCGCCCCGAATTCAGGATCGAAAAACGCCCCGATCTGCGCAACCGCCAGGGCATGTGGGCGCTCATCGCCGAACACGGCCAGGTAGTGAAACGCGGGCATGAACTCGGCCCGGTGCTGGCGCCGATCGAGCGGCGGCTGATGAAGCTGATCGAAGATTGAAGCCGCGCGCGATCTTGGGATGGCGGTGTCGCGGTCACCTGGGATCGGTGTTTGGATGGGAGTCATCAGACCTGCCCCCGCTTGCCGCCGCGATGCCGAACAACCACGCCGCCCCCAGAAACAGCAGGACGAAAAAGCCGTTCAGCGCGACCAGCCCGACAATGCCGGGCGGTTCATTGCGGCCTGCCGCGGCCGCTACCACGCCGACCAATGCATTGGCGATGGCCGCCACCGTCATCGCGCGCGCCGCACCCTTTGCCCGGAAGCGGGCCCAAGCCATGCCGCCGAACGCAATGGCGATGACGCCGACGTAAAGCAGGTTGAGCGGGTTATCCTCGTCGCCGATGATGCCGACCGCTCCGTTGATCCAGAGGAGCAGGAACGCGGCGGCCAGCGCGATCGCCAGGGCGCCGCGATAGGCGGTGTTGCGCGTCGCCCTTACCGTCACCTCGAACGCGATGCCGACGGCGCCGATCATCGCCGCCGCGAACGCGAAGTCGAAGGGCGTCCAGTTCACTTCCGCCGTGAAGTGCATTGCCACCAGCGGCAGCAGCAGCAGTGTCGCGGCAAGACTCCACCCTGCGATCCTCCAGGGGTTCGCTCCGCCTCTGCGCTCGATCGCCTTTGCCATCGTCTCGTCTCCATGCTTGAATAGGGCATGATCCTGACGGACTCGCCGGTCAGCGGCATGAGCAACTCCTGAGGTTTCGCTGAAAAAATGGCGTCCGGCAGCTTTCGCTTCGACCGTTTCGAGCTCGACCCGGCCCAGCGCCGGCTGTCGCGCGATGGCGTCACGGTCGAGCTCAACGCACGCTATTTCGATGCGCTCGTCCTGTTGCTGCGGGAAAGCGGCAAGCTCGTCACCAAGAATCGCTTTCTGGGGGAGGTGTGGCGTGGGGTGCCGATCACCGACGAAGCCTTGACCCAATGCGTCAAGACATTGCGGCGGCAACTCGGGGACGATGCGAGCAATCCGCGCTTCATCGAGACGATTCCCAAACACGGCTATCGCTTCGTAGCGCCGGTCGAGTGGGTGGAACAGGCAAGTATCGAGCCGGTCGCGACGACCGGGATGCCGGCAACCCCGCCCTATGCGTGGCGCGATTTCGTGTTGCTCGGCGGCGCTGGAACGATCGGGGCGGCTATTGCCGGCGCAATCGCCGGGCTGTTCTACGGCTTCGTCGCCGCGTCGCAGCCGCCGGAGTCCGGGGGCGGGGCGTCGGTGCTGTTCGTGCTGCTGTGGCTGACCATCGTCGTGGCGCTGGTCGGCGGTGCCGGCGTGAGTTTCGGGATTGCCGCGGCCGGGTTCGCCCGGCGCGGTTGGTCGATCATCCTCGGCGGCGCGCTTGGCGGCATGGCGATCGGCGGCATGGTCAAATTGCTAGGCCTCGATGCGTTCAGCTTGCTGCTCGGCCGTTCGCCCGGAGGCATCGCCGGCGCGCCTGAGGGATTGTTGCTCGGCGGCGCGGTGGGGCTCGGCGCGTGGCTGGCGGGCCGGAAGCGATCGACCTCGATGCGACGCAGGATCGCTATCGCCGGGTTGGCCGGTGCGGCGGGAGGCGTTCTGGTGCCGCTATCGGGCGGAAGGTTGATGGGCGGCAGTCTCGACTTGCTGGCGCGAACCTTTCCCGGCTCGCATCTGCGGCTCGGTGAGCTGGGGAGAGTGCTGGGCGATCACGACTTCGGTCTGGTCACACAACTCGTGACGGGGGGAGCCGAAGGCGCGCTGTTCGCCGCGTGTATCGTGGGGGCGCTCTTCCGGGCGTGCGATCGGCTCAACGTCGCGCTTGACTAACGCATAACTGGATGGTTATGGGTTCAATCCATAGCCAGTGAGTTATGCGTTTTCATGCCGACACCACACGATCTCATTTTCAGCGCTCTTGCGGATCCCACGCGTCGTGGAATTTTCGAGCGGCTGTGCCGGGGCGGCGAGCAGACCGTTGGCGGACTGACGGCGGCAGCGGGCGTCTCGCAGCCGGCGGTGTCCAAGCATCTCGGCGTGCTGAAAAAGGCCGGGCTGGTGCTCGACCGGCATGAGGGGCGGCAAACCCACTACACGGCGCAGCGGCAGGCGCTCGCGCCACTGGTCGACTGGACCAGCCAGATGACCGAATTCTGGGAAAGCCGGTTCGACGATCTCGATGATTTGCTGAAAAGGATGGACCAATGACGACGACCTCGACCGAAACGCGTTCCGTCGTGATCGAGCGCGATTTCGCGCACGCGCCGGACAAGATCTGGCGCGCGCTGACCCAGCCGCACCTGATCGCGGAATGGCTGATGAAGAACGATTTCGTGCCAACGCTCGATCATCGCTTCACGTTGACCGGCGATTGGGGATCGGTCGATTGCAAGGTCCTCGAGATCGAGCCGCAGCGGGCGCTCGCCTATAGCTGGGACGCGATGGGGCTGGAGAGCGTCGTCACCTGGACGCTGACGCCGTCGGCCGCCGGCACGCATGTGCGGATGGAGCAGGCCGGTTTCCGCCCCGATCAGCAGCAGGCCTTCGCCGGTGCCAAGTTCGGCTGGCAGAAATTCCTCGCCAATCTGGACGAGGTGGTGGCGCGGATCGACTGATCGGCGCGCGTTCGATCATTAAGGGAGGAAGAGATGAACGGGAATTCGGGTCTCCGGCAATTTCACCGCTGGACGTCGATCGTCTTCACGGCGGCGGTGATCTTCAACACGATCATGCTCGTGATCGGCCGGCAGGCGACATGGGTTGGGCTGACGGCGCTTTTCCCCTTGATCCTGTTGATGTTAACCGGTCTCTACATGTTCGCGCTGCCTTATCTGGCGAAGAGCCGCACCCCGTCGCGCGCAAGCGACGTCGCCTGAGGATCGAAAGGAAGAACGATGACCACGGCCGAAGCGGGCGCCAAATCGCCGTCCGAATTGATCGACGATCGGGTCGCGTCGCTGGACGACTGGCGCGGGGCCACGCTGGCCAGGATCCGTGCCTTGATCCACGAAGCGGAGCCCGATGTCGTCGAGGAATGGAAATGGCGCGGCGTGCCGACCTGGTACGCCAACGGCAAGATCGTCTGCACCGGCGAGACCTACAAGAACGCGGTCAAGACCACCTTCGCCAAGGGCGCGGCGCTCGACGACCCGAAGGGATTGTTCAACTCGAGCCTGGACGGAAATGTCCGCCGCGCGATCGACTTTCACGAGGGCGACACGATCGACGCGGAAGCATTCAAGGCACTGGTCCGCGAAGCGGCGGCGGCGAACGCGAGCAGCAAGAAGGGCTGATCGCCTTCCCCCGGTCGCGGATTGACTCCACGCATTGTCGTGCAATCGTCATTCGATCCGGCCATAAAGGCCGGAAACATGGGGAGAATGTCGATGCCCGCAGTCAGCACCTGCCTCGCGCCGTCATGCCGTAACCAGGTCGAGGGCAGTGTGGCCACTTGTCCGACTTGCGGCGGAAAAATGCGGACGCCCCGGACGGTGAGGGTCGCGGGCTGGGTGTTGCTGGTGTGCGGCGTCTTCCTCGCCGGGTTCATGAGCTATCTCTGGTCCGTGCTCGCGCCCTCGATGGCGCATCCTGGCGCCACCACGGGCGGCACCACCTTCACCGGCACCGCGGAGCAGGCACAGACGATCTTCACCGTATTCGCCGCCGTGATCGTGTTCGGGCTCGGCTCGATCGCTTATGGCTTGTGGATGATCGTCACGGGTCGGCGCAGCATCGCCATGATGATCGGCGTGCTGGTCCTCGCCGCGGTGTTGATCGCGATTAGCTGGCGCGCGATGGCGGTGCTGCCGGCTGAGGTGCCGGAGAACGATCACGCTTTTGCTAGGAAGTCGCCTCGCTTATCTAGCTCGCTTCGGGGGTATTTTCGGGGGGGCAGTTATGCGTAACTTGATCGTGGCGATCGGGATGATCCTGACAATGGCTTCCCCGACCCGGGCCGAGTGGCGACAAGCGCGAACCGACCATTTCATCTTGACGATCGACGACACGGAGAACGGCGCACGCGATTTCGCGATCCGGCTAGAACGATTCGATGCGGCATTACGCAAATTGTATAATGTCGGGAGCAGCGGAGAGAGGCTTCGTCCGATCACGATATACGCGTTCGGTAATGATCTGTTCAATGCAACGTGCCGCTGCCCCGGGGCACTGGCCTATTACAAGCCACGCGCCGGTGGTTCGTTCATTCTGACGCAGTTTGTGCCCAACGTCGATCGCAAGGCGAAGATCGGCGGGTGGAGCACGCAGGCGTTACTGCTGCATGAATATACGCATCATTTCACTTTCTCGAATTTCCCGATTGCCTATCCGATGTGGTTTCAAGAGGGTTTCGCTGAATTCAATGCCAACAGCAGCTTCGAGGATGATGGGTCGATCATCATCGGTTATCCGGCCAATTATCGCGCCGAAGGGCTCCAGAACGGCGGCGACTTTCTGTCGATGAAGCGTTTGCTCGCACCGGAGCGGTTCGGCTATCCGGATGGTGATACGCTCTACGGTCGCGGTTGGCTCCTTACCCATTATCTAATGCTCAACCCGGCGCGCAGCGGTCAACTCGCCACCTATCTCTCCGAAATGAACAAGGGCGTTCCAAGCCTGGAAGCTGGACAGAAGGCGTTTGGCGATCTGAAAAAGCTCGACGCTGAACTCGACGCCTATCGCAGGAGGTCTCTGTTCGCGCCGTTGCGCGTCTCGCCGAGCGGCCCGATCACCGTTACGGTGGCGACGATGAGTCCGGGAACAGGCGCGATGCTGCCGACCTACGCATTAATGCTCGACGGGGTGGAGAAAGACCGTCGGCTTGGAATCGCGATGACGGCGGAAGGAATTGCTAAACGATATCCGGACGATGCGGTCGTACAGGCTGAACTCGCTGAAATCGAATATATGGCTCAGCGGTACGATAGGGCCGACTCTGCTGCAGATCGCGCGCTCGCGATTGACCCCAAGAACATCTCGGCTCTGGTGCGCAAAGGACAGGTCGCCGTGGTACGGGCGAACGTCGCCAAGTCTAAAGATGGAGCAGTGTGGAACGCCGCTCGCGGATGGTATCTGAAGGCTAACCGGATCGACCCCAATCGGGTGATGCCACTTTATCTCTATTATCGCAGTTTCGTCGCGGCAAAAGAAAAGCCATCTGTCAGCGCGGTCAACGCCTTACGCCGGGCAATGGTGCTCGCGCCGGAAAGCACAGGCATCGCATTGGCGCTAGGTCGGCAGATGCTGCTCGATGGCGACGCAGCCTTCGCGCGCAGATTGTTCGAACCAATTGCGTTCGCACCGCATGGAATGCGCGAAAAGAACACGCCCCTGGCGGTTATCAAGCTGATCGATGCCGGCAAGATCGATGAGGCCAAAGCGCAACTGAGCGACGACAAGAATAACGACGATTCCGAGTGAGTAGGGCCCCTACGGCAATTCCGCCTTTGGAAATCCCGACCACACCTGATCGTAATCCTCGTCGAGTGCGCTCGTTTCCAGGGCGTAGTCGGTGCAGTGGAACACCCAGCGGCTCTCGATCATGAAGGCCATCGTCCCGTCGATCTTGTGCGGCTTGAGCTCGGCCTCGCTCGCGCCTTTCCATGAGGCAAGGTCGGGGCCGTGGCCGGACATCATATTGTGGAGCGACATCGCACCGGGCCGGAATCCCTCGGCCTTGGCGTCATAGGCGCCGTAGAGCAGGCCCATGCATTCGCTCATCACGTTGCGGTGGAACCAGGGCGGGCGGAACGTGTCCTCGGCGACCATCCAGCGTGGCGGGAAGATGACGAAATCCGCATTGGCGGTGCCCGGCACGTCGCTGGGCGAGGTCAGGACGGTGAAAATCGACGGATCGGGATGGTCGAAGCTGACCGTACCGATCGTGTTGAAATGCTTCAGATCGTAACGGTAGGGCGCGTACGTGCCGTGCCAGGCGACGACGTCGAGCGGACTGCGGCCGAGCTGGGTTTCCCACAACGCGCCTTCGAACTTCTGGATCAGCGCGAAGTCGCCCTCGCGATCCTCGAACCACGCGACCGGAGTCTCGAAATCGCGGGCATTGGCGAGGCCGTTCGAGCCGATCGGCCCGAGCTCGGGCAAGCGGAAGGGCTGGCCGTGATTTTCGGCGACATAGCCGCGGGCGGCGCCGTCGGGCAGCTCGACACGGAAACGGACGCCGCGCGGAATCACCGCGACCTGGCCGGGAGCAAGGTCGATCCGGCCCATCTCGGTGAGCAGGAGAAGCGCGCCCTGTTCGGGCAGGATCAGCAACTCGCCATCGGCCGAGGCGAAAGCGCGGTCGGTCATGTCGCGCGTGGCGTGATAGAGATGCATCGCCACGCCAGCCTGGGTGCGCGGGCCGTCGCCGGCGACGACCATCGTCGTCAGGCTGTCGAGCCAGTCGGCGTCGATCGCTTCCTCTAACGGGCGCCAGCGCAGGCGATTGGGGGCGAGGGGGGACTTGCTGAGGCCGGGGGCGAAGCGCTTCGCACCCTGGTAGCGGGTAAAGGCCGGGTGCGCTGCCGAGGGGCGCAGGCGGTAGAGCCAGGTGCGGCGATTCTCGTGGCGCGGCGCGGTGAAGGCGGTGCCGGAGAGTTGTTCGACGTAGAGGCCGAACGCGGGCTTTTGCGGCGAGTTGCGGCCGACGGGGAGAGCGCAGGGGATCGCCTCTGTGGCGAAATGGTTGCCGAAGCCGGTTAGGTAGTTCTGGTCAGCCATGCTTCGCTCCAAAAACCCCTCTCCCCTTGTGGGAGAGGGAGGGGCCCATCGCGTCAGCGATGGGAGGGAGAGGGGGCGAGCCGCAGGCTCGCGCGGCGCTTTGCGCCGCTCCCCTCATCCAAGCTTTGCTAGGCAGCAAGCTGCCAAGCTACGCTATCCTTCTCCCACAAGGGGAGAAGGAAGAAAGACTCAAACCTCCGCTTTCGCCGGCACCACCCCCCGGCGGATCTGGTCGAGTTCGATGCTCTCGAACAGCGCCTTGAAATTGCCTTCGCCGAAACCGTCATTGCCCTTGCGCTGGATGATCTCGAAGAAGATCGGTCCGACCATGTTCTCGGTGAAGATCTGCAGCAGCAGGCCGCCGCCGGTCTCCGGGGCACCGTCGATCAGGATGTGGCGCTTACGCATTTCCTCGACGCTATGGCCATGGCCCGGCAGGCGCTTGTCGATCATGTCGAAATAGGTGTCGGGCGCGGTCTGGAAGCGGATGCCGTTGGCGCGCAGCTGGTCGATCGTCGAGAAGATGTCGTCGGTCGCCAGCGCCAGATGCTGGATGCCTTCGCCTTTGTAATCCTTGATGAATTCCTCGATCTGCGAATGCTCGTCCTGGCTTTCGTTCAAGGGGATGCGGATCTTGTCGTCGGGCGCGGTCATCGCCTTGGAGAACAGGCCGGTCGCCTGACCCTCGATGTCGAAATAGCGGATCTGGCGGAAGTTGAAGATGCGCTCGTAATAATCGGCCCAATAATCCATCCGCCCACGGTTCAGATTGTGGGTCAGGTGGTCGAGCGTGTGCAGGCCGACGCTGTTGTCGTCGACGCCCTTGCCGGTCGGCACGAAATCGGTCTCGTAGATCTTGGACTTCTTGTCGACGAGATAGAGGTTGGCGCCGCCGATCCCCTCGATCGCCGGAATGTCGAGTTCGCCCGGGCCATGCTCGCCCTTCACCTCGGTCGCACCGCGCTCGAGCGCGAGGTCGCGCGCCTTCTCGCCGTCGGCGACGCGGAAGGCCATCGCGTTGGCGCTGGGGCCGTGCGCGTTGCGGAAGCCCGCGACCTGGCCGGCATCGTCCATGTTGAGCAGGAAATTGATGTCGCCCTGGGCATAGCGGCGCACGTTCTTCGACTTGTGCGTGCCGACATGGGTGAAGCCCATTTTCTCGAACAGATCGGCCATCTTCTCCGGGTCGGGCGAGGTGAATTCGACGAATTCGAACCCGTCCAGGCCCATCGGATTGTCGTGCGCGTCGGTCATTGGAACATGCTCCAGGGGGAAAAGTCGTTTCAGGTGAAACTATATAGCGTTTGTGCCGATTGGTCAAAACGTTCCAAAGCCGTCATGCCGGACTTGTTCCGGCATCCAAGGTGCCACAACGGCTGGATTCCGTTGAGGAAGCTTGGGCCCGGAACAAGTCCGGGGTGACGAATGGGCATGGTCAGGCTAGCGTCGCAAAACGATGGCCGATTTGAAGCTCGATCTGTTCCTGCCTTACCGGCTGTCCGTCGTGTCCAACCGCGTGTCGGCGGCGATCGCCACCGCTTACGACCGGCTGTTCGGGCTCAAAATTCCGGAGTGGCGCCTGATCGCGGTTATTGCCGAAGGACCCGGGATCACGCAGCAGGCATTGGGTGTGGCGACGCGGATGGACAAGGTGACGGTGAGCCGCGCCGCGCAGGCCCTGGTCGAGCGCGGGCTGGTCGCGCGCACGCCCAACGAGAATGACAAGAGGTCGCACCTGCTGGCGCTGACCACGACTGGCCGCACGCTCTATGATCAGGTGGCTCCCAAGGCGCTCGAGCTCGAGGCCAAGATCCTCCAACGGCTCGATCCGGCCGAGCGTCTCGCCCTGTCGGCAATGCTCGATCGCATCGAAGCGGCGGCAAGCGAAGTCGCTCCCGAGGGCGTCGGAGCGTTTTGAGCGTGAACCGATCGGGCCGCGGCGCGTTGGCACGCGCAACGGGGGCGAAGGACGACCCCCAAAAAGGGGCCGTCGTGTCGCGTCTAGTATCGCATTGTTGTCTGGCTATCGCGGCATGCGCAGTCGTTCCCGGCGCGTTGGTCGCGCAACAGGTGCGGCCCGCCGCCCGCACCGACGGCGCGCAGGCCAATGCGAAGAGCCAGGATCAGGCGCGGCAATCCGGCGAGCCCAAGCCGGTGCCGACTCCGACCAGCGATCCGCTCGGCGACAAGCCGATCGTGCCGGACGATCAGTTCGACAAGTCGCTGCCGCCTTTGTCGAACGACATCAACGCGCCGCTGGAGCCCATCCCGCAGGAAGCGCCGTTCACCCCGCAGACTGCCGACAAGGCGCCGCCCAGCGTCACGCCGCCGGCAACGCCCGCGCCCGACGTTCCGCCCGGCACGCTTCCGCCGGCGCCAGAGCCCGCGCCCGAACTCGCAGCACCTCTGCCGACGCTCGACAGCTACAATACGACGCCGGTGACCGAGGTCGCCGACGTTCCGAACGGCAAGAGCGCGGAGATACGCTACGACACCGTCGTCAACGGTTTGGGCGATCTGGGCCTTGATAACGACTTCAAAACCTTCTCGTCGTTGAAGAAAGGCGGCGGCAAGGCCGCCAATGCGGCGATGGTGGCGGCGCGCGGACGCGAGGACGAGGCATTGGCGGTCAGGCTTATGCACTCGCGCGGCTATTACGATGCGACGGCCTTGTCCTCGGTCGAGAGCGTCCCCAACCAGCCTGGCCGCGTCCGCGTGGTGGTGAACGCGGTGCCCGGCAAGCAATATACTTTCTCATCGGTCAACGTCGATTCACAGCCGGTGGTGCCGGGCGACCTCATCACCAGCAACCTGCCGCTCAAGGTCGGCGAGCCGATCGACACCGTCCGCGTCCAGGGGGCCGAAGCCAATGTCACCCTGGAGATGGGGCGCAACGGCTATCCGTTCGTGCGGCTTGGAACGCGTGACATCCTGCTCGACGAGAATGCCTTCACCGGGGATTATACCTTGCCGGTCGATACCGGACCGCGATCGAGCTTCGGCAATGTCAGCACGAGCGGCCGTCTTGCCTTCGGACCCGATCACATCCGCATCCTGCGGCGGTTCAAGGAAGGCGAACTCTACAATACCGACAAGGTCGACGATCTTCGCAAGGCTTTGGTCGCGACGGGCCTGTTCTCGACGGTGACGGTCGAGCCGGTCGATACCGGCAAGGACGCGCCCGACGGCACCCGGATCGTCGACCTGGCGGTCACCCAGCGGGTCGGGCGGACGCGCTCGATCGCGGCGACCGGCGGCTATAGCACCGGCGAGGGAATCAAGCTGGAAGGCACGTTCACCGCGCGCAACGCCTTTCCGCCCGAAGGCGCGTTCATCGTCGGCGCGGTCGCGGGCACGCAGGAACAGAGCGGCACGGTCACCTTCCGCCGGTCGGACTGGAAGCAGCGCGACCGCACATTGTCGTTCGGGCTGAGCGCAGGGCACAACAATTACGATGCCTTTGACGCCACGACCTTGTCGCTGTTCGGCCGCGTCTCCTACGATTCGACCCCGATCTGGCAGAAGCGGATCACCTACGGTTACGGCTTCGAGCTGACCGGCACCAACGAAAGCGTCTATAATTTCAACGCGGGCAAGCGTCAGCGCGGCACCTATTTCATCGCCGCGCTGCCGCTCAACATCCAATGGGACACGTCGGACGATCTGCTCAACCCGACCAAGGGCTATCGCCTGAAATTGACGCTGAGCCCGGAAACGTCGGTGCGCGGGCCGATCCGCCCCTATGCCCGCACGCAGATCGACGCGAGCGTCTATTATCCCGTGACAAGCAGTATCGTCATCGCCGGGCGCGGGCGAGTGGGATCGATCCTTGGCATTGCCCGCGACGACCTCGCGCCGTCGCGGCGTTATTATGGTGGCGGCGGCGGGTCGGTGCGCGGCTATGGCTATCAGCGGCTCGGACCCTTCGATCCCAATGGCGATCCGGTCGGCGGGCGCAGCGTCAACGAATTCGCGCTGGAGGCACGGTATCGCTTCGGCAATTTCGGCATCGTGCCGTTCGTCGATGCCGGCAATTCCTATGAAAGCTCGATGCCCAAATTCACCGACTGGAAATTCGGCGCGGGCATCGGCGGGCGCTTCTACACCAATTTCGGGCCGGTCCGTATCGACGTCGCGACCCCGCTCAACAAGCGCAAGGGCGACTCGCGGATCGCGCTCTACATCTCGATCGGCCAGGCCTTCTGATGGTCGAAGAGACGCCCGCAGGCGAAACGCCCGATACCGAGGTCGTCGTGGTCAAGCGGCCATGGTGGCTGCAGCTCGCGCGCGGCGTGGTTATCGTTTGCGTGGCGATCATCGCGCTGTTGGCGGTCGTCTATTTCGGGCTCGACACCGCGCCCGGGCATCGCTTCATCGTCTCGCGGCTGGAAAGCTACAAGACCGAGACGGGGCTGAACATCAAGGTCGGGCGGATTCGCGGCTCGATCTACGGCAAGATGGAATTGCTCGACCTGAGGGTCAGCGATCCCCAGGGCATTTTCCTGACCGCGCCGACGGCGACGATCGACTGGAATCCGTTCCAGTTCCTGTGGAACCATATCGACGTCAATTCGATGGCCGCGCCGACCGTGGTGATGCACCGTTCGCCGTCCTTGCTGCCTGGCGATCCGAACGCGCCGATCCTGCCCGATATCGACATCGATATCGGCAGGCTGAAGGTCGATCGGCTGCTGCTCAAGGCGCCGGTAACCGGGCAGCAGCATATCATCCGTCTCGACGGCATCGCGCATATCGCCGACCGGCGCGCGCAATTGATCGCCAATGCCGACGCGGTGCGTGGGCCGGGAATTGCCGGCGGCGATACGTTGCGGCTGGTGCTCGACGCGCAGCCCGACGCCAACAAGCTGGGCATTCGGGTCAGGTTCGACGCGCCCGCCGATGGCGTCGCCGCGAGCATGACCGGGGTCAAGGCGCCGATGGCGATCCGCATCGGCGGCGCCGGCGATTGGAAATCGTGGAAAGGGAAGGGCGTCGCTGCGCTCAACGGCCAGTCGCTCGCCAATCTCGATCTCGGCGCGCAGAACGGCACCTTCACCATCAAGGGCGTGACTCATCCCGGCCTGTACCTGAAAGGACCGGTCGAGCGGCTGACCGCGCCCGGCCTGAATGTCGACATCGTCTCGACCCTCGAGAAGCGCAAGGCGACGACGCGGATGACGCTCAAGTCGGATGCGCTGGCGGTGGCGGCGAGCGGGTTGCTCGATCTCGGCGAGAATAGATTCGGCAATTTCGTGATCGACGCTCGGCTGCTCACGCCCGGCGCGATGCTGCCCAATTTGTCGGGCCGCGACGTGATGACGCACTGGACGCTCGACGGCCCGTTCGCGACCCCGACGATCGGCTACAATCTCAGCGCCGCGGCAATCGCGTTCGGCGGCACGGGTCTGGAAGGGCTGACCGCATCGGGCAAGGCGACGGTCGATGCCAAGCATGTGCTGATCCCAGTCAATGCGCGGGCGCGACGCGTCACCGGACTGAACGCAGCGGCCGGCATGTTGCTGACCAATGTCTCTGCCGTCGGCGATTTCGCTTATTCGAACGGCAAGCTGCTGTCCGACAATCTGAAGCTCAAATCCGACAAGATCGACGCGACCGCGATCGTCGTCGCGGACCTGCCGAGCGGGCATTATACCGGCGCGCTGAAGGGACGGGTCAATAATTACACGATCGACGGAATCGGCATCGTCGACCTGACGACCGACGCCAAGCTCGTGTCGATGGCCAAGGGCGGTTTCGGCATCACCGGTCGGATCGCGGCCCGGACGCGCAAGATATTCAATTCAGGGGCGGAAAGCTTCCTCGGCGGCCAGGCGATCGTCACGAGCGATATCGGCTATGGTACGGATGGGGTCTTCACTTTCTCCAACGTCAAGCTCGCCGCACCGCGGCTCAGCATCTATCGCGGTTCGGGCAGCTATCGCCCCGACGGCCAGATCGCGTTCGCCGGCGACGCGCATTCGAAGGATTACGGTCCGATCAATGCACGGGTGACCGGAACCGCCGCCGCGCCGGTGATCGTGATCCATGCGCCGCGCCCGGGGGTCGGCGTCGGTCTTGCCGGGCTCGAAGCCACGATCCGCGGCAAGGGCGATGCTTATGCCATCGTCGCCAAGGGCACGACCAATTACGGGCCGTTCGCGGCCAACGTGCTGGTGCGCAGCGGCAAGACGCTGGCGATCCAGGTCAATCAGGGCAGCACCTTTGCCGGCATGAACCTGACCGGTGCGCTGCAACAGACCGCGGCCGGGCCGTTCGCCGGGAAGCTGCAGTTCGCCGGATCGGGGATCAATGGCACCGCGACGCTGGGCGCCGAGGGCAAGGTGCAGCGCGCCGACATCGCGGCGCGCGCCTATAACGCGACCATCCCGGGCAATCAGGATTTCACTATCGGCCGTGCGATCGTCAGCGCCAGCGTCGTGCTCTATCCGAACGCACCGCGCGTGTTGGCCGATATCCAGATCGGCAACATGCGCTACGGCGCAACGGTGTTCCAGGCGGCGCGCGCCAAGATCAATTATTCGAACGGCAGCGGCACCGCGCAGGCCGTGTTGGCGGGGTCGTCGGGCGTGCCGTTCAGCATGGGGATCAACGCGCGGCTGCAGCCCAAATTGTGGCTGGTGGCGGTGTCGGGCAAGGCCAATGGCATCGGCTTCCGCACGCCGCGCGCGGCGCAGATCGAGCCGCGGGACGGCGAGTATCGCCTGCTCCCGACACAGGTCGATTTCGACAAGGGCAGCGCGCGGATCGCCGGCACCTATGGCAAGGGGATGTCGCTGCAGGCGCGGCTCGACAAGCTCGATTTGTCGGTGGCCAACGCGCTGGTGCCCAATCTTAATATCGATGGCAGTGCCACCGGCAGCATCGACTACGTCCAGCCGGCGGGCGCGGCGGTGCCGAATATCGATACGCGGCTGGCGATCGCCAACTTCACGCGATCGAGCGCGGTGATCGTCTCCGAGCCGGTCGACATCCAGGTGGTCGCCCGCTTGACCGAGGCGGGCGCGGATGCGCGCGCGCTGGTCAAGCGCGGGGTGACCACGGTGGGTCGATTGCAGGCGCGGCTGGCGCCTTTGGGTGGCGGCGCGAGCTGGATGGATCGGCTCTATGCCGCGCCGCTGTCGGGCGGGATCCGCTATAATGGCCCGTCGGGCGTGCTGTTCTCGCTATCGGGTCTGGCCGGCCAGCAGGTCGCGGGCGGCGTCGTCGTGGCGGCGGATTTCTCCGGCCGGTTGGGCGCGCCGCAGCTCAACGGCATCGTGCGCGGCGACAATCTGACCTATATCAACTCGAACTACGGCACCAAGCTGACCCAGATGAAGCTCGCCGGGCGGTTCACCAACGACCGGCTCGAGATCAGCCAGTTGAACGCGAAGGCGGGCGACGGCACGGTCGAGGCGAGCGGTTGGGTCGGGCTGTCGGCCGAGCAGAATTTCCCGATGAACCTCAATGCCAAGCTCAACAACGCGACCCTGGCGAGCGGCGATGCGCTCGGAGCGACGGCGACCGGCACGCTTGCGGTCACCAACGGACCGCAGGGCGGGCTGATCAAGGGCGACCTGCGAATCCCCAACGCACGCTACGAGGTCGTCTATCAGGGGCAGGCCGAGGTCGAGGAGCTCAAGGGCATCCGTCGCAAGAGCGATCCGCCACGTCCGCATATCGCGCCCAAGCCGCCGAGCAGCTATGCGCTCGATATCCGTATCCGCGCCGACGACCAGGTGTTCGTCACCGGCATGGGGCTCGAATCCGAATGGCGGATGTTCATGCGGGTCAGCGGCACGTCGACCACGCCGATCGTCTCCGGCAACGCGACGATCGTGCGCGGCACCTATAATTTCGCCGGCAAGCGCTTCGACATCGATCGCGGCACGGTCCGCTTCAACGGCGGCGCGCTGTCGGACCCGACGATCGATATCTCGGCCTCGACCAACACCAACGGCATCAACGCGATCATCAACATCACCGGCACCGGACAGCGGCCGCAAGTCGCGTTCACGTCGTCGCCGGCACTGCCGCAGGACGAAGTGCTGAGCCGGTTGCTGTTCGGATCTAGCCCGCAGAATCTGTCGGCGACCGAGGCGATCCAGCTCGCCGCCGCGCTCAACTCGCTGCGCGGCGGGGGCGGCGGACTCAACCCGCTCGGCAAGCTGCGCAGCGCGGCGGGGATCGACCGGTTGCGTATCCTGAGCGCCGATCAGGCGTCGGGCCGCGGCACCGCGCTGGCTGCGGGCAAATACATTACCGACAATATCTATGTTGAGATCATCACCGACGCGAAGGGCTTCACCGCGACCCAGCTGGAGATCGCGCTGACCCGCAGCCTCAGCATCCTGTCGCAGACCGGATCGTTCACCGGATCGGGCGCGAGCATCAAGTATCAGAAGGATTTCTGAGCTGGTCCTCAAATCCTTCTCCCCTTGTGGGAGAAGGATAGCGTAGCTTGGCAGCTCGCTGCCTAGCGCAGCTTGGATGAGGGGAGCGGCGCGAAGCGCCGCGCGACCGCTGTGCGATCGCCCCCTCACCCTCCCACTCGGCTAACGCCGAGCGGGCCCCTCCCTCTCCCACAAGGGGAGAGGGAGTCGGAGGCTAACTGACACCTATGTCAACAAGCCTCTTTGCAACCCGCGCAAAATCGAATATCCGGTATGGCGGAGAGGTAAAGCATATGGAGCATTTCGACGTCCTGGTCGTGGGCGCGGGCATCTCGGGGATCGGCGCGGGCTATTATCTGCAGTCGCAGAGTCCCGACCGCAGCTATGCGATCCTGGAAGGGCGGCCGCAGATGGGTGGCACGTGGGACCTGTTCCGCTATCCCGGCATCCGCTCGGATTCGGACATGTACACGCTGGGCTATGCGTTCAAGCCATGGACCGATGCCAAGGCGATTGCCGACGGGCCGGCAATCCTGAAATATCTCAAGGAAACGGCGGCCGAATACGGCATCGACAAGCACATCCGTTACAATCACCACGTCAAGAAGGCATCCTGGTCGACCGAAGATGCGCGTTGGACGGTCGAGGCCGACACCGCCGACGGACCGGTCACGCTGACTTGCAATTTCCTCTTCATGTGTTCGGGCTATTACAATTACGCCAAGGGCCATTCGCCCGAATTCGCCGGCGCGGAGGATTTCAAGGGGCGCATCGTCCACCCGCAATTCTGGCCGCAGGACCTCGATTATTCGGGCAAGAAAGTGGTGGTGATCGGCTCCGGCGCGACCGCGGTGACGCTGGTCCCGGCGATGGCCGACACGGCCGAGAGCGTCACCATGCTGCAGCGGTCGCCGACCTATATCGTCGCCAGGCCGGCCGAGGATAAATTGGCCAATTGGCTGCGCGCCAAGCTGCCGGGCAAGCTGGCCTATAGTCTGGTGCGCTGGCGCAATGTCCTGTTCGGGCTGTTCTTCTTCAATCAGGCGCGGAAGCATCCGGCGAAGGCGAAAGAGCGGATCATCGACATGGTCCGCGCCGAACTGCCCGGTCAAGACATCGAGACGCATTTCACGCCGCGCTACAATCCCTGGGATCAGCGCCTCTGCCTGGTCCCCGACGGCGACCTGTTCCGCGCGATCCGCGAGGGCAAGGCCGATGTCGTGACCGACACGATCGAGCGGTTCGTGCCCGAAGGACTCCTGCTCAAGTCCGGCAAGACGCTTCCGGCCGACGTGGTCGTGACCGCGACGGGGCTGGAACTGCAATTGCTGAGCGACGTCCAATTCTCTGTCGACGGCGAGGTCAAGGACCTGTCGCGGACGATCAATTACAAGGGCATGATGTATTCGGGCATCCCGAACATGGCCTCCTCGTTCGGCTATACCAATGCGTCCTGGACGCTGAAGGCGGACCTGACCTGCGCCTATGTCTGTCGCTTGCTCAACACGATGCGCAAGCGCGGGCTGCGTCAGGCGACGCCCCAGCCGAACGCGCCCGTCGGCGAGGAGCCGTTCCTCGATTTCACCTCGGGCTATGTCCAGCGCTCGATCGACAAATTCCCGCGCCAGGGCGACCGTAAGCCGTGGCGCGTCCACCAGAATTACATCCGCGACCTGATGGCGCTGAAATTCGGATCGGTCGACGACGAGATGAAATTCTCCAACCCTGTACCGAAGCCGGCGAAGAAGGCGGCGTGATAGTCGTCGCCCCGGCGCAGGCCGGGGCCTCAGGCGAAGGCGCGGTACGGCCAGCGGCCCCGGCCTTCGCCGGGGCGACGGTCAAGCCATCCGCAGCAGGGTCACGCGGGCTTTGCCGTAAATCTTCTCCGCATCGACCTCGAACCCCGCCATCTCGACGACCTCGTTGCGCGCGGTTTCGATGCTGACCCAGGTAGCTGGCCCGACCCAGCCGAGCCGGGCAAGCTTGTCCAACGCGACCATGCCGGCGCCGGTGCCGTAAGGGGGGTCCATCAGGATCAGGTCGAGCGGCGCTCGCGCCGGACCGAGCGCCAGGACCGATTGCGCGCGGACATCGGCCTTGGCGCCGAGCCTGGCGACGTTGGCGCGCAGGGCCTCCAAAGCGGCCTTGTCCTGCTCGACGAACAGGCAGGAGGCCGCGCCGCGCGAGAGCGCTTCCAATCCCAACGCACCCGAACCGGCGAAGAGATCCGCGACGGCCAGGCCCTCGAAGCTGCCAAGGCGGCTCGTCAGCATCGAGAACAAGGCTTCGCGCGTGCGGTCCGCGGTCGGGCGAGTCGCGTCACCTTTGGGGGCGACAAGCGGGCGGCCGCGCCACTGTCCGGCAATGATCCGCATCTATCGCGGCTTTCGCGGCGGGCGCGGTCCGCCGCGGGGGCTGGATGGGCCGCGCGACCCCGGCGAGCCCGAGGGACGCGCCGGGCCCGAAGGGCGCGTGGGGCCTCGCGATGAAGTCCCAGCGGGGCGAGCCGGGCGCTCCGGCCGTTCGGTCGTATCGCGCTCGCCGCGATCCTTGCGAAAATTGCGGGAGCGATCATTGCGCGTACCGGTCGAGCGCGTTGCCAGCGTTCCGTCGGCACGCTGGCGCGGGCCGGCTTTTGGCTTACCGGGGCGACCGGGCCGAACACTTTCTCCCTCGCCTCTCGGGGGGGAGGGTTGGGGAGAGGGCGCGCGGCGGGGGGCTTCAGCCTGCCAGCGCGGCCGTTCGGGCTCCGTCCGGGATCGGGGATTTCCTTGCCGGTTTGGTCGAGCGGGACGCGACCCGGCTGAAGGCGATGACGGCGATGGGGTCGCATGCGCGCTCGTCTGCTTGCGCGCCGGTTGCGGCAGATCGAGCCGGGTCGGATCCTTGCGGAACGAATCGATGTCGTGCGCGCGGACTTCGCCGATCGCGCCGACGGGCAGGTCGCCGAGCACGAACGGGCCGTAACGCGTGCGGATCAGCCGGCTGACCTCGAGCCCGAGATATTCCAGCACGCGCCGTACTTCGCGGTTCTTGCCTTCGGTCAGTTTGAGTTCGATCCAGACATTGGCGCCGGTGCGACGCTCCATATTCGCGTCGATGGCGCCGTAACGGACGCCCTCGATCTCGACGCCATGGATCAATTCCTCGAGCTGCGTCTGGGTCACATTGCCATAGGCACGGGCACGATAGACGCGCTCGACGCCGGTCGCCGGCAGTTCGAGCTGGCGCTTGAGCCCACCATCGGTGGTCAGCAGCAACAGCCCTTCGGTCGCGAGGTCGAGCCGGCCGACCGGAACCAGCCGCGGCAAGCCTTTGGGCAAGCGATCGTAGATCGTCGGACGACCCGCCGGATCGCGTTCGGTGACGAGCAGACCCTTGGGCTTGTGATAGAGGAACAGCCGCGCGGCTTCCGCCTCGCGCACCGGGTTGCCGTCGACGGTGACGCCGGCCAGCGAGGAGAGCAAGGTCGCGGGCGTCTCGATGACGACGCCATCGATCGCGACCCGGCCTTCGGCGATCATGCGTTCGACTTCGCGCCGCGAGGCGATTCCGGCACGCGCCAACATTTTTGCGATCCGCTGATCGTCGGGAGTCTTGGAGGGAGGCATTGGCGCGCCAATATACCGATTGGCAGGGGAACGGGGGAAAATTTACACCGGACCCGTTGCCGGGCGTTAAGCCACGCACACGTAACGACGCGCGGACGAAACGATCTGCGCGCGACTGGGTTGAACGATCATGGTGTTCGGACACGCAAAAAGAGTCATTACGCGCCTCCTCGTGTGCGAGGACGAGCCGCTGATCGCGTTCGAAAACGAACATTCGCTGATCGAACAGGGGTTCGAAGTCGTCGCCACGGTCGATCGCGTCGCCGACGCCATCGCGGTGCTGGCATCGGGTGTCGATGTCCATCTCGTCCTTGTCGATATCACCCTGGCCGATGGCAGCGGCATCGACGTCGCACGAGCGGCGCACGCCCGCGGCGTCTCGGTCGTCTTCGTTACCGGCGAATGCCCGGAGGGTGGCCGCGCCTTTGCTCGCGGCTGCCTCGCCAAACCCTATCGGCCGGCCGACCTGATCGCCGCGATCGCCGCGATCGACGGCCAGATCCAGGGACGGCCGCGCCCTCGCCGCCTGCCGCGCGGCTTCTCGCTGTTCGATCAGGAAGCGGCCGCGTAAGGTCGGTAGCCAAAACCGTCATCGAGCGAAAGTTGCGGTCTCATACGGTATTGCGCTTTCGTCCCAATAGCCCGTCATCCCAGCGAAAGCTGGGATCTCAAGCGATATCACGATGCGGCGGGAGACCCCAGCTTTCGCTGGGGTGACGATAGGGGCTTTTGCCGGAACGACGATCAAGCTTTCGTTTGGATGACGGTGTTGGGCTTGATGCGTGGTGACCCAAACGTCTATCTGCGCCGGCATGACCGAACCGCTCAGCACTGCCGCTCCCTCGACCTACCGCATCCACGGCGCCACCGGCGACTGGGAAGTGATCATCGGGCTCGAGGTGCACGCGCAGGTCACCTCGCAGGCAAAATTGTTCTCCGGCGCGGCGACCGCGTTCGGTGCCGAGCCCAACACGCAAGTGTCGCTGGTCGACGCGGCGATGCCCGGCATGCTGCCGGTGCCCAACCGCGAATGCATCCGCCAGGCGGTGCGCACCGGCATGGCCATCGACGCCAAGATCAACACATGGTCGCGGTTCGACCGCAAGAATTATTTCTACGCCGATCTGCCGCAGGGCTATCAGATCAGCCAGCTCTACCATCCTTTGGTCGGGGAGGGCGCGATCGAGATCGAGCTGGAAGGCGAGGCGGAGGCGACCAAGAAGATCGGCGTCGAGCGCATCCATGTCGAACAGGATGCCGGCAAGCTGATGCACGACCAGCATCCGACGCGCTCCTATGTCGACCTCAATCGCTCGGGCGTCGCGTTGATGGAGATCGTCAGCAAGCCCGACATGCGCTCGCCGGCCGAAGCCGGGGCCTATCTGACCAAGCTGCGCTCGATCCTGCGCTATGTCGGATCGTGCGACGGAAATATGGACCAGGGCTCGATGCGCGCCGACGTCAACGTCTCGGTCCGCAAGCCGGGCGGCGAGTTCGGCACGCGCACCGAGACCAAGAACGTCAACTCGATCCGCTTCGTCATGCAGGCGATCGAGCATGAGGCGTCGCGTCAGGTCGACGTGCTCGAATCGGGCGGCCAGATCGTCCAGGAGACGCGGCTGTTCAATCCTGACACCGGCACGACGCGGTCGATGCGGTCGAAGGAAGACGCGCACGATTACCGCTATTTCCCCGATCCCGACCTGCTGCCGCTCGAGCTCGACGACGCGTTCCTGGAAGCTTGCCGCGACAGTCTCCCTGAGCTGCCCGACGCCAAGCGTGCGCGGTACGAAGCGCAGGGAATCACGCCCTACCAGGCCGCGGTGCTGACCGCCGAAGTCGAAACCGCGCGCTGGTTCGACGCTTTGCTCGACGAAGGCGCCAAGCCTGTCGCCGCCGCGAACTGGGTGTCGTCGGAATTGTTTGGGGCGCTCAACCGGCTGGGCAAGGACATCACCGAATCGCCGGTCACCCCGGGCCAGGCCGCGGAATTGCTCGCGCTGGTCGCCAACGGCACCTTGTCGGGCAGCCTTGCCAAGCAGGTGTTCGAGGTGATGCTCGAAACCGGCGACGCGCCGGGCAAGATCGTCGAGGAGCGCGGGCTCAAGCAGACCAGCGATACCGGCGCGATCGAGGCGGTGATCGCCGACGTGCTGGCGAAGAATCCGAACCAGCTGGAGCAGTATCGCGGCGGCAAGGAGGCCCTGTTCGGCTTCTTCGTCGGCCAGACGATGAAGGCGATGGGCGGCAAGGCCAATCCCGGCGTGGTCAACGAATTGCTCAAGAAGGCGTTGTCCTGAGGAGTAGCGCCGTTCGAGCCGCCGGGGGGTGCCGCTAAGGGCAGTTGCCGCCGCATGTCCGGCGAAATAGGCTGACTCTCAAAAGGAGTGAGGATTATGCGGCGACTGATCACCATGACGCTGGGCCTGTTGGCGACGCCGGTGCTGGCGCAGACAAGTCCCGCGCCTGCGCCGCAGCCCGCGCCTGCGCCTGCGCCTGCCGTCGCGCCGACACCTGCGCCTGCCTTGCCGCGCGTGAAGATCGACACCACGGCCGGCAGTTTCACGGT
Organism: Sphingomonas sp.; assembly: GCF_024508665.1. Classification (GTDB taxonomy): domain Bacteria; phylum Pseudomonadota; class Alphaproteobacteria; order Sphingomonadales; family Sphingomonadaceae; genus Sphingomonas. The sequence continues at coordinate 1,015,130 of NZ_JANINP010000007.1, forward strand.
CGAGGTCGAGACGGTGAAGGCGCCGGTCACCGCCGCCAATTTCCTGCATTATGTCGACCAGAAGAAGCTGGACGGCATCACCTTCTATCGCACGTGCAAGGTCGCCGACAAATTCGGCTTCGTGCAGTTCGGCACCAATGGCGATCCCAAGCGGACACTGCCGCCGATCAAGCACGAGCCGACTACGATCACCGGCCTGAAGCATCTCAACGGAACGCTCTCGACCGCGCGGCTGGAGCCGGGCTCGGCGCGAGGGGACTTCACCATCAGCGTCGGCGACCAGCCGTCGTTCGATGCCGATCCGTCCAAACCCGACGACGCGCTCAAGACCAATCTCGGCTATGCCGCGTTCGGCCGTGTGGTCGACGGCATGGACGTCGTGCTGAAAATCTTCGACGCACCGATTGACCCCAATGCAACCGTGCGCGGGTCGTTCAAGGGAGAGGTCCCTGCGGCGCCGGTGCGCGTCCTGAGCGCTCGCAGGCTGCCCAAGGGCTGACCTGCCACAACGGGTCGGGCGCCTACTTGTCCGGCCTTTACCGCTGGTTATGGTGCGCCCCCGGGGGACGCGGCGATTCGCCGCATCCGAAATGGGGGATCGCATGAAAATGCATGATTTGGCCGCGGTCGCGGTCATGGTCGCGCTGCCGTTCGGCGGAACGCCGGCAGCGGCACAGGAAAAGTCCGTCTATCTCGCCGACAGCGCGTCGCCGTTCGGCGTCCCGACGGTGACCAATGCCGACGCGCAATCGGTGACCATGCCGAAGCTCGATTATACTCCGAGCGGTACCGAAGCCGCAGATTTCGACAAATATTACGTCTTTCACCGCGCCGATACGGATTTTGCCACGGCCTATGGCGACATTGCCGAGTGCGATAATTATGCGCGCGGCCTGCAGAGCGGTATCAGCGACGTGCAGGTGCCCTATCCCTATGCCGGGACGATGGCCGGCGCGCTTGGTGGCGCGATCGGCAGCGCGGTGGCGATGGCGATCTTCGGCTCGGCCGAAAAGCGCCGCCTGCGTCGCGTCAACATGCGCACTTGCATGAACTTCAAGGGCTATGACCGCTATGGTTTGCCCAAGGCGCTGTGGGACGAGTTCAACTTCGAAGAAGGTCTGTCGGGCGTCAACGAGGAGAAGCGCCAGCATTACCTCAAGCAACAAGCGCTGGTCGCTTCGTCGGGCAAGCTGCAGGGAAAGGTTCTTGGGCTGTGAAGACATTGTTGCCCTGTGCGCTGATTGCGCTCTCGCTCGCCGTTCCCGCGATTGGCAAGGAGAAGGCGCCGGTCTTCGTCGAAACCGTCGCGGTCAAGGACAAGCCCGCCGTCGCTCTCAATCCGACCAAAGCCTATGTCATGCTGCGGTCGGACATGGCTGTATCGCTCTATTTGATGAAGGTGCCCACCGCCGACGATCAGGCGAGCTACGACAAGTTTCGCGCCGACGCGCTGGCCAAGGCGCATGAGAAATACGTCAAGAAGCAGGCGCAATATGATGCGGCGGTGAAGGAAAAGGCTAGTGCCCCGAAGGGCGCGGCGCTGCCGCCTTTGCCCGACAAGCCGATCGAACCCACCGAAGCGAACTTTCAGTTCACGCCGTTCCCGTTACTGGCTGGCGTCTCGATCGGTCCGATGAATCGCTTCGCCAAGGCCGATGGTGGCCTGTCGACCTACCTCCAGGAGCTGACGCCCGGCGAATATCGCATCTACGGACCGCTCGCCATGGCGCCTAATGGCGCGGTGGGCAGCTGTTTCTGCATGGGAAGCGTGGCCTTCGCGGCGAAAGCGGGCGAGATCGTCGATCTTGGCGTCATCGCGGCCAAGGCCAATCTGACGGTCAAGCGTCCGGAGGGCGATTCTTCGGCACCCGTCATATTGGATGGACCGTTTCTGGTGCCGGCGGGCGCCAGCGTCGTAGTCGATCCGCGGTTGAGCAGTGCGCACGTCGTGCCTGCGCGTTTCCGGCCAGTCGGCAAGTTGCCCAATTATTTCGGGCTGACGATCAACCGGATGCCGGCGATTCCGGGCGTGATGCGCTATGACCGCGATCGCATCGTCGATCTGACTGCCGGGAACTGATCGATCCGCAGGGCGGCGGCGCGCTATTGCGCGTCGTCGTCCTGGTTCTTGGTCTCGCCGCCCGTGCCGGCATTGCCGGAGAACAGGCCGGGCGCGGTCATGCTGTCGGGTTCGGGGCCGCCTTCGCCGCGTTCGACCGCATCCTTGCGAGCTTCGACTTCCTGCTGGAGGTCGCTGCGGGGGTCGCCCTTGCGAGCGTCTCGTTCGCGTTCGCCGGCAGCATCTGCTTGCGTGTTTCGATCGGTCATCGGGATCATCCTTGCGGGTTGGCGGGGCCGGTCGGCTGTTCGCCGGGGGAGGGCACGTCGATGTCCGGCATCGGTGGCGCGATCTCGGGCGGAGCGGGGGTCGGTTGGGCCGGCTGACTCGGTTCGGGCGGTTGGCTGGGCGGCGGTGTTTCGGGTGGGGGATTAGTGGCCATGATGGGTTTCCTCTCAACCCATCAACGCCTTTATGCTCCCTCAGGTTGCCAAGCGGGTTGCTCCCGGTGCGGCAGTTGCTATAGACGCCGCCGACCGGCGGTCCTCTCGCGGGCGTGGCGGAACTGGTAGACGCGCTGGATTTAGGTTCCAGTATCGCAAGATGTGGGGGTTCGAGTCCCTTCGCCCGCACCAGTCCCCGCGCTTTTGGGCGGGGTTGGCCACCAACAAGATTTCCGGAAAAGAAGAAGGCCTGAAATGCAGACTGTCGAGACGTTGAACGAAGGGCTCAAGCGCGCCTACACGCTGACGATCACCGCCAAGGAGATCGACGCCAAGGTCGATGCCGAGGTGAAGCGCGTGGCCCCACAGGTCCGTATGCCCGGCTTCCGCCCCGGCAAGGTGCCCGCCAATCTGGTGCGCAAGATGCACGGCGAGGCGCTGACCCAGGACGCGCTCAACGCTGCGATTCAGGAAGGCATCCAGACGCTGATCGGCAAGGAAAAACTGCGTCCGGCGATGCAGCCCTCGGTCAAGCTCGAGAATGATTATGAGAAGGGCAAGGACGCCGAGCTCAAGATCGAGCTCGAAATCCTGCCCGACGTGCCGACGCCCGCGATCGACAAGCTCAAGCTCGACCGCCTGACCGTTCCGGCCGGCGAGGACGAGATCCAGGCGCAGCTCGAGAAGTTCGCCGCGCAGCAGAAGAATTGGGAAGACACCAAGGACGGTTACAAGGCCAAGCAGGGCGACCTCGTCACGCTCGACTTCGTCGGCAAGGACAAGGACGGCGTCGCGTTCGAGGGCGGCACCGGCACCGACATGGCGGTCGAGATCGGCTCGGGCCGGCTGATCCCCGGCTTCGAGGACCAGGTCGTCGGCGTGAAGGCGGGTGACGAGAAGACCATCAAGGTGACCTTCCCGGACGATTATCCCGCCGAGAATCTGGCGGGCCAGCCGGCGACGTTCGACCTGACCGTCAAGTCGGTGAAGACTGCGGGTGAGACCAAGATCGACGACAGCCTGGCCAAGTCGCTCGGCCTCAACGATCTCGAGCAGCTCAAGGGTCTGCTCAAGGGCCAGATCGAGCAGGAACTCAACGGCCTGACGCGCACCCATATGAAGCGCAAGCTGCTCGACCAGCTCGCTGCCGGCCATGATTTCCCGGTGCCGCCGTCGATGGTCGCCGCCGAGTTCGAGCAGATCTGGGAACAGCTCAAGCACGAAGCGACGCACGAGCCGGATCCCGAAGCGGCGCTGGCCGAGATGGAAGCCGAGCGTGAGGATTATCAGGCGATCGCCGAGCGCCGCGTGCGCCTGGGCCTGTTGCTGTCCGAGATCGGCCAGGCCAACGGCATCGAGGTCACCAATCAGGAGATGAGCCGGCTGATCAGCCAGGCGGCCGCGCAATATGCGCCGCAGGACCAGCAGCGCTTCGTCGAATATATCCGCAACGAGCCGATGGCCGCCGCTCAGCTGCGCGCGCCGCTCTATGAGGACAAGGTCGTCGACTTCCTGTTCTCGACCGCGGACATCACCGACCGCGAAGTGACTCGCGCCGAGCTCGAGGAAGCGATCGAGTCGGAAGACGGCTTCGCCACCGGCACGCATCATCACGACCACGACAATCACAAGCCCAAGGCGAAGAAGGCCGCCGCCAAGAAGGCGCCGGCCGCCAAGGCGGACAAGGCCGAGAAGGCAGACGACGCCAGGGCCGAGGAGCCGGTGAAGAAGGCAGCGACCAAGAAGGCGCCGTCCAAGTCGGACGAGAAGGTCGAGGCGCCCGCCGACGAGTTGAAGGCCGAAGAACCGGTCAAGAAGGCCGCGACCAAGAAGGCTCCGGCCGCCAAGGCGGAAGCCGCCGAGGAAGCTCCTGCCAAGAAGCCGGCCGCCAAGAAGGCTCCGGCGAAGAAGGGGTAATGGAATAATCCCTCTCCCCTTGCGGGAGAGGGATGCGTAGACTTGGGTTTCGCGCAGCGAGACCCTAGTCGGAGCTGGGAGAGGGGTGCGGTCCGCGGGACCGCGCGGAGCTACGCTCCGCACACCCTCTCCAAGCTACGCTAGGCAGCAAGCTGCCAAGCTTCGCTATCCTCTCCCGTCAAGGGAGAGGAAGGGGTGGGAATGACCGAACCACGTATCGCAGTCCTGCTACCCTGCTATAACGAGGAAGCCGCGATCGCGCAGACCGTCGCGGGGTTCCGCGCCGCGCTGCCGAGCGCGACGATCTACGTTTACGACAACAATTCGAAGGACCGCACGGTCGAGGTCGCGCATGCGGCCGGCGCGGTCGTGCGATCGGAGCGGATGCAGGGCAAGGGCAATGTCGTCCGCCGCATGTTCGCCGATATCGATGCGGACGTCTATGTCATGGCCGATGGCGATGCGACCTATGATGCCGAGGCCGCGCCACAGCTTGTCCGGCGGTTGATCGAAGAGCAACTCGACATGGTGGTCGGCAGCCGCGTGACGCAGCAGGACGCCGCCTATCGCCGCGGGCATGTCATGGGCAACAAGCTGCTGACCGGCATGCTCGCGAAATTGTTCGGGCGGAGTTTCACCGATATTCTATCGGGTTACCGCGTTTTTTCGCGACGCTTCGTAAAGAGCTTCCCAGTCCTCTCCGGCGGGTTCGAGATCGAGACCGAGATCAGCGTCCACGCGCTCGAACTGCGTATGCCGGTGGGCGAGGTCGAGACGCGCTATTTCGCGCGGCCCGAGGGATCGGCGTCGAAACTGTCGACCTATTCGGACGGCTTCCGCATCCTCAACACGATCGTCACCTTGTACCGGATCGAGCGGCCCTTGCTGTTCTTCGGCGCGATCGGCGGCCTGCTCGCGCTGCTGGCGCTGGCGCTCGGCATCCCGCTAGCGATCACCTATTATCACACGCATCTGGTGCCGCGCCTTCCGACAGCGATCATGGCGACCGGACTGATCATCCTGGCCGCCTTGTGCCTCTTTGCCGGACTGATCCTCGACACTGTGGTGCGCGGGAGGCGTGAGGTGAGGCGGCTGGCCTATCTCGGGCATCCCGCGCCGGGTGGGTGAGTCGGCTTTCGGGTGCGAAGTCGAAGCCCCGCCGACGACTGAAATTGGCTTCAGCTGTGGGTCGGTCGCTAACCTGCCAACCGCTTGTGGATGTTCGGAGCGGGTAGAAAGTGCTCGCAGGCATTGACCTCAAGCGACGGCGCGCGCGAACTTGCCGGGCGGGCATCCGACGCGCTTACGAAACGCAGTGCTGAAGGCGCTCGCCGATTCGTAGCCTATCTCTTCTGCGATCCGATCTAGCGTCTTCTCGCCGCGGGCCAGAGCGTCCTTGGCGATCGCCATGCGCCAGCGCATCAGATACTCGATTGGCGCGCATCCCAACACTTCACCGAACCGGGCCGAGAAGGCAGAGCGCGACATGCCCGCGATGCTCGCGAGTTCGGCCACCGTCCAGTTGGCGCGGACATCGGCATGGATCGCCTGTAGTGCGTGGGCGATCGCCGAGTCCTGCATCCCGCTAAGCAGGCCCGCCGGAACGGCCTCGTTGCCAAGGCTGCGCCAGCGAAGCGCTTCGACCAGCAACGCTTCCAGCATTCGCTGAATGATCAGTTCCTTGCCGGGATAATCGGTGGCGCATTCCTCGGCCAGGAGATCGATCAATCGTCCGAACCGCGTCGAACGGCCTTCCGACGCCGGGATATGGATACGCTCGGGCAAAAGCGACAGCAGGAGGGGGCTGTTCACCCGTTCGAAGGCAAAGCTGCCACCCAACGCGATGAAGTCGGGCGTACCATCGGGGTCGCCATGCCGGACGGCTTCGTGACGCGGCGCGACAGGCGTGCCGGCGATATGGGGTTCGCTCGCCAGCGAGAAAGCAGGCGTGGTCGGCAGCAACAAGAAATCGCCCTCGGTCAGGCGCAGCGGCTCTTTTCCGGGAAAGGTTAGCCATGCCTCACCCAAGAGGATGATCGTAAAGCCAGGCGCGTCATGCGCGTCGTAACGAACAGCCCAACGCCCCCTTCCCGATATCGGCTTCGAAACCGCGGCGCTCGGCCGCAACAGCGCAATGATGTCACTAAGCGGATCCATATTCTGGACGATCCATAAAGTAATTTGGAGCAATCATTATGGATCGTACGAGGCAACATGTCTATCTCCCTATCATCGCACTCAAGGAGACTGACATGACCAGGACAATCCTCATCACCGGAACCTCGTCGGGTTATGGCAAGGCGATCACCGAACATTTCCTCGCGCGGGATTGGAACGTGATCGCCACCATGCGGCGGCCCGAAGCGGCCAATTTTGGTGGCAATACCAACCGCTTGCGGGTTCTGCCGCTCGACGTCACCGACGAAGCAAGCATAGCGACGCTGTTTGAGAGCGCTGGTCCTGTCGACGTGCTGGTGAATAACGCCGGCATCGGAGCGGTCGGGGCGTTCGAAGTGACGCCGATGTCGCTGGTCCGCCAGCTGCTCGAGACCAACACGATCGGCGTTATGGCGATGTGCCAGGCGGTCATCCCGCAGATGCGTGCGCGCCGCTCGGGCATCATCGTCAATGTGACCTCGAGCGTCACGCTGGGGGCTTTCCCGCTGGCTGCCGCCTACACCGCGAGCAAACAGGCCGTCGAGGGCTTCACCGGCTCGCTTGCCCATGAGCTCGGCTATTTCGGTGTCTCGGTAAAGCTGGTTGAGCCTGGTTACGCACCGACCACCAACTTCGGCGCGAACGCTATCATTCCGTTCGACCAGCTGCTTCCGGGCGAGTACGCCGATTTTGCCAAGCCGATCATGGAAGGCTTTGCCTCACCAGCGCTGACCACCCGCGAGAGCGATGTGGCCGATGGCGTCTGGAACGCGGTGCATGATGCAAGCGGTCGGCTTCGGTTCGCCGCTGGGCCTGATGCTGTAGCGCTTGCTGAAGCACGTTGACGCCCGTCCTATGCCGCGTCGCGGAATGGCATGGCCCTACTTATTCCAATGCCTGTTCGGACGGTGGCGCGCAGCCGCCGTTATGGCCATCTGCCTGTCACTTTCCTGCATGTCATGCACGCGATGCGCCAGGACCGGGTCGCCGCGCACCCAGATTACGCAATCGAGCTCAAGCCCGTTCCGCGCGGTATCAGGATCGGCCTGGCGTTAGGGTGAACGAGCGATGGTCGCTTGCCGAGCTTGCCCCAATTCCTAGAAGTCACTGATCCCGAACCGAGCGACCCCCTGATTATGCCCCGGCGGATCGAGGACGCTGATGTCGAGCTCGAGCGGCTGACCGATCCAGTGCGCGAGTGTCGTATGGTCGGCGACATCGTCGTCGGTCAGAGGATGGACCAGGGCGCGGAGGCCGGTGGTTTCGATCGCGCGCGACACCATTGCGCCGGCGCTGGCGGAGAAATGGATCTCGAACTGCGCGATCGGATGCGGTCCGACCGGGCCGTCGGTCATCCGGCCGATGAACAGGATGGGCGCTACATCGTCGACCATCATGTCGGCAAAGGTCGCGCGCAGTCTCTCCGCGGCGCTGCGTTCCGACGCATCGTAATAGATGTGCGCATGCCAGGGCGCATTGTCGTTCATGCCACGATCCCGAGCCGGATCAGGCTTTCGCCCGAGGCAAGAATCGCTTCCTCATTCGATCGGAATTGCCAGCCGAGCAGCTCGCGCGCCTTGGCATTGCTCGCTTCGCCCTTGATGCCCAGCCGCGGCAGCGCCTCGCGCGCCAACGGATTGAACAATGCGACCACGCGAACAAGCCAGTCGGGCAGCTTGCGCAGCTTCGCCCTGGCGGCTTTCTCGCCCAGGCCGCGCTGGAGCATCTCCGACACGTCATATGCCGACACCACGTTCCCCGCGACCGCCAGGAAGCGTTGGTTCTTCGCGGCAGGGGCAGTCATCGCCTTGACCTGCAGGCCGGCGACGTCGCGCACATCGACCGCGCCGAAATAGAGGCGTGGCGCGCCGGGCACCTTGCCGAGCAGCATCTGGCGCAAGAGCTCGATCGAACTCGACAGATCCTCGTTGAGCGCCGGACCGAAGATGCCGACGGGATTGATCACCGCCAGCTCCATCGCGCCGCCCTCTCGTTCGATGAAATCCCAGGCCGCGCGCTCGGCCAGCGTCTTCGACTTCTGATAGGCCTGGACGCCCGGACCATCCACGTCGGTCCAATCCTCTTCGGTGAAGACCTTCTCGCCTTTGCCATGGCCATATCCGATCGCGGCGTAGGAGGAGGTAAGGACGACGCGCTTCACGCCGGCGTCCCGCGCCGCGCGCAGCACGCGAAGCGTGCCGTCGACCGCCGGGCGGATCAGCTCGTTTTCGTCCCTGGGCTGCTGCAGCGGAAACGGGGAGGCGACGTGCTGGACGTAGTCGCATCCCGCAACCGCGTCGGCCCAGCCGGCATCCTGGTTGAGATCGGCCGCGACGAAGCTCAGCCGGTCGAGGTTCTTCGCCCCGGCCTGCGCGAGCGTGTCGCGCACCTTCTGCTCCTTCGCCAGCGACCGCACGGTCGTTCGGACGTCATGCCCTGCGTCGAGCAATTGCAGGATGACGTGCCCGCCGACGAAACCCGATCCGCCCGTGACCAGAACCTTGCTCATATCCGCCCCTCCTTCTTATCGAGAGGGACGTGGGGCTGCGGATATGGCGATGCAAGGCTCCGAGCGGAGCGCCGAAAACCGCGCCGCGTCGCCGTTCACCATCGCGCCCCCTTGCGCCCCGCCGGACGAGCGCCGATGTAGGGCCGGCAAGGCATAAGGACCTGAGAGACTTCACATGCATAATCCGTTCGAAACCGGCCAGTTCGCTCCTCCCGGCTTCCGCGTCGACCCCGTGACCGGCGGCCTCGTGCCGATCGTCATCGAGCAGTCGAACCGCGGTGAGCGCAGCTTCGACATCTATTCGCGGCTGCTGCGGGAGCGGATCATCTTCCTGGTCGGCCCGGTCGAGGACCATATGGCCTCGCTGATCACCGCGCAGTTGTTGTTCCTGGAATCGGAGAATCCGAAGAAGGACATCTACATGTACATCAACTCGCCGGGCGGCGTCGTCACGGCGGGCATGGCGATCCACGACACGATGCAATATATCCGTCCGCGCGTCGGCACGGTGTGCATCGGCCAGGCGGCGTCGATGGGCAGCTTCCTGCTCGCGGCGGGCGAGCCCGGCATGCGGGTCGCGCTGACCAATGCGCGGATCATGATCCACCAGCCGTCGGGCGGCGCGCAGGGCATGGCTTCGGACATCGAGATCCAGGCCAAGGAGATTCTGCGCATTCGCCAGCGGATGAACGATCTCTATTCGAAATATACCGGCCAGCCGATTGACGTGATCGAGCGCTCGATGGACCGCGACAATTTCCTCGAGGCCGAGGAGGCCAAGGCTTTCGGTCTCGTCGACGAAGTGTTCGACAAGCGTCCGGCGCCGGCCGACGATCAGGCGCAGGCGGCTTGAGGTTGCGGCAGGGGCGGGGGAATGTTCGTTCCGCTGCCCCTGCTGATCCTTGCGGGACTGGTCTTTCTGGTCTTGCTGGGGATGGCGTTGCCGCGGCGCGGTCGATCGGACGATTTGATCGCGCCGCCACGGCCGCGCGAGCAGCCGGTGGCGGTCCTGGCCGGACAAAAGCTGGAATTATCCGGCGAAACGCGGGTAGAGGTCGAACGGTTGCTGGCCAACGATCAGGTAATCAACGCGATCAAATTGGTCCGCGAAGCGACTGGATCGGGACTGAAAGATGCCAAGGACGCGGTCGACGAAATGCGGCGATCCGTCCCGCTATCGCGATAACGCGGTTAAGGCGACGTGATTTTTATTGTGGGTTTACGGTGGTGCGCTAACATGCTCGCCCGAAAACGGTACGCGCCCGTATCCGCGCGTGACGAGGTGATTGAATGCCAAAGTTAGATGGCGGCGATTCGAAGAGTACGCTTTATTGCTCGTTCTGCGGGAAATCGCAGCACGAAGTGAGGAAGCTCATCGCCGGCCCGACCGTGTTTATCTGCGACGAGTGCGTGGAGCTCTGCAACGACATCATCCGTGAGGAAACCAAGTCGGCATTGGTCTCCAAGAAGGACGGTGGCGTCCCCACGCCGCAGGAAATCTGCGACGTGCTCGACGATTATGTGATCGGCCAGAAGCAGGCCAAGCGCGTGCTCTCGGTCGCGGTGCACAACCATTACAAGCGGCTCAACCACGGCGCCAAGGGCGCCGATGTCGAGCTCGCCAAGTCGAACATCCTGCTGGTCGGCCCGACCGGGTGCGGCAAGACGTTGCTCGCCCAGACGCTGGCGCGCATCCTCGACGTGCCGTTCACCATGGCCGATGCGACGACGCTGACGGAGGCCGGCTATGTCGGCGAGGATGTCGAGAACATCATCCTCAAGCTGCTCCAGGCCTCCGACTATAATGTCGAGCGGGCGCAGCGCGGCATCGTCTATATCGACGAGATCGACAAGATCAGCCGCAAGGCGGAGAATCCCTCGATCACCCGCGACGTGTCGGGCGAAGGCGTGCAGCAGGCGCTGCTCAAGCTGATGGAAGGCACGACCGCGAGCGTCCCGCCGCAGGGCGGCCGCAAGCATCCGCAGCAGGAATTCCTCCAGGTCGACACGACCAACATCCTGTTCATCTGCGGCGGCGCCTTCTCGGGACTCGAGAAGATCATCGGCGACCGCCTGCAGGGCAAGTCGATCGGGTTCGGCGCGCATGTCGCCGCGCCCGACGAGCGCCGCACCGGCGAAGTGCTGAAATCGGTCGAGCCCGAGGATCTGCTGAAGTTCGGCCTGATCCCCGAATTCGTCGGCCGCCTGCCGGTGATCGCGACGCTCGAGGACCTCGACGAGGTGGCCCTGGTCAAGATCCTGGCCGAGCCGAAAAACGCCTTGGTCAAACAGTATCAGAAGCTGTTCGACATGGAGGACGTGAAGCTCGGCTTCACCGACGACGCGCTGTCGACGGTCGCGCGCAAGGCGATCGATCGCAAGACCGGCGCGCGGGGTCTGCGTTCGATCCTGGAGGGCATTCTCCTCGACACGATGTTCGACCTGCCCGGCATGGACGGCGTAGACGAAGTGATGATCGACAAGGACGTGGTCGAGGGCCGCAAGGACCCGATCCGCGTCTATGCCAAGAAGGAAAAGGAAAAGGCTGGCGACGCCGCCTGATCCGGATTTCCGATGGTGATATAAGATACGGGCGCCGATCGTTTCGACCGGCGCCCGTTTTCGTTGGAGGGGGCGATGCTCGAACTGAGACCGAATTGCGAATGCTGCGGCCACGACTTGCCGCCCGACAGCCCCGACGCACGCATCTGCACGTTCGAATGCACTTTTTGCGCGGATTGCGCCGAAGGCGTGCTCGGTGGCGCCTGTCCCAATTGCGGCGGTAACTTCGCGGCCCGGCCGATCCGTCCGGCGGCGATGCTCGCACGCTATCCAGCGTCGACCAAGCGGGTGTTCAAACCCGACGGGTGCAAGGCGGCATGATCCGAGTCGCGACCCGGGCGGATCGTGACGCCGTCGCCGTGACGCTCGCGCGCGCCTTCGCCGATGACCCGGCGACCTCGTACATCTTTCCAGACCGCGCCGATCGCGTGAAGCGGCTGCCGCGCATGTTCCGGCTGATCTTCGACGAGGATGCGGGCGGCATGCCGCTCGTCACCGGGAGCGGCGAGGCGGCGACCTTGTGGCGCCGCCCGGGACAGGCCGAGATCGGCAAGCTCGAGATGCTCAAGCAATTATTCCCGTTGATCGGCGCGTTCGGGTCGTCGCTGGCGCGCGCGATGCGTGTGGGCGATGCGATCGACGCGCATCATCCTTCGGGGACCTATTGGTATCTGCATATTGCCGGGGTCGATCCCGCGCACCAGGGCAGGGGCCTGGGCTCGGCGTCGATCCGTCAGGGGCTCGCCAAGGCGCGCGAGGACGGTGTGCCGGCGTTCCTCGAGACCGCGACCCCGCGCAATGTCAGCCTCTACCAGTCGCTGGGGTTCGAGGTGATCGACGAATGGGATGTGCCCAAAGGTGGGCCGCATTTTTGGTCGATGCTGAATCCGAGGCCATAAGGCGCATCGCGCATCCTGCCGTCATCCCCGCGCAAGCGGGGACCCATCTCCGGCAGGAGCCCCAGATACGACCGGCTGTATGGGGGAGGGTTTTGGAGCTGGGTCCCCGCTTGCGCGGGGATGACGGTTTGACGACGCGTTCAAAAAACTCCCGGCACGAACCGTTTCACCCGCGCCGCATAATCGTCATACGCCGCGCCGAATTGCGCCCTGAGCAGGCGCTCCTCGTGCGCGACCCGCATCCAGGTGCCGAGCGCATAAAGCGGTATGCCGACGATCAGGTTGCGCGTGTGGCCGAACGCGATCGCCATCGCGATCATGAAACCGAACAGCGCGACATAGATCGGATTACGGACGACCGCGAAAGGCCCCGACTGGACCAAAGTGTGATCGGCGCGCGTCCGCGCGACCAATGCCCAATTCTTGCCCATCGCATAGGACGAGGCGTCGAACAGCCACACCGCGCCGAGCATCAGCGCCAATACGACCACGGCCTCGACGATCGCCATGGCGGATAACGGATCGAGCTCGACCTGCACCGGGCCAAAGCCCACAATGCCGATGCCGATCCCCTGGACCACGATCCAGAGCCAGGTGATCGAGGCGCGCTGCGACAAGGGGGCGGTCCCGGCTTTTGCCGCGCGATGCCGTGCCGCCATCAATGCGACGAAAAAGGCCAGGAAACCGACCATGATCGCGGCGAGGCCGGGCAGGGCGACGGCGTCGTTCGGGAAAGCGTGCTGCATCGCCCGCATTATGCTCGAAGCGTATTAGGTGCGCAATACACTTATTGGCGTTTTCGCAAGCCTGCCTGATAATCCTCGACCGCGCGCGACCTTTTGAGCACGCGCGCATAGGGATCGACCACGACATGGGCGCCCGCTGACACGTCGATCGTCGCGGTGCCGTCGGGCATGTCGACCTTCATCAGCCGGTCGTCGACCAGCACTTCGATCGGCATCGGGAAGGGGAGCTTGTCGGGCGTCAGCCAGAACAGGTTGAGCTTGTCGTCGCTCCGCGCCTCGACAAGTTCGGGCAGGTCGGCCTTGCGCAGATAGATGTCGAAGAACCAGTCTAGATTCTTGCCGGTGACCTTGCGGACATTGTCTTCATATTCCCGGGTCGAGCCGAAGCGCGGCGTGAAATTGCCGGGTTTGGGATCGGGGCGGCCATAGACTTCAAGGCGCGTGACGTCCCAGAATGCCTTGTCGCCGATCAGCCAGCGCAGGGTGTGGAGCATCCACGCGCCCTTGTAATAGATATCGCCGCCGGGGCCGCCCTTGCTCGGCTCGTACACCTCCTCCTCGGTGATCCAGCGGCCGCGCGTGATCGGCACGGCGTCGACGATCTTGTTGCGCTGATCGTCCATCATCGTCGCATAGCGGGCGTAGCCTTCGCGCCACAGGCCATAGGCGGGCTGCATATATTCGCCATAGCCTTCGTGGATCCAGTAATCGTCCCAATTGGCGGCAGTCACCTGGTTGCCGAACCACTCATGGCTGAATTCGTGCTGGAACAGCCAGTCGAAGCCTTCCGGCGCCTTTTTGTAGGCGTTGCCGTACGCGTTGATCGTCTGATGCTCCATGCCGAGATGCGGCGTTTCGACCACGCCGACCTTCTCGTCGCCGAACGGGTAGGGGCCGACATTGCTTTCGAAGAAATCGAGCGTCGGCGCGAATTCGGCGAACAGCTTCTTCGCCTGGTCCTCTTCGCCCGGCAGATACCAGTAGAACATCGGAATGGTGTTGCCGAAGCGGCTCTTGTACTCGCCCGAAATGACCTCGTAGGGCGCCACGTTGAGCGCGATCGCATAGGTGTTGGGATGCTTGATTTCCCAGTTCCACGTCTCGCGGCCGTCGGCCCCGGTGTCGATGCCCTTGAACACGCCGTTGGACGGGGCCTTGAGCCCCTTGGGAACGGTGATGTGCAGCGCGACCTTGCCAGGCTCGCCTTCCGGAAAGTCGAAGCACGGCCACAATATGTCGCAGCCATAGCCTTCGCTCGTGGTGGCGAACCACAGCCGGCCGTCCTTGGTCTTCGACCAGACCACGCCATCGTCCCACGGCGCGTTGACCGCGACATGCGGCACGCCGCCATAGGAAATCGTCGCCGTGACGCGTTCGCCCGCGGCATAGGTCCGTGGGAGCTTGATCGTCAGGCGCCCATCAGGATTGCTCCAGTCGCTCGCGGCCAGCTTTTTCCCGTCGATCGCGATCGCGCTCGGTCCCAGGTTCTTGTCGAGATCGATCACCAATTTGTCGGCCGGCGCCTTGGGCGTGAAACTTTCCACCGCAACCGCCTTGAGTTGCTCGGTTTCCGGCAGCACCTCGAACGACAGATCGGCGCTGTCGAACTGCATTTTCGCCTGGTCGGGATCGACCGGCCCACCCGATCGCTGGGTCTGCGCGGTCAGCGGCGGCTCGCCTTTCTTGGGCAGGCTGGCCGCGCCGGCGGTGGCGGCGGCGATCAGGCTTATCCCCACCAATCCGGCCGCGAAAAGGCCTGGGAGATTGATGGAACGCTCACGCTTCCCATATAGAAAGACAAAAGCGCCCCGGTTGGGCGCCCCCGGAGTATCCATGACTACCCAATCCTTCCCCGTATTGCCGCTGCGCGACATCGTGGTGTTTCCCCATATGATCGTGCCGTTGTTCGTCGGCCGCGACAAGTCGGTTGCCGCGCTGGAAAGCGCGATGGCGGCCGACAAGGAGATTTTCCTGGTCGCGCAGCTCGACCCCGCGCAGGACGACCCGCAGCGCGACGACCTGTACGACATGGGCGTCGTCGCGACGATCCTGCAGTTGTTGAAGCTTCCCGACGGCACGGTCCGCGTGTTGGTCGAGGGTAAGGCGCGCGCCACCTTGAAGACCTTGTCCGGCACCGGCGACCATCTCACCGCCGAGATCGAGCGGATCGACGAAGAGGCCGTGACGGGCGTCGAGATCCAGGCGCTGATGCGCTCGGTGGTCGAACAGTTCGAATCCTATTCCAAGCTCAATCGCAAGCTGCCGGCGGAGACCGCGGTGCAGCTGGGCGAGATCGAGGAACCGTCGCGGCTGGCCGATTCGATCGCCGGCAATATCGCGATCAAGGTCGCCGAGAAGCAGGCGTTGCTGGTCGAGCTCGACCAGTCGAAGCGGCTCGAGATGGTCTATGCCTTCATGGAAGGCGAACTCGGCGTGTTGCAGGTCGAGAAGAAGATCAAGTCGCGGGTCAAGCGCCAGATGGAGAAGACCCAGCGCGAATATTATCTCAACGAGCAGCTGAAGGCGATTCAGCGCGAACTGGGCAACGAAGCCGAGGAAGGCGACGGCGACGAGATCGCCGAGCTGACCCAGAAGATCGCCACGCTCAAGCTGTCGAAGGAAGCGCGCACCAAGGCGACTGCCGAGCTCAAGAAGTTGAAGACGATGGCGCCGATGTCGGCCGAAGCGACCGTCGTGCGCAACTATCTCGACGTCCTGCTCGGCCTGCCCTGGGGCAAGAAGTCCAAGCTCAAGAAGGATATCGCGGCGGCGCAGGCGGTGCTCGACGAGGACCATTATGCGCTGGAGAAGGTCAAGGACCGGATCGTTGAATATCTCGCGGTCCAGGCGCGCACCAACAAGCTGAAGGGGCCGATCCTGTGCCTCGTCGGCCCTCCCGGCGTCGGCAAGACCTCGCTCGGCAAGTCGATCGCCAAGGCGACCGGGCGCGAGTTCATCCGCCAGTCGCTGGGCGGCGTGCGCGACGAGGCCGAGATTCGCGGCCACCGCCGGACCTATATCGGCTCGTTGCCGGGCAAGATCGTCTCGAACCTGAAGAAGGCGGGGACGTCGAACCCGCTGTTCCTGCTCGACGAGATCGACAAGCTCGGCCAGGACTTCCGCGGCGATCCCGCCTCGGCGCTGCTCGAGGTGCTCGACCCGGAGCAGAACAGCAAGTTCAACGACCATTATCTCGAGATCGACATCGATCTGTCCGACGTGATGTTCGTGACCACGGCGAACACGCTCAACCTGCCGCAGCCGCTGCTCGACCGCATGGAGATCATCCGGCTCGAGGGCTATACCGAGGACGAGAAGGTCGAGATCGCCGAGCGGCATCTGATCGCCAAGCAGGTCGAGGCGCACGGGCTGAAGGAAGGTGAATTCACGCTGACCAACGAAGGCCTGCGCGCGCTGATCCAGCATTATACCCGTGAAGCCGGCGTCCGCACGCTCGAGCGCGAGATCGCCAAGCTGGTCCGCAAGGCGTTGCGCCAGATCCTGGAAGGCAAGGCCGAGAGCGTGACGATCACGCCCGAGAACCTCCACGAGTTCGCCGGCGTGCAGAAATACCGCCACGGGCTCAGCGAGAAGGAGCATCAGATCGGCGCGGTCACCGGGCTGGCCTGGACCGAGGTCGGCGGCGAGTTGCTGACGATCGAGAGCGTCACGGTGCCGGGCAAGGGCATGGTCAAGACGACCGGCAAGCTCGGCGACGTGATGAAGGAGAGCGTCCAGGCGGCGATGAGCTTCGTCCAGGCGCGCGCGCCGTCCTATGGCATCAAGCCGAGCCTGTTCGCGCGCAAGGACATCCATGTCCACTTGCCCGAAGGCGCCGTGCCCAAGGACGGACCGTCGGCGGGCATCGGCCTCGTCACCTCGATCGTCTCGACGTTGACCGGCGTGCCGGTGCGGCGGGAAGTTGCGATGACCGGCGAGGTTACCCTGCGTGGTCGCGTGCTGCCGATCGGCGGTCTCAAGGAAAAGCTGCTCGCCGCCCTTCGTGGGGGTATCGAGACGGTGCTGATCCCCAAGGATAATGAGAAGGATCTCGTCGAGATCCCGGCCAATATCCGCCAGGGGCTCAAGATCATCCCGGTCGAGCATGTCGACGAGGTCCTGCGGCTCGCGTTGACCGAGCCGCTCGAGGCGATCGACTGGACCGAGGCCGACGAGCTGGCGGCGCAACCGCCGGCGAACATCGCCCCGGCAAGCGAGCTGCCGCATTAAGCGTTTGCAGCTACGCTTAGACGGTGCCGCCCTCCGCAGCCATTCCAACGATGCTGCGCATCGCCGGAACCTTGGGGCTGCTCCGCCCGCTCCCCCGCCCGGCCACCCATAGAATATCCTGTTGGGTGGCCGGGCGGGGGAGCGGGCCGGCACCGCAACAGTTTCAGCTCTGCTGAAACCAAGTGACTCGTGCTGAAACGGGACGCGACGAAACCATCCGCCGCAAATTCGATCGTTACGGTCGGGTTTGGGGCGGATTTGTTTTGACTCGTTCCCCCGGAGCGGCGTTACTGCGCGCCCGGCCTCGGGCCGCGAGTCTTATTCCAGTAGCAAACGTGTAACGCACTCTAAACGGGGGTTTCGAGGACGATGAACAAGCAGGAGCTGATCAGCGCCGTTGCCGACACGGCAGGCCTCAGCAAAGGCGATGCCAGCAAGGCCGTGGAAGCCGTTTTCGACGTGATCGGGGGCGCGCTCAAGAAGGGCGACGAGGTTCGCCTGGTCGGTTTCGGCACTTTCTCGGTTTCGAAGCGCAAGGCGTCGACCGGCCGCAATCCCCGCACCGGCGAGCCGATGACGATCAAGGCGTCGACCCAGCCCAAGTTCAAGGCCGGCAAGGGTCTGAAGGATTCGGTCAACTGATCGCCGACCGGCCCTTTCGGGGGCTGGACAAGATCACGGGGATCGTCTTAAGGCGATGACAACGGGGCGGCGCTAAACGTCGCCCCCTTCCTTTTGCGATGCCGGGATCGGCTCGCGATCGGGCGCGTAGCTCAGCGGTAGAGCACACCCTTCACACGGGTGGGGTCACAGGTTCAATCCCTGTCGCGCCCACCATCGCTTTCGGCGATTGGTCGGAAGAGCGGCCCTGCGGGTCCCTTTTTCGGTGTCGCCGATCAAATCTCGGCGACAGGGTCGACCGTAGTGCCCGCGGCCTTACGTTCCGAGTAGCGATCGACCAACTGCGCCGTGTGCGGACGCAGCAAGATCGTGAAGCGGACCAGTTCCTCCATCACGTCGACGATGCGATCGTAATAGCTGGAGGGCCTCATCCTGCCCGCTTCGTCAAATTCCTTATAGGCCATAGCGACCGAGGATTGGTTGGGGATGGTGTACATCCGCATCCATCGTCCCAATAACCGCATCGTGTTGACCGCGTTGAACGATTGCGATCCGCCGGAGACCTGCATCACCGCGAGGGTGCGCCCCTGAGTGGGACGCATGCCCTTCGACTCGAGCGGCAGGTGGTCGATCTGCGCCTTCATGATGCCGGTGATCTGGCCGTGCCGTTCGGGGCTGCACCAGACATGACCTTCCGACCATAGCGACAATTCGCGTAGCTCGTTGACTGCGGGATGATCGTCGCCGGGTATTTGATCAGGCAGCGGGAGATCGGAAGGATCGAATATCCGCGTCTCGGCGCCGAAGAATCGCAACAGGCGTGCCGCTTCTTCGGTGGCCAGCCTGGAAAAGGAACGCTCGCGCAGCGACCCGTAGAGCAGCAGGATGCGCGGGGCAGGCTCGTCGGGGCCGAGTCCGACGGCGGGACGCCGATGAGCGAAACGCTGATCGAGCGCCGGGAGAAGATCGGGCTCGGGGAGCGGGCGAACGCGGTTGATCGTCATGCCGAGCTCGCTTCGTACCAGGTGCGGGTCCGCTTCACGATCGCAACCACCGAGAGCATGACCGGAACTTCGACCAGCACGCCGACGACGGTCGCCAGGGCGGCACCGGATGTGAGGCCGAACAGCGAAATCGCGGCAGCCACCGCCAGCTCGAAGAAATTGGACGCGCCGATCAGCGCTGCCGGTGCGGCAACGCACCACGCGACGCCGAATTGGCGCGATAGCCAATAGGCCAGACCGGCGTTCAGATAGACCTGGATCAGGATCGGCACCGCGATCAGCGCAATGACCAGCGGCTGGGCGAGGATCTGCTGCCCCTGGAAGCCAAACAGCAGCACAAGCGTCGCCAGCAATGCCGACAAGGACACCGGGCCGATCGCCTTGAGGAATCGGTCGAGCGCTGCCTGTCCGCCAGAGGCCAGCAATGCGCGGCGAATCACCTGCGCCACGATGACCGGGACGACGATATAGAGGATTACCGACAGCAACAGCGTATTCCACGGCACGCTGACCGAGGCGACGCCGAGCAGCAACGCGACCAAGGGCGCGAACAGGAACACCATCAGCACGTCGTTCAACGCGACCTGGCTGAGCGTGTAATTGGGCTCGCCGTCGCACAGGTTGGACCAGACGAACACCATTGCGGTGCAGGGCGCGGCCGCCAGCAGGATCAGTCCGGCGATGTAGGACGGGATCGCGCCGGCCGGGAGCAGGGGCGCGAACAGCCAGCCGAGAAACACCGTCCCAAGCGCCGCCATCGAAAAGGGCTTCACTGCCCAATTGATGAACAAGGTGACCCCGACGCCTTTCCAGTGCCGCCGAACCGAGCCCAGCGAGCCGAAGTCGATCTTGAGCAGCATCGGGATGATCATCAGCCAGATGAGGACGGCGACGACCAGATTGACCTTGGCCACTTCCATCGCGGCAATCGTGCCGAACAGGCCGGGAAGGGCATAGCCGAGCGCGATGCCGACAAGGATGCACAGCGCCACCCAGACGCTGAGATAGCGTTCGAAGAAGCCGATGCCGGGCCGTGCGCTCGGTGCTGGGGAAGCGGTCGCCATGGTCGTTTCGCTCATGGATTCGCGCGCCGGCCGTGCTTATCGACGACCTGCTCGCCGTCCTCCTTGGCAAAGGCCCCCCGCTGCGGCGTCGGCAGGATATCGAGAACGACTTCGGACGGCCTGCACAGCCGCACGCCAAGCGGCGACACCACCAGCGGACGGTTGATCAGGATCGGATGGGCCATCATCGCGTCGACCAGCGCTTCATCCGACAGGCTCGCTTCGCTAAGTCCGAGCTCCGCATAAGGCGTGCCCTTCTCGCGCAAAATTTGGCGGGGCATCAGTCCCGCACGCTCGATCAGCTGCGACAGCATCGCACGCGAGGGCGGGGTCTTGAGATATTCGATGACGTGCGGCTCGATGCCGGCATTGCGGATCATCGCCAGCGTGTTGCGCGATGTGCCGCAATCTGGATTGTGATAGATGATGATGTCGGTCACGCGGCGCCTCCCGCGCCGCAGCGCCCACGCAGCGCCACGTCCGCCAGCGACGCGCAGATTTCGGGCGATCCGCCGCAACAATCCTCCATCAGATATTCGAGCAGGGCGGTCATCGTCTCGTATCGCGCCGAGTAGATGATCGATCGCCCCTCGCGGCGGCTGTCGACCAGCCCGGCATGGCCGAGGATGGTGAGATTGGCCGAAAGCGTGTTTGCCGGCACGTCCAACCGGCGCGCGATCTCACCGGCTGGAATGCCCTCGTGACCCGCCTGCACCAGCATACGGAACACGGACAAACGGCCTTGATGCGCGAGTGCGGAGAGGGCTGTGACGGCAATCTTGATTTCCATATTTCCACGATAGTGGAATTAACGGGTGCGGGGAAGGCAAAAGATGGCCGGGGTGCGTGTTTCGACCTTGGGCGGGGCAGAAGCCGAGAAAATGGCGGCCCATCGACGATCGGGCGTTTCGGAACCGCACAAAAAAGGCGGCCTCCTTTCGGAAGCCGCCTTTCCCCTTTTATCCTGATCCGGGGATCAGAACTTCGCGCTGAGCTCGAAGCCCCAGGTCCGCGGCGAATTGAAATTGCCGTAGTCGCCCAGGATGCCGCCATAGTTGGTCGAAACCAGCGTGGTCCCGTTGTAATTGAGGACCGGCGACGAGTTCGCTGCCGAGCGACGATAGACATAGGTATGGTCGAGCAGGTTGCGCGCCCACACGGAGAGCGTGACCTTGTTGCTCGCATTGATGGCGATGTCGGTCAGCGCAAGGCGGCCATTGACGACGAAGCTCGGATCGGTCTTCGTCGGTTCAAGCTGGAAGCTGTACTGGCTGCTCGCATAATTGGCGTCGAGGTGCAGGCTGACCGCCGTGTCGCCCTTGCCGATCGGGATCGAGTAATCGATCGAGCCCGATGCGGCATTCTTCGGCGTGTAGACGATGTAGAGCTGCTGCGGCAGGCCGCCGGTGATCGAATTCACCGCGCTCGGCGCCTTCCAATAGGTATAGGCATAGGAGGCGGCGAGCGTCAGCCCGGCAACCGGCCGGACCGTCAGATCGGCTTCGATGCCGCGGATCTTGCTGTTGCCGGCATTCTGGGTCTGCTCGATGTGCGACCCGTTGGTCGGGCTTTGCGCGTTGGTGTCGTAAAGGTCGAAGTCGAACTGTGTATTGGTTCGATCCATGATGTACCCGGCCAGGTTCAGACGAACGCGGCGGTCGAGGAACTCCATCTTGGCGCCGATTTCATACGACTTCACCGCTTCCGGACCGAAGGCGTTGAAGCTCTGCGACCGGTCGTTGGCACCACCGGCGCGGAAACCGGTCGAGTATTTGGCGTAGAAGTGAATGTCCTTGCTCGCATCGAACGCGATGTTGAACATCGGGTCGAAGCGGCTGATGCTGTTCGAAAAAGTGAACGGCGAGGCGACCGTCGTAACGCCCGGATTCGCCAGGTTGGACTTGTTGTTGACGACGTAGAGTTGCCCACGGCGCTTGTCCTTGGTCCAGCGGCCGCCGGCGGTGAAGTGCAGGAAGCTCGCGCCTTCGGGTGTGTAGGTCAGATTGCCGAACACCGAGTAATTGTGATCGTACGCTTCGCTGGCGCGGGTGATGAATTGGCAGCTGTTCGCGAATTGCGGCACGGTCGCCGCCAGCGTGTTGATGCACGAGGGGTCATAGGGCTGATAGCCCGAATTCGCCGAGGTGATGGTGCCGGGAGTGATCGGGCTGCGAATAGTGTTGCCCGTGCCGTCCACGTTCCACAGATTGCTGAGCGGCGTGGCGGCGTATTCCGTCGCATGCTCGGTGAAATAATAGGCGCCGACGACATAGTCGAAGCCGTTCGAACTGCCGACCGCCTGGAATTCCTGGCTGAACTGGTGCTGGCGCAGGAACGACAGGCTGTAGCGGCTGAAATTCGCGTTCGGAGCGAAAGTGCTGCGCGCCGCGCCGCCCGAATTGTCCCATTGGTCGGTCGAAACGCCGCGCCACGCGGTGATCGAGCGCAGCTCGAGCCACGGTGCCACTGCATACTTCAGATTGGCCGAGACACCGTGAGTGATGTCGACGCTCGGTTGCTGCGGTACGCCGATATCGGCCACTGCCTGCCGATCCGGGCGAACCTTTTCCTGCGGCGCGAGCGGCGCAATGCAAATTGGCTTGGTCGAACCGGCCGCGATCGTGCCGCCGCAAGCGACGCCGCCGGTGGCGGAAGTCATCAGCGTGTAGACCGGCGCCGCACCCGCGGCGGCGGTGTTGACGTAGACGCCGACCGGATAGTGGTTCGGGTTGTAGCTCAGCAACTGGCTGTAGTTCGGCGTATTCTCGTCCTTGGCATAGTCATAGGCGAAGTCCGCCGTGAAGCCTTCGAACGGGGTCCAGCGGGCCGCCGCGCGGCCGCCCTTGCGGTCGTAGAAGTTCCAGCCGGTCGAACCCGCGAGCGGATCCTTCACGGTCGGATCCTGGTGCTGATAGACGCCGTCGAGCTTGATCGCGATATTGTAGAATGCCGGCAGGTCGAGATGGATCTCACCGGTGCGGCTGCCATAATTGCCCACGCCGCCCTCGATGCGCCCGCCGAGCTCGCCGGTCGGGGCCTTGGTCACCAGCGAGAGCGCGCCGCCTTCGGTATTACGGCCGAACAACGTCCCCTGCGGGCCCTTGAGCACCTCGATCCGCTCGATGTCGAACAGGGCGGCGTTCAGGCCCTGGGTTTTTCCGAGCGCTACGCCGTCGATATAGACGCTGACGCCGCCGTCACGGGCAGTCTGGTTCTGGTCGTAGGGGACGATGCCGCGGATGCCGATGGTCAGCGCCGACTGGCGCGCTTCGAACGTGGCGACGCGCAGCGACGGCACCGAGCCGTCGGCGAGGTTGAACAGGCTGAGAACGTGGCGCTCGGTCAGGGCTTGGCTGTCGAGCACGCTGATCGAGATCGGCGTCTTCTGAAGGTTGGTCGCGCGCTTCGTCGCGGTGACGACGATGTCGGCCAGGCCGTCATTGTTGGCGGCCTGGTCAGCAGGCGCCGGGGCGGCGTCCTGCGGCGCGGCGGCGGGCGTTGCGGCCGGTGCCTTCGGGTCTTCGGCGGCGAAAGCCGGGCTGGCGGTAACCGCGATCAGCGCGCTGGCCAGCAGCGTGCTCCGCAAGGTCGAGATCCCCATTTAAATAGCTCCACTGGGTAAGGCGGCGGCTGGTTGCCGTCCGTCCGTTCGCGACGATCGTTCTGCGAGTCGGTGATTCCCGCCCGCCACGTCGTCGCGTTGGCCCCTATGAGTGGATTGCGTCGGCGCAGTTGCACTTGCGTGACTCAGCCGTGGCGGTTCGATGAAAGTCTTGTGACAATCGGCCCCGCAGGCCCTTACTCCCAGCCCCAGGGGCGTTCCCTGAACCACTTGGTAATGACGTACTTCGTGCCGGCGCGGACTTTCATGCCCTGATGGATGGTGCTCGGATTGGGGCTGCCGTCGGGACGCAGATTGTTCCAGCAGAGCAATTTGCCGGTTTCGGGCTGGACGATCTTGTCGATCGCCTTGAACCGCGTGGCGCCGCCGGCTTCCGGCTCGTTCAGATAGATCATCGCCGTCCAGGTGCGGTTGCCCGCGACCGACGTATAGGTGTCGAAGTCGATGCCGCCGGGCTCGAAATAGTCCGTGTGCGCCTTGAACTCCTGACCCACCGCATAACGCTGGCCCTGGATGGGTTCGCCATGCGCCGGGTCGAGGCCGACGAATCGGGTGATCAACCGCTCCAGTTCGGCGACGACGGGAATCGCCGCATCGAGGTCGCAGGTTTCGCTCGTTCTAAAGGCAGCGTCGCCATTATAATCCGACACGGTCGACGGTCGCCGTTGCGCGTCGATCAACGCCATCAGCGCCTCGCACAGGTCGGAAGCGATGAAGCCGCGCCGTTGGAACAAAGTGAGCTTGGGGCTCGGCGTGCGCTGAACGCCGGGCTGCGTCATGATATGCGCGATTACGGGTTCGGAGGGATGGCCCGAGCCGAGATTGACCGGAGCCGGGGCATGTGCGGACGACATGAAGCCGATCGTAATCAAATCATCCCGCGTCGTCAGCCTTGACCTGCACCGGTCGGTGCCGCTAGGGGCGCGCGTTCACGGCGACCGTAGTTCAATTGGTTAGAGCGCCGGCTTGTGATGCCGGAAGTTGCGGGTTCAAGTCCCGTCGGTCGCCCCATCATCCCAGCCATTTTGGCGCTCCCGGCACATTCGGGCTGGCCATTGCCGCTCTAAAACAATATTACGCGGCTTAGTAATTTTCTTTGCCGGGCCGGAGCGAGCATGACATCCGTTTGGGACCTCCCCGATTTCGACGACCATGAGGGCGTCCATCTGTTCCGCGACCCCGCAGCGGGGCTGACCGCGATCATCGCGGTGCATTCGACTCATCTCGGCCCGGCGGCGGGCGGCGTGCGATTCTGGCATTATGCCGATGCCAATCGCGCCATCACCGACGCGCTCAGGCTTTCGCGCGGGATGAGCTACAAGAATGCCATGGCCGGACTTCCGCTGGGCGGCGGCAAGGGCGTCGTACTGGCGTCGAAGCCGGGCGAGGTGATCAGCCAGGCCCAGCTCGAGGCGTTCGGCGCCGCGGTCGAGTCGCTCGGCGGGCGCTACGTGACGGCCGAGGATGTCGGCATGTCCGAAGCGAGCATGAAAATCATCGCGACGCGGACCAAGCACGTCTCCGGCCTGCCGGTGGCCGCCGGCGGCGCGGGCGGCGATCCGGGCCCGTTCACGTCGAGCGGCGTCTATCAGGGCGTCAAGGCGGCGGCGAAGCGTGGCCTCGGCGTCGATTCGATGGCGGGCGTGCATGTCGCGATCCAGGGCGTGGGCAGCGTGGGCGGCGGTCTCGCGCGGCTGCTCGCCGCCGACGGGGCCAAGCTGACGCTGGCCGACGTCAACATCGACAAGGCGAAGGCGCTGGCGGCCGAACTGGGCGCCGCGACCGTGCCGACCGAAGAGATCCTCACGCTCGAAGCCGACATCGTCAGCCCCAACGCGCTCGGCGCGATCCTGACCGCCGAGACGATCGCGGCGCTCAACACCAAGGTGATCGCGGGCGGCGCCAACAACCAGCTCGCGACGCGCGAGGACGGCTCGCGACTCCATGCGCGCGGCATTCTCTACGCGCCCGATTACGTGATCAACGCCGGCGGCATCATCAATGTCGGCCTGGAATATCTCGGCCAGGGCGACCGCGCCGAGGTCGAGGCGCGGATCGCGCGGATTCCCGAGCGCCTGGTCGAAGTGTGGGACGAAAGCGACCGTACGGGCGAACCGGCATCGGACGTCGCGGATGCGATTGCCCGGCGACTGATCGGGCGGGGCTGAGGCGCGCAAGCCAAGCGCAGCGTCGTTACCGCCGCTCGTTTCGGGTCGATATAAGTAGATGGACGGGGTGACTGTCGGTCGAACTTTGCGTAGGGCCGTCAGCCGTGGCTAGTCTTCACGCCCTCGCCAATCCCGCGCGTTTCCTGCGCCTGGCACGTCCGCTGACGCCGGCCCTCCTGCTGGTGGGCGCGGTGTTGACGCTGTTCGGCTGCTGGGCCGGACTCACCCAGACGCCGCCCGATTATCTGCAGGGCGACAGCGTGCGGATCCTGTACATCCACGTGCCGACCGCCTGGTTGGGGATGGGCGGTTGGAGCGGGATCGCGATCGCCAGCCTATCCTATCTCGTCTGGCGGCATCCTTTGGCGCGTATCGCCGCGCGTGCGATCGCCTTGCCCGGCGCGGTGTTCGCGTTCCTGTGCCTCGCCACCGGATCGATCTGGGGGCGGCCGACCTGGGGTACCTGGTGGGAGTGGGACGGCCGGCTGACCAGCATGTTGCTGCTGTTCTTCGTCTATCTCGCTTATATGGCGCTGGCGCGCGCAGACGCCGATCGTGGCGGGGACGGGCGGCTGCCGGCGATCTATGGCATCGCGGGCACGGTGCTGCTGCCGATCATTCGCTATTCGGTGGTGTGGTGGAATACCCTCCATCAGGGCGAAAGCATCGGGCTGACCAACTCGACGATCGACTCCTCGATGCTGTGGCCGCTGTGGTTCACGCTCGCTGGCTTCACTTTCCTGTTCGCCGGCATCGTATTGATGCGGATGCGCGCGATGCTGGCGCGCGAACGGCGCGAGGCGAGGATGCGGAGGATGGCGGCATGAACCAGTGGCTGTTCGTGGCGGCGGCTTACGGCCTGACGCTCGGCGCGACGATCGCGCTGATCGGCTGGAGCTATGCCGCGATGCGCGCCGTGGAGCGCGAGCGCAAGTGAAGCCGAAGCATCAGCGACTATGGCTCGCGGGGCTGGCGATCCTGGCGATCGCCGGGGCAAGCGCGCTCGCCTTGTCCGGGCTCAAGGACCAGGCGGCGTTCTTCTACGCGCCGTCCGACGTGAAGAAACAGGGGCTGCCCTTGGGCAAGGCGGTACGGCTCGGCGGCCTGGTCGAGGCCGGGTCGATCAAGCGCGCCGCCGACGGCGTGACGCTCGACTTCGTGGTGACCGACGGCGCCGCCAGCACGCCGGTGAGCTTCAAGGGCATCGCGCCCGATCTGTTCCGCGAGAAGTCCGGCGTCGTCGCCGAGGGGCAGTTCCAGCCCGACGGCAGCTTCGTCGCGACCAATCTGCTCGCCAAGCACGATGAGAAATACCAGCCGCCAGAAATGGCCGGCAAGCTCCACGAGACGAGGTCGCTCAAGCAATGATCGCCGAAGGGGGACTGGCGGCATTGTGGCTCGCCGCCGTCATGGCGGTGTTGCAACTCGTGCTCGCATCGAGCGCGGTGCTTGGCGGTCGAGCGGAGATGGCGCGGGCGGTGCGTCCGGTGGCGATCGCGCAAGGCGTGCTGACGGCGCTGGCGATGCTGTGCCTGATCCTGGTGTTCGTCCAGTCCGACATGTCGGTGCTGCTGGTCGCGGAGAACAGCCATTCGCTCAAGCCGATGATCTACAAGATCGCCGGCGCCTGGGGGAATCACGAAGGATCGATGCTGCTCTGGGTGACGATCCTGGGGCTGGCCGGCGCGGCCGTGGCGATCTTCGAACGGCAGCTCGATACGCGCACGCTCAACGCGACGATCGGAGCGCAGGCACTCATCGCGATGGGGTTCTACGCCTTCCTGCTGTTCGCCTCCAACCCGTTCGCACGGCTGTTTCCGTCGCCGCCCGACGGCAACGGCCTCAACCCGCTGCTTCAGGACCCCGGCTTGGCATTCCATCCGCCGACCTTGTACGTCGGCTATGTCGGCATCTCGGTGGCGTTCTCGTTCGCGGTCGGCGCGCTGGTCACGCGCGACGTCGGACCGGCCTTTGCCCGCGCGATGCGCCCCTGGGTGCTGGGCGCCTGGATTTTCCTGACGATCGGCATCACCGCCGGGAGCTATTGGGCCTATTACGAGCTCGGCTGGGGCGGCTGGTGGTTCTGGGATCCGGTCGAGAATGCCAGCCTGATGCCCTGGCTCGCGGCGACCGCCTTGCTCCATTCGGTGTCGGTGCTGGCGACGCGCGACGGCTTGCGCGCCTGGACGATCATGTTGGCGGTGGTTGCCTTTTCGATGAGCATGATCGGGACGTTCTTGGTCCGCTCGGGCATATTGACCAGCGTGCACGCCTTTGCCGTCGATCCGAAACGCGGCGCGTTCCTGCTGGCGCTGCTGGCAATCTATATCGGTGGCGCGCTGGCGCTGTTCGCGGCGCGGATCGGCACCGTGCGGCAAGGCAATACCTTCGCGCTGGTCAGCCGCGAAGGCGCGCTGGTGGTCAACAACCTGCTCCTGTCGGTGATCCTGGGGATCGTGCTGATCGGCACACTCTATCCGCTCGCGGCGGCGGGCTGGGGCGTACAATTGTCGGTCGGCAAGCCGTTCTTCGACAAGACCGTGGGGCCGGTGGCGCTGGCACTGGTCGTGTTCGTCGCGATCGGGCCGCTGCTGCGCTGGCGGCGCGACGAGACGCAGGCATTGCTCAAGCGGATGACCTGGCCGGTCGCGGCATCCTGCGCCGCCCTGATCGTGCTGGTGCCGTTCGCCTGGGGCGCGGGCGTGTTGCCGCTGGCGGCCCTTGTGCTTGCCGCCGGGCTCGCGGTGGCCAGCGTCGCGCCGTTATGGGGACGCAATTTGCGCCGTACCCCGCTTTTCACCTGGGGCATGGTGGTCGCGCACCTGGGTGTCGCGGTGAGCCTGGCGGGGATGGCGAGCGACAGCGCCTTCACCAAGGAAACCCTGGCGGTGCTGCGGCAGGGCGAGACGCGCGCCGTCGGGCCCTATCTGGTCACCATGACCGGCATACGTCCGGTGGTCGGGCCCAATTGGTCGGCGATCGCCGCCGATCTCAGCATCCGCCGCGGCGAGAACGGCAAGCCGTTCATCCTGTCGCCGCAGTCGCGCTTCTTCGCCAGCCCGCCGACAACGACCAGCGAAAGCGCGATCGCGACCCGGCTCGACGGCCAGCTCTACACCGTGCTCGGCCAGGCCGACGGCAAGGGCGGATGGCAGGTCCGCTTGTGGTGGAAGCCGTTCGTCACCTTGATCTGGCTGGGCGGGGCATTGATCGGGCTCGGCGGCGCCTTGTCGTTCCTTGGCCGGATCCGCCGTCGCAAGCGGGCCGTCTACGACGAATATGAGGAGGCAGGGGCGTGAGGCGCATGCTGCTCTGGCTGCCGCTCCTGCTGTTCGCGGCGCTGTTCGGCCTGGTCGCGCTCGGGCTGTTCAAGCCGGCGGACCGCACCGTGCGCTCGGCGATGGTCGACAAGCCGCTGCCCGATTTCACGCTGCCGGCGATGCTGCCGAACAAGCCGGGCGTCGCGCGCTCCAGCTTCGGTGGCGGCAAGCCGCGCCTGATCAACGTGTTCGCCAGCTGGTGCGTACCGTGCATCGCCGAGGCGCCGGAATTGATGAAATTGAAAGCCGCCGGCGTGCCGATCGACGGTATCGCGATCAACGACACGCCCGAGGCGATACAGACGTTTCTCGACCGCAACGGCGACCCCTATCAGCGGATCGGCAACGACAAGGCCAGTCAGGTCCAGATCGCCCTGGGCTCGTCCGGCGTGCCGGAGACCTTCCTGATCGATGGGCGCGGGCGGATCGTACGGCAATATGTCAGCAATCTGCAGGATGATCAGGTCGACGACATCCTCAAGACGTGGCGGGGGATGAAGTGAGTCTCTCCAACCGTCATGCCGGCCTTGTGTCGCCACTCGACGAGAGGCGGGCGAGTCGCGTGAAGTCGAAAGGCCTGCGCTTGCGGCGCGATGGACCCCGCCACAAGGCCGGGGTGACGATGGCTTTGGGGCTGATGTTGGCCGCAATCACCCCCGCGCTCGCCGAAAAGGCCCCGCTCGCCGACACCCAGCTCAGCGACCCAGCCAAGGAGGCGCAGGCCAAGGCGCTGATGGAGACGATCCGCTGCGTCGAATGCCAGGGCCAGGCGATCTCCGACAGTAATGCCGACATCGCCGGCAACATGCGCTCGCTGATCCGCGAGCGGATCAAAGCCGGGGAGAGCCCGGAGCAGGTGCGCGGCTGGCTGATCCAGCGTTACGGCGATTATATCAGTTATGACCCGCCATTGGGCGGCGCGACCTGGCCGCTCTGGGCGGCGCCTTTCGTGCTGCTCGCGATCGGAATCGTCATCGCGCGCTCGAGCTTCAGGAGGAAGCGCTGATGGGCTGGATCATGCTCGCGCTGATCGGGCTGATGACGGCGGCGCTGCTCGCCGTGTTGCGCTTGCCGCGGACGCTGTGGCCGCTGGCCGGGGCCGCCTTGATGCTGGGGGCGGCGGGCTATGCCTGGCAGGGTCAGCCGGATCTCGCCGCGCAGCCGGTCGCGGCCGACGCGGTCAAGCTGCCGCCGAGCTTCGCGTACAAGAAGCTGCGCGACACCTTCTTCGGCCGTTTCGGTGGCGAATCGATGTATTTCGGCATTTCGGACGTCGCACTGGCCAATGGCGATCCCGACTTCGCCGCGCGCGCTCTGACCGGCGGGGTCGATTATGCTCCGCAGAACGCGGCGATGTGGAGCGAACTCGGCAACGTGATCGCGCTGCACGATCGCGGCGTGGTGTCGCCTGCGTCGCTGCTGGCGTATCGCCGCGCGATGATGCTGGCGCCGCAGAATCCGGGGCCGCCCTTGTTCCTCGGGCTCGCTTACATTCGCGCCGGAGAATTCGCCAAGGCGCGGCCGCTGTGGAAGCACGCGCTGGATCTGACCCCCAAGGATGCGAGCTATCGCGACGAGATCGTGCGCCGGCTGGCTTTGCTCGACGCCCTGCTTGCCGAAATCGCCCGCGAACAATCCGCCCCACGCTGAACGCGGGGCGGATCGTCAGAGAGGGCCTTCGGCCTGATCAGGCGCGCCAGGCCTCGAACGGGAGATCGAGCGCTTCGGCCACCGCCTGATGCGTGATCTTGCCCTTGTAGACGTTGAGACCGTTGGCGAGATGCGCATCGGCCTTCATCGCCGCCTCGGCGCCCAGATTGGCGAGCTTGAGCGCGAAGGGCAGGGTGGCGTTGTTGAGCGCGAAGGCCGAGGTGCGGGCGACCGCGCCCGGCATGTTGGCGACGCAATAATGGATCACGCCGTCGACCTCGAACACCGGATCTTCGTGCGTCGTCGCGTGGCTGGTCTCGAAACAGCCGCCCTGATCGATCGCGATGTCGACCAGCACCGATCCGCGCTTCATCGTCTTGACCATCTCGCGCGTGACGAGCTTGGGCGCGGCCGCACCGGGAACCAGCACCGCGCCGATCACGAGGTGCGCGTTCCTGACCGCCTGCGCGATCGCCGACTTGGACGCATATTGCGTCTTGATTTGGCTCGAGAAGAACATGTCGAGCTCGGCCAGGCGATCGTTGTTGATGTCGTAGATGGTGACGTCGGCACGCATGCCGACCGCCATCTGCGCGGCGTTGACGCCCGAGACGCCGCCGCCGAGGATCGCGACCTTGGCCGGCGCCACGCCGGGCACGCCGCCGAGCAGGACGCCGCGGCCGCCTTGTTCCTTTTCGAGATAATGCGCGCCGACCTGGACCGACATGCGGCCGGCGACTTCGGACATCGGTTTCAAAAGGGGCAGACCGCCGCGCGGCGCTGTAACCGTCTCATAGGCGATGCAGGTCGCGCCGGACTTCATCAGGCCCTCGGCCTGCGGCTTGTCGGCGGCGAGGTGGAGATAGGTGAACAGCAGGTGGCGCGGCTCGAGCATCGCCACTTCCTGGGGCTGCGGCTCCTTGACCTTCACGATCATGTCCGACTCGGCGAACACGGTCTTCGCATCGGGCACGATCCGCGCGCCGGCGTCGATATAGGCCTGGTCCTCGAAATCGATGCCCATGCCGGCCTTGGTCTCGACGATGACCTCGTGACCGGCGGCGTGCAGTTCGGCGACCGACGATGGGGTCAAACCGACGCGATATTCGTGATTCTTGATTTCCTTGGGAACACCGACTCGCATGTGAACTCTCCTGAGGGGTTTGGCTGCAAATAGCGCCGACGAGCCGAGAGAGGTTCGCAAGTTTTTTGACAGGGGCGACCCCTGGCAGGATATGTTTGCGTGATTATATCTCGGTGAGAGAAAAATGCTCGACCATCTCGATCGCAAGATCCTCAAACAGCTCGTCGTCAATTCGGACCTGACAAGTGCGGAACTCGGCGAGGCGGTAGGCCTGTCGGGAAGCGCTGCTCACCGCCGTGTCGGCAGCCTGCGCGATCGCGGGCTGATCGCGGGTTTTCGCGCGGTGCTGTCGCATGAAGCCCGGGGACATCCCGCGGTGGTCATGGTCAACGTCACGCTCCGCGACCAGCGGCAGGAGACGATGGCGGCATTCGAGGCAGAGATCAAAGAATGTCCGGAAGTACGCGACTGTTTCCTGATGAGCGGCGAGGCCGATTACATGCTCCATGTCGAGGTGACGCGCGACGACAGTTTCGAGCGGATCCATCGCGAAACGCTGTCGCGCCTGCCCGGCGTGACGCGGCTGGCGTCGCATTTCGTCATTCGCGAGGTCATCCGTCGCCCATGAGCGGCCGGCTGACCCATAACGAGTTGGCGCATCCAATGCGCCGTTGCGAGCGTTCCTGCGCAATGCTAGGGCGCCGCCACCGTAAACAGGGGCTTCATACGGTCATCATGACCTTTCGTGCGAACGCGCGGCGCGTGCCGTGAGCGCGGCCAATCCTTCCATCGCAGTAACCGACGGGCGCGACGACGACGCGCACGCCGGCCACGCGCATGCCCATGGCAATGACGGGCTGATCAAGCTCGCCGTCGGTGCGATCGGCATCGTCTTCGGCGATATCGGCACCAGTCCGCTCTATGCCTTTCGCGAGACCTTCGCCGGGCATCACAAGCTCAGCCTCGACCACGCGCATATCATGGGCGTCACCAGCCTGATGTTCTGGTCGATGATGGTGGTGGTGACGATCAAGTACGTCGCGATCATCATGCGCGCCGACAATAAGGGCGAGGGCGGCAGCCTGGCGTTGCTCGCGCTCATTTCCAGCAAGGCGCAGACCAAGAAATGGACCGCGGGCATCATCCTGCTCGGCGTGTTCGCGACGTCACTTTTCTATGGCGACTCGATGATCACCCCGGCGGTGTCGGTCTTGTCGGCGGTCGAAGGTCTCGCGGTGGCGCAGCCGGGCATGGCGCATTTCGTCCTGCCGATCGCGATCGCGATCCTGATCTTCCTGTTCGCGATCCAGCAGAGCGGCACGGCCAAGGTGGGGCTGTTCTTCGGTCCGATCATGCTGTTCTATTTCCTGGCGATCGCGCTGCTCGGCGCGCTCAGCGTCGCCAAATCGCCCGAAGTGCTGTGGGCATTCTCGCCGACTTATGCCGTCGAATTCTTCCTGCTCGATCCGGTCCGCGCCTTCCTGGCGCTGGGCTCGGTGGTGCTGGCGGTGACCGGCGCGGAAGCGCTTTATGCCGATATGGGGCATTTCGGGCGCAGGCCGATCGGCATGTCCTGGCTGTGCTTCGTGCTCCCCGCGCTGATCCTCAATTATATGGGGCAGGCGGCGTTACTGACGCGCGACGGAGCGCCCGCGCTGGAAAGCCCGTTCTATCTGCTGGCGCCGGTGTGGTTGCAGTTGCCGCTCGTCATCCTGGCGACCGCGGCCGCGGTGATCGCGTCGCAGGCGGTGATCTCGGGTGCCTTTTCGGTGACGCAGCAGGCGATCCAGCTCGGCTTCGTGCCCCGCCTCCGGATCGAGCATACCAGCGCCGCGACCGCCGGCCAGATCTATATCCCGCTGATCAACTGGCTGCTGATGTCGATGGTCATCATCCTGGTGCTGTTCTTCCGCACCTCGTCCAACTTGACCAGCGCCTATGGTATCGCGGTCACCGGCGCGATGACGATCGATACCTGCCTGTTGGGGGTCGTACTGTTCCGCCTGTGGCATTGGCCGAAATGGGCGGCGATCCCGCTGCTCGGCCTCTTCTTCCTGGTCGACGGCGCCTATCTGACCGCCAATCTGACCAAGATTCCGGATGGCGGCTGGTTCCCGCTCCTGGTCGGGCTGATCGTCTTCACCATTCTGACGACCTGGGCCAAGGGGCGGCATCTGATGATGGCGCGGTTGCGTGAGGCGGCGATGCCGATCAAGGTGTTCATCTCGTCGGCCGCGACGTCGGCGACCCGGGTGCCCGGGACAGCGGTGTTCATGACCTCGACCGCCGACGGCGTGCCGCATGCGCTGCTCCACAACCTCAAGCACAACAAGGTACTGCACGAGCGTATCGTCCTGCTGACGGTCAAGATCGCCGACGTGCCGTTCGTGCGACAGGCCGAGCGGGTCAAGCTCGATCATCTCGGCCACGGCTTCCATCGGCTGGTGTTGCGTTACGGCTTCATGGAAGAGCCCGACGTGCCCGCGGCGCTGGCGCTGGTCACTGGATGCGGCGACAAGTTCAAGATGATGGACACCAGCTTCTTCCTCGCACGCCAGACACTGTTGCCGTCGAGCAAGCCGGGCATGGCGATCTGGCGCGAGAAACTGTTCGCCTGGATGCTCCGCAACGCCGAAAGCGCGATGGAATTCTTCCGACTGCCCACCAACCGGGTGGTCGAGGTGGGAAGCCAGGTCGAGATCTGAGACTTCCGGCTACATATAGCCGTCACCCCCGCGAAAGCGGGGGGCCATCTCCCGAGGTTGCGCGGCGGATGAGGGCAGGAGATGGGTTCCCGCTTTCGCGGGAATGACGGAGGGAAAAATTGGACCCGCCAGCGCCGATAATTGTGACGGCTGTGTTGGGACGCGAGGATCAAGCGTGGCTCGATGCCGAGCGCCAAGCGCATTTCCCGCCGGAGCGCAATTTCCTCGCCGCGCATCTGACGATGTTCCACCATTTGCCGCCGTCGCTGGCGGATGAAGTGCGTCAGCGGCTTGGCGATCTCGCGCGGGAAGGGGCGCCGGCCGCGCGGATCGCGGGACCGATGTCGCTCGGCCGTGGGGTGGCTTATCGTATCGACTCCCCGGAATTGGAGGACCGCCGCGCCTGGCTCGCCGATTGCTGGGCCGATGTGCTGACGCCGCAGGATCGCGCGCCGTGGCGCCCGCACGTCACGATCCAGAACAAGGTCGAGCCGTTGGAAGCGAAGACATTACTCGATCGGCTCAGGCGCGACTTCCAGGCGCGACCCCTGGCGATCGCGGGTTTCGCCAGCTGGTATTACCGCGGCGGACCCTGGGAGACGCTTTCGCGCCACATGGTCGCTTGACCGCGTCGGGAGCGCTACTTATAGGCCGCCGCTCGCGGCAACGCGGGCCTTTCGGGGCGGAGTAGCTCAGCTGGTTAGAGCACGGGAATCATAATCCTGGGGTCGGGGGTTCAAGTCCCTCCTCCGCTACCAAGGGACGGTCTGATCGGACGTCCCACGACGAGATTTGGCGGCGGCACCGCCCCTGTCGATGCTCTTACCTTCCGCTCCCGCGCCTTCTGCCTCAACGGGGCTGCACTGCCCTACTGGGGGCGCCTTTCTCGAATTCGGATGCCTTGGCATCGGCGGCGAGCTTCGCCCCGTCGCGAGAGCCGGCCGCGACACGCCGCCACGGCTGCGCGCATTCAATCGACCGCGAGCCTCGGTACCGTGCCGTCAGGGTGGTCCCGATGCAATCACTTGCGACCGAAACACCTCAAGGCGAAAAAAGTTTACTGAATCCCACAGTATGGGACATAGACGCAATATTTGGTCTTTACAGCCTGTACCAATCTGTCTGACAATCGGATTGCGCGTGATGGCGCATGGGAGGTGATGCGAACCTCGCAGTGTTTTCGCTCTGGAGGGGCGGCTCGGCTGTCGACGGCGCATCCGAAAATGAAAAGAGAGGCGGCTCACCGAAGCTGCCCTCATCGGGAGAGGGTATGGGGATGACTCTGAAGAGCATTGGCCAGAGCCGCGCGCACATTCTGCGGCCGTCGCTATTGGCGCTGGCGACGGCGTCGATGGGCTTTTCCGGTTCCGCTTATGCGCAAGCGACGCCGCCAGCGGGTTCCGCCGAACCGGAAAAGGCGGCGTCCGGCGACCAGGACACAAGCGCCGCGAACGATATCGTCGTGACCAGCTACCGTGCCTCGCTCGAAAGCGCGATCGACAGCAAGCGCAGTTCGGTCAATATCGTCGATGTCATCAAGGCCGACGACATGGCCAGCTTTCCCGACGCCAATCTGGCGGAGTCGATCCAGCGTATTCCCGGTGTATCGATCACGCGAGACGGCGGCGAAGGACGCAACGTGACTGTTCGCGGGCTTGGCGGCGATTTCGTCCGTACCTTGCTCAACGGGATCGAGGCCTATTCGGCGACTACCGGATCGACCTTGGGCCAGGTCGCCGGCATCAACCGGACGCGCGGCTTCGATTTCTCCACCTTCGCGTCCGAATTGTTCAGCGGCGTCACCGTCAGCAAATCGCAATCGGCGGAAATGGACGAGGGATCGCTGGCGGCGACGATCGATCTCCAAACCGCGCACCCCTTCGACAAAAAGGGCTTTCGTTTCGCGGTCTCGGGGCAGGGGGCCTATTACGACAACAACAAGACCTTCGCTCCGCGCGTTGCCGGATTGATCAGCGACACGTTCGGCGATTTCGGCGCGCTGGTGTCGGTCGCCTACAGCACGCGGAAAGCGCAGGAAGACGGCTATAGCGATACGTCGCAATCGGACTATTCGGACGCGCTCAACGGCTTTTGCGGGCGCGCGACCGACGACCCCAACCAGCCCGGAAGCCAAGTGGTGAATACGCCGATCCCGTATGTGAACCCGCTTTCCGGAACGGGCAATCGGCCGGCCAACCAGTGCTTCTCCGGCCTGCCGTCGAACGACGAAGCCTATTCCAAGGTCAACCAGCCGAACGTCTTCCTGCCGCGAAATCCGGGGCTGGGGCGGTTCACGCTGGACCAGAAGCGGCTCGGCATCACGGTCGCGCTGCAATACAAACCGTCCGAGAAAACGCAGATCACGCTGGACGGCGTCTATTCGCAATTCGACCAGAATCGCAAGGACTTCGCCTTGTCGCTGGCGTCCAACAACCGCAACGTCAACGGCGCGACCGCGGCATTCCCGTTATTCGCGGGACGGGTCGATACGCAGCTGCTCGACGTCAATGTCGATCCGACCGGGCAGGTCGATTACATGAAGCTCAACAACGTCGACATCAAGCAGATCCAGGAGGTCAGCAAGACCCGCACCAAGACATATGAATTCGGACTGACGCTGAAGGAGCAGCTGTCCGACGATCTGACGTTCGATGCGAAGATCGGTGCCGCCGGATCGGACTTCAATCAGCCTTACGACGTCTTCATTTCCTATGATGGCTTCAACAAGAACGGCTATATCTATGACGCGCGCAACGACAGCCGGCGCCCGCTGATCAACTATGGCTATGACGTCAACAACGTCGCGAACGTCACGTTCACCAATGCCGGGACGGGGCTGACGCCGGACATCCGGCTGGTGAATGCGCGCGTGAAGAACAATCTGTTCACCGCCGCCGCCAACTTCACCTATCGTGCGAACAGCGCTTTGTCGTTCAAGGCAGGCGCCCAATATAAGCGCTTCAACTTCAATGCGCGTCAGAATCAACGGCCGGCGGCCAGCGGCAACAACACACCAGATCTGACGAAGTTCGGCTTTGCGCAATTCGCCGCGGACTTCCCGAACCTGTCGGCGCTCAGCACCAGCGTGACCGGATTCGGCCAGGGGCTCGGACTGCCGTCGGGCTCGGTCACCAGCTGGGTGGTGCCCGACGTGAACGCCTTCATCAGCAAGCTCGATCTGCTGTGCAATTGCGTCAACAAATATGGCGATTTCACCGTCAACAGTTCCGCCGCGCTGGCCCAGAACCGGGACGTACGCGAGGAAGACAAGGCGCTTTACGGCCAGGTCAATTTCGACTTCGACGTCCTGGGCGGCCGCTC
Source organism: Sphingomonas sp. (assembly GCF_024508665.1). Classification (GTDB taxonomy): domain Bacteria; phylum Pseudomonadota; class Alphaproteobacteria; order Sphingomonadales; family Sphingomonadaceae; genus Sphingomonas. Next base: position 1,053,211 of record NZ_JANINP010000007.1, read on the forward strand.
GCTACGAGGCAATATGGGCCTGCGGTATGTTCGCACCGATGTCGTGTCGGCCGGCTTCACGGGCGCTACGCGGGTCAGCGTGCCCAACGGCTATGACGACTTCCTGCCCTCGGCGAACGTTTCGCTGGATATCACCGATCGTCTGATCTTGCGTGCCGCGGCAGCCAAGGTCATGGCGCGGCCTGGCTTGGGCAATCTCAATCCGGGCGGATCGATCAATACGACCTTCGGCGCGCAGGTCGCGACGATCGGCAACCCGTTGCTCCAACCGTATCGCGCGAAGAATTACGATCTGAGCCTGGAATATTATCCGCAAAAGGGCGCGTTCTACGGCATCGCCTTGTTCTACAAGGACGTCGGCAGCACGATCCAGACGCTGGCTTCGCTCGAGCCCTATGGGAACACCGGGCTGCCGCTCAACCTATTGCCCGCGGGGCAAGATGCGACGACGATCTACACCGTCACGCGGTCGCGCAACACGGCTGGCGGCTATATCGAAGGCGTCGAGGTCAATCTTCAGCAGCCCTTCACCTTCCTGCCCGGATTCCTTGGGCATTTCGGGGCAGCGGTGAACTACACCTATGTGAAGTCGTCCGTGCTCTACTTCCTGTCGACAGCCGCCAATGCCGCGGCAACGCACGATCAGTTCGTCAACGTGTCGCCGCACTCCGTCAACGCGACGCTGTTCTACGATGACGGACGGTTCTCGACCCATGTCTCCGCGGCCTATCGGAGCGCCTATCTGATCGGCCTGCCGTTCAAGCCCGGCGTGGCGGATGGCTATTACAGCTACGGCACCCTCAACGTCGACGCTTCGATGTCGTTCGCGGTGACCAAAAGGTTCAAGATCACGGGCGATTTCCTGAATCTCACCGATCAGAAAGGCGACCAATATAGCGGCAAGGATCGCAAGGCGCAGCGCGTCTTCAGCACGACCGGGCGCTCCATCTTTCTTGGAGCGGCCTATAGTTTCTGACCGGGCCGTGCGGGTCCTGCCACCGCGCGGGCACAGTCCGAAAACGACGGAGAGCTAGCGGCCGCGCGGCAGGGCGCGGCCGTATTGCAGAGGTGGAAGACATGAAGCTGGTGGTTGCCGCATTGCTCGCTTTGACCGCTGTCGCGGCGCCGGTCGCTTTAGCCGCTGCGGATACGCCGCGCGAATGGGTCGACGCCAAGACCGGTCACCGGGTGGTCCGGATATCGACCGGCCCCGGCATGTCGAGCCTCTATTTCCATCAGCAGGCCTTCACCCCGCAAGGGGACAAGATGGTCATCTCGACGGCGCAAGGGATCGCCGCAGTCGATATGAAGACATGGAAAATCTCGCCCATCGTCACCGGCAAGGGACTGCAATTGCTCTTTACCGGCCGCAAGACGCGCACCGTCTATTACTCCATCCGCGCCCGCTCGGGCGACGGCGCGGGTGCGGCGGATCGCGATGGCCAGACCGGCGCGATCGAGGTGTGGGCGGCGGATATCGACAGCGGAAAGGCGCGGAAGATCGCCGACGTGCCGGCGGGCGGCATCGCGACCATCAATGCCGACGAAACCTTGCTGGCCGGAGCGGTGACCGAACGCGCGATGCCGCTGCAGCCCGGCACCGCAGGCCGCGATGCCCGTTTCGATCAGGCACCTTATGCGGCGAACGGTCCTGACGGTAAGCCGCTGACGTTCGCCGAGGCCAAGGAAGTGCGGCTGAACGAACGGCTTGAAGCCAAGATACCGATGGAGATCTTCACGATCGATATCCGCACCGGCCAGCGCAAGACGGTGATCGCGTCGACCGACTGGCTCAACCACCTTCAATTCTCGCCGACCGATCCCGGCCTGCTGATGTTTTGCCATGAAGGCCCCTGGCACAAGGTCGACCGGATCTGGACGATCAGGATCGACGGCACCGGCCTGACCAAGATCCATGCTCGTACGATGAACATGGAGATTGCCGGACATGAATTCTGGTCACCCGACGGCAAGACCATCTGGTACGATCTGCAAACGCCGCGCGGCGAAGTTTTCTGGCTCGCGGGATACGATCTCGCGACGGCCAAGCGGCGCTGGTACAAGGTCGACCGCAACCAATGGTCGGTCCATTACAATATCTCGCCCGACCAGACTGTGTTCTCCGGCGACGGCGGTGACAGCGAAATGGTCGCGCACGCGCCGGACGGTAAATGGCTATATCTGTTCCGTCCCAAGGCGATCCCCGATGTCGCGGGCATCCATGCACCGGGCTCGGAGGCGCTGATCGCGCCCGGCACATTGGAGGGCGAGAAGCTGGTCGACATGTTCCGGCAGGATTATCGGCTGGAGCCCAACGCCCGTTTTTCACCCGACGGCAAATGGCTGATCTTCCGCTCGAACATGGAAGGTGAGCCGGGCATCTACGCGGTCGAGATCGCGCGCCAAGCCGTCGCAACACGATCATGAACCTCGCCGGCATCGAGGATGCGCAACGCGGGCGGCCCCTTTCTCTTCCGTTTCATGCCGCGGACAGCTAGTGAAAGGGCGGGGAGGAAACTATCTCGTTCCGCGACCCTCAGACTAATCAGCATTCACCAGTGCGCCGACGTTAGCGCGGAGATAGAATTCGATGTCGAAAGATACTGACGTCAAGGATCCCTACGCTTCGTTGAAGGGCGCGCAATCGCTGATGCGCGCGTTGGACATTCTCGACCAGGTAATCAACGGCCCGGTGAAATCGGCGGACTTGGCGCGAAATCTCGATCTCACGCGATCAACGACGCATCGACTTGCCCAAGCGCTGCGGGCGCGCGACTATCTTGCGATCACGCCGGACGGCTATTCGCTGGGTCCCAAGCTTCTCCAGCTCGGGTCGATGGCGCAAGAGCAGACCGATTATGTGCGGGTCGCCAGGCCGCATCTCGAGGCACTTTCGGCCGAAACCGGATATTGCGTGTTTCTCGGCAAGCGCGAGGGGGACTGGTCTCGCCACCTCGACCGCGTGACCGGGCGGCAGCGGCTGCGCGTGGCGACGGCGCCCGGCGATCGGCGATTGATCGTCGAAACCGGCATCGGCAAGGCGCTGCTGCTCGACCAGTCGGAAGACTCGCTCACCAAATTGTTCCAGGCCGAAAAGCCCGACGCCAGCGCGAAGAAGCTGAAGGACTGGCTCGACGCCATGCGGGCGAACAAAGAGCGAGGCGTGGTGCTGCACGAGAGTGAGGCCGGCGATTTCGTGCGCTCCGTCGCGGCGCCCGTGCGGAACGACAAGGGCAATATCGTCGTCGCCATCAGCATCGCCGGAGCAGCCGCCTATCTGACCGACAAGGTCCTCGACGAGCTCGCCGCCCCGGTGAAAGCGGCGGCGGCGAGCATCGGTGCCTCGCTTGGATATCGAGCGTCCGCGTCCGATTAGACCCGCTCTCGGCGGGTTGGAAAGAAGCGTTACCCGTCAGGGATTCGGCATCGTGAACAGTCGGTCATAATCGCGCCAATGCGCATTCATGGTGCGGACCTTTTGCCGCAGCACGGACTGGAAATTTGGCCCAAGCTTCATGATCGTCTCCTCACCGTCACTGGCGGCAAGGTCGAGCAGGGGGCGGCTGCTGCTCGACATCAGCGCGTCGAGCGCCACCGCCGTATCGATCTCGCGCCGCGCGGTGTTGATCATGTCGGCGCGCGCCCAATCGTTCTGTGTGCCCAGCACCGGATGGCCTTCGGGTTTCACGCCCAGCGCCGTGATACGGTCCAGCTGGGCCTGATAGCCGACCATGTTGTCGGCCGACTGCAATAAATAGCCGAGCGCCTGAACGCGCTTGCTCGTGAGTCGCCAATAGTCCGCCGCCTCGGGAGCGGTTGCCGAGGCCGCGAGCGCGTCGAAATCCTTCTGCGCGCGCCGGATGCGCGGCATGGATATTTCGATGGCGCGCTGGAACAGCAGGTGCGCGCCCCATCCTTCGTACATGCGCATTGCCTGGATGTCGGCCAGGTTTGACGCCGATTCTTCGGTTCCCGCCTGAAAGAGGAAACGGCGATAGCCGGCCTTTTCGGCATCGGTCAGCTCGGCCGGAAACGGCACCATCGGCCGTTCGATCCAGCGATTGAGCACGTGACCCATGCGCAGCATCGGACCGAAGTCGAGTACGTCGAGATATTTGCGGACATCGTTGAGCGCGCTCCAGGCATCGATCAGCGTGTCGGCCTTGCCGTCTCCTACTTCGGACACCGCGAACCGCCGCAGCGCCGAGAGCCGCTCGGCCGTCGTCGCCATCGGTTGATCCCGCGTCGATCGGAACAGCCGGAACGCGAAATCCTCGCTCTCGCGATCGCCGAGCAGATAGGCTTTGTGTGTTCCGCTCGATGTGGCGACCGGATCGAAACTCGGAACGACGAGGCCGATGACGGGCGAAAATGCGCCGTCATCGATCCGGGTGAGGCCGATCTCGAATGGATGTCCGTCGGGACCTTCCTTGCCGTTTACGGCGAGATCGGCGGGGAGCTTGCGCTGGATGTTTTCGAGCACGTCCGGACCAAAGGTCGCGATCATCCAGGGCCGGGGCGGTATCTGATTGATGTTGATGCGGATGCGATGACCCGACGCGGCCGCCGCCTGCTGGATGTTGGTCATGAAGCCGATCACGCGGTCCGCGAGCGGCACGTCGCGCTTGTCCGAAGCGCCATTCGCGCCGGGATACAGGCCGGGCGCCCAGTCGAAGCCCGATCCGGCATCGGTCGTGACCCACAGAAATGTTTCGACCTGGGGGCATGCCGACAGGAGTGCATTGGTCGCCTCGCGGTACATCGCCAGCACATCGGGATTGGCCACATTGGGCGCGAAATAGACCTTCTTCGATCGCGTGACCTGATCGATGCGCGGGCCGCGATATTCGGGATGCGCGGCGAAGAACGCCTCGGGCAGGACGCCGGGCTCGTTCGCGCTCCAGATGGCCTTCAGATCGTATTTGCCGAGAATGCGGCAGCGCTCCGTTACGATATGCTGGACGCGCGCCGCATAGGCCGCGTCCATGAATGGACGGACCAGGGCGGGCGGGAACATCTTGAACAAGGTGGCATGGTGCGCGAACCACGCCGGATAGGGATCCTCGGCGTCCAATTCCCAATAGGCGATCGGAAGCCCTTCGGTGACGACTACCTCCGTCGCACCCAATTCGTGCGCCATCCTGGCGCGGCGGTCGAAGTCGGCGAGATCGTCGGCATCCCGGCTCGCCATCGAAGCGCCGGTCGACTTTTCCCTTGCGGCGGGGATCTTCCGGGCATCGGCGGGCGGGGCGATCGTCGACGTCAGGGCCACCAAAAGAGGCACCGCCAAGGCGCGCCAAACCAACAGACGTTTCATAAACTTACTCCGATCGTGCGGCTGCGACCTAGTCGCGGCCGGAATCGCCCCGCCGCCGGCGTCCGGGAGCGTCGGGCGCGACAATCGGCACGCGGTCGAGCGCTTCCGGTATGAGGGCCAGGCATTGGATCGCCGCCAGTCCCCATTGTGCCGAGGCATTGGTCGACACGCCCGGCCATTCGACCACGCCATCGACCATATGCCGCGGGTCGCGCGGCCATGTCCCGAGCCCGGCATCGCCCGACAGGAACTCGCCGGCCGCGCGCGTCGCCAGCGCCGTGTCCTTTTCCTGAAACGCGGCATAAGCGGTCAGCCGCGAATGTCCCTCGCGCAGGTTGCGCGGTCCGAACGGCGGCCCGAATTTCGCCAGATATTCGGCCTGCGGCGCGTTGTACCAGCGGCAATATTCGAGCCATGCGGCGCGATAGGAAGGAACGTCGAGCAGGCGCAGCAGCTCCGAACTGACTTCCACCGCGCCGAATACGGCATTGAGATGCGACAATCCGATCCCGCGCTTCTGGTCGATGAAACGCCCCGTAGCCAGTTCGAACGGCGCGCTTCCGGTCATCCAGCCGTGCGGCAGGCGGCCGATCGTCTCCAGCCCGGCGACGATGCGATCGCGCCATTTGGTGTTGCCCGTCCGCTCCCATTCGGTCAGCCAGGCCGCGGCGAGGGGGCACCAGGTCGTGCCGAACGTCATTTCGACGGTACCGGGCGGGAGTTGCGGCTTCTTGGCGCCGGGGACCTTTCGCCCGATCTCGACATCGATCAACGCGTGATCGGAGGTGATCAGCGCCCGCATCAGGTCGCCAACCCGCTCGTCGGCGGTCAGATAATAAAAGATCCGCCGATAGGTGGCGTTGCTGACGCGCGGTTGTTTCGAGCTGTCGCCCCAATGCTGCACGCCATGGCGCGTGCCGAGGCCGGCGAAACGCCCGGTGTGATAGACGTCGACCTCGCTGGTGTGGCGGGTCATCGCTTCGGCCAGGCGCCATGTCTGGGCGTCGCCGGTCCGCAGCGCCTGGTACCAGAGCCACAGATCAGTCGACAGCTCGCTATTGTCCCAGGCGAAGCCGCCAATGTCGTAGCGCCAGCGATGGCGGTCGCTATCATAGGTGTGCATCACATCGCCATGGTTCCAAAAACCATACCAGGAGCGACGATCGACCTCTCCGGCGTAGAAATCGACCAGGTTGGACAGTTGGTTCTCGATCGCAGTGCGATTGGGAGTCGAACGGTCGGGCAGGCCATAATCGGCGAATATCCCGGCGGCATGGAGGTGGCCGGGCGCGGCCATCAATTGCGGCGGTTGCGCCTGAAAAGCGGACATTGCCGCCAACGTGTCGTGATCGGGCGTGGCGGGCAGCGCCCACAGCATCAATTCGCTGGTGCGCGCGATGCCCGAGGCGTCGTCCCAGCCCGGCTCATAATCCTCATAGGTGACCGACAGCCCCTCGTTCTGCGCGTCATACCCCTCCATGCCCATCGTGCCGTGATAGGGGCGCAGGTTCATGGCGGGCGCCTCGGGCGACCAGAGCCAGGCGGTCAGCCTTGCGGTGTCGCTCGTCGCGCCGTCGATGTGCAGCGCGGTCGGATGGCGTTGCCAGAAATAGCGCACGCCGATCGCGGTTCCTCCCTCCGGCCCGCCGACATAAGCCAGGCCGGGCGCGCGTCGTCCTTCCTCCGCGTCGATCCAACCTTGATCGGGACCAGTGCGCTTGGTCAGCGCCCAGCCATTGGCGGTCGGCTGCTCCAAGCGGAAGTCGCCCCAGGCGGGAATGCGGTTCAGCGTCGCACGGACCGCTCCCGCCATCTGGCCGAGCGGGGGGACGGCGCGGCCGGCTATCTGCGCGTCGCGAAAGGCCTTGCCGGGATCGCGGCGCAGCCCGGTCAGCGGGCGGACGGCTTCGGCGAACATCTGGCCGTCTGTTGCGACGCGGATGTGACGATCGTGAAGCTCGCCGCGCATTGGCACCGCCGCACTTATGCCGAGCGAGGAAACGAAGTCCTTGCTCGCGCTGCCGTCGAACACCACCGAATGGACGATGCGCAGGCCAGCCGATCCGGCGTAGGCGTAGAGCCGGACGGTGAACGGTATCCAGGCGCGTTTGCCCGAAATATGGTGACCATCGATCCGCACCACCGCACGAACCGGGCCGCGCTGCTCGACCGTCACCGTGTCGATCCGACCGGTGAACGGCGTATCGGCACCGTGGAGTGGTTCGGTGCGCGACGATCCGACCAATGAGACGGGGCCGAGCACCGTCTTGCCGCCCTGCGTCGCCGATCGGATCAGCGCGTCGCCGCTCTTCGCGATTTCCCAAGCGAGGTTACCGACGCGGATCGTGATTGTTGCTGGGTTCTCTGCGACTGCGACAGGCTGGGCCGGCGGGACGGGCCGGCCGCGCGTGACGGTCAGCGCGTCTGGCGATAGGTCGGCCGGGATCGCGTGCGCAGTCCACTTGACCGACCCATCGGGCCAGGTCGCGGTGATCCAGGTTTGTGATGGTACCGGCTTTCCCGCGCCATCGAGAACGGTCAGCGGCGTATCGCGCTTGACGGTCCCGCGCGGCCAGGCGACGCCAAAGGTCTGGCCGCCATGCGTGATGGGGGGTTGCCCGTCGATCCAGCGCACCGGTGCAGGGGCGACGCTGGCGCGCGCAGCGTCAAGTCTGAACGGAAGCAGGGTCGTCACGCCCGCCAACAAGCCGGCCTTCAGCGCTTCGCGACGGCTCAGATGCATCTCTCTCTCCATCAACGGCTGAGGACGGCGACCATATGGGTCACAGGGCGCGCGCCGAAGGGCATGCATGCCAGCCGGATTATACCCATCGCGTCGTCGCCCCTTCGCTTTCCTCTCCACGCTGTTATCGCGCGTTTGTTCTATTAGGTCGCGTAGCACGTCCCGAAATATAGAAGCAACGTCTACATAATGGGAAAAATTGTAGCAAAATATCGCAGCCTGTTGCGGTGTGTAGGACGTGGTCGCATAATGCGGAACAGGGTGACGAGGAGAGAAGGATGCGGGTTTCCACCGTGTTGGCCGGGGCCTTGGCCTTGTTTGTGGCGGCAAGCTTGCCGGCATCGGAGCCCGCCCCGATGCGCATCTTCATCGCCAGCGATTCGACCGCGCAGGATTACAAACCCGACAAATATCCGCAGTCGGGATGGGGCACGATGTTGCGGTGCGCGGTGGGGCCGGGCGTGACGGTCGAGAACCGCGCGATCGGCGGGCGCAGCACCAACAGCTTCATCCGCGAAGGCCGGCTCGACAAGATCGCCGCCGATCTGAGGAAGGGCGACACCCTGCTGATCCAGTTCGGCCATAACGACGCAAGCATCGACAAGCCCGAACGGTACACCACTGTCGAGCAATATATCGCCAACCTCCACCGCTTTCTCGACGTGGCGAAAAGGGCGGGAGCGAGGGCGGTGATCCTGACCCCGGTCGCACGCCGCGATTTCAAGGACGGCGTCGAACAGCGGAGCTTCCCCCTTTATGCCGATGCCGCGCGCCGCGTGGCGAGGGAAACGCGCACGCCCTTGATCGACCTGGGCAAGAGCTCGCAGGCGATGGTCCAGGCGCTGGGTCCGGATGCCGCCAAGGGTTATTATCTGCATTATGACGGCGCGGCAGGGGCGCCGGGTTATCCCAACGGCGTATCCGACGACACGCATTTCAGCGAGGTCGGCGCACGCCATATCGCCGACCTGGTGGCGACCGGCCTCAAGGCGCTGCGCTTGCCGATCTCGAAGCGGGTGACGCCGCACACCCCGGCGCTGACCCGCACTATTCCGGCGGGCGGGCCGTCATGCGTCTGATCGCGATCGTCGCGATGATCGCCGCCGCGACGATCCAACCGGCTAGCGCCCAGGTCCGCCGCTTTGCGCTGGGGGCTACGCCGGCATCCCCCGATACCGTCGCGGTCGCGCCAGGGCGCGCCTATGCCGATGGATATGGCTATGAAGCCGGCAGCGACCGGTTGTTTTCCGTCGCGGCGGCTCCGGGCAATTATCGCGTGACAGTGACGGTCGGACTGCCGAACATGGCGACCGAGACAACGATCAAGGCGGAGTCGCGCCGCCTGATGGTGGATGCGCTGAAGGTCGCTGCCGGCCGACACGCGACCGTCAGCTTCATCGTCAACGTGCGCGATGCCAGCTTGATCCCGCCGCCGCCCAATGCGCCGGGCGGATCGCTGGTGCTGCTGAAGCCGCGCGAGAAGAGCTCGTTCAGCTGGGACGACAAGCTGACGCTCGAGATACTCGGCGAGCATCCCGGCGTGACGGCCATCGCGATCGAGCCGGTAATCGTGCCAACCGTGTTCCTGCTCGGGGACTCGACGGTCACCGACCAGCCGGCCGAGCCGGCCGCCAGCTGGGGACAGATGCTTCCCGCCTTCTTCGCACCCGACATTGCCATCGCGAATTACGCCGAAAGCGGCGAAACGATGAAGTCATTCATGACCGAGTTGCGCCTCGCCAAGGTGCTCGAGCTTGCCAAGCCCGGCGACTGGGCGTTGATCCAGTTCGGCCATAACGACCAGAAGGCGAACTGGCCGCAAACCTATGCCGCGGCCGCGACGACCTATCGCGATTACTTGCGCGCCTGGATCGCAGAGTTCCGCGGGCGCGGAGTCACGCCGGTGCTGGTCACCTCCCCCGAGCGGCGTTTCTGGGCGGGGACGAAAATCCGACCGACCCTGAGCGATTATGCCGCCGCGGCGAAGGCGGTCGGTGCTGAACTCAAGGTGCCGGTGATCGACCTCAACGCCATGAGTACGACCTTTTACGAGGCCTTGGGGCCGGATCGCGCACCCATTGCCTTCAATGACAATGGCAAGGATGCGACGCATCATGACAATTACGGCGCCTGGGTGCTGGCGCGGTGCGTGGTGAAGGGATTGGCGGATGCGAAGGTAATGGTGGCGCGGCATTTGAAACCCGATTTGGGGTCGTTCGACCCGGCTCGTCCGCCCGATCCGGCGCGCTTCAAGCTGGCGCCCAGCATCGCGCACGACGCGCGCCGTCCGGACGGCAATTGATGACGACACGCCGTTCGTTGATCACCGGCTCGATCGCCGCATCTCTTGCCCTTCCCGCCGCGCTAAGCGCCGCACGGGAGGCGGCGGGCGAGGGCGCCACGGTCGATCGCTTCCCGATCTGGCCCAAGGCCCCGCCCGGCGCGCCGACACCAGCCGTGGTCGAGCAATGGGTCAAAAGATCGCCCAATGGCGGTGCCGATGACATCGCATGGCCGCACGTCGCGTCGCCGATGCTGACGATGGTCAAGCCGGCCAAACCGAACGGTGCGGCGGTGCTGATTTGCCCGGGCGGCGGCTATGCCCGCGTCGCCGTGGGCCGTACCGGCGGTGCCATCGCCCGCGACTTCGCCGCGCGCGGGATTACCGCGTTCGAGTTGCTCTATCGGCTGCCGCACGACAATTGGGCCGCTGGTCCCGACGCACCGCTCCAGGATGCGCAACGCGCCATGCGAGTGATCCGCGCCGGCGCGGGTACGCGCTGGAGCATCGATCCGGCGCGCGTCGCGGTGACCGGTTTTTCGGCTGGCGGGCATCTCGCGGCGCGGCTGGCGAGCCGATCCGGGCTTTCGACCTATCAGCCGCAGGATGCCGCCGATCGGCTGTCGGCGGCGCCTATCGTGGCGGGGCTGTTCTTTCCGGTCATTACGATGATGGACGACGGCGTTCATGCCCAGTCGCGCCGCGAGCTATTGGGCGGGCACGCTGCGGATGCGCAATGGCAGCGACGTTATTCGGCGCAATGTGATCTGCCGGCGTCGATGCCGCCCAGTTTTGTCGCCTGTAACGGCGACGATCCGGTGGTGCCGTTTCGCAATGCGATGCTGATGTTCGAGGCGTTGAAAGCGGCGCAGGTCCCGGCCGAATTGATGGTATTCGAAAAGGGTGGCCACGGGCCGCCGGTCAACCACAAGGATGGCGCGCCGGTGCCATGGCTGGACCTGTTCATCGCGTGGAGCCGCGATCACGGCTGGCCTGGCTGACGGTCGTCGACTTGAACCGAGCGCGGTGGCGACCCCGTCATTGCGCTGCCGTCTCGCTCGGTTTCAACGCGCCGGGAAAGTAGCTCAGATGGGGAGGCTGGTTGTAGGCGGTGTTCTGCCACGCCACGCCGGCGCGATAGACGGGGTCCTGCATCAGCGTGACCAAACGATGCGTGGTCGGATAGGGCGTGGTGTAGATGCGAAGCTCGCGGTTGTCGGCCGAGCGCCACACTACTTCCTCGCGCCAATCCCCCAGGATGTCGGCCTGCAAGGCAGGCGTCGCCTTGGTACCGTTGTTCGATGCGACGTCGTCGGGATGCAGCAGCGTGACGGCGGTGCTGGTCTTCCAGTCCCATTTGCTGATCGTCGTGCCGTCGAGCAATTCCTGCAGCAGATCGCCGTCCCAATAGATAGCGAAGTTGGTCTGACGCGGCGCCGGGCCGATCACATTGCCGTGGACGTCGAACAGGTCGCGGCTGTTGGATCCCCAGAATTCGTCGCCGACATAGCGCGGATCGATATCGGCGGCGACGCCGCGGCCGGTGTCGCTCTCGGCCGGTTTGGTCCACAGGATCTCGCCGGTGCGCGCGTCGAGCAGGCCCGAGCCGAGCCCACCATTCGCCTTCACTTCCTCGAACACGCCCCATTTCTCGAGGCCTGGCCGCAGCGGGTCGAGGTCGCCGACATGCATCGTGTCGCCGTGATAGAGCGGGTCGCTCCATAGCCCCTTACCGTTGTCGTCGACCGCCATCGATCCGTAGATCACCTCGTCGCGGCCATCGCCATCGACGTCGGCGATGCTGAGCTGGTGATTGCCGCGATTGCCATAATCGCCATTGCCGGGCGCCGCCGAATCGAACAGCCAACGCTCGGTCAGCTTGCCGCCGTGATAATCCCAGGCGGCGATCGCCGTCCGAGCATAATAGCCGCGCCCGAAGATCATGCTGGGATGCCGCCCGTCGAGATAGGCGGTGCCGGCCAGGAAGCGATCCGCGCGGTTGGCGTAGCCGTCGCCCCAGGTGTCGCGCAATTGTTCGAAGGTTGGATTGCCGCCGGGATAGCGGGGAGGGTCGTAGGGCGCGGTGGCCAGCGCCCGGCCGGTCCGGCCATCGAACACGGTGAGATATTCTGGGCCTTTGAGGATCCGGCCCTTCAGCGGGGCTACCTTGGTTCCGTCGGCGAGTAGCTTAGCGCCGGTGCGGTCGGGCTGCGGCACCTCGCCGTCACGGCTGCGCCAGTCGGCCTTCGCATGGCCAATGACCTTGCCTGTGCCGTCGACCGTCCCGTCGGCCGTTTTCATCGCCACTTCGGCGCGGCCATCGCCGTCGTAATCGAACACCTGGAATTGGGTGTAATGCGCGCCGGCGCGGATATTCCTGCCGAGATCGATCCGCCAAAGCCTTTTGCCGTCCAGCGTATAGGCGTCGACGAATACGTCGCCGGTATAGCCGGCCTGGCTATTGTCGTGGCTGTTGGTCGGGTCCCACTTCAGGATCAGCTCGTACCGGCCGTCGCCGTCGAGATCACCCGCCGATACGTCATTGGCGGTGTAGGTATAGGATTCTCCATCGGGCTCCGTTCCGCCCTGCGGCGGGGTCAGCGGGATCGACAGATACCCCTTGGGCAGCATGATTGCCGGCGCGCTCGCCTTTTGCCGGGCGCCAATACCAGCGACACGCACCGTATAATGCACAGCAGCCGATCCGTCGGGATCGACGAACGAGGTCGCTTCGGAGATCGGTGTGCCGTTGATGCGGCGCCCGTCGCGATAGACGTCGAAGCCGACATTTCGTGGATCACTCTTCAATAAGCGCCAGCTGACCAGCCAGCCGCCGCCCTTGGCCGGGGAGGCGATCAGCCCGCGATCGAGTCGCTCGGCCTCCCGCGGCGGCGCCGCGCCGACGACGCTCGCCACGGCCAGCAGTCCGCCAAGCGCGGCCGTCGCAATCAGCATTTTCCTGAAGCCCCGCATGACATCCTCTCTCCACCTGCGTGATATTATCCTACTTAATAGGATTGCATTCCACGTTTTGGCAACATAGAGTGAAACGACTGCTCACAATGTGGACAGCTAAAGCGAAGGCCGGACGACGGTAAAGAGCCGCGTCACGAGGAGGGATGATGATGAAGGTGCGATTTTTTCCGGCAGGAATCACTACGGGCCGTGGCCGCCCGGCCGCTACCGCCCGCATCGTCGTCGACGCCAGATAATCATAAACGCGAAAATTCGCACCGGGCCGGGAGGGCGCCGGGACAATGCGAAGCGCGGTACAGGAGAGAGACACCGATGACTGCAGATCGCCGGCGGATGGGGCGCCGCCTGACCACCACTTCCGTTCTCGCTTTGACGCTGGGCTGCGCCATCGCTCTGCCCGCGCAGGCCCAGACGGCACCTGCCACTCCGCCGCAGACCGATCCCGCACCTTCACCCGCAACCGCCGCTCAGCCGCAGACCGAAGATCAGGCCGACACGACGCCCGGCAATGACAAGGGCGAGATTCTCGTTGTCGGCACGCGCGCGTCGCTGCGCTCGGCGATCGCGCGCAAGCGCAATGCCGGGACGGTGGTCGATTCGATCGTGGCCGACGACATCGCCAGCTTCCCTGACAAGAATGTCGGTGACTCGCTCGCTCGCGTGACCGGCGTGCAGCTCAGCCGCGATTTCGGCGAAGGCGTCCAGGTGTCGATCCGTGGTGTCGAGCCGGATCTCAACCGCGTCGAAGTCAACGGGATGAGCCAGGTGTCGGCGCTCGGCACGCGTGGCGGCGACTTTCGCGAGCTGGCGACCGAACTGGTCAAGTCGATCGACGTCTATAAGGGCTATACCGTCGACCTGACCGAGGGCGGGATAGGCGGAACAGTGTCGATCGAGACGCGCAAGCCGCTGGAGCTGACCAAGGCTCTCGGCAGTATCGTGCTTTCGGAGCAGCATCTCGACACGAGCCAGGATTGGCGGCCGCGCGGCACCTTCGTGATCGGGACGCCGCACCTGTTCACCGACAAGTTGGGCGTGCTGCTGAACGTCACCTATGACGACGTCACGACGCGTCAGGATTATGCCAGCAATACCAACTACAAGCGCTTGGCCGATTTCGATCATTCGGACCAGAAGACGGTCGCCGACCCGAACTATGCCGACTTCAACACCTACGCGAGCTGCGCGAACGTCGGCTTCACCGCGAAGGCGAGCTTCGCGACGCGCCGCGCGGCGTGCGAGACGCAGTTCTTCGACTGGGTGGCGACGGTGCCGCGCTATCGCAATCTCGTGCGGCGCGACAAGCGCTTGTCGGGCGACTTCACGATTCAGTACGAGGTCGCGCACAATTTTCGCTGGTATGCCGAAGCGCAGATCAACAACCGCGACCAGCGGCTGATGGACACGAATTATTCGCTCGATATCGGGCGTTACCAGCGTTTCCAGCTCGACCCTTCGCTGGGCACGAGCTCGACGCCGCAGGTCAAGGTCGGGACCTCCACGGTCGACGGAAACCATGTGGTGACGAGCTACACCACCGCCTTGAATTCGGTGAACATCGGCACTGCCGCGGCGCCGGTCTATAGCGGTTCGAGCAACATCCTCGGCGTCCAGCGCCGCGATTTCCAATACAACCAGAAGTCGCAATATTTCACCTCCGGCTTCGATTGGGATTTCGGCCGGCTCAAGATCAAGGGCATGGGGTCGTACGCAAAGGCGACCACGATCGGTGAGACGAACCTCATCTCGCTGAGCACCGGCATCGCCGGTGCGTCGGTGGATACGCGAAACGACCTGGGCATCCCGGTGCTGACCTACCCGAGCAGCGTTGATCCCGCCGATCCCAATATCTATGTCGACTATAACCGTGCCGGAAATGTGGGGCAGGCGGGGCCGGTGCTGCAATATCGACCCTCTCAGTCGAGCAACACCGAGAAGCAGCTGAAGCTCGACGCCGATTGGCAAGTCGATCTCGGCCCCCTGAAGATGATCGAATTCGGCGGCCAGGTCCGCTGGCAGGACTATATCTCCTATACCGGCGGCGGTTCGCGCCTGATTTCCGCGCCCGGAGTTACGCCGCTCGTCTATCAGAGCAGTGCCAACGTCTCGTACACCACCAACGTGGTGGACGCGGCCACCGTGCCGCAGCGCGTGAATGGCACCACTTACTACATCACGCGTGCCGAATATGCCGGGCTGATCGATGCGCTCGGGACGGTGAGCGGCGGCGCGCCATTGTTCACTGGCCTGCAGGGCGCACCGAACACGATCCCGGGCCGCATATCCTACGCCAATTTCAATTCCGACATCCTCGGCAAATATTATGACCTGTCGGGCTTCGACCAGGATCTGGTGCTGAAGGCGAATGGTCTGCCGCAAATCCCGGCCTACCAGATCAGCGAGACGGTTGCCGCAGGGTATCTGAAGGCGGATTTCGCCACCCATGTGTTCGGCATGCGACTGACCGGCAATGGCGGCGTTCGCTATACCTTCACCAGGGACAGCGGCATCGGCACCAATATCAGCCGCGTCACTCGCTTCAACTCGACCGGGGGCACCGAGACCGTGGTGCTGGCCGCGCAACAGGCGACGCTGAAGAACAGTTATGCGGACGTGCTGCCGGCGTTCAACGCCGCGCTGGAGTTCACCCCCAATCTGGTGCTGCGCGCCAACTGGGCAAAGAACCTGGCCCGTCCGAAACCGACCGACCTCGTGCCGAACATCAACTGTCTCGACGACGCCACCGTCGCCGCGGCCGACGACGTCTGCACGGCCGGCAACCCAGATCTGAAACCGTATCGTGCCGATCAGTGGGAGCTCAACCTCGCCTGGTATCCTAACAAGGATACATTGGTCAGCCTTGGCTATTACAAGAAATACGAATCGAGCTTCGTCGTTCCGAACGTGACGCGGAGCGGAGTGGACCTGTTCCACGACGGTGTCACCTATACCGTCCGCCAGCCGATAAACGGGTTCGGCGCGCTGCTCGACGGCATCGAGGCGAGCGCGCAAACGGTCTTCAGCTTCCTGCCCAAGCCGTTCGACGGCTTTGGCGCATCCGGGAACCTGACCTACGCCCGGGCGATCCGCACCAACCTGACCAATTCGGCGACCGGCGCTCCACTGAAGGAATATCCCGGCCTGTCGACCTGGACCTGGAATGCCAGCGTCTTCTACGACAAGGGGTTCCTCAACGTCCGGATGAACTACAATTACCGGTCGGATTGGCTGGTGACGATCGCCGACTCCAACAACGGCAACCTCCCGATCTATCGCAAGGCCGAGGGGTATCTGGACGGCAAGATCACCCTCCGTTTCCCCAAATGGCACTTCAGCGTGTTCGCCGAGATGCAGAACATCAACAAGGAATATTCCAAGTCCTATGTGAAGGGCATCGGCACCTCGGAAGTCTATTATCCCGGGCAGCGCTTCTTCCTCGGCGTGCAGGCCAAGTTCTGACGCGGAAGGGCTACACTTTCCTCCCCTCGACCGGCTGCCCAGCGGGCTGCCGGTCGCCTTTTCGCGGGCGGGATCGGGCGGTTGACGCGAAAATCTGCCGCATGGACGAAGCAGGGCATGCGACGTCGTAAAAGAGCGAGCGAAGCGGCGTTGACGCGCAGGGATCTGAGCCTCGGCCTCGTCGCGGGTGCATTGCTCCCGTTTCCGGCCCGGGCTGGCCAACTGTTTGACGTTAGGGCGTTTGGTGCGAAAGGCGATGGCCGCACCATCGATAGCGGCGCCATCAACGCAGCGATCGCTGCGGCCGCGCGTGCCGGCGGCGGTGCTGTGCTGATTCCGCCCGGTCGCTATCTCTGCTTTTCGATCGAATTGAAGAGCCGTGTCACCATCCAGTTGGCGAAGGGCGCGGTAATCGAAGCGGCCGATCCGGCACGGCACGCCGGCCAATATGACCTGCCGGAAGATGCCGACCAACTCTATCAGGATTTCGGACACAGCCATTGGCGCAACAGCCTGATTTGGGGAGAGGAAGTCGAGGACGCCGCGATCGTCGGCCCCGGCCTGATTCACGGCCTGGGATTGACGCGCGACGGACCCGGCGCGCGATGGAAGGCCCAGACGGGGGAGCGTCCCTTGTCGATGCAGGGCATGACCGACGCGCAGATCGCCGCGCTTGAGCCCGCCGCGACGGCGATGCGCGGAAAAGGCAACAAGGCGATCGCGTTCCGCAACGGCCGCAACATCCGCCTGGCCGGATTCTCGATGCTGAAATGCGGGCATTTCGCGATCCTCGCGACGGGTACGCGCGACCTGACGATCCGGGACCTGACGATCGACACCGAGCGCGACGGCATCGACCTGGACTGCGTACAGGATGCGCTGGTCGATAATTGCCACGTCAATACGCCCAATGACGACGCGATTGTGGTCAAGGCCAGCTACGCGCTCGGCCGGGCGATTGCCGCCGAGCGCGTGACGATCCGGCGTTGCGCGGTATCGGGCTACGATCTCGGCACGATGCTCGACGGTAGCCGGCGTATGACGCAGGAACTGGCCCCCGACCGCGATCGCGTCACCGGCCGTATCAAGCTGGGGACCGAGAGCAACGGCGGTTATCGCGATATCCTGATCGAGGATTGCAGCTTCACCCATTGCCGCGGTCTTGCGCTGGAGACCGTCGATGGCGGGGTGATGGAGCATGTCGTCGCGCGGCGGCTGACGATGCGCGATATTACCACCGCGCCGATCTTCCTGCGGTTGGGCGATCGCCGGCGCGGACCGCCCGGAACCGGGATCGGCGCCATCCGCGACGTCACGATCAGCGACGTGGAGGCGATCGGTATCGACCACCGCTATCCAGCAGCGATTGCCGGGCTGGCCGGCCACCCGATCGAGAATGTGAGGCTCGCGAATATCCGGCTGACCTATGACGGCGGAGGCACAGGCGCCGATGCCGCGCGCCGTCCGGAGGAGCATCCCGGCGCGTATCCCGAACCGAGCATGTTCGGCCCGTTGCCCGCCTGGGGATTATGGGTGCGGCACGCGCGCGGGCTGACGATCGACGGGCTCCAACTGGCCGTGTCCGCGCCCGATGCGCGACCGCCGATCCTGCTCGACGATGCTCCGAATTCGACCATTTTCAGGACGCCGTTTTGGCGCGGTCGAGATTGACCGGCGAGGCAATGTCGGATACCAGATTTTGAACATATATACCACATAATGGGTTTTTTAGGGAGGGTTGGTGTCGGTCTGGGCGTTCAAGATGCAGCTGAATCCCGGTGCGATCGACGAATATCGTCGGCGTCATGACGAGATATGGCCGGAACTATCGGCGCTGCTGACCGAGGCCGGGATCTACGATTATTCGATCTTTCTCGATGAGGATACGCTCACGCTGTTCGCCGTGCTGAAGCTGCGCGACGACAATGATCGCGATGCGCTGCCAGACCATCCGCTGATGAAGAAGTGGTGGGATTATATGGCGCCGCTGATGGAAGTCGAAGCCGACAACCGGCCGAAGGAATGGCCGCTTCCGCTGATCTTCCACCATGCGTAGGATCGTCCGGCTATCGAACGGCCTGAGCGCACTGGCTGGGTTCCTTCTGGCGAGCGCCGCGCCGGCGCAGACCGCGCGACCGACCGAGAATTTGGGCGCGCCGGTGAAGACGTTCGGTCGCGTGTCCTATGATGCGCGGTCGCTGATGATCGACGGCAAGCGCAAGGTCATCTGGTCGAGCGAGTTTCACCCGTTTCGCCTGCCCAGTCCCGACCTGTGGCGCGACATCCTGCAAAAGATGAAGGCGAGCGGGTTCAACACCGTCGCGCTCTATTTTGACTGGGGCTATCACACCGCGAAACAGGGACAATACGACTTTACCGGCATCCGCGACATCGATCGCGTGCTGACCATGGCGGAGGAAGAGGGGCTCTACGTCATCGCTCGCCCTGGGCCGTATGTGAATGCCGAATTGTCGCGCGGCGGCTTTCCCGGGTGGCTGGTCAATCAGAAGGCGCGCGCGCGGACCGACGACCCCGCATATCTCGCGGCGGTCGACGAGTGGATGAGCAGGATCGATGCGATCGTCGCGCGCCACCAGATCAACGGTGACGGCAAGGGGCATCGCGGGACGATCATCCTCTATCAGATCGAGAACGAGCTGCCGCTGACCACGTCCGCGCAGCGGCGCTACATGGATCACCTCTATGCCAAGGTGCGCGCCGATGGCGTTACCATCCCGCTGTTCCACAACGATCAGGGGCGCAACGGCTATTGGGTGCCCGAGAGCTCGCCCGTCGCCGATGTGGTTAAGGGGCCGAACGACCTGTACGCGTTCGACGGCTATCCCGGCGGCACCTGCACCGCGACCGGAAAGGTCACGCGCGGATCGGCCGCGCCCGATTGGGGCTTCTACGGCGCCGGTGGCGCGAGGGGCGGGGCCTCGGCCTCGCCCGACACGCCCGCCTTCCTCGCCGAATTCGGCGGCGGCTGGTTCGATTATTGGGGTTCGAACGGCGGCTATGAGTGCAATTCGATCCAACGCGGCAAGCGGTTTCAGCGTGTCTTCTACGGCACCAATCTCGCCAACGGCATCGACATCCAGAGCTTCTATATGGGCTATGGCGGGACGAGCTGGGGCTGGTTGCCGGCGCCCGTGGTGTTCACCAGCTACGATTACGGCGCGGCCATTTCCGAAGCGCGCGAGCTGCGCGAAAAGGCCGAGGAATTGAAACAACTCGGCGGCCTGATCGCCGTCGTGCCCGATCTTGCCGGCATGGTCCCGGCCGGGCCGGCGGTTGCCTCTTCGCCCAATATCCAAGTGTATCACAACAAGAGCCCCGAGAGCGGCGCGCGCTTCCTGCTGGTCACGCATCGGCCTTCGAACGGCCAGACCGACGACCGGTTCACGATCGCCGCCGATCTGCCCGATGGCCGCTACACCTTCCCACAGGCCGCCCCGATGCGGCTGCACGGGTTCGACGCGAAATGGCTGCTCGCGGGAGTCGATCTGGGCGCACAGCGACTGGTCTATTCGACGTCCGAACTGCAATCGTCGATGACGGTCGACGGCGGGGACTTGGTCCTGCTTTATGGCCGGCATGGCGAGGACGGGGAGACCGCCCTGCGCTATGCGTCGGCACCCAGGGTCGAAGTGCTTGAGGGACAAGCGACGAGCGTGTTCGACGCCACGAAGGGCGACCTTCGGCTGAACTACGCCCACGACAGCCGAACCGTGGTCCGCGTGACCGGCGGTGGGCGTCCAGCGCTCACGCTGTTGCTCACTGACGAGGCCGAGGGCGTACGATATTGGCGGCGGGATACGGCCGCTGGCCCGGTGCTGGTGCGCGGTCCCGCGCTCGTTCGTCGCGCCGATGCCAGCCGCGGCCTGTTGATGCTGACCGGCGATACCAGGGCCGAGACGCCGCTCGAGCTTTGGGCCCCAGCGGCAATCAAACAAGTGCGCTGGAATGGCGCGGCGGTGGCGCTGAAGTCGGGCACGGTCGGCAACCGCCTCGCGCTGCGGCCGCTGGCCGGCCCGGCCGATTTCGCGCTTCCCGCGCTGACCGCCTGGCGGATGGCGGCAGGATCGCCCGAAACCGATCCGGCATTCGACGATCGCAAGTGGCAATCCGTCGACAGTCGCGGGACGGCGACGATCACCGCCAAGCCCGATGGTCAACCGACCCTGGACATGGACCCGTACGGCTTTCACGACGGGGACGTCTGGTATCGCGGCCGTTTCACCGGATCCCCGGAAGCGCAGCAGATCGCCTTGTTCTACGGCGCGGGCGGAGCGGGGATGTTGCAGCTCTTTCTCGACGGCAAGCTGGTCGGCCAGGACGAACTGGCGAGCGGCCTGCCGCGGCCGATCACCACCGGACTGGCGCGTTTCGCATTGCCCGATGCCGCGCGGGCGCCTGGCGAGCACGTGCTGTCCGTCATGGTGCGCAACAACGGGCATAATTGGGACCTCGGCGCCGACGAATTGCACAAGGAAGCGCGCGGGCTCGTCTCGGTCTCGGTCGAGGCACAGGGTGGGCGCAGCTTCGCGGTTCCGGTCGCATGGAAGATCCAGGGCAAGGCGGGCGGCGAGGCGCTGCCGGACCCGGCGCGCGGACCCGCCAACAATGGCGGCCAATATGGCGAGCGGATGGGCTGGCATCTTCCCGGTTTCGACGACACGAAATGGCTAGCCGCGACGGTCCCCGGGGTAGCCCCGTCCGCCGGCACCACCTGGTTTCGCACACGCTTCGATCTCGCGGTACCGAAAGGGCAGGACGCAACGATCGCGCTGGCGTTCGGCGACACCGCCACGCCGCGATCCAAGGCGCGCTATCGCGTACTGATCTTTGTCAATGGCTGGAACATGGGACAGTTCATCGCCCATGTCGGTCCGCAGCGCATATTCGCGATTCCCGAAGGCATCCTGAATCATCGCGGCAGCAACACGGTCGCGCTGGCCGTCACCTCGGATGGCGCGCCGGGCGATGCGCTGGAGGCGGTCAAGCTGGTGACGTTGCGCAACGTGGCCGGCGGGGTGCCGGTGCGACCGGTACCGGCGCCGGCAAGTCCCGCCGAACTCGATCCGGTCGCCGCGCGATGATCGGCGACGTCCTAACCCGGCGCCGGCCGTTCCATCGCCTTCATATCGCGGCGCACGGCCAGGCTCTGCCACCCTCGCGCCTCATCAACAGGAGAAATTGATTGGCCGCCGTTACCCATGACGTGCCGCACGGTGACGTCACGACAGCGATCGATAAGCTGATCGACAATTTGCTTAACATCAAGGACGAGACCGGCGAGTTCCTGCTCCACCTCGAGGATGGGCGGGTGATCGACACCAAGGGCTGGGCCGGTTGGGAATGGACCCACGGCGTCGGCCTGTTCGGCCTGTGGCGCCTGTTCGAACAAACCGGCGACAAGAAAGCGCTGGCGATCATCAAACAATGGTTCGACGATCGCTTTGCCGAAGGCACGCCGACCAAGAACATCAACACCATGGCCCCGTTCCTGACGCTGGCCTATCTCTACGAATACGAAGCGGATCCGCGGTACGTCGCCTATCTCGACACCTGGGCCGAATGGCTGATGGCGCCCGACGGGCTGCCCAAGACCGAGGAAGGCGCGTTCCAGCACCTCGTCTACAATGACGAGAATCCGGGCGAATTGTGGGACGACACCTTGATGATGTCGGTGCTTCCGCTGGCCAAGATCGGTCTGTTGCTCAACCGTCCTCAATATATCGAGGAGGCGAAGCGCCAGTTTCTCGTCCACATCAAATATCTGTACGACAAGACGACCGGGCTGTGGTTCCACGGCTGGAATTTCAACGGCCGGCACAATTTCGCGGAAGCGCTGTGGGCGCGCGGCAATTGTTGGGTGACGATCGCGATTCCCGAGATCATCGAAATCCTCGATCTGCCGCCGGACGACGCCTTTCGCATCTTCCTGATCGACACGTTGGCGGCGCAGGTCAGGAAATTGGCGGAGACACAGGATGCCGATACCGGCCTGTGGCACACGCTGATCGTCGATCCCACCAGCTATCTGGAGGCATCGGCCACCGCCGGCTTCGCCTATGGCATTCTGAAAGGGGTGCGTAAGGGCTATCTGCCACGCCATTACGAGGCGGTCGGGATCAAGGCGGTAAAGGGCGTCCTCGCCAATATCGACGCGACCGGGGAACTGAAGCAGGTCTCTTTCGGCACGGCGATGGGCGACACGCAGCAATTCTACAAGGACATCGCGCTGACCTCGATGCCTTATGGTCAAAGCCTGGCGGTGATTGCGCTGGGCGAGTTCCTGCGGACGTACATCTGATGATGGCGGTAGTAGAGTTCCGGCGCGGCGACCGCATGGCTTGCCCTCGCTCTGCCGCGTCCCTGGCACCGGGAGCGCGTTGAAGATGACCGGCGCGCCAATCGCGGAGACCCCGGCAATGCCGCTACGGCCGGTGCGCTGGTACAATTTGCTCTTCTACGGGTCGAACGACATCCTCGGCGCCGGGTCGATGGCCGTCATCAGCACCTGGATCCTGATCTTTTATACGAGCTTTTGCGGCCTTTCGGCGGCGGAAGCGACGATCATTTTCGGCGTCGCGCGCTTCTTCGATGCCTTCACCAGCCCGCTGATCGGCCATCTGTCGGACAATCTCGGTCGCACCTGGCTGGGCAGGACGTTCGGCAGGCGGCGGTTCTTCATCCTCGCGGCGATTCCGCTCCTGCCCTCGTTCGCGCTCATGTGGGTCGCGGGGCAGGGCTTCTGGTATTACCTCATCACCTATGTGCTGTTCGAGATGGTCTATGCGATGGAGATCATCCCCTACGAGACTCTCGCCAGCGAGATGGCGACCGATTACCGGATCAAGGCGAAGTTCGCCGGTGCGCGCATCCTGTTGGGGCAATGTTCGGCGATCGCCGCCGCGTTCCTCCCCGGCCAGCTGATCAATTATCTTGGCCCGGGCTCGCCGCGGACCTTTCTTTACATGGGCATCATCTTCTCGGCGATGTTCATGGCAGCCGCCGCGCTTCTCTATGCCTTCAGCTGGGAGCGCCACCGGCCGCGAGGGCTCGAGGAAGCGGAAGCCGCTG
Organism: Sphingomonas sp.; assembly: GCF_024508665.1. Taxonomy (GTDB): domain Bacteria; phylum Pseudomonadota; class Alphaproteobacteria; order Sphingomonadales; family Sphingomonadaceae; genus Sphingomonas. The sequence goes on from NZ_JANINP010000007.1 coordinate 1,077,076, forward strand.
CGCGGCCGTCACTGGGTGCCGCGTTCGCGGCGCTCTATCGCAACCTGTTCTCGACCCTTCGCATCCGGGCATTCCGGCTGCATCTCGGCATGTATCTCGGCGGCTATATCAGCCAGGACATCTACAATGCGGCGTTCACCTATTTCGTGATCTTCGCCTTGGCGGGTTCGACCACGATCGTCGCCAACTTGGTCGGCGTGACCTATGTCGTCCAGTTGATCGCGGTGGTGCTGGCGATCAATTTCGCATTGCGGATGTCGCCGTCCGCCGCCTACCGGCTTGCCGCGGCGAGCTTCGCGATCGGCGTCGTCATCTTTCTGGGCATGTATTGGGCCGGTTATACCGCGACCTCGGCGCTGTTCTGGTTGCCGGTGGTGTTCGTCGGCCTGGGCCGGGGTGCGCTCAACTACATTCCCTGGGCGACGTACAATTACATGGCCGACGTCGATGAAATCGTGACCGGCCGACGCCGCGAGGGCGCATTCGCGGGAGTCATGACGTTCGTGCGCAAGATGAGCCAGGCGCTGGCCGTGATCCTGGTGGGTCAGGTGATGGAGGCGTCCGGTTTCGTGCCGAAGGCCGCGACCCAGAGTCCGCAAACGATCGTCGCGATCGCCGCAGTGCTGGGAGTGGGGACACTTGTGGTGCTTGCGTTCGGCGTATTGGTCGCCGCGCGCTTCCGCCTCGATCCGCACACCCACGCCATCCTGCTCGACGAAATCGAGCATTTCCGCGGCGGCGCGCGCAGCCCGACCGATGCGCTGCATGCGAAGGTCGTGGAGGATCTGTCGGGTTGGTCTTATGACAGCCTGTGGGGCAATAATCGCGTGGCGGGACCGGAGTCCCGAAGAGCGTCTCGACAGTAATGCGCTCCATACAATTGGTCGCTACCGTTCCTTTTTTGTAATTCGCGAGGCTCCTTATTTCCAAGTCACCGTCACCCAGGGTGCTGATCTCCGACCAGGCGATCAATGCCGCGCGCGGCATAAGGTCGATCAATATGCCGTCGACCACCAGGATCGCGCGCGCCATCGCGATGGAAATAATCGGCGGCACCCTGAAACCGGGCGACAGGATTTCGGGTGAAGAGGAAGCGCTCCAGCGTTTCGGCGTATCGCGCACGGTATTGCGTGAAGCGATCAAGATCCTCGATGCGAAGGGGTTCGTCACCGCAAAACCCAAGGTCGGCACGAGGGTCCGCGATCGTCACAGCTGGAATTTCCTCGACCCCGACGTGCTTGCGTGGCGTATTGCCGTCGGGCTCGACCCAGATCTGCTCCAGACGCTTCGCGAGGCGCGCCTTGCCGTGGAGCCGTTCGCTGCCCGCCTGAGCGCGCAACGGGCATCGATCAGCGATCTCGCCGAGATGGAGGCGAGCGTGCGGTTGATGGACGAGGCGATCGGGAACCGGCAGCTGTTTGCCGAAGCGGACCTCAAATTTCACCGGGCAGTGACCGCGAGCACGGGCAATTTCATCCTTGGGTCCTTCTCGGCCATCGTCGAGACCGCCCTGGTATGCGCGACCTTGCTTCTTCCGCTCGAAGACGAGCAGCTGCGCAGCGAAGCGGTGCGCAGGCATGCCGAGTTGTTCCAGGCGATCGTGGACCATGACGGCGACCGCGCCTTTCAGTTGATGACCGACATGATCGCCTTTGGCGGGGAGGTCGGCGAATTATCGTCCAAACCCAACCGGCCGCGGTCGGGACAATCCTAGCATCCGCTTCGGCAAGGCTGGCACGCTAGGCGAACGATGCCGATCGCTGCGGGGCGATCGCGGTCTGCACGGCCATGTTTCCACCGCGGCGGCCCGCATCGGACGAAGCAGACAGCATAATTCGCACTCAAGATCACCATTGCGTTAGATTATGTCTGAGTTAAAAAGAGCGGACCGACTGGGAGAAAGGTCCCAGCGACCCGGTTCCTAGGGGAGATGGAAATGCGCCTGTTGCTCGCCGCCTTGGCTATTTGCGTTGCCGTGCCTTCGACTGCCTATGCGGTGGGGGATGAGAATGCCGACACGGTGGTCGTTCATGGCGACCGGCCTGCTCCGAAGTTCGACCGGCATATTTTCGGCCAGTTTGCCGAGCATCTCGGCCACGGCATCTATACCGGAATCTGGGTCGGACCGCGCAGCAAGATTCCCAATATCAAGGGCTATCGCAAGGACGTGCTCGAGGCGCTCAAGGCGATTCGCGTGCCCGAGATCCGCTGGCCCGGCGGATGCTTCGCCGACGAATATCATTGGCGCGACGCCATCGGGCCGCAAGCCAATCGCAAGGTCTCGATCAACACCCATTGGGGCGGGGTCACCGAGGACAATGCGTTCGGCACGCACGAATTCATGGATTTCTCCGAACTGGTCGGGGCGGACGCCTATGTATCAGGCAATGTCGGCTCGGCGGCCCCGGTGGAGTTGGCCGAGTGGGTCCAATATATGACCTCTCCGGTCGGATCGACGCTGGCCGACGAACGTGCGGCGAACGGCCGGAAGGAACCCTGGCGGCTTCCCATGGTCGGGCTCGGCAACGAACTGTGGGGATGCGGCGGGAGCATGCGCGCCGAATATGCCGCGGACTTGACGCGGCGCTACGGCACCTTCGTGAAGATGCCGGCGGGCCAGCACGTCATGAAGATCGCCAGCGGCGCCAATTCGGGCGATACCGATTGGACCGACACGATGATGCGCATCGCCGGAAAGAATATCGACGGCATTGGCGTGCATTATTACACGGTGCCGAACAGCTGGGAGCATAAGGGAGCGGCAACCGGTTTCGACGAGGACCAATGGGCCCGCACGCTTGCCGCAACCGTCCGGATGGACAAGATCATCGCCGAACATGCGGCGATCATGGACAAATATGATCCAAGCAAGCGAGTAGCGTTGCTGGTCGACGAATGGGGGACCTGGTACGATGTCGAGCCGGGCAGCAATCCCGGCTTCCTGTACCAGCAGAACAGCCTCAGGGATGCGCTCGTCGCCAGCTTGAATTTCGACATCTTCGCGCGCCACACGGATCGTCTGCGCGGAGCCAACATCGCCCAGATGGTCAATGTGCTCCAGTCACTGCTCCTCACCCAGGGCGACAAGATGGTGAAGACCCCGACCTATTGGGTATTCGACATGTACAAGGACTATCAGGATGCGACGGTCTTGCCCGTCGATGTCGATGCGCCGACGTACAGCAAGAACGGGTCTTCGCTGAAAGCCATCAGCGCCAGCGCCGTTCGCGACGCGGCCGGGGTCGTGCATGTGGGTCTGACCAACGTCGATCCGAACCGCGCCGCAACGGTCCGCGTCAAGCTCGACGGCCTCAACGTCACCCGCATGTCCGGCCGCATTTTGACCGCCGCGGCGATGGACGCACACAACACCTTCGGCGCTCCCGACACGGTCAGGCCGGCGCCTTTTGGGGGCGCCACGATCAATGGACAGACGTTGAGCGTTTCGCTGCCACCCAAATCGATCGTGATGTTGGATTTGCACTGAGCCGGTCCCGGCTGAATTCTGACCTCAACGAAGGGCTAGGCAGAGGCCGTCCCGCTTGGGGCGGCCTCCTCTTTTTCGGCGGTAACGGAGAGCTGTTCGGAATCCGGTTTCGGCAGGATCCTCAACGCGCCACCTGCCCAAAGTAGGATTGCCACCTGAACAGAGGCGCCCGACAACGCCGGGATGGCGTGGTTCCTCCCCCTCATTGCCGCCACGACGCCGCTGCCGTCCGCTGAACCGGATCGTGAGGCGAGCGATATCGTCATCACCGCGACGCCGCTCGATAACCGCGGCGACCAGGTGCCCGCGCCGCCGGCCCAAACCGCGCTCGCTGCCGATATCGAGCGCGCGCACGCGCTCGACCTAACCGACTATCTTCGCCGCATGTCGGGCGGCGTATTCATCAACGATGTCCAGAACAATCCGCTGCAGCCCGACGTCAACTACCGCGGTTTTACCGCGTCGCCGCTGCTGGGGACGCCGCAAGGCCTGTCGGTCTATCTCGATGGCGTCCGCCTCAATCAGCCGTTCGGGGATGTCGTCAGTTGGGACCTCATTCCCAAGTCGGCCATTGCGCGAATAAGCGTCGTGCCGGGATCGGATCCCCTCTTTGGGCGCAACTCGCTGGGCGGCGCCATCGCGATCGCGACCAAGGACGGCGCGGCCGATAAAGGTGTCGAGCTGGAGGTCAGCCGCGGATCGTGGGGGCGCCACACCGTGGAGGCCCAGGCCGGCGGGCCGATCGGCGGGGGCTTGGACCTTTTCGCCAGCGGCAATTGGTTCGAGGAGCGCGGTTGGCGCGATGCCTCGCCTTCGCGGGCTTTCCAGGCGTTCGGCAAGCTGCGCTGGCACGGCGCGGACACGTCCGTCTCACTGTCGGGGAGCCATGCCGACACCGATCTCAACGGCAATGGTTTGCAGGAAATGCGGTTGCTGGCGGCCGACCGCGCCAGCGTCTACAGCCAGCCCGACACCACCCGCAATCGGGCCTGGTTGGCCAACCTGTCGGCCGAGCACCGCTTTTCCGATCGGCTGTCGCTTTCCGGCACTCTGTTTTGGCGGCGCATCGACACCGATACGATCAATGGCGACATCAATGACGATGCGCTCGGCGAGAATGTTTATCAACCCGACGCCGCCGAGCGCGCAGCGCTGGCCGCCGCCGGCTATTCCGGATTTCCCTCGAGCGGGGAGACGCAGGCGAACACCCCATTTCCCAAATGGCGGTGCATCGCGAATATCCTGCTCAACAGCGAACCCAACGAGAAGTGCGATGGGCTGCAAAACCGATCGAAGGACCGTCAGCGCGAATGGGGTGCTTCCGCGGAACTGACCTGGGCAGCGCGCCTGGCCGGTGCGCGAAGCCGAACGACGCTGGGCCTCGGTTACATCCGATCGGTGGTCGATTTCGCGCAACAGTCGCAATTCGGCTATCTCACGCCCGATCGCGGCGTGGCGATCGTCGCCGGACCCGGCGCGTTCGCCGACGGCTCGCAGGATTCGGAGAATGCGTTCGATGCCCGCGTCGATCTCAATGGCCGGACGTCGACGTTCAGCGCTTATGGACTGGAATCGATCACTATCGACACGCTGACGATCGACCTGTCGGCGCGGTACGACCGTACGGCAATCCGCAACCGCGATCGCATTTCTCCCGGCGGCGGCACCGGCAGCCTGGATAGCGATCAGGTGTTCGCGCGCGTCAACCCGTCCGCGGCCGCGCGCTGGACACCGGTTCATGGGGTGACGTTCGACGCTGCGCTCGGCCAGGCGAGCCGGGCGCCATCGGCAGTGGAACTGGGGTGTGCGGATCCCGCCAGTCCATGCCGGCTGCCCAATGCGCTGGCCGGCGACCCGCCGCTCAAACAGGTGATCGCGACGACGATGGAGACGGGAATCGGCCTGACAGTCACGCCATTCGCGCTACGGGTCGGGCTGTTCCGCACGGTCAGTCGCGACGACATCCTGTTCGTCGCCAGCGATGTTTCGGGGTTCGGCTATTTCCGCAATTTCGGGCGTACCCGGCGCCAGGGGATCGACATCGACCTGACCGGCACGATCGGTCCGCTACGCGTGTCGGCACATTACACGCTGCTCGATGCCACCTATCGCAGCGCGGAGCTGGTCGACGGGTCGGCGAACAGCAGCGCGGATGGTGTCGCCCCGGGTTTTGGCGGCACGATCGCCATCGCCAAGGGGGACCGCATCCCGCTGGTTCCGCGCAATCTATTCAAGGCGGCGATCGGCTGGGACGTCGCGCGCTTCCTCACGCTCGACCTCGACATGATCGCCTCGTCCGGCGTCTATGCGCGCGGCAACGAGAACAACGCGCATCGACCCGACGGTGTCTATTATCTCGGCCCGGGGCGAACCGCCGGTTATGCATTGCTCAATGCCGGCCTGGAATTGAGGCCGGGCAAGGGCGTGCGCTTCTTCGTCCAGGTCAGCAATCTCTTCGACAAGCGTTATGCGACCGCCGCCCAGCTCGCGGCGACAGGGTTCGACGCGCAGGGGAGTTTCGTCGCCCGGCCGTTCGCCGGACCGGTAATCGGCGGCGAGCGACCGCTGCAATATTCGACCTTCAGCGCGCCGGGCGCTCCGCGATCGCTCCGCATCGGCGCACGCATCCGCTTCTAGGCTTGGCTGCCGCGAAGCCGAGACGGGCGCGGGGCGGGCTAACGCTCGGGCGTCGCCGTAACGGTCGGCAGGTCCATGTCACGCCAGCCATCGAGCCCCTCGGCATACCAGCGCACGTCGCGGATACCGGCCCGCCGCAGCCGCAGCGCGGCGTTCCAGCTCATCCAGCAATCGGCATAGCAGAACACCACCACGGGCCTCCCGCGATGGCTCGCTTGCAGGCGGCGGACTCCCTGCGTCAGCCAGCGGTCGATTCCCTCCGCAAGCACGCCGCGTCCGCTATCCGGAAACCAATGCGCACCGGGGATCGTGCGATGCGAATCATATAGCGTCCATCGCCCGGTCGCGGCGTCGCGGACGCCTGCCACCGGGCTTGCGTCGACGAAGACAGCGCGGTGCGTACGCCAAAGCGTCCGTACCGCTGCGCCATCCGCTTGCGTCACGCCGTCGGGTGGGGCGGGTACGACGCCGCGATAATGCGTCAGGCGATACCCCTGGACGGGATCGAACAGAGGCGCGGTGTCCTGCGCCAGGCTCAATCCCAGCAGTCCCATCGCGGCGACCACGCTCCAGCTCATCCGACCCGCTCCTTGGACCAAGGTTCAATATAGCCTGGTAGGCTGGGTCGGTAACTTGGCCTTTGGGAGAAGGATAAGATGAGCAGGTTTGCGTGCTGTCTGGCGGCGGTGTTGGCGATGATCGCGGCGGCGCCCGCCCAGGCCGCATTGCCGGCCGACCCGCTCGGCTCCCCGATGTGGCAGCGTCTCGGCAAGACCCTGTTCGGCGACGCGCCGGTGCGGTTCGATCCGCGCGTCCGAGTGATTTTCCCCGACATTGCCGAAAATCAGCGCCAGTTTCCGGTGGCGATCGACGCGCGCGGCATCGTCGGCGTGAAGCGGATTCTGCTGTTCGCCGACCTCAATCCGATCCCGCTGGCGGTGGACTATACGCTGGACGCGGCGCAACCCTATTTCTCGACGCGCATCAAGCTCGACCAGCGCACGCCGGTGCGCGGGGCCGTGCAGCTTGCCGACGGCAGCTGGCTGGTCTCCGGTGGGTGGATCGACGCGGCCGGCGGTGGGTGCTCGTTGCCGCCGATCAGTCGGGTCAAAGGCGATTGGGCGGAGCATCTGGGCGAGGTGCGGGGAGTCGCCCGATGGGGCACGGGCGGGATGCGTATCCGCCTGGCGTTTCGCCACCCGATGGATACCGGATTGATCGACAATATCCCGACCTACAATCTCGAGGAGGTCGCGCTGACCGGCGGGGAGGGGCGGCGGTTCGGCGATTTGCGGATCGAGGCGTCCGTCGCGGAGGATCCGGAATTTACGATGATCGTCGACGCATCGCAGAACGAAGAGGTGGTCATGACCGGCCGCGATACCAACGGTATCGACTATGCCGCGCGCCTGACGCCGGCCGCCGCTGCCGCGCCGCGATGACCATGATCGATCGCCGTGCCGCGCTCGCCATGGTCGCGGCCGGCCTGGCGAGTCCGCTTCGTGCCGCGCCATTGCGCTACACGATCGATCCCCTGCCGGTTGCGCGGAATATATGGGTGGTGCGAGGCAAGGATGCCGCGATCGACGGGGCCAATGGCGGTGCGATCGCGAATATCTCGATCCTGCGCACAACCGTAGGGACGGTGCTCGTCGATTGTGGTCCGTCGCTGCGTTATGGTCAGCAGCTCAAGGCGGCGGCCGAAGCATTGACCGGCATGCCCGTGATCCGCGTGTATCTGACCCATTTGCACCCCGATCATATCTATGGTGCGGCAGCATTCGATCCCTCGATCGTCGCGGTGACGCCCGCTCTGGCCAGATCGCTCGAAACCCTCGGCCCGAGCTTTTCGGACGGCATGTATCGTCTGCTCGGCGATTGGATGCGCGGCACCGAGTTTGCCGCGCCTGGGAAGGTGCTCGGCGAAGATCATGAGACGTTCGGTGATCGACGCCTGGATCTCTATCCGCTCGCCGGACACAGTGAGGCCGACCTCGCGATCGTGGATAATGAAACGGGCGTGCTGATCGCCGGAGACCTGGTATTCCACGATCGCGCGCCCTCCACGCCGCACGCCGATATCGGACGATGGCTGGCCTCGCTCGATCGCTTGGGGACTATCCGCCATCGCGCAGTGATACCCGGCCACGGACCGGTCGATTCGACGCCGAGCGCGGCCATCGATCAGACGCGCGATTGGCTGTCATGGCTCCGCGAAACGCTCGATCGGGCCGTCGCCGAAGGGCTCGACCCGGTCGAGGCCGGGAATCTGCCGATCCCCGAGCGTTTCGCTGCGCTGAAAGCGGCGCGCTACGAACTACAGCGGTCGGTCGCCCATCTCTTCTCGCGGATCGAGGAACAGGCGCTTCCCCGGGTCGACCTCAAGCGGTGACCGGCTGACCGCCGACCCGGTTCGTTACCAGATCTTCGACCACTGTCGGATCGGCCAGGGTCGAGGTGTCGCCAAGGCTCGATACGTCCCCCTCGGCGATCTTGCGGAGGATGCGGCGCATGATCTTGCCCGAGCGGGTCTTGGGCAGGCTCGGCGCGAATTGCACCGCGTCGGGCGTGGCGATCGGACCGATCTCCATCCGCACCCATTTGACCAGGTCGCGTCGAAGCTCTTCCGAGAACTCCTCGCCGACATTCAGGGTGACATAAGCGTAGATGCCCTGACCCTTGATATCGTGCGGGAAGCCGACCACCGCCGCCTCCGCGACCTTCGGATGCAGTACCAGCGCGCTTTCCACCTCGGCGGTGCCCATGCGGTGCCCGCTGACGTTGATCACGTCGTCGACGCGGCCGGTGATCCAATAATAGCCGTCCTCGTCGCGGCGCGCGCCGTCGCCGGTGAAATATTTGCCCGGAAAGGTCGAGAAATAGGTCTGGAAGAACCGCTCGTGATCGCCCCAGACGGTGCGCATCTGCCCGGGCCAGCTGCGCGCGATGACCAAAGCCCCTTCGGTTGCGCCATTCAGCACGTGACCTTCGCTATCGACCAACTGCGGTTCGACTCCGGGGAGTGGCCAGGTCGCGGATCCCGGCTTGAGCGGGGTCGCACCGGGCAGGGGAGCGATCATCCCGGCGCCGGTTTCGGTCTGCCACCACATGTCGATGATCGGGCAGCGATCCTCGCCGACGACATGATGATACCAGCGCCAGGCTTCGGGATTGATCGGCTCGCCGACCGAGCCGAGCAGGCGCAGCGACTGACGGCTGGTCCGCGCGACATGCTCGTCGCCCTCACGCATCAGCGACCGCAGCACGGTGGGCGCGGTAAACAAGGTCGCGACCTTATGGCGGTCGACCACATCCCAGATCCGGCTTGGGGTCGGCCAGTTGGGCACGCCTTCGTACATCAACGTGGTCGCGCCATTCGCCAGCGGGCCATAGACGATATAGCTGTGCCCGGTGACCCAGCCGACATCGGCGGCGCACCAGAACACTTCGCCGTCGCGATAATCGAAACATTGGTCGTGAGTCAGGCTGGCCCAGAGCAGATAGCCGCCCGAACTGTGGACTACGCCCTTGGGCTTTCCCGTCGAGCCCGAGGTGTAGAGGATGAACAACGGATCCTCTGCATGCATCGGTTCCGGGTCGCACGTAGCGGGCGCCGCGGCCATGGCTTCGCCATACCAAAGGTCGCGGCCCGGCTGCATCGCGACCTGTCCGCCGGTGGCGCGGACCACGACGATCTTCTCCAGGCTGGGCGTATGCGTCGCCGCCAGGTCGGCATTGGCCTTGAGCGCGACCTTCTTGCCGCCGCGTCGGCCTTCGTCGGCAGTGATCAGGATGGTCGAATCGCAATCGACGATGCGGCCGGCCAGGGCCTCGGGCGAAAAGCCGCCGAACACGATCGAATGGATCGCGCCGATCCGCGCGCAGGCCAGCATCGCCACCGCGGCTTCCGGGATCATCGGCAGATAGATGGTTATACGGCTACCGCGATGTGCACCGAGCTCCTTGAGCACATTGGCGAAGCGGCAGACCTCCGCGTGAAGTTCGGCATAGCTGATCGCTCGCGACGGCTCGGCGGGATCGTCGGGTTCCCAGAGAATCGCGGTCTGGTCGGCGCGCGTCGTCAAATGGCGATCGAGGCAATTGGCGGCGACGTTCAGCACGCCGTCGGCGAACCAGCGGACCTGGAAATCGGCTTCGTCGAAGCTGCTTTCGTCCGCGACGGTCGGCGCGACGATCCAATCGAGCCGCCGCGCCTGGTCGAGCCAATAGGCCTGCGGTTGGGCAAGCGCCCGGGCAGCTTGCGCGTCGTAACCGGCGCGCTGCATCTTCGCTTCGCCCGCCCAACCGGGAAGTGCTACGATCTGGTCCATTCTATCCTCCGAAGCGAACGCCGACCCACAGCGTTCTGGGCGTGCCGAGGTCGATCGATCCCGCCTGGTTGCGAGTGATGACCTGGGCATCGAACATATTCTCGGCGCGGACGACCGCGCTGAAGCCGTGCGCGATCGGCAGCTTGCCGAACAGGTCGACGGTGGTCGCCGCGGCCAATTTGTCGGTCTGCAAATCGTCCTCATATTGGTCGCCGACATAGCGCAGGGTCGCGGACAGGATGGGTCCGGCCTTTGGCGACCAGGCGATCGTCGCGCTGGCCGCATGGCGGGGGCTTTGTGCCGGGGCCAGGCCGTCGAACGCATTGCCCGGCGCGCGGACCTTGCTGTCCGAATAGGCATAGGAGGCGGACATCATCATCGCGCCGCGCCGCCAGACGATGTTCGCCTCGACCCCTTTGGCTTCAACGGCGTCGACGTTGCGGCGTTGGCGCAGGTTGGTGCCGATCGTCACGTTGGCGATCGCGTCCGCCAGTTTGTTGTAGAACAGGGTGCCGGAAACGGTCAGCCCGGGTAAGGGTGTGACGTCTATTCCCGCTTCCACGCCACGCAGCCGTTCGGGTTTAAGACCGGCATTGGCTTGAGTGGTGACGGGAAAGACCGTGAAGGGCCGATAGAGCTCGTTAAGCGTCGGCAGGCGAAAACCTGTATAGGCGGCGGCGCGCAGAGCGACCGCGTCGGCGGGGTGGAAGAGCAGGCCTGCTCGCCCGGTGAACTCGGTCCCGCTGCGATCGGGAAAAGCCTTGTTGCTGGTCGCGACGCCGGCGCCGTTGCGTTCGTGGAAGAAGCCGCGGGTCAAGGTCCAGCGATCGAGCCGCACACCGCCAGTCAGCACCAATTTGCCGACCGTCCAGTCATCCTCGACGAACACTCCCGCCACGCTCGAATTGCCACCGGCATTGCGCCGCGCGGTCACCGCGCCGGCGCTGTTATAGGCATCCTCGAACAGTTCGCCATCGGCCAGCCTGACGTCGCCGCCGATCCTGACGACCTGGTCGTGACCGACCGGCGGCCGCAACTCGATCTTGCCCCCGATGCCGGTCGCGGGCGTGTTGCGCTGGTCGAGCGTCAGTTTGAAGCTGGTGGCGCTGATCACCCTGTTGGAGAAATTGCGCACCTGGACATAAGCCAGTGCGTCGACCTGCCAGCCGCCGCGATGGACCAATCGGATGCTCGCATCCTCGCCCTCCGAGCTCGAATCGGCTCCGCGGAAACGCAGCGTGCGATTGTCGCCGAACACCAGGCCGTGGAATTGCAATTCGGTTTCGGCATCGATCGGCGCTACCGCGCGTGCGGATGCCGACCAGTCGCGGTAACGCGCGGGAACGCTTGCCGCGACGCGTTGGTCGTCGGGCGTGGTGTAGAATCCATCGCCGCGCTCGAACCGGCCCGATAATGTCGCGAAGCCGCGGCCGAGGTTTGGTGACAGGCTGGCCGAAAGGCTCTCTGATTCCCGGCTGCCGTACAATGCTTCCGCGCTCAGCAGCGGCAAGTCGCGCCGCCCGGCGCTGACCAGTTCGATCGTGCCGGCAACCGCGCCCGCGCCGAACGGGCCCGATCCGCCACCCCGCGTCACGCGAATGCCCGCGAGGCGATCGGGCACCAGCGCGTTGAACGGCAGATAGCCGAAAAAGGGATCGGCGATCGGCACGCCGTCGAGCAGCACCAACGTCCGGCTCGAGGCGTTGCCGCCGAGCGCACGCAACGTCGCGCCTTGCGCCGACGGATTGGCCGAGCGGCTGTCCGAGCGGCGGAATTGCTGAAAGCCGGCGACGTCGGCCAGCACGTCCTCGACCCGGCCCGAGGCGTCGTTGGTCAGGCGGTCGCGGCCGATCGTCGTCGCGCCATAAGCCGGCGTGCCGGGCGGCAGATCGAGCCCGGTACCCAGCACCACGATATCGTCATCCGCCTTTGCCGGGGCGGCGGACTGGCTCTGCGCCTGCGCGGCCATCGGGCAGGCGATCGACGCGATGAGAGCAAAGCGCGCGGTGCGTAACGACATCGGCTGACCCTTCGAGGTTGGAGCGGCGGCCGGAGCGGTGGCCCCGGACGCCGCCCTTGGCAAGCGGGACTAGAAGAACAGGATCGCCCCGGCGGCGACCGCATTGGATGTCGCCTGGTTGGTCCCCTGCGCTTCGGCCTTGGTGTGGACGTATTCGCCGAGCAGCGTCACCCAGGAAGTCAGGCCGTAACGCGCCTGACCGACCCAGCTTGAATTCTTGCGGACCAGGATCGGATTGATCTCGCCCGGCGCCAGGTCGAGGCGACTCTCGCCATAACTGCCGCCGAGCGTGAACTTGCCGATCGTATAGGTTGCCTGGCCATAGAAGCCGTCGCTGTCGCGCTTGCGGCCGTTGGCGGCCGTGGACAGCAGGAACAGGCCGGTCGTGCCGACGCCGCTGCCGGTGTAATAATAACCGAGCGCAGTGAAGCCGGCGACGCTGAACTTGGCGCCGACATCGATGGCATTGCCGGTGTAGCTGGGGAATCCGCTGATGCCGTCATGCTTCTGGGTGATGCCCGACACCCAGAGGTGTCCGGCGACACCAGCTGCCTTGAAGTCATAGACCAGCTTCGCCTGGAACCCCGGTGTGCCGTTGACCTCGCCCGAGCCGATCGTGGTGAGCGGCTGGAACACGCCGAACGACGCCTGGAAGCCGCCGAGCTTGGGGGTGGTATAGGTGATCTGCGGCTGGAAATCGGTGTAGATATAGCCGATGCCGATACGCCCCAGTGTCGTGTTGGACGGAGCCGCATTGCCGGCGGGCGTACCGCTCGACAGCAGGGTGATGTCGTTCAGGATGGCTTCCGATCCGAACAGGCCGATGTCGCGGCCGATCTTGAATTCGCCGATATTGGGCTTGCCGAACGTCAGATAGGTCTGGCGGAAATCGATCCCGCTGGTCCCCAGGGCGGTCGGATTGCCCCCCGAATTCGCGCCGCCGACGCCGGTCACGCTGTTGATGCCCGGATACAGGCCGAAATGCGCGCCGATGTCCCAACCGGCCTGGCGGGTGGTCACGTCGACCTTGAGAAAGCCCGGCAACAGGCCGTTGCGCACCGACGAGCTGTTGTTGCCTACCGTCGCCAGCCCGCCGGCGACGGTGGTGTTGGCGGCCGACTTGTCGCCACTGTCATGGACGTAGAAGCCGTTGACCGAACCGGAGAATTTGAGCGTAACGCCGGCCATTTCGAAACCGACGCCGCTATCGCTCATCCGCACTATCTTCTTGTCGTCGAGCGCCGCTGCCGCCGCTTGCGGCGCGGGCTGGGCGGGAGCGGCCTGCGCCTGGTCGCGCGCCATCAGCTGCTGATATTCCTCATCCGACAGGATGCCCTTTTCCTTGAGCTTGAGCAGCAGATCGGCATTGGCGCTTTGCGCGAGTGCAGGCGTAGCCCCCAAGATCAAGCACGCAGCCGCGCTCGCGGCGGCGAGCCTCATGGCCCGTCCCTTCATCGAAATCCTCCCTCTGTGTCAGCGGCGGTGTAGGTCGCCGTCGAGCGGGAAGGTGCCGGTGTCGGCGATTGTCGGAAATTGAACTTTAGGTCCGTGCCGGCCGCTCGCGGTCATTCCGCGATGACGACTCCCCATGGCGCCTTGTCGACCGGGATGGTGGCGACCACCTTTCGACTGGCGATATCGACGACCGAGACATCGTTGGTCAGGCCGTTGGCGGTGAAAGCCCGCCGCCCATCGGCGCCGATCGCGAGGTGCCAGACGCGGCCACCGACCGGGACGTAGCCCGTCACCTTGCGCGACGCGACGTCGACGAACGCGATGCTATTGCCGCGTCCCAACGCGACCAGCGCGGTCTTGCGGTCAGGCGTGAAATTCACGCCCACCGGCATGATCGTGCTGCCGAGAACACCGGGCGGAGCAAAAGTAATGCGGTCGATCACCTTGCGGCTGGCGACGTCGATCACGGAGACGTCCCCGCCTATTTCGGCCGACACCCACAATTGCTTGCCGTCGCCGGTGAATTCGGCATGGCGCGGCCGGGCTCCGACCTCGGTCACCGCGACGTCGCTGCGGCTGGCAAGGTCGATCCAGTGGATCGAATTGTCGGTTTCCGAGGTGGAGATGACGGTCGTGCCGTCGGGACTCGTCGCCATCCCCTCCGGCTCGACACCGACGACGAGCTGGAAGGCCACGGACTTGCTCGGCACGTCAATCGCGGTGACCGCCGCGTCGCGTTCGTTGGCCGCGAACAGCATCCGCCCGTCGACCGATAGCGCGAATTGCTCGGGGTCTTCGCCCGAGGGCAGGTCGGCGATCACCTTGCCGTTTGCCCGGTCGATCACCTGCACGGCATTGGCGTCGCTCGCGCAGACGTAGAGATACTTGCCGTCGCGCGACAGCAACAGCCCGCGAGGCCGCTTGCCGACGGGCCAGGTGGCGGCGACCTTGAGCGTCGCGCCGTCGATCACCGAGATCGTCCCCGCCTTTTCGTTGGTGACGTAGATCGTCTCTGCGCGAGCCGTTGCCGGCAGCAGCGAGAAAGCGAGAAGAAGCGAGAGCCTGCGCATGGCACCATAGTATTACGCCCAGGGTGATCGCGCTTCACTACCAAAGTACAATATGGAGGCGGCGCAGGTTCGATAGGGTGTCGCGGGCTGGAATTCCGGCCTGTGGAGAGGGTATCATGAACAAGGTTTTCAATCGCTTGGCGATGGGCGTGTCGTTCGCGCTGTTCGCCGGCGCCACGGCGACGCAGGTCATGGGGCACGGCCCGGTCACGCCGCAGCCGGTCGACACCAGCAAGTTGCCGGACATCAAGCCCGACAATGACACCTGGCTGACGCACAATCCGTATCGCGGCAACCCCGATGCCATCAAGATCGGCGAGTTCGCCTATGGTCAGAATTGTGCGCGCTGCCATGGCCTCGAGGCGATCAGCGGAGGTATCGCGCCCGACCTGCGCTATCTCGAGCTCGGCGATACCGGCGACGAGTGGTTCGTCCAGCGCTATCACCATGGTTCGGCCCGAG
This sequence comes from Sphingomonas sp., assembly GCF_024508665.1. Lineage (GTDB taxonomy): Bacteria > Pseudomonadota > Alphaproteobacteria > Sphingomonadales > Sphingomonadaceae > Sphingomonas. The sequence continues at coordinate 1,092,538 of NZ_JANINP010000007.1, forward strand.
ACGGCAAGGTCTATATGCCGCCGATGGGTGAGATCCTCGGGCAAAAGGCCGGTTGGGCGATCCGCGCCTGGCTCGAGACAAAGCATACCGACGAGTGAGCGCTCTCCTTTCCCGTCGCCACGCGCTGGCTGCGTTGGGCGGTGCGCTCGCGGGTGCCGCCATCGGCATCCCCGGCGCCTGGGCGAGCCCGCTCGACAAGGTGAAGGCCAAGGGCGTGCTGACCGTCGCGGTCTACAAGGATTACGAGCCCTGGTCGTGGATGGCCGAGGGGCGGCTGACCGGCATCGATGTCGATCTGGCGGGGCTGCTCGCCGAAGGGATCGGCGTCAAGACGGATGTCCGCCAGTTCCTGGCGGGCGACGATCTCGGCGACGACCTGCGCAACATGGTCTGGAAGGGCACTGTCGTCGGCCAACCCCCCTGCGACCTGATGATGCACGTGCCGGTCGACCGCAAACTGCAGATCGACAACGACCGCGCGGTGATCGCCGGCCCCTATTATCGCGAAACCTTCGAAATGGCCTGCAATCGCGAAACGACCGATTGCGAAGTCCCGCCGCCCCAGCTCAAGGGCAAGCGCCTGGTGGTCGAGACCGCGAGCATTCCGGATATGTATTTGTCGGGGGCGTTCGGCGGTTCGCTGCGCGCCGACGTGCGGCATGTCTATACCGGTGCCGACGCGGTGGCGGCGGTCGCCTCCGGCGACGCCGACGCAACGGTCGCGACTCGCGCGCAGATCGAACACGGCATGAAGCCCGGAGGGCGCCTGATCGAGCGAAAGGGGCTGGTTCCGCTGATCTTCAATCCCGGATGGAATGTCGGGTTCGCGGTCAGGGATGACAGTCGCGACCTTGCGGATGAACTAGAAAGACAGTTGGCCGCGGTCATTGCCGACGGCAGAATGAAGGCGATTTTCGCAAGCTACGGGGTGGTGCACCGGGAACCCATCCTGAGCTAAGGGGCGTCTTGGGACATTCACGTAGTCCCTAGGTCCAATTGCTCCGGATACACCCGCACATAAGCATCGTCCCCGACCGATCTGGATCGGTAGACAAATGAGGGGAAGGATAATGAAGAGGCTCCACCGGCTGATAGCGACGAGCGCGCTGGCTGGCTTGATGATTTCCGGTCAAACGGGTGCGGCACTGGCGGCCGACGGCCCTGCGGATCCCCCGAAGGCGGCCGCTCCGGCACCGGCTCAGTCGGGACCGACCGACGACGACCTGATGGCCTCGGCGACCAACACCAGCTCGGTCCTGACCTATGGCATGGGACCCAAGGCGCAGCGCTTCAGTCCGCTGACCACGATCAACGCCGACAATGTCGCGAAGATGGTACCCGCTTTTGCCTCGTCGCTGGGTGGCGAGAAGCAGCGCGGGCAGGAATCGCAGCCGATCGTCTATGACGGCGTGATCTACGTCACCGGATCATACTCGCGGCTGTTCGCCTTCGACGCGCATACCGGCGAAAAGATGTGGGAATATGATGCCCGTCTGCCCGACGGCATCATGCCGTGCTGCGACGTCGTCAATCGCGGCGCCGCCATTTACGGCGACAAGATCATCTTCGGCACGCTCGACGCGCATCTGGTCGCGCTGAACCGCAAGACCGGCAAGGTGATCTGGAACAAGACGCTGGCCGATTATTGGGCAGGCTACAGCTTCACCGCCGCGCCGATGATCGTGAAGGGCAAGGTGATCTACGGCAATTCGGGCGGCGAATTCGGCATCATCGGCAAGGTCGAGGCGCGCGACGTCAATACCGGCGAGCTGCTGTGGTCGCGGCCGACGGTCGAGGGCAATATGGGGATGCTCAACGGCAAGGAGAGCACCATGACCGGCAAGCTCAACGCGAGCTGGCCGGGCGACATGTACAAGAATGGCGGTGGCGCGACCTGGCTCGGCGGCACCTATGACCCCGACACCAATTCGCTCTTCTTCGGCACCGGCAACCCCGGTCCCTGGAACAGCAACCTGCGCCCGGGCGACAACCTTTACACCTCGTCGCTGCTGGCGATCGATCCCGACACCGGCGAGATCAAGTGGCACTATCAATACACGCCGCATGACGGCTGGGATTTCGACGGCGTCAACGAGTTCATTCCCTTCGACGCGACGATCAATGGCAAGCCGATGAAGCTCGGCGCCCAGGCCAATCGCAACGGCTTCTTCTTCGTGCTCGACCGTACCAACGGCAAGTTCATCTCGGCGACGCCGTTCGTGTCGAAGGTCACCTGGGCGACAGGCTATGACAAGAAGGGCCGGCCGATCTACGATCCGGCCAATCGCCCCGGACCGCCGACCGGCGAGAAAGGCAATACGGTGTTCTCCGCGCCGAGCTTCCTGGGCGGCAAGAACTGGATGCCGATGGCGTTCAGTCAACAGACCGGCATGTTCTACGTCCCCTCCAACGAATGGGGCATGGACATCTGGAACGAGCCGATCACCTACAAGAAGGGCGCAGCCTATCTCGGCGCCGGCTTCACCATCAAGCCGCTCTACGACGACCATATCGGCGTCCTGCGCGCGATCGATCCGACCACCGGCAAGATCAAGTGGGAATATAAGAACAAGGCCCCGCTGTGGGGCGGCGTTCTGACCACGGCCGGCAACCTGGTCTTCACCGGCACGCCCGAAGGATATCTGAAAGCGTTCGATGCCAAGACCGGCAAGGAATTGTGGAAATTCAATACCGGTTCGGGCGTGGTCGGATCCCCGGTCACCTGGGAACAGGATGGCGAGCAATATGTGGCCGTGATGTCGGGCTGGGGCGGCGCGGTGCCGCTCTGGGGCGGCGAAGTCGCCAAGGCGGTCAAGGAAATCAGCCAGGGCGGGGCGCTCTGGGTGTTCAAGCTGCCAAAGCAGTGACGATGACGGGACCCCTGGGGGCGGCGCTACCGAGCGCCGCCCCAGCTTCCCCGGTCCCACCGGCTGCGGTACGCTATGCGAGCCAGGGAGGGCAGGGGTACGTGGAACGGGTCCTGATCGCAGACGATCATCCGATGGTCCGTGATGGCCTGAGAACGGTCATCGCCGTCGCCTTTGACCAATGCGAATTGTTCGAGGCCTCGTCGATCGACGAAGCGGCCGCGATCGTCGAGCGCGAAGGCGATTTCGACCTGGTGATGCTCGACCTCAACATGCCCGGCACGACGGGATTTTCGGGACTGGTCGCCATGCGCGACCGCTTTCCCTCGCTGCCGATCGTGATCGTTTCGGCCGCGCAGGAGAGGGGCCTGGCGCGATCGGCGATCGCCGCCGGCGCCGCCGGCTTCATCCCCAAGTCGCTCAGGCGCAGCGCGATCGTCGACGCGTTGAAGACGATCCTGTCGGGCGACATCTTCCTCCCCGAGGTCGAGGAGGGCGACGAGGCGGCCGACGCCGAAACGGCCGATATCCTGGCCAGGATCGCCAGCCTCACGCCGCAGCAAAAGGTGGTCCTGCGGCTGATCGTCGAAGGCAAGCTCAACAAGCAGATCGCCTATGATCTCGACGTATCGATGACCACCGTCAAGGCGCACGTCTCCGCCATCCTGAGCAAGCTGCGTGTATTCAGCCGCACCCAGGCGGTGATCCTGGTGGGCAAGGTCAATTTCGCCGCCGACGGGCGCGCTTGAGGCCTTTGCGAAAATAGCGCCGCGCGCTGATCGCCGGCGTAGAACGGAGCTCGATTGTCTCAGCCGGTCGCGAGCCGCGTCAGCAAGGCGCGCAATTGCGCCGGCTTGACCGGCTTGGTCAGCAAATGGAGTCCCCGCGCCGACAGCGCCTCGCGAAGCTCGGGCGTGCGGTCGGCGGTGATGACGACCGCGGGAACTTCGACGCCGCAATGCGCGCGCGCATCCGCGATCGCCGCGTCACCCGTCGCACCATTGTCGAGATGGTAATCGGCGACGATCACGTCAGGACGATCCGCGCCGAGCGCAGCCATGGCGGATGCGGCGTCCGTCGCCGATCGCACCTCGCAGCCCCAGCCTTCGAGCATGGCTTCCATGCCGTCGAGGATCGATTGGTCGTTGTCTATGACCAGGATCCTGCGTCGGGCGAGCTGGCCGCGCCGCAGGGGCGTGGCAAGTTGCTGCCGCGCATCGCGCGCGGTCGCCAGCGGTACCGTCACTCCGAAGCGCGAGCCCTTGCCCGGTGCGGAGTCGAGCGAGACGGGATGATCGAGCATCTTGCTGGCGCGCTGGACGATCGCCAGCCCCAGGCCAATGCCGCGATCGCGCCCGGTTTCGCCGACACGCTGGAATTCCTCGAAGATGCGCTGATGATCGACCGCCGCGATGCCGATGCCGGTATCCGCGACCTGGATCGTCAAGTCGCGGCCGGTCGTGACGCAGGTCACTTCCACACCGCCTTCGGTGGTATAGCGCAAGGCGTTGGAAATCAGATTCTGCAGCATCCGGCGCAGCAATCGCGAATCCGACCGCACCCAATGACCGCTCGGTTCGATCCTGAAGCTCAGTCCTCGGGCGCGCGCGATCGGCGCGAATTCGGCACGCATGCTTTCGAGCAGTTCGTCGAGCGCGAGGTCGACGGGCTCGGCGACGATCGACCCGGCATCCAGTCGGGAAATTTCGAGCAAGGCCTCGAGCAGGTCCTCCACCGAATCGAGCGCCGAGCCGGTCTGCCGCACCAAGGCGCGGGTCGGTAGCGCGAGCCGGCGATCGCCCAGCGCGGCGACGAACAAGCGCGCCGCATTGAGCGGTTGCAGCAGATCGTGGCTGGCGGCAGCCAGGAAGCGCGTCTTGGACAGATTCGCTTCTTCCGCGGCGGTCTTGGCGGATCGCATCGCGGCTTCGGCCGCCTCGCGTTCGGCGACCTCGCGCTGGAGCCGCGCATTGACCGCGGCGATATCGGCGGTGCGCTGGAGCACGCGCCGTTCGAGCGATTCATTGGCCTCGCGGAGCACCTCAGCCGCGCGCAGGCGCTCGGTGATGTCTTCGAAGCTCATCACCATGCCGCCGCCCGACATCGACGATCGGCGCACTTCGACCGTGCGTCCGTCGGTGTGACGGCGTTGGGTGACCATATCGGCCGAGCCCGGCGGCAGCCAATCGAGCGGCCGATCGGCCTGCATCGGACCGTTGATACGCTCGCAGGTAGCGACGAGTCCGTCATGCGTCATCACCAGCGGCATGCCGTCGGCGGGCAGGCCGATCGTCGCCAGCAGCGGGCCGTTCCAGGCGATAAGCTTGCGGTCGGCGTCGTAGACGCACACGCCGAGGCGGATATTGTCGAGCGTCGCTTGCAGGATCGCGGTCTTTTCGGCGAGTTCTAGCGTGCGTTCCCGCGCGTCGTCCGCCTTTACCTGGGTGATATCGGTATAGACCCCGACGATGCCGCCCTCGCTCGTGCGTAGTTCGTTGATCTGGATCCAGCGTCCGTCGGCCAGCGCATGGACGTGACCACCTTCGGCGACGCGATGCTGCGCGACGCGTTCGGATACCCAGCGATCGGGAGCGACGAGCGCGCCGAGCGTGGTGCCATCCTGGCCGATCAGGCGGGCAATCTCGTCGAAGCCCATGCCGGGCACGATACGATCGGCGATGTTCGGCCAAAGTCCGAGATAGGTGCGATTGCACAAGACCAGCCGGTCGTCGGCGTCGAAGATCGCGAACCCCTCGTTGATGCTCTCGATGGCGTCACGCAACCGGCGCTGCGCGTCGTCCGCCGCTTCCTTGGCGGTCGCCAGCGCGGCATTGCTGCTGGCCAGAGCATCCAGTGCCCGTTCGAGATCGAGCGTGCGCTCGCGGACCTTGCCCTCCAGGCTGATCGCGGTTTCGAACAACGAGAAGGCATTGCCCTGAAGATCGGTCGAGCGTTCGACGCGATCCATCAACGCGGCGTTGATCCGCTTGAGCTTGCCGATCTCGGCTTCGAGCGCGGCGATGCGCTCGGCATCGGTTGGCGGTTGCAATGCGCGGGTCGCCATCAGCGGCCACCCCCGATCGCCAGGCCGCTGAACGTCTGATTGACGTGGAGGGCGTGATATTGCTCGCCATAGGTGTTGAACCCGGTGACCCGATTGTCGACCATCAATTTGGACACCTTGCGGGTCAACTGGCGCTGTTCGATCTCGACCTTGTTGAGCACGCAGTCGAACCCGATGATGCGATCGATTCCGCCGACCGATCGATCGAGATCGTCGAACAGGTCGGACAGTCCCCCGACGATGTCGCTGCCTTCTCCCAATGTCAGCACGACGCCCTCGTCGATCGCGCAATAGAAGGTCAGGCTGTCGTCGGGATTGGCGCTCTGGATCGACCGGACATAATATTCGCCGCCGGCCCGGACCATCGGCGGATGCGCCGCGAAGACGTTCGATCCCAATTGGTCGACGGTCACGCCGGTCAGTCGCGCATATTCCTGCGCCGCGGGTTCGGCATTGATCTCGGTCACCACGCGTCCGACTGGATCCGCCCCGGTGATCACCATCTTGGTGCTGCCGGGGTGATAATGCTGCGCGCGGAACACCTTCAACGGCCGCGACGAAGAGAGGATGGCGACCAAGGCCGCATCGCGGCGGAACTGCCCGCTTTCGAAGATGAAGGTTTCCTTGAAGGCCAGCCCGTCGCCCGACGATCCGCCGATCAGGGGTATCTTGCCGAGCGCATCCTGAACCGTGACGGTCAACATTTCCTCGCGGTGCGACAAGCCGTCGACCAGGAAGATCGCGGCATGATCGACCGCCGGTCCCAGGCCTCGCGACGCCGCCACTGCCGAGCCTACCAGCTCTCGGACGACGCTTTGCGCCGCGCCTTCCTCGAAGGCGTCGAGCTCGTCGAACCGAGCCGAGGTCAGCGTGAAATGGCTCGCCGGGAAGCCGATCGCCGTAATGGTGCCTTCGGCGGTGCCCTCGCTCGTTATCTCTCCTGACGAGGTGCAGCCGATGACCGTGAGGCCCTCGGAACACGCGTTGATCGCGGCGGCGAGTTCGGCAAGCGGGTAGCGGCTCGAACAGAATAGCAGCACCCCGGCCAGGCTCGGCGGGTCGAGTTCGCGGAACAATTGCTGCGCAGCATCGCGCGGGTGATCGGCACAGGTCCACGCAACGCGGACTGGGTCGTCGCAAGGCGGAGCGGGTCGCGGAGCCATCGCCACCATGATGTCACGCTCCGGTCGCCTCGTCACCGTCATTCGCGCGTCAGCTATCTCCGCGCGGCGGGTCGCCGGCCGCCTCGAGCGCATCGGCTTCCTCATCGGTGAAGATGCGGCTGCGGATGACGAAGCGCACGCCTTCCGGCCCTTCGAGCGAGAAACCGGCACCGCGGCCCGGAACCACATCGATCGTCACCTGCGTATGGCGCCAATAGTCGAATTGGGCGGCGCCGATCCAGACCGGCACGTCTCCCGCTACCCGGCCGAGCAGGACGTCCTGCGTCCCCACGCGGAACTCGCCGGCCGGATAGCACATCGGCGCGGACCCGTCGCAGCATCCGCCGGATTGATGGAACATCAAGGGCCCGTGCTTGACGCTGAGCGCGGCGATCATCGCAGTCGCGGCGTCGGTGGCGAGAATGCGAGGAGGGACCATCGTTGCTCCTTGGGCGGCGAAAAGAGCGGCGGGCCGCGAAGCCCGCCGCCGGAGTCCGGACGCGATCGGAGAGTGGAGTGACCGCGTCGGGGATGGATCGCCGCCGGCTCAGAAGAAGCCCAGCGCCTTCGGCGAATAGCTCACGAGGAGGTTCTTGGTCTGCTGATAGTGATCGAGCATCATCTTGTGCGTCTCACGGCCAATGCCCGACTGCTTGTACCCGCCGAACGCGGCATGCGCGGGGTAGGCGTGATAGCAATTGGTCCACACGCGGCCCGCCTGGATGCCGCGGCCCATGCGATAGGCGCGCGTCCCGTCGCGGGTCCACACGCCGGCGCCGAGGCCATAGAGCGTATCGTTGGCGATCGCGAGCGCGTCGGCATCGTCCTTGAACGTCGTGACAGCGACGACCGGGCCGAAAATCTCCTCCTGGAACACGCGCATCTTGTTGTGGCCCTGAAGGATCGTCGGCTCGACATAATAGCCGGTGTCGAGTTCGCCGCCGAGCTGCGCCCGCTTGCCGCCGGTCAGCACCTTGGCGCCTTCGTCGCGGCCGATGTCGATATAGGACAGGATCTTCTCGAGCTGATCGTTCGAGGCCTGCGCGCCGATCATCGTCGCCATGTCGAGCGGCGACCCCTGTTTGATCGCCTGCACCCGGGCGATCGCCTTTTCCATAAAGCGGTCGTAGATCGATTCGTGGATCAGGGCGCGGCTCGGGCAAGTGCAGACTTCGCCCTGGTTGAGCGCGAACATCGCGAACCCTTCGAGCGCCTTGTCGAGATAGTCATCGTCTTCGGCCATGACGTCGGCGAAGAAGATGTTGGGCGACTTGCCGCCGAGTTCGAGCGTGACCGGGATCAGATTCTCGGTCGCATATTGCATGATCAGGCGGCCGGTGGTGGTTTCGCCGGTGAAGGCGATCTTGGCGATGCGCTTGTTTTGCGCGAGCGGTTTGCCCGCCTCGATACCGAAGCCGTTGACGACGTTGAGCACGCCCGGCGGCAACAGGTCGCCGATCACGTCCATCAGCACCATGATCGACATCGGGGTCTGCTCGGCGGGCTTCAGCACGACGCAATTGCCCGCGGCGAGCGCCGGCGCGAGCTTCCACGTCGCCATCAGCAGCGGGAAGTTCCACGGGATGATCTGGCCGACGACACCCAGCGGCTCGTGAAAATGGTACGCGATCGTGTCGTGGTCGATCTCCGCGATCGACCCTTCCTGCGCGCGCAGGCAGCCGGCGAAATAGCGGAAATGGTCGATCGCCAGCGGCAAATCGGCGGCGGTCGTCTCGCGGATCGGCTTGCCGTTGTCGATCGTCTCCGCAAGCGCGAGCAGAGACAGCTTCTCCTCCATCCGGTCGGCGATCTTGAGCAGGATGCCGGCGCGCTCGGCAGGACTGGTCTGGCCCCACTTTTCCTTCGCCTTGTGCGCGGCGTCGAGTGCGAGCTCGATGTCTTCCGCGGTGCCGCGTGCGACCGAGCAGACGGTCTTGCCGGTGACCGGCGAGGGGTTCTCGAAATATTGTCCCCTGACCGGGGCGACCCACTCGCCGCCGATGAAATTGTCGTACCGCGACCTGAAAGCGATCTGTCCCTTCAGCTCGTCGAGCGCCTGCTGCAACATCGAATTTCTCCTTGGCCGAACTTGGCCCGTCACGCACGGCGGGCACCTCTTCTGATCGCATTCTGACCTTTCCGGCGGCGCGCGCCATTGGACCAAGGACCAATTGTTCGCGGGAGCGGCCACGGCATGTTTGGAGCAGGAGTGGCGGCCGCGGAGTCGTCCGTTGAAGATTGGGAGAAGGACATGAAGTTCATTCTGGCCGCATGCGCTGCCACACTGGCGACCGCGGCGATCGGCGTCGCGGTTGCGCCCGCTCCGGCGGCGCCGGCACCGGCCGGACGCATCATCACGGTACACATGAAGGACATGGGTGCGGACGGCGCGATGGTCTTCGAACCCGGATTCGTGAAGGCGAATGTCGGCGACACGATCCGTTTCGTGCCGCAGAACGCGATGCACAATGCCGAGACGATCCCGTCGATGCTACCGGCTGGCGTCGCGCCGAGTGCCGGGGCGATGGGCAAGCAGTTCGATCTGAAGCTGACCGCCGCCGGCCTTTATGGCGTCAAGTGCAAGCCGCATTACGCGATGGGCATGGTCGCCTTGATCCAGGCCGGCAAGGGGCCGTCGCCCAACCTGGCGGCCGCCAAGGCGGTTTCGTTACCGCCTTTCGCCAAAAAGCGCATGGCCGCCTATCTGGCCAAGGCGAGCTGACCCCACGCGCCGGCAGCCGCGAGACCTCGTCGCGACAACGCTCGGCAAAAGACATCGGCAATGGGCGAGCCGAGCCCCTATCGGGGATAACGCGTATATCCGGCGCGCCTGTGCGACCAGTACATAATGACCGATCCCGGACCGCTTAGGCGGCTCAAAATCAGGAGAAAGTCATGCGCGAGGTGCTGGTGCCGATCCACGACGACGTCGGACAGCAATCCCGCCTGCAGGCCGCGTTCGACCTCGTTCGGGCAAGCCAGGGAAGGCTTCTGTGTCTCGATCTGGCCGGGACGGATGCCAAAGGGACAGGGGCGGCGGGCGGCAGTTCGCTGGTGATGGAAGCGGAGGTCGCTCCGCTCAGCACGGTGCGCGACCAAGTCGCAGCGAGTGGCCTATCGGTCCACTGGATCGAGAGCCGCGAAGAGATGCTGCCGGCGATCGCCAAATTCGCGGCGCAGGCCGATCTGATCGTGATGAGCGCGCCGCGCGCTGATCTCTTTCCTCCCACCTATGCCGCGATCAGCGAATTGTTGGTCGCTGCCAACGCGCCGATCGTTGCGGTGCCGCCGGAATCGCCCGGCATAACGCTGAACGGCGAGGTGCTGATCTGCTGGGACGGATCGCGCGAGGCGCATCATGCCATGGTGGCGGCCATCCCGCTGTTGCGGCGCGCATCCGCCGTCACGATCGTCGAGATCGACGATGGCTCGCTCAAGCTCCCCGCCAGCCAGGCGCAAACGCTGCTCGCGCAGCGCAACATCGCGGCACGCGTCCGTTCTGACCTGGCATTCGGCGAAAAGGCGGGTTTCGTGCTTCTCGAGCAAATCGAGTTGCTCAAGGCCAATTATGTGGTGATGGGCGGGTTCGGGCACTCGCGCTTGGTCGAAAACATCTTCGGCGGCGTGACCGCGCGACTCCTGCACGAAAGCCCCGTGCCGATCTTCCTCAAACACTGACGCCGGGAGCAGATCATGGCGATCGACCCTATCCGACATCTGGTGGTACTCGCCCATCCGCGACGCGGCAGCTTCAACCACCAGATCGCGCAGACCTATTGCGACGCGGTCGAGGCGTGCGGCCAGCGCGCGTTCCTGCGCGACCTGTACCTCAACCGTTTCGATCCGGTACTCGAATATCTCGGCGAAGCTCCAGAGCTCGAGGTCGTTTATGACCTCACCGAAATCCGGCATTGCGATGTCCTGGTCTTCGTCTACCCGATCTGGTTCGGCGGGCCGCCGGCGATGATCAAGGGCTATGTCGATCGTGTCCTCGGTGCCGGATTCAAACCGAGCCACGATCACGCCCAGGCTCACAATCCCTTCCTCAAGGGGCGGCACATGATCAGCTTCTCGACCTCGGCATCGTCCGAGGCGTGGCTTGGCGAGCAGGGTCAGCTGACGTCGCTGCGCGAAGGGTTCGACCGCTATCTCGGCACGATCTTCCAACTGGCAGCAACCGATCACGTCCATATCGACGCGGTCGTCGAAGGACTGAGCGCGCAATATGCCGCCGAGCAGCTCGAGCGCGTGCGCCAGGCGGCGCGCAACACTTGCGCGACCGTACTCGGCGCGGCACACCGCGCAGAAATGGCGAAGCTTACCGACGGGGAGACGCGGCAGGATGCCGCTCGCAAAGACTGAACGCCGGCTTCGCCTCTCGGGCGGGACCGGATACCGCCCTTGCAGCGGATGACGGTGCCGCCGCGGCCGGCTGAGCCGGCATCACCATTGGATGGCAATCCCACGAAGTCGCTCGACCGGCTGAAACGGCATCCGCTCGCCCATGTCGGGCCGGGATTGATCACGGGCGTCGCGGACGACGATCCCAGCGGGATCGCCACTTATTCGCAGGCCGGCGCAGCCTATGGCTTAGGCATGTTGTGGACGATGCCGGTGGCCTACCCGCTGATGTCCGCGATCCAAATCCTTGCCGCCCGCCTCGGTCGCGTGACCGGCAAGGGGCTGGCCGCCAATATGCGGCAAGCCTTCCCCGGTTGGGTCGTCACGACGCTGGTGATCCTGTTGCTCGTCGCCAACACGCTCAACATCGCGGCCGACATCGCCGCGATGGGGGAAACCGCCGAGATGGTCGGCGGCGTCAGCCGTCACGTGATGATCGCGCTGTTCGTCGCGGTGACCCTGCTTCTCCAGATATTCGTACCCTATCATCGCTACGTCTTCTTCCTGAAGTGGCTCACATTGTCGCTGCTGGCCTATGCGGCGGTGCTGTTCGCGGTGCATGTGCCGTGGGGCGAAACGCTGCGGCAGACGGTCCTTCCGCACTTTCGCCTCGACGGGGCGGCAGCGACCATGATCGTGGCGATCTTCGGCACCACCATCAGCCCCTATCTCCTGTTCTGGCAAGCGTCCGAGGAGATCGAGGACATGCGTGGCGCGCCGTCGCTGCGGGACGATCCGAGCGCCGCGGGCGCGGAGCTGAGCCGGATCGGCTGGGATACGTGGAGCGGCATGCTCTATTCCAATCTTGCTTCCTACTTCATCATCCTCGCCACCGGCGTGACGCTTCACGCTGCGGGAATCACGCAGATCGACACCGCCGCCGAGGCCGCCGCGGCGCTGCGCCCGCTCGCCGGTGCCGAAGCGTCGATCATCTTTGCCGCCGGAATCCTCGGCGTCGGCTTTATCGGCGTGCCAGTCTTGGCGGGTTCGGCCGGCTATGCCTTGTGCGAAGCGATGGGGTGGGAGTGGGGGCTCGACCGCAAGGCGACCGACGCGCGCGCCTTTTACGCGATCATAGCGATCAGCGTTCTGCTCGCGCTGGTGCTGCAATTTCTGCCGATCAGCCCGATGCGCGCCTTGTTCTGGAGCGCCGTCATCAACGGCGTCGTCGCAATCCCGCTGATCATCGTGCTGATGGTCCTCGCTTCGCGAGCCGGCGTCATGGGCGCTTTCACCGCATCTCGGCCTCTGATCTGGCTGGCCGGCGTCGCAGCCGGCTTGATGGGCGTCGCGGCTGTCGTGATGGTGGCGGGGTTCTTCTAGGCAAGCGACAGCGAAATTTCGGCACGCTGCTGGCTACGTATGATCCCCGATAGGCCCGGCGGGGAGGTGCGTCCTATCCCACGATCGCTCGACGAGGGAGAAGACCGATGGAGCAAGCCGCACCGGAAGCGCCGCCAGGCGATGTCGCCGAACAGTCTTCGATCTGCGGCGACTCGCTTTGGCTCAGCCCCCTGGAATGGTGGGTGGCGTGGTGGAACGCGTGGAGCGTTCCGACCGTGCCGCATCCTCACGCGCACCTGTCGATGACCGGCCGCCCGCTCACCGTGCCGGAGCCAATCGCGAGCGCTCCCGAGCAGGATTTGTTCGCGTGATTGCGCTCAAAAGGAAATTTTGATGGCCGTCTTTCACGCCGATCTCGCCGCCCGTTCGGTGCCGCGATACACGAGCTATCCCACCGCCGCCGAATTCACCGAAACGGTGGGCGCCGCCGAGCATCGCGCAGCGCTGGACGCGCTCCGGCCGAGCGACAAAATCTCGCTCTACCTGCACATTCCCTATTGCCATGAAATCTGCTGGTATTGCGGCTGTAATACCGGGGCCGTCGGTCGAGCCTCGCGTCTGGACGCCTATGTCGACACGCTGGTCGCGGAAATCGGCCTGGTCGCGGAGCGGACCAAGGGCAGCGTCAGCCACGTCCATTTCGGCGGCGGCAGTCCCAATGCCTTGTCGCCCGAGCAGTTCGAGCGCGTCGCCGCCGCGGTTCGAAACGGTTTCCGAGTTCAGCCCGACGCCGAATGGGCGGCCGAACTCGACCCGCGACATCTCGATGCCGATTTCTGCCGAATGCTCGCGGCGAACGGCGTGTCGCGGGTAAGCCTGGGTGCGCAGACGTTCGACCTGGGTATTCAGGCGAAGATAAACCGGCTGCAGCCCTTTCGCATGGTTGCGCGGTGCGTCGAGGATTTGCGGCGCGCGGGGATCGCGCACATCAACCTTGACCTGATGTACGGGTTGCCCGGCCAGACGCTCGACACGATCGCGCGGACGATCACCTTGGCGCGCGATCTGGCGCCCGATCGGGTGGCGATGTTCGGCTATGCCCATTTGCCGCGGATGTTGCCGCGCCAGCGGATGATCGAGGACAGTCAGTTGCCTGATGCCCATGCGCGTTTCTGGCAAAGCATCCTGGCGCGCGACCTGTGGCTGGAAGAAGGCTTTCGACCGATCGGTTTCGACCATTATGCCCGGCCCGACGACAAGCTAGCGCTCGCCGCGGGTAATGGCACGTTACGGCGCAATTTTCAGGGGTTCACCGACGACGACGCCGATGCGGTGATCGGCCTCGGCGCATCTTCGATCAGCCTGTTTCCGGGGCTGATCACCCAGACCGAAAAGCATGTCGGACGATATCGGATGAAGGTCCAGAACGGCCGCCTCGGCACCGTAAGGGGAATCCGGCGCTCGCCTGACGATCAACAACGCGGCGCGGTGATCGAGCGGCTGTTGTGCGACGGGCGCGTCGACCTGGTCGAACTTGGTTGGTCGCCCACTGCGGCGGCGCAGGCAATGGCGGACACTGAATCGGGATTGGCGCCGATGGAGGAACGAGGCCTGATCCGCCGTCACGACACCGGGTTGGTCATCCTGCCGGATGGCGAGCCCTATGCGCGGCTCGCCGCGGTCGCGTTCGATACGTTCCGGACGGCTGGCGGCGACCGCTTCAGCAAGGCGGTCTGATTACGTAGCTATCCCGATATTGCGGTCCCGCGGCCAGGGATAGCGTGCTTCCGTCCCGGACTGAGGAGGCTGTCATGAAGAACATCCTGGTGCTGGTACATGACGATTGCGGCCAGGAAGCGCGGCTGCGGGTGGCGATGGACATCACGCGAGCGATCGATGGGCATTTGACCTGTCTCGACGTCGCCATGACCTCGCTCGTCGCCCCCGACTTCAACGGCACCTATACCGGCACCGCGCTGATGGCCGAAGAGCGGCAGGCCGAGGCCGCCAATGGCGCGGCGATAAAAGCGCGGCTCGACAGGGAAGGTCTTTCCCACGTTGTAATCAATGCCACGGGCGATCCCGCGACCTGTCTTCGCCGGGCAGCCAAACTCGCCGATCTGGTGGTGGTCAATCGCGGCCTGGACGACAAGTCGGCCTATCCCAATATGTTCGACCTCGCGGGCGATCTGATCCTGGAAGGTCATACGCCCGTGTTCGCGGTGCCCGAGAAAGTACGGTCGCTCGATCTGCA
Source organism: Sphingomonas sp. (assembly GCF_024508665.1). Lineage (GTDB taxonomy): Bacteria > Pseudomonadota > Alphaproteobacteria > Sphingomonadales > Sphingomonadaceae > Sphingomonas. Next base: position 1,107,571 of record NZ_JANINP010000007.1, read on the forward strand.
GGGAAGGGCGGTGATCGCCTGGGACGGATCGAACCATGCCGCCGCCGCGCTGCGCGCCGCGGTGCCGCTGCTCAAGCTCGCGCGCTCGGTCACCTTATTCTATGCGGAGGACGGGTCGCTGGGACTGCCTCTGGAAGAAGCGGCCGCGTATCTTTCCCGGCACGGCGTCCATGCGACGATCCGCCGCGAGAAATGCCTGATGGACCGGCCGGGTTCGGTGATCATGGCTGAAGCGATGATCGAACATGCCGATTATGTGGTGATGGGCGCATTCAGCCGGTCGCGCTTTCTGGAAGCGGCCTTTGGCGGCGCCACCCAGCGGATGCTGAGCGAAAGCCCGGTGCCGATCTTCATCGTTCACCAGGCGTAACCGTGGCTTAAAAAAGGGGGCGATACGCATCGCCCCCTTTTCCTTACCTGCTCAGAACCGGAAGCCGATACCCATACCGGCGACGATCGGGTCGATCTTGACGCGCGCCGTACGCAGGGTCGCGCCGCTGGTCAGGCGAGCGGTTGTCTTCATGTCGATATATTTGATGTCGAAATTCACGAACACCTTCTTGCTCACCGGGATGTCGACGCCGGCCTGCAGCGCATAGCCGAAACTGTCGTCGATCTTGACCTTGGTCGCGCCCAGCGCGCTGTTGAGCGAAGGCGTCGCCTTCGCCGAATAGAAGACCGAATAGTTGATGCCCGCGCCCAGATAGGGGCGAATTTTGCCCTCAGGCGCGAAGTGATATTGGAGAGTCAGGGTCGGCGGCAGCACCCAGGTATTGGCGACATCGCCAAGGCCCGAGATCGTTCCGCGGCCCGATACGCTGTGCTTGGTCGTCGCCAGAATCAGCTCCGCGCCGATATGATTGGTCGCCATATAGGTGAAGTCGACTTCCGGCATGACGCTATCGCCGACTCCGACCTTGCTTCCCGGGATGCCGGATACCTCGCCGGAGCGTTCGTTCGGCGCGACCACGATGGCGCGGGCGCGGACCAGCACGTCGCCTTCTTTTGCCAAGGCCGGCGTGACGGCAAACGCCGCAGCCACACCCGCGAGCAAGATTACTTTCCTCATGAATATACCTCCAGTTGACGGCGTGTCGCTATCCGCTGGAAGCCGCGGGCACTTTGATCGCACGCAACAAATGCCGCTACGTAAATTCCCGTATGGGCGGTGCCGGCATCTTGGCCGATCAGCGACGCGTGCATGCCATGACCATCATCGATCCCGATTTGCCCGGCTCTTCGCTCGACGCCGAGCTCGCATCGTTCGTCGCCAGCGCGACCGACCGCGCGCTTTTCCTGACCGCGCCGGACGGCAGGATCGCGAGCTGGAACCGGGGTGCCGAGCTACTCACCGGGTGGCGTGCGGACCAAGTCAAAGGGCAATCGGTCGCCTTGCTCTACACCGTGCAGGATTCGGGAGCGGGCAGGCCCCTCGACGATCGCACGGCAGCCGCTGCCTCGACATCGCCACTGCGGTTCGAAGGCTGGCGAATCCGCAAGGACGGATCCGAATTCCTCGCCGATGTCACGATCTTCGCCTTGCGCAACGAGGACGGATCGATCCGGGGGTTCGGCCAGAGCGTGCAGGACGTGACCTCGCGGAAGGCGACCGAACAGGGTCTTGCCGAGCGCGAGATGCACGTCCGCTCCATCCTGGCGACCGTGCCGGACGCGATGGTGGTGATCGACGAACGTGGCATCATCGTCTCGTTCAGTGCCGCCGCCGAACGGCTGTTCGGCTTTGCCGAAACCGAGGTCGTCGGGCGCAACATCAGCATGCTGATGCCCAATCCCGACCATGACCGGCACGACGATTATATCGCGCGCTATCTGGCAAGCGGCGAACGCCGCATCATCGGAATCGGCCGCGTGGTCGTGGGGCGGCGGCGCGACGGCAGTTCGTTTCCGATGGAATTGTCGGTCGGAGAGGTCAATGCGGACGGCTATCGCATTTTCACCGGCTTCATCCGCGATCTCACCGAACAGCAGCAGTCCGAACTGAAGCTCAAGGAACTGCAATCGGAATTGATCCACGTCTCCCGGGTGAGCGCGATGGGGACGATGGCCTCGACTCTGGCGCACGAGCTGAACCAGCCCCTGACCGCGATCGCCAATTATATGGAAGCCGCTCGTGAGCTGCTCGATCGGCCAGGCGAGGATGTGCGCGAATATATCGAGGAGGCGATCGAACAGTCGGCCAAGGAAGCGCTAAGGGCCGGGCAGATCGTTCGCAGGTTGCGCGATTTCGTCGCCCGCGGGGAAATGACGCGCCGCGTCGAAAGCCTGCCGGCGATGATCGAGGATGCGAGCCGCCTGGCATTGACCGGCGCGCGCGAGCGTGGCGTTCGGGCGTTCTTCCATCTCGATCCTGCGGCGAGCGAGGCCTTTGTCGATCGCGTTCAGATCCAGCAGGTGCTGGTCAACCTCATCCGGAACGGCGTCGAGGCGATCGGCGATCGGAAGATTCGCGACATCACCATATCGACATCGCGCGAACCGAATGGAATGATCCGCTTGTCGGTAGCGGATACTGGGGCCGGACTTGATCCAGAACTGGCGCCGCAATTGTTTCAGGCGTTCGCGAGCACGAAGGAAAGCGGCATGGGCCTTGGTCTGTCGATCTGTCGCACCATTGTCGAAGCGCATGGCGGCCGGATATGGGCCGAGGACAATGCCGGCGGCGGTACGATTTTCAATTTTACTGTTCAGAGCGGGGAGACCGACGATGAGTGAGCGGCGATTGGTTCATATCGTCGACGATGAGGATTCCATCCGGCGGTCGGCAAGCTTCATGCTGCGCACTTCCGGGTTCGACACGCGGACCTATCCGTCGGGCGTCGAATTCCTGAAGGAGGCCAAGCACGCCAATCCGGGATGCGTGCTGCTGGACGTCCGCATGCCGGAAATGGACGGCATGGAAGTTCAGCGCGAACTGAACGAACGCGGTATCGGGCTGCCGGTCATCGTCCTGACCGGCCATGGCGACATTTCTATCGCCGTGCAGGCAATGAAAGCCGGCGCGGTCGACTTCCTCGAAAAGCCGTTCGAGAAGGGGCAATTGATGCTCGCGCTCGATGCGGGCTTCGCCCGGCTGGAGCGACGCGAGGAGGCGGCGACCACCACGCACGACGCAGAAGTGCGCATCGCCGCGCTGACCGCGCGCGAGCAGGAAGTATTGCAGGGGCTCGCACGCGGGCATCCCAACAAGACGATTGCCTATGACCTGGGCATCTCGCCGCGCACGGTGGAGGTGCACCGCGCCAACCTCATGACCAAGCTGGAGGTCCGCAGCCTTTCGGAAGCGCTGCGTATCGCGTTCGCGGCCGGTTTGGAAAGCTGATCTGCGGATCATTACGTAACGACGGCCCCTGACGACCATGCGACGGATGCGACCATGAACAATGGCGCATCCCCCCATTCGGACCCGGCGGTAGACCTGCAGCGAGTGGTCCTGTTGATCGAAGATGACGAAGCCGTGCGGCGATCGTTGCAGATGCTGCTCCACTGGCGTGGCTATGACGTGCGCTCGTTCGCGGGTGCGGCGCCAGTGCTCGAGGGGCATGTCATGGACGATGCGGACGTGCTGATCGCCGATTACCGCCTTCCCGACGGCGACGGCCTCAGCGTGCTGCGCGCACTCCGCAGGGCGGATTGGAAAGGCAAGGCCATTCTGATCACCGCCTTTCCTTCACCCACGCTGACGGAAGCGGCGCGCGCCGCCGGGTTCGACGCCGTACTCGAAAAGCCGTTGCGTCAGCACGACCTGATCGGCGCCCTGGCGGGCTGACCTCGATGGCATCCGTCGCTTTAGCCTGGCCCGAGACAGACGGCCGTGCAGCTCCGGCACCCGATCCGCGTTGCTTGCGATGCATCGGCCGGCAACAGTCGATCTGCGCCGACCTGCCAGCCGATATCTTGCAGGAATTGGCGCGCATCGGTCGCGTGCGCCAGTTGCGCCGCGGCGAGGTATTGTCGTGGGAAGGCGACGAAGTCTACGACGTCGGTAACGTACGCGACGGCGCGCTCAAACTTACCGCTTCGCTTCGAGACGGTCGCGAACAGATACTCGGCGTCGCCTGGCCCGGCTCTTTCGTCGGCGAATTGTTCGCGGGCCAATGGGCTTACAGGGCGACCGCGCTGGCTGCGACGACGGTCTGCGTGTTTCGGCGCACGGACCTCAATATCCTGGCGGCAGGCCGCCCCGCCGTCGCAACTTCGTTGCTGCGACGTCTTTCGAACGATCTCGACACCGCGCGCCGATCGATCCTTTTCCTCGGCCGCAAGACCGCCGAGGAACGCGTCGCATCGCTGCTGATCGACATGCGCCGATCGATGCCGTGCGATGCCACCGGAGCGACTCCCATGTCTCTGAACCGCCAGCAGATGGCGGACCTTCTCGGCCTGACGATCGAAACCGTCAGCCGAAAAATACGCCGGTTCGAACGGGCGGGGATCATCCTGCTGGTCGAGACGCGCTTGTTTCGCGTGCTCGACGATGTCGGCCTTGCCAGGTTGGCCGGCTAAAACAATGATCTGATCCGGGAATCTACGCATCGTCCCGACGGCAGGGCGGGTGCAGGATCACCAACATGCCCTGGTTGCCGGCGACGGCCTGCTTCCACCTCGCAGCGCACTCGCTCCTTCCGGGCGGGTATGTGACGGTGCGGAAGCAGCAGGCGGCGGATCTGGTGTGAATGACGCGGTAAAACGAGCTTTCCCTTTCAGCCTGAGGATGATGCGATGACCGGAACGATGCTGGCGGTGATAGACGACGTCGAGAGCGGCGCAGGCACCATCCGTACGATCGCGGCACGCGCGGAGCGTCACGATGCGCGCCTGATCATCTATCTGCTGACGCCAGGGCCGCTTGCCGCGCCGGAGCTTGCGCCCTTCGGCGTCCTCTATCTGCCGGACCAGGTGTTGCAGGCCGATTCCGAGGAACAGGTCGCGAAACTGCGTTCCAAACTCGTCGGCTCGCCGGTGGACTTGGACATTCGAGGATTGTTCGACGACGTCGCCTGGCTGGCCGGCGACGTGCGGCGCGCGCGACCGATCGCCGATCTCGCCATCATCGGCTCGCACGAAACCTGGGCGATCCCTTATCTGTACCGGCGTGTCACCGAGATGCTGGCGCTGGCTTCGGGCGGGCCGCTCGTCATCCTGCCGCCGGGCCGCTCGCTGGCCACGGTCAACCACGCGGTCCTTGCGTGGAAGCCTTCGGTCGAAGCCGTTCGCGCGCTCCACGACCTGGTCAGCCTGCTCGAGCCCGGCGCACGCGTCGATATCGTGAGTTGTGGCGACCAGCCGAGCCATGACGACGATTCACGCGGGCATGGCGTGGTCGCGGATTATCTCGAACATCACGGCTTCGAGGCGGGATCGGTCTGGCTTGAGCAGCGGTACGATGTCGCCGAGCAGCTCCAGACCTATGCGCTTGAAATGGGTGCCGACTTGCTGGCGGCCGGAGCATTCGCGCACAGTCGGTTGCGCGAACTGGTATTCGGCGGCGTCACTGCCGGCTTGATCAGCCAGACGCGAATTCCGGTTCTGCTGTCGCGATAGGTGATGACGGGCGCCGGCCAATCACTGCTGTCGCTCGGCTTCGCGGTCGCGATCGGTCTGTTGGTCGGCCTCGAAAGGGGCTGGACGGGGCGCGGCGAGGACGATGGCCACCGCGTCGCCGGCATCCGGACCTTCGGCCTCCTCGGACTTGTCGGCGGTGTCGCGGGGTTGATGGCCGAGTGGATCGGGCTCGCGATCGTCGCGTTGAGCGGCATCGTCCTGATCGTCGGTTATTGGCGACAGACGGCGGCCAGCGACGGGCAGAGCGCGACCGGAGCGGTCGCCGGACTCCTGGTTCTGGGCCTGAGCGCGCTGGCCGCGTCCGGCCAGCCCGAAACGGCATTGGCCGGCGCCGCGATCGTGATGTTCCTCCTTTCGTCGCGCCAGACTCTCCACAAGCTGGTCAGCGACCTCACGGGCCAGGAAATACGCGCGGCAGCCGAGTTCGCCATCGTCGCTCTGGTCCTGTTCCCGCTTGCGCCCGATCGCGGCATGGGCCCGTTTGCAGCGATCAATCCACATCATCTGCTGCTCGTCGTAGTGCTGGTAAGCGGCATTTCCTTTGCCGGCTATCTGGCCGGCCACCATGTCTCGCGCGCGAAAGGCCCGATTCTCACGGCAGCCGTGGGAGCGCTCGTTTCGTCGACCGCGGTGACTGCCGCCCTTGCCCGCAGGATGCGGGGCGACGGCGATGAAACGGGTGGTCTGAGGGTCTCGTTGCTGATCGCCTCGATCATCGGTGGGCTGCGGGTCCTGGTGCTGATTGCAATTCTGGCGCCGGCCGCGCTCGCCAATGCCGCCTATGCGATCCTTCCCGGTCTGGCGATCCTCGTCGCGGCGGCAGCCTGGTCCGGAGGCGGCGAAGCGCCGGCGACCGACGAAGGGCCGCCTGTCGGCAATCCGCTTGAACTCGGCGCGGCAGTGACATTCGCGGCGATCGCTGCGCTCGCGACCGTTGGTGCGCGACTGGCATCATCGACGTTCGGGTCCTCCGGCTCACTGATCGTTTACACCGCGACCGGCATGGCCGACGTGGATGCGGCGGTTCTCGCTTTCTCGTCCTTGACGATCCCCGAGCAAGCCGTGCTGGCGGGCCCGGCCTTGGCTGCCCCGGTCGCCGCCAACATGCTTTTGAAGGCAGTCGTCACCATGATATTGTCGCGCAATCGGGCCGGGGTGGTGGCGGCATTACCGCTCTTCGCCTGCGCCGCGATCATCGTGTTCGCTGCAGCAATTATTTGGTTCCGCACCTGATCGGCGCAGGCGGCGTCGAACTCACCTCAGCCGCCGCCGCTTCCCAGGACGAACATGTTGTCGAGCCATCGCTCGCGCTTCGCCGCGCTCTGTTCCACTGCGCCGTATAGAATGTGATGGACGGGCCTGATCCCGACGAACCGCAGGATGTTGCGCTCCAAGCTTTTCACGCTGTGCGAGCGGAACCACAGCGCATAGAACGCCGCGGGCATTCCCATCGTCACGACGACCGTGGCCGATTTGCCGCGCAGAAGGCCGCCGCCCAGCGACGCCTGGTCGTTCAGCGCAAATCCCGGGCGCATGACCTGTTCAAGGAACGCCTTGAGCAGAGCCGGCACGTCGCCGAGCCAGAGAGGATAGAAGAATACGATATGGTCGGCCCAGGCGATCGATGCCTGGGCGTCGACGATTGCCGGCGGCGGCTGTCGCTTTGCCCATTCGTCCCTCGATCGCAGGATCGGGACGTCTGTCTTCGCGAGATCGATCCGGCGTACCTCATGGTCCCAGGCAAGGGCCCCTTTGACGTAGCGATCGGCGAGCGCATGGATCAGTCGAGCCGGATCGGGATCGGGGTGGGCGTCAATCACCAGGATGCGCCGCTTCATTGCGCCGGCTCCATTGCCGCCGCACCAGGCTGCCGCAGCGTGCGACGCAACAATACCTCCGAGCCAAGGTCGGTGCCCGGCACCGGCGCGAAGCCGGCCTCGCGCTCGAGCATCAATGCGGCACGGTTCTCGCTACTCTCGACCGCCTCGATCGCGCCGATCCCCTCGGCCTCGGCATAGCGGACGACATGCTCGACCAGCGTCCAGCTGACGCCCTTGCCCTTGAAGTCCGCACGGACCGAAACCGCCAATTCGGCGCGCTCGCGATCCGGATCGCACGCCAGCAGCGCCGATGCGATCGCCGTGCCGTCGGGCGCAAATGCAAGGAAATGCATCGTCCGCCAATAGTCGATCTGGGTCATCGCCACGAGCCGATCGCGGCCGACATCGCGCAGGCCGGTCAGGAAGCGGAACCGCAAATCGTCGGTCGTAACGTGGTGGAAAAGATCGGCCAGCGCATCCTCGTCGTCGGGCAGGATCGGCCGCACGTGCATCGTCACGCCGCCGCGCGTCGTCAGATCGGCGGTCCATTCCATCGGCGCCGGCCGGATAACGAGCTGCGAACCCGCATCGTCGAGCGACAGCCCGATGCGGGCGTCGAGCGCGATCGCGCCATGCTCGTCGACGAGCAGCGGATTGATGTCGAGCTCGGCGATCTCGGGCAGGTCGATGATCAGCGCAGAGACCGCGCTGAGCGCCCGCACTACGGCATCCGTGTCGACCGCGGGCACGTCGCGATAGGCGCCGAGCAGCGCCGCCACGCGCGTATTCTCGATCATTTCGCCGGCCAGCACGCTGTCGAGCGGGGGTAGCCCAAATGCGACGTCGCGCGTTACCTGGACCGCCTTGCCACCAGCCCCGAAGGCGATCACCGGCCCGAAGGTCGGATCCCGCGCGATGCCGATCAGCAGTTCGCGGCCCGAAGGGGACTTGACCATGGTCTCGATCTCGAACCCGGTGATCGATGCTTCTGGATGACCGTGTTTCAACATGGCCGTCATGTCCGCAGCGGCGCGCCGCGCGTCTTCGGCAGTGGCGACGTTGAGCGCGACCCCGCCGACGTCCGATTTGTGCGGCAATTGCGGCGAGACCACCTTCACCGCATAAGGTGGCGGAAGATCGGCGCAGACTTGCGTTATCGCATCATCGTCACGCGCGAGCATCCCCCGGACTACCGGGATGCCATAAGCGCCGATCACCGCTTTCGCCTCGGTCGCGGAGAGTTGCTGGCGGCCGGCATTGCGCGCGCCGACAATGACGGCGCGCGCCCGGGCGCGGTCACTGGCGGGAACGAGTTGGTGGGCAGGGGCGCGCATCAGCGCCTCGCGGGCGGCGCTCGCCTTGGCGAGATAGCCGAACGCGCGGACGGCATCGTCCAGATTATCGAAGACGGGAATGCCGGCATCGTCGAACAATGTTCTCGCCGCTTCGGTGTTGCGCGGCCCCATCCAGCACGCGATCAGCGGCTTGACCGCGCCCGCTTCGGCGCGTGCGGCAATCACGCCCCTGGCGATCTCTTCGCCCGTCGCGACGGCGGTCGGGCAATGGATGATCAGCGCTGCGTCGACCGCCGGATCGGCAAGGACGGCGCGCGTGGCGGCCGAGAAACGCTCGGCCCGCGCGTCGCCGACGACATCGACCGGATTGGCGCGCGACCATCCCGCGGGCAGGTCCGGGTCAAGTGCGGCGATCGTACCGGCGGACAGGGTTGCCAGGCTGGCGCCGACGCCGGGCAAAGCATCGGCGGCGAGCACGCCCGCTCCGCCACCATTGGACACGATCGCCAGGCGATCGCCATAAGGCGGACGGTAGCGTGACAGAATCTGCGCGGCGTCGAACAATTCGCCCAGCGTATCGACCAGGATGATGCCCGCGCGGCGGAAGGCGGCGGCATAGACGTCGTATGCTCCGGTCAGAGCGCCGGTATGCGAGAATGCCGCCTTGCCGGCGGCGGCGTTACGGCCGGCCTTGATCGCGATCAGCGGCTTGATGCGCGATGCCGCTCGCGCTGCCGACATGAACTTGGCCGGATTGGTGACCTGTTCGACATAGAGCAGGATCGCATCGGTGTGCGGGTCGCCGGCGTAGAAGTCGATCAGGTCGCCGAGATCGACATCGGCCATATCGCCCAGCGATACGACGCCGGAAAAGCCGACATGACGGTCGGCCGCCCAGTCGAGCATTGCGGTGACGAGCGCGCCGCTCTGCGACAGGAAGGCGAGTCTTCCGGCCGCCGCATTGCGCGGCGCGAACGAAGCGTTGAGCCCCGCATGCGGCAGCAGCAATCCCAGGCAATTGGGACCGATGATACGGACGTCATGCGGCCGCGCGGCGTCGAGTATCGCCTGGCGCGTCGCGGCGTCGTGGGGGACCGTCGAAATGACGGTGACGACCCGCGTGCCGATCGCTCCCAATTGTTCGATGATTGCGGGAATGGTCGCTGCCGGCGTCACGACGATCGCCAGATCAGGCTTGCGCGGCAGGTCGGCGATCGATGCCACCCACCAGACGTCATCCAGCTCGACCTTGTCGGGATTCACCGCGAACACCGTCCCGGCAAAGCCGCCGTCGATAATATTCTCCAGCACGCGCGTGCCGAGCGAGCCGGCCTTGCTCGAGCCGCCGATAACGGCGACCGATTGCGGGTGGTTGAGCGCGTCGAGATGTCGGATCGTCATGATGCAATTTCCGCCAAAGCCAGTGGGTCGGGCGGACTGTGCCGGGCGGACCAATCGATCTCCATCCGTATTGCCCCGGATGCAAGTCGACCCATCCTACGGGTTACTACGCATTTGGATTTGGCCGGGATTCGCGCATGCCGCGCCGACACCGGGAGAGCACATTTGCCGTACCAACGATTATTCACCCAGGCGATCGACCGGCTGCATGCCGAGGGGCGGTATCGCGTGTTCATCGACATTTTGCGCAACAAGGGGATGTTCCCCAATGCGCGGTGTTTTGCCGGCCATAACGGGCCGATGCCGATCACGGTGTGGTGCTCGAACGATTATCTGGCGATGGGCCAGCACCCCAAGGTGATCGCGGCGATGGAAGAAGCGCTGCACGATGTCGGTGCGGGCTCGGGCGGCACGCGCAATATCGGCGGCAACACGCATTACCATGTCGATCTCGAAGGCGAACTGGCCGACCTCCACGGCAAGGAAGGGGCCTTGCTGTTCACCTCGGGCTATGTCTCGAACGAGGCGACCCTGGCGACCTTGGGCAAGATCCTGCCTGGCTGCGTCATCTTCTCGGACGAACTCAATCACGCCTCGATGATCGCGGGCATCCGCAATTCGGGTTGCGAGAAGCGCGTGTTCCGACACAACGACCTGGCGCATCTGGAAGAGCTGCTCGCGGCCGAGGATGCCAACGCCCCCAAGCTGATCGCGTTCGAGAGCGTCTATTCGATGGAAGGCGATATCGCCCCGATCGCCGCGATCTGCGATCTTGCCGACAAGTATAACGCGCTGACCTATCTCGACGAGGTCCATGCCGTCGGCATGTACGGCCCCAGGGGCGGCGGCATTTCGGAGCGTGACCAGGTCGCCGACCGGATCACGATCATCGAGGGGACGCTGGGCAAGGCGTTCGGGGTGATGGGTGGCTATATCGCCGCCGACCAGACGATCATCGACGTCATCCGCAGCTACGCGCCGGGCTTCATCTTCACGACCAGCCTGTCGCCGGTGCTGGTCGCCGGCGTGCTCGCCAGCGTGCGCCATCTCAAGGCGTCGAGCGCCGAACGCGACGGCCAGCAGGCCTCGGCCAAAATGCTCAAGGCGATGCTGACCGAAGCCGGGCTGCCCGTCCTGCCGGGCGACACCCATATCGTGCCACTGATGGTCGGCGATCCGGTCAAGGCCAAGCGCATCAGCGACATCCTGCTCGCCGAATACGGCGTTTACGTCCAGCCGATCAATTACCCGACCGTGCCGCGCGGCACCGAACGCCTGCGCTTCACCCCAGGCCCCGCCCATGACGAAACCATGATGCGCGACCTCACCAAGGCACTCCTCGAAATCTGGAACCGGCTCGAACTGGAATATCCCGTCCGCCTCGCTGCGTGACGGCGATTAGCAATCCGGGCAGTCTTCACTGTCGGTCGCAAGCTTCCGGCTGCAAACCGCATGGCATCCCGTAGGCGATTCCTCGCGCGGGGCTTTCTTTCGATCGAGCGGAATCGCGATCCGATGGCTGCCGTCGCCGCACAACGGCAGCGTCAGCACCTGTGATGGCGGGCAGCAAGCAATAGCCAGCGCCAGCCGGGCAATCGCCGCAATCCCCATCCAGGCCGCCACGCCCTCAGTCATCCCGGTCATCCTCGATCAGGATACGCATGGAGGCGCCGTCCAGGTCCTCGAACTGGCCGTCGCGCACCGCCCAGAAGAACGCCGCGAGACCGGCCAGGCCGAGGCCGAGCGCAAACGGAATGAGCAACAGGATACCGTTCATCGTACCGCTCCCCTCAACCGCAGCGCATTGGCGACGACCAACAGCGACGATCCCGACATCGCCGCCGCGGCGATCAACGGCGTCACGTGGCCCAGGATCGCGAGCGGCACGGCGATCGCGTTATAGCCGATGGCCAGCACGAAATTCTCGCGTACGACCCTCATCGTCCGTCGCGCGGCCGCGATCGCCAGCGGAACGGGCATCAGCCGGTCGCCGAGGAAGACGATATCGGCAGCGAGCGTGCCGACATCGCTGGCAGTGCCCGGAGCCATCGCGACCTCAGCGCTCTTGAGCGCCGGCCCGTCGTTGAGCCCGTCGCCCACCATCAGCACGTGGTGTCCCGCGGCCTGAAGCTTGCCGACATAATCATATTTGTCGCCCGGCGACATGCGCGCCTGGGCGGCGACGCCGAGCGAGGCGGCAAGCTCCGCGACCGCGGCCGGCGTGTCGCCCGACAACATCTCCACGCTCAATCGCGAACGATGGAGCCGGTCGATCGCTTCCGCCGCATCCGGCCGGGTTTCGTCCCGCAGCGCAATGAGGCGGGGTGGCTCTTCGCCGATGCGATAGGCGATGGCGGTGCGATCATGGTCGAGCGCGCCGTCCCCGGCGATCCAGTCCGGCCGACCCAGCCGGCAACGAACTCCGGCGATTTCGCCTTCGAGCCCCAGCCCGGCCTGCTCGGTCAGGTAAACGGCTGGCAGCGCCACGCCGCCGGCGTCTTGCGCCGCCGCCGCGATCGCGCGCGACATCGGATGCGTGCTGCCGCGCGCCAGAGTGAACAGGATCGACAGGGTGGTGACGTCGTCGGGCATGCCGCTGACCGGCACGAAGCGGCCCAGCGTCGTGGTCCCGGTCTTGTCGAGCAGCACGGTATCGACGCGCGACAGGCGTTCGATCGCGCTGCCGTCCTTGACCAGCATGCCCGCGCGCATGAACGCGCCCGAGGCGACGACGTGCGCGATCGGCACCGCCAGTCCCAGCGCGCAAGGGCAGGTGATGATGAGGACGGCCACCCCGATCGTTGCTGCATGATGGACGCCGGCGCCGGCGATCAGCCAGCCGAGGAAGCTGAGCGCGGCCAGCGTATGGACTGCGGGCGCATAAAGGCGCGACGCGCGATCGGCGATCCGAACGTAGCGCGATTTGACCTGGTGCGCCGACTCCATCAGCCGCGCGATATCGGCGATCGCGGTGTCATCGCCCGCTCGGGTCACCCGGACCACCAGCGGGGCGGCGACGTTGATCGTCCCGGCCAGCACCTCGCCGTCGGCCCCGACAGGATCGGGAGCGCTTTCGCCGGTCACCAGCGACCGGTCGATCACGCTGGTGCCCGTCTCGACGCGACCGTCGGCCGGGATGCGCTCGCCGGCCGCGACCAGCACGCGCATGCCCGCGGACAGTTCTGCGATAGGGCGGCGCGAGGACGATCCGTCGGCCGCCAGCACCAGCGCATCAGCGGGGACCTGGTGCAGCAAGGCGGCGACGCTGTCGCGCGCACGGGCGCGCATGACGCTGTCGAGGAAGCGCCCCGCGAGCAGGAAGAACAGCAGCATGACCGCGCCGTCGAAATAGGCATGCTCGCCGCCGGTCGCGGTTTCGTAGAGACTCATCAGCGTGGTCAGCACGACGCCGATCGAGATCGGCACATCCATATTGGTGCGGCCGCGGCGCAGCGCGCTCCACGCATTGGTGAAGAACGGCCGGCCGGCAAACGCGACCGCGGGGATTGCGATCAACGCCGACAGCCAGTGGAACAGCCCGCGCGTCGCATCATCTGCGCCCGACCAGACCGAAACCGACAGCAGCATGATGTTCATCGCGGCGAACCCGGCCACGCCGAGCGCGAGCAGCAGGCGGCGGCGTTCGCCGTCCTCTCCGGTGGTCTCGGCGGCGGCGAACGGATGCGCTCGGAAACCCAGCCCCTCGACCGTGCGGACCAGCATTTCCGCATCGATCGCCGGCACATGGGCGACATGCAGCCTATGCGTTGAGAGGTTCATCCGGGCGGTCGCGATTCCCGGCAGGGCATGCAGGCCGCCCTCTATCTTGGCGATGCACGAGGCGCAATGCACGCCCTCGACGGTCAGATCGGTCGTCGTCAGGCTGTCGTCGCGGCGGATGACGGCCAGTGCGTTCATACCCTGATCTCGTCGTCGAACGCCGCGCGCTGGGCACCGGCATTGACCTCGATGCGGACCAGCCACCGGCCGTGCGGCAAGCGCCCGTCGGAGCGATAGACGCCACCGCCCATAGCGCGCAGGCGAAGGCTCCGTTGAGCGACCAGCCCGACGGGATGGTTGGCAATGATGCTGACCGTGGCACCGTCGATCGCCTGGCCGGCGCGCGACAGGCGCAGCGAGACCGCGCCGCTGCCATCCGCCGTCGGCGTTGCCTGCCAGCCTTCGCGTTCCTGCTGCCGGCCCTCGGCAAGCCAGCGATTATAATGCGTGGTCGCGACATAGGAATTCTCGACGACCAGCCCGCCGAACGTCCGGATCGCGTCGGTCGCCATGACGGCATTGACCCCGATCACCACGCCGAAAAAGCCGATCATGATCGCCAGCATATGCCAGCCGGTGAAGCGTGCGGTCATCATCCTACTCCGGGCGTTCGAAGAAGCTGGGCGCCGATGCCGAACCGCCTTCACGGTCGAGTGCGCGCGCGGTGAAGGTGATCGTCGTGCGCTGGTCGCCCGTCGCGGGGGCCGCGGCGAACAACGATACCTTGGCGACCTGATCGGCCGGCACTGTCAGCCGGACCGTGCGCGACGCTCGCTGGCGCGAACCATCGGCGGTCCAGATGGCGGCATCCAGGCCTTGCAGGCCAAGTTCGACGGTGCGCGGCCGTGCCTCCATGTTGCGGACCTTGATCGAATAGCTGTTGCGGATGGTGCCGTCCGACAGGCGCACCCACATCGGATTGCGGGTCTGCAATGCCTCCACCGTCAGCCGCGTCCGCGTGCCGAGCGAGAAGAGCATGGCGAGCCCGACCGCCGACCAGGCAGTGAGATAGATCAAGGTGCGCGGCCGCAGCAGCCGGCGCAGCGGCGGCAATGCCGGCTTGCCCGCCGCCTCGAGCTGTCCGTCGAGTTCGGTCGTGTAGCCGATCAGCCGCGGCGGCCGTCCGACCCGCTTCATCACGTCGTCGCACGCGTCGATGCACAGGCCGCAGGTGATGCAGCCGATCTGCGGTCCTTCGCGAATGTCGATCCCGGTCGGACAGACCGCCACACAGGCGTTGCAGTCGATGCAATCGCCGATCCGCGTCGCGCCGGTGGCGAGGTCGGCCAGCACCACATTGCCGCCGCGCGCTTCGGCAGCGCGCTTGACGCCATGGCTGCGCGGTTCGCCGCGCCAGGTCTTGTAGGTCACCGCGAGCGTGCGCTCGTCCATCATCGCGCCCTGGATGCGCGGCCATGGACACATATAGATGCACACCTGCTCGCGCATCAGCCCGCCGAGCGTGAAGGTGGTGAAGGTCAGGACCCCGATCGTCGCATAAGCGACGAACGGCGCGGTGCCGTTGACGAGCTCGCGGGCGAGGGTAGGCGCGTCGGTGAAATAGAAGACCCAGGCGCCGCCGGTGGAAACGGCGATCAGCAACCACAGGACGATCTTGCTCGTTCGCTTGGCGATCTTCGCCGGGCCCCAAGGCGCGCGATCCAGACGGATCTGCGCGTTGCGATCCCCTTCGATCATCCGCTCGACATGCACGAAAAGGTCGGTCCACACCGTCTGCGGGCAGGCATAGCCGCACCACGCGCGACCGACCGCCGACGTCACCAGGAACAGGCCGATCGCCGCCATGATCAACAACCCGGCCACGTAATAGAATTCGTGCGGCCAGATCTCGATCGAGAACATGTAGAAGCGGCGATGCGCCAGATCGACCAGCACGGCCTGGTCCGGGGCGTAGGGCCCGCGGGTCCAGCGCAGCCATGGCGTGACGTAATAGATGACCAGCGCCACCGCCATCACCGCCCATTTCAACCGGCGGAAGGTGCCGTCGATTTTCCGGGGAAATACCTTGCGGCGCGCGGCGAAGAAATGCTCCTCGCCGTTGGTCAGATCGCGCGGATCGGCCATCTCACTTCGCCGCGACGGTGGCGGCGGGCGCAGCCGCCGGCGCCGGAAGTGCCTCCCCGCCACCCAGCGAATGGACATAGACGGCCAGCATCTTGAGCGTCACCGGGTCGAGCTTCTTGCCCCAGGCCGGCATGATCCCATAGCGGGCATTGGTGACCGTCTGGGTCAGTGTGTCACGATCGCCGCCATAGAGCCAGATTGTGTCGGTCAGGTTGGGCGCTCCCACGGTGCGGTTACCGCGGCCATTGGCGCCATGACAGACCGCGCAATTATTGGCGAAGATCGCACTGCCGCGCTTGGCCGACGGGCTCATCGCTTCCTGGTGCGAGATGAAGCGCACATAGGAGACGGCGTCCTGAACCTCTTCGGGCTTCAGGATCTCATCCTTACCGAAGGCCGGCATTTGCGACATGCGGGTAGCATCGTCGCCGGGGAAGCGTACGCCGTCGAGCAGGGTCTGCTGGATCGACTTGATGTCGCCGCCCCACAGCCAGTCGTCGTCGTTCAGGTTGGGATAGCCCTTGCTGCCCGCAGCGCCCGATCCGTGGCATGCCGAACAATTGATGCGGAACGCCGCGCGCCCGCCGTCGATCGCGGCTTGCTTTAGCGTCGGGTTCTTCTCGATATCCTCGATCGGCAGTCGATCGATCGCCGCGAACGTTGCCGCCTTGGCCTTTTGATCGGCGGTGAGTTCCGCCTCCAGCTGGCCCTTGCTCGTCCAGCCGAGCAAGCCCGGCGTAGCACGGGTCAATAGCGGCCAGGACGGGTAGGCGATGCAATAGCCGATCGCGAACACGATGCAGGCGTAGAAGATGTACAGCCACCACCGCGGCATCGGCGTGTCGAGTTCCTCGATCCCATCCCATTCGTGACCGACGGTGCTGGTGCCGGTCGCCTGGTCGATGCGCTTATTGTCAGCCATCGGCCTGATCCTCTTCGAAAATGCTGGTGGCGGCGCGGCGGGTGGCCGCGGCGGAATTGGGGCGGAAGGCCCAGCCGACGAAGGCGACGAAGCCGACACCCATCAGCACGAGACCCCAACTATCGGCGAATTGCCGGAGCGCTTCGTAGCTCATTTGGCGGTCTCCCGTGCCGCCGCCTTCTTGAAGTCGACCTGGGTGCCGAGCATCTGAAGATAGGCAATGAGCGCATCCATCTCGGTCAGGCGACCGGGATTGCCGTCGAAATCGCGCGACTGCGCGCCGGGATAGCGCTTGGCCAGTTCGGCCTTGTCGCCGTCGCCGAAATCGCCCTGGGTGAGGACGTCGGTGACCGCCTTTTTGATATCGTCGTCGCTATAGGGAACGCCGACATCGCGCAGCGCCGTCAGATCGCGGTCGATATGCGGCAAATCCAGATTGCGGTCCGCCAGGAAGGCATAACCGGGCATGATCGACTCCGGCACGACCGAGCGCGGATCGGTCAGATGCTGGCGGTGCCATTCGTCCGAATAGCGTCCGCCGACACGCGCCAGGTCCGGTCCGGTACGTTCCGACCCCCAAAGGAAGGGGTGGTCGTACATGCTTTCCGACGCCAGGCTGTAATGCCCGTAGCGCTCGACCTCGTCGCGGAACGGACGGATCATCTGGCTGTGGCAGAGTGAGCAGCCTTCGCGGATGTAGATGTTGCGTCCGGCGAGCTCGAGCGGCGTGTACGGCCGCACGCCGTCGACCTTGGGCACCGTCTCCTTGATCCAGAACAAAGGAGCGATTTCGACGATCCCGCCGACCGCGACGACGAGCAGGGCGAAGACCATCAGCAACATGACGTTGCGCTCGATGACCTTGTGCTTCTGAAGGAATGAAATGGCCATTGCTGCTTACTCGGCGGCAAGAGGAAGGGGAGCCATGGCGGCTGCCGGTACGACCGGACGGTCCTTGGCTGGATCGAAGGCGGCCGTGGTCATAGGCGCTTCGTCGCGCAGCTTGCCGGCGATCGTCATCCAGACGTTCCACACCATGAAGATCGCGCCGGCGAAGTAGAGCAGGCCGCCTGCGGTGCGGATCACGTAATAGGGATGGAGCGCCGCCACGACCTCGGCGAAGGAATAGACGAGGTATCCGTCCTCACCATATTCGCGCCACATTAGGCCCTGGGTGATGCCCGCGACCCACATCGAGGACGCGTAGAGGACGATGCCGAGGGTCGCGCACCAGAAGTGCCAATTGACCATGCGGAGCGAATAGAGCCGCTCGCGGCCCCACAGGCGCGGCGTCATGTAATAGATCGCGCCGAAGGTGATCATGCCGTTCCAGCCGAGCGCGCCCGAGTGGACATGGCCGATGGTCCAGTTGGTGTAGTGCGACAGCGAGTTGACGCTCTTCACCGACATCATCGGGCCTTCGAAGGTCGACATGCCGTAGAAGGCGAGCGCGAACACCATCATGCGGATGATCGGGTCGGTGCGGATCTTGTCCCATGCGCCGTTGAGCGTCATCAGGCCGTTGATCATGCCGCCCCAGCTCGGCATCCACAGCATCACCGAGAACACCATCCCGAGCGTCTGCGCCCAATCGGGCAGCGCGGTATAATGGAGGTGGTGCGGGCCGGCCCAGATGTAGAGGAAGATCAGCGACCAGAAGTGAACGATCGACAGGCGATAGCTGTAGATCGGCCGTTCGGCCTGCTTGGGCACAAAATAATACATCATGCCCAGGAAGCCGGCGGTCAGGAAGAAGCCGACCGCGTTATGGCCATACCACCATTGCGTCAGCGCGTCCTGGACCCCCGAAAAAGCGGAGTAGGATTTCGATCCCAGCCACGATGCCGGCATCGAGATGTTGTTCACCAGGTGGAGCATCGCCACGGTGATGATGAAGCCGAGATAGAACCAGTTGGCGACGTAGATGTGCGGCTCGGACCGCTTCACGATCGTGCCGACGAAGACCACCAGGTAGCTGACCCAGACGATCGTCAGCCAGATGTCGACATACCATTCGGGCTCGGCATATTCCTTGCCCTCGGTGATGCCCATCATATAGCCGGTCGCTGCCAGGACGATGAACAGCTGGTATCCCCAGAACACGAACCGGGCGAGGGCTGGCGCGAACAGCCGCGCGCGGCAGGTCCGCTGCACGACGTAGAAGCTAGTCGCGATCAGCGCGTTGCCGCCGAACGCGAATATCACCGCGGACGTGTGAAGGGGGCGCAGCCGTCCGAACGACGTATATTCGAGACCGAGATTGAAGATCGGCCAGGAGAGCTGCGACGCGATCAGGATACCGACCAGAAATCCGGCGACACCCCAGAACACGGTCGCGATTACGCCCCAGCGTATCACGTCGTCATAATAACGGTCTGGGCGTGCCGCTTCCGGCTCGCGCCCGATCTGCCGCAGCGTGTAGAAGGCCGCGATCGTCGCCGCGACGGCGCAGATCATCATATGCACGGCAAAGCCGGTGTCGGCCGCGAATCCTGCTGCGCTGACGCACAGGAATATCAATAGGAGCCAGCCCCCGGCCCTGGTCACGACGTCGTCCAAATCGACCCCCTGAAATGCGTTGTCACCCCGGTGAATGGGGATAAGCGGCGGCTTAGCCGGGGGGGTGAGCAGCGCTCTATGCGTAGTTTCCCCAAGGCCTTGCCGACGCCAGGGGCGGTGGTCGCCAATGCGCACGATTTCCTTGACCGCGATCAAATCCTCGCCGTGGGCCAGGGGTCTATCGGTCTTCGTGACGAGGCGGCAGAGGGGGCAATCGGGCCGCCTCGTCAACTTCTATCAGCCGAGGCAACACCCGCCATGCAGTCCGACGAAATGCTCGCCACGCCGTTCTGGCGCCGATCCCACTATCTCGATCGTATGACGTTGCGCGATCTCGCCGGCGCCTATTTCCACCATTATGCGATCGTGACCTATCTGCTGCTCGCGACGGCGATGGTGGGTGTGTACGCGTACCGGCCGGCCTCGCCGATCCAGACCGCTGCGACGGTCGCGCTCATCGTTCTGGCCTATCCGCTGGTCTGGTACTCGCTCCATCGCTGGGTGCTGCACAGCAATTGGATGTTCAAGGTGCCGTTCCTGGCTCCGGCATGGAAGCGCATCCATTACGACCACCATCAGGATCCCAATCATCTCGAAGTGCTGTTCGGCGCGCTCTACACGACACTCCCGACTTTGCTGCTGGTCGCGGCGTTGCCCGGGTGGCTGATCGGCGGGGTGGGCGGGGCTGCCGCCGGTTTTGCCACCGGCCTGCTCGTCACGTGCTTCTACGAATTCGCGCATTGCATCCAGCACCTGTCGTACAAGCCGCGGCTGCGGTTCCTGGCAGTGATGAAGGCGCGCCATCTCGAGCATCATTTCCACGACGAACGCGGCAATTTCGGCATCACCAATTTCGTCTGGGACCATGTGTTCCAGACCTATTACACGCGGCCGCAACGTCCCGCCAAAAGCGCCACGGTTTTCAACCTGGGCTATGACGACAGGATGGCGCAAATTTATCCCTGGGTTGCGCGCCGGTCGGGCGGAGTCGCCGCCGGTCACCCGCGATATCGGGCCGGTGCCAATGACTGAACCGTGGCCGATGCTCGAGCGATGGTTCGCCGAGGCCGAGGCGAGCGATCCGGCCCTCTACAACGCCGCGGCACTGGCGACAGCGGATCGCGATGGACGGCCTTCGTCCAGGATCGTGTTGCTGAAACGGCACGATCGGCACGGCGTGGAATTCTTCACCAACCTGGCCAGTCGCAAGGCTCGCGACCTCGCCGATCGCCCGGACGCCGCCATCTGTCTGTTCTGGCCCGGGCTTGGCCGCCAGTTGCGGATCGAGGGGCCGGTCACGCCGACCAGGAGCGAACGCAGCGACGCCTATTTCGCCTCGCGCGACCGGGACTCGCAGATAGGTGCCTGGGCGTCTCGGCAATCCGAACCGCTGGCCGATCGTGCCGCCCTGGTCGCGCGGATCGCGGCACAGGCCGAGCGGTTCGAAGGGCGAGAGGTCGCTCGGCCGCCTTTCTGGGGCGGCTATGTGATGCATCCGACGGTGATCGAATTCTGGTCGGACGGCGTGGCGCGATTACACGAGCGACAGGAATATCGTCGGCGCGGCGACGAATGGACTATTCAGTCGCTATTCCCTTGACGGCACCCATGTCCCGCCCGCCGGCGTCGTTGCTGGCCGGAGCGAGCGCAAGGCAAAGCAGCGGGAGCGCCAACGCATAGGCATATTGGGTGAGCGTCACGCCGATATTGAACGGGAACCAGATGGTGGGAATGCCCAACCGGGAAAGCTCGTTGATGAACAGCGCGGTCGCGATAACGGCCATCGTTGCGAGCGCCAGCAATCTGCGTTCGCCGCGCACGATTATCCGCACCGCGATAACCACGAACAAGACAGCGAAGACGGCGCGGCCGATAGACACCAACGCATCTGCGTGAGTAACGGCTGCAACGACCCTTAACGCCCAAGCCGCGATGGCGATCAGCAAGACGACGCGCCGGTCGCGTCCTTCCGCCCAGTCGTTCCACGCAGCCGTCCATGCCAGCATGGCGAGCGGCGACAGCAGGATGGCATTCTGCCGATCCAGGGTCGAAATACCTATCAGATCGGTCCAGGCAGCCGCGGCATTCCCCAGCCTGAGACAAGCGGTCGCCACGAGCGCGACCGCCAGCCATCGGGCAAAGCCCGGCCTGGCGGTCGACCGAGCCATGACGAGCGCGATGCCGGCAAGCAGGAACATCATGATCGGCAGCGCCAGCTCGACGATATAGCCGGCAATCGTTCGATGCCATTGGGCACTGTACAATGTGTCGCCGAACGGGGCGGAGGCGAGGGTAGGGGCGCTCCGGAGTCCGCCGCTCTGATCGTCCCGGCCCAATCCGGGCTGCATGAAGGCTCTGATCGCCAGTACGCCGGCATGCTCACCCGGCGATGGCGGAAGCCGGACCAAATAGGGTCGGGCGCCGACCACCTTGGGGTGATCGCCCAGCCTGCCGATGCCGCCGATCGGCTTGCCGTTCCAGAACATCTCGTAACCGTCATCGACCATCGTCGGGCCGAGCAACGTCCAGTCTCCGGGCGCCGGCAAGGCGACATGACGGCGATACCAGCCATAGCCCTCGAGATCGGGGTGGCCGCGCGCGTGCCAGCCCGCGAGGTAGCCGGGAAGGCCGACGTCGAAATCGCGATTGCTCGGCAGGGAAACCAGGTCGATCCGATCCCAGCCGCTATCGTCTATCCGCGGATCGGCCCAGCGCGGATCGTCGCCGGGATGGAAGCGCCATGTCCCGTCCAGCACCTTTGCCGGGCCGACCGGATCGGGGCGCCCGCCGATGGCGAGTGTCGCCACTGTGACGAGCAGCATCGCCAGGCCGAGAGAGAAGAACCAAAACCGCAGTCGATGAGGCACGTCGCTTCCCCTACAAGCTGCGCGAACGGAGGTGCATTTTTTTGGAAGTTTAAGCTGGTAGATGAGTCTGCACCAGTTAAATGAGTTTCACTGGTGTAGTCAACGGAGTGCAATGTTGGATGGCCGTTTCCCTTCCCCGTCCGGTTTCCGCGATCCGCCTGGATGGTGGCCGTCTGGCGATCGACTTCGCCAACACGATCCATGACCGGTTCGCGGCCGACGTGGAGGATTATATCGCGACGCCAGAACGCTATGTGGAATGGGCCAGGCGCTCCGGCGCGATCGCCGTCGGCGAGGCGATCGACGTGTCGCGATTGGAAGGAGAGAGTGAAGGGCTCATGGCGGACGTACGCTCGCTGCGGGATGCCACCTATCGTCTCTTGTCGGCCTGTGTCGACGTTGCCCCGCTTCCCGAGGGTCCATTGCTCGTTGCAAATGCGTGGCTGTTACGCGCTCGCCAGAGCCAGTCGCTGACCGACGACGGCCTGCTCAGGTTGCTTGCGAACCCGGAGGATTTGCGCATCCCGCTCAAGCGGATTGTCTTGGACCTCGTGGATACCATGGCCGGCGCGCGGGCCGGCGAATTCAAGCTCAAGCGTTGCGCGAACCAGAGTTCCTGCGGGTGGATATTCGCCGACACCAGCAAGAACGGCAGGCGTCGCTGGTGCGCGATGCAAACTTGCGGCACCGCCAGCAAAAGCGAGGCTCGCCGGCATAGGCGCTAACGCCGGACACGGCGCATGCTGGATTCAGGCAGGCAGTATTGAACAGCGCCGGGATCATAACTCCGGGTTATCGGCGCAAGACGTAATTGCGGATTGATTCCTCGGCCCCGCTCACGGACCTTGCACTTGCCCGGTCGGCAATACGACCGAGAGCAAAATAAACATCAGGGGGAAAATCATGGCACTTCATTCGTGTTCCCACCTCGTGCGTCTGCGCTCCGCGTACCTTGCCGGTAGCGCCGCGATCCTGCTGGTATCTTCGCCGGCATTTGCCGCGAGCGCCGACAATTCGGCACCGACCGCGCAGGAAGCGCCCCCCGCTGCCCAGCCGAGTGACGATCAGCCGCAAAAGGACATTGTCGTCACCGGCTCGCTGGTGCGCAGCACCGGTTTCACCGCACCGACGCCGGTCACCGTGCTCAATGCCGACACGCTGGCGCGGGTCTCCGCGCCCAACGTCGCCGACGCGATCAACCAGATGCCGGCGCTGCGGCCTTCGCTCACCCCGACCAGCGCGGTCAACGCCGGCGGCGGCACCCAGGTCGGCGGCAATTATCTCGACCTGCGCGGTCTCGGCTATGCCCGCACCTTGGTGCTGCTCGATGGCCGGCGCTACGTGCCGTCCAACCCGACCGGTGCGGTCAATCTCAACAACATTCCCCAGGCGTTGATCGATCGCGTCGACATCGTCACGGGCGGTGCCTCCGCCGCTTATGGCGCCGATGCCGTGGCGGGCGTGGTCAATTTGCAGACCAAGGCGAACCTGGAGGGCCTCAAGGCGACGCTGCAGGCAGGCGAGGCCGGAGCGGGCGATTACCGCAACGTGCTGATCTCGGTGGCGGCGGGGACGAAGCTGACCGACAGCATGCACCTGGTGCTCGCGGGCGAATATTCCGACAATACAGGCATCGCCCGCTTGTCCGCGCGGCGCTGGGCGGCGGCCGGTGCTGGCCTGCTCGCCAATCCCAATGCCGGAAATGGCGGTCTCGGCACGCCGAGCCAGCCGCGCCAGTTTCTCGTCACCAGCGGCCTGCGCAACAGCAATTCCACGGCCAATGGTGTGATCACCGGCGTGACGTTCCGGCCCGGCTCCGGCTCCCCGATCAATACTATCACCGGACTGCCGGCCTATCTGAAAGGCATCCAGTTCAACGATGCCGGCCAGGCGGTGCCGTTCTCCCTGGGCACCATGACGACTTCGGGCACGGCGCTGGGCGGCGACGGCGTGAACGGCATGGCCGACCAGGTCGGGGCGACGCCGATCACGCGCTACACCGCCTATGGCAAGCTGAGCGGCGACGTGGCGCCCGGCTGGACGGCGTTCATCGAGAGCTCCTACAGCCATTTCCATTCGCTGCAGGACGGTATCCCCTCGACCTTCAGCTACACGATCGCGGCGGACAATTTCTATCTGCCGACCGACCTGGCGGCGACTCTGGCGGCCAATAAGGTGTCCTCAATCACGGTCAACAAGCTCGCCGATCAGAATGCGCGGACGCTGACCAGCTACAATACCGACGTCTATCAGATCACGCTGGGCGTGCATGGCGATCTCGGCAAGAGCTGGTCGTTCGACGGCTATTACGGCCACGGCCGCAACTACAATGACAATATCAGCCGCAACAATCGCATCCTCGCCAATTACGCGCTGGCGATCGACGCGGTGGCCGATCCCGCTCACCCGGGTTCGGCGATCTGCCGGTCGACGCTGACCAAGCCGGGCAATGGCTGCATTCCGCTCAACATCATGGGCAAGGTAGATCCCAGCAATCCGGCATTGGGCTACGTCAATGGGGTCGCCGAAACGATCAACGATATCGAGCAGGACGAGCTGTCGCTTACGCTTCGCGGCGAGCCCTTCTCGACCTGGGCGGGGCCGGTCTCGCTGGCCCTGGGCGGCGAATATCGCAGCCAATCGCTGAGGGTGAATTTCGACAGCGCCTCGCGGGCCGGCGCCTATTCCGCTCCGGCGCTGCCTTATTCCGGCAGCGTCGACGTCAAGGAAGCGTTCGGCGAATTGCTGATCCCGTTGCTGGCCGATTCACCGTTCGGCAAGCGGCTGAGCGTCGATGTCGCAGGGCGCGTCACCAATTACACGACCTCCGGCACGGTCGAGACGTGGAAAGCGGGTATCGATTACACTATCAACAATTCGATCCGGCTGCGTGCGACCGAATCCCGCGACATACGCGCGCCCAACCTGGCCGAATTGTATCAAAAGAGCGGCAGTTCGTTCCTGACCGTCACCGATCTCGACCCGCGCTATCTCGGGCAAAGTTATCTGGTCACGGCGCTGACCGCGGGCAATTTGAACCTGAAGCCGGAAATCGCCAGGACCTTCACGGGCGGGGTGGTGCTGACCCCGAGCTTCATTCCGCGGCTGAGTATCTCGGTCGACTATTACAATATCGATATCAAGAAGGCGATCATTCAGCTGACGCCGGCGACGATTGTGCAGCAATGCTTCACCACCAATACGGCGGCTTGCCAATATATCACTCGCGACAATAGCGGGCTGATCACCACGGTGTTCAGCGGGCCGACCAATCTTGCTTACGCCATGACTCGCGGCATCGACGTCGAGATGAGCTACGTCCTACCGGTCGGGCGCGATCGCGTCGTCTTCCAGGGCCTGGTCAATTACCTGATCAAGACCGAGACGTATGACGGGGCGGTGCATGTGCGCCTGGACGACAGCGTGGTCCAGCCGACCGTGGCGGGCATGGGCGGCAACCCGCGATGGAAGGCGAACGCCAATATCAGCTATATCGCCGGCGACTGGCGTCTCAGCGCCACCGCGCGCTATGTCGGCGGCGGCTTCATCGACCGTACCTTGACTGCCAGCAATATCGACAAGCTGACCGTCAACGGACGGCTCTATGCCGATGTCTCGGGCGAGGTGACGATCTTCCATCCGCGTGGCGCGGGCAGCAAGGTCGCCCTGTTCGCGGCGGTCCAGAACCTGTTCGACAACGATCCGCCGATCACCGGCGCCGGCGGCTATGGCACGACGCGCGCGCTGTACGACACGATCGGCCGCCAGTTCATGGGCGGGCTCCGCGTGAAATATTGAGGCCGATGGCCGCGAAAAGGGGGAGGGTAGCGTGACTCGGATTGCACATCTGCCACTGTTCGCGCTTGTCGCGGCGTCATTTGCCACGGCCCCGGCCTTGGCCGACAGCCCGGTCGAAGCTGGGTCGGCCAAGGCGGCCGCGGTCAAGGCCGCGCTCGCCGTGCCGGCCGGCTCGGCCGCTCCCGGCTGCGCGGTCGGACTGTTTCGCGGCGGCAAGCCTGAGTTTCTGGTGAGCGACGGCTATGCCGATGTCGCGACCGGACGCCGGATCGACGGCGACACGCAATTCTACGCCGCTTCGGTCTCCAAACAGTTCACCGTCGCCGCGCTCATGCAATTGGTCGTGGCCGGGAAGGTGCGCCTCGACGACGACGTGCATCGCTATCTGCCCGAATTGCCGTCTTATCCCGATCGGCTGACGATCCAGAACCTCTTGAACATGACGAGTGGCGTGCGCGATTCGCTCGTGCTGCTGCAACTCGACGGGATCGAACCGCTTTCGCGTGCCAGCCGGGCCGAAGCGCTGGCCGAGATGTTTCAGCAGCGGGATACCAAATTCAAACCCGGCACCGCTTATGACTATACCAATGGCGGCTATCTGCTGCTGTCCGAGGTGGTCGAGCGCGTCTCGGGCGAGAAGTTCGAGGCCTATGTCAACGCGCATGTGTTGAAGCCGCTGGGGATGACCCGCAGCTACGTCATGTTGGGCAGCCGCAGTTCCGACGCCAATGCCGCGCGGGGCTATACCATGCCGGGAGGCAAGGTGACGCTGACCGACGAAATCCCGCTGTTCGGAGGGAGTGGCGGGTTGATCACCACGGTCAACGATCTCGGCAAATGGTATGCCGATATCGACAGCGGACATAAGGTCTGGACCCGGGAATTGACTCGGCTGATGACCACTCCTGGACGGTTTGCGGACGGCAGCCCGGTGCGCGATCACGGCCAGGGTCCGGTCTATGGCAATGCCTTGTTGATCGGTCCGCACTGGTTCCACCACACCGGTGCCGCGGGGGGATTCAAGACCCTTTTCGGCTATAATCGAGAGCAGCGGTTCGGCGTGGCGCTGCTCTGCAACAATGGCGACTACAACCCCGATAAAGTCGCGGATACCGTGCTTGCCGCGTTTGACAGCAGCGTGCCGCGCGTGAGCGAAGGCGCTCCGCCATCTTCGCTCGACGGCCGCTACGGCAATCCCAACCTCAAGGCGGTCTATTCGATTGCCCTGACGGAAGCCGGTGGTACGGTGACCGTGACCGATCGCAACGGCAAGCCGGGCGCGCCGCAACCGCTGGAAGCCACCGGACCCGGCCAATATAAGGGTCGAGGCTATACGTTGAGTTTCGACGACAATGGCATGGGCTTCACGCTAACGATTCCGCGCGTGGCCCTGCATTTCACGCGATTGCCCTGACGCGTTGCCATTGCCGTCGCGCGGTATCGCCTGCAGCGTCATCGTCGCGAAGTCGATCGTCAGCAATTTGAGCTGGACGATCATGTCGCTGCCGACGCGCCCGGCGCTGCTGTCATTGTCCTCGATATTGACCTTGAGCGCCTTCAGCGGAACGCCATCGATCGTATAGTCGAGCTGGGGCAGCACGCGGACCTTGGTGGTAACGAAGCCGCCGGCGCCGCCGATCGTCGCGTTACGCTCCGCCGCGCTTGCGAGCTGATCCTTGCTCAACAACGCAAGGCCCGGTCTGCGCAACGCGGTCGAATCGGCGCCGCTGTCGAATTGCGCGCCGGCGGTACCGAGCGGCGTGGTGATCGGGATGCCGAGCCCATCCTCGTGCCAATAGACGCGTACCGTCTTGCCCTTGGGCAGTGGCGCGGCGGTGCCGAGCGCGAGCTTGGTGCCGCCGTCCAACCAGGCGATCCGGCCGAGCGCGGCGAAGGCGGGCAGGCCGAGGATGGCCGGGATCGTGTAGTCCTTGCCGAGCTTGAGCATCGCGTCCGGCAGAATCAGCACGGGCAGGTTCTCGACCGTAGCGCCGCCGATCATCGCCTTGTCGATCAGGCCCATCTTGCCGGTCACGCGGGTGGTCGACGTGCCGACATCGCTAGACCCGGGCAGGATGCGCACTCCCAGCTGCGTGGCGGTGCTTTCGGTGACGACGGAAATCTCGGCGCCCGTGTCCACGAACCAGGGCAGGGTGATGCCGTTGACGGTAACGTTCGCGCTCTTGCTGCCGAGTGGATTGGCGATGGTCGGCACTGTGGTAGCGCCGCGCGCGCGGATCGGCGGCGCGTCGCGAAAGGCTTCCGCGATCTTCTCGTCGCTGGCATCCTCTCCGTCGGGAGCGAGCTTGTTCGCCTCTGCGCAGGCGGCGACGCGTTTCGCACCGCCGACCGTCACGCCATAATCGTTGCACAGGCGGTGAAACAGCATCGCGCGCACTGGAGCGGATGCATCGGCATGCGCCCGCAGCCAGGCTTCGATCGCGGCATCCTCGGCCGCACCGCCAAACTGGGCATCATAGGCTAGCCGTTCCGCCGTTCCCGGACTTGGGGGCGGCGCATAGGGATCGGGTTGGGGCAGAGCGGCCTGGGCGAGGAGCAGCGCGATCGTCGGAATCATGGGGCCCTCTCTATCGACTGTCTTAGCCAAGTGCTACACGGCTTGTGTCGCCGGGGACAGTGGGTAAAGGCGGCGCATGACCACCGAATTGCCCAAGACCTTCGACCCCGCCGAGATCGAGACGCGCTGGTATCAGCATTGGGAGACGAACGGCCAGTTCCACCCAGATCGGCCGGGCGCGGAGCCGTGGACGATCGTCAACCCGCCGCCCAACGTGACGGGGTCGCTGCATATCGGGCATGCGCTCGACAACACGCTGCAGGACGTGCTGGTCCGCCACGCGCGGCTCAAGGGCAAGGACGCGCTCTGGGTGGTCGGCACCGATCATGCCGGCATCGCCACGCAAATGGTGGTCGAGCGCCAGATGGCGGAGAAGCAGCAGAAGCGCACCGATTTCACTCGCGAGGAGTTCGTCGCCAAGGTCTGGGAATGGAAGGCCGAGAGCGGGGGCGAGATCACCCAGCAGCTCCGCCGCCTCGGCTGCTCGATGGACTGGGCCAATGAGCGCTTCACGATGGACGAGGGCTTTTCCAAGGCCGTCCTCAAGGTGTTCGTCGACCTTTACAATCAGGGCCTGATCTATCGCGACAAGCGGCTGGTGAATTGGGATCCCGGTCTCGGCACGGCGATCAGCGACCTCGAGGTCGAGACCAAGGAAGTGAAGGGCAGCTTCTGGCAGATCCGCTATCCGCTGGCGGATGGATCGGGCTCGGTCACCGTCGCGACGACGCGGCCGGAGACGATGCTCGCCGACATGGCTGTCGCGGTCCATCCCGAAGACGAGCGCTACAAGGCGATGATCGGCAAGCAGGTGAAGCTGCCGATCACCGGGCGGTTGATCCCGGTCATTGCCGACGAACATGCCGACCCGACGCTTGGCACCGGCGCGGTCAAGATCACGCCGGGACACGATTTCAATGACTTCGAGGTGGGCAAGCGCGCCGGCATGAAGGCGGGCGAGATGCTCAACATGCTCGACGCCAAGGCGCAGGTCACGCAGACCGCCGACGGGCTGATCCCCGAGGATCTGCTCGGCATCGATCGCTTCTGGGCGCGCAAGCTGGTGGTGGAGCGGTTGAAGGAAGCCGGTCTCCTCGTCCCCTATATCGACAAGGAAGGCGTCGAGCACGACGCCGAGCCGCGCACGATCCAGACGCCCTATGGTGATCGCTCGGGCGACGTGATCGAGCCGTGGCTGACCGACCAATGGTATGTCGACGCCGAGTCTCTGGCAAAGAAGCCGATCGAGGCGGTTCAGTCGGGCGCGATCAAGATCGTGCCGAAGAGCTGGGAGAAGACCTTCTTCAACTGGATGGAGAATATCCAGCCCTGGTGCGTGAGCCGTCAGCTTTGGTGGGGGCATCGCATTCCGGCCTGGTTCGCCGAGGATGGCAGGATTTTCGTCGCGCTGACCGAGGAAGAGGCGCAGGCCCAGGCCGGCGCTGGCGTTGCGTTGAAGCAGGATCCCGACGTCCTCGACACCTGGTTCTCCTCCGCGCTCTGGCCGTTCGCGACGATGGGCTGGCCCGAGGATACCGATCCCAAGCTCCACGGCCGCTATCCGAACGACGTGCTGATTTCCGGCTTCGACATCCTGTTCTTCTGGGACGCGCGGATGATGATGCAGGGCATGCACTTCATGAAGGACGTGCCGTTCCGCACGCTCTATCTGCACGGCCTGGTGCGCGCTGCCGACGGGCAGAAGATGTCCAAGTCGAAGGGCAATGTCGTCAACCCGCTCGGGCTGATCGACAAATATGGGGCCGACGCGCTGCGCTTCTTCATGGCGGCGATGGAGAGCCAGGGCCGCGACATCAAGATGGATGAGAAGCGGGTCGAGGGGTATCGCAACTTCGCCACCAAGCTGTGGAATGCCGCGCGTTTCTGCCAGTCCAACGGGATCGGCGCGTCGAAGACGATCAAGGCGCCCGAGGCGACGCTCGCCGTCAACAAGTGGGTCATCGGCGAGACGATCCAGACCGTGCAGGCGGTCGACCTCGCGCTGGCCGATTACCGCTTCGACGGCGCCGCCAACGCGATCTATCAATTCGCCTGGAGCCGGTTCTGCGACTGGTATCTCGAACTGATCAAGGGCGCGATCGACGACGAGACCAAGGCGGTCGCGGGCTGGGTGCTCGACCAGATCCTGGTCATGCTCCACCCGTTCATGCCGTTCGTGACCGAGGAATTGTGGTCGAAGCTCGGCGAGCGCGACTACGATCTGATCGTCGCCAAATGGCCGATCGCCGACGCGCGCGCGATGGACCCCGAAGCGGGCAAGGAGATCGACTGGCTGATCCGGCTGGTCAGCGAAGTGCGGTCGAGCCGCACCGAACTCAACGTGCCGCCCGGGGCGCGGCTTGCCGTGCATCTGCGCGATGCCTCCGGCGAGACGCAGGCGCGGTTCGAGCGACTGGCGCCTGCGATCGCGAGGCTCGCGCGGATCGATCGCGCCGACGGCGAAGCGTCGGGAGGCGCGGCACAGGTGGTGGTCGATGAAGCGACGTTCGTTCTGCCGCTCGAAGGCGTGATCGACCTCGCCGCCGAACGCACGCGCCTGACCAAGGCGATCGAAGCGGCGTCCAAGGAACGTGACGGCCTGGCTGGCCGCCTCAACAATCCGAGCTTCGTCGAGCGTGCCAAGCCCGAGGCGGTGGAGAAGGCGCGCGCGGATCATGCCGAGAAGGCGGCCGAGGCTGAACGGTTGACGGCGGCCCTGGCGCGGCTGGGCTAGTTCAATGACTACGTCACCCCGGACTTGTTCCGGGGTCCAATTCTCCCCAACGGATTCCAGCCGTTGTTGCGCGTTGGATGCCGGAACAAGTCCGGCATGACGTTATGGGCTGGAACAACTTGGTGCCGCGCGCTTTATGTCGCGCCTGGGCTAGGCGAACCGCCAAGCATTCCCTATCGGAATGTCCGACAGCGAAACGATCAGTACATCAGGCCGTGCGGGCCGAGGAAAGGCATCCCCACGTGGCGCAGCCGCCGCACCAGCAGCAGCGAGGCCCGGGAGGCCGCCGCGATCTGACCGTCGGGCCGATCGGCCCGACGCTGCTCGCCTTTGCTCTGCCGACGCTCGCCTCGAACATCCTCCAGTCGCTCAACGGGTCGATCAACTCGATCTGGGTCGGGCGCTTCCTGGGGGAGAGCGCGCTGGCGGCAACGTCGAACGCCAACATCATCATGTTTCTGATGTTCTCGGCCGTATTCGGCTTCGGCATGGCGGCGACGATTCTGATCGGCCAGTCGGTCGGGCGGCACGATATCGAGGGCGCGCGGCGCGCGTTCGGATCGGCGGTCGGGCTGGTGATGGGCGGCGCGGTGGTGATCGCCATCCTCGGCTGGTTGTTCGCCCCGCAGATATTGCGGTTGCTCGCGACGCCGGGCGAGGCACAGAACATGGCCCGCGACTACCTTCGCGTGATTTTCCTGGGTCTGCCCTTCTCGATGCTCGGCGTTCTCATCCAGATGAGCCTGCGCGGTACCGGCGATTCGGTCACGCCTTTGTGGTTCATGGGCCTGAGCGTGGCAATCGACAGCACGTTCAATCCCTTGCTGATCGACGGCATCGGGCCGTTCCCCAGGATGGGCATTGCCGGATCGGCGACGGCGACCTTGCTGGCGGGCATCGTCTCGTCGGCCGGGTTGCTCATCTACGTCTATTGGCGCGATTTGCCGGTGCGGTTGCGCGGTAGAGAACTGCGCTATCTGATCCCCGAAAAGGCCCTGGTGAAGACGATCATCGCCAAGGGTCTGCCGATGGGCGCGCAGATGCTGGTCATGTCGACGGCCGGCCTCACGATGATCGGCCTCGTCAACCGCCACGGCGTGGACACCGCCGCCGCCTACGCCGTCTCGCAACAGCTCTGGACCTATATCCAGATGCCGACGATGGCGATCGGCGTGGCGGTAAGCTCGATGGCGGCGCAGAATATCGGCGCGGGCAAATGGGAACGCGTCAACGCGATCACGCGGTCGGGTATCGTCTACAACACGATCATCACTTTGGTCGTCATCACCGCGATCATCCTGTTCGACCGCCAGGTGATGACGCTGTTCGTCGGCAGCGGCAGCCCCGCGATCCCGATCGCGCGGCATATCCAGCTGATCTCCAGCTGGACCTTCGTGATGTTCGGCGTGACGATGGTACTGTTCTCGACCGTCCGCGCCAACGGCGCGACGATACCGCCGCTGATCATTCTGGCGATCGCCTTCTACCCGGTCCGCCTGGGCTTCGCGATATTCGGCCAACCGCTGATCGGCGTCGATGCCTTGTGGTACGCTTTCCCGATCGGATCGCTGGTCTCGATGTCGCTTGCCGCCTGGTATTACCGCAACGGCCGCTGGCGCGAGCAATCGCTGATCGTCCCGCCCGAGCCCGAAGGGGAGGAACAGGCGCACGCTTCCGGCGAGCCGGCGGGGCGATTGCATCCGACGGGCTGACCGGTCGCTTCGCCCTTGCGTGCAGCGGCGCGCAGGCTCAAATGCGCGGCCATGAGCCACTATCCTGCGATCCGTCTCCGCCGCACGCGCGCCTCGGCGTGGAGCCGGCGGATGCATGCCGAAAACACCCTGACCGCGGCCAATCTGATCTGGCCGCTGTTCATCGCCGAAGGACAAGGGGTCGAGGAACCGATCGCCAGCCTGCCCGGCGTGTCGCGCTGGTCGGTCGACAATATCGTCGCACGAGCGAAGGAAGCCCGCGATCTTGGCATTCCCTGCATCGCGTTGTTCCCCAACACCCAGCCCGATCGCCGCAGCGATGACGGTAAGGAAGCCCTCAACCCCGACAATCTGATGTGCCGCGCGATCCGCGCGCTCAAGGATGCGGTGCCCGATATCGGCGTGCTGACCGACGTCGCGCTCGACCCCTATACCAGCCACGGCCATGACGGCTTGCTCGACGCGAGCGGCTACGTCCTGAACGACGCCACCGCCGAAGTGCTGGTCGGTCAGGCGCTCAACCAGGCCGCGGCCGGCGCCGACATCATCGCGCCGTCCGACATGATGGACGGCCGGGTGGGGCAGATCCGCGAGGCGCTGGAGGGCGCGGGCCATGTCAACGTCCAGATCATGTCCTACGCCGCCAAATATGCCAGCGGCTTCTACGGGCCGTTCCGCGACGCGGTCGGTTCGCGCGGGCTGCTTAAGGGCGACAAGAAGACCTATCAGATGGACCCGGCCAATACCGAGGAGGCGCTGCGAGAGGTCGCGCTCGATCTCGCCGAGGGCGCCGACAGCGTGATGGTCAAGCCGGGTTTGCCCTATCTCGACATCATCCTGCGCGTGAAGGATCGCTTCGAAGTCCCTGTATTCGCGTATCAAGTGTCCGGCGAATATGCGATGATCGAGGCGGCAGTCGCGGCCGGTGCGGCCGAGCGCGACGCGGTCGTGCTGGAGACGCTGCTGGCGTTCAAGCGCGCAGGGTGTTCGGGCGTGCTGACCTACCATGCGCTCCACGCGGCGAAGCTGCTGGCGAAATGATCGAGACGCCGCGCCTGATCCTCCGCCCGTGGCGCGAGGACGACAAACATGCGTTCGACGCGATCATCAACACGCCGGCGATGATGAAGCATTTCGGCGGCGTCGCGCCGCGCGAGAAGATCGACGGGCTGATCGACCGCCAGATGGAGAAGCAGGCCGCAGACGGCCATTGCATGTGGGCAGTCGAGACCAAGGCCGACGGCCAATTGGCGGGGATTTGCGGGCTGAGGCTCGGTGGGCATCCCGATACGCCGGTCGACGGCATGTACGAGCTTGGCTGGCGCATCGCCGAGAAGCATTGGGGGCAGGGGATCGCTCGCGAGGCGGCCGAGGCAAGCCGCGACTGGGGCTGGGCGAATACGCCGGCCGAAACGATCGCGGCATGGACAAATCCCGACAATGCGCCGTCCTGGGGGCTCATGATCCGGATCGGCATGACGCGGCGGCCCGACTTGGATTTCCGCCACCCGCTCTATCTCGATAATGACGACGTGATCGGCGACATGATCGTCTATGCGTTCGATCGGCCGGCAGGAGCCGGGCGATGATCGATACCGATCGCCTGGTCCTGCGCGGCTGGCGCGACAGCGACATCGCGCCGTTCCATGCCATGTGCAACGATCCGGAAGTCATGCGCTATCTCGGGCCGCCGCTGAGCCGCGAGGACGCCGAAGCCGCCGCGGCGCGGCAGAACGGCTTCGTCGCCAGCCACGGTTATTGCTTCTGGGCGGTCGAGCGAAAGGCCGACGGCGCTTTCCTGGGCTTTTGCGGGCTCAAGCCGGGGCCCGAAGGCACGCCGCTCTTCGACCAGGTCGAAATCGGCTGGCGGCTGGCGCGGGACGCCTGGGGCCAGGGCTATGCGCGCGAAGCGGCCGAGGCGTCGATCGCCTGGGGCTGGGCGAATACCGACGCCCCCGGCATCGCCGCGATGACCAATGTCGACAATATGCGCAGCTGGGGGCTGATGGAGCGGCTCGGCATGGTGCGCGATCTTGACGGCGATTTCGAGCATCCGGCGGTGCCGATCGGCGACCCGTTGCGGCCGCACATCGTCTACCGGATAAAGCGGCCCTAGGTCTCCTAGCCCTCTCCCGCTCGCGGGTGCACCGGGTAGGTCATGCCCCCGGCATGACCTGAACAGCGCGGGGCGCTGTTCACCCGGCGCAGGTTGGGTGAGGGTCTTCTTTCTTCTTCCGGGCGAATGAAATTCAGGAAGAAGTAAGAAGACCCTCACCCTCCCGCTGCGCGGGCCCCTCCCTCTCCCGCAAGCGGGAGAGGGGTGAGTTGATCGGCAGCTTTTGAAAGGCTTGAGGGCCTATTTCTCGCCCAGGATCGCCTTGATCGCGGCGATCTTCGTCTGCTGGGCGTCCAATTGCGCCTGCGCCTTGGCGCGCGCATCCTCCAGCGCGGGATAGGGCGGGTCGCCGGCGACGCCGCGCTCGCTCGTCAATTGGTCGAGATCGGTGATTGCGCCAAGCGTGTCGACGCGGAGCGAATCGAGGTCGGCCAGCGCCGATTCGGCGCGCACCCATTCGTTGCTGCCCACCGCCTGTGCGGCCGGGCTACGCGCGGCGCTCTCCGCGGTGGCGGCGCTGGCGGCGAACGCCGCGTCGGACGCGCTCAGCTTGGCGTCGATCGCCGCGATCTTCTTATCGAGTTCGGGATCCGGGGCGGCGACGGGCGTCACCACTTCAGGTTCGGCGTCGGAGCGCGATTCGATCGGCCGCAGCGCCAGCGACGGGTAGACTCCGGGCGCTTCGGTGCAGCCGACAAGGCCGAGTGTAAGGAGTATCGCGATGCGCTTTGACATGACATCGCTCTAGGCGGCGAAAAACTATGGCGCAACGCACTTGCGCTTCGCGAAACACCTCTCTAAAGGCCGCGTCTCCCAGGCGCCCGTAGCTCAGCTGGATAGAGCATCAGACTACGAATCTGAGGGTCGGACGTTCGAATCGTTCCGGGCGCGCCATTTCCCCGACAGGCTAGAAATTTCCCCGTTCGGGGGTCCTCACGCGCGAGCGGACACCGCTACGCCGTTGGCGCTGGATTCACGCGTGATGATGATGGTGCAGGTGGCGCAGCCGCCAATTGGCAATATGCGCATAGGCGAGGCACAGGCTGCCCATGATCGTCACTGGCGTCTCCCACCGCCCACCGAGCAGCAACAACGCACCAAACGCCAGCAGCATCAGCCCCGCCGCGCCAATCATCAGCGGATAGACGTGGCGATGATGGCGCCGGCCGGTGAACAGCGCCAGCGCGGAGGTTGGCACGGCAAACGCCAGCACCCAGACATGAAAGCTCTCGGGCACGGCAACCAGCGACGATAGGGCGGGCAGGGCGGCCAGCAACAAGGGCAGGCCGGCGCAATGGATCAGGCAGAGCGCCGACGCGCCGACCGCGGCGCGTTCGACCCAGTCGATCGCGGCCGCACCTGGCGCAGGGTCACTGTCGGGCATGTTGTTCTCCAATGTTCGGTACGCCCGCCGTGAAGGTCGGTCGGAAACGCGCACGAAGCAAGCCGCCGCGGACGCGCCGCGACGGCTGGCAATTCCGGCGGGGTGCGCCACCGGCACGCCCCCGATCCTTGCTCAGAACTTCTTGGTGATGCCCGCGAAGAAGCCGCGCCGCGCGCCATATTGCGGTGCACCGACGCCGACGCCGGATCCGTCGCGGATCAGGTAGCTCTTGTCGAACAGGTTCACGACATCGAAGCGGATCGACAGCCCCTTGAGCGCGCCCGGCCCGTCGAAATTCTGCGCGATCCCGATATTTGCGGTGACGTATGAGGGCAACTTGCCGCCATTGGGCACGATGCCGGCGGGATCGTCCGCGCGCAGGCCGTCGCCGTAGAGGAAATCGACCGCCGGAACGAGCGTGCCGATTCCGTCGTGGATCGTGACGCTGCCGCCGCCCGATGCAGTCCAGTTCTGCGAATGGTCGGTGAAGATGTAATGGTTGGAGATGTAGGCAAGCTCATCCGGCGCGAAGAAATATTGGCTCGAGATGATGTTGCGGCCTTTCTCCCTACCGCGGGCGACGTTGGCGTAGAGGTCGAACGGCCCCTTGGTGTAATTGGCGCTCAGTTCGACGCCCCAGGCATAGCCCTTGGCGTAGTTGAACGGCGACAGCACCAGCGAGGTGCCGAACTGGCCTTCGTCGAGCAGGTTGCGCTTGATCTTGTAGTAAGCGTCGATCCCGACCTTGAGACCTGGCAGGAGGTACTGCTCGATCCCGGCATCGAAATAATGCTCGCGCTCGGCGCGCACCGGATCGGCCACGGTGAGCGTGGGCTCCTTGGTCGTGCCGGCGAACAGCGCCAGCGTCGGCGCAGCGATCAGCTCTTGGGGCGGCGGCGTGAAGTTGCGCGCATAGCCGAGGTGGAAAGTCGTGCCGCCACCCGGTTTCCAGACGAAGTTGACGCGCGGGCTGACCTGCTGCTCGTTCGTGTAGGCCCTGACAGCATCGAAGCGGGCGCCATAATTCAGCGTCAGCGTCGGGGTCAGCGACCATTCGTCCTGGAGATAGACACCATAAAGCTGCCCGTTGCGGCCGCCCTTGTCGGTGATCGTGATCGGCGCATCCGATGTTTGGTCGCCGTCCGCATCGACCGGAAACACGCGCGACGTCACCAGCGACCGGGTGCGCTCGTTCTGGAAGAACAGCCCGAAGCGCAGCGTATGGGTATCCGACAGCTTGTAGCTGCCGTCCGCCTGGATGCCGGTGGCCAGGCTCGACAGCCGCGACCGATCGGCAACGCCGCTGAAGATCAGGTCGCCGCCTTGTGGGTCTGGCGTGAACCGCGTCTGCGAATAGCGCACGAACGGCGCGACCTGGAAATTGAGCGCCCCGCCAGCATATTGATAGGCCAGCACGCCGTAATGCGTGATCTCGCGCTGGTTCTGATCGAGCTTGGCCGAATCGAACGTCGATTGACCGTTGAGCGTGAACGCGGGCGTCTGCCCGGGATTGTTGGGAATCTGGAAGTAGCCGATCGAGGTGCCGCCGAACGCGGTGAGCCGGCTGGTATCGGAGAGAATGGCCGAGACATAGCCGAACCCACGATACTGGCGGGTGCGATCGTGGATCGCGTCGCGCGTCGCGATCGGGTTCTCGACGCCGAGATCGTTCTGCAGATAACTGCCAGAGAAGAAATAGCTCAGCGGCCCGCTCGACCCATGGAGCGACGCGCTGGGATTGATGGTGTTTCGGCTGCCGCCGTAATACCCAATGTCTCCGCCGTTCGAGAATCCGCCGGAACTCGTCTTCAGGCTTACCACGCCTGAGGTCCGATATCCGTATTGCGCGGGCAACGTGCCGGTGATCAGTTCGACCGAATCGGCGATCCTGGGATCGAACGTCTGGCCGAAGCCCGAGATGCTCTCCGGCACGATCACGCCGTTCAAGCGGTATTGCAAATTGCCGTGCTCGTTACGGACGTGCACGGCGCCATAGCTGTCGAGCGTTACGCCCGGTACCTGAGACAGGATCTGAACAAGGCTGACATTGGCGCCGCCCGGCTGCTTTGCGAGGAGCGCCTTGTCGATCGTGTACGCACTCGCGCCGAGCGAGGGGAGGATGGCGTCGCGCGCGGCGTCGAGCCGCTGCGCGGTGATCACGATGTCCCCCGGCTGGTCCGCAGACGCGGGGGCAGGCGCGGGGGAGGGGGTAGCCGGCGGCGGATTGGCCGGCGCGTCCTGGGCGTTGGCGATGGCGGGCAACAGCGCGACGGATGCCGCGCCCAGCAGGAAGAGGTGTCGCATTCGAATAAACTCCGGGAACCTTGGTCGCGGATTCACGGCGGAATCCACGGGACGCGACTGGGCACATCGTCGTGCCTTCGCGTCGCGGCGATAGTGTCAGGCCTGGAGTTGGATAGGAGGTGCGCGGCTATGCCAGCCGAGCGAGCGGCGCTCGAGGATCAGGCCGAACGCGAGTCCGGCGACGAGCCAGACGAGCATCGCGGGGGGCGCCGGAAGGACGACCGGCGCCGGCGGCAGATAAGCGGCGCTCTGCGCGATTTCCCGGCAGATCGGACAATTTGCCGGGGAATCGAACGGCGAATTCGGATCGGACGTAGGCTTCGCGGCGGCGTTCGCCGTAGAGATTTGCGCACGGGCGAAATGATTGTGGGTCTCGGCGACGAAGCTCTGCCACGAGAACACCACCAACATGGCCAGCAGCACGGCGCCCCAGCCAGCACCCAGCCGCCGCCCCGAACGGAGCGGACGCGACGTGCTGCCGATGCGCCTTGCTATAGTTGCCATAATCTCCGGCCGGTCGTTCGACGAACGGGTTGCGGTCGCATCCTGCTATGTTGCATTGTTACATAGATCAAGCCGTTTCGTTGCGGTGCACCATTCCGCTGGGTTATAACGGCGGCGCATTGCCAACGCGCCGGGCGTTTGCGTGCGCGCCGTTTCGCGCTACGCCCGTTCCATGATCGACGACGACAAAAGGATCGCCGCCGATGCGGCGGTCGCCGAAATTCGTGACGGCATGCTGGTCGGCATCGGCACCGGATCGACCGTGGCGTTCGCGATCCGCGCGATTGCCGCGCGCCTGCCGGACCTCCGCAAGACAATATTCTTCGCCACGTCGATCGCTACTGAGCAAGCAGCGCGCGACGGCGGCATCCCGATCGGTCGATTCGCGCTCGCCTCGCGGCTCGATCTGACGATCGACGGCGCCGATGAGATCGATCCGGCGCTACAGGTCATAAAGGGCGCGGGCGGCGCGCTGTTGCGCGAGAAGATCGTCGCCGAGGCGTCGGACCGGATGGTCGTGATCGCCGACGCGTCGAAACGGGTCGCTCGGCTCGGTGCCGCGCCGTTGCCGGTCGAGGTCCTGCCGTTCGCGCGGAGCTTCGTCGCTGCCCGGCTCGCGGCGCTGGGGGCCGAACCCGTCCTGCGCATGGCGGACGAGGGCGCGTGGCGCAGCGACCAGGGCAACGTAATCTTCGACTGCCATTTTGCATCCTTCCCGGAGCCGGCCGGACTAGCGGCCGGGTTACAGGCGATTCCGGGCGTGATGGGACATGGCCTGTTTCTGCGCGAAGTCGACGCCGCCTATGTCGCCGATCGAGGAACCGTTACGAAAATGGAACGCAAGATCACCTGACGGGTGGCAAGCGCGCGATGCTCCCCATATAGGGCGTGGAAATGGCGCAACCGCGATGCGGCCTGCGCGTTCCTCCACCCGAAGCGGGAGCCCGAGAAGAATGTCCGATACCCAGACCGCCGACGTGGATCAGTTGAAAGAAGACGGCTCGATCGAGCGCCTGACGATCGACACGATCCGCACGCTGTCGATGGATGCGGTGCAGAAGGCCAATTCCGGGCATCCCGGCACGCCGATGGCGCTGGCGCCGGTCGGCTATACGCTCTGGTCGCAATTCCTGCGATACGATCCCTCGACGCCGACCTGGCCCAATCGCGACCGCTTCGTGCTGTCGGTCGGACACGCCTCGATGCTGCTCTATTCGCTGATCCACCTCGCGGGCATCGAAGAGGTCGATGGCACCGGCAAGAAGACCGGCAAGGAAGCGGTCAGCCTCAACGACATCGAGAATTTCCGCCAACTCGGCTCGAAGACGCCGGGTCATCCCGAATATCGCCACACCACCGGGGTCGAGACGACGACCGGCCCGTTGGGGCAGGGCTGCGGCAATTCGGTCGGCATGGCGATCGCCGAGCGCTGGCTCGCGGCGCGCTATAACAAGCAGGGCTTCACGCTGTTCGATCACGCCGTTTATGCTTTGTGCGGCGACGGCGACATGATGGAGGGCGTCTCGGCCGAGGCGGCGTCGGTGGCCGGGCACCTCAAGCTCTCCAACCTCTGCTGGATCTACGATTCGAACCATATCTCGATCGAGGGCGACACCGCGCTCGCGTTCGACGAGGATGTCGGCAAGCGCTTCCAGGCCTATGGCTGGAACGTCATCCATGTGAACGATGCCAATGACTGCGCCGCGATGGCGCAGGCGCTGGAGACGTTCCGCAAGACCGACGACAAGCCGACGTTCATCGTCGTCCATTCGGTAATCGGCTGGGGCAGCCCGCGCGCCGGCAGCGAAAAGGCGCATGGCGAACCGCTGGGCGTCGACAACGTCAAGGCGACCAAAGAGGCCTATGGCTGGCCGCAGAAGGACTTCTACGTTCCCGAGGGCGTCGAGCAGCATCTCAACGGCGCGATCGCGGGCCGCGGCCGGCCGTTGCGCGAGCAATGGGAAGCGACCTTCGCCAAGTACAAGTCGGCTTTTCCCGATCTCGGCAAGGAACTCGAGCTGATCCTGTCGGACAAATTGCCTGAGGGCTGGGACGCCGACATCCCCACCTTCGACGCTGACGAAAAGGGCCTCGCAACGCGCGATTCGGGCGGCAAGGTGCTCAACGCGATCGTCGGCAAAGTGCCGTGGCTGCTCGGCGGTTCGGCCGATCTCGCGCCTTCGACCAAAACCGATATCAAGGGCGCGCCGTCGTTCGAGGCGGACAATTACGGCGGCACCAATTTCCACTTCGGCGTGCGCGAACACGGCATGGGCGCGATCGTCAACGGCATGGCGCTGTCGCACCTGCGCGCCTATGGCTCCACCTTCTTCGTATTCCTCGATTACATGCGCCCGCCGGTCCGGCTGTCGGCGCTGATGGAATTGGGCGCGGTCTGGGTGTTCACCCACGATTCGATCGGCGTCGGCGAGGATGGTCCGACTCACCAGCCGATCGAGCAGCTCGCGATGCTGCGCGCGACGCCGGGGATCGACACGATCCGCCCGGGCGACGCCAATGAGGTGGCGGAGGCGTGGCGTGCGCTGATGGCGGACGGCAAGCACCCGACCGCCTTGGTCCTGTCGCGCCAGGCGCTGCCGACGCTCGACCGCTCGAAATATGCCAGCGCGGCGGGCGTCGCCAAGGGCGCCTATGTCCTGGCCGATAGCGACAACCCCGAGGTAATCCTGATCGCCAGCGGGTCCGAAGTCAGCCTGGCGGTCGCCGCCTACGAACAGCTGAAGGGCGAGGGCGTCGCCGCGCGGGTGGTGTCGATGCCCAGCTGGTTCCGCTTCGAGCGGCAGGATCAGGCCTATAAGGACAGCGTGCTGCCGTCTGGCGTCACCGCGCGTCTCGCGATCGAGATGGCCGGGGAAATGGGCTGGGATCGCTATGTCGGTCCGAAGGGTTCGACCATCACCATGTCGACCTTCGGCGCCTCGGCTCCGCTCAAGGGCCTGCAGGACAAGTTCGGCTTCACGGTCGAGAATGTGGTGAAGAAGGCGAAGGCGCTGATCGGTAGCAATTAAGCCGTCATGCCGGGCTTGTCCCGGCATCCAACGCGCAACAACGGAAGGAGTCCGTTGGGGAGGGTTGGACCCCGGAACAAGTCCGGGGTGACGATCGGACCAAGTGGAGAATATTATGGGACGGATCAACGATCTGGAAAAACTCGGTCAGGCGATCTGGCTCGATTTCATCGACCGCAAGTTCTTGGCCGAGGGCGGGCTCAGGAAGCTCGTCGAGGAAGATGGCGTGACCGGCGTGACGTCGAACCCCTCGATCTTCGAGAAGGCGATGGGTCATGGCAACGCCTATGACACCGATCTCGCGGCGTTCGACAATGCGCATCCCGGCGCACCGGCGATGGCACGCTACGAGCATCTCGCGATCCAGGACATTCAGGATGCGGCCGATACGCTGCGTCCGATCTACGACCGGCTGAACGGCAAGGACGGCTATGTCAGCCTGGAAGTGTCGCCCTATATCGCCAACGATACCGACGAGACGGCGTCCGAGGCCGAGCGGCTGTGGAAAGCGGTCGACCGGCCCAATTTGATGATCAAGATTCCCGGCACCCCGGCCGGCGTGCCCGCGATCGCGACGACGATCGACAAGGGGATCAACGTCAACGTCACTTTGTTGTTCTCGATCGAGGCGTACAAGGCAGTCGCTTTGGCCTTCGTCGAAGGGCTCGAGAAACGTGCCGCGCGTGGCGAGCCGATCGATCGCATCGCCAGCGTCGCCAGCTTCTTCGTCAGCCGCATCGACACCAAGATCGACGACGCGATCGATGCCGGCACCGGCGGGGATGAAGCCAAGGCGCTGAAGGGCAAGGTGGCCATTGCGAACGCCAAGGCGGCCTATGCCTGGTACGAGGAGTTTATCGCGTCCGACCGCTGGCAGGCGCTCGCCGCCAAGGGCGCGATGCCGCAGCGGCTGCTCTGGGCCTCGACCGGCACCAAGAACCCGGATTATTCGGACGTTCTCTATCTCGACACGCTGATCGGCCGCGACACGGTCAATACCGTTCCGCCCAAGACGCTCGACGCGTTCCGCGACCACGGCACCGCGGCCGAGACGCTGACCCAGGATGTGGACGGCGCCCGGCACGTGCTGGCCGAGGCCGAACGGCTCGGGCTTGATTTGCAGGGCGTGACCGAAACCCTGGTCGAGGAAGGCGTCGCGTCATTCTCCAAGGCATT
Source organism: Sphingomonas sp. (assembly GCF_024508665.1). Taxonomy (GTDB): domain Bacteria; phylum Pseudomonadota; class Alphaproteobacteria; order Sphingomonadales; family Sphingomonadaceae; genus Sphingomonas. Next base: position 1,151,218 of record NZ_JANINP010000007.1, read on the forward strand.
CGACGACCTGCTCGGCGCGATCGCGGCCAAGCATCCCGCCGAGGCGACCTGATCCAGCATCGTCATGCCGGGATCGACCCGGCATCCAACGGGCTTCAGGCGATATCGCTCGTGGAGGATCGGACCCCGGAACAAGTACGGGGTGACGTTGGTAGAGATCGGCGCTTCGGGAGATTTACATGAAAATCGGAATCATCGGCCTCGGCCGCATGGGTGGCAATATCGCGCGGCGGCTGATGCGCGGCAATCACGAGACGGTCGTCTATGATCGCGCGCCCGAAGCGGTGAAGGAAGTCGTGGCCGATGGCGCGATCGGCGCCGGATCGCTCGAGGAACTGGCCGGTAAGCTCGACAGCCCGCGCGTCTTCTGGGTGATGTTGCCGGCAGGCGCGCCGACCGAGAGCACGATCGAGGCACTGACCGGGCTCTGTTCGCCGGGCGATATCATCATCGACGGCGGCAATACCTTCTACAAGGACGACATTCGCCGTTCGAAAGCGCTGGCCGAGAAGGGCCTCAAATATGTCGATGTCGGGACGTCGGGCGGCGTCTGGGGGCTCGAGCGCGGCTATTGCATGATGATCGGCGGCGAGGACGCCGTGATGCGCCATCTCGATCCGATCTTCGATACCCTGGCACCGGGCCTCGGCACGATCCCGCGCACGCCCGACAGGATGGCGCAGGAAGGCGAGGACCCCCGCGCCGAAAAGGGCTATATCCATGCCGGACCGGCTGGCTCCGGGCATTTCGTCAAGATGGTCCATAACGGCATCGAATACGGGCTGATGCAGGCCTATGCCGAGGGCTTCGACATCCTGTCGTCCAAGAATTCCGACAAGCTGCCCGAGGACGAGCGGTTCGACCTGAACCTGACGGACATCGCCGAAGTCTGGCGCCGGGGATCGGTCATCTCGTCCTGGTTGCTCGACCTCTGCGCCTCCGCGCTCGCCAAGGACATGGCGCTCGATCAATTCTCCGGCCGCGTGGCGGATTCGGGCGAGGGGCATTGGACGATCGAAGCGGCGATGGAAGAAGCGGTGCCGGCGCACGTGCTGACGGCGGCGTTATTCGCGCGCTATCGTAGCCGCGTCGAACATACTTATGGCGACAAATTGCTATCGGCGATGCGCTTCGGGTTCGGCGGGCATGTGGAGATGCCGCAGTGACGCAGGTCGGTCCGGCGATCCGCCTGGTCATTTCGGACGTCGACGGCACGCTGGTCCGCAAGGATAAGTCGCTCAGTCCCCAGGTCATCGCCGCGGTCCAGCGCTTGCGTCAGGCGGGCGTCGCCTTCACGCTGATCAGCGCACGCCCGGTGTCGGGCGTGTTGCCGCTGATCGCGCCGCTGGGGATCGATATTCCGCTGGCGGCGGTGAACGGCGGCATTGTCTTCCGCCCGGACGGCAGCCTGATCACCAGGCATCGTATCGACCCCGAAACCGTGCGCGGCATGTTCGCGCTTGCCGAGGGCGTCCCGGTCGACATCTGGGTCTTCGCGGATGGCAAATGGTACGCCTCCAATCTGGCGGGTGCCCATGTCGATCGCGAGCGTGTCGCCTCGAACGAGGAGCCGATCCTGCGCGACGATTTCAGCGAATTCTACGATCGCGCCGACAAGATCACTTTCGTCAGCGACGATGCGCCGGTGCTCAAGGATCTCGCCGATCGCGGCGCTGCCCTGTTCGGACAGCGCGCGACGATCGGGCAGAGCCAGACCTATTATCTCGATGTCACCGACCTCCACGCCAACAAGGGCGATGGCGTGACCGAGCTGGCCGCCATCCTGGGCGTCGACCTCGCGCATGTCGCGGTGTTCGGCGATATGGAGAATGATATTGCGATGTTCGCCCGCGCGGGCATGTCGGTGGCGATGGGGCAGGCGCCCGATACGGTGAAGTCCGCCGCCGATTTCGTCTCGTCGAGCAACGAGCAGGATGGCGTGGCGCACGCGATCGAGGCATTCGTGCTGGCGCGGGCGGCGGCATGAAGAAGCTGGTCGCCTTCGACCTCGACGGCACGCTCGCGCTCAGCAAGCAGCCGCTCGACGAGGACATGGCAGGGCGAATCGCCGATTTGCTCGACGTCTGCATGGTCGACATCATCTCGGGCGGCGATTGGCCGCAATTCGAGAAGCAAGTCGTCTCGCGGCTGCCCGAACGCGCCAAGCTCGCCAATTTGTTCATCCAGCCGACGACGGGGACCAAGCTCTACCGCTGGTCGGGCGAGTGGAAGCCGGTCTACGCCGAGTTGTTTACCGGCGACGAGCGCCGCCAGATCGAGACGGCGCTCGACGATGCCGTGAAGGCGGAAGGGCTCGACGAGGGCCAGACCTGGGGCGACCGGATCGAGGATCGCGGCAGCCAGATCACGTTCTCGGGGCTTGGGCAGGAAGCGCCGCTCATCGCCAAGAATAATTGGGATGCCGACCGTTCGAAGCGCGAAGCGCTGCAAAAACGATTGCGCCAGGCGCTTCCCGACCTGTCGATCAATATCGGCGGCTCGACCTCGATCGACATCACCCGCAAGGGCGTCGACAAGCAATATGGGCTGACCAAGCTGCTGCCCGTCGCCGGTGTCGGCAAGCAAGAGGTGTTGTTCGTCGGGGACGCCATCTTCCCGGGCGGGAACGACTATCCGGCAAAGGAAATGGGGCTCGACACGATCAAGGTCGACGAGATCGAACAGACGCGGCTGGTGATCTCGACCGTGGCGACGGTGCTGAAGGACTAAGTAAATCCTCCCTACGCGAAGCGTGGGGAGGGGGACCGCCGCCGGAGGCGGTGGTGGAGGGGCCGCAGCCGCGTGAGCGGCGAGGACGGGGCTTTTCCCCTCCACCATCGCTTCGCGATGGTCCCCCTCCCCAAGCGAGCTTGGGGAGGATTTAAGTTTACCCCGCCAACGCCTTCTCCACCGCATCGTGGAACAGACGGATTCCGCTCTCCATGCTGCCCAAGGTCAGCCGGTCGATCGCGCCCGACATCAACCCTTCCTGACACAAGGCCGCTGCCCGAAAGTCCTCGGCTCCGAAGACGCCGCCGTCGAGCAGATTCCAGCTCTTCTCCCAATGCGCCAGCGCCTTGTCGGTCGCGGGCGGTTCGGGGATCAGCATGAAATCCTCGACCAGCACGCGGTCGACGCCGCGCGGCATCAGCGTCATGAGGTTCACATAATCCGGGCTGACGATCAGCACGGTCGCGGGGAACATCTGGTAAGTGTAAGTGATTGCGCGGCGAAGCGTCGGCCAGTCCTCAGCAGCGCAGTCGTTCGCCGACACGTCGCGCCCCACCGCCGAGCGCTGGTGCGCACCGATCGTATCGGCCGACGCCACGCCATCCTTGAAGAAGGGGCCGATCGTCGCGGCATGGAGGCGCTGGACGTGATAGCTCTCCAGAAACGCGTCCATGATCTGCTTCCAATTCGCCGCGACGTCATGGGTCCGGCGACGGAATAGATACTGGCCGGCGAGATCGAAGGCGTCGAAATCATGGCCGAGCGTCTCGGGTTCGGAGAAATCCGCGCCTTCATCGAACGCAAACCAGATCAGTCCTCCGGCCTCGAGCGTCGGCAGGCGACGTAGTCCGAATTCGCTCTTCTCGAGGTCGGGGAAGGCATCGGTGCGCGGGAGCGCCAGCAGTTTGCCGTCGAGACCGTAGGTCCAGGCGTGATAGGGGCAGACGAGCCGCGACGCACAGACTGGCTCCTGTCCTTCGACCAACCGCGTGCCGCGATGGCGGCAGACATTCATGAAAACGTGTGCCTTGCCCTCGCGATCGCGCGTGATCAGCAACGGCTTGCCATAGCCGTCGTGCGGGATCGCCATGCCGGGGTCGGGCAGCAGCGCGGACGGCGCGATCACCAGCGGGCGTTTGGCGAAGATCTTCGCGCGCTCCGCGTCGAACCGTGCCGGATCGGTATAAGCCGCGGCGTCGACAAAGGTTATTCCCCCGGCGCGGCCTTCGCCGCCCTCGGCCAGTTTCTTCGCCAGCGCGAGTTGCCCCGCGGTCGGAGCGATCCTGGTCGCCACGTTCATGGGCTTCCTCTCCCGATTTTTAAGGTTAGTGTCGGCTCTAACGAGATGGGGAGCAAGCCTGAATGAGCGGTAGTGCGGTGACACGTCCCAAGGGATGGCGGCTGTTCGTCGCCGCGCTTCGGACGCGCAAGTCGGCGTCCATGCTTGCGCTCGGCTTTTCCTCGGGCCTGCCCAATGCCTTGCTGATCGGCACACTGACCGCATGGCTGGGGGAGGTCGGGGTCAAGATGGCGACGATCGGCGTGCTGTCGTGGATCGGCCTGACCTATGCGTTCAAATTCCTGTGGTCGCCTTTGGTTGATCGCCTGCAATTGCCGATTCTCGGCAAGCTCGGCCGCCGCAAGAGCTGGATCGTGTTGTGCCAGGGGCTGATGATCGTCGCTTTGCTGGGCATCGTCGTCACCGACCCGGCGCAGCAGATCGGCACATTCGCGATGTTCGCGTTCCTCGGCTCGCTCGGTTCCGCGACGCAGGACATTGCGATCGACGGCTGGCGGATCGATGTCGCGGACGAGGATGCGCCGGTTGAGTTGCTGTCCGCGGTCAACCAATTGGGCTATCGCGCCGCGAGCATCGTCGGCGGGGCGATCGCCCTCTACATGGCCGCGCGCATGTCGTGGCCGACCGTCTATCTGGTCATGGCGGTGATCATGGGGCTGATGCTGCTGATCGCGCTCGGCGCCCCTGATACCAAACGCGTGCCGAGCGAGGCGGTGCAGGCGCTTTCGGAAGCTGGCGAGATCAGGCCGCGGACACGCGCGGTCGCGCTCCTGATCGTCGGCATCAGCTGGATTTGGGCGATCGGCTCGCTGATCGGGTTCATGATCTCGATGCTGGCCGATACCCCCCCCGGCGCGCCCCGACCGTCACCTAGCGACTTCCTCAAATATCATGGTCCGGCGATCGTGATCGCGACCGTGCTCGTGCCGCTCGCCGTCGCCGCCGTCCTCAACTGGTTGAAAACGCAGGGACGCCAGGTCCAGAGCGAGCGCGATACCGTGACGTCGCCGGCGCGCACCGCGGCCAACCATCTTTACGGGGCGCTGGTCGCGCCGCTCGCGGACCTCGTCGCGCGGCTGGGTTGGGGTGTGCTGATCGTGATCGGGCTGATCCTGACCTATGCGCTCTGCTATAACGTCTGGGGATCGTTCGCTTACCCCTTCTATCTGGAATTCATGCATTATTCGAAGGACGAAGTGGCCTTCGCGTCCAAGGTCTTCGGCATCATCATGTCGATCATCGGTGTCAGCCTGGGCGGATATCTGTTCGCCAAGATCGGGCGATTTCCGACCGTGTTGATCGGGGCGATCCTGCCGATCTTCGGCAATTTCGTGTACGCCGACCTGGCCGACGGATCGCCCCATATCGACCCGGTGATGCATGTGTTGCGGCTCGATTCGCTTGCGGTAGCGTTCGGCAGCGACGAGCGGATGGCGCGGCTACTTTTGACGATCAGCTACGAGAATATCTCGACCGGGCTTGCGCTCGCCGCGTTCGTCGCGTTCCTGTCGGGGATCGTCAGCAAGAAATTCGCGGCGGTCCAATATGCGGTGCTGTCGTCACTCACGTTCCTGATCGGCTCGCTCGGCAAGGGCATGGCGGGGGAGATGATTGACAAATACGGTTATGCCGACGTGTTTCGCTATGTCGCCGCGGTCGGCCTGCTCGCGATCCTGTTCGTCCTGCTCGAATGGTGGCGCGCCTCGCGCGTTCCGACGGTGATCGAGGCCGGCAATACCGGCGAGCCCGCCTGATGCTGTTCCTGATCCTGTCCGGCGGGACGATCATCTGCCAGATCGCGTGCGTGGTGCATTGCGTGCGCAATGGCCGCAACACCTTCTGGATCTGGCCGTTGGTGTTCTTTCCGATGGTCGGCTGCATCGCCTATTTCATCGTCGAGGTGCTGCCCGGCATGCAGGGCAATCGTCACGTCCGCACGATGCGCGCGCAGGCCGCCAGGGCGATCGATCCGGAGCGCGAAGTGCGTGCCGCGCGCGATGCGCTGGGCCTAGCCGACACGATCGCCAACCGCATCCGGCTGGCCGACGCGCTGTCGGCGGTCAATCGGCCGGTCGAGGCGATCCCGCTCTATCGCGAGGCGATCGCCGCGCAGCCACTGCCCGATCCCCGCACCGAAACCAAGCTGGCACGCGCGCTGTTCGAGGAAGGCAAGATCGACGAGGCGCAGCATGTCATCGACGCGATCGCCAAGCCGTCGGGGCAGAGCGACCGCGATCGTCTCGACCTGCTGAGGGCGCGGATCTACGACCATCTCGGGCGCAGGGACGACGCTCTGGCCATCTATCGCGATATCGTCACGCGCATGCCGGGCGAAGAGGCGCGGTGTCGTTATGCCGCATTGCTGATCGAGCTTGGCCGCAAGCGCGAGGCGCTGGGCGTACTCGAGGAAGTCGAGGACCGGATGAAGCGGCTCGATCGCCACCAACGCCAGGCGGAGGGCGACATGTACCGCTGGGCGACCGACAAATTACGCGAGTTGCGCGCGGCCGGGTAATACCCCTCCGGGAATCATTCGACCTAATCGACGACCAGCGGCAGACCCGCATCCGCAAACGCCGCGGATAAGGCCGCCGCCGTGGCCACGATCGCATCGGCGCGACGTTGTGCCATCAGGTCGGCGAGCAACAGGCGAGCGGTTTCGGGGCGCCGCTCGGCCTGGCCGATCGTGGTGATCATCGTCTGCTCTGCCCATGTCATCCGCGCACAACAGCATGGCGCGATTGGAATAGACGTGGTCGAGGTCGCGGCGAGTTCCGCCATGAAAGCGCGCGCGAGCAATAAAGGCCGGCGGAACCCCGCGCCGAATGTGCTCATGAAGGTGTTGGCGGCGATAGCGTCGTTCAGTCCATGCGCGCCCATCCGCCGAATCGCGAGCAGCAACAGGCGCGCTGCCGTGGTTTGGGGAAGGCTGTACGGCAGAGCTTCGCTGACCAGCGAGGCGGGCATTGGGGAAGGGGCCATCGGGCGACTCCGTGGTGGAGCCGCATAGTCGGAAACTCGCTATTGATAGTCAATCGCAATAATTTATCATGCCGGCGCTTCGCCGTTCCCTGCGAGCACTTGGCCTGCCAGATAAAGCGAGCCGAGGATCATCACTGTCACTTGTCCCTCGGCGTCATCGGCGATCGCGTGCAGGGCGGTCTCCACTGTCTCCGCAGCCTGCGGCCTGATGCCGATGTCGCTGGCGACCGCGCCCAGCACCTCGGCGCTATGACATTCATGGCCGGCGACCGGAACGGCGTGAAAGCTCGTGGCCAACCCCGCGAACGGGCGCAACAGTCCTGCTGGATCCTTGTTGGACAGCATGCCGACGATCATGTGCGCACCGTCGGTGCCGCGACGATCGAGCACCTCGCGCAGCGCCTCGGCAACGCTGGCGCCGGCGGCTGCGTTGTGGCCGCCATCGAGCCAGATCTCGCTGCCCGCTGGCAAGATCCGCGTCAGCGGCCCATCGCCGAGCAATTGCATCCGCGCCGGCCAGGTCGCGTGTTCGGCTGCAGCAATGAAGGCTTCCGGTGGAATGGTCAGCGTCTTCTGATGATGGAGCATGGCGATCGCCAAAGCGAGGTTGCCAGGCTGGTGCGGCCCGACCAGCACGGGCAGCGGCGTCTGCACCTTGCCCGCGGCGTCGCGATAGGTGAGGTGGCCATCGTCCGCGGCCCAGAACCAGTTCCGGCCTTCAGGCGACACGGGAGCCCCGGCGGTTCGCGCGACCGCGTTGATCCGGGCTTCGACCGACGGTGCGTAGCGCATGGTGACCAGGGGCACTTGCGGCTTCGCGATCCCGGCCTTTTCGGCGGCGATGTCCTCGATCGTCGTGCCGAGGAAACGCTCGTGATCGATTCCCAGCTGGGCAATGCCGGTCACGATCGGCTGCGCGATGACATTGGTCGCATCGAGGCGTCCGCCCAGTCCGACCTCGACGATACAGGCATCGGCGGCAGTACGAGAGAAGGCAAGGAATGCCGCGGCGGTCGTCACTTCGAAGAAGCTCGCGCCGATATCGCCGCCGGCATCCAGCACTTCCTCGAGCAGCGGCGCCAGTTCGGCGTCCTCGATCAGCGTGCCGGCGAGCCGGATACGCTCGTTGAAGCGCACGAGATGCGGGCTAGAATAGACATGGGTGGTGTAGCCCGCAGCTTCGATCGCCGCGCGCAGGAAGGCGCAGGTCGATCCCTTGCCGTTGGTGCCAGCGACATGGAGCACCGGGGGCAAACGCTCGTGCGGGTTGCCGACGCGGTCGAGCAATTCCGTGATCCGCTCGAGCCCGAGAATGTCGGCACCGGGAGAAAGAGCCCAAAGGCGGTCGAGCTGGCGCTGGACCGCCGGGTCGGAGGAGACGGCGTGGTCAGGCATAATAACTCCCTCTCCCCATCGGGGAGAGGGTGGGGGAGAGGGGCAGTGCGGCAAGCGCGTCGCCCGTGACTCCCCCTCTCCCCGACCCTCTCCCCAGAGGGGAGAGGGAGAATTGTTCAGGCCGCTTTCCGCTGCCCGCCGACATAATCGATCAGCCGCGCCAGGGTCGGGCGCAGCTCCGAGCGCGGCGTGACCATGTCGAGCATGCCATGAGCGAGCAGATATTCGGCGCGCTGGAATCCCTCGGGCAGCTTTTCGCGGATCGTCTGTTCGATCACCCGCTGGCCGGCGAAGCCGATCAGCGCGCCGGGCTCCGAAATCTGCACGTCGCCGAGCATGGCATAGCTCGCCGTGACGCCGCCGGTGGTCGGGTCGGTCAGCACGACGATATAGGGCAGCCCGACGTCGTGGAGCATCTGGATCGCGACCGTCGCGCGCGGCATCTGCATCAGGCTCAATATGCCTTCCTGCATCCGCGCGCCGCCGGCCGCGGTGAAAATGATGTAGGGCGCCCCTTCGCCGATCGCCGCCTCGACTCCGCGGACGAACGCCTCGCCCACGGCCAGGCCCATCGATCCGCCCATGAACGCGAAATCCTGGACGCCGACCACAGCCTTGCGGCCCTCGATCGTCCCGGTCGCGTTGATCAGCGCGTCGCTTTCGCCGGTCGCGGCGCGCGCCGTCTTGATGCGGTCGGTATATTTCTTCTGGTCGCGGAACTTGAGCGGGTCGTCCTGCACCTTGGGCGGCGTCAGCGTCGTAAACGAACCGGCGTCGAAAATCTGCGCGAACCGCACGTCGGGCCCGATCCGCTCATGAAAGGCGCAATTGGGGCAGACGTAGAGATTGTCGGCCAATTCCTTGGCGAACACCATCTGCCCGCACCCCTTGCACTTGTGCCAGAGATTGTCGGGACTTTCCTTCTTGGGGATGACGTACGACAGCGCATTGCGGACGTTGGTCAGCCAGCTCATGCTATTTCCTTCCTTGCGGCGCGGATCGCGCCCGCGAGACTCTCGATATAGACGCGCACCGGCTCGGCTGCATCCTTGCCATGCCGACCGACCAGTTCGACGATCGCCGAACCGACCACGACGCCGTCTGCGACGCGCGCTATCGCCGCGGCCTGATCGGGGGTGCGTACGCCGAAGCCGACCGCGACGGGCAGGTTGGTCGCGGCCTTGAGCCGGGCGACGGCGTCCTCGATCGAGGCCTGCGCCGCTTGCTGCTTGCCGGTGATGCCCGCGACCGAGACATAATAGAGGAAGCCGCTGGCGCCATCGAGCACCTGGGGCAGGCGAGCGCCATCGGTGGTCGGGGTCGCGAGACGGATCAGGTCGATGCCGTTCCCGCGGAGCGCCGGTCCGAGCGAATCATCCTCTTCGGGCGGGATGTCGACGCAGATCACGCCGTCGACGCCGGCTTCCTTGCAGCGTTCGGCGAACCAGTCGGCGCCGCGCCGGGTCATGGGATTGGCATAGCCCATCAGCACCAGCGGCACGGTCGGATGGCGCTGGCGAAACGCCATGGCGATCGCGAGGATGTCCGCCGTCGTCGTGCCCGCCGCTAGGCTGCGCAAATTCGCTGCCTGAATGGCCGGGCCGTCCGCCATCGGATCCGTGAATGGCATGCCGAGCTCGATCACATCGGCGCCGCCCTCGACGAGCGCGTCGAGAATCGGCCCCGTGGCGAACCGCCCCGGATCGCCCGCCGTAACGAAGGCGACGAGAGCTGGATGGCCCTTGGCGAAGGCGTTGGAGAGGCGATTGCTCATTCCCCTCTCCCCTTGCGGGAGAGGGAGGGGCCCGCTGCCGAAGGCAGTGGGAGGGAGAGGGGGGCGAGCGCAACGCGCTCGCGCGGCGCGAGGCGCCGCTCACCCTCTCCAACCTTCGCTAGGCAGCAAGCTGCCAAGCTACGGTATCCTCTCCCGTCAAGGGAGAGGAGGTTATTCTGGGCCGTCATATCTTCACTCCCAGCGCTTCGGCGACGGTGAAGATATCCTTGTCGCCGCGACCGCACAGGTTCGCCAGGATGATTTGGTTCTCGTCCATTTCCCGCGCTTTCTTCGTCACAGCTGCGATGGCGTGCGAAGGTTCGAGCGCGGGGATGATCCCCTCGGTGCGGCACAGGAGCTGGAAGGCGTCGAGCGCTTCTTGGTCGGTCGCGGAGGTGTAGTCGACGCGGCCGGTTTCCTTGAGCCATGCGTGCTCGGGACCGATGCCCGGATAGTCGAGCCCCGCCGAGATCGAATGCGCTTCCGCGATCTGGCCGTCCTCATCCTGGAGCAAATACGTCCGGTTGCCGTGGAGGATGCCGGGGAAGCCGCCCGCCAGGCTCGCGGCGTGCTTGCGCTCGAGCCCTTCGCCGGCCGCCTCGACACCAAGCATCTTGACGTCGGGATTGTCGAGAAACGGGTGAAAAAGCCCGATCGCGTTCGATCCGCCACCGATCGCCGCGACCAGCAGGTCGGGGAGGCGATTGATCCGCGCCAGCATCTGCGCGCGCGCTTCCTTGCCGATCACAGACTGAAAATCGCGGACCAGTTCGGGATAGGGATGCGGCCCCGCCGCGGTGCCGATGATATAGAAAGTGTCGTGGACGTTGGCGACCCAGTCGCGCAGCGCCTCGTTCATCGCGTCCTTCAGCGTGTTGGCGCCGCTGGTGACCGGAATCACTTCGGCGCCGAGCAGCTTCATCCGGAACACATTGGGCTGCTGCCGCTCGACGTCCTTGGCGCCCATATAGATCACGCAAGGCAGGCCGAAGCGGGCGCAGACCGTGGCGGTGGCGACGCCATGCTGGCCGGCGCCGGTTTCGGCGATGATCCGCGTCTTGCCCATGCGACGCGCGAGCAGGATCTGGCCAATGCAATTGTTGATCTTGTGCGCGCCGGTATGATTGAGCTCGTCGCGCTTGAACCAGATCTGCGCGCCCTTGCCGGGCTCGGAACCCGCGCGAATCGCGGCAGTCAGGCGTTCGGCAAAGTAGAGCGGGCTGGGGCGGCCGACATAATGTTCGAGCAGATCGTCGAATTCCTGCGCGAAGGCGGGATCGGCCTGTGCCGCGCGATATTCGCGTTCGAGGTCGAGGATCAGCGGCATCAGCGTCTCGGCGACGAAGCGGCCGCCGAACTGGCCGAAATGGCCGCGCTCGTCGGGCTGGGCGCGAAACGTATTCGACAAATGGGTAGAGTCCGTCATCACCGTTATTTCCTCGTCACAACATGGGTCCAATCGCTTCGAACAGCGATCAGCGCCATCGTTGCGGAATGCACAGGGCAGGGAGGATCGGCATCAGCATTGCGCCACCGCTTTAAGGAACGCGGCGATCTTGTCCACATCCTTGACACCAGGCGCCGATTCCAGCCCGGATGACGCGTCGACCAATGTCGCGCCGGTCCGCGCTGCGGCTTCCGCCACGTTATCGGGCGTGAGTCCTCCCGATAGCGCCCAGGGCATGACGTGGCGGAACCCGTCGAGCAGGCTCCAGTCGAATCGGATCCCCATGCCGCCCGGCCGGGTTGCGCCTTCGGGGGTCTTGGCGTCGAACAGAATCCTGTCGGCCGCGCCGCGATAGTCGAGCGCGCTATCCAGATCGGCTCGCGTCTTGACCGCGATGGCCACCCACACCGGAATACGTGCCTGGATAGCGGCGGCACGAGCGGGCGTCGCGCCATGGAGCTGAACCGCGTCGAGCTTGCCGGCTGCAATCGCCGCTTCGAGCAGGGCGTCGTCCGGGTCGACGAACACGCCGACGCGCGACACGCTTGCCGGTATGCGGGCGGCGAGGCCCGCAGCGGTGTCGAACGACAAATTGCGCGGCGAAGGGGCGAAGAACATCAGCCCGACATGACTCGCCCCACCGGCAATCGCGGCGTCGAGCGTTTCGGGCGTGCTGAGGCCGCAGATCTTGGCGGTGACGCGAGGCATGGCGGCGCTATATAGGCGTCGAGCGACAAATGACCATGCGGGCGCGGTCCGACGCAGGGGGCTCAATAGCCGATCGTCTCCAAGCGGCGGTTTGATACCTGGCTCAGTCGAGCCGCTTTTCCAGCACGACCATGTGAAGCGGCGGGTCGACAACGATCGGGAAATCTCGGGTGCCCGCAGTGGCGTAGCCCCGGCGCTCATAGAAGGCGATCAGTTCGGCACGCCGGTCGATCACCGCCATCTCTATCCGGTCGGCGCCGAACGCTTCGCGCGCGGTCTCTTCCGCGGATGCGATCAATTGCTTGCCATAGCCGCCCGCCTGTAATTGCGGATCGACGCAAAGCAGACCGAGATAAGCGAGCCCGCCGCCGCTGTTCGCGACCCGGACGCAGCCGATCATCCGCTCGCCATCGAACCCGACGAGCAGGCGCTCCGCCGGATCGGCGATCATCGCTTCCAGTTCGTCGATACCGATCCGTTCGCCATCGAGCAGATCGGCCTCGTGCGTCCATCCGGCGCGCGCGTCATCGCCGCGATAGGCGCGCTGGATCAGCGGCTGAAGCGTTGCGAGATCGTCGCGTCGGGCGACGTGGACCGCCAAATCGGACATCGCAGCTGACCTAGAGCGTCGCGCCGATCTCGCGCGCGGCGAGGTCGGGATCTTCCGCCGCGGTGATCGGCCGTCCCACCACCAGGATCGAAGCACCGGCATCGACGGCGGCGCGCGGCGTTACCACCCGTTTCTGGTCGCCGATGGCGCCGTTGGCCGGCCGTACGCCTGGTACGACGAAAAAGCCCTTAGGCCACAATTTGTGCGCCGCGCGGACTTCCTCGCCCGAGCAGACGATGCCGTCGACTCCCGCGTCCATGGCCAGTTCGGTTAGCCGCAACACCTGATCGTGCGCCGACCCCGCCACGCCGGTCGCGCGCAGGTCATTTTCGTCGAGGCTGGTCAGCATGGTCACCGCGACGACCTTGGTATTGCTCGGCGCCGCCGCCTTGGCATCCTCGAGCATCGCGCGGCCGCCGCTGGCATGGACCGTCAGCACCGCGGGCTCGAGCCCGCGCAGCGCCTGGATCGCCTTTCCGACCGTATTGGGAATGTCGTGCAGCTTGAGGTCGAGGAAGATCGGCAGCCCGAGGTCGTGCATTTCCAGCACACCATGACGGCCATTGGCCATGAAGAATTCGAGGCCCAGCTTGATGCCGCCGACATGGTGGCGGACGCGCGTGGCGATCGCCTTGGCCTTGTCGATATCGGGAGTGTCGAGCGCGACGTAGATGCGGCTGGTCATGGAGTCAGCTCAAGCGGCGGCTGTTTCGGCGGCTCGGGAGGGGCCGGCGGTGCGGTCGCTGCGACCGGCGCGGCAAGCGTGGGGCCCGGATCGGCGCCCATCGGCACCACGGGCTTGAGATCGGCGATGATGCGCTCCGCCGTCGTCAGCCGCTGCGTCAGGCGCCAGCGGATCGTCCGGTAATAGAGCCAGGTCGGGATTACCCCGGCGAGAAACATGAACAACATCATGAAGGGAAGGTTCACTTCCGCGACCAGCCCTCCCCAAAGGTTGATCGTCACCCAGCTCCAATTGCCATAGGTGAAGATCGCCGCGGCGAAGCTGATCAGGCACCAGAAGAGGATCTTGAGGAACTGCATGGGCGGGACGCTAGCGGGACCGGTCCAGTTTGGCCAGACTTCCCGCGATCCTCCCGTCGGCGACAGGGAGGACCGAAGGGGTTGGCTTCAGCCTCACCGAATCGGCGAGTTCGGGTCGAGCCGCATATCCAGATACTTGTCCACGCTGCCCATCAGCTCGCCCATTTCGTGCTCGAAGAAATGGTTCGCCTTGGGGATCGTGTCGTGGTGGATCGTGATGTGCTTCTGGGTACGCAACTTGTCGACAAGCTTCTGCACCGCGATCGGCGTGACGACCTCGTCATTCTCGCCTTGGATGATGATCCCCGAAGCAGGGCAGGGAGCGAGGAAAGTGAAGTCGAACATGTTCGCCGGCGGAGCGATCGAGATGAAACCGCGGATTTCCGGGCGGCGCATCAGCAATTGCATACCGATCCACGCGCCGAATCCAAATCCGGCGACCCAGGTGGTCGACGCCTCGGGGTGAAAGCTCTGCACCCAGTCGAGCGCCGAGGCGGCATCGCTCAATTCGCCGATCCCGTTGTCGAACACGCCCTGGCTCTTGCCGACGCCACGGAAATTGAAGCGCAACGTCGCGAAGCCGCGGCGCTGGAAGGTCTTGTAGAGTTCGATCACGATGCGATTGTTCATCGTGCCGCCCGACATCGGGTGCGGATGCAGGATCATCGCAACCGGCGCACGCGGCTTGGGCGCGGGGGCGAAACGACCTTCGAGACGGCCCTCGGGGCCGGGAAAAATGACTTCGGGCATCGTATCCTGTTCTTTTAGCCGCAGAGGCGCCGGTGTGGCGCTAAAGGTTGCGCGCTATATAGGCAGAAGGCCCCAACACGCAATTGGAACGAATCGGACCGATGGTCACAAAGCGCATCTATCTCGACCATGCCGCGACCACGCCGCTCCTGTCGGCGGCGCGCGACGCCATGGCCGACGGATTTGCGCGCTGGGCCAATCCGTCGTCGCCGCATGCCGAGGGCCGCGCGGCCAAGGCGATGCTGGAAAGGGCACGGACGCAAGTCGCCGCGGCTTATGGCTGGGCAGGCGAGGTCTTGTTCACCAGCGGATCGAGCGAGGCGCTGGCGATCGCCCTGACGCGCTCGACGGTGACGCGCCGATTGGCGAGTGCGGTCGAGCACGATGCGGTGCTGCGCGCCGCCTACGACATCGCGCTGGTTCCCGTAGATTCGGCGGGGCTGGTCGATCGGGCCGCGCTCGAGTCAGCCATGGCCGGCGACGGACGGGCGGTGGTTGCGATCCAATGGGCCAATAGCGAGACCGGCATCCGCCAGCCGATCGCCGAGCTGGCCGACCAGGTTCACGCCGCGGGCCACCTGTTGCTGGTCGATGCAGCGCAGATGCCGGCCGACACCGACCGCGAGGTCGCGCGGCATGCCGATTTCGTCGCGCTGTCGGCGCACAAGCGCGGCGGGCCGATCGGTGTCGGGGCGCTGCTCGTCCGCGATCTCGCGGCGCTCGATCCGACCGGCGGTCAGGAACGCGGCTATCGACCGGGCACCGAGAACATGCCCGGCATCGTCGGCTATGCAGCAGCGCTGGCTGAACCCGAGGATGTCGCCACTTATCGGCAATTGCGCGATCATCTCGACGCCGAGATCAGGGCAGCGGGCGGCGAACCGGTGCTTGCCGAGGCTTTCCGCCACCCCGCGATCGG
Source organism: Sphingomonas sp. (assembly GCF_024508665.1). Classification (GTDB taxonomy): domain Bacteria; phylum Pseudomonadota; class Alphaproteobacteria; order Sphingomonadales; family Sphingomonadaceae; genus Sphingomonas. The sequence goes on from NZ_JANINP010000007.1 coordinate 1,166,877, forward strand.
GTCGTATCGCATGCCCGGCGTCGCGGCGACGACGCAGCTGATTCGCTTCGATATGGCCGGGATCGCCGTATCGGCGGGGAGCGCCTGCGCGAGCGGCAGCATGAAGCCGAGCCACGTCTTGTCGGCGATGGGATGGGACGTGCAGGCGTCGCAGCAAGTGGTACGGGTCAGTTTCGGACGGTCGACTACGCGCGCCGATCTCGACGCATTCGTCGCGGCGTGGCGCGAAATCGCGACATCGCTGGCGCGCGCGGCATGATCTATCTCGACTATCAGGCGACCACGCCGCTCGCGCCCGAGGCGCTGGACGCGATGCTGCCCTGGCTGCGCGACCAGCACGCCAATCCGCATTCGGCGCATGGACCGGGGCGCGCGGCCAAGGCGGCGATCGAGGTGGCACGTGCGCAGGTTGCCGCGTTGCTGCCCGCCGGGGGCGCCGTCAGCTTCACCGGCGGCGCGACCGAGGCGCTCAACTGGGCGATCAAAGGCGTCGGCGGTCCGACCGTGACCATCGCCACCGAACATGCCGCGGTGCTCGACGCCGTGGAAGCCGTAGGGGACTCGCTGGTGCTGCCGGTGCAGCGCGACGGGCTTGTCGATCTCGACGCGGCGCGTGCGGCGATTCGCCCTGGCGTGAAGCTGGTCGCGGCGATGCTGGTCAATAACGAGATCGGGGTGATCCAGCCTATCGCGGAACTGGCCGCGCTGGCGCATCAGGCCGGCGCCCTGTTCCTGTGCGATGCGGTGCAGGGCTATGGCCGCGTGGCGATTCCGGAAGGCTGCGATCTCATCGCCTTGTCGGCGCACAAGATCCACGGGCCAAAGGGGATCGGCGCGCTATGGATCCGCGAAGGGATAGAGCTGGCACCGCTGCTCCACGGCGGCGGGCAGGAGCCTGCAGGGCGATCTGGCACGCTTAGCCCCGCTCTGTGCGCCGGATTTGGCGCTGCGGCGGCACTGATGGCGGCGCGGCGCGATTCCGACGCGGCGCATGTCGAGCGGTTGTGGACGACGGCGCGTGCAACGCTGGGTGCGGACTGGATCGTCAACGGATCGGTCGAGCATCGCTATCGCGGCAATCTCAACGTCCGGCGCGACGGGCTGGACGTCGCGCGGTTGATGTCCGACCTGCGCGACATCGCCTTCTCGGCCGGCTCGGCTTGCGCCAGTGGGTCAGGGCGGCCGAGTCATGTGCTTGAGGCGATCGGGTTGAGCGATGCGCAGGCGCGCAACAGCATCCGTATCGGTTTCGGACGCTATACTACCGAGGAGGAATTGGTGGACGCGCTACAGCGCATCGACGCCGCGGCACGGGCGCAGAGAATCGCGGCATGACGCGCGTGATCTTCATCGAGCGCGACGGCGCCACGCGCGAAGTCGAGGCGCGGCAGGGCGATCGGCTGCTCGACCTCGCCCAGAATGCCGGCGAGCCGCTTGAAGGGACGTGCGAAGGCCAGATGGCCTGTTCGACCTGTCACGTTATCATCGACGCCGACGACTTCGCGAAATTGCCTCCCGCGGTGGAGGAGGAAGAGGACATGCTCGACCTTGCGGCCGGCGCCACCCGATACAGCCGTCTTGCGTGCCAGATCTGGCTGAGCGACGTGATCGAGACGCTGACCGTGCGCATTCCGGCCGACGCCAAAAACATGCAGGGACGCTGACCTAAATTTCGTCCAAAGCGGCGCGATCCATTATTATTCCGTTCCTGGAACGGCCCGCCCATGGTAAGCGTTGGCGCACGCCGGGGGGCGAAAAACATGGAGAGATACGCCATGAAATTCCTCGCTGTCGTTGCTGCCGGAGTTCTCGCCGCGTCGGCATTCACGCCGATTACGTCTGCCAGCGCGGCGCCTGCGCCCGATCGCTGGAGCCACGGTCATCATCATGGATGGAAATGGAAGAAGGTGTGCAAGGTCCGCTGGCATCATGGCCGCAAGATCCGGACTTGCCGCAACGTGCGCGTGCGCTGGTAAGCGCCGAATTCTAATCGCTTGAAAGCGCCGCCCGATCCCGCCATATGCGCGGCGGGAGTCGGGCGGACGCAATCGTCGCCAACCCGGTCAGGTCCGGAAGGAAGCAGCCGTAACGATTTCGTTGCGGGTCGTTCCGGCTCCCACCCATCTCAATGGAATGGCGGCGAATAGTCGGTCAGCCGCATCGTGCGATCCTCTATCTCGCCCATGATCGGCGCGTCGGGAGAGTTCGTCTCGCGCTTGATCCGGCTCCATTCTTCATCGGCCCGGAAGGCAGCCCACGACGCTTTCATCGTCGCTTCGTCCTTCCACCGCAGCAGATAGACGAACTCGGGTTTGCCATCGCGCGTGGCCTCCCAAGTCGCGACGATGTCGAAACCGTGCCGACGCATGATCGCCATGGCGTGGTCGCGAAACCGGGCATGGAAAACGGCCTTGCTCGGCTCGAACAATTGATAGGCGCGCAATTGATAGACAGGTGCCGGCGCGGTCTCGGCCACGGCCGCAGGAATCGTCCCGATCGCCAGGGCGAAAGACAGGATCAAACTGCGAGCCAGGATCATGTGACGTCTCCCCCTTACGGAACGCGGTGCGTGGCCGACAATGAGAGTTACATCCAGAATGCGGCTAATCAATCGACTCATGCGCCGGTTTTGATACGATATCGGAACGCGACGGCGCTTTCGCGCATTGCGACAGTGCCTCTGACCCATGAGGAAAGGAGTCCTGTATGCGTATCGCTCATTTGTTCACCGTGCTGCTGGCCGTCGCCGGCGCCTCGGCCGCTACTCCAGCCGCGGCGGAAACCGCGCTGACCCGGCCTGCCTCGATCGCCACGCCATTGGCTCAGCCGTCCGGTACCACCGCCACCGCCGATCAATATCGTGATCGTGGCCGCCATTATGGCTGGCGCAACGGCAATCGCGGGTGGCATGGCGGGTACCGCTCGGGCTGGCGTGGCGGCTATTATCGCCCGCGTTACGCCTATGGCTATGGACGCCCGTATCGTTGGCGCGGCTCGCGGCTCATGTGCCGCACCTCGTGGCGCTGGGGCCGACCGCATCGCGTGTGCTTCCGTCGCTGGTAAGGCTTCGACAATCAGGCTCGCCGACCCTAGATAAGGGGTGATGTCCGACTCTTTCGATCTCGGCGAGCCGCCGCAGCCCAAGGATACCGCGTACCGCGTGCTCGCGCGCAAGTACCGGCCGCAGAATTTCGATCAGCTGATCGGCCAGGACGCGATGGTCCAGACGCTGGCCAATGCGATCCGGCGCGGACGGCTGGCGCACGCCTTCCTGCTCACCGGCGTGCGCGGGGTCGGAAAGACCTCGACCGCGCGGCTGATCGCCAAGGCGCTCAATTGCATCGGACCGGACGGGCAGGGGGGTCCCACGATCGACCCCTGCGGCGTGTGCGAGCCCTGCGTGTCGATCGCCGAAGGGCGCAATATCGACGTGATCGAGATGGACGCCGCCAGCCATACCGGCGTCGACGATATGCGCGCGGTGATCGATGCCGCGCGCCTCGCCGCCTTCGGCGCGCGGTTCAAGATCTACATCATCGACGAAGTCCACATGTTGTCGAAGAATGCGTTCAATGCACTTCTTAAGACACTTGAAGAACCTCCTGAACATGTGAAGTTTCTGCTGGCGACGACCGAAGTGCAGAAGGTGCCCGTCACCGTCCTGTCGCGGTGCCAGCGGTTCGATCTCAGGCGCATTCCGGCGGACAAATTGGCGGCGCATTTCGCACATGTCGCCGAACTCGAAGGCGCCGAAGCGGAGCCCGAGGCCCTGGCGCTGGTCGCGCGCGCGGCGGACGGATCGGCGCGCGACGGCCTGTCGATCCTCGACCAGGCGATCGCCCATGCTGGGATGGAAGGCGGCGGCGTGACCGCCACTGCCGTGCGCGCGATGCTCGGCCTGTCGGATCGCGCCGCGATTCGGGACCTGTTCGCGCTGCTGCTCGACAGCGACGCGCCCGGTGCGCTCGCAGCGTTGCGCCGGCAATATGATCTCGGCGTCGACCCGCAATCGGTACTGCGCGGCCTGCTCGAGACCGTCCATGCGGTGACCCTGGCGAAGCTGGGCGGTGATGCCGATCCCGCGCAATCGGCGGAGGAGCGTGACGCCTATCAGGGCTGGGCGCGGTTATTGTCCTTTCCGGCGCTCCATCGCTTGTGGCAATTGATGCTCAAGGGGCATGAGGAAGTCGCGCGCGCAGCGCTGCCGATCGAGGCGGGCGAAATGGCGTTGCTCCGCGTCGTCCATGCGTCCAGCCTGCCCGATCCCGGCGAACTCGCACGCCAGATAGCGTCGGGTATTCCGCCATCCGTCGCGCCGCCCTCAACGAGCGTCGCTCCGTCGTCCGCTCCCGCTCCCGTTGCCGTCCAGACACTGCCCGCCAGCTTTGACGCAATGGTCGAGCTGGTCCGCGCCAATGGCGGCGGCTCCCTGCTGTCGCATTTGACCGCCAATGCCAGGGTGGTGCGCTACGAGGCGCCCGAACTGGTGCTCAGCACATCGCGGCCTTTGCCCGCCGACCTGCCGACGACTCTCGCCGCACGCTTGGGCGAGCTGACCGGCGCCAAGTGGAAAGTGACGACCGAGGACGCAGAGGGCGAGGCAACGCTTGCCGAACGTCGCAAGGCCGAGGAAGAGGCCGAACGCGCCGCGGTCATGGAAACCCCTATCGTGAAGGCAGCGTTGGAGACATTCCCCGACGCGGTGCTCGAACGGATCAACAAGGAAGCATTGGGATGAAGAGTCTCGAAGACATCATGGCAATGGCGCAGAACGTCCAGGCCGAACTGGCCAAGGCGCAAGACGGGCTCGATCAGATCGAGGTCGAGGGTGCGTCGGGCGGCGGCATGGTCAAGGTCAAGGCCTCGGCCAAGGGGCGGATCATCGGCATCGACATCGATCCGTCGCTGCTGCAACCGTCCGAGAAGCAGATGCTTGAGGATTTGATCGTCGCCGCGTTCAACGACGCGCGGGCAAAGGCCGATTCTGCGTCCAACGACGCGATGGCGAAGATGACTCAGGGCCTGCCGCTGCCGCCGGGGTTCAAGCTGCCGTTTTGATCGATTCGGACGAATCTAGGTAAGGCAGCGTTCGGTCCCTGCGGAGCAAGGCATGGTCGATGAGATGTCCCGTCGTGGACCTAGCGACGGCCGGCACGTTGTCCGAGACGGCGGGATAGGTTGCGTGATCGCCCTGATCGCGCTCAACGCTCTGCTAATGGGGTTGCTGGTTTCGGCGTTCGCTTTCGGCCAATATTCGAGCGTCGGACAGGAAATCTGGTATCGTTATGGTTCGTTGGGATTCTTGTTTGGCGGCGCAATACTGCCGGCCGTAGCGCTGGCGTTGGGTGCGCGCCGGTCGCAAGCGTTCATGCGGGCCTTAATATCGTGGATGCTGGCCGCTCTCTTCGCGTGTTGCGTTTACGCGATGATGTCCGGTGGCGGTGTCTGACGTTAACGAGCGGCACGGCTTGAGCGAACGCGCACCGCTATTTCGGGTCGGCGGGCGCATCTGCCGGCGGCTGGTGGAATTTCGCGGCGCGACACTTGGCAGAGGCATTTCTGACGACCTTCACCGGCCCGGCAGCAATGACCTGATAGTCGGTCAAGACCGACGCATCACGATCAAACGTCAGACGGCGCGTCTGACCGCCTCGATCGAGGTCGGCAAGCTTCATGGGGTTCGACGTCGCATCGCTGATCGCGTAGCTCTGCTCACGACGGCATTTGTCGTAGCAATATGATTTGCGCACCAAGTCGGCGCTGAAATTGAGCGAATATGCGAGCGTCTGCGGCGGCTGCGTTCCGACCTGGACAGTTTCGGTTCCGGTGCAACGTTCGGCGACCCGGTCCGCTGCGAAAAGCGAGGTTGGCCCGATCGAGACCAATGCAAGGGCCATGGCGATCAGCTTCATCGGATTTCCTCGCACACGGTAAGTCTGTGGCTATGACCGTAATTCGGTCTGACTATCCGTACCATTCGAAATTGTAGTGCGGTTATACGCCTGACCAGTTTCTCATCGAAGATGGCGGAACGCGCGTCTACGTCTGTCTATCGCACGCAGCTGTCGAGCCCGTTGCCGCGCACCACGTTGACATACCTCGCCAGCGCATTGCCGTGACGCCGCACGAAGCCGCGCGGGTCGATCGCGGCACGCTTCTTGGGCAGCGGCAGGACGGCGGCGATGCGCCCGGCTTCGGTCGGCGACATGCGCGACGCGTCGTGGCCGAAATAGCGGATCGAACCGGCATTGGCCCCGTAGGTGCCGATCCCCGTCTCAGCGACGTTGAGATAGACTTCCATGATCCGGCGCTTGCCCCACAGATGCTCGATCAGGAACGTGAACCACGCCTCGAAGCCCTTGCGGACATAGCCGCCGCCCTGGATCAGGAAGACATTCTTCGCGGTCTGCTGGCTGATCGTCGAGCCACCGCGGATGCGCCCGCCTTTCTGGTTACGCTGATAGGCCTGCCTGAGCGCGTTGAAGTCGAACCCGTCGTGCAGGCAGAAGCGCGCATCCTCGCCGGCGATCGCGGCGCGCGGCATGTTGGGATCCATGCGGTCGATCGACATCCATTGCTTGGTGATCAACTGGCCGTGCAGCACGTCGCCCAGCATCGTGAAGGTGAAGGGCGGGTTGATGAAGCGGTAGATGCCGACCCACAGCACGCTGACGACCAGGAAGGCGAGCGCGCCTTTCCAGATCCAGCCGAACAGGCGGCGTAGGAAGGAGCGTCGGGGTTTGGCTCTGGCGGGCATGGGATCGGGATCGGCCTGTGTCGTCGCGATGTCGGCGGGGTTGGGCGAAGGCGCCGTCATCAACGGCATGCTCGCCACTATGCGCGGTCGGCGGTCGGCGGCAAGAGCATCTTCCGCGGCGGCGATGCCGGTCTCGTAAGCGCCGTGGGCGGTGGAGAAATCGCTGGCCGAGCAGGCCTCGCCGGAAAAGAAGATGCGGTCGTCATGCGGCTGGGCGAGCACCCGGCGCTGCCCGGCCTGGCCGACCCGGGCATGCGAATAGCTGCCGCGAATGAAGCGTTCGGCGCGCCAGCGCGTCCGGGCGAGCGGCTGCAGTCGCAGCCGCCAGTCGTTGCCGAGCAGGCGGGCGAGCTCACCGATCGCGAAATCGGCGGCGCCAGGGTCGCTTTCGCGCTCGATCGCTTCGGCGCAGTCGCCGCCGAAAAAGGCTTCGACCACCGGCTGGCCGAGATAGCCGATCTGATAGCTGGCGGTCCATGCCGCATGCGGGTTGCCGATCACGTGAGCATTGTGCGGATAATCGTCGCCGCGAATGCCCAGGAAGATCTTGTCGGCGAGCCCCAGCGGAAGCGCGGTGGCGGCCTCGCGCTTGGCGTCGAGCGGCGGGTCGAACGTCAGGTCCCCGTCGGCAATGATCGGCGTCGGCACCGCGACGATCACGCGGTCGGCCTCGATCAGCCCTTGCGGCGTGACCAGGCGTATCCGCGGGCCACGATGATCTATCCTCGAAACGGGGCAATCGAGCCGGACGGGCAGGCGCTTGCCATGAGCGGCAATGAGCGTGCCATAGCCCTCTACCAGGCGCCAATTGTCGTCGCTCGCGGCGTCTTCATACGCCGCCCAGTCGTGCAGCGAGACGGCGCTCAGATTGGCGCCATTGGCATAACCCGAAATCGCATCGATCAGCGGGCGCCACGGATTGTCGGGCTGGATGAAGTCGGACAGCGGCCGATCGGGCCCGTCGCGATAGGCCAGAGCGCGCTCGGAGAATTGCCGATACGCCGCCTGAAACGCCTGCTGATCGGCGGCCGGGAACCCGAGATTGCGCCATTGCTCGCGCCAATGTGCCGGAGTGCGGTCGATCTGGAACCCCTCCGCCAGCGCGATCCGCGTCCAGGGATTGCGATCGGCTGAATGCAGCCAGGCACAGCCGAGATCGAGCGCCTCACGGCCGACGCGTACGCTGTGCGCCCGTCCACCGATCCGCCCGCTCGCTTCCAGCAACAGTACGTCGGCGCCGGAATCGAAGAGGCGCCGTGCGGCAGCGATGCCGGCGGCGCCTCCTCCGATGACGACGAACTTGCTGCTCATCCGCCCGGTCTACGGTCCGCGCCTCGTACCGGCAATGGCGGTAACGAAGCGTAGACGCCGGGGACGAACTAGGCCGCGATCAGCCGTTTTTCACCGGCCAGCCGCATCATCACCTTCTGCAGCTTCTCGAACGCACGAACCTCGATCTGACGGACGCGCTCGCGCGACACGCCATAGACCTGGCTCAATTCCTCGAGCGTCTTGGGATCGTCGGTCAGCCGGCGTTCGGTCAGGATGTGACGCTCGCGCTCGTTCAGGCCATCCATCGCTTCGGTCAGCAGGTTGTGGCGGACATCCGCTTCCTGCGCTTCGGCGACGACCGAATCCTGCAGGGGCGACTCGTCCTGCAGCCAATCCTGCCACTGGCCTTCCCCGTCCTCGCGCATGGAGACGTTGAGCGACGTGTCGCCGCCCATCGCCATGCGGCGGTTCATCGAGTTGACCTCGTCCTCGGTCACGCCGAGATCCTTGGCGATCTTCGCGACGTTCTCGGGGCTGAGATCGCCATCCTCGAACGCGTCGAGCTTCGACTTCATCCGGCGCAGGTTGAAGAACAGCTTCTTCTGCGCCGCCGTGGTGCCCATCTTCACCAGGCTCCACGAGCGCAGGATGAATTCCTGGATCGAGGCGCGGATCCACCACATCGCATAGGTGGCGAGGCGGAAGCCGCGGTCGGGCTCGAATTTCTTCACGCCCTGCATCAGGCCGATATTGCCTTCGCTGATCAGTTCCGAGACGGGCAGGCCGTAGCCGCGATAGCCCATCGCGATCTTGGCCACGAGACGCAGGTGTGAGGTGACGAGCTGAGCCGCCGCCTCGGTATCGCCATGCTCCGAAAAGCGCTTGGCGAGCATATATTCCTGTTCCGGGGTCAGGATCGGGAACTTCTTGATCTCGGCCAGATAGCGGTTGAGGCTTGCCTCTCCGCCGAGAGCAGGAATCGTCGCGGGGACGTTGCTGCGATTTGCCATGATCTAGTCTCCCTTACCTTAGCAGCCGTCACGCCCCTTCGAGAGGCGACGTGCCGCACTGCAACAAAACTCAATCGCTGAGTGTATCGAACAGTTCCCGCATGTCCGCTGGGATTTCACTATCGAACGACAAAGCGTTTCTTGTGATGGGGTGGATGAACCCGAGATGCGCCGCGTGCAATGCCTGGCGGCGGAAATTCAGGGTTTCCAGAACCTTCCTGTGAACCTGTTTTGTTCTACCATAAACCGGGTCGCCAATCAAGGGGTGGCCGATCGACGCCATGTGCACGCGCACCTGGTGGGTACGGCCGGTCTCCAGCTTGCACTCGACCAGATCGGCCTCATGCAAGCTTCTGATCTTGCGCCAATGCGTTACCGCCCGCTTGCCGGTACGTACGATCGCGACTTTCTTGCGGTTCTGCGGACTGCGCGCCAGCGGTGCATCCACCGTGCCGCTGGCGGATGTCAGATGACCCGAGACCAGCGCGCGATAGCGACGATCGATCGAGTGGTCGGCGAACTGCTTGGCGAGGCCTTCATGCGCGCGATCGGTCTTCGCCGCTACCATCAGACCCGACGTATCCTTATCGATGCGATGCACGATCCCGGGCCGCGCGACGCCACCGATCCCCGACAGGCTGCCACCGCAATGGTGGAGCAGGGCGTTGACCAAGGTGCCGTCCAAATTGCCGGCGGCGGGGTGGACGACCAGCCCGGCGGGCTTGTCGATCACGATCAGATGCTCGTCCTCGAACGCGATATCGAGCGGGATGTCCTGCGCTTCGTTATGCGCGGGCCGCGGGACCGGCATGGTGACGGTGAATGTTTCGCCACCCGCGAGCTTGCGCGCCGGGTCGCGCATCAGCGTACCCGACGGGTCGCTGACCGCGCCCGACGAAATGAGCGCCTTCAACCGCTCGCGTGACAGCGTAGGCACGGCATCCGCCAGCGCCCGATCGAGCCGCCAGCCTTTGGCTGTGCCCGAAACCACTGCTTCGATGATGGAAACCCCCGGAACCATTCGTGTAGGGAGATGGGGATGAGGTTGGAAATTTCAAGGTCCGCGGTGGACGCCATCGTGGTGGAAGCGGCGTCTCGTGCCGACCGCGAGGTATGCGGGCTGTTGCTGGGACGTGGAATGCGGGTCGAGCGCGTCGTGCCGTGCCGAAACGTGGCTTCTGATCCTGCGGTCGCGTTCGAGATCGACCCGGCGGCGCTGATCTCCGCGCATCGCAGCGCAAGAGAAGGCGGCCCTGCGGTGATCGGCCATTATCACTCGCATCCTTCCGGTTCGCTCGTGCCTTCTCAACGCGACGCGGAGGCTGCAGCCGCAGACGGCTCCATCTGGGCCATCGCGGCACGCGGCGCGCTTGCCTGGTGGCGCGCCGTGCCGAATGGATCGATCAAAGGCGCATTCGAGCCGATAAACTGCGACTTGCTGCCGGAAGGTTGCACGACCGTCGCCCCTCCGCCAGAAGAGCAAAGTCCAGTGCGACCAATGAAAGCATATTGAAATGACCATGACCTCGGTCGACTTCGCCAGCCTGCTCTGCTCGCGTCTCTGCCACGACCTGCTCAGCCCCGTGGGCGCGCTCAACAACGGGCTCGAATTGCTTGCCGACGAGCATGATCCGGAGATGCGCGCGCGCTGTCTCGAATTGCTCAACGAAAGTGCGCGGGCGTCGGCCAACAAGCTCAAATTCTTTCGCCTGGCGTTCGGAGCGGCCGGCGGGTTCGGCGAGACGGTCGACACGCGCGAGACGCGCTCGGCGATCGAGGGATTGTTCAGCGACAACGCGAAGCTGTCGATCGGCTGGATGGTCGAGGAAGCGACCTTGCCCAAACCGGCAACCAAGGTGTTGCTCAACCTTGCGCTGATCGCAGGCGACGCGCTGGTGCGCGGCGGCCAGCTCGATATCGGTGCCGAGGAGAATGCGGGAAACATCGAAATCGTCGTCCGCGCGGAGGGGCCGCGGCTGGTGCTCGATCAGGAATTGCGCACGACGTTGCTCGGCGAACAGGGCGATGCGACGATCACGCCGCGTGCCGCAGCCGCCTATCTGGTCCATTCGCTAGTCCGCGATGGCGACGGGAAGGTCCAGATCTCCGAACCGGATGCGCCCGTTCTGCTGTTCGGTGTGACAATTCGCGCCGGGTAAACGTCTCTTTTACCACTGTTCGTCCAAGGTCGTCCCGCGCATCAAGCCCGGGGACCCATGGACGATCTGCTCCAGGAATTCATTGCCGAAACCCGCGAGACGCTCGACGCTCTCTCGGGCGAGATCGTCGCGTGGGAAGCCGATCCGGCCGACCGCGCGCGGCTCGACGCGATTTTTCGGTTCGTCCACACCGTCAAGGGAAGCTGCGGATTCCTCGATCTGCCCCGTCTGGCGCGCCTGAGTCATGCCGCGGAAGACGTGCTTGCCGCGGTTCGTTCGGGCGAGCGGACGCCTGACCAGAAACTGGTCACCGCAGTGCTGGCGATCGTCGATCGTATCGGCGAGATCGTCGAGGCGATCGACGCCGGTGCCGCGCTCGACGATAGCGGCGAGGAATTGCTGATCGCCGCGCTCAATTCGGGCGCCGAAGCGGCTGCTCCCGCCGCTCAACAGGCCCCCAGCGGCCAGCGTGTCGGCAATCGCAGCGTGCGGCTGTCGACCGATCTGCTCGATCGCATGATGTCGGGCATGTCGGACATGGTGCTGGCACGAAACGAACTCGCGCGCCGCATGCGCGATCAGAATGTCGATCCGACGATCGAAGCCGCGCTCGACCGCCTGTCGCTGACGGTGGCGGAGATGCGCGACACCGTGACCCGGACGCGCATGCAGAAAGTCGATGCGTTGTTCTCCGCCTTGCCGCGGATGGTGCGCGATACGGCCGCTGAGGTCGGTAAGTCGGTGCAACTGCAGATCGAAGGATCCGACGTCGAACTCGATCGCGAGATGATCGAGATGATGCGCGATCCGCTCGTCCACATCATCCGCAATTCGATCGACCATGGCATCGAAAGTGCCGAGGAACGCCGTGCCCTGGGCAAGCGCGAAGTCGGGCGGCTGGTCGTTTCCGCGCGCCAGTCGGGCAATCAGATCATCCTCGAAGTCGCCGACGACGGCCGGGGAATCGATACCGATCGGCTGGTTCAGAAGCTCACCGTCTCGGGCCAGTCGCGCGGTCGCGATCTGTCGATGCTGAGCGAACGCGCCAAGCTCGACCTGATCTTCGAGCCTGGCCTGTCGACCAAGGACGAAGTCACCGCGATTTCCGGACGGGGCGTCGGGATGGACGTCGTGCGCGCCAATATCGAACAGATCGGCGGACGGATCGATCTGGTCAACGCCAAGGACCGCGGACTGCGAATCCTGATCCACGTGCCGCTGACATTGTCGATCATTCCCGCGATCGTGATCGGTATCGCCGGCCAGCGTTTCGCGGTCACGCGCCAGGCGATCGAGGAGATCGTCCACGTCTCCGGCGACACGATCCGCGTCGACCTGCTTGGCGATACGCCGGCGGCGACGGTGCGCGATCGCCGCATGCCGCTGGTCGATCTCGCCGCATTGCTCGGGCTGCGTGCCACCGATCCGATGGCGGCCGACATGCTGGCGATCATCAGTGCCAGTGGTGGCAGTTTCGCCGTCGCGGTCGATTCGGTGCTCGATCACGAGGAATTGGTGATCAAGCCGGCGTCGCCGGCGGTCATGGCGACGGGCATCTATGCCGGCCAGACCTTGCCCGACAGCGGCTCGCCGATGCTGCTGCTCGATTGCGCCGGGGTCGCCGCGGCGGCCGGCATCAACTTCGCGCGCGACACGGCGGTCGAGGAAGAGGAGGCAAGCGAGCCAGAGGCGATCTCGGCCGACGCACTGCTGTTCAACGATCTCGACGGGCGCCGCCGCGCGGTGCCGCTGGCGATCGTCGACCGTGTCGAGACGGTCCATAGCTCCAATGTGCGGTTCAGCGGTGGCCGGATGCGTCTGTTGGTCGACGATCGAATCGTGCCGCTTGCCGCGCTCGGCGAGACCGACGGTCATACCGAACTCGCGGTGCTGAGGATCAAGGATGGCGATGCGGAGATCGCTTATGCGATCGCCGAGCCGGTCGACATCGTCGCCATTCCGCCCGAAATCTCCCCGTCGGCGCAACCCGGGCCGATCCTGGGGGTCGTCGTGATCGGCGACGAACAGGTCGAACTGATCGATCCGCAATGGCTGCTGGGTCCTGATGCGGAGGACATCGTCCGACCCGGTGCGCCGCTCTGCCTGATCGACAGCCAGTCGGACAGCTGGATCGCGACCTTCCTGAAGCCGGTACTCGAACAAGCCGGGTATCGTGTTTCGACCAAGGCGAATGCGGACGAACAGCCGGCGGTGATCCTGACCACGGATGCCGCGCAGGCCGCTGCACGCGATGGCCGGGTTCTACGTCTCAGCAATGATCGGCGCGACACTGGCGGCGATGATCGCGTCTATCGCTATGACCGCGCCGGGTTGCTCGCGGCGGTCGCCAAACGGGTAAATGTGGCATGAGCGAGCAACTTTTCCTGATCGCCCATATTGCCGGCCGCGGAGTCGCGATCGACTCGGCGCAGGTCGAGTCGGTAGTCGATATCGGTGCGGTCGTCCCGACGCCGCGGGCCGCGCCGCATATCCGCGGCCTGGCCGCGTTGCGCAGCCGGGTAGTGACGGTCATCGATACGCATGCCGCGCTCGGCCTGCCCAAGCTCGCCATCGCCGGATCGCGCGCGGTCATCACGGTGGTCGACGGACATCATTACGCCGTGCTGGTCGATAGCCTGGAGGACGTCGCGCCGTTCGTCGCCGCGCCGCTGCCGTCGGGGATCGGGCTGGACGCGGGCTGGCGTGAGGCCGGTTGCGGTGCAGTCGAGCGCGACGGCGAGCCGATTCTGGCGATCGACCTCACCGCGCTCGTCCACGGGCCGTCGAACGACGCGAATGCAATCTAGGCTGCAGAGCGGATCTGCACGCTAATTAACCGAGTGATCACGGTTTGGCGGGTAAGCCCTTGGATGGGCCTAGTAACGGGGTGTTTCGGTCATGAAGACGTGTCTGGTTGTCGATGATTCCAAGGTGATCCGCAAGGTCGCCCGCCATATCCTCGAGACGTTGAATTTCGAGGTGAACGAGGCCGCCGACGGCAAGGAGGCGCTCGACAGCTGCATGACGTCGGTTCCCGACGTGATCCTGCTGGATTGGAACATGCCGGTGATGAGCGGGATGGATTTCCTGCGTGCGCTCCGCGACACCGCATTGTCGAGCCGGCCCAAGGTCGTGTTCTGCACGACCGAGAACGGCATGGCCTATATCCGCGCCGCGATCGAAGCGGGCGCCGACGAATATGTGATGAAGCCGTTCGATCGCGAAACGCTGGAATCGAAGCTGCAGATCGTCGGCCTGGCCTAAACTCACTGGTGCCGTGATGGCGAGCAAGGCTCCCGACATTCCCCATTTCGAGGCGCCACCCTCGGTCCTGATCGTCGACGATTCGGTCGTTGCACGCGCCGTGATCGCGCGGGCGATCGACAGCGGTGGCCGCTTCCTGGTGGCCGGCGCGGTCCAGGACGCCAAGGCGGCGCTCGCGTTCCTGGCGCGGCACCGCGTCGACATAATCCTGCTCGACATCGAAATGCCGGGAATCGACGGCCTGACCGCCTTGCCCGACCTGATCGCGGCGGGCCAGGGTGCCCGCGTACTGGTCGTGTCCTCGGCATGCGCCGACGGCGCCGCCTCAACGGTCCAGGCCTTGGCGTTGGGCGCCGCCGATACGCTGGTCAAACCCGAGGTCGGGGCCTTTGCCGGGCGCTTCGGCGATCAACTCAACGAACGCCTCATTCGACTGGTAGAGGCCGATGAGGTCGTCGCGCCGCGGACTCCGGCGGCGGCCATCGCGCCGGGAAACGACTATGATATCGTCGCGATCGGTGCCTCGACCGGTGGCATCCACGCGCTCAGTCAATTGCTCCGGGCAATCCCCGCCGAGTTCCGCTTGCCGATCCTGATCACCCAGCATCTGCCCGAATCGTTCATGCCCTATTTTGCCGCGCAGGTCGCGGTGCTGGCCAATCGTCCCTGCGAGGTGGCGGAGGACCGCGTTCGCATACGTCCCGGCCGCATTCTGATCGCGCCGGGCCGCGCGCATATGCGCTGCGTCGCGATGGGCGATGACGTCGTGATCCGTCTATCCACCGTGGCATCGGCCAGCGGCTGTCTGCCATCGGTCGACCCCATGCTGCAATCGGTAGCCGAGGTCTATGGCGCACGCGCGCTCGGCGTGATGCTGAGCGGCATGGGCCGCGATGGCGCGATCGGCGCGGGGCAGCTGGCCGCCGCCGGCGGCAGCGTCGTCGTGCAGGACCGCGCATCCTCGGTGGTCTGGGGCATGCCCGGCGCCGTGGTCTCCGGGGGGATCGCGGACGCGATCCTGCCGCCGGACGAGATCGGCCAATTGATCGCGCGCCGTCGGCGGCCTTCATGCTGACGCCGCGCCCCGCCGGCGCGGTCGCGGAATTCATCGCGCTGCTCGAGGCGCGCACCGGGCAGCAAATGGCGGCCAACCGCAATTGGCGCATCGAAACCGCGCTGAAGCCGGTGATGCGCGATACCGGCCACCACACGCTGGAGAAGCTCGCCGAAGCGATCCGCGCGGACCGTGGCGGACCGCTCGCCGACCGGGTGGTCGACGAATTGCTCAACCAGGAGAGTTCGTTCTTCCGCGACGCCGCGGTATTCGACATCGTCGAACAGGCAGTCTCGGCTATTCCCGATACGCGGCGTCCGCGGATCTGGTCGGCGGGTTGCTCGAACGGACAGGAGCCGCTCAGTCTGGCGATGCTTTTCGCCGAAAAACTCGACCGCCAAATGCCCGAGATCCTCGCTACCGACGTCTCCGAAGCGGCGTTGAACAAGGCACGCGCCGGACGGTACACCCAGTTCGAAATCCAGCGCGGCTTGCCGATCCGGCGGATGATGCAATGGTTCGATTCGGTCGATGGCGACTGGATCGCCAATCCCGGGCTGACGCGGATGGTTTCGTTCCGCCGGATGAACCTTGTCGCCGATTCGCTGCCAATCGGTCGCTTCGACGTCATCCTGTGCCGCAACGTGCTATTGTATTTCTCGCTCGAGATGCGTCGCGCGGTTCTCGGGCGGCTCGCGCAAGTGCTGCGTCCCGACGGCGTGTTGGTGCTCGGCGCCGGTGAGACGGTGATTGGCCAGACCGATGCCTTCCGCCCCAGCCAACGCTACCGCGGCCTGTACGAGCCGAACTGGGCCGCCGCCGCGGCTGCGTGATTCCGGAGGCGGCGGGACGGTTTACTTTCGCCGCGCTTGGCCGCAATTCAGCGCGTGTGAAGATCATCGATACCCCGTCGCCCAATTTCAACGAGCGGCAGCTGCCGGTCTCGATGATCGTGCTGCACTATACCGGCATGGAAAGCGCGGAGGCGGCGCTGGCGCGGCTGACCGATCCGGCAGCCGAGGTGTCGGCGCATTATCTGATCGACGAGGACGGGACGATCCATCGCCTGGTGGCTGAGGACAAGCGCGCCTGGCACGCCGGCAAATCGCATTGGCGCGGGATTACCGACGTCAATTCGGCCTCAATCGGGATCGAACTGGTCAATCCCGGTCACGAATTCGGCTATCGCGACTTCGCGCCCGCGCAGATCGAGGCGCTGATCCCGCTACTCGGCGAGATCAAGGATCGCCATGAGATCACGCGGGGCAATATCGTCGGCCATTCGGACGTCGCGCCGACCAGGAAGCAGGACCCGGGCGAGCTGTTCCCCTGGGGCCAGCTTGCGCGGTTGCGGCTGGCATTGCCGCGCCCGACCAAGAATCTGATGGATCCCCTGTGGAGCGACGCCGGCTTCCTGTTGGCACTCGAACGCTTCGGCTATGAAGTCACCGACAAGCTCGCAGCGGTGGTCGCGTTCCAGCGCCGTTTTCGCCCCGAACTGATCGACGGCGAGATCGATGGCGAGTGCCGGTGCCTGTTGCTCGCGCTGCTGCTGCCCAAACCGCAGGGCGACGAGTAGCGCATGACCAGACTACCTGGATACCTCCAGGTGCGCCGCTGGGTGGATCGCGATCTCTCGGATAATCGCCTTAGGTCCGTCGCGATGTCGGCGACGTTCCTGCCGATCTTCACGATTGTCCTGATAGCGCCCCTTCTTCCCGGATCATTGAAGGTTGCGGGCTGGATCGTGGCGCTCGGGACCGGTAGCTCTTGGGGGGTCTTTATCATTTGGCGGGCGTTCAAGTTGGCCAAAGCCGCGCTTATCCGAGGCGACCGCGCCTACGATCAGACCGGCAAGTTAGCCCTTCCTCCTGAATACCGTGACACCGAAAGCGCGGCGCGTGCGCTCAAGCGCCGTGGTCCCAGAGGTAAGAGTTAATGAGTAGGAATCCGGTCAGCCTTCCGCTAAGTCGGCTGGCGCCAGAGGGTCGGGCGGCCGCGGGTGCGCAAGCACGCGAGGAAAGTCCGGGCTCCGCGGAACGACGGTGGCGGGTAATGCCCGCCGGGGGTGACCCCAGGGACAGTGCCACAGAGAGCAGACCGCCAACCCGGTTCGCCGGGAGGTAAGGGTGAAAGGGTGCGGCAAGAGCGCACCGCGCTTCTGGTAACAGCGGCGGCATGGCAAACCCCACCGGGAGCAAGACCGAATAGGGGCGGCATATGGGTGTGTTCCCACCCGTCGCCCGGGTTGGTTGCTGGAGGCGGCGCGCGAGCGTCGTCCTAGAGGAATGGTCGCCCATCCGCGCAAGCGGTGGACAGAACCCGGCTTACAGACCCTCTGGCGCTCATGCGCGGCGATTAGCGGAAGCTAATCGCCGAAGCGCGATGCGCACGCATGAGCGCGGCCGGCTTCGCAAAGCGAGGACCGACGGCGCGCGATTAACTCGCGCGCCGCATCCTGCCTTTTCCATCAAAAGTCCAGTTTCCCGCCATCTTTTCCTGATATCGAATGTCGGCTAACCTGCGGCAAAAGCGGGGGGAAATTATGCGCGGATTGCTTCTCGGCGCGGCTGTGCTTGCGATGGTTCCGATGCTGGCACTGGCGGACACCACCGCGCCGCCGCTCACCATTCAACAGGCATTCGACGCCGCCACGGTGCTGCAGGATAGCGGCAAGTATGTCGACGCGTTGGCCGCCTGGGAAAAACTGGAACCGCGCGTCGCGAACAAGCCGCGCAGTCTGGCCATCGTCCGGTTGCGCAAGGGCCTCGCGCTCTATCGGCTCGATCGCCGTGACGAAGCGGTGATAGCTACGCGCGCCGCGCTCGAGGTTCTGCCGGCAACCGAGCCGGCGCTGCGCGACGATCGCATCCAGGGCTATAATGTGCTCGCCAAGGTGGCCGAAGCGTCGCTGGACTATGCGACCGCAGCCGATAATTACCGCCGCGCCGAAGCATTGGCGATTACGCCGATCGAGCATCTCGGTGCGCTGCGCGGGATTGTCGAAACGGAGACGTTTTTCGACTCCGACGCGGCGGTCGCCGACCTCGCTCGCGTCCAGCCCTGGCTCGCCGACAAGTCGGTCGAAAACGTCTCGCGGGCGGCGCTCAAGCGCGTGGAAAGCCAGTTACTGCTCAATCGCGGCGATTTCGCAGGCGCGCGGACTGCCGCAGGAGAGGCGGTCAAGTTGCTCGGCGGACTGACCAGCAGAACCGACTTGAACGATGTCGCCGCGCGATCGAATTACGCGATCGCGGCGATGATGCTGGGCGACCGCGACGATGCCCGCAAATATATGGCCTATACCGGTGCCGGGCGGGTTCAGTCCGGGTCGTTCGACCCCGCGGTGCAAATGACGCCCCCCGATTGCGGCGGCGATTCGGACCTTGGGCCCGACGACACCGCGGTTGTGGAATTCTCGATCGCCGACGATGGCGCGGTCAGCTATGCCGCGCCCGTTTATTCGTCGCGCGGAGGCAAGGTTGCGCTGCCCTTTGCCCGGGCGGTGCGCAACTGGTCGTGGACGCCAGAGCAGGTCAAAGCGCTTCCGGCTTTCTTTCGCTACCGCGCACGCGTTGAACTGCGCTGTTCGACCGAATTTCCCAAGCCGTCGCTGCTCGATTATCTCGACAAGAGGCTGTCGAAATGGCTCGATGAACGCGGCATCGATACGCCGTTGAAGCGCGACGGCGCCGATGCGGCCTTGCTGGCCGACGAGCGCAGGGAATTAGCCGATCTCGAAAAGGCTAAGGGTGCCGACGCTCTCGCCCTGGTCCCGATCCTGCACGTTTTGTCGCGCAATTCGGTGCTGCAGATCGAGGAGGCCGCAAGGTTGGCGCAGCGCGAGGCCGCGATCCTGACGGCCAATAAGGCACCGGCCATGGCGCGGCTGTCCGCCGACTTGAAGGGTTGGCAGAGCAAGAATTCCGATAGTTGGGGTGGCCGGCGCTATTTCCGGATGCTCGAAGCCGCCGCTTCGAACGGACCCTACGCCGAAGATCCAGAGGCTCGCGCGGTACTCCGGCTGATGATGTCCGACGCGTCGCGTGGGTTCGACAAGGAGCGCAGCCTGGTGTTGCTCGACCAAGTCGCCACCGACGCGGCGCTGCCCGCGGAGGATGGATTCAAAGTCGGCGCGCTCATCCGCAAGGCGTCGATCCTCACCCAGCGCGGCGACCTTGCTGCCGCCAAGGCCGTCTATGCGCAGACCGGCACGACCGCCGAACAATGCTCGCTGATCGATTCGGCGCCCCGCCTGGTCGGTGTTGGCGGGACTTTTCCCGACGAAGCCAAGATGTGGGGTTTCGAGGGCTGGGTGTCGGTGCAATTCGACGTCGGTGCCGATGGCCGGACGATCAACCAGCGCGCGGTCGTCTCCTACCCGCCATTCATCTTCACCAAGGCGGGCGACGATACGCTCAAGACCGCGCGTTACGAAAAGGCGTTTCGGCCCGACGGTGGGATAGGATGCGGTGGCGTTACCCAGCGCGTCAGGTTCACGATGCGTAACTGAGCGCGCTTGCGCTCGCACGCCCAATGCCTATGTCGCGCACATGGCGCGTCCGACCCGATCCGACAATTGGGGCTTTCCCCGCTGGGGCAGCTATGGCTCGACTCGCGAGGCGACTCGCGTACGGATGTGCGATCGCCATGGATGCGATCAACCGGGCAATTGCCCCGCGCCCAAATCCCCCAACAGCCCCGAGCGCTGGTATTTCTGCCAGGATCATGCTGCCGAGTATAATCGCGGCTGGAATTATTTTGAGGGCCTGAGCGCGGAAGAAGCCGCCGAACGCGAGGCCGCCGAAACGCGGACGGCGAACGGCTATGCCGAATCGCGACATTATGGCTGGGGCGGATCGGGCGACGGCAGCCGGTCGCGCGACGAAATGCGTGCGCTCGATGTTCTCGAACTCGATGCGGACGCCGATTTCGAAGCGGTCCGCGCGGCCTGGCGCAAGCTGGCCAAGGAATGGCATCCCGACGTGCGCCAGGGGGACGAGGAGGCCGCGAAACGCTTTCAGGCGATCCAGGCTGCCTATGACGTCTTGCGCGCCGCCGAGGAAAACCGAGCGTGGCGACCGACGAGCTAGTCGATCAAGAGCTGGGCGCGTTGGGACGAGGGCTTGCGAGTCGCTGGTCGGGCGCGATTCTGGTTTGCTCCAAATGCTCTAAGAAGCTCGGCGGCGGGTTCGGTCGCAAGGGTAAGACCAGCCTGGGCAAGGCGCTGCGCAAGCGTTTTGGCCTGAAGAAGGGGCGCAAGTCGCCGGTCGGACTGATCGAGGTCAAATGCCTGGGCGTCTGTCCGAAAGGCGCGGTGACGTTGGTCGATACCAGCCGGCCCGGCACCTGGAGACTGGTACCCGCGGGCGCCGATGTCGAAGCGATCGGCCGCGACCTGGGACTCGAACCGGGTGGTCAGGCGCCGCGACGCGCCATCACGTCGAGATAAGTCTGCAGCATCACTTCGTTGACCGGGCCCCAGACATAGGCCTGTGCCTTGGCATGGCCCGAAGCGCCGGCCGACGCGCGCAGCGAATCGTCTTCGATCAGCCGTTGAATGGCGTCGGCATAGGCGTTGACGTCGCGCGGCGGGACCAGGAAGCCGTTGACCCCCTCTTCGACCAGATCGACCGCGCCGGTCGCGCGCGCCGCGACCACCGCGACGCCGGCCGCCATCGCTTCCGATGTGACATTTCCGAACGTCTCGGTGACGGAAGGATTGAAGAACACATCCATCCCGGCCACAGCGCGGCCAAGATCGTCACCGCTCTGAAAGCCAGCGAATACCGCGTCGGGCACGCGATCGGCGAACCAGTCGCGCGCAGGGCCGTCACCGACCACCAGTACCTTGTGACGGATGCCGCGCCTGGTCAGCTCGTTGACCACGTCGGCAAAGATATCGAGACCCTTTTCGAGCACGAGCCGGCCGAGAAAGCCGACCGCCACCTCGTCATCGGCGATGCCCAGCGAGCGGCGCCAGGCCAGGTCGCGCCGGCCGGGATTGAAGCGTTCGTGATTGACGCCGCGCGACCAGATACTGACGGGCACCGTCACGCCCCACGACTTGATCAGCTCGGCGACCGAGGGAGAGGGCACGACCACTTCGTCGACGCGATTGTAGAAGCGGGTCAGCATGCTGGTCAGCAACGGCTCGACGAACCCGATGCGATAATAGCGCGGATAGGTTTCGAACCGCGTGTGGAAAGAGGCGACCGAGGCGATGTCGTGCCGCCGCGCCCAGGTCACCGCGCGATGGCCGAGGATTTCGGGCGCAGAAACATGGACGAGGTTGGGGGCGAACGCCTCAAGGTCGGCGCGCACCTTTTTCGGCAGGCCGCGAGCCAATTTGTATTCGGCGCGGCCGGCCGGCATCGGGATCGCCGGCACACTCACGAGGTCTCCGGTTGGCGCAAAGGCCGGCTCGTCGACGGTCGGCGAATAGACGCGCACCTTCACACCGCGATCGAGCAGGTGGCCGACCAACAGGTTGAGCGCCTGATTGGCGCCATCCCGCGTGTAATTATAGTTACCGCTGAACAGCGCGATACGAAGATCGCTTGGTTGCATGCCACCGCCCATAGCGGCGCGGGGGCGGCTTGCCTATCTACTCGCAATCGCAACTCGAGGAGGCGCCGCGTGGCTGATCTATCGTCCTTCCCCATCACCAGGAAATGGCCGGCGGCCGATCCGAACGTCATCCAATATTACGGCTTGCCAACGCCCAACGGGGTCAAGGTGACGATCATGCTGGAGGAATTGGGCGTACCGTACGAGGCGCATCTGGTTGATTTCGCCAAAGACGATCAGAAATCGCCCGAATTCGAAAGCCTCAACCCCAATGGCAAGATTCCGGCGATTATCGATCCCGACGGGCCCGGCGGCAAACCCATGGGCTTGTTCGAAACCGGCGCGATCCTGCTCTATCTTGCCGACAAGACCGGCAAGTTCATCCCCGCCGATCCTGCCCGACGCTGGGAAACCATCGCCTGGCTGATGTGGCAGATGGGCGGGGTAGGGCCGATGTTCGGCCAACTCGGCTTCTTCAACAAATTCGCCGGCAAGGACTATGAGGACAAGCGTCCGCGCGACCGCTACGTCGCCGAGAGCAAGCGGCTGCTCGGGGTGCTCGACCGGCGGCTGGATGGCCGCACCTGGATCATGAGCGACGAATATACCATCGCCGACATCGCCACCCTGGGCTGGGTGCGGAATCTGATCGGCTTCTACGAAGCACGCGACCTCGTCGAGTTCGACACGTTCAAGAATGTCGGGGCGTGGTTGGAGCGCGGGCTGGCGCGGCCGGCGGTGCAGAAGGGACTGACGATCCCGGCGCGGCCGGGAAGCTAAGGATAAGGCGGCAGAGACGCCCAGCTCTCATCGACGCGCCATCATTATCGTCCGGAGCCGCTGGCCTCGTGTTAATCCGGGGCCATTTGGCAATTGGGGCCAACCCATTTATTGATCGACGTATCGAGTTCGTTGTCCATCATTGCGGCCGTGCAGATCGGATAGCGACCATCCCCTCTGCGTGCCATGCTGCGGTCTCTATAGATACGCAGGAGCGTATCTCGATCGGGCGGCTGCTGTCTGTCCTGAGCCAGCGAAAGCCGCATCACGCAGTTTGCGAATGCATCTGTGCCCGGCTCGAAACCATAGTCTGCGCAACGCGCCTTGTTCTTGTCCGTTCTTTTATCTGCATGCGCTACAGTCACGGCAATTCCCGAAAATCCTACCGCCGCCAAGATCGAAAAGGATAAAGCGCGCATCGTCTGTCCCTTCGTCGAGTTAAGGCCTTCCATTTTCGAATGAATTTTGTGCTGGAAGCTATCGGCAATTGCAACAAGATCCAGGACCTTGTGGTGGCTTCGAGGCCTGGATTGCTCCGATCCGGGCACGCGTCCTTCGCGGCGAGCCGGCAAGCCGATCGCTGCGTTCGGTCATCGGCCGGTCGGCAGGTGCAAATTATATCGGTAGGCCAAGATCCTCAGGCCAAAACAGGCAGCGCCTGCGCCGATTGCGGCTAGTCTCGGCGGTAGGCCAAGCTTGCGGGCAACGATAATCATGCACGCTGCCGCTGTCGCGGCGCTGGCGTAAATATCTGTGCGCAGCACGCGGGGGACCTCGTTGATAACGACATCGCGCAGTGTGCCTCCGCCAGCGCCGCTGACGGTACCGATGAACAAGGCGACGAAAGGATGTATGCCGTGATCAAGGGCTTTCTCTGTGCCCGCGATGGCGGCAAGGGAGAGACCGGCGGCATCGAGTATGATCATCATTTCGGCAGGGATGGCGAGGATGGACGCGTTCAGCCCCCATACGGCCGCGGCCGCGATCAGGACCGTAGCACCATAATGCCAGTCCTTCACGGCGGCAGGTGGAAGGGACCCGATAAGAACGTCGCGTATCAGGCCGCCACCCAATGCGGTAAGAAATGCCAAGACCAGAACGCCCACCGGGTCGAGCCCGACTTGCAGTCCAACGAGACCGCCCTCTACCGCGAACACGAATGTTCCGCTCAAATCCGCCACACGCGTGATCGCAACCGATTTTAGTCCAGGCATTAACACCTCTTTTTGCGCGAGCCGAAAACGCGTGAGGTCGATTACCGCCACATTATGGTTGTGCCGCCATTCGGACAGGCAAAAAAGGAGGTCGCGACCCTTGCTCCTTAAAATCGCGCGAAAGCGGCAATTTATCCGATATCGATGTTCCCTAATCGTTCCGTTTCGGATAAACATCCGCCATGGCCAAACCCCAGAAGCGCTACGTCTGTCAGGCTTGCGGATCGGTCGCGAACCGGTGGCAGGGACAGTGTGTCGACTGCAGCGAATGGAACACCCTGGTCGAGGAGGTCGGTGGCAACGTCACGCCGTTCCAGGCCAAGCATAATCTGCAATCGGGTGGGCGCGCGATCGCGCTGATCGGGCTCGATGCCGAAGTGAAACTGCCGGATCGCCTGGCGACGGGGATCGCGGAGCTCGACCGCGCGCTGGGCGGCGGGTTCGTCGAAGGGTCGGCGACCTTGATCGGCGGCGATCCGGGGATCGGCAAATCGACGTTGCTGCTGCAGGCGGCGGCGTGCCTGGCGCGGCGTGGCGAGCGTGTCGTCTATGTCTCGGGAGAAGAGGCGGCGGACCAGGTGCGGTTGCGAGCGCGGCGGCTGGGGCTGGGCGATGCCCCGGTCGAACTCGGTGCGGCGACCTCGACTCGCGATATCCTGACGACTTTGGGTCAGGGCCAGCGGCCGGCATTGCTGGTGATCGATTCAATCCAGACCATGCATTCGGACCTGATCGAGGGCGCGCCGGGTACGGTCAGCCAGGTGCGCGCGTCGGCGCAGGAATTGATTCGCTTCGCCAAGGAACGCGGCAGCGCATTGGTGCTGGTCGGGCATGTCACCAAGGACGGCTCGATCGCCGGGCCGCGCGTGCTCGAGCATATGGTCGATACCGTGCTCAGCTTCGAAGGCGAGCGCAGTCACCAATATCGCATCCTGCGCGCGATCAAGAACCGTTTCGGCGCCACGGACGAGATCGGCGTCTTCTCGATGGAGACATCGGGACTGAACGAGGTCTCCAATCCCTCGGCATTGTTCCTGACTCATCGCGAGGAGGGGATGACGGGCGCGACGGTATTCCCGGCGCTTGAGGGCACGCGGCCGGTATTGGTCGAGATCCAGGCGCTGGTCGTCCGGCTCGCTTCGGGTGCGACGCCGCGGCGCGCGGTCGTGGGCTGGGATTCGGGCCGGTTGGCGATGATCCTGGCGGTGCTTGAAGCCAGATGCGGGCTCAGCTTCTCGACCTGCGAAGTCTATCTCAACATCGCCGGCGGCTATCGAGTGCAGGATCCGGCGGCGGACCTTGCCGTCGCGGCGGCGCTGATTTCGGCACTGAGCGAGCGGCCGGTGCCCGCCGATGCGGTCGCGTTCGGGGAGATCGCGCTGTCGGGCGAAGTCCGTCCCGTCGCGCATGCGCCGCTCCGGATGAAGGAAGCCGCCAAGCTGGGCTTCGACCGCGCGCTGGGACCGGCCGCGACCAAGAGCGAGAATGAAATCAAGATCAGTGGTTTCCGAACGCTGGGTCAGCTCGTTGACCATATGCTGGGTCGGGGCTAGCTGTCGGGCCGGGTATGGGGCTGACTGGATTAGATATCGCCGTCCTTCTGGGCGTCGGCGCGGCCGCGGCGCTCGGCTGGTGGCGCGGTTTCGTGACCGAAGTGCTGTCGCTGCTTGCCTGGGTGCTGGTGGTGCTCGCGCTGAAGGCGTTGCACACGCCCGTGACCGCGGCGCTGACCGGGATCGTCGGGACGAGTTCGGGTGCCGCCATTCTCGCCTTCGCGTTGATCGCGGGCATCGCCTATTTCGGTGGACGCATGCTGGCGCGAGCCATGGGGAGGCGTACCAAGCAATCGATCCTGGGGCCGCTCGATCGCGCGATGGGGTTCGGATTCGGCGCGCTCAAGGGCTTGATCCTCGCCAGTCTCGCTTTCCTGTTGCTGGTGTTGGTCTACGACACAATCGATGGTGGGCCGAAGCTGCGTCCGTCCTGGTTGACCAAGTCGCGAACCTATCCCTTGCTCAATGCGACCAGCGCATTCGTCGCCGATTTCGTCGCCAAGCGCCGCAAGGGGCAGCCGATCTTCAGCAGCGATAATGCCAGCGACTTTACTACCAACGCCGACGATGCTGCGGATGCCGGGAATCCGGCCGATGCACCGGCCCCAAAGAAGACCAGCAAGGCCGGACCGCATCGTTCACGACCCGCGCATTAGGATCGCATCCTAATTCGTCGAAGGGGTCGCGCTTTTCGTTACGCTCGCTTACATGGCGGTCAGGATGAACGCGCCGCTCTACAACACTGAAATCCTGCGGCTCGCAGCGTCGATTCCGCATCATCAGCGCCTTACCGAGCCGATGGGGTCGAGCGAGAAGCGCTCGCCGATTTGCGGCAGCCGAGTGACGGTCGACGTCAATCTGGTCGATGGCCGTGTCATCGAAGTCGGGATGCTGGTGCGTGCCTGCGCGCTGGGCCAGGCATCGTCCTCGCTGCTCGCCGCGAACATCCTCGGCAAGACCCCGGCCGAACTCGCAACGGCGCGCGACGAGCTTACGGCCTGGCTGGCGGGAGAAGGTCAGGCGCCGAGTTGGCCCGATCTCGACATCTTCATCCCTGCGCTGACCGTCACCGCGCGCCATCCGTCGATCCGCCTGGCGTTTGAAGCCGCGGCGGAGGCGGCGGCGATTGCCGCGACGTCAACGACCGGAAACGACGCCTGATGCACGGCGCTTCGATGCTCCGCGACGGCGTCGTCATGCTCGGCGTCGGGATGGTGTTCGTCCTGTTGTTTCGCCGTCTCGGCCTGGGCGCGACCCTGGGCTTCCTGGTCGCGGGTGCGCTGATCGGGCCACAGGCGCTCAACCTGATCGGCGATGCACAAGGAAAGATCAGTGTAGCCGAGCTCGGAATCACACTCCTGCTGTTCATCGTCGGCCTCGAGCTCAATTTGTCGCGCCTGTGGAAGATGAAACAGGACATCTTCGCGATCGGTCTGATCCAGGTACTGACGTGCGGCGCAGCGGTGGCCTTGATCGTTCACGGCGTCGTCGGCTTCTCATGGCAAGCCGCGTTGGTCCTGGGCCTGCCGCTGGCCCTGTCCTCGACCGCGCAGGTGCTGCCGATGCTGCAGTCGGCCGGGCGGCTGCGCACGCCGTTCGGCGAACGCGCGTTCGCGGTGCTGCTGTTCCAGGACCTGTCGATCGTGCCTTTGATCACGCTGGTCACGATCCTGTCGCGCAATCCCGCGGATCAGCAGGGTCCGCCGGGCTATCTACTGTTCATCTATACCGTCCTGGCGATTACCGGACTGGTGCTGGCGGGCCGGTACCTGCTGCGGCCGATGTTCCGCGTGATCGGCAATCTCGGCGAGCGCGAAATGTTCGTGTTCGCCGCCCTGTTCACTGTCACCGCATCGGCAGCGGTGATGGAATATCTGCATTTGTCGACCGCTTTGGGCGCGTTCGTCGCGGGCGTGATGCTGGCCGATTCGCCGTACCGCCACGAGCTGGAAGCAGACGTGGAGCCGTTCCGCTCGATCCTGCTCGGATTGTTCTTCCTCGCGGTCGGCATGTTGCTCGACCTGCATATCATCGCCGAGCGCCCGTTCTTCGTGATCGGCATGGCGCTGGCGCTGATCGCGACCAAGGGAGCGATCATCTTCGCGATCGGCATGGCGTTCCGAATGAACTGGCGCGGTGCGCTGGCGCTCGGATTGTTGCTGAGCCAGGGCGGCGAGTTCGGCTTCGTGCTGTTCGCCCAGGCACAGCGCGCGTTCCTGATCGAGCCCGCTGCGGTCAGCATCTTCAGCGCGGTGGTCACCCTGTCGATGGCGACGACGCCGTTCCTGATGATGGTGACCGCGCGATTCCGGGAAGCGCCCCAGGTTACCGGCGACCGCGAAGGGCCGCGCGCCGACGGCGCCAATGCGCTGATCGTCGGCTATGGCCGATTTGGCCAGACCGTGGCGCAGATGCTGATCGCCGCCGGCATACCGGTCACGCTGATCGATACCGATATCGAGATGATCGACGTCGCCGCCGAATTCGGCGCCAAGGTCTATTATGGCGACGGCACGCGGCTCGATCTCTTGCGCCAGGCCGGCGCGCATGAGGCGGAACTGATCCTGTTCTGTATCGATGGCGACCAGTTGGACGCCGACCTGATCGAGGGTGTGCACGAGGCATTTCCCAAGGCCGCCATATTCGCGCGCACCTACGACCGGCGGGCGCTGATCAAACTCAAGGGCTCGCCGATCGCCGGCGTGGTTCGCGAAGTGATGGAATCGGCGATCAAGATGGGGCGGATGGCGATGAATGCGATCGACATCGATCCGGCCGAAGCCGACCTCGCCGAGGACATGTACCGTGCGCGCGACAAGGAGCGGCTGAAGCTCCAATATGAAACCGGCGATCTGCGCGCCGCGCGCGACCGCATCATCACCAGCGACGAGCGCGAGGAGATTTTCGCCGCGACCCGGCGCGAACTCGCGGCCGACGCCGACGCCGCGTCCGAGCCGGTCGGCGCGGAGGAACTGGGGCGAGGGCAGGAACCATGAACTGGATTGCGATCCTGGCCACTTTGTCGGGCGCGCTGGCGGTCGGGGCGGGCGCCTTCGGTGCGCACGGCGCGACCGGGCAGGCGGCCGAGTGGCTGAAGACCGGCGGCCAATATCAGCTGGTTCACGCAGTTGCCGCGTTGGTGGCGTTGAAGATGGCAGCGAAAGGACCTGCCGCGCTGTTCGTGATCGGCGGATTGATCTTCGCCGGCACACTCTACCTGATGGCGGTCGGCGCCCCGCGCTGGTTTGGCGCGATCACGCCGATCGG
The DNA here is from genome assembly GCF_024508665.1 of Sphingomonas sp. Classification (GTDB taxonomy): domain Bacteria; phylum Pseudomonadota; class Alphaproteobacteria; order Sphingomonadales; family Sphingomonadaceae; genus Sphingomonas. The sequence goes on from NZ_JANINP010000007.1 coordinate 1,195,777, forward strand.
AGGCCTCGCGCTGATCGGCGGCTGGTTATGGCTGGCGTGGAGCGTGGCGAAAAGCAGCGCGTGATAGGGGCGATCGCTGATCCTACAGCGACCAATGGACTGCGAGAACCGAAAAACGATCTGCCCCATCCTTGCGAACATAACGGGCATGTGCCCGCGCCACGTCACAGGTTCCCTTGTCCAGATCTGCGTCGCCCGTAGTGGCCACGATGCGGCATCCTTTTACCTCGCCGTTGGGGTCGACAGTAAGGACGATAGTGGCGTTTCCTTGCACATGCCGTCGGGCTGCTGCCGGGGGATAGTCATCATCAGTAAACCACTGGCCAGGGTTGCCTAACGGTGCCGCCCTCGCAGCCGGATCGACGCCCCAGCTTCGCATAAGGTCATCGTTGCACTTCTCCGCAGCGTCGATCACCGGTTGAAGCTTTCCCGTCTCCAGTGTTACCTCTTCCTTTCCGGCAGTGATCGCCAAGCTTGTCGCCTGCCCGATCTGAGCCATCGTGCCTGCGTCCAACGACATTTCGTAACTTCGAGCCCCATCAAGTTGGGAGTCGCGGCTGACATATCCGAGCGTCTTTTCGGTGCTAGCAGGTTGCAGCGAGATTTTAGCTGTTCCGTTCCTGACACCACTTCCTTCGATATTCGGTGCCACGAGGATCAGCTTTGCGCCTATGACATCCAGCGATACGTACGGCTGGAGCGCTATATAGGTGGCGGGTTCGGCACCGAATGGGCGCGATGCGACGCACTTGTCGGCACGATAATCGACTGTCCATTTCCCTGATGGCGCCAACCCGGCGTCGGTGCCGGCAAGTGCGAGCAAGCTCGTCAAAAGCATCGAACCCTCCTTAAGTCATGACCGCGGCGATATCCGGAAATCAGCCTCCTGTATCGAGCTTTGGTGAGGGAGCAGGGGGGGCATAAACCGGGCGAAGCCGCCCCTGGCGGTCGCGGTACAGATAGCGATCCTCGTCCTCCTCGATCGCGTGCGGCGACACGCGATCAGGCGCCGTCGCGAACTCGCCGGCGATCGCTTCGGCCTCGCGATCGGAACGCCGGCTGCGGCGAATCCAGATAATCCCGATCCACAGTAGCACGGGGCCGGTGACGATGATCGGCGCGATCTGGATCGCCGTCGCCAGCACGTTCCAACCGTTGCAATCGCCTGCGCATCGACCGGCCAACCAGTCGAATAATGCCTGGAGGTCGGTCGGCCCCGCCACCTGAATGGTCATCAGGATCATCGCCGGCAGATAAACCATGCATCCCAGCGCCAGCAGCGCCACACGAAATAGATGCTTTCTGGTCACCGCTGCTCGTCGAGGAACGCCTCGACATCGGCGAGATCGACCGAATGGTCGAGATAGGTCCGGCCGATGCCGCGCGCGAGCAGGAAAGGCAGGGTGCCCGCGTCCATCTTCTTGTCGTGGCGCATATGGTCGACCAATGTCGCGCCGCTAGCCGTTATTCCGGCGGCCTTGACCCCGTCAGGGAGGCGGACCGCGCGCAGATGCGCCGCGACGCGCTCGGCATCCTGACCCGGACACAGGCCGCGCCGCGCCGAATAGGCGAAGGCCAGAGCCATACCCGCCGCGACGCCTTCGCCATGGAGCAAACGATCGGAAAATCCTGTTTCCGCTTCCAGTGCATGTCCGAACGTATGGCCGAGATTGAGCAAGGCGCGCTTGCCGGTCGTCTCGCGTTCGTCCTCGGCAACGATCCGCGCCTTGGCGGCGACCGAATGCGCGATGGCATATTCGCGCGCCTCGGGATCGCCGGCGAGCAGCTTGTCGCCATTCGCCTCGCACCATTCGAAGAAGGCAAAATCGTCGATCAGGCCGTATTTGACGACTTCGGCGTAACCGGCGCGCGTCTCGCGGGCGGGCAAGGTGTCGAGCACGTCGGGATCGATCAGCACTAAACCGGGCTGGTGGAACGCGCCGATCAGATTCTTGCCGGCGCGCGTATTGATCGCGGTCTTGCCGCCGACCGAACTGTCGACCTGGGCAAGCAGGGTCGTCGGGATCTGAACGAAGCCGCACCCGCGCTTGACGATCGAACAGGCGAACCCGACCAGGTCGCCGATCACGCCACCGCCCAAGGCGATGACATGGTCACCACGCTCGACGCCGTGCGCGAGCAGCCGGTCGGTCAGGGCTTCGAGTTGGGCCCAGCTCTTGGTGCTTTCGCCGGGGGGCAGCACGATCGCCTCGCTCGCGACGCCGGCGGCGGCGAGCGTGGCCTGCAGCGTCGCCAGATGCGGCGCGACATTCGCGTCGCTGACGATCGCCATCGACCTGCCGCGCGACAGGGGCAGCAAATGCGCTGCCGCGCGGCCGAGCAGACCACGCTCGATCACGATATCGTAGCTGCGCGAACCGAGCGAAACGGGGACGATGGTCACAGGCCGAGGGCTTTCAGGATGGCGTTGACGGCCGATTCGTGCGGCGCCTGGTCGCTGGCGATGCGAATCGGAGCCTGGGCATAGATCGGATTGCGGACGGCGGCGAGTTCGTCGAGCACCTCGCGCGGGTTACGGTTGCGCAGCAAGGGACGCGTATCGCGGCGGCCGACGCGCTCGGCCAGGATCCTGGTCGGCGCATCGAGCCAGATCGCGATCGATTGGTCGAGGATCAGCGCGCGCGTTTCGTCGTTGATGAATGCGCCGCCGCCGGTCGCGATCACCTTGGGTTTGCCGTCGACCAGCCGGGCGATGACGCGCCGTTCGCCGTCGCGGAAATACGCTTCACCGAATTTCTCGAAAATCTCGCTGACCGTCATGCCGGCGGCTTCCTCGATTTCGGTATCGGCATCGACGAAGGGCAAATGCAGTCGCGCCGCGAGGCGGCGGCCGACGGTCGACTTGCCGACGCCCATCAATCCGACGAGCACGATCGGCTTGCCGGTCCAAGAAAGAAAGGGAGGAGCGCTTTGCAACATGGGTTTGGGGGCTATACAGCGCACCGCACGCTCGGGCACAAGCGGCGAGCCGGGCGGCGTGCCAGTTTGAGCGCCGAAAGAGTGTAAAGGTTATTGTCGCATGTCGCGAATGTTGGTGGTGCTGATCGTCGTGTTGGTGGTTCTGGTAGGGGGAATGTTCTTCCTGTCGAACCGGGCGCACGAGACGCAGCAGACACGGGTGGAAAAGGCTGTCTCGCTTGCGAATCTCCAAGGCTAGCGTTGGCGCGTCGGCGCTGGCGATAGCGCTGGTCGCCGCAGGCGGCGCCGCGCTTGCGCAGAAGAAACCCGAATCGATCCTGCCGCCAGGGTTCGACCAGCCGGTCGCGCCTGCTCCCGCGCCGCGTCCATCGCCGCGTCCCCAGACTCCTGCGCCGGCATCAACTCCGGCGCCCACGGCCGCGCCAACGACACCTCCCGCCGTTAGCGCAGCGCCGACCGCGAACCCGACGGCTCCGGCGTTGCCGCTGCCCGCGCCAGCCGCGACCGATCCGCTGACCGGCCTGCCAATCGCGGCACCGACGCCTGCGGCGACACCCGGCCAGGTGCATTACACCTTGCCCGAATCGTCACGCCGCAATCTGGCGATGATCGGCATTTTGCCGACGGCCGAGCGGATGTTGAATCCCGCGGCCTTCGGCAATGCCGATGGGCGCTATATCGAACGGCTGATGCGCGATACGCGCGCACCGATCGCCTCGCGCTGGGTATCGATCGCGCTGCGCCGCTTGTTGTTGCAGCCGATCAGTACGCCACGCAACGTCAACGGTGCGGATTTCGCCGCCGAGCGCGCCTGGCTGCTGCTGCGCATGGGCGAATCGGTCGGTGCGCGCGCGATGGTGCAGTCGGTCGATCCGCAGGATTATACGCCGAAACTTTATCAGGTCGCGATGCAGGCAGCGCTGGCAACCGGCGATGTCGGCGCGATGTGTCCGTTGGCCAACGACGCCATCAAGGTATCGAGCGAGCCGGCCTGGGTGCTGGCGCGCGCAATGTGCGCCGCTCTATCCTCGGCTCCGAGCCAGGCGACGCCATTGATGAACCAAGCCAAGCGCGTCGCCGCCGGTGTCGACTTGGCGCTCGCGCAGAAGATTGCCGGCCGCGGGTCGAACAAGGGCGACGTGGTGATCGAATGGGACGGCGTCACCAATATCAATTCGTGGCGCTATGGCCTGGCAATGGCCGCGGGCGAAAAAATTCCCGATGCGCTGTTCGAGGGCACCGGCCCGCAGATGCGCTATTGGCAGGTGCTGGCGCCGCAGGAAACACCGGTCGAGCGGTCGCAATTCGCCGATCAGGCGGCGGCTCAGGGCATTCTCTCCAACCTCGCCTTGGTCGATCTCTACGGCCTGATCGATGCGGGCGACGATCAGGGCAATCCGGCCAACGGCGTCGCCAGCGATTTGCGTAACGCCTACACGGGCGAATCGCGCGATGCGCGCCTGGGTGCGCTGCGGGGACTCTGGGGCCAGAATAGCAACGGCCTTGCCGGCTATGGCCGGTTGGTGCTGACGGCGCGGGCGGCCAAGCGCATTCCGGTCGCGACCAAGACCGACGGCAGCGACCAGCTGATCGCCTCGATGCTCAGCGCCGGCCTCGATCGCTCGGCAGCGCGATGGCGCAATGCCGTGGCGCGGGGCAGCCTGGGGTGGGCGCTGATCCTGGTATCCGATCCCGACAGCAACGCGCGCTATGGTTCGGGCGAAGTCGGCGCTTTTTCGGCCGATGCGACCAAACAGCGGATGTTCGCGGCCGCGCTTGCCGGGCTCGCCAGGCTCGATCCGGCAGTGGCGCAAAGCTATGGAGCGGACGTGCAAGGCGGCAATAGCTGGACTCGTGCGATCGATCGCGCCGCGGCGCAGCGCCATCCGGGTGAAGTGCTGGTGCTGAGCGCGGTCGGTTTGCAGACGCAGGACTGGCGCGGCGTATCGCCGGCGGCAGTATTCCACATCGTCAACGCATTGCGGGTCGTGGGACTGGGCAGCACCGCGCGGATGGTCGCGGCCGAGGCCGTGACGCGGGCCTGATGGCCGCGACCGACCTTCAGGATCATGCGCTGATCGAGCGGTTCCTCGAAATGCTGGTCGCGGAGGCCGGCGTCGCCAAGAACACGGTCGCGGCCTATGCCAGCGACTTGCGGCTGGCCTCAGAAGCGCTGAACGGGCGATTGGCCTCCGCGGACGTGAAGGACGTCGAACGACTTGGCAACGGCTGGCGCGACCTTTCGCACGCGACCGTCGCGCGCAAGGCGGCCGCGTTGCGTCGATTCTTTGCCTTCCTGGCCGATGAAGGCCATCGCGCCGACGATCCCGGCGGCGCCTTGCCGCGGCCGGGCGCACGGCGACCCCTGCCCAAGGTGCTGAGCCATCAGGATATCGACCGCCTGTTCGCCGCGATCGCCGAGCGGCAAGCGCGCGTTCCGCCCGATCCCAACGACCTGCGTCTCTCGGCGCTGATCGAATTGCTCTACGGATCGGGGCTGCGCGCGACCGAACTCGTATCGCTGCCGCGCAACGCCATCCAGCCCGACCGGCCTTATATCATCCTGAAGGGCAAAGGCGGCCGAGAGCGGCTGGCGCCGATTTCCGACCGCGCGCGCGCTGCCGTCGCGGCGTGGCGCGCACATCTCGAGAGCGACAGGCCATGGCTGTTTCCCTCGGGTAAAGGGCATCTGTCGCGCGTCCGCCTCTATCAGTTGATCAAGGCGTTGGCGGCCGATGCCGGCATTCCTCCCGACCGCATCAGCCCGCACGTGCTGCGCCACGCCTTCGCCACCCACTTGCTGGAAGGGGGCGCGGACCTGCGCGCGCTCCAGGCGATGCTGGGGCATGCCGATATCGCGACGACCGAAATCTACACGCATGTCGACAGCAAACGGCTGATCGAGTTGGTCAACACCCGTCACCCGCTCGTTGACGTTGCCCCGAGGCGGGCCTAACCCGCCCGGCCATGGCTACCTTCCTTGAATTCGAGAAGCCGATCGCTGAGTTGCAGGGTCGGATCGACGAACTTCGCGACACCGCTTCGGACGGCGCGATCGACATCGATTCCGAGGTCAAGCGGCTGCAGGCCAAGTCGGACGCGTTGCTGAAGGCGACTTATGCCAAGCTGACGCCGTGGCAGAAGACGCAGGTCGCGCGCCATCCGGATCGGCCGCATTTCGGGGATTATGTCGCCGGGCTGTTCGAGGATTTCATGCCGCTGGCCGGCGACCGCGCCTTTGCCGACGACCAGGCGATCCTGGGCGGTTTCGCGACGTTCCGCGGCCAGAAGGTGATGGTGATCGGCCACGAAAAGGGCAACGATACCGCCAGCCGGCTCAAGCATAATTTCGGCATGGGCAAGCCCGAAGGCTATCGCAAGGCGATCCGTTTGATGGAACTCGCCGACCGGTTCGGGCTGCCGGTGCTGACTTTGGTCGACACGTCGGGCGCCTTCCCCGGCGTCCAGGCCGAGGAGCGCGGCCAGGCCGAAGCCATTGCCCGCTCGACGGAGGCGTGCCTGAAGCTTGGCGTGCCGATGGTCGCCGCGGTGGTCGGCGAGGGCGGGTCGGGCGGCGCGATCGCGCTCGCGGCGGGCAATCGCGTGCTGATGTTCGAACACGCCGTCTATTCGGTGATCTCACCCGAAGGCTGCGCCTCAATTCTGTGGCGCACGGCCGACAAGGCGCCCGACGCCGCCGAGGCGATGAAGGTCACCGCGCAGGACCTGAAAGGGCTGGGCGTGATCGACACGATCGTGTCCGAGCCGCTAGGCGGCGCGCATCGCGACCCCGACACGGCGATAGCGGCACTGGGCGACGCGATGGCTGACGCGCTGAGCGGGCTGCACAATCTCGGTCCCGACGACTTGCGCCGCGACCGTCGCGACAAGTTCCTGGCGATGGGCCGGCTTTAAAATCCCTCTCCCATTGGGAGAGGGAGGGAGCCGCGCGTTGCGCGGCGGAAGGGTGAGGGTAGGCGCTTGTCGCTCCACTCGACCCTCACCTTCCCACTCGCTGCGCGAGCGGGCCCCTTCCTCTTCCAATAGGAGAGGAAACAAAGAAAGGGCGGCGGAACCGAAGTTCCGCCGCCCCGCTTTTCGGCTGTAAGCGTTGGAGCTTACGAAGCCTTCATGTTCGACGACACGTTGGTGAACGTGGTCTTCAGCTGGTTGCCCAGGCCCTGCATCGCGGCAATCGCGGCGACGGCGATGAGCGCGGCGATCAGGCCGTACTCGATGGCGGTGGCACCCTTCTTGTTGGTGAAAATCTTGCGAACGGTCTTCATATCCGGTCTCCAGTGGTTCGAACTACTTCAGTCACCCGGCTGAACCAGGATATGCCCCCGTCCAGCAGTCCGAATCAGTAGGGCAGGGCGGTTGAGAAAAGCTTAAAGCCGGAACGGATTGTTCCGGATGTCCCCATCAATGCGGATTCTGGACCTTGTCCGACACGTTGTTCCACATGCCGGTTGTCGTGCTGGCCAGCCCTTGCAAGGCGGCGAGCATCGTCAGAACGACCAGCGACAGGATCAGCCCGTACTCGACGGCGGTCGCGCCTCTTCGACTCCTGGCCAGTTGGCGTAGGACATGGATCATCGCTTTTTTGCCGCGTACGGCTCCCCAATCTAGACGGGAATGGTAGGTACGTTTCGTTAACGAATGACCAACAGCGCAAAGGGACGGCGCCAAATGGACTTGTTGCCCGTCGTTGCCGTGGCGCTGACCGACGCCCAAGGCCGCGTGCTGATCGCGCAACGTCCGTTCGACAAGGAGCATGGCGGCCTGTGGGAATTCCCCGGCGGCAAGATCGAACCCGGCGAGTCTCCTGAGGCGGCGCTGGTGCGCGAACTGCACGAGGAACTTGGTGTGACTGTCGTGCCCGAGCAACTCGAGCCATTGACGTTTAGCAGCGTCGATAGAGGAACACGGCATCTGCTCCTGTTACTTTACCGATGCGGCTCATGGCAGGGCGAGCCCCGCGCGCTCGACGCCGCCGCGATCCGCTGGGTCGAGCCCGACACGCTGGCGAATTACGACATGCCGGCTGCCGACCGCCCGTTCGTATCAATCCTTGCGGCCGAGCGCCGCGGCTAGCGAGACGGTGGCACTGCCGCGCCGAGCCGGCTTGGGCTGGTCGGGCGAAGGTGCCCAACCGGTCAGGAAGATCAGGTCGAATCGCTCCGTCGTGCGGCCATCGGGCTCGGCGCGTTCGGCAAAAGCAGCGGCGGCGGCAGCCAGCGCGGTCCGGGCGAGCGGTGTGCGTCCGCCCAGCACATTGGTCGCCGCCATGCCGCGCAGGTCGCCGATCAGGCGGAACAGGTCGGAATAGCGAACGCTGAGCGTTTCGCTGTCGGCAACCGGTAAGGCAAAGCCGGCGCGAACCAGCAGATCGCCCGCCGACCGCACGTCGATCATCGGATGGAAGCGGGCGGCAGGGCGATCGGCTTCGGCATGAAGAAAGCAGGCGCGCATCACCGGCAGGGATGTGCCGCCGACGAACGCGCCCAGAAACAGGCCGTCTGGCCTGAGCGCGCGCCTGATCTGCGCCAGCGCGCCGGGCACGTCATTGACGCTGTCGAGCACGCCCGCGGACACGACCAGGTCGAAGCTTTCCGGTTCGACCGGCAATCGATCCTCGTCCGCCTGGATGCCACCCGCTTGCGCGGCGAACAGACGGCCCGCATCGATCCGCGTAACCGCGGTGTTCGGCGGCGGCACGAATGCGCCGTCGAAGCATCCAAGATCCAACGTGTCGGCGAAGGTCCGCTTCACCCCCTCCAGCCGCTCGGCGATTCCGTCGAGCATCGCCGCGCGGAGGAAATCGTGATCGGCATAGATCGGCGCGGCACGGTCGCGGCGCAGTCGCCGTGCGGTGCGATCGAAGATTTCGGGAGAGTCCATCGGTCGCGCTTGTGCCGTCGCGGCGACCGCGCGACAAGAGCGCGATGGGGGTCAAGCAAGTCTTCGCGGATACCGTGTCGCTGGCGCTGCCGCCGCGCTGTCCGGGATGCGGCGCGGTGGTGCGGGGCGACCACAATTTCTGCGCGGCGTGCTGGGATTCGCTCGATCTGCTGGGTGCGCCGTGGTGCGCGACCTGCTGCACGCCGTTCGAGGTCGATCGCGGACCCGACGCGCAATGCGGCGCGTGCCTCGCCAATCCGCCGGCTCATGCCGGCGCGCGTGCCGCCGTCGCTTACGGCCCGGTGGCGAAGACTGTCGCGCTGCGGCTCAAATATGGCGGCCGGCTCGCCTTCGCGACGACGGCGGCGCGCCTGTTGGCGCGGCACATGCCGTCGGACGCAACCCTGCTGGTACCGGTTCCGCTACATCGCTGGCGGTTGTGGAGCAGGGGATATAACCAGGCCGCGCTGATCGCCGATGCCTTATCCGCGGCGAGCGGCATCGCGCATGATCCTATGCTGTTACGCCGGACGAAGCGAACGCCTGCGCTGCGCGGGATGAATCCGCGCCAGCGCCGCGATGCAGTTCGGGCTGCGTTCGCGGTCGAACGCCGGATAGAGGAGGGGCATGTCGTGCTGGTCGACGACGTCTATACCAGCGGCGCCACGGCGGATGCCTGCACGCGCGCGCTGCTGAAGGCGGGCGCCGGCAAGGTCACCATCCTGTGCTGGGCCCGCGTCGTCGGCGAGACCTCCGATTGACAAGCCGCGCGACGCTCTCCACCTCTCTCGGACTATGGCGAAGGTAGAAATCTACACCAAGGCGTGGTGCCCCTATTGCGTGCGAGCGATGAAGTTGCTCGCGTCCAAGGGCGTCGAGCCGATCGAATATGATGTCACGATGGGTGGCCCCAAAAAGGCCGAGATGGTCGATCGCTCGGGCGGTCGCATGACGATGCCCCAGATATTCATCGACGGAAAGCATATCGGCGGATCGGACGATCTCGCCGCGCTCGATGCGCGGGGAGGGCTCGACCCGCTGCTTGCAGCATGACCATCTCCGGCAAGATCGCCGTCCTGCAGATGACGAGCGGGATCCACCCCGCCGCCAATCGAGCGACTATGGTCGATGCCGTGGCGGACGCCGCGGCAGGTGGCGCGATGATGCTGTTCACGCCTGAAGTGTCCGGGCTGGTCGACCGCAACCGGGAGCGCGCTGCGCCGAACCTGTTCGGCGAAGCGGACGACCCTGTGCTGGCGGCGGTTCGTGCGGCGGCCTCGCAGCACGGTATCTGGGTGCATATCGGGTCGCTGCTGATCCGACGCGACGATAGCAAATTGGCCAATCGCGGCTTCGTGATCGATGCGGGCGGCGAGATTCGGGCACGATACGACAAGCTGCACATGTTCGACGTCGACCTGCCGACCGGTGAGAGCTGGCGCGAATCCGCTTCTTACACTCCGGGCGAAGGTGCCGTGGTGGTGGCGACCCCCGTCGGGCGCCTGGGTATGTCGATCTGCTACGACATGCGCTTCCCGGACCTTTACCGCGCGCTGACCAATGCCGGGGCGACGATCCTCGCCATGCCGGCGGCGTTCACTCGGCCGACCGGTGCGGCGCACTGGCACGTGCTGTTGCGCGCGCGAGCGATCGAGGGCGCCTGCTTCGTGGTCGCAGCAGCACAGACTGGCGTGCACGAGGATGGCCGCGCGACCTATGGCCATTCGCTGGTGATCGACCCTTGGGGCGAGGTACTATTAGATATGGGAGAGGCGCCAGGACTCGGTTTTGCCGAGATCGATCCGGTCCTGCAGCAAGATGTGCGCACGCGAGTGCCCGCGCTCAAGCACCGCCGAGCCATTCCCGAGGTGGTGTTGGCATGATCGTATTCGACCTCAAATGCGGTAGCGGCCATGTGTTCGAGGCCTGGTTCGGCTCGTCGTCGGACTATGACGACCAGCGCACGCGCGGTCTGGTCAGCTGTCCGATGTGCGGCAACAGCGCGGTGGAAAAAGCGGTGATGGCGCCCAACGTCGCCGCCAAGGGCAATCGCCAGGCGGAAGTCACGCCCGCTGCCGTGAAAGCGGCGATGGCGACTCTGGCCAAGGCGCAGCAACAGGCGCTGGCCAATTCCGAATGGGTCGGCACCGCCTTCGCATCGCGGGCGAGGGCGATGCATTCGGGCGAAGAGGATCATGCGCCGATCCATGGTCAAGCCTCGATCGAGGAAGCCAAGGCATTGGTCGAGGACGGTGTTCCGGTCGCGCCCTTGCCCTTTCCGGTCGTCCCCCCCGAAGCCTGCAATTGACCCTTTCCCTCGCGCTCGGTACCAGACCCGGCGTGGTTCCGTAGCTCAGCCGGATAGAGCGCCACTTTCCTAAAGTGGGCGTCGGGGGTTCGAGTCCCTCCGGGACCACCACCTCACCATCGCTAGGAATGATGCGCCTGCGCCAACCCGCGCTTCCAGCGCGATCGCAATTCGCCCGGACGTGCGGGATAGCGTTCGTCGAGAAACTGAGCCGCGACGACGCGGTCGGTGCGGAAGTGGCGGAAATCCTCGCGCAGTTCGCACCAGGCGGCAATCACGCGCGCCTGATCGAAGAAGCCGATGATTACCGGCCAGATCACGCGATCGCTGATCTGGCCGCGTTCGTCGCGATAGTCGATGCGGATCTTGCGGCCTTCCCGAATCCAGGTGCGGGCAATCCCCAGGTCGATCGCGTCGGGCGGCGCCTTTGATCGGGGCGGCGTGCCGATGGAGGGATCGGCGAGGAAGGGGCGCAGCCGTTCGGGCACGACGGACGTGATCTTGGCGATGAGGTCGCGCGCGGCCGCGGCCAGTGCCGGATCGCCGCGCCCGGCCACCCATTGGGCGCCGAGCACGGCCGCCTCGATCTCGTCCGATGTCAGCATGAGCGGCGGCATGTCGAACGCATCGTCGAGAATATAACCGAAACCCGCTTCGCCGCGGATCGGCACGCGCTGGCCGATCAGATCGGCGACGTCACGATAGACCGTGCGCGGAGAGACTTCGAGTTCTTCGGCGATATCCTGCGCCGTGATCGGGCGCGACGATCGCCGCAGAATCTGGATGATCTGGAACAGCCGATCGGCACGACGCATGGGTTTCGACCTCCTGCTGACAGAATGCTGTCAGCAGGGTCCGCCTACAAGCCTTTTCATCGGGAGCGGCGATGGGCCGCCGCTACGAGCGAAGGAGCCGCTATCATGATCACACTCTACCATGCCCCGCAATCGCGGTCGTCACGCATCATCTGGCTACTCGAGGAAGTGGGCGCGCCGTATGAGATCCGCCCGGTGTCGATCTTCCGGCCAATGACGGGGGAGGGCGTCCCCGATCCCGCCAATCCGCATCCGGACAAGCGCGTGCCCGCGATCGAACATGACGGCGCTTTGGTCGCCGAATCGGTCGCGATCCTGCAATATCTCACCGACGCATTTCCCCAAGCCGGCCTCGGGCCGCGCGTCGGGGCGCCGGAACGTGGCGCCTATCTCACCTGGCTCGCCTGGTACGCCGCCGAGATGGAGCCGGCGATGTTCGCGGCAATGATGGGCGAACTGGTCGGCGCGCCGAACAAGCAGCGTAATTACGATGCGGTCGTCGCTCGGCTGGAACGGGCGCTGGCGGACGGCCCTTACGTGATGGGCTATGCTTTTTCGGGTGCAGACTTGTTGATCGGCAGCGCGCTGGCATTCGCGCGCCACGCTTTCCCTGAGAGCGCGGCTATCGATGCCTATATCGAACGGTGCCGTGCCCGGCCGGCGGCGGAGCGAGCAGGAAAGCTGGACGATGCGTCGGGCATTCAAATCGTGACGACGGCGGAGCCTGTCCCGGCCTGATTTGCTCCTGACAATAAAAAGGGCGTCGCGCGGTCTCCCGCGCGGCGCCCTTTCGGTTTGAGGTCCGGCTTACGCCTTGACGTGCTTGGAGATGTGCTTGTTCATCTCGAACATCGTGACCTTGTCGGTGCCGAAGACCTTCTTCAGCTTGTCGTCGGCCAGAATCTCGCGCTTGTTGGCGGGGTTCTGCAGATTGTTCTTCTTGATGTGGTCCCACACCTTGCTGATCACCTGGCTGCGCGGCAGCGGCGCCGTCCCGACAATCGCGCCCAGTTCGGGCGACGGGGTGACGGGCGCATGAATTCCGCCGGTCTTGGGTGCAGTAGCCATTGCATTCCTTCCTGTTCATTGGGCCGGTGTTCCGGCCCCAGACTCGTTACGCCTCATGGAGCGCGCGCCTCTTGTGCGCTGCCTTTTTGCGCTTGTCACGCCTTAGGATAGGGCTCGGAGCGACTTTTGACATGCGGATGACGTGACCCGCCGCTTGCGGCGCGCTGCTTTGCGTCGACTGAGCGCGAAGATGGCAGGCGCCCATATCGAATCCGCCGACGCTCGACGGGCGGCGTGCGGCGCCATGCATTCGCGGCGGCGACGCGGCCAATTTCGACCGCGCGCGCAGGCACGACGGACGGTGATCGAATTGACGGTATGCTGGAGGTTGCCCCCGCCGCGCCAGTGATTAGAAGCGGGCGCGACAATCAGGGAGCCGATACCGATGAAGACCCGCGCCGCCGTCGCATTCGAAGCGAAGAAACCGCTGGAGATCGTCGAGGTCGACCTGGAAGGTCCCAAGGCGGGCGAAGTCCTGGTCGAGATCATGGCCACCGGCATTTGCCATACCGACGCGTACACGCTAGATGGCTTTGATTCTGAAGGGATTTTTCCGTCGATCCTGGGGCATGAAGGCGCCGGGATCGTGCGCGAGGTCGGTCCGGGCGTGACCAGCGTCAAGCCCGGCGACCACGTCATCCCGCTCTACACCCCCGAATGCCGGCAATGCAAAAGCTGCCTGTCGGGCAAGACCAATCTCTGCACCGCGATCCGCGCGACCCAGGGCAAGGGCTTGATGCCCGACGGCACGACGCGCTTTTCGTATAAAGGGACGCCTATCTTTCATTATATGGGCTGTTCTACTTTTTCGAACTTCACGGTCCTACCGGAGATCGCGGTAGCGAAGATTCGCGAGGACGCACCGTTCCAGACAAGCTGCTATATCGGCTGTGGCGTGACCACCGGCGTAGGGGCCGTGGTGAAGACCGCGAAGGTCCAGGCCGGCGACAATGTAATCGTGTTCGGATTGGGTGGAATCGGCCTCAACGTCATCCAGGGCGCAAAAATGGTCGGTGCCGACAAGATTATCGGCGTCGATGTGAACGATTCGAAGGAGGAATGGGGACGCCGATTCGGCATGACCGACTTCGTCAATCCGAAGAAGGTGGAGGGCGATCTGGTCGCGCATCTGGTCGCGCTGACCGATGGTGGGGCCGACTACACGTTCGACGCGACCGGCAATACCGACGTCATGCGCGTCGCGCTCGAGGCGTGCCACCGCGGCTGGGGCACCAGCATCATCATCGGGGTGGCGGAGGCCGGCAAGGAAATCTCGACGCGTCCGTTCCAGCTGGTCACTGGGCGCAACTGGCGCGGCACCGCGTTCGGGGGCGCGAAAGGTCGCACCGACGTGCCCAAGATCGTCGACTGGTACATGCAGGGCAAGATCGCGATCGATCCGATGATCACGCACGTCCTCAAGCTCGACGAGATCAACAAGGCATTCGACCTGATGCATGCGGGCGAGAGCATCCGCAGCGTCGTGGTCTTCTGAAAATCACTTTCATCCGGGGAGGAAAAAGACATGTTTTCGCACATGATGGTCGGCAGCAACGACCTCGATCGATCGAAGAAATTCTACGACGCGTTGTTCGGCGCGGTCGGCGGGAAGCCGGCGATCGTCGACCCCAAGGGTCGGCTGATGTATCTGCACAATGGCGGCATCTTCATGGTCACGGCGCCGATCGACGGCCAGCCGGCGTGTCACGCGAATGGCGGTACGATCGGCTTCGCGATGGAAACGCCTGAACAGGCGGATGCCTGGCATGCCGCCGGCGTCGCCAACGGCGGCACCGCGATCGAGGAGGATCCGGGCGTGCGGGAAGGGAGCAGCATGAAACTGTATCTTGCCTATCTGCGCGATCCCGACGGCAACAAGCTCTGCGGGCTTCACCGGCTGGGCTGATCGCGTGTCGTTGACCGTCAAATCCACCAATCGCGCGTTCGGCGGCGTCCAGGGCGTGTACGAACACGCCTCGGCCGCCACCGGCACGCCGATGACGTTTTCGGTGTTCGTGCCGGACCACGAAGCGGGCACGCGGCTGCCGGTGCTCTGGTATCTGTCCGGACTGACCTGCACGCACGCCAACGTCACCGAAAAGGGCGAGTATCGCCGCGCCTGCGCCGAGCATGGCGTGATCTTCGTCGCGCCCGACACCAGCCCGCGCGGCGACGACGTGCCCGACGACGAAGCCTATGATTTCGGCAAGGGCGCGGGTTTCTATGTCGACGCGACCCAGGCGCCCTGGTCGACCAATTTCCGGATGCGGTCCTATATCGAGGACGAGCTCCCCGGGCTGATCGCGGCCGAATTCGCGATGGCGGACATGGCGCGGCAAGGCATCACCGGCCACTCGATGGGCGGCCACGGCGCGCTGACGATCGCGCTACGCAACGCAGGGCGCTTTCGCAGTGTATCGGCCTTTTCGCCGATCGTGTCGCCGCTGCATTGCCCCTGGGGCGAGAAGGCGCTGTCAGGCTATCTCGGCGAGGATCGCGCGGACTGGCGCGCCTATGACGCCTGCGCGCTGATCGATGACGGCGCGCGCGTGCCTGAGATCCTGGTCGACCAGGGCGACGCCGACGCATTTCTCGCCGACCAGCTCAAGCCGGAATTGCTGGCGGACGCATGCCACCGCGCAGGGATCGACCTGACGCTGCGACTGCAGCCGGGCTATGATCACAGTTACTATTTCATCTCGACCTTCATGGCCGATCACATCGCCTGGCACGCGGCGCGGCTGGGCTAAGCCTGTCCGGCGAAGCAGAGCAATGCTTCCTAAAAGTGCAGTCTAGACACCGAGCCGGTGGCGCGGGCGAGACTAGCACTAAATAATATTTAGTTTTTATAAAAACTGTCTATCGACAAAGCGTAAGTTCTGCATTTGTATAACTTCGCCTAAATGTTATCAAGCGTTAATATAAATCTAGCGCCTATGATAGAAACTTCCCTTAGTAAATCGTTGCTTAAAGATATATACGACAAATCACGATCATTGCGAATAACGATCTCTATGTATAAATCCAGCACGTCTTCATTATACATCATCATTTTAATTGATTCTCTTCCGCCCCATTGTTCAATTAGCTTTCTAATAGCATGATCCAAATCTTCACATTGAACATTGTCTATACAATTAAACACATATGATTTAGAATTACTAGTATTTGGTCTGTTTCGATACGGGCCGGATTTTGATCCATGATGTCTATATACTAATTTATACTTTTCAACGATTCGACCGGAATCTTCTTGAAAATCTCGCATTGTTATCGAGAGTTTTATCGTCATAGTTTGCTCGATTGTTATAGTTCATCTTTTTCTGAGCCCGGTTCCCCGTCCCAGACCCAATATTTCCCTGTTGTCTTATCTCGGAAAATGTCGATTTGTCCACCACCTCTGCCGTCTTTTGCATCATGTGCGTCGTCATAACCATGATCCTGCGCAACGCCGTTAGCGTCGCGATCTTTTACCTTAACTAAATCTTTTTCGTCGGGCTGCTCCAAAAACGATTTAATCCAGTTGACCGCATTTCGCAAAAACTGGGGTGCTCGAATTTTGAGTTTCGGTAACGTTGGCGTCGCGTGAGCTGGAATGGGCGGCATTATACCGGCATGACATTGCATGCATTGTTGAGGTTGCGCCATTGTTTGATTTCTACTGGCGCTGACGATGATATCGCTTTGATTTCCCTCGTTGGTCGCCGACGATCGAGTTCCGGTCACCACAATATCCGGAATGCTCTTAATTTGAACTCCGGATATGGATGCTAAGCTCTGCACAAAAGTAAAGGTTGTTAACCTTGTACTCATCTTTGTGCCTGTTATGACAATTTCAGGACCTGGATCGGGCGCAGGAACGGCTGCGCCAGGGCCTTTATCTAGATAGTTTTCGGTACCCGTCGGATCTGATCTATTGGCTGGATCACCTCCGACATAATTATACCAATTCATTCCATCGACATAGCCGATCGGATCGGTCTGCATGAACCGCCCGAGGGTCGGTGAGTACATCCGCGCCTTGTAGGAATAGAGGCCAACCTCCGAGAGCCAAGCCTGCCCGGTATATTGGAACCGCCCCAGATTGCTCGCGGCCGGGATGCCATATTCGTCATAGGTGTTGATGTTGGTGGCGCTGCCGCTGGCATTGGTGACAGCGACCACGGAGCCGCGCTCGTCGGCTACCAGCCAGCGCTTATCGCTCGTGCCGTTGCCTTCGTACCAGACCAGCGGCTCGTCCGCACTTGCCCCATAAACATAACGGCGTTGTAGGGTAATCGGCGATCCCCACAGGTATTCTGAAACGATATTGCCGCCGTCGCTGGCGAACCGAGGATAGCTCGACGGGAGATTGTATCCCTGCAGCTCGTCCAGCGAGCCATATTCCAAAAGGCTAGCCGCGCCGTTCGTCGTGGTGAGGTGGTTGACCGCATCATAGCCGTAGGTCGAACTGCCCGACGCGTTGAGATTGCCCCGCCCATCATAGCCCAGCGCCACGCTGCCCGAGGCGGTATATTGATTGAGCCCGTTCGCAGTGTAGACGCGGTTGACGTTTACGCTACCCGTCCAGGCGTAAGCGGTGTTTGCACTGGTGCGTGACACGATCTGGCCTGCAGGATTATAGCCGAAGGTGATCGCATTGTCCTGGCCGCTCGCCGTCGGATTACAGTCGAGCGTGCCACCGCCGGCAAGATCGAACCGCAGGCAGGTCAGGCGCGAGGCGCCGTCATAGCTGTAATACGTAGCGGTGCCGTTGCCTCGCGTCAGGCTCGTACGGCGGCCGAAATCGTCATAGCCGTATGTGGCGAGCGTCGTCGACCCGTTCTCGAGGACGGTCGTCATCTCGTTCAACAGGTCGTAATTATAACTGGCATATAGGCCATCGGGCCAGGTTACGCGCGTGCGACGGCCGGCGGCATCATATTGATAGCTCAGCGTCGTGTAAGGCTCGGCGCGCGAAGTCAGCCGGCCCAACGCGTCATAGGTCAACGTTTCGGGTGAACCGCCGTTCGGCCAGCTTGAGCTCGTGAGCTGACCGAAGAGATTATAGCCGTACTGCCTGGCCAGCGAGCCGTTCTCAGTGCGCGAGGTCACCCGGTTGAGATTGTCAATGCCAAAAGCGATCGGGATGCCATCTCTCGCGCGCTTGTTCGTGACGTTGCCATTGGCGTCGTACGTCAGCTGCTCATAGTCCGTCGTGGAACTGGTGCCTGAACCTTTGGTGGTCGATGGATAGTTGGTTTTCCACAGCCGGTCGAATCCATCATAGGTATAGGTGGTCTTGTTGCCATTGGCGTCGGTCGCGGTCGCGACCTTGCCGTTATCGGTGTAGGTTACCGTGGTATCGTCCGATGCGTCCGCCGTTCCGTAGGCCGAGGTGGTCTTGGCGACGCGATTAGCATTGTCATAAGACATCTTGGTGATGCGGTCGATGTCGCCGGGGCCGCTCGTCGCCGTGCAGGCCGAGGGAAGTGAACCATAGGCGCTCGGCTTCATCCGCATCGCCGTGCAATCTAACCGGCCATCGGTATCGTAGTTGTACTGCGCGAGGCTATATGTCGTACCATTGCTGCTAATCCTGTCAGTCTCCCTTCGCGCATTGACGTCATAGGTCGTGGCTTGCTGCTGAAGCGAAACGAACGCCGACCAGTCACTATCCGTAGTGCCGTTCACCGTCCCAGCTTCGATGAGGGTTGGCTGTCCATTATTGTTGTAGGTCGTTCTTATGGCGCGTCGCTTGAGCGCGCCGGCGCCGTCAGGGTCGGGCGAAATCGCCCCAACGCGCTCGCGATCGGCGTCATAGCGATAAGTCACGGTGTCACTGCTACCGGCCAGAGGGCCGTCAATGCTGGCCACGTTACCAACATCATCATAGGTGAACGCTGTGGTTGCGCTCACCGATCCGTCTCCGGCGGCGTCCGTCTGCGAAGTTAATGTCAAATTGTTTGTGATGCCGTTTCCAGCGTATGCAAGGGTCGTACGCGTTTCGTCGGCTGTGCCGATGCAGCTCGACAAAGTCTGGCAACTGGAAATCGACGTCCGCTTGTAGGTGGGGAACCCAGAAGTAACAATTGCGCCCGTGCTATTCTTATACACTGCCTGCAACGCGGTGTAGCCGTACCGCGTTTGAGGGTTCACACCCCCCGAGCTGGCAGCAGGCGAAGTAACGGTAAGCACGCCTCCGTGGGTGGCATCATAACTGAACGTGGTGGTGTTGCTCTTGGCATCGACGACCGTCAGAGGTTGATTGCATGTAAGAGCGTTGGTGCAATTGCTCGGATAGGTCGCTGACAATACGATATTAGCAAGACCGGAGCCGGGTTTGGCCGCTTCGGTTACGCTAAGGAGGTTGCCCCGCCCATCGTATGCGTAGGTTTTGGTATCACCTTCTGGATTATGTACAGACGTCAAGCGCCCGGCGACATCATAACCATAGTCCGTTTGGTGGGATAGTGGATCTATCACGCTGGTGATTCGACCCGAATTAGCCACGAAATCCGCCGCTTTATAAGTGATACTCGCGCCGGTCGGATTCGTCCTGACTATGGTGCGTCCAGAAACGATTAGAAATCCCTGGTCGGCGCCTGTATAGGTATCGGTGGTGCTATAGTTGTATGTCACACCATCGTTCGTAATCGAGGTCACTCTATCTGGATTATTAGAATCTCCGTAGGTAACGGATGTGGAATTACTTACATCGCCTGGCCGAAGAATACCGATAATCCTATTGTAATAGGACGGAGATACAAAATATTGATTTAAGGTGTAAGTCGTCGTTCTGCCCATTGCATCCGAGACATTAACGTACCATGGGTCGCCGTATTGGGCCGGTGGGCTGGAATAGACGTATGACAGTCTAGGAAGATTCGTTGGCGGAGCAGAGCAGTGATCAGCTTGAGGATCGCAGTAATTAGTCGCCAGATTGTATCCGGTAACACTCTTAATTCTGTTATAGTCTGTGTCGCTGCTAAGTGAAAATGAGGGGATATCAGCCACATATTCGAATTTCAATTCGTAGCCGTTACTGCTAACGGCGCTGGATATTCTATGCCCGATATCAAAATAGTAAGGTGGTGTTCCTGGATTGACTTTATAGTATAAAGTTATATGTTCTCCGGAAGGTTTAATAATTGCGCTCGCTATAAATTGATGGCCCGATGATCCGGAATTACATCCACAAGTTATGTCTCTATCGAATACTATCTTTGTACCATCTTTAAGAGTTATGATATATCCTGTTCCAGAAGGAGTGACGGTGTTTCCCGATTCGGAAGAATCAAGGTAGTTCGTTCCATCCCAGTAAAAGTTCACTCTATTCTTGCCGATCACGCCTGATATGGAGCCCAAGTTCCGATATTCCGGACTGGCATATGGAGGTGCAACGGATAGCTCAAAGTTATAATTGTGAACCCATGCCCCGTTAGTCCAAGTTCTTTGAAAAGTTAGGCCCGTGTCGGCGTCACCAACAGTTAGCGATTCCGCCTGTTTCTGGTAGCTTGTCGACAGCAGATCGAAGCCTTGATCATCAGCGACCAACTCATCAGGTACTGATGGCAGGGAGGTAGTCTGAGCTCGCGACGGTGCCGCGAGGCATCCTCCCGCTAACGCAGTCGATGCGAGAATTACGCGCGCGAACTTATGGCCGAACATCGTTCGTCCTCCCCAGTTAGCCCAATAAAGGTTGAAAGCGAGAAGCTGCCGGTGCGGTTATGGCGCGCCGGTCACGTTCACATTGACGCGGTTATCCGCCTTGTCGAAGCTGTAGTTCGAGACGACGTTGTTGTTGACCGTACCGGTATGCACGACCTTCACCAGGCGTCCCTTGGCATCGTAGGTGTAATTGACCGTTTCGGAGGCACCGGCCATGCCGGTTGCCATCGCGGCGAGCACCATCGAACCGGCGCAGACAGTCAGCGCCGTAGCTAGTCGAGCCATGATTGCCCCCTGATTCGGAACTTGATTGAGGCTGCTCTAGATTACTCCGATTGGCAATTGACGAAACGAAGTAAATCCAAAATTTCGTATTCATTTCGGATAGATACAGTCTCTCGCCGTCGAATTGGGAGTGGAGACGAAATTCTTCTACGCGGCTAGCTGCGGTGGAGCGATATTGCCTATGCCCGCCGCAGGTATGTCGGGACAACCGGAGGCGGGGATAGAATTAAAAAAGGCCCCGGATTAAACCGGGGCCTCAGGTGGTGCGTGCTGCGCCGTTAGGCGTAAGCGATGGTGCTGTTTCCGCGTCGCCTCAGAACTTGAAGCCGGCGGCGAGGCCGTAGCGGCGCGGTTCGAGCGTGAACGCGTTGGTGAACAGGCCCGACGACTGGTCGGTCACGTAGAGACCCGTGATCGCGTTGTTGTTGGCCAGGTTCTGGATGAACGCACGGACATAGAATTTGTCGCTCGGCCCGTTCAGCTGGACCTGGGCGTTAATCACTTCATAGCCCTGGATCCGGTTCACGTTGTTGTTGAAGATGCTGCCGTAATAGCCGCCGGTATAGGCCAGGTCGGCGCGCGGGACGATCGTCCAGTCACCGCCCAGATGCCCGGTCCACTGAATGCCCGCCGAGAACTTGTAGTGCGGCGATTGCGGCAGTTCGTTGCCCTTGATGTTCACGGCGACGCCTGACGGAAGAACGGTGACCGCCGGCGATGCTGCAGAAGCGGCCAACAAAATATCGCAAACGCTGAACGCACCGGTCGTGTTGGTGCCCGGGATTGGCGTCGTGCCCTGGAAGTTGCCCGCTTGGGCCGGGATGCCCAGGGCGGCGAACTGGCCGCTGTTGATTGCCGTGTTCACGCCATTCACGAAGCCGTTCGAGATTGCTGCGTTGCCCGAATTGGACACGACCGCGCAGTTCGAACCGTTGGTGACATCCTTGATGATCACCGCGTCGGATCGGCCGCCCGACGGATCCTGCGGGTTTGCGAGGAACTTGTCGGTGGAAACCTTGGTGTGCAGGTAGCTGGCCGACAGGTTGATCAGCACCGAATCGCTCGGCTTGATGATCGCTTCGGCCTCGGCCCCGTAGATATCGGCGTCGACGTTATCGTTGACCGACGTGCGGGCGACGATGCGGCTCAGCTGCAACTGCTTGTACTGGTAGTAGAAGGCCGTGAGGTTGAGGCGCAGCGTGCCGCCCAGGAAGGTGTTCTTCGAGCCGATTTCGAAGGCGTTGACCGTTTCCGGACCGAAAGTCAGCGGGACGCTGAACCCGGCGGCCAGCGACGGGTTGATGCCGCCCGACTTATAACCACGCGAATAGGAGAAGTAGAGCAGGTTGCGCGAGGTGATCTGCCAATCGAGCACCGCACGGCCGGTCAGGCGCCCGAAGCTGACGTTGTTGATCGCCAGCGGCTGGTTCCCCGCCCGCACCGGATCGGCGTCGTAGCAGGAGAACAGCGGTGACGAATAAGCGTTCGCGGCGCCGATCGGAACCCCGCAGTTCAGCAGGTTGGTACGCGACTGATAGTCTTTCTCGTCATGATTGTAGCGCAGACCGGCGGTCAGCTTCAGATTGTTGCTGAAGTTGAAATAGCCCTCACCGAAGAAACCGTAGCTCTTCAAATGATAGAATTCTGAATCGTTGCGGTAGAAGGGCGTGCCGAGCACGTTGCCGGTGCCGCCGCCGAGCAGGCCCGCCGCGTAATCGAGCGCGAACGAGTTCACGTAATAGCTGTTGTCGGTGACCTTATAGTCGAGATAGCCCGCACCGAGCAGGAAGTTGAACGGACCGTCCAGCTTGGACGAGATGATGCCTTCACCGAACCACTGCTTGCCGCTCGCGGTCGATCGGTCGAAGTCGAGGCTGGTGGGCGCGCAGATCTTGTGGCCGCTATAGACGCCGGTGCCGGTCGGCTCCGCGAGCGACTGACAGAGAGTCGAGGTATTGCCGTTGGGCAGCAGGATGTTGCGAACCGCCAGATAGCCCGGCCCGAGAAGGCCCGCACCGGCCACCGCGTTGAAGGCATTCAGGCCCGGGTTCGTCGCATAGGACCGCTCGATGCCGATATTATAGTCGACCGTCGAGTCGGTGCTTCCTTCGGTATATCCGCCGTCGAGCTTGAAGAGGACCTTGCCGAAATCCTGGCTGAAATTGACCAGGACCTGTTTTTCGTTGGTCTTGAAGCGCGGCAGCGAGTCGATATTGACCGTGCGCATGTCGGCGGGATTGGTGTAGCCGGTATAGCTGTCGCCGTCGCTCGCATAGACGCTGCCGAGCGCGAACGGCGCGAGCGCTGCCGTCGAGGCGCGCAGGCGCAGGAACTGGCTCGAAGTCAGGACCGATGCCAGGGTGGCATCGCCATTGACCTGCTCGAACGCGAGACGGTCGGGCAAGCAGCCCAGCACGCCGGTCGGATCACGATGGCACAGCTGCTTCTGGACGCGCGAGCGATCGTCATCTTCCTTGAAATAATGGCCGACGATGTCGAGCGTCGTGTTCGCGGTCGGCTGGAAGCGCAGCGACACACGGACGTCATATTGGTTGCGGCCGTCGATATTGCTGTTGGTGGAAAGGTTCTTGGTGAAGCCGTCGCGGTTCAGATAATAGCCCGCGACGCGGACGCCGAACACGTCGCCCAACGGCAGGTTGAACATGCCCTTGACGCGGACGCTGTTGTAATTGCCGTATTCGACGTCGCCCGAGGCATGGATGCCCGACAAATCCGGCTTCGCCGTGATGAAGTTGATCACGCCGCCGGTCGCGTTGCGGCCGAACAGCGTGCCCTGCGGGCCGCGCAGGACTTCGACGCGCTCCATGTCGAAATATTCGTTCTGGAAGATCGGCGAACCGAGCACCGGCACGTCGTTGACGTGGATCGCGGTCGCCGCGTCGCAGGTGACGCCGACGCAGAGGTCGCCGATGCCACGAATGTTGAACGACGAGGACGAGGTGAAGTTGCTCTTGGTGAAGGTGATGTTCGGCAGCGTCAGCTGAAGGTCGCTGGTCGTGTTGATCTGTTGCGCCTTCAGCGCTTCCGAGCTGAACGCCGAGACCGCGATCGGCACGGTCTGGAGGGTTTCGGACTGACGCTGCGCGGTGATGACGATGTCACCGATCTGATCCTGGTCGTCGGCCTGTGGCGCGGGTGCCGGTGCCGCGGTGGCGGGAGCCGGCGTGTCCTGCGCCATGGCTGGCGTGGCTGCGATCAGCGCGATGGCCGATGCGGCGAGCAGTTCGAACTTCCTCATGATACATCCCCTCATGCAGTCGCCCCGATCTTTGTGCCGGTTGGCGTGGTTTTCCGAGTTAGTGGACGGAGCCTAGGTAGCTTGGTCTTGCGGCGTCAATGGGGTTCAGGCACGAAATAGGCGGGTTTCGTAGTCTGTTGCTTAAAAGAAACAGTATGGAACATACCCAAGTCTCTATTTTGCGGCCCTGACGTAACGTCACGCAGGTTTGAAAGACCGGATCGACAGCGATGAATGACCATGACGATGATTTGAATGACGGCGATCTGGTGGCGCCCGCGCCGAAGATTCCGGTCCCGGACGAGGTCGCGGAGGCCGTGCGGACGCTGATTCGCTGGGCTGGCGACGAGCCCGGACGCGAGGGGTTGCTGGATACGCCGTTGCGCGTGGCGCGGGCATGGAAGGAATATTGCGCCGGCTATCTGGACGATCCGGCAGTGCATCTGAAGCGGGTGTTCGAGGAAGTGGGCGGGTATGACGACATCGTCCTGCTCCGCGACATTCCCTTCCAATCGCATTGCGAACACCATATGGCACCGATCATCGGCAAGGCGCACATCGCCTATCTGCCGAAGAACCGGGTGGTCGGGATTTCCAAGCTGGCGCGCGTGCTGCACGGTTTCGCGCGGCGGCTGCAGGTGCAGGAACGGCTGACCGCCGAGGTCGCCGATTGCATCTGGGACAATCTCAAGCCCCAGGGCGTGGCCGTCGTGATCGAGGCGACGCATGCCTGCATGACCGCGCGCGGCGTCCGTACGCCTGGCGTGTCGATGGTCACCAGCCGCATGATGGGCGTGTTCCGCGACGACGAACGCAGCCGGCGCGAAGTCCTGGCACTGATGGACATGCAGGGCAGGGCGTGACGCGCATTCGCACGGTTCTGGTCACTGGTGGATCGCGGCGGATCGGCGCAGCGATCGTCCGCGCGCTGGCGGGGGCGGGGCATCGCGTGGTGATCCATCATCACCATCTGCACGACGAGGATGCCGTATCGCTGGCGCAGAAGCTCGATCCGTCGGGCGATCGCGTCGCCACGGTAGCCGGCGACCTTGCCGCGCCCGATTCCGCCTCGGTGATCCTGCGCGCGGCGCGCAACGCCATGGACGGTCCGATCGACGGGCTGGTCAATTGCGCATCGGTCTTCGAGTTCGACCGGCCGCCGTATGTCGATCCCGCCTTGCTCGCCCGGCTGACTGCGGTGAACCTCGCCGCGCCCACCGCGCTGGCTTGTGCGCTGGCCGAACAGGACGGGCTGGAGGACGGCGCGGTGGTCAACCTGCTCGACCAGAAGGTCGCCAACCTCAACCCGGATTTCTTCAGCTACACGCTGACCAAGATCGCACTGGAAGGCGCGACGACGATGCTTGCCCAGGCGCTGGCGCCGCGCGTGCGGGTCAATGCAGTGTCGCCTGGGCTGACACTTCCGAGCGGCGATCAGAGCGAGGCGGAATTCCGGAGCGTCGCCGACGAGAATCTGTTGCGCCGGCCGGTGCCGATCGAGGAAGTGGCGCGCGCGGTCGAGTATCTGCTCACGACGCCGGCGGTGACGGGGCACAATCTGTTCCTCGATAATGGCCAGCGGTTCCTCAAGCGGCAGGGAGATGTGATGTTCTCGACCCCCGGGCGCCGCGATGGCTGAGGCGACCTACACGATCCGGCTCGACGGGCTCGAGCTACGGATGGGGCTGGGCATTCACGAGGTGGAATTGGCCGGTCCGCAACGCGTCCTGGTCTCTGTGTCGATGACTTGCCGTTATCCCGCGATACCGGAAGATCGGATCGAGGGGGTGGTCGATTACGACCATATCCGCGAAGGTGTGCTGGCGATCGCTGCCAGCGGGCACGTGATGTTGCAGGAAGTGCTGTGCGAACGCATCGCGGCGCTGTGCTTCGCCGATCGCCGCGTGGTCGCGGTGACCGTGCGATCGACTAAGCCCGATATCTATCCCGATGCGCAGATAGGGTGTGAGATCACGCGCACGCGCGATTGAGGCGGATTAGCGCCATAAACGGACATCCAGCAGGGAGAATGATATGACCTTGTCGCTCTATTCCGCCATCATTCCCAATTACGTGCAGATCCTGGGCGCCGTGCGCGGTTTGCTCGACAAGGCGGAGGCGCATTGCGCCGAGACCGGCTGCGATCCTGCCGATCTCCACGCCGCACGGCTTGCCGACGACATGCTGCCGTTCGGCTATCAGGTGAAGTCCTGCTCGGCGCATTCGATAGGGGCGATCGAGGGTGTGCGGGCCGGCGTTTTCTCTCCCGACAGGACCCCCTGGCCGACAACATTCGGAGGACTGCGAGAGGCCGTCAGTCATGCGCTGGCCGCGGTTGAGGCGCTCGACCCCGAGGAGATCAACGGCTTTGTTGGCCGCGATATGCGCTTCACGATGGGAGAGATGACGATGCCGTTCACCGCGGAAGACTTCCTGCTCTCCTTCTCCCAGCCCAACTTCTATTTCCACGCGACGACGGCATACGACATTCTGCGCTGGAAAGGCGTCAAGCTGGGCAAACGCGATTTCATGGGCCGCCCGCGCCTGAAGATATGACTTGAGTCCCGTCTTCGATCCATCCCCTTGGACTTAGTGCCGGGGATCATGGCGCCGCGATCCGCGGACAAGAAACTCAAGGCAGCCGAGCCGGTCGGGATAAGCGCGACTGGGCGAACGAGACCTCAGCTAGCCCGGTTCGCCGCGCTCAGCACCGCGCGGACGCTCGCGGTTGCCACGTCCTCGTCGATGCCGACACCCCAGACCGTGCCGCCGTCCGCCGCGCGGCATTCGACATAAGCGGCGGCTTGCACGTCGGTGCCGTGGCCGATCGCGTGCTCGACATAGTCGACCACCTCAAGCTCGATGCCGAACCCGTCGCGGATGCCGGCGAGGACGCTGGAGATGAGGCCGTTGCCGCGCCCGCTCACCGATTTGACGCTGCCCGTCTCGGCGATGCTGCCGGCGAAGATGCGTTCGCCATTGGGCGCGCGCGTCTCGTCATAAGCCTGGAGCTGCAGCCGTTCGCCGCCATAGGGCAGGTAGGTGCGCCGGAAGAGCTGCCAGATATCGTCGGCATCGAGCTCGCGGCTGGTCTGGTCGGCCAAGACCTGGACGTGCTTGGAGAAATCGGCCTGGAGCCGCTTCGGCAGCTTCAGTCCCTTGTCCTGCTCCAGGATCCAGGCGACGCCGCCCTTGCCCGATTGCGAGTTGACCCGGATCACCGCTTCGTAGCTGCGGCCTAGATCGGCGGGATCGATCGGCAGATAGGGCACTTCCCAGACATCGTCATTCTGGCGCTCGCGCGCGGCGAACCCCTTCTTGATCGCGTCCTGATGCGAGCCCGAGAAGGACGTGTAGACCAGCTCGCCGGCATAGGCATGGCGCGGGTGCACCGGCAAATTGGTGCAATAGGTCACCGTGTTGATGATCTGGTCGATGTCGGAGAAGTCGAGCTTCGGATCGACGCCTTGCGTGTACATGTTGAGCGCGACCGTCACCAGGTCGCAATTGCCGGTCCGCTCGCCATTGCCCAGCAGGCAGCCCTCCACGCGGTCGGCCCCAGCCATTAGGCCCAGTTCGGCGGCTGCGACGCCCGTGCCGCGGTCGTTATGCGTGTGCAAGCTGATGATCACGCTGTCGCGATTGGGGATGGTACGCCCGAACAGCTCGATCTGGTCGGCATAGACGTTCGGCGTCGCGCACTCGACCGTCGCCGGCAGGTTGAAGATGATCGGCTTGTCGGGCGTCGGCTGCAGTACGTCCATCACCGCGGCGCAAACCTCGACCGAGAAGTCGACTTCGGCGGTGGAGAAGGTTTCGGGGCTGTATTCGAACCGCCAATCGGTTCCCGGCCGCGCCGCGGCGCAATCGCGCAGCATCTTGGCACCCTCGATCGCGATCGCCTTGATCTCGTCCTTGGTCATGCCGAACACGATCTTGCGCCAGGCGGGCGAGACCGCGTTGTACAAATGCACGATCGCGGTGGGCGCGCCGACCAAACTGTCGAACGTCGTCTCGATCAGGTCGCGGCGCGCCTGGGTCAGTACCTGCAGCGTGACGTCGTCGGGCACGCGGCCGGACCGCACCAGGTCCTGGATATAGTCGAAATCGGTCGCGCCGCTCGCTGGGAAGCCGACCTCGATTTCCTTGATCCCGGTCTTGACGATCAGGTCGAAGAAACGCGTCTTCTTCTCGGCGTCCATCGGATCGATCAGCGCCTGGTTGCCGTCGCGCATGTCGGTCGACAGCCAGATCGGCGCCTTGGTGATCGTCCGAGACGGCCATTGCCGGTCGGGCAGGTTGATAGGGGGGAAGGGGCGGTATTTCGTCGATGGATCGCGCAACATGGCTATGGCTCTTCTCGTCGTCAGGAGCGGCGGGGAGGGTCAGGCCCTTAGGCGCGGTGCGCGCCGTTGCCGGCACGCGGGATGAAGTACGCGCCTAAGGGCGCGTAAGTCGAAGCAGGGTAAGGCCGAGTCCGATCGTCATCTCGCGATCAGCCCTAGCGCGATGAGGTTAACGAAGTCCAGCGCGTTTCTGCACTGATCCACGGCAAGGTTTTCTATCGCGGGTTAGGGCAGATTGGCTGTCCTGTAAGGAGTAACCATGCGTCAGATCATTTATCGCAGCACCACCACCGCCGATAGCGGCCGAGCCGCGGACGACATTCCCGGCATCCTGCGGCAGGCGGTGGCGCGCAATGGGATCGATGGCATCACCGGGTTGCTCTACACCGAGGAAAGCGAGTTTCTGCAGGCGATCGAGGGCCCTGCCGACAGCATGTCGGACTTGCTCGCGCGGCTTCACGGCGACGACCGCCATCGCGAGCTCGAGATTCTGGTCGACCGGCCGATAGAGCATCGCGAGTTCGGCGACTGGACGATGATCTATCGTGATCGGCGGGAATCGGTGGACGCATTCGACGATCGCTTGCGCGTGCTGCTCTCGGGCGTGTCGGACGAGACCGTGCGGCACTTCCGAGCGCTGCAACCAGCCTGACGGTTAAAGCCCTTTCCCGCGAGCGAGAGAGGGGTAAAGGGTGCGCGAAGATTGCGTGACTTCAATCGCCGAACAGCGCGTCGAATGGGCTCTTGGGCAGGCACCAGAGGAACGCGACCAGCGCAGCTGCGGCGATACCGAGCCACGGGGACAGGAAGGTGAGAGCCGCTCCGGCCAGATAGATCAAGACCGCGGCGATGCCCTTGCGCGAGGTCTGGCGATGATAGGTGTCCGCCTGCGGGCCATGGACGCCGGTGCGCCGGATCTCGCCCTGTAACGGCACGTAGACCAGACCGGGCAAGACCATCGAGGCAAGGTAGACCAACGTCGCCTCGCGGCTGAAATGCTGTTCGCCGAGATAGGCCGCGGTGAATGGAATCAACGACAACGTGAAGAGCAGTCCGAGGTTCAGCCAGATCAGCAGGTTGGTGACCCGCATGGCGTGGCTGAACAAGCGGTGGTGGTTCGCCCAATAGATGCCGACATAGGCGAAGCTCAGCACATAAGCGAGGAAGACCGGCCAGAGGTGGACCAGCTTGTCGAGCCCGGGCAATTCGGGTGCGTGCAATTCGAGCACCATGATGGTGACGATGATCGCCAGCACCCCGTCCGAAAAAGCCTCGACACGGCCGATCCCCGGCCTGCCTTCCCCGACTTCGCTCATTCCGCCTCCGGCCCCGCGTTGATGACGGGGCCGGGTTTAGACGAAATCAGCGACGCGTCAGTTCTTTTCCTTGTCGACCAGCTTGTTCGCGCCGATCCATGGCATCATCGCGCGCAGCTCGCTGCCGATCTTCTCGATCGGATGCGCGGCTGCCGCCTTGCGCGCCGCCTTGAGCTCGGGCTGGCCGGCGCGATTGTCGAGGACGAAGTTCTTGACGAAACGGCCCGACTGGATGTCGGCCAGCACGCGCTTCATCTCGGCCTTGGTCTCGTCGGTGATGATCCGCGGGCCGGTGGTGATGTCGCCATATTCCGCAGTGTTGGAGATCGAATAGCGCATGTTGGCGATGCCGCCCTCATAGAGCAGGTCGACGATGAGCTTGGTTTCGTGGAGGCACTCGAAATAGGCCATTTCCGGCGCATAGCCGGCTTCGACCAAAGTCTCGAACCCGGCCTGGATCAAGTGGGTGATGCCGCCGCACAGCACCGCCTGTTCGCCGAACAGGTCGGTCTCGCATTCTTCCTTGAAGTTTGTTTCGATGATGCCCGACCGGCCACCGCCGACGCCCGAGGCGTAAGCGAGCGCGATGTCATGCGCATTGCCGCTGGCATCCTGATGGATCGCGATCAGGCAAGGCACGCCGCCGCCGCGGACATATTCGCTGCGTACCGTGTGACCGGGGCCCTTGGGCGCGATCATGATCACGTCGATGTCCGACGGCGCTTCGATCAGGCCGAAATGGACGTTGAGGCCGTGTGCGAAGGCGATCGCCGAGCCCGGGCGCATATTGCCCTTGAGGTCGTTCTCCCAGATCGCGGCCTGGTGCTCGTCGGGCGCGAGGATCATGAGGATATCGGCCCAGTTCGCCGCGTCCTTGTTCGACAGCACCTTGAAGCCGGCGCCTTCCGCCTTCTTCGCGGTGGCCGAGCCTTCGCGCAGCGCGATCGCGACATCCTTCACACCGGAATCGCGCAGGTTCTGAGCATGGGCGTGGCCCTGCGACCCATAGCCGACGATGGCGATCTTCTTGTCGGTGATCAGGTTCAGATCGGCGTCGCGATCGTAATAGACACGCATTTGGTTCCCTTTCGAACTTAACCGTCATGCCAGCGGAAGCTGGCATCTCATGAATTGATTCCCCTGCGGCGCGAGATCCCAGCTTCCGCTGGGGTGACGCGATCTCTCGATCGCTACGCCGCGTCCTTCCCCCGCGAAATGGCGACGATGCCGGTGCGCGCGACTTCGATCAGGCCGACCTCGTTCATCAACTCGACGAACTTGTCGATCTTCTCGGTCCCGCCGGTCACCTCGAACACGAAGCTCGATATCGTCGCATCGACCACGCGGGCGCGATACACTTCGGCCAGCCGCAACGCCTCGATCCGCGCCTCCCCGGTGCCGCGCACCTTGACCAACGCCAATTCGCGCTCGACATGCGCGCCCTCGGCGGTGAGGTCGCGGACCTTGTGCACCGGCACCAACCGGTCGAGCTGCGCCACGATCTGTTCGAGGACATGACTGCTCGCCGACGTCACGATCGTGATCCGGCTGACCTGCTTGTCCTCGGTGATCTCGCTCACCGTCAGGCTCTCGATATTATAGCCTCGTGCGGTGAACAGACCGGCGATCCGCGCCAGGATGCCCGGCTCGTTGTCGACGATGACCGCGAGCGTGTGACGCTCGGATTTTTCTTCCTTGATGTGCATAGGTTCAACTCGTCGCCCCGGCGGAGGCCGGGGCCGGTGAATGGGTCGGGCGGACGCGCAGCAACGCGGCGGCCCCGGCCTTCGCCGGGGCGACGAACAGGCTCATCACACTAGCGCCTTGGCTTCGTCGTCGAGCGTGCCCGCGACCTTGTCGGTCTGCAGGATCATCTCGGTGTGCGATGCGCCCGACGGGATCATCGGGAAGCAATTTGCCAGCTTGGCGACGCGGCAATCGACGATCACGGGGCCGTCATGCGCGATCATGTCGGCAATGCCGCCGTCGAGCTGCGACATTTCCTCGATCAGGATGCCTTTCCAGCCATAGGCTTCGCCGAGCTTCACGAAATCGGGCAGGCTGTCCGAATAGCTTTCGGCGTAGCGGCCCTCATAGGTCAGTTCCTGCCACTGGCGGACCATGCCCATATATTCGTTATTCAAGATGAAGATCTTGACCGGCAGCCGGTATTGCGTCGCCGTTGCGAGTTCCTGGATATTCATCTGGATCGACGCTTCGCCGGCGATATCGATGACCAGCGACTTGGGATTGCCGAGCTGCGCACCGATTGCGGCCGGCAGGCCATAGCCCATCGTGCCGAGCCCGCCCGAGGTCAGCCATTTGTTGGGCGCTTCGAAATCGAAATGCTGCGCCGCCCACATCTGATGCTGGCCGACTTCGGTGGTGATGATCGGCGATTGGTCCTTGGTCGCTTCCCACAATGCGCGGATCGCGCGTTGCGGCATGATCTCCTTGCCGTTGCCCTCGGGGAAATCGAGGCTCCTGACCGCGCGCCAGCCCTCGATCCGGCGCCACCATTCGCTGGTGTCCGGCTTGGGATGCTGGCGCGCTTTCCACACGCGCACCATGTCCTCCAGCACACGGCCGACATCGGCGACGATGCCGAGATCGATGCGCACGGTCTTGTTGATGCTCGACCGGTCGATATCGACATGGACCTTGCGCGCATTGGGCGCGAAGGCGTCCAGCCGCCCGGTGACGCGGTCGTCGAACCGCGCGCCCAGGGCGAGGATCAGATCCGCCTGGTTCATTGCCCAGTTCGCTTCATAAGTCCCGTGCATGCCGAGCATGCCGAGCCATTGCGGGCTGGAGGCAGGGAAAGCGCCCAGGCCCATCAAGGTCGAAGTGACCGGCGCGCCGGTGATCTTGGCCAATTCGCGCAGCAATTGCGACGCGGCGGGTCCCGAATTGATGATCCCGCCACCCGTGTAGAGGATCGGTCGCTCGGCCGCCGCCAGCATGTCGACCAACTGCTCGATTACCGCCGGATCGGCCTTGATCTGCGGACGATAGGTCTTGTGCTGGATCGGGCCGGGCCGCGTGTACTTTGCGGTGGCGACCTGGACGTCCTTGGGGATGTCGATGACGACCGGCCCCGGGCGGCCCGAGGTCGCGATATGGAACGCCTCATGGACCGTGGCGCCGAGCCGCGCCGGGTCCTTCACCAGATAATTATGCTTGGTGCAGTGCCGCGTGATCCCGACGGTATCGGCTTCCTGGAAAGCATCCGACCCGATCAGGTGCGTCGCTACCTGGCCGGTGATGACGACCATCGGGATCGAATCCATCAGTGCGTCGGTGATCCCGGTGACCGCATTGGTCGCGCCGGGCCCGGAGGTGACGAGCACCACGCCCGGCTTGCCGGTCGACCGCGCATAGCCCTCGGCGGCGTGGGTCGCGGCCTGTTCGTGCCGGACCAGGATATGCCGCAGCCGCTTCTGCTTGAAGATCGCGTCATAGATCGGAAGCACCGCGCCGCCGGGATAGCCGAACACGACTTCCACGCCGAGATCGCACAGCGCCTCGACCAGGATATCGGCTCCACTTTTTTCGGCCACGACAATGTCCTCCTTCTTCGCATACGCAACATGATTGCAGACGGGCGGCTCTACGTGCATGAAAACTACGCGTCAACCGAGAATGCTATAATCTTATTGCTATTTCGCTACCAAGCTTGAAACTATCTGTCTCTTCCGTGCGAATCCAGTCCGCCGGCGGCTGATTGCGGAACCAGGTATATTGTCGCTTGGCATATTGACGCGTGGCGAGACTGGCGCGTTCGATCGCATCAGCCAGCGTGATCTCTCCGAGCACAGCGGCAGCGAGCTCGGGCATGCCGATCGCGCGGCGGATCGGGGCGTCGAGTGGCACGTCCTCGCGAGCGATCAGGTTTGCCACTTCCTCCATGGCGCCGGTATCGACCATCGCGGCAAAGCGGCGGTCGATGCGCTCGTTCAGCCAGTCGCGTGGCGGTAGCAGGATCGTGGCGACTAGATTTATGCGCTCGCCGATTCCGCCCATGCGCTCGCGCCGCCACTCGGCGATCGGGCGCCCGGTCGAGCGAATGACTTCCAGCGCGCGGCAGATGCGCGTGGTGTCGGCCGGGTTGAGCCTTGCCGCTTCAGCCCGGTCGACGATGGTAAGTGCCGCATAGGCATCGGAGAGGTTCATCGCGCGCACGTCGGCGCGGATCGCAGGGTCGATCTCGGGCACCGGCGCGATGCCGTCGATCAGCGTGCGGAGATAGAGTCCGGTGCCGCCGGCCAGGACCGGCAAGCTGCTGGCGGCCAGTGCGCGCTCGATCTCGATCCGCGCTTCGGTTGCCCAGCGCGCGGCGGAATAGCCGGTGTCGGCGGCATCGACATGGCCGAACAGACGATGCGGCGCCCGCGCTTCTTCTTCGGGGGAGGGGCGGGCAGTGACGATGCGCAAGTCGCGATAGACTTGCGCGCTGTCGGCGTTGATGATCGTGCCGCCGAACCGCTCGGCCAATTGCAGCGCGAGCGCTGACTTTCCGCTCGCGGTCGGGCCGGCGATCAACGCGACCTTCGGAAGCGTCGCCATTTCTAGAGCCGTCCGTATCGAACGAAGCCAGGGACAGGCTCGCGACAACCAAAGGTGTCTCGACTTCGCGCGACGCGAAGGGGTAGGGCGGCGGCTTCAAGGAGACCCGGCTTGTTCATCGCGACCCTGATAGCCCCCGATCTGCCCCAGGGCGAGGTCACTGCCGCGCGCGACCGGCTCGACGCCGCCGGGTGCCTGCCCGTGGCCCATGTCTGGGTGGAGGAAGGGGAGGCGATCGATCTCCAGTTCGGCCGCGAGCCCGACGCCGCGCGCACGGCGCTGGAAGGGCAGGGTTATGACATCGTCGTCCAGCCGGCCGAACATCGCCGCAAGAAACTGATCGTGGCCGATATGGATTCGACCATGATCACGGTCGAATGCATCGACGAGCTCGCCGATTATGCCGGAATCAAGACCGAGATAGCCGCGGTGACCGAAGCGGCGATGCGCGGCGACCTCGATTTCGGCGAGGCGCTCGATGCAAGGGTTGCCCTGTTGAGGGGGCTCAACGAGGCGGTGATCGCACGCTGCCTGGCCGAGCGCGTCAAGATCATGCCCGGTGCGCGCGAACTGGTCCGCACGATGCGCGGCTGGGGGGCGACCGCGATCCTGGTATCGGGCGGCTTCACCCGCTTCGCCGAGCCGGTCGCCGCGGAGATCGGCTTCACCCGCGCGATCGCCAATGTGCTCGAAATCGCCGAGGGCAAGCTCGCCGGCACCGTGACCAAGCCGATCGTCGACGCATCGACCAAGCTGGCGACCTTGTCAGAGGCCGTGCTCGACCTCGGTCTGTCGCGCGCGGAGACGCTGGCGGTCGGCGACGGCGCCAACGATCTGGCGATGATCACCCAGGCCGGGCTGGGCGTCGCCTATCACGCCAAGCCGGTCGTGGCAGCGGCGGCGGGAGCACGGATCGACCATGGCGACCTGACGACGCTTTTGTTCGCGCAGGGTGTTGCGCGGAAGGATTGGGCGGCGGTCTGAGTGTGAATCCCCCGCGCATGGCAATCGGCTGGCGCGATAAAAGACCTCTCCCGCAGGTCGGAGAGAGGCTGGTCATCTTTCCTCGGAGCGGGTTCACCTCGACCCGGCTGTTGGACAGAAGGCGTTGAATTGGAATAGCGAGCGTTCACAATCGCTGGATGTCTGGCCGTAGTGTTCTTCGTCCAGCTCATCCTATTCGACGGGACATCGCACCGCGACATCTGCCAGGCGGTGTACGGACCGGATTATACCGGCCTGACCGCCTGATACGGTTGCGCCCCGGCGTTACGGCCTGACCGGCACGCACTCCGACCCGGCGCGCTTGACCGTGCCGCACAATCGGGCCGCATCGGCCTGCGAACGGATCGGGCCGGCCTGGAGCTTGGTGATCGGCCCGACACGACGCAGATAAGGCTGCATGCCGGCAAGACCGCCGACCTCGCCCTTGAGCCGCGTCCACAGAGCCTTGGCATTGCCCTCGTCGCGGAAGGCGCCGAACTGGACGCGCCAGCCGCCGCCGCTCGCGACCGCGACGGGTGCGGGTTCCGGCGCGGGCCGGACGGGCGCCGGCTTCGGGCGCGGGGCAGGCTGGGCTGCTGACGCAGGAGGTGGAGTGTTGGCCGGTCCGGGAGTGTAGGCGGGCGCCGGATTGTAGGTCTGCGGCGGATTGGCCGTCAGGACCGGCGGCTTGTTCTTGCCCGGCCTGGATCCCTTGCCGGGTGCCGGATAACTGGTGCCGGGCAATCCATAAACCGGCCCCGGCGCCGAAGACGGCGGAACGGCGGTCGGCGCGATGGTGGGGCCGACGGGGCCGCCGCCGGTAATCTCTGACCCGTAATTGCCGTTGCTCGCGACCTGCGCATCCATCTTGTGGGCGAGTTCGATGCCGCGCTGACGCTGGTCGGCGGGGATGTATTTGTCCATTTCAGCGAGCGTCTGCGATCCCTGGGGCAAGCCTGCCCCCGACGAACGCGTCATCAGCGCATAGGCACGCACCCAGTCGCGCTCGACCCCGTCGCCATTGAACAACATCGTGCCGAGTACGAGTTCGGCCCGCGGCTCGCCGCGCGCGACCGACTTTTCGAGCCACGGCACGGCTTCGGCGCGCTTGCCGTCCTGGAATAGGGCGAGGCCGTAATTGTCCTCCGCCTGTGCGTGACCCTGCAGCGCCGCCTTGCGATACCAGCTTTCCGCCATCGGCAAATCGACCGGCACTCCGCGCCCCAGCTTGTAGGCCTGGCCGAGATTGAACTGTGCGTCGGCGTCGCCCGCGATCGCCGCCTTGCGCCATTCGTCGACCGCCGCCTTATAGTCGCCGCGGTTCCAGGCATCGACTCCCGCCTTGGTGTCGGCCATGGCCGGCGCGCCGATGCCGACAGTCGCCGCGATAGCGGCAAGGGAAAGCGCCGCAGCGCCGATCAGCATTCGCATGTTACTTGTGTCCCGCCCAAAATACACTTTCAGGGATAATATCGCGCTGTAACGGGCGAATGGCAAAGAAAAGGTTATCCATGATCGTTTCGGGTCACAACTGAATATCACGGCGTTAACCTGTTCTTAGTTCGCCCCGTGGCACCTCGCTTCCCGAATAGCGGGGAGTAACAGGATCAATGCGCGTTCTCGCGATGGCATCGCAGAAGGGCGGATCGGGCAAGACGACGCTGTCTGGGCACCTGGCGGTGCAGGCACAGCTCGCCGGAGCCGGCCCCGTTGTGCTGATCGACATCGACCCCCAGGGATCGCTGTCGGATTGGTGGAATGAGCGAGAGACGGAATTTCCGGCCTTTGCCCAGACTACTGTGGCGCGGCTCGCCGCCGATCTCGAAGTGCTGCGTCAGCAGGGTTTCAAGATGGCGGTGATCGATACGCCACCAGCCATCACCATGGCGATCCAGAGCGTCATCCAGGTGGCCGAGCTGATCGTCATTCCGACGCGTCCCTCGCCGCATGACTTGCGCGCGGTCGGTGCCACGGTTGATTTGTGCGAGCGTGCGGGCAAGCCGCTGATCTTCGTCGTCAATGGCGCGACGCCCAAGGCCAAGATCACCTCGGAAGCCGCAGTCGCGCTGTCGCAGCACGGCACGGTCGCTCCGATCACGATCCACCATCGTACCGATTTCGCCGCTTCGATGATCGACGGCCGCACGGTGATGGAGGTCGACCCCAAAGGCCGATCGGCCGCGGAAATCGCCGAGTTGTGGGCCTATATCTCCGACCGTCTCGAAAAGAATTTCCGTCGAACCGTATTTGCCGCGCCGACCGCGATGCAGCATCCCGGCTTCGGCGTGCGTCCGCAGGCCGGCGGTGGCGGCTTCGGCCGCCGAGTGATGAGCTGAGGGCGGCGCGATGATGAGCGACCCCAAGCCCTTCGCCTCCTTGTCTTCCGGCCTGCTCGCCCGCAAGGGGCAGGCGCGCCCGGCGATGCGTCCGCAAGGCTTCACCGGCGGTTATGCGTCGCTGGCCGGGCTCGAGGATCTCGGCTGGAATGACATGGGCCATGTCCCCGAGCCGGTAGCCGACGTGCATCCTTTGCATCAGGACGATCAGATCCAGCCGCCGCCCGAAGGCGTGCCGCCGGTGCTGGCGCAGCGCCATGCATTGAAACAGGAATTCGAGCCGGTGCTCGAGGAACTGCCGAGCGAGGAGGCCGAGATTTCGGTTGAAGCGCCGGCCGAGACCTTGGTCACCGCGCCGGTGCCCGTGCTCGAAACGTTCGAACCGCGTCCGGTCTCGGTCACGGCTGCGAGTCGCATCGCGCGCGCCACCAAGCACAAGCACAAGGCCGCGTTTACCTTGCGTTTGGACGAGGAGCGCCATTTGCGGCTGCGCCTGGCCAGTGCGGTCACCGGCCGTTCGGCCCAACAGATTGTTACCGGGGCGCTCGACGCCTTTTTGGAATCGCTGCCCGAAGTCGCCGAGCTGGCACGTCAGCTTCCGACCCGGGCCAAGGGGTGAATTGGGGGACGTTGCGATGAAGTCGAAGCGATTGACGATGGGGCTCTCGGCGGTCGCGCTTTGCGCCGCGTTGGGCGGCATCTATCAGGGCGCCGCGCTCGCCGGCTCGAAGTCGAGCGCGGTCGATGACAAGGCCGCGGCAACGGATATCGCCAAGGCGCGCAAGGCGCTTGCGGACCGCCAGGGCAACGACGCCGTGCGTTGGGCCGAGGCCGCGGTGGAACTTCGTCCGCAGATCGCGGACTATCGCGCCGTGCTGGGCCAGGCCTATCTGCTCGCCGGTCGCTTCGCGTCGGCCCGCACCACGTTCAATGATGCGCTGACGCTGTCGCCTGGCGATGGCAAGGTCGCGCTTAACCTGGCGCTCGCCCAGATCGCCGAGGGCGATTGGACCGGCGCGCGCCAGACGCTCGACAGCAATTCTGGATCGATCCCAGTCAGCGACCGGGGTCTCGCCATGGCGCTTGCGGGTGACCCGATCAGCGCGGTCAATCTTCTGTTGCCGGTCGCGAAACAGCCGGGTGCCGACGCCAAATTGCGTCAGAATCTGGCGCTCAGCCTGGCGCTCGCCGGCCGTTGGCAGGATGCCCGCATGGTCGCCGGCATGGACTTGTCGCCCGCCGACACCGACAAGCGGATCACCGAATGGGCCGCATTCGCGCGTCCCGCATCGCGTTACGATCAGGTAGCGACTTTGCTCGGTGTCACGCCGGCGGCCGATCCCGGCCAGCCGGTCGCGCTCGCACTCAACGCCAGCACGCCGGTCGTCGCCAGCGCGCCGGCGCCGGTCGATGCCTATATGCCCAAGGCGCAGGCAGAGGTTGCGGTCGCGTCCGCGCCGGTCAGCACCGGCACTGCTGCTCCGGTCGCAGTCGCTTCCGTCGCACCGGCGCCGACGGTCAGCACGGTGGTTTTCGGGCCGCGTGCCGAAGTAGTTCAGCCTTTGCCGGTCCAGCCGGCGGTAGGCAGCAAGGCGCCGCTCATCAAGGCGCCGAAGACGGCCATCAAGGCCGCAGCATTCGTCAAACCCATGGCTGCTCCAACCACCCCGGGCGCCGCCAAGGTCAGCGTGAGCAAGGGCAATTTCTATGTCCAGCTCGGTGCCTATGACAGCACGGGCGTCGCCCGCGATGCCTGGGCCCGGGCCTCACGCGCTTATTCGGGCTTCGCCGGCCATGCCCCCACGGGTATGTCGGTGACGGTCAAGGGCAAGAACTTCTATCGCCTGTCGGTCGGCGGGTTCGACCGCGCCGGCGCCGCGCAGCTCTGCGCCAGCTATCGCGCCAAGGGCGGCACTTGCTTCGTTCGCGAAAATGCCGGCGATCAGGCGGTGAGCTGGAAGAAGTAAGGAACCACTTCGCCGTTAAACCCCTCTCCCGCATGCGGGAGAGGGAGGGGCCCGCCGCGAAGCGGTGGGAGGGTGAGGGTCTTTTTTACTCCTCCGGGACTTTGGCCGCTCAGAAGAAGAAAGAAGACCCTCACCCAAACCCTCTCCCGCAGGCGGGAGAGGGCTTTTATTTTAGGCCGAAATCTCTTTCCCGCCTTTCCACAAGCGGAGTACTTTTCCTTGGGTCGGCAACCCGTCGAACGGCGTGTTTCCGGCCCTCGCTTTCATGGCCTCGCCACGGATCTGCCAGGATGCTTGCGGATCGAGCAGCATCAGGTCGGCAGGCTGGCCGGGTAGCAGCCTGCCGGTATCGACACCCAGCAGCTCTGCCGGATTGATCGCGAGCATCGCGAACAGTCGTTCGACCGGCAGGTCGAGTCCCAAGCTTAAAGCGAGCAATGTCTCGGCGCCCGATGCTCCGGGAGACGCGTCGGCGAAGGGCAACCGCTTTTCCTCGGGTCCACGCGGATCGTGGCCCGAGCACAGCACGTCGATGGTACCGTCCGCCACCGCGGCCAGCGCGGCCTTGCGATCGTCTTCGGATCGCAGGGGAGGGGACAGATGGGCGAAGGTGCGGAAATCGCTCATCGCGTTGTCGGACAGCAGCAAATGAGCAGGAGTGACGCCGCACGTCACCTGGACACCGCGACGTTTTGCCGAGCGAATCAATTCGAAGCCGGCTGCCGTCGTGACCTGGCGGAAATGGAGCCGCGCGCCTGTCTCTTCGGCCAAGGCGATGTCGCGCGCTATCGCTAGTGCCTCGGCGATGGAGGGCGCGGCGGGCAGGCCGAGCCGCGTCGCGGCTTCGCCTTCGGTCGCGACTGCGTTGGCGGTCAGACCACCGTCCTCCGCATGCGCGATAACGGTCAGGTCAAGATCGCGCGCATAGGCCAGCACTTTGCGCATCACGCCCGAATCGGCGATCCAGCGCCGTCCGGTGCCGACCGCTTTGGCGCCCGCACCTTTCATGATCGCCATTTCGGCGAGATCGGCCCCCTGGAGGCCTTTGGTTGCCGCCGCGATCGGGTGGATCCACAGCAAGGGCTTACCGACCAACGACGATCGCTGGACGATGCCGGGATCGTCTAGCACCGGCGATTGGTCGGGCATCAGCCCGACGCGAACGATGCCGCCGGCGCGGAACGCCTCGCGATCGATCGCGAACACGCCGAGATCGACGATTGCCGGTGCAAGCAGCTTGCCCCGACAATCGATGACTTCCGCGTCGGGGGCAGTATCGACGATACGGTCGCCGACGA
The DNA here is from genome assembly GCF_024508665.1 of Sphingomonas sp. Classification (GTDB taxonomy): domain Bacteria; phylum Pseudomonadota; class Alphaproteobacteria; order Sphingomonadales; family Sphingomonadaceae; genus Sphingomonas. Next base: position 1,236,816 of record NZ_JANINP010000007.1, read on the forward strand.
CGTGCAATTCGCCATCGGCGACACCGTCGGGCCGCATGATCCGGGCGTTGACGAAGCGGAGTGCGGTCATGCCCAGCCCTCCACCTTGCGCGCTCGCCGGGTCAGCACATCCAGGCAGGCCATCCGCACGGCGACGCCCATTTCGACCTGCTCGGTGATGGCTGAGCGCTCGATATGATCGGCGACATTCGAATCGATCTCGACCCCGCGGTTCATCGGTCCCGGGTGCATTACCAGCGCGTCGGGTTTGGCGAGCGCCAGCCGGTCGAGCGTCAGCCCGTAGCGTAAGTGGAATTCGCGTGTGGAGGGAATGAACGCGCCAGACATCCGCTCGTTCTGGAGGCGCAACATCATCACCACGTCGGCGCCATCAAGCGCGGCGTCGAAATCGGCGTAGGGCGTAACGCCCATCCGTTCGATGGCTGCGGGCATCAGCGTTGCCGGCGCCACGACGCGCACTTCGGCGGCCAGCGCGGTCAACGCCAGGATGTTCGACCGCGCCACGCGGCTGTGGAGGATATCGCCGCAAATCACCACGCGCTGTCCCGCGATGTTGCCGCGCCGGCGCCGGATCGTGAGCGCGTCGAGCAGCGCCTGGGTCGGGTGCTCGTGGCTGCCGTCGCCGGCGTTAAGCACCGGGCAGTCGACCTTGCCGGCGATCAGCCGCACGGCGCCCGAACTCGAGTGGCGGATGACGATGACGTCGGCGCGCATCGCGTTGAGGGTCATCGCGGTGTCGATCAGCGTCTCGCCCTTCTTCACGCTCGATTGCGCGACCGCCATGTTGACGACATCGGCGCCCAGCCGCTTTCCCGCAATCTCGAACGACAGCAACGTCCGCGTCGAATTCTCGAAAAACGCATTGATCAGCGTGAGGCCGTCGAGTCGCTTGTTGGGCTTGGCGCGGTTGCGGTTCGCCTCGACCCATTGTTCCGCTTCATCGAGCAGGAACGCGATCTCGTGTGGTTGCAGGCCGGAAATGCCCGTCAGGTGCCGGTGCGGAAAGACGGCGCCGCCCTCGATAAGGGCGGCGGGACGATGATCGGAATGTCGCATTAAAGCCGTCGCCTAAACCCGCCTGAGGTGCGGTGCAAGTCCGCAACATCACTGATAGTCTCCAATGCCTTTTGCGAGTCCTCTGCACGCTCCTGATAAACCTGGGGACCGGTGGAGCATGGCTAGCATTCAAACGATCAGCGCTCAGCGCGATGCTGTCGATATCCGCGTCTACGCGCCGGATGAAAGCCTGCGCCCGCTCGTTTCGTCTTATTACTTTCTCGAATCGATGGGGCCATTGGCCGATTTCGCGCCGCCCGAACAAGCCAATATTCGTTTCGCGATCGAAGGCGTGTGGAGGCTGGGGGGCAGCGACGGCAAGGAGCCGATCAAACCGTCCAACGCGTCCCTGTTCGGTCCCAGCGATCGCGCCCGTCGCTTCGCCACCGATGGCGGGCTGCTGATGGGGGTCGGGCTTACGGCGAGAGGTTGGCTCACGCTCATCGGTGGGCATGCGTCGGACTTCGCCAACCTGATCCTTCCGTTGGGGAGGCAATTGGGTCCGTCCGGACTCGAGATCCTGGGACGGCTTGCGCACGCGTCCGGCGACTCCGAGCGCGTCGCGATCCTCGACGCGATCCTCCGCGACAGGCCAGCGCGACAGAACGCCTATTGTGCGATCGCTGCCCAGGTCCAGGATGCCATCCAGTCCGGACGAATCGAGGATGTCGCCGACTTGGCCGAGACGGTCGGCGTCGAGCATCGCAGGCTCTTGCGGGTTTGTACGTCCGCATTCGGTTTTCCGCCGGTCCGCCTGCTGCGTCGCCAGCGCTTCCTGCGGACGCTGAACCGGATGCGGGATCGGCGGGATCAACCGATCGGTAAGCTGATCGATCCGAGCTATTATGACCAGGCGCATTTCAACCGCGAGTTCAAGGCGTATATGGGGATGACGCCGCGCGCCTATTTTGGGATGCCGCACGAAATCGTCGATCGCGTGATGGAGGCCAATGACGGAGCGTCCGATCGGTGGCGTGGGGATCGACGCGAACCGTCGCAGGCAATGGGCCGGGAGCGATACTGACGCAGAAGACGCGGTTCCTGTCCCAAGGACTGGTAGCGGCGTCGGCCGACCAATCGCGCGGGCCGCATGCGGCCGAGCTGACCTTCATCCAATCTTGGGGGCTTACCTCCGTGTTCGTTTTTGGACAAAACGGACGCAGAGGAAAAATATGACCAGTCCGCCTGTGATCGGTGCGTCGCGCGGCGCACCGGAAATTCGCTTCTACTTGCCTTCCGAAAGGCTGCGTCCCCTGGTCACGTCCTATTATTTCCTCGAATCGGCGGGGCCGTTGGACGATTTCACCCATCCTGAATGGGCCAATATACGCTTCGCTCTGAATGGCGTGTGGCGGTTCGAGGACGGCGGCATCAAGGATGCGATCGAGCCGTCGCGGGCGGCATTGTTCGGCCCTACCGATCGCGCACGGCGCTTCACGACTGATGGCGGATTGGCGCTCGGCATCGGCCTGACGCCGCTTGGTTGGCTGACGCTGATCGGTAGCGACGCGTCCGACGTTGCCAACCTCATTGTCCCGCTGGATAGACAATTGGGCCCGTCGGGTCCGGCCATCCATTCGCGGCTACTCGAAGCGCGTACCGACGCGGAGCGCATCGCTGTCGTCGATGCCATCCTCGCGGCGCGCCCGCCAACACAGAGCGTCTATCGCGAGCTGGTGGTCAAGGTGCAGCAGGCGTTGCTTTCGGCAACGGCCGACCAGGTCGGGGATCTCGCCGAGCAACTGGGCATCGAACAGCGCACGCTGCACCGCGTTTGTACCGCCGTGTTCGGGTTTCCGCCGGTGCGATTGTTGCGCCGTCAGCGCTTTCTGCGCACCTTGGCCAAGGTCCGCGACCGGCTCGACCAGCCGCTCGGCGAGCTGATCGATTCGGGCTATTACGACCAGGCGCATTTCAATCGCGACTTCAAGGCCTGTATGGGGATGACCCCGCTCGCCTATTTCCGCTTGCCGCGCGAAGCGTTGCGTAGGGCGGCGGAGGAACGCCACCGCGTGCTAGGTGCGCCGGTCCAGGGCCTGCACGTAGACCAAGATGAGACCGGGAAGGGCGATTAGGGCTTAACGGCAACGAGCCCGTCGATCGCGCCCTGCAGGATGTAGCTCGCCGCCAGCTTGTCGACGCGTTCGGCGCGCTTGGCGCGGCTCAAGTCCTCGGCGATCATCTGACGTTCGACCGCCTGGGTCGACCAGCGTTCGTCCCACAGCAGGATCGGCAGGCCGAGATCGGCGATATTGCGCGCGAAGGCGCGCGTCGACTGGGTGCGCGGCGAGTCGGTGCCGTCGAGGTTGAGCGGCAGGCCGACGACAATTCCCTTGACCGATTGAGCGGCGGCCAGCGCTACCAGCGCCGCCTTGTCGGCAGTGAACTTGGTGCGGCGGATCAATTCGGCCGGGCTGGCGAAGCTCCAGCCGGCATCACACAGGGCCGTACCGATCGTCTTCGTCCCGACGTCGAGCCCGAGCAAGCGTCCGCCGGTGGGCAAAGCGGCACGGAACGCGGTGCGATCCTCGGTAATCATCGGTTCTTCGCGCTTGGGGAAGGGGTGGAGGCCGCTACAGGCTTGTCACCGGCGAAGGTCGCAAACCGGCGCGCGGCATCTTTCCGGACGTTCACCCAGAACATCGAATAATCGAACACATGGTAATTATTGCCGGGCAGGACATAGCCGCCGAGATTGACCGGCTGGCCGATCGACAGGAAACCGCGCCCGAAACATTTGGCGGGGACGCCGGGCACGCCCAAGATCGCGCTGCCCAGATCCTTGGACGGGATCAGCGTTCCGAGATTGTCTTTCGCTTTCGCAGCGGCGCCAGGCGTCCCGGTGACCGGATTGGTGCAGACCATGTCGGTGCCCTTGCGCGGCTTGCCGTCGAATCCGGAGGTCGCGTCGTAGACGTCGGTGATCATCGACGGATCGGCGGGCTCGGCGAAGCTTTGCCACGACAGGATGCAGCCGGCCTGCTCGGCGGTAGCGCATTCGGGCAAGCCGAGCGCGGGAAGGTCATGGAGCTTCGAGATCGGCCAGCCGACGACGTACGCCGCGACGATCCGCTTCGCGAGCGGCTGGCCCGCTACCCGTTCGCGCAACAGGCGTTCGAGATGAAGCGCGCCCTGGCTGTGCCCTGCCAGGATGATCGGACGATCCGGGCCCACCTCCTTGAGGAATTCGTCGAACGCCGCGAGCACGTCGCGATAGGCGAAGTCGAGCGCCTTCCGTGCCTCGGCCCGGCTGGTCAGGAATGCGCCGAACGTCGCCTGGCGATAGCGCGGCGCCCAAATCTCGCCGGTCTCGTTGAACGCCGAAGCCTGGCCGCGAAGGAAGACCGCCGCGGTATTGTTGGCCTGGGCATCGTCGAGCGGGGCGTTCCAGTGCGCGCGGTCGATATACGAGGTGGGGTGAATGAAGAAGACCGCGGCCGCTGGTTTCTCGCCCGGTTTGAAATCGGCCGGCGTCCATAGCGCGGGATTGTTCGGGATATCCGGCCGCGCCAACCACATGGCGGGCTTTTCATAAGCTTCTGCTGGGGTAATCGGCCCGCCTTCGAATTGCGCGCTCGGGATCAACGCCGCCTTCATCAGGTCTTTGCCGTAGAAGCGGTAAACGAACGCACCTGCGCCGACGAGCAGGATCAGGACGATCATCAAATACAGAAATTTGCGGGCCAAGAACGCGCTCCGATTGTCGTCCGGGTCCCGTGCCCCATCGTCGCGGCGGTTGCAATCGTGGCGGCCGCTCTGCTAGCCGCGCGGCCATGTCCGTAGACGCTGCAACCGTGAAGAAGATCGCGAGCCTCGCCCGCATCGCGATCACCGACGAGGAAGTCGCGAAGATCGCGCCCGAACTCGACAACATCCTGGGCTGGATCGAGCAATTGGGTGAGGTCGACACGTCCTCGGTCGAGCCGATGACCGCCGTCATTGCCAATCATCTCCGTCTCCGCGACGACGTTGTCACGGATGGCGGCAAGCGCGACGCCGTGCTGGCCAATGCCCCCCAGGCCGAACACGGCTTCTTCACCGTGCCGAAGGTGATCGAATAATGACCAATCTCACCGATCTCGGCGTCCGCGAACTTCGCGACGGCGTCCGCGCGGGCACTTTTTCGGCGCGCGAAGTGGCCGATGCGCACATCGTCGCCGTCAGCAAGGCGAAGCAACTCAACGCCTTCCTGGTCGAAACCCCCGATCACGCGATCGCGGCGGCCAACGAAGCCGATGCCGCCCGCGCCGCGGGCGAAACGCTCAAGCCGCTGGCCGGCGTGCCGATCGGCATGAAAGACCTGTTCTGCACCAAGGGCGTGCAGTCGGCGGCCGCGAGCCATATCCTCGAGGGGTTCAAGCCCGAATACGAATCGACCGTCAGCCAGAAATTGTGGGATGCGGGCGCAGGCATGTTGGGCAAGCTCAACATGGATCAGTTCGCGATGGGATCGTCGAACGAGACCAGCTATTTCGGCAACGTCATCTCGCCCTGGCGACGCGCGGACGGCGGCAACGCGCCGCTCGCGCCCGGCGGATCGTCGGGCGGCAGTTCAGCGTCGATTGCGGCGCGCTTGTGCCCCGCGGCGACCGGGACCGACACCGGCGGCTCGATCCGCCAGCCTGCGGCCTTCACCGGCATTGCCGGGATCAAGCCGACTTATGGCCGCTGCTCGCGCTGGGGCATCATCGCCTTCGCTTCGAGCCTCGACCAGGCCGGGCCCATGGCGCGCGACGTACGCGACTGCGCAATCATGCTCGAGGCGATGAGCGGGTTCGATCCCAAGGATTCGACCAGCCTCGAGCTCGACGTGCCCAAATGGGAGGCCGGGCTCAACGCCAGCCTGGCGGGCAAGCGGATCGGTATCCCGAAGGAATATCGCGTCGACGGCATGCCTGCCGAGATCGAGGCGCTCTGGCAGCAGGGCATCGACTGGGTGAAGGATGCTGGCGCCGAGGTGGTCGAGGTGTCGTTGCCGCACACCAAATATGCGCTGCCGGCCTATTACATCATCGCTCCAGCCGAGGCGTCGTCGAACCTCGCGCGCTATGATGGCGTGCGCTACGGCCTGCGCGACTTGCCGGAGGGCGCCAACCTCCAGGAAATGTACGCCGCGACCCGCGCGGCCGGCTTCGGGGCGGAGGTCAAGCGCCGCATCCTGATCGGCACCTATGTGCTCTCGGCAGGCTTTTACGACGCTTATTACACTCAGGCGCAGAAGGTGCGCACGTTGATCGCACGCGACTTCGACCGTGCCTGGGAAACCTGCGACCTGCTGCTCACCCCGACCGCGCCCTCGGCGGCGTTCGCGCTCGGCGAGAAGTCGGCCGATCCGATCGCGATGTATTTGAACGACGTCTTCACCGTGCCGTCGAGCCTGGCTGGTCTGCCGGCGATGTCGGTGCCGGGCGGCCTCGACAAGGCCGGGCTGCCGCTCGGGCTCCAGGTGATCGGCAAGGCGCTCGACGAACAGGGCGTGCTCGATGCGTGCCTGGCGATCGAGGAGCGCGCCGGGTTCACGGCACGACCGGACGCCTGGTGGTAGCGGCAGCCTAAACGCCTCTGCTACTGCATGTTTGGACACCGGAGGTTCGATTGACCCGAACGCTGGGGCAGCCGCCGCAACATGCCATTTCGGTCGACCGCAAGCGGTCGCTGGTGATCCTGCGGCTTGCGGGGTTTCTGGCGCCTGCCGATGTACAGCGCATCTCCGCCGAAGAGCAGGCTGCCGTCCGAAGCCTGGGCGTGCCCGCCGGCACCCACAATTTCCTGATCGACGCTCGTGCCCTCGATGCTCAGTCGGCGGATGTCGTCGCCATGATCCAGCACACGACCGACATGGTACCGATCAAGCCGCGACGTCTCGCGATCGTCGCGCGCTACGGGCTCAACAAGATCCAGGCCAGGCGCATGATCGGCGAGCGTGAGATCGGCCTGTTCGACAGCGAGGAAGAGGCGCTGGCCTACCTGATGGAGTGAACTGGCGCTCGGCCGGCTCAGTTCCGCTCGACCGAATCCAAGATCCGCGCCCCGGCCATGAACACAGCGATGGGGCAGACGGAGAACAGCATCCAGCCGCCGAACCCGGGATATTGCTGGACGTAATGCACCCCGCGCTCGACCGCGCCGAGGCCCAGGCCATAGATCACCATGAAGGCCTCGAACTTGGTCTTAATGACGAACAGGCGGGCAATCTTGGCGAACATGCCAATCTTCACGCATGACCCGTGCCAATGGCGGAAACGCGTCATTTCGCGTTAACGAATATGGTTACCTGTAAATTTACCCGACAGTCACGAGCGCTGGATCTCGGTCAGTGCGGCGATCAAGCGGTCTACCTCCTCGGCGGTGTTGTAATGGCACAGGCCGACGCGAAGGAGGCCGCCCGTGTCGGCCATGCCGAGCCGAGCGAGAACTTCGACCGCATAGAAATGGCCGGCCCAGGCGAAGATGCCGCGTTTCGCCAGATGCTGCGCGATCTCTGGGGCGGTGTGGCCGGACAGCGTGAAGGAGAAGGTCGGGACACGCCCCTCCATCGTCGGCGGACCCCAGAGCCGAAGGCCGGGGATTGTCGCGAACCCTGCAAGGAGGCGGTTGCCTAGGTCATGTTCGTAGGCTGTGGCGGCGGTCATCGCCGCGACCAGCCGCGAGCGCCGGCTATTCGCAGTTGGATCGGCGGTTTCGCCCAGCCATTCGAGATAGGAGATCGTACCCAGCACGCCGGCCTGGCCTTCGAACGACGGCGTCCCGGTTTCGAAACGATGTGCGCCCTCGTCCCCGGCGGGGCGGACCTTATAGGCGCGGACGCGATCGTCGAGGCGTGGGTTCATCCACAGCACACCCTGATGCGGTCCGAAGAATTTATACGGCGAACAGGCGACGAAATCCGCGCCCATCGCGGCAACGTCGGTGACCAAATGCGGAACCGATTGCACCGCGTCGACATAGACGAGGGCGTCGCTTCGCTCGCGAACCAGCTTCACCGCCTCGGCGATAGGATTGACCGTGCCGAGCGCGTTGCTGGCGACGCCGAGCGCCACCAGCCGCGTCTTCGGTCCCAGCAATGCGGCAAGGTCGTCGAGCGTCCAGCGGCCGGTCGCCGGATCGAAATCGAGCCAGCGCACCGTCATGTCGCGATCTTCGGCGATTTGCAGCCAAGGCGCGACATTGGCGTCGTGGTCGAGCCGCGTGACAATCAGTTCGTCGCCGTCATGCCAGTCGCGAGCGAGCGCGCGCGACACGGCGAAGGTGAGGGAGGTCATGTTGGGCCCGAACGCGATCTCTTCGGGCTGGGCGCCAAGGAGATCGGCGATCGCCGCATGCGCGTCTGCGGACAGGCGGTCCGTTTCGATCGACGTGGCGAACGGTCCGCCCGAATTGGCGGTGCCATCGGTCAGATGCGCCGTCATCGCCCGGATCGCAGCGTCACAGGCTTGCGTGCCGCCGGGAGCGTCGAAATAGGCTGCCGGCTGGCCCTCGACCTCCCGCGACAGAGCGGGAAAATGCGAGCGGACGGCATCGATCGGGAAATTCTGCATCAACCTGACCTTGCTGAGGCGACAAGAAATTGCGCGCTTCCATTCTTACCTGTGGAGCCTAAAGAGCAAGCGCCGCCGCAAGGGTGGTTACGCAAAATTGGGATCGAAGTGATGGGTTACCGTGTGGTCGTCGCTGGCGCGACCGGCAATGTCGGGCGCGAAATGTTGAACATCCTGGCCGAGCGGGAATTTCCCGCCGACGAGATCGCCGTCCTGGCGTCGTCGCGCTCGACCGGCGATATTATCGACTTCGGCGAGACCGGCAAAACCCTCAAGATCCAGAATATCGACCATTTCGACCCGACCGGCTGGGACATGGCGCTATTCGCGATCGGCAGCGAGGCGACCGCGATCCACGCGCCGCGCTTCGCCGCCGCGGGCTGCACGGTGATCGACAATTCGTCGCTCTACCGGATGGACCCCGACGTGCCGCTGATCGTGCCCGAGGTTAACCCGGACGCGATCAACGGCTATACGAAGAAGAACATCATCGCCAATCCGAACTGCTCGACCGCGCAGATGGTCGTGGCACTGAAGCCGCTGCACGATGCCGCGACAATCAAGCGTGTCGTCGTCGCGACCTATCAATCGGTGTCCGGCGCCGGCAAGGCGGGGATGGACGAACTGTTCGAACAGTCGCGCAACATCTTCGTCGGCGACCAGGCCGAGCCGTCCAAGTTCACCAAGCAAATCGCCTTCAACGTCATTCCGCACATCGACAAGTTCCTCGAGGACGGGTCGACCAAGGAAGAGTGGAAGATGGTCGTCGAAACCAAAAAGATACTCGATCCCAAGATCAAGGTCACCGCGACCTGCGTCCGCGTGCCGGTGTTCGTCGGCCATTCGGAAGCGATCAACATCGAGTTCGAAGACGAGATTTCGGCCGAGGAGGCGCAGAATATCTTGCGCGAGGCGCCGGGGGTGATGCTCGTCGACAAGCGCGAGGACGGCGGATACGTGACGCCGGTTGAGTGTGTCGGCGAATATGCGACCTATATCAGCCGTGTGCGCGAGGATTCGACTGTCGATAACGGCCTGTCGCTGTGGTGCGTGTCGGACAACCTCCGCAAAGGCGCCGCGCTGAACGCGGTGCAGATCGCGGAACTGCTCGGTCGCAGGCACCTCCAAAAGGCGGCTTGACGGCAGCGGCCCATTAGAAAATCCTCCCCATCGAAGATTGGGAGAGGGACCTAGACGCGACGCGGCTTGGTGGAGGGGCCGCAGCCGCTTAGCGGCGAGGACGGGACGTTCCCCTCCACCACCGCCTTCGGCGGCGACCCCTTCCCCAAGCGATCTTGGGGAGGATTTCAATGCATCGGGCCGACCTCTATTTCTCTTTTCGTAGCCCCTATAGCTATCTCGCGCTGCCTAAATGGCGTGCGATCGTGCGGGACTACGACCTGACGATCGACCTCAAACCGGTCTATCCTCTCGCGATCCGGCAACCCGATTTCTTCGAACGCAATCACCCCAATTGGCTGCGCTATACGATCCGCGACGTGATGCGCGTTGCGCAGCATCAGAACATTCCTTTCGGGCCGCCGCGGCCCGATCCGATCATCCAGAATATCGCCACGCGCGAGATCGCGGCCGAGCAGCCCTATATCCGCCGCCTCGTCCGCACCGGCCAGGTTGCCGCGCGGCGGGGCAGGGGGTTCGCCTATGCAGATGAAGTGGCGCAGCTCGTCTGGGGCGGTGCGGCCGATTGGCATCTCGGCGATCACCTGGCCGGCGCTGCCGCCCGGGCCGGGGTCGACATGGCGGACCTGGATGCCGAAGCCGAGCGCGATGCCGAGGCGCTCGACGCCGAAGTGGCCGCCAATCAGGAAGCGCTCGAGGCCGCCGGCCATTGGGGGGTGCCGACGCTGGTTTTCAACGACGAGCCCTTTTTCGGCCAGGATCGGATCGACCTGGCCTTGTGGCGGATGGAGCAGGCGGGGTTGGAGAAGCGCGCATGACGTTCACCGGTGCCTGCCGTTGCGGCGCGACGCGCTACGAAGTCGCGGTCGACAGTCTGACCGCGATCTATTGCTGCCATTGCACCGATTGCCAGCGCTGGTCGGGCAGCGCATTCAGCGAGCAGGCGGTAGTACCCGAAACCGCGATCAGCGCGACCGGGCCGGTGGTCGAATTCACGATTACGAATGAGAGCGGAGCGCTGTCGCACCAACGCGCCTGTGGTGTGTGTCACAACCGATTGTGGAACACGAACAGCTCACGGCCGGGGATCGCCATCATCCGCGCCGGCACGCTCGACCATAATCGTACCCTGGAGCCGCGCGTGCACATCTGGGTCAAGAGCAAGCAGCCCTGGGTAGTGATCGCGGAGGACGTTCCCTGTTTCGAGCAAACTCCTCCGCCGGCCGAGTTCGCCGCCATTCTGTCCCGGTGAACTGTCGCGCTTATTCGGCGTGAACGACCTCGACCTTACCCTTGGGCTTTTGGAGCAGCAGGACCAGCGGTAGCACCGCGATCGAGATCCAGGCCATCAGGTAAAAGTCGTCAATATAAGCGATCATGGCGGCCTGTTTGTTGATCATGCCGTCGACCATCTCGAACACCGCGTCGGACAGGATTCCGTATTGGAATATCTGGCTGAGGTTGAGCCCCGGCATGACATGGTCGGTGATGTGCTGCGCAAGGTCGGCATGGCTGGTCTGGATGTTGCGCGCGAGGAATACGGTGACCATCGAGATGCCGGCCGACTGACCGATCGAACGCATCAGGTTGAGCAGGCTGGAACCGTCGGTGCGGTAATTCTGCTCCAGAGTCGCGAAGGCCAGGCTGTTGAGCGGCATGAACACCAAACCCATGCCCAGCCCCTGGATGAAGCCGGACGTGATCACCGGCCAGGAATCCATCTCCAGCGACCAACTCGCCATCGTCCTGAGTGACCAGGCGAACAGCACCAGCCCGACGGCGATCACGATCCGCGTGTCGACCTTGCCGATCAGGCGGCCGGCCAGCCACATGGTGAACAGGACGCCGACGCCGCGCGGCGCCATCATCATGCCGGTCTGGACCACCGAATAGCCGAACAATTGCTGCAGCATGGGGGGCAGCAGCGCCATCGGCGCCATGGTCGACACGCCGATGATGATCATGAAGAACATCGCCGTGACCAGGTTGCGGTTCTTGAACAGATGCCGGTCGAACAGCGGTTTCTTGGCCGTGGCGAGATGGATCAGCGCTACCCAGGCCGCGGCGATCGCGATCAGTCCTTCGAGAATGATTTCCCAGCTCGAGAACCAGTCCTGGTTTTGGCCGCGGTCGAGCATCAGCTGGAAGCTCGCGACAGCCAGGCCGACAAAGGCAAAACCGGTGAAATCGAACGAACGCGTCGCCTTGGGCCGTGACGGCAATAGAAACCAGAGAATGGCGAAAGTCAGCGCGCCGACCGGCACGTTGACATAGAACACCCAACGCCAATTGAAATTGTCGGTCAGATAGCCGCCAAGCACCGGGCCCAGGATCGGGCCGACCATCACGCCCATGCCCCAGACCGACATGGCCTGGGCCTGGCGTTCCTTGGGGTTGATGTCGATCATCGCGGTTTGCGACAACGGATTGATGAACGCGGCGAAGATACCCTGGAAGGCGCGGAAGACGACCATCTCGCCTAAATTGACCGCGGTCCCGCACAAGGCCGAGGCGAGGACGAAGCCACCCGTCGCGATCAGGAACAGGTTGCGGCTGCCTAGCCGGTCGCTCAGCCAGCCGGTCGCCGGCAATGCGATCGCGGTCGCCACGATATAGCTCGTCAGCACCCAGGTGATCGTGTCGGTGGTCGCCCCCAGCGCGGCCGTCATATGAGGCAGCGCGACGTTGGCGATCGTGGTGTCGAGAATCTGCATGACCATCGCACCCATGACCCCGACGGTCAGGAGCGGACGGTTCGAGGTTGCCAGCAGCGGCGGGCTCAGCGCCGGCTGGGCCGGTGCCGCCGCCCGCGGCAATGCTGGCGCGGCGGCACTAGCCATTGGGCTTGGTGTCGACGCTGACGTCGGTCGACAGCCCGGTGATTAACGGACGGTCGGCCTTGCAGGTGATGCTGATGCGCACCGGTACGCGCTGCGTCACCTTGACCCAATTGCCGTTGGCATTCTGGGCCGGCAGGATCGACGAGGACGAGCCCGTGCCGGCGCCGATGCTTTGAACCTTGCCGCACAATTTCATGCCAGGATAGGCATCGAACTTCAGCTCGACCGGCTGGCCGACGCGCATGTTGGCGAGCTGCGTTTCCTTGAAGTTCGCGGTGACCCAGGGCGACGTCACGACCAGGCTGAGCGCGGGCACACCCGACGGGGTGATATTGCCGACCTGCAGCCGGCTGGTCTGGGTGATGATGCCGTCATGCGGCGCGCGCACCACCGTGCGCGTCAGGTTCATCATCGCTTTGTCGCGCTCGGCCATCGCGGCCTGAACCGCGGCGGGAACGCCCGACCCTGCGACGCCGCTGCCGAGCTGGACTTGCGCCTTTTGCGCAGCGGCACGCGCCGTGGCGAGACGCGCCTTGGCGGCAAGGACCTCGTGCTGAGCGGCGTCGAGCGCTGCCTTGGTGGTGAAGCCCTTCTTCCACAAAGCGTCCTGGCGCTGCCAGGTCGCCTGGGCCAGAGCGATATCGGCATTGGCACTTTCGATATCGGCAGCGGCGCTGCCCGTGTCGGTCGCCTTGGTCGAGACATCGACCTTTGCGCTGGCGATCGCCGCATTCGCCTGTTCGAGCGCGATGCGGTACGGTTCAGGGTCGATCACGAACAGAACGTCGCCTGCCTTGACCCGCTGGTTCTCCTTCACGCGTACATCGACGATGCGACCCGACACGTCGGGGCTGATCGACACCGTGTCCTGCTCGACATAGGCGTTGTCGGTGCTCTCGTAACGGCCGCCGGTCAGGTAGAAATAGCCGGCGACCGCCGCGATCAGCAGCGGGACGCTGATCATCAGCGCAAGGCGGATCCAGTTCCGCTTCTTCGCCTGCGGGGCGGGCGCCTCGACGGTTTCGATGACGTTGGCGGCGGCGACCTGTTCGCCCTTGGCCGCTATTTTCGGATCGGCATCAGCCATGGGCAGTCTCGGTCGTACGGGGAGAAGGAAGTGTCAGGAGGTTCGCGCGCATGCGCTCGAGCGATTTGCCCAGCGCGGTCCGCTCAGCCTCACCCATGCCCGACAGCACCTGAACGAACAGGTCGTCAGCCATGCGGCGCAGATCGGCGAGGATCGGCTTCGACTTGTCGGTCAAGAATAGCTGCCAGGCGCGCCGGTCGGCGGGGTCGCGACGGCGCTCGACCAGCCCCGATTCCTCAAGCCGGTCGATCATCCGGCAGAGCGTGATCGGCTCAACCTCGAGCAAATCGGCCAAAGCGCCCTGGTTCAGCCCTTCGTTACGGCTAAGTGTGGTCAGGGTTCGCCACTGCGCGCGCGTCGCACCGACTTCGCGCGCACGCTCGTCGAAACGGCGGCGCATCAACCGCGATACGTCGCTAATCAGGAATCCGAGTGAGTCGCTCATGACGTCACATATAATGAGTATGCTTATATAAAATAGACTCTGACGCAAAAAATTTCGCAGTTGCAGCATGGAGACGGGCGATGGCCGACACGATGACCGGAGGATGCCAGTGCGGGAGGGTGCGATACGCGGCCGCAATAGACAGCGACGATGCCTATCTCTGCCATTGCCGGATGTGCCAGCGGGCGACAGGCGGTGTGTCGATCGCCTTTCGCAACGTTCCCAAGGCAGCCGTCACCTGGGAGCGCGAACCCGATCGCTATCGGTCCTCGCCTTTTGCGCAACGCGGCTTTTGCTCGGCTTGCGGAACGCCGCTGACCTTCGAGTTCGACGAGGGCGAGAATCTCGACCTCACCGTGGGCAGCTTCGACGACCCGTCGCGCTTCAGGCCGACCAGCCATTTCGGCAAGGAGAGCTGGCACGAGGCATGGCTTGACACCAGCGCGCTTCCGGCCAAGCGCACCGACGAGCATCCGCTCCTGGTCGACAAATGGATGAACAGCGTTGGCAAACTCCCCGATTGAGCCGCAATATTTCGACAGTTTCGACGGCCAGCGCATCGCTTGGCGAGAGACGGGGGAGGGGAGGCCCGTTATTCTGATCCACGGCTTCTTTTCCGACGCCGTGACCAATTGGATCCGCTATGGCCATGCGGCCGCCATCGCCGTCAGGGGGTTCCGGGTGATCATGCCCGATCTGCGTGGCCATGGTTCGAGCGCGCGGCCGCATGACGCATCCGCTTATCCCCCCGACGCATTGGCCAAGGATGGCCATGCGCTGATCGCGCATCTGGGCCTCACCGATTACGATCTGGGCGGTTATTCGCTCGGCGCGCGGACGACTTGTCGGATGCTGGCTACAGGGGCCACCCCGCGGCGCGTGGTCTTCTCGGGGATGGGGCTCGAGGGGCTCACCGACACCGGGCGCCGCGCCGGGCATTTCCGCAACATCCTCACCAACCTCGGCAAGCACGAGCGCAACAGCCCCGAATGGTTCGCCGAGGCCTTCCTCAAAACGACCGGGGGAGATCCCCAGGCGCTGCTGGGCGTGATCGACACGTTCGTCAGCACGCCGGTAGACCAGATCGAGCGGTTCACCTGGTCGACGTTATGCGTCAACGGCGTCGACGACGATGACAACGGCAGCGCCGCTGCACTTGCCGACGCGTTGCCGAACGCGCGTTACGTCGAAGTTCCGGGCAACCATATGAGCGCGGTGATCAAGCCCGAGCTCGGTCAGGCGATCGCCGACTTCCTAGCTGCTTGACCGCGGGCTTCCGGCGGGATCAGTGTCGCTCCCATAAGTCAGGGAGTCGTTGAACATGATCCGTACTGCGATGGCGTCGGGCCTTGCGCTTGCGCTGGTTCTTTCCGGGGCCGTGGTTCTCGCCACCGCGCCCGACAAGAATGCTCCTGCGACTGCGTCGGATGCGGATACGTTCGTCGCCAGGGCGGAGAAGGATCTCGCCGACATTTCCGTCGACTCCAATCGCGCCGGCTGGATCAACGCAACCTATATCACCGACGATACCGACGCGATGGCAGCCGAGGTTGGGGCGCGACAGACCGAGCTTGCCGTCAAATATGCGGGCGAGGCCGCAAAATATCTCAACGTTCCCGGCCTGTCCCCGGACACCAAGCGCAAGCTCGACCTGATCCGCAACGGGATCACCCTGCCGGCGCCGTCCCGTCCCGGTGCCGCGGACGAACTCTCGACGATAGCGACCCGGCTCCAGTCCGAATACGGGAAGGGCAAAGGCACGCTGGACGGCAAGCCGATCAACGGATCTGATATCGAGGCGGCGATGGGGACGACCCGCGACCCTGCCAAGCTCAAGGAAATGTGGGTCAGCTGGAACGACAATGTCGGCGTGCCGATGAAGGCCGATTACGCACATCTGGTCGACATCTCGAACCAGGGTGCCAAGGAGCTCGGTTACGCCGATGTCGGCGCGATGTGGCGCTCGGGCTACGACATGCCGCCCGACGATTTCGCCAAGATGACCGACCGGCTGTGGAAGCAGGTCGAACCGCTCTATCTCTCGCTCCACACCTATGTCCGCTGGAAGCTCAACGAGAAATATGGCGATGCGGTCCAGCCCAAGACCGGCCCGATCCGCGCCGACCTGCTCGGCAATATGTGGGCGCAGGAATGGGGGAATATCTACGACGTCGTCGCGCCCAAGGGATCGGGCGATATCGGCTACGATACCGAGGCGCTGCTCAAGGCCAAGGGATATGATCCGATCAAGATGGTGAAGACGGGGGAAGGCTTCTATTCCTCGCTCGGCTTTGCGCCGCTGCCGGACACGTTCTGGGCGCGATCGATGATCGTCAAGCCGGCCGATCGCGAGGTCGTCTGCCACGCCTCGGCCTGGGATATCGACAACAAGCAGGATGTGCGCATCAAGATGTGCACCAAGGTCAATGCCGACGACTTCGTGACGATCCATCACGAGCTCGGGCATAATTACTACCAGCGGGCCTATATGAACCAGCCGTTCCTCTACGAGAACGGCGCCAATGACGGCTTCCACGAGGCGATCGGCGATTTCGTCGCTTTGTCGATCACGCCGAATTACCTCGTCCAGATCGGCCTGCTCGACAAATCGCGCGTGCCGAGCGCGGACAAGGACACTGGCTTGCTGCTGCGCCAGGCGATGGACAAGGTGGCGTTCCTGCCGTTCGGACTACTGGTCGACAAATGGCGTTGGGGCGTGTTCGACGGTTCGATCAAGCCCGACCAATATCAGTCGGCCTGGGATGCGCTGCGGCTGCAATATCAGGGTATCAAGCCGCCCCTCGCGCGCGACGCCTCACGGTTCGACGCGGGCGCGAAATACCATATCCCGGCGAACACGCCGTACATGCGCTATTTCCTCGCCCGACTGCTCCAGTTCCAATTCTACCAGGCCGCGTGCAAGCAGGCGGGCTGGACCGGCCCGCTTCATCGCTGCTCGTTCTACGGCAACAAGGATGTCGGCGCGAAGTTGCAGAAGATGCTGGAGATGGGCCAGTCCAAACCCTGGCCGGACGCACTTCAGGCCTTCACCGGCAGCCGCGAGATTTCGGGTCAAGCGCTGGTCGACTATTTCGCGCCGCTCAAGAAATGGCTCGACGAGCAGAATAAGGGGAAACCGAGCGGGTGGTGAGGTGAGGGGCCTCTCGTGTGACCGTTCTCGCCGTGCTGCCGACCTAGAAACTCGAGGCCGAACCTAACCCCAATCGTCATGCCGGGCTCGTCCCGGCATCCACCGGGCAATAAAACCGCATCTCGGTTTGGGTGGAGTGGACCCCGGCACAAGGCCGGGGTGCCGGCGTAGAAGATGCGAGGTCAGCCCACCCAGTTCTAGCGAACTGACCGATAAAAGTTCAGGAATTCTCGTCCTTCGGCTCGGTCTTGCGGCTGCTGCTGCGCAGCGTGAACAAAGCCGCTACGGCACCAATCGCGCCGGCGATCCCGGCGGCAATGCCGCCCCGCTTGGCGATCGTCGCAGCACGGCTTGGTGCTGCGGACGCTGGCGCGGGTGCCGGCGCGGCGGGGGCCGGCTTTGGCGCAGGCTTGGGAGCCGCAGCGGCTTTGGGAGCGGCGGACGCCTTGGGCGTGGCCGGAGCCTTGGGAGCCGCGGCGGCCTTGGGCTTCGCTGCAGGCTTGGCCTTCGCCGCGGGTTTGGCGGCAGTCTTAGGTGAAAGCGTGGTCGCAGCCGCGGCGCCGGCCGCCTTGGCGACGGGTTTTGCTGCCGCCTTCTGTTTCGCTGCAGCCTTCGGCTTGGCCGATGCCGCCTTCGCAGGCGCCTTGACGGGCGCCTTCGTCGCGGCGGCGGCCTTCACTTCTGGCTCTGCCGTCGGTGTGACGGGGGCTACCGCCTTGGATGCCGCTTTCGGTTTCGCTGGCGTCTTGGCTTTCGCAGCCGTTTTGCCGGCGGCGGGCTTGGCAGGCGTCTTTTTCGGCGTCGTGGCCATGAGAGCTGATCCCCTGTTCTCGTTGGTCGCTAACGCCCGCGCATACCAGATTGTTTCAGGGTCGTGATAGCCCCGTGACAGCTGGGCTCGCGATTAACGGAACGGCGGCTCGTTGAACGCGCGCAATTTGCGGCTGTGGAGCTTGGCGCCTTCCTGGCGAAGCTCCTCGCAGGTCTGGATGCCGATCCGCATATGCTCGTTGATCGCGCGTTCGTAGAAGCGGTTGGCTTGGCCCGGCAGCTTGAGCTCGCCATGGAGCGGCTTGTCCGAGACGCAGAGCAAGGTGCCGTAGGGCACCCGGAAGCGATATCCTTGCGCGGCGATCGTCGCCGATTCCATATCGATCCCGACCGCGCGGCTGAGCGAGAAGCGCAGCGCCGACTTGGTGTAGCGCAATTCCCAATTGCGGTCGTCGGTGGTGACGATCGTGCCGGTACGCAGGCGGCGCTTCAATTCCTCGCCCGACTGGCCGCTGATCTTCTCGGCGGCGCGTGCCATCGCGACCTGGACCTCGGCAATCGCCGGGACCGGAATTTCGGGGGGCAGCACATCGTCGAGAACATGATCGTCGCGCAAATAAGCGTGCGCCAGGACGTAGTCGCCGATCCGCTGGCTGGGACGGAGGCCGCCACAATGCCCGATCATCAGCCACGCCTCGGGACGGAGCACGGCCAGGTGATCGCAGATTGTCTTGGCGTTGGACGGTCCCACGCCGATATTGACCAATGTGATGCCGGTGCGGTCATCGGCCATCAGATGGTAGGCCGGCATCTGGTGCCGCCGCCACGCGCTGGTATCGGCCAACGCTGCTTCGATATCGTCCCCCGCGCGCAGCATCACGCCGCCGGCGCCGGACACACCGGTGAAACGGCTACCCTCGCCTAGCTGGTCGAACGCCCAGCGGACGAATTCGTCGACATAACGATGATAATTGGTGAACAGCACATAGCGCTGGACGTGCTCGGGCGGCGTGCCGGTATAATGCCGCAGT
This sequence comes from Sphingomonas sp., assembly GCF_024508665.1. Taxonomy (GTDB): domain Bacteria; phylum Pseudomonadota; class Alphaproteobacteria; order Sphingomonadales; family Sphingomonadaceae; genus Sphingomonas. The sequence continues at coordinate 1,255,875 of NZ_JANINP010000007.1, forward strand.
CGCGCCAGGCTGAAATCGGTGCGCAATCCGTCGAACAGGGCGAGTGGCCGTGCCTCCCCCGGCGTCGGCAGACCGTCGGCGATCTCGTCACCGATATGCGCCAGCTCGGTCGCCGGAAACCAGCGCGCAAGTTCGACCGCCGACACTTCGTCGAGATTGAGTGCATGACTCGGATCGAGCACGTACGGAAAGGGAATTTCCTGCCGCCCCGGCACCGCCGTGACCTCGACGTCGTAATCCTCGATCAGCAAGGTGAGCTGCTCGGTCAGATAATCGGCATAGATGGCCGGCTTCGTCACGCTGATGCGATAATTGCCCGCTTCCGACAGCCGGCCGAACGATCGGAGCGGCGTCGGCCGATCATGGTCGCCGCGATAGATCAGCTGGATTTCGGGATAAGCGAACGAGCCGTCGGTGCGCGATTTGGGATCGGGCGTCTTGCCACTGGTGAGATAGGCCGTCAGCGCGTCCTGAAGACGTTCGACCGAGGCGGAATAGAGCCGATCAAGTTCGGCGACGATATCGGAAGCCTGCGTCATCCGCTGCAGCTAAAGTACGCGGATGACGCTGGCAAGTCGCGGTCGTGACGTGGGCGCGTCAGCTCTTCTTCTTTGCGCCCTTGGATCCGGTCGTCCCGGTGTCGTCGTCCGACAAGAGTTTCGACGCTCCATAAGCAGCGCCCGCGACGGCCGCTGCAGCACCGGCTGCGATTCCCGCAGCGGCGATCGGATGTTCCTTGACTGCATTGACTGCCGTCCCAGCCGCGCTGGTCAGCGTCTCCTGCGCCTTGGACAAGAAGGACTTCGATTCGGCCAGCGCCGTATCTAGCGCGCTTTCGGCAGTCTCGATCGCGCTGTCGACAAGCGACGATTCGGCGGCGCTCGCCTTGGTGTCGATTGTGGTGGTGGTGTCGTCGGCCATGAGTATCTCCACAATAACAGGACGCCGCGAGAACGCGGGGCTACCCCTGGCGTTCCCGCGGCCGTGTCCGTTTGTTTCGCTCGGGCGACGATCCGAGTTCGTCAGAGTTGTTCGAGCAGATGCTCCGCCGAACTGACCTTGAACTCGCCGGGGGCTTCGACGTTGAGTTGTTCGACGACGCCGTCGTTGACGATCATCGAATAGCGCTGGCTGCGCTCGCCCATGCCGAATTTGGAGCCATCGAACGTGAGACCGACCGACTTAGCGAAATCGGCATTGCCATCGGCGAGCATGGTGACCTTGCCGGCAGCGTCATTGGCTTTGCCCCAGGCGCCCATGACGAAAGCGTCGTTGACCGAAGTGAAGGCGATTTCGTCGACGCCCTTGGCCTTGATATCGTCAGCCTTCTCCAGGAAGCCGGGAAGGTGGCGGGCCGAGCAGGTCGGGGTGAAGGCACCCGGTACGGCAACCACTGCGACCTTGCGGCCGGCGAAGAATTCGTCCGAGCTGACCTGTTCGGGACCGTTCTCGGTCGCCTTGACGATCGTGGTGGAAGGCAGTTTGTCGCCGACGGCGATGGTCATGTCATTCTCTCCCGATAGGCGCATCAGCGCGCCGCGCGACCGGCACTTGGCATCGCCAGCAGGAAATTCAAGCCGTGACGGCGGCGGTCCGACCGGCTTAAAGTATTGACGATGGAATCGGCCGCCCCTTTTCTGACCGGACAATTTCTGCTCGCCTTGCCGGGTATCGGCGATCCGCGGTTCGAGCACGCGGTGATCGCGATGTGCGGGCACGATGCGGAAGGCGCGATCGGTATCGGCATCGGCGCGACGATCAATGGGCTCGGCCTGCATGACGTGCTCGACCAATTCGATATAGAGCCCGGTGAGGCGCCCGACGCGCCGGTTCATTTCGGTGGACCGGTCGAGCCGCGCCGGGGCTTCGTGCTCCACTCGACCGACTGGTCGGGGCAGGACACGATCGAGGTCGCCGGGCGCTGGTCCTTGTCGGGCACGATCGACATATTGAAGGCGATCGCGGAAGGACAGGGGCCTAGCCGCTGGCTGGTGGCGCTCGGCTATGCCGGCTGGGGGGCGGGACAGCTCGACGGCGAGATGTTGCGCCATGGCTGGTTCAATATCGCCGGCGATGAGCGCTTGCTGTTCGACACCGAAGCGAGCGACCGCTGGACCGAGGGGTTCGAACGCGCCGGAATCGATCCGCGGCTGCTCGCGAGCCAGACGGGCACTGCCTGACGCCCGTCCACTCCTGGCGTCCGCTCTTGGCGATCGCCGAGACAAAGTTTAGCGCCTGATCTATGGGGTACGGGCAACTCGATCGACCGGTATGGAGCGCGCTGACGTCGCGCTGGGCGCGAATCGCGGAAGGGGATGCGCGCGCCTGGCGGATCGATCGCGATTATGGCGTGTTCGGCGCGGCCGCCGACCGCTCGGCCGAAAGTCTTGCCGCGCTTGCCGCTCTGGTGCCCGAACAGGGCGAATTATGGATGGTCGAGCGCGAGGACTGGCCCGCGCCGCCCGGGACGCGCTTCGTTCGGCAAGCCGAATGCGTGCAGATGATCTGCGAGAAACTGGTTGCCGGGGAAGCGCCGGCGTTCGAAGTCGTCGAACTCGATGAGGGCGACGCGCCCGCCATGTATGCTCTCGCGATGCTCACCCAGCCGGGGCCTTATGCTCCCCATACCAATCGCCTCGGCGATTTCATCGGGGTGAAGCAGGACGGCGCGCTGATCGCGATGGCGGGCGAGCGGATGAAGATGCCCGGCCTGAGCGAAGTCAGCGGCGTCTGCACGCACCCCGACCATCGCGGCCGCGGTTATGCCGGCGCGCTGATGCGCGTGGTGGCGGAGCGCATGCTGGCGAGGGGGGAGACGCCCTGGTTGCATGCTTATGCCAGCAACGCAGGGGCGATCGCACTGTACGAGAGCCTGGGGTTTCGGCTCCGTGGTACCGTCACGGCGAGTGTGCTGGTGCGGGTTTAGGGCAGCGTTAGCCTTATAAATCCTCCCCGTTCCGGGGAGGATTTTACGCATCCCGCTAGTGCAGCGCGCCTTCCAGATGTCGCAGCTTGTCGGGATTGCGCATCACGTAGATCGCCTTGATCCGCCCCTGCTCGATCAGCAGCGCTGTGGTCTGCAGCACGCCATCGGCTTCGCGGGTGACGAAGCCGGGCAGGCCGTTGATCCAGGCGAAGCGAACCAGCTCGCCGAACCGGCCCTGGAGCAGGCGCTGGATCGCCGCATAGGTGCGCCTGACCTCGTCCGCCCCAAGCATGACGCGTGCCGCAGCCGGCCGTTTGCCGCCGCCATCCGAATAGAGGCTCACATCGTCGGCGAGCATCGCTCCTAGGACGCCGATCTCACCGCGCGTGGCGGCGAAGAAGGCCTGGGCGATCTCCAGGCCATGCTCGCGCTCGACCGGATATCGGGGCTTTTCCGCGCGGACATGTTCGCGCGCCCGGCTGGCGAGTTGGCGGCAGGCCGCCGCGTCGCGACCGAGGCTTTCGGCGACGTCGTCGAAGCTCTCTCCGAAAACGTCGTGGAGCAGGAACGCCGCGCGTTCGAGCGGGGACAGCCGTTCGAGGGCGAGCATGAGGGGCAGAGTGACGTCCTCCACTTCCTCGGTTTCGACCATCGGCTCGGGTAGCCATGGCCCGATATATTCCTCGCGCTTCACTCGCGCCGACTTGAGCTGGTCGAGGCACAGGCGCGTGACGATGCGGCGCAGGAACGCCTCGGGCACGCGAACCGCGTCACGGTCGGTATCGGCCCAGCGCAGCCAGGCATCCTGCACCACATCCTCGGCATCGGCGACCGAGCCGAGCATGCGGTAGGCGACGCGCATCAGCCGGGGCCGAAGCGCGTCGAATTGGGCGGCGGCGTCGCTCACGCCTTCCATCCGAGGCTCGGCTCGAACAGGTGGAAAGCGACCGCCAGACGGTTCCAGCCGTTGATCACGTTGATCATCATGGTGAGCTTGACCTGCTCCTCCTTGCTGAAGTGCGCGTCGAGCGCGGCATAGACATCGTCCGGCGCGCCCTTGTCGGCGATCAGCGTCAGCGCCTCGGTCCAAGCCAGCGCCGCCCGCTCGCGATCGGTATAGCACGGGGCCTCGCGCCATGCCGAGGTCAGATAGATTCGCTGTTCGGTCTCGCCGGCCTGGCGCGCCTCGAACGTGTGCATATTGATGCAATTGGCGCAGCCATTGATCTGCGACGAGCGGATCTTGACCAGTTCGAGCAGCGGCTTTTCAAGACCGCTCGCAGCCACCGTATTGGAGAGCGTCAGGAATGCCTGAATCATTTCGGGCGAGGCGGTGTAGGGATTGAGGCGAGGCGTCATGGTCGGTCCTTTCATCTGGGATGCGCAGACCTGACGAGCCAGCATCCGCGGATGTGACATGACCCGAGAAAAAAACCGTTCGGCACATCATATAAAGAAATCTTTATATCGAGATTGCAATCGCGCCGTCGGTTGGCTAGGGGAGCCGCATCAACCGACTTTTCCGGAGATTTTTGACGTGGCCACCGTGCTCGACCGTACGACCGATTATGTCGTGAAGGACCTATCGCTTGC
>NZ_JANINP010000008.1 GCF_024508665.1 Sphingomonas sp.
GGGCTCCTGCGGTCAGCGTGTAGCTGACCGTCGCCAGCACCGTGTCCGCCGTGCCCTCTCCCGCGCCCTCGATGATCACGTCGCCGGCGTTGCGGACGTAATAGACATCGTTCCCCGCACCACCCTGCAGCGTATCGCCGCCGCCGCCGCCGCCGCCATCGAGCGTGTTGCTGCCCGCATTGCCGGTGATCATGTTCTGGCCGGCATTGCCGGTACCGTTGATGTTGCCGGTGCCCGTCAGCACCAAATTCTCGATATTGGCGCCGAGCGTGAAGGAGACCGAGGATCGAACCGTGTCAGTGCCCTCGTTGGCGTTCTCGAACACCTTGTCGCCGGCATTGTCGACCACGTACGTGTCGTCCCCCGCACCGCCGTACAGCATGTCCGCACCCGCACCGCCGTCCAGCGTATCATTGCCCTCCAAGCCCTCGAGCCAGTCGTTGCCGCCGAGGCCATAGAGCGTGTCGTTGATCGAGATCCCGGATGCCGGCTCGTAACCGCCGCCGATGATATGGTTGGCGAGGCCATTGCCGGTCAGGACGAGATCGCCGGACAGGGTGCTGCCCGTCATATTCTCCAGATTGTCGCCGAGCGTGTAGCTGGCGGCGTTGACCATGACCGTGTCGGTCCCCTCGCCCGCGGCTTCGGTGATGGTGTCGCCGGGATCGTCGACGACATAGGTATCGTCGCCGGTGCCGCCCGCCATCGCATCCGCGCCGGCACCGCCCGACAGACGGTCATTGCCCGCCCCGCCGGTCAGCACGTCGTTGCCCTCACCGCCGTCGAGCACGTCGTCGCCATCGCCGCCCGACAGATGGTCCGCGCCGCCGAAGCCGCTCAGATTATCGTTCCCGGCATTGCCGCTGATGTAATTGGCGCCGTCGGTCCCGAAGATCGTGTCGTTGCCGCCACCACCGCCGCCGATATCGAGCACGTCGCCGATATTGACGTCGGCGGTCGTCGCGTGGCCGCCCAGATAGATGTAATCGTCGAAATCGCTGCCCTGGACGCTCAGCACCGATTCCATTCCGGTATAGCTGCTGCCGTTGACCGTGCCGCTGCCGGTGGTCCACAGGCTGGTGAGGTCGATCGTCATCCCGCTCGTGCGCTGGTAGCCGGACACGATCAGCGCGTCGTTGCCGGCACCGCCATCGATCGTGTTGATGCTGTCGCCCAGGATCTGGATGATGTCGTCGCCGTCGCCGCCGTTCAGGACGTTGGTGCCGCTGCGGCCTTCCAATATGTCGCTGCCGCCATTGCCGTTGAGCGTGTCGTTGCCGTCGCCGTCATAGAGATAATCGGTGCCGTTGCCGCCGATCAGGGTGTCGTTGCCGCCGCCGCCGAAGATCGTATTGGTGCCTTCGCCGCCGACGATGCGGTTGGCATTGTCGTCGCCGGTCAGCGTGTCGTCGAACTCCGAACCGCGCAGATTCTCGATCCCGATCAGCGTATCCGTCCCGACGCTGCCGGTATTCTGCGGCCCGGCGATCGCCAGCGATATCGTGACGCCCGCCACGGCGTCGGAATAGGTGGCAGTGTCGGTGCCGATGCCGCCGTTCAGCACATCGTCGCCAGGGCCGCCGTACAAATAATCGTCGCCGTCGCCGCCGAGCAGCGTGTCGTTGCCGCCGGCGCCCGTCAGGGTGTCGTTGCCCAGGCCGCCGCTCAGCACATTGGCCTGTGCGTCGCCGTACAGCACGTCGTTGAGGTTGGCGCCGGTCAGGTTCTCGATCCCGGTGACCGAATAGGCGCCGCCGCCGACCGCTTGCGCCGCCGGGTTCGCCAGCGACAGGTTCACCGCGAAGGCATTGCCGTTCTCACTGAAATCGAGCGTGTCGTTGCCGTCGCCGCCGTCGATCAAATTGGTGCCCGGCGCCCCCGGTGCGTCGTAGATCAGATCGTCGCCGGCTCCGCCGTGGATCGTGTCGCGGCCGCCACCGCCATGGATCACGTCATTGCCGTCGCCGCCGTCGATCGTGTCGTTGCCGCCGGCGCCCGACAGATGGTCGTTGCCGCCCAGGCCCGAGATCGTCCAGTCGCTCGCGGTCGAGGCGGTGAAACTGTCGTCGCCCGGCGTGCCGGTCCAGGTGGAGGGGCCCCCGCTCCCCCCACCGCCCCCGACCTGGGTCTTGTAGACGCCGAAGCCGCTGCCGTCCTGGCTATAGGATTCCCACGCGATCGCATAGCCGCCGCCGACCAGTCCCGCCGTTACCGGGAAGATCTGCTGTTGGGCGGTGCCGGTGTTGACCAGCGTTTCGCCGGTCGTCGGGTTGCCGCTCGCGTCATAGGCGCGCGAATAGATGCCAAAAGAGCTGCCGTCCTGCCCGAACGATTGCCAGCTGACGATATAGCCGCCGCCCGCCAGCCCTGCGATCGACGGCGTCGACTGCACGCTGGCAGTGGTGGTGTTGACCTGGGTTTCGGCGCCCTGCGCCGCCCCATTGGCATCGTAGCGCTGGAGAAAAATGCCTTCCTGGCTGCCGTCCTGGCCATAGGATTGCCAGGCGATGACATAGCCGCCGTCGGAGGTCGCCGAGATCGCGGCATTGGCCTGGATGTTGGACCAATAGGTGCTGACATGCGTCTCGCCGCCGAGCGCGTTGCCGTTGGCGTCATAGCGTTGCGCGTAGATGCCGTAATCGTAGCCGTCCTGATTGTACGATTGCCAGGTCACGACATAGCCGCCGCCGGTCAGCGCGGTGATCGCCGGGTTGGTCTGGTCGTCCACGGCATAGGTGTTGACCTGGGTTTCCGCCCCGACCGCATTGCCGTTGGCATCGAACCGTTGCGAGAGGATCTCGCCAACCGATGTCCAGGTGACGACATAGCCGCCGCCGGCCAGTCCGGTGACGGCGGACAAGTCCTGCACATTGGTCGCGGTCGGGTTGACGCGCACTTCCGCGCCGGCCGGATTGCCGTTCACGTCATAGCGTTGGGCATGGATGTCGGTATCGCCCGGATCGACGCCCGGCGTCGTCCAGGTGACGACGAAGCCGCCGCCGCTCAGCGCGGCGACCGACGGCAGGGTCTGGTTGTCGGCGGTGACGGTGTTGACCCGGAATTCGCTGCCGACCGCGGCGCCGTTCGCATCGTAGCGTTGCGCATAGATGCCGAAATTGTTGTTGACGTCATCCTGGCCCTGCGACTGCCACACCACGACATAGCCACCCCCGGCCAGCGGCGCGATGCCGGGATAGGACTGATCGCCCTGGATGGTGGTGTTGACCAGCGTGTCCGTCATAATGGCCCCTTTTGCTCGACTTGCGCGAATTGAACGCCGGTCTAGCGGACCGCCGGAAGCGGCGTCTTGGGGACAGGGTCAGGGTTTTGGGACTGTCGTGTTGAGCGCGGCCTTGCCGCGGCGGTGCCAGCCCGCTCCCCCACCCGGCCTCCCATAGAATACCCTGTTGGGAGGCCGGGTGGGGGAGCGGGCTGGCACCGCAACCGTTTCAGCTCTGCTGAAACCAAAGACTCAACCCGCGCGCATCTCCGACGGGGTCATGCCGAAGCGGCGGCGGAACAGTTGGTTGAACCAGGAGATGTCGCCGAACCCGGCCGCCAGCGCCAGCGCGGCGACGGTTTCGCCCGCGCTGGCCGGGTTGCGCAGCGCCGCGGCCACGCGATCGAGCCGCGCCGCGGTGACGAAATCGGTGAAGCTCGTCCCCTCGTCATAGAATAGCGAGCGGATATAGGACGGGCTGATCCCGTGCCGCCGCGCCAGCCAGTCGAGCGACAGCGCCGGATTGCCCAGATTGGCGCGCACATCGGCCTGCACCGCCTGCCGCCGCGCGGCGCGCGCGCCGCCGTGCCGCGCCTGCTCGGCGGCATCGCGGGTCGGCCCGAGCAACAGGGCGACGAGGTCGGCGATATGCCCGGCATAGAGTGCCTGTTCGTCCGCCGACAGCGCGCCGTCATGGCCGATCAAGGTGGAGGCATAGCCCTGCAGCAACCGCGCCGCGGGCTGGGCCATCGACGGCGGCGCGATCGCCCGGCCGGGATCGGCCAGCCCGGGCATGATCCGGCTATACGGAATGGCAAGATTGATGATCCGGCTCGGCCGGTCGGCAAAAACGGAATAATCCTGTTCGCTGCGCATCACGCAGACGTCGCCGCCGCGTACCGCGCGCACGTCCGCCTGTCCGTCGAGCAACGACCCGCCGCCTTCCAGCGTCATCCCGAGATAGAGCATCCCGCGATCGTCGGGCGGAGTGAGAAACCGCACCGGCGAGACGTCCATCGTCGCGACCTCCACGTCGGCCAGCGCGCGCATGCTGAAATCGACGCTGAACGGCGCGTCGGGCACGAAATCGATCGTGCCGGGAACGTGGGCGGCATAGACCGCCTCAGCTACTTCGCGCCGAAGCGGAACCGGGACGTCACTGGTGGAAAAGCGCTGTACCCGCACAAGCACTCCACATCGGTGGTCGGCCCTGTACATCAGATTCGCACGGCCGAGTCCAGTTTCCGCCGCTAGCGAAACGATCCGGTGCCGGTGGCGCGGCACCGCCCGGCGCGTGCCTCGCGCCCGGCCCCGGTTGCGGCGCGCGCCGCCAATCCCCATTTCCTACGTGGCAGCTCCCCCTTGCCCCATCCGAACAAATATGGAACAAATCAGCCCTATGGCTCTCAGCACTATTTCCGTCCGCGGCGCGCGCGAACACAACCTCAAGGGCGTCGATATCGACATCCCGCGCGACACGCTGACGGTGATCACCGGGCTGTCGGGATCGGGCAAGTCTAGCCTCGCCTTCGACACCATCTATGCCGAGGGGCAGCGGCGCTACGTGGAATCGCTGTCGGCCTATGCCCGCCAGTTCCTCGAGCTGATGCAGAAGCCCGATGTCGATCATATCGAGGGGCTGAGCCCGGCGATCTCGATCGAGCAGAAAACGACCAGCCGCAATCCGCGCTCGACTGTCGCGACGGTGACCGAGATCTACGATTACATGCGCCTGCTCTGGGCGCGCGTCGGCGTGCCCTATTCGCCCGCCACCGGCCTGCCGATCGCGGCGCAGACGGTCAGCCAGATGGTCGACCGCGTCATGGCGCTGCCGGAGGGCACGCGGCTGTATTTGCTCGCGCCGGTCGTGCGCGGGCGCAAGGGCGAGTATCGCAAGGAACTCGCCGAATGGCAGAAGGCTGGCTTCACCCGCGTGCGGATCGACGGCGAGCTGTACGAGATCGACGAGGCGCCGGCGCTCGACAAGAAATACAAGCACGACATCGAAGTGGTGGTCGACCGTCTGGTGGTCGGGCCGGATATCGCCACGCGTCTGGCCGACAGTTTCGAGACCGCGCTGAAGCTGGCCGAGGGGCTGGCCTATGTGGATCTGGTGGACACGACGGTCGAGGCCATTCAAAGCCCCTCCCCATCAGGGGAGGGGTTGGGGGTGGGGCCTCTCCGCGAAATGCGACAGGAGTTCCAAGCCGAACTGCCCCACCCCAACCCAGCGTCAGGTCGGTCAGGCTCCCAGCCTGACCTAAACCGCGCGGGGCGCGGTTTACCTGACGCTCCTGAAGGGGAGGGGCTAAAAGGAATGAAAGGCGCCGGCGTCCCGGCCAACCGCATCGTCTTTTCCGAAAAATTTGCCTGCCCGGTGTCCGGCTTCACCATCGCCGAGATCGAACCGCGCCTGTTCTCGTTCAACGCGCCGCAAGGCGCCTGCCCGGCGTGCGACGGACTCGGCGAGAAATTGATCTTCGACGAAGACCTCGTCGTCCCCAATCACGACCTCAGCCTGAAGAAGGGCGCGGTCGTGCCCTGGGCCAAGTCCAACCCGCCCAGCCCCTATTACATGCAGGTGCTGGGCAGCCTGGCGCGCGAATTCGGGTTCAGCCTGGAAACGCCGTGGAAGGACCTGCCCGGCGAAGTCCGGCTGATCATCCTCCACGGCACCGGCGGCAAGCCGGTCACCTTGACCTTCGTCGACGGCAAGAAGTCGTACGACGTGCGCAAGCCGTTCGAGGGCGTGATCGGCAACCTCAACCGCCGCATGCTCCAGACCGAGAGCGCGTGGATGCGCGAGGAACTGAGCAAATATCAATCGTCGCAGCCGTGCGAGACGTGCCACGGCGCACGCCTCAAGCCCGAGGCGCTGGCGGTCAAGGTCGCGATGCAGGACATCAGCCACGCGACCCGCCTGTCGGTGGTCGACGCGCTTGCCTGGTTCACCGATCTGCCCAACCACCTGACCGGCCAGCAGAAGGAAATCGCCGAGCGTATCCTGAAGGAGATCGTCGAGCGGCTCGGCTTCCTCAACAATGTCGGGCTCGATTACCTCAATCTCGACCGCACCAGCGGCACCTTGTCGGGCGGCGAGAGCCAGCGCATCCGCCTCGCCAGCCAGATCGGCAGCGGGCTGTCGGGCGTGCTCTACGTGCTCGACGAGCCCTCGATCGGCCTGCACCAGCGCGACAACGACATGCTGCTCGCGACGCTCCGGCGGCTGCGCGACCTCGGCAATACCGTGCTGGTGGTCGAGCATGACGAGGACGCGATCCGCACCGCCGATTACATCATCGACATGGGGCCGGGCGCCGGCGTGCATGGCGGCGAAGTGGTGGCCAAGGGCACGCTCCCCGAATTGCTCGCGCACACCGATTCCGTGACGGCGGACTATCTCAACGGCACGCGCGAAGTGCCGGTGCCGATGGTGCGCCGCTCGGGCACGGGCAAGCAGCTGACCGTGCACAATGCCACCGCCAACAATCTGCGCGGGGTGACCGCGTCGATCCCGATCGGCACCTTCACCTGCATCACCGGCGTGTCGGGATCGGGCAAGTCGAGCTTCACGATCGACACGCTCTATGCCGCCGCGGCACGCCAGCTCAACGGTGCGCGCATCCTGTCGGGCAAGCACGACAAGATCACCGGGCTGCAATATCTCGACAAGGTCATCGACATCGACCAGTCGCCGATCGGCCGCACCCCGCGATCGAACCCGGCGACCTATACCGGCGCCTTCACCCAGATCCGCGACTGGTTCGCCGGCCTGCCCGAGAGCCAGGCGCGCGGCTACAAGCCCGGACGGTTCAGCTTCAACGTCAAGGGCGGCCGGTGCGAGGCGTGCCAGGGCGACGGCGTGCTCAAGATCGAGATGCACTTCCTGCCCGACGTCTATGTGACGTGCGACGTGTGCCACGGCGCGCGCTACAATCGTGAGACCCTGGAAGTGAAGTTCAAGGGCATGTCGATCGCCGACGTGCTCGACATGACGGTCGAGGACGCCGCCGAGTTCTTCAAGGCGGTGCCGCCGATCCGCGACAAGATGGAAATGCTGGTCGAGGTCGGGCTCGGCTATATCAAGGTCGGCCAACAGGCGACGACCCTGTCGGGCGGCGAGGCGCAGCGCGTGAAGCTGGCCAAGGAACTCAGCCGCCGCGCGACCGGCAACACGCTCTACATATTGGACGAGCCGACCACCGGCCTGCATTTCGAGGACGTGCGCAAGCTGCTCGAAGTGCTCCATGCGCTGGTCGAGCAGGGCAATACGGTCGTGGTGATCGAGCACAATCTCGATGTCATCAAGACCGCGGACTGGATCATCGACCTGGGGCCCGAAGGTGGCGTGAAGGGCGGGGAGATCGTCGCGGTCGGGACGCCGGAAGATGTGGTGAAGGTCGAGCGGAGCTTTACCGGCAAGTACCTCGCGCCGTTGCTGCGGGGGAGGGATGGGAAGGTTGCCGGAAAGCGGGAAGCTGTGGCGGCGGAGTGAGGGGAGTGACCGACTCGGCGATTTGACATTCAAAATCTCGAGTATGAGCTTTAAGGCAAGACGCAGCCGCGCCGCGCGGGGATTTTACACAAATTGCATCCAGTTTGGCGGTTTCCTGCACTAGAGAAGAGTTATTCCAAGCGGTAGGTCGAGGGCAGTTGGCGGCGATCTCCTTTCGGACGTTGCCCGTGCACGTTCCCGGGGGGAAGAATGTGGATCAGCAAATTTAGAGTCGAAAACTTCTCCTCATTTCAGGACTCTGATTGGATCGAATTAGATAAATCCCTGAATGTGTTCATCGGCCAGAATAACTCTGGGAAAAGCGCCATTTTAAAGGCGTTAAATTTTCCTCTCGCCGGTAACGCACATAAAAATCCCACGGCGTTTAGGGGAACAGAATTAAAGTCTCCCCACGTCTCTATTGATATAAATGTCACCCCCCGGGAAATTTTTCACCGCTTTTCAATTTTGGGGGAAACTCCCATTTTTCCTGGCAAAGGTCCAGAGACACAATTAGCCAAAGACATCGTTAACCGCTTATCTAATTTGGATGACGAACTTACCCTTGAGCTTTCTCGCACGCCGATTAATCCAACTAAACCTAGGGGAGGTGTATCAATTGCGCATTTTAGAGGCTCTAATCAGCAAGTTAACTACGTAATTCAACTTATTAATGGGTCGCCTTCAAATCAAGGTAGATCAACTAATGCTGAGAATCTCTTCAAAATAATAGACGACGAAAAATCAGACGGATTTTTCTATTTCGATGCGCAACGCCTCAATCTGGGGTCAGCCCCGTGGATGGCTGACACTAGACTAAAGTCAAATGCTAGCAACCTCGCGACGGTCCTCGCCCATCTCCAAGGAGCCCGTCGACCAATATTCGATTTGATCGAATCTCATGTCATTGCGATAATTGGTGGTATAGACAGAATAACAGTCGTACCACGTGATGGAGGTCACGAAATACTAATTTGGCCAGACCGAACATCTCAATACGAAGATCTCTCTTTCAGCCTCAACGAAAGCGGTACCGGCGTTGGGCAGATCTTAGCAATTATCACTGCTATGGTTACGGCGGAACAATCCGTGTTTTTAATAGACGAGATTAACACTTTCCTTCATCCAGCTGCCGTTAAGAGGTTAATGTCCCTCATCAAATCTGAATATAATCACCATCAATATATTATCTCCACTCATTCCTCGGATGTTATTACAAGCGCGACGTCGGATAAAATATACTTGGTACGGCGCGAGGGGTTCCACTCCTCCGTTAGAGCTATATCAATGCAAGATGCGGCGCACGCCAGAGAGGTTTCCGCGGCGCTCGGCTTTTCAATGATGGATGTGTTCGGTCACGACCGCATGATCTGGGTGGAAGGCCCTACGGAAGAAATTTGCTTGCCCTACATTGCTCGAAGGTTGGGAATCGATCTAGATGGCATTGGATTTGCTCCGGTAATTTCTACCAGTGACTTCGGCCAAGGCTCTCAAAGGAGCGCAACGGATGTCTATGAGCAAGCTGGTAAAAGACTATCTCCCTTGCTTTTGGGCATGGCCTTCGGACTTGATCGTGAACGTCTTTCAGATGAAGAAGTTGCAAAGCTTGAGAAGGGGCGACGTAAGCTCCGATTTCTTCCTCGTCGATGTCTGGAATGTTATTTAATTCAACCCGAAGCCATTGCGCTCACCCTCAGCGAATTGGACCAACAAGAGCATTCTTCTGCGGCCGTTGAGGCTGCTCTCCAGATAGGTGGGATGCAAAAGTATGGCGCGCCTAACGAATGGAACGGAGACTACAGAGACAGAGATTGGCTCAAGCGCGTAGATGGCGCACGCCTTCTAAAGGATTTATTCAATAATATTACCGATAGCAGGGTAGAATATCGAAAAACGAGGGACGGGATTTCTATTTTAACAAAATCATTCGGCACAACTCCGGATTTGTTTGACGAACTCTCTGAATTTGTCGAGAGGCTGGTCGAGATCGCGCGGCGGGATACCGCGCCCTGATTGATTTACAGAAGTCATTAGCGTTGCGTAGTCACGCGGACGTCGACAATAACTCTATACAAGGGAGTTGGAGTTACGGTGCCACGTGCAATAGCCTCAAAAATGCACGTTCCATACCTCTCTGGAGGTCGCGTCAGAGATAGAAGGCTGGCGTCCTCAGGACTTGTCAGCAGTGCCTACGGCCGGACGCGGCACCCATATAGTGCACGATAATCCCTTGCCTCCAGCCGTGCCGTCGGCCCGTCGAATCTGCTTGAAGCAGGCACCAAGCGGGAAGTCGCGGCCGAGCCATCGGCCCTCGTCCGGTGTATCCTGCTCATAGGATTTTATCTTAGCGCGCTCCAGAAATGCCCAGAGCCGCGCGGCCGCGTCGCCACCGCAGATATATTTATGGCTGTCGTCCGTTTCCGTCACGGAGTTGGTAGCAACCGCGTCTGCCAGGCACGCTTCCATCAGACCCGGAACCTGCTCGGGAAAGTCTGGGGCGCGTGGATCGGCCACTAGTATAGCGACAACGGGGATCAGCATCATGCCGCGATCTTATGTCCCCTCTGCCAGCTCGGACAAGCGTCACGTCGCTGGAGTTCCGGTCAAATTACGGCTGCAAGCGCAATAGCTTTAGAATGGCCGGCCGAGGCTAGCCGCGCGCTAGCGCGGCGCTGCATCGCTAGACCGCAGACTCATAGGGCGGTCTGTCGGTAAGCGATCCATTTGTTGACGTTCAAAGCCCGCGGTTCTTGTTCATCCATTCTTCCCGATTCCACTGCGGAGTTCGTCCCCCAACCAGCGGTGGTACGAAACGGTTGTCGTCTGTCTGGACCAGAACGATGAGCCTCTTCGAGAACAAGAGGAACTGCCTAGAGTGATACTCAAGCAAATCCAGAACAACGCCGCTTGATCTTCGATCGTTGCGGACGAGCGAATGAAACCCAACGAGTGCTAAAGCCGCCTTGTTACTCGACGGGAACGGGTAGCCTGAGAGACCATCATTCAAAGCGTCAAGATTGCCGTTCCAAGGCGAGTAACCGAACTGCTCATCCCATCGTAGCAGCGAAGACATTTGGGTCTGGAAGCTCGACCAACCCTGCTCACAATCGATAAGCTGAACATCATAGGAAAGGGCTTCCAGGGCCTGTCGCGCGTCGTCGAGAAGCGCTCGCCTCCAAAACAAGTTGACCGCGCCGTGTTGCATGAACTCAAGGTCTGCCTGACCCCAGACGGATGCGTCGAACATGGTGTCACGGTAGCGAGTCACTGCGACTGGTTCCAGTTCCGGTCGGCCCCATGCTAGCGTCCGCTTTCCACCATTCCGCCGCTCAGCCTTGTGAATTACGGTGCCGGTCTACTGAATGCACCAAACCAGCTGCCGGCCCGTGGAATGAGCGCGGCGAACCCGAGAGAATCCTCACCCGGGCATCCCCTCAAACTGCGGCAAGTCCAGCGGCGCCACCCACGCCAACCGCCGCTTGACGAACATCTCCAGCTTCGGCGCGATCTCGCGCGGATCGTCCAAACTCCCGAGCGTCACGAAGACCGCGCCGGGGAAGCTGCCCAGATTGTTCGTGAACACGCGCGCGCCGCATTCCGGGCAGAAGTTGCGGTCCAGGCTCTTGCCGGATTCGGCGACATAGCGGAACGGCTCGGGCGATCCGCTGGTCAGCGTGAAATCGTCCTCCGGCACGCCGAAAAAGGTCGCCGCCTCTCCGCCCGATGCCTTCTTGCAGTCCAGGCAATGGCACACGGCAACAAAATCGGGATCGGTGTCGAACTCGAACTTGACGCTGCCGCACGCGCATTGGGCGGTGTACTTCTTCGCCATGGTCCCGGTCTCCTGCGTCGTCTGACATCCTTCAATTGGGCCGCGGCGCTTCACGGGGAGCGGCGCGAGCGAGGGCGACACTCTATCAGCGGGAGCGGACTCCGCAACGCGCTGCTGGAGGCGTGCAGCACCCCTCATCTGACTCCTCTACTCCTCCGGCCGCGTTGCCGGGCCGCGCACCCGCCGACGCTGATCTCGCCTGGCTCTCCGCAGCCGGATCATCGCGAGCCGCCAAACGGCTTGCCGCATCGCAACACCGCGTCGCCCATCGCCCGCCCCTTCGCGGCGACCAACGCCCGCCGCGCCTCGGCCCCTAAACTATCGCGTCGCGTTGTTGGTGCGCCGTTGCAGGCCGGTGCGTGCGCCCCTGCGGCGGCGCCCCTGACCATGAGGTGTAACCATGAAACCGACCACAGGACTGGCCTTGTTCGCCAGCGCGATCGCCATCGCGGCCGCGTCACCGGCGGCCGCATCACCGGGTAGAGATACGCCGGACAGATCCCCGCGCGTGCTGGACCATGTGCCGGGCCTTGCCGGGCTGCGCGGCCCCGACTTCTCGCATGGCTGGGACGGCGACAAGGACACCGGCAACGGGAAAGGCAGTAACGGCAACGGCAAGGGCAATGACGGGGACCACGACCCGAACGGCCATGGCTGGGGCTGGTGGAAGCACCATCATCCGCATCCGGTCAGCCCCTGAACGCGCAGCCCCAGCATGGATGGGAGCGGCCTGATGTCGCTCCCGCAGAGCGCGCAATGTGGGCCGGCGGCTGGCGATAATGCCGGCGGCGGCCAGTAGCGGCGCCTGGCCGCTTCCGTGGCCCGCTTCCCTTTGCGCAGCGCCGGAAACGGCTAAAGATTCCCGTGACCTGCGGGCAGCGATCGTGATATCGCGCGTGCAAAGGGAGAAATTGCGTGCGCCTGATCATCGCCTTGCTGTTTCCGTGGTTGCTGTTCTTCACGATCGGGCGGCCGATCGCCGGGCTCATCTGTCTCGCGCTGCAGATCACGCTGGTCGGCTGGCTGCCGGCCGCGATCTGGGCGGTCTATTCGCTCAGCCAGTACAAGACCGACCAGAAGATCGACGCTTTCCGGCGCGAGCAGTTTCGCTGATCGCGGAGTATCCGCCCGGGGGCGGAACACTGAGCTTGCAATCGACGGCGGCGTTCCGGCGCCGCCGGCCGGTGTCTCAGCTCGCCGGGATTTGCCAGTTGATGCTGGTCTCGTAGCGCGCGACCGTCGCCTTGCCCGCGGCGTCCGACGCGGGCGTGAATCGGGCGCGTAGCCGCATCAGCCGGCACGTCGCCGCGTCGAGATCGACATTGCCGCTCGACGCCATGACCGAGCAATCGCTGACCAGGCCGTGGGCGGAAATCGTCAGCGCCACGCTGGTCCGCCCCGACGCCTCGCTTCGCTGCGCCGCCACCGGATAATCGTCGGCCGTGACGATCGACGCGAGGTTCTTCGCCACGGGCTTCACCGTCGCGGGCTGGCCGGTTCCGGTATCGAGCTTGATCAATTCGGTCATGCAACGGCGAAGCTCGGCCAGCGCGGCGGCCGTTCCGGTCAGTTCGAGACTGACGATTTTCGTATCCGTACCGTCGATCCGCACCGACGTCGACGTCTCCATCTTCGTCATGAACTCGCTCGACGCCAACGCCATGATGCGCTTTCCGCCGCCGTCGATCGGCATAACGATGGCCTGGCCCGAAAAGCTGCTGCCATCGCTCGCCGTCCAGGTGATGTCGGGCCGGCTGTCCAACGCGTAAGGCACCGGCCCGCCGAGAACGGCCACCGACTTGCGCTCCGAGGTCAGCGACAGACCGAACAGCCAGCCTTCATCGAAGCTGTCGACCGCGAAGCAATTGTCGCCAGGATCCATGAAGATATACCAGTGCCCAGCCTTGCTCCATTGCTGCACGGCGTGCGCGGCGGTGGAGTGAAGGCACAGTATCGGCACCAGGACGACGGACAGCATTGTCCTGGCGATCGAACGCAAACTATGGTCGGTCATGATTCCCCCTCATGATCGCGGCCACCTCCAGATTATCCCCAGGTATGACGCGCGAGACCGCAGTTTAGCGGGAGCGACCGGGCCGGCGTCAACTCCAATGTGGCGGGGGGTGACGCACGCCGGCGGTTCGACCAGGGGATAGGGCAGATGGCACGGTGCGGATCGCCGCGGCCGCGCATCACCGAAGTGGGTTGCCCGAGATCATCGCGCACCGGATATGTTCGCTATATGTTCCTATCATGCGAATCGCCCGTGACCGTCTGATCTTCCTCTGCCTCGTCGCGCTGGACGATATCCGGCAAGGGTGCGCGACCGCGCCGGCAGCGCCCTCGCCGCAATTCCGCGCGGTGCTGGCGACACTCTACGCGCTGGGCGATCGCAGCGAGCGGGCGCTGTTCGACGACTTCTGGCGATCCAGCCTGTTGGCGCCCAGCCACACGATGACCGAGCATCAGGCCAATCACCGCCGGATGAGCGAACTGGCGCGGATGTGGCCGACCATCTGCCGCCATGTCGGGGTCGAGCCGAGCACCGAGTTCACTTTGGCGCTCGCCGCGGCGCGCCATCGCGGCGAAAGCGAGCGCGAACGGCTGGCGCGCCTGCTCCGCGAAGTCGAGCACAACCGGCGCGTGCTCGACCGGCACAAACGGCAGAAGCAGCAATGTACGGTCCGTGATTGAGGGGGGAGCCGGTTTGCCCGGCGCCCGGACGCGGTCGAGCCTCGTCTGCGACTTTTGGAAACAGACAGACCCTCACCCTTCCGGCGCTTCGCGCCTCCCTCCCTCTCCCGCACGCGGGAGAGGGAAGGGGCCCGCCGGCGCAGCCGGTGGCAAGGGTGAGGGTCTGTTGACGCCCATTGCGGCCTTCGCCTGTGGGACGATGAGGGGCAGAAGCAGCGATGCACGGTTCGCATCGAGGGGGCGGCAGGGGCGAACCGAGATCGCGCGACGCGGCCCGGCCGGCGTCAGGCATCCCCTTTCGCCGCGGCCCCAAAGCAAAGCGCCGATACCAGCCACAAGGCGACGAAGACCGCGCTGAACATCAGCGTCCTGAGCGGGCCGTCCGGCACGCTCGCCGTCACCGGCGCGGTGGCGACGGCAATGCCGAGCAACGCCTGCATCACCGCCACCCCAAGCATGGCCCGCGCCATGCCGGCCGGCCGGAACCAGGCGGCGAACGCCCCCGCTGCCGCCGCCACGACCAGCAGCAGGAAGCCGATGCCGTTGCCGTCGTCGCGGACGATCGTCGTCCATATCGTGAGTAACGACGTCACCAGCATTATGGCGACGCCGGCCCGATAGGCGCGGCTGCCGCTCGCCCGTACGGCGAGCTCGTAGAGCAGCCCGACCCCGCCGATCATGATGCCGGCCAAGACGAAACTGCCGATGCCCCAATGCCATTCGCTGCTGATCCGCATCATCACCGCCGGGGTGAGCAGCAAGGCCAGAGCGGCGGTCCAGCGCGCGATGCGCCAGGGGTTCCACAGGCTTGCCGACTGTCCAATAGATTCAGCCATCTGTTCGTCTCCGCTCGGTGGAAACAGACCCTCACCCTTCCCACCGCCTCCGGCGGCGGGCTCCTTCCCTCTCCCGCAAGCGGGAGAGGGAGAATGTCGCCGATCCCGTATCTTCAGCGGCGATCTCATTTTCCCTCTCCCGCTTGCGGGAGAGGGAGGGAGGCGCGAAGCGCCGGAAGGGTGAGGGTCTGTTCTCGTGATCGCGGCCTTCGCACATGCGACGATGAGCGGCATGAGCGGGAGGTGAGGAAAGGCTGAAATCAGCGCTAAGCTCCGCAACAGGCCGAATGCGCGCGGAACGCGGGCGCGCGCCACCCGTTGATCTCGCGTAGTTTCATGACGGGAGACGAATCATGCCGAACAGCAAGCAAGCCCGTGACAGCCACGGGCGCTTCAAAAGCGATAACCGCACGCGCAACCGTTCGATCGCGGCCGGCGCGGTGCTGGCGGTCGGCGCGGGCCTGGCCGCCGCACTATGGCGCGGATGGGTGAAGATGCCGCGCGGGCCGTGGATGGCCGATACCGAAGGCCATGAGGCGCCCGATCTCGCGCTCGACGCCGCCAAGCCGGGCACCGACCGCGCTCCGGAGGATTTCCGGCCGGATCCGGAAGCGATCCCGACCGCGGCCGAACGCGAGGCATTGCGGCCGGCCTCGGTTCACTGATCGCGCGCTTCGGACTCTCCTTCGGATACTTACGTATCCGCAACCAAACGGCCTCCGGCGCATTGTTCAGCGGTGCGGGATAACAGGAGGAGAGTTCGATGCGTATCCTTACCCTTGCGTTGATTGCCGCCACCGCGGCCACGACCGCCGGCTGTGCCGAGACCTATGACGGGCCCGGCTATGCGAGCGATTATCGCAGCTATCGCCAGTACGATTATAACCGGCCCGATCCGCGCTATAACGGCTATTATGCCGACCAATATTATGTCGACAATCCGCGTTATCGCGAGCGCCGGCTGAGCCGCAACGACCGCGTCTATGTCGGCCGCGACGGCCGCTATTATTGCCGCCGCTCGGACGGCACCACCGGGCTGATCGTCGGCGGGATCGCCGGCGGCGCGCTGGGCGCGGCGTTGACGTCCGGCCGGTCGGAGCCGCTGGGCATCCTGCTCGGCGCGGCGGCAGGCGCTGCCGCCGGCAACGCGATCGACCGGGACAATGTCCGCTGCCGGTGAGGTGAGTTAGCTAAATCCTCCCCGTTTACGGGGAGGGGGACCGCGCGGCGCTAGCCGCGTGGTGGAGGGGGTTCGACGCATCGGACTCGATTGCGGCACGCCCCCTCCACCATTGCTGGCGCAATGGTCCTCCTCCCCGTGAGATGGGGAGGATTTCTGCTAAGTCGACGCAGGGGGCTGTTTCCTGGGAAACAGCCGCCTGAAGGCGTGACGGAGCAACAGCAGCATCGCCACCGCCGCGATCACCAGCAACACCGCGATGGCCACCGCCGCCCAGGGGCTGGCGATCGCCGCGACAAGCAGCCCGGTCGTCGCGACGTCCTCGCCGGTCGACACCGCGATATTGCTGAACGGCTCCGGGCTGGCATTGACCGCGGCGCGCGTGCCCGCCTTCGCCCCATGCGTCAGCAGCGCCGCGCCGCCGCCGAGCAGCAAGGCGACAACCTGCCATTTCGGGTCATGCGGATCGACGATCGCCAGCGCCAGCAGCGCGCCGCCGACCGGACGGACCAAAGTATGGACCGCGTCCCAGGCGCTATCGATCCACATCACCTTGTCGGCGAAGAATTCGGCCAGCGCGCCGACGCCCGCGGCGCCGATCACCCACCAATTGGCTAGCACGTCGAGGCTGTGGAACTGGTGCGGCAACGCGATCCAGCCGGTGTGCATCGCGAGACCAGTGGCGAAAATGCAGAGATAGAGCCGCCATCCGCTCAACAGGCTGATGCTGGCTGCGAGCCCGATGATCCCGACCGCGTCCATGTAGGCGGTTTAGCATGGGGAGAGGGGGACTAAAATCCTCCCCGGCACGGGGAGGGGGACCGCCGCCGAAGGCGGTGGTGGAGGGAGCCCCGCCATCCACTAGCCATCGATTTGTTGCTCGTGCGTCGCGGCCCCTCCACCATTCGCTTTGCGAATGGTCCCCCTCCCCGTTCCGGGGAGGAATTGATCAGGTCTACTCCGCCGCCTCGGCCTGATAGACCGGATAGTCGATATATCCCTCCGGCCCCGGCGTGTACCAGGTCTTGAAATCGTCGGCGGCGAGCGGGGCGCCGGTGCGGAAGCGTTCGACCAGGTCGGGGTTGGCGATGAACTTGCGACCGAACGCAATGCCGTCGGCCAGACCCGATTCGACATCCGCCTCGGCCGCTTCGAACGTGTAATCCTGATTGAGGATCAGCGGGCGTTCGAACACCTGGCGGATCTTCGGGCTCAGCTTGGGCACTTCCGAAGCGCCGAACGTACCCGACGGCGACAGCTCGCGCAGTTCGAGAAAGGCGATACCGAGGTCGTTGAGCACCTTCGCCGCCGGCACGAATACGCTTTCCGGATTGCTGTCGTTGGCGCCTTGCGTCTCGCCATTGGGCGACAGGCGGATCGCGGTGCGGCCGGCGCCGATTTCGGCGATCACCGCCTCGACCGCTTCCTTCATGAAGCGGATGCGGTTTTCCGGACTGCCGCCATAATCGTCGTCGCGGAAATTGGTGTTATCACGCAGGAACTGGTCGATCAGGTAGCCGTTCGCGCCGTGCAGCTGGACGCCGTCGAATCCGGCGGCGATCGCGTTGCGCGCGGCGGTCGCATATTCGTCCTGCGCGCGCTTGATGTCGTCGAGCGTCGCCGCGCGCGCTTCGGCATAGGGATTTTCCGGCTTGTGATAGGGCGCGCGTGTCGCCGAAGACGACAGCGGCTGCAGGCCGGTCACGTCGGGCCTCGCCAAGCGTCCCATATGCCAGATCTGGGCCATGATCTTGCCGCCCGCTTCGTGGACGGCGGCGGTAACCGGCTTCCACGCCTCGACCTGGGCATCGGTCCACAGGCCCGGCGCGTTGGGCCAGCCCAGGCCGAGCCGGCTGACTCCGGTGCCTTCGGTGATGATCACGCCGGCGCCCGAACGCTGGCGGTAATAATCGATCATGATCGACGTCGGCACATGCTCGGCGGTCGAGCGGCCGCGCGTCAGCGGTGCCATCAGGATGCGGTTCTTGGCGGAAATATCGCCAAGCTGGATAGGATCGAACAGCGTAGGCATTCTTGGATTACCTCCCGACAGGACTTCTTTGCGGACGCGGCGCAGATAGGTGTTATGGGGCCGCATGCATCGGCAAAGCGCAACAAGAAAAGCTTCGGGCGACAAAAGCGTCGCCGCCCATCCTTTTGCTTTCGCGGCACTGATCCTCGCCAATATCCTGCTCAGCGTCGGCCCGGTTTTCGTGCGGATGAGCGATGTCGGCCCGGTGGCCGCGGGTTTCTGGCGAATCGCGCTGGCCGCGCCCGTGTTGCTGGCGGCGGCGTTCGCGACCGGCTGGCGTCCGGGCGGAATCGGGCGCGGCGTGTGGTGGGCGATCGGTGTCGGCGGACTGTGCTTTGCCGGCGACCTTGCCGCCTGGCATATCGGCATCCTCAAGACGCAGCTCGCCAATGCGACCTTGTTCGGCAATTCGGCGACCCTGTTCTACCCGGTCTATGGCTTCCTGATCGCGCGCGCCTGGCCGTCCAGGACGCAGGGTTTCGCCTTGGTGTTGGCGTTGGTCGGGGCTGGCTTGCTGATGGGCCGGTCGATGCAGATCGCGCCGACGCACCTCGCCGGCGACCTGCTCTGCCTGCTCGCCGGCATCCTCTATACGATCTATTTCGCGACGATGGCGAAGGCGCGCGACACGATGGCGCCGATCCCGGCGCTGGCGCTGTCGACTCTGGCGAGCTTGGTGCCGTTGTTGATCTTCGCCAACCTGCTCGGCGAACAGGTCATGCCGCATAACTGGACGCCGTTGGTGCTGATGGCGCTGTCGAGCCAGATCATCGGCCAGGGCCTGATGATCTTCGCGCTCGGCCAGATGTCGCCGATGGTTATCGGCATCGCCCTTCTCACCCAGCCGGTGATGGCGGCGACGATCGGCTGGATCGGCTATGGCGAGCGGCTAGACGGTGTGGATATGATCGGCGCGGTCGCCGTCGCGGTGGCGCTGGTGCTGGTCCGCGGCGAGCGCAAGGACCCCGCCGAGCTTGCCCCCGAGGGGGTCGAGGACGCATAAGCATTGGCATGACGACGACGCTCCCCGCCGACCCGACGCTCGACGAGATTCGCGAGGCGCTCGCGCCTCTGGTTGCCGACAATGCCGCGTTCGACGGCTGGAAAGCGGCGGCGCGCGACATGGCGGCGGATCAGCTTGGTGTCGACCGCGACGTCGCGCTGCTTGCCTTGCCCGACGCCACCGCGATGATCGACGCCTGGTTCGCGAGCATCGACCGAGGGATGGTCGAAAAGCTGCCGCCCGAGGTTTTGGGCAAGATGAAGGTACGCGAGAAGATCGCCGCTTTGGTCGAAGCGCGGCTCGACCTGCTCGCCCCGCATCGCGAGACCTTGCGCCGCGCGCTGGCGATCCTGGCGATGCCGACAAACGTCGCGCACGGCGCCAAGCTCGGCTGGCGCGCCGCCGATTTGATGTGGCGCGCGGCGGGCGATACCGCGACCGACTATAATCATTACACCAAGCGCGCGATGCTGGGCGGCGTCTATGCCGCGACGATCACCGTATTCCTCGACGACGAGAGCGAAGGCCAGGCCGACACCCGCGCCTTCCTGGCGCGGCGGATCGAGGGCATCATGCGCTTCGAAAAGGCCAAGGCTCAGTTCCTCGGTCGCGTCGAGCACCGGCCGAGCCTGTCGCGCTTCATCGGCAGGCTGCGCTATCCGGCGGTTTGATTGATTCGCGCGGAGGCGCGGAGGCGCGAAGGAGGTTCAGCCCCGCGGCACTTCCGCCGCGCCAGCGGCGCTGAATGAATGCTTCGCGGAAAAAGACGGGGCGGTGCCGGAGATCCCATCTCTTCGCGCCTCCGCGCCTCCGCGTGAATCGAAATCCAATTTCGGTTATTGATAATCAGTCGCAGTAGTTCTACGTGGGTGTCATGGCGACGACTCCGCTCAGCCTCGAACAGCTTCCCCAGCGCCAGCGCGCGACCGTCGCAGGTATCGCCTGGGATCGGCTCTCGGCCCCCGAGAGCCGGCGGTTGCGCGAGCTTGGCTTCGACGAAGGGGTCGGGATCGAGGTGCTGCACCGCGCGCGGATCGGCGGCGGGCCGATCGCGTGCCGGATCGGCCGCATGACGGTGGCGCTGCGCCGCCGGGTCGCCGGCGCGATCCATGTCGATCCGCTGACCAGCTAGCGCCGCAGGATGAACCCCGCCCCGCTGGTGGCGCTGGTCGGCAATCCCAATGCCGGCAAGAGCGCGCTGTTCAACGCGCTGACCGGCGCGCGCCAGAAGGTCGGCAATTATCCCGGCGTCACCGTCGAGCGCCACGCCGGCCGGATGGCGCTGCCCGATGGGCGCCCGGTCGAATTGCTCGACTTGCCCGGCACCTACAGCCTCGAGCCATCGAGTCCCGACGAGCGCGTCACCCGCGACGTCGTGACCGGGGCGCAGGCCGGCGAACGCCTGCCCGACGCGATCGTCGTGGTGGTCGACGCCTCCAACCTCGACAACCATCTGCGCTTCACGCTCCAGCTGATCGCGCTCGGCCTGCCGGTGGTGGTCGCGCTCAACATGTACGACCTCGCCGAGCGCGACGGGCTCAAGCTCGACCCGCAAGCGCTGGCGCGCGAGCTCGGCGTTCCGGTCGTCCCCACGGTCGCGGTGCGCAAGCGGGGCATCGACGACCTCAAGGAAGCGCTGGCCGAGCTGGTGACTCCGGGGGCGATGGCGTTGCGCCGGAGCGACCCGGTGCTGCATGCCGACATCGCCACCCTGCAGCGCCGCGCGCGCCAGATCGCGATGGCGGCGACGATCTCCGAGACCCCGGTGCGGCGCTGGACGCACATGCTCGATTCGGTCGCGCTGCATCCCGTGTTCGGCGTGCTGTTGTTGTTCGTCGTCTTGTTCGTGATGTTCCAGGCGGTGTTCTTCGCCGGCGCGGCGCCGGCCGACGCGATCGCCGGCGGGTTCGACTGGCTGGCGGGTCTGGTCAAGCAGGTGATGCCCGATTCGATCCTGCGGTCGCTGATCACCGATGGCGTGATCGCGGGCGTCGGCGCGGTGATCAAGTTCCTGCCCCAGATCCTGATCATGTTCTTCTTCATCCTGGTGCTGGAAGCGAGCGGCTACATGGTCCGCGCCGCCTTCCTGATGGACCGGATCATGGCGAGCGTCGGGCTGTCGGGGCGTGCCTTCATCCCCTTGCTGTCGAGCTTCGCCTGCGCCGTTCCCGGGATCATGTCGACGCGCACGATCGAGGACGAGAAGGACCGCCTCACCACGATCCTGATCGCGCCGCTGATGACCTGTTCGGCGCGCTTGCCGGTCTATACGTTGGTGATCGGTGCGATGATCCCCAATGTCCGCGTGCTGCCGTTCGTCGGGCTGCAAGGGCTGGTCATGCTCGGTCTCTACATCATGGGCGTGGCCGGTGCGTTCGTCGTCGCCCTGGTCCTGCGCCGCACGGTGACCAAGGGCGCGTCGTCGGGCTTCATGATGGAGATGCCCAAATACCAGCTGCCGAGCGTGCGCGATCTGGCGATCGGGCTGTGGAGCCGCGCGGAAATCTTCCTCAAGCGCGCCGGCACGACGATCGCCTTCACCACGATCGTACTCTGGGCGCTGCTGTCCTTCCCGCAGGTGCCCAAGGACAGCGCGGTCAGCCAGGTCAATTATTCGGTCGCCGGGCGCATCGCCAATACGATCGAGCCGGCCTTTCGCCCGATCGGCTTCAATCGCGACATCGTGCTGGCACTGATCCCGGCGATGGCAGCGCGCGAAGTATCGGTCGCCGCGCTCGGAACGGTCTATGCGATCGATTCGTCAAGCGATGACGAGTCCAAAATGGCGCAGACTCTGAAAAAGCGCTGGAGTCTGGCCACCGCGCTGGCGTTCCTCATGTGGTTCGTGTTCGCGCCGCAATGCATATCCACAATTGCGGTCACTCGCCGCGAAACAAACGGGTGGAAATGGCCTGCCTTCATGGTTAGCTACCTTTTCGTGCTGGCCTATGTGGCGGCCGGAATAACGTACTGGCTGGCGACCCTCGCCGGCTTATAGATTTGTCGCGGCACCAGCCCGCTCCCCCACCCGGCCTCCCATAAGGGTAGACTGACTGGGAGGCCGGGTGGGGGAGTGGCTGGTGCGGCATCCGGCGGTAGCCGGCAAAGGAGTATTTCATGGCGGGCAGCGTCAACAAGGTCATTCTCGTCGGCAATCTCGGACGCGATCCCGAGAGCCGCACGTTCCAGAACGGCGGCAAGGTCGTCGAGCTGCGCATCGCGACGTCGGAACAGTGGAAGGACCGCAATACCGGCGAGCGCAAGGAGCGCACCGAATGGCACACGGTCAAGGTGTTCAACGAAGGCCTGGCCAATGTCGCCGAGCGCTATCTGCGCAAGGGCTCGAAAGTCTATATCGAGGGCGCGCTGCAGACCCGCAAATGGCAGGACCAGGACGGCAAGGACCGCTATTCGACCGAGATCGTGCTGCAGGGCTTCAACAGCGTGCTGACGATGCTCGACGGCGCACCGGGCGGCGGTGGTGGCGATCGCGGAGGCGGGGGCGGCTTCTCCAGCGGCCGCGATGATTTCGGCGGCGGCTCGGGCGGCCGCGACGACTTCGCCGGTACGTCGAGCGGCGGCGGCTTCGGTGGCGGCGGCGGCGGACGCGGCGGCTTCTCGGACGATCTCGACGACGACGTGCCGTTCTAGGATCGCTCGCGCGTGTCGAATGACCGCAACGCGTCAGGCTGGCGCATCGATGAGACTGTTCGCGAACAGGCGATCGACGAGCTCGATCTGGTCCGCCTGCGCGAAAGCGGCCAGCTGGACCGCATCACCGATTTCGCGGCGAAGCTGTTCGACGCGCCGATCGCCCTGGTCAGCCTGGTCGAGCGCGAGCGGCAATTCTTTCCCGGCAAGACCGGGCTCGATGTCGACGAGACTCCGCGCGAGATTTCGTTCTGCCAGCACGCGATGCTGGGAACCGAGATCATGGTTGTGCCCGACGCGACCAGGGACGACCGTTTCGCCGACAATGCGCTGGTGACCGGCGATCCCGACATCCGCTTCTACGCCGGCGCACCGTTGGTCAGCGCGGAAGGCGTGCCGCTGGGCGCGCTATGCGTGATCGACCGCGAGCCGCGCGCTGGCATGACCGAACTCCAGCGCCAGGGGCTGGCCGTGCTTGCCGATAATGTGATGGCGCTGTTTCGGGCGGGTAAGGCCTGAGGTTTCCAAAGCTCCTCTCCCTGCAAGGGGAGGGGAAATCTGGGCCCCTACCGCCTCAGCAGAAACACCGCATGTTCGGCGAGCAGATTCGCCATTGTCGCGCTGGTGCGCTGATCGCCCGACAGGAACCACGCACCTTCGACCGTGATGCCGCGTTCCTTCAGCAGCGCGCGGAAATCGTCGATCGTGACGTGGTGGATGTTCGGCGTCGCGTACCAGGCGACCGGCAGCAGCCGAGTCACCGGCATCCGTCCGCCCCACAAGAGCGACGCGCGCACCCGCCAATGCGCGAAATTGGGGAAGGACACGAAAGCGTGCCGCCCGATCCGCAGCAGATGTTCGAGCACGACGTCGGGCGCGCGCGTGGTCTGCAGGGTCTGGCTGAGGATCGCGTAGTCGAAGCTGTTGTCGGGATAATCGGCAAGGTCGGTATCTGCGTCGCCCTGCACCACCGACAGCCCGCGCGCGACCGCGCTCGCCACATCATCCGCGTCGAGCTCGAGCCCGCGCGCATCGACTCCCTTCTTGTCGCGCAGCGCGGCCATCAGCTCGCCGTCGCCACAGCCGATATCGAGCACGCGGCTGCCCGGCGCGACATTGGCGGCGATTACCGCGAGGTCGGGACGCAGGCTCATCGCTCCATGTCACTCAGCCGCGCCTGATAATCGGGCGACAATCGCTCCATGAAACGGTCGGGCCGCAGCAACGGGTGGAAGCCGAGCGCGGCATAGACGCCATGCGCATCGGCGGTACCCAGCGCGATCCGCCGGATGTCCTTCAGATCGGGATGGTCGAGGAACCATTGCACCATACGGCGCCCGATCCCTTGCCCGCGCACCCGCTCCTCGACCCAGACGTCGGCGATCCAGGCGAAGGTGGCGTGATCGGTGATCGCGCGGGCATAGCCGACTTGGTCGCCGTCGAGATAGGCGCCGAGGCAATGCGACCCGGCGATCGCCTTCTCGACCAGAGCGCGCTCGATCCCCGGAGTCCAGTAGCTCGACGCCAGCCATTTATGCACGCGTTCGACGTCGAGCCGCGCCTTGTCGTCATCCAGCTCGATCACAGCGCCGCCCTCAGGAAACCGTCGACCACGCGATTGAGTTCGGGTGCGTCGAGCAAGAAGGCGTCGTGCCCGAACGGACTGCTCAGTTCGACGAAGCTGACCGCCGCGCCCGCCGCGTTGAGCGCATGGACGATCGCGCGCGATTCGGGAGTCGGATAAAGCCAGTCGGTGTCGAAGCTGACCAGGGCGAACCGCGTCCGGCTCCCCTTGAACGCATTGGCGAGCAGGCCGCCATGCTCCTCGGCCAGGTCGAAATAATCCATTGCCCGGGTGATGTAGAGATAAGAGTTGGCGTCGAACCGGTCGGTGAAGCTCAGCCCCTGGTGGCGCAGATAGCTCTCAACCTGGAAATCGGCGTCGAAGCCGAACGACTTGGCCTCCCGCGCCTGCAGCCGCCGCCCGAATTTCTCGGTCAGTCCGGCCTCGGACAGATAGGTGATATGCGCGGCCATCCGCGCGACCGCGAGTCCCGCCGCGGGCGGATCGCCGTCACCGTAATAATCGCCGCCGCGCCAATTGGGGTCGGCCATGATCGCCTGGCGCCCGACTTCGTGGAAGGCGATATTCTGCGCGGTATGGCGCGCGGTCGAGGCGATCACCACCGCCTTGGTCACGCGCTCGGGAAAGGTCGCCGCCCAGCTCAACGCCTGCATCCCGCCCATCGACCCGCCGACCAGGGTGACGGTGCCGACGCCGAGATGGTCGAGCAGCATCGCCTGCGCGCGGACCATGTCGCGGATCGTGATGACGGGAAAGCTCATCGCCCAGGGCTGGCCGGTCGCCGGATTGACGGTCGCCGGCCCCGACGAGCCCATGCAACTGCCGAGCACATTGGCGCAGACGATGAAGTGCCGCGCGGGATCGATCGGCTTGCCGGGCCCGACCATTCGCGTCCACCAGCCCGGCTTGCCGGTGATCGGATGGTCGCTCGCGACATATTGGTCGCCGGTCAGCGCATGGCAGATCAGCACGGCGTTCGACCCGTCCGCGGCAAGCTCGCCATAGGTCTCGTAGGCGATATCGACCGGCGACAGCAGCACGCCCCCGTCGAGGCGGAGCGGCCCCGGCAAGGTCACGTGGCGCGACAGGCCGAAGCGCTGATCGTCGGTCATGGTCATGCGGTTAGTGGGAAATCCCGAAATCGCAAAGCTCTCTATCTCCCCTCCCTGAAAGGGAGGGGTCGGGGGTGGGTGCGCGGCGCGGAGCGTCGCGCGGGTTGTTGGCGATGACGCCGAGCCTTTGGCTCGGCACCCACCCCCAGCCCCTCCCTTTCAGGGAGGGGAGTAACGTCACCCCATCCTTCTCGCCGGCGCTCTCGCCGCGATCACCGATTGCGCCGCGAGCCGGCCGGTCTGCGCGCCGCCGTTCATATATCCGGGATAGGCATCCGACAGATGCTCGCCCGCGAAATGGACCGGCCCCGCCGCCAGCGGATTCGACGCCACGCCGTCGGTCTCGGTCCAGATCAGGTCGGCGAACTTGGTCAGCTGGCCCGGGCGGAAATTGACGTATGCGCCCATCGAGAAGGGATCGAGATGCCAGTTGGTACGGCGGACGGTCGTCCCCGTCGCGGCGCCCATGCCCCGCACGCCGCTTTCGGCCAGCCGCGCGAATTTGAGCGCCAGCGTGCGCGGATCGGCCTGGTCGGCGGAGAGCACTTCGTCCCCTCCGGTGAACCAGGTCCAGACGCTGCCCGGCCCCGCCGCCGGACGGACGCCGCCGTCCCAGCCGAGTGACGAGCCTGCGTCATGATCGGTCTGCCAGATCTCGCCGCCGCGCCCGATCGGCTTTTCCCATGGCCGCGCATTGGTGACCGCCTGGACCTTGCCGTTCTTGCCCAAGCCGACCTCGGCGATGAATTGGCGCCACAAAGGCGGCAGCGGCACGCCATAGGCGATCCGGCTCATGATCGAGGCCGGCGTGGTGACGATCACTGCCGAGGCGCCGATCTTCTCGCCATTCGAGAAGACCACGCGCGCGCCGCTCGGCGATGGGTCGATCCGCACCGCGCGGCGATAGGTGGTGATGCGGCTCGCGAGCCGCGCCGCCATCGCCTCGATCAGCGAGGAGCTGCCGCCCGCCATCAGGTAACGCTCGTCGCTGCGCGAGAGGACGTCGATGCGGCGCCCGTCGATCGTCGGCAGGTTAAACACCAATTCGATTGCCGAGGCCTGAACTGGTTCGCAGCCATATTCGGTGCGCGCGGTCGCTTCCATCAGGCGGCGCACCCAGGGTTCGGGGATCAGCCGGGCATATTTGTCGAGATAGCCTGTGAACGACATCCGATCGAGTTCGGCGGCGACCTTGGCGTAATTCTGGTCGAGCCGCACCGAATCGGCGTCGATCTGGCCGGCAATGCCGCGCAGGCCAGCGACCAATCTGCCCTCGGGCACTTCGCGCGCACCGTCGAGGACCATGGTGCGATGCTGGCCCGCCTTGCGGTCGATCAGCTGCACGCCGAATTCGCGGCAGAGCGCGTGCATGTCGGCATGGTCGGTATTGACCAATTGCCCGCCGATCTCGATCGACGGCACGCCTTTGGCTTTGGCGGTGTACATCCGTCCGCCGAGCCGGGTGCGCGCCTCATACAGGCGCGCGTCGACTCCCGATTTGGTCAAATGCCAGAGCGCGGTCAGTCCGGCGATGCCACCGCCGATAATGACCACCGGCGCGCCGCTCGTTGCCGCGCGAGCCGGGCGTGGCAGAGCCGCGGTCGCCGCCGTCGCCGCCAGCGCGAGCAGCACCTGCCGCCGCGTCTGCCCGTCGCCGCCGGGCACGGGTGTCGCCGCCCCGCTCTCCCGCAGATTCTCCCGCCGCGCCGTCTCGAGCGCCTGCCAGAATACCGTCGGTCCCCGCATCCGCTTTCCCCCTGGCCGGGCTGCATAGCGGCTGGGGACTCATCTTGCCAAGGCGACAGCCGCCTGCGCATAGGCCAATCATCATGAGCGCACCTGAACCCAAGCCCTGGATCATGGCCATCGCGCCTTATGTCCCCGGGCGATCGACCACCGATGACGGCCGCAAGGTCGCCAAGCTCTCGTCGAACGAGAACCCTTTGGGCACTTCCCCCAAGGCGCGTGAGGCATTCCTGTCGGCAGCGAGCCGTCTCGAACGCTATCCGGACGCGAGCGGGACCGAGCTGCGCGACGTGCTCGCCGACAAATACGGGCTCGATCCCGCGCGGATCATTTACGGCAACGGGTCGGACGAAGTGCTCCACCTCGCCGCTGGCGCGTTCGCCGGGCCAGGCGATGAGGTAATCTTCGTCAAATACGGCTTCGCAGTCTACGAAATCGCCGCCCGCCGCGTCGGTGCGGTGCCGGTGATCGCGCCCGATCGGGACTATGCCACCGATGTCGACGCGATCCTGGCGTGCGTCACCGAGCGGACCAAGATCGTCTATATCGCCAATCCCAACAACCCGACCGGTACCTACGCGACCAGGGAAGAGATCGTCCGGCTGCACGCCGGTTTGCGCCCCGATATCCTGCTCGTGCTCGACCACGCTTATGCCGAATATATCGAGGGCGATGCCGAGGATGGCGGGATGGCGCTGGCCGAAACCGCGCCCAATGTGCTCGTCACGCGCACCTTCTCCAAGATGTACGGCCTCGCCGCCGAGCGGATCGGCTGGGGCTATGCCTCGCCCGCGATCATCGAGGCGATGCACCGCATCCGCCTGCCCTTCTCGATCACCATCGCCGGGACCGCGGCGGCGATCGCGGCGCTGCGCGATACCGAGTTCGTCGAGCATACCAAGGCGCATAATGCCAAATGGCGCGCCTGGTTCTCGCAAGAGATCGCCCAGCTCGGCAATGCCGGCCTGCGCGCGGTCCCGAGCCAGGCCAATTTCGTGCTGGTGCTGTTCGAGGGCAAATTGACCGCCGAGGCCGCATATAAGGGCCTGATGGACGCGGGCTATATCGTCCGCTGGCTGCCCGGCCAGGGCCTACCGCATGGGCTGCGCATCACCGTGGGGACCGAGGACGAGACGCGCGGCGTCGCTACGGCATTGCGTGAGATGGTCGGGAAGGCCGGTTAGTGCGGAACCCGTTCACCCTCACCCTTCCCACTCGCCTTCGGCTCGCGGGCCCCTTCCCTCTCCCATTGGGAGAGGGAGAGTTCAAGCTTTGGCCTGCCCCCGGCAGGCCAAGGTCCGGTCCGGGGGACCGGACCTCGCGCGAACTCGGCGTAGCCGCGGAAGGGTGAGGGTGGAGAGAGAAACACCATGCTTCCCTTCTCCCGCGTAACCATCATCGGTCTCGGCCTGATCGGCTCGTCGATCGCGCGCGCGATCAAGGCGGACATGCCGACGGTCCGGGTCACCGGGCACGACATGGATCCGCAAGTCCGCGAAACGTCGCGGGCGCTCGGTTTCTGTGACGATGTCGCCGATACTGCCGGCGCCGCGGTGACCGATGCCGACCTGGTGATCTTCTGCGTGCCGGTCGGCGCGATGGCCGCGGCGGCGGAAGCGATTGCCGATGACCTTCCCGCCGATGCGATCGTCAGCGACGTCGGGTCGTCCAAGGAAACCGTGCTCGCGGCGCTGAGCGGGGCGCTTCCTGGCGCGACCATCGTCCCCGCCCATCCCGTCGCGGGCACCGAGCGCTCCGGCCCCGAGGCGGGTTTTGCTACCCTGTTTCACGGCCGCTGGTGCATCCTGACCCCGCCCGAGGGCACCGACCCCGCCGCGGTCGAGCGCGTCGCCGAATTCTGGCGCCGGCTGGGCGCCGAGATCGAGATGATGGATCCCCAGCACCACGACCGCGTGCTGGCGATCACCAGCCATTTGCCGCATTTGATCGCCTATACGATCGTCGGCACCGCGTCGGACATGGAGGAAGTCACCCGGTCCGAAGTGATCAAATATTCGGCCGGCGGTTTTCGCGACTTCACCCGCATCGCGGCGTCTGACCCGACGATGTGGCGCGACGTGTTCCTGAGCAACCGCGAGGCCGTGCTCGACATGCTGCAGCGCTTTACCGAGGATCTGACCTCGCTCCAGCGCGCGATCCGCTGGGGCAAGGGCGACGAATTGTTCGACCTGTTCACCCGCACCCGCGCGATCCGCCGCTCGATCATCGACCAGGGCCAGGACGACGCCGCGCCGGATTTCGGGCGGCAGCACGATTAAAATCCTCCCCGTTTACGGGGAGGGGGACCGCGCGACGCAGTCGCGTGGTGGAGGGGGATCGCCGCACGCGATTCCGTTGCGGCCCGCCCCCTCCACCATTCGCTGGCGCGAATGGTCCCCCTCCCCGCTAGCGGGGAGGATTTTGCTCCAGCGCATTGATCGCAACGTGCACGCGCTTCTCGATCTCCGCGCGCGGCAGGCCGGGCGGAATCGATTCGCCGAACCGGAACGTCACCAGGCCCGCGCGCTTCAACCCGCCTTTGGGCCATAATTTCCCGACATCGGTCGCGACCGGCACGACCGGGAGACCGAGCATCTTGTAGAGCCCGGCAAATCCCGATTTGAGTTCTGGCTGCTCGCCCGGTTTCACTCTCGTGCCTTCGGGAAAGATCATCACCGACCGCCCGCTCGCACGCGCCATCTCGGCTTCGCGCATCAACTGACGCAGCGCCTTGGACGAGGCGGCGCGGTCGACCAGGATCACGCCGTAACGCTTCGCCGCCCAGCCCCAGATCGGAATGCGCGCGAATTCGCGGCGCATGATCGGCGCCGGCGCCCCGATCTCGGCGACCAGTTCGAGCGGCTCCATCAGCGAGTGATGCTTGGCGGCATAGAAGACCTGGCCCGACGGCCGCGGCCCCTCGTAGCGGACGCGGATGCCGAGCAGCCAGCGCACGCACCAGCGGTGGAACCGGGTCCAGGCCATGGCGTAGGCGATCAGCGCACGCTGCCCGAACATCGCCGAGAACGGCACCAGCAGCACGATCGGCAGCGACACGCCGTAAAAGACGATCGCGAACGCCAGGTTGCGCAACACGGTCATCGGCGCGCGCTCATTGCCCGAAGCCGAGCCACAAGGCGACGCGGCGCAACAGCAGCTTGTTATATTCGACCAGCAGCACGCTCAATTCGGCATCGCCTTGCACGCCGTCATCGACCACCGTCACGTCGCTATCCAGCGCCGCGTCCAATTCCATCCGCGCGCGCGCCATATGCCAGTCGGACGTGACCAGTCGCACCGACTTATAGCCGTGGTCCCCCACCCATTTGGCGGTTTCCGCGCCGTTCGATCGCGTGTCGACCGCCTCGTGTCCGAGATCGACGCAGCACGCGAACACCGCCAACGGGACCTTGTACTTGATCGACAGATCGATCGGCCGGACGCCCGGCGCGGCACCGCTGATCAGCAGCCGTTTCGCCTGATGCGCGGCGATCAACGCCAGCCCGCGATCGATCCGGCCCGGCGCCCCGGTCGGGACGACGATCGCATCGGTCTGCATGTCCTGAAGCGGGCGCGGCAAGGTCACCGCGTAAAGGGCAAAGCCGAGCAGATAGACCAAGGCGATAATGGCGATCAGGCGCCGGATCATTGCACTTGCCTCAGCCGCCCGAGCACCGCGATCCGCGCGGCGAGCGTCGCCACCAAGGCGAAGATCAGCGGTAACAGCGCGAGCAATAGCCAGTCGCCGCGCGTCAGCACGCCGCCCGACAACAATTGCGAGCCGAGCCCGGCCATTTGCCCGGTCACTGCCCAGATCGCCAGCGTCGCCGCCAGCGTCCCGATCACGCCGCCGACCATCGTGTCGAGCGCGATGCGCCGCTGGAACAGCCGCGCGACCTGGACGTCGGTCGACCCCAGCATGTGCAGGATGGCGATCGTGTCGCGATGCGTCTCCAGCCCCGCGCGCGCCGCGAGCAGCACGACCGCGGTGGTCGCCGCGGCCATCAGCAAAACCAGCGCCGCCGCGGCATAGATCAATGTGCGCATGAAATCGGCGACCGGCGACAGCCAGCGCGACTGGCTGTCGACGCGCGCACTCGCCGCGGTGGCGCGCACGCCATTGGCAACGCGCGCCGCCGCTTCGTCGCTGGGCACGCTCAGATCGACGTCGATCAGCGACGGCAGCGGGACATCGGCGTCGGTGGAGGCATCGCCCAGCCACGGGCGCAGCATTTCGGTCAGCCGGGCGGGATCGACCGGATCGGCGCGCGATACTGCCGGCATCCCGCGCAGCGCCGCCAGCACGGCACGGGTGTCGCGGTCGCGCACCGCCGGGTCGGCGGACACCACCTGCACGGTCAGGCGACCGGCAAGCTCGCGATCGAGCGCGTCCGCCGCGTTGACCGTGCCCAGCCCCAGTGCCGCCGCGAGCACGGTCAGGAACAGCATGATCGCCATGATCCAGGTCATCGCGCGCGTGCCGCGGCGGTCGTCGAGCACGCGGCGGTCCGCGGCGGTCGAGAACATCGCCACGCTCATGCGACGGGCGCCTTGGGCGGATTGCGCAAGGCACCGGTCGGATCGAGCAGCCGCCCGGCCTCGATCCGCATCATGTGCGCGTTCTGGATTCGTCCGAGCAAGTGAAAGTCGTGGGTCGCGACCACCACGGTGGTGCCGAGCCGGTTGAGCGATTCGAACAGATGGAGCAACCGCGCCGCCATGTCGGGATCGACGTTGCCGGTCGGCTCGTCCGCGACCAGGATTTCCGGCCGCCCGATCACCGCGCGCGCGATCGCGATCCGCTGTTGCTCGCCGCCCGAAAGGGTCGGCGGCGGCGCGTGGCTGCGCTCCGACAGGCCGACCCAGGCCAGCATCTCCCGCACCGGCGCCTCGACATCGCTTTCGGGCACGCCCGACAGGCGCAGGGGCAAGGCGATATTGTCGAACGCCGACAGATGCGGGACGAGCCGGAAATCCTGGAATACGACGCCGATCCGCCGCCGGAAACCCGGCAGGCGCTTGCGCGGCAAGGCGCCGGCATCCTCACCGAACAAGCGGATGACGCCATGGGTCGGGCGCTGGGCGAGGTAGATCAGCTTGAGCAGGGACGTCTTGCCCGCTCCCGATTGACCGGTCAGGAAATAAAAGCCACCCGAGGCCAAGGTGAAGTTGATCGCCGACAAGGTATCGGCGTCGCTGGCGGGATAGCGCAGCCCCACATCCTCGAACTGCACGATATTCGCCATGCCGGCGTCTGCTACCCGCTTGTACGCTGCCCCGCCAGCGCCATCGCACGTAACCCGTTCCCGCTTCAAGCCGGGGCGTGCATATCCGCAAGGCTTGCCGCACTGTCCTTGCCCGCTTAGGGATTGCGACAGGGGCATATGTGTTGGCCCCCTGCGGACGCCGATATGATCCTCGAATGCAGCGAATGCCATACGCGCTATCTCGTCCCCGACACCGCGATCGGGCCCGACGGCCGCACCGTGCGCTGCGCCAAATGCAAGCACAGCTGGTTCCAGGAGCCCGAGGCGCTCGACCTTTCGGGTGCCGCGGTGGTGGCGCCCGAGCCGACGCCTCCCGCTCCCGAGCCGATCGCCCCGCCGTCCCCCGCCCAAGCCACTCCGGGCGCCGATATCGCGCCGGACTATGATCCTTTCGCACACGAGCCCCCATTCCGGCCGCGGCGCAATCCGGCGCGCCTCTGGACGATCGCCGCGGTGAGCGCGGGCGTCGCCATGCTGGCCGCTGCCGTCGCCTTGCTGTTCCTCAACGTGCCTAGCCTGGCGACCTGGCTGGGCATGCCGGCCGGCGGCGGCCAGACCCCGCTGACCTTCGTCAACGTCAAGCAACCCGATCGCCGCGATTTGCCGACCGGAAGCGAATTGTTCGCGGTCGGCGGCCAGATCCACAATCCGACCGCGGAGCGCCAGCCGATCCCCGACATTAGGGTCGAATTGTACGACGCGCCCAAGGACGGCCGGATGGTCTATAGCTGGGTGATCAAGCCCGACCAGCCGACCATCGCGCCGGGCGGTACGATCGATTTCTACAGCGGCAAGCTCGACGTGCCCGCCAATTCCAAGAACATGAAGCTCAGCTTTTCGAGCAGCACGACCGGCAGCTGAGGGGCCGCCGGGTTACGCACGGAATATCGCCGCCCGATAAACTCCGGTTGCGTCGCACAGATCGCTTTGCTAGGGGCGCTCGCCTGCCAGCCAGCGGCCCCGTCCGATGGCATCTTACACGTGCGGTCGTGGCGGAACTGGTAGACGCGCAACGTTGAGGTCGTTGTGTCCGAAAGGACGTGGAAGTTCGAGTCTTCTCGACCGCACCAATCTCTCCCGTGAGAGGTTGAAGATAAATGGAAAAGCCGGAGGCTGCTGGTTGGATCATCCATCCTCTGGTCCAGTTGCGCGGAACGCTTCTGGGGCAGCCAACCTCGACGCAGCGAGTAGCAGCCTTCGACAAGACGGCCATCGGCTGCCGCCGACGCTCTAGTGCCGTCGAATGGGCCTCTTCCTCGCCGCAGCATCGTTCCTCCCAAATGCTGCGGAATCCTGTGCTTGGTTGGTCAGCAATGTCGTCGTCTGCCATCCGTCGACCGCTGGGGAGAACAGATATCCCTGTCCAAAAATGCAGCCGGCGCTCTCGAGGCGTTTTGCCTGTTCTTCAGTCTCCACCCCTTCAGCAATCACACCGATATTCAACTCTTTCGCGATGTGAAGGAGTCCTTCGATTATCGCCGTGCTGGCATCGCCTGGGGCCAGCCGATCGACGAAGCTCTTGTCGATCTTGATGATGTCCACCGGCACAGTCAGCAAGTGCGTCAGCGATGCATAGCCTGTTCCGAAATCGTCGAGTGCAATCCGCAGACCTTGGGACCGCATAGCCTCCACCGCTTTTTGGACAACGCGATCGCCCGAGCCCATGTAAACGGCTTCGGTAATCTCCAGGACGACGTGGCTGAGCGGGACGCCTTCGCCTTCAAACGCGCCGACAAGCATTTGCTCGAGCATGCCGCCGTGCATGTCCGCTGACGAGACGTTGATTCCCACGTGCTGGAACGGGATACCCATGTCGAGCCACGCTCGGACATCCGCCGCGACCAACGCCATCATCCTTTTGGTCAGAGCGGTCGCAACATGAACGTCCTTCGTCGCTTCCTGGAAATTGGCAGCGGGTACAATCCGGCCGCCATGCCGCATCCTGCATAGTGCTTCCAGGCCCACGATCTCCCGTGTATCCAGTCGAACAACGGGCTGATAATAGGCCTCTATCCGATCCTCGCGAAGAGCTGCATCAACGTCGCGAATATCGCCGAGGCGGCGCGTCATGTTTGTCCCGAGACCGGGCCAATAGCGGACAAAGCCGCCCCGCCCCGTTTCTTTCGCGTGATAGAGCGCGAAGTCGGCGTGCTGCCGGACGCGTTCGGCCACCCCGTCTCCGGCAGACACTATTGCGCCGCCTATGGTGGCACGCGGGACGACCAGGTGTCCGGCACAATCGGCTGGTTCGGCGAATTTGGACAGAATCTGATCCGCGGTGCTCTGGAGGTCGCGCAACGCAGTTTTCGACTGAAGAATGGCTGCAAATTCGTCGCCGCCGATCCTAAAAGCCACGTCGGGCGAGACGGCGGCGGCAAACCGCGCACCGGCGATCTGCAACAGACAGTCACCGGCTTGATGGCCAAAGGTGTCGTTTACCACCTTGAGATTATCGAGATCGACCATGAACAGCGCCCAATCGCCTGGCACGTCGCATTTCAACGCGTTAAGCGCCGCGTTAAAGGCTGCCCGATTGGCAAGTCCCGTGAGCGCGTCTGTGAAGGCGCGCCTTTCGTGTTCGATCAGGCGCTGATGGCGATCGAGGGCGATCGCGCTAAGGTGCACGAATTGCCGGACGATTTCCTTTTCAGTGTCCGTAGGCCCTCTGCACTCGCGATAATAGAAGGCAAAGGTGCCTATCGCTACTCCGTCAGCGTCGAGAATAGGGCTGGACCAGCACGCCCTTAGACCCAAGGGAAGAGCCAGATGCTTGAAGTCTGCCCAGCGAACATCGCATGCGATATCGACGACCTCGACTTCAGCTCGATTGTAGGCCGCGGTGCCGCATGAACCGATTAGAGGTCCGATCTTCAGGCCATCCAGGGCATCGGAGTAGGCGGTAGGGAGACTTGGTCCTGCCAACGGATGGATGAGCCCAGCCTTGTCGACGGTTAGTATCGAACAGACCACATCAGGCGCGAGAATTTCCACCTCACGGCACATGCGCGTGGCGGTGTCGGAAAGTGTATCGCCCCTCGCAATCATCTCAAGAATGATGGTCTGGATCTCTAGCACGGTGTCCTCGATCGCCATTCCGCACTGAATGGGAAGCGCAGAATCCCGTCACCGCATTCTCGGCCGAATTGTTTAAGACTTGCCTATAAGCGGTTTTGTTTTCCCCAATCTGTATTGCGGCCGCTGTCAGGATATCCGCAATCGGTGTTTTCAGATCGGCAGCGCGGCCCGTCGCCACGCTGCGATAATACGTCACTCTCGAGCGGCCGGCGCGCGCCGGCCGCGGCGCTATCACGCCGGCACGTCGACCCGCGCCAGCTTCGGGCTGAGCAGATGGACCACGCCGATCGCGATCAAATAGACGCTGCCGGCGACTGCGAAGATCAATGTGTAGCTGTGCGTCGTCTGCAGGATATAGCCGGTGAACTTGGCCATCCCCATGCCGCCGATCGCGCCGACCGTGCCGCCGATCCCGATCACCGACCCGACCGCGGCGCGCGGAAACATATCCGATGGAATGGTGTAGAGATTGGCCGAGAACGCCTGGTGCGCCGCCGTCGCCAGCCCGACGATCGCGACCGCGAGCCACACGCTGGCGGCATATTGCGCGAAGAAGATCGGCATCACCAGGAACGCGCAGACCAGCATGGTGATCTTGCGCGCTGCGTTCGCGCTATAGCCGCGCTTCATCAGGGTCGAGGACGACCAGCCGCCGGCGACGCTGCCGATATCGGAGATCAGGTAGATCGCGACCAGCGGCGGACCGAAATTCTTGAGATCGAGATGATAGGTTTTGGCCAGGAAATCGGGCGTCCAGAACAGGAACAACCACCAGATCGGGTCGATCAGGAACTTGCCCAGGGCATAGGCCCAGGTCTCGCGATAGCCGAGCAGCTTGAACCAGCCGATCTTTTGCGGCGGATCGGCGGGATCGCTCTCGATATAGGCGAGCTCGGCTGCCGAGAGCCGGGATTGCTCGCGCGGGCGGCGATAGATCGCGATCCAGGCGACCAGCCAGATCAGGCTGAACGCGCCGGTCGACACGAACGCCATCCGCCAGCCGTAAGCGAGCGTGATCGCCGGCACGATCAGCGGCGTGATGATCGCGCCGACATTCGACCCAGCGTTGAACAATCCGGTGGCGAAGGCGCGCTCCTTGGCGGGAAACCATTCGCTGACTGCCTTGAGGCCGGCGGGGAAATTGCCCGATTCGCCGATGCCCAGCACGAACCGCGCTCCGTTGAATTGCATCGCCGGGGAAATCATCGTGCCGAGCAGCTTGAACGGCCCGGTGATGAGGCCGCACAGGGTATGGCCGAGCGTCCAGATCACGAACGCGACCGAGAAACCGATCCGCGCGCCCAGCGCATCTACGATCTTGCCGAAGCTCAGATAGCCGATCGCATAGGCGACCTGGAACCAGAAGACGATGTCGGCATACGTGGTCTCGTTCCAGCCCAGCTCGGCCGAAATCGTCGGCTTGAGCACGCCGATCATCTGGCGATCGACATAATTGATCGCGGTCGCCGCGAAGAGCAGCCCGCAAATCACCCAGCGATAGCGGCCGACCCGCATGTCCACCCGCCCGGCGTCCGGCATCCCGGTCGTCGCCATCGTCTCTCTCCCTCGAAAGCGACCTCTTAGCGGGCCTTTATCGTGCACTCGACCGTCAACCGGTCATCGAATTTCGCCTCGACCCGATCGCCGACGCGTACCGGGTGTACCCCAGTTACGGCGCCGGTCGAGATCCATTGTCCGGCCTCGAGCGCGATACCGCGCGCGGCCATCAATTCGAACAGGAAACGCGCCGCACCGAAAGGCCCGTCGAGCATCGTCGCGGTCGTCGCCGCGCCGGCGCGCTCGCCTTCGATCCACGTTTCGACGGGCCAGGTATCGAAATCGATGTGGCGCCAGTCCCCGACCGCGGCACCGACGATCAGGCCGTTATTGTTGCCGAAATCGGAAATGGTGACCGGCGCGCCGTGATCGTTGATGCCGGGGAAGGGCGAACTGGCGATCTCGATCCCGACATGGACGGCATCGATCAGCGCCCGCGCCTCCTCGATCGTATAATGGCGTTTTGCCGGGCCCGGCGCGGTGCCGATGCGCAGCAGGAATTCGGCCTCGGCAGCGGCGAAACCGTGGGCGAAGACTGGCATTTCGATTGGCGAACCGTCCGCGATGACGAGCTGATCGGTAAAGATCGGGCCCGCCAGCCGGTCGACCGCGCCGATCGGCGGATTGATCCGCCCGACTTTCCATCCGGCCACCTTGCCTTGGGTCAGCGCCAGGGCGGCGTCCTGGACGGCATAGGCGTCGTCGAGCTCGGCCGGCATGTCGCCGGGATAGTCAGGCAGCGCATGGCCCTCGCGGCGCGCGCCGACGAACGAGCGCGCGATCCGCGTGATATTGTCGACGTTATCGTCTGGCTGCACCGCCGAACCCCTCCTCGCCCCGATGGCTTTCTTCCTTGTCGACTGCGTATGGGAAACCGGTGTCAATGACAAGCCCGGCGAACGCGTCAGGCGAGGATTGCGCGCGGCAATTCGCCACGAAAGGCGGCTTCCGCGGCCGTTTTGAGCTGCGCGACAAGTTCCGCGTCGCTTCCGATCGCGGGGGGGAACCCCAGCTTCTCGGCGACCAGCCCTGCGACGACGCGGGCAGGCGTTTCGGCCATAGCCAGTTCAGCAAGACGGTCGCCGGCCGGATCGATTATGCGAATGCCCGCGCGCGCCCGCTGCATGACGAAAGCGACCCAGCCCCCCAGCGCCGCGACGACATGATCCGGCATACGCCCCGCCGCCCGATTGGCGAGCAATGTGTCGCCGAGCCGGTAGGGGAGCTTCTGCGACCCGTCCTGCGCGATCTGATCGAGGCGGTGGACGATCGCCGGATTGGCGAAGCGCCGGAGCACCGCATCGGCATAGGTCTGGAGGTCCAGCCCCGGCACCGGGGGCAGCGCCGGAATGATATCCTCGCGGATCATCGTATCGACGAAGCGCGCCAGCTGCGGGTCGCCAATCGCCTCTGCGACGCTGATATGGCCGCGCAGCAGTCCGGCATAAGCGAGTGTCGAATGCGCGCCGTTCAGGATGCGAAGCTTGGCGCGCTCATAGCCGCCGACATCCTTGGTCAGCGTCGCACCGACCGCGGCGAGATCGGGCAGGCCGCCAATGTCCTCGATCACCCATTGCGCGAATGCCTCGCGCTGGACGGCGGCGCGATCCTCGACCCCCAACGCCGCCGCGACATCGGCATAGAGCGCGTCGTCGGATGCCGGTGTGATCGAATCGACCATGGTCGACGGCACGCGCACTTCGCCCGCCACCCAATCGCCCAGGGCCGGGTCGAGCCGCGTGGCGAACGCCGCCAATGCGGCATGGAGCTTGGCGCCGTTCGAAGCGAGATTGTCGCACGGCATCGGCACGAATGGGGCAGTGCCATTTGCATGGCACGCCGCCAACCCGGCGGCGATCCAACCGATCACGCTCCTCGGCACCGCGGGCCGCGCCAGATCGTGGACGATGTCGGGATGGTCAAAATCCAGCGTTCCATCGGCCGCCAGGCAATAGCCTTTTTCGGTCACCGTGGTGGTGACCAGCCGAGTATCGGGCGCGGCGAGCAATGCCAGCGTCCGCGACGCATCCTCCGGTCCGAGAAACTCGGTATGCGCGCCGATCACGCGCATGCTCGATTCGAGGTCGCGAATGGCGAGCGTATACAGCCCGTCCTGTTCGGCCAGCGCCTCGATCGTGCCGCGGCTGCGCAGCGACACCGCGGCGATACCCCAGCGCGGATCCTGGTCGAGCAGGCGGTCGATATAAGC
Organism: Sphingomonas sp.; assembly: GCF_024508665.1. GTDB lineage: Bacteria > Pseudomonadota > Alphaproteobacteria > Sphingomonadales > Sphingomonadaceae > Sphingomonas. Next base: position 39,495 of record NZ_JANINP010000008.1, read on the forward strand.
GGCCTGGTGCGCGCGATGGAACGCGCCGGGGCCGAAATGGACGATTCCGGTCGCCACCGGTCCTCGCGTACGCGGCGCGGATATCGCCGCCGGCAGCCCGGCCAGGGTAGCGCGCGACAGCCGGGTCACAGGGTCACCCCACGCTTCCAGATCGCGATTTCGCGCTCGCCATTGCGTTCGGCCGCGGTCGGCTCGCCCGAGGCGATCGCGCACAATCGTCCGATCAGTGCCGCCTCCATCGTCTCGAATCCTTGATCGAGCACCATTCCCGCGTCGAAATCGATCCAGCCCGGCTTGCGCGCGGCGAGGTCGCTGTTCGACGCTATCTTGATCGTCGGCACGGGGAAACCGAGCGGCGTCCCGCGGCCGGTGGTGAACAGGATGGCAGTCGCGCCCGCCGCCGCCAGGGCGGTCGACGACACCGCGTCATTGCCGGGCGCTTCGAGCAAGGTGAGGCCGTGCTTGGCGACGCGCTCGCCATAATGGATGACGTCTGCGATCGGCGCGCGGCCCGCTTTCTGCACCGCGCCGAGCGACTTCTCCTCGAGCGTGGTGATGCCGCCGGCGATGTTTCCGGGCGAAGGGTTTTCCGACACCGGCTCGCCATGATCTATGAAATATTGCTTGAAGTCATTCACTACGCCGACGACGCGGCCAAACACGTCCTGGTCGGCGGCGCGGTTCATCAGCATCTGCTCGGCACCGAATATCTCGGGGATTTCGGTCACCAGGACGCGCCCGCCCGATGCCGCGACGCGATCGCTCATCCTGCCGACCAGCGGGTTGGCGGTCAGGCCCGACAGACCGTCCGATCCGCCGCATTTGACCCCGAGCACGAGGTCGGCAAGCGTCGCTTCCGACCGTTCGCACTGCCCTTCCGCCGCAAGTTGCTCGACCAGCGCCACGCCTTCGGCCACCTCGTCTCCGGCCAGTTGCGTCGCCAGCGTGCGGATCGCCGGGCGCCGCCATTCTGGGATGGTCTCGACCAGCTTTGTGATCTGATTGTTCTCGCAACCCAGGCCGAGGATCAGCACGCCGCCGGCATTGGGATGGCAAGCGAGCGAGGCCAGGATCGCGCGCGTCCCGTCGAGATCCTCGCCGAGCTGCGAGCAGCCGAAGGGGTGGATGAAGGCGTGGACGCCATCGACTTTTCCGGCCAGCGCCGCCCCCGCCCGCGCGGCGATCCGCTCGGCTGTTCGCGCGACGCAGCCGACCGTCGGCAGCACCCATATCTCGTTGCGCGTGCCGACCCGTCCGTCGCCGCGGCGATAGCCCTGGAATTTGGCGTCGCCCGGCACGAGGTTCGCGCGCGGCGCCGGTGCATAGGCATAGGCCTGTTGTCCGGCGAGTGCCGTCGCGACATTGTGCGAATGGACATGTTCGCCCGCCGCGATCGCCGCCGTCGCGCGGCCGATCGGAAATCCATATTTGATCACCGCGTCGCCCGGCGCGATCGCCGCCAGCGCGATCTTGTGCCCGCGCGGAATCGCCGTCGCGGCCGTCAGCAGCACACCATCGGCGGCGACCCCCTCGCCCCCTGCCGCATCGCCCAGCAAGGTGGCGACATTGTCGCTCGGATCAATCCGAACCGCTTTCGCCGACATTCCCCTCGCTTCCTCAAGTAACCGGTGTCAGCTTTGCCCGGACCGGCTGTCCGATGCAAGGCTAGCCCAGTAGCTCGTGCCTCGCTATGCCTGCGACAATGGAAAAGACCGGCCAGCCGACGATCAACGATGTCGCGCGCATCGCGGGCGTTTCGAAGAAGACCGTCAGCCGCGTCATCAACCGGTCCCCGCTGCTCAACGACGATACGCGCAAGAAGGTCGAGGAGGTCATCGGCCAGCTCGGCTACGTGCCCAACCCGCAAGCGCGCGCGCTGGCGTTGCGGCGCAATTTTCTGGTCGGGCTGGTCCACGACAATCCCAATGCGCAAACGGTGATGAACGTCCAGCAGGGCATGCTGGAAGCGATCCACGACAGCGAGTTCGAGATGGTCGTGCGCCCGGTCGACCGCGGGTCGCCGACGATGCTCGAGGATCTGCGCCTGTTCCTCGAACGGCAGCGATTGTTCGGCGTATTGCTGATGCCGCCGATCAGCGAGAATGACGCGGTCGCCAAATTGTGCAACAAACTCGGCTGCCGCTACGTCCGCATGGGTTCGGCCGAACTCGACACGCCCGAACATATGGTCGCCTCCAACGATCGCGAGGCCGTGCGCGAGGCGACACAATATCTGATCGCGCAAGGGCATCGCCGCATCGGGCTGATCGCCGGCCCGCATGGCTTCCGCTCGGCGCACGAACGCCGGCTGGGATTCGAGGAAGCGATGCGCGATGCCGGTATCTCGCTTCCGCGCAGCATGATCGCCGAGGGTAATTATACGTTCGAATCGGGACTGATCGCCGCCGAACGCCTGCTCGACGTCGTCCCTCGCCCGACGGCGATCTTCTCGAGCAATGACGAAATGGCGGCGGGCGTGATCCACGCCGCGTGCCAACGCGGATTGGTCGTGCCGCGCGACCTGTCGGTGATCGGGTTCGACGACACGCCGATCGCCGCGCATATGTGGCCGCCGCTGACAACCGTGCGCTGGCCGATCGCTTCTATGGCGCGCTCCGCCGCGCTGAAGCTGATCACCGGGATGGCCGATAATGACGACGATGCGGCAGTGCAGGAACCGTCGATGTTCCTGTCGACGCTGATCCGTCGCAACTCGGTAGCGCCGCCGATCGATTGAATGCGTAGGGAGCGGTTGAACTGTTAGGTGACACCGGTTACCAGAACCCTGCTCAAAGAAGCGGGGAGGATGGAGAAGGCTGATGGCTCGCACGCTGGAATTGCACCCCGACCGCCTGTTTCCCGCCGATCCGGGAACGCGGTCTATCGCTCGCGATCTCTATGCCGCCGTCGCCGATTCGCCGATCGTCAGCCCACACGGCCATACCGACCCGGCCTGGTTTGCGACCAACGACAAGTGGAGCGACGCGACCACCCTGTTGCTGTCCCCCGATCATTATCTCTACCGCATGCTCTACAGCCAGGGCGTGGATCTCGACGCGCTGGCGATCCCGTCGCGCGCCGGCGTTCCCGCGACCGATCCGCGCGCGGCCTGGCGGCTGTTCGCGTCGCACTACCAACTGTTCCGCGGCACGCCGTCGCGGCTGTGGCTCGACCATGTCTTTTCGGTGGTGTTCGGGATCGAGCAGGAACTCGATGCCTCGACCGCCGACGCGTATTTCGACGCGATCGGGGACAAGCTCGCGAGCGAGGCGTTCCGGCCGCGCGCGCTGTTCGACCGCTTCCGGATCGATTTCCTGGCGACGACCGAGGGCGCGCAGGACGATCTGACGCACCATCACGCCATCCGCCGCTCGGGCTGGGGCGGGCGCGTCGTCACCACCTATCGTCCCGACGGCGTGATCGACGTCGAGCATGAAGCGTTCAAGCCGGCGATGGCGCGCTTCGCCGAATTGACCGGCGAGGACGTCTATGACTGGAAAGGCTATCTCGCCGCGCATCGCAAGCGCCGCGTCGATTTCCGCGAGGCCGGCGCTACCGCGACCGACCACGGCCATCCGACCGCCGCCACCGCGAACCTGTCCGCAAGCGAGGCCGAGCGCCTGTTCCGCACCATTGTCACCGGGACCTGGACCCCGGCCGATGCCGAACTGTTCCGCGCCCAGATGCTGACCGAGATGGCGGCGATGTCGGTCGAGGACGGGATGGTGATGCAGATCCACCCCGGCTCCTGCCGCAACCACAATGCCGGGCTGTTCGCGAGCCACGGCCGCGACAAGGGCGCCGACATCCCGACGCGGACCGATTACGTCCATGCGCTGAAACCGTTGCTCGACCGCTTCGGCAACGAGCGCGATCTGTCGATCATTCTCTTCACGCTCGACGAATCGACCTATGCCCGCGAGCTGGCGCCGCTCGCCGGCCATTATCCCTGCCTCAAGCTCGGCCCCAGCTGGTGGTTCCATGACAGCCCCGAAGGCATGCGGCGGTTCCGCGAGATGACCACCGAGACCGCCAGCTTCTACAACACCGTCGGGTTCAACGACGATACCCGCGCCTTCCTGTCGATCCCGGCGCGCCACGACGTCGCGCGCCGCATCGATTGCGCCTTCCTCGCGCGGTTGGTCGCCGAGCACCGCCTCCACGACTGGGAAGCCGCCGAGCTGATCCAGGACCTGACCACCGGCCTGGTGCGCCGGGCCTACAAGATCGACGACCACCCGCCGGCGGACGCCGGCAATCCTGAAACGCTCGCCGCGCGCGCGGCGTGATCCCCCAAACGGAGACCCCGATGTTCGACCGTACCTATTACGCCACCCATCCCGACATGATGGAGTGCGTCTCCAATGAGGAACTGCGCGACCGCTATCTGATCCAGGGCCTGTTCCGCGAGGGCGAGTGCGTGCTCAACTACACGCATGCCGACCGCTTCGTGATCGGCGGCGTCGCGGTCGGCGGGGCTCCGGTCAAGCTGCCGGCGCAGACCGAGCCGCCTTCGGCGGCCGGCCATCCGTTTCTCGAGCGCCGCGAACTCGCGATCGTCAATGTCGGCAAGGTGGACGGCAAGGTCACCGTCGACGGCGAGGAATTCACGCTCGGCAACAAGGACTGCTTGTACGTCACGATGGGCGCTAAAGACGTCGAGTTCTCCGGCCAGGGCGCGCGCTTCTACCTCGCCTCGTGCCCCGCGCATAAGGCGTTTCAGACTCGCAAGCTCGGCATTGCCGATGCCAATGCGCTCGAGCGCGGCAGCCTGGCGGAATCGAACGAGCGCACGATCTTCCAGCTCGTCATTCCGGGCGTGTGCGACTCGGCGCAACTGGTGATGGGCCTGACCGTGCTCAAGCCCGGCAGCGTGTGGAACACGATGCCGCCGCACATCCATGAGCGCCGCAGCGAGATCTATTTCTATTTCGAGCTCGACAATCTCGACACCGACCGCGTGATGCATTTCATGGGCGAAGGCGAGGCGACGCGCCACATCGTGATGCAGAATGAGGAAGCGGTGATCAGCCCGCCCTGGTCGATCCATATGGGTGCTGGCACCAAGGCCTATGCCTTCATCTGGGCGATGGCCGGCGAGAACCAGGATTATACCGACATGAACGTGCTGGATATCTGCCAGCTGGCGTGACTCCCCTCCCGCTTGCGGGAGGGGTCGGGGGAGGGCGTGTTCCCACTTCCCGCACTTCTCGACAGGCCCTCCCCTAACCCCTCCCGCAAGCGGGAGGGGAATTTGGAGTAAAAATGAACCCCTTCGACCTTTCCGGCAAAGTCGCCATCGTCACCGGCGCCAATACCGGCATCGGCCAGGCGATCGCGCTGGCACTCGCCGAAGCCGGCGCCGATATCGCCGCGGTCGGCCGTACGCCTGCTCAGGAGACGGTCGAGAAAGCGCGCGCGCTCGGCCGCCGCGCCGAGATGGTCTCGGCCGATCTCTCGACCATCGAGCCTGTGCAGAGAATTGTGGACGAAACGGTGGACAAGCTCGGCGGGCTGGACATCCTGGTCAACAATGCCGGCATCATTCGCCGCGCCGATGCGGTCGACTTCACCGAGCAGGATTGGGACGCGGTGGTCGACACCAACCTCAAATCGGTGTTCTTCCTGTGCCAGGCAGCGGGACGGCACATGATCGCAAATGGCGGCGGCAAGATCATCAACATCGCCTCGATGCTGACCTTTCAGGGCGGCATCCGCGTGCCGAGCTATACCGCCTCGAAAAGCGGGATCGGAGGGCTGACCAAGTTGCTGGCCAACGAATGGGCGTCGAAGGGCGTCAACGTCAACGCGATCGCGCCGGGCTATATCGCCACCAACAATACCGCGGCGCTGCAGGCCGACGAGGTGCGCAACAAGGCGATCCTCGACCGCATTCCGGCGGGGCGCTGGGGCGACGCGAGCGACCTGGGTGGCGCGGCCGTATTCCTGGCGAGCCGCGCCGCGGATTATGTTCAGGGGCATATCCTGGCGGTGGACGGCGGGTGGCTGGCGCGGTGATGCAATTATCTCCCTTCCGTCATGCCGGACTTGTTCCGACATCCAACCTGCCACATGCGATGGTTTTCGTTGAGGAGGGTTGGACCTCGGAACAAGTCCGGGGTCACGGTTCGGATTGGGGGCAGTGATGGGTAAGGCAATGGGGCGCTTCCTCGCCTTCGGCGAAATCATGCTGCGGCTGTCCCCGCCGGGCCGCGAACTCCTGCTGCAAACCCCCAAATTCGACGTTTGGGTGGCCGGCGCCGAGGCGAACGTCGCGACTGCGCTTGCCCGGCTCGGCCACGATGTCGGCTTCGTCAGTGCCATTCCGGCCAATGACCTGGGCGATGCGGCGGTCACGACCCTGCGCGGCCACGGTATCGACACCAGTGGCATCCAGCGCCGCGGCGATCGGATGGGGCTCTATTTCGTCACCTCGGGTGCCGGTATGCGCGCGACCGAAGTGATCTACGACCGCGCCCATTCGAGCTTTGCCGAGGCGCCGGCGGATGCCTGGGATTGGGCGACGCTGCTCAAGGGCGTCGACCGCCTGCATCTGTCGGGCATCACCCCCGCGCTCGGCCCTGTGCCCGCCCAAACCGCGATCGCCGCCGCCGAGGCTGCCGCCGCCCGCGGTATCCCGGTCTCGTTCGACGGCAATTGGCGCGGCAAGCTGTGGGAACGCTGGGACGGCAAGCCGCGCGAGATTCTGTCGAGGCTGGTCGCGCAGGCCGACCTGATGTTCGGCAATCATCGCGATATCGCCTTGCTGCTCGACAAGCCCTTTTCCGGTGATGGCGAGGACCGCCGGCGCGAAGCGGCCGACGCCGCCTTCGCCGCTTTCCCCAAGCTCCAAACGATCGCCTCGACCGCGCGGCATACCGAGGATGTCGATCGCCACTTGTTGTCGGCGCGGATCGACACGCGCGACGCGCATGCCCAGTCGGCCGAGATCACGCTGGCCGGAATCGTCGACCGGATCGGCGCGGGCGATGCCTTCGCCGCCGGCGTCCTCCATGCGCTGCGCAACGGCGGCAGCATCGACGACGCCGCGCGCACCGGTCTCGCGCTGACCGCGCTCAAACATTCGCTGCCGGGCGATGCCAGCCTGTTCCGCCAGGCCGATATCGACGCATTCCTCGCAGGGGGTCTGGATGTCCGACGCTGAAGGCTGGAACCGTCGCACCCTGATCGCCGCGGGCACAAGCGCCGGGGCGGCGATGTTGTTGCCAGGCGCGGCGCGCGCGGTCGCGGCGCCTTATGTGCGCGCGCCGTCGGGCGATTTCGTCGGCGAAAGCGATCGTGGCGTCATCGCCTATCGCGGCATTCGCTACGGCGTCGCGCAACGGTTCCGGGCGCCGGTGCCCTATGCCGCGCGCGGCCAGGTGCGGCAGGTGCAGAAGTTCGGACCGGTCTGTCCGCAATCGGGCAGATACCAGCCGCAATCGGAGGATTGCCTCTACCTCAACGTCTGGACCGCCGAGCCCAATCCGGCGGCGAAAAAACCGGTGATGCTCTACATCCATGGCGGCGCCTATTCGAACGGCAGTGTCACCGACCCGCTCAACGACGGACACAATCTGGCGGCGCGCGGTGATGTCGTCGTGGTGACGGTCAATCACCGGCTCAATGCGTTCGGCTATCTCTACCTCGCCCGGCTCGATCCGCGCTTCGCCGATAGCGGCAATTGCGGCCAGCTCGACCTGATCCTCGCGCTCAAATGGGTGCGCGACAATATCGCGGTATTCGGCGGCGATCCCAATCGCGTGATGCTGTTCGGCCAGTCGGGCGGCGGCGCCAAGATCGCCACGCTGACCGGGATGCCGGCGGCCAGGGGGCTGTTTCATCGCGGCGTGACCATGTCGGGCCAGCAGGTCACCGCCTCCGGCCCGCTCCACGCCACCGATCGCACGCGCGCCTATCTGCGCAAGCTTGGGGTAAGCGAGCGCGATCTACGCCCGCTGCTGTCGGCGCCGACCGAGAAACTGGTCGAGGCGCTGTCGGCCGACGACCCATTCCTGGGTGGTGGAGTCTATTTCGGCCCGGTGCTCGACATGAAATGGCTCACGCGCCATCCCTTCTGGCCCGACGCGAACCCGATCGGCCTGTCGATCCCGCTGATCCTGGGCAATGTCCATGACGAGGCGCGCGCGTTCATTCCACCTGATTCGGACAAGATGAAGGGGCTGACCTGGGACAATATGCCCGATCGCCTCGCGCCCGAATTGCGCATCGACGCTCTGCCCGAATGGGTGATCGGCGAATATCGCCGGCAATTCCCGGCCTGGTCGCCGACCGATGTCTTCTACGCCGCGGTCACCGCCGGGCGGAGCTGGCGCGGCCAGGTGATCGAGGCGGAGGAGCGCGCCCGCGCTGGGGCCCCGGCCTGGGTCTATCAGGTCGACTTCACCTCGCGCACCGACCCGCGCCGCGGCGCTTTCCATACGATGGATATCCCGCTGGCCTTCGGCACGCTCGGCGCGCCGGGATCGCAAACCGGCAGCGGGCTCGATGCGCGGGCGGCGTCGCAAGCGGTGCAGGACAGTTTCGTCGCCTTCGCCAAGACCGCCAACCCCAATCATCCCGGCCTGCCCGTCTGGCCCAAATACGATCTGGCACGCCGCGCGACGATGGTGTTCGACGTCAACAGCCATATCGAGAGCGACCCGCGCAAATGGCAGCGCGAACTGTTCGCGCGCATTCCGTACATCCAGCCGGGGACCTAGCATCGCGCGGAAAGCCGGCACCCTCTTTCCCACTCGATATTCTACGACGGATCGACGAGTTGAACCGTCATGCCGGACTTGTTCCGGCATCCAACTAGCAACAACGGATGGATTCCGTTGTGGAGGGTTGGACCCCGGAACAAGTCCGGGGTGACAGGGCTGAAGCCGAAGCGAACGGTCTAGATCGCGGCCCCGATTCATATGCGATCGCCCTGCCCTGGCGGGGAGGATTGAAAAAGAACCGACACGGCGCCGTCTGAATGACGATTGGACCTAACTGGCCTTCGCCGGCAGCGGATAGGTGATGATCAGCGCGAGCGGCGTCGTGCCGGTCTGGCGGATGCCGACGTTCGCGCCGGTATAGAGATAGGCGGCCATTCCCGGCGTGAGCGGCTTGCGCTCGCCATCCGACATGACCTCGCCCGTTCCCGACAGGACGTAATAGACCTCGTCATGCGCAATCACGTGAAGGCCGATCGCCGCGCCGCGATGGAGAATGCGTTTGCGGAATTCCATCGTCCGGTCCGGTACCGCGTCGCTGATCCGATAGGCCGTGCTCATGCCGATCGCGCCGTGCGGCGGAGGCTCGTCCCGCACCACCGTCCGCTCATCGACCACGACCATTTTGGGCGCTGCGGCGCCCAGCGCGAGCATCCCCGTCACCGCGACAGCGATACGTATTGACATGATCTTCTCCTCGTCGCATGTCTTTGACACCGGTTACCAAAGAATAGGTAGCAGCGGTGAGACCAGCGGGAAAGCTGGCGGCCGTCGGGGGAGGAAAAAGGGGCACGGCACCCACGATCATCTCCCAGCCTGTTGCAAGGGTCCCCGGCGACACACGGTTTCAGCAACCGGTGTCATGGCGATTTGAGTCTAGGGGAGACGATGATGCAAGACCGAGTGAACCCGTTGACGGCACGCCTCAAGCGGATGGCGTATGGAGGGTCGACGATCGCACTCGCGTTCGGCCTGATGCTGCCGGCCGGAGCTCTTGCCGCCGACAAGCCCGCGGCCACGCCGGCCAGCGAGCCCGCCGCGGCGCCACAGGAAACCCCCGCTGCCGCCCCCGCCGACCAGGGCCCCGACGACAAATCGACCGATATCGTCATCACCGGTTTCCGCGCCTCGCTCAACAAGGCGCTCGACGTGAAGCGCGAATCGGTCAGCTCGGTCGACGCCATCGTCGCCGAGGATATCGCCAAATTCCCCGACCAGAACCTGGCCGAATCGCTGCAGCGCATCCCCGGCATCTCGATCCAGCGTGACGGCGGCGAAGGCCGGTCGATCACCGTGCGCGGCCTGTCGGGTCAGTTCACCTCGGTCCGCGTCAACGGCATGCAGGCCCTGACCACGACCAGCGACGGTGCCAGCGCCGACCGCGAGCGCGCGTTCGACTTCAACGTCTTCGCGTCCGAGCTGTTCAGCTCGCTGGTGGTCAACAAGACTGCAGAACCGCAGCTCGACGAAGGTTCGCTGGGCGCGGTCGTCGACCTGAACACCGGCAATCCGCTCGCGGGCAAGCGCGGCCTGACCACGGCGCTATCGGTCCAGGGCCAGTATAACGATCTGTCCAAGGACCTCGGCCCGCGCGTTGCCGGGCTGATCGGCTGGAAGTCCGACGACGGCAAATTCGGGGTCTCGCTATCGGCCGCCTACAGCAAGCAGGACCAGTTCGAACTCGGCAACAACAGCGTGCGCTGGGTCAACGGGCCGCGTTTCGACTCGGTCAACGGCACGCCTTGTTTCTACACGTCGGCCACCAGCAACACCCCGGTGAGGAACACCGGCGGCGTCTATACCAATGGGCGTGTCGCGGCCTGCGATGCCGTCGCGCTGGCATTCCACCCGCGCATTCCGCGCTATGGCCTGATCGAACATAATCGCGAGCGGCTGGGCATCACCGGCAGCATTCAATGGGCGCCGACCGAGCGCACCAAGATCTCGCTCGACGGCCTGTGGTCGCGCTACAAGGAAGTGCGCGAAGAGCGCTGGGGCGAAGTGCTGTTCCGCTCCAACGAGCGGTCGATCGACGTCACCGACTATTCGATCGACGCGAACAACAATCTGATCAAGGCGACGATCAACGACGCCTGGGTCCGCGTCGAACATTATCAGCGCAAGCTCAACACCACTTTCTACCAGTTCAGCGGCAACTGGAAACAGGACATCGGCGACAAGCTCCATATCGAGCTGCTTGCCGGCCTGTCGAAGTCCGATGCCGATATCCCGCAGGAAACCACGATCATCCTCGATGACCGGGATGCCCAGGGATACAGCTACGACTATACCAACATGAAATCGCCGAAGCTGACCTTCGGCACCAGCGTGACCGATCCGACCAATTTCCAGCTGGCGGAAATTCGCGACCGGCCGTCGAACACGACCAACAAATTCCGCACGGTCTCGCTCAAGACTACCTGGGACGTCGCCGACGGCTTCAAGATCCGCCTGGGCGGCGTGTATCGCCGCTTCGACTTCAACCTTTACGAAGCGGCTCGGGATACCGTGGTCTGCCCGACCAAGGCGACTGCGGCGCCGGACGTCGTGCTCGGCACGATCACATGCACGGCGTCGAATGTGTTCGGTTCTGCGGCAGTGTACGGCTTCCCAGTAACGTCGGCGCTGACCGAAGTCTTCAACCTCGGCAATGCCGGCCAGCCGGCGGGGAACACCAATTCGTGGGTGGTGGCGAACCTGCCCGCGGCGACCGCCTATACCAAGCTGTACGCGCGGACCGCGGTGCCCAACCAGACCAACATCCGTTCGGTCCGCGAAATCGACAAGGGCTTCTACCTGCAATTCGACGCCAAGGGGAACATCCTCGGCCTCGACTATGCGTTCAATGGCGGCGTCCGTTATGTCGCGACCGACCAGTCCTCCACCGGCTATAACAGCGGCACATTAGTGACGGTGCAGCGCACGTACGAGGATTGGCTGCCGTCGTTCAACGTCGCGTTCTACCCGGCGAAGAATATCATCCTGCGCGGCGCGGTCAGCAAGGTCATGACGCGTCCGAGCCTGGGCAATCTGACCCCGGGCGGATCCGTCGACGGATTCAACTACAAGGTCAGCTTCGGCAACCCGTTCCTCGACCCGTTCCGCGCCACCGCGCTCGACGCGGCGGCGGAATGGTATTTCGCCAAGGAATCGGTGCTGTCGATCGCCTTCTTCCAGAAGAACATCCAGAGCTTCCCGCTGTCGACCACACGCAGCGGCACATTTGCCTCGACCGGACTGCCGCTCTCGGTCATCCTGGCGAGCTCGCCGGCGGCGTCCAATCCCGAGGGCCAGCTCTGGACGATCTCGACGATCGGCAATGCCACTGGCGGGCGCGTGCGCGGGGTAGAGATCGGGCTGCAGGGACCGTTCCGCTTCCTGCCCGGTTTCCTGCGAAATTTCGGCGGGATCGCCAACGCGACCTTCATCTCGAGCAACATCAATTACAACGTGAATGGTCCGGCGACGGTGCCCAACGGGTCCTATCCGGGGTTCGTCACATCGTCGACGCTCTATGGGCTCGCCAAGCGCTCGTTGAACGGAACGCTCTATTATGACGACGGCAAGTTCAGCGCGCGCGCATCGGTCGCCTATCGCAGCGGGTTCGTCGACAACGGCTCGGCCACCGGCAACGTGCTCGAAGGCTATGATTCGATCACCAATGTCGATGCGTCGGTCCGCTACAAGCTCACGCCGAATTTCGAGGTTTCGGTCGAGGGCACCAACCTGACCGACGCCTATCGCTACCGCTATGTCGACCTCGACGCCGACCGCAATTACGAGAACAACCACTTCGGCCGCACGTTCATGTTCGGACTGCGCTACACTCGCTGAGCCGAAGCCGTTTTCCTCCTCTGCGGGCGCCGACTTCCTCGCGAAGCGGCGCCCGATTTGTTTCCGATGGGAGTGCCATGACGATCGATCGCCGTTCCGCCATCCTGGGCACACTCGCCGCCGGCGTCACCGCGACCGCGCGCGCCCGAACCGCGCCGCCGGCCGGGAAGCCCGTCGCGCCCGGCCTGTCCGAACCGACCGAGACGATCGACCTGTGGCCCAAAGGCGCGCCGGGCATGCCGGCCATACCGCCGGTCGAAAAGGTCGAGGAGCGCAGCAAGGATCCCAACCGCACCGACCGTTCGGTCTCCGGCATCGCTCGCCCGCGGCTGGTAGTGTTCCGCCCCGCCATCCCCAATGGCTCCGCGGTGATGGTGACGCCGGGCGGCGGCTATGCGCGGGTGGTGATCGACAAGGAGGGGTATGAGATCGGTCGCTGGCTCGCCGAGCGCGGCTGGACGGTGTTCGTCCTGTTCTACCGCCTGCCCGGCGAGGGATGGAAAGACGCCTCGAACGTCGCGCTTGCCGATGCGCAACGCGCGATGCGGCTGATCCGGCATCGCGCACGGGATTATGGCATCCAGCCCCAACGCGTCGCGGCGATGGGCTTCTCGGCGGGCGGGCATGTCTGCGCCGATCTTGCGACGCGGTTCGACGCCGGCGTCTATGCGCCGGTCGATGCCGCCGACCGGCTGTCGGCACGTCCCGACATCGCCGCCCCGATCTATGCGGTCCAGTCGATGAGCCTGCCGGTCGCGCACCCCGGATCGCGCGAGCTCCTGATCGGCAAGGATGCGAGCGCCGAGGTCGAACGCATGCATAGTCCCGCGCGCAACGTGACCAAGGCGACCCCGCCTTGCTTCCTGGTCCATGCCGAGGACGACAATGTCGTGCCGGTCGACAACAGCCTGCAATTCCGTGCCGCGCTCAAGGCCGCGAGCGTGCCGGTCGAGACGCATTTGTTCACCAATGGCGGCCATGGCTTCGGGCTGAGGAACGCGATGGGCAAGCCCGCCGCGATCTGGCCGGACCTGTTCGTTGCCTGGGCCAGGACCCAGCGACTAGGATGATCGGCGTGCCGGGCCCGGCATCGCGAGCCGCCGGTCGAGCGACGACAGACGCAGCCGGCCATCCCCGATCGCACCGCGCCGGCGTCGCGGCAACGCGGCCGCCGGCAAGCGGTCGAACCCGTCGGTCAACGCCAGCCAGGCCAGCGCCTCCCCGACGCGCGTAGCGGGTTCCAGGCATACCCGCTGGATGTCCTGATCGAACGTGGCGAAAAAGGCCGGTTCGCCTTGCATCGCGTCGAGCGTCGCCCGGGCTTCTCCTAAGGTCCAGCGCTCGGCATGAATTCCGGTATCGATGAGCGACCGGCACAGCCTGAACAACATCCAATGGAGGAAACCGAGCCGCGCGCGGTCATTGCCTGCGAACGCGCCCTGCCGCGCCATCACTTCCTCGGCATGGATCGCCCAGCCTTCGCTGAAGCCGGCGGTATAGTCCGTGCGGATCGCATGGGGATCGGCGCGCACGTCCAGAGGCAGCTGCACCATATGGCCCGGCAGCAATTCGTGATGCACGACGCTGGCCAGGCTCCAGTCGGGCCGGCGGCGAATGTCGGACAGATCGACGAAATAGCTGCCTGGAGCGCCGTTGGGAGACGGCAGGACACGATAGCCGGCTTTTTTCGCCGCCTCCTCCGCCGGTGTCATCCGCCACACCGCGACATTGGCGCATTCGGGCGGGAGCGTGCCGAACAAGCGCGGCAATCGGCCGCGCGCGCGATCGAGCCAGCGGTTCATGTCGGCGACCGCGCGATTGCGGCCGTCCTCACTATCGGCATACAGAAAGCGCGGATCGCGAAAGGCGGCGCGGAACCGCTCGCCCGTCGTCTTGCCCGCATAGCCCAAGCGCGCGAGCAATTCGTCGGCCTCCGCCGCCACCTCGCGCGCTTTGGCCAGCACCCGGCGATGGATCGCCGCCGCGTCGCGTCCCCCGAACTGGCGATCGATCAACAGGTCGAAATATTCGGGGCCGTGCGGCAGCCGGCCGACTCCCGCTGCTCCGGCGCGCGGCGCAAGCGACGCCAGAAAGCGGGCCTGTTCGGCGAGCGCGAGAGCGACGCCGCCAGTGGCTCCGGCCGCCGCTTTGGCAAGGCCCGCCACGGTGCGATCCAGCGCATCGCGAGGCAGGATGATGCCGGCAGCGGCCTCGGCGCGTACGGCCGTGCTGTCTGCGGCGATGCGGTCGGCGGCGTCAGGCGCAGCCGGTTCGCGCCATGCCCCCGTCGACGGCGTGACCGAATAGGGACTGCGCCCCAGCCGGCCGAACGGCAGGATGGCCGCGATCCGGGCATCGATCGCCAAGCCTTCGCGCGCCGCCTCCAGATCGAGCAACGCGCCGGGCGATAGGTCATGCGTGTCGACCCCCGCGAGCTTCTTCAGCTTGGCGGCGGGGCCGTCGAGCTTCGCCAATCCGTCGAGCACGGCGCGCAACGCGACATCGCCAGCGCCCTCCGCGCGAGCGCAGGGCAGAACCACGACCGTTGTGGCTGCTGCGGCCCCTGCCAGGAAGCTGCGCCGTCCGATCACGCCTCACTTCCCCGATCGATAGCCGTCATCGCCGGCGCGCCGGAGCCGGCAGCGCGACGGCGTTGTTCAGCCAGGTCACTTCGGGCGTGCCATCGGGCAGCGCGACCCTCACTCGCCAACCCGGGCCGGCACCGGCCGGCAACCCCAATCGGACAGTCGCCGTCTTGGGCATCAGGTCGGTCGGCGCGTCGAGCTTCGGCACCGCCACGCTGGCGGCGACCTTGCCATTCGCGTCGACCAGTTCCGCGCGCCCGCCGCTGGCCGGCAGCGCGCCAAGGCTGTGCACCGTCACCTCGACCGTCCGGCCCGCGACCGTCACGTCGTCCATGCCGACGCCGAGATCGGCGCGGCGCTCGGTCGGCACGCCCGGCGTCTCCAGCGTGAATTCGAGCACGGTCGTGGTGCGCGGCGCGAAGCTGACTTGAACGGACCCGCTGCGTTCGAGTGTCACCTCGCTGGCGACCGGCGTGCCGTCGGCGGTATCGCCGTCCGACGCACTGGTTCCGGCGGTCATCTTCCATGTGCCTGCGGTCACGTTCCAGGTCGACATCGTCGCCGGCTGCGCCGTGTCGCTGGTGTTGTACGCGATGATCTTGAAATGGCCGGTGGTCGCTCCCGGCACCAGGATCGCGACCTTTTCCGCCGCGCCGGGATTGGCGAAGCGCCAGCTGACGGTGTTGCCGGGATAGGTCTGGTTGCGCACCAAAGCGATGCCGCCCAGCCGCTGCCGCTGCAGCAGGTCGTTGGGCATGTCGACACGGTCGGTCCACCAATGGCCTTCGGTGTACATGTACATATGCTGCGACTTGAACGCGATCGCGTCGGCGGCCTGCTCTTCGAGCAATTTGCGGTTGCCGGTCGCATCCCAGCCGGCGACGCGGCCGAAATCGCTCTTGGTTTCCGCCAGCGCCTTGCCCCAGTCCGCCCTGCCGAGAGTGGCGACCACATTTTCGTTGAGATCGTTGAGCGCGCCCGGCCCGCTCTTCGCCTCACGGCTGAGGATCGGAGCCAGATATTTCTGGTCGCCGGTGAAGCGGTACGCCGCCCAAACCGACTGATAGGGCGTCGAAACTCCGCCGCCGTCCCCCACGCGCTCGGCATCGGTCCGCCAGTTGATCTCGTTGGGATAGGTCCAGTTGCCGTCGGCGCCCTTCTTGCCGTGCGCCATCCAGCCATCGACGACGCCCGTCACCAGCCCCGTCGCGATCGGATTGGCATTGTAGACGCCCATCAGGATCGGCGCGTGCATGACGGTGAAGCTGTAGGGCTTCTGCCATTCCCACGGCCCCTCGCGATACACCTTGCGCCCGCCATACCAGTTGGTGGCGAAATGCAGATGGCCCGCAGGATTGCGCAGGATGATCTTTTCCGACAGCGCCTTGGCCGTCGCCATCAGCCGCTCGATCGCCTTGGGCTCGCCCCAATTGAGATAGAGGCGCTCGGCGTCGGAATTGAGCCCTTCCTCATAGGCATGGAGCTCGTCGGTGGTGATGTAGCCGAGTCCGTTGACCCGCATGCCGTTCGCGTAGACCGAGTCCGACAGCGCGCGCAGCGACGCATTGATCTTGTCGGGCTCGACTCCCATCAGCGCCAGGCCGGGCCATTGTTCGAGCAAGTCGACATCGTCCGAAATACCACCGCCGAAATCGCCGTACGGCACCTGGCGATTGTCGATCCACCAATCGACGAATTGACGGGTGAGCTTCAGATCCTCGAGCTGGCGGAACGCCCAAAGCGGCACGCCGGCGGGCGGTGTCGGCTGGGCGAAGGGCGGCATGCCGGTCGCGCCATAGCTGATGTCCGCCCAGTAGCGGCGCCCTTCGATATTGTCGGGATCGACGCGGAGCAGGTCGGTGATGTCGCCCTTCAACCGCCGGAACAGCCTTTCGCGACCCGAGGCGGTATGTTCCTCGACCAGGAAGCCCCAATTGTCCTTCACCTGGCTGAAGCGGTCCTGGACATGCTCCTTCTTCGCTTCGTCGCGGTCCTTGAACACCAGCCGCACGTTCATGCCGTCGAGCGAGTCCGCGCCGAAATCGCGCGAGGCGCTGGCGACAATGATGTAGAAGGGATCGTTGGTCAGGATGCGGTCGCGCAGGTCGAGCCAGACAGTCCGCGCCTGGCCGGGCTTCACCGAGACCGTCACGTCGATCATGTCGCGGTCGGGCCAGATCGGGTCCTTGATCCGGATGTCGAGCGGGATCACGCCATCCTTGTCCGGCGCGACCTTCAGCGCGGGGATGTCGAGGGCGATGCCGTCGAGCCCGTCATGGACATTCGCCCAGGTGTAGTTCCACGCCCGCGCCAGCGGCTTGCCGGGGAAGGCGTCGCCGAAGTCGGACGGGATCAGGATATGGACGATCGGCGCCTCGTTCGCGCCCCGTACCGCATTCCCCGCCGCGGTCGCGCTGCCTGCACCCGGCGCGGCATGGCCGGCACTCGCGGGCAGCGCGACGACGGTGGCGCGTTCGTCAGCCGGAAAACGGCCGGCGATATAACTGTTGAGTGCGGAGAGGTTGGCGAAGGCCGGCGCGGCTTTCGAGTCGACGGCATAGCTGAGCTTTAGCGTGCCCTTGGGCTCGGCGCCTTCCTTGACGTCGTACGCCCAGATTTCCTGGATCGGCGTTTCCTGCGTGACATTGGTGAAGCGCAATTTGCCGCCGGTCTTGTCGCCGAAACTGGTGATCGACTTTTCGACGCCCTGCGGCCGCTTCGCGAGCGAGACGTACTTGCCGCCGTCCGCCGAATAATCGAGCGCGCCATAAGCAGCACCGCGGATCTCGACGCGATTGACCGTTTCGTTGGCCGGGATCGTCAGCTCATAGGACTTGCCGCCTTCGACATAGACGTTCCAGTCGGGAAGCTCGAAATAATCGTCGCGGCCCGGCAGGCGCGAGCGGTTGTAGACGCCGGGCCAGGTCGTCTCGGGAATGCCGTCGACGCCTTTCCACATCCATTCCTTCAAGTCCTTGGCGTCGGCGAATTCGACCTTGCGGATCGCCGTGCTGTCGGCCGCTAGCAAAGGCGGCGAGGCGCCGTCGAACCCGTAGCGATGGAGGAAGGCGGTGCGCTCGTCGCTCTCCACCGGCTTGTCGTCGGCAGGGGCATTGTTATTGGCCAGCGCGGCGACCGCGCCAGCGCCGAGCATCTGGTCATAGACGCGGATTTCGTCGACATCGCTGCCGCGCATGAAATTGTAGCGGCTCTGCACCTGGTGCGGCGAGATGATCCGCCCGGCCAGGCCGAACTGGTCGAGCCCGCTGTCGAGCACCGACTTCTGATCCTTGCGCGCGACTTCCTTGCCATCGACAAACAGGCGCACGCCAACCGCCTCGTCCCAGGCGAACGCGATGTGGTGCCAGTCGGCCGGCGCAGGCAGCGTATCCATGCGGAACGACACGCGTTCGCGCGCGAGATTGTTGTCGGTGACGAAGGCGTCGAAGCCGTGGCCGTTCCAGTCGATGCGAAGAAACGCCATGTCCCAGCTGGTGTGATCGGCATATCCGACGCGAAACAGGACGAACGGCGCTTCGCCGACCGGCGTCCGCGAACGCCAGAAGAAGGATAGGGTACCGCGCCGCGCATAGATGTTGCCCGGCGCTTTCCAGGCGACATAGCCATCATCCTGCCATTCAATCGCGCCGCCCGATTTGCCGGTGGGGACGATCGCGACCTTGGACTGGAAATTGGGCACGGCCTCGCCGCCCGCGGTGTCGGCGATCAGCGTCTTGTCGGCGGAAACGTGGAACAGCAGCTTCGGCGGAGCATCCTGCGCGTTCGCGCCTGACCCGATCATCGCGGTGGCGCCAATCGCCGCCAACATCGTCACCCGCATCCTGCTCACCATGCCGCTCTCTTTCGCATCTGCCCGCTCGTTGGCGGCCGACTCTCCCAAGCCCTTTAGGGCATTGCATCGATAGAAACTTATGACACCGGTATCAACGACCTTTCCGGGCTTTCGGTCGTCGCTCGTCCAGGCCATCGCAGCCACTCCGGCCGCTTGCGCTTCCTTCTGACACCGATTACCATCGTTGCCGACGACAGGTTTACCGACGGGAATTCGGTCGGCCGACGATAGTTTATCCTCCCCTGAGGGCGCGGCTCCATCCGGAGCGGCGCCCGATTTTTTCGCCAGAGCAACGCGCGGAAAAGCGGACACCCTAAAGTCACCGCGTGCTGGCGCGTCGCCGCGAGTCGCCGTAAGTGGCCGGCATGACGACGAGCAGCTTCGACGCCGCACGGGCGGGGATCATCGCGGTCGGCCGCCGCCTCGACGCGCGCGGCTGGGCGCCGGCGACGGCGGGCAATTACTCGGTCCGGCTCGACGACGGCTTCGCGGTGACCGCATCCGGCTGGCACAAGGGGCGCCTGAGCGAAGAGGGGGTGTTGCGCCTCGATAGGGACGGCCAAGTCGTTGGTACCGGCAAGCCCTCTGCGGAAACACATCTCCACCTGTCGATCTATCGCCAGTTCCCCGCGGCGGGCGCCGTGCTCCACGGCCATTCGCCGCAAGCGGTCGGCCTGACTCGCGCCTTCCGCGACCTGAAAGCCTGGCATTTCGCCGGCCATGAATTGCTCAAGGTGTTTCCCGGCCAGACCACGCACGAAACCGAAATCGCGCTGCCGATCGTCGACAACAGCCAAGACATGGCCGTCATCGAAGCGGCGATCGCCCCGGCATTGGCACGGCCCGGCGCGGCGCCTGCCTATCTGATCCGCGATCATGGCCTCTATGCCTGGGGCAAGGACCTTGACGAAGCCGAGCGCGTGCTCGAAGCCGTCGAATGGCTGATCGCCACCGAACTGGCCGAACGCAGTTTCAGGGATAGCGCGTCATGACTCGCCTTCGCGTCTTTACCGCCGATGACGGCGACACTCCGGTGCTCGACACCAGCGACCCCAAATGGATCGGCGACGCGCTGAAACGGAT
Source organism: Sphingomonas sp. (assembly GCF_024508665.1). GTDB lineage: Bacteria > Pseudomonadota > Alphaproteobacteria > Sphingomonadales > Sphingomonadaceae > Sphingomonas. The sequence goes on from NZ_JANINP010000008.1 coordinate 59,573, forward strand.
CGGGGTGCGCTACGAACGCTGGCCGCTCCGCGACACCGGCGGCGCCGACACCGACGCCGTGCTCGCCGCTTATGCGCCCGAGATCGACAAGCTGAAGACCGAACAGGGCTATCAATCCGTCGATATCATCGGTGTGACGCCCGATCATCCCGATCGCGCCGCAATGCGCGCGAAGTTCCTGTCCGAGCATCGCCATTCGGAGGACGAAGTGCGCTTCTTCGTCGCCGGCGAAGGATTGTTCACGCTGCGCACCGACGACGACCGCGTCCACGCCGTCTTGTGCACGGCCGGGGACCTGATCTCGGTTCCGGCGGGCATGCGCCATTGGTTCGACATGGGGCCCGAGCCGAGCTTCACCGTTATCCGCCTGTTCGAGAATCCCGAGGGCTGGGTCGCCAAATTCACCGGCGATGCCATCGCCGATCGTTTCCCGCGTCACGAGCGCGCTTCGGGCTGACGCCCTCTCCAGTCCGTTCGCCCTGGCGATCCGGATCACCAATTACGAACGATGGGATTAGCGTGAGCCCGACCCCGCCCAAGGCCATCCTGCTCGATATCGAGGGGACCACCACGAGCATCGCCTATGTCGCCGATGTTCTATTCCCTTATGCCCGGGCGCGCATTCCCGCCTGGGTGCCGATCCATCGCGAGGAGATCGCCCCGGTCCTTGCCGCGATGCCGCCGGGCGATCCGGTCGCGACCTTGCTCGCCTGGATGGATGTCGACGCCAAGGAAACCGCGCTCAAGGACATTCAGGGACGCATCTGGCGCGAGGGCTATGAAGCGGGCGAGCTCAAGGCGCACGTCTACCCCGACACGCCCGAGGCGCTGAAACGCTGGAGCGAGGCGGGGATCAAGCTGTGCATCTATTCCTCGGGATCGATCGAGGCGCAGAAGCTGATCTTCGGGCATAGCGAGGCAGGCGACCTGACTGGCTACCTTTCCGGCTATTTCGACACGACCACCGGGCCAAAGCGCGAGGCCGAATCCTACGTCAAAATCGCCGCCGCGCTGAAGCTCGACCCCGCCGATATCCTGTTCGTGTCCGACGTCGCCGCCGAGACCGACGCGGCGAAAGCGGCCGGGCTGCGCGCGCTGCTGATCGACCGCGATACCGGTCGCGGCGAGATCGCCAGCTTTGCCGAGATATTGCCGTGATCCTGCAAGGCGAACGCACCCGCTCGATCGTGCCGACCGCCGAGGGCACGGGCGCGCGCATCCTCGACCAGCGCCAGCTTCCCTGGGAAGTGCGCTGGGTCGAGCTCAGGACCGAAGACGAGGCGGCGGTGGCGATCCGCGACATGTGGACGCGCGGCGCGCCGATGATCGGCGCGGTCGGCGGCTATGGCCTGGCGATGGCGATCGCCGCCGACCCCGGCGATGCGGCGATCCAGGCAGCTTATGCGCGCCTCAATGCGACCCGCCCGACCGCGATCAACCTCAAATGGGCGCTCGACCAGGTTGCCGCCGCGGTCCGCCCGCTGCCGCTTACCGATCGCGCCGCGGCTGCCTTTGCGCGCGCTCAGGCGATCGTCGACGAGGACGAGCGTTTATGCCGCTCGATCGGCGAGCATGGTCTGGCCCTGCTCCGCGACCTCCATGCGAAGAATCCCGATCGCCCGCTCAACATCCTGACGCATTGCAATGCCGGCTGGCTGGCGACGGTCGATTATGGCACCGCGACCGCGCCGATCTATCTCGCGCACGATGCCGGGCTGCCCCTGCACGTCTGGGTCGACGAGACACGGCCGCGCAACCAGGGCGCGTTGCTGACCGCGTTCGAGCTGCGCAATCATGGCGTCCCGCATACCTTGATCGCCGACAATGCCGGCGGCCTGTTGATGGCGCGCGGCCAGGTCGATGCGGTGATCGTCGGCACCGATCGCGTCACCGCCAATGGCGATGTGTGCAACAAGATCGGCACCTATCTGAAAGCGCTCGCCGCGCACGATACCGGCGTGCCCTTCTATGTCGCTTTGCCCTACACGACGTTCGACGCAGCGACGCCGAGCGGCGACGCGATCCCGATCGAGGAGCGCTCGCCCGCCGAACTGACCGAGATCACCGGCGCTACCGATCACGGGCTGGAAACGGTGCGGCTGACTCAGTCCGACGCCTATAACCCCGCCTTCGACGTCACCCCGGCGCGGCTTGTTACCGGCTACATCACCGAACGCGGGGTGCTGGACCGGCTGCAGACTCCCTTCTAAGGAGGCGCGCAAACCTCGAAGGGGCGAGCACCAATGAAGCTGATGACCGGCAATTCGAACCTGCCACTGGCCAAGGCGATTGCCGGCTATCTCGAACTACCGCTGACCGATGCACTCGTCCGGCGGTTCGCCGACGAGGAGATATTCGTCGAGATCAACGAGAATGTCCGCGGCGAGGACGTCTTCGTGCTGCAATCGACGGCGTTCCCTGCCAACGATAACCTCATGGAATTGCTGATCTGCATCGACGCGCTGAAGCGCGCGTCGGCCAAGCGGATCACTGCCGTGCTGCCCTATTTCGGCTATGCCCGCCAGGATCGAAAGCCCGGCCCGCGCACGCCGATCTCGGCCAAACTGGTCGCCAACCTGATCACCGTTGCCGGGGCCAATCGCGTGCTGTCGGTCGACCTGCACGCGGGGCAGATCCAGGGTTTCTTCGACATCCCCACCGACAACCTGTTCGCCGCTCCGGTCATGTCGACCGACATCCTGGCGCGCCATTCGGACAAGAATCTGATGGTCGTGTCGCCCGACGTCGGCGGCGTGGTGCGCGCCCGCGCGCTCGCCAAGCGGCTCGACAACGCGCCGCTGGCGATCGTCGACAAGCGCCGCGAACGCGCCGGCGAGTCCGAAGTGATGAACATCATCGGCGATGTCGAGGGGCGCTTCTGCATCTTGATCGATGATATCGTCGATTCGGCCGGCACGTTGTGCAACGCCGCCGCCGCGCTGAAGGAAGCGGGCGCCGCGGGCGTCGTCGCCTACGTCACCCACGGCGTGCTGTCGGGCGGCGCGATCGCCCGGGTCGAGGGATCGGTGCTCGAGGAACTGGTCATCACCGATTCGATCGGCAACCACGCGACGATCGCCGCCGCGAAAAAGGTCCGCCATCTGACCATCGCGCCGTTGCTCGCCGAAGCGATCCGGCGGATTGCCGACGAGAGCTCGGTTTCCAGCCTGTTCGACTGAGGCGGCAGCCAATCTCCGCACGGCTCCTGCGAAAGCAGGAGCCAAGAGCCCGCGCACAGTCCTGCGTAACCCGGGCGTTCCTGCTTCCGAAGTGACCCAGCGCGGTCGGGTGCGGCCCCAAGTCGCGCGCCCATAGACGGCCGCGATCGGCAAAAGGATTAGATGGCCCGACTATGGATGGGAGCGTTGAAGCCGCTTTCGGGAACGCTTCCTCGGGAAGCCGCCATTCCGTAGCTCCTGCGATCCTGTTCGAACCATCGCCTCGAAGCCTCACGCGGTCAGGTTGGTTCGCGTGCTCTGGGCGAAGCGCTCGCGAAGCGGTAGCGTTGCTGTATGATTTTTCCCGGTCGGCCAGGAGGATACTCATGAAGTTCGTGAAGATTTCGGCGGCGATTGGGCTTCTGGCGTTTGCCACGCCTGCGCTAGCGGACATGACGGCGAATTACGTTGGGCCGAACGGTGCCATGACGATGAAGATCGAAATCGCCGCGAACGGCGACATACGCGGTCAAACCGGTGCCCCAAACGCCTACTTCATTACTCGTGACGGACACGGCTACATGATTCAGGCGACGTTTGACGGCCCGGCGGTCATGCGTGTCGAAGACATGGCAACGGTCATGGCCGAGCAAATGAAAAAGATCATGCCGGACATGCCGCCGCCGAAAAGCAAGGATGCTCCCGGCTTCACGCTGGTAAAGGGCGGCGAAGTGACGATCCGAGGCCGAAAAGGTATCGCGTATTACATGGATATTGCGAAAGACGGCAAACCTATTGGCAATCCGATTGTTGTAATCAGTACCGATCCTGATCTCGCTCCGCTTGGCGTAGCGATGGCATATCAGTTCAACATGTCGGTTACGATGATGGGCCAAGTTCTAGGCGACACGAGCCCGTTGAAGGGAATGCAGGACATTCTCAAGACCGGCGCACCTATCTTATTCACGGGATTGCAACTCGATACCGTCAATCGCGATCCGATACCGGCTGAGCATTTCGTGTTACCGGCGGGACCGCTCGATATCGACGGAGTGAGGAAAACAATGGGCGCGGGGCCAAAATAAGCGGATACCTGACCTGAACGTGTGCGGTTGGTCGGTTTTTCGGTCGGTCCGCTTTGGGGCGGCGAGGCGGCGATCGCAAAGGTCCGCAATTGAGTCGGAAGCCGTCAGGCCGCTTTTAGAGCCTACCGCCTAATGTCCCAACGTCTTCACGATGTGATCGAGCACTGGCGGATAGAGCGGCTGGCGGAAACTGCACCCGATCTCCAGGCCGTGGCGCCAGGCGACCGTCGCTTCCAGCCCCTGCATGCCGGGGATCGCCAGCCAGACGATCTGCCCCGCGTCGAGCGCATAATGCGCCTCGGCGCGGAACCCGGTGACCGACAGATCGAGCAGGCGGACATTATATTTGTTGGAATGCCGATCGCGTAGCCGCGCCGGTATGGCGATCGGCACGCGCTGTTGCTGGCGATGATCGTCCTCGCCGTCAGTCGCTCGATCGAATCCGAACGAATGCATGTCCATGGCGCTCTTTATGCTTAGCCGCCGTTAACATTTGGCAAAGACCCGGCCGATCCGGTCCGATTTACTCAGACGAGGGCGTCCCACAGCAATTTTGCGCCGACCAGCACCATCAACACGTAAATCGCGACATAGAAGCGCTCGGCGGAAACGCGCCGCACCAGCCAGACACCGGCGAAGGTCGAGACGACCGCCACCGGCAGCAATGCGGCCGCCGTCAGCAGATTGGCATGAGTGAACTGGCCGAGTGCGATATAGGCCGGCACCTTGATCCAGTTGACCGCGGCGAAGAAGACCGCGGTCGTTCCGACCAGCACGTCGCGCGACAGGCGGTGCGGCAACACCCAGACCTGGAACGGCGGCTGGCCGGCATGCGCGATCTGGCTGGTGAAGCCGGAGGCGATGCCGAACAGCATGCCGAGCCACTCGGGAAGTCCCTTGGCCACTTGCGGCGGGCCGTGGCGATCGGCCCAGAGTCGATAGGCGCCGAACAGCAAGGAGATCGCGCCGACCGCGCCGAGCACCGCGCTTTCCGACAATTTCGCGGCGAACAGATAGCCAAGCACGATCCCCAGGATCGCCCCCGGCATCATCCAGCCGAGCAATCGCCAGTCGACGGTGCGGCGGAACGCCCAGACCCCAACCACGTCCTGCACGATCAGGATCGGCAACAGGATCGCCGCGGCCTGGACCGGCGAAATGACGAAGGCGAGCATCGGCAGCGACAATGCGCCGAGTCCCGCAAACCCGCCCTTGGACAGGCCGAGCATCAGCACCGCCGGGATCGCCAGCGCATAGAAATGCCAGTCGAGGATCACCGCGCGTCGATAGCCAATATCTATCGGGCGGTATCGCCGGCCGGCGCGCGAACCCCGGCATTGCCGCGGCGATTGAGTTCGGCCTTGAGCGCCTCCGGCGGCGGCGCCCACAGGAAGCCGAAACTGACCGTGCCGCGCTTCGTCTCGACCACATGGTGCAGCCGGTGCGCCTGGATGATGCGTTTCATATAGGCCGATCGCGGCAGATAGCGCGTGGCGACCCGGCGATGGACGATGACGTCGTGGAACCCGAAATAGATCGCGCCGTAGGCCGCGATTCCCGCGCCGATCCAGGTACAGCCCCACCACCAGCCGAGCTGCACGCCGCCGAGCAACAGCATGATCGACGGCACCGCGAAGATCACCGCATATAGGTCGTTGAGCTCCCACCGTCCCGCCCGCGCCCGGTGATGGCTCGCGTGGAGGAACCAGCCCGGGCCATGCATCACCCAGCGATGCATCACATAGGCGAACCCCTCCATCGCGATTACGGTTGCGAGAAACAGCAAGATGCCAAAAGGCCAGGTCATCGCGTGCGCTATAGAACTACCGTCGCCCCAAGGCGAGCGGGGGTGGATTCATCGCTCCCGCTGTGCTTAAGGCCTCTCCATTCCCTATCTTCGAAAACCCGAGAGAAGGCCCTTCATGAACATTCACGAATATCAGGCCAAGGAACTGCTCGCGAAATTCGGCGTCCCCGTGCCCGCCGGCTATGCCGCGATGACCGTCGACGAAGCGGTCGATGCCGCCAAGAAGCTGCCCGGGCCGCTTTATGTCGTGAAGGCCCAGATCCATGCCGGAGGCCGCGGCAAGGGCAAGTTCAAGGAACTCGGTCCTGACGCCAAGGGCGGTGTCCGCCTCGCCAAGACGCTGGATGAAGTCCGCGCCGCCGCGGCCGACATGCTCGGCAACACGCTCGTCACGGTCCAGACCGGCGAGCATGGCAAGCAGGTCAACCGTCTCTACGTCACCGATGGCGTCGATATCGCCAAGGAATTCTACCTCGCGGCGCTGGTCGATCGCGTCACCGGCCGAGTCGCGTTCGTCGTTTCGACCGAAGGCGGCATGGACATCGAGACCGTCGCGCACGACACGCCGGAGAAGATCCACACGTTCGACATCGATCCCGCGACCGGCTTCATGCCGCATCACGGCCGCGCCGTCGCTGCCGCGCTGGGCCTGAAGGGCGATCTCGCCAAGCAGGCCGCCTCGGTCGCCGGCAAGCTGTATGACGCGTTCCTCGGCACCGACGCCAGCCAGATCGAGATCAATCCGCTCGCCGTCACCGACGACGACAAGCTGATGGTGCTCGACGCCAAGGTCGGTTTCGATTCGAACGCAATGTTCCGCCACAAGGACCTGCTCGCGCTGCGCGACGAGACCGAAGAGGATCCGGCCGAACTCGAAGCGTCGAAATACGACCTCGCCTATATCAAGCTCGACGGCGATATCGGCTGCATGGTCAACGGCGCCGGCCTCGCCATGGCGACGATGGACATCATCAAATTGAACGGCATGTTCCCGGCCAACTTCCTCGACGTCGGCGGCGGCGCCAACAAGGAAAAGGTCACCGCGGCGTTCAAGATCATCCTGAGCGATCCCGCGGTGAAGGGCATCCTGGTCAACATCTTCGGCGGCATCATGCGCTGCGACATCATCGCCGAGGGCATCGTCGCGGCCGCCAAGGAAGTGAATCTGAGCGTGCCTTTGGTCGTCCGCCTCGAGGGCACCAATGTCCAGCAGGGCAAGGACATCCTGGCCAATTCGGGCCTGGCGATCGTTCCCGCCAACGATCTCGGCGACGCGGCACAGAAGATCGTCGCCGAGGTGAAGAAGGCGGCTTGACGCGGTACCGCCGAATGGCGGGCCGGGCACGGCGATAAGGGAAGAGGGAGCGGATGACGGGACGGGGCGCATGGGTCGGGACGATGGCGATCGCCTCGGTCGGCATGCTCCTGTCGCCGGTCTCCGCCCGCGCGGCGGACAGCCTCTGCGAGCTCCATATTACCGCGGCGGGCTATCCGAGCCGCACGTTTAAGCCCGCCAAGCCCAACGCGTTCGTCAAGGTGACGCCGCCCCCGCCCGGCGGCGCGGTATTTACCACTGCGGCCGTTGCCGGCGCACTGGATGACGCGGGACTGCGGACGCTTTCCCCCAGCGCCGGCGAGCTTAAAATCGTGCGGCACGCTGACTTGCTCGACCTCGACAAGCGCAAGCTCGACGGTACCCGGCTCTATGCGTCGGATGCGCCGTGTTATGCCGATCTGGTGGTCGACAACACCTACGCGATTCTGACCGACACGGTGCCGAAGGAGCGGCTCGGCCTGGTTACCGGTGCGATCGTCGGCGGCAGCCGGCTAGTCACCACCTTCGTGTTGCAAAGCTGGCGCGATGGCACGGCCAAACCCATCACCTACAGGAAGAAAGTTGACAGCCCGCTCACGGTGACGACCGCGGACGTCACTACCGGCAGCGATGCGGCGCGCGGCGATCTGGTCCAAGCGTCGGCCGCCAACCTCGAGCAATTCGCATCGTTCGTCGCGGCGAAATCGACGAAGTAGCGGCGACGGCGATTTGACGTTAACGTGAACCACAAGGCCCGAGCGGCCGCCTTCCCAGGGAACGTTCGGACGACGGAGTAGATGGAATGAAAGTCTTGGTGCCGGTCAAGCGTGTGCTTGACTATAACGTGAAGCCCCGCGTGAAGGCGGACGGGACGGGGGTCGATTTGGCCAACGTCAAGATGTCGATGAACCCGTTCGACGAGATCGCGGTCGAAGAAGCGATCCGTCTGAAAGACAAGGGCGTGACGGAGATCGTCGCTGTGTCGATCGGCGAGGCGAAGTCGCAGGAAACCTTGCGTACCGCGCTCGCCATGGGTGCCGACCGCGCGATCCTGGTCGTCTCGGACGATAAGGTCGAGCCGCTGGGCGTCGCCAAGCTGTTGAAGGCGATCGTCGAGGCCGAGAAGCCCGATCTGGTGATCCTGGGCAAGCAGGCGATCGACGACGACAACAACCAGACCGGCCAGATGCTGGCGGGCCTGCTCGGCGTCGGCCAGGCCACTTTTGCTTCAAAGGTCGAACTCGCCTCGGACAGCGTCACCGTGACGCGCGAAGTCGATGGCGGCTCGGAGACCGAGAAGCTGACGCTGCCGGCGATCATCACCACCGACCTTCGCCTCAACGAGCCGCGTTATGCCTCGCTGCCCAACATCATGAAGGCCAAGTCGAAGCCGCTCGACCAGAAGACGCCGGCCGATTACGGCGTCGACGTCACCCCGCGGCTGACGACGCTCAAGGTCGTCGAACCGCCCAAGCGCACCGCCGGCGTCAAGGTCGCCGATGTCGATGAGCTGGTAGCCAAACTCAAGGCGATGGGAGTTGCCAAGTGAAGACGCTCGTCTGGGTCGAACATGACGGCAAGACCGTCAAGGATGCCACGCTCGCCGTGGTCACCGCCGCTTCCAAGCTCGGCGAGGTCGATCTGCTGGTCGCCGGATCGGGCGTCGACGCGGTCGCCGCCGAAGCCGCCAAGATCGCCGGCGTCAGCACTGTCCTGACCGCCGACAATGCCGCGCTTGAACACCCGCTGGCCGAAACCGTCGCGCCTTTGGTCGTCAAGCTGATGGCCGATCATGACGCGTTCCTCGCGCCCGCGACCTCGAACGGCAAGAACATCGCGCCGCGCGTCGCCGCGCTGCTCGACGTCATGCAGATCAGCGACATATTGTCGGTCGAGAGCGAGGACACGTTCACGCGCCCGATCTATGCCGGCAACGCGATCGCCACCGTCCAGACCAAGGACGCGAAGAAGGTCATCACCGTACGCGGCACCGCGTTCGACAAGGCCGCGCCCGAGGGCGGCAATGCCAAGGTCGTCGCGACCGACGGCGCCGGCCTGGAGCAATCGGTCTCGACCTATGTCGGGTCGGAGATCGCCAAGCTCGAGCGTCCTGAACTGACCAGCGCCAAGGTGATCGTCTCGGGCGGCCGCGCGCTCGCCTCGAGCGAGAACTTCCACTCGGTGATCGAGCCGCTCGCCGACAAGCTCGGCGCCGCGGTCGGCGCGTCGCGCGCCGCGGTCGATGCGGGCTATGTCCCCAACGACTATCAGGTCGGCCAGACCGGCAAGATCGTCGCCCCCGAAGTCTATATGGCGATCGGCATCTCGGGCGCGATCCAGCATCTGGCGGGCATGAAAGACTCGAAGACGATCATCGCGATCAACAAGGACGAGGACGCCCCGATCTTCCAGGTCGCGGATATCGGCCTGGTCGGCGACCTGTTCAAGATCGTGCCGGAGTTGACGTCGAAGCTGTAGGGAGCAGCGTCAGCTGCGCACCGGCGCGAGCGGTGTAGCCCGCTCGCGACAGTTCGACCGGCCGGCGGCGCCTACGCGCCGACCGACGACGACGCGGGACTTGCTCCCGCGTCGTTCTCGTTTGGGAGAGGCGTCGTCCGAAACCGCCTGGGCGGCGCAGTGCTCAGACCAAGCCCAAAAGAGTAAGCCCCGTCGCACATGGTGCGGCGGGGCTCCCTAGGACGATCCTACGCGCGAAGCGTGGGTTCGTCTAAAATGCTCTCTCTTTCGTTCAAGCAGGATATCAACGCGCGATAACGCGCCCAGTTCCGGGATCATGAAGAAATTATTTCAGTCCGTCCCAAGCGGCTTGGGCGGGGTCACTTCGTTCTGCGGCAGCGGCGGGATCGTTCTGAGAACAAGTCCCACGATCAACGCGATCGCGCCGAGCGCCCCGCAGAACCACGTCACGCCCGGCCACCCCGCCCGCGTCCAGGCGATGCCGCACAGCGACCCCAACACGCTCGATCCGGCGTAGTAGAAGAACAGATAGAGCGCCGCCGCCTGGCCGCGTTGCGTGAGCGCGCGACGTCCGACCCAGGCGCTGGCGATCGAATGCGCGCCGAAGAAGCCGATCGTCACTACGCCGATCCCCGCCACGACCAAAGCGAGCGGCTCGGCCGCGGTCAGCGCAACTCCAGCGATAAGCAACACTACCGGCATCCAGAAGATGCGCCGGCGCCCCAGCCGGCCGGCGACGCCGCCGAACCAGGCCGAGCTCCATGAGCCGAGCAGATAGAGCAGGAAGATCGCGCCGACCGCGGCATGCCCCAGCGAATAAGGCGGCGCCATTAGCCGGAAGCCGGCATAATTGTAGATGCTGACGAACACGCCCATCAGCACGAACGCCTCGAGGAACAAGAGTTGCATCGCGCGGTCGCGTAACAGGGATGCGAATCCACGCACGACATCGCGGGGCGGCGGCGCAGAGCGGACGAAATGCCGCGATTCGGGCGCCAGCCGCCGGAACGCCTCGGCCATCGCCAACCCCGCGACGCCGACCAAAGCTATCGCGCCGCGCCAGCCGGCCAGATCGGTCAGCAGGCTGACGCCCAATCGCCCTGCCATCCCGCCGATCGCGCTGCCGCCGATATAGAGCCCCATCGCCGAACCGACCGACTCGTGATCGACCTCTTCGCTGACATAGGCCATCGCCACCGCCGGCACGCCCGCCAGCGCCACACCGGTCAGGAACCGCAAGGCGAGCAGTGCCGGCCAGCCCGGCGCCGCCGCCGTCGCCAGGCTGAACCCGCCGGCCAGGAACATCGCCGCGACCATCATCGGCCGCCGTCCCCAGCGATCCGACAGTGCCCCGGCGACCAGGATGCCGATCGCCAGCGGCCCGGTCGCCAAACCGACCGCCAGGCTCGCCGCCTCGGCGCTCAGGTGGAAGTCATGCGCGAATAGCGGCAGCAAAGGCTGCGCCGAATAGAGCAGCGAAAAGGTCGAGAATCCCGCGAACAGCATCGCCAACGTCAGGCGCCGGTAATCGGCGCTGCCCTTGGCCAGCGCCATTCAGAAGCCGCTCAACAGGCTCGCGACGTTCTCGCCAAGCGCTTCGACCGCATAGCCTCCCTCCATCACGATCACGGTCGGCAGGCCGGCGGCGGCGATATCTGCGGCGAGCAGGGCATAATCGGGCGTTTCGATCCGAAAGGCGGAGATGGGATCGCCGATATAGGTATCCGCGCCGAAGCTCACCACCAGCAGCTCGGCGCCGAAATCGGCGATCGCCCGTAGCGCTTGTGCCTGCGCCGCGCGGAATGCGTCGATCATCGTCCCCTGCGGCAGCGGAAGGTTGAGTGTCGCGCCGCGTCCCTCGCCCTCACCGACCTCATCGGCATGGCCCCAATAGAAAGGATAATCGGTCGCCGGATCGGCGTGGAGCGAGGCGTAGAAGACGTCGCCGCGCGTCCAGAAAATGTCCTGCGTCCCGTTGCCGTGGTGATAGTCGATATCGAGGATCGCGACCCGCGGCCGGCCCGCATCGCGTGCCGCCTGCGCTGCGATCGCCGCGACGTTGAGATGGCAATAGCCGCCATAATAATCGGCGCCGGCATGATGGCCGGGCGGACGGCACAAGGCGAAAGCGGCGCGCTCGCCGTCGAGCACAGCCTGGGTCGCCGCCAGCGCCGATTGCGCGCTCCAATAGGCGCTTTCCCATGTGCGCGCCGTAAGCGGGGTTCCGCCGTCGAAACTATATTGGCCGAGCAGAGCGTCGATCCGGTCGAGCCGGAGCGGCCGACGTCCGACCACCGGCCAGACATAGCCCATCGCGTCGCCCGACCGTCCCGCATCCGCCCAGCGCGCCGCGGCGGTCTTCAGGAAAGCGATATAGTCGGGATCGTGCACGGCCAGGATCGGGGCCTCGCCGCGATCCTCGGGCGCTTCCGCGCCGCCGATCGCGGCCAGGATCGTCTCGGCACGCGACGGCTTTTCGGCATAATCGGTGAAGCCTCCATTATGCAGCTCGCGCGCCGGCGCGTGCAGTAATTGCCGGGGATCGAAGAATTTGCGCATCATGCCTCACGCATCGGCCGCGCGACCCAGCGCAGCACCACAAAACCCGCCAGGCCCGACAGGATCGATCCGATCAGGACGCCGACCTTGACCCGATCGATCAAGGCGGGATCGGCAAAGGCAAGCCCGCCGATGAACAGGCTCATCGTGAACCCGATCCCGGCGAGCAGCAGCACGCCGTAAACCTGCGTCCACGACGCCCGGCCCGGCCGCTCCGCCCAGCCAAGCTTCACCGCGAGCGCGACGGCGCCCAGCATGCCGGTCTGTTTGCCGACGAACAGGCCCGCCGCGACCGCGATGACCAGCGGCTCGGCAAGGACATGCAATCCCTGGCCGCCCAGCGATACACCGGCATTGGCGAAGCCGAACAGTGGCACCACCAGGAAAGCGATCCATGGGCTGAGCGCGTGTTCGAGCCGGTGCAGCGGCGATTCGGCGTCATCGGGCGCGCCCGGTGAGGTCCGGATCGGGATCGTCATCGCCGCCAGCACGCCGGCGATCGTCGCATGCACTCCCGACCGCAGCACCAGCCACCACAGCAGGCCGGACAGAATGATATAGGGCAGCAGGCGCACTACCCCGCCGCGGTTCATCGCGATCATGACTCCAAGCACGACCGCCGCGCCGCCCAGCGAGACGAGATCGAGTCCCTGGCTATAGGCGACCGCGATGATCGCCACCGCGCCCATATCGTCGACGATCGCGACCGTGGTCAGGAACAGCTTGAGCGGGGCGGGCACGCGCGATCCGAGCAACGCCATTACCCCTACCGCAAAGGCGATATCCGTCGCCGCCGGGATTGCCCAGCCGCGCACCAGCGCGGGGTCCCCCGCGACGACGGCGAGATAGACGATCGCCGGGACGGCCATCCCGGCCGCCGCCGCGATCACCGGCAAGGTGCGATCGGCCGGCTGCGACAGCTCGCCGTCGATCAGCTCGCGCTTGATCTCGAGCCCGACGAGGAAAAAGAACCCGGCCATGAGCGCGTCGTTGACCCACAGATGCACCGTCATCGGCCCCAGCTTGGGCGCCAGCACCGGGCCGGTTTCGACATGCAGCAAGTGGAAATAATCGGCGGCGAGCGGCGAGTTGGCGGCGATCATCGCGAGCAGGGCCGCGGCGATCAGGACGATGCCGCCGGCCGCTTCGTCCTCGAGGAAATCCCGGAGGATGGAGCTGCGTTTTGTTTGGCTCACGATCACCTCCTTCGTCATGCCGGCCATATCAAGCCCCTCCCCTTCAGGGGAGGGGTTGGGGTGGGGCAGTGCCCCAAGCCGTGTCGCCTGTGGAAAGGCCCCACCCCCGACCCCTCCCCTGAAGGGGAGGGGCTAGGACCACCTCACCGCGCCAGTGCCTCGGCGATCAGTTTCCGCGTATTCTCAACCCCGTACAGCGCGATGAAGCTGCCCATGCGCGGGCCCTGGCTCGATCCGAGCAACGTCTCGTACAGCGCCTTGAACCAGTCGCGCAGTTCGGCGAACCCGCCGGTCTTGCCGATCTCGTAGACGATGTTCTGGATGTCCTCGGCGCTCGCGTCGGCAGGCAGTGCGGCGAGATCGGCGTCGAGCCGCTTCAGAGCCTCGACCTCGACACCCTCCGGTGCGCGGCGCTTGAGCGTCGGCGCGACGAAATCGCGGGCATAAGCGAGCGCATAACCGATCAGCTGGTCGAGCGCCGGATACTTTTCCGGCGAGGCGTCCGCCACGTAATTGCCGAGATACCCCCAGACCTGCTCCTTGGTCGCATCGCCGCCCATTACCCCGACCAGGTTGAGCAACAGCCCGAACGTCACCGGCAGCGTCTCCGTCGGCGGGGGGCCGTTATGGATATGGTGGACCGGATTGCCCAACCGTTGCTCGACCGGCTGGTTCGCGTAATTCGCGCGGAACTGCCAATAATCGTCGACCGCGCGCGGGATCAGCCCGAGATGGAGCGACTTCGCCTTCTTGGGCTCGCGATAGATATAGAAAGCCAGGCTCTCGTCGGGGCCATAGGTCAGCCATTCCTCGATCGACAGGCCGTTGCCCTTCGACTTCGAGATCTTCTCGCCCTTTTCGTCCAGGAACATCTCGTAATTGAAGCCCTCGGGCGGGCGGCCACCCAGAGCGCGGGTGATCTTGCCCGACTGAACCACCGAATCGATCAGGTCTTTGCCCGCCATTTCGTAATCGACGCCGAGCGCGACCCAGCGCATCGCCCAATCGACCTTCCATTGCAGCTTGGCGCCACCCGACAGGATCGACTGCTCGACCGTCTCACCCTCATCGGCGAAACGGACGATCCCGGCTTCGGCGTCGACCACCTCGACCGGCACCTGGAGGACGATTCCCGACTTCTTGCTGATCGGCAGCACCGGCGAATAGGTCGCCCGGCGTTCGGCGCGCAGCGTCGGCAGCATGATGTCCATCACTGCCTGATAGTGCCGAAGCACGCTGCGCAGCGCGTCGTCGAACTTGCCGCCGGTATAATAATCGGTCGACGAGACGAATTCATATTCGAAACCGTAGCGGTCGAGAAACTCGCGCAGCATCGCATTGTTATGCGCGGCAAAGCTCTCATGCGTACCGAAGGGATCGGGGATGCGCGTCAGCGGCTTGCCGAGATACTGGGCCAGCATCTCCTTGTTGGGGACATTGTCGGGCACCTTGCGCAGCCCATCCATATCGTCCGAAAAGGCGATCAGCCGGGTCGGGATGTCCGACAGCGTCTCGAACGCGTGGCGGACCATCGTCGTGCGCAACACTTCGTTGAACGTGCCGATATGCGGCAGGCCCGACGGCCCATAGCCAGTCTCGAACAGCACGGGCTCGCCGCCCGGTTTCCCGTTCGGGTAGCGCTTGAGCAATTTGCGCGCTTCCTCGTACGGCCAGGCCTTGGATTCGAGCGCGGCGGCGCGCAGGGCTTGCATCTGTTCGAGTTCGGCTACCATGACGGAGAGCCGAGTGCGCGATGCGCCGGCTTTTTGCAACCTTGTGGCGATTGGCAGAACTCCGGCGGAACCTGGTGTGGGCATGACCCTACCCCGCCGTCAGGCGATCTCGCCGCGCACCTCAATCCGCTGTTGCTCGCCGTGCCCCGCGAACGGCCGATTCCGATCGCACCGGCCAAGGTTGCATATAACATAATAGTTATATAACGTACTTGCTATGGATTCGTTGCTCGATCGTCAGTTCGCGGCCCTTGCCGATCCCACCCGTCGCGCGATCCTCGCCCGGCTGGCGCGGGGCGAGGCGACGGTGGGCGAACTGCAACGCCCGTTCGGGATCAGCCAGCCGGCAATCTCCCGCCACCTGAAGGTGCTCGAATCGGCCGGACTGATCGAAGGCGGCAAGGCAGCGCAGGCGCGGCCACGGCGCCTCAAGGCGGACGCGCTCGACGATGCGCGCCAATGGATAGACGGGCTGCGTACCTTGTGGAGCGACAGTTTCGACCAACTCGACGCCTTTCTCAAAGCGACAGAAGGAAAAGCCGAATGACCACACCCAGCTTCACCATCACGCGCGTGTTCGACGCATCGCGCGAACGCGTCTGGGCGGCCTGGACCGATCCCCAGCGGCTGGCGGCGTGGTTCGGCCCGAAGGAGACCAAGGGAACCGTCCTCGAATACGATCTCAGGCCCGGCGGCGTGTGGCGCGGGCGCATGGATGCCCCCGACGGATCGGCGATGTTCAGCAAGTTCGTGTTCGAGCAGGTCGACCCGCCGTCGAGGCTCATGTGGATCCATGGTTTCGCCGATGAACATGGCGCTCGCATCCGCGCCCCCTTCGCGCCCTTGTTCCCGCTCGAACTGCGGACGACGGTGACGTTTGCCGAAGTCGATGACGGCACTCGCGTCACGCTCGAATGGGTGCCGCTCGACGCATCGTCCGAAGAGGAAGCGTTCTTTGCAAGCATGATGGACTCGATGACCGGCGGCTGGACCGGCTCCTTCGATCAGCTCGACGCCTATCTGGCGCAATCCTAGACTCTGTTTCAGCAAAGCTGAAACGGTAGCGAAGCTGAAAACGTCCCCGACGTTGCCATTTTGTTCGGGGGCCGCCACAAGGTCGGCGTGCCCCCCGAACTTCCCTATCCCGCGCTTCACGCCAGCCACGCCGGCGTCTGGATCGCCGATACCGAGGGGTGCAGCGCGATCAGCCGGGGCGAGGCGATCCGGCGCGCCGCCGACACGCCGATGATCGTACTCAACGCGCCATTGATCGGGCAGCGGCTCGGTTATGCCGATCTGTCGGGACTCGACCTGCTCGAACTCTACGCTTTCCTCAAACCCGCAACCTTCCTCGCCCCGACCCCGCGCGGTTTTGCCCGCGCCCTTGGCCTGACCGAGCCCGAGAACGAGGATCGCGTCGCGCCGTTCCTGCGCGACGCCGCCGCCGCATTGCTGGCGCTCGCCGAGGGCGAATGGCCCGAACGCGAGGGCGCCTGGACCGCCGCACAGAGCCTGGCGCGGTTGCGCTGGCCGTGGTCGCCGCTGGTCGCCGAGCGCATCGCCAAGCCGCGCGAGCACGAACGCTGGCTGTTCACCAAATTGCCCGAATGGGATGAAGCCGCGCCGCGCCCGGCGCCACGACCGGTGACGTTGCACGAGGCCGATGTAGCGGCGCGGCTCGATTATCTGACCGGCGCCGGCGCCGAGCAGCGTCCCGGCCAGCGCGCCTTTGCCGAAGCCTGCGCCGCCGCCTTCGCCCCCCGTATATTGCGCGACAATCCGAACATGGTTCTGGCCGAGGCGGGGACCGGGATCGGCAAGACGTTGGGCTATCTCGCCCCGGCTTCGCTCTGGTCGGAAGCGGCGGGCGGGCCGGTCTGGATCTCGACCTTCACCAAGGCGCTGCAGCGCCAGCTCAATCACGAGACGGCGCGGCTGATCCCCGACCCCGCCGAACGCCGCCGCCGGGTGGTGACGCGCAAGGGGCGCGAGAATTACCTGTGCCTGCTCAATCTCGAGGATGCGCTGCAGGGCGGGTTCGCCGGCCGCGCGGCGATGCTCGCGCATCTCGTCGCGCGCTGGGCAGCCTATACCGCCGATGGCGACATGATCGGCGGCGACCTGCCCGGCTGGCTGCCCACCCTGTTCCGCCGCAACGGATCGACCGCGCTGACCGACCGGCGCGGCGAATGCGTCTATGCGGGCTGCCCACATTACCGCAAATGCTTCATCGAGCGCGCCGCCCGCGCCAGTGCCGAGGCCGATATCGTCATCGCCAACCACGCACTGGTGATGGTCAACGCCGCGCGCGGTCGCGAAGCCAACAGCCGCCCGACGCGCTACGTGTTCGACGAAGGCCATCATCTGTTCGAGGCCGCCGATTCGATGTTCGGGGTCGCATTGTCGGGGCAGGAATCGATCGAACTCAGGCGCTGGATCGTCGGGCCCGAATCGACGTCGCGCGGACGCCGCCGCGGGCTCGCCGCGCGATTGAGCGACGTCGCCAGCTATGACGAAGCCGGCGGCCGCGCGATCCACGACGCGGTCGAAGCGGCACGCGCGCTGGCGAGCGACCGGTGGCTGCAGCGCGTGGCCGAAGGTGAGCCGTTCGGCGTAATCGAACGCCTGCTCGCGGCGGTACGCGGCCTGACCTATGCCCGGGCGACCCAGGACGGCGATGCCGGCTATGGCCTCGAAACAGAACTGGCCGAACCAGATGGGACATTGATCGAAGCCGCCGCCGAGGCCGCGCAGGGGCTGGAGGCTCTGCTTCGCCCGCTAATGACTCTTGGACAGCGGCTCGAAGCGGTGCTGGCCGAGGGCCCCGATTGGCTGGACGGCCAGGCCCGCGCGCGCGTCGAGGGCGCGATCGCCTCGCTCGGCTGGCGGACCGATACGGTCGGCGCCTGGATCGGGCTGCTCGCGCGGATCGGCGGGCCGGCCGATCCCGATTTCGTCGACTGGCTGGCAGTCGATCGGATCGAGGGGCGCGAAATCGATATCGGACTGCACCGGCGCTGGCTCGATCCGACGCGGCCGTTGGCGGCGACGGTGCTCAAGCCGGCGCATGGCGTGCTGGTCACCTCGGCGACACTCAAGGCCGGCGATCCCGATTGGCTGACCGCAGAGGCCCGCGCCGGCGTCCCGCATCTCGATCGCGGCGCCGGATTGTTCGAGGCGCAGAGCCCGTTCGATTATGCCAACCAGGCCGAAGTGCTGATCGTCACCGACGTCAAACGCGGCGACCTGGCCGCGCTCGCCAACGCCTATGCCCGGCTGATCGAGGCGGCCGGCGGCGGCACGCTCGGCCTGTTCACCGCGATCCGGCGGCTGCGCGGGGTCCATGCCCGGATCGCCGATCGGCTCGCGCGCGATGGCCTGCCGCTTTACGCGCAACATGTAGATCCGATCGATCCCGGCACCCTGGTCGATATGTTCCGCGACGATCGCCGCGCCTCGCTGATCGGTACCGACGCGTTGCGCGACGGCGTCGACGTACCCGGCGAATCGCTGCGCCAGGTGATCCTGGAAGGCGTGCCCTGGGCCAAACCGACCGTGCTCCACGCCGCGCGGCGGCTGGCGGGCGGGGGCTCTGCCTATGACGATCGCCTTGTCCGCGCCAAGCTCGCGCAAGCGTTCGGCCGGCTGATCCGCCGCGCCGACGATCGCGGCGCGTTCGTCTTGCTGTCGGCGGCAATGCCCAGCCGGTTGCTGTCCGCCTTTCCGGCCGGCGTGCCGATCGCGCGGGTCCCGCTCGACGAAGCGGTCGCGCGCGTGAGATCGCGTCTTTCTTCTGTCGCACAGGTCGGGCAAGGGGCAGAAGCTATCCTGAACCAGAAGGCGCCATGAAGACGCTCATCCTGCTCCGGCACGCCAAATCGAGTTGGGACGATCACGGCGTCCGCGATTTCGATCGCGCCCTCAATCCCAAGGGCGAACGCGCCGCGCGAACGATGGGCAGCCATATGCGCGCGATCGGCCTGTCCTGGGATTATGCCATCGCCTCGCCCGCCACGCGCGTGATCGAGACGCTGGAACAGGCATCGCAAGGCTATGGCCGCCGCATCGACCCCGATTGGGACCGTCGCGCCTATCTCGCCTCGGCCGCGACTTTGCTCGAACTGGTCCATGATGCGCCCGTGACGGCGGACACGCTGCTCCTCTCCGGGCACAATCCCGGCCTTGAGGACCTGATCCTGCTGCTGGTGCCCGATGGCGACGCGAAACGCGATCAGGTCGAGATCAAATTCCCGACCGCGAGCCTGGCGGTGATGACGTGTGACGCCGACAATTGGGCCGACGTCGCGGCGGGGAGCTGCACGCTCACGACTTTCGTCCGCCCGCGAGATCTCGACCCGAGCCTGGGGCCGGACGCAGACTGACCGGCGGTCACGTCTTTCCTAGCTTATCCTTCAACGCCGCGAGCGCGCCGAACGGGCCGGCCTGCTCCTCGCTCAGCACGCCAGCTTCCTTCAGCTTCGCTTCGGCGTTGGGCCCGCGCGGGAAGGGGTCGAGCGCCAGCGCCATCGTCTCGGCGGCGACCTCGCCCAGGTCGATCGCGCCGCCGTCATAGGGAATGACGTCGATCTCACTGTCGCCCAGTTCGACCTCGTCCTGGCCAGCATCGCCTTCCGGCACGAACCGCAAGGCGACCGGCTCGTCGACCGTCGCGGCGAGCGGATCGCCGGTAATGCTGCAGGCCTGGGTTACCGCCGCTGCGACCCGTCCCTCGACCACGATGCCGGCCGCGTCGCGGCGAACCGTGAAGCTGCCCGTCAGCCGCTCGATGCCGATCAGGTCGAATCTTTTGGCCAGCGCCGCGCGCTCCTGCGCATCCGCTTCGATCTCGACGGCGCGCGGCTCGCCGCCAATCGTATCGATGCGCTGCGGCCGCGCGAACTCGATGGTCACGGCAATTGGCCCGCGATCAGCCGGTCGAGCGCGATGCCGTCGAGACCCTGGCGCAAGGCCAGCAATTCGCGCTCGACATGGGCCAGCGCCGCCGCATCGGGAGCCTCGCCGCGATAGAGGTTGCGGACCAAAGCCGGCTTGAGATCGCCCGCCGCCAGCCCATCGCGATAGGCGCCGAGCCGGCCGCCGAGCATTCCCATCATCCGACCGACATGCTTGCCGACCAGCAAGTCGCCGATCCCGATCTCGCGCAATTGCGGATCCATGTCGTCGACGAACGCTTCGGACAGATGCGTCGCCGCGGCGATTCCGGCGGAATCGGCCTCGAGCCGCAGCATGACCATCGCCAGCACCGCCGCGATCATGTCGAACCGGCCGTCCACCGTATCGGCGACCGCGCCGTCCAGATACCAATGCGGCTGGCGCGCGCGCGCCACCAATGCCGCGTACAACGCCGCGGTTTCGTCACGTTTCGCCCTGAACCTGTCGAAAAAACCCATCAATCTCGCCTTCGCGGGCGGCGGCCTTGTGCCGTCCGCCCGCCCCGCATATTGAGGCGAACGGCGCGCGATGCAAATGCGCCGGGTGATTGGCGTCGGCGCACGGAGAGTATCGAATGGTGAAGGCAGTCCGGATGGTTGGTCGGTTTGGCGGCCTGACCGCGGCAATCGCGGTTGTAGCGCTCGCCGGCGGCTGCACCTCGCTGCGCTCGCACCAGGGTTATATCATCGATGCCGACCTGGTGAATTCGGTTCAGCCGGGCGTCGATAACCGCGCCTCGGTGATCCAGACGCTCGGCAAGCCGAGCTTCGCCAGCCAGTTCAACAACGGCGAGTGGTATTATATCGCGCGCGACAGCCGCAACCTCGCTTATTTGAACCCAAAGGCGCGGAGCCAGGTGACGCTGAAGATCGCGTTCGACCAGAAGGGCGTCGTGTCGAACATCACGCGCACCGGCCTCGATCAGGTCGCGTCGATTCGGCCATACGGCAAGACCACCCCGACCCTGGGCCGCAAGCGCAGCTTCTTCGAGGAATTGTTCGGCAATATCGGCTCGGTCGGCGCGGCAGGCGCCGGCACCGGCGGCGGCGACGACAGCCAGCCGTAAGGGGGTGGGCGCACGGCACTTGCTTTTCAATTCAAGCCCCTCCCCTTCAGGGGAGGGGTTGGGGTGGGGACCCTCCACAGACGAGGGGCTTGAGGCACTCCCCCACCCCCTACCCCTCCCCTGAAGGGGAGGGGCTGATACGCCGTCCAAACCCTTGCTGTAGCCTGACCGACGCGTTCGCGAGGGGTTCAGCGTCGGCGTCCTAATCCTTCCCGACATGATGGCGCGGAAGACGCGCTGTCCGGAAAAGGAAGGGAGACGATCATGCGTACATTGATCCTCACCGCGCTGATCGCGGCCACCGCCATGCCGGTCGCGGCGCAAGCGCAATCCCGCGGCGAGATCCGTCACGACCGCCGGGAAATCCGCGAAGACCGTCGCGACTTGCAACGCGACCGCCGCGAACTGCGCGAGGACCGTCGCGATTGGCGCGAAGACCATAACCGCCGCTGGGGTGACAATGATTGGCGCGACTGGCGCAACCGCAACCGCAGCATCTATGCCCGCGGCACCTGGCGCGCGCCGTTTCGCTATTATGCCTTCCGCCCCGGCGTGCGCATCGCGCCGACTTATTGGGGCTCGGCCTATTGGATCAACGATCCGTGGCGCTATCGCCTGCCGCCGGCCGGCTGGGGCCAGCGCTGGGTGCGCCACTATGACGACGTCCTGCTGATCGACACGCGCCGCGGCGTGGTGCTGCGCGTGATCCACAACTTCTACTGGTAAGCTCCCAGTGGAAGGCGGGGCGTCCGGGCGTTTTCAATGCCCGCCCGGACGCCCCGTTTTTTTGGGGCACTTAGATACGGCCATCGGCGGTCTGGTCTCCGCTACGGTGGGAAGCCGTCATCAATGCCCGTCTCGAAAAAGCGTCTCCGCTGCATTCACCGCAGCGCTCATTTCCTGATCGTTTAGGTCCCAATCGGATAGGGCCTTTCCGGCACCCCATCCAGCGCCGCCGCCTGGCGCGCCGAGGCGCCCTTCCACGAGCGATTTCTTATATGCCGCTAAATTGGTCGCCAGAAGGCGGTAACAGTTACAACGCCAGCGGTCAGTTTCGCTTTCAAGCCGGCGATTCGCCAACTCAATCGCGATCTCGGTTCGGGCCGCAATCTCAGCGATTAGCGAAGTGGCGTCGCTGTTGCTCATAATTCGAGCCTAGGGCAGCCTCCGAATGACCGCAACTCAGTCGCTAGCCAAGATTCATTGATCCGGATCGATCGACCGTGAACGAAGAACCCAATTCTCCTCTCCCTTTGGGAGAGGAAGGGGCCCGCTCGGCTTAGCCGAGTGGGAAGGTGAGGGCAGGTGTGAAGGCAAACGCTGCCCTCACCCTTCCGCCGCTGCGCGGCTCCCTCCTGCATCGGGTCGGCCATGCCCCCGGCATGGCCTAAACAGCGCGGGGCGCTGTTTACCTGATACACCCAAAGGGAGAGGGATTTTCTCACCGCATCGTGAAGATCACCTGATCGACCACCTTCCCCGACAGATCGAGCAGCGCCAGCCGGTGCCGCCCTGGCCCCGGCAGGATCAGCGGCGCGGTACTGGCGTCGCCTAAATCCTGTCTGTCGAGCACCAGCCGGTGCGTGACCGCGTCGCCAGATACCGCGACCGCGAGGCGCTGGCGGTCCATCGGGATGTCGGGATCGATCGCATAGACGCTGCCCGAGACGGGATTTGTGATACGCGGGCGACGTGCGGTGTCGGGCGCCGCCGCCACGACGTTCATGCCTGTGCCGGCGAGAAAATATTCGCGCCGCGGCTGTTCGATATTGTCGGCGAAGCGGATCGCGCGCGCTTCCACGCCAGATGGCATCGGCGGGGCCTTGCTCGGGCGGTCGGCGTGGAGAGCGAGCATCACGTCGCGCCACACCGGCGCCGCGCCGCTGGTGCCCGAGACGGCGCGCATCGGGTCGCCTTCCATGTTTCCGACCCACACCGCGACGGTGTAGCGATCCGAAAAGCCGATGCACCAATTGTCGCGCATCGCCTTGGACGTGCCGGTCTTCACTGCTGCCCAGAACGGCAGGCGCAGCGACGAATCGAGCCCGAACGTGACCGCGCGGGCATTGGGATCGGCCATCATGTCGGCGACGATCCACGCAGCCTGCGGCGTGGTGATCGGCTTCGCGGCCGGGACCGGATCGTTCGCGGTCATTCGCACCGGCGCCCAGCGCCCGCCATTGGCCAGGCTGCGATAGGCGTCGGCCTGTTCGAGCAAGGTCACTTCGGCCGATCCCAAGGCGAGCGAAAAGCCGTAATAATCGCCGTCCTCGACCAGCCCCTGATAGCCGGTGTCCCACAGGCGATCGCGAAACGCATCGACTCCGACCAGTAGCAAGGTCCGCACCGCGGGCACATTGAGCGACCCCGCCAGCGCCGAGCGCGCCGAGACCGGGCCCTTGAACCCCTTGTCGTAATTTTGCGGCACATAGAGGCCAGAGGCCGTGTCGAGCTGGACCGGGGAATCGTCGAGGATCGAGGCGGGCGTGAGGTACCCCTTCTCGATCGCCTCGGCATAGAGGAACGGCTTCAGCGTCGATCCGGCCTGGCGGTACGATCCCGCGCCGTCGACCGAGGGCGCGGTGGAATTGCCGCCGATTCCGCCGACATAGGCCAGCACGTCGCCGGTCGCATTGTCGAGCACCACCACCGCGCCGTCGCGCGCGCGGCTGCCGCCCAGCCCCTGGAGCTGGCGCTTGAGCGCGGCGATCGCGGTCCGCTGGATATCGGCGTCGAGCGTGGTGGTGACGCGCAGTCCCGGCCTGGTCAGCAATTTGTTGGCGAGGTGCGGCGCGAGCCCAGGGTCGAGCGCCAGGCTGCGCGCCGGGCCGAGCATCGAATAGGCCTCGCCCTCGAACCGCGAACAATCCTTTTCATGGCTGAGCAGGCAGGCGCGCCGCGCCACCGATCCCGCGCCGGCTTGCGGATCGGGCAACAGCGCCGCGAGCATCAGCGCATCGTCGCGGCTGAGCGCATCGGGGGTCTTGCCGAACAGGCTGAGCGCGGCGGCGCCGATCCCCTGCGCCTCGCCCCGGAAGCCCGCGAGGTTGAGATAGCCTTCGAGGATCTCGTCCTTGCTCCAGTCGCTTTCGACGTCCCAGCCGGCACGCATCTGACGGATCTTGTCGAGCCAGGAACGCGCGCCGGGCCGCGCGAGATCGGGCGACAGGAAGCCGGCAAGTTGCATGCTGAGCGTCGAGGCACCGCGCGATTTGCGCCCCTCGATCCGATCGCGCAACGCGCCCAGGCTGGCGAGCCAGTCGACGCCGCCATGGCTGTAGAAGCGATGATCCTCGGCCGCGACCAAGGTCGTCCTGGTCGCCTCGGCAACCTTGTCGAGCGGGACCCAGGCGAGCCGGCGGCGGGCATAATCGACCCGCGACGAATCGATCAGCACGCCGTGCCGGTCGTAGAGCCATGCCTCGGACGATTTCCAGTTGGCGCGGACGTCGCGATAGCTCGGGATCGGCGGCGGCAGGGTGAGATAGTCGATCACGCCGAGCGCGACGACGAACAGGCCGAGCGAGGTGACGATCCAGTGCGCGCGGGTCCGCGGGCGGTGATCGACCAGCCAGCGGCCGGTTGCGGCGATGGTGTCGTCGACTCGTGCTTCGATCGCGCGGGCGCGGTTCCAGACGACGCGCACCCCTTTTCGCCATCGGCTCATCGCATGACGCCTAGAGCGAAGCGGCATTCAAATCTCCCCTCCCTTCCAGGGAGGGGATTAAGGGGTGGGTGAGCGACGGGCGAGGCTCGATGCCTCGTCCGACGCTGTTTTGGCGAGCGGTGGATAAGCTTTTTTGGGCGCGCAGACGCGCGCACCCACCCCCTGCCCCTCCCTGCAAGCAGGGAGGGGATTAAAACGGCCACACCCCCATTCATCACTTCTGCGCGATGGTCATCGACGCATTGGGAAGCTGGGCGTTGATCGACGGCGAATACATCGCCTCTACCCTCGTCGACGGCATGCTGAACGTCCCCGCCCCGTTGAGCCGCATCAGGTAGACGATCGCGAAATTGCCGCGCGGGACCCAGTCGAAATAGCCGCGCCACGAATCGCGCCGCCGCTCGATATAGGCTGGCGAGACGCCGGCCTGGACATCCCAGACCTTGCCGTCCTTGTCGGTCACGCTGAAACGCGACCCGCCGCCGGCCTGCTCCTGATCGGCGAGCATCTGCGACTGGCCGCCGAGGTCGCTGACCAGAGTCGCGCCGGCCGGGATCGGGTCGTTGACCACCACCCAATTGCGCTCGGCGGTCGCCTCGACCAGCAAGGTCACCTTGAGCACGTCGCCGCGGCTATATTGGCCCTTCACCCGCTGGCTGACCGGTTCGACTTTCTTCGACACGCGATAGCCGGCGAACAGCGGCTGGGTCAGCGGCACCGCCGCCGAGACCTGGACCGTCGCCCATGGGCCGGCGCCCGCCGATTGCCTGAGCAGCAGCGGGGTCGGAGCCGACGGTAAGGCGAAGCTCGCCTTGCGCGCGTCGGCGGCGAGCGGCCAGGACTTGAGCACCGATTGCTGGCCGAGGCTCAAACTGGTCGTCCCCATGATCGCGCTCGCCGGATAGAGTCCGCCGAACTTCTTCGCCGCGATCGTGCCCCAGGCATTGGCGGTCGTGGTGTCCCAACGCCCGCGCTGCTGGCGCAGCGACACGCCGACCATCATCTTGGGCGCGTCGTCGTTCCAGCCAGGTCGGCCGAGCGTCGCGATGACCGCCTTGATCGAGCCTTCGTCGCCCGACGACATCAGCCACCAGGGGGCGTTCGACTGATCGGACAGATCGAGCCGCGTGCCTTCATAGACCAGGCGCGTGCGGAGTTCGCTCTCGGCGACCCCGCGCAAGGCGTTGGCGTTGGCCAGACCCGGCACCTTGTCGAGCGCGACGAGATAATCGGCAAGCTGCGAGGTCGGCATTTCCTTCGGAATGATGCCGATCGCGCCGAGCATCGCCGGGGTCGCCGCACCTGCGCGGGCGAGCGCGTTGAACGCATTCAGCCGCTGCAGGCGGACATCGCCATAATCCTCGTGCCTGAGGCGACCGTCGATCACTGCCTTCATCGCCTCGACCATCCGGGTCTTGGCCGTCTCGGGGATCGGCAGGCCGGCATCGCTGGTCAGTTCGAGGACATAAGCGGTGAGCGCTTCCGATCCCTTGAGCGATGCCTGCGGCCAATAGCGCAACAGGCCGTCATCCGCCTGATAGGTCGGGATCTCGCCCGCGAGCTGGTTCCAGCCCGCGCCGTCGCCGAGCGCGACGATCCGGCTCAGCCGCTGCTCGAAACAATCATAGGGATAGGCCGCCATGAAGCGGCGCACACCCTCGAGCGGCGGGGCCAGACTGTCGTCGAGCTTGATGTCGACCACGCCGAACCCGGGCAGCGCGCCCTTGGGCGGGGTGATCGATATCGAGGTATTGGGCCCGACCCGCGCCAGCGTCGCCGCCCACACTTCGGTCGGCACCGCCGGCACCACGTCCTGCACGGTGGTCATCTTGTCGACCGCCTTGCCATCCGACGACTTGGCGCTGACCGTCCATTTGAGCTGGCCGGCCTGCCCAGGGGCGGTCAGGTTCCAGGCGATCGGCGCGGCGCCGCCGGCCGGGATCGTCACCGTGATCGGATTGCCCTTGGCGATCTGCGGTTCGAGCGCGACGTTCGCGGTCACCGTCATCGGCTTGTCCGAGCCGTTCCTGAGCGTGAAACCCGCGGCATAGCTGTCGCCGGTGCGCACCAGGCTCGGCAGGCCGGCATAGACCGACAGATCCTGCGCGGTGCGGATGTCGGTGCTGCCGGTGCCGAACAATTGCGCGCCATCGGTCGCGATCGCGACCAGCTTGAAGCTCGACAGCGCATCGTTGAGCTGGACCGGCACCTGGGCATGGCCATTGCCGTCGAGCGTCACCCGGCCCTTCCACAGCAGGACCGGCTGGAAATTCTCGCGATTGAGCCCCGACATGTCGCCACCGCCGCCGCCCCCGGCCTCGACCGCTTTCTTGCCGTAATGGCGTTTGCCGACCACCTGGGTCTGCGCGGTCGCGGTCAGCACCGACAGCGGCCGGTCGCCCATCATCGCGTCGAGCACATTCCAGCTGTCGTTCGGCGCCAGCTGCAGCAGCGCCTGGTCGACCGCGGCGAACGCCACGTCGGCGGTCTTGGCCGGCTTGCCGTCGGGATCCTTGACCGAGACGTCGACCGTCGCGGTGTCGCGCGCGGCATAGCGTTCCTTGTTCGCCTTGACCGTCACGCCGAGCTGGTGGGCCTCCCAGCCGACCTTCACCTTGGCGATGCCGAGACGATAGCTCGGCTTGGCGAGGTCTACCAACGCGGTCGGCTCCTGCGCTTCGCTCGGCGCGCTGGTGATGCCCAGGGCCTTGCCGATCCCCTGGAACCAGCTCCACACTCCAGGCTGCGCGCGCCCGCGCACCGCCATGACCGAGACGAACACGTCGGGCGCATAGCTGCCCGGCATCTTGACCTCGACGACCGGGTTGGCGCCCGACAGCTTGGTCACGAAGCTCGACAACACGCCTTCGCGCTCGACCGTGACCAAAGCCTCGGCCTCGCGGAACGGCATGCGCACCTGGAACCGCGCGGTCTCGCCCGCCTTGTAGGTCTGCTGCTCGGGCACGACATCCATGCGGTCGCCATTGTCGCCGCCGAACCACCAATCGTCATCGCCCGCCAGCCATACCGAGCGCACCGCGCGCGCGACATTGCCGTCGGCGTCGCGCGTCGTGGCGACGATATAGACTTCGCCCGACACGCCTGGATCGATCGTGCATTTGGCCAGCCCCAGCTCGTCGGTGGTCGTGCTGCACGATCCGCCGAGCTTGGTCGTCTTCATCTGGTTGTCGTACGCGTAGAAGCCGCCGATCAGCCGCCGCCGTGCGGTCAGCACCTGACGGCTGTAGAGCGCGACGTTGATCGCCTGACCCTTCTTCGGCTTGTTGTCGGTATCGAGCGCGACGAAGCTCAGCCTGAGATCGTCCTGCTTCATCAGCCAGCCGTCGGTCTTGGCGCCCAATTGCACCGCCGAGGGGAAGATCGGGATGCGCTTGGACGCGGTCAGCACTTCGCCGTTCGCGTCCTGATAATCCATCTCGACCAGCATGTCGGTCGCGGAATCGATTGCGGGCACGTCGACCGAGGTTCGCGTGGTGCCGTCGCTGCCCAGGGTCGCGGGCAGGGTCTGGGTCGGCGGCAGCGGCGCGCTTTCCTCCTCGCCGTCGCCGCTGAGTGGCTTGGTCCCTTCCTTCACGTCGGTCCCGCCGAACGTGTAGCTGTCATAGCCCTGGGGCGTGGCCGAACGGCCGAAATAGCCCACCCGCATCTCGACCGGCAGGTTGGACGCGCCACCGCCCGCGAGATAGCCGACGAACAGGTCGAGCGGCAGCGACTTGGGCCGGATCGCGGCGTCCTTGGGGCCGGTCACCGTCGCCCGCATCGTCGGCAATTTATATTCGTCGACCTTGAACGACTGATTGGTCGACAGCGTCTTGTCGCCATCGATCACCGAAATGTCGTAATCGCCCATCGGCGCGCCCTGCGGCGCGGTCCATTCGCTTTCGCCGATGCCATTGGCGTCGATCGTCAGCGGCAAGTCGAAATTGGTGTCCGATCCGCGATGCGACAGCCTGAGCGTGCCGGTGAAGCCCGGCGCCAGCGCAAAGCCGGTGCCGTTGGGCTGGCGCAGGATGTGCTTCATGTGGATCGTCTCGCCTTGGCGGACGAGCGCGCGGTCGAACACGGTGTGGAAGACGTCGTCGGCCTTCGAATAGCCATAGGGCAGGTCGAAATCGTACGGCCGGATCCCCTCGCCCCAATCGGTCAGGGTGAAGCTGAAATCACCGGCGGCGCGCGCCGAGATCATCAGCGGATGCTGCTGATAGCTGCTCTCGCACCCGCCATAGGTCTCCGGCTCGGGCAGACCGGCCGGGATGAATACCGCGCCGGAGCGGTCGGTCGTGCCGTTGGCGAGCAATTGGCCGGTACAGCTGTCCGTCACCGCCACCGCGGCATTGCCGACGGGCAAGCCGGTATCGAGATTGGTCACCCAGGCCAGGCTGCGTTCGCGACCCCATTTGAAATGGACCGCCATGTTGGTGACGAGCGCGGCAGTCGCGACGTAACGCGGCGCCTTGCGGCCGAGCAAAGCCTGGCCGAGCACCGGGCTGGCGAGCTCGACGACATAGAATCCGGGCTTGGTCAGCGGAATGCCGACCACTTCGAAATCCTTGCCCTTGCCGGGCAGGCCGATCTTCATCGACGCGCCGGCATTGGCGCCCGTCAGGATCGGGGTCGCGCCGGTATTCTGGATATGGCCGACGACCTCGTCGCCTTTCTTGATATCCTCGATATTGGTGTCGTCGGCCGAATTCACCGTGCGCAGCCATTCGGCGATCTTGCCATCGGACCCTTCGACGCGCAGCGACTGGCCGCCGATCGCCAAATTCTGGCCCTGCAGCGACGGTTCGACATTGCGTACCGTGACCGGCAGCACCCCACCTTCCTTCGCCTCGAGGATGCCGAAGCCGGCGGCGAACTTCACCAAAGGCGGCGCCTGGTCGATGCGGATGGCGAGCGGGAAGCGCTCGGCATTGGTCAGCGGCCGCCCGCTTTCGTCCTTCACGTCCGCCGGGATCGAGACCTTGGCGGTGGTCGCATAGGGCATGGGCGCCGGGAAAGTGATGTCGCTGATCGTCGCCGATTTCTGCTGGTCCTTGTCGAACAGGGGCGCGATCACCGTGCCGTCGGCGGTGGTGATCTTCATCTGCTTGGCGAGCGACATCGGGATCGGCGCGGTGAAGCGCAGATAGGCTTTCTCGACCGGGTTGCAGCCGGCCTGGGCATTGGTGCGGCTGCATTCGAACCGCGCCGCGAACGGCTTGCGCACGGTGAAGTCGAAGCGCTGGTCGGTGCCCGCGGGCTTGCCGCTCGCGCTGGCGATCTTGCCCGACCAGACCAAGGACATATCGTGCCCCGGCGGCAACGGCCGGCGGCAGCGGAGCGCGGTCACACCTTCATAAGCCTTGGCGCGGTCGGCTTCGCTCGCCGGTACCGTCGCGGGCAGGCCGCCGCTCTCGAGGAAGCTCTGCACCGCGTAATTGTCGTCGGTGCCCATCTCGGCGATCAGCTTGCCCGCGGTGTCGGGCGGCAGGACGTCGACCGGGATCTTCTCGCCCAGCCCGGCGACCGAGCAATAGGCATTGGCGCCGACCGATTGCGGCGTCGCCGGCAGATTGGCGGCGACCAGGAAGACCTGGCCCTCCTCGATCTCGTCGCTATTCTCGCCCGGCAGGATCGCCTTGGCCATCGGTCCGCCGGCATCGACCGTATAGGTGTTGCTATCGTTGAGCGCATAGCCCGACACGCTCTTGGTCCCGGCCTTGACCTTGAACTCGCACTTGGTGCCGCCAGGCAACGGATTGACGAATTCCCACACGAAGGTCTGCTGATCGGCCCAGCGCCCCTGGCCGTTGACCGCGCAGGTGACGTCGAACGGCGACGCCGCGCGCGGATCGCCCAAAGCCACCATCGGCTGGCTGAAGCGCACGGTGAACCGCTCGATCGAACCGTTGCCGACCCCGGGGGTAGCGACCGTGATGTGCGGGGCATTGTCGCCGAACGCGAGCGCCGGAGACAGCGCCAGCGCAAGGACCGCGAGACGGGCCGCGAGCTTCATACATCCCCCTTCTGTCGTGGCTTCATGTGAGCCGGGCGGAGGGTATCGAAGGTTAGGGGGAAGTCTAGTATGAAAGCGGCATCAGTCGAGCGCAGCTTCGCCTTTCGGCTGAGTGATGAGCCGGGCAGCACGCTGATTCCGCGTGTAAATCCATAGCCAGTTGAGTGCGACGCTGAGCCGCGCGCGTACCCCGACCAGAAAATAGATATGGGCGATTCCCCACAGCCACCAGGCGACCGCGCCGCGCAGCCTGATCCGCCCGAAATCGATCACCGCCTTGCGCTTGCCGATCTGCGCCAGGCTGCCCTGGTGATGGTAGCGAAAGGGTGTGGGTTCGGCCTTGCCAGCAAGCCTCCGCCGGATCGTTTCACCGACGAATGCACCTTCCTGCTTGGCGGCCGGTGCGATCCCCGGCACTGGCGAGCCATTGGGCGCCTTGACCGAGACCGTGTCGCCGATCGCGAAAATCTCGGGATGACCGGGCACGCTGAGGTCGGGTTCGACGAGTATCCGGCCGTTGCGGTCGGCCGCCGTTCCCAGCCATTGCGCGGCGGGCGAGGCGCGTACGCCCGCCGCCCAGACGATCGTCCGCGCCTCGACGCGCCGCTCGCCGAACGTGATGGCGCCCCGCTCGATCTGCGTCACCGGATCGCCCAGGCAGACTTCGACGCCGAGCTTCTCCAGCGCGCTCTTCGCGTAGCTCGAAAGCGCGTCGGGATAGCCATTGAGCACCTTGGGACCAGCTTCCACGAGCAGGACCTTGGTACGATGCGTATCTACCGCGCGAAAGTCGCGCGGGAGCGTATCATGGGCGAGATCGGCGATGGTGCCGGCGAGTTCGACGCCGGTGGGGCCGGCGCCGATGATCGCGAAGGTCAGCAAGGCCTGCTGTCGAACAGGATCGGTTTCGCGCTCCGCCGCCTCGAAGGCCGCGAGGATACGTCCCCGAATGGCAGTGGCGTCCTCGATCGTCTTGAGGCCGGGCGCGAACTCTTCCCACTCGTCATGGCCGAAATAGCCATGCCGTGCGCCGGTCGCGAGGATCAGCGTGTCGTAGGGTATCGCGCTACCGTCCGCGAGCTGCACGGCACGGCCTTCCACATCCACGCCGGTCACGGTGGCGAGGATGGTCGAGACGTCGCGGCGGTCGTGCAGCATCGATCGAATCGGCCAGGCTATTTCGGACGGCGCCAGCGACGCCGTGGCGACCTGGTAGAGCAGCGGCTGGAACAGGTGATGATTGCGTTGGTCGATAACGATGATGTCGGCCGGCGCGCCCTTCAGGCTTTTGATGGCCCAAAGACCGCCAAATCCCGCTCCGACGACGACGACACGGTGTCGTCCCGCTTCCGTCGCTCGAACCATCATCGATCGCCTCCGACTCGACGCGAGGCCCGATCGCGGGCCATCATGTTTCGCTTATATAGGACGGCGGCGGCGGGCGCCCCATTGCCGGACGGTGCCATGCCAGCTTGGGCGATCGGATCCGATATAACCCGAACTAAACCGCGGACACGCTCGCGACCGCGATCCGACCGACCTCGGCGAGCGCACCGGTCGCGACCGGATCCATCGGTTCGACGAGCCGCGCCGGTTCGAAGTAAGCGGCAACGATAAGCGGCGCGCGGCCGGCGGGGCCGCCAAAGGCCAGATCGACATAAGTATGCTTGGTCTTGCCGATGCCCGTCCCGGTCTTATCGCCAGCGTCCCACCCGGCGGGAAAGCCCGACCGGATGCGGTCACGACCGGTTTTCGCCTCTCTCATCCAGGCCTTGAGCTTGGCGCGGCTGGCGGGGGAAAGCGTCTTGCCGTGGATCAACCTGGCCGTGGTGGCGGCCATCGCCGCGGGCGTGGTCGTATCGAGTTCCGTGCCCGGCGGCGTCAGGTTCAACTCCGGCTCGTATCTGTCGAGGCGGCTGACATGATCGCCGATCGACCGCCAGAAACGGGTCAGCTGCTCCGGCCCGCCAAATCGCCGCAGAAGGACATTGGCCGCAGTATTGTCGCTGGTCACCACGATCGCGCGCGCCAGATCCTCCACGGCAAGACCGGCGTCGATCCTGGTCTCGGTGACCGGACTGACGCTCAACATGTCCGCCTTGATCCAATGCAGCACTTCCGAAAGATCGACCTCTTTCCGGTCGGCCTTGGCGAGCAGCATCGCCGCGAGCGACATCTTGAACGAGCTGCAATGCGCGAAGCGCTCGTTTTCCCGCCAGCCGAATTTCACGCCGCGGACCGGATCGAGAATATAGACGCCGAGCCGGCCCTTTGCGCGCCGTTCCAGCGCTCTCAGGTCGGCGACCCTTGCGGCCAAGTCGGCTGCCGCCGGCCGGGACGCTCCAGTAAGCAACAGGGCGGTGGCGCCCACCAACGCGGACCGACGATCAAGCATGCGACCTCCTCTATGTCACGGATGCGCCTAGCGAAAGCCTGCGATCACGCACCCTTCCGTTCGGCGAGCAGAGGATAGATCAGCTCCTTCTCGCTCCTGATCCGCTTGCGCATATCCGCCCGCATCGTGGCCGAGGCGGCGCAATATTCCGGCCAGCGGTCGCCAATTTCCCGCAAGGTCCAGGAGCCGATATGCTGGGTCGAGGTGATCATATTGTCCTTGCCGTCCGCCTTGAGCGTCTCCAGCGCGGTTTTCTTCGCCGGAGAGGCCTCCGCGATCAGCTGGTCATAGGCACGCTCCAGCAACATGGTTCGCGCCCGGCTGCTGCGGGTCAGCGCCTGCCGGAGCGCGGGCAAGCGATCCATCGGCGGTTGCGGCAGGCTGGTCAGCGCCTCCAGTGCATCGAGCTTGGCCAATATGTCGTCATGCAACCGACGCAACGTCTCTAACATATTGTTATCCATGGCGCTCCCATAGCCGCCGGCACCCAAATATTCCACGCAGAAGGTCAATAATCCTTCACTAATGCGGGAGCGCTAACCTGCCTCAAGTGGACAATGCTCTCCGGCCTGGCGAGCTTTCCGATGGACGTGGTGCGCAAGCCTCTCCGTCCGATCCCGGTTCTGACGCACTGTGGTCACAATTCGCGGCCAGTGGGCGCGTTCAAGCGGCACCCAAACCAGTAACTGGCGCCGCGCAAAGGGGTTATCATCATGCAGTATCAGAAGTTCATCGCATTGCTTCTCGTCGGGACGGCCAGCGTCGCGACGATTCCGTTCGCCGCCGCGCAGACCGCGGCGACTCCGGCGGCGGACAGCCCGGCCGATAGCGCGAGCGACACTGGCGATATCATCGTCACCGCGCAGCGCCGCTCGGAAAGCACGATGAACGTGCCGGTGGCCGTGTCGACGATCGCGCCCGAAGCGCTCCACGACTTCCAGGCGGCCGGCGCCGATACACTGCTGTCGCTGTCGGGCAAGGTGCCCGGCCTCTATGTGGAGTCGACCACCGGCCGCATCTTCCCGCGCTTCTACATTCGCGGCCTCGGCAATATCGACTTCTATCTCGGCGCGTCGCAGCCGGTGTCGATCATCCAGGACGACGTGGTCAAGGAGCATGTCGTGCTCAAGTCGAACCCGGCGTTCGACATCGCGCAGGTCGAAGTGCTGAAGGGCCCGCAGGGCTCGCTGTTCGGCCGCAACACGACCGCGGGCATCGTCAAGTTCGACAGCGCGCAGCCTAGCGCGAACTGGCAGGGCCAGGGTTCGCTCAGCTATGGCAGCTATAACAGCGTCAATGCCGATGTCGGCGTCGGCGGCCCGCTGACCAAGGACGGCACGATCAGCTTCCGCCTGTCCGGCCTGTACCAGCATCGCGACGACTGGATCAGCAACACCTATACCGGCCCGTCCGACGACGGCACCGTCCCCGGCCACAATGTGATGGGCGGCTTCGACGAGAAGGACGTGCGCCTGCAGCTGCTGTTCAAGCCAAGCGACGCGCTGAGCGTCCGCCTGTCGGGCCATGTCCGCGACTATACCGGCACCGCCTCGATCTTCTATCGCGGCTCGATCGTCCGCGGCACCAGCGCGGTGCCCGCCTCGTTCGACCGCTCGGTCGTGTCGTACGACGAAGCGCAGAACAACCCCCAGGCGTACAAGAACCAGGGCGTCTCGCTGAAGGTCGATTACGATTTCGGCGGCGCCACCCTGACCTCGATCACGGCCTGGGAACATGCCTCGGGCTATAGTCGCGGCGATACCGATGGCGGCGCGGCGGCGAATTTCGGCGGCGTCACCCCGAACATATGCGCCGCCGGTTGCGGCGAATCGCAGGGTCGCCTGCGCGGGCTCGATCAGTGGAGCGAGGAAGTCCGCCTGGCCAGCCCGAACACCGGCCGCTTCAAGTGGCAGGTCGGCGGCATCTATTTCGATGCGCGCGACAATACCGAGTTCGACCAGCGCTCGTTCTTCCTTGTCAACAATTCGCTCGGCACCACGCCGAACCCGAAGAACTTCGTCCTGCTGCACAACATCAACACCAGCTGGGCGGCGTTCGGCCAGGCGAGCTACGACCTCACCGATCAGTTGACGCTGAGCGGCGGCGTGCGCGTCACCAACGACACCAAGAGCACCAATCTGCTGCTCCACCCGAACTTCGCCAACCTGACCGTGCCGGCCACCGCGCCGACCTCGTCCTATGCCTGCGGTGCCGCGACCTATTGCCGCCTGTCCGACACCCAGCCGAGCTGGGACGTCAGCCTGTTGTGGCGCGCGGACCACGACGTCAGCTTCTACGCGCGCTATGCCCGCGGCTTCCGCGGCCCGACCGTGCAGGGCCGCTCGGCGGTGTTCAATTCGGCCTATTCGACGGCCAATTCGGAAAAGAACACCAGCTATGAGGCGGGCATCAAGACCGCGTTCGCCGACGGCCGCGTCCACCTCAACGTTGCCGGCTTCTACTACAACATCGACAACATCCAGTTGAACGGCAACGACAGCAACGGCAACGGCGTGCTGTTCAACGGCAACAAGGGCAAGGGCTATGGCGTCGAGGCCGAGCTCGAGGCGCGGCCGGTCAACAACTTCCGCGTCAATCTCGGCCTCAGCCTGCTGCACACCGAGATCAACGCGCCCAACGTCTATGCCCAGGTCGGCGCGGCGGGCGGCGTGATGTCGCAGACGGTGCTCAACCCGACGGTGCGGATCGGCAACAATTATTACGCCAATATCAACGGCAATCCGTTCCCCAACGCGCCGGACTACAACATCAACCTCAGCGCCCGCTACGACCTGCCGCTGGGCGGGGAGAGCAAGCTGTTCGTCGCCGGCGACTTCAACATCCAGGGCAAGACCAGCCTGGTCCTGTACCGCGCGGTCGAATACACCACCGACGGCAATTACGAACTGGGCGGCAAGATCGGTTACGCCTGGGGCAAGTATGAGCTGGCGGTGTTCGCCCGCAACCTGACCAACACCAAGAACCTGATCGGCGCGATCGACACGTCGAACTATCGGGCGGGCATCTACAACGACCCGCGCGTGATCGGCGTGATGCTCAGCGGTTCGTTCCGCTGAGCTGGGACTTGGCTGACGGGCTGCGGGTGGGAAGCCCGCAGCCTGTTGGGTCTAGCCAATTCTAAGGTGACGTATTTGGCCGGCCGGCGCGGTAATCGCGTCGGCCGCTTCTCCATCTGCCGCCGCCCCGCGGAATCCTCCCGTCGCCTTAGCGCACCCCCCGTCACCCCAGCGAAAGAACATCGGGTTGAGCATGCCCCGCATGCTCAAGGATCGTCCGGGAGACGATCCGACCCGATGTTGGTCTCTGGCGGTGCGCGATGCGGCTTGAGATCCCAGCTTTCGCTGGGATGACGAGTTAGGGAAACGGATCGACTAAGAACAACGGCTTATCAGAGTTCTCAACCTAGTCATCAACGCCGCACGGCGGCTTTCCTGGCCTTGGCCTGCTGCGCATAATGGTGCCGGGCGACAAGGCAGCCCGCGGCCGCTCCCGCGAGCGCATGACCACGGCCGACATAGTGACCTGCAACCCCGCCGACGATGGCGCCGCGGATGCATCCCTTGGCGAGAACGGGCGTGGCCGTGACGGTACCGGCGGCCAACGCAACAACGAGAGCGACTTTGCGGAACATGCGGTCTTCCTTGACGGGGTGTGTTGTAAACGTAATTCGCCCTATGATGGTTGCAAGAACCGCGCGGCCCGCCGCCTGCGTCGACCTACTATGTCTCCACCACGCTCCTGGGTTGAACGGAGCTGCTGCAAACGCCGCTATCCGCAATCAAACTGTGCGGCGTGACCCTCGTCTATGCCGTCCGTTGTTTACGCGCCGAGGCCCGCCTGATCGCTGACGCGGTCGCGATGGCCTCCGGCGCGATCAACGCGCAGACGATTAGCGACCACAGCATGTCGGACAGGAACTGATCGCTATAATGGCTGACGAAGATGTCCGGCACGCGGCTGAGCACGAAAACGAGCGTGAAACCGTAGCTGCGGATCATCCAGTCGCGATGCTGCTGCATCAGCCTGAGGCGGGCGCAGGTCCAGGCCACCAGCGCGCATATCAGCCACAGTCCGCCCTGAAACACCTGCTCGACATGGATGCTGGCCGGTTCCAGCGCGCCGACGCCGATGTAAATCGCGACCGGCGCCGAAAGGCAGACCGCGAGGATATAGACCTTGCCCAGCGCGTGATGGAGCGCGGGTTTGCGTGTCCGGATACGGCTCGACATTTGCGCCGTACCTGCGGTCAACGCCGTCAGCCCCATCAGGCCATGGAACATCAGCAGCGATCGGAAGGCTAGGACGCGCCGCGCATGAGGATCGCTGGGATCGAACCAGAATCGGTCGTCGACCCAGAGCACTGCCAGAAAGCACAAGGCGATCAGCGCGAAGAAGGAAATTTTCAGCCAGTCGTTCGCCGACGCCGGCGGCCGCGCCCTGCTTGCCATGGAAGCTCCCCTCCCAGCCCCTGATCGTAACGCATCAGTTACGATATTTGCGGGGGTGAGGGGAGTATCGTGCCGCGCAAGCGCTTACCCAATCCGAGAATCCGTGACGGGCGAGATTGCCGAACCTTCTTCAGCCATACCCGCACGTCACCATCGATCGCGATCAGAAGCCGTAGGACAAACGCGCATATCCGAACTGACCCGGGATGTCGTAGGTCGTCGGGTCGAAATTCGCGCTGTCGCAGGTGGCGCAGACCGGCGGGTTCTTGTTGAACACGTTGTTCACGCCGATCGTCAGGCGCATGTCGTGGTTCATCCAGGCAGGCGAGTAGTATAATTGCACGTCGCCATAGAAGGTCGCGGACATGACGTGTCCGTTACCCTCGGTCACCTTGCTGATATAGCGCGCGGTGAACGACGCGCCGAAGGCGGGCGACGACCAGTCGATCGTGCTGTTCAGCTTGAAGCGCGGAAACGCCTGATCGGTTGCCAGGCAGCGCTCGGTCCCGGCGCAGACCTGGAGCGGCGCCGATGGCGGCGCGACATTGTACTTCAGCAGATAGGCGGCATTGGCCGACAGTCCGATCGTCCCGCCGCGGACCTTGGGCGAGCGATAGATGAAGGTGGCATCCAAGCCGTCGGTCTTGATCGCGTTGAGGTTGAGCAGGCCCGCGCTGATGCCGGCGATCGTGCCGCTGGGCGTGCGCTTGATCGCGGCGCAGCTGACCGGATCGGCGTTGAACGCGCAACGCGACAAGGTGAGCGATGCCGGCACCGAATCGATCGCGTTCTTCAGGCTGATATTATAGTAATTGACTTCCAGGCTCAGCGCCGACGACCAGCCCTTCGCCCAGGACGGGCTGTACACGCCACCTGCGGTCCAGGTCTTGGCGGTTTCCGGCTTCAATGCCGCATTGCCCTTCGAGAACACGCCGAGCTGCCCACCGGTCGGATCGGCATAGCTGCCGTTCGCCGGCACGCCATTGGCGATGCAATTGGCCCTGACCGTCGCATTGGTCTGGAACGAGCCGCCGGCGCCGCTGGTGCAGGGATCGTTGATCGTCGCGTCGCTGCGCGACAGGCCAGCATAGAGTTCGCCGATGCTGGGCGCGCGCAGGCTCTCGGCATAACCGCCGCGGAACAGCAGGTCCGCGACCGGTTTCCACAGGCCGGAAGCGGTGAAGGTCGTGCTGCTGCCGAAGGACGAATAGTCCGAATGGCGAACCGCGCCGTCGAGTTCGAGCCGATAGAAGAACGGCGTATTGGCCAGGATCGGCACGCGAAGCTCGCCATAGACCTCGTTGACATGAAAGCCGCCGCGCGCAGGGCTTGTCGGCACGTCGGCACCCAGCCCCGCCACGATTACCGGATCGGGATCGTAGCTCGCCTTCTGGACGCGATGTTCGTAGCCGATGGCGATGCCGACCGGACCGGCGGGCAGGTCGAACAGCTCGCCCGACAGATTGGCGGTGTAATCGTACAGCCGCTGCAAGCTCTTGTCGCGTTCGTCGAAGGTCACATAATTCAGCATCGCCGGGGTGATCGAGCCCAGGCCGCCGAAGATATTGAACGGCACGCAGTCCCCGGTGCAATTGGCGACGGGACCCAGCGCGCGGGCGAGTTTGGCGGCGTTGAGGTTGCCGGTGAACAGTTGATGGGCATCGTTCAGGCCGACCACGGCATTGGCGTCCCAATACCATTTCTTGCTGCCGATGAGGAACGAGCCGTCGAGCGTGACGGTCCCCGAGAAGGTGTTGACGTCTTGCGTGAAGACGCGCTGG
Organism: Sphingomonas sp.; assembly: GCF_024508665.1. Taxonomy (GTDB): domain Bacteria; phylum Pseudomonadota; class Alphaproteobacteria; order Sphingomonadales; family Sphingomonadaceae; genus Sphingomonas. The sequence goes on from NZ_JANINP010000008.1 coordinate 99,254, forward strand.
CCGCCTTCGACGAAACGCCGGCGGATGGTCGAATAATTGGCCGGCGTGCCGTCGGCGCCCGACGACAAGGTCACGCCGAACGGATTGTAGGGATTGGTGGCATCGACCGAGATCGTGTCGAGCAGATTGCCGTTCCCCGCATCCGGCCCGATGAACAGCGGCAGGAACGCCGCCTCGGTGGTCGAATGGCGATGATTATAGACCAATTTGACCCGCAGATTGACCGAGCTCGACAGTTCCTGCTTGAAGTTGAAGAAAGCGCCGATCCGCTCGTTCGGCGTGAGCAAATAGTTATAGGGTGCGAAATTGAACCGGTCCGCGAGCGTATAGTCCCGGAAATCGGTCGGATAGACCGGCTTGCGTCCGACGACCGGGGCGACCAGCGTCAGGCTCTGGCCGAGCACGTCGAACCGGCCGTTGGGGATGGCGCTGCTGCAGCCGCTGGTCGGCACCGCGCAGGACGTGATGCCGGCGGTCGGGAACAGCGAGATCGCGCGATTGGCGGTGCTCACCGCTTCCTGCTTGGTATAGGTCGCGCCGAAGACGAGCGACGTGCCGGTCGATGGCGACTGGATGCCATAGCTGAGCTGGAGGTCGGTGGTATGGCCATCGCCTTCGCGATAGGTGCCGAATTGCGCCGACGCCTTGAGCCCTTTCTGCGCCTGACGGGTGATGATGTTCACCACCCCGGCGACCGCGTCCGAGCCATAGAGCGGCGATGCGCCGGACTGCAGCACTTCGACCCGCTCGATCATGTTGGTCGGGATTTCGTTGAGATCGACCGAGGCAGGGATGCCGCCCGCGGCGGAGCCGTTGACGAAGCGCAGACCGTCGACCAGCACCAGCGTGCGCTTGGCGCCGAGATAGCGCAGATCGATCTCCGCCGAACCCGAGCTGACGCCGGTGCCGTCGGGCGGGCCGCCGATATTGCCGGCATTGTTGACCTTGGTGTTCAGCCCGCCGCCCGCGCTGGGCAGGCGTTGCAGCACATCGGCGACCGAACTCAGGCCGGTCTTGGCGATCGCGGCTTCATCGACGGTGACGACCGGCTTGTCGCTGTCCAGGGGGCTGCGGCGAATGCGCGACCCGGTGACGACGATTTCGTCGCTGGCGGCTGGGGCCGCCGCGGTGTCGGCGCTGGCGGTGTCCTGGGCAAATGCCGGTAGAGCCGACAGGCCGGCGACCAGCGCCAGGCTGGCCACCGTGGTACGTTGTGCGATCCGTATGCGATTCATTGAGCCGTCTCCCTTTACGGCCCTCAAGCATCGCTCCCCTGTAGCGGCAAAAGGGACCAAATCGGGACAAGGCGCAAGCACAAAAGCTGCAGCCGCCGCTCACTCCACATATCCTTTCGAACGTGTGGCAGCGGAACAACGCCATTTTCGATCGCCAGCCGCCGATCGGCAGGCGGAGTTCCATCGCACGGAACTCCCCCCGGATCCGGCTTTACCGCCGCCTCAATAGGCAGCCGATACCGTCAGGAACCATTGCCGCGGCGCGATCGGATAGGCCGAATAACTGTTGGTCGCCGATCCGATCGACAGGGTCGACACGCCCTTGCGGTCGGTCAGGTTGGTGACGTTGAGCGACACTTCCAGCTTGCGCAGCGGCAGGACGTTTTCCGGCACCTTCGCGGCGAGGCGCAGCGAGGTCAGGAAGTAAGACGGCACGCTGGCATCGTTGGTGAAGGTGGCGAAGCGGCGACCGACGAAATCGCCGATCACCTGCGCCTCGAACGGACCGACCGACAGAGTGGCGACGGTCTTGTTCATCCACTTGGGCGTGCCGGGCAGCTGCTTGCCGCAGGTCGGGACGACGCCGGCGGTGACGACGTAACCGCCGATGCAGGTCCCCGTCGCGGCGCCGATCCCCGTCGCGGTCGAGCTGTAGTCGCTCTGGTACTTGGACAGGTTGTACGACGTCGCGTTGTAGAGCGAAAAGGTGCGGCCGACGCGGAAGGTAAAGGCCGCGTCGACGCCATCGGTATGGACGTCACCGACATTGACCAGGATCGAGGTGCCGCCGGTGATGCCGCTGCCGGCGATGCCGCCCGGATTGGTCGAGATCGCCAGCAGGCGGTTGTTGAACACCACGTGATAATAATTCACCTGGGCATCAAACCCGATGCCGTTACCGAGGCCGCGGCTGGTGCGCAGTCCGCCTTCATAGGTCCAGCTGCTCTCGGGCTTGCCTTGGTCGGCAAAGGCGTTGAACGCCGCCTGGCTGCCGGTGAACCATGGGCCGCCGCCGCCGGCCAGATAGGCTTGATATTGGCGCAGGTTCTTCTGGACGTTGAAATAGAGCTGTTCGTGGCCGTTGAGATTATAATTGGCACCGACCGCAGGCAGGAACCAGTTCTTGGTATCGATCCGGCCTTGGGGCAGCCCGCCGGCCAGGCCCGATAGCGAGCCCGCCTTGGGCTGGACCGGGAACCAGCCATTGGCCCATTGCGCGCTGGTCTTGAACCCGGCGTTGACCAGCAGCTTGCGGGTGACTTGCCAGCTGTCCTGCAGATGGAGCTGCAGCTCGTTGATCCGGGCCTCCCCCTGATATTGCGTGAATAGCGGAGATTTGGCGTCGAGCGGGCGGATGTACGGCGTGCTCGCGGCCGGGTTGGTGATGTCGACCGCGTACCAGCGGCGATATTGCGTCGTGCTGTTGCGCTCGAACCAGCCGCCGAACTCGATCTTGTGGTTGCCGAGGTCGAGGGCGACCGCGGAGATGATGCCGCCGCGGTCGATACGATATTCGGTGGTGCGGGTGATCAGCCCCGAGCCGCCGGTCGCCGCGACCAGGGCGGCACCTGCCGCTGCCGCCTGAGCGTCGGTCAGCGCCGTACAAGCCGCTGGGCGGACGCCATTGCCGTTGCCGCCGAACTGGCACTTGTTCGCGACGGCGGTCGCATAATTGGGATCGAGATAGGGCTGCGCGGTGGTGATCGACTGGCCGAGCGGGCCGGCGACGACGCCGACACCGTCATTGTGATGGAAATAGCCGGTGGTCGACCAGGTGACGCGGTCCGACAGGTGCGCGTCGTAGCGCATATAGAGGAGATAGTCGGTGCGCTGCGCGTCCGAATAATAATTGCGGTAATTGCTCCCCTGCGCCGTGGGCGAATTGCCCAGTGCGTTGAGATAGGACGTCCGATAGGTGGCCAGGTCGGGATAGAAGAACGGCTTGGTATAGGGCGTATAGAGCTGGACCGGCGTCGCCGGCGCGCCTCCGGCCGAGGGCTTGAAGAACGTCGTCGCGTCCTCGTTCGGCTGGGTCATGTCGTTATAGTCGAAATAGAGCGTCAGCTTTCCGGCCTTGCCGTCGTTGACGAACTTGCCGTTCGCCTGCCAGCCGCCCTGGATGCCGTTGAAATCCCACGCGCGCGCGTGCTGTCGCGCCGCCGAGAGGTAGGCGGAGGTGTTGCCGTCGACGCCGAACGCGCCGGTGTCGATCCGCACGGAGGTGCGCGAGGTGCCATAGCTGCCGAAGGTCTGCGCCGCCTGGATGCCGAATGTGTCGAGCGGCGCCGAGGAATAGGTTTCGACCGTGCCGCCAAGATTGCTGTTCGACGCGGTGGCGAGGTCGCCGGCGCCGGTCGACACGACGACGCGGCCGACATTCTCCGAAATCACCGCGCGCTGCGGCGACAGGCCGTTATAATTGCCATAGCTTTGGTCGCCGAGTGGAATGCCGTCCATCGTATAGCCGAGTTGGTTGGCGGCGAAGCCATGGATGAAGATCTGCGCGTTCTGCTCGTTATAGCCCCAGGGGTCGGCAGTGATGTAGAGCACGCCGGGCAGCGTCTGGATCGCCTTCAACGGCGAGACGCCAGGCAGGATTTTCTGCATTTCGGTACCGGGAAGCTCGGTCGACGAGCGCGTCGACCTGCCGGTGATCACGATCGTGGCGGCGTCGTCGGGTTGGGCAGTGTCGGACTGCCCGGCGCCGGCCGGCCTATCGTCGGGTTGCGTCGCGCTCGTATCCGCCACGGCGGTCTGGGCGGACGCCGCGTCGGCGCAAAACAGTGCGCCGGCAAGCGCGAACAGGCTGGTAGTCGAACGGATCACGGCGGCCCCTTTTTATGGACGTTGCTGCAGCGCAGAAAGAGGCGCCTGTGCCTCCGCATGATGCCGTTTTCGCGTCGTTTCGGTTGCGATCGCATGACAATCGCGGTTCCGGTCCGCTTGCCGCGCATCCATTTTCGACGGCAGAGATGTGGATGGTTGCACCGGCTGTCGGGAGGATAAAGCCTAGCCTCCGGCGCTGTCCGCCTGAGAATCTCCGGAAGATCCGTAATAACCACAATTTAGAACCCGTCGGTTTGCCGGCACATGCTCGGGCTCGGGATCAAGGAATTCGTCAATCACAAGCTGATCGACGTCGTCGACATCGACGCGGCGTTTTGACGCGCCAAGCTGAAGGAGTTCAATCATGTTGAAAACCATGAAAGCGGCTGTCGTCCGCGAGTTCGGAAAGCCGCTCGTGATCGAGGAGGTCGCGGTGCCTGAGGTCGGACCCAGCCAGATTCTGGTCAAGGTCGCTGCCGCCGGAGTATGCCACACCGATCTCCATGCCGCCGAAGGCGACTGGCCGGTAAAGCCGAAACCGCCCTTCATCCCCGGCCATGAAGGCGTCGGTCACGTCGTCGCCGTGGGACGAGGCGTGACGCATGTGAAGGAGGGAGATCGCGTCGGCGTGCCCTGGCTCTATACCGCCTGTGGCCATTGCGTGCATTGCCTCGGCGGCTGGGAGACGCTGTGCGAGAGCCAACAGAATACCGGCTATTCGGTGAACGGCAGCTTCGCCGAATATGTGCTCGCCGATCCCAATTACGTCGGCCACCTGCCCGCCAATGTGAGCTTTGTGGAGATCGCGCCGGTGCTCTGCGCTGGGGTAACGGTCTATAAGGGCCTCAAGGTCACCGACACCAAGCCAGGCGACTGGGTGGCGATCTCCGGTATCGGCGGGCTGGGGCACATGGCCGTGCAATATGCCAAGGCGATGGGCCTCAATATCGTTGCGGTGGATATTGACGATGCCAAGCTCGATCTCGCCCGCAGACTCGGCGCCCAGCTCACGGTCAACGCGCTCGACGCCGATCCCGCCGCCTTCATCCGCAAGGAGATCGGCGGCGCACAGGGCGTGCTCGTGACCGCCGTCTCGAACAAGGCGTTCCAGCAGGCGATGGGCATGGTCCGGCGCGGCGGAACCGTGTCGCTCAACGGACTGCCTCCCGGCGACTTTCCGCTATCGATCTTCGATACCGTGCTCAACGGCATTACGGTGCGCGGCTCGATCGTCGGAACCCGGCTGGATCTTCAGGAGGCGCTCGACTTTGCCGCACAGGGCAAGGTGCGGGCCACCGTGGCCACCGAAACGCTCGACGACATCAACGACGTGTTCGGACGGATGCATCGCGGCGAGATCGAAGGGCGAGTCGTGCTGGACTTCGATAACGCGCCGGTCTCAGGGTCGGCGCTGCAAACCACTCTGGTTTGACCGGGTCTCGCCTCGTTCGAACCGGCGGACAAGGCGCGGGCCATTGCGAAGGTGATCATCGCGTCGATCGTCGCATGATCATTGCCGGCTGCATCGCACCATGAACGGCCTTGGGCTGCCTATCGCGAATTTCCGAAAGCCGCCCGCTGTTCAGCGCGTGACGATGTCGCGAGGAAAATCGGCAGCCAGGTGATCGATGAGCGCCCGCACCGCCGGCGGCAGGCCTCGGCGCGTCGTGAAGACGAGATGGACGATGCCTTGCAGGCCCCGCCAATCGGGGAGCACCCGCACCAGCCGCCCGGCGAGCAACGCCTCGCGGCAGACATGGTCGGGCAGGATCGCGACACCCAGCCCGGCGATGACGGCATTCCGTACCGCGGCCATGTCGCCGCAGCCCATTCGCGGCTCGACCCGCACGACCCGCGTGCGGCCGTCATCGCTTTCCAGATGCCAATCGGCGACATCGGCATCATCGCTGGTCGACAGCGCCGGCAACGCCGCCAATTGCTCCACCGATCCGATTTGCTGGGCGAGTTGCGGGCTCGCGACCAGGATTCGCGTCGACAGGCCGAGCGAGCGCATGGTCAGCGCGGCGTCGCTGGTAAGCTCTGAACGGACGCGCAGGGCCAAATCGATCCGCTCCTCGATCAGGTCGACGGCGCGGTCGGTGGCGACGAGCTGGAGGCGAACCCTGGGGTATTTGGCCAAGAATGAGGCGAGCAGGCCGGTGATCGGTTCGATCATACCCGTCGGGCAACTGAAGCGGATCCGTCCGTGCGGCTCGGCCTGCGCCCGAAGGACGAGGGCCTCGGCCTGTTCGGCCTCGGCCATCATTGCGCGGCAGCGCTCGTAAAAGGCCTGGCCGGTATCGGTGACGCGAAAGCGCCGGCTGGACCGCTCGATCAAGCGCAACCCGAGCCGTTCCTCGAGCGCCGCGACGCGACGGCTGAGTTTCGACTTGGGTTCGTGCAGCGCGCGACCAGCGGCGGCGAAACCGCCATGCGCGACCACTTCGGCGAAATAGGCGAGATCGTTCAAGTCGGTGCGCATTATCGTTCCTCTGATGGAACGCTGAGTAGCAGAATTGCCGACTACTCGCATTATCGTTCTCATCTCATCTCCGTCGCAACGGGATAGTCCGCAAAATTCGAGGAGACAGACGATGAGCAACAGGTTCCAGGACAAAGTCGTGATCGTGACCGGCGGCACGACCGGCATCGGATTGGCGACCGCCAAGGCCTTCGCCACCGAAGGCGCGTCGGTATTCGTCACCGGCCGCCGCCAGGAAGCGCTGGATGCGGCGATCGCGGCGATCGGCGGACGCGTCACCGGCGTCCGCGGCGACATGTCGAACCTTGCCGATATCGATCGGCTGTATGACGCGGTTCAACAGAAGCACGCGCAGATCGATGTCGTCTTCGCCAATGCCGGCGGCGGCGAGATGGTCCCGCTCGGTGCGATCACCGAGGAGCATTATCAGCGCACGTTCGATACCAATGTGAAAGGGGTCCTGTTCACGGTGCAGAAGGCGCTCCCCTTGCTCAAGGACGGCGCATCCGTGATCCTGACCAGCTCCACCACCAGCATATCGGGAACGCCCGCGTTCAGCGTCTATTCCGCGACGAAGGCGGCGGTGCGCAACTTCGCTCGCAACTGGATCCTGGACCTCAAGGATCGTCATATTCGCGTCAATGCGATCAGCCCGGGCGTGACGGACACGGAGGGGCTGAATGAGCTGTTCGGCGGTGGCGAGCAGGCCGCCGGGACCAAGGAATATCTCGCGAGCTTGATCCCGGCCGGCCGCGTCGGCCAGCCCGAGGAGATCGCCAAGGCCGTGCTCTTCCTTGCCTCGGACGACGCCAGCTTCGTCAACGGCGTCGAACTCTTCGTCGACGGCGGTCAGGCCCAGATCTGACCGGGGTCGACACAATTGAGGAGATCATCATGACCAACAGCATTGCTACGCTTCTGACCCGCAACCTTCAGGACGTATTCGGCGAGGGCGATGCGCAGCGGCGGCGGGCAGCCATCGACGAGCTCTGGGCGGAGGACGGCGTCTTCTACGCGCCCGACGGCATCCATCGCGGCCGGGATGCGATCGACCGCAATGCCGGCGCGATCCGGGCGACGCATCCCGATTTTCGCTACGCGCTGCTCGGCACGCCGGAAGAGGTCCATGGCACGGCCGGCCGCGCGAGATGGACGTCCGGCAAGCCGGGAGAGCCGCCAGCCTATGCGGGCACCGACTTCATCCTGGCCCGCGATGGCAAGATCGCCGCGCTCTATATGTTCTTCGATCCTCTCACCGCTTGACGCATTGCGCCCAGCCCGCGTCCGTGCGGATGCGGGCTGGCCAGATCGGAACCGGCTCGCAGGACAGGCCGACCCGGGCGACGGGAGCCAAGGCGCTCGACCGTCTTATCGCCGCGACCCCTATTGATGTGGAAGGCTGGCGCGACTCCCGCCTGAACGGTGTCGGCGATCCATTCTCAGGCCCCGACGATCGTGTTGCCGCCTTCTCGCCGCCAACCGCCTTCCACCCGCCCCAACCTGCGTCTAACGTAGCCAGGTGGACCTCTATCTCCCCATCGCCAACATGTCGGTCAACGCGCTGGTGATCGTCGCGCTCGGGCTGTTCGTCGGGCTGTTGTCGGGGATGTTCGGGGTCGGCGGCGGGTTCCTGACCACGCCGTTGCTGATCATCTATGGCATCCCGCCGACGGTCGCCGCCGCATCATCGGCGAGCCAGGTGACCGGGGCAAGCGTCTCCGGCGTGTTCGCGCACCTGCAGCGGCGCGGGGTCGATTTCCAGATGGGCGGGCTAATGGTCGCGGGCGGGTTCGTCGGGTCCGGCGTCGGCGCGTGGATCTTCCGCATTCTCCAGCGCACGGGGCAGATCGATACGGTCATCGCGGTCATCTATGTGCTGATGCTCGGCTGGATCGGGTCGACCATGGCCAGGGAATCGATCCGGTACATCCTCGCCGCGCGCGGCGGAGCGCCGCCGCCCGCGCGCAAGCGGCGCCACCATCCGTTGGTCGCCGCGCTCCCGCTCAGGATGCGTTTCTATCGCTCGGGACTCTACGTCTCGCCGCTCGCGCCGTTGCTGCTCGGGTTCGGCGTCGGCATCCTGACCATCCTGCTCGGCGTCGGCGGCGGCTTCATCCTCGTCCCGGCAATGATCTATCTGCTCGGCATGGCGACCCAGGTCGTCATCGGCACCAGCCTGTTCCAGACGCTGTTCGTCACCGCCTGGGCGACGATGGTCCATGCCACCACGACCAAGGCGGTCGATATCGTGCTCGCGGTGCTGCTGCTGATCGGGTCGGTGACCGGCGCACAGCTCGGCGCGCGCTTCGCGGCGCGGGTGAAGCCCGAATATCTCCGCCTCGCGCTTGCGGTGCTCGTGCTGCTGGTCGGCGTGCGCATCGCGATCGGCCTCGGCTGGCGGCCGGATGAAATCTATTCGGTGGAACTGTCTTGAAGGTCCGCGGCGCCGTCGCGCTGGCCGCCGCGCCGTTGCTGATGGGGCAAGCCAAGCCCGTATCGAAACCGGTGCTGGTCCCCGACGTCTCGCAGCGCCAGATCGAGATCGCCTATTCGTTCACCGGCGCCGACCTGCTGCTGTTCGGCGCGATCCTCTATCCCGGCGGGCGATTGCCCGACGACGATGCGCCGACCGACATCGTCGTCGTGGTCAAGGGCCCGACGCAGTCGATCCTGGTGCGCGAAAAGGAAAAGATCGCCGGCATCTGGGTCAACGCGTCGCGGCTGCGCTATCGCTCGGCGCCCAGCTTCTACGGCATGGTGTCGTCGCGTCCGATCGGTCAGGTGGTCGATAGCCGCACGCGCGCGATCTACGAACTCGGTCTCGACAGCCTGCAATTGTCCCCCGCATCGAGCGCGCCGCAGGACGCGCAGGATCGCTTCGCGCGGGGATTGGTCGACCTCAAGCGCCGGTCCGGCCTCTATTACGAGCAGCCCAATGCGGTCGAGATCAGCGACGGCGTGCTGTACCGTGCCCGCGTCAACATCCCCGCGCGCGTGCCGGTCGGGCGCTTCACCGCCGAGACTTTTCTGATCCGCGACCGGCACGTGCTGGCAGTCGCGACCAGGGATATCGACATCCGCAAATCGGGGTTCGAGCGATTCGTCGCACGCTCGGCGCAGCGAAGTTCGATCGCCTACGGGCTGGTCGCGGTGGCGCTGTCGGTGCTGTTCGGCTGGGGCGCGGGCTATATCGCGCGGCGGGTTTGAAGGCATTTGGACGGCGTCCGGTTTCCGTCACCCCGGCCTCGTACCGGGGTCCATCGTGGGGCACGGGAAGCCCTCGAGCCTCATTCTTCTCGCTTACCGGCACGTTGGATGCCGGAACGAGTCCGGCATGACGGGACAGGTCGACCGAGGCCAAGCACGCCCCACCCTCCTTTGGGAACGCTAGCAAACCCAATATTTACTCCTGATCGGCCATAGCGGCCCGCTAAGTGACCAGGGGATTGCGATGACCGAAATGCTGGGCGGTAACGCGTTCGCGCGAGCGACAGCCGATGAGGCCGCCGCGCCGACTCCCGCATCGAGCCTGGGCAGCGAGATCGGGGGCCTGATCGAGATTGCCGGTTCGGGTGGCCAGGTGCTGTTGGATTCCGACGCCATCGCCAGCTATGCCGGCAGCCCCGATCCGGTGCTGGCATCGGCAGGCTCGGTCGGCGCGCAGGTCAAGATCCGCGTCGGCGCCTGCTGGATGATCGCCAATATCCGGTCGCTGCGCCTGGTCGAGGCCGGCACCCTGGCGCAGATCGACTTTCTCGGCGAAGGCGATGAAGAGCGGCTGACCGGCAAGCTCTACAAGTTCCGCCGCGGCGTCACGCGCTATCCCTCTCCGGGCGCAGCGGTGTTTCCGGTATCGACCGCGGATCTCAAGCAGATCTACGCCGCCGACGATCGCGCCAATGTCGAGATCGGTACGGTCTATCCGACCAAGGACATTCGCGCCTCGCTTTATGTCGACGCGATGCTCGGCAAGCATTTCGCGCTGCTCGGATCGACCGGTACCGGTAAATCGACCAGCGCCGCGCTGATCCTGCACAAGATCTGCGAGCTCGCGCCGCAGGGCCATATCGTGATGGTCGATCCGCATGGTGAATATTCGGCGGCATTCCAGACCACCGGCGCGATTTACGACGTCTCGAACCTGCAGATGCCGTATTGGCTGATGAATTTCGAGGAACATTGCGAAGTGTTCCTGACAACGTCCAATTCCGAACGTCAGATCGACGCCGACATCCTGGCCAAATGCCTGCTCGCCGCGCGCGCCAAGGGACGACTGGGGCAGGAGATCAGCAAGCTGACGGTCGACGCTCCGGTGCCGTATCTGCTCAGCGACCTCACCAATCTGATCCAGCTCGAAATGGGCAAGATGGACCGCGCCGGCGACACCGCGCCCTATCTGCGGATCAAGACCAAGATCGACGAGATCAAGGCCGATCCGCGCTACAGCTTCATGTTCTCCGGCATGCTCGTCGCCGACACGATGCAGGATTTCATCAGCCGCGTGTTCCGCCTGCCCGGCGACGGCAAGCCGATCTCGATCATCGACGTGTCGGGCGTGCCGAGCGAGATCACCTCGGTGGTGGTCGCGGTCCTGTCGCGCATGGTGTTCGATTTCGCGATCTGGTCGCGCAACGAAGCGCGGCGCCCGATCCTGCTCGTCTGCGAGGAAGCGCACCGCTACATCCCCAACGAGCGCAACGCCGACGGATCCTCGGTCGGCAAGATCCTCAGCCGCATCGCCAAGGAAGGCCGCAAATACGGCGTTAGCCTGGGCCTTATCACGCAGCGCCCATCGGATCTGGCCGAAGGCGTGCTGTCGCAATGCGGCACGATCATCTCGATGCGCCTCAACAACGATCGCGACCAGGCGTTCGTCCGCGCGGCGATGCCCGAAGGTGCGCGCGGCTTCCTCGATGCGATCCCGGCCTTGCGCAACCGCGAGTGCATCATCTGCGGCGAAGGCGTCGCGATCCCGATCCGCGTCGCATTCGACGGACTGGAGAACAACAAGCGCCCGGCGTCGGACGATCCGATGTTCTCCGACTTGTGGCGTGAAACGGGCGGCGAGGATCAGATCATCGGCCGCACCATCCGTCGCTGGCGCTCGCAGGGGCGCTGATCGGGCAAACCCATCGGCTATCCGCAGCGCTCCTGCGAAAGCAGGAGCCCAGAGTTACTTAGGAAATCGCTTGGGATCCTGGGCTCCTGCGTCCGCAGGAGCACCGGATAGGGTTAGCCAGCCTTGCGCGCCGTGCCCGGATGGACCGACAGCAATTCGGACACGTGCGACTTGAACGCGCGCAAGGCCGCGCCGGTCAGCGCCGCGACGCTCGAGAAGGAGAAGCCGCGCGGATTGACTACCTGGCCGCTGCGATAGACTTCGAAATGCAAATGCGGCCCGGTCGACAGGCCCGAATTGCCCGAATAGGCGACGATCTGGCCGCGCTGCACGCGCTGGCCGTTGCGCACCAGCACACGGCTCAAATGGCCATATCCAGTACCGACCCCGCCGCCTTGCGCCTGAATGCCGACGAAGCTGCCATAGCCGCCTTTATAGCCGGCCCAATTCACGATGCCGTCGAAGACAGCATAGACCGGCGAGCCATAAGCGCAGGCGATGTCGATGCCCTTGTGCATCCGGTAATAGCCGAGGATCGGGTGCATCCGCATGCCGAAGGATGAGCTGATCCGGCCAGCGACGGGCAGGCCCATGAAGCCCTGGCGCTCGGTCTGGCCGCTGGCGTCGTACCAATCGCCATGGCCGTTGCCGCCATCCTCATCCTCGTCCTGGTTGCGGCTCCATTTGACAAGCTGGACCTTGCGGCGGCCCATATCGAGCCCCGCGAACAGGATCTTGCCGAGCTCGACTTCACCAGTCGCGGCGCGGCGCTGCGACAGCATGACGTCCCAGGTATCGTCCGAGGCGACATCGCTGCCGACCGAGATCCGCGTCGCGATCGCCTTGATATAATCGGCGGCGACGGTCGAGGGCACGCCGGCGGCGCGCATCGATTTGTACAGGCTCGATCCGGCGAGGCCCTGGATGCGCAGCGGCGTGTCGTCGACCGCGATCGCCTGGCGATCCATGGTCAGGCCGTTGGCGGTGCGCCTGATCGTCAGGCGGAAATCGAACGCCGGCTGGAAACTCAATTGCTCGAGCGGACGCGGATCGCTCTTCTTCGCGCGGCGGCCGAGCACGCCCTCGAACCGCGTTCCCGGGCGGATTTGATCGAGCGGCAGCGCGCCGGCGACCAGATCGGTCACGCGCGCGATATCGGTCTTGGCGGCGCCGGCGCGGCGCAGCACTGCCGCCAGGCTGTCGCCATCGCTCATCGCCGAGGCAAAGGCCTGGGTCGGGCGGTCGGGCGTTTCGGCCAGCGGCCGCACCAGGTCGGTCGCCGCCATGCGCTGACCGGTATCGGCGCCGAAGGCGAGCGGCGCGATCGATTGCGCGCGGGCATTTTCCCACGCCTTGCCCTTGAGTGGCAAAGCCGACGCGGCGACCAGCGGCTGGCCGATACCCGGCGACAAAGCCCAGCACGCGCCGATCAGCGCGGTGCAGGTGGCCAGCCCGCGGAACCAGTCGCGCGATCCGATGCGCGCGCCGAGATCCGGCGTCCAGTCGATCTGCGCCATGGTCGCGCGCAGGCGGTCGGCGAAAGAGAGGTCGGTGGTGAGGACCAGCGCGTTGCCGGACGAGCTGGGGGCGGCGCCACCCGATTGCTCATAATGCTCACTGCGCAGAAACACGACGAAACGACCCCGTTACGTAATCGCCGATCCACCCCCGGCGCTGACGAATCACTCTGCCGACAGGGCGTTAAAGTCAATTTAACCGCCGTGTTGAGCATCAATCCGTGCGGCAAGCCGTGCAGCGCGAGGGATAAATCCCATTTGGCACGGAACTATTCCAAGTACCGGCGAATCCGGGAACTTTTGGCTGCGGTGACTTGCCTTAGGGATGATTACTTACGGACTCGCAAGAGTCTGTTTGGAAATGCGCCGGCGGGCGCATTTCGCGGTGCCGGCCGCTCCCCCACCCGACCTCCCAATCAGCTTATTCTATGGGAGGTCGGGTGGGAGAGCGGGCCGGCACCGTCTTAAAACTCGCTCTACCGCGAGTTTTCAAACGGGCGCGACTATCATCGCTCAGTCAACTCGCGCTTGCGCCAACCGCTCTTGGCGACGATCTATAGGCCGTCATGCGTGCCTTCTCGTCCCCGGTCACCGCGGTGCTCGGGCCCACCAACACCGGCAAGACGCATCTCGCGATCGAGCGGATGTGCGGTCATTCGAGCGGGATGATCGGCTTCCCGCTGCGGTTGCTGGCGCGCGAAGTCTATGACCGCGTCGTCAAGTTGAAGGGCGCCAAGCAGGTCGCGCTGATCACCGGCGAGGAACGCATCGTACCGCCCGACGCGCGCTGGTTCCTGTGCACGGCCGAGAGCATGCCGTTCCAGAGAGACCTTGCTTTCGTCGCGCTCGACGAGGCGCAGCTGGGTGCCGACCCCGAACGCGGCCATGTCTTCACCGACCGTCTGTTGCGCGCGCGCGGGCGGGAGGAGACGATGATCCTGGGGTCCGAGACATTGCGGCCGATGGTCAAGGCGCTGATCCCCGACGCCGAGATCGTCAATCGCCCGCGTTTCTCGACCTTGTCCTATGCTGGCGCGCGCAAGCTGTCGCGACTGCCCAAGCGCTCGGTGATCGTCGCGTTCAGCGCAGAGGAAGTCTATGCCGTCGCCGAGATGATCCGGCGCCTGCGCGGCGGCGCCGCGGTGGTGATGGGCGCCTTGTCCCCGCGCACGCGCAACGCCCAGGTCGCGATGTTCCAGGCCGGCGAGGTCGATTATCTGGTCGCCACCGACGCGATCGGCATGGGGCTCAACATGGACGTCAACCATGTCGCCTTCGCCAGCCTGACCAAGTTCGACGGCCATCGCCAGCGCCGACTGACAGTGAGCGAGATGGCGCAGATCGCCGGGCGTGCCGGGCGGCATCAGCGCGACGGCACCTTCGGCGCGCTGACCGCCGACGGCCCCGGCGCGTTCACGCCCGAGGAAATCCACGCGATCGAGCATCACCACTTTCCCAAGCTCGACTTCCTCTATTGGCGCGACGGCGAACCGGATTGCAGCTCGGTCGACGCGCTGATCGCCAGCCTGGAAGCCAAGCCCGACAATCGCGTGCTGCGCGCAGCACCCGTCGCGACCGATCTCGCGGTGCTCAAGCGACTGACCGCGGACGAAGCCGTCCGCGACCGCGCGCGATCGCCGGGGCAGGTCGCGCGGTTATGGGCGGCCTGCGGCGTGCCCGATTTCCGCAAGCTGGGGGTCGATCCGCATGCGCGGCTGGTCGCGCGCCTCTATGACGATCTGAGCTCCGGCAATGGTCATATCGCCGCGCCCTGGTTCGCCGACCAGGTCGCGCGGCTCGACGACGTCACCGGCGATGTCGAGACGATCGCCGGCCGCATCGCTGCGATCCGCACCTGGGCCTATATCGCGCATCGCGGCGACTGGCTGGCCGATCCGGCACATTGGGCGGCGCGCACGGCGGCGGTCGAGGAGCGCTTGTCCGACGCTTTGCACGCGTCCCTGACCCAACGCTTCGTCGACAAGCGGACGACCGTATTGCTACGCCAGATCGGCAAGGATTCGGGCGCGCTGCCGGTAGTGATCGGCGAGGAAGGCGAAGTGCTGGTCGAGGACCATCCGATCGGCACGCTCGAGGGATTCCGCTTCTCCGTCGCCGCCGATGCGCGGCATGCGGACAAGCGGCTGTTGCTCGCCGCGGCGGAGAAAAGGCTGGGGTCCGAGCTCGCGAAGCGCGGCCGCGAACTGGCGGAATCGGACGACGAGGAGTTCGCTTTGTCCTTTCCGCGGATCGAATGGCGCGGCGTCGGGGTGGCCGAACTGGCCCCTGGCGCCAATCTCGCCCAGCCGCGCGTCGTGCTGGACCGCGCGGTCGAGGCGCTCGACCCGGCGCTCCGCAAAGCGGTGCAAGCGCGACTGGACCGCTGGGTCGCCGATCAGCTGGCGCGCCATTTGCCGGTATTCGGCGCGCTCGACGGCTGCCTGCGCGATGCTGCCGCCGGCGCGCCGCTTCGCGCGGTCGCGGGGGCGCTGCTCGATGCCGGCGGATTGCTGCCGCGCCGCGCGATCGGCGCGCAGGTCGAGGCGCTCGACCCCGCCGCGCGCAAGAAATTGCACAAGATGGGGGTGACGATCGGCACGCTCGACCTGTTCGCGCCCACCTTGCTCAAGCCTGGTCCCGCGCGCTGGCGGCGGATGCTGATGCGGCTTGCCGATGGCCCGCGCGACGGCGCGACCGTGTTGCCGCGCAACGCGCCGGGCGCCGACCTGCCTTACGGCTTTCGTCCGCTCGGCCAGCAGGCCGTGCGGATCGACCTGGTCGAGCGTATCGCGCGCGCCGCGCACGATTCCCGCAAGGGGCGGGCACCATTCGCGCCCGACGCGGCGCTTGCGACCTCGATGGGAATCCAGCCCGACACGCTGGCGCGGTTGATGGCGCAGCTCGGCTTTCGCGCCGCGCGGCCGGGCGAGGACGGCAAGCCGCGCTGGATGTGGCAGGGACTGACGCCCAACGCCAAGCCCAAGCCGCCGCCGCGCGACAATGCCTTCGCCGCGCTCGCCGGAATGCTCGATGGCTGACAGGCTGGCCGATCGGACAATGCGTCTCGACAAGTTTCTCTGGTTCGCACGGATCGTGAAGACGCGCCCGTTCGCACAGGCGCTCGCCGAGGAGGGGCATATGAGAATCGACGGCCGCCCGATCGACCGCGCCGCGGCGCCGGTGCGCCTGGGCAATATCCTGACCTTCGTCACGCATCGCGGCGAGGTCCGCACCATCCGGATCGAAGCGCTCCCCGTTCGGCGCGGCCCGCCTTCCGAAGCACAGCGTTGCTATCAGGATCTCCAGGCGGGTGGGGAGCCGACAACTTAAGAACGTCTCGCAGAAAGCCGCGATTGATTGACGGGCGCGGAACACGCGCATAGCACGGCCCAAACCGTACTCCTGGGGAGCCAGAAATGACCTACGTCGTGACCGACGCCTGCATCCGCTGCAAGTATATGGACTGCGTCGAGGTGTGTCCGGTCGACTGTTTCTACGAAGGCGAGAACATGCTCGTCATCAATCCCAGCGAATGCATCGACTGCGGCGTGTGCGAGCCCGAATGCCCGGCCGAGGCGATCCTGCCGGATACCGAGAGTGGCCTCGAAAAGTGGCTCGAGCTCAACAACACGTTCAGCAGCCAATGGCCCAACGTCACGCGCAAGAACGACCAGACTCCGGCCGATGCCGACGAACACAAGGGCGAAGAAGGCAAATACGACAAGTATTTCTCGCCCGAACCCGGCCAGGGCGACTGAGCCTAACCAGCCTGTCGATCGAAATTATGTCGGCCCCGCCCAGCAATGGGACGGGGCCGTACCCATTATAGGTCGGGCGCGCGTCGTATGAAAACGACGTCGGGCTGGTAATTTTATTACGACTGTGTTAAATAGGTCAGGACGAGAGCCCCTTTCCGAGTCTCTCGTGTGGAGACACACACATCCAATCAAGCCCTGCCGGCGCCATGTCCGGGCGTCGTGCGTTTATTCGGGCGACATTCCAAGTGAAAGGTTGAAGTTACATGGCTGCCAAGGCGCTGTCCTTCGACGTCGGTGATTACGTTGTTTATCCCAAGCACGGCGTCGGCCGTGTCGTTGAACTTCTGAAGCAGGAAATCGCCGGCATGACGCTGGAGCTTTACGTGCTCCGGTTCGAGAAGGAGCGCATGACGCTCCGCGTGCCGACCAACAAGGCCGAGAGCGTCGGCATGCGCAAGCTGTCCTCGGACAAGACGCTCCGCGAAGCGCTCGACACGCTCAAGGGCAAGCCCAAGGTCAAGCGGACCATGTGGTCGCGCCGCGCGCAGGAATATGAAGCGAAGATCAATTCGGGCGACCTGGTGTCGATCGCCGAAGTGGTCCGCGACCTGTTCCGTGCCGAAGACCAGCCCGAGCAGAGCTATTCGGAGCGTCAGATCTTCGAGGCTGCCGCGTCCCGCCTCGCCCGCGAACTCGCCGCGATGGAAGAGACCGACGAAAAGGGTGCGCTGGAGAAGATCCTCGACATCCTGCGTAAGGCCGCGGCGATCCATAACAAGGACAAGGTTCCGGCTTAACTTCCGGATCAAGTCTTTGATAAAAGAGGGCGGTCCCGCGGGGCCGCCCTTTTTCGTTGCGGGCCCGTTGGTGGTGTGTTATCTATACAACACACAATGGAGGATCTCATGAACCGCTACATGCTGCTCGCCTTGCTTCCGCTCGCCGCCTGTTCGGGCACGGCCCGGTCGGAAGGCACTCCACCCAGCGGTACCGGCGGCAACCGCACCTTCGCCGTCGACGGCTTCACCGGAGTCGATGCGGCCGGGCCGGACGATGTCGACGTCCGTGTCGGGTCGAACTTCTCGGTCCGGGCCGAGGGCGATCCCAAGATCCTCGACAAGCTCGAAATCGTGAAGGAAGGCGACACGCTGAAGGTGCGCCGCAAGGAGCGCAGCTTCAGCTGGGGTGGCGAGCGCAGAGGCGCCAAGATCTACATCACCATGCCACGCATGACCGCGGCCAGCACCACCGGATCGGGCGACATGGCGGTCGATCATGTCGATGGCGAGAAGTTCCAGGCCAGCGCGACGGGATCGGGCGACCTCAATATCGGATCGCTCAGCGTCCAGGCGGTCGCTTTGTCGGTCACCGGGTCGGGCAATCTGGGCACCGCCGGCAGCGCCAGGACCGGATCCTTCTCGGTCACCGGATCGGGCGATATCACCGCCCCCAAATTGTCGCTCGGCCAGGCCAGCGTCAACGTCATGGGCTCGGGCGGCGTCACCGCCGCGGTCAACGGCACGGCCAATGTCAGCGTGATGGGATCGGGCGACGTCACCCTGACCGGCGGCGCCAAATGCACCACGTCGAAGATGGGATCGGGCGAGGTCAGCTGCAGCTGAGGGTTTCGGTTCAGCGAAGCTGCAAAGACTCTGACGCCGCTTGCATAAGGCGGCGGGGCGGTGCGATGCTCGCACCCATGCTCCGCCGCCCCTTCATTCTCGCGCTGATTGCGTCCGCCGCGCCGGCTCATGCCGCCGATCGCAGCTATGTCGTCACCAACTTCGACCGCGTGCGGGTGGATGGCCCCTATTCGGTACAAGTCGAAGTCGGCACCGGTGGCGCCGCCGCCAGCGCATCGGGCGACGACCGCGCGCTTGGCGATCTCGACATCTCGGTCAACGGCGGCACGCTGACTGTCCGCCACGGCAGCCAGGGCTGGGGCGAGCGCGGCAAGGCGAGCGGACCGCCACCGGTCATCACCCTGCGCACCCCGGCGGTGCGTGGCGCGACTCTGGTCGGCGGCGCCAGGCTGGCGCTTACCGGCACGCTCCGTACGACCAGGCTCGATCTCCAGGTCACCGGTGCCGGCACGATCGACGCGCGCGGCGTCGAGGCCGATGACGTCGTGGTCACCGTGATCGGCAACGGCAATGTCTCGCTTGCCGGACGCGCTGCCCGAGCTCGGTTCTCGACCAATGGCGGCGGCTCGATCGCCGCGACGGCGCTCGACGCGGGCGAGATCGTCGTCACTCTCGAAGGCGCGGGCGAAACGCGAGCACGCGCGCGGTATCTGGCCGACCTGACCAACAAGGGCCTTGGCCTGATCGCGGTCGCCGGCAACCCGAAATGCACCGTCCGCGGCCAATCGGTCGGGCCGATCGAGTGCGGCGTCGCCCCCCAGCCGTGACGAAGCGGGTGAAGCGCCATCCAAGCTTCGAATCCATCACCGGTGATTTGTCGACGGTCTCCTTATCGGGATAAGCACACGTCTAGCGGCTGTGTTCAATCCCACCAGAGATACCACCATTCCGACGCCATGAGCGTGGCAGCGAGAGCAGAGATTGTTCCGACGCCTTGATCTACGATATCGGGGCAATAACCGTACTGCTCCCTTGCAAGCTTCATCGCCTTCGCGCGGCTTTTCGGTCGATTGGCCACACGCAGATTGATGGTGTCGCCGTTCATTCCAACCAGTTCGGCGCCAAAGTCGCTGTGCCACGCCCGCAAAGCGGCGACGTGATATTCGGGTGGAGGGCATGCATTCCAATCGCCCCATCGCAAATAGGCGGGAACCTCCCATCCGTATGTCGTTGGGATTAGAAGAATGTGCACATGCTCAAGAAACTCGCCTTTCACGATGTCGGTCGCGACACTTGGGCCAGGAGAACCCACGCCGACATTTCCCGGCCAATCACCTTCCGGCGCTCTGAGATCGCCAGCCTTATATGCTCCCGCCCAATTCTTGAGATCGCGAGGAAAACTGAGCTTAGACGCCGCCGTGAGAACGTCCTGTGGTGAACGCAATTCCATACCGGCAATTGGATGCCCGGAGACTTCGGGGTCCACCATCGCGAACTGATCTACAACTCGCTCTAGGTCATCATCACCGCCGATTATAATCGGCCAACCGCGCCCCGCGCTTTTGAGCTTTTCCCATTCCAGAAGCGCGCTAGCGCCGGGGACCGTGACCCGTTCATATCCCAGGGCTGTCATCGCTCGACTTTGCATCGCCTCATATTTGGCTCGCTGCTCGGGCGTAAGGCGAGAGAGATCAAGCGGCGTCTGACCAGCCTGAGTTGATCGCGCTGCGACAGCCAAGCCGGTCGCCGCAAGGCCGCCCAAGACTGATCGTCGCGTCGTTTTCATGTCTTCGTATCGCACGCTCTGGCGAGCGTCCGCAATTGACAAGACCCCCCGCGCCCCTCGAACAGATTTAGTAGCCTCAATCTGCCAACATCGGTCAGTACGCCGACTTCAGTGGCAGATCAGAGCAAACCCAGTTCGGCAAGCTTCCCGATCATGTCCGCAGGAAGCTCACCGACCCCTTCGCCGCCCGCGCCGAGATCGCGTGGCGCGTCGCTGCCTTCGAGATAGCGCCAACCCTGGTGCGCGCGCTTGGGCCGTGCCTCGACCAGGACCAGGCGCGGATCGAGCCGGATCGCGGTGCGGCCGCCCGGCAATTCGCCAAACCCGACGATCGGCGAGCGCGCGACCAACTGGTGCTTGAGGATCCAGAACAAGGATCCCTGCCCGGCAATTTCTTCCCAGCGCTTGGGCAGATAGCGCGTGCCGAGCTCGTACGGCGGATCGCCCTCACGCGCGGCCCAGCGCGCGACGAACGCCTCCAGGCTCGCCACGCCGAACGCGACCTTGGTCAGATGAAGCGGCATCGCAGCGACATGGGACGGCGCGGCCGTGTCGGCAAGGGCGCCCGGGCCGGCTAGCCAGACAGCCCCCAGAGCAAGGCGAGCCCCAGGAACGAGAAGAACCCCATGCAATCGGTCATCATCGTCACGAACACCGCCGACGACACCGCGGGGTCGATGCGGAAGCGATCGAGCGTCACCGGGATCAGCACGCCCGACAGCCCGGCGATCAGATTGTTGATGACCATCGCCAGGCCGATCACGATCGCCAAGTCGCCGCGATGGAAGATCAGCCAGGTCCCGGCACCGATCAGCAATCCCAGCGACGCGCCGTTGGCTGCCGCGATCCTGAATTCGCGCAGGATCATCCGGACCGTGTTCGAATCGGTCAGCTGATTGGTGGCAATCGCGCGCACCACCACCGCCAGCGTTTGTGTCCCGGCGTTGCCGCCCATGCCAGAGACGATCGGCATCAGCACCGCGAGCAAGGCGAACTTCGCGATTTCCCCCTGAAACAACCCGACCACGGACGAGGCCAGGATCGCGGTACCGAGATTGACCACCAACCAGGTCAGCCGCGTCCGCACGGTAAGCCGGATCGGCTCGTTGATGTCGCCATCGCCCGCGCCCGAAAGGCGAGTGATGTCCTCGCCCGCTTCCTGCTGAATGATATGGACGACGTCGTCGACCGTGATCATGCCGACCAGCCGCCCGGCGGCATCGACCACCGCCGCCGAGATCAGCGCATATTTCTGGAAGCGCAGCGCAACCTCTTCCTGGTCCATATCGACCGGGATCAGGGTCTGTTCGCGCTTCATCACGTCGGCGATCGCGACCGAGCGCGGCGCGCGCAGGATCCACGATAGCGAACAGGTGCCGATCGGCTTGTGCCCGGGATCGACCACGAAGATTTCCCAGAAATCGGTGGTCAGCTCTTCCTGGCCGCGCAGATAATCGATCGCCTGGCCGACCGTCCAATGTTCGGGCACCGCGATCAGCTCGCGCTGCATCAGGCGGCCGGCCGATTCCTCCGGATAGGAAAGCGCTTCCTCGATCGCGGCACGGTCGTCGGGATCGAGCGCGCGGAGCACCTCGCGCTGGTCCGCCGGCTCCATGTCCTCGATGATCGCAACCGCGTCGTCGGTATCGAGCTCCGACGCGATGTCCGCCACTTCCTGCGGCTCGAGACTGTCGATCAAATCCTCGCGGACATAATCGTTCATCTCGGCGAACACGTCGGCGTCGAGCAGGTCGGTCAGCGCCTTGGCGAGCGGCCCGCGATCCTCGTGCGGCGCCAGCTCGAACAGATCGGCGATATCGGCGGGATGTAGCGGCTCGACCAGCGCGCGCGCGGCGTCATTGTCGCCGGCCTCGACCGCGTCGAGCACCGCGCGCACGAATTCGGGCTTCAGCCGGTCGTCCTCGTCCAGCTGATCCGCGACGTCATCGAGTTCGGTGGCGCCTTCCACGGGCGCCAGATCGGTCTCGCTCATCGTCTGACCTTTTTTCGGGCACCGGGATATCCATATCAGGCGCCGTACGCGGTTTCCGCGCGGTTTGCCAGCACCCACCGAGCAGTTTAGGGCAAGCGCAAATTCCCCGATTCATGGAGCAAAATGATGGCCGACACCCCCGAAACCCTGACCCTAACGCTGGATAGCGGCGATGTCGTCATCAAGCTGCGCCCCGATCTCGCGCCGCAGCATGTCGCGCGCATCGCCGAGCTGGCCAATGAAGGCTTTTACGATGGCGTCGTGTTCCATCGCGTGATCCCCGGTTTCATGGCCCAGGGTGGCGACCCCACGGGCACCGGCATGCACGGGTCGGACAAGCCCAACCTGCCGGCCGAATTCTCGCGTGAGCCGCATGTCCGCGGCGTCGCGTCGATGGCGCGGACGATGGACCCCAATTCGGCCAACAGCCAGTTCTTCATCTGCTTCGACGACGCGCGCTTCCTGGACGGCCAGTACACCGTATGGGGTGAAGTGACCGAAGGCATGGAGCATATCGACGCGCTGCCCAAGGGCGAGCCGCCGGCGAATCCGGGAAAGATCCTGAAGGCCCGCGCGGCGTAAGTGCGTAGGTTTCCCCTCCCTGCAAGGGAGGGAATTAAGGGGTGGGTAAGCGCTGGGCGAGGCTCGATGCCTCGTCCGGCGCTGTTTTTGGCGATGAACTCAAGAGTCTTTTTGGGCGCGCGGACGCGCGCACCCACCCCCGACCCCTCCCTTGCAGGGAGGGGCGTCTGCGAACTGAACCGCATGGGCAGATCGTCGGCAGGCGCCGCGCGACCTTCTTACGCCTCAAGCACCTCGACCAACCAGTCGTGGAACCATTTGACCTGGCGCAGCTGCATCGCGCGTGGACGGCAGACGAACCAATAGCTGTACGGGCTGGCCACCTCGATATCGAACAATTTGACCAGCCGCGGGTCATGCGCCTCGTCGAAATGGCTTTCGTGCATGAAGGCGATGCCCAGGCCCTGCGCCGCCGCCTCGAGCATCAGCGCGCCCGAATCGAAATGATCGATCGCCAGCGGCTCGAGCTCGTCGAGGCCCGCCGCGTGGCGCCAGGCGCTGAACGTGTCGGGCATGTCGCGATGGATCAACGCGGTCAGCTTCTCGATCTGTTCGGGGCGCGTGACCGGATCGGGCCCTTCGAGCATGGTCCGCGCGCCGATCACATAGACGTTATTGGTATCGAGCCGCCTGGCATAAAGGCTGGGATCGGGCTCACGCGCCAGCGCGATCGCGGCGTCGAGCCCGTCGCCGACTCGCGCCATATTATGCCCGGCCGTATCGATATCGAGATGGATCTGCGGATATCTGGATCGCAGATCCGCGAGGTGTGGAAAGATGCGTTGCGACGCGAACAGCGGCAACACGCCCAACCGCAGACGCAATACCTCGACTCCGCTGGTCATATATTCGACCGCGTCGGTCAGGCGGTCGAGCACCGGCGCGATCTGCTGCAGCAATCGTTCGCCGTCGCTGTTGAGCGCGACGGCCTGGTGCCGGCGTTCGAACAACGGCTTGCCGATGAAGCGTTCGAGCGCCTGGATCCGCCGGCTGAGCGCCGGCGCGGACAAAGCGAGTTCCTGCGCGGCGGCCTTGACCGATCCGGTTCGGGCGACCTGGACGAAGGCTTCGATCGCGGTCAGCGGTGGCAAACGGCGCATGGGCCTCCCCTCTTTTAGCGCGGTCGGTTGTGCATCGCGTCACATACCGATGCTTGGAACCGTATCATCCCCTCTCCGCAGAAAGAAAGGGTCGATTGCGAAAAATGCATGTTACCGGTTTCATTTCGCACTTGCACAATAACGTGCTGCGCTGCACATAGAGCGGGCCTTTCAGGCATCCTCTCCTAAAAACTTTCCCGGCCGGGCCCTTGGGTCCGGCCTTTTTTTGTCTCGATTCGCGGCCGCCTGATAGCCGCCCTCTCGCGTATCGGGAACCGGGTCACTATCTCACGCGCTCTCGATTCTTCCGTTAGCGAAACAAGGTGATTCCCATGGCAGACGGCGATGACGCCCCCCAGCGCAAGCTTCAGGTCGCCAATGCGCGGCCCGAGGACAGCGGCCGCGGACTGGCGCACATTCCGCGCGCGCTGATGGCGCAATTGGGCATCGGCGAAGGCGACATCATCGAAATCGTCGGCAAGTCGACGACGCCCGCCCGCGCCGTCGCGCCCTATCCCGAGGATGAGGGGCTCGAGCTGATCCGCATCGACGGCCTGCAGCGCGCCAATGCCGGGGCGGGGTCGGGCGACTATGTCGACGTGCGTAAGGCCGAGGCCAAGCCCGCGACGCGCGTCGTCTTCGCCCCCGCGCAGCAGAATCTGCGCCTGCAGGGATCGACCGCGGCGCTCAAGCGAACCTTTTTCGGCCGTCCGCTCTGCGCCGGCGATGTCGTCGCGACCGCCGGGCAGCAGCGCATCGATCCGGACGGCGTTCCGCCCAATGTCGCGCAATATCTCCGCGCGCCCGCCTATGCGCTGCAGGAAATCCGCCTCGCGGTGATCTCGACCGTGCCCAAGGGCGTGGTGCTGGTCGACGAGAATACCGAGATCGAGCTGCGCCCGGAATATGAGGAACCGAAGGACGCGCGGCGCGCCGACGTCACCTATGACGATATCGGCGGCATGGGCGACACGATCGACCAATTGCGCGAGATGGTCGAATTGCCGCTGCGCTATCCGGAATTGTTCCAGCGGCTCGGCGTCGAGCCGCCCAAGGGCGTTCTCCTCCATGGCCCGCCCGGAACCGGCAAGACGCGCCTGGCGCGCGCGGTGGCCAACGAAAGCGACGCGCAATTCTTCCTGATCAACGGGCCCGAGATCATGGGGTCGGCCTATGGCGAGTCCGAAGGGAAGCTGCGCCAGGTCTTCGAGGAAGCCAGCAAGAACGCGCCGTCGATCGTCTTCATCGACGAAATCGATTCGATCGCGCCCAAGCGCGGCAATGTGTCCGGCGAGGCGGAAAAGCGCCTGGTCGCGCAGCTGCTGACGTTGATGGATGGGTTGGAAGCACGCACCAATCTGGTGGTGATCGCCGCGACCAACCGGCCCGAGGCGGTCGACGAGGCGTTGCGCCGTCCCGGCCGGTTCGACCGCGAGATCGTCGTCGGCGTCCCCGATGAGCGCGGCCGCCGCGAAATCCTGGCCATCCATACCCGCGGCATGCCGCTCGGCGATCGCGTCGATCTCAACGAGCTTGCGCGCACGACCTACGGCTTTGTCGGTGCCGATCTCGCCGCCCTGGCGCGCGAGGCGGCGATCGAGGCCGTGCGGCGGATCATGCCTCGGCTCAACCTCGAGGACCGGACGATTCCGGCCGAGGTGCTGGAGACGCTGGCCGTCACGCGCGAGGATTTCCTGGGCGCGTTGAAGCGCGTCCAGCCATCCGCGATGCGCGAAGTGATGGTCGAGGCGCCGCGCGTCCGCTGGGAGGATGTCGGCGGGCTCGACGATGCGCAGATGCGGTTGAAGGAAGGCGTCGAACTGCCGCTCAAGGACCCCGACGCGTTCCGTCGGCTGGGCATCCGTCCGGCCAAGGGCTTCCTGCTCTATGGCCCTCCCGGCACCGGCAAGACGCTGCTGGCCAAGGCCGTCGCGCGCGAGGCCGAGGCGAATTTCATCTCGACCAAATCGTCCGACCTGCTGAGCAAATGGTATGGCGAGAGCGAGCAGCAGATCGCCAAATTGTTCGCCCGCGCCCGCCAGGTCGCGCCGACGGTGATCTTCATCGACGAGCTCGACAGCCTGGTTCCCGCGCGCGGCGGCGGCCTGGGCGAGCCGCAAGTCACCGAACGCGTGGTCAACACGATCCTGGCCGAGATGGACGGGCTGGAGGAATTGCAGTCGATCGTGGTTATCGGCGCGACCAACCGGCCCAATCTGATCGACCCGGCGTTGCTCCGTCCGGGGCGGTTCGACGAGCTGATCTATGTCGGCGTCCCCGACGAGAAAGGCCGCCGCCGCATCCTGGCGATCCAGACCCAGAAGATGCCGCTGGCCGACGATGTCGATCTCGATCGCATCGCCGCGCGCACCGACCGCTTCACTGGCGCCGATCTCGAGGACCTGACCCGGCGCGCCGGCCTGATCGCGCTCCGCAAGAATATCGACGTCAAGCACGTGACGATGGCCGATTTCGAGGACGCCCTGACCGACTCGCGCGCATCGGTGACCGCGGAGATGGAGCGCGACTACGAACAGCTCGCCGCGACGATGAAGCAGGACGCTGCGTCGCTGCAGCCCTTGGGCTTTATCTCGCCGGGGCAGTTACGGCCGCACGGGCCGAAAGGGACGGACTGAACAATCACCGGTTTCCCGCGACGGCGGGAAACCGGGACCGCCGCGAACGCAAGGCTTGAGCTGCTCGATCCCGACAACCCCTCATCCCCGTCAGCGTGTCGCGAGATGCGACGCCCCTGAGCTTGCGCTCGCGTGCGCCGCGCATCTGAATGTGTAGGCTGCAGCTATCTGCTCCAGATTTGTTCGCGTCAGGCAAGGTCTCGCCTAAAGGCTGCATGGACGCGTGACGGCGATTTCGACCTCAACGCGTCTCAGTTCCGGGCGTTTGAGTGATTGCTCCAGTGCGAGACGGGCTGGAGGACTGCTCCACTAGGCGCGGGATCGCCGCAAGGACGTGGAGAAGAATGACGTGGCGTCCTCACCGTGGCGGCGAAATCGTTACACCCGTATCCCGTGAACTTTATTTCCCAATCGAGTTACTGAGTCAGTTTGCGTTGTCAGTATGTTAGGCTAAGCTAGCGCGGGCGCAGGGAGAGATGGCCGGGCAATCGCGCGGGACGTTGTGTGGGGGAATGAATGCCGACTTATACAGGGACGAGTGCCTACAGCACATACACGCTGGAGGCTGGCGGGGTCGCGAGCGTAACGTACAGCAAGGATCAGTCGCTGATCTACGTCGCCAAGCGCGACGGCCATATCGACGTCTTCAATACCGCGACGCATAACCTGATCACGACCTGGACGGTCGGCGCCGCTCTGGGGGGTATGAGCCTGTCGGTAGATGGCAAGTTTCTACTTGTCGCCGAAAACACGGATACAACTACTGGCATCGTCCATCGCGTTTCGACTGCAACGGGACAGGTGCAGAACTACACTACAAATGTGGCAGGCATTACCGATGTGCAGATCGTCGATGCCCATACGGCCATCGTAAGTGATGGACCTACCCAGAAATTGGATTTGGATACGGGGGTATTCACGTCGTTGCCCGTCGCGGGTCCCTTTCTAACCGGAGATGGGGACCTGACGTTAATTGCCCAGATCGACCTTAGCGCTGGCGCCGTATATGATAACCGTACGGGTAGTATCGTGTATGGCGGCAGAGCGAGTGCGGATAATTGGGGTAGCCAAGCGATAAGTCAGTCCGCTGGCCAAATCGCAATATTCGACTATTATTCATCAGTCCGTTTGTATGACCTGTCATTCCATCTAACGGGCACCATCGCGCTTAGCGGGCCGATCGACGGTTTGGCTTACGACAAGCGGGGTGACTATTTATACGCTTACCTAGAGAGCGGGGTCCTTGCCAAATATAAGGTCGGAACCAGTCCTCAGCTCATGGACCAGTATAATGTTTCGGTTACGCTGTCGGGTAATCATGCTGGATCCGGCGATCAAATTCATGTTTCTGATAACGGAAATTATATAGCGTTGTCAGATACATATGCAGACTTCTTTGGAAATGGCGGCGGACACTTGGAGCTGATCGACCTGACGGCTCGTAATGAGACTTTTGTCGGAACCGCCGGGGATGACAATTTCTACGGCAAAGACGGCAACGATACTTATTACGTTAACTCTGCCCACGACCTGGTAGTCGAGAATGCCGCGGAAGGGACCGACGCCGTCCACACCACACTGCCCAGCTATACGCTGCCGGCCAATGTCGAGAATTTGATCTTTGACGGCACCGCTTCGTTCATCGGTACCGGCAACGCGCTCGACAACGTCATCGACGCGCGCGCGGCGATGGGGCCGTCGAGCCTGTACGGCTTGGAAGGCAACGACACCTTATATGGCGAGGGCGGCAACGACCGCCTGGAAGGCGGCGCGGGCGCCGATACGCTGATCGGCGGGTTGGGCGATGACACCTATGTCTGGGACAGCGCCGACGCGATTGTCGAGAATGCCGGCGAAGGCAACGACACGATCGAGAGCGCGATCACCACGTCGCTGGCAAGCTTCACCAATGTCGAGAACCTGACCTTGACCGGTAATGCTGCGATCAACGGTACCGGCGATGGTAATGCCAACGTGATCCGCGGAAATTCCGCGGCGAATACGCTGGACGGCGGTGGCGGGGCCGACAAATTGTACGGCGGCGCAGGAGACGACACCTACATCGTCAACAACGCTGGCGTGCAGGTGTTCGAGAACGCGAACGAGGGCATCGACACGGTGCGGTCTTCGGTGAGCTTCACGCTGGGCGCCAATGTCGAGAATTTGGTGCTGACCGGCACCGGCAACATCAACGGTTACGGCAATGCCGGCCAGAACATGATCACCGGCAATGCGGGCAGCAACACGCTCGACGGCGGTGGCGGCGGCGATACGCTGCAGGGAGGTGCCGGCAACGACGTCTATTACGTCCGCAACGCAGGCGACGTGATCGTCGAGGGCGCGGGAGAAGGCACGGCGGACACGGTGCTGGCGACGGTCAGCTACACGCTGACCGCAGGAGCCC